>NZ_FOCK01000020.1 GCF_900110085.1 Prevotella sp. ne3005
TTCAGTGCCAATCTAGGTATCGTAAAACAAGAAAGTAAAACTGGCGAGGTATGGCTATATGTACCAGTTGGTACTAAGCGCCTTACAATCAGCCATCCTTATCTAGGCTTATTACGTGGTTTCGAAATTCCAACCTCTGTCGAAGGCAAGTGTACCTACGATGCAGAGATTGTGATAACCAACAATGCTTATTTGGATGCCTTGCTAGATCAGGCAATAACATCATCATCCTCTTCTGAAATAAATGCAGAAGAAACAGATGAACTGGAATCTGACTCCATGCTATATCAGGGTCAGGCATTAACATCATCGGCTTCCTCTGAAATAAATACAGAAGAAACAGATGAACTAGAATCTGACTTGATACTAGATCAAGAGCAGATAACTTCTTCCAATATAAAAGGACAACCTTTAGAAGATGCTGAAATATCTAAAGACTCGATTAAAGTTGATTTCTATATAGGTGTTGGATTCAATGCATTCAGTACAATAGGGCCGTCTGCTCATCTTGGTATAGGTTATAAAGCTTTGTCGTTAGAAGCTGGTTATGTGCTGGGTTGTGACAAAGTGAAAGATATTGGTTTTGCGCAGAAAGGGGCCCCGATGCCAGCTGAGGTTTACGATTATTCGTGCAGTAAGGTTTGGCTTCGCTTAGGATTGTCGACAGGTAGGAAGTTTAAAGTATCACCTCAAGCTGGAGTTTCTTTGAATATGATTAATGGCAGAATTGCTCGGACCAATAATTCTAGTTCATACTATCAGAAATCAACCCCCATTTCAATGCTAATAGCCCTTCGTTTATCGTTCAATATTACAAAAGGACTATATGTTCACCTGACCCCCCAATACGACTTCGCAATATCTAAAGATGACGTATATGGCGTCATTAAAGAGATTGATAGTAAAATTAAGGCTTGGGGTGAAGGTTTTGGCGCAAATGTGGGACTATTGTATCATTTCTAAAAAATTAATAAAATATGAGATCAAATATTGTCAAAATATGGCTTTTGCTAGGTTTGATATTGTTGGCATCATGCGGAAAGGATTTGCCAGATAATGCCAAGAACTGGACTGCAGGAAAGTATTTATGTGTTTCGGCCACAGATCTTTCCTTTGATGAACTAAGCAGTACACAAACACTTCGTATTGTAAGCAATACTCGTTGGCGTATATCATGTAATGATAACTGGATATCTCTGTCGCAAGAATCAGGAACTGGCGACGCTGTGATTTCTGTAACAGCGATGACGAATGAAATTACAAGTAGTAGGCAAAGCTATATTGTTTTTACATCTGATGATAATAAAAACAAAGAGTCGATCCGTATTGTGCAGAATGCTGCCAAAAAGTATCTTACTCTTGATGTTAGTAATATAGTTTTTTCTGGCGATGGTGGTACAGAATCTATAACGGTAAAATGCAATTCTTTATGGACTGCTTCTTGTGATGTAGACTGGATATCTTTATCATCGCGTTCTGGTAGTGGCGATGCTAATATCACTGTGAAAGCTATTGCTAATCCAAATACAACTACAAGACAAACGACAATAACGTTTTCTGATTCAGAGACGATATTAAAAGTAAGTGTC
>NZ_FOCK01000019.1 GCF_900110085.1 Prevotella sp. ne3005
CGATGGCCAGTTATGATAAAAGACATATATTGAGTTGGGTCCGTTTCGGGCCCAATTCTCGTTTTATCAAATAACTAATTCAATGAAATATACGTTGTACAGTTGTAGTTTCGTTCTTCGAATAGCGAAGCGGCAAAGCCGAGCGGTACCTTTGCATCCGCAATAGTGCACACAACTACAGTATCATGACGAAAGAAAGATTTGAAATATTGCAATTGAACCTACCTTACGGCTCGTCATCGATCAGATCGACTATGATTTCAACGATTTCCTAACATAAAATTTGGATATTACAAAAAAAATGTCTAATTTTGCAGAAAATAACCACTAACACGAATTAATATGAAGGTAATTAGCTTAAAAATAGCGCTTTTGACATTGATGGCATTTTCTTTGCAACTAAAAGCACAGGAAGCGACGTCTCTGATGTCGGGTACCCCAAAGACATCTATAGATGCCAAATTATACAAGAAAAACATGAATGCGGTTGGTGATGATAAAGAAATACTTCTTAATTCATCAGCACAAACAATGACTATTACATATAAGAATGGCTCAAGGCAAGAGATTGAGATGAATGAGATTGAATCTATTGAGTATTCCAACCATTCTAGTAAAGACATGTTTGCGGCATATCTATCCCAAGCAGGTATGCTCTCTACTGTCTTATCAGAAACAAAAGCAAAAAATGTGCTAGAGATGAAACTCTCTGGACGAATTGATGCCAGGGACTTCGATTACATAAAATGGTATTGCAACAGAATTCAGGTTATTGACTTAAAAGATGTGGTAATTGATGCCTATATCGGAGAGGATGGCACCAACGAAGGTATTTACGACACTTTTTATGCGAACAAGATACCGACGGGAGCTTTTTTCTATTGGGGGACGTCGAGGAAACACAGTCTCACAGGAATTCCAAAGAATGAAGGCATGACATCTTTGAAAAAAATCATTTTACCAAATAATATAGATTCCATTGGCGAAAAAGCATTTGCTAATATGGCACAGCTGGAAAGCGTAACCGTCAGTACACCGTATCCTCCAAAAGCTCATAGAAATAGTTTTCAAGGATTATCAAGAAAAGCGAGACTATATATTCCAATGGGTACTAAAACTCGCTATCGATCTGCAGAGGGGTGGGATGAGTTTGTAGAAATTGTTGAGGTTAACGAAAGTGGTACTCCTATTATTTCAGACAATCCCCTCATCGGTACATGGAAGACAACACGCATTGAAGGTTGGGGAGAATCAGTAAGTACAGCAGGATTAGACTACTTGCAATTAAAGGCTGATGGTACTTACATCCATGTAGAGGAGGAAGATGGCATACCGTTTGTAACAAGAGGCACGTGGACCACTTCTGAAGATAAATTTATACTCCACAAAAAAGACGGAGGGCAATCTGGTCCATCTTTTGAATATGAAATAATAGAATTGAAAGATAATAGTATGAAAGTATCTATGTGGCGCGTTATTGCATATTTAGAAAAAGTGCAAGATAGTGTCATTAAACAATACCAAATAAAATGGAAATAAGCTTTTTTCCTTGAGATTATTTGGTCAAATAAAAAAAAAATCGTAATTTTGCACCATCTATTAAATATTTGCTAATTATTTAAATAATCTATAAACAATATCACGACATGAAACAAGATGATACTTTTGTTAAGGGAGCTATTAGGGACAATAATCCTTATGCCCGGCCTACTGGCAGGTCGTTTGCTAATAATGCAGACGAAACGTATGTACCTGGTATGCATGACAATGCTCCTGGTGTAGTTGAAAATAAGTTTGATCAAAAAGACAATTCTCCAGTGGTTGGCTTTCTGTATTCTATTTCACGTAAAGGAATTGGTGAATATTGGCCGCTCCATTTGGGGACAAACACAATCGGCCGATCTGCGGATTGTGACATCGTACTAAAGGAGCGTTCTGTTTCGGAGCATCATGCTACAATAAGTATCAAACAAATGAAGTCAACAAAGAAACTGATTGCCAGCATACGCGATGTAGGGTCAAAAAATGGTATGTACTTAAACGAAGAGGAACTTGACTATGACAACCATACATGTAAGTTGCACGACATTATCACTATAGGCACAAGTTATAAGTTACTACTTATTCTAATCGATGCCGAAGATTATGGTTTGTCAGTAGCAGAAGACTTCGCGGCAATTGAGGAAGATGATACATTCTTTAGCGACTTTTCTGGAGGCGACAACACCCAGGGACGTTTTAATCCATACAATTCAGATAATAGAAACGTTGACACAGGTACAGTTGATCTCAATGGTGGTCAGCCAAACAAACCTGGTGGTACTAAATTTATGTAATAATGTCTTTGATTTTTATTCAAGGAAAGGAAGAAAAGAACCGAAAAATCCACTATGAAGTAGACCCTCAGCAACCTTCTCTTGGCGAAGGGGGAATGGGGCAAGTGCTTCGGGGGGTGATGGTCAATGAAAAGAATGGGGTCAGACAGGATGTTGCAATCAAGTTCCTGTTTGAGGACCTTCCCGTGCATGCTATTGAACGTGCAAGACGTGAGGCTTCCATACAGATCCACAATGAGAATCTTGTGGAGATGTTTGGATTCATTGAAGTGATTGACGGCAATGGCACAAAAAGATACCATGTGGTCAGTGAGTTGTTGCAAGGTGTCATGCTCTTCGACCTACTCAATGGCAAAACAACCGACAAATATGGAAACGAGATAGAATTTGCCCAGGAATTAT
>NZ_FOCK01000016.1 GCF_900110085.1 Prevotella sp. ne3005
GAAGCCGATGATGTTAATGCCTGACCCTGATATAGCATGGAGTCAGATTCCAGTTCATCTGTTTCTTCTGCATTTATTTCAGAAGAGGATGATGATGTTATTGCCTGATCTAGCAAGGCATCCAAATAAGCATTGTTGGTTATCACAATCTCTGCATCGTAGGTACACTTGCCTTCGACAGAGGTTGGAATTTCGAAACCACGTAATAAGCCTAGATAAGGATGGCTGATTGTAAGGCGCTTAGTACCAACTGGTACATATAGCCATACCTCGCCAGTTTTACTTTCTTGTTTTACGATACCTAGATTGGCACTGAATTCAAACTTAGAGTCTCTTACCACAAAGCGTATCAGAGCGGTAGGTTTGCCATTCAAGTCTTTCACGTTGGAACTTATGGCCGATAGATCAGTCATGTTTTGGTGGAAGTCTTTAATCCAAAAATCTTGGCCTTGTGACATCAGCAACAAAGGCCAAAAAATTAGAAGGATTATAAAAATAGTTCTACAATTTCTCATCTGCATTTCTTTAATAATGCAAATATAGTCATTTTTATCTATATATACGAATGTATTTTTATTTAGGTACTTAATTT
Organism: Prevotella sp. ne3005; assembly: GCF_900110085.1. Lineage (GTDB taxonomy): Bacteria > Bacteroidota > Bacteroidia > Bacteroidales > Bacteroidaceae > Prevotella. The sequence continues at coordinate 593 of NZ_FOCK01000016.1, forward strand.
TTTATTAATTCCAAGAATAATTAACACTCATTAGTTCATCTAAACTGCTGATATAGGTGCTATATTCTGCCATACCTTAAAGGTACATACAGAATAATGATAATTAATCTTAGCGCGTTCGTAAGATTTCACCAATGTCCACAATTTGTTATTTCCAAACTTTCAAATGGTATTTTGCTTACTCATAATCAAATGATTTCATTATTTCCAATATGCGACAAATTAACATTATTTTAGAGATTATCAAAAAAAAGGGGGATAATTGCTTGAAATATAGATAAAAATTACTATTTTTGCAGAATTATAAATTTTAAGCGCTTTTAAAGAGTCAATGCTTTATTTAAATAATATATCTTTATCGAATTAAATAATGAATAATTATAATAATGCCTATGTATTGTAAAAAGTGTGGTACAGAACAAAAAGAAAATCAGAAATTCTGTCCTAAATGTGGTACACCATATTCTTCTATAGAAAAAGGAGAAGTATTGATTGAAACTCCTAAGAACAACAAGCATTCTATCTTTCCAAAGATACTAGCCATAATAATAGGCCTTGTTCTCGACAAGGAGGCACAGCGTGTGGTTAAGTCCATGCCGCACTGGATTCCTGAAAGGCAAAATGGGTCTCCTGTACGAGTAAAATATACCGTACCAGTCACCTTCAGGCTCCAATAGAAAATGGTAAAAAACAAACTTAAATAATCATATATATATATTCTATGAGGTATTTATTATTCATCATTGTGTTGCTTGGATTGTTTAGCTGTAGTTCTGAACTTGATGATGTAAAAAAAGAAATTGAGGAATTGGAGCGAAATGCGCAAAAATTACAACAAGAACGTGAAAAACTTGAAAAAGAAAATGCTGAACAGGATAAAAAAAACCAAGAGGATGAAGCCAAGATAGATAGTGCCGAGCATCAACTTGGTACCGCCATATTGAGATCTATGGAATTCCTCATGGAAGATAATCCTAATCAATTGGTTTCTGATGAAAAGTGCAAAATTATTGGAGATAGTATTGTGGAATGCTGGATTCCTTATCTCATGCCTAATAAGAAACTAATACCTCGATTTGATTATAAAGGATCGTCCATAACAATAAATGGAACAAATTGTATAAGCAGACTTTCTGTATGTGATTTTAGTAAACCAGTAAAAGTAGTGGTCTCTTCCAGATTTGAATCCAAGGTATATAATGTATATGTACATTCATTTACTGGGCTGCCAGTTTTGTGGATTGAAACAACTGATAGAGAAGGATTTACTAATAATGATGATTATATGAATGCTAGTTTCAGGTTAGTTGAAGATGTGGCTACAAGAAGTTCAGGCGATGTTGTAGAAGATAAGATAAAGATTAAACGTGAGGGTAATGCAGTAAGTTTTATTTCTAAGTATGACGGTGCTTCTCATACAGGCAAAAATTCCTATATTATTAAGTTAAGTAGGTCTTTATCTATGCTTAATGAGCCTTCTAGTGATGACTGGGCATTATCAGCTATGGATAGAGATAAATCTATGCTTCGCTGCCAGACAGGATTGTACTTAGGATTATTAAGTCGCTTTTCCCGTTCCATTAAATATCATTATGTAGAATTAATGCTAAATGGTAGGTTTTGTGGAACATATCTATTAGGAGATAGAACAGAAATAGGCCGTCGCCGGTTTGAAATAAAAACCGATGGTTTAACAATGATGATTGAAGGTGAAGATGAGAATTCTTCAAATATTTCATCATTTGTAAATGAGGTAGAGAAAGCATTGTTTAGTTCTAATTTTACCGATACGGATACTGGATGGCAGAAATATCTTGATATGGAATCATTTGCTGATTGGTATGTTATCAATGAGATCCTAAAGAATGGTGATGGTTCCTCATCATTTGATTGTTTTGCGAGCATTAGTGATGGTAAATTGGAAATGGGGCCACTTACGAGGTTTGATATGTCTTTTGGAGCGAATAATAATAGTGTACAAGGCCTTGTGGTCAATAAAACAAAGTGGTTTAATCGTCTTCTTCAAGATCCGTTTTTTGAGTCAGAAGTTAAGAAACGTATGAACTTTTATTATGAAAAGAAAGATGATGTTATTAATGAGATTGAGGCGAATGTACAATACTTGAGGTTTTCTGCTGTTGAAAACAGTAAGAGATGGGAAGTGTTTGAGGCAGATTCTGATTATTGCATTTATTATCAATACCAAAGTGAAGTTAACTTGCTCATTGAATGGTTCAAGAGTCGAATGAATTGGTTGAACAATGAACTTAATAAGTAGGGAAGATGAAAAAATATCAATGTTTATTATATATTCTGTTATCTATTCTCTTTACTATAGCATGTTCTGAGGATATTTCAGAATATACATCTCGAGTTGAAGAATTAAAAAAGCAAAATGATGCCGAGCGTCAGAAAATAGATAATCAAAAGAGACAGTTGGAGGAGAATAAATACAAGGGAGAACTTCTAAAACAAAAACTCGATAGTTTGGAAAGAGAAATGAAAAATGTTGTTGAAAATCCAGAAATTCTCACTTTATCATTTCTTGTAGAGGATAATCCTAGCTTGAAGAAAAGTGTGACATCTGAGATTCGTAGCTCAGGTAAGATAGATTGTTGGTTACCAGAGATAAATAGCAGTAAAAAGCTAATACCACATTTCACTTTTAGTGGTACATTGTTAGTGATGGATTCTATAGAGATTAAAAGTGGTTCCTCTCTCATTGATTTTTCAGAACCTGTAACACTATCAGTTATTACTTCTAAGGGTAATAAAACGTATGTTGTATATGTACATTCTAGAACAGGTCTGCCTGTTATGGAAATAACTACTCAGGATAGTGTAGGGATTACTTCAAGAGATGAATATGTCGTAGCACGAATGAAGCTGACAGAAGATGTTTCGACGAGAAGTAGTAATGAGGTTGTAGAGGGTAATTTGATGATTAAGGGGCGTGGAAATACTACATGGGGGTTCCCCAAAAAAACATATCGTTTGAAATTTGATGAGAAAATATCCTTGCTGGGTGAGCATAAAGATAAGTCATGGGTTTTGTTAGCCAATTATGCTGATAAGTCCATGTTGCGTAATCGACTTGCTTTTTCTTTTAGTAGAATAAGCAATTTGGATTGGACTCCATCAGATCATTTTGTAGAACTCATTCTCAATGGAAATTATCTTGGGACTTATCAATTGTGCGAAAAAATTAAGGTGTCTAATCATCGTGTAGCAGTAGGAGACGATGGGTGTCTTCTAGAAATAGACAAAAGAGCAACAGAAGAGGAAGGGACAAGGTACTTCTATGTCGACCATATTACTAATCCTGTCAATTTAAAAGATCCAGAAGTGGAGTATAATGACGAATTGTTTACATATGCAAAGCAATTTATAAATGCTGCAGACAAGGCTCTTTTTTCAAGTGATTTCACTGACCCAGAACGAGGTTGGCAGAAATACATGGATATGGATTCTTTTGTCGATTGGTATCTTATTAATGAATTGGCACGTAATAATGATGCGATTTTCTATGCAAGTTGTTTTATGAATTTAAAACGAGGAGAAAAAATAAAAATGGGGCCTGTTTGGGATTTCGACTTTGGGTTTGGAAATATTAATTATAATGACAATTTTCTTTGCGAAGGATTTTGGGTCAAGCAGGCTTCATGGTTTTCTAGACTGCACGAAGATCCTGCCTTCATTAAAAGGTTAACAGAAAGATTTTTTTATTTCTACAATAATAAGGATATGATCCTGAATAACATTGGAGAAGATGCCCTCTATCTTAGGAGTTCTGTAGCAGAGAATGATAATATATGGCATACACTTTATAAGTATTCGTGGCCTAATAATGATATATGGGGTAGCTATAATAATGAAGTCCAATTTCTTAAGGATTGGGTTAATAAACGTTTTGAATGGATGAAAAAAGAGATAGAAAAACTCAATTGACTATAGTTTCGCAAGTGATGGCGCACCTGTGTAATTTAACGGTTCTGCGTCAATTTGGGTGGTGATTCCAGTCCCATTTTAAGCCTGCATATATCATCTTGGCTCTGAGGACATCTGCATTCGCCCTGTTGTACATTCCCCTCTTGATGGCCTTGGCCTTGTTGACAGTACCTTCGTAAGCGTCTCTGATGTTACGCCTTGCCAAATCAATGTAAGCATCATATGAGGAACTATTACAACTGCTACCACATAAGTGGAAGCTTACACATCCAGAATCTGTCATGACTAAGACGACATGATATAGGTACAACATATAGGTACCACAAAATATAATAGCAGCTACAGTCCAATGTGATTGTAGCTGCTATTGTTATGGTATAGAGGTATTACAACCTGTGGTTTATTGAATGCTTACGTAAAAGCAATATCACTAATAGAATCTTCCTTGTCTAATTGTTTTTTATTACTTAATTTCCATGAAAAAGGCAGAATTTGATCCTTGTCTATAAAAAAGATACATTCCCTTTCTAACATTATAAACCTTAGTTAAAATCTTCTTTTTATCTCTAGTTGATGTATAAGGTTCAATATTATTTCTGGAAACCAGATCATTATCGTATGCATAATACTCCTTCTTGCCAATTTTCATAAGTTTAATTTTAATCAACTTGTATCTTGAATAATCAGAATCTTCTTTCATTTGAATTGAAAGTTGGCCTGTTCTGCTGTCTATAACTGTATGATTAGCAATGTCTTTATTTTCAAGGTAGGATATGATACGTTTGCCTTTCTTTTTTATAGCTAAACATACAGGTTCTATTTCTACTTGATTAAAATATACCTTACCATCTTTGACACTAAAAGCTTCGACTTCACGATAAGTCTCATTTGGGATGCGACGAATTTGCTCAATATCTCTGATGTATATTCGTTTACTTATACCATCTTCTGATCTGATTTCCAAATAGCTTGGGGCTTCATCCCTGCCATAATATTGGGAAATGATGACACCCACATATTCATCACCTGTTTGTGTTTTAACAATATTCTTATATGGAGCCTGCTCCATATAAGAATAGTCTTTTGACATCCTCACCTTTTGCTGTTCCAAAATATCAGAGATATCAATATTTCTTAAACCATCAGAAGTCTCTATTTTAATAGTCTTCCCGAATACTTGTTCGACAATCTGCCCCTGATAGATATTTCCTGAACGGGTTCTAATGACGTCATTTAAGCCTGTAAGCAGTTCTGGGTTGTTAGCCTCATATCTAATCATCAGCAAATCTGAAATAGAGAAAGGGATAGCCTGCCCATCGCTTATAAAAATAATTTGCTCACCTGGTATTTGAGTTGATATGTAACCTGTATACATTTTGTTGTCTAATGTATAGAGTTTGTCTTTGGTGTTGGTAGCAAAAGAATTCTCTCCAATCGCTACTAATAATAAGGTGAATAAAAAAAGCTGTTTCATATAGAACATATTATGATGATTACAATACAAATGATGGTTTAAGATGTGTAACACTAAAAGCGTTACCAGCTGCACTTTTTGCAGAGATTACGCACTTGGTTTCTTTTACAATCTTTGTGGTTATTGAAACGGCGGCAGTTTTTCCAGGCCCCAATTTAACAGATTTGTTTCCTCCTGTACTCAAGCTAATTGAAATGGTCTGTGCTGATCCACTTCGATTTGTTACTCGTACGTTAACAACGCATTCTCCTTTTGAATTAGCAGTGACTTTACCAGGGGTGCTGACCGAAATAACTCTAGATGATTTTGCATCATCCAGATCTTGCACGTTTGCATTTGTCTGTCTCCAAACAATCAAGCCATCAAGGTCTAATTCGTATGCCTTCTCTCCATTATTACTAACAGGAACAACCCCTTCTACAGTCCTCTGACTTTTTTGTCCCGTCATAGCAAAACTTAGACGATCTGTTCCATTGGTGATATAAAAAAATTTAGCAGGACTATTAGCCCAGTCGGCAGGAATAACACTTTGTACACTAATCTTTCCTCCTTTTTCACTGACCTTAACAGAAATATTCCCACCAAGTTGCTTGATAATTCCATACTTGCCATCTTTCTTAACAATAGCAAAACCGGAAGCAAATCCATAGGCTTCCTGAAATTGACTTGGAACCATCATAACCCCATTTGCCATATATCCTTTTACTGAACCTTCTGTATATATAGAATACGCAGCATTATATGAAGGAATAAATGGAAGATTCACTTCCTGTTTTTTGTTTTCTTCAGAATATGAAAAATATTCATCTACCCCCAATACTTTATTATTAGGTCCATCTTCTATACGATTTCCCTTAGGATCAACATAGAATGAAGAGCCGTCTTCCATCTGTACTAAGCCTTTGCCATTTTTGAAAGAGGATGTAAAAATGGGATAATTTTTTCCGTTACGGATATTTAATTCTTCTCCTTTATGATTAACATAAGTGGCAGAGCCTACTGAAGTTTTTTTGTTAATTAATCCTTTGAGCCCTTTCTTGGGCTTAAAAACGGACGCCAGCCCTTCACGGAAGGGATGAGCTGATACGTATAAAAAGGGGATCACAAGTTCTCCATCAGGATTAATGTATCCACTTTTCCCTTTGTCATTGCTTACACCTAGCATGTCTTCTGAAAAGAAATGATAGTTATCAATATAATAATCATTGGAGATGTCTTTCACATTTCCGGACTTGTCAATAATGGCTTTTAGCAGAAATTTTCCATTTGTGTTGGTAAGGGCGAGGGCATATCCATTAGTAATATAAGTAATCGAATCTGCTTCAATAATTTTATTTCCATTGGTGTCAAATACGGCCATAGTACTATAAGTGTTCACCTTATAGTATGATTCTCCGAAAGGAGTAATGCTTTGATATATTGGTTTTAACAACCAACATACAGTCTGTGCATACCCAATCAAGGGTAAGCACAGACTAGACACTATGATAAATAATAATAACTTCTTTGACATGTTTATTGCAATTGAACTACATCATTTACATATTCATTGTACAACTGCTTTAGGTATTTTGAATGCACAGCCTTTGTTGAACCGCCGACAACAGAATAACCACCATAGAGAATTCCTACTACTTGTCCTTTTTTGTTGAAAATAGGCGAACCACTGCTACCTCCAACAGAGCTTGCTTGGATTTCAAAATCAAATCTGCCAGGCTGCTTGCTACATTTCGTTTCGCGAATGTTTGGCTCAAGAGACTTGGTTTTACTGTCTTGAGCCCAAATCAGACCTGCAGGATAGCCTATTGTGTAAAGCTGATCTTTAAGAGGCTCTAATTGTTCTGTTGAGAAATTTTCTGGGCTAAACAAATTCTTAATATCCTTTGGAGTAGTTTTGTTGTTGAGCTGAAGAATTGCAAGATCGATATCCTTATCTTTTGATACAGACAACACGTTGCAACGCTGGAATTCATCTGTATGAGTATAGTAATTACCTGGATATCCCACTGTGATATGGTCAATTTTACCAGAGATTGTATACTTTGACTTAGAAATTCTAGATGTAATGTTCAGGACATTATTTACAAAACGATCTTGATTATTACCAGATCTTGCCATAGCATGTTTCAAGACAGTTGATGCGAAAATAGAATTCTGAAGAAATGCATTTATAGATTCGATACTCCTTCCTTTGGGAAGGTTATCTTCGATGAAATCACGTATCTGTTCCTCCTGGTCTTTTGTTAATTCCTCCCATGGCATTGCCACATGACGGTTTGTTCCCATGCGCCCAAGAGAGTCAAGGAAAAATGCTGTTGCTTGTGACTGCAACTGCATATCGTTAAACTGAACCTCACCATCCCAAGAGTCAGACATCGGGTTGTCGTCAAAAGTAACGATGGGATGGAAAATAGTCCTTACGTAAACTACCGCAGGACGATAAACTGTTGGGTCAATGTCTTTTTTGCCATCTTTTGACCATAGTAAATAAACTCCAAATATTACCAATGCCGCCGCCAACACACCAATTGCAGAGGCAAGGATCTTTTTCAAACCATTTTTGGGGAACAGAGGTAGTACTTGATCTGTGACATCTTCTGCACCGCAAACAATATTATCACCTCTTTTGATGCGTTCATCCTTGTTGGGAGCTATTTTTACACCATTAATCATTGTACCATTTCTACTTCCATTATCACGGATGTACATCTTTCCATCCTTGCCTATTCGTACTGATGCATGATAACGGCTGACTGTCTGGCTGTTTATTATAATATCGTTACGATAATTCGAGCCGATATTAAATACTGCTTTGTAGTTTGTAAGTTTTTCTGCAGCCGGGATTCGGGCCCATACTAATGGAGTGTCTGCAAAAGTAATCATGTCACCTCGTTGTACGGTAACCTCTTTTCCTGGTTCCAGTTTTTTATTACCAACTGTTGTGCCGTTTCTGCTGTTCTTGTCCTCCAGTATAATTTGACCATCGTCTAAAATAGTCATTTCTGCGTGCAAGGAACTTACATAATCACTGTCCAATTTTAGGTCGCAAGATTGCGAATTACCAATTCTGATTAGTTTCATAATATATATGTTTTATTGTTTTACATTATCACTGTTTTATTGCTTATTTTATTATTATCATCTTCCTTTGTTTTAACCTTTGACGGTTCAGCTGCTCCGTTCCCTTTTTTCTTCGAGTTTGCATCTTTCTTTGCAGGGGGAGCGGGGAAGAGTTGCTGAACGGTCTTTCCGTTTATATCCTTCTGGCCTTCTTTTTGTTCTCTTGTTTTTTCTTTTGCTTCCTTTTCACGGCTTTCTTCTGCAACGCCAGACTTCTTATCAGAATCGATGGCTGGCGCTTCTGAGGAGTTCGCAGAAGGCGACTGAGCAGATGTTTCCTCAATAAAAGTGGGGGCTGCAGAGTTATCCTCATCGCTGATACAGCTTCTTATAAGTAAAACTAAAAGGATTACTGCCAGTAGGCCAATAATTGTAGATAAAGCGATTTTGATGAATCTGGAATTATCTGGTACCAGCGACCAATCGAGTTTAAATGGGCTATCCTGATCGGCAAATTTAACAACATCTTTTCGTGTAACAGGGAAAGGAACATTTGGACGTAGTTTTATGCCGTTGACATACGTACCGTTTCTTCCCATATCAACAATTTCCATCTTTCCAAATGTGGAAATCTTTAGAATAGCATGACGACGACTGATCAACTCGTTGTCGATGATGATATTGGCACCGTCGCCTCGTCCAATCGTTATAGTCTTCATAAGCAGATGTTATTATATTTATTTAATTGCATTTAATCTTTTTATAAGTATATCATAATGTCCTATTGCATTGGGAGAATTGCTCGTTGATATAGGAGCACTCAGCTTATCTTTTATATCTTCATATACTGTTTTGTTCTTCGTATCTTTGGCTGAAAGAAGGCTTAGGTTCGATACCATTCTTTTTATGATAACTTTTCGCGCATCTTTCTTTTTCGTATTTTTAGCTGTATTTAAATCATCCAAAATTTTTTTTCGAAGAGCAGCAATCTCATTAGCAGTTTTCTGTGCCTGCTGGGCGGCAGCTTTGGCTTTCTCTGAAGCTTTTGTCGCTTCCTTGACCTTTTCCTCTGCTTCAGCCTGAGCGCGTTCTGCGGCTTTGTTCTTTTCCACTGCGACTTCAAGTTGTGCGTCAGCAGTTTCTCGTTTTGACTTTGCTACTTCTGTGTTCAACTTGTTCACTTCTGTCTGAAGGTCTTCTATCTGCTTTTTTTTGGCAGACAATTCTTTTGTGAGAACTTCAACCTTCTGCTCAGCCATATTTGGAGCCGATAATTTTTTTGCTAATATTATATTTGCAACAATACTTAGCAGACAAACGACTGCCATGATAGCTAATAATCTGATAGTCTTCTTGCTCATTTTTACTTTTAGTTTAGAGTCTTTTTTCATTTCAAGCATGACGATGGTCATATTATCATGCGTATTTCCGCTTTCCCTGCCTATACCTTCAATGGTATCTACTGTATTGGCAACGGCCTTTGATAGAACTGACGGCTTTGCTGTGAGACTTATAAGTTCTTTCTCAGGTACCATTCCCCATATACCATCAGAACACAGAAGGAACTTATCTCCTGCCTCGTAAGCATGTTCACTTACCTCAGCCAAATCCTTCAAATTACCACCCAGAGCTTTGGTAATAATGTTCGATTGAGATGATAATCTAGCCTGCTCTTCAGTAAGGACTCCATTACGAACCATTTCAGCGACCATTGAGTGGTCGGAAGTACGGAAGATTTTATGTCCGTAACGGAATTGATATGCTCGACTGTCTCCGACATGAGCGATAATGGCTGAATAGTCATTAATGAGCATAGCAACTACAGTTGTTCCCATACCTCTTAACCTTGGATTCTCATCACCCAAACTTAATATAGATTGATGGGCATACTCTATGGCTTCTTTTAAGACCTTCTTCCGATTCATGTCCTCGTGGGGGGCATTGAGGTATTCGTATATCTTCCTTACTGCCGTGTCAGACGCAAAGCTGCCGGAAGGTCCTCCGCCCATTCCGTCACATACAAGAGCAAGAAATCCGAGTGGTGTGTCAACGACGGCACATTGATCCTGATTCTCGTCTCTTCCTCCCTGTCTGGAGTCCCAGAAACCTGTTATCGGCAATGATGTATTAATTGGTTTCATTTTCTATAGGAGAAATAATATCAATAATATGATAGCTAAAGCTCCAAGGAGCCCTATAATCCAATATAACAGTGTGTTGGATGAAGGCTCAGGTGCAGCTAATGCTTCCTTTAGCGCCATTTTCATCTGACCTGCATTCTGAAATCTATCTGAGGGATAAATAGCAGTTGCCTTGCGTATAACTTGATATACAGCTTCCGACATCATCGGTTTTTTCTCAAGTATCAATTCGCGATGCAGCTCTCTTGCCTCCATTACTGAAGATGCGCTAAAGGGATTGTGCATAGTTATCAGTTCATAGAGTGTGACCCCTGCCTCGTAAATGTCTGTAGCGGCAGTCAATTGGGGCCCCTTCTCAGAATCGGAGAACTGTTCTGGAGCAGCGTATTTCGGAGTGCCCATCATGCCAGAGGTCGCTGTATTCACAGTGTCACTAATATTAGCTATGCCTAAGTCCATAAGCCTGACATTTTTACCCTGTTCCATCATAATGTTCGAGGGTTTGATGTCCATGTGAATGATACCCTTCTGATGAATGTATGACAAGGCGTCTAGCACAGGGAGAAATAGTTCGCAAATTCTTTTCTCCACATTTGGGAGAGCTCGTACGTGAGTGTTTATGAATTGGTCTATATTCTCTCCATTGACATAGTTACTTACAATAAAGATGGGTCCCCTGTCAGGGGCTATTTCACAGCATCCGAGCATCTCCACCAGATTTGGATGACGGAACATCAGGTCAGCCTCTTGATGAGCTCTGTAACGTATTTCAGGGTTGTTCGCATAGCGATCCATTACGCGTTTTATAGCCACAGGTTCACCAGAGTTACAGTCATATCCCTTATAAACTGTACCCATTGCACCTGAACCCAATAACGATCTTTCGTTATACTTAAACCATCTCTGTCCGATGTTCAGGTATATGGTATCACCTTTTTGCGTAACCTTTCCCGCCATACAGTTCTATTGCAATAGTTGAGAAACTTGTTCTATGCGCGTATTAAATAATGATATGTAGTCATTGTCATTATTGTTCTGGGCATAAGCCAGACCATCCTTATACATCTTGAGAGCTTTGTTAGGAGCAGGCGTCGAAGGAGATCCTGTACGTATCTCTCCTGCCACGTAGTCTGTGGCAAGTTCGAAGAGCGCCTGATAACATTGGGGATCAGCATTAACAGCCATCTCTGCCAACTCGTGAGCACGTCTGGCGTTACGTTGAACTTTATCTGCCGTCAACCGTCTTAGCATTTTTACACGTTCAGGGGCGATAGTCGCGTCTTCTGGTTGTGTAATGGCAGCCATTAAAGCCAGCACAGGGGCTGAGTGCTTATAGCTACTATATTTGTCAATAATTTCTCGTAATTGCATAAGCCCCGATTCCATGCTAGCACTGTCTTCAAGTGCCTTCAATGCTTTGTCAGCCAACATATTAATTGGTGTCATTTTTGCTCCAGATTCAGGGTCTATAATAATGTTTGTTTCTGGAGAGTCAATGACCTGCCCATTACGTACTTGGAATAGGCTGTCTTTACGAGCCTTAGCAAGCTCTTCTTCAGAAGGTCCACTGTCTACTGATAAGAAAAATCCTCCGATGAGAGCAAGGAGCCCAACTACTGAAGCTACAATTATGCCGATTCTTTTCTTTGAGCTACCAATATCAGGGAATGAGTCAAATGATGTGGTTGAAGGCTGTGCATCTTGTTTGGAGAGGTGCTCAAGATCGACACGCATCTCTGATGCCGATTGGTATCTGTCCTGCTGTTTCTTTGCAGTGGCTTTTTCAATAATGCGGCGGACAGCCTTATATGGCACATTCTTTAAGGGCAACTTTTCATTAATCTGCTTCTTGATAATTTCTGCCATAGTGCCTTCAAAGGGCAAACTGCCTACGATAAACTGATAAAGCATAATACCCACAGCGTAGATATCTGTCGACTTATCTTGGCTGCGCACATCTCCAAGTACCAATTCTGGGGCTGCATAGGCAGCCTTCCCTACGAATTGGCCTGTACTTGTAAGCTGTTGGTCTTGTGTATTCAATGAATTAAGCTGCTTGGCTATTCCGAAGTCGATGATCTTCACCTTTTTATCATGTGTAATCATGATATTGCTCGGATCAAGATCTCTATGAATATAGCCCTTATCATGAAGCGCCATCAGACCAGACAAGATGTTCTTCACAATGAATACTGCGAAACTGAACTTGTCGTTTTGGTATTG
>NZ_FOCK01000015.1 GCF_900110085.1 Prevotella sp. ne3005
AAGGCTGCACGCCCTGGGCTGTCAGACGGCCTACGACTTTGCCCAGCATCATAAGACGTGGGTTCGCCAGACCTTCAACAATATCAATATCGTCAGAACCTGGCAGGAGCTGAATGGCGAGGATTGCGTGCCAAATGAAGAGCTGGCCAAGAAGAAAAGCATCTGCACCAGCAGGTCGTTTAATGGCATGATCAGCGACAAGGACACCCTCAGGACGCATATCTCCAACTATGCCAGCCGTTGTGCCGAGAAGCTGAGAAGACAGGATACGGTGGCCTCCATCGTGGGTGTGTTTGTCAGCAGCAACCCCTTCAGGGAAGACCTGCTGCAATACTGGAAATACGATGAGGAGAGGCTCATCACCCCCTCCAGCTCCACCATCTCCATTGTTCAGGCGGCAGGCGAGGTGCTGGACAGGATATTCGTTCAGGGGGTGCAATACAAGCGGGGCGGGGTGATCGTCATGGGCATTGCTCCCAACAGCCCCATCCAGCAAGACCTCTTCGATGTGGATGCCGAGCAGATCCAGAAGCTGAGCAGGCTCGACCAGGTGGTCGACCGCCTCAACAAATGCTACGGCTCTGAGACCATCGTCATCGGCGCCCAGCAATACACCCAGCCTGGCGGCAAGGGCAAGGCCGATGTCTTCTCCAACGCCATGAAACAAGACCACAAGAGCAAGAACCCCACCACCCGCTGGAGCGACATCATCGTTTTGAAGTAGGTGTTATTATCTAGAAAACAAAAAAATCAGAGTCAAAGTTTTGGAAATATGAAATATTTCCGTGAAGATCAGAGGGACAGGTCATTGATTTTTTTCCAAAGATCAGAGGGACAGGTCATTGATTTTTTTCCATAAAAACTTGCGAATTACATTATTTATATGTATCTTTGCAGCGTTTTGTAGATTCTTTAAATTTATTTATCCCGAATTGGCGTAAAATATGGAAGGATCTTTAAGGGATTGATCGCGCACGAAAAACGGAAGTCGCTCTAACTCCAAATTCCCTTCCCCTTTCAAAATAAGAGATCAATGACCTGTTCCCTTGATCGAGAAAGACTATATATATGATACAAATCTGGTATACATTCTGCGAGAACATCAGCAAGAATAAAAGCGTAAAAGAGATGGTATTCGAAAAGGATATCGTAAGGAGTTTCCTTCAGGGATATGGTTTAATCACTACTGATTAAGGTAAATATCAAAATTATTAATAAACGGATATAAAATTAAAAGATATGAGACAATATTTGTTTTTTTTGTTGTTATTCTTGTTTAATCCTGTGTTAGGACAAAAGAGCGAAAGGCAAGGATGGTATGTAAAAGATTACAGTGAAAAATATGCTAGGGCATATTTTGACAGTAGTAACTCCCTTGATAAAATTGAGGGAATTTGGCAATCAACAGACGGATTCAAATATGCGATAGAAAAAAATGTTTCAAGTGCAGGTCGAATAAAAAACAAATATAGGATTATTATATTAGAGTCTAGCGTAAATGGTTGGGAGCCAACTGAAATCAAAGGCTTTATCGATTATGTCAGCATAAACGACGTATATTCCATGAAATATTACACAAAAGCCTCCTACGATGGTTCTAATCTTTCCTCTGAAAATGTATTTTTAGTTTTCGAGAATCCACTTCTTATGAGTTTTCAAAGATTAGATGGAGTTAAGATTTCATTAGTCAAGCTATATCCTAAAGTTAGTAAGTCTAAGGAAGAACAAAATTCTTTTTATTCTACCCCTGCTCCTCAATGGACTGGTTCTTGTGTGGCCATTGGAAATAAACTTGTTGTTACTAACTATCATGTTGTCGAAAATGCTAATAATCTAGTAGTGTCTGGAATTAATGGAGATCAATCTGTAGATTATGCTGCAGAAGTGGTTCTTACGGATAAATTTAATGACTTGGCTGTTGTAAAAGTCAAAGATTACCGTTTTAATGGCTTTAATATAAAGTATGGTATAAAAAAGAGTGTATCAGATATAGGTACTAATGTATTTGTTCTTGGATATCCTTTAACTTCCACAATGGGAGATGATATAAAATTAACAACGGGCGTAATTAGTTCAAAAACAGGTTTTCAAGGTGATGTTTCACAATACCAAATATCAGCACCTGTTCAACCTGGTAATAGTGGAGGTCCGCTTTTTGATGACATGGGAAATCTTATTGGTATCGTATCAGCTAAACACAGAGGTGCGGAGAATGTTGGTTATGCCATTAAGTTAAGCTATCTTCAAAATTTGGTCGATTCTTCAAATGAGCCTATAGAATTAAACACTTTCAACTCAATATCTTCTTTGCCTTTACCTGAGAAAGTTAAGGCTATTTCCCCGTGTGTTCTTTTGATTAAAGCAAATACTGTGAATAATTCTTATTCGAAAAGAAACGAAGGTGGTTATATAGGTAGAGAGAGTACCGAAGAAAGGATGTCCAAAGCTCAATCCTTACTTGATTCAGCAAATGAAAAATATCAAAATGGAGATGTTGACGGAGCATATGTCGATGCTTGCAAATCTGTTGAAATATATCCCAACCCTGTTAATCATTTTAGGAAAGGATACCTTGCTAGTGTTTTGGACTCTATCGATTCTGTAATTGAGTCTATCGAGTACTGTTTAAGGCATAATCATCGCACAGAAGTTTGTTATGAAATTCTTTCGAGTGCATATGTTTCAAAAGGAAATTGGGAGAAAGCTCTTGAATTTTCGGAAAAAGTAATAGAGAATGATCGAAAAAACATTACTGCACTTGAAATAAGCGGAATTTGCAAAAGCGAATTGGGGAGAAAAGACGATGCCATTTCCGATTATATAAAAGCAATAAGATTTGATGGTGTAATAGATTACAATTATGCCAATATCTACAATAATCTTGCTTATGAGTATATGAAGAAAAGCAACTATACTAAAGCTAAAGAATATATAGACAAATCAATACAACATAGTCACATGTATGGTAACGCCTGGGATACTTATGGGGAATTAAATTATCGATTAGGCAATTATGATCAATGCATTGATTGTATGAATAAGTCTATCACGATTTCAAAATTAGTTAAAAAGGATAGTTGGTCAGGTAATTCATTCCTTTATAGAGGGCTTGCAAGAAAGAAAATCGGAGATGTTTATGGAGCGTATACAGATTTAGAGATTTCCTTAAAGAAAGGAAATGAGGAAGCTTCTTTCGAGTTGGAAAAAATCGACAAATCGACAATTGATTATAATAAAGATGAATCATATAACAAAATGTTTGCGACACCATCATTACGCAAAAACGACCATCAAAATTTATCAATTAAGGGTGTTGAAGTTAGCAGTGAGTGCACTGCTATATACTTTCAATACACAAATGTAGCTAATAGTCCATATGGTTATTATACCATAAATAAAGATGCATACATTCGTGATAAGAAAACTGGAAAAAAACTATATCTCCTGGGAACTGAAAATTGTCGTATTTCTCCGCTAGTTACCAATATAAGACTTGGAGAAACTGCTAGTTTTGTTTTATATTTCCCTTCTATTAGTCAGAAAACCAATGAAATTGATTTTATTGAGTCAGACACCCTCAAGGATGGTTGGAAAGTTCTAGGTATTAAATTAAAAAAATAAATTGGGCACATAAGATATATGAACACAAAACAGATTGTTGAAAAGACTGAGGCGTTAATTGATGCGCTGAGAGCTACATGCTCGACATACGGATTATCAGGTGATAGTAGCGAGTATAAAATCATCGTTCAGGTATTCCTGTATAAGCTATTAGATCAGAGGGACAGGTCATTGATCTGTTCCCCAAAGATGAGAAATAAAGAACGAGGCTTGCATCCCTGCAGGCCTCGTTCTCGTTATTTGCGACAAAGGGGCAGAAGGGGCTTTGATTTTGTCGGAAAGAGAATAATAAGTGAAGATTTTGGCGAATAAATTTTGTTGTGTCAGGGATTATTATTACCTTTGTCCCCAACAAGAATGTTGAACTCTAAATTTGATAGTATGCAAAGCATTGAATCTGGCAACAAAGGTGAGATTGTGATGTACCAACCGGATGAAACCATTCGGCTGGAAGTACGAGTTGAGAATGAGACTGTGTGGCTGACACAACAGCAGATTGCTGATCTATTTCAGTCTTCCAGAACAAACGTCGTAGAACATGTCATGCACATTTATGAAGACGAAGAATTAGAAGAAAGTTCAACTTGTCGGAAATTCCGACAGGTTCGCAAAGAAGGCAAAAGAACTGTTTCACGCGTGGTTCCTATGTATAACCTTGATATGATTATTTCCGTTGGTTATCGTGTTAATTCAAAACGGGGCGTAAAATTCCGCCAATGGGCAAATCGAATCTTAAAAGAATACATGTTGAATGGTTATTCTGTTAACCGACGTTTCGAAACTATCGAACAGCGTTTGACCGCTGCTGAAGATAAAATAGATTTCTTCGTGCGTTCATCCCTGCCTCCAGTAGAAGGCATTTTCTACGATGGGCAGATATTCGATGCCTATGTACAGATCGTGAACCTTATCAAACAGGCCCATCGTTCCATAGTTCTTGTAGACAACTATGTTGATGAGACCACGCTCATGATGCTCAGCAAGCGGAATGCCAATGTGTCGGCCACCATCTACACCAAACAAACCGCCGAGCAGTTCCGATTAGACGTGCAGCGCCATAACCAGCAGTACCCGCCCATCGCAGTCAATATCTGCCAGCGGAATCATGATCGCTTCCTGATTATTGATGATGTGGTCTACATCTTTGGTGCCAGTCTGAAGGACGCTGGCAAGAAACTTTTCGCCTACATCAAGATGCAAGAGACATCGGCGAGTGAGCTGTTAAGCAGAATCAGGTAAGGAAGTTTTTTATGTCATCTCGACTTTTTTCTTCTTTTGTCATCTCGATTTTTCTCTCTTTGTCATCTCGACCGAGCGTAAGCGCCCCCTCTTTGTCATCTCGACCGTCTTCTTTTTCCTGTCATCTCGACCGAGCGGAGTGAGTGGAGAGATCTCATAAATGCGCCTTTTGGCGCAAGCGGCAAGCCGCAGAGATATCTCGACTACGCTCGATATGACAGGGGGAGGGTACGCTCGATATGACAGGGAGAGGGTACGCTCGATATGACAGGGGGGAGAAGGGGTAAAAAAAAGGAGCTCCGCCGAGCCCCCAAACCTTTGTTAACCTTAAATCTAATACTATGAAAAACACGTTGCAAAGGTACGATGAAATTTTGATTCCGCCAAATATTTAACTTGATTTTAACTTGTTATTTCATTCGTCGATAAATCTTGGGGGTGCCATTTGCTAAAATGTATTAAAGTCGAAAATTTGTAATCTGTTATGGTGAAATGAGAGAATATTTTATTAATTTTGTGCTCGAAATCGAAAGGTAACTAATTAATCAATCAATAATACCTATAAGTTATGTTTTATCTCAAGAAAAATTATATTGTTTACCAACTCATCCTCAAAGGAAAGGAGTTGAGTGATGGAGAGACAGGGGTTATTGCGGATAAGGAAGTTCTGCAGAGAATTTTTGATGCAGACTTCCAAAATCACGGCTTAGACCTTGTAAACCCTAAAAGTCATATACACTTCTATCATAAATTTGTGAAAACACCCAGGGATGGTCTCTATCTCATAAATGTGTTTAATCCTTCAGATCGTTCAAGCACAGAAGTTCTGATTGACACCAGAATCTTCCCCAATTTCGTATCCGTAGAGGATAATCCAAACAATCGGAAGGCTACTCGTGAGGTTTTTCAGATTATGGACTACTCGCTGAGTCTGGCTGTGGCTACATTCAAATGGGAAGCAGTGCTTAAGAAAGTCCGCTTGGTTAGAGTTCAGTATCAGGATGAGTTCTGGAGTGCTATGGTTTATGCGGATAATATCATTTATCCACCGTTTTTCCAGAAGATTCTCATTGAGAATAATTTTCACGGAGATATAGACAATTTTAATAATTATCAAAACCAACTGTAAAAATGGAAAATTTAGGAAAAGAACATGTTGCCCCAGTAAACAATTTCTTTGGCAACATCAACAATTACAATGTGTATAATGCCCCAGTGAACTACAACGGGGGCGTGTATAATAATAATGGTGTAGAAGCAGAGAAATCTTCAGATCTCGTTCAAGAGGGTAAGAAGGCATCGGAAGATATGATGATCAAGGCTGCCAGAATTACCCAGCAGAATGGACTCTGGAAGTCTCAGAGGTCTTGGTCGGTGACATACATGGTGTATTGTATTTGGGGCTATAAGGGCAGAGTGACGGATTTTCTTAATGATGTAATGGGATGGCCGAAAGAGGTTACCGATAGCGTAACCTGCAATCGCGATGCAGTAGAGAAGCTGAAGAATACTTATAATTTCTCGAAAGAAATCTCAGAATGGCGGTCTAATGGTGTTCCTGAACAGTACTGCCTGCTGGGTGAGGGGTTGGATTCTGAACTTATGAAAATGGCACAAATACCAGAAGAATAAGACGCATAAAAGGCGCATATGGCGCAAAGTAAGGCGCATAAGGCGCAAACTATGGCGCAAGCACAGACGTTTCTTGTCTGTGCTTTTTTTTGTGCCTAACTTTGTACTCGCAAACAAGTTGCAAGTGATCTTTGACACGCTGACACAGACAACCGCACGGGAAGGCTCGGGCGAGATAAAACTGTATGGAGGCGATGCCTCACACTATGTGCGCACATGCGCATGTACATTTATTCTTTTTAATAACAAACCTAAAGGTCGCCTGTAAAGGGGGCGACGTAAAACAAAACATAGATGATGAAAACAATAGTAACAACAACAGAGACAACAATGATGGTAAAGATGAACCGCTCTGACCAGAATGAGGCACAGCACATGACCTCGCTTGAGATTGCACAACTCTCAGGAAAGAACCACAAGGATGTGCTGAAGGCCATCAGGAACATGGAGCCCTCATGGATGACGATTACAGGGCGCAAATTTGCGCTCTGTGAAAAAACCTACCTAATGGCGAACGGCGTAGAGAAGAAACAACCCTACTACTCGCTCACCAAGACCGAGACGCTCTACATCGCCACGAAGTTTAACGACGAGGCTCGCGCCCGACTGGTGCTTCGCTGGGAGCAATTGGAGAAGGAACGGCTGATGGAGATGCAGAAGCCCAAGCAGCGACCCAAGGAGATTCGTCTGCTGGCTTGCGACGAAGAGGTGCTCGACGAGGCCGACGACATTCTGGGTGACGAGCTGGCGAAGCTGAACAAGTACAGCCGAAACTGCTACACGGCATCGGAGATTGCCAAGGTGTTCGGCATGGACGGGCGCGACTTGAATTCGTTTCTGGCCGACCAGAACATCATCCGCTGGGCGCGAGGCCAGTGGCGACTGACTCAGAAGTACAAGCACATGGAACTGACGGAGGATCGTTATAAGTACGTTCACGATCTCGACGGGCACCGTAAGCTTGTGTCTTACCTGGTCTGGACGGAGAAAGGACGAGAGTTCTTGCTGAGTTTAATTGAAGATTGAAGATTGAAAATTGAAAATTGTCATGTCGAGCGGAGTCGAGGAATCTCATGAGATCTCTCCATGCGCTAACGCTTAGTCGAGATGACGGGAGGGAAGGGGCGCTTAGTCGAGATGACAATAATGCTCAAATCATAAAGCTCAAAGCTTAATGCTTAAAGCTTAAAGCTAAAAAAGTTTAACCGAGTCGGAGGAATGAGCGAGTGGGAAAGTATCCGGATAGAAATTGAGCTCAACTGAAAAACACATCGCTTTCCAAAAGCTCACAAATTCGACAAATAATTATGAAAAAATACATTGAAATTGAGGAGGAAGTTTACAACCGTATCTTAGCCGGTAAGTATGTTGACGGATCTATGCATAAGGCCCATCATTCATCGATGTTGGTCTTCAAGGCATTCAACCGTAAGCCGAGACACAGAATCAAGGATCGCCTCATCCGCATGCTGGAGCATGGCTGGGTGAAGGAGAGCGAAGAACGTATCAAGGTGTATGAGAGCATCCCGAAGAATCTGGGCACACCCCGAGTGATGAACGTACTCGAACGAGAGGTGAAGGAGGCGAAGAACGCCCTGATAGATTGGGAACTCATTGAGTTTGTATGAAGAATGGAAAGTAAGAAGGTAAAAAGGTAAGAAAGTAAAAAAGTAAAACTATAATGGAGAATTTAGTAACAATCGTTGAGGTGGGCGCATACTCTGAGCGCCAGTATCAGAAGCAGGACGGCAGTTCTGAATACTTCAAGAGCCGTGGCGTAGTGATGAAGCGTGGTGGAGACACCATCTATGGTGAGATGACGGGCGAGCTGGCTTCGAAGAACCGAGACACGCAGTTCCATCAGGGGATGCCTTATATCGTGAAGGGATTCTGGAAACATCGTACATGGGAAGACCAGAACCATCAGACGCGTCATGAGAACGCCTTCTATATTACAGACTTACAAAGCTTATAATATGAAGATTTGTTTCCAGAGAAATAAAAGAGGAATCTATTCGTTGGCCTGCCCTGAGGTAAAACTCAGGGCGCTGGCCGCCGATCAAGAGACGAAACTGTTGACTGCCAGCTGTCGCCAAGCCATCAAATATGCCAAAGAGGGACTGCCTGCAGAGGTGCCACAATGGTTTGACAAGCGGTTCAAGGATTTCTGTAAGGGTGAGACCAAAGATAGAGGCGATGCCTTTGTGAAAAAGAGTGACAAGCAGAAGCTGCTGCTGTTTTCGGAAGATCAGAAAGGTAAGCACCCCTTTATCAACTTCAGTGCAAGTGGGTACGACACATCGGAGGTTACAGACAAGAAGACGAAGATCAAGAAGAAAGGGCCTTGGCGCAAACAGAAGTATGTGCACCTGTCGGGTCTTGTAGCCATCGATCTTGACAATGTGGACGACGCTATAGCCATCTATAAACGCTGGGAAGAGAAGGTGGATTTCAAGGCACTGAAGATCTACTTTATTTATCTCACACCCAGGATGGGCCTCAGGGTGGTATTCCGCTGCGACGCATCTCGCGGCAACCTTATCGACAACCAGCTATGGATGTGTCAGCAGCTGAGTGTTGACGGCATAGATGTGGAGCCTGATGGCAGTTGTAAGGATTCCAGTAGGGGATCGTTCCTGACCTCTGATGAAAATTTTTTATATGACAACTTAAAAGAACTATATGAAGATGAACCAGACAAAGATTTTATTGAGAAATATGAGCCTGAGTATCGGGCTGGTCGTAGTGCTTCTGTTAAGACTGCTGCTGTGGCCGGTAAGAATGCTAAACAAGGGGCTGGGAATGAGCGGAAGGTGGATGTTTCGGCAGATACACTAAGCGCAGGGTCTAACACCGCGGGGACAGACCCCCTGCGTTTGACAAGTCAAACACAGCTGGGTCAGTCCCCGGATGTTCGACAAACACAGAATTTTCAATCTTCAATATTCAATCTTCAATCATTAAAATGGAGAGGGTATGACTTACAGAGTATTATTGATGCTCGGTATGGGGATAAGCTGCCCTGCCGAGATGATAGCAACCGACATACAGAATCGCTTAAGCTGGCCACAGACCTCATGCTTATGCTCGACGGCGATAAGGCCCTGGTACAACGAATCGTCGAAGCCCAGCCGTGGGTGCAGGAGATCATCGAAGAGCGCGATGAGAACGTGGAGCAGACGGTGGAATCAGCAGCGGGCTGCGTGGCGGAGAAGGAGAAGAAGTATGCTTCGTCGCTACCATCCAAGGCCATGCTCGAAGCGATCCGGAAATTCACGGGCAAGACGTATCAAGAGATAGTGAATGGAGTGATGGAGTCAGGGAGACAGGGGGCGCAGGACATTACCGAAACCGATATCGACCGCTATCTCTGGGACTGGGGCGAGCGGATAGAAGAACTGTCGGAACACTTTCCGTTGCTGAAGGACATCTGCAAGGGATTGAAGCGGAACCAGTATCCCGCTGCCTTGGTGGTGAGCGGTGGACTGATGATGACGCTGATGACACGCTGCTCGTATCGCTTCTATCATCGACCGGAGGAGTTGCGACGCCTGAACTGCTCGGCCCTGATCATTGGCGACCCAGCCAGTGGTAAGAGTTTTGCGACTCGCCTCTACAAGCTGCTGATGCAGCCTGTGTTTGAGTCGGACAAGATAGGCAAGGATGCCATCAATGCCTATCGTGAGGAGATGCGCACCAAAGGCGCCAACAAGGAGAAGCCTAAGAAACCCAAGGTGGTGATTCAGGTTCACCCCGCCCGAACATCGAATGCCCAGTTTACCCAAGACATGGTGAACGCGGTGGAGATCGTGAATGGCGAGCCCATGCACTTGCACATGTTCACTTTCGACACAGAGTTGGATAATACGTTGACGGTTCAGAAGGGTGGCTCGTGGATTGACAAGCAGTCGCTGGAGCTGAAGGCTTTCCATAACGAGGAGGATGGTGTGGCCTATTCGAACAACGATTCGATTTTCCAAGAGTTCAATGTCTACTGGAACTTCATCTATACGGGCACACCCATCGCCCTGAAGAAGAAGGTGAACGAGCAGAACTTCGGCTCTGGTCTGGCCACCCGCCTGACCTGCATCCCGCTGCCTGCCACCAATTTCCAGATGTTGAATCGTGAGCGCGTGGTGGATCTCGAGAGTGACGAACGCCTGAAGGAGTGGGCTTATAAACTCGACAAGACCAAGGGCGAGCTATCAGTGCAGAAGCTGGTGGATGAGCTCTACGACTGGACGGAACGACGCATGCTCGATGCCCAGGAGAACGACTCGAAGGCCGACGAGATGCTGCTGAAGCGCTGCGCCTATCATGGCTTGAACTTCGCTGCGCCCTTCATCGTGATGCGCCACTGGAGCGCCCTGAAGCAGGATGGCGACTACTGGACGGGCGAGTTTGAGACGGACGAGGTGGACTGGCGACTGGCTGAGTTGATCGTGAACATGCAGTACACCTGCCAGCGCCACTATTTTGGTGCCATGGCCGAGGCTTATTTCGACAACAAGAATCGGGAGATTGCCACCAACGTGCGCCATCAGCAGAAGACCATCGAGGCCTTCAGCCGACTGCCGGAGGAGTTTACTGCAGAGGACGTGATGCGTTGCTGCGGTGTGTCGCAGGCAACGGCTAAGACCAAGATCTTCCGTCTGGTGAAGGACCGACTGATAGAGAAGTCGGAGGAGTTTGTCGAGAACGGCACTCAAAAAGCGAAGTATAAGAAAACCGGTATCACGATCTTCTGACGCGGTTACGCGGTTACACGGTTTCATTTTGAAAATGATTAGTTTTATGGAAAAAGCAGAATTGAATAAAAACATGCACCTCTCCGAGCACTTTACGCTCGGGGAGGTTACAAAGACGAGTGTTAAGACGGCGAATGGACGCTCGGCGACGCAAGGAGACGCTTTGCTTGCAAAGAATATCCCCAGCCATGTGGCGATTGAGAATCTGAAGAATCTCTGTGAGAATTGGTTGGAGGATTTAAGGTATTCGTATAATACGTTGTATCCTTCCTGTCATCTCGAGCGGAGTCGAGAGATCTCTCCACGCGCTACGCTTGGTCGAGATGACAATCCCATCATTATTACATCGGGGTATCGGTCGCCGGAGGTGAATAGAGCGGTGGGAGGATCGCCAACGAGTAACCACCTGACGGGGTGCGCTGTGGATATCCGATGTGAGGGCTTTGAGCAGGCACTGCGCTATGCGAACATCCTGCTGGACATCTCTGACGGCACGAAGCAGGATTACGATGAGCTGTTCATCGAACGAAGCAAGCAAGGGCGCTACTGGATTCACTTTGCGGTAAGGCCGAAGGATAATCGGAGAAAGACGGCGTTTATCCTAACGTGATATTCTCGACGTCGATGGACTCGTGGAGGAAGATCTGAGCCTGTTCCTTGAATTTGTCAGGGTTTTCGGTGGTGAGGTAGTGTGCCTCACCATTTTTGTTGCAGCGTTGCTCTATCTGCGGATGGCGCTCAAGATAGTCCTTGAGACTCTCGGCCACATATTCGCCTTGGGGAATCACACGGACGCCAGCGGGCAGGTATTTCAGAATCTTCGGCATGAGCAGCGGGTAATGGGTACAGCCGAGGATGATGGCGTCGATCTGAGGGTCGAGGCGCATGATCTGGTCGATGCGCTTCTTGACAAAGTAGTCGGCTCCAGGCGAGTCGGCCTCGTTGTATTCGACGAGGGGCACCCAGAAGGGACAGGCCACGCCCGATACCTGGATGTCGGGGTGGAGCTTGTGGATCTCGAGGTTGTAGCTCTCACTCTTGATGGTGCCTTCGGTGGCGAGGACACCCACATGGTTTGTGCTGGTGAGACTTCCGATGACTTCGGCTGTAGGACGGATGATGCCCAGCACACGGCGCTCAGGGTCCCACTGGGGCAGGTCGTGCTGCTGGATGGTGCGCAGGGCTTTGGCCGAGGCAGTGTTACAGCCGAGGATGACGAGGTGGCAGCCCATCTCGAAGAGGCGCAGCACAGCCTGGCGCGTAAACTCATAGACCACGTCGAATGAACGTGGTCCATAGGGTGCGCGGGCATTGTCGCCCAGATAGAGATAGTCGTACTGGGGAAGCAGCTGGCGGATGCCGTGAAGGATGGTGAGTCCGCCGTAGCCGCTGTCGAAGATTCCGATTGGTCCCGGACTACTTGAGAGCATCCTGAACCGTCTGGTTGATGTCCTCGCCCATGGCGGGGTTGATGAAGGGCAGTGCCTTCTGGTCGGTGTCGACGATGAAGGCATAGCCGCGCTCACTGCCAATCTTGCCGAGGGCTTCGATGAGCTTGATGCGCAGGGGAGCCATGGCCTCTTGCTCTGCCTTGGCGAGTTCGTCGAGACTCTGCTGCTTGAAGGCGATGTTCTTCTGCATCAGTTCCTGAAGCTCGCTCTGGCGCTTCTGAAGGATGGTCTTCGGAAACTCGCGCTGGCCTTCGAGGAATTCTTCGTATTTGCGGTTGAACTCGTCTTCCACGCGCTTGGCTTCTGTCTGATACTGAGCCTTGAGGTCGGCCAGATTTTTCTGAGCCAGCGTGTAGTCGGGCATCGACTGCAGGGCAGCCTCGTAGCTGAGGAATCCGAATTTCATTGTGGCGTTTTCCTGAGCTGATACACCCAGGAAAACGCACATGAACAGTATGATGCTTGCAAGTCGCTTCATAGATTACTTCAATCCAAGTTTGGTCTTAACCTGTGCAGTAACGTCGGTAGAGAGGGTGGTGCTGATGAAGGGCAGAGAGTTGTCCTCCATGATGTAGACAAATCCACCAGCCTGACCAACAGCCTTGATGGCCTCGAGCACCTTGCCCTGGATGGCAGACATCTTCTCCTGAGAAGCCTTGGCGAGTGCCTGCTGGTTGTCCTGGTAGCTCTGCTGGATCTTCTGATACATGTCCTGGAGCTCCTGCTGACGGCGCTGCTTGATGTTGTCGGGCAGGGTAGCCTGCTCCTTGTCGAAGGCTTCGCCCTTCTTCTGCAGCTCGTCCTGCATCGACTTCAGGTCAGCCTCATACTGTGCCTGGAGGGCATCGATCTCAGTCTTTGCCTTGCTGTACTCAGGCATAGCCTGGATGATCTCCTGGGTGTTCACATGACCGAACTTACCCTGTGCGTTGGCGGTGGTGATACCGCAGATTGCGCAAATAGCGCAGATAATCAGTTTTTTCATTTTCTTCTTTTTTTATTGTTATTAATATTCTTGCGTTATTAGGATTTCCCAGGGTATTATCCTAGGAGTTCCTAGGATCTTAGTAGCCTAATTTTCTGAGGACTTCATTGGAGATGTCGATCTTCGGGGAGCCGAAGATGATGCCGGTATCACTGGCACGGTCGAGTACGAGCTGATAGCCACGGGCTTCGGAGATGTCCTTGATGGCATTGTAGATCTCGTCCTGGATCGGATTCATGAGGGCATTGCGCTTCTTGAAGAGCTCGCCTTCGGGGCCAAAGTACTGCTTTTTCAGGTCGGCGGCCTGCTTTTCTTTCTCTACGATGGCGTCCTGCTTGGCTTTCTTCTGCTCCTTGGAGAGGAAGACCACCTCGTTCTGATAGTTCTTATAGAGGGTCTGCGCCTCGGTGGTGAGGGCATCGACTTCTGCCTGCCACTGCTTTGACACCTGGCTGAGCTGCTCGTTGGCACGCTCGTAGGCAGGGATATTCTTCAGGATATACTCCATGTCGACGAGAGCGAACTTCTGTGCGCTAACACTTAAAGGTAAAAAGGTAAGAAGGTAGAAAGGTAAAACCCATTTTACCAACCCCATCACCTTATTTCTGAAAAACTCATTATTCATAATCGTAATCTTTTTATGTTATACACCTCTTTGACGCTTATATCGTTAATAGGTTTAATTAGAACTCCTGTCCGAGGATGAAGTGGAAGTTACTGCCACCGCGAGACTGGGCACCTGACTGGTTGGTGTAGACATTGTCGAAACCATAAGCCCAGTCAATACCCATCAGACCCACCATCGGGAGGAAGATACGTACGCCGAGTCCGGCAGAGCGCTTCATCTTGAAGGGGTTGAAGTCCTTGGCGTTTGCCCAAGCATTACCGCCTTCGACGAAGCCCAGTCCGTAGATGGTGGTGTTACCCAGCATGAACGGATAGCGAAGCTCGAGCGTGAAGCGGTCGTAGGCATACGAGTTGTAGGATGAGATGGTGCGGCCTTGCATCATTTCCTCGTAGGCAGAGGAGTAGGAGAGTGAACCGTTCTCATAACCACGCAGACCGATGGTCTCTTCAGCGTAGCCATAGCTGTAACCACTCATACCGTCACCACCCACGTAGAAGGTCTCGAAGGGTGAGCGCTTGTCTTTGTTGTAGGCACCTAAGAGTCCCATCTCCACACGGGTCATCAGCACGAAGCACTTCTGGCCTCCGGTGAGGGCGGTGAAGGTGCGGGCCTTGAACTTCCATTTGTGGTATTCAATCCAGCGGTAGACTTCCTGCAGCTCGTCTTCGTAGGTGGCAGAGTTGGTGTTCTTTGCCAGCGTAGAGTAGTCCTTGCCGTCGAAGAGCGACCAGGGCGGCGTGAGGGTGACGGAGGCCATGAACTCAGAACCACGCCGCGGGAACAGCTGGTTGTCGGTAGAGGTACGCGACAGTGTCAAGCCGAGGTTGATGTTGTTACAGTTACCGTTGTGGATATAGAAGTAACTCCAGTCGCGCAGCATATAGCGGGTGTAGCCCAGGGTGGCTGTGAACTGGAAGTAGTCATCAGGCCAGCGCAGACGCTTACCCCATCCTATAGAGGCACCGAAGACGGTCATGGTCTTATCGTCGTCGAGCATCGACTCGTAGTTCATGTAGTAGGGGTTGTAGCCACCGTAACCGTAGCTGTACATCGCGTAGTTGTTGTAGAACGCGTTGTTACGGTAGTAGCTCGAGATGTCACTCTGCTTAGAGTAGAAGGCACCGACGTTGAGGCTGTTAGGACGCTTGCCACCAAACCAGTTGGTACCGTAGTTGGCACTCAGCGAGCTGTAGTACGAACCGTTGGTCTGGAAGCTGAAGCCGAGCTGCTCACCATCGCCATAGGGCAGGATACCGCGGTGGAGCTTGTTCTTACCAAAGAGGTTGCGGATGGAGAAGTTGTTGAACTTGATACCAATCTTTCCGATGATACCCGTCTGTCCCCAACCGAGTGAGAACTCCAGCTGGTCGTTGGACTTCTGTTCGAGTTGCCAGTTGATGTCCACCGTACCGTCCTCGTAGTTGGGCTTCACGTCGGGCACCACTTTTTCTGGGTCGAAGAATCCCATGGAGGCGATATCACGGGCTGAGCGCATCAGGGCTTCCTTGTTGAACAGGTCACCGGGCTTGGTGCGGAGCTCACGACGCACAACCTCTTCATAGAGGCGGTCGTTACCATAGATACGCACATGGTTGAGGTGAGCCTGCGGACCTTCTGTGACGCGCATCTCGATGTCGATAGAGTCACCATCGATGTTCACTTCCACCGGGTCGATGTTCGAGAACACATAACCATTGTTATAGTAATAGTTTCCGGCAGCGTCGTCGTCTTCCTTCAGGCGCTTGCCCATCTGCTTCTGGTTGTAGACATCGCCTTTCTTCATGCCGAGTACGGCATTGAGGTAGTCGGTGGTAACAACCGTGTTACCCACCCAGGTGATGTTACGGATGAAGTACTTGTCGCCCTCGTCGATCTTGACGTAGACGTTCACGTGCTTGTCGTCGTAGCTGTAGACGGAGTCCTCGATGATGGTAGCATCGCGGAAGCCCAGCTCGTTGTATTTCTCGATGAGGGCCTGCTTGGCCTCTTTATAGCGCTCGTCGGTGAATTTCTTCGATTTGAAGAGGTTGGCGAGTTTGCCGGCCTCATGGATCTTGCCAAAGGCACCCTTGCTGATGAGTGAGCCTTTGATTTTGCCGTCGCTGAGTTTCTCGTTGCCGTCGAAGATCAGCTGGTGGACGCGCATCTTGTCCTTCTTGTCGATGTTTACGTCGAGCACCACCTGGTTGGTACCCTCCACCTCGCGCTGTACAATGTCGATCTCGGCATTCTTATATCCCTTGTCATCGAAGTATTTCTTGGCCAGGATCTTCGCACGGTCTATGATGTTACGCGTCAGACTCATGCCTTTCACCATACCCAACTTCGCCTCCATATCCTCACGTTCAGCTTTCTTGATGCCGTGGTAGTTGATGGCAGAGATACGGGGGCGTAGTCCTAAGTGGATGCAAAGGTAGATCTTGTTGCCAACGATAGAGTCTGCCGTGATGCTGACCTTCGAGAAGAGTCCGTTGCGCCAGTAGCGCTTCACAGCCTCGGTGATTTGGGAGCCTGGCACTTCCACCTGCTGTCCGACAGAGAGACCGGAGAGTCCTGTGAGCACATAGTCTTCATAGCCTTCGACACCCTCCACGGCAATGCCGCCAATCTCACAGGTACGCGGGGTACCGGCATAGGAGATGTCGGGGTTGATGATCTTGTCCTGCGCAACGACGCTTAAAGGTAAGAAGGCAAGAAGGCATAAGAGTAAAACACCCTTCACCTTACCTATTACCTTATTTATATATATATTAGAAATCACTTTTTACCTTTTTACTTTTTTACTTTTCTTCTGCTTCTACCTGGGCCTCTGTCTTACCGAAACGGCGCTGACGGCTCTGGTAGCTGTAGATAGCTTTGTACAGGTCTTCCTCCATGAAGTCGGGCCAGTAGGTGTCGCAGAAATAGAATTCTGAATAGGCACACTGCCAGAGCAGGTAGTTGGAGATGCGGAGTTCGCCACCGGTACGTATCAGGAGCTCGGGATCGGGCATGAAGTTCGTCCACAGATGGTCGTTGATGGTCTCCTCGGTGATGTCGTCGACACTGAGCTTACCGTCTTTCACCTCCTGGGCAATCTGCTTGGCAGCTGTGGTCAACTCCAGCTTTGACGAGTAGCTCAGGGCTACTACCATCGTCATGGTGGTGTTGCCAGCAGTGTGCTCCTCGGTCTCTGCCAGTTTCTTATTGACAACCTCGGGGATGCGGGAACGGTCGCCCACAACACGGAAGCGCACATTATTCTTCATGAAGATCTCGTCTTCCAGCGAGGTCAGCACCAGTCCCATCAGGGCTGCCACCTCGTCGGCAGGACGATTCCAGTTCTCCGTGGAGAAAGTGTATAGGGTCAGGAACTTCACGCCAAGACGGGTACACTCTGACGTGATGCGGCGAACGGCATCGACACCGGCCTGATGGCCGAAACTGCGGTCTTTCCCTCGCTCCATAGCCCAACGCCCGTTGCCGTCCATGATGATGGCAATGTGCTGGGGAATACGATTCATGTCCAAAAGCTCTTTCATATATCTTAATCTCTATCGTTATGACACGTTTTACATTTTGCCCAGAGGTCGTATGACAGACCCACCTGGATGATGCTGTAGCAGTCGCTGTTCTTGAACAGTCCGCCGCTCTTGATGCCGTAGGTATCGCTGCGGCCGTCGATTTTGTCACTCGGGGTGAAGCGCACCACCCATTCTGCTGTCAGGTTCAGCCGCTGTCCGAGTTTATATTTGATGCCTGCTCCGATGGGCAGGTTCACGGTTGCTCCGCTATGCTCACCCCCGTAAAAGGTGGCTCCGAGGCCTAAGGTGATGAACGGTGTCAGCCGTTTTGCTCCCCTGTATTCCTGTCCGGTACCGTAGGCCCAGAAGTTGTACTCGAAGCGTACATCCACTTCCGTGAGGCTGTGGTTGAAGTCGTAGGACTCCGTAGGATACCAGGTACTGACGTTGTCGCTGGAGCCTTTCACCTTTCCCGTTCCGAGGTCCATGGCCACAGCCATGCGTGGGTTCAGGCGGTATTTGGCTAGGAGAGTTCCCCAAGGCTGCATCCCTTTCACAAGATTGCTGTTGTAATCACCTAGGTAGGTTACCAGTCCGAAGCCTGCGCCCAGTTCCATCCTGTATTCTGGCTCTTCCTGGGCGTGTGTGGCTGTTGAGACTGCCACCATGAAGATTGCTATCAGCAGTTTCCTCACGCTAATTTAAGTATTGGCCCCGCCATACTTCACCGGTGTCGTTGCCCACCAGCCAGAGATAGCCGTAGTCATCGGCAAAGGCAGTGAGGTTGAACGTTCCGATGTTTTTGGGGAGGGTATATGCTGAAGTCGTCTTCCAGGTGATACCCTGGTCGCGGCTTACATAAATCTTTCCGTCGTTACCGATAGCGAGGGGCAGGAAGTTGTAGTACACCAGATTGAGGTGATCCATCTTCGGCAGGTAGTAGGGATTGAAACTCTCCACAGGCAGGAACACCCATTTTGAGGGCAGACTGCGGTAGGCGTGCTCAGAGATCTTGCGCCATACCACGCAGGCCTTGTCATACTGCGGACTGGTACCAATCAGCAGCTGGTAGTCTGTAGAGTCGTTGGCAGAGAAGGGCCATGAGGCGAAGGCATAGTTCTCTGTCGGTAACAATGCAATATCATCGATAATGAAATCTTCCTCCCATGTCAGGCCCTTGTCCTCGCTCACCATGATGGCTCCATTAAGGTTAAAGGCATAGCCCTCATTGTTGCTGGCACCAATAAACGAATGGAATCCAGCAGCGACCACGCGCTGTTCCCAGAGTGCCGTCTCCGTGTCTGTGGGGATATCGGCCTGAGTCTTCTTCTCCCAGATCATCCTTCCGCTCTCGACCTGATGAACATTGAGGGCAATGTCGTAGGTGCGGAAGGCAGAACCATCACGGGAATAGACGCGAATGCCCTTGGCCTTCTTAAAGTTGATAGAGTCGGTGCTACTGAAGTATACCAAGGAGTCTTCGTTCGACTTGTTTAAATACTTGATGACAATGGTACCGCTGTTGACACTGGTGATCGAGGCCAGAACATGCTCGATGTCGCAGTCGGCAGGCAGGGAATCGGTGTTGTAAATCCTGTCCTGATACTGGTCGATGGTAAATACCACGGGATTTGTCAATGCTTTCTTGTAGATGGTATCCTTACCAGCCTTAGTAGTGGTATGTACATAACGGTTTACCGTCGTCAGACTAAAGGTCTTAATGGCGGTATCGTTGGCATATTCTACTTTACTGTCATCGTCGGAACCTAAGCAAGAGGCATTCAGAATCAGACAGACTGTCAGCAGACAGAGTGCTTCGATATATCTTTTCATTGAGCTCAAAATCGATTTTATCGCAATTTGGCTGCAAATTTACGCACATTTCCGCAAATATGAGCCATTTTCACCTTATAATTAATGAAAATATGCCATAATTTGACCGATTTTAAGTTAGTTTTGTTGTTTATTCCTCCATTTTTTCATTTTTTCATAAAAAAAAGAGCGCGGTATGAATCACTCACCCCGCGCTCCTTTCAACGGCTGTTGACATCTATCGGACATTGTTGTGCACCAATGTAATGATGCTCAATGCCGAAGCAATAGCAACCGACGCCAACATGACCGTCGTTTGAAAATCTAATAACATAATCTTTACCTTAAAAAATCTAACTACTAACCTAATGAATAACGATATAATCTCACGATTACAAGTGCAAAGGTACGGAGAAATTAAGAATTAAGAGTTAAGAGTTAAGAAAATATCTCCGAAGCTGATGGCTTTTTGACCTACATCAAAAAAGATTGGCCACGCCAAATGCGCAGCCAATCTAATTGATTATAGAGTATTTTTAGAGTTTCGGGCCTGCAGCGACGAGAGCCTTACCAGCCTCGTTGCCCTCGTATTTCTTGAAGTTCTTGATGAAACGACCAGCCAGATCCTTGGCCTTCTCCTCCCACTCAGCAGCGTTGGCATAAGTGTCGCGAGGATCGAGGATAGCGGGGTTCACGTTGGGCAGAGCTGTGGGCACCTCGAAGTCGAAGTAAGGGATCTTCTTGGTCTCAGCCTTCAGGATAGCACCATCCAGGATAGCGTCGATGATACCACGTGTATCGGGGATAGAGATACGCTTGCCAGTACCGTTCCAACCAGTGTTAACGAGGTAAGCCTTGGCACCGCTCTTCTCCATGCGCTTAACCAGCTCCTCAGCATACTTTGTGGGGTGCAGCTCGAGGAATGCCTGACCGAAGCAAGCAGAGAAGGTAGGAGTAGGCTCAGTGATACCACGCTCTGTACCAGCCAGCTTAGCTGTGAAACCAGAGAGGAAGTAGTACTTGGTCTGCTCCGGAGTCAGGATAGATACTGGGGGCAGTACGCCGAATGCATCAGCAGAGAGGAAGATAACGTTCTTAGCCTCAGGACCAGCGCTCTTCTTGTTCACCTTCTGGGCGATCTTCTCAATGTGGTTGATAGGATATGATACACGAGTGTTCTCGGTAACGCTCTTATCAGCGAAGTCGATCTTACCAGCAGCGTCAACAGTTACGTTCTCGAGCAGAGCGTCGCGCTTGATAGCACCGTAGATGTCGGGCTCGTTCTCCTTAGAGAGGTTGATAACCTTAGCGTAGCAACCACCCTCGAAGTTGAATACACCCTCGTCGTCCCATCCGTGCTCGTCGTCACCAATCAGTAGACGCTTAGGATCGGTAGACAGCGTGGTCTTACCTGTACCAGAGAGACCGAAGAAGATAGCGGTGTTCTTACCCTCCATATCGGTGTTGGCAGAGCAGTGCATAGAAGCGATACCCTGCAGGGGCAGATAGTAGTTCATCATAGAGAACATACCCTTCTTCATCTCACCACCGTACCAGGTGTTGATGATGCACTGCTCACGAGTAGTAGTGTTGAAGGCTACACAAGTCTCTGAGTTCAGACCCAGCTCCTTGTAGTTCTCAACCTTTGCCTTAGAAGCATTGTAGATAACGAAGTTAGGCTCGAAGCTCTCCAGCTCCTCAGCGGTAGGCTGGATGAACATGTTCTTTACGAAGTGTGCCTGCCAAGCAACCTCAACGATGAAACGAACGCGCAGACGTGTAGCCTCGTTAGCACCGCAGAAAGCGTCCATCACATACAGGTTCTTGTTGCAGAGCTCCTTGATGGCAATCTCCTTAACCTTTGCCCAAACCTCCTCAGACATGGGGTGGTTGTCGTTCTTGTACTCCTCAGTAGTCCACCATACTTTGTCCTGGCTCTGTGCATCCTTTACGATGTACTTGTCCTTAGGTGAACGACCAGTGTAGATACCAGTCATCACGTTAACAGCGTTGAGCTCGGTGTTTACGCCCTTGTCGAAACCCTCGAGACCAGCCTTTGTCTCCTCTTCGAAGAGGTACTCATACGACGGATTGTGAGCAATCACGGTTGAACCGGTGATGCCATACTGTGTCAAATCTAACTTTGCCATATTACTAATCTAATTTTAAAATGAATATTTTCAAAACTCGGCGCAAAGTTACTAATTTATTGCGAATTGGCAAGTGACAATTAGCAATTTTTTGCGCGCACACAATCCTTTTTAGGTTAAAGAAGTTAAAAATAAGAATCGGAGTGACATTTTTGCCACTCCGACATATCAATTTTTTTATGTGGATTTTTATTTCCAGGGGTTGTCGTAGCCGACAGGACCATTCTCAAGCTTCTGACATACGATCTCGACTTCCTCGTAGTGCTGCTCACCGTCTTCCCACTTCTCGATGTAGTTGATGCAGTAGCAGTTGGTGCCCTTGATCTCCTTCATGGCTGCACCGTCTACGGTGTTCACGAACTTCACTGAGAAATCCTTCGGCATCGTCGGGTCGAGCATCCAGGCAATCAGCTGGTTGTTGCCGTCGTTCATAGCCTTCACACGGATTGTCACCTTACCACCGCGGGGGATACCTGCGATCTGTCCTTCACGATCGGTAGCCTGATCAAACTTGTAGTCTACCATCATCACCTCACGAGGCTCAAA
>NZ_FOCK01000014.1 GCF_900110085.1 Prevotella sp. ne3005
CAGATCCAGCCTCTCTTTGAATTCTCCTTTTATCAGTTTCATGTCATTATCATTCTTTTCACGCTGCAAATATAAGCAAGAGGTGTACCAAAAAACGACACACCCCCCGAAACTTTAACTATCTTTATCAATTTCTCCACGCGGTTACGCGGTTACACGGTTTCATTTTGGATTTCGTAGTTTGGTATTTGGGCGTGGAAAGGGTCTTATAGATTTATTATATATTATAATATATAATAAATTAATATATATAATATTATAAATAATATAGATGTTTTGAATCTCCCCCTCTCCCTCTTCTCACCTCTTCTCGGAGCTGGGGTGGAAATCGGAAAATTGGAAATGAAACCGCGTAACCGCGTAACCGCGTGGTGGCCGAAGAGAAAAAGGGCGCCTTTAAGGGCGCCCTAAGTGCTGGAAGATCATGTTGACCTCATTCGGCAGGAACGTTCGTCGACGAAGCGTGGTGAGGTAAGCTAAGGCTGGTTCATCTCTCAGAAGTGCCCTTAGTTTCTGCCAGGCGTTCTGCGGTTGGATGTAAGGGAAGTAGTGCTGAGCAAGCTCCGTGCGGCCCATGGCCGGTGACGTTTGGGCGTCGGTTGTTGATTGGTTTTTGATAGACATAAATGATTTTGGTTTAACTCAAATGCCCTGCAAAGGTACAAAAAATCTCCGAAATAGCCAAATAAAAGCGCAGTTATTTTGGCATAACATTGAACAACGTTGTATATAGTTGAATAACGTTGTTTGAGTGATTAAAAAGCTTTGATAATTCAGCTTTTTTCATTACCTTTGTACTCGGTAAGCAAGCAGGGTTGTCACCCATGGTTCGTCCAGATGTTTCGAGCCACTCATTCAGACTATTCCTTATAGGGCCTAGGGATTATCTGAACACGAGTAAAAGACTATCCGGATAGCGCGTAGAGACTATCTGAATGACCGACGGTTGACCCCCTCCCTTCTCGGCTGCCAAAAAAGGTAAAAAGGTAAAAAAGTAAAAAGGTAAAAAAGTATGAGTCAGAAGTTTATTAAGTCAAAGAACAACAACCAGTACAATGCATCCTACGGCAAGTATTTCGCCACGGCAGTGTACGACAGTCATTTCGTGGGAACCGACGAGTTGGCGGAGTTCATCCAGCGCCAGGCCAGTGTGAAGAAGAGTGATATCAAGGCCGTGCTCCAGGAGCTGGGCGAGGCGATGAAGCACTTCTTCGAGATGGGCCAGAAGATCAAGCTCGACGGCATCGGCATCTTCAAGGTGGGTTTCTCGAGCATCGGCGTCGACAAGATCGAGGACTGCGGTGCCAGCACCATCTCCACCCGCCGAGTGCTGTTCCAGCCGGAGACCACCCGCGTGGTAACGGGTCAGACGAGGAAGGACGGCAAGGTGAAGCAGAAGTACGTGAATGCCATCACGCTCCTGAAGGACGTGGTCTTCGAGGAGACGCATGACAACACGATGAATGCCGAGCCCGAGACCCCTGCCACTGGGAATTAGGCGAGAGCCCCCTCTGTCATCTCGACCGCGCTCGAGCTTTGCTCGCTTGCCACCAGAGGGACGCAAGAACGGAGTGAGTGGAGAGATCTCTCCATGCGCTAACGCTTAGTCGAGATGACAAGAAGGGGCTCGAGATGACAATGATGTGGAACCTAAAAGGCAGAAAGGAGGATAAAGAATGACGAAGAAGGAAACTCTGAAGTGGACGCTGCAGATCATAGCGTCGGTGATCACGGCCGTACTCACGGCACTGGGAGCAACCTCGTGCATGGGCATGTAGACAAAGAATAATCCCCAGCCATCCCGGCTGGGGATTATGTGTTCATTTATGAAATCCGCCTGTTCGTTGAAGATTTTTGGCCTTAGAGGATTCTTGTTTTACCTTTGCAGCAGAAATATTAATAATAAACCAGATTCTGATATGGAAGTAATAAATAAGATCCTGATGGCAGTCTTCAATTTTGTAATAGAATCCATTGGATTCATATTGATCATCTATAGTTTCGCCATTTTATGCCTCTTTACCCACAATGACAGAAGGAAGGCAGCATACACCCCAAGAACCTACCGATAGCACTTACCGCTTGCGGAGGAGTTCTACGATGCGGGACATCTGGTTGGGGATGCGAATCTGCTGAGGACATTTGGGCAGACATTCCTCACAGTCGGCACAGCTACGGGCCCATGTCTCGACATTAGGCAATGCTAGCCGCAAGCCATCGGCAAACTGCTTTTTCTTGTCGGCATAGTCGGCTGCACCCTTGTCGGGCAAGGGCAGGATATGACTGTTCACCGCCTCGTTGTAGTAGGCAAAGTTGCCTGGGATATCCACACCATAGGGACAGGGCATGCAATAGGCGCAAGTGGTGCAGGGGATGGTGGGGAAGCCCGCCATTTGGTCGGCAATCTCTGCCAACAGCGTGTTCTCGGCCTCCGTACAGATCTCCAATGGCGAGAAGGTCTCCACGTTTTCCTTCACGTGCTCCATCTTGTTCATGCCACTGAGAGTGGTGAGGATGTTGGGATGGGAGCCAACCCAGCGGAAGGCCCAGCGCGCCGTACTGTCGTTGGGGCGTACTGCCTTGAGCTGATTGGTGAGTTCCTTGGCCATCTTTCCGAAGGCGCCACCACGAAGGGGCTCCATGATGACACACTGGACACCCGTCTTCTCACATTTATTATATAGGTATTCGGCATCGGCATCTTTTCGCCAGCCATTCGTGTTGAGCGAGGCGTGGCGCCAGTCGAGGAAGTTCATCTGGATCTGCACGAAGTCCCAATGGTATTCCTCCTGATGGTCGAGGAGATAGTCGAAGGGGCGCACATCACCATGATAGGAGAATCCCAGATGGCGGATACGGCCTGCCTCGCGCTCTTTCAAGAGGAATTCGAGCAGATGGTTATCGAAGAAACGGCCGTTCAGCGTCTCCATGCCACCGCCTCCGATGCTGTGGAGCAGGTAGTAGTCGATATGATCCACCTTCAGGCGCTGGAACGACTGATAGTACATCTTCTGGGCTTCCTTGAAGTCCCACAGGTGGTTGCGCTGGTTCGACATCTTCGTTGCCACGTAGTATTTCTCTCGCGGATGGCGGCTCAGGGCGTTGCCGGTGAGCACCTCGGAACGGCCTCCCATATACATCGGGGCGGTGTCGAAGTAGTTCACGCCATGTTCGATGGCATAGTCCACCAACTGATTGACTTCTTCCTGATTGTCAGGCAGTCGCATCATGCCGAAGCCCAGGAGGGATATCTGTTCGCCAGAGCCATGCTGCACGCGATAGGTCATACGGTTCGGGGCTGTGGACTGCTTCTCGTCGTTAGCCAGGGCGCGCAGGGGACCCAGTACACTCATGGCCATCGCACTACCTGCTCCCATGCCTACGCGGCGCAGGAAATCCCTACGACTCATATTTCTTTTGTGGTCGTCTGCTTCCATTGTCTATTTAGTTTTAGGTCATATATTCTTTATTAAAAACACAAAGTGCCCCCGAGGTGGGAGCACTTAAATTTGTTTCTGTATGTCCTTAGTAGATTAGGGCAGGCTGATAGCCTCAGAAGGACAAACACTTGCGCATGTGCCGCACTCTGTGCAAGCATCAGCATCAATCACGTAGCGCTCTGCACCCTCAGAGATAGCCTCAACGGGGCACTCACCAGCACATGTTCCACAAGAAATGCAATCTTCACCAATTACGTATGCCATAATTCTTTGAAATTAATGTTGTTAATACTGTTGTTACTTACTATTGATGATGCAAAGGTACAACTTTTTTTGAATAATACCAAATTTTAGGTATATTTTTTTCTAATTTATACAGTGTCGAAATAATAAAAGGGTGTTTTTAGCGTTATTTTAAGCGTATGATGAAGGGCAGATTATGGACCATCGCGTTGCTGGTATGGACGGCATTATGCTGCCCTGCGCAGAAGCGTAGCATCCAGTATAAGCCCTACATCGACCTGCGTCCGATGCACTTCGGAATCCTGGTGGGCATGAACCTGCAGGACATCGAATTCAATAATGTCGGGCCTCAGATTGTGACCTTAGAGGACGGCACCACAGAAGAGAAGACCATCGTCTGCGATGCCGACCGCTGGAATGCGGGATTCTCCGTAGGCGTATTGGCCGACCTGAGGCTGTCGAGCCACCTGAACCTGCGCTTCTCGCCTACGATGCATTTCGGAGCCAAGCATCTGACATTCCATAATCTGACAGATCTTGACCAGCAGGGCAATCCCAGGGAGGAGCGTCAGGACATGAAAAACACCTATGTGTCGTTTCCCTTGGATCTGAAGTTCAGTGCCGAGCGCTGGAACAACTATCGTCCCTACCTGATGGCTGGTGTGAACCCGATGATCAACCTGACGAGCAAAAACCAGGACTTCGTGGCTCTGAAGCGTGGCGACATCTTCTTCGAGATTGGTTTGGGTTGTGATTTCTATCTGCCCTTCTTCAAACTGATTCCCGAACTGAAGTTCTGCTACAGCCTCAGCGATGCCCTCGACCACAATCATGCCAGCGAACTGAAGGATACCAATAAGCGTATATACGCAAATGCTGTGACCAGTGGCCACAGCAAAATGATCGTTCTGACGTTTTATTTCGAATAGTTACTTCTCCAGATTCAGAACCAGCTTGCCGACGAATGCAGCGTGCTTGCCATTCTGATCGACGGGAATCTGCTTACCTTTCTTATCTGGCGTATATTCCAAAACGGGCATATAGGTATGGGTATGTCCGCCCAAGACGAGGTCGCAGCCCTCAACCTGGCTGAAGACCTGCTGGTCGGAATATTTATCCGTACTCCATCCGAGGTGAGACACGCAGATGACGAGGTCGCACTTCTCTTGTTTGCGGAGGATGTCGATATACTTCTGAGCCGTCTCAGCAGGGTCGAGGAAGGTGATGCCTTCACAGTTTCCGTCGAACACAAGTCCCTTCAACTTCGGAGCCAGCGCAAAGACACCTATCTTCACATCGCCACGACGGAGGGTGATATAGGGCTTCACAAGGTCTTCGAGCACCGTACCTTTACAGTCATAGTTGGAGCAGACGATGGGGAACTTGGCCATACGGAAGAGCTTCGCCATATTATCCATTCCAAAATCGAACTCATGGTTACCGATGGTGACAGCGTCGTAGCCCATCTCGTTCATCAAGCCTATTTCCACCTCGCCCTTGAAGAGCGTATAATAGCCAGATCCCTGCGAGAAGTCGCCAGAGTCGAAGAGCAAGAGATCAGGATTCTGCTTGCGCTCCTCCTTGATCATGTTGATACGACGGAGGAAGCCAGCACGCCCTGCGATATCCTGGTTTTCGAGGTTCGGGTTGAGGGGCATGATCGTAGAGTGGGTATCGTTGGTGTGCAGAACAACGAGCTGCTTCTGCTTCTTGGCAACTGCCGTCACTCCCGACAGCAGTGCTATAAATATAATAAGGTGTAATCGCTTCATAACTTACTTTTTTACTTTTTTACCTTTTTACCTTTCCACCTTTATTCTTCCTTCTACTTGTGCATCGACCACTACGCCTTGCGCCTTCATATCACGGAAATAGTTCATGATGAGGAAACGGGTATTGTTGCTGGCCTCTTCAGGCTTCACGACATTGGTCCCTTCGCGGAGGGCGGGCATACCGTCGTTGCCCTCAAGCAGGTAGTTTAGCGTGGCCACACGATATTCGCCCTCGGGATCGATGTCCTTGCCATGAAGTCTGGCTGAGACGAGTTCGTCGTGCTCTCCCGAGGCATCCGGCTTGATAACGAGTTCCACGCCCTTGCTGACGCCCTCGCCTCCCCTATAGGCAATCTGACGGAAGAGCTCCATCACCTTGTCTCCCTTCAGGGTAGTGAAGCAGATCTTATTCTCGAAAGGAGCCACATCGAGCACATCGCCATAGGTGACATCGCCTTTCGTGAGGGTGGAGCGGATGCCTCCCATATTGTAGACTGCCAATACGGGCTGCTCATTGTAATCCTTAGACGACCAGATGAGGATGTCGGAGAGGAGGTTGGAGAGATCGCTCTCAGGGCGCTTGGCAGCCATATTATGGGCCACCTGTCCAACGATGGGCCCCATGATGGAGTCGTTCACACGTTTGTATGGCTCAAGGAACTTCACAGCAGCCTCATCAGGGTGCTGGTCATACCGGCTGTCGACGATGATCCGGGTACGCTCCACACTCACCAACTGGTAGTGCTTGGGCGCACACGAAGCCATCAGCATCGGTGCCACAACACAAAGAAATAACTGTTTTCTATTCATATTTTAGGGTTTTTATGGTGCAAAAATACAAAAAAAGATGTATCTAAGCAAATTTAATACTCTTTTTTTTGGTATTTTGCTCACTTATTCGTACCTTTGCACCCGCTTTTCGGCGTAACCGATGGAGGGAAGTAACGAGTTGCCCGTCTATGTTGCGTTGGAACGATACAGCAATAAAGGTAAAAAAGTAAAAAAGTAAAAAGATGGATTTAATTAAAGTTGCTGAAGAAGCATTTGCAACCGGCAAGAAGTTCCCAGAGTTCAAGGCTGGTGACACAATCACTGTCGCTTACAAAATTATCGAGGGTTCAAAGGAGCGTATCCAGCTCTATCGTGGTGTGGTCATCAAGATCGCAGGTCACGGTGACAAGAAGCGCTTCACTGTACGTAAGATGTCAGGCACCATTGGTGTGGAGCGTATCTTCCCAATCGAGTCTCCCAACATTCAGAGCATCGAGATCAACAAGGTAGGTAAGGTTCGCCGCGCTAAGCTTTACTATCTGCGCAAGCTCACTGGTAAGGCTGCCCGTATTAAGGAGAAGCGCCACAACGTTGGTGAATAAGAAAAGCAACAAAGAGAGGTTCCACAACAGGAGCCTCTCTTTTCATTTGTAGTTCTCATCGGCACTGGTCTCACCATGAAGGGCCTCCTGAAAGGATTCCCAGTCCTGGAATCCCACAAAGAGCGACAGGCGGTCTAAGGCTTTCCTGTCTGGCTTGCGGATGATTTCCTTCTCTACTGCTTCGAGCAGTTTTTTCAGAGCTAAACGTTTCTTCTCCATATTATTGTTAAGTTTGGTGCAAAATTACAAAAATATTTTGTACCTTTGCACGCAAAAAGAAAAAAATCGCAAAAAGATGAAAGAATTAGCACTCAAGTACGGATGTAATCCGAATCAGAAGCCCTCACGCATCTTCATGACCGAGGGCGAGTTACCCATCGAAGTGATCAACGGGCGTCCTGGCTACATCAACTTCCTCGATGCATTCAACGCCTGGCAGTTGGTGAAGGAGCTGAAGGCAGCCACAGGCCTGCCCGCCGCCGCCTCGTTCAAGCACGTCAGTCCTGCTGGTGCTGCAGTAGGTCTGCCCCTGAGCGACACGCTGAAGAAGATCTACTTCGTTGATGACATCGCAGGCCTCGACGACAGTCCTATCGCCTGTGCCTATGCCAGAGCCCGTGGTGCCGACCGTATGTCGAGCTACGGTGACTTCGTGGCCCTCTCTGACACCTGCGACGCTACGACTGCCAAGATTCTGAAGCGTGAGGTGAGCGACGGTGTGATTGCTCCTGACTACACCCCTGAGGCTATCGAGATTCTGAAGGACAAGCGCAAGGGTACTTATAATGTGATTAAGATCGACCCCAATTACCAGCCTGAGCCCATCGAGCGCAAGCAGGTATTCGGCGTCACCTTCGAGCAGGGCCGTAATGAGATCAAGCTCGACGACGATGCCCTCTTCGAGAATATCCCCACCCAGAACAAGACCTTCACACCAGAGGCCAAGCGCGACCTGATCATCGCCCTTATCACCTTGAAGTACACGCAGTCGAACTCTGTCTGCTACGTGAAGGACGGTCAGGCCATTGGCATCGGTGCCGGACAGCAGAGCCGTATCCACTGTACCCGTCTGGCAGGTAACAAGGCCGACATCTGGTGGTTGCGCCAGCACCCGAAGGTGATGAACCTGCCTTTCGTGGACGGTATCCGTCGTGCTGACCGCGATAACACCATCGACGTGTATATCTCTGAGGATGAGCATGACGATGTGCTGCGTGATGGCGCCTGGCAGCAGTTCTTCAAGACTCAGCCCGAAGTGCTGACGATGGAAGAGAAGAAAGCCTGGATTGCCCAGAACACGAAGGTGGCTCTCGGGTCGGATGCCTTCTTCCCCTTTGGCGACAATATCGAGCGTGCCCACAAGAGCGGTGTAGAGTTCATCGCACAGGCAGGCGGTTCTGTGCGCGACGATCATGTCATTATGACTTGCGACAAATATGGCATCACGATGGCCTTCACTGGCGTAAGGCTGTTCCACCATTAAAAGGTAAAAAGGTAAAAAAGTAAAAAGGTAAATGGACGATTTTCAGCATATACTTGAAAACGGCATCAACTTCGGACGTGGAGGTGATAAGCCCAAGGATGATGGCAAGGTGAAGACCAAGGCCAAGAAGAAAAAGTATATCACGGGAGCCCACGGTAGTGGCTCAGCCCGTCAGAAGGCGAAGTATCGCGAACAGCGTGCCAACCGCCATAAGAAATAAACCAAAGCAAATCCCCCGCCAATCGGCGAGGGATTTCTTATCTCCTTATCAGAAGTTTTCCTTCCAACTTGTGTATCTTCTGCATCAGCCTGTAGCGCCCCATGACATAAATGAGAATGAAGAGGACGAAGCCCACCACCAGCCAGATGCTCATCCGCTGGACAAGTTTACGATTCAGCGCAACCTCCTCCTGACTCAGCACCAGCTGGCGCTCTACCGACAACTCATCAAAATTGGCACTCTGGGTGATACTGAACACCGAGTCGAGATCGACATACATCCTCCGCATGGCCCCAAAGCAATTCTTCATGTCGCCTGCCAAGGCATAGACACGAACCACGCTCAATGCACTGTCAGGAATGCCCCCCCTGTTCCGGATAATGGCCAAAGCCTTGTCATAGTCCTGGTCATAGGCAGCCTTGGCGGCATCCATGATTCCATCGTAACGGTGGTTGAAACCCGGATGGTTGCGATTCTTCAGATAGTCGTAGCGCTCATAAAGCAGATTGAAGTCCTTCCCGTCGTCCTTCGAGAGGAAAAGCACAAAGGCCTTATAGGCTATCGAAAGCGAGAGGAACTCCATATTATTCATCTTCTTGGCCAGAGAAATCGACTTCTCTGCATACTCCAGCGCCTTATTAGGGTCCTGAATATTCAGCAGATCGGCCATATTCAGATAGGTAGTCATCGTAAACTTCGGATCACGATCGCCCACCTCCTTCAGGGCCTGCA
This sequence comes from Prevotella sp. ne3005, assembly GCF_900110085.1. Taxonomy (GTDB): domain Bacteria; phylum Bacteroidota; class Bacteroidia; order Bacteroidales; family Bacteroidaceae; genus Prevotella. The sequence continues at coordinate 9,264 of NZ_FOCK01000014.1, forward strand.
GATAATATTTCTTAGCCTTCGGGCTGTCATAGCTCACACGATAGACATCGCCAAAGAGGCCAGTGGCCAGATAGTAATAGTCGGTATCGCCATTCCTCCTTACCACTTCGTCCAGCTCCTTGGCTGTCTTCATGGCTTTGTAGATATGGCGATGGCGCACATCATAGAAGCCCTCGTTGCACTTGATCTTGTAGTAATCCACAAGACGGTCGTTGTCAAGGAGGTACTCCTCATAATCATTAGCCAACTCGTAGAACTCCTCTTCAGAGCCCTTCTCATAAAGTTCACGGAACTGGTGGAACATCTCCAGCACTTTCTCTTCCTCCGTCGAATATGCCGAGGCGGAACAGGGATTTATCAGCCATACTGCAGCTGACAAACAAACGATAGTAAACGGTTTATACAATTTATGGTTCATATTAATTTCAGTGCAAAAATACAATCTTTCTTCCAATCCTGCAAACAATTCGTTAAAAAACATCCAAAATATGGCCTTCTTTGGCAAAAAAAGGCTATCTTTGCAGGCAAAAACAATCAAAACTACTATATCCAATGAGACTATCCAAGCTTATCCTTGCCTCTGCCCTACTCTTTTGCCTCACCACGATGCAAGCCCAGAAATACGTGGGGGGCGACCTCTCTGTATTATTAAAATATGAGGAGCAGAGCGCTACCTACCTTGACAAGGATGGTAAGGCGATCGCCGATGTGCTGACCTTTGTAAAGGAACAAGGATGGAACACCATCAGGGTACGACTTTTCGACGATCCTTCAAAGGATACTGATAAGAACGTGTGCCAGGACATCGAGTATGTAAAACGTCTCGGCAAGCGTATCAAGGACGCAGGACTCTACTTCCTGCTCGACATCCACTACTCCGACACATGGGCCGACCCCGAGCATCAGGTGTTCCCCTACTCATGGAGCATCTGGAGCTGGTATCCAGACGAGTCGGTCTATAAGTATACCAAAGAGTGGCTTGGGTCTTTAGTCTCAGCAGGGGCCACACCCGACTTCATCCAGACGGGCAATGAGATCAGCTTCGGTATGCTCTGGGGCTTTAACCTCAATGGGAAATATGAAGACTGGGACGAATACGGCGGCCATCTAGAGGCCACTGCCGACTGGAAGGACTATACCAACAAGCACTGGGATAATTTTACTAATATGCTGAAGGCCGCAGGGAGGGCTTGTCGCGAGGAATGCCCCAACGCCAAGATTATCATCCACACGGAGCAGTGTGCCAACAATCCCACGCTCGACGTGGCATTCTTTAACCGCATCAAGCAGTACGGTATTGACTACGATATCATCGGTATCTCGTACTACCCTTATTTCAAGGGGCCACTCGCCAATCTCGACAACGGGCTGACAGAGCTGGAGGCCCACTTCCCCGACAAAATGATACAGCTGGTAGAGACGGGCTATCCATCGAAGTGGGAGGTCCCTGGCACAAGCTATAACTACACAAGTACCTACCCCTACTCCCACGAAGGTCAGCGTAAGTACACAGCCGACCTCATCACCATGCTCAACAAGCACGCCAAGGTTAACGGCCTATCCTGGTGGTACGCCGAGGCCAACGCCAAAGGCTGCACTGGCAGCCTGAAGGAAGGCTGGTACAACGCCTCGCTCTTCGATAACGAGACTGGCCGCGCGCTCCCTGCCCTCTATGAGCTAAAGAACTTCAGCAGCGGCAGTTCTGGCATCAGTCATATTACTGCAGACAAAGGAGCAAACGACACCTGGTATTCGCTTGATGGGAAGAACAATCCCAGCAAGCCCACTACCAAGGGCCTCTATATTAATAACGGACAGAAGATTATCGTCAGATAAAGACCTTTCCGATATTTGTTCATCCTGACACAGATATCTTGCATCAAAGTAAAACAACTTGTTTTACCTTCGTTAAGATAATCCCTTCAATTGTAAGAGATAGTCTTTTCAAAGACAAAACAAGTTGTTTTGTTCTTGCAGCGATTACTGGAAGTAATGCTGCAGATATGGAAGCTTAGAAATCCAGCTCCCTACCACGGTAGAAGTCGATGAGTGCATGCTGGTAGAGGTTCTCGTAACGAGCCTGCACGAGGTCGGACTCAGACTTGAGGTAGTTGTTCTTCGACTCATTGAACTCCGTGATGGTTGCCTTGCCATTCTCATACTTGGCCTGCATCAGCTGGAAGGCGTCTTTCGAACTCAACAGGGCCTCATAAGCGCTCTTCTCCTTCGACTGGGCATTCTGGGCGTTATAGTACACCTGCTGAATCTCCTTGTAGAGGGTTTTCTTTACATCCTCTAGTCTCAGCTGCTGCGTCTCATGGTCGATCTTAGCATTACGGATGTTATTGCGCGTCTTGAAACGGTTGAAGATGGGGATGCTCAGATTAAGCCCAAGCGACTGACTGAAGTTGTTTTCCAGCTGTTTGCCAAACTTTTCGGACTCAAAGCCAGAGGTGGTATAATAGTTCGTACCAATTCCGCCACCCAACGAAAGGGTCGGATAGTTGCCAGCCTTAGCAATCTTAATACTGTGCTCCGCACCTTTCAGCTTCAACTGCTGCGACAGGATCTGTGGCTTCACACCCAGGGCTTCGGCATAGATCTGGTCAGGACCCAACAGTCCCACATTAGCCAGGGCATCCAGTTCTTCTTGGGAAGGACGTTCTATGGCAAACCCGTCAGGAGTAGGCAACTCCAGGAGTTGGGTGAGCGTGAGGATGGCCAGACGATAGTCGTTCACAGCCTGTGTAGCCGTCAGGCGACTCTTGGCCAGTGTGGCCTTCTGCTGTGAGAGCTCGGCCTCGGCAGCCTTGCCGTTCTTGACAAAAGCCTCCAGACGGGCTACCTGTGCAGAGTCGATCTCTATCTGACGATTTGCCACATCAGCAATCTCCATGTCGTAGAGTATCTGAACGTAAGCCTTGGCCACCTGCATACGGATATCGTCCTTCGCCTTCTCGAGGTCGGCAGTAGCAGCTTCGAGATTCAGTTGGTTGAGCTTGATCTCGTTAGGAATCTGAAAACCCGTAAAGAGCGGAATGCTCGTATTGAGGCCAAACGAGGTGTTACTCGTATTCGTATTGGTATAGGTATTATCTGACGTCAGACCACGTCCGAACGAGAACGACTGACTGACACTACCTGTAAGATCCGGCAGGCGGGAGTTCCTGGCCGTCGAGAGACTGAGCTCTTGCTGACGGCACTTGTTTTCCTGCTCCTTGATGCTGATGTTATGCTCTACGGCATAGTTGCAGCATTCACGCAGGCTCCATTGCTTCTGCGCCCCTGCGGAAACAAGTGATAAATGACAAATGATAAATGATAAAACAATCTTCTTCATAACCTATCAATCTTTGTCGTCTGCTATTATCTCAGGACCACGAACCTTATCCTTGGCAGTAAGTCCCTTCTTAATCTCGATATTCACACCATCGGAGAGACCTGTGGTCACCAGAGTACGCTCATAAGTCTTCTCTTTGCCTTCACCTTTTATAATATATACAAAGGCAGAGTCGCCACTAAACTCGATAGCACTCTCAGGAACGCTAAGCACCTTATCGGCCTTGGCCAGCACGATCTCTGCATTGGCACTGTAGCCGGCACGAATCTTGCTATCCTCAGAGAGTTTCACAGCAGCCTTGATCTCGAACTGGTTGGCACCATTCGACTCTACGGCCTTCGGAGAGATATACTCAAGGGCTGCATCGAAATGCAGATCCTGCAGGGCACCAATCGTGATCTTCATGTTCATGCCATCCACCAGCTGTCCCACTTCGGTCTCATCAATGTTACCACGGAAGATGAGGTCGTTCATATTGGCAACGGTGGCAATCGTCGTACCATCATTGAAGGTATTAGAGAGAATCACAGAGTTACCCACCTTCACAGGGATATCGAGGATGATACCGCTGATGGTAGAGCGGATAAGGGTAGAAGAAGCTGAGGCATTCGACTTCGACACACCGTCGCGCACCACCTGGAGAGCATCTTCTGCGGCCAATTTCTCGTGCTTGGCCTGATTGAGAGCCTGCTTGCTCTTGTCGTACTCATCGGCTGAGACGAGTTTCTGGTTATAGAGGTTCTCCTCGCGCTGGAAGTCGACCTGAGCCTGCTTCAGGTTGATCTCTGCCAGGCGCACACGCATCTCAGCCGAACTGAGTTGATTCATATCGGGAATCACCTTCACCTTGGCAATCACATCGCCTGCGTTCACACGGTCGCCCGGCTCTTTGTAAAGTTCTGAGATGATACCAGAGATCTGCGGCTTGACGTTCACCTCGTTGCGAGGCTCAATCTTACCTGTGATAATGGTTGTCTTCTGGATGTCCTCCTTCTTAGGAGTAAACTCGTTGTAGACAATCTCCTTGGGTTGGCTCTTCTGCCACAAGAACACGAACGTTCCGATGAAAATCAGCGCGACAATCGCAGCGATAATCAGTTTACTGTACCTTTTCATAATTATATCTATTTTCAATCTTCAATTTTCAATCTTCAATCTTCAATTTTCAATTTTCAATATTACTCATCGCGCATCGCATCAACCGGTTTGATGCTCATGGCACGGGCAGCAGGCGCCAAACCTGCCAGCACACCTAACGAGCTGACCACGAAAGCACAGAAGATGGCTGTCCAGAAACTGACCTGGAAATGCGTCTCGACGATGCCGTCTTCTGTGTTATACATCTCCAGCATCTGCAGGATCGTCACACCGAAGAGGATGCCGCTCATACCCGCCACCAACGTCAGCAGGATACTCTCGGAGATAATCTGCGACAGGATCATCTTGGGCGTAGCGCCGATGGCGCGACGGATACCGATCTCGGTGGTGCGCTCGCGAACGGTGACCATCATGATGTTCGACACGCCGATGGCACCAGCCAGCAAGGTTCCCAGACCAACCAGCCAAATGAGGAAATTCACGCCCTTAAACAAATTATCGAGCAGTTGGAAGAGCACCTCGGTATTAAACACCATCGCTCCTTGTTCGTCAGTAGGATCTACGTAGTGAGCCCTGGCCACCGTCTCTCGAAGGCGATCGGTAATATCCGACACAACCACACCCTTTCTGGCCGTCACGGCGATGACGTCAATCTGCTGTCCACGATTATAGGCCTGCTGCACCATCGTGAAGGGCAACGTCACCATCTCCTCGCTTGTGCCGTTGATGGAGATGCTGCTGGTATTGTAGTCCACGCCTACCACTTGATAGTAAGTGGAGTCGATACGGATAGACTGTCCGCAGGGATTACCTCCTTCCTTAAACAGATCTTTGTAGATTTTCTTCCCCAGCACACAGACTTTCCTGTGATGCTTGAGGTCCATATCGTTGATGTACCGGCCATAATACAACTTAGGCCCGACCACATCTGCATATTCAGGCGTCACTCCCTGGACGTTAATCGTCACCTTACGGTCTTCGTGGTAGGCTGTGGATGATGCATTCCACGGCATGAACACCACAGGGGCTATCACATCAAGTTCTGGAACACGCTGGCGCAGACGTTCAACATCCTTCAGGTCCATCGACCACCAGCGACCTTTTCGGAATCCCTTGTAGGCCTTACTGGTTCGTTGAGTCCACACAAATGCAGAGTTAGTGGCAAAACCTTCAAAATTCTTATTGAGCATCTCTTTCATGCCCTGTCCGCCTCCGATGAGTGACACCAGCATGAATACGCCCCAGAAGACGCCGAAGCCCGTCAGGAACGAGCGCGACTTGTTACGCGTCAACGTATCGAGAATCTCTCTGTATGTATCAACATCAAATCTCATATTCTTCTTCGTTGCTTTCAGTTTATATCATCAATCCGCGCGAAGCGCCTCAATAGGCCGAATGCGGCTGGCCTTGAAAGCAGGGATCAGTCCCGCAAAGGTGCCGGCAATAATCATCACCATCGTAGCCTCCATACACACATCGAGTCCTACGGTAGGATCAACAAACATCGTAGCTTTGAAGGCACCTGTGTCGATGGTGTCGTGGCCCAGTGTGGCATCCATATATTCGTTGGCAAAGATACCCAACAGCATGCCGATATAGCCAAAGAATGTCGTGATAATCACACTTTCAATAATAATCAGTTTCAAGATACTCCAGGGCTTGGCACCAATAGCCTTGCGGATACCGAACTCGTGGGTGCGCTCCTTGACGGTAATGAGCATGATGTTCGACACACCGACAATACCAGAGAGCAACGTGAAAAGGCCAACAACCCAGAGCGCTGTTCGGATGATGCCGATACCCGTCTGCATCTGCAGATTCTGCGTGAAACGGTTCCAGAGCCAAATGGCACTCTCATCTTCAGGATGTGCCTGATGGCTGGCATTCAGTCGCTGGCGATATTCCTTTTCGAAAGCCTCATTGGCTTCCTCTGTGGGTAGTCCGTGGAAGGTAAACTCGATGCGTCCGGCATCATCGGTGTTAGCACCATAGATGCGCTTGATGGCCGTATAAGAGGAGAAGGCGTCAGCTCTACCATTCTCGTTCTCCTTATAGATGCCCACCACCTTGAAGGCCAGACTACCTACGTTCACGTATTGCCCAACGAGCCGTGAGATATCCTTCTGTTTGTCGCTGCTTGCATTGAGGAGCTCTTTGGCCTGCTTGTTACTCACGATAATGACTTTACGGCTTTCCTTGATGTCGTTATCGTTGATGAAACGTCCCAAGAGCATGTCCACTTTGTCTATTTTGATGTGGTTGGGATAGACACCGCAGAGCGAAGGGGTGATATACTGTTGTCCAAGGCTGATGGTGGCTCCAGTGCGATACTGGGCACCCACTTCATTGATGTTCTCCTTGAACTCTGAATCGGTAGTGCCGATGTCGCGCGTCTGAAGTCTGATCGAGCGTCCCTCCTTCATACCTTGATAAGGTTTTGAAGTCTCACCGCCGTAAACCACCATCGACGATGACAGGAAACGGTCAGACTGTTTCAGCTGGGCATTGATGAGTCCGTTGCCGGCTCCCAGCAGCACGACGAGCATGAAGATGCCCCATGCCACAGCGAAGCCAGTGAGCGTTGTGCGGAGTTTATTCCTCCGCGCCGTACTCCATATTTCAGTGATGATATCTCGCATAGTCGTTACTTCATCATACCGTTAATACCAAATGGACTGGAGTTGTGTTCGAGGTTCTCCTCGATCTTGCCGATGATACCGTCCTTGATATGCACTATCTTATTCGTCTCATTAGCCACACCGCTCTCGTGAGTCACCACGACGATGGTCATGCCCTCCTCTTCGTTGAGATGCTTGAGCAGCTGCATCACCTCCACAGATGTCTTCGAGTCCAATGCGCCTGTTGGCTCATCAGCCAGGATAATCTGTGGACGGGTGATGAGAGCTCTGGCTATCGCCACACGCTGTTTCTGTCCTCCCGACAGTTCATTGGGGTAGTGTTCTGCCCAGTCGAGAAGGCCCAGACGCTCCAGATACTCCAGAGCCATCTGATGGCGCTTCTTCCTGGACACCCCTTGATAGAATAATGGCAACTCAACGTTTTCCACGGCGGTCTTGAAAGAGATGAGATTAAACGACTGGAAAATAAAACCTATCATCTTGTTGCGATACTCGGCAGCCTTCGTCTCTGAGAGGTTCCAGATGGGAACGCCTGCCAGCTCGTAGGTGCCCGAGTCGTAGTTGTCGAGAATACCTAATATATTTAATAAGGTACTCTTACCAGAACCCGAGGCACCCATAATGGATACGAACTCACCTTTAGCGATGTCGAGCGAGATGCCCTTCAGCACATGGAGCGGCTGTGCGCCTTGATAGGTCTTGTTGATGTCTTGTAAATGTATCATTCTAATACAATCTATTTACCTTAGTTTAACTTAGTTCTGTCTGTTTGACGCTGCAAAGATACTAAAAGTTGCATAACATACAAAAATAATGGGATAAATTACAATAATTTGTGACGAAAGGTTATTGTTTCTCCCATTCCGCAGTGATATCCGAGATGGAAATATCCAATAAGCGCATCTGTCGGAAGAGTTCTGGCAGACGCTCCTTCATAAACTCCTGCTTACGGGCTTTGAGGATCTGCTTCTTCGCACCTTTCGTCACGAAGTAGCCAAGACCACGCTTGTTGTAGATAATCTCCTCACGCGCCAGTTGCTCGTAGGCCTTGACGGCTGTGTTGGTATTCACCTCCAACAGCACACTGTATTCACGGACTGACGGGATACGGTCGTCGTCCTTATACTTACCAGAGAGGATCTCGTCCATCAGGCGATCAGCCATCTGGATGTAGATGGGTTTATCGTTTGAGAATGTCATAATTAGTCCACTTATTAGTAATTAGTTCAAAATTCTTGAAGATACGGAACGATGCCCAGTAGTTGAAAGCTGCGAGGATGACAAACATCACATCGAGCACATACGACAATGGATTCACATGGCGCACACCATCATAGATGACAAACAGGTTGAGGTGCCCTCCGGGTTCTACACAAAGATATTGCACCACGACAGGGAGGGCTATCAGAACAAGGCTCGACACGACAAAGGCATACTTGCGCAGCCAGGTGCCACCCAGGATATACAGCGAGTGGATGAATACCAGCATCAACACTATGAACACGATCTCAGGCACCCAGAGTGGCCCCTGGCTAATAGGTATGAGCACATCCAGCAGCAGGGGAATTGTCGATATCCATTTGTCGCCGAAACATAGGGTCCTCACTGCCATTCTTAACGTATCGCCAGCAATCAATGACAATACCACACATGCCACCCACACGACGGTTACATAGAACACCAATGAAAGGTATTTCTCTAGATTCGAGGCAGGCAGCATCAGGAATGCCGTACGCTTGGTTTTCTTATTCACATCCGACATGATGGAGCTGATACAAGCCAGCACACCTATCAGGCAGAAGGGTATTCCTAAAGACAAAGCACTGCCTTGGGCACTCTCTATAGAATCGGCAAAGGTAAAAACCAGCATCTCAGCCAGGAACACCCCGGCAAAAAAACCTAAGGTCCAGAACATCAGGTTACGGAAGTTGGCCTTTACCACCCAGCACAGCGTCTTTCCAAATCGATCGATATTAAAACTTTCCATCATATAATTCATCATTTATAAGTTCACAAACCTACCTATTACCTGCTGACGACAGAAGAACCTGTAAGACAGCCAGAAGTTAAGCGCAATCAGGAAGATATAGATTACATCCCACAGACGTACCAGATTGATGGCGGTATCACTGCTGATGCTTCTGGCGATATCATCATGCGGCCACAAGGCACCCAAAATGACACCTAACGCAATCAGCGTCGCACTCGTCAAGATCCAACTGTATTTGTGCGAACGGAAGAACGTGGCACCAACGGCATAGCACGAGTGAAGCCATACGAAAGTGAGTAGGATGCAGAGGATCAGGGGCTTGGGCGCGGCACCGATATGAAGTTGAGGACTCCCCATATACTGCATCACCAGCATCCTGCCCTCATGCCCCAACAGCCAATTCACCAGATACTGCACCAGGTCGGCTACTACAAACGAGCCTACGAAACTGGGCAGCAACAGCAGCCAATAGCTATAGCGCATCAGGTATTTCTCCAAGTTCGAGGCAGGCAGCGTCATCAGCCGCTGGTCGTCGTGCTTGCCTCTCATGCTGTTGAACATCATCGTGGGTCCCAGCACGAGGATGGCGACAGTGGTAAAAAGCACCATAGACGTACAAGCTCCATAAGACGGTAATGAAGCTGGCTGATCATTAAACCTCGCCACACAGGTAAAGAACAGAAACATCAGCGTAAACACCACCAGCCAACTCAGTGTGTTCTTTACGAACCAACGGCGGTCCATCGTCAGCGACCAGCGCACTAACTTCCAGAACCTATTTACATTAAATTGTATCATAGTCAGTCCTCCTCTCTTTGTTAGATCTTGCCTTGTGTCACAGCATTGAAGAGCAGTTCGAGATTAATCTGAGTCTCTGCGCTGTCGGTCTTGCGAGGAGCGATGACGGCATTGCCCTGCAGCGAAGGTTCAGCATAGAGGACGTCGTCCGTCTCGGCTGGCGTGCGATATTCGAAGACATATTTCTCAGTGATCTCAGCCACATTGGCATCGAGCAGCAGCTTCTGCTGAGAGAGAATCAGGATGTGATCCAGCAGTGACTCTACATCGTGCACCTGATGGGTGGAGATAATCAGCGTGCGGTCGCCACTCATATAACGTGCCACCACCTTACGGAACTGGCTCTTTGAAGGAATGTCGAGACCATTGGTAGGCTCGTCCATCAGCATGACCTTCGTACCCGTAGCCAGGGCAAAGGCCATGAACACCTTTTTCTTCTGACCCATTGAGAGGGCATTCAGCTTCAGGTCTGACGAGAGTTCAAAGTCCTTCAAACAATCCTCGAGCACGTTGGTGCTGAACAACGGATAGAAGGGGCGGTTGATCTTTACATACTCATCGAGCGACATGGCTGGCAGGTCAAACTCCTCTGGCACAATGAATATCTCGCTCAGGGTCTCAGGCTTACGGAGTTTTGTCTCAATACCGTCGAAGCTTACTGTACCCTTCTTGGGACGGAGCAGACCACTGATCAGATAGAGCAGCGTTGACTTACCCGTACCGTTCTTTCCCAACAATCCGTAAATGTTATCCTGCTTCAGTTCCAGACTGAAATCATCAAATACCAAGTCCTTCTGACCTGCATACTTAAAACTGATGTTTTTAACCTCAATCATAGCTGTATTTATTTATTGATTTATCTTCTGTTATAGTGTACCACTTCAATAGTACACTGCAAAAGTAGGATAAATATCAATTCCCTCCAAACAATTTGGAAGAAATCTTTCATTCCTTAACACCATTTAACCATTAGCCTCGCGTGAACATTATTGTATTTATGATTAAAAATCATTAATCTTTAAGGGTGTATTTGGTACATTCAATAATAATCGCTAACTTTGCTGCATCATTTCTAACCAACTTAATTCATTCAACGATGAAGAGACTATTTATTTTTGTAATTTCGGCTATGCTGGGAACGGCTGCGATGGCGCAGGCGAAGTATCCGTTTCTGGATACGAAACTGTCGAACAAAGAACGTGTAGAGAACTTATTGAGTCTGCTGACGCCAGAGGAGAAAGTAGGACTGATGATGAACAAGTCGATATCTGTAGACAGACTTGGCATCCCGTCTTACAACTGGTGGAGCGAGGCCTGTCATGGTGTGCGCCAGGGGGGCTATACCGTCTATCCCCAGCCCATCGGCATGGCTGCAGCCTTTAATGCCCAACTGTTTTACGATGTATTCTCACAGGTGAGCGACGAGGCCCGTGCCAACTGGAACCGTACTGACCACAACGATCCTAAGCTGTTCAACGTGCCCATGGGCGTCATCTACTATCCTGGCAACCCGGAACTCACCTTCTGGTGCCCGAATGTCAACATCTTCCGTGATCCACGTTGGGGCCGTGGTCAGGAGACCTGTGGTGAGGATCCCTATCTGAATGCCGTCTTAGGCGTGCAGACCGTATTGGGCATGCAGGGTAACGATGACAAATACTTCAAGACCCACGCCTGTGCCAAGCACTATGCCGTACACAGCGGTCCGGAGCCTCTGCGCCACTCGATGAACGTAGAGCCCACAAACCGTGACCTCTGGGAGACCTATCTGCCAGCCTTCAAGGCACTCGTAAAGAAAGGTAATGTACGTGAGGTGATGTGTGCCTACCAGCGATTTGAGGGTAAGCCCTGTTGTACAAGCGATCGTCTGCTCATCGATATCCTGCGCAACAAATGGGGTTACGACGCCATCGTGCTCACCGACTGCGATGCCATCAACAATTTCTTCAACAAAGGTCAACATGAGACCCACAAGGACGGACTCTCCGCCTCTGTCGATGCCGTACTGAACGGCACCGACCTGGAGTGTGGTAAGGTGTTCATGTCACTCGTTGAGGGCTTGAAGAAAGGCCTCATCAAGGAGAGCGACCTCGATGCCCATCTGCGCAAGACCCTTATGGGACGTTTCGAACTGGGCATGTTCGATCCTGCTGAGATGCTGCCTTGGGCGAAACTCGGTCCTGAGGTCATCAGCAGCGAGAAAAACAATGAGATGGCCACTCAGGCTGCACGCGAGTCGATGGTGCTGTTGGAGAATAAAGGTGGGGTACTGCCTTTGTCGAAGAGCATCAAGACCATCGCCGTTTTAGGACCTAATGCTGATGATGTAGAACTCTTGAACGGCAACTATGGTGGCACACCAACCGACAACCACAAGCACTCACTCTTAGAGGGCATCAAGGCCGCTGTGCCTGGTGCGAAGGTGATCTATCAGAAGGCTTGTGAACTGAACGACGAATACCGTACCATCCACCATCTGCAGGACTTCAACGACGGTAAGGGAGCAAAGGTGGAATTCTTCAATAATAAGGAATTAGCGGGCGAGCCTGCCAAGACCGACTATTACAACGAACTGAACTTCTCCACTTTCGGAGCCTGGGGATTTGCTCAGGGCGTAAGTCGCGACTCACTGTCTGTACGCGTCAGCGGTAAGTATGTAGCCACCTTTACTGGTGAGATGAAATACACACTTACCACAGATAACGGCTATGTGCTGAAGGTAAATGGCGAAGTGGTGGAAGAGGCACAGGCTGGTGGACGTCGTTTCTTTGGCTTCGGACGCAAACCTGAGTACAAGTCGTTCCCCGTCGAGGAAGGCAAGACCTACGACATCGTGATTGAATACAAGCACGGCAACGGACAGTTCGCCATGCTGCGTGGTGACATCTGCGAGCGTATCCTTGTAGACTTCAATGACTTGGCCAAAGAAGCCGGTGAGGCCGATGCCATTATCATCATTGGCGGTATCTCTGCCCAGATGGAAGGCGAAGGTGGCGACAAACAGGACATCGAGCTGCCAAAGGTTCAGCAGATGCTGGTGAAGGCTATGCATGAGACCGGAAAGCCTGTCATCTTCGTAAACTGCTCTGGTTCAGCTATCGCCTTTGGTAGTGTCGAGGGTCAGTACGACGCACTGATTCAGGCCTGGTATGCAGGTCAGGGTGGTGCCAAGGCATTGGCAGAGGTCATCTTTGGCGACTACAACCCTGGTGGCAAGCTGCCCGTAACCTTCTATCGCTCTAACAACGACCTGCCCGACTTCCTCGACTATTCGATGAAGAACCGTACCTACCGTTACTTCACGGGTGAGCCTCAGTATGCCTTTGGCTATGGCCTCAGCTACACCACCTTCAACGTGGGCGATGCCAAGATCTCTGCCAAGTCGATGAAGAAGAATGGCAAGGTAACGATTACCGTTCCCGTCACGAATACTGGCAAGCGTGAAGGTACAGAGACTGTTCAGGTTTATGTGAAGGCCCTCGACGATGCGGGTGCTCCCATCAAGGCCCTGAAGGGATTCCAGAAGCTGTCACTGAAGGCTGGTGAGACCCAGAAAGCCACCATCGAACTGGATGGTGAGGCCTTCGAATACTACGACGAGAGCATCGACGAACTGTCCACCAAGGCAGGTCGCTATCAGATACTCTACGGCACCTCGTCATTGGACAAGGACCTGAAAGCCATTGATTTTACAGTGAAATGATCAGCGGGTATCAGCACCCCACATCATTTTCTCTCGCAAGGTATTGAAATAGCGGTGATCTGATCGCTTGACGACCTTGATATCGAAGGGGGCACGACGGAGCGTAATCCGAGTGCCCTCTTTGCATTTCTCCGATCGTCCGTCGATAGCCACGAGGAAATTGTGGGAGCGGCTCTCCACGTCGAGTTCGATGACGGAAGAGTCAGCCAATACGATGGGGCGCACATTAAGGGAATGAGGTGCTACAGCCGTCATGGAGAACACCTTGGTTCCTGGTACGATGATGGGACCGCCATTCGAGAGACTATAGGCAGTAGAACCTGTAGGCGTGCTAATCACCAGTCCGTCAGCCTGATAGGTATTAAGATACTGACTGTTGACATTCGCACGAATGGAAATCATCGAGGCAGTGTCGCGCTTCAGGATAGCCACGTCATTGAGTGCATAACTGAAATCCCCCAACGGAGCGCCATCAGCCTCTACCTGGATCATCGCCCTCGACTCCACCGCGAAATCATCATTATGGAGTGCCTCCAGACAATGCTCAATATCGTCAGGACTAATGTCCGCCAGGAAGCCCAGTCTGCCCATATTGACACCTAAGATAGGAATATTCTTCTTCCCTACGCGGCTGGCTGCCTTCAGGAACGTGCCGTCACCACCCATTGAGATCACGAAGTCGGCATCAAAGTCATCATCGGAGAACACCTTCGTTGCCTTCACATCGAGTCGCTGGTTATCCTTCAGGAAGTAATAATACTCCATGTCGACATAAAGCTCTGCACCAAAATTGGTGATACACGAGAGCACCTTCTGGATACTGGCTGATTTGCGTGCCTGATAAATGTTGCCCAAAAGGGCGAACCTGAGTCTGCGATGTTCCATAATGTATACGTTTTGGGTGCAAAAATAACAAAAAATGAAAGAATGAAAGAATGAAAGAATGATTTTTTCATTTTTATTTCGTATCTTTGCGGTCAGAAAACCCAAAATAGTGAAGATTATGGCAAAAGTTTATGTATTCTTAGCAGACGGTTTCGAGGATGTCGAGGCCCTGATTCCCATCGACGTACTGCGTCGTGGCGGTGTAGAGGTTGTAACAGTCAGCACCACAGAGTTTCCACTCGTAGAATCGGCTCATGGTGTGAGCATCGAGGCCGATATCCAGTTCGATCAGGCAGACTATGCCGATGCCGACCTGCTGATGTTGCCTGGTGGCATGCCTGGTGCCAGCAACCTGTTTGAGCATGAGGGTGTCTGTCAGGCTGTGAAGGCACAGTTCGAGGCTGGCAAGAAGGTGGCTGCCATCTGTGCTGCTCCTGCTGTGGTACTCGCTCAGCTCGGTGTTCTCAATGACAAGAAGGCCACCTGCTATCCTGGCTTCGAGAAGGCACTCGACGCTGCAGGTGCCACCTACACTGGCGACTTGGTGACTGTCGATGGCAACGTGACGACAGCCGAGGGTCCCGCTGCAGCCTTCCCCTATGCCTATGAACTTCTTACTCAGCTTGTCGACAAACAGACCTCCGACCAGATTGCAGAGGGCATGCGCTTCAAGCACCTGATGGAAAAGTAAAAAGGTAAAAAAGTAAAAAGGTAAAAAGTGGACTATATTATTATTGTGGCAGGAGGGAAAGGCCTGCGCATGGGAAGCGACATCCCCAAACAGTTCCTGCCCATTGGCGGGAAACCGGTCTTGATGCGCACCCTCGAGCGGTTTCGTGAATATTCAGCCGACCTGCAGATCATCCTGGTGCTTCCAGAGGCTCAACAGGCCTATTGGCAGGAGCTATGTGGGAAATACGACTTCAAAGTAAAGTATCAGTTGGCCAATGGTGGGCAGACACGCTTCCATTCTGTGCAAAACGGTCTGGCCTTAGTCCCTGACGACGCAGAAGGTGTAGTAGGCGTTCACGATGGTGTGCGCCCCTTCCCCAGCATCGAGGTCATCAAGAACTGCTACGAGACGGCCCGTACAGCCAAAGCCGTCATCCCCGTCATCCCTGTGGTAGAGACAGTGCGCCATCTGGAGGGTGACTCATCCGTCACCGTACCCCGTGGCGACTATCGTCTCGTGCAGACCCCACAGACCTTCGACATTCAGTTGCTTAAGGCTGCCAATCGTCAGCCTTACAATGATGGTTTTACTGACGATGCCTCTGTGGTGGAATCGTATGGTCATGCCATCACCCTCGTCGAAGGAAATCGTGAGAACATCAAGATCACCACACCCTACGACCTGAAAATAGCCGAGGTGCTGATATAAGGGATGGACATACTGGAGCAAGACATCAAGTTCCTGCCGGGCGTAGGCCCCAACCGCAAGAAGATGCTGAGCAATGAGCTCGGCATCGAGACCTATGGTGACCTGCTCGAGTATTATCCTTATAAATATGTAGATCGTTCGAAGGTCTACACCATCCACGAACTGACGGGCGAAATGCCCTATGTGCAGGTAACAGGGCGTATCCTCAGTTTTGAGTCTTTCGCCATGGGACCTCGCAAAGAGCGTGTCGTAGCCCATTTCACGGATGGCACAGGCATCTGCGATCTCACCTGGTTTAATGGCGGGAAGTATGCCAAACAGAACTATAAGATAGGTACGGAATACCTGGTCTTTGGCAAACCCACCGTCTTCAACAACCGCATCAACTTCACCCACCCCGACCTCGACGACGCCTCGAAAGTAGACATCTCCTCCATGGGGCTCCAGCCCTATTACAACACGACGGAGAAGATGAAGAAATCGGGACTGAACTCGCGCGCCATCGAACGCCTGACAAAGACCCTCGTCGAACGTCTCCCCACCCTGCCGGAAACCCTGACAGACTTTATCATAGGCAGTCGCCACCTGATGAGTCGCGACGAGGCCTTCCGAACCATCCATTACCCACAGGAAGCCAGGAGTCTTGAGCGTGCCAGGGTGCGACTGAAGTTCGAAGAGTTGTTTTTCATCCAACTCAACATCCTCCGCTATGCCAGCGACCAGCGGCGTAAATACAGGGGATATGTCTTCTCCAAGGTGGGCGACGTCTTCAACTCTTTCTATCACAACAACCTCCCCTTCCCATTGACGGAAGCCCAGAAGCGGGTACTCCGTGAGATTAGGGTCGACGTAGGTTCCGGGCGCCAGATGAACCGTCTGCTACAAGGCGATGTAGGCAGCGGCAAGACCCTCGTGGCGCTCATGTCCATGCTCATGGCCATCGACAATGGCTACCAGGCCTGTATCATGGCCCCTACGGAGATACTTGCCGAGCAGCATCTCCAGACCATCATGCAGTTCCTCAAGGGGATGGACATCCGTGTAGCCATGCTCACTGGCATCGTCAAGGGCAAGCGACGTGAGGAGGTGCTCGAAGGCCTGCTCGACGGTACGGTACAGATTCTCGTTGGCACCCATGCCGTCATAGAAGATACTGTGCAGTTTGCCCGTCTCGGCTTTGTCGTTGTCGACGAGCAGCACCGCTTTGGTGTCGCCCAGCGCGCCAAACTATGGAACAAGAGCCAGAATCCCCCACATGTATTGGTAATGACGGCCACCCCTATCCCCCGCACGTTGGCCATGACCCTCTATGGCGACCTTGACGTCAGCGTCATCGATGAGTTGCCACCTGGTCGCAAGCCCGTACGCACCACCCATGTCTTCGACACCCGCATGACCTCCCTTTACGATGGCATCCGACAACAGATCCACGAGGGGCGTCAGGTGTATATCGTCTTCCCCCTTATCGAGGAGAGTGAGAAGAGCGACCTAAAGAATCTGGAGGATGGCTTTGAGGTGTTGAAAGAAGCCTTCCCAGAATTCCGTCTCAGCAAAGTGCATGGTCGCATGAAACCTAAGGACAAGGAAGAAGAGATGCAACGCTTTGTCAGTGGTGAGACGCAGATTCTTGTCGCCACCACCGTCATTGAAGTGGGTGTCAACGTGCCCAATGCCTCCGTCATGGTCATCCTTGAGGCACAGCGCTTCGGCCTTGCCCAGCTACACCAGCTCAGAGGGCGTGTTGGTCGTGGTGCCGACCAGAGCTACTGCATACTCGTCACCCCCTACAAACTCAGTGAGGACACCCGCAAGCGCATCGACATCATGTGCGACACCAACGACGGCTTCCGTATTGCCGAGGCCGATCTGAAGCTGCGCGGTCCTGGCGATCTTGAAGGCACCCAACAGAGCGGTATGGCCTTCGATTTGAAGATTGCAGACATTGCGCGTGACGGGCAACTCGTTCAGATGGCTCGTGACGAAGCCCAGAAAATTATCGACGAAGACCCGGAATGTAAATCCAATAAGTACGATTTGCTCTGGAATCGTTTGCGCCAATTACGCAAAACAAATATTAATTGGGCTGCGATTTCCTAGAGAAAGTGTTAAAACAACACAAAACTTTGTTAACGGAAACAGCTTTTTGCATGTTTTCGGAATATATTTACTACCTTTGCATCGTGTTTTTCACTCTAACAAGCAAACCAGAACCCAGATGATAACAAGTAAAGTCTTTAAAACAGCTGCAATATTAGCACTCATGTCATTCACTTCCATCCCTTCTCAGGGACAGGACCTCTTGGCACGTCAGGCTCCTGTTGACAGGAAAATGAAAGCTGTCGATTCCATAGTACTCAACAAACTGATTGAACAGGAAATGTTCGAAAACCCTGCAGGCGACCTCTATGATGAGTGGGACAATCAGCTCACCCATTATTCTGGTGCAGCCCTCCCCGATGAGGCCACCATCGACCTGCGCGGTTTCTGCATGCCTACCGACAGTCGTGTCGTCACCTCTAACTTCGGTGCCCGTTGGGGACGCCAGCACAAGGGTCTCGACATCAAGGTATACATTGGTGACACCATCCGCGCTGCTTTCAGTGGCAAGGTACGTGTCGTGAAATACGAGCCTCGTGGCTACGGCAAATATGTCGTCATCCGCCATTACAACGGTCTGGAGACCTACTATGGTCACATGTCCGCCCAGCTCGTCCATGAGAATCAGGAAGTCAAAGCTGGTGAGCCCATCGGCCTTGGTGGTAACACAGGTCGTAGCACAGGTTCTCACCTCCACTTCGAGACCCGTCTCTGTGGTGTGGCTCTGAACCCCGCCCTGATGTTCGACTTCCGCAATCAGGATGTCACTGGCGACTTCTACACCTTCCGCCGTAGCCGTTATGCAGCAGAGTCAGCCCAGGCTACCCGTCTGCGTGGCGCCAATGCCGGAGGTAACAGCAACAGCCGTTTCAGCTCTGATGCCGACGATGACTCCGAGCTCGCCATCGCAGCTCCGTCAGCATCCTTCGCACCCGAGGTACACCTGCACAAGGTTAAGAAAGGTGAGACGCTCCAGGCCATTGCCCGCAAGTGTCACACCACCGTCGATGCCCTCTGTAAGCTGAACCGCATCGGCAGGAACATCCGCCTGATGCCTGGACAGATTCTAAAGTACAACTAAGATACAACGCCCACACAGAAAGCCTCAGCTGATTTGCTGAGGCTTTTTTGTTAAGTGAGCTTTTCAGCCTACATGCCTACATAGAATAGCGGCAACTGACTGATATACAGCAAACTAGCATAATTGCAGCCTACATAAAGCCTACATAAAAATGGGGTTTTTAGAGCAAAAGTGCGTCTTTTTATGCTCAAGAGACATTCTATTTGAACACGAAAAACTATCTTTTGACCCGCAAAAGACTATCTTTTCAACTCAAGAGGTTGTCCAATTACAGCCGTATTGGGACAGAGCTAGGAGAAAACGATAGTTTTCTTATTTTCTTGCCACAAATTTTTGTGATGTCACAGGAATTGGTTACCTTTGTAGCCAGTTAATTAAAAATTTGGTAATATGGAAAAGACCCCAAGGAATAATGCTGGTAAAAAAGCAAGTGAACAGGTTACGGAATGTAATAAGTTGAAAGAACCGGTCGCAATTTGCGACCAGTTAAATAATGAAGTAGAAATCATGCCAATTGAGGAGATTGATATCGCAAAGTTAATAGTTGTCGTCAGAGACCAACAAGTGCTGATTGACAGGGATTTAGCTATGCTTTACCAGGTAGAAACAAAAGTTCTGAATCAAAAAGTCAAAAGAAATATTGCTCGTTTCCCCGAAAGGTATAGATTCCAGTTGACTAAAGATGAAATGCGGGAACTGGTCACAAATTGTGACCGGTTCAAAAACCTAAAACATTCAAATTCTCCATCATATGCTTTCACAGAACAGGGATTATCAATGCTTTCTGCTGTTCTGTCCAGCCAAAAGGCTGTTGATACAAGTATCAGAATTATGGATGCTTTTGTTGGTATGCGTCGCTACCTCTCTTCAAATGCTCACATATTTCAGCTCCTTGATCATTTGGAAATGCAACAACTTGAGAATAAGAAATGGAAGGAGCAAACTGACGAAAAAATTGACCTCATTCTTGATAAGATGGATACCAACTCCCCCAAGCTTCTAACTGAACAGATATTCGCTACAGGGTGTGTTTGGGATGCCTGGTCATACGTTTCTGATCTGGTGAGGAGTGCCAAATGGCGCATAGTGCTGATCGATAACTTTGTGGATGATCGTGTACTGTCGCTATTAGACAAACGGAGTGATGGGGTAGAGGCGATGATCCATTCCAGATACAGTGAGTCATTCCTTACCGATCTCCAGAAGCATAATGCCCAGCAACGTGAAATCAAGTTCACACAGTTGCCCCATAGGAATCATGACAGGTTCCTGATCATCGATGATGAGGTCTATCTACTTGGTGCCAGCGTGAAGGACATGGGCATTGGCTTATGTGCCATCACCAAAATGCAAACTACTCCTGAGACAGTATTAGGCCTGTTGGATTAGACTATTCTATTATGCTAAAATGGGGTCTGGACAGAAGTCCTTGCGCTTGCAGTTATTATTAATGTGGCGAACTATGGATGTACGGTCAGTCTCAAACAACTCTGCCATCTGAGCCTGCGTTAACCACACCGTCTCATTCTCCAAGCAGGTATCCGCAGAGCTCAGAAACAGGACACTGCTTTCAGACAACTCTCATTGAGAGCCTTCATAACTGAAGGCGAGCATAGTAAGGTCGTCACTCTGCTCTGTTTCTCCGACATACTGGTGGACAGCATCTGTCATAACCTCAATAAGCTGCTGAGGGGTGCCTGAGAAAGACGAGATCACATCCTCGACACGCTTTCTTCCAAACATCTCTTGGCGAGCATTCTCTGCCTCAGTCAGGCCATCGGTATAGAGGAAGAGTGTCGAACCTGGAGCAAGCGTGATTTCTTGTTCCGAGTATTCATGTTCTGGCATGAGACCAATGGGGAGATTGGGATCACAGGGAAGCATGGAAGCTTGGAGGTAGGGCGCATCGTGTCCTGCGTTACTGTAACGCAGATGGCCCGTCTTCAAGTCGAGCACGCCAACGAATAGCGTGACGAACATACAGCTTTCGTTGCCCTCGCAGACATTCACGTTCATCATATCCACGATATGGCTTGGTTGTTCGGTATGGGAAGAGATGTTACGGAAGAGCGTACGGCTGACAGCCATTACCAACGAGGCAGGCACGCCTTTTCCAGATACGTCGCCAATGCAGAAGAACAGCTTCTCGTCGCGAATGAAGAAGTCGTAGAGGTCACCACCAACAGCTTTGGCAGGTGTCAGCGAAGCATAGAGCTCTATGTCATTTCGTTGGGGGAAGGCGGGGAACGTCTTGGGTATCATGGACATCTGGATATTGTGCGCAATGTGGAGCTCACTTTCCAAGGATGCCTTCGCAGTCGTTGACTCCTTCAGTTCTTCTATATATTGCTTCAGCGACTCTTGCATGGTGCCAAACGAATCGCGCAGCTGAGCCACTTCGTCGTCGTGCTTGAACGTGGGCAATGGCGCGTCGAAGTTTCCTTTTGCCACCTCATTGGCCGACTCAGAGAGGAATCCCAATGGCTTAGTAATGCGGCGGATGCTCCAACTTATGAAGAAGAAGATGACCAGACAACCAATCACCATGCTGAACAGGATGAATAAGGCAAGTATGAAACCCCACATAAACACAAGGGTGCGATGCTGTACGACAGCCACTCGCCAATCTGTAAAGGGTATTGGTTTGAAATTAACATAATAAGGTGTGCCCTTCAGGTCTTTCATTTCTAGTTCGGAGAACACGTTCTCTTGCTCTGCTTTGAGGATATTGACGTCAAGGGAGTCTGATCCCAAGATCCTGTTCCCCTTGTTGTCGATGATTTGGATAGAGAAGATGTTATTACCTTCACGATCCTGTATGCTTTCATCGCTGTCGAAGAATTCTCTTTTAACCGTTTCCTCCACCTCGTCCATGACGGTGTTAATCCACAAATACTTCACGTCAACGCCATACACACCCACCTTGCGACCCTGAGGATCAACGATGGGCAGCACGTAGCTGCAGTACGTAGCACTGTCGATGGAGTTATCAAAATAGGGGTGTGTCAGATACCCTTCATGCTGTCTGTCCAGACTTATTCCTTTCTTATACCAAGGGCCATTGAAGTAGTCGTGGCTTGGTGAACCAATCTGCCTGCGCTCAAGACGAGTACTGTCGACATGGTAAAGATAGGCCTCAAACCAGCGGCCCTGACTTTTGAAATAGTCAGGCTCAAAGGCGGCAAAGCAGCCAATGAATTTATCATTCACATATATCTCGCGTTCCAAGGCATCAAAGACCTGTTCCGGGCTCCCTAAGTTTCTCTCAATCTCGGCACGGTTATTGGCCGCCGCTATTTGCACGGCCCGAAGCATCGACTCGATCCTGCCCACTACCCCGTTAACAACATACTGCCCTCGCATGCTGCTGTTCATGAGCGAAGTATTAAAGACAGAAAAAAGTATGGTTCCTATGATCAGCACATAGAAGAACGACATAATCCCGATAACGCGCCAAGTGATACGACGCGACAGTTTGCTCTTACTCATATTTCTTTTCTATAGTCAACACATTCTTATGATCTTCATAGGCATAGCGGACATCATCCATCGTACTGCAGACGAGAAAGATACCAAGTCCACCAATAGGGCGTTCATCCCATGACAGAGTGGTATCAGGATCTTCATGCTCCAAGGGGTTGAAAGGCACGCCACCATCCTCGAAACGAATCACGATACTATCATTTTTCTGGATATCCACATCCAAAAAGCCATCGGAACCATCTGGATAGGCATACGACGTCACATTAACGACAATTTCTTCGCAAGCTAACTTCAACGTCATGGCTACATCCTTATTGCAAGAAGAGATCTCTGGTGACTTCAGGATTTCTTCAAGTATCTGGCTGCCCTGCTCTTTGATAGGTTGGAAATGAAGTCTGCTCATACCTTTTTTTACCTTTTTACCCTTTTACTTTTTTACCTTTTTCCCCCTTTTACCTTTTTTCCTTTCAGCCTTTCCCACAAGGATGATGATGGAACGCGGGCCGACAAGCACCTCGTGCTGGCTCTCAACGAGAGGCTCCTTGCCTGGTTCGAAGATATCTTCGGGCGACGGCATGCCTGTATTGGCAAATACATGCCAAGCCATGCCTTCAGGAAGCTGAGGCAGTTCGAAGCCATGCATCTCCCAGTGCATGTTCATGGCCACATAGATGAAATCATCGGGCACACCATCGGTGGCAGCATATTGTCCGTCGAGCATGAACGCCACTGTGAGATTGTTATAGCCGCTTTCGGGCTGCCATGCCTTCACACCATGCCAAGAGAAGTCAGGGTAGCCAAGGCCCAGATAGTCCTGGTGAAAGAGGTGATCTTCGTAGCGAAGCACTTTGTGCTGACGACGGAACTTGATGATATGCTTGAAGTAGCGGAAGATATCAGCATTCTTCTCCAGGTTGTTCCAGTCGAGCCACGCAATCTCATTGTCCTGACAATAGGCGTTGTTATTGCCTTGTTGAGAGTTGCCCATCTCATCGCCCGACAACACCATGGGTATACCCTGGCTCACCATGAGCATGGAGATGGCATTTTTCACCTGCTGGTGACGCAGGCGGTTGATGTCGGGATCATCGCTTTCTCCCTCGCAGCCACAGTTCCAACTGTTATTATGGTTTTCGCCATCGCGATTGTCCTCACCGTTGGCTTCATTATGCTTTTCGTTATACGACACGAGGTCCATCATCGTAAAACCATCGTGTGCCGTGATGAAGTTCACGCTGGCCTTAATGCCTCGTCCCTGCAAGGCATAGAGGTCGGGCGAGCCAATGATGCGCTCTTTCACATCACCAAGCACCCCTTCGTCGCTCTTCAGGAAACGGCGCATGCTATCGCGGAACTTACCATTCCACTCGGCCCAGCGCCCCCATGACGGGAACGAGCCCACCTGATAGAGTCCACCAGCATCCCAAGCCTCAGCGATGAGTTTGGTCTTGCCAAGAATGGGGTCGTGAGCCAGTGATTCGAGCAATGGCGGGTTCGACATGGGATTACCGTTTTGGTCGCGTCCGAGGATGGCTGCCAAGTCGAAGCGGAAACCATCGATGTGGTAGTCGGTGACCCAGTAGCGGAGGCTCTCGACAATCATGTCGCGCACATTGGGGTTGTTGCAGTTCAGGGTGTTGCCACAGCCACTGAAGTTATAATAATGTCCATCGGGCGTCAGCATGTAATAGGTCTTATTGTCTATGCCACGATAGGAGATATAGGGTCCTTGCTCATTGCCCTCGGCGGTGTGGTTGAACACCACGTCGAGCATCACCTCGATGCCGTTCTTGTGCAATTGCTTCACCATGTTCTTCAGCTCATCCACCTGCATGGCGAACCTACCCGTAGAGGCATAGGCAGCCTTGGGGGCGAAGAATCCCACGTTGCTATAGCCCCAGAGGTTATAAAGCGGGCGTCCGTCAACTGGCGAGACACGATGGTTCTCAAACTCATCGAACTCATGGATGGGCATCAGCTCCACACAGTTGACACCCAGTTCCTTCAGATAGGGAATCTTTTCGATGATGCCAGCAAACGTTCCCTGGTGTTTCACACCAGAGGCAGCACCACACGTGAAGTTGCGCACGTGCATCTCATAGACGATGAGGTCGTTGACGGGCGTTTCCAATGGCAGGTCGTCTTCCCAATCGAAATCGGAGAAGACCACACGGGCACGATACTGGTAGAGGCCATCCCAATTGGGCTGTTCCCCCCAAACATCACGACCTACAATCAGCTTTGCGTAAGGGTCGAGCAGTATCTTCGACTTATCGAAGCGATGGCCTTCTTCTGGAAGGAAGGGACCATCCATCCGGAAGCCATACTCTATGTTCTCATAATCCAGGTCGAAGATGATCATCGAGAACACATTACCCAGCCGGAACTCCTTGAAGAAGGGGATCTCGACAAACGGCTTCTCCTCGCGGTTGTGGAAGAGTACCAACGTGCAGTCAGTGGCATAACGGGAATATACCGAGAAATTCACCATATTGCCAAAGACCATAGCACCAAACGGATAAGGTCTGCCTGGCCGCAGTTTCAGTCCCTTATACTCGTGTGTAGGAAACAGATCGACTCTATTCATCGTTTTTCCCTTTTACTGATTTACCTTTTTACTCTTTTACCTTCTCCATGCATTCTTCCATCGTACTGAAAGATTCGAAGAAGGTATTAAAGCCAGTGACTTCCATGACGTCTTTGACCTTGTCGCGGACTCCAACCAGATAGAGATTCAGTCCTTTAGCGGCTGTCACCTTCTTGGAATAGAGCAACACGCGCAAGCCTGTACTTGAGATGTAGTCACAGGCAGTCATGTCAATCACCACATTAGAACCTTTGTCCATAATGGCCTTGATACCATCCTGCACTTCCTGGGAATTGAAAGAGTCCAGCTGTTCGCCTATTTGATATACTTCAAAATCCATACAATCGGTTATTTGATTCGTAGTTGTGGAGCCTTCGCCCAATCCATGCAGTTGCGCACACGCAGATCGGCATAGGGCTCAGCGTTGAAGATGGTCTTCGTGATGGTCATCAGCTGTTCTGTGCCATAGAGGAAAGAGAACGGGCGAGCCAATTCCATCGTCAGGTCGATAGCTTCCTGCAACAGGTTCACATCGTCATGACAATCGAACATGAACCTGTCGGTGTCGTGATTATCCAAGAACAATACCAACTTAAAGTCGGCAGGATACTTGGCGAAATGGTCGGCAATCTTACTGCGCAGGGTCTGATTGCCCTTAATGCCCCGACCTGCACGGATTTCCTCTAAGAGGATGTCGCGATAAGCAAAGTCAAGAACACCATCCAGTGTATCCACGTAGTCGGCCTGCAGATCGTCTTGACTAAAGGGCTTTGTGTCTTGTGCCAGGAACTCCTGTAATCTGGCGTCTGTCTTGAAATACAGCTGTCCAGCCAACTGCGGACCAATGCCAAATGGCCACACCTCACCAAACACGATGATGTCGCTGCGGATGGCCTGCAGACTATCGCGAAGATCCTTCAGAAAACGATGCGGCTGCCCCAGCGCATGGTCTATGCGGAAAGCATCCACGCCCATGCGAGCGAGTTTTTCTGCCTTGTCAATCATGAAACTGGCTACTTCGGGGTTCGTCAGATTAAACTTTGGCAGGTCGCCGAAGCCCAAGAACGAGACAAACTCATCGCTGTCCTCCTTCGGATAGAAGAACCAGTCGCGATGCTTACCACCATTTTTCAGCAGCGACTGCTCAAAGATAGGTGCCTGATACCAGCAATGGTTAGGTACAAAGTCGCAGATAATCTTTATACCCTTATCGTGGGCCAGATCGAGCAACTGCTGATAGTCCTCCCACGTACCGAAGTGCGGATCGACATCTTCGAAGTTCAAGGTATGATACCCATGATAATTTGCCGACTTGAAGATAGGCGAGAGCATGATGGCGTTGAAGCCCAGTTCCTTGATGTAGTCAAGCTTTTCAATCACGCCTTGCAGGTTTCCTCCGCAAAAGACATTCTCACTCTTTGGCGGCACCTGCCACCCTCCGTTGAATCTGTCAATCAACAGATGATAGATTCGGATGTTGTCAAACCAGTTACTCATAGCTGTTATTTTTATAGTTCTTGATTCTTACTTTAACTATTTCAATGTGCAAAAATAACCAATTATTTCCTAATTATCAAGCTTTAGGTTTCCAAAAACATATCCATTTACTCTTTTTCTCCCAAAATTTACGCATAATTAACATTATCCCGCTGATATCGAATAGAAATAGTTCATAAAAAAGTTGATCGATTCTTATTCTATTTTGATAAATATTTGTATCTTTGCTGCGGAAATGTATCAAATAAAGAAAATAACATAAACTATAAATCTTATGTACGACAAAGAAAGAGGGCTGTATATTGCCCATTGCGCCAATGGCGCGCTCAGCATTACTGGTAAGATGGCAAACCGTCATGGACTCATTGCGGGTGCCACAGGTACAGGTAAGACCGTTACCCTGCAGGTGATGGCCGAGACATTCTGCCAGGCAGGCGTGCCCTGCTTCATGGCAGATATGAAGGGCGACCTCAGCGGTATCTCTCAGGTGGGAAAACTCAGTGGATTCATCGAGAAGCGCATGCCTGAGTTCGGCATCGAGAACCCAGAGTTCCAGAGCTGTCCCGTACGATTCTTCGACGTATTCGGCGAACAGGGTCACCCCATGCGTGCCACTATCTCTCAGATGGGTCCCATGTTGCTCAGTCGCCTGTTAGGACTGAATGAGACGCAGGACGGTGTACTGAATATCGTGTTCCGTATCGCTGACGAACGCGGGCTCCTGTTGCTCGACATGAAAGACCTGCGTTCGATGCTCGACTGGGTATCGAAGAATGCCAAGGAGTACACCACGAAATACGGCAACATCTCCACTGCTACCGTAGGTGCCATCCAGCGCGCCCTGTTGCAGCTGGAGAACCAGGGTGCCGATAAGTTCTTCGGAGAGCCTTCGTTCGACATCTATGACCTGATGCAGACAGAGGGAGGCAAGGGTGTGATGAACGTGCTGGCTGCTGACAAGCTGATGCTGCAGCCCAAGCTCTACTCCACCTTCCTGCTGTGGTTGCTGTCGGAACTCTACTCCACCCTACCTGAGGTAGGCGACCTGCCTCAGCCCAAGCTTGTGTTCTTCTTCGACGAAGCCCACATGCTGTTCAACGACACCTCGAAGGCCCTGCTCGACAAGATTGAACAGGTGATCCGTCTCATCCGCTCCAAGGGTGTGGGTATCTACTTTATTACCCAGAGTCCTACGGATATCCCTGAGAACATTCTCGGACAGCTCGGTAACCGTGTGCAGCACGCACTCCGTGCCTATACCCCGAAGGATCAGAAGGCCGTCAAGACTGCAGCTGACACTTTCCGTGCCAATCCGTCGTTTAAGACTGATGAAGCCATCATGAACCTCGAAACGGGCGAGGCCCTGGTAAGCTTCCTCGACGAGAAGGGTGCGCCCACCATGGTGGAGCGTGCAAAGATTCTGTTCCCTCTCAGTCAGATTGGGGCTGTTACCGAGGGGCAGCGTCTCGACATCATCAAGCAGAGTCGCATCTATGGTAAGTATGATACGCCCATCGACCGCGAGAGTGCCTTCGAGGTGCTGATGGCCGATGCAGAGCGACAGCTAGCAGAGCAACAGCAGCAGGAGACGGAGATCGACATTCCGAAGCCAGGAGAGGTCAAGGCCGAGAAGAAAAAGGCGGGCATGATGAGTAAGGTCTGGAAGGCTGTGCTCACAGCCATCACCTCTACCCTTGCCACCATTCTTGGCACCTACGTAAGCGACAAGGTGACAGGTAAGAAGACCAAGTCGAGGACCTCTGCCACAGGTCGTGTGGTGAAGAATGCCACAAGTGCCGCCACGCGTTCCATCACCAAGGAACTGACACGCGACATACTTGGCAACTTAGTGAAATAATTAAAGATTCTCGCAAACTGTATAGATATACCGCTGTCGCTCGACAGTGGTATATTTATATTTCCGGGTATCTATCACCGTCTTCATGTCGTTGCTGATACCCGTACCTATGAGTTTCATGGTGGCCTCTTTCATGGTCCAGAAACGGATGAAAGCCACTTCAGGATGCTCCGAGGAATGAATCTGCGCACACTCTTCCTCATTCATGGTGTAATTGACCAGGTTATCCTTATACTCACGAAAGCTCTCCACGTCGACACCTATGGGCTGATTGCTGACGACACAGACTGCTGCCTCCTTACAATGACTGAGGTTGAAGAATATCTCAGGATGGTCCACGATGGAGGGTTTGCCATGTTCGTTGTATGTAAAGACTGGATTCTCGGTGATACCATACTCCTCACGAAGGGCTTGTTTCAGAAGCCGATAGGCCAGCACACAGAGTCGCTGTCCCTGTTCATGTCGGAACTTCAAGGCCTGTTCCCGACGCTGCTCAGAAATTTCCTTCAAAGCCGCCTCGAGATCAAACTCCCAGATATCCTCGCTTACCAATACCCGCATTTTTTCATTTTTACCTTTGATGTTTCACATCGAGCTCGCTCACGTTCGGCATAGCTCAAGCAAGCTTGACTCTGCTCTCACTTAATCGCGACCTTCACTCCAGTCCTATTTCTGGCATGGGAATCTTACGGTTCACATTCTCCTTGGCACCCAGGTCTACGAGTTCACGTCCCTTCTGTGCCACACTCTGGCGACCCGTAATCAGTTTATTGTTCGCACTATCATAGGCCTCCTGCACCTTATGGATCTTCTCGCCCAGTTCATTGTAACGCTGTACGAAGTCACCTAAGCGGTCAAGCAACTGCTCTGCCAGTCCGAACACCTTCTCCTGATTCTCTGCCTGCTGGTTCTGTACCCAGGCGATATGGATCATGTGGAGGATACCCAAGAGGTTCTGCTCGCCCGTCACAAAGACCTTCTTCTCAAATGCCTCGCGCCAGAGTGTAGGGTCATTGGCCAGGGCCAACTGCAACGACGATTCGAAGGGCACGAACATAATCACGAAGTCAACCGTTTCACGACCGTTCTTGATATATTTGGAATAGTCCTTACGTGCCAACTCATTCACATGCTGGCGCACGCTCTTGATATGATCCTGCAGGAAACGTTCCTTCTCCTCTGGCGTCTGAGCGTTAACATACTTCTCATACGCCACCAGCGACACCTTCGAATCGACGATGGCATCCTGTCCCTGCGGATAGTGCAGGATCACATCGGGCTGCATCTCCCGCCCTGTCTCATCATGTTTTAGCGGACGCCCCATCTCGTCGCGCAATCGGGCCTGCACCTCGTAGTGGATGCCCTCTGTCAGTCCCTGACTGGCGAGCAAATCACCCAGGATAATCTCTCCCATGTTACCACTCACCTTATTATCCCTGCGCAACACATTGGCCAGACCCTCCGTCTTCTCCCCCAGCTGCTGCGTCTGCTGCATCATCTGGATCATCTGTTCACGGAAGGAGGCCGAATGGGCTGCACTCTCTTTCTGATTCTCACTGATGGCCTTCTGCATGTTGGCGATAGCATCCTTCAAGGGTTGGGTGATACCCGTCATCGTTTCCGTATTCGACTCCTTCAGCTTTGAGGCACTACGTTCCAGCACCTGCTGGGCCATAGTCATAAACTGGGCATCGCGTTTCTGCTGTTCTTCCTGCTTCTCGCCACGCACCTCTTCCATCTGCTGGTGCATCAGCTCCAGTTCCCTGCCCTGCGTCTCAGCCTTGGCATGCAGTTCCTTGTTCTCCGCCTCCAGATGGCGCACCCTACTGGTGGCATCCGCCAACTGCTCTCCTTTCATCGAGAGTTCGATATCCTTTTTGCCTCCTTCGATACGGAGCACGTCCATCTTTCTGTCCATCAGCAGATAGAGTGCCACAGCCCCTATTGCCACACCTATTATTATATATAAGACTACCATGCTGTTTAATGATTTTGTGGCAAAATTACAAAAAAACACTTAAATAATTGCATTTCTCAGATAATTTATTTATTTTTGCAGCAAGAAAACGTTCTTATCAATCATTAAAAACTTTAGGATTATGGATTACAAGATTATCGACATCGAAGGTGTAGGCGACGTTTATGCAGAGAAGCTGACAGCCGCTGGTATTAACAAGGTGAGCGAACTGCTCGAGAAGTGTGCTGCCCCCAAGGGCCGTAAGGAGTTGGCTGAGGCCACTGGCATCAGCGAGAAACTGATCCTGCGTTGGACCAACCATGCCGACCTGTTCCGTATCAATGGCGTAGGTCCTCAGTTTGCCGAACTGCTCGAGGCCGCTGGCGTCGACACCGTGAAAGAGTTCCGTCATCGTGTGGCAGAGAATCTGCAGCCCAAGCTCGTAGAGACCAACGACGCCAAGAACATCTGCAACCGTGTGCCTGCTGTCAGTGAGATCCAGAAGATGATCGATCAGGCCAAAGAACTGGAACCGAAGGTAACGTATTAAAAGCTTCGCTTTTGTCATTCCGAGCGTAGTCGAGGAATCTCATGAGATTTCTCCATGCGCTTCGCTTAGTCGAAATGACAAGAGAGTTGGGTCTTGGGCCAGTTGACGAGATAGAGCTTTTCCGTGGCACGGGTGAAGGCCGTATAGAGCCAGTGGATATAGTCAGGACTGAGCATATCGTCAGTCATATACCCCTGGTCGAGATAGACATGCGCCCATTGTCCACCTTGTGCCTTATGACAGGTAACGGCATAGGCATACTTTATCTGAAGAGCGTTATAATACTTGTCGCTCTTCAGTTTTTTGATGCGATCGGCCTTGAAGGGCACATCAGCATAATCCTCCAGCACCGCCTGATAAAGCTGTTCCTGCTGTTCTCTTGTCAGGGCAGGCGCCTCTGTGGTGAGCGAGTCGAGCACCACGATGGCCGTCAGCTCATAGTTATCATAGTCGGGATAGGTCATGGTCACCTCTGCAAAGCGGAAGCCGTAGAGCTCGTGGATGTTCCTCACGCGCTGTATGATGGCAATGTCACCATTGGCGATGAAGGCTATCTCCTTCGACTGTTCCGTCCAATAGTAGTTGTTCTTCACAATCATCAACTGGTCACCACGACAGAGTTCCTCCTCACGGTCGAGCACAGTGTTGCGGATGCCCTGATTATAGATGTTCGCCCGTTTGTTGCTGCGCGTCACGACGATGGTCTCATCCAATCCCACACGACTGTAACTGCTGGCCAACGACTCTATCAGCTCGTCGCCAGGCACCACCTGGATATCTGCAAAACCATGGAGACTGATCATAGGCAACTGCGTCATCTCGTCATGCGTCACCATCTGTCGGATTCTCGTGGCATTCCAAAGAATGCCCGAGTCCTCACTCTGACGGAGCACCTGATTCAGGTCACACTCAAAGACCTTCATGCCATAGGCCCTCAGCACCTCGGCCATCAGCGCAGGACTCTCATCCTCGCCCACAGGTGGCAGCTGGGCCTTGTCGCCAATCAACAGCATACGGCAATTCTGCCCATTATACACAAACTGCATCAGGTCGTCGAGCAGACAGCCACTGCCAAAGGCCGAATCGCCATAACCCTGATTATTGATCATCGAAGCCTCATCGACAATAAATAAGGTATCGCGGTTCAGGTTCACGTTCAGGTTAAAGACGGAGAGGTCGCCAGCTGATTTCTGACGATAGATACGACGATGGATGGTATAGGCGTCATGGCCGGAATGGAGCGAGAACACCTTGGCTGCTCGCCCCGTAGGTGCCAGCAGTATCAGCTTCTGTTTCAGTGCCACCATCGCCTTGACGATGGCACCAGCCAACGTGGTCTTTCCCGTACCCGCCGAACCGCGCAGGATCATCACCGCATGTTCCTCCCTATCGGTCATAAACCAGGAAAAGACGTCGAGGGCATGCTCCTGCTCTGGCGTAGGCGTCAAGCCCAATGCCTGACAGATACGGTATTTCAGTTCGTCTTGAATCATTTCGGCTACAAAGTTACTAAATATTTTGTGGTTTACAAAAATATTCGTAACTTTGTGCCCGATTATGCAAATCAATGACAAACTGACTAACATCATCCTGGCCATGATTGCCGTAGGACTGCTCGTCCTCTGCATCGCCAGTGTGGTTAACGGAAAATGATGGACAAGAGAAAGTTGATCATACGCTTAGGGAAGAACTCGCTTTCCTTCACGATGCCCAACGCTACCGACACGGAGCAGCCGGTCATCTACGAGCCCTTCATCGTCAAGGGTGGCATCTCCATGACTGCCAACCTGCACGAGGCCTTCAAGACTGTGAATCTGATGGCCACTGATACGCGCAGGGTGCAGGTGTTGGTGGATACACCTTCCATGCTGGTGCCCATCGAGCAGTTTGAGGAAGATGAGATGGAAGCTCTCTTCAACCATACATTCCCCAACAAGTCAGGCCGTCGTGTCATACACTACAACGTATTACCCGAGTTGAAGGCCGTCTGCCTCTTTGCCGTCAGCAAGGATGTGGCAGGTGTGATTGCCGACCGTTTCGACGAGATACAATTCATCCAGGCGATGACCCCAGTGTGGCATCACCTCCACCAGCGCAGTTTCACAGGCCACCGCAACAAACTCTACGGCTATTTCCACAACAAGCAGCTCGACATCTTCAGCTTCCAGCAGAACCGCTTCAAATTCTGCAACTCGTTTGAGGCCAGCCACGCCCACGACGCTCTCTACTTCCTGCTCTACGTCTGGAAGCAACTACACATGGAGGCTGTTCACGACGAGATGCATATCGTGGGCGACATCCCCGAACGCGAATGGCTCCTCCAGGAGCTGAAGCGCTTCCTCCAGAAGGCTTACATCATCAACCCCGCTGCTGACTTCCAGAAGGCTCCTGCCACTAAGATTGCAGGCATGCCCTACGACCTGATGGCACTCTTAATCAAAGGACGATGAGAATCATTACAGGCATATACAAGGGACGGCACTTTGAGATTCCAAGGAGTTTCAAGGCACGACCCACCACCGACTTTGCCAAGGAGAACATCTTCAATGTCCTGACGGGTTATATGGACTTTGAAGGCGCCACAGCCCTCGACCTCTTCTCTGGCACCGGCAGCATCTCCCTCGAACTGGTATCGCGCGGCTGTGCCCACGTCATCAGCGTCGAAATGGATCGCGACCACCACCGCTTCATCCAAGAGTGCTTCCGCAAACTTCAGGGCAACAATGTTCAATGTTCAATGTTCAATGTTCAATGTATCCGGGGCGATGCCTTCCGCTTCATCAAGTCGTGCAAACAGCAGTTTGACTTCATCTTTGCCGATCCTCCCTATGCCCTGAAAGAACTGCCCCAGATTCCGGGTCTCATCTTCGAAAAAGGCCTGCTCAAGCCCGAGGGTATCTTCGTCTTCGAACATGGCAAAGACCACGACTTCTCCAGCGACCCCCACTTTGTGGAGCATCGCAGCTATGGCAGCGTCAACTTCTCGATTTTCAGAACAAAGGAGACAACATCCGAGTAAGACTCTCCCACAGTCTTACCACTATCTTACGGCTCACGCGACTGGGCACACTCGTCAACAATACCGACTGCTCCATATCCTTCAAGAACACCTCTTTCAACTTCAGCGCCACATCCTCGCCATAATAGAAGATGTTGGCCTCGAAGTTATTCTCAAAACTGCGGAAGTCGAGATTCGTAGACCCACAGGTGGCGATGGCATCGTCACACACCAGCAGTTTCGAGTGGAGGAATCCCTCCTTATACAGACTTACCTGTACACCTGCCTCCACGACCTCGCGCAGATAGCTGCGACTGGCCCACTCCACAAAGCGGGCATCGCTGTGCATAGGACAGAGCACCTTCACATCGACACCTGCCAGGGCGGCCGTCTTCAGGGCAAAAAGCACCGACTCGTTGGGCAGGAAATAAGGGGTCTCGATATACAGGTATCGGCGTGCGCCCATGATGATGCGCACATACCCTTGCATAATCTCTGGATAAGGTGTCACAGGACCGCTGGTGACCACCTGTGAGATGGTGTCATTCGAGAGCGTCGCGTCAGCTATCGACGGATAGTATTTCCTGTCGGAGAGCAGTGAACGGTCAACGAAATACCAGTCCACGAGAAACGCCCTCTGCAGGGCATACACACCACCGCCCGTCACCCTGAGCATCGTATCGCGCCACGACTCCCTGGCATAGCGCAGGGCGATGTTCATGCCTCCGATATACCCCACCTGTCCGTCGATGACGATGATCTTACGGTGGTTGCGGTAGTTCACCTTACTCGTAAACTGGGGGAAGTGTACAGGCATAAACGGCACGGCCTCGATACCCTCCTCGCGCATCCTTTCAAAGAAACGGTGCTTCACGTTCCAACAACCCACATCGTCGTAGATCAGCCTCACCTCTACGCCCTCCCTCGCCTTGTCTATCAGGGCATCGGCCACCAGAAGGCCCAGGGCGTCGTCGGCAATGATATACATATCGATATGGATATGGCTCTTGGCTTGGGCTATATCCCTCAACAGCGAGGGAAAGAACTCTGTGCCGTTCATACACACCTCCACCTCATTGTCCTTGAAGGGCAGCGACAGGTTCTGGTTCACGAAAAGGTCTATCAGGGGCTTATACCTCTCGGGCAGCTTCAGATTCTGCTGCTCTGCAAACTCCAGCATCGAGCGTTTCGTCAGCATGTTCATGGTCCTGTCGCTCACGTAGCGCTCCTTACGGGTGTTGATGCCGAAGAAGAGATAGAACACGATGCCCACGAACGGAACAAACCATATCACCAGTGCCCAGGCCATCGTCTTGGCAGGTTGGCGATTGTCCAGAATCACGTGGATGATAGCCAGAATGACGATCACCTCATAGATACTGAATAATATGACGTTCCAATTCATACAATGATATCATTACCGAGCTGCTTGGCCAGAGCGTCACGCAACTGCTGGGTATCCTTAAACTCCTCCAGCAGTTTCATCATCTGCTCATTGTCCTTGCCCACCTCCTTCAGCTGCTTCGTAATCTCCTTCAGATGTTTCTCCACAATGTCCATCCTCAGGTCGAGCACCAGATGGAGCACATGCTGGCGCAAGCCGCCCTCACGCTCCTTCAGTTCGAAACCCTTGCCCAACTGATGACGATCTATGGCCAACTCCGCCGCCAACTGCCCTATCTCCATGTCAGGATGGTGCAGGAAATAAGCCTCGGCCTTAAAGTCCGGCTCACCGCTATGGGCCACGGCCTCGTCGAGTATCTGGTTATAGCGCTCGTCGTGGAAGCTCAGTGCGTCAGCCCCTAAGTCGTAGGCCACATACTGCGCCACCGTCATATCAGTCGTACCGCCGTCATCCGTTTCCACATTCTCAAAGATCACCTTCTCGCCATCGCGGATAATGGCCTTCACCAACAGCTTTTCCACTTCGCGGGTCTGTTCGTCGATGGTGTGCAGCCCGATAAACTGTGGCTGCTCCTGCTGAGTGCCCTGCCGCTCTGCATCCCTTTCTGCCTGTTTCTCCTTCTCCTCTTTGTTCTTGGCAATCATCCCGTTCATCGAGTTCAGCAGCGTCTGCTCCTTGATGCCCAGGCGCTGGGCCAGTTCGCTGAGGTAGGTAGAGCGCAGTATCTGGTCTGGAATCAGCGAGATGCTCTTCACGATGCCGCCAATGGCTTCACTTCGCTTCACGGGATCGGTGATGCCCTCCACCGTCAGGCGCGTCTTAAAGGTGATGAAGTCCGTAGCGTTCTTCTCGATATACTCCCTGAACTCCTGGGCCGAATGCTTGCGGCTGAAGGAGTCGGGGTCGTCACCATCAGGCAACAGCAGCACCTGCAGATTCATGCCCTCCTCCAGCAGCATGTCAGTACCTCGCATGGCAGCATGGATACCAGCCTCGTCGCCATCATATAATAAGGTGATATTCTGCGTAAAGCGCCTCAACAGTTTGATCTGATGGATGGAGAGCGCCGTACCTGAGTTGGCCACCACGTTCTCCAGTCCGCACTGGTGCATGGCAATCACGTCGGTATAACCCTCCACCATAAACACGCGGTCTTCCTTGGCAATGGCCTTCTTCGCCTGGAAGAGTCCGTAGAGCTCGCGCTCCTTGTGGTAGAGTTCGGAGTCGGGTGAGTTCACATACTTCTGCTGCACGCCCTTGGTACGGGCATCGAGCAGTCGTCCGCCAAAGGCCACCACCCTACCACTCACGTTCAGCCAAGGGAAAATCACGCGCCCAGCGTAGCGGTCAAGGAGACCTTTCTCCTTGTCTCCTTTCTCAAAACATAGCCCTGTCTTGACGAGGAACTCCGCCTTGTATCCTGCCTTCTGTGCTGCCAGGGCCAAGGCATCGCGCTTGGGCAGGGCATAGCCAAGGTTAAACTTCTCGATGATATCATCGCGGATACCACGGCTACGGAAATACTGCTTACCGATGGCGATGCCGTCGGGGTCGTTCTTCAGCATATCCTGGAAGTACTTCATCGCCCACTCGTTCACAGCCAGCATCGACTCACGGTCACTCTGCTGCTGTTTCTCCTCGTCGGTGAGCTCTTTTTCCTCAATCTCGATGTTATATTTCTTCGCCAACCAGCGCAGGGCCTCGGGATAGGTGATCTGCTCGTGCTTCATCAGGAAGTTGATAGCTGTACCACCCTCGCCACAGGCAAAGCACTTACAGATCTGCTTCGAGGGCGACACCATGAACGAAGGCGTCGTGTCGTCGTGGAAGGGGCACAGGCCCTTGTAGTTCACGCCTGCCTTCCGCAGCGTCACGAACTCTCCCACCACGTCCACAATGTTCGTGGCATCCATAATCTTGTCTATCGTCGCCCTGTCAATCATAATCGCCTACAAAGGTACAAATATTTTTCAATAATGCCATCGAATTTCAAAAATTCTTTGTAATTTTGCACTCGCAAACTACTTTATACTGATCATGATAAGAAAATACTTCCTTCTAGTGACTTTACTGGCAACCACGATGCAGTTGGCTGCCCAACAGGTGATCGACAACACCCCCGACTCCATCGCCAAGGCCCTCATGAACCGCCCTGCCCCGGGCTCCACCCGTCAGGGCTCTAACCCCGTGCTCTTCCTCATCGGCAACTCCACCATGCGCAACGGTACGATGGGCAATGGCAACAACGGCCAGTGGGGCTGGGGCTACTTCGCCAACCAGTACTTCGACGGACGTAAGATCTCCGTAGAGAATCAGGCCCTCGGCGGCATGTCCACCCGTAACTTCTATACCGACCTCTGGCCTGCCGTGCGCCAAGCCCTGAAGCCAGGCGACTGGGTCATCGTCTCGATAGGCCACAACGACCATGCCGACTTCTTCGATGCCAAGCGTGCCCGTGGTGTCATCGACGGCGTGGCAGAAGATACCATGATTGTGGGCTTCAACCTCCGCAAGCAGATTCCCGACACCGTCTACAGCTACGGCCACTACCTGCGCTGCTATATCCGTGAGATCCGTCAGGCGGGTGCCAACCCCATCCTCATGTCGCTCACCCCTCGCGATGCCCGCGACGAGCGGGGCCTCATCGTCCGCAAGCCACAGACCCAGTGGGCAGCCTATGTGGCAGCCATCGAGGGTGTGCCCTTCGTCGACCTCAACGAGATCTCAGGCAGCAAACTCGACGGCTACAGCCTTTGGAAACAGAAATACCACTTCTATGGCGACCATATCCACACCTCGGCCTTCGGTGCCCAGCTCAACGCCCGTTCTGCTGCCGAGGGTATCTACTACTCTAATAATCCCCAGCTGAAGCCCCTGCAAGCATTAATGCTTAATGTTGAAAGCTCAAAGCTCAATGTAGACCGCTCCAGCGGTCGTCCCGTGGTGTTCATCTGTGGCGACTCCACCGTGAAGAATGAAGACAAGGCCGACCACACTGGCATGTGGGGCTGGGGCTCGCTGGCCACCACCATCTTCGACACCTCGAAGATCACCGTCAGCAATCAGGCCATCGCAGGGCGCAGCACCCGCTCTTACCTCAACGAAGGCCGTTGGGAGCGCGTCTACAACGCCCTGCAGCCAGGCGACTTCGTACTGCTGCAGTTTGGTCATAACGACATCGGCAACCTCACCGACGCGAAAGCCCGTGCCGTCATCGCCAGTGCCGAAGACACCTGCCACGTCTATCAGATAGAGGGCGACGGCCGCTATGAACTCATCTACTCCTTCGGCTGGTACCTGAAGAAATTCATCGACGACGTACGTGAAAAAGGCGCCACCCCTATCCTACTCTCCCTCACACCGCGCAACGAGTGGCCTGACGGCAAGATAGAGCGTCGCAACGACAGCTATGGCCGCTGGTATCGGGAGGTAGTGGAGCAGACGGGCGTCAGCTTCATCGACGTCCACAACATCTCTGCCGACTTCCTCGACAAGAAATTCGCAGGCAAGGATCCCGAGAAGTGCAAACAAAAGGCCGCGGTATATTTCAACCACGACCATACGCACACCTCCTACCAAGGTGCCCTGATGAACGCCCGAAGCGTCGCCCGCGGCCTCAAAGCCTCAGCCTCCCCCCTCGCAGCGTACCTCAGGAAATAATGAACGACGTTCGTCGACGATTATCCTTCGGACGCACGGCAAAGTGAATCCAGTAGCGCCCCTGCTTGTTGCGCTCGATGAAGAGTTCGTCGTAATCGCGCTTCGTGCCGTCTGCGATATCCATGAGGATGTTCGCATAGCGAAGCGCCTGCTCAAAGCCTTCACATCGGATATCCACCGCACATCCCGTCAGATGATTACTCGTTGGCGCCCCGCCCACGGCCTTATTCACCTCCGGCGAGCGATAGCCCGATGAAATAATAATGGGATTGTCATCTCGAGCACCCCCATTGTCATCTCGACTAAGCGAAGCGCATGGAGAGATCTCTCGACTCCGCTCGAGATGACTGGAAGGATACAACGTATTATACGAATACCTTAAATCCTCCAACCAATTCTCACAGAGATTCTTCAGATTCTCTATCGCCACATGGCTGGGAATATTTCCGTCAGCCGTTTTCACACTCGTTTTCGTAACCTCCCCGAGCGTATAATGCTCGGAGAGGTTCATGTTCTTGTTAATACTTACTTCTGTCATAATCTATATTCAATTATCAATTTGCAAGATGCAAGATGCAAGAAATCAATTCACCATCAGGTTCATCTTCCTGAACTTGCCCTTATCATTACCATTTTTAATCTTCTCTGCCAGTCTATCCTCTTTCAGTCGACTGATTTTGCTATAAACCGAATTGTCATTGTCATACCCAAAACATCTTCTTACATCCTCCATGGTAAACACCGATGGCAGTCGGTTGTAGCACTCCATTGTCTTCTGATGATGCTGGCGGTTCATCACGGCATCACGATGTCTGTTGTCGAAATATGTTTCAGCCATGGCCCCAAAGAAATGGCGCTGACAGGCGTAATGCATGTTGACGATCAACTCAACCAATTGCCAATCCACCTCGTCTGTTTCGAAGGAGCCCGTCCAGTAGTCACCATCCTGATGAACCTGATCCCAGTGACGCATCACGATGAAGGGAGCTGAAAAGTTCAATCCATGGTAGGCGCATCGTTTCAGCAACATCTCGTCAGCCTTTGAGTCATTCTCCTTGGCATCCATCATCCTTCGTGCTGTCCAATCGTAGAGTTTATCCACAATCTTGTCCATGGGCAGCAGGCCTTTCATCCTGTCGAGTTTAGTTGCCCACAACTTGATTCTTTTGTCACTCTCGAAGTCCACTTTGCTCTCCCTCTCCAACATCTCGTAGTCAGTAGAAGGTAGTGGTACGCAGGTCAGTCGTGTGGCCATTCCAGATCCGAAGTTCTGCTCGTTCACCTTCTTCTTCAGGGCGATAGGTGTACCCGTATAGACAAAGTTCCAGTAGACATTAAACTCCTGGAATATCGAATCGTTGTTCGAATACGCCTGACCATCTTCCTCATTATGGAAAGCCTTGAGTTCCAGCGATTGCTTATCAATCCACGAACCACCCTTCTGAACGGTTACCGTATTGTCGAGCTCCGTGTCGAAGGTCAGCATGTGCAAGTGCATGGGTTCACCGTCTACGATCTCCACTGCGTTCACCATGTCCTGAATGAACTGTGCGTTCGAAGTTCGGGCAGGATGCACCCTGATCACCACTTTGGGCTTCTTCGGCTTCTCCTTGTTGGCGCCCTTGGTGCGCATCTCCTCACGATAGGCATTAATGGCATCCTTGCCTTTTTGGTCTGCTGCCATAATGGGTGCTGCCAGCAACTTATACAATCGTGTGGCGAAGCTCTTACCACAGGCAGGATCACCGATGATTAACGTAGAATTGTTGAGTCGCCTCAACTCTTCCGGACGATGATAGAAGCGGTAGGTACAGCGGGTCATGAGTGTCATCATAAACCCGCCAGCCACAAACAACGCCGCAGGATACTGGTTCTTCTTCAAGCCTTTGCAGATATCCTTCAGAAGCGGGAAATCGTCCATCAGTGCTTTTATCTGTTCGCCCCAATCCCACAAATAGCGGTCGATATCGGATTCGGTAATATCATGGTCTCCCTGACTCCCTGTATCCTTGACTCCCTTTACAATTTCTTGATAACTTATACCACAAAAACTCTTCACCGCCTCCAGCATGGCCTTGGATGGTAGCGATCCCGCATACTTCTTCTCCTTCTCAGCGATGCAGCCCGCAGCTGATTCCACCGTCTGCTCCACGTTCTCATTGCGCTCTTCGATGATCTCCTGCACCCACGGCTGGGCTTCGACGACCCGCTGTACAGCGGCCTTATCTCCGTCGAGCATAAGCATGAGGTCTGTGGCGAGCTTAAGCGACTCCGCATGTCGATTGGAGTCTTCCTTGCAGGGCAGCTTATCCCCATACCTAGCATCAATAATACCTTGTAAATCATACCCTCTCCATTTTAATGTCATTCCGAGCGCCCCCTCTGTCACCTCGAGCGTAGTCGAGAGGTCTCCTGAGATCTCTCCATGCGCTTCGCTTAGTCGAGATGACGAAACATCCACCGTCCGCTCATTCCCAGCCCTTTGTTGAGCATTCTTAGCGGCCACAGCAACAGCCTTAGTAGCACCACTATGATTAGCCCGATACTCAGGCTCATATTTCTCACTAAACTCTTTGTTTTCATACGTAAACAGTTCTTTATCAATGAATAAAATGTCCGATTCTTTACAAATAAAACTCATGCGACTTGCGTCTTTGCAACTCTCATCCACCTCCACGCCAAGCACC
Source organism: Prevotella sp. ne3005 (assembly GCF_900110085.1). Lineage (GTDB taxonomy): Bacteria > Bacteroidota > Bacteroidia > Bacteroidales > Bacteroidaceae > Prevotella. The sequence goes on from NZ_FOCK01000014.1 coordinate 50,958, forward strand.
TTGGCCATAGCGTGCTGGTTGTCAATGAGATTACCCTTCTTCACATCAGCCTTGAAGACTATCTTCAGGCCATGCCCTGAAGGGGTGATATAGATGAGCAGTATCCGACTTGTCATGTCGAGCGCCCCCTCTGTCATTCCGAGCGACTCCTTTGTCATTCCGAGCGTAGTCGAGGAATCTCCTGAGATCTCTCCATGCGCTTCGCTTAGTCGAGATGACGGGAGGGGCGCTTCGCTTAGTCGAGATGACATGGGGGCCAACCCCCAACTCTCAAAGACTTCGCGAGGATCCTCCACATGGTCTACATCCATCACCACAAGGCCAGTCAGTCGTGTGGCCGATTGTTTTCTCCAAGCACCCATTTTTCCAGCTTTCGAAGGTGTTTCATCGAAGGTAGCTTGGAAGATGAAGGCAGGCAGTCCGCGTTTCAGTTTCTGGTCGCCAGTCTCACGAAATTGGTCGATTGCCTCGTTCCATTTCGTCGCCCTGACGAGGGCCCAAAACTGGGCCTCGTCTACAGGCAACGTAGGATTAAAGAAATTCTTCTGATATACAAACATCGGCTACAGGGTTTGAATATCCGTGATGTAGAAAGCATTCTCATGACGCGTCTGATGGTTCTGATCCTCCCATGTACGATGCTTCCAGAATCCCTTCACGATATAAGGCATTCCCTGTTGGAACTGCGTATCGCGATTCTTCGAGGCCAATTCGCCCGTCATCTCACCATAGATGGTGTCGCCACCACGCTTCATCACTACGCCACGGCTCTTGAAGTATTCAGAGCTGCCGTCCTGCTTCTGATACTGGCGCTCAGAGTATGCGCCCACCTCGATAATAGTTACTAATGATTCCATAATAAGATAGATTTTTATTGGTTAAACTCTTTCGATAATTTCTCGTTCGATGAGGGCATCCTTGGCGCTGCGAGCGTGTTCGTTCAGTAGCTCAATCAGCTCGGCCAGGCTCAAATCCTTGGGGAAACTGGCAAACACCTTGAGTTGTTTCAGCGACTCTTTCACCCAACCCCATGCTAACTTTTTCACCAGACGGTCCTTTGGGCGGACACTCTTCTTTCTATTATAGGCATTCAGGTCACCCATACCTTTGTTTGGGTCAAAACCCACTGATCCCTCTACTCTTAAGCCTGCCACCATGCGGGCATAACTCTTTTCATCAATTGCGATTGTTATGTATTTCATAATGTTGTCGAATTTGTGAGCTTTTGGAAAGCGATGTGTTTTTCAGTTGAGCTCAATTTCTATCCGGATACTTTCCCACTCGCTCATTCCTCCGACTCGGTTATTAACTGAATAACTCTATAATGTAATTGTCTTTCACTTCCTCCGTAAAGGCGTCAAAGAGGCAGCGGTCGTACGACTCTCCATGCTGCAGCTGATACTCCCAAAAGTCTACCATGCTTCCGAGATAGTCCGTCACTTCGATGTCCAGATCCTGCATGGCCAGCTTGTAGTTGGCGATGAGCTTGCTCAGGGCGTAGTTCATGGCCACTGTGCCACTGATCGACTTGTCTGCCGAGAGCAACGCCTCTTCCATCTGGCGGTAAATCCGTTCGCCCTCAGATAAGTTCCAGTTCACTCTCGTTGATTGATTCTTGTTCTTGTTGTTCATAATCTTTTAATACTTAATTAATTGTTTGATAAAATCCTTTCCTTTGTCAGTCCAAACCAGCTTGGCCTTGAACATCAGTTGGCCTTTTTGGTTGGTCTTGGCGATGTAGCGGTGTCGGGCCAGGTCTCGGTGGATGTACTTTCTGGTCAGGCACCATGCTCCTTCTTGTTTGCGGATGATGCCCTGATCCTTCAGAAACGAGTTCAGGTCATTTCCACTCATGTTGTAAAGTTTAGCAATCTCCGTCGGGGTGTAGCAGAATCTGCTCTTTCGGTTTTTCTCCTCCAGTTCCTCGGCGATGATCTCTTCTGCCTTGTTCACGATTTCCTCTTCTGAAAATCCCAAATAAAATGTTTTCATCATTCTGTTTTGTTTTACGTCGTTTCCTTATAACGACCTTTAAATTGTTTGTTTATCTTTTTTTAATTTTTACATCTTTTGATCTTCCAGCCTTTCATTTTTTCATTTTTATATCTTCCAGCCTTCTGGAATTCTTGCTGTATCAATAAGTCAAAGATCACTGTCAGTTTGGAAGTCATTGTTTCCGTTTGACAGTGCAAAGTTAGGCACAAAAAAAAGCACAGACAAGAAACGTCTGTGCTTTGGACTTGCTATTAGAACTATTGGAACTAACGTTAGACTTTTGGACTTCTCATTAGACCTCATTCTCTGTTGTAGGGAACATTTTTTGCAACTCTCGATCCATTCTTTCACCAAGGATAATATATGGTTCTAAGACTCCATCTTTTCGCCAATTATCCAAGCGGCGCGACAAATGGCCCTTGCTGAACATTTTGTAAACTGCATCAAGATTACAATCATGTTCGAAGCGTTTTGCCTCTTCGCTATTTTGAACCAACTTTACGAAATCTTTGATTGTACCATTGAAGCCCCAATTCTGCCATATTTGGAAACCAACACCCCATGAACGGTTTGAACTCCAAAATCCATCATGGTATGTCGTCTCGAAAACTTTCATCATCTGACTGAAAGTTGGTACTGGTTTCTCATCCGTTTCTTGGGAAGGAGTGTCCTCTTCTTCTATCCCATTTTGATTATACACTGACCCATTGTAGTTCACTGGGGCATTATACACATTGTAATTGTTGATGTTGCCAAAGAAATTGTTTACAGGGGCAACATGTTCTTTTCCTAAATTTTCCATTTTTACAGTTGGTTTTGATAATTATTAAAATTGTCTATATCTCCATGAAAGTTATTCTCTATCCAAACGGGTTGCAACGTACAAGCCTGATTAATCATCGGCCAGACTGATACGTTCCTCATCCTAGCCTCTTCTCTATGAGCCTTCTCCAGCTCCTCGGGCGGCAGGTTCCTGATGGCCTCGTTGATCATCGCCACCAGCTTCTCCACCTTGTAGAACTCCAACAGTTCAGCCACCTTCATCTTCGACATGTGCAGACAAACATACTTCCCATAGTCCTCTTTGTCGATGATCAGGTAAAGACCTTCCCATCGACTCATCCTCCTGAAAACGGCACAATGCACATTGAAGTCAGTCAGGAACTCATAACCAGGTGGCAATTCTCCCTTCACCCGCTCGAAATCCACCT
>NZ_FOCK01000012.1 GCF_900110085.1 Prevotella sp. ne3005
CTTCTCCACCTTGTAGAACTCCAACAGTTCAGCCACCTTCATCTTCGACATGTGCAGACAAACATACTTCCCATAGTCCTCTTTGTCGATGATCAGGTAAAGACCTTCCCATCGACTCATCCTCCTGAAAACGGCACAATGCACATTGAAGTCAGTCAGGAACTCATAACCAGGTGGCAATTCTCCCTTCACCCGCTCGAAATCCACCTCATTTATTTCTTTTGTTACGGAATCAAGAGCAAATCTCATCACACCCAGATTGATGAAATCCGCCACCACCCTAGTACGGAAAGCCTGCAGTCTATTGAATGTCGGCTTGCCAACGCTCATCATCATATCATTATAGAATTCCTGCAGCGGCTCCATGTCTATCTTCATGCATTGCTTTTCATAGGATGCCGCAAAGCTCTCTGGCGGCAGCTGGGCGGTTATCTTCCTGATGGCTCTGAACAGCGAGCTTATCTCCTTGATGTTCTGCTCCATCCAAAGATAGAGGTCGGCAGCGGTCTTGGTCGGGTGGCCGTCCACCTCTTCATCGATGCCGAAAGCTTTCAGGGCCACATCTTTCATCGCCAGCAGTTCCGCCTCCAGTCTGGTGTCCTTCAGCCACTGGACTCCCTTCATGATCTGAAAAAAGTCAGGGCTGAGCAACTCCTCAAAGTCTCTCTTCTCCAGATTGGCCAGATGTGTGGTCAGGTCATTCTTGATGCCTTCCATGCATCTGGCGAAGAACAGCGCCTTGTAAGCAGTCTGAAAATCGTCGTCGTCCGTCTGCTGCTCATTGTAGGTGTTCAACGCCTCGATGAGAGTAAGGATCTCACTTCTGAGTGTCTGCCGACACATTTGGGAACCGCTGCACGCTGTGCAATCAGTCCCCGCAGGTTGGAGCCAGTCGGCTCCCGGTAATAGTTGAATAATCATAGATTTTGTATTTTAGTTGAAAATAATTAAGTTTAGATGTTGCTTCCACCCAAGAGCCCGCTCCCGGTGGAAATGAATGGTTTTGTTTACTGTCTATGTCGCATAATGTCCTCCTATAGTTTTAGAGGGTTACACAATCGGTTTAATATCTCTCAGTTTCCCAACACACGTGGGGTGATCAAACGCAGAAAACGCATCGGGCCTACCACAGCCCATAACAAATTAACTGCCCATCCCAAGCCCCACGTGATTTGGAACTTGAGTTTGGCAGTCGTCCTATCAATTGTTATTCTTTTTGTGGTAATTTAGATGCGTTTCAAGAGCGACCGAAACTCAATATGTCTTGATATCTTATGATATCGCCTGCAAAATTAATGAATATCTTTCAAAGTACCAAACAAAAGCCTATCAAAGTTAAAAAAATCCCCCCATCGTTTCACAACGACAGAGGGATACCAACAATCATCTAATAATAAATAGGCCTTTATTTCGTATCTTCTTTATCTGATTCTGCTTAACAGCTCGTCAGCCGAAGTCTCTTGCATCTTGATGTAGGCGAAGAGTTTCTTGCCTGCGTCCTTCAATGATGCGCCAAAGATGTAGACCACATCATCAATAATCAGGAAGCGATCATGATTCCGCTGGCAGATATTGACTGCGATGGGCGGGTACTGCTGGTTATGGCGCTGCACGTCTAATCGGAACTGCTCGGCGGTCTGTTTGGTGTAGATAGTGGCAGACACATTGGCATTCCGCTTACTGAGCATCATGAGCGTGGTCTCATCAACATAGTTGTCTACAAGAACTATGGAACGATGGGCCTGTTTGATAAGGTTCACGATCTGTACATAGGCATCGAATATCTGTCCATCGTAGAAGATGCCCTCAACAGGAGGCAGGGATGAGCGGACGAAGAAATCGACCTTTTTCTTTATTTCAGTTATTTCCATTCCTTGTTCAACCACTTTCTGCTCAATGTCAAACATTCTTTGATTTATTGCATACCCTTTCAACAAATAATGTTTTAAGACGCCATTAGCCCATTTTCTAAATTTAGTACCATTTAGTGATTTGACACGATACCCGACTGATATAATGACATCTAAACTATAATATTGGACTGGTTTATCAGAATTTGCAATGTGTAAAAAATGCACATTGCTTTCTTTTTCCAATTCCCCTTCTTTAAAGACATTGTTAATGTGTCTTGTAATTACAGAACGTTCCCTTTGGAATAGCGATGAGATTTGTGCTTGTGTCAGCCACACAGTCTCATTCTCAACTCGTACTTCCAGCCGAATGGTTTCATCCGGTTGGTACATCACAATCTCACCTTTGATGCCAGATTCAATGCTTTGCATACTATCAAATTTAGAGTTCAACACTTTGTTGGGGACAAAGGTAATAATAATCCCTGACACAACAAAATCTATTCGCCAAAATCTTCACTTTTTATTCTCTTTCCGACAAAACCAAAGCCCTTTCCGCCCCTTTGTCGCAAATCACCTACCCTGTCGCAACAAACGAATGAGGAAATCGGTTAATCCTTTGGGATTAGCCCCAAATCCCCGTATCTTTGAATCAGTTTTGATTCATATTGCTTTTGGTTTTAGTTATTTAGTTAGTGATTTTCTTTTTCATATTGAGTTGATTTGTTTGTTAGAACGAGAACGAGGCCTGCAGGGATGCAGGCCTCGTTCTTTATTTCTTGTCTTTGGGGAGGCACCTGGGGCATGCGGGATAAATTCAAATTCTACCAGAAAAATTTGGAAGTATGAATAAAAAGGCTTATCTTTGCGCCTGATATTGAAAAGTAGTCATGGGGACAGATTCTTGGGTATACCCAGATGTCCCTACGACTAATAAGGTAGTCCGCATGATTGCAGAGTGCTTCAATATCGAGGATGAGGAAATCTTCGATACGCTCTTGAATCGGTCGGACAAACTCAGTCATTTCGTTGAACTTTATCAATTAAAACTGGCAAGTTAGGAACTTGCGAAACTTGAATAAATAATAATAGGTGTGCCCACGCAGATGATTACTGATGCTTTCCAATAGTTCCAGCCAATTCTTGGGAACTTTAGGTGGAAATTACACTTAAGCCTCGCAGAGTTGCGAGGCTTAAGTGCGTTTTACGACCCACGAGACTGTCCCCATGAGTCCAGAGAACAAAACAACTACTAATAATCTTCGTCATCATAGATGTCGAGTTCATCGTCCCATTCATAATCACAATCGGGACACACATAACAAACACCATTGTGATAGGCATTTTCCATGCCACATTTTGGACATTCTGTTGTCATAATTAGAAAAATTAAATTGTTAATACTTTTTTGAATTTTAATCTTCAGATTCATCATCTGACATCGTATCAGCGTTTTCGCTGTTCATCTTGATACGCATATAAGCGATCTGAACCACAGCGGGAATAGTCACTCTATAAGCCGGACCAGCAATATCAATGGCTGTCCAAATTGCAGTTACGCTCCATCCTATAGGGCCTGCAAAAATGCTTAACCAGCGAGTCAATGCTGCGTTCGAAGCTATTGTCAAACCTCTGCCTAATAATGCTCTGCTAACTGCATTAGCTACAATAACAGCCATCTTGTAGGAAGAGAAGCCACCTCTCTTTATCGCCATCTGTAAAGCCGCGATGAAAGCTTGTTTGCCAAAACCTTGGTTTGGGATGTTCATCTCGTCCAGGAGTTTTTTCATTTCCTCTGTTGACATATTCTCCAGAGAATCCAACAATATCTTCTGAAGAAGATTGTACTCTATCATTTCGATTGAAGCCTTCTTGTTGAAGTTGACCTTCATCTTCTTACAAACATCAATTAGCAACTCACGATACTCTACACCATGTCCTCTCAGCATGTTCATGAATGTATTACCACCATAGCGTTGCAGTTCCTCAGTGATATCTTCCGCCATCAACTGCAATCTGTCAGGATAATACAACTTGTAGTTCTCTGTCGTTGACAGATTTTCCGTCCATCTAAAGTTACCATCCTTGTCCTTTGTCAGGTAATCAACTTCAACCTTAAGGTCGCTACTGTCTGCATTATGCAGAAAAAATAAGTTTTGATCCATAATTTTATTTTTAAAAGTTTAAGCTTAATAACCAAATTTTTATTTTATCATTTATGATATCGTCAATACGATCAACCCGATATTGATAATTGCGAGATGCGTCACATATAATGTCTATGTCGAAGGTCTCTTCAATTTCACGTCTGTATGTCTCAAACGTTCTCTTTGCCAAAATGCTCTTTTTGTCGTTCAGTGAGCATTCACTCCATTTACTTCTCAATTCTTGATACGTCATACCACCACTTGTCAGCAACTGGTTAAGTATCCAGATTTGAATCTTAAACCGATCCTTCATTTCTCCATATTCTTCATCTTTTATTTCTTAATCCAGAACTATTCCAGATTTTCTGATTGCAAAATTATCGCTTACTAGCAATGAATACAAGTTTTTTTTGCTATCTTTGCAGCAGAAAAATTACTTCGAGCAAAATTGCGTATTATAATACGGAAAAAGATGAGCAAAAATCAAGTGGACCTCTGCCAAAAGCTATATGAGCTGTGCGAAACTGTAATGGAGCATAGACTGCATGATGTTGAGCAATGCTTACTATTGCATAATTCAAAAAGTGATTTTCGGAAAGTGATAGGTCTTGACATAAAGACAGGCCTAAATGCATATGGTTCTGAAATGAATCTCTATGATTCTGTAGATGGCTATCAGCTGGAAAACGAATATCGGTTGCTATTGAATGGTCATAATTATTTCGTTACACCATCAGATATTAAAGCGCCTAAGGATAAAGCCGATGTCTTATTAAAAAAAGCAACGGATAAGTTGAAAGCCTTTGACAGAACTTTTTCCCTTCTTGATAAAGACGCAAGGAAAAGTGCCGATTCAGACGTTAATTTAGAGGAAGTGCTTGATAAATATAAACTCACTTGGCTACTTTATAAGATGCAGAAAGGGAGCTTGACAAGATCGCCTAGGAAGTTCAAAGACAGAACACACGAAATATGCATCAGACTTATTGACCATTATTTGGGCATTAATGAAGATGAAGAGCTTATTATATGGGATTCTGCAGACATTGGCATTCTGATACTTATTATTCTTGGTGCGCTTCCCGAATATGGAAAGTCTCCAGGTAGTTATAGCATTAAGGATTCTTTTTCCGTTATGCTCCAATTCATACGTGACTATCATAATAAGGTTAGTATCACAACCGAATCATATACACTTTCGACTATACATAATCAGATAGAAGACGGTACGCTGCAAATGACAAAGTATTCTTTGATTGTGTCGCTCCATAAAATCATAGACGAATTGTCATCAGAATTAAGCCCATCATCACTAACAGACATTAACGATAGTCTATTATTTGGTCATCGACAGTTCTGTGATGCATACGACATTCAGGGAGTGTGGGAAGACGACTACGGCTCGTATTGGAGTATTCGTGAAACAGGCGATTATTGCTTGATGTATAAATTTCTCTCTTTTAGCCAGAAGAGCATTGAATATACGAAGTTCACACTTATAGCTGACTATGATAGTCACATCTTTAATATAAGGGAAGCTTCTAATGTAATGGAACTATTTAAGGGAAATAAAATTGATATCAATCGGATAGACGAGTTGGATGTAGAACTTCATGTGCCAGTTAAATGTAAGGCAGAAAAAAAAGTTGTTGAGAGTATTGAGTTGAAGTCACTTAAGTTCCGAAATAATCTATTTAGATTTAAGAAACTTACACGTGTTGACAACAATAAGAGCCAAGAACTTGCCAAAACTTGGAAAAACCATGAGCGTGTTAGTGCAGCTGATTATACTTTCTTCCGTTCCATGGTTGCCATCACTCCAGATTATATATATGTTGGATCATATGAACGAGACGAACAAGGGAAACATAAATTCTTTTATAAGATGTCCAAGGCTGATGTTGAAGGCAAGTTAGATGGCAGTCTGTATTATGTAGATTTCAATCAGTCCGTTGGAATATACAAGGCTATATGGAAAAATACCGATAACACCTATAATATCAAGTACTATCTTTCCATTGATAGCAAGGCAGTATATATAGATACTGAATTGATAAAAAGAGGTGAATATAAAGGCATTACCGTCACGAAGGATAAAGAAACGGAAATCGTGCAAAAATTTGTAGAGATGGATCAATCTGGAAATGAGAATCTGACAGAGAAAGAGATAGAAGAGTTATCCAGTCCATTTTATTATTTGGATTAAATTATTGAAGAGAATGCTGTTAAGCAGCAATAAATATGGATGACATTTTATATTATCCACTCCTTATCAATTATGTTGTTGTTATCAGCTATTCGCAAATTATAATTTTTGTTTCTTCTAACTTGCTAACAATGTCTTCTACGTCTCTTTTTGCTGTAGAAAACGATACTTCATATTCAGAACATATAAAATTAGTAAATTCATCAATCGTAAAGATGCTATCTCGATTGTATTTGTAGAAATTTGCTACAATGTCAGAAACGAAGACAATTTCAGAAATATCTATGATATTGTTTATTATCTTAAAAAAAACAAATTCATCTTTCATCTGATGTAAAAGAACGTCATGACTAAAATAATACTTATTCATCTTCCCAGTATTTTACCATTCCAATTATATCACTCAACTTTATTGTTTCCGTTGATTTGTTGCCATCTCCTTTTGTCGTAACTTTATCAATATTGATTTTCATAACCCTATGCAAGATACATCTGTTTTGATATTTTGCAAGAATAATATCGCCTACACGTATTTTATCTATTTTATTTGATATGATTACTTTCGTTTTATCATGTTTAAAAGTCGGATACATACTATTCCCATTCACAACGAATCGAACATTACAATTATTACTAAAAGCAAACATAACAAGTGAAAGGAATTGTTGATTAGTTAGATGCTTTTCGCTAATTTTGTTCTTCAAGTATTCTGCTGCATCCAAAGAATCCTGTGTGAAATAAATATAGCCGCGTGTTTTCGTGACAATATCGTAAACAAAGTCTACAAAATCCAAAATATCAACAGAGTTAAATGCATTTCGACAGCACGATGGCATGATTTCTTGAAGAAACGTTCTATTATCAAGTAATATCAATTTATTTCTCTTATGTTGTTTTATTGAGAAAAACCCTTTAACAATATATGATTTATTGATGTAGAATCTTCGTTTTCCGCTCCAAGGTGATCCGCTAACACACACATAGCCTTCTGAATTAACAAAGATTACAGGATTGTCATCATTCAGGATCCATGCCTCAGGGAAAAAAGCACATAGATTATCAGATAACGTACTTTTTCCAACACCACTAGGACCATAAAAAATGTATGCTTCGTCATTTAATATTGAAACTGAAGCGTGAATAATTAAAGACTCTTTTTTGACAGAATTTAAAGCATACAACATGAAAACAGAAGAACTTGCCAGTTGCTGACATTTTAAACAATCAGTTGTGTGCAAGATTAATTGCGCATTATCATTATTCTGATTTGCATAAATAACGCCAAGGGATTCTATATTATTAGTTATTTCATAAAGATAACCAGTTTTATTTATGTACACATTAACATTACCAAAAGAAGTGCTAAAATGTGTAACCAATTGGTTTTCCTGCATTATAGATTCTTGGTCATCTACTGCAATGGATAGATGAAAATCTACATTCTGTTCTTTAGCAATTTCAAAGGGGGTGAACGAAGGTAATAATAAGCAAAAGGGACACCTATTGCTTATATTAAAGGATAAGTTCGCTATTTCGAAATACTTTTCTCTGCCGATGTCAATTTTCATAGACCTCAATCGTCATCTCTGTCGTATCGATGACTTTCTTGCCATTCTTGAGAGCATTGTTCTGCATATGACCCCTCGTATGAATCCGCAATAGGACTTCCCAAATTGACTTTTACCGCATTTACACTAATGCCTTTATATTCTTTCTTCATCTTCTTTTATAATTTAATAATCATCTGCAAATATAAAAAAAAGAATCAATATATGAAAAAGACTTTATGATATATTAATTCCTATAGGCTGGGTTTAACAATATTTCAAATAAGAGCCCATCAACATCCCTGTGTCTGACGATTTATCGATCGATCACCTTCATAGTCTTTCCATCTTTTGTTCGGAATATATTTATACCCTTATGAGGTTGATTTGTCCGTTTACCATCGATTAAATTTTAGTCACTGGGACAGGTACCTGAGTCATAGGAGCCGTTATACCCAAGTACCTGTCCCAGCGACTAAAAAAATCCCTCAATTATTTGCTAATCTCAATAAAAACCATTATATTTGCACCATGACTATCGCGAAACCAATAATTAACATAGAATGATGATGAAAAGGTTATTAGCTATATTCCCCATATTTCTGCTGACTACTATGCTGGCAGGCTGTAGTGGTGATGATTCTCAGGAGGAATATGATGGTGAGATTGTGGAATTAAATAATGGTACTAAATATTTGCTAAAAGAAACCTCATCCTATTCTGACTCTCTTCGGTTTTTCCAGATAACAGTCCCATGGCTGCCTGTTAAAATGAAGGATCTACCATCATGGTTACATGAATACGTCGCAAGCAATCCTATGTTCTTGAATATTGTTCAAGGGGAATGGGTGAGTTCAAACGAGTCATTATATGTAGTATTCCCCTTTGCTCCTAGTTCGCAATTTTCCACATGTTTTCTTTCCGATGGTTCTGTCTATCATGTGATTCCTGGTTCAACATACGACGGCTATGATGGTTATGGCGGATTCCTGAATTCTACAAAGAACTGGAGAGGTATATGTCAGATTCAAGCAATAATAATAAAATAGTCGATCAAGGGGACAGGTCATTGATCTTTTATTTCGCTGCAAAGATACATATAAATAATGTAATTCGCAAGTTTTTATGGAAAGAAATCAATGACCTGTCCCTCTGATCAACTAAATTTAGTACCATTTAGTGATTTGACACGATACCCGACTGATATAATGACATCTAAGCTATAATATTGGACTGGTTTATCAGAATTTGCAATGTGTAAAAAATGCACATTGCTTTCTTTTTCCAATTCCCCTTCTTTAAAGACATTGTTAATGTGTCTTGTAATTACAGAACGTTCCCTTTGGAATAGCGATGAGATTTGTGCTTGTGTCAGCCACACAGTCTCATTCTCAACTCGTACTTCCAGCCGAATGGTTTCATCCGGTTGGTACATCACAATCTCTCCTTTGTTGCCAGATTCAATGCTTTGCATACTATCAAATTTAGAGTTCAACATTCTTGTTGGGTGCAAAGATACGTATAAGTGAGAAGAATACAAAAAAAAATGCTTTTATTTTTAATCTCGAGTGAAGTTTGTCATCCCACGCGTTGCCCTTCCGACAAAAACAAAGCCCCTTCTGCCCCTTTGTCGCAAATCACCTACCCTGTCGCAACAAACGAACGAAGAAATCGGTTAATCCTTTGGGATTAGCCCAAAATCGCCTTACCTTTGCATCAGATAATTTTTTTATATTGCTTTTGGTTTTAGTTATTTAGTTAGTAGTTTTTCTTTTTCATATTAAGTTGATTTGTTTGAACGAGAACGAGGCCTGCAGGGATGCAAGCCTCGTTCTTTATTTATCTTTGGGGAACTAGCACCTATACCCAGGTACCATCCATGACTATGCGTTCAATGGGCGAACCTGCGCAGATCTGCCTTGATTTCCTCCAATGTTCTGTTGCGTTGGAAGAACGGTATTTCCTGTTGTTCTGACTTTGATTTCTTTTTCAAACCTAGACAGATCTTCTTCAATACCTTCAATAGTTTTGCCATATGCCCCATACGCCTATCCTAGTGACTGTTATAAACCCAAATATATAATTCATTCAAAACTTACGCTTTCTAAAGAGTTCCACAATGATGAAATAAGTAATCGTCACTGGCAGGAACCACCAAGGCATTATTGCCCAAGCCAAAAAAATAATTAAAAGGCAGAAAACAATTATTGCTCCTTGAAACATAAGCTAATCCTCCATTATTTAATAATTCCACCACTCGTCATCATGATTCTCCATATCATCTTCAGAAGCTGGGTCAATTCCTCGCATGTAATCGTACTCTTTATCACCAGAGCCATACATAAGCTACTATTTATTTTGATACTCCAAGCCATTTGTAACGATATGTGGATAACTAATCGGAATGGACTTATATGCAATAATAAAGGGTAGCAAACTGTGGTGCTACCCTTTGATTTTCTTATTATTTGAATTATATTATCGGTAATATGCCCATACTAATGTGCCCATCTACATAATCATTAGAATGACGTTTCTTTACTTAATTTTATAGTAGGTAAAGAGTTCGCCATCTAAAAACACTAATTTATTGCCATCAGTGATTGTAAATCTACTTGTATCAACGTATCCTTTAGAGTCGGTTATCGTAATAGTATTATCCTTTATTACATATGTCCCACTATTATCAGGATTGCTGGGTTTTTCCTTATCTTTTCTATAATCTACCATTGACCATGTAAAGTTTGCATTGAAGGTAAACTCACAATATCGTAGCTCCCCTCTCTCATCATACTCTGCTCTCCAAGTTCCCACAAGAGGGTTAGATGAAGAATCGCCATTATCATCATCACTACCTCCGCAAGCAGAGAAACCAACACTCATAAGCACTGTAAGAAGTGCAACTCTAAGGAATCTAATTGTTTTCATTGCTTCAAATTATTTGGTTAGATTAACAATTCCATATTCACTTGGACCACTGTTACGATAGTAACCATCCCACCACTCTAATTCTGAAGAATTGTTCTTGATAGATTTAAAGACAATGCGATTATTCCCTGCTTTATAATCATTATTCCCATAGGGGACTAAATCTAACACAGTTTCTGTAGTTTTACCATTGCTACCTTTTTCTGGATGAATATATCTCAACTTATAGCCATCTCCGTTTTTGGTAAAAATAAACGTTTCTTTTTCATTAATCGTGTATGAATCAGAATAATTGGGAGCATTTTTCTCCTTATCCCATTTGTACCATGTTTGTGAAGTAGAGTACCAAGTACCTTCAATCGAAGCAGATGTGTCACCTCCACCATTGTCATCATCACTCTTACTACATGAAGAGAAACCAACACTAATAAGCACTGTAAAAAGTGCAACTCCAATAAATCTTAATGTTTTCATAACTCTGTTTTATTTAATTAGTAATATTAATGCCAACACATAGATGTAACAAAACCGTTCCCTGTTACTTGTTGATGTTTCAACCTTACCAAAAACTCAAAATGTTACTTCTTCCTTTTCCAAATGTCACTTGATCCTGAAATAGCCAGTGTATTATTATTATCAGAGAGAGTGACAAATCTTGTTACTGTTTCGTTGTCAGTTACGATTTCTCCACTCATTTTCTGCTTTTCTTTTGAAATAAAAGAAACTTCATATGTATTACCACTTACAGATAGAATCTTATATGTGCCTTTATAAGAAATCTTCACTTTTTCTGTTTTACCATAAAATTCTGCTTGGTAGAAAGTCCCATCTGCTTTGAATTCCAAAATGTAATCATCTCCATCAATATCCGTCATCTCCCATGTGCCTATGAGGGGATTAGACGAGGGCTGAGGTTCATCATCATCACTACCTCCGCAAGCGGAAAAACTAACACTCATAAATAAGGCCAATAAAGCCATTCCCACTAATCTAATATTTTTCATTTCAGTTCAAAATTTAACTAATAATTTACACTTGATGTTCTGTTAAACAGGATAATATCATGATAATAATTCACAATGTATTTGTACTTTGACAAATTTCTTTCACCCATTCTTATCTCAGGCCAATCCTCTTTATAATAAGATTTATACTGAGCAAGATCTTCCATTGTTAAACCGTATTCTTCACATACTATTTGATAGAGTGTTTCCTTAGTGAGCGGATGATAAGCATATGGATCTAAATTCCAATCATTTAAATTAAGATATTCTTCTTGATCACTGAGAAATAGCACAACATCGTTATTTATCCATAGAAAAAGGTCAATTTCTTTATTTTCGGGTCCATATAAATAAATTCCTTTGGCATTGGCACGCATTTTTTCACTATTATCATCATCACTTTTACTACAGCCAGAAAACACCAAGGCTGTGAGCATTATTAATCCAAATAATCTAATTGTTTTCATAAATTTGTTTTATTTAATTAGTAATATTCATGCCAACCAATCCCAAGAAGCCAGCGGTTAATAGATTAAAGAACGTGGGACTATTACTTGCTATCACCCCAGAGGTCGTGGATTACCTATCAGCTAATAATGAAGCAATAGCCCACGCATTGAGGTATATCATTCCCATAAATGGGTACAATAATCCCAAACGTGAGCATATTGCCATTACCCTTGCTGATTAGAAATTTCCACGTTTCTGAGGAAGGATAATATCAATCGCTCTTTTCCTATGTTGAGCCATTAAAACGCACTCCTACACGTAGGGTACTTGAAACTCGTTGTAAAAGTACGCATATTATTTCATATAACAATGGATTATGCTTAAATTTTGTGAAATTTTTAATATTTAAGCCCTACAAAACGAAAAATCCACTTAAAAATATAAGGTAGAGCACCATTACTGATGCCCTACCAAACTATTTTAGAGATTGAACTCCGCTTTAATTCGTTGTACTGATGGCAAAAGTACGAAAAGTTTTGGAATTATACAAATATCAATGGAGAAAAATCATTCAACCCAGGTGCCTCATATCCAATGACTAGTTGAAAATGTCATCTACTTCAGCTTGATGATGTCGCTCCAGCGGGTGGTGGGGTTCTTGCTCTTGTGGTCTTGTTTCATGGCGTTGGAGAAGACATCGGCCTTGCCCTTCCCGCCAGGCTGGGTGTATTGCTGGGCGCCGATGACGATGGTCTCGGAGCCGTAGCATTTGTTGAGACGGTCGACCACCTGGTCGAGTCTGCTCAGCTTCTGGATCTGCTCGGCATCCACATCGAAGAGGTCTTGCTGGATGGGGTTGTTGGGAGCAATGCCCATGACGATCACCCCGCCCCGCTTGTATTGCACGCCCTGAACGAATATCCTGTCCAGCACCTCGCCTGCCGCCTGGACAATGGAGATGGTGGAGCTGGAAGGGGTGATGAGCCTCTCCTCGTCGTATTTCCAGTATTGCAGCAGATCTTCCCTGAAGGGGTTGCTGCTGACAAACACACCCACGATGGAGGCCACCGTATCCTGTCTTCTCAGCTTCTCGGCACAGCGGCTGGCATAGTTGGAGATATGCGTCCTGAGGGTGTCCTTGTCGCTGATCATGCCATTAAACGACCTGCTGGTGCAGATGCTTTTCTTCTTGGCCAGCTCTTCATTGGGCACGCAATCCTCGCCATTCAGCTCCTGCCAGGTTCTGACGATATTGATATTGTTGAAGGTCTGGCGAACCCATGTCTTATGATGCTGGGCAAAGTCGTAGGCCGTCTGACAGCCCAGGGCGTGCAGCTTCTCGGCATACCGTCTGCCTATGCCCCACACATCATCTACGGGCAACCATTTCAGGGCAGCTATGCGGTTCTCGTCGCAGTCGATGATGCAGCAGTGCCTGTAGTCGGGGTATTTCTTGGCCAGCTTCGAGGCAATCTTGGCGAGGGTCTTGTTGGGTGCAAGGCCGATGCTGACGGGCATCCCCACCCACTTCCTGATCTTCTTATGCAGGTGCTCGCCCCATCGCTGCAGGTTGAGCTCTGCTCTTCCTCTTTCGCGACTCGACAAAGCTGGATCAAGTTCCGCTTTGTTCTCGCTGCTCCATCGGTTGAGGTGATCCATGCCGTCGAGATAGACGAAACACTCGTCGATGGAGTAGCGGAAGTAGGCTGGCGCTTCTTTGCCGATGATGCTTACCACACGGCCCGTCAGGTCGCCATACAGCTCATAGTTGCTGCTGAATACGGCTATCTTTTCATTGCCAAACTGCTCTGCCAATATGAAATAAGGTGTGCCCTCCTTGACGCCCAGCGCCTTGGCCTCATTGCTCCGAGCCACCACACAGCCATCGTTGTTGCTTAGCACCACAACGGGCTTTCCCTCCAAGTCTGGACGGAACACACGCTCGCACGATACGTAGCAGTTGTCACAGTCGATGATGCCGTACATGGGGCTATTTCCACTTCTTGATGGTCCATACCACCACGCCCCACACCTCGAAGTTGTCACACTCGTCGATGCGGAAGGAGGGGTACTTGGGATTGGCCGACCTCAACTCGATATAGCCCTCCTTCTTATGGGTGAGGTCTAAGAGCTTCACATTGAATTCGCCATTGATATACGAAACCACAATGTCGCCATGCTCCGCCTCTAAGGCACGGTCGATGACCACGATGTCGCCCTCTGCGATGCTCAAGTCGATCATGCTGTCGCCATCCACCCTCCCATAGAAGGTAGCCTCGGGATGCTTGATCATATCCCTGTTGAAGTCGAGGCTGTCTCGCAGATAATCATCTGCTGACGATGGGAACCCTGC
Source organism: Prevotella sp. ne3005 (assembly GCF_900110085.1). Lineage (GTDB taxonomy): Bacteria > Bacteroidota > Bacteroidia > Bacteroidales > Bacteroidaceae > Prevotella. The sequence continues at coordinate 14,486 of NZ_FOCK01000012.1, forward strand.
CTTGATGGACGGTGCAAACAGCAGATCCAGCCTCTCTTTGAATTCTCCTTTTATCAGTTTCATGTCATTATCATTCTTTTCACGCTGCAAATATAATAAAAGGGCTGTACCAAAGGTCGGTACAGCCCTGAAACTTTAACTATCTTTATCAATTTCTCCACGCGGTTACGCGGTTACACGGTTTCATTTTGGATTTCGTAGTTTGGTATTTGGGTGTGAAAAGGGTCTTATAGATTTATTATATATTATAATATATAATAAATTAATATATAATATATAATAAATAATATAGATGTTTTGAATCTCTCCCTTCTTCTTCTCTCCCTCTTCTCGGAGCTGGGCTGAAAATCGGAAAAACAAAATGAAACCGCGTAACCGCGTAACCGCGTGGATTTTTACTTTACTCCGACTAAAGTAGGAGTTTACTCCATGTAAACCTTTGGTTTACTACGGGTAAACATTTCGACACCCTTCGACAAGCTCAGGGACCGAAGAAGGGCACCCTTATGGGCGCCCTAGGTGTTGGTAGATCATGGAGACCTCGTTTGGAAGAAACGTCCGTCGGCGTAACTTTACCAAGTGTGCCAGAACAGGATCGTCACTGAGCAGTGGCTTAAGCTTCTGCCATGCTGAACGTGGTTGGATGTAAGGAAAGTAGAGTTGGGCGAGTTCCATGCGCCCCATAGTGGTTGATGTTTGCATAATAGATAGATAAGATTGGTTGTTTTTCTAAAAAGCACTGCAAAGGTACTAAAAATCGGTGAGATTACCAAAAGAAAAGCGCAAATTATTTGGTATAAGTACTAATAAGTACTCGTAATTACTCATAAGTACTTTCAAGCAATAATTATGTTTGATAGATTGCAAAATATTTCGTAACTTTGCATCGTCAAAAGGATCCAAATTGACATGAGAGAACAAACAAACTATTTAAAAACTTAAAAAAGAAAGGAACAAACAAAAATGGCAAGTGAAGTAATTGCATTTCCGGTGAATCTCCGGAAGAACAAGAATCAGTACAGCTCTTCTTACGGGAAGTATTTCCCTGAGGTAGACAGCAAGGAATCCCTGAACCTGAAGGGTTTCGCAAAACATCTCGCAGAGCACGGAAAGCTCGTAGATTATCCGATGGCAGTGCTCGTATTGCAGAACATCGTGGCGTGTCTGAAGGAGATGATAATCCAAGGTCAGCCCGTGAAGCTTGATGGCTTCGGAACGTTCGCCCCCACCATTGAGACCGCGGGCCGAAAGGCCCAGGACACCGTAGAACAGTCGTTGGCGCTCGGACTCGACAACCTGATTGGAGGCGTACACCTGCGCTTCGTCCCCGAGAACTCGAAGGGCGAGAAGCTAACCTCGCGCGCGCTGAAGGACGAGTGTACCTTCAAGGCCGCCTACGTGGTGGAGTCGAAGAAGAAGGTCGTCGATGGCAAGGAGCGAACCTATCAGGAGAAGATTCCCATCAGCTCGTTCGCAGTCGCCACCGCATCGCCTGGAAACGGCGAGTGAGCGAGTCTGTCATCTCGACCGAACGCCTTTACCAATTGTCATCTCGACTAAGCGGAGCGCATGGAGAGATCTCTCGACTTCGCTCGAGATGACAAAAGGACGCTCGAGATGACAAAAGGGCGCTCGAGATGACAATGATGTAGAACATTAAGGCAGAAAGGAGGAATTTATGTCAAAGAGAGAAACTCTGAAGTGGACGCTGCAGATCATAGCGTCGGTGATCACGGCCGTACTCACGGCACTGGGCGCAACCTCGTGCATGGGTATGTAGACGATGACAAAGGAAACGGGGTGTCTGATTAAGTTCAGGCGCCCTGTTTTAGTACAAAAAATCCCCCACCACTTCACAGTGACAGAGGAATATTTCAAAATTTTTTTATAAAAAACTATAGGGGGCGCATCATCACGATGGGCAAAAACCATAAACTTTAATCATTAAAATCTTTTAAAATGATATACTTACACCCCTAGGAGGGGCAAATTATTTCTACAATAACTGAGATTCGCCTTCCCCAGTACGTCGATTTTCGCTTAAGCGGGTGCAAAGGTAGTGCAAATCGAGCAGAATACCAAATAAATTAATATTTATTTAGGTTTTCTCGAGCATTCCCCTCCATTGTCATCTCGACTGAGCGAAGCGCATGGAGAGATCTCTCCACTCACTCCGTTCGGTCGAGATGACAAAGGGAAGGGCGGTCGAGATGACAAAGGGAAAGGCGCTCGGAATGACAAGAAACGGGGAGCGGTCGAGATGACAAAGGGAAGAGCGCTCGGAATGACAAGAAACGGGGGGCGCCTCGGGATGACAGATTAGAGGGAGGCGCTATGGTTTCATGAAGACGAAGTAGACGGCGGCGACGAGGCAGAGGGCGGCGGCGGCATGGTTCCAGTGGAGCTGCTCGTGCTGGAAGATGACGTTGGCGATGACGGCGAAGACCACCAGTGAGATACACTCCTGGATGACCTTGAGCTGCACGAGGTTGAAGGGACCTCCGTTGTCGATGAACCCGATACGGTTGGCAGGTACCTGACAGCAGTATTCGAAGAAGGCAATCATCCACGAGAAGGCGATGACCAGATAGAGGGGCCAGTTGGAGGAGATGCCTGACTGCTGGAGGCGCAGATGGCCATACCAGGCGAAGGTCATAAACACATTGCTCATGATGAGCAGCACAATCGTATAAATTCCGTTAGTCATACTTCCACGCTTTAGAAATTGGCTGCAAAGGTACACATTTTTTTTGAATTCGCATTTATTTTCAAAATATTATCGTAACTTTGTACCCACGGATTAATAAAACCAAGAACCAATATGAAGAAGATTCTATTTTGCAGTGCATGGCTGCTGATGGCATTCTGTCTGCAGACCATGGCCCAGGCAGAGCTGAAGACCTGGACTTACGGTGGACACACCTACACCCAGAAGGGCACGCTCACGGCCAAACACTATGACAAGAAGGCCACAGGCGTGGTGACGTTTACCAATGTTCCCTCAGACTATGAGGAGTTTGAGACGGTCTATAAGCAGTTTCTAGGCAAGACCCCTCACGGTACGGCTGCCATGATGGTGATGGCGATGGAGATCTACGGCAGAGACCGCGAGGTGGGCAAGCAGTGTATCGAACTGATCAACTACCCCTCGAACGTGAACTCCGTCATCTCGCGCCTGAAGGATAAGTATGGTACGTCGGCCTATGCCCCTGAGAACGACAGTTACAACCAGCGCTACCTGCCTGCCGCTGTGCTGAAGGGAGCCACACCGCAGAACGGCTACAGGCCGCAACGCCCCTATACGGTGGAGATGAAGGCCAGCGTGAACAAGCATCAGGAGATGCAGATCTCAGGGTCGGGACGCGTGATGTATGTCTATGTGATGGGTAAGGGCTGGGACACAGAACAGCGCTCCGTGGAGATTATCCGACAGCCTAACCAGCCACTCTATCAGATTTTCAATTGTCCTTCATTATACACACAGTGTAAGACCATCCAAGGAAGGTGGCAGGGACTCGAATAGGCTTGATAATCATCAATTAAGCCCAAAACTAATTGCACAAAACAGCCAAAGTGTGCACAATTTGGCTGATTTTGTGCAATTTATTTTGCCATATGCACAAAAATGACTACCTTTGCAGCCGATTTTGGAAAAAGGATATCATTTTTACACATTATTAATAATATGGCTTTAAAGATTGTTGTTCTGGCCAAGCAAGTGCCAGACACCCGTAACGTGGGTAAGGACGCCATGACGGCTGAAGGAACCGTTAACCGCGCTGCCCTACCCGCCATCTTCAATCCAGAAGATTTGAACGCCTTGGAGCAGGCCCTTCGCTTGAAGGAGCAGAATCCAGGCTCAACAGTAGGAATCCTCACGATGGGTCCTCCACGTGCAGGTGAGATTATCCGTCAGGGACTTTATCGTGGCGCTGATACCGGTTGGTTGCTCACCGACCGTCTGTTCGCAGGTGCCGATACCCTTGCTACCTCTTACGCACTGGCTACGGCCATCAAGAAGATTGGCGATGTGGACATCGTGATTGGTGGTCGTCAGGCTATCGACGGTGATACCGCCCAGGTTGGTCCTCAGGTGGCCCAGAAGCTGGGTCTGAACCAGGTAACTTATGTTGAAGAAGTTAAAGAAGTTAAGGAAGTTAATGGAGTTAAGAAGGTTACCGTGAAGCGTGTGATCGACGGAGGTGTGGAGACCGTAGAGGCTCCCCTGCCCGTAGTGATTACCGTGAACGGAAGTGCTGCCCCCTGCCGCCCCCAGAACGCCAAGCTGGTGATGAAGTACAAGCGTGCTACCTGCCCCATGGAGCGTCCGGCTGAGGGTACTCCCTACGATTATCTGTATGAGGAGCGTCCCGAGCTGAACCTGAACCAGTGGAGCGTGGCTGATGTAGATGGCGACGTGATGCAGTGTGGTCTGAATGGTTCGCCCACGAAGGTGAAGGCCATCAAGAACATCGTGTTCCAGGCTAAGGAGTCGAAAACTTTGACGGCTTCAGATGCTGATATCGAGGGAATGATCAAAGAATTGTTGGAAGAGAAGATTATTGGTTAAGAGATATGAATAATGTTTTTGTATATTGCGAAATAGAAGGTACTCAGGTACAGGAAGTATCTCAGGAGCTGCTGACCAAGGGTCGCAAGCTCGCCAATACATTAGGTGTGGAGCTCCACGCCGTGGTGGCTGGTACAGACATCAAGGGCAAGGTGGAGGATCAGATTCTGCCTTATGGTGTCGACAAGCTGTTTGTGTTCGACGCTAAGGACCTGTTCCCCTACACCTCAGCGCCCCACACGGATATCCTCGTGAACCTCTTCAAGGAGGAGCAGCCTCAGATCTGTCTGATGGGTGCTACCGTAATTGGTCGTGACCTCGGTCCCCGTGTATCGTCATCGCTGACCTCTGGTCTGACTGCTGACTGCACAGAACTGGAGATCGGTCCGTATGAGGATAAGAAGGAGGGTAAGAGCTATGAGAATCTGCTCTATCAGATTCGTCCTGCCTTCGGTGGTAACATCGTGGCTACCATCGTGAACCCCGACCACCGTCCTCAGATGGCTACCGTCCGCTCTGGCGTGATGCAGAAGGCTATCTACGAGGGTGAGTGCAAGAAGGAGGTGGTTTATCCCGAGGTAAGTAAGTATGTAAGCCCTGAGGCTTTCGTCGTGAAGGTGCTCGACCACCATGTAGAGGCTGCCAAGCACAACCTGAAGGGTGCGCCCATCGTGGTGGCTGGTGGTTACGGTATGGGTTCGAAGGAGAACTTCGACCTGCTGTTCGACTTGGCCAAGGTGCTGCATGGTGAGGTTGGTGGTAGTCGTGCCGCTGTGGATGCTGGATGGCTCGACCACGACCGTCAGATTGGTCAGACCGGTGTCACCGTTCATCCGAAGGTGTATATCGCCTGCGGTATCTCCGGACAGATCCAGCACATCGCTGGTATGCAGGATTCTGGTATCATCATCTCTGTGAACAGCGATCCCGATGCCCCTATCAACAAGATTGCAGACTACGTGATCGTTGGTACTGTGGAAGAGGTAGTTCCCAAACTCATTAAATACTATAAGCAAAATTCGAAGTAATTATGGCAAACTATTATAGCGATCATCCTGAGATCGGGTTCTACTTGAACCACCCCCTGATGGCTCGTATCGTTGAGCTGAAAGAAAAGGGTTTCGCTGATGCGAAAGAATATGATTACGCCCCCGTTGACCTGGGCGATGCCATCGAGAACTACAAGCAGATTCTCGACATCACCGGCGACGTGGCTGCCAACATCATCGAGCCGAACTCTGAGAGCGTTGACCTTGAAGGTCCACACCTTGAGAACGGACGTATGATCTACGCCTCTAAGACTTACGAGAACCTCGACGCCACCCGCAAGGCTGGTCTGTGGGGCGTAAGTATGCCCCGTCGTTACGGCGGCTTGAACCTGCCTAACGCCATCTTCTCCATGCTGAGTGAGATGATCTCGGCTGCTGATGCCGGTTTCCAGAATATCTGGAGCTTGCAGAGCTGTATCGACACCTTGTATGAGTTCGGTAGCGAGGAGCAGCGCCAGAAGTATATCCCACGCGTTTGCGCTGGTGAGGGTATGAGTATGGACCTCACAGAGCCCGATGCCGGTTCTGACCTGCAGCGCGTGATGCTGAAGGCCACCTTCGACGAGAAGGAGAACTGCTGGCGCCTGAACGGTGTGAAGCGTTTCATCACCAACGGTGACTCAGACATCCACCTCGTGCTGGCCCGCTCTGAGGAGGGCACGAAGGACGGACGTGGTCTGTCGATGTTCATCTACGACAAGCGCCAGGGTGGCGTGAACGTGCGCCACATCGAGCACAAGCTGGGTATCCATGGATCTCCCACCTGTGAGCTGACCTATAAGAACGCCAAGGCAGAGCTCTGCGGTAGCACCCGTCTGGGACTGATCAAGTATGTGATGGCCCTGATGAACGGTGCCCGTCTGGGTATCGCTGCACAGAGTGTAGGTGTGGAGCAGGAGGCTTACAACGAGGGACTGGCTTACGCCAAGGAGCGTCAGCAGTTTGGTGATAAGATCATCAACTTCCCCGCTGTATATGATATGCTCTCCCGTATGAAGGCCAAGCTCGATGCTGGTCGTTCACTCCTTTACGAGACAGCCTGCTACGTGGACGTCTACAAGTGCCTCGAGGATATTGCCCGCGATCGTGCCCTCACCGCTGAGGAGAAGCAGGAGCTGAAGAAGTATCAGCGTCTGGCTGATGCCTTCACACCACTGGCTAAGGGTATGAACTCAGAGTATGCCAACCAGAACGCCTACGATGCCATCAGCATCCACGGTGGTTCAGGTTTCATCATGGAGTATAAGAGTCAGCGCCTGTTCCGCGATGCCCGTATCTTCTCTATCTACGAGGGTACGACCCAGTTGCAGGTGGTGGCCGCCATCCGTTATATCACCAACGGCACGATGCTGAACAACATCAAGGATATGCTCGCTGCCCTGCCCGCAGAGGCTAATGCTGCCCTGAAGGCCCGTGTGGAGAAGCTCATCCCCGTTTACGAGGAGGCTCTTGCCAACGTGAAGGCTCTGGAGAATCAGGATGCACAGGATTTCCTGGCTCGTCGTCTGTACGATATGACGGCTGAGCTCGTGATGAGCCTGCTCATCATCCGCGATGCTGCCAAGGCTCCTGAGATGTTCGAGAAGAGCGCCAACGTCTATGTTCGCATGACGGAGGAGGATGTATATGGTAAGTCAGCCTACATCAAGGCCTTCCAGGTGGAGGACCTCGAGAGCTTCAAGGCTGCAGAATAAGAAGCATCAAGTAATGATGAAGAAGCTTATTACCCTACTCTTTATACTGTCTGCTGTGCCCTCTGTGGCACAGCAGATTCGTACTATAGATAAGGACGGGCAACCGATTCCCTATGTGTCGGTGCTGACTACTGATGCGAAATATATCGGCATTACCGATCTTGACGGTATTCTGAAGGACGTGAAGGGTGCCGATACCATTGCCGTGAGTCATGTGGCCTACAAGTCGAAGCTCTACAAGGTGAATGGCAAGAGTGGCAGTATTATTCTTGAGGATGCCGACTTCGGTCTGCCCGAGATTGTGGTGAAGAAGAAGCCTTATGTGTATGCCCAGACCTACTACCGCATATTCTATTATGACGATAGCCTGGGCGTGGTCTACTATCGTGTGGGCTTGACGGACAATGTCATCGACCGCAAGACCAAGAAGCTCTCTGCAAACACTCGCAACGCCTCGAAAGCCAAGTATAGTATCTTAAAAACGGTACTCAATACCCTTGTGGGTAGCAAGTTAAACAAACGTAGTGAGTTGCCGATGAAGAAGATAGAAGAGTCGCTGAAGAAAAGCTACGAAGCCAACAAGGTGAAGATCACTGACGAGGGCCCGGGCAAGAAGCGCATCAGCGACTTCAAGGGCACGGTAGGCTACATCACCGACAACCAGTCTACTGGTCAGCGTCGCTACTCTGTCAATATGTCAAAACTGTACAATGACAAACTCGAAGCCACAGGCAAGACAAAGGAGTTGGCCAAGCGAGAAAAAAGAGATGCCAAAAAGAAGAACGAGCAGGACAATGACTACTTCGTCTTCCGTATCGACGAGAACGGCAATTACTCGCCTGAGGACTTCATGATGATGCAGTATATGACGAGTTTTGACAAAACTGAGAAGGACGGTAGGAATGTACATGTCGTCATGGCCTTACAGGTGTTCACCATCGATCGGGCTTATGTCGACAAAAACGAGCTGAAGGCACTGAAGAAGGACAACAAGATCAAGATGAACTATCAGAATATCCGCCAGTTTGAGCAAGCCCACAAGATTCCTGCTCTCGCCCCGGCCATTCAGAAGAAACTAAACGAACTTTGGAAAGCAGATGAAGAGTAGTCTGACATTGGACGAGCGCGTACAGCGTGCTGTCGATAATTTCATGGCCGGATATGGCTGCTGCCAAAGTGTGGTGGCAGCCTTTTCCGACCTTTATGGTCTCGACGAGACGATGGCCAAACGTATCGCCGCTGGTTTTGGCGGGGGCGTTGGTCGTCTGAGGATGATGTGTGGGGCCGTATCGGGGATCGTGATGCTCGTGGGACTTGACTGTGGTCAGACGGAGGGCAGCGACCGCGAGGGCAAATCTGCCTGCTACAAGGTGGTGCAGGATTTGCTGGCCAAGTCGAAGGCAGAGAATGGCAGTCTGATCTGTGCCGAGATCTTAGGTATCAATGGCTACGAGAAGGCACCAAACAGCTACATCGCCTCTGCCCGTACAGCCGAGTACTACAAGACGCGCCCCTGCGCTGCCAAGGTAGAGAGCGCCGCGAGAATCTTCGCCGAGTATCTGAAAAACAAATGATTCTATCATATCTTTAATACAGAAATCCCCAACCATTTCTATTGGCTGGGGATTTCTGTTTTCTGTATCGTTCTTATTGCTGACTGACTTTCACATCTGAGACAGTAATAGAGCCTCCATAGTTATTGATACTCCAGCAATTCTTCTGAATGCCGTAGATACGCTGGGTATAGGCGCAGACATCGTTGATGTACATGGTCAGAACCGAGTTGTCGGTATAGATGTCGATGTTGTAGACATTGTCTGCAGGACGCGCGAACCAGTAGCCGTCGACACCCTCGACGAATCCTTTTCCTGCTGAGCCTTCCTGCTCGAAGTTTACTTTCCTGTTATCCTCATTTTCAGGATTAACAACCATCGTATAATACCTATCCGAATCTGTGCCACGCACAAACGAGATACCAAACTTATCCCAGTTGTTTGAAGTCTTCACGGTGAAAGAAATATGGTTGGCAGTACCCAGACGGTTGTAAAGCACATAGGCACCATCGCCAGACAAAGTTCCATTACTATAGCCATTCGACTCCATCACCTTTGCATCGACAACTGTGCTATACTTTGCTGCCATGGCAGGTACAGCACCGAGTGTCAGAGTACCATCGGCGTGCTGGATGAGTTTGTGACATACCAATGCACCACTCCAGTTGGGCTCATTGCCGTCGCCTGCACCTACATTGATATTCTTCTCGTGGATATCGGCACCAGAACGGAACGGACACCAACCCCAGATGTATCGATCGGTACCGTCAGAGGCGGTTTTACCAGCATAGAAGGCACGGGTATCGAGTACGCCCTCATGACCATCGGCAGGCCATTTGGGACCATCGTTGAAGCAGCTTTTCAATTCCTCGTAGCTTGAAGCGACCATGTACTTCACCTTACGACTCCAACTGGTACGGAAGCTCTCACTGTAAACCAGATACCAGTAGTTGCCCATCTTAAAGATATCAGGACACTCCAGGAAGCGGTCCCAGATCATACGGATACGGCCAACATGCTCCCAGTTCTTCAGATCGCTGGACTTAAACTCGGCAAAGACGGGGTCACCACCATTGACAGGATAAGTAGAGATAATCATGTGATAAAGGTTATCGTCGGCTACGAATATCTGTGGATCACGGAAGTCATTGCCAGAATAGCCGAAGTCAGGACCCTTCAGCGTCCAAAGCTCGTCCTTTGTCCAAGTCTTGAAGTCTGTTGAAGTGGCACGCATGACAACCTCACGATATTTACAGTTACCATTGTGGCCTGTATAATAGATATAGTACGTACCATCCTTTTCATAGGCACAACCTGTACCAAGGGCAGCATCCTGCTCGAAATCGTTGTTACCGAATGGGAGCATCTCACCCAGCGACTCATAGTTGGCACCATCTTTGGTTGTAACAGCCCAGATGGGGTGGAAACGGAATGTCATATTATTAATGTACTCCTGCAGGTAAAGCACCTTGAAGTCGCCAGACTTCTGATCGTAGAATGGCATGGGGTCGCCAACACGTCCGTCTGCAGGCGTATAATACGTTCCGAACCCCTGAGCGTCTGTTGGAGCGAAGAATGTGGTCGTGCCGTTCCAGTCCTTGGCAGGATCGCCGCTGAACCCGTCGTCGCTGCATGCCGTCAGCGCAGAGGCTGACAGCATGAGTGCGAATACTGAATATATCATTGTCTTCATAATCGTTTTCATTTTCAATTTTTCATTAATTCTTTTTACTTCGTCAAGTAATCAAATGCGTTGAGTATGATGGTGCCCATATTGTCGTGATAGTTCGACTCGTATGGCGTGGGCGAGTTCCAGTCGAAGAGTCCGGAACCAAGGCAGATAATACCACCCTTACCAAACTCACCATTTGCAGCCTTCAGTTCCCATGACGATACGCTGTTGTCGCCACCCAAAGCACGACCGCCAGTCTTAGCCTCTACAGCGTCCTTGCCTCCCTGATAGGTATCCCAGAAGCCATACTGAGACGTGGTGTTACAGATGGTATATCCGTTATCCAGGGTGTATACTGCATTCTCGGCAGCACCAGGATAGGTCTTCAGGTTCTTCCACAACGGATGAGTAATGTCGTAGGCATAGAAATGCCACGGGTCTTCGCCCATCAGGTCGGAGCCTTCGCCACCTCCGCCACCCCAGACATTGTTGGGATAAGCATCCTCAGGCATAGCGCCGAGTGCGATAGCGTAGTTCACTGCTGAGCGTCCCAGCACGAAGCCTACACCATTCTGCCATAGTTCCTTCATCTTTGGCAGAGCTGTCATAGCACCACTCTCAGCCTCAGCAAAACCGTTATAGTTGCCATAAGAAGAGCAATGACGATGGAAGAATATCAACTTACATTTCTCGAGAGAGATGTTTCCGCTGGCCACGTCGTTCCATGATGCATAGGCCGCACTGGCAATATTGCCTGTCAGCCACTTGGCTGCTGCTTTCTCCTCATCGTTCAACAACTCGATGTTCTCAGCATCGCCGACAAACAAAGCTATAGGATCGGCAATCAGCGTTACATATACTGTATATACGTTTGTGGCAGTATTGTCGTTCAGAGTAATCTGGAAGGGCTCTGTGAAGTTACCTTTCGTGCCACTGGCAGGACTACAGGTAGCATCTTCACTGCACACCACCTCGAAAGTAGCGTTGCTCAGGTCGATACCACTGTTAGCCATCACACTCACAGTGACTGTCTTGTCCTGCTGGTTAATGGCGCCTTTCACACCCTCCAGAATAAAGAGCGACATCAGAGCCTCGTCGTTGCGAACGCTTACCTGATAGTCCATCACGAGGTCACCATTGCTGATGTGCAGATTACGGTCGGCATCGAAATTGACATGGTCACCAACCTTCAAATTGGTCTCAGCGCCAGGCGAAACTGTCAGACTCGTAATTTCCATATTACCCTTCTGATCAAAATCAGCAGGCACCTTTACCTTCACCAATCGTTTCTCTGTGCTGATGATGCCTTCATACTGACCATTGAGCACGAACTTCTCTACGAGACATGAACCACTCACGTCCATGCTACCCGTATGATCGTCGCTGCAGGCAGCTAACCCGCATATTACGCATAATGCGCAGATAATGCTATATATCGTTTTCATAACTTTAATTTTTTACATTTTTGCATTTTTACATTTTGCATTACCACTGTCCGCAGTTTTGCGTGTAGTGACCGTTAGAGGCAGCCATCTGCTCCCAAGGAATAGGAAGATACTCGTTCTTGTTGGCAGTAAACTGTGATCCAACCAGGAAGTTCATCTTCTCGCTCTCACTTGCATAGTACTTATTGATGACTGTAGCAGCATCGCCCCAGCGCACGAGGTCGAAGAATCGCTCACTCTCGAGTGCGAGCTCCAGTCGGCGCTCCATCTTGATGATCTTCATGGCAGCATCCTTCGAATAAGAGCCATTGTACTTGCCTACAGCGAAGTGTACGTTATATTTAGTAGGATAGTTCGAAACGACACTATTGGTTGCCATCTTGGCAGCACGGTCGCGAACCTGATTGACGAGTGTGATAGCCTCTGCAGCCTGTCCCAGCTGTGCCAGAGCCTCAGCACGCATCAGCAGCACATCAGCATAGCGGAATACGATGCGATTCATTGAACTTGCCCACTGCGAATCGCACAGGAAGAGATAACTGTCGGAAAGGGCAGGATCCACATTCTGCTTCAGCGATACGAAGTATCCGAAAGTACCACCTGAACGACTCCATGCATTACTCTCGCTAATCATAAAACCGGGATTGAACATATAGGGAGTACCAGGCACTCCTACTGTCACAAACAGGCGAGGATCGACAGTCTGATTTGATCCAACAGTGTAATCGACATCAGCATAATTGTCAAGCAGAGGCAGACCATCACTATTGGTGCGATAAGCATCCACAAGGTTGTGAGAAGGCTTGTAGAAGTCGCAGCCAGAGTCGTGAACTTTAGGAATACATGGCACAATCAGACGATTGGAGAAGTTCAGGTTACCATATACGGTACCATCGTTCTTTGAATACTGGATGGCCCATAAGCTCTCTTTGCCATTCTCATACTGCTCCTCAGGACGGAAGTTATTATGCATGTCGGGCTCCAGACCGTATCCTGCATAGAGAGCAGAGTTGGTGTAATCCACCACTTTCTGCAGGTCAGCCTCGTTCACGGCTGTCACCTGATTTGAGTTGGCATCATCCTGACGATATGCCTTATAGAGATAGACTTTAGCCAAGAAGGCAGCACATGCAGCCTTGGTGGGGCGGCCTTTTTCAGTCTGTGTGGCAGGAAGAACTGCATAAGCATCCTCAAGGTCGTTGATGATCTGCTGCCAACCCTCATCATTGGTGTATTCTGTATTCGAGAGATTGTTGTAGTCCTCTTCGGTCATATTAGGTTTGTTCACGAATGGGATTTTCTTGAACAGACGCTTCAGCTGGAAATGTCCGTAGGCACGCAGGAACTTCATCTCAGCAGTACGCTGTTGAATGGTGGCATTCCCTTGGTCAGCACTAGCCAGAATATCGAGCGAGAGACTGACACGTGAGAGATAATTATAGAAACGAGTCCAGATAGAGCTGAATGGCCAGTCGGTAGTCATCACACCTGAGCTCTTTTCCAGACGGTGGAAAGGCTCACCATCAGAAAAGTCTGAGCCACCTACATAGGCGTCGTCAGAACGGGTATCGTAGTTCCATAGTGAGAATGAGGCGTTCATGTCCTCTATGGTAACCAGACCTGCGTATGCTGAGATCAGCACGTTGTCGATATACTCAGGATTCTTTACCTCATCCTGAGTCAGCGTAGCCTGTGGCACTTGTTCCTCAAGGAAATCCGAGCAGGCAGTAAGACCGCAGATAACGCAGATTGTGCAGATAATATTATATATCGTTTTCATAATCGTTGCTATATTTTAGAATGAAACATTGAGTCCGAAAGTAAGATTGAGTGGGATAGGATAGTTGAATCCTGGGTTCTCAGGATCGGCACCTGTAAACTTGCTGCTCTTGATGGTCACCAGGTTCTGAGCCGAAGCATAGAAGCGAATACGATCCAAGTGCAACTTATCGGTCACCTGTTTCGGCATATTGTATCCTAACTGGATAGTACGCAATTTAGCGTATGAACCATTTTCAATATAATATGAAGATACGCGACCCTCATTGTTTGTATCCGATGTGGTGAGTGCAGGGATATCGCTTCCAGGATTGGAAGGACTCCAAGCGTCGAGCAAACGCACGCCTTTATTCAGATAAGGCACGTTGATGGCTGAGTTTGCCCAGAAATCGGTCTGCGACTTATAGCCACGACAGTCAACGTCAACACCCTGCACACCCTGCCAGAACATGGTCAGATCCCAGTTCTTATACTGCAGATAGATGTTCAGGCCCCACGTGAAGGCTGGTGTAGGATCATAGATCCAATCCTGATCCTCCTCAGTGATGCGGCCATCGCCATTCAAATCCTTATAGCGGATACGGCCAAGTCCGGCGCCTTCCTGTATAGCATGATTGTCGATCTCTTCCTGACTCTTGAAGATACCATCGTAGATGTAACCTACCTGTGAGAACATCGCATGACCCACAACGCTCTTTACACCGTTGCCACCATACTTACCGTTGGCGGCTACTGTCTCTGGCAGCTTGGTAATCTCGTTGACGTATTTGCTGATGTTTCCACTGATATCCCATGAGAAATCGTTAGACAGACTATGACGATAGCCTACTGTGAGTTCCCAACCATTGTTCTTTACCTCACCGGCGTTGATCCACTGGCCAGAGCCTTCTCCCATGGCAGCAATACCTTCCATTAAGAGCAGAATGTCGGTGGTCTTCTTGCTATACCAGTCGAAACTACCATAGATCTCATTTCGCAAGATACCGAAGTCAAGACCGATGTTATTCTGTGTCGTAGTCTCCCACTTGATGTCATCATTGCCACGCTGGTTGCGCACATATCCGTTAGGAAGGTCGTAACCGCCATTGGTACCAGCGATATCATAAGAGGAGCCAGCCTGACCACTTCCCCAAAGGCCTGTAGACACAACCGACTTATAGAGAGTATAGCGAGCTGTGTTCGAGATTTCCTGGTTACCGGTCTGTCCCCAAGAGTAACGCAGTTTCAGGTTGTCGAGCCAACCTCTTGTACCCTCCATAAATTTCTCCTGGGAGATGCGCCAACCTGCACTGACAGAGGGGAAAGTACCATATTGGTTGTTGGTACCGAATCGGCTCGAACCGTCACGACGAATCGTGACTGAAGCCAGATACTTATCATCATAAGTATAGTTCACCTTTCCGAAGAATGACAAGAGGGAGAAACCCTCACCAAAGCCTTCGGCCAGCTGACGGCCAGCTCCTGCCGACGGCCACATATAGTCGGTATTCAGAATAGCCAGTTCGTAGCGTTTGGCACTGCTCATCTTGTAGTCCATACGGTTCAACTCAGTACCGATCATGGCATCTCCACGATGTTTACCGATTTCCAGATTATAAGTAGCAATGGCATTCCACATCCATCGCATGGTGTGTTCCTGCTTGTCCTCTACGGCACTGTCGGTACGCATCACCTTACCATTGGCAATAGGATAGGTGAAGAAACGTTGCTCTTTCTGTGTGTAGTCCATACCTAGAGTGGTGCGAACCATAAAGTTCTTAAATGGAGTAATGCTCAGATGCACATCACCAAACATACGCCACTGGGTATACTCATTGTCCTTTGCATTG
Organism: Prevotella sp. ne3005; assembly: GCF_900110085.1. Classification (GTDB taxonomy): domain Bacteria; phylum Bacteroidota; class Bacteroidia; order Bacteroidales; family Bacteroidaceae; genus Prevotella. The sequence continues at coordinate 30,077 of NZ_FOCK01000012.1, forward strand.
GAAATCATGCTCAATGGATTCTCGCGCTCAGAGTAGGCACCAAGAGCCTGAGCATACTTGCCGTTTTCTGCATAGATGGGGAAGTTGGGGTTAAACTCCAGAGCGTGCTCCAACACACCACCAGGAGCATCAACACCCTTCGTACGGTTGATGGTGAAGTTCTCACCAATGGTTACCAGATCGTCAATCAGTTTATAGTCTGCATTGGCACGGCCAGAAAGACGGTTGAACCAGGAGTCCTTAATGGTACCTTTATTATCATAGTAACCTATAGAGAAGAAAGAATTACCCTTCTCAGAGCCATTGCTTACTGACACATTATACTGCTGAATGACACCCGTGCGCGTAATCTCCTTAAACCAATCGGTATCACCAGCACGTACAGTGGCGTTCTCATCGAGGAACATGTTCATCGTCATATTGTTAAGTACAGGATTACCCTTGGCATCATAACTCCAATCATAATTATATCCAAGGTTGTTATTGCCAGGGTTCACGCCGTCATTTACTGAGGCTTGCCAATAGGCACGTCCCCATTGGCTGGCATTCATCGTCTCAATCTTATTGGTATAGAAAGATGCTGCAATACTTCCATCGAAATTCACCTTTACCTTACCTTCCTTACCCTTCTTGGTGGTAATGATAATCACACCGTTTGCAGCTCGTGAACCATAGATACTTGCCGAAGCAGCGTCCTTCAGCACCTGAATGCTCTCGATATCGTTACCGTTCAGTTCGTGCATACCAGCCTTTGTGGGTACACCGTCGATGATATAAAGCGGGTCGTTGTCGTTTAGGGTTCCCACACCACGGATACGTACTGTTGCTGCACCAGAGGGATTACCATCAGCCGTGATATTCATGCCTGGCACACGTCCCTGGAGGGCTTTCATCGGGTTGTTCTCGTTTTGCTTGGCCATTTCATCGACACTTACTGTCGAGATGGCTCCCGTCAGGTCGGCCTTGCGCTGAGTGGTATAACCTGTCACCACCACTTCCTGTAGCACTTCGGCATCATCCTTGAGTGTCACCTTCATACCCTGATGGGCAGCGACTTCCTGTGTCTGATAGCCAATGTAAGAGATTACGAGGATAGTCCCCTCGTTTACTTTAATTGTGAAGTTACCATCGAAATCGGTGATCGTACCGTTCGACGTACCCTTCTCCATCACCGTGGCTCCAATGACCGTTTCGCCTGTAGCGTCGACCACCGTACCACTGATCCCACTCTGCGCGTACATTACAGTACACGTCAGGAAAGCAAACAAACTCAGAAAAAGTTTCTTTAGTTGTTCCATTGTTGATCGTTTAAAATTGTTAGTACTTTTGTGAATTAAAATCTGCCGCAAAAGTACAATAATAATACGTGCGGATATAGCAAATATCGTTCAGAGGCTAGCAAAATTGTTTCATGTAACAATCGTTGACTATTATGTCAAAAACGTCAACTACCCTTTATATAAAGGAAAAGAGCGGATGTTACTCCGCTCTCAGTTCTGTTGGATACTTACCAAACTGCTTCTTAAAGCAAGTTGAGAAATAACCTGGGGTGCCAAAGCCCACCTCGTATGCAATCTCACCTACCGTCTTCGTGGTTGATGCCAATAATGCGTAAGCCTGTTGCAATCTCATCTGCCGTAACAGTTCCACTGGCGTCTGACCTGTTATGGCCTTCACTTTCCTGTAGAGCTGCACTCGACTCAGTCCCATCTCCTCACCAAGATCATCCATCTTCAGATTGGGATTTGACATATTCTTTAGGATTGCCTCATTCAACTGTTCTGCGAATAGCATATCCTGGCTCTTAGGGGCTGGCATATCTTCTGCAGGCGTTACGAATATCTCATGCAGCCGTCGATTGCTGGCATCGGTATAGAACAGCGTCTGCTCCACATTCATGCTCTGACGTTTACGTATATTCTTCTTCGTCAGCCACAATGCAAACAATATCATGATAATAGCCAAGACCAGAACTGCGATCGTCACAAAACTGCCCACAAGTACCTTATGCTGTGTGTTGTAAAGCACCATTGAGTTCTCCAGTTTGTCATGAATGGTCACCAAATCATCATTCTGCTCCATCAGTTCTGCAGCCTCTGTCATAACCAGATCTACATTGTCGGGCGTGACGACAAAACCCAGTAACGGGTTTTCGCGTTCATAAGGTCTACCTGTCAAAATATCAAGTGCAAGCCTGATAATCTTTTCACCATGAGTAGGATAATAATAGGTGCCTATCTGATGCCCCAGTTTTACATACTCCAGTCCCTCGCCTGGCATACCGTCAATACCCAGGATCTTAATACGACCCTCAACATTTTGTTCTACCACAGCTTTATACACCCCCGTTGCCATACCGTCGTTGTGACAGAACACATAGGTGTTGTCCAACTGGCTAGCGTCAGACCGTCGGAGCGAATCAATCAATTGCGTAACAATATTGCAGGATGCGTCACTCGACCAATCGCTTTTCCGACAAACATACTCCACCTCTGGTAGAGCTTTCATGGCTGATTCAAAACCACGATGACGCTCAAGGGCTGGTGTGCTACTCAGCAATCCTGTAATCTCGACCACCAAAGGTTTCCTGCCCTTCGGCTGGTTCTGGCCTCTGACTATCGAAGCAATATATTGCCCCACTATATAACCAGCCTCGACATTATTGCCCCCAATAAAAGCCGTATAGTCTGCACTGGTCTTGCGATCAAAGCTGACTACAGGGATACCAGCCTTAAGAACCCGGGCAATGGCATCATTGATAATCTGTATATCCTCATAGGGAGCAACCACCATCAGGTCAATGTCTGTCTGAGCCAGACTATCTATCAGACGAGCCTGTAATTCAGGGTCATCGACGGAATTAGCGATGCTAACCTTGACATCGTGCTCGTATAAATGCTGGGCAGCCAACATCTCTTGGTTCACTTTCTCGCGCCAAGGTCCTTTTGAGCACTGTGCCACCCCGATCTTATATACCTTCTCTTCAGTACATGAAGCCAACAACGTTACACCTATTATATATAATAAGGTACGCAAGAATATCTTATGCATAATGCCTAGTTATTTATATCGGCTGCAAAAATAAATAAAAAACGGGAAAACTCCAAATGATATCAAGTTTTTCAGTACATATTCATTACGTTAAATCAACACCTGATCTTCTTACGGAACACAGGCACTTCTTCTACAGGCTGGGCAGCCAGGCATTCCTCGATGCTTCTGCCACCAAGCGGATCGATGCCCTGTTCAATTTGCCTGCACAGTTCCATACGGATCTGGGCTGTCATACATTCGTCACCCTGTATCTCTCTGAGCGCGAAAGTGCCGTCGGCATGCTTTTCCAATGCCTCTCCAGCATAACAGGGCACACAGCAATACCGACAATAGTCGTGCTGGCCACAGACGGGGAACGCCTGTTTCTGATCGGCCTGGAGCATCTGCTGGCGCTGTGGGCTCATGATGGCATCCCTAAGCGATGCATGATGCACATCGCCAAAGGTGATGGGGATATTGCTGCACGCACTGACCACCCCACTGGGGGAAACGATAATAATATTATTGGCAGAACATGGGAACCCATGCTTGCTGCCAAGCTCATAGCCGTCGGCTTTCCCGTCAGCAGACACATGAGTCTTCGCAAGCGGGTCCATCAAGATGATACGCAGGGCTTCCGGACGCGTCTGCAGATGTTCGATCAAGGATATGTCGCCGTCGGCACCAGGTGACAGCACACACGACACCTCATTCTCTGCACCCAGCTGGTGGGCTATCTCGCGCACCCCATAATAGGTTCGGGTGTTAAGACGGAACACGGGGGTCTTGAGGTTCAGGGGCACAGGCCATTCAGCCATCTCCCTCAGCACCTTCATCGACTGTTCCCACGAGCCGCGACGGCGTGTTATCTGATCGTGCACCTCAGCATCGGTGCTGTAGATGGAGACACTCAACTGTCGGAGCCCCATGCGGGCCAAACGGCGTATCTTCTCGCTGCTGTTGAGCGCCAGGGCGTTGGTGAACAGGTTCACAGCCAGATTGCGCTCGTGCATATACTCAAGGATATCCCAGCAGTGGGGATAGCTGAACGGGTCACCGCCAGTGACGGTCACCTCAGGTATTCCTAATTCTACGGCTTCATCGATGATACGCTTGTAATCATCCAGCGTCAGCATGTCAGGGCGCAGGCGGTGCTCTTCGTGCAGGTCGCTACGGGCAGCGCCTTCGTTAAAACAGTGCAGACAACGCTCGCTGCAGGCATAGGTGAGTTCAAAAGTCAGTGAGACATGAAGTTCCTCAGGTAAGGAATCCCTATAATCGCCCGCAGGTTCATAGCCCATTGCACCCATGCAGGGTGGATTGTCCTTTCGATACAGCTTCCACTCTTCGTCACTGAACACATGGTCGTGAACGAGTCCTACAGGCATCAAAGTATCACGGCAGAACGCGACGACCTGTTCTTCAGTGGCACCTGTCACATCAGCGATATGCATCGTGTTAATAGGACATTCCCTCTTACCTGCCAGTACCTCATTGACCAGCAGAGCCGATACGCCCTCAAATGTGTAGCATGTGCCGCGGGCCGTATTGTACATGACGGCTCTCTGCACCTTGCGGTTGAAAGCACCAAAAGTAAACATAGGGCGAAAATAGGTTTTCAAACTTTTCATAAGAATTAAATAGTAGCAATAAGGGTTTCAATAAGTCGTGGTTTGGCGTAATCGTCGAGTTCCGACTCTTTTATCCACATATAGTCATCTGGGAGCACTGGACGCTCATCGACTACCCAAAGGTAGAAGTCCGCATAGAGAATGCGATGGGTGAGCACGTGCTTCACGCCTTTGGCGATTAATTGAAGATTGAAGATTGAAGATTGAAAGTTGGGGAGGACAGATTGCGGATTCAAATTTTCAATATTCAATTTTCCATTTTCAATTAAATAAGGTTCCCAGAGACCTTGCCAGATATCCCCTGGGCCACGACGATGGATGGCCACATAGCCCTTACAGCGCACATATATATAAATAAGGTGGCGCTCACGCACCTTCAGAGTCTTCTGTTTGACAGGCAACTCTGCCACCCTACCCGCATGCAAGGCCTCACAACTCTCTGCCAACGGACAGAGCAGGCAACGGGGCGATTGTGGCGTACACTGAATGGCCCCAAAGTCCATAATGGCTTGGTTGTAGTCTGAAGCTTTGCCAATAGGCAACAGCTCTTGCGCCATCGCCGCAAAGACTTTCTTGCCCTCGGTGGTATTGATGGGGGTGTCGATGCCAAAGTAACGGGCGAGAACACGATAGACATTGCCATCGACCACGGCAGCAGGCAAGTCGAAGGCGCTGCTGCCAATGGCAGCAGCGGTATAATCGCCAACGCCCTTAAGCTGTTTAATCTCGTCTAATGTATTAGGGAAATGGCCGAGAGCCACAATCTGCTTTGCTGCATAATGGAGGTTACGGGCACGACTGTAATAGCCCAAGCCCTGCCACTCGCGCAACACCTCATCCTCGGTGGCTGCTGCCAAAGCCTCAACAGTGGGCCATCGGTGCATGAAACGCTCCCAGTAGTCCCAGCCCTGCTTGACCTGCGTCTGCTGAAGGATAATCTCCGAGAGCCAGATGGCATAGGGATCCTTCGTCTGTCGCCAGGGCAGGTCGCGACCGTTCTCACGAAACCACTCTAAAAGACTTTGGGCGAAACTCACTGTTCTGGGAATTGCTGATAGATACAAAGGCCATAGCTGGAAGCCTTGGCGAAAATATACTCCATGATGTCACTGGTGTCGTGCTCGAAATCAAGGGCGTTCTGAGCCTTCAGCCAGAACATGAACTCCACGCAGCAGCCTGCCTGGGTGGCCTCAGCCTGACGCACTAGGACAGGTTTTTCAGCTACCACCTTCGGGTGCTGTTTCAGCCACTGTTCAATATGCTGGCGATATTTCGTGATGTTAGCCACATCATCGTCATCAACCTTCAGCGAGCGGAAGTCGAAGTACACCTTCCTCACCTGCCTACGACCTTCATTTGCCATCATCCCCTGCCAGTTCTGGAACGAGCCATCGACGAGGGCCTGGGGCGACACGGTGATGATGGTGTTGTCGAAGTTGCGCACCTTAACAGTGGTGAGCGTGATCTCCTCCACCTTACCGTTGGCCCCTGCAGAGGGAACAGTAATCCAATCACCCACATGCAGCATTTCATTCGATGTCAGACGGATGCCTGCCACCAATCCTTTGATGGTGTCCTGAAAGGCGAGCATCAGGATGGCAGAGGCAGCACCCAGCCCTGCAAAGAGCGTCGACGGGTCTTTGTCGACCACGATGGCTATCACCACGATGACTGCAACGAAGATCATTAGGATCTTCAATACTCCACAGACGCTATAAAGATACTGTCTGCGCGTGGAACGAGTCCCGTTGTCGAGTTCCTTGAACGAGTCGATGAACACGATAGTGGTTCTCACGGTCATGACAACGAAATAGATGGCCGTGAGACGTCCGACTAGCTCAGCCACCTTCGGATATTCGAAGAACACGAGGGGCAGGAGTCCCCAGATGACGATGGCAGGCAGAATACGGGAAGCGGAGTCAAGTACTTTCCGACTGAAGATGACATCATCCCATGTGGCATCGGTCTTACCCGTAATCTTTTGCACCACAGGCACCACGAATTTCCGACATAGCCACCCAGTGAGCCATGCTAACAGGAAGGCCGCTATCACCAGAATAGCATAACGCACCATCGGAATATAATCACTACTCAGGCCCGTCAAACCAATCACACGCTCCAAAAAAAACTTAATCTGCTCCATCATCTCTCAACTATTTACACAGTGCTCCACATACCAGATCCTGAAAGCCACGACCATCGCTATTCTTCATCACACCCTGGTTGATGATACAGAAAGCCAGCATGTGGAAATTAGGCGTCATCGCATAACCTGCCAGCGACGAGATGCCTGACAGCGTACCCGTCTTGGCCCTTACCTTACCATTGACAAACGGCTCCTTCATACGTTTCTTCAACGTTCCATCCTGACCTGCGATGGGCAGGGCCGTATAGAGGTCCATGAAGATTCTCTGATTACGATAGGCATAGATGAGCAACTTTGTCATCAGCTCAGGTGTCACATAATTATACAAAGAGAGGCCACTACCATCGGCAATCCGATACTGGATGTCGCTGATGCCTGCCTTGCCTAATGTTTTCTTAATCAGCTGACGAGCATGGGCTGCTGTAGCAGGACGCTTACCCATTGAGGCGGCTATCTGGAAGAACAACGATTCTGCATAGAGGTTGTCGCTCTCTTTGAGCATAGGCTCCAGAATCTCTTTCAGGCTATGACTACAAGAGCTGAGCATCAGAGCATCCTTGGGTGTAGAGCCCGTCATACAGGCACCATCCACCGCAATACCTTCGTCACGCAGGCCCTGCATGAAGCGACTCATAAACTCATCCTTACGATCGACGAGCAGGGGTGCCAGCTGGGGATTGTCGTCGTCCCAGCACCAGCCCTCACCCAGGAGGTTCTCTTCCTTGAAGTTAGTCACTGCCACGAGATTGCCATGAATAGAGTCGATGCCCAGGGCCTTTACACTCTGCACGAAGGCTTTCAAATCCTTGGTTTCAAACATCGGGTCGAGGCCACCCACACAGTAGAGGTCGCCCATGAGCACACTGTCCTTGACCTCACCCGTATAGCGCAACGAGGTATTATAACGATATCGGGCTCCGAGCTGATCGAGGGCCGTTACAGCCGTCAGCAGTTTCATGGTTGAGGCAGGGCGCAGGGTCTGCTTTGCCCCGTAGCTGTAGAGCATGGAGTCGGCCGTAAGGTCATAGACCATCAATCCCAACTGTGTCCGTTCGAGCAAAGGGTCCTGCATCAGCGTGTCGAGCCGTGCCTGTACGTTCTGCGGCCATGGCAATACCACAGCCGCTGTATCTATTGTTGTTGTATCCGCAGCCGTCCGATCCGTCTGCGCCTGCAGACTGATAAAAGAGGTTGCCACAAAGAGAGTTGCAATATATCTGAATTTCACTTTTTGTTTTTACCTTTCTACTATTTTTACCTTCCTCAGTTTCTCCGATATGTGGACACCAATTTCTTGATGGCCTTGTCTAACGATTCTGAGGGTTCTATAATGTTATACTGGCTCCAGTATTCCGGATCCATAAAGTATTCCACCTTGTCATAATATGCATCGCGCGAATCGAACGAGTTACGGCTGGCGATGGGCTGCACGTCCTTCGACTGACTGTCGGTGACCACCATCTCACACGTTGCCGTGAACGAGGTACTGAAGAGACGTTTCTTCCAATCGCAATTGAAACGGAAGATATTCTTCAGATAACTGATACGCGTCACACCGTCTTCGTAACGGTAATCAACCACACACGACAGTTCACGGGGCTTGAACCTCACACCAAAGGGTTTCTTGACGAGCATTGTCCTTGTGGCCTTATCTTTGTCACTCATATCGAGTTCGAGTTCAATACGTGTAAAAGCCAGCCGTTCGCTGTCGATATAGAGCGTTCCATTATACAGTGCATACTCCTTCGACATGCGTGGTGTGATCTTGACCACATACTGCATACGGTCGTTGATATACTCGGGAATACCCATCGTGAATTCGTAGGCATCGAGGTCTTCTGGATTCAGCAGCATCTCCTGGTTTTTCACCACATCGAGCTGTACGGGCAGCACAGGACCACCCAAGACCTTAACACCCAACGTGTCGCCCTGTTTCTGACTCAGCAGTCTGCGACCCTTGACAATCGACACACGGTCTCTGTTAATGCTGCGGTTGTAGGGTGTCTTGTACATATCTTCCACGCCCTCGGCCACATAGATATAGTGTCTGCGCTTCATGGCCGTCTCGCGATAGAAGGTCTGCAGCAGTTCAGGCACACGGCTGTAGTTGTCGGGAATCTTCTTGATGGCAATGTCCACCAGTTCTCTGGGGTTGTTGGTCCTTACCACAATTTCGCGCAACTGGATGGTTGTGGGTACCAAACGAATCTTCAGGTTCTCTGTCTTCCCCTCTTCCAGCACCACCTTACGCGATTTATAACCAATATGCGACACAGTAATAGCCCCAGGCTTCTGGTCGAGTTTCAGCACGAAGACACCGTCCTCATTTGTCACCACCGACACACGGCCGGCAGAAACACTCACTTGCTTCAGAATATCGCCCGTCTTGTCATCCTTCACAATGCCGCTCACCACCACCTGTTGGGCGGAGACAGCCAGCGGAGCCAGCATCAGAATGATTAGCCAAAGTCTCTTCATCATTGTCATTGTGTCTTGGTTTTGGTGCAAAGATACAAAAAAAATCCTCTTGATGCAAATATTATCGAAAATTTAACTACCTTTGCACCAAATAATAAAAACAAATCAGAATATGGTGTACAAATACGACTTTCTCGTGATTGGTGCCGGCGTAGCCGGCATGAGCTATGCCTTGAAGGTGGCACGCGCCAATAAAGGTAGTGTATGTATGATCTGCAAGACCTCGCTTGACGAGGCGAACACCTCGTTTGCACAGGGGGGCGTGGCCTCTGTCACCAACCTCGAGCTTGACAATTTTGACAAGCACATCGAGGACACGATGATTGCAGGGGACTTTATCTCCGACCGTGCTGCAGTGGAGCAGGTGGTGCGTCAGGCACCTGAACAAATCCGGGAACTCGTAAACTGGGGCGTGAATTTCGACCGTAAGGCTGATGGCAGCTTTGACCTCCATCGCGAAGGCGGGCACTCTGAGTTCCGTATCCTCCACCATGCCGACGATACAGGTGCAGAGATCCAGCGCGGACTGATGGAGGCTGTGAGGAGCAATCCGAATATTACCATCAAGGAAAACCATTTTGCGGTTGAGATCATCACCCAGCACCACCTTGGTGCAAAGGTGACCCGGCGTTCACCATATATCAACTGCTATGGTGCCTATGTACTCAATCCAGACACACAGAAAGTTGATACCTATCTGTCGAAGGTTACCGTGATGTGTACTGGTGGTTGCGGAGCCGTCTATCTGACCACCTCCAACCCCGTCATCGCCACCGGCGACGGCATTGCCATGGTCTACCGCGCCAAGGGAACAGTGGCCGACATGGAGTTTGTACAGTTCCACCCCACGGTGCTCCATAATCCCAAGGAGACCCACCCAGCCTACCTTATCACTGAGGCCATGCGAGGTTATGGCGGCATCCTCAAGCTGCCCAATGGTGAGGAGTTTATGCAGAAATATGACGAACGTCTCTCCCTGGCACCACGTGACATCGTGGCCCGCGCCATCGATAAGGAGATGAAGATCCACGGTCTCGACCACGTCTGTCTCGACGTCACCCATAAGGATCCTAACGAGACGAAGAAACACTTCCCCAACATCTATCAGAAGTGTCTCTCCATCGGCATCGACATCACCACCGACTATATCCCCGTACGCCCTGCAGCCCACTATATGTGTGGTGGTATCAAGGTCGACCTCAACGGTCAGACCTCCATCGAGCGCCTCTATGCCTTGGGCGAGTGCTCTTGCACAGGTTTGCATGGCGGCAACCGTCTGGCTTCCAACTCACTTATAGAGGCTGTAGTCTATGCCGATACGGCAGCGAAAAGCTCGCTGGAGCATATCGACTACTACGACTTCAACGAGAAGGTACCCGAATGGAACGATGAGGGCACGATGACCAACGAGGAGAAAGTGCTCATTACACAAAGCGTGAAGGAGGTCAACCAGATTATGGCCAACTACGTGGGCATCGTCCGGTCTGACCTCCGTCTGCATCGTGCCTGGGACCGTCTTGATATGCTCTACGAAGAAACCGAGCGTCTCTTCAAGCGCGTCAAAGCGTCAAAGGATATCTGTGAACTGCGTAACATGATCAATGTGGGCTACCTCATCACCCGATGGGCCCTCGAGCGCAAGGAGTGCCGAGGTCTGCACTTCACAACCGATTATCCAGTCCACGCCTACGATAAATAATCTTCTTACCGTTCTGGATATAAATCCCTCTGGGCATCAGCGAGCAATGATCCATCACGCGCCCGTTCAGAGAGTAGATGGTGTCGTTAGGAAAATGGCTATCCAGTACACGACTGATATTTGATGACTGCTCTGACGAGCTTTCTTCAGAGAAAGTGCCTTTAACGTACACCTGATAGCCTTTGGCCTCGAGTTCGAAGTTGTTTGTTTCGTTCAGTCTGACTTGTTTTCGACTGACACCCTCGCTGATGGTCTGACTGTCGAGCCATAGGCTCCAGTCCCCTGCAGCAATACCACTGACTGTTGCATTGACTGCCGTTGTACCAAAATTCAACACCACTAATGCCTCACTATCGCCATACTGGCAGGTATAGGCCAGCACATTCTGACTGTCAGAGAGAAGCCAGGTCAGCGTATGATGGGTGTCAAGGGTTGGTCCGTCCTGGAAGGCGGGCACGGCATGTTTAAGGGCAGACAATGTACGCAGTGTATGGTACATCTTTGCATCGGGGAAGGTCCAATCGATTTTCGTATCATGGAAATAGTCCAAAGCCTGATTGCCACCAACCTCCTGACCATTATAGACCAAAGGCATACCCCACGCCGTTCCTACCAGTACGGTCAGAGGATAACGGTTTTCACCATATTTCTCTGTCAGTGTTTTTTCTTTTTCATTAAAGTTCTGGTCGTGGTTGGTCAGATAGACCATACGACCAAAACTAATGTCGCTTTGGGCAGTAATCAGTTTGTCGACATTGGTTTTCAGGGAGGCAGTATAAACACCGCTACCACCAAATCTCACCAATGAAGTCTGGAAACTCCAGGCATAGTCATAGTCGAAACCTACCGTTTTCAGACGGGTTGCATCGCCTACGATGTTAGCCTCGCCAAGGAAAGTGATCGTCTTACCACGCTTATAGTTCTTAATCTCCGGGATGGTTGTCTGCCAATAAGAGGCAGGGATATAACTGCTACTGATATAGTCGCAACGATAGCCATCGATATCAGTCTGGTCGATCCAGAATTTCAGACAGTCGGTCATCGCCTTACACAAGTCGGCATTGCTATAATCCAACTGATAGACATCTCCATAGTTATTAGGGTGCATAAAGTCTGACCCATTCTTCACGTAATACTCCGGATGAGTTGTTACCCAAGTAGCATCGGTAGCGGTATGGTTGGGAACCCAGTCGAGCCATACCTCCATATTCAGGTTATGAACTTGACTGACGAAGTTCTTCAAGTCGCTAATAGTACCATAGGCAGCGTTTGTTTGCCGGAAATCGATAGCGGCATACGGACTGTTGATACCACCGCCACGGGGATAGATAGGCATGAGCCAGACAATGTCGATACCCAGCTTCTTCAGTTCGCCGAGTTGACGGCCTGCAGCAGAGAAGGTACCTTCGGATGTGAACGATCCGACATTCATTTCGTAGATGACGCGTCGACCTGCCTCATGCTTCACCGAGGCTGTGTTGATGACCTCTACGTAGTCTGCAGCCAAAAGGTGAATAGGCAGAAGAGCCAAAAGATAAAGAAAAATCCTTTTCATATACATATATTATCATTTGTAAAGGGCAGGCCGCTCTTCACAGAGCAGCCAACCCACGATTCAATAATTAACTCTAATTAAGGTTGTATTTCCTCTACACCCGATGTAGTGATATGCAGATACACATCATGGTCGATTGTATAGTTGAAATCACTTAACTGACTGGAACCGTTATTGCTAAAGATCAGGTTCTCGTTCAGACCTGTGTTGGCTTCGCCCATATCAAAGTATTTATAGGTCTGGCCATTGATGGTCTGCTCTCCCGTTACCTGCATACCTGGCCAGTCGCCATTCAGGTTATTCGCGTCGCCCCACATGTAGAGGGTCAGCACATCCCAGTCTGTATCATCAAGAACGAACACGGCAAAACCGTCATGTTTTACTTTGGGTTCAGCACCAATCTCCTCCACTCCATCGGCAGTGATACGCAAATAGATGTTACGGTCGATGGTGAAGTTGAAGTCGGGTAGTTGCACACCATTGCCACCATTGTTGAAAATGAGGTTTTCATTCAGGCCGCTATTGGCGGCACCCATGTCGAAGTATTTCCAACTGACGCCATCGTGATTCCAGGTTCCTGTAACCGACATGCCAGGCCAGCCTCCATTCAGGTTGTTGACGTCGCCCCACATATAGAGGGTCAGTGCATTCCATCCGGTCTGGTCGTCTACATAGACGCAGAATCCGTCGTGAGCGGGCTCCGGTGCCTCACCGCCCTGCCAGTAGTAACTCTCCCAGCGCTGTCCCCAAACGTTGGTGAAAGTGCCAACACTGGGATTGTCGTTATGTATAGCCTTCTCACCCTTGACGGTCTGCTCCATACCCTGTGTTGCAGAGTAGAAACGGAATCCGTCGGCCAGGCTCTTTCCTCCCACAAAGCTGTTTGGATCCAGATAGACGCCCCACTTGACATCACTGTTGGGAGCCTTCGTCAGCAGATAGGATTGCTGTCCAATAGCGGTACTGTCGCCATTGAAAGCGCCAATGATGTAGATTTCCTCATCGGCAGTCGTGCCGAAGGGGGCAATAAACTCCAACAGTATACGGTCTGCCCGTGTTTCAAACTGTTGACGCTCATGATCGAATACGATGTCATCTTGCTTAGAACAGCTGCTCATCAGTCCTGACAGCGCGAGCAGTGTAAGCATCAGACTATATAATTTCTTGGTCATAATATTCTGAATTTATTGAATTGGTTTGTTTAATAGTTGGGATTCTGAACGAGTCCGGGATTTACAGAAAGTGCCGACTGTGGCAACGGATACCACTCGTATTTACGATCGCGTGTGGCAGGCAGGTTGACGCCATCCTCTGTAGCACGTCCCCAGAACCACCAGGTACCCTGGGTAAATTTGTCGAATCGGCGCAGGTCGGTACGACGGCGGTTGCCCTCGCCCAGGTATTCCTTGCCCCACTCAGAGAGCATCCAGTCCATGTCGAAGTTGGTGAAGCCAGGTCCGGGTACACTCAGGGCAGCCGCCCGGTTGCTGCTGGTAAAGTAGCGCTGACGTACCTGATCTACATAGTTCTTGGCCTCACTGCTGTTACCCTTGCGCATCTCACATTCTGCTATGTTATAATAAGCCTCGGCCAGTCGGAACTGTACATCGTCGATGCTCTTGAAGCCTCCCTGATCGTCGTTGGGATAGAGCGGATATTTCACAAGTCGGACACCAGAGTTGGTCTCGCCCCAACGGGGATTCATCACCGTCTCGAGGTTACGGCCCTGATTAAGGAAGGTACCCAACTGATCCACGTACACCAGAGCCTGACCATCGCGGTCGGCATCGGCCAACAGGACATCACCCTTACCAAAGTTTGCACGGACCTCTCCCTTCAGGAACATACCCGGTCCGTGGGTCTTCGATGCAGCATCGTACACGTAGTTCTGCTTACGGATATCACGGTTGTCGAAACGCTCATAGGGCGCACCGAGCTTATCACCGTAAGGGGCATCAAGGAAGCAGACAGGATGGTCGGTACCACCTGTGGGCAGCACATTACCCGAATTGTCGAATGAAGGCACGAGGCAGACACAGTTCCAAGCACCGATACCATCGTATGACTGTCCGAAGTAGTCGGCATAACCATACCACATGCCCACCATCGTACGGACATTGGAGATGGCATTGGCAGCACCCTGTCCGTCTTCAGCAGCTAATGCAAAGATCACCTCTGGGCTCTTCACGTTGTCGATACTGTAGAGGTTACGGTAGTTGCTGTCCAGACCATACGAACCGTAAGTACCATTGATAATCTCCTTCGACAGTGCCTCACACTCATCATAGTGATTCTCCCCGATAAACACCTCTGCATTCAGCAACAAACGGGCTTTCAGCATACGGTTCATACCCTGGTTAGCACGATTCACGGTAGCATGACTGCCGTCTTCCTTGGCCAACGCCTTCACTGTTTCGTCGAGCTCAGTAGCGATGAAGTCATAGATAATCTTACAAGAGGTATTCCAGTCGGCATCAGCTGTTCCTGGCACCTCACTGCTGGCCGAAGTATTCAGCGGCAGTGCTCCACCCCAGAGTTCGAAGATACAGTAGTAATTCCAGGCGCGCAGCGTACGAACCTCTGCCACATACTGTTCGAGCCTTTCCTGAGAGATGCCCAGACTGGCGGCATCGAGGCCTTCGAGGTCGTTGAGCAGCAGGTTGGCCAGTCCTACGGCCGTCCACGCTCCTTTCCATGCGTTGTTGATAATGGTAGATTCCGACGTCCAGTTGTGCCACGAGAGTACGGTCTTCATGGCCTCGTCCCATCCCCACTGTCCACCGTTCCATACGCGCCAGGTAATCTGGTCGGCAGGATATTCTGAGAGGTGAAAGAAGTTCTCACCAGCCAGGGTTGAAGATGTCTGATTGTAGATGGCAGCCACGGCACCCTTTACGCTGGCCTCATTCTGATAGTACACACTGGCATCGATACGGTCGTACACCTTCTCGTCGAGGTCAGTACAAGCGGTGAGTCCTGCCATCAGACAGACAACACCGAATATTTTGCATTTAATGGTCATCATATTATTCATTTTTCAATTATCAGTTTTCAATTAGTGAAAGCGCAGCGTCACGCCCAAGCTAAGCTGAGTGGCCTGCGGATAGGCACTATTGGTGTCGATACCCGGGGTAATACCTGTAGAGGTGACAATTGAGGGATCGTTGCCTTCGTAGCCTGTGAGTGTAAACAGGTTCTTAGCTGTGAGGTAGACACGCAGACTCTCTATGAGCTCACGCTTCTTTGGTGTGAAGTTATAGCCCAAGGTCACATTGTCGAGCTTCACATAGTCACCGTTTTCCAGGAAATAGCTGGAGATAATACCACCACTCGACATTACATTGCCGTATTTCGTATAGGCCGTACGCAGCACATTGTCGGTACCTGCACCCTGCAGACCCATGCCGTACTTACGCATGTTGAAGATCTGATAACCTAAGGCACTGCGGAACAGCATACTCAGATCCCAATTCTTATACCTAAACGAGTTGTTCCATGAAAGGAAATGCTTGGGGGCACCATTGTCGATGTTACGTTTGTACGAGGGATCAGCTTGTGAGGCATTGACTTTATTGCCTTCGTTGTCATAAATCAGCAGTAGTCCATTCTCGTCGATACCAGCATGCTCATAACCATAGAACTGACCAATCTTGCCACCCTCTTCCACACGGAAGAAGTACTCGCTACTACCAGGTCCTGGTTTCTGATACAGGTCAAGGTAGGCCATCTGGTAGACATCGCTCGACAGTTTTGTGAGTTTCGTCTCACCCATACTCCAGTTGATGCCAGTAGTCCACTTCAGGTCCTTTTTAGCCAGCACGTCGTAGTCGAGAGACACCTCAATACCCGTATTCTTGGTCGTTCCCACGTTCACAAGGATGGTGCTGTAGATAAACGGCGGCTGAGGAGCTGTATAATTGTAGAGCAGATCCTGCGAACGACGATCGAAGTACTCCACGCTACCACGCAGACGACTATTGGCTGCCACGAAGTCAAGACCCACATTGAAGGCTGTCGACTTCTCCCATGCCAAGTCGGGATTGGCGTTCAGTGAAGGGGCATAGCCATTGATCCACTCACCATCTATCAAATAGGCGCCATAGCTGCTATAGGTTGACAAGGAACGGTAGGCATCGAAGTCCGAACGACCCGTCACGCCATACGAGACACGGGGTTTCAGACTCTGGAAGATAGTCTTCACGCCCTCGGCAAAAGGTGTCTGGGTGATTTCCCATGCGAGAGAGGCAGAGGGGAAGCTACCCCACTTGGTGTTGGCCCCGAACTTGGTACTACCCTCACGACGCAAAGAGGCCGATGCAAACAGCATGTCATTGTAATTGTAGTTCAATCGGCCAAAGAAGCCTATAAGTGTCGATTCTGAAGAACCACCCCAGAGATTAGCTTTGCCTTCCTGTAGGGCCGTGCCATTACCGATACCATACCAGCCCATCGAATCATACACAAAGTCTTTGTTCTCGTTGCCGCTCTGCTCCCACTTGGAACGCTCCCACGAATAGCCTAGTACAGCCTTCAGCTGATGCTGGTTCAGGGTCAGGGTGTAGTTCACGAGCCATTCCAGACGGTTGGTCCACCATTTCTGATAATTCACGTTGGCACGGCCTGCATAACCGTTCCAGAACGATTCGCTTGATGTAGAGGGGGTATAGAAATTAGACTTCTGGTCGTTGTACTGCAAGGCATAGCTCAACGAGGTGTTCAGGTTGTGCTGCTCTGTCTGCAGGATATTCAACTTCACGTCGGCATTGCCCAACAGGTAGATACGATCGCCCTGTGAGATATTTTCCTTCAGGTCATTCACCGGATTATGGATATCTGTCGGAGAGTTGGGCTGATAATAAGAGCCGTCGGGATTCTTCACGGGGATAGTGGGATTCATGGTCAGAGCCGTGTCGAACAGGCCGTTGTTACCCCAGTCCTCATGTACCTTACGGCCAGAGAGCGAGGCATTAAACTGCAGACGATTATTCAGCACACGCTGCTCGCCCACAAAACGGGCACCATACTCCTCGCGGCCACTCACGATGTCGAGACCATTACCTTTCTTATAATTGGCCGACAGACCAAAGTAGCCGTTCTTGGTAGAGCTGTCGATAGATATATACTGGTTTAGGCTATAGCTCACAGGACGTGTAATCTCATCCCACCAGTCGGTGTCGGCACCATAATCCTGGCCGCGACGCGAACGACGGAACTCATCGGTCGACAGAATCTCAGGGTGAGGTTTGGCCACGTTTAGAGCAATGTAGCTGTCATAGGTCACATTAGTGACACCAGCAGTGCCCGAACCTTTCTTTGTCGTAACCAAAATGACACCGTTGGCACCGCGCGTACCGTAGATAGCAGCCGAACCGGCATCCTTCAAAACGGTAATCGACTCTACATCTTGGGTAGCAATGTTACGCAGGTCACCACCGGCAATACCATCGATTACAATCAGCGGGCCGTTGGAGGCTGTCAGCGAACCAGCACCACGTACCTGAATATCGGTCATGGCATTGGGGTTTGCCTCGGCAGTTGCCGACACGTTCAAGCCTGTCACCTTACCGGCAATCAGGGCCATGGCATCGCTGGCAGCGCCTTGGTTGAACTGGTCTTTGTTCACCTGCACGACAGAGCTTGAGATCTCTTTCTTCGCCAGTGAACCATAGCCCACCACAACGACCTCATTCAGTTGGGCTACATCTTCTTTCAGAGTAATCTCCATGTTATGGGCAGCTTTCACTTCCTGCGGGGTGAAGCCAATGTAGGAGATGACAAGTGTGACACCTGATTCACACTTCAGTTGGAATCGACCGTCGAAATCGGTCACAGTACCATTTTGTGTTCCCTTGACCACGACACTGGCACCGATAACATCTTCACCGGTATCGTCCTTCACATGACCACTGATGGTGGTCTGTGCAGAGACATCCAAGGCAAACAGCATGATCGTCAAAACCATGACGACACTCTTCATTAATCTTTTCATTTTACTTGGGTTTTTAATTATAAAATAGTTTAATAAGATAATTTCTCAATCCTAACGGCAGCCCCACCGCTCCGGGCCAGATTCAATTGCAACACGCTCCGACTGTTCACCTCTATTTGACGGATTGTCATGACATAGGGATTGGACTCGTAATCGGCCTGCGGACCGTCTTCATAGATGATGGCGCGATAAGAGGTGTCGGCATCGAGGAAACTGAGCGGCAACGCTATCTGGCGAGCGGTTTCGTTGGTGATACTACCGATAAACCACCTGCCACTCTCGCCGCGCTCCTTGCGGGCCACGGTGATATATTGTCCAATCTCTCCATTGGGTACCAGAGTCTTGCTCCAGGTTGTAGGGCAGCTCTCAATAAACGAGAGTGCCGGCTGTCCCTCATAATTCTCGATGGCATCGGCAGCCATCTGCAGTGGACTATAGATTACCACAAACTCTCCGAGTTGTTTGGCCAGTGTAGAGTGTGGATGGGTACCGGGTACAATCTCCGAGAAATTAAAGATTGCCGGTGTAAAATCGGTAGGTCCAGCCAGACCACGTGTAAAGGGCAGTGTCACGGTATGACTAGGCGGATTGCCACCGCGACGGTCCCAAGCGTTATACTCCTGTCCACGTACACCCTCCTGGGTCATCAGGTTGGGCCATGTGCGCTGAATACCCGTGGGCATGGCAGGCTCATGGTTGTCTATCATAATTTGATATTTCGCGGCCGTTTCTATCACCTTGCGATAGTGACGGATGCCGTACTGCGACTTAGCCAGTTCCTTACCATCCATCAGATGCCCCACGTATCCGGTCTTCACCACGCGGATACCTAACTTCTGATACCAAGCGAAAGCCTCATCCATCTCCTGCTCTATCAGACTGGCGCGTCCCCACGACTCCATGTGGCCAATGAAGCGCACACCTTTCTGCCGGGCATAACGGCATACTTCATTGATGTCGAAATCGGGATAGCTCTTCAGGTAGGTTACCTGCTCACCCTGTCCCCAGCCTGGGTTCCAGCCTTCGGCCAGCACACCACTGAAGCC
The DNA here is from genome assembly GCF_900110085.1 of Prevotella sp. ne3005. Classification (GTDB taxonomy): domain Bacteria; phylum Bacteroidota; class Bacteroidia; order Bacteroidales; family Bacteroidaceae; genus Prevotella. Next base: position 49,654 of record NZ_FOCK01000012.1, read on the forward strand.
GTGACGGGCAGCAAAGTCGATGTAGCGCTTCACATTCTCTGTGGTAGCACCGTGATGAGGACCCATCTCCCAGGTATTCTGCTTCTTGTGGATACTCCACCAGATGCCAATATAACGGCCTGGCTCTATCCATGACGTATCTTCTATTTGTGTTGGTTCATTCAGGTTCAGCATCAGACGCGAAGTCATCAGTTCACCAGCAGTCTTGCCGATGGTAATCGTGCGCCAAGGCGTCTTCAGCTCTCCTTCGACGTACACTTTTACCCCACTCTGCCAGGGCGTCAGTGTTGTCAGGAGTTTGATGCCTTTTTCTACTGTACGCGGCGTCAGGTTAATGCTCGCATAGTCTTTCAGGGCCGCCTCATGGATGGCCAGGAACAGCGAGTCCTCGTATTCAATGGTGAGGGGCGTACATACCGTATCTTTCTTGCTAAGGAGATCGCAAGTATAGATACCTTCAAAGTACTCGGTGTGGTTACTCGGAATCGACCAGGCCTTGGCATCATGCGCCAAGGCGATCTCGGTCAATTCCTCCTGAACACAATACCTTTCACCTTTATTTCTTTCTGGTAAAATATAACGGAAGCCTATACCGTCGTTAAACACACGGAACTGAACGTTCATCTTCCTTTTTTCTCCAGTTTGCTCTTGAAAGTCAACCGTCAGTTCGTTGTAATGGTTACGTACCTGCTCGTCCTCACCCCAAACCTGGACCCAAGTCTCGTCATTCGTAGCATAATGCTTACCAACCATCTTCACGTGGTTGCCGATATAACTACTGTCGACTTGGAATCCGAGGTGTGAGGGCGGAACTATGATCTTAGAATGGTAATTCATGGTATAATAAGGTTGACTATTCTTCACGCCGACAGTAACCGTCACGGCACCATCAGGTGAACTAACCAAAACATCTTTCGCGCTGCTGACAGCAGTGGAACAACTACTAACAAATATTACCAAACTTAATCCTAACTTATTCATATCGAAAACAGATTTTTATTATTTCAAGATTTCGGCTGCAAAGGTAGAGACTAAATCAAGAATTATCAAGCAGCTCAAGCAAAAATCAAAATCATGCAAAACGCAGTTACTTGATAATCAGTATTTTACAATTTAAAGACTCTCTATAAATCAAAACGATTGCAAGCCCAAAAGAGCCCGAAAAAGCAGTTTTCACGTATCTGGAATTTGGAGATATCAGATTAATTTCTTAACTTTGCCCTCAATAATTAACTCTTATGATGAAACATCGACACATATTACTAAACATGTTCATTGTCATGGCCCCGGCATTGACAATGGCTAGCCAACGTGCAGAAGAACTAGGCATCCTGTATCAAACGCTCGACAGTCTGATTGAGCACCAGTCGGAAATCATTGCCCAGAAGAAAAGCCGCATACAGGTGATTACGGATGGCATAAACAACCTCATGCTCACACCTGAGCAGCAGTTTAGCCTGAACAACAAACTGTATGATGAGTATCTGGCCTTTAACTTCGACTCGGCTCTCTGTTATATTAAAAAGAATGTGGATGTTCAGCAATCGCTGGACAATCCCAACATGGCAGCAGGTAGCCTGATACGCATGGCCCATATCCTGGCAGTATCCGGGCTATTCGATAAGGCCGACCGTATGCTCGATCAGATAGACATCAGCCAACTGAGCACAGAGTGCAAGGTGGAATACTACAACCAGCGCGGCGAACTGAACCTTTACCGTTCGGAAATGGCTGAATACACACCCTATTTCCAGGAATATACCGATAGCTCACAATACTATCGGCAGCTCATCCTGCAGATAGCCCCCAAGGATTCGTACGACTATATCTTCAATCAGGCCACCTATATCAGTGAAAAAGGTGATAACGACGGGGCCATCAGGATGCTTGAGGCCTATATGAGGAATCTGAAGCAGGGAGAACGACGCTATAGTATCGTTACCAGCACACTGGCTTATTTTTATTCGAAGAAAGGCGAGTCCCAGCTTCAGGAGCGCTACTTCCTACTGAGTGCCATCAGCGATATGAAAGGAGCTATCCTTGAAAACAATTCCCTCCGCCGATTGTCCATCATATTGCTCGACCGAGGTGACTTCAAGAAGGCTTATGAATACCTGCTCTGTGCCAGCAACGACGCCCGACAATACGGCAGCCGACTGCGCAGTATGCAGGCTGCCCGCATCTCACCACTGATTACACAAGCCTATGACATGGAGCGTGCCCTGGCCCAACATCGCACCAATCTGCTATTGATAGTTCTGTCGCTTATCACGCTGTTGTTGATAGGCACCGTCATCTATACCCTATCGCTCATCAAAAAGCGACATCAGGCAAATATCAAGATTAGCAAGATGAACGCTGAACTGTCGCTCCATAACGAGGAGATAGAGCGCATGAACAACCAGATGAAGGAGAGTAATCGTATTAAAGACGAGTATATCGGACGTTTCCTGGAACTGAGCAGTAATCTAATTATTAAGAACGAGGAGCGTTCGAAAGTGCTGAACCGGTTGGCACGCGACCGAAAGCTAGAGCTCCTGTATACCGAACTGAAAAGTCAGAAGCCACTCAACGAGAGCATACATCTGTTCCACCAGAACTTCGACACTGCCTTCCTGAACATCTATCCCACCTTTATCTCCGAAGTCAACCAACTGTTGACAGACGACAATAAGTTTGAGGTACACGAAGAGGGTGGCAAGCTCACCACCGAACTCCGCATCCTCGCACTTATTCGTCTGAACATCACAGACAATCAGAAGATTGCCGATATTCTCCGCTCAAGTATCACCACGATCTACACCTACCGCTCAAAACTCAAGTCGAGGGCAAAGTCTAAATCTACTTTCGAAGACGATATCCGGAGAATAGAAACATATTAGATAATATCCTAAAAAATCTTGTAAGCTACTCGTATCTGCAGGTTGGGCCATGCCTTCAACCATGACAGTGTGCCGAGGAGACCGGAGCTCTTGCCTGTCGACTCGATCTCTGTTCCGCTGTCAAGCAGGAATTTCGGCGTCCCCCAGAACAAAAGGCCCAAATCGACAGCCAGACTGACGCGATGGGTTTTGGCAAGATGCTGGCCGAGACCTATACCAAGATAGGGCTTCACGGCATTGGTCTTCATGCGTACGTCGATGTTACCATCCTCGTCGGCAGTGAACACATAGTCGCCGAACTTCAGTCCGATGGGCGGATAGTTCGTACGGAAGACGTTGTTGTAGTCCTGTAATTTCTGATTGGCATCATAGAGGAAGCCCAGGGCATTCTCGTTGGTGTTTTGAAAGTGGACGAAGTTCTGACTGCCGATGAACAGACCTGCCGAGAAGTAGAAAGGCTGGTTCCTGAAGGGATGTATCTCGCCCAGGACATAAAAGTTCCAGAAATTTGGCTTGATGGCCAGTTCCACCTTATCCACCATCTGTGAGCGCTTGACGGCATCATCCTCCACCATCTGCATCTGATTGATTTCCGCGGCGGTGTTGATGGCGTTGAACTTAATGTCGCCAATATTCCATCCGGCAATGCCAGCCCTGACCGTCACTAACTTGTGGACAGGCATCACCACGTCAACACCAGAGCCTGCAAATCCAGTGTTCAGACCCACCGAAAGGTGGTTGAACAGGCCGTCCTGAGCATGTAATTTGTCCACATTCTGAGCCTTAGACCCAGTTGCCGCAAACATAACCGCTAAGAGAATGATGAGTTTGTCTATATAGTGTTTCATATCCTTTGTCATATTTTATTTGAAGTATGATTTGTTCGACTTGATAAGTAGGTTGGTGAGCGACAGGCTCAACGGATGGAATCCGTACAGATAGTCGCTGGTGTAGGGCGTACCACCATTGATGATACAGTGTACATAGTCGTGGCAGGCCATGTCCATCGGTATGATGCCCACGGTACCCTCGTTTTTCTGCAGGTCTTCAATGACCAACGGGTGCAGGTTGGCGGCATTGGTAATGTATCCACGTGGTGACACCTCGGTATAGGCCGAACAGTGGTTCACAATCCAGATGTTATCGTCTTTGGCAGTCACCTCTCGGGCACTGTGCATCATGTCGATAACCGTCTTCTGCTTGTTCTTCATCCGCTTCTCGGTAGTGGTCTTGTAGTAGTCCTGCTTATAGAGCGTTGCCTTTATCGTGGTATCGTTCATGTTATACATGGCACAGCTACGCTGGGCCTCGAGATCAAGATCCTCCTTAATGTCGGGATCCTCGTCGGGCCAATTGCAATACACGATGGGGTAATGGAAGGCTGCGTTATACGGACGCAAGTCAAAGCGACTCAGCCACAGTATCTTGCCACGCATCTCACCCACGGTGATGTCCGGACGCCAGTTCTCGATAAACAGTCCCTGGTACTTCGGCATATGCAATACATTGCTGAGCAGGGAGAACAAGTCTTTCTGATCCTCAAAACCGTTGTCGAACTGCAGCTTGGCGATGAAGAACTCTGACGGATGGGCCTTCAGGTAGGCTTGCAGCCAGTCGATAGTCTGCTCGAAAGTAACGTCGAGTTCGCTGATGCCGTGCGTCAGGCGCAGAATCTTCTTCTTGGCAATGGTGTCGGTGCTCACCACAGGACGGATGTCGAAGAAACGCAAACCGCTGTTCATCTGCTCCTCAAGTGTGGATACCTGACTGATGGCCGTCATATTGAAGATGTACTTCAGCCCGGGCTGATAGAATCCCATGCCGGTCATGGTGTCATGAGTGCCGGGGATGCTCAACTTACACACCTTTGTATCATCCTTCACCATACCCAGCCAGTCGGTAGCCGGCGTAGGCAAATCGTAGGAAACGACGATCGTGTCCTGATAGCCTTCAGAGAAGAGGTACGGTGAGTCGAGTGAGGTCTTCTCATCATAGGCTTTCTCAAAGCCATCTTCACTGCAACTGTTCAGTGCAGTCATGGCCGCTATGGCCATCGTTACATACATTAGTTTTCTTTTCATAAATCTTATAATTATATTAATGTTATACATAAAGTTACGGATCTGAGGGCGGGACGCTTTGTACGGTTATAAATGCAGTCATACCTGGCGCCAGATGTGGGTGCGGCAATGTTTATTTACCAACTTCGGTTACAAAACAAGCCACCAGTCCATAGGTGATAGTGGGACGAATCCAGATTTCCGTAAGCAGATAGTTGGTGTACTCGTCGATGGGCTCAAGATAGATGGCGATGTTGTAGAGTATGGCAATGAGCGCATCGATGATGAAAATCATCCAGAGGTCGCTTTTGGAGTAACTCTTCCATTTCTTGCGTGCATAGAAATAGGTGAGCGTACAGAGCAACAGCACCGAGAGGGCAAGACACAACAGATGGAGTGCGTAGAAAGCCAAGGGTGGCGCAAAGAGGATATCGCGTAGCAGCACCGTAATACCAACTGAGATAGAACACCAGTAGTTGAATTGGTCGGTGGTGATACGGTAGTTGAAGAAATACATCCCGATCATCACAAGACAAGCGATATAGAACATGTTGAGAGTCAGTTCGGGCCATGATTCGCTCAGCCCGAAATAAAACACGCCATAGAGCATCATGCCCACCGAAAGGATTGCTGCCACTGAGGTTATGACAATGTCAAAGATCTTGGCACGTTTCTTGAATCTTGTTTCCATAAGCCATTCGTTTTATGTGTTAATACTTTTTCAGATATGACATAGTTATTTGGTTTCAATTAATTTCATGACTGTCAGTATATTCTCTCCCCCTGTATATTCGTAGTCCACGGTATCCATATACTCTTTAACCATGAAGATTCCAAGCCCGCCGATTTCACGTTCCTCAAACGGTATCGAGAAATCAGGAGGATCCTTCTTAAGCGGATTAAACGGCACGCCACCATCGTGGAAACGCAGTGTGATACTCTTCTCATCGCGTATGATGTCCACATCGAGGTAGTCGGAATGGGAATAGCTGACGACATTCACCACAAGCTCTTCGGCCACCACATTGAGCACATTCCAGAATTCACCCACCGACGCCACCTCTTCTGCCTGAAGGATGGCATCAATGATGTCGGGCGTCTTGCCCTGAATTGGTTGAAAATGCAATCGGGTCATGGCCTTACCTCAATACACGTTCGTCAATCCTCGCATTCTCCCAATTTCATGGAGTAGCACACCACATCGTTATGAGCAGCAAAATCGTCGAAGGTCGACTGGCTGTGTAAAGTCCTCCGATTCTCTGCCTTCAGAAACTTAATAGAAGGAGCCAGGCCAATCATCTTCAGTACAGAATAAATCTCCTTGGCACAATTCACGAATGCTATTTCGGGTTTGTTGCCCAACCTTAGCTTGGCGTAATAAACCACCCTAAGACCACTACTGGAAAGTGTCAACAGCTCCGAGGCATCGAAATAGACCTTCTCGATGTCTTGTCCCACATACTTGGTGAGTTCTTCCTGCAAGGCCGGCGCATTAGCAGTATTAAGAGCCCTACCGAGCTCGATAATCAGAGTCTTACCATTCAAAGTAACTTTATAATCATTCATATTGATTAGCTATATAATAATTTTAATTTCCACGCAAAAAGCAAATATCTGTTTGCAAAGATAATCAAGTTTCTGTTTTACTCCTTGGTCAGTTTCGACGTGATGTCGGTGCCGTTCACGCTGATTTTGAAGGAGTCGTAATTGTCATGAAAGACCGTGAAGAACTTGTAGGAGTTAGTCACTGTATTGAAGTCGATCTCGAGGGAGCTATAAAAATCATAGTTGATAGCACTGAAACGGAGTAAGTTGCCCTCCGACCTCAGACTACCCCTTTCGAAGGTATCTGGACTGTTGCCAGTGATCTTGCAAGAGAATGTTCCACCTTCGTTGATGAAAGTGAAGAGGGTTGGTTCTTTGCTTCCACCCCAGTAATAGGCCACCTCCACCTTGGCGCCCTTCACGAGTGCATCGGCCAGGGTTACTTCTCCCGAAACGTCCTTCAACAGTTTGGTAATCTCTACGTTAGACACCTTCATCTTCAGGCCCGTCACCTTGATATCCGAGTCGCCAGGTATCACCTCCATGGTACTCTCCTTGATGTTGAAGATAGCGGCGAATATGAGTTTGGAGGTCTTCTTCTCATTCACGTAGAACTTCAGCAGGTTGTTGGCCTTGTCGTGCTCCATCGAGAAGTCGCAGTTCTTCTCCGAGATGGCCGGCTCGTCACCACGCGTCCACGCCACCTTGTCATAGTCCAGCAATTCGTAGGTGTCGCCCACCCTGACGAAGGCCACATAGTAGTCCTCGCCGTTCACATTAAAAGTCAGAGCCACAATGGTCTCATTCTTCAGGGCGTCCTCAAGTGTCATTTCCGACTTAGCATTATTGTCATCACTATTACATGAGGTCAGGCAACTGCCACCAATGACGGTCACCATCAAAAGCATCGCGCCACACAGGAATCTCTTTATTGTTTTCATTTCGTTAGTTATAATAATAATTTTAGTTTCTAATCAAAAAGTAAATATCTGTTTGCAAAGATAATCAATTTTCCCAAATAACAATGCACAGAACACAAAAAGATTCATTTTTTGTTTATTTTGAAACCGTTTTTGTTTATTTTGAGACTCCGTGGGCTATGAACAGACACTTCATGAGCAAGAAGAAACGAGCGCACTCTGGAAATTTGACTCTTACCGTCGCAGCCCTCGACGACACCACTCGACGAATTTTGACGATAATAACTCGTGAAATCATAAAAACAAATGACATTCGACATAGTAGCCTTTGTATTTATCTGATATTAAGGCATTTATATTCTTTCCAACTATTATTCATCCGACATTCATTCGACATTCATTCGACATAATTCGACATTCATTCGACATAATTCGACATTCATTCGACATAATTCGACATTCATTCGACATAAAAACGGGCTTTTTGTGCCAAATACGGGTGCAGATTGGATGTTTAGATAGGCCAAAGTGAGCATATATAGGTTGATGAGTTGGAGCATACAGGGAGTAGACTTTTCAATTCTCTAGAGAATTGGGAGGTTTGTGACGTACTTTCTGGGAGTTTGGACGGACTAAAGTCTCCAATTCTCTAGAGAATTGAAGAGTCATCCGTAACATCCCTTGACCTTTAGACTATCCTTCGCAGCACTTTAGATAGTCTAAAGCATGACGGAAGGTAGTCTTTCGTATGACAAAAGATAGTCTTTTGCATGACAGAAGATAGTCTTTCGTGTTCTAAAAGAACATCTTTTGAACATAAAAAGACGTTCTTTTGCTCATAAAACCCCGTTTTCATGTAGGCTACATGTAGGCTACATGTAGGCTTCATGTAGGCTTTATGTAGGCTGCTTTTTTGCTATCCTATTATTAGTCAAGTTGTTATAGCTTATTTATGTAGGCATGTAGGCTGTTTTAGAAAATTAGAAAAAACTTATCGACTTTGTAACAGACCTCTATGATCTGCAAAGAGACTATTATTGTTTATTTTGAGAGTTTGAAGGCTCCAAAGTACGATGCCCCTTACAATGAGGAACAGGCCCTGATAGTTGATATCAATGACCTGTTCCACCGATTTGTCTATAGAGCAGTCCCTCTGTTCTATGTGGGAAGATAATTACTTTATTGAGAAAAATTTGTCGGTATCGAGATTCTGGACTGGATCAGAATGACCTCCTACACGTCTATTCCTAAGTATATAGGTCTTTGCGGTAGACAAATTCGTACCCATGTTCAACTCAATATCATAGTTTTTATTTGCCAGCAGACCCAAATTATAAGTTTCACCATAACTAGTAGTCACATTATCCTTATCAAGAACAACTATATTTCCATTCACGTCAGTAATCTTGATTCCAAAGATGTTAAGTCCTTCACCACCTTCCTTCGTGGTGGCGTTTATCTTCAAGAAGCCTACATCTACACGGTTAGGAGGAAGAATGTGAAATTCGCCTGACACCATCTTATGATCGTACTCCTTAACACGCCACTCGGCTCCTGTAATCATATAGCTTGACCAGCTCACCTTGGTTTCGGCTGTCAGTTTTATTTTGATAGCTGCATCACCAGTGTTAACCTTGGTTCCGCTAACCTTCCATATCCAACTCTCGCCTGTAGAGAGCGTCGTACTGTACGATCTACCATTAGGAACTTCAATACCTTTGTCAAGCGCTACGTTGACCATGCGTGGACGATAGCCGTCTTCACCTCCTGGCACATAAATCCTATGACCGACACTAGCTCCTGATACATATTTGTCAACTTCGATTGATTTTATATTGAAATACTCATCCTTCGACCACTCGGCACCAAAGCCAAGGTTGGCATCAACATTGCCCTCTGCTTCAAAGCCCTTCAAACCAGCCGAGCCCTTCGCACCAGCCGAAACGTTGCCTTCGAGACTGAATGAGCGAGAATTGTGCACATCCTTATCGAATGGAATATTTTCGGGATGAAGGTCTCCATTTACTGTCATCATCACTGAATAGCCAGAATTGGTAACTGTAGGCGTGGTATAGAACGTACCTTCACATGGGAAGAAGAGGTAGCTGCGACGATCGCGTCTCGCTCCATTATCGAATACCACATAGCCTTTACAGGTGTTTTTGCAATTCCAGTTCATCGATGTTTGTACAATGTAGTAGTCTGCCTCACTCTGGTAGTCATATATCGGTATGATTTTGTAATTACACGTTACGTCGTAAGGACAGTCATCTTGGTTATCTTTGTACAAATCATATATATAACCTTCATAACGTTTTGAATCTGGCATGTGGATACATAAGTCAACAGCTGGGAAGTTAAGCAGATTTATCATATTAGCGACATTTCCATTGGTCCCTCTGGTTGCTCCCCTGGTTGATGAGCGTCCATTAAGTCCTGCGAGATATTTCTGATATTCGGTATATTTGTTTTCTACCTGCTCAGTCCACTTGGCAAAGGCCTCTATTTCCATATACTCCTTGGGGCAAACCTCCCAAATGTCCTTCACCGAGATTGATGAGGGAGCTGGATCGGTAGATGTACCTTCTGTATCTTCTTGCTTGTAACTGAGGAACTGATCACCGAACCCTGAGAGTGCCAGCAACTCCAAATTCTTAAAATCGGCATTGGAAGGGAAGCCCATGTCTTCGGCATACTTTTTCACATTCTCTTCTGTGGGTTCTATAAGCAGCAGCAAACCGAAACGACCCAGCACTTTGGCGATATCAGCCTTGTTGGATTCGGTAATCTCATTGACAATCACCACCTGTGTTTCGTCAGTTACCTGATTTGTCACAGTCTTGAACCAGTATTCTACTGCATACAAATCAGCCACGACACTCAGATTGCCTAATATAGCCACATTGACGTCAATTGACTGAAACTCACTAGGGTCAACCTGCTTTTCAGGAACATCCGGACCTTCATATGTTTCTTCATAATCTGGACCTTTATCATCGTCGTCTTTACAAGAAGTAATACTGGTCATTGTGCCACAAAGAAGAATGGCGGCAACAAGAAACTGATAGATTTTGTTAATACTCATAATTAATATTTGTTTAGTTATAATAATAATGTTAGACTCTGTGGGCGAAGAAGCTTACGCTTTATACACTTCTTCACCATCCACGATGGTGGCTACGATGTTGGCCTGGGCAACCTTCTCGATGTCGTCGTGCAGGAAGTCGCAGTCGAACACCGCCATGTTGGCAATCTTACCGAACTCGATGGAACCCATGCGATGCTCCTGATGCCACTGACGAGCCACGTTGATGGTCATGGCGCGCAACGACTGTTCACGAGTGATGGCTTCTTTGACATTACGCGGTTGGCATATACCGCCCAACATTTCTTTTGGAGTATTGCGCTTCTCGGCCATGTAAATGCTATATTTGACATTCATCATCGGGGAGACAGGGAAGTCGGAATGGAATACCACGTTAGCGCCTGCATCGTAGAACGACTTGATGGGATAGGCCTGATCTGTTAGTTCCTTGCCAACGTAGGAAACTTCCTGTTCGTAAGGACCTCCAGGAATTTTCGCAGTCCACAGGGGGGGAACAGCTGGTATGGAGCCTGTTGCTCCCATACGGCGGATATCCTCATCGGTGACGAAGTGCAGATGCGCCAGCACATTGCGCTGGTCAAGGTCCCCAGTAATCTTCTCGGCATCCTCAATACAGTCAAGCATGAAGTGGGTAGCACCACCACCCTCGGAGTGTACATGGACAGACATGCCCTCCTTGTCGGCTTCGACAATCAGTTGAACCATCTTATCGTGGTCGTTGAAGCGCTCAACACCGTGATAGCCAGGCTGGTCGAGGTAATCCTGGTTTTGCCAGGCTGTGTGGGCTTCGGTCACACCGTCGAGGAACGCCTTGGCACCAACGATATGGAAGTACTCACCACTCAGCTCAGCACGCTGTGCGGCAATGCGGGCAATCTCTGCCTTCGGATCGGCAATATTATCGGTGACATACATGTAAGCGTAGGTACGCATCTTCAGTTTGCCTTCCTTCTCCAGTTCATGGTATGCCTTGGGCGATTCGTGATAGACTACCTCAGCACCAGCATCAGCGACAGCGGTAAAGCCGCTGCTGAGAGCGAAATCCTGCCAAGCGAGCAGATAGTTTTTGGCATCCTCCAATGTAGTGGGAAGTTTGGGTACGATTTCGAATACGGGAGCTTCACAAACGTATCCGTCTGGCTCGCCGTTCTCGTCAACGTGTACCTGTTCATAACCGTATTTCTTAGCGTAGGCTGCATCGATGCCGGCCCACTCAAGTGCCTTGGTGTTGAGCAACATGGAATGTCCACCGCCGGTATGCATAAACAATGGCTTGTCTGCACAGATGTCATCCAGATAGGCCTTGGTGACGTATTCATCATTCTCCACCCATCCTGATGCTAAATAGAACTCGCGCTGCGGGTTCTTGGCAATAAACTCCTTAATGATCTCGCGGTATTTGGCATAGTCGGTCAAACCCACCTGCCCCAGGCTGGCCTGTCCGATAAAGCGGTCGCCTGCCAGATGGCCGTGACTGTGCGACTCAAGGAATCCGGGATAGACGTAGTTCTCACCGTAATCCAGCACCTTAGCGTCTGCACCAGCAAGTTTTTTTGCTTCCTCTGCGCTGCCGATATAGGCAAACACGCCGTTCTTCACTAATGCAGCCTTGGCAAAGGGCCGCTTTTCATCCATTGTGATGATGTTGCCGAGAATAATAGCTTGTTTCATTTTATGTTTTTTATTAATGAGACTACTTGTGCAAAAAGCTAATATCTGTTTGCAAAGATAAGCAATTCTCCCAAATAACAATGCCTTGAACACAAAATCATGCAATTTTTGTTTATTTTGAGACTATTTTTGTTTATTTTGAAAGTCCGTGGGTTAGAAATTTGGAATTTCGCTCGCTATTTTGTATCTTTGCACCGTCAAGAAGATACAATTAAATAAAAACAAAAGCAATGTTTCTCGATCATATACCTACCGAATTAATACTGTTTACCATGCTCTATGGCGGAGTAGGAGTGGCATCTCTTATTGCCAGCATCTACCTCTGCCTGCGCAAAGGCAATGCCTTCGCAGCCGACGTAACACCGCCACTTCGCCTGCGCTATTGGGCTGCAGCACTCTTCGCCGTCTTTTTCATGGGCCATATCTGGTGGTATCTGTTCTACATCTTTTCCGGTAACATCCATTCTGTGGGTTTCATGCTGGTTTCTTTGCTCGACTGTGTGGGGCTGCTGATCACCATCCCAGGTACGCTGTTTGCCATGCTCCAAGACCGCAAGCGCCCTGTCTGGCCCATCGTCACTGCCACTATTCCATACGCAGTACTTATGGGACTGAATACAGTCTCTTCCGATAATCATTTTCTGAACATCGCCATTGTATTCATCCTGATGGCCTATGTGGCCTTTACGATTTATATGGCATTTGCCGTGAGGCAATATGGGCGCTGGCTGCGTGACAATTATGCCGACTTGGAGCATAAGGAGGTGTGGCTCAGCCATGTGCTGGTCACCGTCATTTTGATGATGATTATCATTTATGGATTTGATGGGAGTAATATGACCATCAGCTACATCGTACAGTTCATCGCCCTTGCGTTTATCGGCCTCCTGACGTGGCGAGTAGAGACGCTTCCGCAGCTGGAGGTCATCCCCGTGGAACAACTGGAGCAGCAGGCACAACTGCCATTGCCACCCCCCTCCAGCATCGAACAACTATTGGCAGAGCACTGCGTGGGCACTCAGCTTTACCTGCAGCACGACCTGACCAGTTCCCAGCTGGCCTTGGCTATTGGAACCAACCGCACCTATCTCAGCCAGTATTTCTCCAGTCAGGGTATCACCTATAACGTTTATATCAACGAACTCCGCATCAACCACTTCATGAATATCTACCGCGAGGCTGTCGCTGCCCAGAAGACTATCACTGCACAGCAGCTTGCCAAAGACAGTGGTTACCGGAGCTACAGCACTTTTAGCCTCGCCTTCAAGCAGCGCACGGGACAGACGGTAACAAATTGGATGCGCGAAATGGAAAATGCATCATAATATCCCTTAGTCTATTTCCTCATCGGGCTCATAGCCGCCCATCTCGCGAATGGCGTTCTTGAGCATGGTGTACTGCTGGTAGAGGTTGTTGACAGCCTCCTCGCCCTGAGTATAGTCGTGCATGGGCGACTTGAGGAAGAACGAGAGGAAGCGCTGGGTGCCGTAACGGCCAGCACGGGCAGCAAGGTCACTCAGCAGGCAGAGGTCGAGGCACAACGGGGCTGCGAGGATACTATCACGGCAGAGGAAATTGATCTTGATCTGCATGGGGTAGCCCATCCATCCGAAGATATCAATATTATCCCAACCCTCCTTATTATCATTACGCGGGGGATAGTAGTTGATACGTACCTTATGATAATACTGGGTGTCTTCGTCGTTACCATGACCATAGAGGTCGGGCTGCCAGTCGGGCTTGAGGATGGTCTCGAGCGTGGAGAGCTTCGACACTTCCTTGGTGCGGAAGTTGGCAGGCTCATCGAGCACCAGACCGTCGCGGTTGCCGAGGATGTTGGTAGAGAACCAACCGCTGAGTCCCAGACAACGGGTACCGATGATGGGAGAGAAACCTGACTTGACGAGCGTCTGACCGGTCTTAAAGTCCTTACCGGCAATCGGCATCTTGGTCTTCTCGGCCAGTTCCCACATAGCCGGGATGTCGACGGTGGTATTGGGGGCACCCATGATGAACGGGGCGCCTTCCGTCAGGGCTGCATAGGCGTAACACATTGAGGGAGCGATGTGCTCACGGTCGTCGGCCTTCATTGCAGCTTCGAGGTCGGAGAGCTTATAATGCACCTGCTCGTCGACGGGGACGTAGATTTCTGTCGAGGCAGCCCAGAGCACCACGATGCGCTCGCAACCGTTCGCAGCCTTGAAGCTACGGATATCCTCGCGCAATGCCTCCACCATCTGCCAACGGCTCAAGCCCTGCTTCACGTTGTCACCCTCGAGGCGCTTGGCGTAGTTCTTGTCGAAGGCGGCCTTCATGGGCACAATCTTCTCCAGTTCGTCACGAACGGGCTCGATGTCCTTCTCTTTGAGCACCTCGGCATACATGGCTGCCTGATAGGCATTCTGGGGATAGACATCCCAGCAGCCAAAGACGATGTCGTTCAGGTCGGCCATGGGCACGATATCCTTGTAGTGGAGATACTGTTTGTCGGCTCCCTTGCCCACACGGATCTTGTCGTATTGGGTCATCGAGCCAACAGGCTTAGTAAGGCCCTTGCGGGTCATCAGCACACCCGTCATGAATGTTGTTGCCACTGCGCCGTTGCCGACGACAAGAATTCCCAGTTTACCCTGTGCAGGTTTTACACTGTTCTGTTTCTGTTCCATGTCTAGTTACAAAATTATGATTTGAATTTATGATGATTCCATTTAGTCGGGTGCAAAGATACAAATATTTCTGTAAAGTCGATATATTTCCATCAAATATTTATATTTTCCTATGATTATCGGGTCAAGGAGAACTTCATAGAGAGGCCAAAATCGTAGGTGGTGGTAGGATAACTCGATGCAGAGAGCAGCGGGGTGTTGGTCTGCTGATCGTAGTAAGCAGTCAGGGTGAGGAGGCGTGAGAGGGTGTAATCGGCCATGAAGGAGAGCTTGAAGGCGGTGTTGCCACTCGAGGCCGAGGAGACGCCCGTGGCAATGTCGCGGGTGATGGCAGCCTGCTTTCTCAAGGAGATGTCGAGTCGCAGGTTCAGGTCGTGGTTGACACCGGATTTCGACGGGGTGGATTTCGACGACGAGGCAGCTTTCGAGGCATCGGCATTCTTCTGTGCGGCCTTCGACCTGGGATTCTGGGCTTTTTTCACTACGCGGTTTCCCTTGGCACCAAAAAGGTTGAAGTCCTGAATCTTGTAACCCAGTCCTACCACCCAGTCACGACTCAGGGCCTCATTGAGTTGGATGCTGGTCATCGAGAGGTTGATGGTGCGGGTGGTGCGGTATTCCACTTTCGCAGTGAGGTTGTTCTGGAAGGTGGCATCGACACCGAGCAAGGGCGAGAACGACTCGTTGATACTGACGGTGGGGATGCTGGGCAAGGTGTAGCTGCCCACGCTGTAGATGCTCTTATAGGCATGATTGAGGTTCAGGCTCTTCAGGTAGTCGGAGATGCCGGGCAGGCGCGAGAGTCCACTGTAGCGGATGCTCCAGTTGGGCAACATACGGGTGATGGCGGGGAAGATGTCGAGCGATTTACCGGCTCCCGTGGTATAGGCCGAGAGGAAGGCAGGCACGAGGGCTTCGGCTGAATAGGGATTGCCGACACGTTCCTGGAACGAGGGTAACACACTGAGGAAGTGTTCGAAGGCCGACGAGCGGTAGCCGTTGTTGGCATTGCCCATACCGGCAAGGGCACCTCGCAGGGAGATGGTGGTCATATTAAACGAACCGCTGTAGGTGGTGGGCCTGCCCTCATACATATACTGGATGCTCTGCGAACGGTTGTCGGTACGCGAGGCGTTGAGATCGATCTTCAGATCGCGTATCGGTTCGAGCACCGCCTTTATCTGCAGGTCTTTGTTGCTGTTGATGGTAGCCGCCGTGGCCACACTGTCGTTCATCAGCAGCCAGTGGTTGTCCATCGCCTTGTCGATATAACCATCACCCATTACACCGAAGGCGAAGTCGAGACCCGGTGCCATGACACTACCCGTACGCTGGCCGAACATATCCCCAACATTAGGCAGGAAGCCGGGCAGGTGCATGGTGTACTGCGAACGGAAACTGATATTGACACTGCGCACCATCATCAGCACACGGGCTACACTCTGGGCTGGCTCATACCACCACTCCTTCTCGACAGAGGGCTTGGCGGTGATGCTGAGCTTCAGCTGTACGGTGTCGCGGTTCTTGATGAGGATCTTATTGGGATCAATCACCTTGTACTTCAGATCGTAGGGTTTACCGTCCTTGGTACGGGCAGAGACGATGAGCCGTTTGGAGCCTTTATTATGGGCTACGGTGATGGTGCTGTCGAGCCTGAGGGTGACCTCCCGTTGGTAGGCGTTCTTGTTCTTGGGCAGAAGTTTTTCTTCGGGGTTGCCAGGACCCTTAGGGTTCCTAGGAGTCTTAGGAATCCTAGGATTATTCCTCTTATTAAAGCGTTCGTTAACCTTCTTGAGGAAGGGAGAGTGGTTATAGAGCGTCTCTAGGTTGAACGAGCCGTTGATGTTCAGGCTACGGTTGCTGCTGACGGTATTGCCGAGGCTGGTGCCGTCGTCGAGCTGGGTACCGCGCACCCAACCGTAGTGGGCATTATATGAGGCATCGGCATTGACCCAGTCGAGGATGGGCAACTTGTTCAGCGGCAACTGATACGAGGCGGTGACCTGTTGCTGGTAGTCGAGCGGGGTGCCGAGGTTGCGGATGCTCTGTTTCACAGAGTCTTTCCACGCACTATAGCGGTCGGGGTAGAGTTCTTTGTTGATGGGTGTATAGGGTTCCTCGATCTCAGCACGGGTAGCACTCTGGAAGTTGAAGTGCAGATTCTTGGTGAAGTCCCACCTGAGGGAGAAGTCACGGTTCCAAAGGAACTGTTCGGAGAAGACGAGTGGCAACTTCTGACTCTCCAGGTTATCCAAGTCGCGCTCTTGGAGTTCACGGTAGTGGCGCGTCATCTCACTGTTGAAGGCAATGCTTTGTGGCAGATAGTTGAAGCCCAGCGACTTGGGGAAGTTGAGCCACTTCGACTTTCCCTTGAGCCGTTTGAAGGGCTCCCACGTTTTATACACGGGCGAGTAGCTATAGTTGAAAGCCCCGCGCCACTGGTCCTCACGGTCGTAGACAGTGGTCTCGCCTGAGGTATTACGATGGGAGTGACTGTAGGAGAACGAGAAGTTGGCCGGATCGTAGGGCATGGGATGGCGCTTGGTCTTCAAGCCCCAGCGCACGTTGGATAGCGAGAAGTTGGTGTTCTTTGTCTTCGTGACAGCTATCGACTCTATACTGTCGCGCTCATGGCGGTCGGCAGCGGCATCGAGGGCATCACTCAGACGCATGTCGGAGTCGAGGGGATTATAACGGGGGCGTGTCTCTTCCTTCGTCACGGAGTAGTAGAGCGGGATGCTCACCTTCGCCTTGTCAGGGAAGAACTTGCCTAGTTCGAGCGAGGTGGTGACGGAGTATTCCTTCTGTGTGTCGGTAGAGCGTTGCATGACGCCCTCTTCGAGGCCACCGAAGCCGTCGCTGACATAACGGCCCCTAAGGTTAACCATACCGAAGTCGGAGAGCTGTACGTTCATCGTTCCCGAAGCAGCCCATCCACCGTCGTTGTTGGTGTCAAGCAGTCGCAGCTCGTTGACCCAAACCTCTCCCGACTTTACCTCGTTGGAGATGTTACGCACACCTATCATCATCACCTTCACCTCGCCCAGCGTGGGGTTACCCATCACGCTCACTGTGTTGGCCGGAACATCCGGATCGGAAGAGGAGAAGAGTTGCGTATACGAGGCGATGCCCGAGGCCTTGGCCTGATTACGCGCTTTCTTCACACGGGTAAAGACGTTGAGGTTGACATACAGCATGTTGGATTCCGGCCACACCATCTTCCTGTCTGCAGTGGCGTATTTGCTGTAGTCACTACGGTCAGGCGTCAGTTCCAGCGGGATCATATATTCGTAGTAGTTGTTCTTATAGTCACTACCCAGACGGATGAAGACAGCCAGCTGTCCGTCTTTCAGACCAGTGGCATCGGGAACAAGGTGGTTGGCATGTACAAACATCTGCATGTGTTTGTATTGGCGGAGGTCCATGTTCATGTTACGATAGACGGCCTTCGACTCCTGTTGCTGCAGATCCTTCACTACCATGTTCAGGGCCTGTTCGTTGTTCTCCACGAGCTGGGGCTGTGAAGGGTCGGTGGCCCGACTGATGCCCGGTGGCAGTACGTAGTTCACGGGCGTCTTGTCGTTATTCTCCTCGATGTTGACGGCACTCACCTCCATCACGCCACCCTCGCCCACTGAGGTACCCAGGCTTTGCTTGTAGAGTCGCCATTCGCCACGTACCAGGTCGAGCGACCCAAAGCGCAACACGATGGGTTTCTGGAAGCCCGTCAGGAACATACGCATGAATCGGATGCTGGTAAAGTCGTTGATGCTTCCCTCCTTCCCCTCATACTCCGTCAGGGGAATACGGAACTGATACCAGTTGACATCCTCGGTCTCACCATTACGCAGTTTCACGCTGCTGGTACGCATGTCGGTAATGAAACAGTCGACAGGTGGTGTCCCGTTACGGTAGGCATCGAAAACCTCGGGCGAGATACGCACATGGTACTGGTAGTAACGTTCATACTCGTTGAGGGTATAGTCCTGGTTAATGTCTTCCACATCGGGGCCGCTCTTATAGCTGGTATCGTAGGATTCCGTCTGCTGGTCTGTATCGGGCGAGTTACCCTGAGGGTTGTTGATGCGCTTATAGCGGTCGAGGATACTTTTCCGCTCTTCGTCGAAGTCACGGCCACGGAAGTAGTGGTAGTCGTCACCGGCTGGGTCGTTCTGCCAGGCCTGGCGGATGCTGTCGTTGACAATAAGCCCACTCACGGCGTTGAGCCAGTCACGATAGGCGCCATATGCCTGTTCTTCCTCATCATTCAGGCCATTGAATCCCACATCCTGCAACCGGCGAGAACCCGAGGTGGTGGCAAAGGCATAGGTCTGGGTGGTCTGCACGGGAATCTTACCCCACTGGGTTGTGGTAAACGACTCGCTCCCGTCGACGGGCATGCCACTCTCATAGAATTTCTTACCATCGTGGAGGATGTCCTCCGACACCTCGCCAAGGTTGAAGTAGAGGTCGCCACTATACTCACTGGCCGTACCTTCCTGACGGGTGTAGATGAAGGGATCAAGCAGCCAGAACTCGATATACTCGATGTTGGCCTGTTCAAAGTCATTGGTGTCGAGACGACGCATCATACCACCCCACTTCGTCTCGGGCTGTTGCAGCTTTCCGTCAGGAGCAAAGTCACGAGTCAGGTTATAGGGTCCGCGCTCCTCGGGATAGTAGGCAAGGTTGAGCACGTCGAGAGGAGCCGTAGCACCATTATAGGTGGTCTGGCCGCGGTTGGGATAAAGCTCTTTCACATAGACCTCACGCACATAGTGGTTCGACAATTGTTCGAGGTCGCTCTTGATGTGCGAGGGTGTGAGCGTGGAGTTACGGCTGGTGAGAATAGGGTCAATGCAATACCAGGCCAGCAAGGCTCGGTTCGTGCCACTGCCTATGCTCGTCTTATCGCTACTCTCAGGGAACATCGTGGGTACACTCGAGAGGGTCCACTGCTTCGGCTCCTTCACACTGAGGTAGGTCTTCGTATCTTCGAAATCGTCGATATACGAGGCATTGTCCTGAGTGCCACCTGCCGTACCGCCTATCAACTGGGCAAATTCTCCAGTAAAGGAAATGCGGCTCGGCTCCTTCACGTGGAGGAAGGGTATCTTGTTGAGCATCGAAGTGAGCCATTGACTCTCCTGTTTCCAGTTTACGCTCAAGCCCCAGAGTGTGTTGCTCAACGGCTCCGAACCCATCGTCACCTTCGAGGTGAGGGCCTGCTCGTGGAGGTGCATCAGCGTACCGCCAATCTGGAAGCTTTTCGAGAAGTCGTACTCCCAGTTCACGCCCACCATCGTCTTTCGCTGCATACTGTATTGCGTGTTCGACTCCAGCGACACACTCACGTTGGTCCCGGCGTCGATGATGCTCTGGTTGAGGATGGTCACCTCACCGGCCGAATAGTCTACAGTATAGTCAGAGCCCTCGGTCAGTTTCATACCACCCGCCGTCACCTCCACAGACCCCTGTGGCACATTGTAGGCTCCCAACGAAATCACATTGGCCGACGTTCCCTTATATTGGCCCACAAGCAGGTATTTGTCTTTCTCGGCGATGAGTCTCGCCACCGTCTTGGTCGAGTCGTATAGTTCGGAGAAGACGTATTTCTCGGCCTCCGACTCTGGGATGCCATTATTCAACAGCTGTTTCCTCAGATAACCACCGAAGGGCTCTGCCGAGGGAAGAAACACACGACCGTCGCTCACGGTGTAGCCCTTCACATAGTCGAAATAGCCGTTGGGATGGGGTTTCTCATTGTCATCCAGACGGTCGCAGCCCAATAGTTTCAGCAACGTACGGTTTTTGACCCGCTGGTCAGGGATATAGGTCAGATAGACGCCAGCCGTATCGCTCTGGTATTTGATGTCAAGACGGAACTTTGTCTTCTCCACCGTCGAGGCAAGGTAATATACATTCTTCATCATCAGCTTCCAGTTACCCTGCATGGGATTGTTCGACGTGTTCTTCAGCGATTTCACGAAGAGGGCGCTCTTGGTGTCGGTCAGGTCGGCAGCAAACTCACCCACTTGATAGGTCACGCCACCTGCCGTAAACTCATAAGCTACAGCCAACACTTGATCGGTCTGCAGACCCGTCCGAAGCGACACATAGCCCAAGGCCTTGTTCACGGTATACTCCGTCGATGTCAGCAGTCTGGCACTCGCCAGCTTCTCATAGTCCTTACCGTCCTCAAAGTCTTTGATGGTTCCCAGCACACTGGTTGTCTTATCGATATCGCGGGCCTCGGCATACGAAGTGGTCAGCCTGCCATACTCATCATTGGCGCCATTGCCAGGCACAGCCTGTCCCGTGGCACCCCAGATGGGATTGCTGATGGTTGCGTTCTCACCCAGGTCGGTCAGGGCGATGATGTTTCGGGTATTCGAGGTCGTAGCGGTCTTATTGGTCACCCAGATCTCCACACGGCGAATCTCGATGCCAGTGGTCAGGTTCGGCAGAGTCGACATGGCCTGATCGTAATGGTCACGGAAATAATGGGAGAGGAAGAAGTGGCGGTTTTCCTCGTAGTCGGCCACGTCGAACTCAAATGCGGTGGTCTGTGTGCCACCCTTCGAGGAGACGGTTTTAGTCGACGACTTCTTCTGCGAGAGCACTGTCTGGAGTTTAAGCCTGCCGAACTGCATGTCGGTTCTGAGACCAAAGAGGCTGCTGGCGCCTTTGACGAGCGAGTTGTTCGAGGGGAACGTCACGTTTCCCGCTTCAACGAGTTTGATGATCTCGTCTTCCTTGCCCTCGTATTTCAGTTTCAGGTTCTGTGTATCGAAGTCGAAGGTGGCGTCGGTATTGTAGTTCAAGTTCATGTTTAACTTATCGCCCACCTTACCGTTCACGTTCAGGTTGATCTTCTCGTCGAAGTCAAAGGCTGTGGTTTTCCTGTTTCGCACAGGCAGTGAGGGGTTATCGATCTTCTTGATGTTCGCACCCACTTTCAACTCTGCCGTTCCCTGGGTTTTGATACGTACACCACCGGGACCGAAGATCTTCTCTGCCGGTCCCAGGTCGAAGTGCATATCCATAAAGTCAAACTTACTTTTTCCGTCGTTTTTCACGTTTTCCGTGTCCTTCTTCCTGAAGAATCGCCTCATCGCTCGCTGTTCCGTCCACTTCTGATACTCCTTGGGAGTCATCAGAATGGGGGCATTCAGGTAAGAGTCGCCCAGCTTCGAGCCTATGTAATACACATTGGCCGAATCATCGTACTCCACCGTCTGACGGATATTATCTGGCATCCGCAGGTCGAGGGCACTCGAGTCGAGGTCATTCACCAAGATGGGAGCCGTGGGCTGAATGCGCCAACGTGCCCTCAGCGAATCTTGTTGCGCTTGCGCACACGCGCATGCGAACAACAAGGCCATAATTATCCCAGGAAACCTCTTCACTTGTTCAGGCCACCCCCAGTCCCAAATGTTACTTGATCATCTTAAGAGCCAGCTTTACCACTGTTTCCACAGGAGCATCAGGCTGATCCTGAAGAATCTGAAGCACCACCTTCTGTGAAGGTGCCGGGGCAAAGCCCAACATGGTCAGGGCCGATACAGCCTCGTCCTTCACCTGATTATTCACTGGCGCCGCCATCTGGCCACCACTCGGTATCTCTTCGGCAATGCCTAGTGACACAATTTTTTCCCGTAAATCCACGATGATACGCTGGGCTGTCATCTTACCAATGCCCTTCACACTCTGTATCAGCCTTGCATTACCCGTAGAGATGGCGTTACACAACTCAGGCACACTCATGCCCGACAACATCATCCGAGCCGTGTTTGCCCCTACCCCGTTCACAGTTATCAAAAGCAGGAACATCTCACGCTCTTTCTTGTTTACGAAACCAAAGAGCACATGGGCATCCTCCCTAATGGCCTCATAAACATAGAGTTTCACCTCTTTCTTTCCCTGAATGGCACTGAACGTGTTCAACGAGATGTTCAGCCCATAACCGATACCTGCCGCCTCGATGGTTGCCAATGCGGGGGTCAGCTCGGTCAGCTCACCCTTGATGTATTCTATCATAACTTACATTTTGTTTGTATATATACATTCATAAAACGCTTAGGCTGACATTTTATTGTATTTTGTCCCTGATAACTTGCAAATTGTCACAAAATGATAGTTTTTAGATATTTTTTCGGTCAAAAAGATACGTGATTCAGCAAAAAGCATTACTTTTGCAACCGCAATGTTGGAAATCAACCGAAAAAAGACATAGTAATATGAAGAAAATCAGAGCAGCCGTCGTAGGTTACGGCAACATCGGAAAGTATGCCCTCGAAGCATTAGAGACCGCTCCCGACATGGAGGTGGCTGGTATCGTACGCCGCAATGGCGCAGAAAACAAGCCTGCAGAACTCGCACAGTATGAGGTCGTCAAGGATATCCGCGACCTGAAGGACGTCGACGTCGCCATTCTGGCTACCCCCACGCGTAGCTGTGAGGAATATGCCAATCAGATCCTTCCCCTCGGCATCAACACCGTCGACTCGTTCGACATCCACACCAATATCCGCGGCTACCGTGAGCGTCTGATGAAGCTCAACCAGGAGACCAATACCGTCAGCGTTATCGCTGCTGGTTGGGATCCGGGGTCTGACTCTATCGTACGCACTCTCATGCAGAGCCTCGCCCCCAAGGGCCTCAGCTATACCAACTTCGGTCCAGGAATGTCGATGGGCCACAGCGTCTGCGTGCGCTCAAAGGCTGGCGTAAAGAACGCGCTTTCCATGACCATCCCCCTCGGTGAAGGTATCCATCGCCGTATGGTGTACGTTGAGCTCGAAGAGGGTGCCAAGCTCGACGAGGTGACTGCTGCCATCAAGGCAGATCCCTACTTCGCCAACGACGAGACCCACGTGTTCCAAGTAGCCAGCGTCGATGATGTGCGTGACATGGGTCACGGTGTGAACCTCGTGCGCAAGGGTGTCAGCGGAAAGACCCAGAACCAGCGTCTGGAGTTTAACATGAGCATCAACAACCCTGCCCTCACTGGTCAGGTGTTGGTTAATGTAGCCCGTGCCTCTATGCGCTTGCAGCCAGGCTGCTACACCATGGTCGAGATTCCTGTCATCGACATGCTCCCCGGCGATCGTGCCGATCTCATTGAACACTTAGTTTAAAGAATACTCCTACCCAACACATTAATCCCTGCCAATCGGTGGGGATTAATTGTTTTCTTTTCTGTCTTTTTCCCGACTTTTGCGACAGATTTTGCGGGCATTTCCCGCCTTTGTCGCAATAGGAGGCGTGTGTCGCATGCTTCATAAGAGAATTTGAAGAAAAAACTTGGAATGAGGCATATTTTCGTCGTATCTTTGCCATCGAATTCAAGATTCAACGGCGAGAACAGGCTGCACCTCAGCATAAAGCGAGCTTTCTGCCTTCGGTTTGCACTGTCCTTGCATCGTCAATCAGACAAAACAAGTTCTGAACGACAGTAAAAAGTAAAATAGTAAAAAGTAAAAATAATAAGTTTAACAATTTAAAATTAAAGAAAGGAAACAAATTATGGCAAAGACTCCAGTTTCAATGACCGTTGACGGTTACAAAGAGAGAGAAGTACTGATGGTAACTTACGAGTTCAATCAGGCAACAGACGTAGAAGGACAGATGGCAGGTATCCCCCGCGGCGGTAAGATCAGGGTTCGCGTGAAGGCCCTCAACGACGGCACCCCCGACCTGCTCGCTTGGATGACAGAGCGCAGCCTCCCGAAGAACGGTGAGATCAAGTTCTTGGAGACCAAGACCAACAAGGAGATGAAGAGCATCAAGTTCACCAACGGCTACTGCATCAACTTCGAAGAGAAGTGGGAGGACAAGATGGGTCACTTCGAGGAGATCGAGATCACCTGTAAGGCCATCGAGTTCGGCAACGTGAAGTACGAGAACGATTGGGCATAACCTAAAGTAAAAGGT
>NZ_FOCK01000011.1 GCF_900110085.1 Prevotella sp. ne3005
CCAGGGTCAGCCTGTGAAGCTGGATGGCTTCGGCACGTTCTCGCCCAGCATCGAGAGCGACGGCAAGAAGGCGCAGGACACGGTGGAGAAGTCGCTGGCAGTGGGAGTAGACAACCTGATTGCGGGTGTACACCTGCGCTTCGTCCCCGAGAACTCGAAGGGCGAGAAGCTCACCAGTCGCGCGCTGAAGGACGAGTGTACCTTTAAGGCCGCCTACGTGGTGGAGTCGAAGAAGAAGATCGTCGACGGCAAGGAGCGCACCTATCAGGAGAAGATTCCCATCGGCTCGTTCGCAGTAGCAACCCATCAGGAAGGAGGTGAATGATGACGAAGAAGGAGACGTTGAAGTGGACGCTGCAGATCATAGCGTCGGTCATCACGGCCGTACTCACGGCACTGGGAGCTACCTCGTGCATGGGTATGTAGACAAAGAGTAATCCCCGCCGATTGGCGGGGATTATTGCGTTTATTCGTAGGCTGAGAATTGCCACTGGGAGAGGTTCGGGAATGCAGCTGTCCAATTCGCCTTGCTGTCACCTGTATGGAATTGGCTTGTGGAAGCATTGGGGCAGTCCTCGAACATATTATCGCACTCATTGTCAGGAGCGCCCACTTTGACATTTGCCTTTACCCAAGCTTCTTTGAGGCTGGTGCAGTCTTCGAACATGCTATAGTAGCAACCTTTTTTCAGCTCTGTGGCTGGCAATCTGGGCGTCGTTTCCAATGATGTGCAATTATCGAACATAGATTGGTAGCAATTATTTTTCAGCTCTGTGGCAGGCAATGCCGGGGGCGTCACCAGTGCTGCGCAGCCGAAGAACATGGCATTATAGCAACTGTTTTCCAGCTTTGTGGCTGGCAATGCCGGGGGCGTCACCAGTGCTGCGCAGCCGAAGAACATGCTACGATAGCAATACTCTTTCAGCGTTGTGGCGGGCAATTCAAGCGTATAAGCAGCATTGGGATGGTTTTTAAGACAAGTGTTGTCTTTGAACAAATAGTAGAAAGTATTCGTACCCTTTGGCAACACTTTATTAGTAGCAAAACCGGTCTTATCGATCAGACTCATGATGTTGCCATAGACGTAGCAATCGGCTGTGCAAGAAATTGTATTATAAGAAGGCGGGTTGTTATTTCCATTATCTTTCCCGTATTGACTATTATCACCACGGAACATCACCTTGTCGCCTATATTGGCCAGAGTAACCTCTACGCCGCTGCCTCCGGTGTTTCCTGAAGTCCAAGTCGCACCGCCATCAGTACTGTATTCGATATCTTTTGCGACATTAGCTTTGTCGGCCTTAAACGTCACTTTGGCACCCGCCATAGCGGCCTCCAGCGTCAGCGGGGTTTTGAGCATGAGTGTGGGATCTGGCTCGGGCGTGGGCGTGGGTGTAACAGGATTAGGAGCAGGGCGGCTCCACTCGCCGAGGATTTCTTCACAAGAGGTAAATACCATCGACCCCGCCAGCATCGCAGCGGCCATCATCAAGGCTTGAATTGATTTCTTCATATTGGCTTACGGTTTTTATTTGTTTTTGAATTGAACCCCGAAAGTTTTTTGTCTAACTCTCGGGGTTCATTTTTTTATTGCTTCTGGCTTTTTGTTGAATGGGGGATTTTAGTCTGCAAGAGCAGGTGCTGCTAATTTTAGTTTATAAGGTAATTCATCGCTGACGGGGTCACTCACATTGGTATCAGTTGAGCCATCGTTATTTTTTAAGGTACCTGCATAAGTTCCCTGCGTGACAAGCACTTTAGTTTCTTTTGCTGTAAACTTACCTTCGACGCTACTAATAGCAGATCTATCAATGACATTTTGCCATGTCTCACCTTCACTATAATAAACATAACTAACTGGAGTAGTAGCGTCATCAGGATCAACTATTTGCGCCTTTTTGGGGCAAGCATTCGTGAGAGCTCCCTGAATTTCATTGACAGTGACCTTACCATCAAAAGTCAGATTCCAACCGAGATCATTAATAATATAGAAAGTGTTCTTTTCGGGATCGAAGAAAATCTGACCTAGAATATTACCATCAGGCATATAATTCAGAACAAGTAGACCATCTTTGTAATTCAAAGCATAATCATTAATATTAATACTACCATCAGCCTGAACCTGATATTTTTCACCAACCTTTTTGAAAGTTACGGAATAGTCGGTTCCACTGAAATTGAACTTAACGTTTAGGGTGCCACCTGTATCAAGAATCTGCTTGAACATAAAGGCTTGTACAGGAACGGGCTTTTTTTCCCAATGGCCGAGGATGTCATCACACGAGGTGAAGGAGAGCGGGAGAACCATCATGATGGCTGCGCCCAGAAGGTTTTTGATTTTAGTTTTCATTTGTTGTAATGTTTTGAACGTTATTAATATGGTTTATGTTGGCAGCAAAGATACGCATTATTCTGGAATCTTCCAAATTTTTAGCAAAAAAAAACAAAAATGGTGGATTGCAGTTAATCGTCGAAGAGTTTGACACCGAGGCGGAGGCCGATGTTCATATCGCGCGTGCGGAGGTTCTTGAAGATGTTGTAGTGGACAATGTCGAGGAAGAGCATGGCGGCATAGCAGCCGTCCTCGCCATAGGTGACACCAGCGGCGAAGGTGGAGCGGAAGCCATTGTTGACCATGTCGAGATCGAAGCCCTCGGGACCCGTATATTTGAAGTTCTTGATATACGACGTCTTGACGGAGAGAATAGGACTGACACCGCCATCGGGCAGATTGTCGACCAGGGGCGTGAGCTCAAACTCGGCCCCGATACGGATGTTCTGCAGCTCATGGCGCTTGTAGCCCGTATCTTCGGGGAACTCTATCTTGTATTGGTTCATGCCGTAGGTGGCATAGAGATAGGCCCCAAAGGGCGACGTAAGCTCGTGCCAGCCGAATTTGAGGCCCACCTCGAAGTCGTTGAAGAGGTCGAAGGCGGTGAGGCCATAGAAGGTGTTGCGCTTCACTCGGACATCCCCCTCAGGACTCTCCATCTTCAGGTCGTGGTAGTTGTAGACTGTAAAATGATAAGAGGTGACACCGTCCATCTTGTTGGCAATGAGGTTGTTGACGAACACCTCGCCAAGGCTGAGGACGGTGTTGGTGTAGAGGCTGGTGCTGCTGGCATGGAGCCCTATCACCCAGGGATTATACTGGGCGGAAGCTGAGAGCGAGCAACCCAGCACCACGGTGAGAAGCAGGCGTCGAACTCCCATTTACACTTTCTTGATGACAAGGGCGGAGTTGGTGCCACCGAAGCCAAAGGAGTTGCTGAGCACGGTGTTGACCTCAGTATCTACTGTCTTGGCTGCGAGGTTCAGGCCCTCGGAGTATTCGTCGGGGTTCTCGAAGTTGATGTTGGGAGCCACGAATCCATTCTGCATCATGATGATGGAGTAGACAGCCTCGCTGGCGCCAGCCATCCAGCACTCATGACCAGTCATCGACTTGGTGGAGCTGATGAGGGCACGCTGACCCTTGAACAGGCGGTTGAGGGCCATGGCCTCGTACATATCGCCCTGATGGGTAGAGGTGGCGTGGGCATTGACATAGTCGATATCCTTTGGCTCGACGCCGGCATCCTGCATGGCGCGCGTCATGGCCACGTAGCTGCCCTGGTCGCTGGGCTCAGAGATGCCTCCGCCATTGCTGGAGAAGCCATAGCCGCAGATCTCGGCGATGATCTTGGCACCACGCGCTACGGCATGGTCGTAGTCTTCGAGCACAAGGGCTGCAGCACCACCGCTGGGGATGAGTCCGTCGCGATCGCGATCGAAGGGGCGTGAGGCCTTCGTGGGCTCGTCCATACGGACGGAGAAGGCGTTGAGCGCATCGAACGACGACATGCTGTATTTGTTGACCTCCTGGGCACCACCGCAGAGGATCACATCCTGCAGACCCTGCTTGATGAGCAGATAACTCAGTCCGATGGAGTGAGAGCCGCTGGCGCAGGCAGAGCTGACGGAGAAGTTGACACCACGCAGGTGGAAGATGGTGTTCATGTTCATGTTGACCGTGGAGTTCATGCCCTGGAAGATGAGTCCTGAGCCAATCATCGCAGAGTCGTGGCGCTCGGCCATGATATGATCGGCCTCAACGACAGCCTTCGCTGAGGAGTCGTTGCCGAAGATGACGCCCACCTCGTTGTCGAGGAGATACTGGTCGTCGATGCCAGCCATCGCAAAAGCGTCCTTGCTGGCCATGAAGGCGTATTCAGCCTCTTCGGAGAGGCCCATGCGGGTACGACGGTCGAGGATGCCCTTGAGCACCGGGCGAGGCACGATGCCTGTGAGACCTGAGCGGAAACCATAGTCGAGACGCTCCTGATCGATGCCGATGCCCGACTTTCCGTTATAAAGTGATTCCTTAACTTCTTCAATACTTGTGCCGATACAAGACCAGATGCCCATACCAGTTACTACTACTCTTCTTTCCATTATTTCAATTTTCAATCTTCAATTTTCAATATTCAATCTTCAATTTTCAATTAGGTATATAGTCCTCCGTTAATAGATATGACTTCTCCTGTGATATACGACGCTGCATCGGAAAGCAGGAATTTTACCAGTGCAGCCACTTCTTCGGGCTTGCCGAAGCGCTTCATGGGAACGAGCTCCTTCAGCTCGTCCTGAGGCAGTTCCTTGGTCATGTCGGTGTCGATAAAGCCTGGGGCAACGGCATTGACGGTGACACTACGGGCAGCCACCTCGAGGGCGAGGGCTTTCGTGGCTCCGATGAGGGCTGCCTTCGCAGCACTGTAGTTGGTCTGCCCCTGCATGCCCTTCAGGCCTGAGAGCGAGGCCATGTTGACGATACGACCACCATGACGGCGCTGCATCATCTTGGGCAGCAGCTTACGGGTGACGTAGAAAAAGCCGTTGAGCGTGGTGTCGAGCACAGCATGCCAATCGGCATCGGGCATCATGAACATCATGTTGTCGCGACGGATGCCGGCATTATTCACTAAGTAGGCGATATAGTCGTCGGGGTGGGCATCCTGCCAACCGTCGAGGGCTGCCTCAGCCTGTTCCTTCTGACTGACATCGAAGCGCATCAGTTCGGCCAGGCCGCCCTGAGCCTCGATCAGTGACTTGACTTCGTTGGCGGCTGTCTCGTTCGACTGGTAATTGATGATGACGGGAATGCCCATCTCTGCAATTTCCAAACAGATGGCTTTGCCTAAGCCTCTGGATCCGCCTGTTACAAGAGCATACTTCATATTGTTACTTTTTACCTTTTTACTTTTTTACCTTTCTACCTTTTCTATAAATGCAGTTGGTATATAAGCCGTGGAGATGAGCCCGATCTTCGAGAGCGACAGCACCACACGCTGCTGACCTGAGACACGCGCTACCCTACCCTCTACGCCTCGGAACAATCCGTCGACGACTCGCACTGCATCACCACTCTTATAGTGGCACTGGGCAGGCTCGACAAAGAGCAGGTGCTCATTGTGGCTCCAAGTGGCACGGATAAAATTGTCCATCTCACGACGGGGAATCACCAGGGGCGGGTTCTTCTGCTCACTGTCGAGCTGGAAGTGATTATAATAATAGGTGAGAAAGGAGAGCTCGGGCGTAGTCTTGACATAGGCGTCGGCCTTCTCCTTGGTGGTGTAGACAAACAGCAGGTTGGGAATCAGCGTCTCCAACACCCGCTTGCGCTTGCCATGCACATATTTCTCCACATACCGCTTGGCGATATAACTATAGGTGCCATCGTCGACGAGATAGTCGAAGGCACGGTCTTCACGCCCGTAGGACGCACGGAAGACGAACCAGAGCTTCTCAGGGTCTGGGGTATAAGCTACCGTCACCCCGGTCTTGGAGCTAGCTGCTTCGGGGAATAATTCGGGAGCGTCGCCTTCCATCATTACCATAGTCTATTATCTCTCTCGCGCTAGAAATCAATCTTCAGCTGACGGTTGTCTTCATTGTCGTGCTCATGGCAGTAGCTGGAGCCATCGAA
Source organism: Prevotella sp. ne3005 (assembly GCF_900110085.1). Classification (GTDB taxonomy): domain Bacteria; phylum Bacteroidota; class Bacteroidia; order Bacteroidales; family Bacteroidaceae; genus Prevotella. The sequence goes on from NZ_FOCK01000011.1 coordinate 5,966, forward strand.
GCAGTGAGTGCAGACGTGGCATTTCTCCATGCCGATGGACTTGATGAGGTCCTCGAGCTTGGCAAACTTCAGCGTGGTGAGCCCCAGGCGCTTGGCAATCTCATCGACCATGCGCTTATATTCGGGAGAGTCGGTCTGGGCGTATTTCTCCAGATTCTTCTTGTCGTCGCCCTCGAAGTCCTTGATGATACGGCGCGTGATAAGCTCCATATCGCTCTTCGACGAGGTGAAGCCGATAAACGGGCAGCCGTAGACCAGTGGCGGACAAGAGATACGACAGTGAACCTCCTTGGCACCATACTCGAAGAAGGTGCGGACATTGTCCTTGAGCTGGGTGCCACGCACGATAGAGTCGTCGCAGAACACCACGCGCTGATCCTTCAACAGCGAGGGGTTGGGGATGAGCTTCATCTTGGCCACCAGCGCACGACGCTCCTGATTGCCAGGGGTGAACGAGCGGGGCCATGTGGGCGTGTATTTCAGTACGGCACGCTTGTAGGGCACCTTTTTACCTTCGGCATATCCCAAGGCCATTCCGACACCAGAGTCGGGCACGCCACAGACACAGTCGACTTCGGTATCATCCTTCTCACCCATCATCTTACCGTTGGTCTCACGCACATATTCCACGTTAATGCCATTATAGTCGGAGGCGGGGAAACCGTAGTAGACCCACAGGAACGAACAGATCTGCTCGCGCTTGAAGGGCTCCTGCAGCACTTCCATCTTGTCGGCAGTGAGATAGACAATCTCTCCAGGGCCGAGGTCTCTGACGCGGTGGAAGTCGAGGTTGGGGAAACTGGTGGTCTCGCTCGATACAGCGTAGGCCCCCTCTTTCTTTCCTATCACAATAGGTGTACGCCCCAGGAAGTCTCGGGCGGCGATGATACCATTCTCCGTCATGATGAGCATTGAGCACGAGCCTTCAATCTTACGATAGACGAGGTTGATGCCCTCGACGAAGGTGCGCCCCATGTTGATGAGCAGTGCCACGAGTTCCGTCTGGTTGATGGTGTTGGCAGAATACTCACTGAAGTGCATGCGGCGGTCGAGCAGTTCCTGGGCAATCTCGTCCATGTTGTTGATCTTCGCCACAGTGACCACGGTATAACGGCCTAAGTGGGAATTCACGAGAATGGGCTGAGGATCGGTATCACTGATGACGCCGATGCCCTGATTGCCAGAGAACGAGTCGAGCTCATCCTCGAACTTCGAGCGGAAATAGTCGCGCTCCAGGTTATGGATTTTACGGCTGAAGCCTTTTTCTTTGTCAAACATCACCATACCGGCACGCTTGGTGCCGAGGTGAGAGTTGTAGTCTGTGCCGTAGAACAGATCGTTCACACAGCTCTTCGTGCTGATGGTTCCAAAAAAGCCTCCCATGTGTTAGATAAAATAGTACAGGAACGATGCAATACCTTCAAGGGCAGGCTTGCGCTGTCCCTCAATCTCAATCTTAAATTCGATCTCAGCCTTGCAGATACCACGCAGGTTCTGAATGTTGTGCAGCTTCGTTACCAAGCGCACCTTTGAGCCAGTAATCACTGGCTGACCAAAACGCATCTTGTCCATGCCGTAGTTGACGAGCATCTTGATGTTGTTCACCTCGATGATCTGATCCCACAAATAGGGCAACAGCGACAGCGTCAGATAACCATGCGCGATGGTACTCTGATACTGGCTCTCTTTCTTGGCGCGCTCCACATCGACATGAATCCACTGGTGGTCGAGCGTGGCATCGGCAAAGAGGTTAATACGGTCTTGATCTACTTGCAGCCAGTCACTTGCACCGAGTTCCTCACCCAGATGGGCTGCGAATTCATCATACGAATTGATTACTAACTTTCCCATTATGATTGATAAAAATGAATTGCGGGGGTGCGCACACCCCCGCAATTTGACGGTTGATTATAATTCCTGATTCTCAGGGCGCAGCTTGCGTACGGTCTCGCCAGCGCGCCACATCTCCTGGTTGCGCATGGCCTCCAGCTCTTTCTCCAAGCCAGCACGGTAGTCGGGCTTTGAGTTGGCGTCGATGGTGATCTGAGCCTCGTTACCCGTCTGTACAGAGTAGTAGAGCCACTCCATCACAGGCTTGATGGCATCGTGGAAACGGGGAGCCCAGTCGAGGGCACCACGCTGAGCCGTGGTTGAGCAGTTGGCATACATCCAGTCCATACCCTTAGCACCGAAGAGCGGGCCAAGGCTCTGGGTGAGCTCCTCAACGGTCTCGTTGAAAGCCTCAGAGGGAGAGTGTCCATGCTCGCGGAGCACCTCATACTGTGCCAGCAGCAGACCCTGGATGGCACCCATCAGAGAACCGCGCTCACCAGTGAGGTCAGAGGTAGCCTCGCGCTGGAAGGTTGTCTCGAACAAATAGCCGGCACCAATACCGATACCGAAGGCAATCGTCTTATCCTTGGCCTTGCCTGTAGCATCCTGATAGATAGCGTAAGAGCAGTTCAGACCACGGCCTTCGCAGAACATGGTGCGAAGAGAAGTACCAGAACCCTTAGGAGCCACCATGATCACATCGACATCTGCAGGGGGAACCACACCTGTGCGGTCGCTCCAGTTGATGGCGAAACCATGAGAATAGTAAAGGGTCTTGCCCGGCTTCAGATATTTCTTGATGGTGGGCCACTGCTGGATCTGACCAGCGTCGGAGAGCAGCATGCAGAGGATGGTGCCCTTCTCGGCAGCCTCTTCAATAGAGAACAGCGTCTCGCCAGGTACCCAACCATCGGCAACGGCCTTGTCGTAGGTCTTACCGGGGCGCTGACCAACGATCACATTAAAACCATTGTCGCGCAGGTTGCAGGCCTGTCCAGGACCCTGTACACCATAACCGATGACGGCGATAACCTCATCCTTCAATACTTCACGTGCTTTCTCGAGTGAGAACTCCTTGCTGGTGACTACTGTCTCAACAACGCCACCAAAATTCATTTGTGCCATATGAGCTAAAAATTAAATGTTAGACATATCCCTTGCGTACTATGCCAGCCCTACCCGAGAACCGGACGTCTTGATGTTTACCACCGCCTTCTTTTAAGTGCGCTCCCACCCTACTCTGAGGATGCGACGAGGGGTTAACTTTAAAAAATCGGTGCAAAGGTACTACTTTTTTTGGAATTTATTTGGTATTTTTGTTTTTTTTCATAACTTTGCACTGAAATAACCAATATATAAGGTTGTATGGATAAGAAACTATTAGCTATTTTGGCTATCATCATAATGATGCCATGGAGGCTCCATGCAGAAACAGACAATTTCGGATCACAAGTGGTCTCGCTGGTTAAGAAAGCAGGGACTTTCCTCGATTCATTGTCGGTGAAGGGCTTGGACCGCAGATACATCGACGCCCCCAAGAAGCCATGGCAGGTAATCCTGAGAGGCAACATCAACCAGTCGGACTTGAAGCTGAGCACATCGACCAATGAGGCTGAAGAGGTGATGCCCTTTTTTGTGGGAGACTTGACCTGGGAGCCCCGCATCAAGACCAATCCGGCTACCTATCTCGGTTTCTGGGCAGGCTACAGGGGCTACGGCTTTGGCTACTCCTGGAATGTGGGAGGCGACAAGGGCCGCATCCTGACCTTCGGTGCTACGGGAGGCAGCTATGGTGTGAACCTGCGCATACACTGGTTTGACAATGACGAACCTGAGGTGTATATGAAAGGAACAGGTCTGGACGAGGTGACTGAGGACGGGGAAGCGATATTTGCGCCCATCGAATATAACGGTAAGGTAGAAATTGGCAGTCCCATCAAGACGAGGGCACTTTTCCTCGACGGCTATTACCTCTTTAATAAAAGATGTTCGTATGCAGCAGCTTACGACCAGAGCGTTTTCCAAAAGCGCTCATCGGGTTCGCTGATGGCTGGAGCGATGTATTTCCACTCTTCCACAGAGTATGACAACGACCTTAACGCCGACCTGATCATGCTGATGAGCGATATCGGCGTGTTCAAGACGGACCAGATCAGTGCGGGTGTGGGGTATATCTACAACTGGGTGCCTGTGAAGGGGCTGCTGATCAGTGCGATGGCCATACCCATGGTGACCTTCTACAATCACCACAAGATGCGGTATTTTAACTCGACCCTCAAGGAAGTCATGCAAAAAGAAGGTTGGGAGGATGCCATGGATATGGATGATGCCAACTATAAGATCTGGCTTACTGAAGAAGAAACCCATAATTCGAACATCAGGCTGAATGTCGACGCAAGACTGTCGATCACCTATGAGTGGAGCGAACGTCTGTTTTTCAATGCCTTCGGACAATTCAGCAATTTCAATTATAAGACCGACTATATGAAAGGACGGTTGAATGAATGGTATATTAACGCATCGTTAGGACTCAGGCTATAATCCAAAATTACAACAAACGATATGAAAAGATTAACACTTTTTACTGCTATGATGCTCTTTGTCGGCATCTGTCAGGCGCAAATCTCATTTACAGGCCTGCACAAATACGACGGGGAACACAAAAATGAAATCTCTGGTTATGTGATGGGAGGCCATAACGTGGTGGTTGGCGCTTTCGGCGGACTGGAGGCTTCGTACAAACGCCACTTCACCGACCGCTGGCATGCTGGTGCTGATGTCCAGGTTCAGTTTGGCAAACAGCTCTATTCTGCAGACGTGCAGGGTGGCTACCGTCTGCCTGTCAAGTGGATGGACTTCTATTTCGACGGCAAGCTGTTGTATAACCGTTACCAACGTTGGGGAGCCAACGAGGTCATTGCCAATCTCGCCGTCACGTGGGAGACTCCTTACATCTATCTGCGTGTAGGAGAGTCGTATATCCACTACAATATCCTGGACTTCGGCTATACGGAGCCGCTGACGCTGACCTTCGGCTTCGGCCTCAATATCCGTCCACGCACGAACCCCTGGAACATAGGACTCTTCTTCCGTAACTACGACGACTTCTATTATGAGAACTGGAATATCAACTGGGGTTTGAACTTCTATACACCATTAGTGAAGGACATACAGTTGTTTGGCGAGCTCAACATCCGCCCTGCAGGCAGTATGAGCCAGCTGGCCAGTAAATATGAGACATCAGGAAAGTTAGGAATTAAATACGTTTGGTAATTATGAAAAAGCTACAATATACACTGCTGGCAGTCGTTGCTGCCATCTTGTTCACATCATGCGAAAAAGTAAGTCCCATCGGCGTGCTCGTAGCAGGTACGGGTGTGGAGGACCGTGTGAAGATGTCGAACATTTATTTCAAGCAGCATAAGATGGAATATAAGGATCTGACTGCTCCTAAGGATGCTGATGAATACACCTTCCTTGTGGGATCTGACAGCCATGTGACTGACGACCCTGGGCGCATGGACGAGATGTTCTCAATCGGTATTGAGGGGAAAGACCTGCTCTATGCCCACCTGGGCGACATCGCAGATACGAAGGCCGAGTACTACATCAACCTCGACAACAGTATCCAGAGAGCTAAGGAGATGTATGCCAATAAGTTCTTCATAAAAGAGGAAGTCGAGGACGAAGGTATAAAGTACACTATGTATACGGACACCTTGAACAATCAGGTCTATTTTGACACAGAAGACGTTCCACTGCCTTTCTTCCCTGTGGTGGGTAACCACGACATCACCCACAATGGATGGGCACTTTGGTCAAGCCTGTTCCATTCATCATTCTACGATGTATATGTTCTGGCCGACATCACCTCGGATTATACACACATATACGATCACTTCATCTTCCTGGATACAGCCAGCGGAACACTTGGCAGGGAACAGGTGGAGTTGATTGAAGAAGGTGTACTCGACGATAAGTATAATGAGGAAATAGGCATGAAGACCCGCCACACGTTCATCTTCAGCCATACGAACATTTTCCGTCCACGTGCCGTGGAGTTCGCCTCGACGTTTGCCCGTGAGGAGATGTTCTTCCTGCTGGATAAGTTTGCTGAGTGGAATGCATCGATGGTATTCCTCGGACATGTCCATAAGTGGGATTATGAGAAAGTGAGCGGTGTGGAATACCTGACGCTCGACTCCATGTGCGAAGCGAACAACCCGAATCCGGGTGACTATCTGGTGCGTGTACATTGTAAGAAAGACGGCACCATCACTTGGGAGCGTGTACGCATGAACTATACCAAGAAATAGAAGTAATCATAAAGAATAAAGGTAATGAGAATCATGAAATGTTTCGTGCTGGCAGGACTGATGGTCCTGGGCACGAGTGCTCAGGCACAAGTAATGAAAAGTGCAGACTTGGAGAAATATGCCAAAGAGAAATATGGTGACAGGTGGCTGGATGCTGCCATGAACCTGGGCAGCACACTGACACTCGACAAGAATGAATCGCTGACATACCAGCAAGTGTTTGAGGCTCCTGGCAAAACCAAACAGCAGCTCTATGTGGCCATGAACTACTGGGCTACGGCCACCTTCCAGGATAAACAGGCCATCACACTGAACGACAAAGAGGCTGGTTGTATCATCATCTCATCGACGATTCGAAACATCGCCGAACACCAGGGTACCTTTAACAGTTATTCAATTAATATCACCCCGATTATCCGTATCGACATCAAGGATGGAAAGGTGCGCGTCACCTATACCGTACAGAACTATGACGTGCTGACTGATATCAGCGGCGGATGGCTCAGTACTACCGATGACAGCAAAAAGACCTATGGTGACTCAAAGCGCAAGCAGGACGATGTGACCAATGCCAACCTCTACGACGAGCAGTGGGAGATTGCCAAGCACTACCCCTTCGTGGCAAAAGATGCCCAGAAACGAACTTGCGCCAAGGCCCTCGTCATGACCCACGCCTACTCCAATGCCGTACTCGACAAGGTGGAGGAAGCCGTTAAGAACGGCATCGTGGGCAATGACGACGACGATTGGTGATCATTAGTCGAGGCCGAAGAGAAGCTTCAGACCTCCATCGACACCCGAAAATCCCATAAAGGCAAGGCTCAACAAGCCAGCAGAGAGCATGACAATTGCCATACCCTGCATGCCTTTGGGGATTTTTACTAATTCCAACTGCTCTCGCATACCTGCAAAGACCGTCAGGGCCAAGCCGAAGCCTATAGCAGTAGAGAAGGCATAGATGACAGACTGTAAGAGGTCATAGTCCTTCTGGATGCAGAGGATGGCCACACCAAGCACGGCGCAGTTGGTCGTAATCAATGGCAGGAAGATTCCTAAAGCCTGATAGAGTGCAGGCGACACCTTCTTCAACACAATCTCCACCATCTGCACCAGTGAGGCGATGACGAGGATGAAAGCGATAGTCTGCAGATACTGCAGGCCAAAGGCATCGAGCACATATTTCTGTACACACCAGGTGACGATGGTGGCCAGTGTCAGCACAAAGGCCACAGCAGCCGACATACCCAACGAGGTGTCTATCTTCTTCGATACGCCAAGAAACGGACAGATGCCGAGGAACTGTGACAACACGATGTTGTTCACGAAGATGGCGCTAATGAAAATCAGTATATATTCCATGTTATTTATTGAACATTGATCATTGAACATTGAACATTATGAGTTCCTCACTTTGTTCACGATGGCGATGAGGAAGCCGAGGGTGATAAAGGCACCCGGAGGCAGTACAAAGAGCAGGATATTGGTAGACTCTGGCAACAGGGTGAATCCGAAGATAGATCCAGACCCCAACAGTTCTCGGCAGATGCCCAGCAGCGTCAGTCCTAAGGTAAAGCCCAAGCCGATGCCAATACCATCGAACAGAGAAGCGACGGGGGAATTCTTGGCAGCGAAAGCCTCAGCACGACCCAGGATGATACAGTTTACCACAATCAGCGGAATAAACAGTCCCAAGGCTGCGTCGATATCAGGCAGGAAGGCCTTGATGACCAGCTGGAGCATCGTCACAAAGGCAGCAATCACGACGATAAACACAGGGATGCGCACCTTATCGGGGGTCACCGACTTCAGGCACGAGATAACCACATTGGTGCAGATGAGCACAGCCATCGTGGCAAGTCCCATCGACATACCGTTGATGGCAGAGGTGGTAGTGGCCAGCGTAGGACACATACCCAGCATCAGGACGAACGTGGGGTTCTCCTTGATGATACCGTTTTTAATAATCTGTATTGCGTTCATACGTTAATCCTCCTTTTCTTGTTTGGTGGCACCCGTCTGTGCATCGACGGGTGTTGCCTTGTAAGCATTATATGCATTATTCACTGCGAGAAGGAAAGCACGGCTGGTGATGGTCGAGGCCGTGATGGCATCCACCTGTCCACCGTCTTTCGATACAGTAAGGGGTTCAGCAGGCGACTTTCCGATGATGTCACCCTTCTCTCCCTTCTGGAACCATTTGTCGGCCTTGGCACCGAGGCCTGGTGTCTCGGCATGTGCCAACAAAGTATAACCCAAAACCTTACCTTCAGGATCGAACCCCACAAGTATTTTAAGATCACCACCGAAGCCCATTGTAGTAGACTCAACAGCGGCACCAAGATCTTTACCTTCCTTGTCTTTAGCTTGGTAAATAATATAAGTTAATTCTTTCCCGCTATAATTCTGCTTAACAGTATCTTTCTTTGAAACTATTAAATCGGGATTGCCTATTACAGCAATAATACCATCAGATATTTTCTTCTCGTCCTGAGCCTTGATAGGTCCCTCCGTCAGGTGGTTCACGTAAGCGAGGATAGCCCCCATGATGACTGCTACTCCTGTGAGTACCAGCACCATATTAGTTAAAGATGATTCTAATTTCTTCATTTTGCTACCTCCCCGAATCGTTTTGGTTTAACGTAATTGTTGATGAGCGGCGTAAACGCATTCATGATGAGAATGGCAAACGACATACCCTCCGGATAAGCACCCCAGTTACGGATGACCACCGTCAGGAAGCCAATGGCCACACCATAGATAATCTGTCCCTTAGGTGTCATTGGCGAGGTTACATAATCTGTCGCCATGAAGATGGCACCCAGCATCAGTCCACCGGAGAGGATCACTGAAATAGGATCGGCATAGGCTGGATTGGACAGATGCAGCAGGCCTGCAAAGACGAAGACAGTACCGATAATGCTGACGGGGATATGCCAGGTGATGATCTTCTTCCACAGCATATAGGCCAGACCTAACAGCAGGGCCAAGGCACAGATCTCACCCATTGCACCAGCACCATCGGGATGGTTTCCGAGGAAGAGACTCAGTGAATCAGGTAACTGATCAAGCACCGAAGCATCACCACTCTTAATGGCCCACTTCATGATAGAAAGCGGTGTGGCACCCGTCTCGGCATCGAGGTAACTCCCCCACTGCCCTACCTTCGGCCAAGTGGTCATCTGCGCAGGGAAGGCCACAAGCAAAGCAGCACGACCCACAAGTGCAGGATTAAAGAGGTTATTGCCCAGACCTCCAAACGTCATCTTAGCCACACCAATGGCGAAGAGTGCACCGATAAGGATTATCCATACGGGGAGGTTGGAGGGCAGGTTGAACGCCAGGAGCAGACCTGTGAGGATGGCAGAGCCATCGAGCACCGAGTTGCGCTCCTGCTTCAGGATATATTTACTGATAGCCCACTCAAAGAAGACGCAGGCTGCCACACTGGTTGCAGTAACGACGACCGAACCCAGTCCGAAGAAGTAGAACGACACAAGCAGGGCAGGCATCAGGGCGATGATCACACCGTACATGTTGCGCTCTACGGTATCGGTGCCGTGGGCGTGTGGCGATAATGAAACAATTAACTTTCCCATTTTATTTCATTGAACATTGAACATTACTTTTTTGCAGCCCTGCTGCGGATAATACCCATCACAGTGGATTTGCCCTGACGGATGTTGTCGAGCAAAGGACGGTGTGCAGGACAGGTGAACTGGCACGAACCACACTCGATACAGCTCACGATATCCTCGCGTTCCGCACGCTCCCAGTTCTTGACTTCCGAGAGTTTTGCGAGCAGGTAAGGCTCCAGACCCATCGGACAGACACCCACACACTTCGCACAACGGATGCAGGGTTGGGGTTCCTTGCGGCGGGCCTCGTCCTCAGAGATAATCGTCACCGAGTTAGTACCCTTACAGATAGGCACCTCAGTAGAAGTAAGCGCCTTACCCATCATCGGCCCACCTGCCAACAGCTTATGATCGCCCTCGGGCATTCCACCACAGGCATCAATCAGATTCTGCATCGGGGTTCCCATACGAACGAGGAAGTTGCCTGGATTGGCCAGACGCTTACCCGTCACCGTGGTATAACGCTCAAACAACGGCTTGTGCTTCATCACGGCCTCATACACAGCAAAGGCCGTACCCACATTCTGCACAATAGCACCCACATTGACAGGGATGGCAGGAGGAGCAGGCACCTGACGACGGATCACTGCATCGACCAACTGTTTCTCACCACCCTGCGGATAGCGCTGCTTCAGGGGCACCACCTCTACCTGATACTGAGTGCCATTAAACTTCTCGGCACATTTCTGCGTGAGCAGTTCGATAGCAGGCATCTTATTGGTCTCAATACCGATATAACCAGTCGTCACCTTCGCACCCATCATCAACAACTCCAAACCCACGAGGATCTCGTCGGCATGTTCCATCATCAGACGGAAATCGGCTGTGATATAGGGTTCACACTCTACGGCGTTGATAATCACACACTCGGCCTTGGCTGTTGGAGGAGGCGTCAGCTTGATAAAGGTGGGGAAACAGGCACCACCCATACCTACGACACCTGCGTCCTTGATACGGTTGACAATCTCTTCAGGCGTCAGCTCCGGATGATCTTTCACCAACTCCAGCTTATCGGAACGGTCAATGGTCTCTTCCCAAATATCGTCCTCCACGTTAATGATAATGGCAGGCTTGCGATAACCTGTTGCGTCGATGGCACTGTCAACCTTGAACACCGTACCACTGACTGATGAGAAAATGGGGGCAGAAACGAAACCTCCTGCCTCAGCAATCATCGTACCCACCTTCACCTTGTCACCTTTCTTCACAACAGGCTTGGCAGGCGCACCGATATGCTGACTCAGCGGGAAGATAGCCTGCTTGGGCAACTCGGCCACAACAGTTGCTACCTCGTGGGTCAACTTATTCTCCTCTGGGTGAATTCCACCTATTCTAAATGTCCTTATATTCATATTCGTCATCTCCTTTCTTATTTGATGGATGTACTGCTATCAGTATTTGGAGCCTCTTTGGGTTTCGGAGCAGGTGCAGGCGTTGGGAAGTTGACATCGAGGATAGCCTTTTTGGGACATGCGGTAACACACTTCCGACACAGACGGCACTTCTGGAAGTCGATGTAGGCAAGATTGTTCTCAACGGTAATAGCACCGAAGTTACATTCCTTCTCACACTTGCCACAACCGATACAGCTGACAGTACAAGCCTTCATGGCCACAGGACCTTTATCCTTGTTGACACATGATACATACACTCTCCTACCCTTCGGACCTTTCTTGCGTAGTTCAATGATGTTACGTGGACAAGCCTTCACACAGGCACCGCAAGAAGTACACTTCTCCTCGTCGACCTCGGCAATGCCCGTTTCAGGATTAACGTGGATGGCATCAAACTGACAAGCCTCCACACAGTCACCACAACCCAGGCACCCAAAACCGCAAGCTGTCTCTCCAGCGCCACATGCGTGCATCGCAGCACAGGTACGAAGACCTGCATACTCTGCAATCTTCGGACGATTCTCACATGTACCATTACATCTCACTACGGCCACCATCGGCTCAGAGTTGGCAATGGCCATGCCTAACAAGTCTGCCACCTTTCCCATGGTCTCAGCACCACCAACAGGACAAAAGAGTCCGTCGAGGCTTCCAGCATCGGCACCCTTCACGAGGGCATCTGCCATACCGCTACAACCAGGGAATCCACATCCACCGCAGTTGGCACCTGGCAACACCTCGCCCACCTGTGCAATACGGGGATCCTCATAGACAGCAAACTTCTTGGAGGCGGCAAACAGCACCACGGCTGCTATCAAGCCAATAGCACCCAAGACAATTACTGCAATCAAGATGAAATTCATAACGTATCTGTTTTAATTTGTAATTAGTTTCTTTCCAAAGAAAACGCCAGCTGTTGACGGATGCGGTCTTTACACAGCCAGAGGATGAAGTAGTACGGCACGAGTGAAGCCAGAGCCACGAGCGCAGCAATGCCCTCATTACCAGTCAGTTTCAAAGTCAAAATCAAGGAGAGGATCAAAAGAAGGAAAGGTATTCCAAAACCTAAGAGTAACGCATGGGCTGCTACTTCCTTTGAGGCTGATACCACCACCTCCTGACCTGCCTGATAAGTGGCAGCATCGTCGCAGAACACGTCCACAATCTTCACCTTCTTATCAGAGGCGTTGCAGTGACTGGCCACCTTACAGGCCGCACAAGCCGATGTCTGCAGGATACGCACTTTAACACACCCCTCACTTATCGATTCAACGATTCCTGAATGACTTATTTTAGTATGCACTCTGCAAAGGTACGAAGAAAATGAGAATTCTGTAGCAATAATTAATTTTTTTTTGAAAAAATAATCGTAATCGTTTGCAGTTACGAAGGTTTTTTAGTACTTTTGTGGCGGAAATAAATATAGGAATAATGAAAACCAGCGAACAGACCCTTCAGCAGATTGAGCGCGCCATCCGGAAGATAGCCGCCAAGTTCCCTCCTGAACAGGAGGCTAACACCATGACCGACATCCATTTCCGCGTATCGCAGGAAACGGGTGAAATCAGGGCCTACGATGATAATGACGTGGAACTGGATCGCTGTGTCGTGGAAGAATGGATAAACAATACTGACGAGAACTTCTACGAGCAGATTCCTTCCGTCTTCCGCAAGTGCATCGAGAAGATGAAGAACACCATAGAGAACATGTCAATCCTCAAGCCCTTCTCGCTCGTATTAGAGGACGACGACAAGGAGTCGGTGGCAGAGCTTTATCTCGTGGACGACGAAACCGTCATCATCGATCCCGACCTCATGGAAGGTCTCGACGACGACCTGAACAGTTTCCTCGAAGGTTTGCTGAAAGACTAAACTGATTATTCAACAATCTCACTCTTCTGTAAGACGAACTTACGGGCGGGGTCAAGATAATAGACCTCTTCCGTACGTGTCTTATTGGCCTGCTTAGAGAAATCTATCAGGTGGATTTCGTAGTCGCTGGTAATGGAGAAATACTGAACCAGTTCCTCTGTCTCAATACTGAATTCATCATTCTCATCCTCCAAGGCATACAGGCACAGCTTATCCACAGGCAGATACTCATCGTCGAGCGAATAAATATAGATGGAATAACGGTCCTTCTCATTGGTCTCATCAGCAGCCAACAGGATCATTCTCGCCCCCAAGCTTTCAGGCAGAGCCACAGCCTTTGGGTGATGCCCTTCGAAACTCAGGTACTTCACGATTTCATCTGGTACAGGCTTGAAGTCTGGAAGGTAACGCACATAGTCCTCCGTATAACTGACGGGCAATGGTTGGATTTCCAAACTGTCGAAGAACTGCTTCACAGGATTGTCGGAACTCTGAAGATTGATACCCTGAGCCTCGAGCTTCTCGCGGATCTCAATTGCCTTCACACTGTCGAGCTTATGTTGCAACTCCTCGGGCGACATACTATTCCTATTACCACAGGCAGAGAATAGAGAAGCAATAGCTATGAGCCACGCTCCCAACAGTAATCCTTGATTCCTCCTCATCATAACGCTTACAATTTTATTTTCTTTGCAACAGGTTTACTCTCGTTCTGCAAACGGTTCAGGGCCGTTACTACATAGACCGTCTTCTCCTTGCCATTCTCATAAGGCAGTTTGAAGAACGTCTGCTCGGTGATTGCACAGATCTTCGTAGGATCATTCAAATCCTGCTTCTCGCCCTGTGCGAAGCGATACACCACATATTTCGTAGCCTGGTCGCGCCAGTCCTTACTCTTTGGAGCCGTCCAGAAAAGCACATAACCATCACTCGTCCACACAGGCTTCACCTTACGTACCTTCTTTGGTGCTTTATCACTTATAAACTCCATTGAAGGCTGCAGCGCAGGATAACGCCAATAGTTCTTTCGGAGATTCGTACCATAGTTACCCACATTATCCACAGCAGCCTTGGCATACCACAACACCGTACCCTTCACATAGGGCAGCTGACGATGGAGTGCCATCTTCGCAGCCTGCTGGTGCTGATTGGGGGCTTTGGCATCAGCAAACTTCACCGTACGCTCCACATCCTCACCAATCACCAGTGGACGGGCACCAGCATACTGGTTCCACCACTTGATCAGTGTCTCGTAATCAGCAGCCTTATTACCTATCTCCCAATAAATCTGAGGCACGCAGTAGTCCAACCAGCCATTGTTCACCCACAACAGGATGTCGGCATAGAGGTCGTCATAATTCTGCGTACCATTGGTATTACTGCCAATCTCAGAACTGCGCTTGTTACGATAGATACCGAAGGGAGAGATTCCCACCTTTACCCAGGGCTTAGCCTCGTGGATGGTCTTATAGAACTGCTCCACAAACAGGTTTACATTATAGCGGCGCCAGTCCTTGATATCCTTGATACCATTTGAATTCTGACGGAACTGTTGGGCGTCGGGAATTGTCTGCCCTGCAGCAGGATAAGGATAGAAATAGTCGTCCATGTGAATACCATCCACATCGTAACGAGTCACGATGTCTTTAGCCACCTCACAGATATAGTCGCGGTTTTCTGGGATACCAGGATTCAGAATCAACAGATCGTCATACTCAAAACAGGTCTGTGGTGCACGCTTGGCGATATGACTGGAGGCCAAAGTTTTTGTGGTCTTCGTCCTGGCACGATAAGGATTGATCCAGGCATGCAGTTCCATCCCACGCTTATGGCATTCGTCAATCATCCACTGCAGGGGATCCCAATAGGGCGACGGAGCCTTCCCCTGGACACCTGTAAGGAAACGGCTCCACGGCTCCAACTTACTCTCGTAAAGGGCGTCGCACTCTGGACGTACTTGGAAGATAATCACATTCACACCATCTTTCTGCAACTCATCGAGCTGATAACTCAGTGTCTGCTGCATCTTCACTGTACCCAGACCCTGGAACTGTCCGTTCACACATTGTATCCATGCGCCACGCATCTCACGCTTCTGGCACACTGCTGGCAGAGCCAGCAGCACTGCCATAACCAACATTATAATCTTCTTTATCATCATCATTTTAATTTTCAATCTTCAATTTTCAATCTTCAATCTTCAATTTTCAATCTTCAATCTTCAATTAAAAAAGCTCCAACTTGTTTTTTCTCGCTTCTTCGAGTGAAGATAGCTTTTCCTGCTCCTGATGGTATTCCTCACGCAAATGCTGATATTTCTCAGCCAACTCATGCTCCACCTTCTGCTCATCGTTCATCAGACGGGCAGCAACGAGAGCATTCTGAGAGGCATCCTTCAACCACACCACGGGAGCAGAATATACTGGTGCTATCTTCAGTGCCACATGGAGTTCACTCGTCGTAGCACCACCAATCATGATGGGGATATTCATCCCTGCCCGCTGGAGTTCCTTAGCCACATTCACCATCTCCTCCAGACTCGGTGTTATCAGTCCACTCAGACCAATGATGTCCACCTCTTCCTCCTTTGCCTTACGTACAATCTGCTCGGCAGGCACCATCACACCCATGTCGATAATCTCATAATTGTTACAGGCCATCACCACACCTACAATATTCTTGCCGATGTCGTGTACATCGCCTTTCACCGTGGCCAACAGCACCTTTCCTGCACTCTTGCCACCAGCTGTTTTCTCTGCCTCGATATATGGTTGTAGAATCTCTACGGCCTGTTTCATCGTACGGGCAGTCTTTACCACCTGAGGCAGGAACATCTTGCCTTCGCCAAACAACTGCCCCACAGTGTTCATACCCGCCATCAGCGGACCTTCAATGATGTCTACCGCATGAGGATATACCTCCAAGGCCTCCTTCAAATCGGCTTCCAGATGATCGGCGATGCCTTTCACAAGAGCTTTCTCCAATCGTTCTTCCAAAGGCAGATCCGGGGGACAGGCTACAGTGGTCTTTACCGCATCAGGAGCCTTCCCCCCAGCTTCCCCCGCCTCCATCAATCTGTTGGCGAGTTCTATCAATGCCTCTGCTGCACCCTTCTTACGGTTAAGGATCACATCCTCAATCACATCAAGTTGATCTTGGGGGATATCGGCATAAGTCACCTTCGTTGCAGGATTCACAATACCAAAGTCCATTCCTTTCTGAATGGCGTGATAGAGGAACACGGCATGCATGGCCTCACGGATATAGTTGTTGCCACGGAACGAAAAACTCAGGTTACTCACACCACCACTGATATGAGCACCAGGCAGGTTTTCGTGAATCCATCCTGCCGCACGGATAAAATCAGCGGCATAGGCATCATGCTCTTCCATCCCCGTAGCCACAGCCAACACGTTGGGGTCGAAGATAATATCCAAGGGATTCATCCCCACTTTCTCCGTCAGCAGACGATAGGCCCTCTCGGCAATCGCTATACGACGCTCGTAGCTCGTGGCCTGGCCCTCTTCATCGAAACACATCACCACCACAGCAGCTCCATAGCGCTTTACGTCGCGAGCATGTTCCAGGAACTTCTCCTCACCCTCTTTCAACGAGATCGAGTTCACGATGCTTTTTCCCTGCACACACTTCAAGCCCGCACGAATCACCTCCCAGTCAGAGGAGTCGATCATCACAGGTACCTTAGCGATATCGGGCTCTGCAGCAATCATATTCAGGAAGTTCACCATCTCGGCCTTGGCATCAAGCAGGCCGTCATCCATATTGATATCAATCACGAGGGCACCATCACTCACCTGCTTACGGGCAATGCCGATGGCCTCATCGTAACTTTTTTCCTTTATCAGTCGCAGGAACTTGCGCGAGCCAGCCACGTTACAGCGCTCACCCACGTTCACGAACTGCACCTCGGGCGTTACCTCCAACAGCTCCAGACCAGAGAGCCACATATAACGGGGCTTTTCCACTGGCACATGCGGCTTCTTGTCTTCTACCAACGGCACATAGGCAGCAATGAATGTCTCATCCGTACCACAGCAGCCACCGATAATGTTTACCAATCCCTCATCTACGAGTTCGCCCATCTTCGGCGCCATCGTCTCTGCCGTCTCATCATAGAGACCCATCGAATTGGGCAATCCAGCATTAGGATAGGCACTAATATAATAAGGTGCGCGCTTAGCGAGTTCACGAAGGAAAGGTTTCATCTGCGTGGCACCAAACGAGCAGTTCAGTCCTACGGAGAAGATCTTATAAGTACTGATGCTGGCAAGAAAAGCGTCGAGCGTCTGACCACTCAGCGTACGACCTGCCAGATCGCTCACCGTCACGGAGATCATAATCGGCAGCTCCACCCCTCTTCTTGTCATCACACGAGTAGCGGCATCGATAGCCACCTTTGCGTTCAGCGTGTCGAAAATGGTTTCAATCAACAGGGCGTCCACCCCACCCGCTATCAAGGCATCAGCCTGTTCCTCGTAGGCTGCCAGAAGCTCGTCATACGTCAGGTCACGTTTCGCAGGATCACTCACATCGGGCGACATCGAACAAGTCTTGTTGGTGGGTCCCATCGAACCAGCCACGAATCGCGGTTTCTCTTCCGTAGAGAACTGATCCGCCACCTGTCGCGCAATCCCGGCCCCCTCAAAGGCCATCTCATATGCCTCAGCCTCCAGATGATAGTCGGCCTGCGAGATGCGCTGACTACTGAAAGTGTTGGTGGCAATGATATCTGCCCCTGCCTCCAGATACAGGCGGTGGATATCGGCAATCACATCGGGACGCGTCAGCGAGAGCACGTCGTTGTTACCCTTCATCTGACCCGTAAAATGCGCAAAACGGTCTCCCCGGAAGTCTTCTTCCGTAAGACCGTAAGTCTGTATCTTCGTACCCATCGCTCCATCGAGGATGAGTATCCGTTCCCTGATTATCTCGTTAAGTCCCTTCAATTTTCAATCTTCAATTTTCAATCTTCAATCTTCAATTTTCAATCTTCAATAATGTTTCATCACCCTGTCCATTTCCCTGCGGTCCTCCTTCTCTTTCAGGGTCTGACGCTTGTCATACTCCTTCTTACCCTTGCACAGGGCGATATCCATCTTTGCGCGGCCTTTGTTATCGATAAACACAAGTGTGGGCACAATGGTGTAACCCGTCTGTTTCGTGGCACTCTCCAAGGCGCGTATCTCCTTTTTCGTCAACAGCAGCTTGCGGTCGCGCTTCATCTCGTGGTTGTTGTATGTCCCGTAGAAATAGGGACTCACGCTCATGCCTTTCACCCACAGCTCTCCATTGATGACGGTACAATAGGTATCCACCAGACTGGCTTTACCCAAACGGATAGATTTGATCTCCGTACCCGTCAGCACAATACCTGCCGTGTAGGTCTCAATAAAGAAGTACTCAAATGAGGCCTTCTTGTTCTTGATTTGTATCGGGCTCTTTTTCCTGAGCTGTTCCTCTGTCTTATTCAATTTTCAATTTTCAATTTTGATGTTTCACATCGAGCTCGCTCACGTTCGACATAGCTTAAGCAAGCTTAGCTCTGTTCTCACTTAATCGCGACCTTCAATTTTCAATAATCTTCGCAAAGCGCTCCAGATGGTCATCAATATAGTGCGCGATATCCTCCGTCCACTCCTCCTCGTTCTCTATAAAGAGGTCGTCGAGGTCTTCAAACTCAGGATAACGCTCAAATAATGCCATAAACTCCTCGTCCGAGCAGTCCTTCTCGATCTCCTCGCGGTATTTCAGCCAGAGTGTGTGGGCATCGTAGATCATCTTCGACGGTCCGCGCATCTCCCACTGACGCAAGGCTTTGGCAAAGGGGTTCTTGAAGATAAACGGACCATAGCCGTTGTGTATCAACTGAACGAATCCACCATCCATCAGTTCCTCATGCAGTATCTCCCACGAGAGCAGCGTTATTTGGTCGCTGTTCAACTCTCCCATGTTCTCTGCCTTCAGTTCACCACCGATGGCCTCGTGGATGGCCTTCAGAAACACACCGATAAAGGCATCCATACCCTCCAGGGCTGCCTGCTGCAAATCCGCATCCTTTACAATCACCTCTTTCATTTCTCTAAATACTTAATTCGTACATGCCCGTCGGCATCGTCCTTCTCAGCACCTCCAACTCCATATCCTTGCCGGGAATGATGCCATAGCTGCGAAGAATCGACTCCACCGTCTTACGGGCCAACTCCGGATGGTTGTTCTCTTCACTCAGATGGCAGAGCCACACGTGCTTCAACCTTTCCGTCATATTCTCTGCCAATGCCCGGCCACAAGAATCATTCGACAGGTGACCGCTCTCACTCTGAATACGCTGTTTCAGATAGGCAGGATAAGGTCCGTTAGCCAGCATCTCCACATCGTGATTCGCCTCAATCACCAAATAGTCGGCGTGCGAGATGGCCTCCTTGATGTCGTCGGTGATGCAGCCCACATCGGTGATGATCACAAAGTTCACACCTTCCACATGGATCTCATAGCCCACATTCTCCGAAGCGTCGTGCGGCACCATAAAAGGGCGCACCAGAAACTCGCCTATCTGCACTTCCTCACCCACCGTCAGCATCATCTTCATATCATCGGCCACCTTCCGCGTAATGCAATAGTTATGGTCGATACCCGCATGAACCTTCGGTGTGGCATAGACGGGCAGCGTGTAGTCATGACTAAACGACCCCACCGACTTGATATGGTCGGCATGGTCGTGCGTAATCAGCACATGCTTCACATCACTAAGGCTAATGCCATAGTCCCTACAGTGTTTTTTAAGGGTGCGCAAGCCAATGCCAATATCTATCATCAGAGCGTCTGTGGCGGTACCGAGGTAGTAGCAGTTTCCACTGCTTCCGCTTCCAAACGATATAAATTTCAACATTTCAATTAAATTTTCGTGCAAAGGTACGAATAAGTGAGTAAAAAACCAAAAAAATTTGGATTAATTTTGTATTAGAACGGAAGACCTACAGCGAAGTGAAAAGCCAGATCACGACCAAAGTCGGGATGAATCAACGGATAGTGAGCTTCGTTCTCCGTCTCAAAGGCAGGGTTGATGGCCTTCATACCGAGATCAAAACGCAGGATGAAATAGTCGAAGTTCAGTCGCAATCCCAGTCCGTAGCTCACAGCCAAGTCGTTTATCAGACTATCCAGTGTCAATTGTCCGCCAGGCTGGTCCTTATAGTCCCTCAGGGTCCAGATATTACCCGCATCGGCAAAGAGTGCTCCGCTGAATTTCCAGAAGAGCTTCATCCTGTACTCCAAGTTCAGGTCGAGCTTCATGTCGCCCGTCTGGGTGATGAAGTTAATCTTACCATCCTTGTCCTTATAGCTTCCTGGACCCAGACTTCTCACGCTCCAGCCTCTCACACTGTTGGCACCACCCGAGAAGTAACGCTTCTCAAATGGCAGCACATCGCTGTTGCCGTAAGGATAGGCCACACCCAAACCGAAATGAAACACCAACTGGTCGTTCTTGCCACCCGCCAGCTGTCTGGTAAATTCGAAGTCGGCCTTCACATATTGTGCATAGGCAATGTCAAACACCTTGTATTGTCCCAGGGCATTCCTCTGTCCGCCAAACGATCGGGCACAGACATCCAAAAGGTTTCCGGCCGTTTCCAAGTGCGTCTTCAGCGCCATCTTACCCGTATTGAAACTATAGCCGAACCCCATGCGCATGATAAACAGGTTCTGATAGTTATAGCGCAGGATGGCATTCGAGTTCGTTGTATTGTCCAGATACTCTTTACGGAACGTTTCACTGATCCAAGGCATGAACACGTAGTTCAGGTCTATCAGGTCGAAGTTGTAACTGTGGTGACGGTTCTGGGGTCTCCACTGGTAGTGCCATCCTGCAGAAAGAACGCGGCGATGGAACTCCGGACGGTCTTGCGAGTCGTAGAGTAGCGTCAGTTCACTCGTGGCCGTAATCCTCCGCCTCACGTCGCGACTCAGGAAGGGGAAGATAAACCTCGGGAACGAGAGTCGGCTCTCTAAGCTATATTCGATATAGTCCTGATTGCTATAGCCCTCCAGCCCCTTAATGGCCTCATAGGCGCCACGCAGCTGAACACTGAAGGTCTCAGACCCTCGGAACAGATTACGGTTCTGATACGTCAACGAGGCTGCAGCACCAAAATCACCAGCCGTATTCGTGCCCTCTGGCTGGAAACTGATAGTCGAGGGCTTGTTCGTCTGAACCTGAATCATGGCGTCGAGCAACGTCGTATCAGGAACCTGTTCGAAACTGATGTTCGTGTACCTCACAGCCCCAAGCCTACCGAAGTGGTTGTAGGTATTCTGAAGGTCGCTGGCAGAATAGAGTCCACCCGCCTTCAGGAAAGTATTCTCTTCGAGCACCCGCTGGCGCAGATGGATCACTGAGTCGTCAGCCAAGCCACTGCCGTAGCTCACCTTCCGAATGCCATACTGGCTGTGCAGCGTATCGCGCAGCACTTCATCCCCCACCTGATACGGATGGAGCACCTGTGTCAGCGCCACATGGTGATGCGCTGCGTCCTTCTGCGCATGATAGGTCACATACTCCTTATGGAACCGGAAATAGCCGCGATCCTGAAGATACGACGAGATCTGGGAGCGCTCCGAGGCCATCGTCTCAGCATTAAACTGCATCCCCTCGTGCAACAGCGTCTTCCGGTCTTTCAGCAGCTCCGCAATCACGGAGTCGCGGATGTCCGTCGTATAGGTATTCACCGTATAGGGCTGCCCAGGTCTTAATAGGTAAATGGCGTCAATCTTCTTATGCTTCTTCTTGTCTACATGCAACTCCACCTCCGCATCGAGATACCCCTTGTTCTGCAGGGCCATCTGCAGGTCCTCACAGGTCTGGCGCGCCAAGAGGGTGTCATACACCACTGGCGCCTCACCCATCTGTCTCAGCGTACGATTGATCCACGAGCTGTCCTTGCCCGCCATCGCATACACGCCCAGAGGTATCTTCATCGACGAGAACCAACGCGCATTGCCCTTCTGGCGCACATAATTCTTCAACTGATACGTATTGATATCCTTGTATTTCCCGTCGGCAACCACCTTCACTTTGTCGAGCATCAGCTCATTGTCAGACAGGTCGCGCGTCGCAGAACAACTGGAAAAGAAGATGAAAGCAGTTAGGATGAGGAAAAAGGAGATAGAAGAACTCCTTCTAACTCCATATACAACTTTATTCTTCCTTCTTACTTCTTCTTTTTTCTCCATTTTGCTTGCAAAGGTAATCAATTTTTTGTATTTTTGCACACAAAATACAAAATAATGATTAGTAAGAACCAAATTAAATACGTTCGCCAACTCGAACAGAAGAAGTTCCGCAACCGAGAGGGGCTCTTTGTGGCCGAGGGCACTAAAGTCGTAGGCGACCTCCTGAAGCGTTACCAGCCACATGCCATCTTCGCCACCCCTGCCTGGATAGCCGAGAACTCTCACTTTTCAATTTTCAATCTTCAATCTTCAATAACATCAGTTACTGACGATGAACTCCGTCGCCTCAGCTTCCAGCAGCACCCCCAGCAAGTCCTCGCCCTCTTCCCTATCCCCAATATGGTTCCCTCTAAATTGGGCTCCCTCTCCATCGCCCTCGATGGTGTCCAAGATCCTGGCAACCTGGGCACCATCATCCGCATCGCCGACTGGTTTGGCATCTCCGACATCATCTGTTCCGAAGATACTGTCGATGCTTGGAACCCCAAAGTGGTACAAGCCACGATGGGCAGCATTGCGCGCGTGAACATTATATATACTAATCTTCCTTCCTTTCTCGACTCGCTGCCCACCGACTTTCCCGTCTACGGCACCCTGCTCGATGGTGAGAACATCTACACCCAGCAGCTTACAAAAGAGGGGCTCATCGTCATGGGCAACGAGGGCAATGGCATCTCCGAAGCCGTGCGTCAGCGCGTTAACCGTCGCCTGCTTATCCCCGATTTCCACGATGGTGAGACGGCCGACAGCCTCAACGTAGCCATCGCCACCGCCATCACCTGCTCCGAGTTCCGCCGCCGCTAAACTCTCACGTCTGTATAAACGCTGATGACATCTTCTTTAGTAAACACCTCTGGCAGACGATTGTAGCCATTGTTCGAGATTTTCTCTCGGATTTGCGAGAGCCGAAAATTCGTCCCTCGTTCAGATTCCCAGGCGGGCTCCATTTTTCGGATGGCCTCCATCACATGTTTGTGCATCTTACCAGTCAGCTCCGCAATCTCGATAGAAGTAATCAGACCTGCCTGATTTCTAAACCCCTCGAATTCGAGGGGGTTAAAATTCGGATTATATAGAGTTTCCCACAAACCGAGATACTAAATGGTGTTACGATTACGCATCCAATTGGCAATGACACCAGCAGGGTCAATTTCGTTTTTCTGTTTAGCGATATCTGTAATGCAGATGTAGTCAATACCGTTGACGGTCATTGTTCTGATACTCACATCCTTTACCGTTATTATACTCCTTTTAGCCATAGTTGTTGATTTTGGTAGTTTCTTATGATTATATAGTTTATGCCGTCTTTTCCAAATAGGCAGGTTCTTTTATACGCTCCGTATGGTATTGATGTAACATATAGAAAAGCATAGCCCCACCACACCTACAAAGGGTTCAATATAAATTATTTCTTCTTTCGCCATAATCTTCTTCTTGACATCTTATTGCAATATTCCCATAATGGCATAGAAGGCAATGCTGGATTTGGGAGTTTTTGACTCGTTATCTTTTTATCTGCATGCAAAGTATGCATCCTACATAGATTCCCATTTCTCAATTATTTTTTCTATTGTTTCTTTGTGCATCTTAAGATACTTGCCAGCATCCACCATGATTTCATCAACACCATCCCTCTCTAAGCTATTAACGGGCTCTTGTGGGGCATAGGGTATATCGTTCTTATCGAGGATTTCTTGCAATTCATTAATATAATCCTTTTGACTATCAATGATGCTCTTAAAACTTAGTCCTTTATATATTTTAAGAGGAAATGTGCTTATCATGCTCTCAAGAGCTGTAACATCAACGCTATTTGTCTTCTTTTTCAGTTCTATGTTCTCATTCTTCAATTGGTTTACTTGGGCGCGTAATTCTCGTATTACTTCACGTTCTTTACTTGGCTCGTAATCGCCAATAACCGAATTATCAGTATAACCGTTTTCTATAAGAATCTCTTTTAACCTTATAACCTCTGCTTCTAGATGCTTTGCATATTCGGCCAGCTTACCCCACTTCACCTTATCTTTCCTATAGGCATCGATGATATACTTCATCCTTACCTCGTAAGGGATTTCATCATCACTCAATATATCTTTGGATATCTGGTGCTTACTATCATCCTTTTTTTTCGGACTCCTTGCTTCTATTTCTTCTTGCAAGCGATTTACCTCTTCCCTCAGAATATCCAACTCCTCATCAGTCAGATCATTCACATCACCACCCGTATAGTACTTGAACTCAAACAAGCCACCTAATGCCTTACAATTCACTTTCATAAACCTCTTTTATATTAAATAGAATCTTTCACTAATCGGCAATTACAATTATGATTACACCTTATTTTAGTAATTTGGTTGCAAATATAGTATTAACATGTCCCAAATCGCAGGACACCCTCTATAATTTAACTTTCTTTAATAACCTATGGAAAAGTTCCAAAACTTTGCTGCCATTTTTACTATTAAATAACAACTTCCATCCCAATATGGTCACTCATCAGCTTATCCCATGGGAAAACACAGTCCACGCCCAAGTTCCAAGTTTCAAGTTTCAAATGGACTTTGAAAAATGGTTTTTTCGGGATTTGGGTATGAATCGGAGATTGGAGATGCACGAAAATGAAAGTTGTATTAAGTAGTATTATTAAATATTATAATTTATATTATATATAAATATATAATATAAATTATAATATTCTTAGAGAGGTTTTGGCGATTATTGAAATAGCGTTTTGAAACTTGAAACTTTGAAACTTTGCCAACCTTAAAACACAAATTTTCCTTACATTATTTACAGCCTCCATGCTTACTCCAAAGTTACCACCTATAAACCTGAATTTTGCCCGTCATAAAGTCGGAGTTTGCCCGTCACAAACCAAAGGTTTACTCGTCATAAAGTTCGAGCGTGCTTTAGGGCTCTCAAAACACGTTCTAAACCACGAAAACGGGGCACTCTATGGATGCCCCAGATGTTGGTAAATAATGTTGACTTCACTCGGAAGAAACGTTCGTCGGCGCTGCTTAGCGAAGCCCGATAGATCAGGATCTTCGAGCAACAGGGTCTTGAACTTGAGCCAGGCAGAGCGTGGCTGGATGTAGGGGAAAGTTCATATAAGTTCGTATAAGTATTTTCAGAAGATATTTTTGCTTGCATAGTCGCAAAATATTTCGTACCTTCGCAGTGTGATTCAGAAGAGACGATCGCAGTGCGCAGGCGGGAAGTTCGGAAGGTTGCAGAGAGAACACTAATCACTAATCACTAAACACTAAACACTAAAAAATTATGGCAAGTGAAGTAATTGCATTTCCGGTGAATCTCCGGAAGAACAAGAACCAGTACAACGCCGGTTACGGCCAGTACTATCCCGAGGCCGACACCAAGGAGCCTCTGAGTCTGAAGGGCTTTATCACGGCCGTACTCACAGCACTGGGAGCCACCTCGTGCATGGGTATGTAGACAAGTAGGATGCTGGGGAGGTATCAGTGATATCTCTTCAGCATCTCGTTTAAGAGATGCTCCACTTTCTGTCTGAGTTCCAATGGCTCGAGAACCTCGATGCCATCAGCATGCCGCAAGAGCTCGCCAATAAAGTCTGACGTAGGACGGATATCATAGGAAAAGTCAGTATAGTGTTCCGTTGAGGCCAGTTCGCGCTGCGAATGATGCAGTGGCAGGGTACGCAGATAGTTGGGCATCCATTTATGGGCTCTGACCACGACATGGGCCATGGGAGTCTCATCCGCCAGCACACCGAAGTATTCTGAGAAATAGGTTTGTGGCGAGAAGCCATCAGGCATCTCGAAAGTCTCACTGGTCATCTCGGCCATCGTCATACGGTCAAAGGCGTAGATGCGCATCTGATCCTCATCGTTTCGGGCCAGCAGATACCAACGTTGGTGAAATAGCTTCAAGGCATAAGGACAAACGGTTTTCACATAGCCCTCTTTACCGAACTTCCTGTAACCCAAGCGAATACGACGATCGGTCTTAATGGCCGTAATAATCGTTTCCAGATATTCCAACCCTGCTGGCACATTCTCCAGCACAAAGCGCTCCTTCACCGCAGCACTGTCAGCCAATACCCCATGAACGGTAAGTGTTGAGAAGAGCCACCGTTCGATGCTGTCGTCGTTTACCACCTCCGGATTGCAGATGTAGTACTTATACGACCTTGGCTCGCACTCAATGACGACACCAAACATGCTGAGGATTGCATCACGATGACGATTGAATGACGATCGACTCAACGGATTTCCGTCAGCCACTTCATCCTCCTGCCATTTCCGGCTGATTTCCTCGAGGGTGAGCTTACGGTAAGCCTTGAGCGTATTGATGATCCAGATGTACTGATGGAATATCTGAGCTGGTTTCATAATCCTGTTTCAATTATAACACACTTTCGCTGTTGCAAAGATAATGAATAATCAAGAAGCAGCCAAATATTTGGCAGAAAATTACCCTTTACCTCTTATTATTCGACACGTTCACATAACCTCTCAGCATCTCGCCAAGCGAGACAACCATCATAACCAATAAAAATAATTCTGCCATCATTGTAAGTTTTTAGTTCGACATTCGAGTTATCGGCTACAAAAATAGAACGAGGGTTGTACCAAAAGTCGGGACACCTTCTTGAGATTTAAAAGATTTTAAGATTTTGCCCCAAAAGTTTACAAAAATTAAATTTGTTGCATTGAATTTATAAAAATGTTGCGAGGTTTATATATTATATCAGAAAATAGTCGTATATTTGCAGAAGAATTAAAGGAATTACAAACATTATGATGAAGAAACTAAAAGAATGGCTCTCTGATTTCCGTGTGATTTTCGCTGGATGGCTGATCATGGCGCTGATACCCTGGCTCAGCAGATGGCTGCGTGATGCGTTTGATCTGGACTACTCCATCTTCTACCATTCTTTCTGGCACGCATGGCAGCAGATGCCGCTCTATATCATCTATCCCGAGGACGGCAATTATTTCCTCTACGGGCCACTGTTCACGGTATTGATGGCGCCTCTTGCCGTGTTGCCCTACCAGATGGGGCGACTGTTGTGGATGCTGATCATTACGGTAGTGCCTTTCTGGAGCATCCGGAAGACATGCTTCACGAGATACCAACAGGTATTCATCTTGTGGTTTGTGGCGGCAGAGGCCTATCTCTGTACGCTCGACTCTGAGAGCAACAGCCTGATACTGGCCATCCTCATCTTCTCGTTCTATCTGATCGACAAGGAAGAGGACCGATGGGCGGCCCTACTGATAGCCTTGGGTACGACGACAAAGCTGTTTGGCATCGTGGGCCTGGCCTTCCTCCCCTTCTCACGCCACAAGCTGAAGCTGATAGGCTGGACCGCTGCATGGACAGCGATACTGCTGGTGCTGCCAATGCTAGTGTTTGGCGTGGACTACATCTCTCAGCAGTATCTGGCGTGGTACGACGTGCTGGTGCACAAGAACGAGCTGAACCAGTTTGCTGCAGGGCAAAACGTGTCGCTTCTGGGCATCGTGAGGAAAGTATCGCAGTGTGCCACCTACAGCGATTTGTGGCTGATGATTCCAGGAATGGTGCTCTTTGCACTGCCCTACCTGAGATTCAAGCAATACCAGCATATGGCCTTCCGACAGACCATCCTGGCCTCGGTACTGATGTTCATCATCCTCTTCGCCACCAGTTCGGAGAACTACGGCTATATCATCGCAATGACAGGTGTGGCCATCTGGTATACGGCAGCCCCGTGGAAACGCAGCAAGTGGGACGTGGCGCTGATGGTGCTGGCGTTTATCCTCACCTCGATGTCGTCATCAGACCTTTTCTATAAGCCACTCTGGCGCGAGGTCATCAAGCCCTACTCGCTCAAGGCCCTGCCAGTGACTATTATCTGGCTTAAACTGACATACGAACTCTGTAAGCGTGATTATGAAGACTGTAACGATACTCATCCCGTGCTATAACGAAGAGGCCTCTCTGCCACGACTGGAGGCGGCCCTCAAGGAACTGATGCAAAAGCAGGACGGCTATCTCTGGGAGATATTGCTGGTAAACGACGGCAGCAAGGACCATACGCTGGAGAAGATTAAGGAGATGAACCTGGGCGACCAGCGTTTTGGCTACGTATCCCTGTCGCGCAATTTCGGAAAGGAGGCAGCCATGCTGGCAGGCTTCGACCATGCCCATGGCGACTGCGTAGTGATCATGGATGCCGACCTTCAGCATCCGCCCTCAGCCATCCCCGCCATGCTGAAGGAATGGGAAGCAGGCTATGAGGACGTCTATGCCCGTCGCACCGATCGTGGTCAGGAGCCTTGGCTAAGGAAACAGCTGACGATGGTCTACTACGGTCTGCTGCAGAGAATGTCGGACATAGACATCCTGCAGAACGTAGGCGATTTCCGACTGCTGGACCGAAAATGCATCGATGCCCTCAAGGAGCTCAGGGAGACGCAGCGTTACACGAAGGGCATGTACTGTTGGATCGGATTCCGCAAGAAGGAGATTCTCTTTGAACAGGGTGACAGACTTGAGGGGCAGTCGTCGTTTAACTTCTGGCGATTGCTGAGGTTATCGATAGAGGGCATCACGTCGTATACCACCTCGCCCCTGCGTATTGCCACCATTCTGGGACTGATCTGCTCACTATGTGCGTTCTGCTATATGGTGTATATCCTGTTCAACACGGTATTCTTCGGAGAGATAGTACGCGGTTATCCTACCATCATGGTGGTCATGCTCTTTCTTGGTGGCGCACAACTGCTTTCGCTGGGTGTCATCGGAGAATACCTGGGCCGCATCTTCCACGAGAGTAAGCATAGACCCGTCTATATCGTATCGGAAGAGAAAAGCGCCTCGAACTGAAGCGCTTTTTTCTATTCACTATAGGCTTTCTCTCCAATGGTCTCCTGCGAGCCTATGGTCATCTGCCGGAGGTCGTAGTAGGAGCCGTTGTAAATATTAAAGTCTACACTGCCCTTGATACCTGGCAGACGTCCCACATCGGTGTGCTGCCAGAACTTCCAAGGCCCCTGGTACTCAAGGGAGTCAACGTAGTAATGGGCTATCCAATAGGGATACTGGTTGAAGATGGTATCGTTGAGATAGCGCGTCTTAAATTTAAAATAGGTGTAGATGATGGGCTTTATACGATAATGGTTCTCCACGATGCTAAGCCATTCGAGTACGGACAGTTTGAACTGTTCGTCAGTCTGGTTCTTGGGTTTATGCTCCACATCGAGCACAGGAGGCAGGTCACCATTCTCAAGCTTCACGGTCTTGATGAAATGCCAGGCCTGCTGTTCTGCAGGCGTGTGGACGCTGTAGAAGTGGTAGGCCCCACGTGTAAAGCCGTTCTCACGGGCTTGATAGAAATTGTCACGGAAGTTCTCATCTGTCTGGGTAGCGCCCTCAGTGGCTTTGATCATCACAAAGCGGATGGGGCAATCGTTGATGGAGCCATTGTCCTTGAGCTCTTCCCAGTCGATGCGTCCCTGATGGTGGGATATGTCAATACCGTGGATCTCATAACCTTCGGGATAGCTCACGTCACCATACAAGGCACGCCAGCGGAAGCCGAAGGGTCCGACGAAGAAATAATAGAAGAACCATACATAGCCCGCAACCACCATACCAGCACCGAGCCACCAGCCCCAAGAAGGAACCTTTCGTAAAAGCCGAATCACGACTCCGGGACGCTTCCTGCGCCCGGGGCCGTGATACGTATGAGTGGTTCCGATGCCCTTACGGGTAACGGTTCTTCGCTTCTTTGCCATTTAATTATTTTGCCTGCTCAAGAGCAAGGGTCTTGGTGGGCTGATCGCAAACCTCCGTGGGACCCCAGTACTGGATAGGACCAGGATATACGTAGGCTGTTTCGCGAGCCCAGCGATCGCGCTCCTTGGCGAATGCCTTGAAGGGGGCTCCGTCGAGCTCAACAAGGGCCTTGCGGATTACGGGCTTCATCTCACCAGCACGACGCTCCATGTTCATCATCATGGTGATGGGCACACCACCGGCGATCCACTGCTCAGCAGGAGCTGTGGTGTTCTTCACGATGGCCATGTAACCAGTCTTACCGTTGGCGATGAGCTGGGCGGCAGAAGTACCGAGAGCGTAGCAGTAGTCGGCATCGAAGTTTGAAGGAGCAGCGCAACGGCCCTCATAGCCGAAGAAGTGGTGCAGAGCTGAGAACTTGCCAGCGTACTTACCTTCCTTCTTCATCTTCTCGAGCTTCTGGGCTACCATAGTGCTGAGCAGCTTCTCGGTCTCGATGAGTGATACCTGTACGTTTCCGTGTGGGTCGCGGTCGAGAGCCAGCTGGCGGGCAACACCTGTAGGCAGGCTGTTGAATACAGCTAGGTTGGCATCGGTGAGGTGAGCCTTAACGAAGTCGATTGACTCGTGACGATCGAGGTTCTTAGCCTCGGGCATAGCGAGCACGTCGTTGAGCTGAGCAATGAGCTTCTTGATGGCGGGGATGAACTCGATGACACCCTCAGGGATGATAACGGTACCGAAGTTGTTGCCATCGGCAGCACGCTGGGCTACGGCGTTGGCAATGTAAGTTACGATATCGTCGAGGCTCATACCCTTCTGCTCGATTTCCTCAGACACGAGGCAGATGTTAGGCTGAGTCTGCAGGGCGCACTCCAGAGCGATGTGAGAAGCTGAGCGACCCATCACCTTGATGAAGTGCCAGTACTTACGGGCTGAGTTACAGTCGCGCTCGATGTTACCAATCAGCTCTGAGTAGGTCTTACAAGCGGTATCGAAACCAAAAGAGGTCTCAATCTGAGAATTCTTCAAGTCGCCGTCGATGGTCTTCGGGCAGCCAATCACCTGTACACCATAGTTCTTTGCTGCATAATACTCAGCGAGAACGCAAGCGTTGGTGTTAGAGTCGTCACCACCGATAATCACGATAGCCTTGATGTCGAGCTCGCGGATGATCTCCAGACCTTTCTCAAACTGGTCTACCTTCTCGAGCTTTGTACGGCCAGAACCAATCATGTCGAAACCACCTGTGTTACGATACTCGTCGATGATCTCCTTGGTGAGCTCCATATAATTATGGTCTACGAGACCACCAGGGCCGAGGATGAAACCGTAGAGACGGTTCTCGGGGTTGAGCTTCTTGATCTGGTCGAAAAGACCTGTGATAACGTTGTGACCACCAGGAGCCTGACCACCGCTAAGGATAATACCCACATTCATCTTCTTCGTGTTGGCCTCGGTAGCGGGCTCAAACTCTACGATAGGCATACCATAGGTATTGGGGAAGAGTTTCTTGATTTCCTCCTGATCGCCTACACTCTGAGTGGGCTGACCTTCCTTAACCTTCACAGCACCCTGAAGCGCCTTGGGGAGCTTCGGCTGATAAGCGGCTCTGGCGAGCTGCAATGCACTTTTTTCCATATTCTTCTGTTATTAAATGATGATAATAATTCGTTTCTGACGTGCAAAATTAGGTTATTTTTGTTAGAAATACGAAAGAAAAGGGGGTAAAATCGACTTTTTAATATTTTTTGGGAAGGAAACACTTGTTATCTCAGATTTTTTTCATATCTTTGCTTACTGAATATAACAAAATGGACCAAAAAAGGAGGATTTTTATGACAAACAAAAGAACACTGAAGAAAGGAATCAACGTGATTTGTGAGACACTGTATGCTGAGTGTGTAGCCGTATCGCTGTATGGTACTGAAGAGAGTAAGAAGAATGTAGAGGACCTTATTCATGCCATCATGAAAATGCAGAACCATTACCTGAGCAGAGTGTCGTACCCCGAGCCAGGCATCAAGCCCAAGACCTACTACAAGGACCTGAGGGAGAAGTTTGGAAAACAGGTCACGGAGATCCTTGATCAGATAAATTCTTAGGAGTAAGAGAATAATGTGGAAGAAATTTTGTAACTGGTTATTATACAAGCGATTGGGGTGGAGCGTTGACGTGACGGAGGCCCACCCCGACAAGTTTATCATCTGTTTAGCTCCCCATACGAGCAACTGGGACTTTGCTTTAGGACAGATCTATAGCGGTGCTATAGGTATGAAGATCAATTTCCTGATGAAGAAGGAGTGGTTTTTCTGGCCATTGGGACCAATCTTCAAAAGTCTGGGCGGCATTCCTGTGTTCCGTCAGAAAAAGAGCAGCATGACCGATGCGATGGCCGAGGCTGCGAAACAGGCAGAGACCTTCAGGCTGTGTATCACTCCTGAGGGCACCCGCTCCAAGACGGAGGATTGGAAGAAAGGTTTCTATTTCATCGCCTTGAAAGCAGGACTGCCCATCCTGCTTTATGGTGTAGACTACGAGCAGCGGCTCATCCGTTGTACGAAGACCATCATCCCCTCAGGTGACCTGGACAAAGACATGCGCGATATCAAACTCTATTTCAAGGACTTCAAAGGCAAGAAGCCCGAACAATTCACTATCGGAAACGTATAACCATGAAAAAGATTCTCACCATAGCCCTTTCCCTGCTGCTGACACTCCCTGCAGACATGGCGCTGGCAGCCAGAAAGAGGGTTGTGAAACCCATCGACCCACAAAAAGAACTAAAAGACAAGCTGAATCGTTATTTCAACGGCTATCGTGTGAGTTCACAGGTACTGCGTAATCGCAGTAAGCTGGCTGAACTGCAGATCAACGACTCACTGCGCACCATCGAGGTGAGTGCCGATACCCATTTTGGCGAGCAGGTGTTTACGCCTGAAAGCGTCAGTACCATCTACGACGCCGTGAGGGCCCTGATGCCCGACAGCGTGGCAGACTATCAGCTGACCATCAAGACAGGTGGCTGGTCGCTGGAGCAGTTGGTACCCAATCGTCTGAAACCTGCTGAGGATAAGACCCGTTCGTGGGGCGACATCAACTATAAAGGAAAACCTTGGGTGAGCAAAGCCTCGCTACCCTTCGAGATAGAACATGGTCTGCAGAACCGTCATCTCTGCGTGTGGGCCAGTCACGGCCGTTATTTCCACATCAAGGACAGCACCTGGAAATGGCAGCGCCCTCCCCTCTTCGGTACCCGTGAGGACCTCTTTACACAGACCATCGTCACCCCCTACCTCATCCCTATGCTCGAAAGGGCGGGTGCCATTGTGTTCACACCCCGTGAGCGCGATTGGCAAAGAAACGAGGTGATTGTAGATAACGACACGCCAGAGAGCGGTTATATGGAGACCAGGGGCAACCATCGCTGGAACCACTGTGACTCGACAGGATTCGGACTGCACCCAGGGGTCTACGTAGACCTTGAGAACCCCTTCGAACAGGGAACATCGCGACAGACATCGACCGTTGACGGCCCCCATCATCAGAGTACCGTCGTCTGGAAACCCAACATCCCCGAGGCTGGACGCTATGCGGTCTATGTGAGTTATCAGACTTTAGAGAAGAGCATCGACGACGCCCACTATACTGTCTGGCACCAGGGTGTGCCTACGGAATTCCACGTCAACCAGCAGATGGGAGCCAAGACATGGGTCTACTTAGGTTCCTTCGACTTCGATGCAGGACAGAGCGAGCGCAACTGCGTGACGCTCTCGAACGTGAGCAAGCACCATCATGGCGTGGTTACAGCCGATGCCGTACGCTTCGGTGGCGGTATGGGTAACATCCGCAGAGGCTACACCACCAGCGGTCTGCCGCGTTGTTTGGAGGGCTCGCGCTACTATGCCCAATGGGCGGGCATGCCCTACGAGGTGTACAGCACGAAGAATGGTGAGGATGACTATGGCGACGACATCAATGCTCGCAGTTATATGGCCAACTTCCTCGCTGGCGGTTCAGTATATATACCTGACACCACCGGACTTAAAGTACCCCTGGAATTGTCGCTGGCCGTTCATAGCGATGCAGGTTTTACCCGTGACGGACGATCACACACGGGTACATTATCTATATGTACCACTTATCTCAACGACAGCATCTTCCGTACTGGGCGTTCACGACTCGCCTCGCGCGACTTTGCCGACGAGCTGCTGACCTCGGTATCTTCAGACATGGCACGCCTTTACGGCAGCTGGCCTACGCGTGAGATCTATGACCGCAATTATTCTGAGAGCCGTTGTCCAGGTGTGCCCAGCGCCATCCTTGAGACGATGTCGCACCAGAATTTCTGGGATATGCGCTACGGACAAGACCCTAACTTCCGCTTCGACTTTGCACGCAGTGTCTACAAGGCCATCCTGCGCTATGTGAGTAGGATGCACCACACGAAATACGTGGTGACGCCACTGGCTCCCAACCGTCTGCGCGTAGAACTCACAGGCAAGGGCAGCGCAAAACTCAGCTGGCACCCTGTAAAAGATCCCGACGAGGCGACAGCAGAGCCCACGGGCTATATCGTCTATACAGCCATTGGCAAGAATGGATTCGACAATGGCCAGTATGTCAAGGGCAAGAACACGAGCATCACCATCGACCTCGAGCCCCAACAGCTCTACTCGTTCTACGTGACGGCAGTCAACGAGGGTGGCGAGAGCTTCCCCTCTGAGACAGTCTCTGCCTACGACGTGCCTGGCTCACAGAAATCAGTACTGATCGTGAACGGCTTCCACCGTCTGGCTTCGCCTGCTGTCAGGAACAATGCAGCCGAACAAGGTTTCGATATGGAGATGGACCCTGGCGTCACCTATGGTCGTACAGCAGGATGGCTGGGATATCAGACCAGCTTCGACAAGACCCAGATGGGCAGGGAGACGCGTACAGGACTTGGTTATACCAACGACTCACTGATGGGACAGTTTATTGCGGGCAACGACTTCAACTATATCCGCACACATGCGGAGGCCATCGCCTCGGCACAGCGTCTCAGCATCTCCAGCTGCTCGGCAGAGTGTCTGAACACCAACGAGGTTCGTCCTACGGAATATCAGATGATGGACCTCATCCTCGGACTCGAGAAGAACGACGGATGGTCGCTGCGCCAGTATCAGGCCTTCCCACCCATGCTGCGCCAACACCTGCAGCTGTTTACAAAGCGTGGAGGTGCCCTGCTTGTCAGCGGCTCCTATATCGGCTCCGACATGGCTGCACCTGCTGAGCGTCGCTACTTGGAGGATATTCTGAAGGTATCCTACGAGGGCATTAACTGCGACAGTCTGCAGCGCGACAGCATCCAGGGCCTTGGTACAACCTTCGATTTCTACCGCCATCTGAACGAGACCCACTACGCAGCCACACATCCGGAGATTCTCCAACCCGTGGCACCTGCCTTTACGGCTATGGCCTATGCCGACAGCTACAGCGCCTGTGTGGCCTATGACGGCAAGGACTATAAGGCCATGACCATCGGGTTCCCCTTCGAGTGTATCAAGGACGAACAGAAACGTCTCTCACTCATGCGAGGCATTCTCAGATTCTTATTACCAACCCAATAAAAAATTTAAGCCAAATGAAAATCCAAACTAATTCTTCAGGGACAAGAAACATCGAGGTAACAGAACTGCATCTGGCAACCATCGAGAAGTATCAACTCTTCCGCGACCTCATCGACAGCAACGGCTATGTAGATGAGCAGGTGCTCGACAAGCTGAAGCTGAACATCCGCTCGCTACTCTCTGGCGACGCTGGCAAGGACAAGGCACTGCTCGACCTCTGCCTCGACGTCATCTACCATCCAAACATGAAGGCCTTCGGGCTGCAGCAGCTGGTGCTGCTCTACATCAACTGGAAGAACCAGTCCAACGACAATCTGGGCATGACCGTACGCTCCTTCCAGGGAACACCATTTAATTGAAGATTGAAAGAATATAGGCTGACGGACTTTCTGCCAACGACGAAAAAGGAGTTGGAGCTACGGGGATGGGATGAGGTGGACATCATCTTGTTCTCGGGCGATGCTTATGTAGATCACCCTTCTTTCGGTGCAGCCGTTATCGGGCGAACGCTTGAGGCTGCAGGCTTCCGTGTGGCTATCGTACCTCAGCCAGACTGGCATGGGGATTATCGTGACTTCAAGAAGTTAGGGCGCCCACGTCTCTTCTTCGGCATTGCCCCTGGATGCATGGACTCGATGGTGAACAAATACACCGCCAACCGTCGTCTGCGCTCGGAGGATGCCTATAGTCCTGACGGGCGTCATGACATGCGGCCTGAATACCCTACCATCGTCTATTCGAAAATCCTGAAGGAGCTCTTCCCCGATGTGCCTGTGGTCTTAGGCGGTATAGAGGCCTCGCTGCGACGCATCACCCACTACGACTATTGGCAGGACGAACTCAAGAAATGTATCCTTTGTGATGCAGGTGCCGACCTGCTCATCTATGGCATGGGCGAGAAGACCATTGTGGAACTGGCCAGAAGGCTCGCTGCCGGTGTTGCCATTGGCGACATCTGCGACATCCCGCAGACGGTCTATCTCTCGAGGAAAGAGAACATCCCCGGGGGTATACGCGAAGACGACCTCGTGCTCCACTCGCATGAAGAATGCCTGAAAGACAAACGAGCCCAGGCAGAGAACTTCCGACATATTGAGGAACAGTCGAACATGATGCATGCCCAGCGCTTGCTGCAGGGTGTGGATGGCCGTTTTGCGGTCATCAATCCTCCCTACCCTCCTATGACGACAGAAGAACTCGATGCCAGCTTCGATCTGCCCTACACACGTCAGCCCCACCCCAAATACAAAGGCAAGCGTATACCTGCCTACGACATGATCAAGTTCTCCGTCAACATCCATCGCGGCTGTTTTGGAGGCTGTGCCTTCTGCACCATCTCCGCCCATCAGGGCAAGTTCATCTCCTGCCGTTCTAAGGAGAGCATCCTCAAGGAGGTGAAGCAGGTCATGGAGATGCCCGATTTCAAAGGCTATCTCTCCGACCTCGGTGGTCCTTCGGCGAATATGTACGGCATGGGGGGCAGGAACAAGAACGCCTGCGAGAAATGCCGTCGCCCCAGTTGCATTCATCCGCAGATTTGTCCGAATCTCAATACCGACCACTCAAAACTGCTCGACGTCTACCACGCCGTAGATGCCCTGCCTGGTATCAAGCGCAGTTTCATAGGCAGTGGTGTGCGCTACGACTTGTTGCTGTATCGCAGCAAGGACGAGGCTTCGAATCGTGCTGCCCAAGAGTACACCCGTGAACTCATCACGCGCCATGTGTCAGGACGTCTGAAGGTGGCACCCGAGCACACCAGCGAGCGTGTGCTCTACCTGATGCGCAAGCCATCGTTCCAGCAGTTCTATGAATTCAAGCGCATCTTCGACCGCATCAACCGCGAGGAAAACCTCCGGGAGCAGATCATCCCCTACTTCATCTCCTCCCACCCTGGCTGTCATGAGGAGGATATGGCTGAGCTGGCCGTTATCACCAAGGGCCTCGATTTCCACCTCGAACAGGTGCAGGACTTTACGCCTACGCCCATGACCAATGCCACGGAGACCTGGTATACGGGCTACGATCCCTACACCCTCGAGCCCATATTCTCTGCCAAGACTCAGCGCGAAAAGCTCGCCCAGCGCCAGTATTTCTTCTGGTATAAGCCCGAGGAACGCAGGAACATCGAACAGAGTCTGCGACGTATCGGGCGCCCTGATTTAATTTCGAGACTTTATAGCGGCATGGCGCCACAAACAGGCGGCTACAAGCCTGCTGGAGGCCCTAAACCGAAATCATATAATCCAAACTTTAGAAATGAAAATAATCGAGCAAAGCGTCATTCCGAAGAGTCCCAAGAAGAAAAGCGAGGACGGAATCGTCGTCACAAATGACTTCATCGCTGTCATCGACGGCTCTACATCGAAGACGCCGCGCCGCCATTGTCCGCTGACGAGCAATGGGCGTTATGCCATGCTGCTCATCAGCCGTTATATCCGTAAGATGCCTGCCAACATCTCGTGCCGTCAGTTCTGCCTGAATGCCACGAAAGTCATCCGTAGCCACTATCGCTGGCGCTTCCCCGTCAGTCGTATGCAGGAGCACCCAGAAGAGCGCCTCTGTGCCTCCGTCATCCTTTACAGTCGACTGCGCAGGGAGATATGGCTCGTGGGCGATTGCCACGGCCTGATTGGTGGCGAATACGTGGATAATCCCAAGCCCTACGAGCAGCCCCTGGCCGAGATGCGCGCCAAGAAGGTGCGCGAACTCCTCGCTGAAGGCATGACGCAGCAAGCACTGTTACAGCCCCACGACCCAGCCCGTGAAGTGATGATTCCCACGATGCTCGAGGTGATGCACAACCAGAACGTCACCTATGCCGTGATTGACGGTTTTCCCATCCCCGAGGATAAAGTGCCCGTCATCGCCCTCGACTTCCGTCCCTGGGAGATTGTCCTTGCCAGCGATGGTTATCCGCATCTGGCCCCTACCCTTGCAGAGACTGAGGCCTGGCTCGATGAGCAGCGTCGCAACGACCCACTGAATATTGGCGAATTTAAGGCCACAAAAGCCTTCGTAGAGGGCAATAACTCCTTCGACGACCGCTCTTACATAAGATTTATTGTCTGAAATTTGGAAGTTTCCAAATTTTTATTTACCTTTGCAGCCGATTTCCCTTAAGGAGGTCACCTATAAGGTCGGTCTGGTAGCTCAGCTGGATAGAGCAACTGCCTTCTAAGCAGTAGGTCTCGGGTTCGAATCCCGACCGGATCACCAAGAAATAATCCCTGCCGTTTGGCAGGGATTTTCTTTTTTCTGGCAGAAGTTTTCTTATTTGAAGATTACTTTGCTTCTGCAACACTCCACGTCGCCATCCTTGCAGATGCGGATGCAATATTCGTTGTCGCCCGTCTGCTCACGATAGAAGCTGAGCGAGTCGCCTTGATGGGCCTCAGCCACGTAGGCAATCTCGAAGCGCTTGATCTGATGCTGGCGATACCAGTCGAGATCCCAGAGGTCGAGCACATGCTCGATATACTTTACGGAGTTGATGTGACCATTGATATCCACATCGTTATAATAGGTCTCGATGCTACGCACCAGCTTCGCCTCGTCACCCATTTTTACGCGTCCGCCTTTGTCTATCGGACACTCCTTATCGTCGACAATCCAGTTGTTGATGGCCCCGTTGTCGATGGCATAGATATCCGTAGGCTGGCGGCTCTCCGTGTCGATCATCGCCCAGATGGAGCGCCCATAGCCATACACCTTTCCCTCAGCATCCACCACACGGAAATTACGCGAGGTAAAATAGCGCATGGCACTCTCCACCCACGTCTCCACGTTAAACTTGGTGTACATCCTGGGCATCTCGTCCATCTCGATAGCCAGACGCGAGAGCACCCAAGAGCGCTGGATGGTCATCAGATAGTTCATACCGAAGCCACGAGCCGAAGAATGGAAATCAGCCGCATTCAGCATGTGGTTGCCCAGATGTCCCATAAAGAGCCGCTGCGAGAAGTCGCAGTGGAAAGGCTCTGCCATAAACTCATATATTCCTACCTTATCCATTTTCACGCTCCTCTAAGAATGCACTTACCTGCTCCTGCATGCCACGGGTGACGGCGATACGGCCGCTACGGGTGTACTGCAACACACAACCAAAAGTATCGAGGGCACGGAACAACGAGATGATATCCTCCGTCACACCATGCATCATCACGATGGTATAGGTGGGGTTCACCTCGATGATGCTGGCCTGGAATCGGCGGATGGTTCGCGAGATCTCAGGATTCTCGAGCACCATCGGCGTGGCAAGCTTGTAAAGCCCCGACTCACGGATAAACAACTGATCGTCCGTGAAATAGTTGGCCTTCACCACATCGATACGCTTCTCTATCTGGCGGGTAATCTTGATAATCTGGTCTTCGTCGCTCCAGGCGGTGATGGTGTACTTATGCACCCCCGGAATGCTCGAGGCACTCACGTTCAGGCTCTCGATATTTACCTGACGACGTGTAAACACAGCCGTCACCTGATTCAAGATACCAGCCACGTTCTCGGAATATACTAACAAGGTATATAATTTCTTCTTCGCTTCCATTCTTACTGTTTTACCTTTTTACCTTTACACATTTACCTCCAGCATCATATCATCCACACTCATGCCCGGAGGTGTCATCGGCAGCACATCGTCGTTCTCCATAATGGCACACTCCAGGATATACGGACCTTCCGTGGCGAGCATCTTTTCGACGGCTGCCTTCAAGTCCTTACGATCCACCACAGCAGCATAAGGAATGCCATAGCCCTGGGCTATCAGCTCGTAGTTGGGGTTGAGCATCTTCGTAAACGACTTGCGGCGCTTCCAGAACATATCCTGCCACTGGCGCACGTTGCCCAGATAGTGGTTGTTCATCAACACCATCTTCACAGGACACTGCTGTTCCATGATGGTGCCGAGTTCCTCGATACACATCTGGAAACCACCGTCGCCCGAGAAGCTCACCACCGTTCGCCCTGGGGCGCCAAAGGTGGCTCCGATGGCTGCAGGCATACCATAGCCCATCGTTCCCAATCCACCACTGGTACAGATGCTGCGCTTCTTGGGATACTTGAAGTAACGCGTTGCAAATAGCTGGTTTTGACCAACATCCGTCACCAATACGGCATCACCCTGTGTTGCCTCAGCCACAGCGTTCACCACCTCACCCATCAGCAGCGGACCCTCCTTGGGGTGGATGGCAGGCTCTATCACCTTCTTCCACTCTTTCTCCTGCAAGGGCTTGAACGAGTCGCGCCACTCCTGATGGTTTGCCTTATTCACCAATTCCGTGAGGGCGGGCAACGACTCCTTACAGTCGGCAATCACCGCCACAGTCGTCTTCACGTTCTTGTCTATCTCACTATGGTCGATATCCAGATGGATCACCTTCGCCTGCTTGGCATAGGTCTTCAGATTACCCGTCACGCGATCCGAGAAGCGCATACCGATGGCAATCAGCACGTCGCACTCCTGCTCTTTCAGGTTGGGTGCGTAGTTTCCGTGCATACCCAGCATACCCACATTCAGCGGATGTGTACTGGGCAGTGCCGAAAGCCCCAGCATCGTACGTCCGGCAGGGATATCGGCCTTCTCGAGGAAGCGCACCAGCTCCTGCTGGGCATTACCCAATTCCACACCCTGTCCTACCAGCGCCATGGGTTTCTTCGCGCTGTTGATCAGTTCTGCGGCCTCGCGCACAGCGTTCATGTCGAGTTTGGGATAAGGCACATACGAACGGATGAAGTTACACTTCATGGGCTCCCAGTCGATTTCCTCAGTCTGGGCGTTCTTGGCAAAGTCGAGCACCACAGGACCAGGACGGCCTGTGCGGGCGATATAGAACGCACGGCTCACGGCCCACGCCACATCCTCGGCATGACGTATCTGATAACTCCACTTTGATATAGGCTGCGACACACCTACGAGGTCCACCTCCTGAAAGGCATCGGTACCAAGGGCACTGATGGGCACCTGACCAGCTATCACCACGATGGGCGTAGAGTCGAGCATGGCATCGGCAATGCCCGTCAACGTATTGGTGACTCCCGGGCCACTGGTCACCAAGGCTACGCCTACCTCACCACTCACGCGGGCATAGCCCTCGGCAGCGTGGGTAGCACCCTGTTCGTGTCTCACCAG
Organism: Prevotella sp. ne3005; assembly: GCF_900110085.1. Classification (GTDB taxonomy): domain Bacteria; phylum Bacteroidota; class Bacteroidia; order Bacteroidales; family Bacteroidaceae; genus Prevotella. The sequence goes on from NZ_FOCK01000011.1 coordinate 47,771, forward strand.
GATATGGTCGAAACACTTCTTCTCTCCTCGCGTATAATCGTAAAGCGCATCGTAAACGGGCATGATGCTGCCACCGGGGTAACCGAAGATGGTCTTCACGCCCTCCGCCTGCAGCGCCCTCATCAGCGCCTTCGATCCTGTAATTCTATCCCTTAACATCAATTCTCAATCTTCAATCTTCAATTTTCAATCTTCAATCTTCAATTATCAATCTTCAATGATTCTCACTCCTCCCTTATCGGCACTGCTCACGCTCTGGGCGTATGCGCGCAAAGCCTTAGACACCACGCGGTTACGCTTCAGCGGCTGCTGTGGGCGCTCTGCCAGTTCCTCGTCAGAGAGCTTCACGCAGATCGAACGGCTGGGGATGTCGATCACGATGATGTCACCATCCTTGATCTTTCCGATGTTACCGCCATTGGCAGCCTCGGGCGAGATATGTCCGATGCTCAGGCCACTGGTACCACCCGAGAATCGTCCGTCCGTAATCAGGGCGCACTCCTTACCCAAGTGCATACTCTTGATATAAGAGGTGGGATACAGCATCTCCTGCATACCAGGACCGCCCTTCGGCCCCTCGTGGGTGATCACCACGCAGTCGCCACTCTTCACCTTACCACCGAGGATGCCCTCACAGGCGTCTTCCTGCGAATCGAACACCACGGCAGGACCCTCGAAGTGCCACAGGCTCTCATCCACGCCAGCGGTCTTCACCACACAGCCGTCCTGAGCAATGTTTCCGAAGAGCACAGCCAGTCCGCCGTCCTTCGTATAGGCATGCTGCAGGTCGCGAATACATCCATTGGCGCGGTCGGTATCGAGTGTACCCCACTCCTCGCTCTGCGAACCCATCTTCGTCGAGAAGCGGTTGCCGGGAGCCGTCTGATAGATACGGTTGGCCTCTGCATCCACAGGGCCGTCCACGATACTGTATTTCTTCATGGCCTCAGCCAGCGTCATGCCGTCCACACGGGGGGCGGAGCCGTCGATAAGGCCACCCTTGTTCAGTTCATTCAGGATGCCCAAGATACCACCTGCACGTCCGCACTCCTGTACAGAATACTTCTGCGTGTTAGGAGCCAACTTACACAGGCAGGGCACACGACGCGAGAGCTCGTCGATATCCTTCATCGTGAAGTCGGTGCCAGCCTCCTGGGCCACAGCCAGCAGATGGAGCACGGTGTTCGTCGATCCACCCATGGCGATATCCAGCGCCATCGCGTTCATAAAGGCCTTGCGGGTGGCGATGCTGCGAGGCAGCACGCTCTCGTCGCCGTCTTCGTAATATGCAAAGGCGTTCTTCACCACCTGACGGGCAGCAGCCTTAAACAGCTCCACGCGGTTGGTATGCGTAGCCAGGATCGTTCCGTTGCCAGGCAGACTCAAGCCGATAGCCTCCGTAAGCGAGTTCATCGAGTTGGCCGTAAACATACCCGAGCAGCTTCCACAGCCAGGGCAGGCACATCCCTCTATCTCCTTCATCTCCTCATCAGTCACCGAGGGGTCGGCACCCTTCACCATGGCCGTAATCAGGTCGGCATTCTCACCGCGCCACTTACCAGCCTCCATGGGGCCTCCCGAACAGAACACCGTGGGGATGTTCAGTCGCATCGAAGCCATCAGCATACCCGGCGTCACCTTGTCGCAGTTCGAGATGCAGATCATGGCGTCGGCCTTATGGGCGTTCACCATATACTCCACGCTGTCGGCGATGATGTCGCGCGAAGGCAGTGAATAGAGCATACCGTCGTGGCCCATGGCGATGCCGTCGTCGATGGCAATGGTATTAAACTCTGCCGCATAGCAGCCCATCTTCTCTATCTCCTCACGCACAATCTGACCGATCTCGTGCAGGTGGGTATGACCAGGCACAAACTGCGTAAACGAGTTCACGATGGCAATGATTGGCTTACCAAACTGCTCATGCTTCATACCGGTAGCCACCCACAGGGCACGGGCTCCGGCCATTCGTCTGCCTTCCGTGCAGACCGCACTTCTCAACTGATGTTTCATATAATAATGTGTATTATTTGCAAATTTAGCTGCAAAAATACATTAAATCTGTCAAATAGCCAACTATTTCAGAGAAATTTCGTATATTTGCAGCGAAATTATTGACCACTTATAACAAATTGCAATGAAAACAAGTCTACTAACGCTGTTCCTGATGGCTGTCAGCACAGCCGTTCCGGCACAGCAGCGCTATGCCACCACCCTCTCCGACGGATGGAGTTTCTCACAAGACAAGCAAGCCTGGCAACAGGTCTGCGTACCCCACGACTGGGCCATCAGCGGACCCTTCGACAAGAAATGGGACCTCCAGCGCGTCGCCATCGAGCAAAACGGCGAGACTGAGGCCACCGAGAAGAGCGGGCGCTCAGGTGCCCTGCCCTGGATTGGCGAGGGCCACTACAAGCGCACCATCACCATCCCTGCAGGCTGCACCCATGCCGAACTCCTCTTCGATGGCGCCATGGCCGAGCCCACCGTCAGCCTCAATGGTCAGAAGGCAGGCTACTGGGCCTATGGCTACAATGCCTTCCGCGTGGATATCACCCCCTACATGAAGGCTGGCGACAATCTGCTCGAGGTCGATCTGCAGAATGTCGAAGAGAGCTCGCGCTGGTATCCCGGAGCGGGCATCTACCGCCCTGTCACCCTCATCACCACTGGCGATGACTGGATCGACCTCTGGAAGACCTTCATCCGCACCACCCACCTCAGTGCCGACGAGGCCACGGTGGAAGTCACCGTAGGCAGTGGCAGCCCGCTCAACGCCCGTCTGGGCTTCGAAGTAGAACTGCGCGATGCCAAGGGCCGTCTCGTGGGACATGAGCACGCCTCGGACATCAGCGACTCAGGAGAGTCCAACCTCACCTTCACCGTCGCCAATCCCCATCCATGGACACCCGAGACACCTTATCTATACACAGCCCGCATCCGATACATGCAGAATGGTCAGTTGCTCGACGAGGTGACGCAGAAGTTCGGCATCCGCACCGTCAAAGTGTCGCGCGAAGGCGGCTTCCAGCTCAATGGCGCCACCCGTAAGATCAAGGGTGTATGCCTGCATCACGACCTCGGCCCCTTAGGTGCCGCCGTCAACAAAGCCGCCCTCATCCGCCAGATCAAGACCATGAAGGATATGGGCTGCGACGCCATCCGCACCTCCCACAACATGCCCTCGCAGATGCAGATGGACCTCTGCGACTCCCTAGGCATGATGGTCATGGCCGAGAGCTTCGACATGTGGGTCTATCCCAAGTGCAAAAACGGCTACGCCCGCTTCTTCCACGACTGGGCTGATAAGGATATCACCAACCTCATCCTCGCCAACCGCAACCACCCCTCGATCGTCATGTGGTCGATAGGCAACGAGATTCCTGAACAGGGCAGCGAACAAGGCCTCGAAATATCCAGACGGTTGCAGTCGCTCTGCCACCAGCTCGACCCCACGCGCCCCGTCACCCAGGGCCTCGACCATGCCGAAGCCTCTATCAAAAGCGGCGTGGCCACCACCATGGACGTGCCTGGCTTCAACTACCGCGTCCACAAATACCAGAACAGCATCACCCAGCTGCCGCAGGGTTTCCTGCTCGGCTCCGAGACCGCCTCGACGGTCAGCTCGCGTGGCGTCTATAAATTCCCCGTCGCTGTGACCGACAACTCACAATATGCCTCGTGGGCACCCACCTACGACCCCAACGCCATCAAGCAGGCCGACGGCCAATGCAGCAGCTACGATGTGGAATACTGCTCGTGGTCTAACCTGCCCGACGACGACTGGGTGTGGCAGGACGACCAGCCATGGGTCATTGGTGAATTTGTGTGGACGGGCTACGACTACCTCGGCGAGCCCACGCCCTACGATGAATACTGGCCTTCGCGCAGCAGCTACTTCGGCATCTGCGACCTCGCCGGACTGCCCAAAGACCGCTACTACCTCTACCGCTCCCACTGGAACAAAGAGGCTCACACCATTCACCTCCTGCCCCACTGGAGCTGGGGACTCACGAAGAAAGACAAGGGCCATCGCATCGGCAAGGTGACGCCCGTCTTCTGCTACACCGACTATCCCGAGGCCGAGCTCTTCGTCAACGGCAAGAGCCAGGGCCGCATCAAGAAGAATCCCGCTGAGCGCCTCGACCGCTATCGTCTGCGCTGGAACAACGTCAGATACCAGCCTGGCGAACTCAAGGTCGTGGTCTTCGACGATCAGGGTCGCGAGGCCGGTTCCGAGGTCATCCGCACCGCTGGCGCCCCTGCCAAACTGCAGCTCGACGTCTGGACAGCCGATGCCCACCTGAAGGCTACTGGCGACGACATGGCCTTCGTCACCGTCTCTCTGACGGATGCCGATGGTACGCTCATCCCTCAGGCCGACGACCAGCTCACGTTTGAAGTCTCAGGTGCAGGCACCTTCCAGGCCGTCTGCAATGGCGATGCCACGAGCCTCGAACCGTTCACCGAGCCCACGATGAAGCTCTTCAACGGCCAGCTCGTCGCCATCGTCCGCAGCGCCGCCCAGACAGGTACCCTCACGCTGAAGGTCACCTCGCCCCGCCGAGGCCTCACCCAAACCGTCGACATCCCCGTGCAGTAAGCGTACACGCCCCTTTGTCATCTCGACAGCCCCCTTGTCATCTCGAGCGCCCCTCTTTGTCATCTCGACTAAGCGCAGCGCATGGAGAGATCTCATGAGATATCTCGACTACGCTCGATATGACAGGGAATGTTTAATGTTTAAAGTATGAGTCAGAAGTTTATTAAGTCAAAGAACAACAACCAGTACAATGCAGCCTACGGGCAGTATTTCGCCACGGCAGTGTACAACAGTCATTTCGTGGGAACCGACGAGTTGGCGGAGTTCATCCAGCGTCAGGCCAGTGTGAAGAAGAGTGACATCACGGCCGTACTCACGGCACTGGGAGCCACCTCGTGCATGGGTATGTAGACAAGCAGAAGCGGAAGCCGAGTGGCTTCCGCTTCTTTATTTCACAACTCGTTTCTGGCCGTGGATGATGTAGATGCCCTTGGGCAGCGATTTCAGTTCTGAAGATTTGCCTACGCGCACACCGTTGAGATTGTAGACATCGGCATCTTCCTCGTCGAGTTCAACAGGCGCAATGCCCGAGCCACCTGTTATATTGAAGATGGTGTCGGAGTTCAGACCGTTCAGTTTCTTATTTTCACCACGTTCTATGGCATAGACGATGATGCCATAGTATTCATCGACATTCAGGTCATTGAATTGGAAGGCGATATCCATGGATTGTCCGACGGCGAGCTTGACATTTACGGTCTGAGAATTGACGCTATGATAGGTGCCTTTCGCCTCTGTGTTGTTATAGAGGAGGATACGCAGAGCGTCGTTGTAGGTCTCCGTACCGTTGTTAGTCAGCGACACCTTACCGGAGAGCCGTTGGCCAGCAACCTTCCTGACGCGCCCATTGGGCTCGCCTGCACCGTCGACCATCACCTTGTCGATGGAGATCTCCACATCCGCCATACTCATCTCAGCCACTTCGACGGAGAAAGAGTAGAGCTGCGTGTCGCAGTTTTCCGAGCTGCCGCTCACCACGAAGTTGAACGTACCGCTGCGCTGGGGCGTGTATTCGAGCGTGACTTCGCCCGTAGCTCCGGGATCGAGGTTCGTACCACCTCCCGCCAGTAGCTGGTAGCTGTCGACGCCCGCCTCGATACTGGCATTACCCCAAACGAATACTGGCGCATTGAACGACTCGTTTTTGTCGGTGAGATTGATGGTGATCGCCATGGGCTTTCCCACCCGAGGCTCTTCGCTCACCGTTACAGAGTGGATGTCGAAGTTGAAGGGCCCTTTTGCCGATACATTGCCTTGGGTGGTGGTGGTCATCGTGGTGCCGCTGATGTCGACTTCCACATACGCAGCAAAGGCTTTCTGTCCCCAAGTCCATGCCGTAGTGCCCGACTCCCTACTAAGGATGCGAATCTGGTATTTCCCATCGCTCAGCCCCGAGCCGAAGGCCACTGGTCTACCCATGCTGATACCTTTATTGAATGGGAGGGCATCGGTTTTATACACGTAATTGACCGCATCTTTCAGCGGAGCCTGTTCCAGAATTTCCACCAGCTTACGATCCTGATAGAGTGCTATGGCATAGTCGTATTCGCGGTCTACTTCAGGATACGACGTGTTGAAGAAGCTGAAGCTTACCGTGATGGCCGGGAAGTCGGCGGATGTCGAGGTGCGCGTGTAAGAGCCTTTGTCGTCTTTGATGGAGACCCGCTCCACACTGAAGCGTGTTGTTTTCTCCAACGGCTCAGCAGCGGGCTGTATGCCAATGACCGCATACTGAACGTAAGAGTACCCGCTCGAGCCCGCATTGCCACCAGTGTACTGGTATGTAGGATTGAGCGCTGAGAGCAGGAAGTAGTCATCGCTACTGCCGCCCCAGCCCCAGTTGACGTGGTAGTAGCCCGCGCCACCCTTGACCTCATAGCCGTCGATGACAAATTCATGGCCTACCTCACCCCTACCCGACGACACCGAGTTGCCGGAGTAGAGCACAGGGCGCTTGGCAGCCACTTCGCTATAGATCAGCGCATCCCACGATCGGGCGGTATAGACATAACGGGGCACGAATTCTGTGGTCTCCGCATACCCGAAATCATAGCGCAGCGCTTCACTGACCAGATGACTCTTGGCACTCGAGCTCTCTTTACCATACTTCATAAACACCTTCTCACCGCAGTCGGCCATCAGTTTGGCCACCGCATCGGCAGCAGCACCCGTATCGGTATCCGAGTACGAGGTCTTCATTTGACTCCAATTGTAGCTGGCGGGCCACTGGTAGTAGTGCATCACCTGGGCCATCGCCGTAGCCACACAGCCCGTAGGACAGCCTTCCGGACAGAGGTTGTTGAAGGGCGCCCGCTGATTCCACTTGGCCTTGACGAGGGGTGCCACATCGGAGTGGGTAGGCACATCAGCGCGGGTAAAGGCTTTCGTGGCGATGCCCACATGATAAGCTTCGAGCAGGGCCTGCAGGGCAGGCGGAGCCGTCTGGCTGTCGTAGGGGGTGCCACGGCCATAAGCCAGCACGGCAGGCAGATCGTCGTCGGCGCTCATCACGACGTAGCCCGAGGGGCTGTTGAATACGAAGATGCCCGCATCCTCACCATCGGCCACCTCTGTGACGGCACGGGTGAGCTCTATGGCCTCGCCACGCGTGGTGGCAGCTCCCTGCTGGCGCAGGAAATCCATTGCGGCACGCTTGGCAGCCTGCTCGCTGACGGGCGCAGCAAGGGTCGTCACCAAGCCAACGATCCAGACGAACGTGGTAATCAGAATTCTTTTCATACGCATCATGTTTTTTTTAATAGGAGGCATCGACGATGGCATCGTATTCGGCCATGGCCTCAGCCATACGGGCATCGAGGTCGGCAAGGCGGTAGAGACCGTCTTCGTTGGCCGTGAGACCATCGACGGTGATGGATTTGACCATGGGCGTCTCGTCGAATGAGAGCAGGCTACGCTGCTGCAACTGATCGACAGACTGATAGACCAGATTGACGGCGACATAGTCGTCGGTGCCGTCGCTCCATTTCTCGAAGACGAGCTTCGAACCGATGGGGGTATGCAACTCGAGGGCGTGCTCGGTTTCAGGGAACACGAAACCCAGGGCGGCGCCTATGCTGGCCAGATTGGAGTCGTGGCCACAGAGGAACATGATTTTGCGGTCAGGGTGCTGCAGCTCTTCGCGGATACGGCTCACCAGCGGATAGGCGAGGTTGACAGCAGCTGAGTGGGTGGTGAAGAGCAGAGCATCGTAGACCTCTTTCACAGCACAGATATCTCGCCATTGCTGGATCGTGAGTTCATGACCAAAGGCAGTCATGCTCTCCGACTCGTAACATTGCAGTACGAAGGCGTCGGCCACACTGTTGGCAAGGGTATAACCGCCCTTCATCTTGGGCTCATCACCCTTTTCGAGCTGGAACTGGGTATCGTCGAACCAGAAGTGGGTGGTGTCGCCCTGAAGCGCCGCAGGGGAGTTGGCCATGTCGAGCACTTCTTCCATGAGCTTCAGCGTGGGCTGTACGCGCTCCATCCAAGCCTTCCATCCACCATTCAGGTTGTTCATCTCGGCAACGACCTTCATACGGTAGATATCGTTCATCTTAGTGAACTGGGGCGTGAAGACGGGATCCATCTTGTCTTCCTCAAACTTATGGGTGATCTCCACATTGGCAAAGGGCAGGAAACCCACAGAGAAGTATTTGGCGGTGGCAAACGTACGCTGGCGGGAGTTGGCGTAGAAGAGCACCTCGTCGCCCTCAGGACGATAGTTATCGGGCAACAGCCCTTCGTTGACTACCCACTTGCGGAAGAACTGGCCCATCTCCGTTTCGAGCACACCTCCGCGCAGAGACAACTGACTGCTCGACGACGTCCACTGGAACCACTCGTGGGGCGTGACGCGCTTGTAGGCCGCACCTCCGGATGACAACGGGGAACGGATGTTATGACGACTCATCACCACCACCTCTTTGAGTTTATACTTCGCACGGAAGTCGTCCGAACGCTGGATCTGTGCCTGAACATCGATGCCCCAGAGGGTCAGGATGGCAGCCATCACACTGAGAAAAACATGCTTCATAAGCCCAATAGATTTTACTTGATGGGGCAAAGATAGTGTTTTTCAGGCAAAAAACCAAGGAATTATGGAAATAATTATCACCATGAGGATTTCGGCCACGCGATTGACTCGGATGGCGATGCGCATGTCGTCTGTGGTGAGCGGACGGTCGTTGGAACCTATATAGGGCTTGGGGAAGAGCTGGCCGAAGTAATAATGAGGGCCTCCGAAACGACAGTCGAGGATGCCTGCGAGGGCGGCTTCGGGATAGCCACTGTTGGGCGAGGCGTGGTTGTGTCCGTATTTAAGGACGAATTTGAAAATTGAGAATTGACAATTGATAATTGCATGTGGCAGTATCATCAGGAAGGCCGTGAGACGGGCAGGGATATAGTTGGCCACATCGTCGATATGGGCAGCCCAGCAGCCGAAGTCGCAATAGCGCTCCGTACGGTAGCCTATCATCGAGTCGAGCGTGTTGACCATCTTATAGGCCAGCATACCAGGGGTGCCGAGGAGGGCAAACCAGAACAGCGGGGCAATGACACCATCGCTGAGGTTTTCGGCCAATGTCTCGAGGGCTGCGGTGCGCACTTCCTGGGCAGAGAGTTCGGAGGTGTCACGACCCACGATGCGGGCTACCTGTGCCCTACCCTCTTCCAACGAACGATCGAGGGCGAGGAAGACGGCACGCACTTCGCGGATGAGCGTGGTGCCTGCGAGGCAGTAGAAGACGATGATGGCGTCGAAGAGAAGTAAGATGTATGATGTGAGATGTGAGATGTAATGGCGGAGGGCGAACGTGAGGGCGAAGACGGCGATGATGAGGGTGACGGCCATGAGGGCTCCTTTGAGGCGACGATGGGAACCACGATTGAGGCGGTGCTCGCCAAAGGCAATGATCTTACCAAACCACACCACAGGGTGCGGCAGGCGCTGGGGATCGCCCACCAAGAGGTCGAGCAACCAACCGATTAGCATTGAGCATTGAGGATTGAACATTGAAGATTGAAAATTGAAAATTAAAGCTTAATGCTTAAAGCTCAAAGCTTAAAGCTTAAAGCAACAAGATCTGATAGATTTTTTCAAGGTCGACGTGATGGCGCACATGATCAGCAAGGCGGTTGTATTGTTCTTCCTTGAACGCCTCGTAATTGAAGGTGCTCGCATCCAGACCAATCTTCTCGGCATAGGGACGAAGCAGGAAGTCGACAAAGGGAGCATTGTCGAGGATGCCATGGACGTAGGTGCCCATGCACTTGTAGCCAACGATATAACCATCAGGACGGCCATCGGAGAGGTGGAGCAATGGTGAGGCCGGAGCATCACCAAAGGGACGCGTCTCACCCATGTGGATCTCGTAGCCCTTTAGGCTTTGAGAATTGAAGATTCTTGGACTAGCCAAGCGGCAAAGCCGAGCGGAAGATTGAAGATTGAAAGTTGAAAGCTGAGCGGAGACTTGGCGGGTGCGCTTGAAGCCACTCATGGTGGTGGTGACGGGAAGAAGGCCGAGACCAGGAAGGCGCTCGATGTCGCCCTCAACATGATCGGGGTCGCACACCTCGACACCCATCATCTGATAACCGCCACAGATGCCCAATACCGTAGCCCCTTCGCGATGGGCACGAATGATGGCCTGTGCACAACCGTTACGACGCAGTTCGTAGAGGTCATGGAGCGTGGACTTGGAGCCAGGCAGGATGATGATATCAGCCTTGAGCAGGTCGTCGACATTATTGGTATAGAAGAGGTGGATGCGGGGATCCTGTTCGAGGGCGTCGAAGTCGGTATAGTTCGAGAGGTGCTGCAGCATGACCACAGCCACGTTGACCTTGCCCAGTTCGAGTTGCCACGATTTCTGGGCGAGTGCCACACTGTCTTCCTCCTCGATATGGATATCCTTGAAATAAGGTACAACGCCTAAGACGGGGATGCCACAGAGGTCTTCGAGCATGCGACGGCCCTCGTCGAAGAGGCGCAGGTCGCCACGGAATTTATTGATGATGATGCCCTTGATGAGTTGGCGGTCTTCAGGCGACTGGAGGGCGATGCTGCCATAGACGGAGGCGAAGACGCCCCCACGATCGATATCACCCACGAGGATGACATCAGCCTTGGCATGACGCGCCATGGGGAGGTTCACCAGATCGGTATCGCGGAGGTTGATCTCGGAGATACTGCCCGCACCTTCCATCACAATGGGGTTGTACTTTCCTGACAAGCGGTCGAAAGCCTTACATACCTCCTGACGATAATCAGGAGTATCGTCTTGTCTCCCTGTCTCCTTGTCTCCTTGTCTCCTCCAATAATCATAGGCACTCTTACTGCCCATGGGCTTACCATGGAGCACCACCTGCGAGGTGTGGTCGCTCTGGGGTTTCAGGAGCAGCGGGTTCATATCCGTCTCACAGGGGATGCCAGCGGCCTCAGCCTGAACAGCCTGCGCACGACCTATCTCCAGTCCATCGGGCGTGGCATAGGAGTTGAGGGCCATGTTCTGCGCCTTGAAGGGGGCAGGATGATACCCGTCTTGCAGGAATATTCTGCAAAACGCAGCAGCGAGGACACTCTTACCCACATCGCTCCCCGTCCCCACAAACATCAGCGGATGAAGTCTTTCCATCTTCAATTTTCAATCTTCAATATTCAATTTTCAATCTTACAAATCCCTTCCTGGTTTAAGTTGTTCTGCATCGTCGAAGGTGAGGATGGCATTGCAAAGGGTGGCTGCGAGGTTGCTACCGCCCTTGCGCCCTTCGACGATGATCTTAGGAATATCGCGGAAGGGCTTTACCATGTGCTTCGATTCACGCACATGAACGAAGCCCACAGGAGCAGCAATGATGCCAGCAGGACGCGCCTTCCCCTTACGAATCAGGTCGCAAAGTTCCATCAGGGCCGTTGGGGCATTGCCAAAGGCGAAGAGCGCATCAGGATGTTCCTCGACGGCAAGGCGGATACCTACCTGAGTGCGAGTGATATTCTCATTGACCATTTCTGCGACACGAGGATCTGAGAGATAACATTTGGCCTCGATGCCCAGACGTTGGAGAGCCCCCTTGCGAATACCACTGGTGACCATCGTCACATCGGTGATGATGGTCTTGAGTTCGCCTGAGCGCACCTTCTCGTAGAGCGTCTTCACAGCCCCTTCGTCGGTATAGAGGATGCGCTCCATCTCGAAGTCGGCTGTGGTATGGATGGCATGGAGCAGGGCCCAGAGATGATCCAAAGGATAGTCTTTGCGCGACAGTTCGCTGGCAATGGTGCGGAAGGATTCGATCATGATGTTCTGACCTTTACTGCCTCCGCCATCGGTGGATGCTGTATAATATCCCCGAGGCGTGATGAACTGACCATCGGAGATATAGGATTGTGAGTTGCCGATGAGGATGACGGTGAACATATCGACATCCTCAGGGTCGAAGGCTGCGAGGGTGGTGAGTTTCACCTCCTCATCCTCACGCCCTGCCTGACGCACATAACCTACAGGCGTCTCTGCAGCACGCTCCTGCAAGAAGAGCTCCTGCAGACGGTAGAGCTGCCAGTAGCGGCCATGCGACTTAGGGTTGTAGATGGCTGTCACGAAATCGCCTGTGGCAGCAGCCTTGATGCGACGCTCGATGACCTCCCAGGGCGTCATCAGGTCGCTGAGGGAGATGATACACAGGTCGTGGCCTATGGGAGCACCAAGCAGGGAGGCGGCTTTCTGGAAAGCGGAGATGCCCGGGAGGACTTCTATATCGATGTCCACACGCTCCGTTTTTCGTTTCTCACTTCTCATCTCAAGGATGAGAGGCGCCATGCCATAGATGCCTGCATCGCCTGAGGAGATGACCACAACGGCCTTTCCCTGTTCTGCCAGGGCGAAGGCCATCTCAGCGCGCTCACGCTCTTTCTTCATGCCTGTGTCGATGCACTCACACCTAGGTTTCACCTCGGATTCGATGAACTGGAAGTAGTGTTTATAGCCCACGATGGCATCAGCCGTGCGGATGGCATCGAGCACGGCAGGGGTGATGTCCTGCGGACTGCCTGGGCCTATGCCTGCAATGATGATTTTTCCCATATCTCTTTGGATTACTTGAACTTCAGTTTCAGGCCTACGACGAGCATGCGGCCAGGAGAGTAGAGTGCATATTTGCGGGTGGAGGAGTCGATGCGGTCGTCCACCTTATTAAACAGGTTGTCGATGCCAAGGCTGGGTTCTATGAAAGCCCATCGTGCCACATCGAAGCTGTGGGTGGTATGGAGGTTCCAGATGCCGAATCCTGGGGCATCCTCATAGGTGCCAGTATAGTAGGTCTTCGACTGCAGGCGTCCGTTGAGGTTCACGTTCAGACCATAACGCCCCCACACATGGTGGTAGTTGGCAGCGATGGTGGCTGTATTGCGGATGCTACGCTCAAGGACGGTCCACTCTTCCCCACTCTTGGTGCGGGCGTAGGTGTAGGCATAGTTGGCAGAGAGGTTAAAACCCCGGAAGAGATTAGCCGAGACATTCACCTGCAGACCTTTGATGTCGCCCTGATCGCTGTTCTGATAGAGGGCGTAGCTTACCATCTTGTTGGCCTGATCCTGTGTCATCTCAGGAAACTCGACCATCAGCATCTGTCGCGAGGCATCGTCTACGGGCACGTTTTGTTTCACCACCATATCGTTGATGCGATTCAGATAGCCCGTCACGCTGACGGCAATCACCTCGTCGCGGTATTCGGCATTGAGCGAGAAGTAATGGCTCTTCTCAGGATGGAGGTCCTGATTACCGAAACTGATCTGGGCCTTACCACGATTCACGGAGAAATAGTGGTAGTAGAGCTCGTCGAGCCCTGGGGCACGGAAGCCTGCCGAGTAGGTGGCACGGAAGCGGAAATTCTGAGGGGCATACATCAGCGTGACCTTCGGGGTGAGATGATTGTTGAAGGTCTCGTGATGGGTCAGGCGCAGTCCGAGGGTGGCGGTGAAGTCTTTCATCAGCCTCATCTCGTGCTGGGCGTAGGCAGCAAGACTATAGACCTGCTGATCGATATCGCCTGAAGAAGCTTTGAGATAGTCCTGACGCCAGTCGGCTCCGAAGATGGTGGTAGAGTGTTTCGTCAGTCCGAGGATGGCTTTGACGTTGCCTTCCATCATACGCTGTTTCTTCGATTGCACGTAGTCACCAACGGCATAGTCTTTTGTGGCCACATCATACTCCTTACCATAACGGAAACGGTCGACGGTGAAGTCGGCCTGCAGGGAGTTGCGATTGGTGAATTTATAGATGCCGCCCACGTTCCAGCGGAAACCTTTATAGCGCATCTCGTAGTCGGTACCACCTGTGATGTCTTTGCGGGTATCCGGACGGTCTGTTATCTTATATGAATAGTCTAAGCCCGCATTGAGCGCCAGATGCTGATTGGGGGCATAGGTGAATTTCTGTCCTATCTGGTTGGAACGATAGCCCGTAAAGAGAGGCGCAATCGTCTTTTGGGTCTCTGTGTCAGAGCCCTTGACGTATTCTAATTCAGTAGTTTGGTAGCTGTCGGCACGGTCGTGTGAGAACGAGGTGTAGGAGCCGAAGCCGTTCTTGTAGATATCGAGCGTGACATTCTCCGTAAGTTGTCCATAACCTGACACCCGGGTGTCGCTCATCACACTGATCATACTCTGTGTGGGCTGGTCGGTGATGATGTTGATGACACCTGCGATGGCATCGCTGCCATAGAGCGACGAGGCAGCACCATCGAGCACCTCGATACGCTTCACGCGGGCCATGTTGATACGGTTCAGATCGACATTGTTGGAGATGTCGCCATTGAGTTTCTGACCATTAATCAAGATCAGTATATACTTGTTTCCCAAGCCGTTAAGACGCAGGAAGGTTCCCATCGAACTGGGAGCCATCGACGCCTGGGGCATCATACGGGTCAGAGCACCGTCGAAGGTGGTGATACCCTGTTCGCGGATCTCCTGTGAGGAGAGAACGTGGACGGGCGTGGCTGTGCTTTTCAGACGCTGGTGATGACCAGAACCCGTCACCACCACAGGATTCAGATTATAGGAACGACTGACGGCTGTTGTGTCGCTGCGCTGCATCTTATGGATTTGTGCCTGGGTGGAGGAAAAAGGGAGAGATGCTGTCATCACGACAGCACCTCCCAGACAAAACCTATATAATAATACACGTAATAATTTCATCATTCCTCAGGCGCTGTGGTTGGTGTAGACAGAGCCTCGTCTGTGCCAAGCTTGTTAATGGCCTGACGCGTGTGGTTCATCCACAGGTTGCGAACGGCACTACGCTCTGCCAGTCCGGGGATATAGCCCTCGCCACTCTTGTACTTCTTCCAGCAGGCCTCCGAGAAGTTTGCCTCATAGGCTGCGGTCTCGATGCCGGCAGCGTTGAACAGCGAGAACCAGCTCTCGTCGTCTTCCTCGTCAGCCATATCGTTGTGGGCGTGGTCACCAGCAATCGACATCAGGGGATAGAGCTGTCCCTTCTTGGACAGGTTGACATCGTAGTTCATGGTGTACATCATGTCGCCCACAGAGAAGTTGAACTTACCTCCTTTGATGTGCTCCACCACGTCCTCTGCGTAGGTCTGGTCCATGTCCACGGTTCCCACATAGTAGTTGGGGTTCAGCTCGCGCAGGTAGCTCTCCAGCTGCAGGTAGCGGATGTTACCACCGTAGTAGTCGTAGCCCTCGGGGTTACCATGACCCATGAAGGCGACGATGCCCTCGGCCACAGCAGCCTTCACGTCAGCCTCGTTGTTCAGGGTCTGGGCCAATGCCTTGGCGTCGCTCTCCTCAGCCATCAGCGGGGTACCCACTACGACCTGACGATCGAGACTCTTCATATATTTGTCGCTGAAGTCACCATTACGGTTGTTCATGAAGTCCTTTACATAGCTGTCGCGCACACGACGATACTCCTCACCAGGAATCACCTGCAGCGACTGTACCACTACCTGCTGATAGCCAGCAAGGCCAATGGCTGTGAGCCAGTGCTCGGGATCGTAGTAGTCTTTCGGATCAACGTTCTCACCAGCACGGGCGTTGTTGATACAAATGGCTGAAGAGAAGGAGAGATACACATCCCAGCCAGAGAACTGAGCCTTGTAGTCATCCACCACCTTGTCGAAGGTGTCGTAAGCCTGCTCCCAAGTAGAACCGAAGGCTACGAGCAGGATCACCTTGTTACTCTTCTTCTGCGTGTTCACGGTCTGATTGACGGCCTGCTGATAGCGGTCGTAGTTAGACTGTTTTCCGTTGTTGTCATCGTCACTGTTACATGCAGTAAACGTTGCGCTGGCGATGAAAGCCATCATGGCCAGCATCAAATACTTAATCTGTTTCATTTTCCCTTGAATTAAAGTTTGATTTATATTTGTTTGTAAGTTTCTTGCCTTGATTG
Source organism: Prevotella sp. ne3005 (assembly GCF_900110085.1). Classification (GTDB taxonomy): domain Bacteria; phylum Bacteroidota; class Bacteroidia; order Bacteroidales; family Bacteroidaceae; genus Prevotella. The sequence goes on from NZ_FOCK01000011.1 coordinate 63,791, forward strand.
AACCGTACGGTAAGGGCGGCATAGATGGTGCGTCCAGGCGTGGTGGTACCCAGATGCAGACCATGAGGCGTGCGGTCCACGTAGTCGAAGATATTATCGACACCAGCCTCGATGCGCCACATCTTACCTAACTGATGGGTGGTGGAGAGGCGCCAGAGCTGATAACCGTCGCCATCGCCATCAATCTGATAGTAGCGCTTGCTGGAGAGGCGGCCGTAGAGGCCTACACCCAACTGGTAGCGCTTCGAGAACTCATGATTCCATGTGGCGTAGACATTGGCTTTGTGGTGGGCCATGCCGTCGATCGTCACCTCGTGCATCACATCTTTTTCAGAGTCATACTGATTGGCCTTGGTGTCGAGATAACTGTAGGAGCCACCAGCTGTGAAGTGACGACCCTGATAACGCACGGTGAAGTCGACGCCATAGGTCTGGGCATCTTCCATATTCTGATACTGGCGCACACGGATAGGGTCGTATTTCGTGATCAGGTCGCCAGGGGCATCCTTGAATGGGATGGTGACGAGGGTGATCATGTCCTTCACCTTGTTATAATAGGGGGCGAGGGTCAGCGTCAGGTGGCCCACGGTGTATTCCACACTCGCTCCGAAGTAGTTGGAGGTCTGAGCCTTCAGGTCTTCATTGCCAAGGTAGAGGTAGACGCCATTCATGTTCTTGATATACTGATAGTGCAGTTCCTTGGGCGTGGGGGTCTTATACCCCTGGCTCCATGTGGCGCGCAGACGAAGGTCGCCCAGTTTCAGCATGGCAGAGACCTTGGGCGTCAGTCGGGTGCCAAAGCCCTCGTTACGAGTCAATCGCAGACCTGCCGTGATATAGAGCGGATTCAGCAATTCCCACTCATCCTGCACGTAGACGGCCTGGGTATTATCCGTCGCCTTGCCTCCTGCCACGCGCATCGGAGCCTTGAGCCAGTCATAGCGATACTCCAGCCCTGCACTCAATCGCTGTTCGTAGGGCAGCTCAAACACACCCTTCAGCTGGATGTTCGTCAGTCGCTGGTCACTCTGCAGTTCCTTGTCGCCAGGGAAGTAGGGGTAGTAGTTGGTGAAGCGCCCGTTCACATAACCATCCGTCAACGTCGTGTCGGTATAGGTATAGTAGTAGGCATGTTTCTTCCAGTCGGCATCGAGGGTGATATAATCCGTAGTATTGAGTTTCCACTTGCCACCAATGGAGGCCGAGGCATTGTCATACTGCAGATCCCACGTCTTCACGTCGACACCGGGATGATGGCCACAAGGACGGTAGATGCGCTTCCAGTAGATGCTGCCATCGGCATAGAGCTCTATCTGAGGCGTCAGCTGATAGGTGAGCCGCTCGGCAATCTGCCAGTTGGTATGACGATTCACGGTTTTGTTGCGAGAGTCGGTGATATGATACTCCGTCTGCTGGATAGCCTCCTCTGAGGTGTTCTGCCACCCGTCGCTGTGCTGCAGCTGGAAGTTGGTATAGCTCGACAGCTTGCCATAGTTTAGGGCGATGCCATCGTGCTGGCGGATGTCGCCATAGCTCCCCACCCTCGTGGTGTTCTCAGCCATCAGTCCCTTCTCACGATGTTTCTTGGTGATGATATTGATGACACCTGCGATGGCGTCGCTGCCATAGAGCGCGCTCGAGGCTCCTTTCACAATCTCTATCTTCTCGATGTTATGCGGGTCGATGAGGGCGAGGTCGTTCTCACCACCATTGTCGCCATAGAGCCGACGACCATCAATCAGAATCAGTACGTAGGAGTTGCCCAGGCCGTTCATCTGCAGGTGGGAGCCCATATCGTTCTCGCTGAAGTCGAAGCTGGCGGTGAGTCCTGAGAGGATATCCTCAATGGAGCGGCCGGCATACTGCTGCAGCTGACGGTGGCTGATCACCTCCGTCTGTACGGGCGCATCTTTCAGCAGGTGCTGTGTTCCAGTACCCGTCACCACCACTTCCTGAAGACTGTCCTGACGCCAGACATCCGTCTGAGCCCACGTAACGACAGCCAGAAGCCATAGGCCAATAGCCAATCTGATCCTCATCATTTTTCCTTTTTCCGCACCGCTAACTCCTGAACGGGCATCGTTAGAAATAGGCAGGTCTTCATGACTCTCCCCAGATTGCCTTACCTTCCCGACAACTTCAATCTTCAATCTTCAATCTTCATCGTCAGTGGCGTTATACAGGCAAACCCACTAATGGGGATTACAGCTGCAGGTACAGTTCCGGACTCTCACCGGATTCCCTTACATCAGGCGGCATCGGCCACCAGATTGCCATATTTCGGGGGCAAAGGTACGAATAAGCAGGCAGAAAACCAAATAAAAGCCGAACTTTTTTTGGATTTATCAGATATTCTCCTTATCTTTGCAAACGGAAACGACAAAAAACCAGAGAACAAATGAGACGACTCTTCAGCATGATGATAGCACTTTGGGGCTGCCTGCTCGCGACTGGGGCAGACACGAAGATAACCGTACTTTCGGACATCCACGTCATGGCGCCCGAACTTATCGTCAACGACGGTAAGGCCTGGCAGGATTTTCTCGCTGCCAAGCGCACCATGCTCGACTACAGCACGCAGCTCTTCGACGAACAGGTGGAGAGGCTTGTGGCTGAGCGCCCCGACATTGTGCTCATCACAGGCGACCTGACGAAAGACGGCGAGACATCCAGCCACCGCCTCGTGGTAAGCCAGCTCGACAGGCTCAGGACGGCAGGCATCAAGGTGCTGGTGATTCCCGGCGACCACGATCTGGGCATGCCCTCCGCACTCATCTACGATGGCGACAAGACATCGAAGGCCGAGACTGCTAACAGTAAGCAGTTTGCCGAATTATATAATATGTACGGCTATAGTGCCGACTCTGAGCGCGACCCCAACTCACTGTCTTACTGCGCAGAGCCCGTCAGCGGGCTGGTGATTGTCGGCATCGCCTGCGACTCGCACGGCCGTTTGGGCAGCTCCAGCCTTTCCTGGATCTGCCAACGCGTGGAGAAAGCCCGTGCCGAGGGGAAACAGGTGCTGGCCATGATGCACTTCCTGCTCTTCCCTCACATCGCCAATATAGAGAAGAAGAATGACTATGTCGTCGAGGGCTACGAGACTGTGCGCGACAAGCTCATCGAGGCAGGCGTCAAGGTGGTGCTCACAGGCCATTTCCACATCCTCGAGATGGCCAAGGACTATCACTCCGACATGTCGGCAGAGGTCTACGAGATTATCACCCCCTCTACGGCTGCCTATCCCTGCGCCTACCGCCAGCTGACGCTCAACAGCGACATGACCCAGTTGAAGGTCGAAACCAAGTATGTCACCTCACTCAAGGGTGTCTCCGACTTCCAGAGCATGGCCAAAGACAGGCTCGTAGACGGAATCACCCAACTGTTTATGAAAGAGGAGGTCGACAACGAGACGGCAGCCAATCTGGCGGCCAAGGGCTTCGTGATACATGCTGAAGGTGGCGAGGATGAGTCGGACGAATCGAAGACCTATCTGGCATTCTACGAGGTAACGAGCTTTCTGCTGAAGCTGACTGGTGCCCTGAACGACATGCTCTCAGAAGTTGGCATGTCGTGGGATATGGTCGACGACACAGTCCGCAGCATGCTGAAGGACATCAGCGGCTATGATAAGGGCAAGCGTGAAGACCGCACTGACGACTTCAGCCTGACCATCGACCTGCCCAAGACTACGCCCTCGGGCATCACCAGCGTCGAGGCCGACAGCGAGCAAGGGGCCTACTACACCCTGCAAGGCATCCGCGTGACAGCCCCCTCAACGAAAGGCCTCTACATCCAGAACGGCCGCCTCAAGCCTGTCCGCAAATAAAGTCTTTTCATAACTTTCAACCAAAATCAACCCAACATGATGGCACCTAAGGCAACATTTCTGATAGCGGCACCCACCAGCGGCTCGGGCAAGACAACCATTGCCAGAGGACTGATGGCTTTGTTCTGTAGGAAAGGTTATCAGGTGCAGCCCTTCAAGTGCGGCCCCGACTATATCGACACGAAATTCCACGAGGCGGTATGCGGCAGACCCAGCATCAACCTCGATACCTTCATGGCCTCGCCAGAACATGTGCGCGAGCTCTTCTCTCACTATGGTGCCGATGCCGATATCTGCATCGTGGAGGGGATGATGGGACTCTTCGATGGTTACGATCGTGAGCGAGGGTCCTCGTATGAGATAGCATGCGTGCTGGATATCCCTGTGGTACTGGTGGTCGATGCCAAGTCTGCAGCCTACTCGATGGCAGCACTCCTCTCTGGTTTCATCCACTTCAGGAAGGATGTACGCATCGCTGGCGTCATATTTAACAAGGTGGGATCGGAGAAGCACTTCCAGATGCTACAGCAGGTGTGCGACGACCTCAGCATCGCGTGTCTGGGCCATCTACCCAAGAGCCCTGCCCTCGAACAGGGCTCGCGCTACCTGGGGCTCGACTTCTCGAAAGAGGCAGAAAGCGAGGAACTGATAAAGGCTTTAGAGGAGCATGTGAATTGGGAGGCGCTGAGCAAACTGGGAGTTTTCTCCGAGGACTCGGCTTTGTCGCCTGCTGCCGTAGGGGCGCAGGAAAGTCTAGGTTTACTCGGAGTAAACCTGGACTTTACTCCGAGTAAACCTGGAGTCCTCATAGCCCGCAATGCTGAGAGCTTCTCGTTCGTCTATCAGGAAGTGATAGATGCTTTCGGTTCTGTAAGCTTCTTCGACCCTGAAACGGAAGTGCCACAGCTAGATGGCATCGAACTGCTCTATCTGCCTGGAGGTTATCCGGAGAAGCATCTGGAGGCACTGGTCGCCAACGCAGCTTGCAGGCAGGCCATCAAGGACTATGCAGAACGGGGTGGAAGGATTCAGGCTGAGTGCGGAGGAATGATGTATCTCTGCGAACGGATTGTGACGGATGAGGGCGATTACCCGATGTGTGGCGTACTGCCCTACTCTATTACCGCCAGGAAGTCTGACCGCAAGCTCTCGCTGGGCTATCGTCAGTTTACACTCGACGGCAAGGCCTATCGTGGACATGAGTTCCACTATACCCAGTTCTTTTCGGAGAAAAGCGGCAAAGCCGAGCGCCTGGGCGAGACACCCAAGTCGCTGGTGCAGGTCTATAACGCCAAGGGCGAGCCTGTATCAACGCCCGTATTCAGACATAAGAATGTCTTAGCCAGTTATACGCATTTGTATCAGATATGAAGTTCATCGTCATAGGTATCACAGACCATCCGCATCCCTTCTTCCCTCCAGAGGTGATGGATGTCATCCGTCAGGGGAAGGTGTTCTCTGGGGGCAAGCGCCACCATGAGATCGTAGGGCCGCTGCTTCCTGAGGATGCAGAATGGATCGACATTACCGTTCCCCTCGATGCCGTCTTCGAACAATATAATGCTCAAAGCTTAAAGCTTAATGCTCAATGCTCCGCTCGGCTTTGCCGCTTGGCTCGTCCAAGAATGCTCAATGCTATCACCGTTTTCGCCAGTGGCGATCCGCTCTTCTTCGGCTTTGCCAATACCATCAGGCGCAGGATGCCTGAGGCAGAGATTGTGCTCTATCCCTCGTTCAACTCCCTGCAGATGCTGGCCCATAGGCTGGTGATGCCTTACCACGACATGAGGATTGTTTCGCTCACAGGTCGTCCCTGGCCTGAGTTCGACAAGGCACTCATGGAGGGAGCAGGGAAGATGGGCGTCTTGACAGATAGGGAACACACCCCTGCTGCCATTGCCCAGCGGATGCTGGATTATAGCTATATTTATTATAAGATGTATGTGGGCGAGCACTTGGGGAACCCTTCGCAAGAGAAGGTTTCTACACTTTCACTCGAAGAAGCCGCGAGGCGCGAGTTCTCAATGCCCAACTGCGTCATTCTTGAATCTGCCAGTCATCTGCCATCAGTCATCAGCCATCCCTTCGGCATTCCCGATGCAGCGTTTACGTTGCTCGACGGCAGGGAGAAGATGATTACGAAGATGCCCATCCGCCTGTTGACGTTGCAGGCGCTTGACCTTCCCAAGAGGCATGTGCTCTGGGATATCGGATTCTGTACTGGTAGTGTGTCCATCGAGGCCCGTCTGCAGTTCCCCCACCTGCATATCGAAGCCTTCGAGATCCGTCCTGAGTGCGAGGCCATCATCCACGAGAATGCCCGCAGATTCGGAGCCCCAGGCATCAGTATACATATTGGCGACTTCCTCGAGGCCGACATCGCTGCCCTGCCCCGTCCTGATGCCGTATTCATTGGCGGACATGGCGGACATCTGAAAGATATCATGGCGAAGGTGCTCACCGTTCTTGCCCCCGATGGTGTCATCGTCTTCAACAGCGTCACCTCGCCAAAGGTGCCTGCAGACAGTAAGAAGCTCTGGGATGAAGCCTGTGCAGAACTCCGTCTGCATCAGGAGCCTCCCCTGCACATACAACTCAACGACTATAACCCCATAGAAATATTAAAGGTAAAAAAGTAAAGGGTAATATGAAGAAATCAACTATTCTGGCATCTTTGCTGATGCTCGCCATCCAAGCGATGGCCCTGACGCCTTGGAAGAAAGGCGCATTTGAAACCAACCAGTACCGTAACCTCTTTGTGGAGATGGGCTACAACCAGGCTGACGTCGACGCAAAGCTGAAGGAAGTGTTCAATGATGTGTTCCGAGGTCCCAACAAGGTCTACTTCGAGGTGGGCGACTCGATGGGCTACGTATCTGATATAAAGAACCACGATGCCCGTACTGAGGGCATGTCGTATGGTCTGATGATTGCCGTACAGTTTGGTGAGAAGGACATCTTCGACCGTCTGTGGCGCTGGAGCAAGAAGTACATGCAGCATCAGGACGGCAACCGCAAGGGCTACTTTGCCTGGAGTTGTAAGACGGATGGCACCCACAATGCCGAGGGCGCTGCCTCGGATGGCGAACTCTATTTCATCACAGCCCTCATCTTCGCCTCCAACCGTTGGGGCAACGATACAGGCATCAACTACAAGGCAGAGGCCCAGCATATCCTCGACTGCATCCAGCCCAAGGAATATACACCAGAGCCTCGTCAGGGTGGATTCCCTGGCTTCGGTCCTCAGCAGACAGGACCTCAGAAGATGTACCTGATAGATCCTGAGACTCAGCTGATCACCTTCACCCCTGATGGCTTCGGACAGCGTTTTACGGATCCCAGCTATCATATCCCCGCTTTCTATGAGGTATGGGCCAAGTGGGCTGACGACGGGCGCTCAGACTATTGGAATGAGTGTGCCAAGAAAAGTCGTGAGTTCCTGCATAAGGCCATCAACGAGCAGACGGGTCTGAATGCCGACATGTGCCAGTATGATGGCTCAGAGATGCAGATGCCCCGCTTCCCTGGCATGCCCCAGCCCAAGCCCGGTGAAAAACCCCGTCGCAATGGTAGCAACAACTTCCGCTACGACTCTTGGCGTGTGCCCATGAACATCACCCTCGACTACGAGTGGAGCTGTGCAGATAGCGAGTGGCAGCAGAAGTATGGCGAGACCATCCAGAACTTCCTCTACAGCCAGGGCGTCAACACCTTCGTAGACCAGTATCGTACAGATGGTTCGCTGCCTGAGGGTGATGAGATCCTGCAGGCTGGCGGCTTCAAGAAACTGCGCCACAGCATCGGACTCGTAGCCACCTCGGCTGCTGCCTCAATGATGTGCAGCCACGATAAGAGCAAGGAGTTTGTGGATGCTCTCTGGAATGCCAAGCACGAGCCCTTCGAAGACGGCTATTTCGATGCCTACTACGACGGGCTGCTGCGCCTCTTTGCCTTCATGCACCTAAGCGGAAATTATCAGATTATCACACCACAGAAATAATGAAGATTGCAGTCATACAAATCAGCGAGGCTGGGCAGGAGATTGCCAGCACATTGAAACAGGAACTCGGCGCCAAAGCCATAGGGCGAGCCGAAGTGGGCAGGCAGTGGAAGGAGTTCGATGCCTTTGTCTTCATCGGAGCCATGGGCATCTGCGTGCGCACCATCGCCCCATTAGTCAACGACAAGCACGAAGACCCAGCTGTGGTCTGTGTCGACAGCATGGGGCTGAATGCCATCTCCGTACTCTCCGGACATATTGGCGGTGCTAACGACTTAGCCCACGAGGTGGCAGCCCTGATAGGAGCCCGAGAGGTGATCACCACCCAGAGCGACAATGCAGGACTCTGGGCACTCGATACGTTTGAGAAGCGTTTCGACTGGTTCACATTGAATGACGAAAAAGAACTGCAGGAGTGCATCTATGCTTTCGTGAATCGAAAGCCCACAGCCCTGTTTTTGGAGATACGCGATGAGGGTACAGACTATCTGGAGAAGACCAAGCCGGAGCATGTGACCATCATCAATGACATCAGTGAGGCAGACCCTGAGAAATACGAGCTGCTGATCATGGTGACACCTTTCGTACGTGCAGAGCCAGATGATATGTGTGTACTGCATTTTATACCGATGGTGGGTACCATTGGCTTTGGTTTAGCTCATCACCCAAAAGTCTTCAGATATATCTACGACGAGATGGCTGAGGCGCTGATCAGTCATGGTATTATGCCTTGTTCACACAGGTATTGCACCATCGATGCGAAGAAAGACGAACCGTTTTGCAGAAGGCTCGAAAAGACCTATGGGGAGAAGGTGGAGTTCTATACAGCAGAGGAGCTGGCGCAGGTGGATGTGCCCAATCCCAGTGCTACCGTTGAGAAGCATGTTGGTACGCCCAGCGTGTGCGAGGCTGCTGCCATCGTAGGCTCTAATCATGGCAAGCTGATCATCCCCAAGATAAAAGGCGAGGACTGGACAGTTGCCCTCGCCATCGACTACAAATATCTGCGAGAGAAGAAAGGACATATCGAGATTGTTGGTGCAGGCCCAGGCGATCCTGACTTGGTCAGCGTCCGAGGCCGTAAGATGCTCGAAAGGGCCGATCTCATCCTCTATGCAGGCTCTCTGGTGCCAAAAGCCCTCACAGAGTGCCATAAGCCAGGAGCCATGGTACGCTCTTCGGCAGACATGAACCTCGAAGAACAGTGTGCGCTGATGAAGCAGTTCTACGACGAGGGGAAATACATCGTTCGTCTGCATACGGGCGATCCTTGTATCTTCGGAGCCATCCAGGAGCAGATGGCCTTCTTCGACCAGAACGGCATGGAGTATCACATCACCCCAGGCATCTCCTCATTCCTCGCTGCCGCAGCCGAGTTGCAGAGTCAGTTCACCATTCCTGAGCGTTGCCAGACCATTATCCTCACGCGTGGCGAGGGCCGTACTCCCATGCCCGAGAAAGAGCAACTCCATCTGCTGGCTCGCAGTCAGAGTACGATGTGCATCTTCCTCTCTGCCGCCATCGTCGATGATGTGCAGCGTGAACTGCTTCAGGAGTACCCAGAGGACACCCCCGTGGCAGCCTGCTATCATCTCACCTGGCCAGACCAGAAGATCTATCGAGGCAAACTGAAAGACCTGGCGAAGATAGTCCATGACAACAAACTAACCCTCACCACCATGCTCGTGGTAGGCGAGGCCATCGACAACCGCCAAGGTCTCTCAGAGCTCTATTCGAAGCACTTCACCCACCTCTTCCGCCAAGGCTGCGATTGAGTGAGAGAAGCCAAAACTCGTTTCAGGCTTCCGAGCATGAGCAGGCTCGACCAAAGGTCAAGGCGATGACGAAAAAGGCTCATAAAAACAACTTGTTTTACTTTCAAAGAGACTATCTTTTAGGAGCGTTTAGCATATCTTTTTAAAGGTAAAACAAGTTGTTTTACTTTTATGGATGACGTTTTCCCCTTTATATAAAGGCATTCCAGCGCATCATGATGGCAGTGATAGTAAACAAAAAACTATCACTCAATTAAACTACCTGATATTCAATCACTTAACACCAAAAGTGATAGATAACTCATTTTTCATCAAAATAAAAATGTTGAAGAAATCACATATTATCCATGAGGATTCACCCTACTCGCCAGAAACCATTTATTTAATTCTTTTTTCTAATAAAAAAGATAAAGTTTCGCTTATTTACATTATTATTTGTATATTTGCAGCAGAAAAAACAAAGAGAATAGACATAATATGAGTGACTTAAAAATATCTGTTAAGGATTTCAGGGCAATCCATAGTGCCAACATTGATCTCAATGGCATTACCGTTATCGCTGGTGTGAACGGAAGTGGTAAGAGTACTCTGTCAAGATTGCTTTATACGATATTTAATAAAGTGAAAACATTAGACGAGGTCTATCGGAATACTTTCAGCTTGGAAATTCAGCCAATTGAAGAAATTTGCCAGCAAATTTATGATACCTTAAAGCCTTCTGATTTTGGCTTAATTATTGGAGGTGAAGTTAAAGATGAGCGTGAGAATACTCAAAAGTGTATATCCTTGTTAGCAGATTCTTTTAACCAAGATGAGAAAACAAAAAGACTTGTCAGCATTATCAAGTATAACTTAGGTATTGATATAAAAGCTAAAGAAGATCTAAATATCATACTTGATAAATTTGACGAAGCAATTGCCAGATATGAAGATCGAAAGAGAAATCGTCCATTTAAGGAATTAGGTAACGAGATAGCATCAGAACTACAAGAAGATAACATCATTAATAAAGTCTCAGTTTCTGAGTATGGCTACACATTCTTTGGGCCAGGCGTAGAAAGTGTTCCTTTGTTGCATAGTGTCAAGTTCTGCACATATATTGATACGCCTAAGAAATTGGAGACTCCTTTCTTTTATAATGAATGGGATCATATTAAAAAACCTAATGATGCAGCATATAATCAAGAGGTAAGTAAATATTTATCGGACAACATTTTGAAAGGTGAGACATCTTATTCTGAAAAGACGAGCAGTCTGATTTATCAGCGCAAAGATGGTCAGACATTCGATCTTTCACAAAGTGCCACAGGTGTGCAGGCCTTCGCCTTTCTCCAGTTGCTCTTGAAAAAGGGACTTATCAATGATCGTTCACTCATTATCATTGACGAGCCTGAAGCCCATTTGCATCCCCAGTGGATAGTGGAATATGCCAAAGTGTTAGTGGAACTCAACAAGAAGACCAAAGCCAGATTCTTTATTGCAACGCACAGTACAGACATGGTTAGTGCCCTCCGCTATATATCAGAGAAAGAAGAGACGCTTGATCATCTCTCATACTATCGGGCTGTTCCTGCAGATGCAGATGCCTATACCTACGACTATCAGAATATGGGTACTGATATTGAACCGATATTCGAGTCTTTCAACAAGTCGTATGAACTGATAGAGAAATACGGAACAGACAATGGCTGAATATACTATAACAGATCCGAAAGGTATTCGGATTAAGAGTCTGCTGTTGTCAGACATTCAAGGTATGCATACCCTTCTAAAGAAAGAAGGGTGTATAGATAGTGAAAACAAATTCACGGATGAACAGAAAGCAATAGCCCTTGATGAAGTTCAAACGCGGATAGCTCAACAAAACAAAACGGACAAACAGGCATCTGCTGACGTGTTGTTCAAACAAAGCGTATTGACCCCTACCCAGTACAACCGCCTAGAACGCCAGTTTGCAGGCAATCCCCAGTTCCGCTTTGTGAATGCAATAGACTTTTGGAAGTTATTTGATTAGATATTACTAAGATATGAACAACAAAGAACCTGGTTACGTTTACATACTGACCAATCCCAGTTTCCGCGAGGATTGGGTAAAGATCGGAAAGAGCAGTCGTCCTGTGGATGTGAGAAGCAAAGAACTGGATAATACTGCTGTTCCCTTACCCTTCGAGATATTCGCCACGATGAAGACCACGAAATACAATGAGGTTGAAAAACTGGTACATAAAACCATTGATCGCCTCACCGATTTGCGCATCCGCCAGAATCGTGAGTTTTTCAATGTAGCTCCACAGATGGCACTCGACATCTTCCGTGATATTGCTATGACGATAGACGATGCAGAGGTGACACTATATGAAGATAACAAGCCCATCGTAGAAAGCGAACATAAGGAGCCTCAGAAACGAGAGGTGAAACGCCCCCGTTTTAAATTCTCTATGTGTGGGATTAAGATTGGCGAACAAGTTACCTTCGACCCAACGGGTCTTGTCGTTAAGGTTGCTTCCGATGATAGCATCGAGTACGAAGGACGCATCTATAAACTCTCCCCTTTCGTTGGCACATTTATGCCAGAAGAACATCGTAACACCTCTGGTGCCTATCAAGGTGCAAAGTATTTCTCATATAATGGGAAAGTGCTGGATGAGATTAGGAAAGAAAAAGAAATACATTGTTAATTTATATAAATTTCAAGTCACAGATATATGGCAACAACAAATATAAAGAATACAGAGATATCCATCTTTTTGCAAGAAGTTTAGAAATTAGGCAGTGATTACAATGAATCAGACACTTTGTGTTTTTGTCCACTTTTCGTAAGTTTAACAGCTAAATTGCACAGAATTACGAATAAAATGTGTAACTTTGTGGCCAAATATAGACAAACGACATGAAACCAATGATAAAATACAGGGGCGGTAAGTCGAAGGAAATACCCAACATCATGTGGTATATCCCGCGTTTCCGTGGCCGATATATCGAGCCGTTCTTTGGTGGTGGCGCACTCTTCTTCTACCTCGAGCCCCGCGAGGCCATCATCAATGACATCAACGAGAAACTCATAAAATTCTATCTTGGAGTTAGAAACAAATATGGTAAGTTGCGTGATGAACTCGACGAGATAGAAAAGCTCTACACTCAGTATCGCTACGAATTCGACGCTCTCAAAGCCAAGCATCCCGACGACCGCGTAGAGGATAGAAACGAGGAAATGTACTATCATCTTCGCGCCCAATTCAATGGAACGGAAACGCAATACTATTCCGACGCTGCCCTCTACTACTATATCAACAAGACGGCCTACTCCGGCATGATTCGCTATAATGCCAATGGTGAGTTTAACGTCCCCTTTGGCCGTTACCCACATCTTAACACTGATGCTGTCACGATGGGACATAGCATGCTGCTCAAACGAGCTGAAATCTATAACAAGGATTATAGCAAGATATTCAAGATGGCAACCGAGGACGATTTCATGTTCCTTGACCCGCCATACGACTGCACTTTCTCTGACTACGGCAACCAAGAATATAAGGACGGATTCAACGAGGAGGAGCACCGCCGTCTCGCCAAGGCTTTCTATGAACTGCCGTGCAAGGCCATGATGGTAATCGCCAGGACGCCACTTATTGAAGAACTCTACGGCAAAGACATTGTTGACGAATACGACAAGAGTTATGCTGTCAACATTCGCAACCGTTTCAAGTCAGAAGCCAAGCACGCAATCGTGATGAACTACCGCAAGGATTGGGACAATATCGAAGTCTTTGAACCTGAGGAAGGCGAATATTACATTCCCGAGACTACGCAATTAAGATGCTTCGAACCAGGACCAGACGAAGAAGAATATGGCAAGAATAGATAGTCAACTGCTGTTCTTGACGACATCGCCGAGAACACCCGAAAAGATGATTCCCGAAATTGATTTGCTCATTGAGCATTTCAACGGGCAAGTATGGAACCCTGCCACCCAGCGAGAGTTCATGGGCGTGCTACGCAATGAAGACTTCTACAACGGAGAGGGAGCCAATGACCCTGCTTTCAGTGCGCGCGACCGCATCAACCGCGCTCCGAAGTCGTTAGGCTTTGTTCTCTTAGAGCCAACGCTTCAACTCACCCCAGCCGGTCAAAAGTTGCTGACCTCTCGCCGCACCGACGAGGTGTTTCTGCGTCAGATGTTGAAGTTCCAAGTGCCGTCGCCTTACCATAAGCCGACGGACAAGGCCGCTGAGTTCTGCGTCAAGCCCTATCTCGAAATGCTGCGTCTCGTCCGCACGATGGGCACGCTGAAGTTCGACGAGTTGCAGATGTTCGGGATGCAGCTGACAGATTATCACGACTTCGACAAGATTGTGCGCAAGATAGAGAAGTTCCGCGTTGAGAAAGCAAAGCATATAGGCAGCTACCGCACGTTCAAGACCGAGTATCTGAACAACGAGCTGAAGAAAATCTACCGTGACCGCATCCTGCGCGGCGAGACAAAGACCCGCGAGAGTAACGACGCATCGCTGGCGAAGTTCCTGAAGACGCAATCGAGCAACATGCGCGACTACGCCGATGCTTGCTTCCGTTATCTGCGCATCACGGGTCTGGTGAACGTGTCGCACGTAGGCAAATCGTTGTCGATAGTTCCCGAAAGGCAGGCCGACGTGGACTACATCTTGAAGCATGTGGAGCGCGTCCCCGTCTTCGTGGACGACCTCGCAGCCTACACCGCCTACCTCGGCAATGCAGCCCTGCCAAAGTTGCTGACCGACAACCGCCCGATGCTCGTCAAGAAGATTAGCGAAGAGTTCCCGTCGGTGGAAATTGCAGCCAAGGCAACGCTCGACGAACTGAAAGACCTACTGGCCGACCTGCTCGAACAGCGCAAGGAAGAAAGCATCACCGAGCAAGTGGCCGAGATTAAAGACTACCGTCAATATGATGAGATTCAGAAGACCTTCGAGCAAATCGAAAACAACGAACTATACGACGCACCGCTGATGCTGGAATGGAACACATGGCGAGCCATGACCATGCTTGACGGTGGCGAAATCAAGGCCAACCTCAACTTCGATGACTACGGACAGCCACTATCCACAGCAGCCGGAAATATGTCCGACATCGTTTGCGACTACGGCGACTACATGGTCTGTGTCGAGGTCACGATGGCCAGCGGTCAGAAGCAGTACGAAATGGAGGGCGAACCCGTCACACGCCACCTCGGCAAGTTGAAAGCATCCAGTGGAAAGCCCTGCTATTGCCTGTTCGTCGCCCCAATTATCAACGACGCATGCGTCACGCATTTCTACATGGCTCATCACTTAAATTTGAAAAATTACGGTGGAAAATCGACAATCATCCCCCTGCCATTGCAGATTTTCCGTAAGATGGTAGAGGATAGTTACAAAGCTAATTATACACCTAATCCATCCCATGTCCGCAGTTTCTTTGAGGCATCTAACGAATACGCCAAATCCTGCGAAAGTGATATGGATTGGTATGAGAAAATAAAGGAAAAGGCATTACATTGGCTGGACTAAAAAAGAGTAGAGTAGAATTTGTTTCATTTACTATCGTTGCCTATGTCAAGAAAACGTAAATCAAAGGATCAAAAGCCTAAGGAAAAGACTTATAAAATCAAAGTTCCTGTCTACACCACATCCATGCTTGATCAGAGTGTGGGATTGTTTGAGGACGTCACCTATGAGGATATGATAAGGTTCGTGAAGGATAAAATTGCGAAATATACGTTCCCTTTGGCTTCTCCGACACGTAATAAAACACTTATGACTGTTATAAAGAACGTCATAGCTGAAGAGGTTTTACTGGGTAACGAAAAAGCGTTGCTTATACAAGTCTCAGCTTATGACACAAATTTCTATGACGGATATTTCGAGGGCAAGGAAAAGATTGCCATAACTAAGGACAATAAAATAGGAAAAGAGTCTAATTTCATATTACTTGTGCCACGAAAGAAAGGACTTACCGCAGAATCATATACTTGTTTCTTTCTCATGTTTGTGTATGAAGATCCAACAAAACTAAATGGAGCTGTTAGTAAGTTAGCTAAATTGGTAGCAAAAGAGATAATTCAGGTGCCTGTAGAAAATATCAAGTTACCTATCATTATGCAGGAACTGAAGGATTGCAAGACAATTCCAGAATTGCAAATCAGATATACCACTGTGTATGAAGCAGATAATGATGTAGACGTAAAATATGTACAGTATCTACAAGGTAGCAAACTAGAAAAGAAGAAAGTCCGTCACTTTAAAGATATGCCATTTGATGTTATGGGTGAACTTTTAAAAGACAAGACGGATGATGAAGACTATCAGACTAAAAAAACATCAATTATAGTAGGGAAAACCGAATATAGAATAAAAAGTCTCATTGATGAAGCAAAAGATGAATTGCAAGAGACGGCAGAGAAAATATTCAACTTTACAATAGGTATAACCCAAACAGAACTTGATACAAAAATACACGACAAGGACTTTATAATAGATAAGTTACAAGACGTACTGAACAATTATCTGAGCTATGAGCAATAATCTCTTTATATCAACGTGGATAAATGGGGCATTTTCTGATTTATGGACGTTGCACTTGACTATGACAGGTTGCCTTGTGTCTGTTTTTACACTCCTTTATTCATTTCTTATCTCAAAGAAAGGTGAATTGAAGATATATACTGAGCAATTAAATCATGGTGATAAAAGTCCAACAAACATTCAAAAGCAGAGATTTGCGGTGAGATATATAAAAAAAATGAGTAAAGCAATCAATCTTTGCTTGATTTTATTGATAGGGTGTGTATGCCTTGCAATTGGGAGTTGGGTGGGGTTACGACTACTTAGCGATAATTCTCAATTTTTTTTATTGTGCATTGTCGGACTATTGACAATCTTGGTGCTAATTTCAATGTTTTATTTGTGCGTTAAAGTGTATTCACAATACAGAAAGGACGCGAGACTATAATAAGTCTTGTTCACAAAGAATCGCAGAGAAGCTTCTCCTGATCACAAATCCAAAATTCCAAACAGTATCTGGATAATTGACATTGAGTTGCGTTATAAGGAGCATCTAAGAACGATTGCAAAAGCAAAAGGAATTAGGGAGTATGACGTAGTACTTAATAGAAATAGCAGAAAAATAGTTTAAAAGTAGTTCCTCTTATGAAGAACTAAAATTATTGATTATCTTTCTTTGTAAAACAAAGCGACCTTAGGGTCGAGCGGCAAACGAAATATGAATATGAAAGAAGAAGATATGAGTGAGAACAAAGAATTGTACTTAAACTTTGATGAGTATATCCGTCAGGGAGAGCCAGCCCAGCGGGAACGGGCTGAAGCATGGCGCGTCGCCATCGGCTTGCAGGCTGTTGACGGGTTGAAAACATCGGAGTATCTGCAAGAAACTGCCCGCAAGAATATTGAGGGCGAAATCACCATCGACGAGGCACGTGAGCGAGTTAAACAATACTATATTAAAAAGACTGCCCACGGCAATGGTGATGAAGACAAAGAAGAGGCAGACCTTGTGTCAGGTAATATCTCCAAATTACTTCAGACAGACGCTTTTACCTATAGCGTGGCTGGACTATCGGCCATTCACAAAGCCATTTTCGAAGGCGTGTTTAAGCATGCAGGACGCTTTCGTGACTATGATATTTCGAAAAAGGAGTGGGTATTGCGAGGTGATAGCGTACTCTATGGTCGTTGGCAAGATTTGCGTATGGCGATTGAGTACGATCTGGAACAAGAACGCCAGTTTGATTATACATCACTGAATAAAGAGCAAATGGTAGAGCATTTGGCAAAGTTTGTGGCAGGCTTATGGCAGATACACCCCTTTGGCGAAGGTAACACCCGTACCACCGCTGTTTTCACCATTAAATATCTGCGCTCGCAGGGCTTTGATGTGAACAACGATTTGTTTGAACGCCACTCATGGTATTTCCGTAATGCACTGGTACGTGCCAACTATCGTAACCTGAATAAAAACATCAATTACGAACCACTATTCCTAGTTCGTTTCTTCCGTAACCTGCTACTTGGCGAGAACAATACACTGAAAAATAGGTATATGATAGTCAACCCGCCAGAGGATTGGAAAATGCCAGAGAGCGAACAAGTACAAGACATGTACAGGACAAGTACAGGACAAGTACAGGACAAGCTATATACAGACAATCATAATATTATCAGTCTTATAAAGGTCATCAGTGATAAACAGTTATCAGTGAAGGAGATGATGTATGGTTTGAATCTCAAAGGACGAGATAACTTCCTGACCCTTTACCTAATACCCTCAATTGAAGAGGGCTATGTAAGACTACTCTACCCTGACAAGCCAAGACACCCTCGGCAGAAGTATCTGCTGACAGTGAAAGGGCTGGTACTATATAAAAATATATGAATATCATTGAAACGTCTTTGTAAACATTGAAGTGTATGAAGAAACCCAAATGGCTTGAGAAAGAGAATCTCTATAGCATTATGTTTGAGTCGGAGCGTCCTGCCGGACGTATCTTTGACCTCACGCTGATTGTCGCCATCTCGTTGAGTATCATCATCTCGTTTGTCGAGACGATACCCTCGTTAGCGCATACCTTTCAGCTTATATTGGAGATACTGGAATATCTGCTCACCTTCTTCTTTACGATAGAGTATATAGCCCGTGTCTACTGCTCACCCCGTAAGCGCGACTATGTGCTGAGTTTCTTTGGCGTCATCGACTTATTGTCTACTTTGCCGCCCTACCTCTCCTACTTCCTGCCCCATGCGAGGTATATGATTCTGTTGCGTTCGTTCCGCTTCATCCGTATCTTCCGCATCTTCAAGTTGTTCAGTTTCATCAACGAGGGTTACATGCTGATGCACTCGCTCCAGAAGAGTCTCACCAAGATTTCCGTCTATTTCTTGTTTGTGCTGATACTGGACATCTGCTTGGGTACATTGATGTTTATGGTTGAGAACGGGCAGCCCAATACACAATTCACAGACCTGGCAACATCTGTCTATTGGGCCATTGTCACGATGACTACCGTAGGATATGGTGACATCACACCTATCACTGCCATCGGACGTCTGCTTTCGGCATTCGTCATGCTGCTGGGTTATACCATTATTGCCGTACCCACAGGTATTGTGACAGCCAACATTATTGATGAGGTGAAAGAGAAGCCGAAAGACGGACATTGTCCACGTTGTGATGGTATGGTGCGCGACGAAGACCGCTATTGCTCACATTGCGGAGAAAAGCTGTAGAAAAGTATGATTCTGGTATTCGGAGGAACAACAGAGGGTCGCAAGGCTGTAGAAGTGCTAGAGGAGGGAGGTTCACCTTATTTCTACAGCACGAAGACGGGCGAGCAGGACATAACCCTGCATCATGGGCAACGGATTGATGGGGCCCTTGATGAGGAGGCGATGCGTGCCTTTTGTCTAGCGCAGCATATCCGTCTGATGGTAGATGCAGCCCATCCTTTTGCCTCACAACTTCACCAGACGATTGCCCAAGTATCCGAAGTACTGAACATCCCCACTATCCGTTATGAAAGAATCTATCCAGAGCGTGATCCTCATCTGGAATGGATAGAGGATTACTCACAAATACCACAGGATATCCATACCCTTTTAGCTACGACTGGTGTGCAAAGCATTAGCAAACTGAAATACTTGGAAACAAATGGCATCAAGGTTTTCTATCGCATTCTGCCTCGAGAATCTTCAATCGCATTAGCCAAGAAACTGGGTGCTCAGGAGGATCAACTATGTTTCTTTGCAGGAAGCCACCCGCTAAACGGGGGGCTGGCCTCTCGCCAGGGGGCTGAGGCTGACGCCATACTCTTAAAGGAAAGTGGACTCTCAGGAGGCTTTCTGGAGAAAGTAGAGGCAGCCAAGGCAAAAGGCATGCGAATTCTGGTTCTGAAACGCCCAGCAATCAACTTCGAACATAGCGTCAATGGGCCTTATGGCTTGCGTCGTGCTGTAGAGAAGTTATTGCCAGAGTTTTATCCCTTACATAGTGGACTTACCACTGGCACCTGTGCCACAGCAGCAGCCATCGCAGCTACCATCCGATTAATAAAGAACGAAACACCAGCAGAGGTCCCTGTGATTCTGCCCAATGGCGAAACAATTCAGGTTCCAGTTAGTTATGGTGAGGATTATGCCTCTTGTTTTAAAGAAGCTGGCGATGATCCTGACGTAACGAATGGTATCGAAGTAAGAGCAAATGTCATTTATGAACACAAAGATACAGAGACCCAGAGGATTATTATTAAGGGAGGCGAAGGGGTTGGAACGATTACCCTTCCTGGCTTTGACTATCCTCCAGGCTCTCCTGCCATCAACAAAGCCCCTCGCGAGATGATAGAAACAAACCTAAAGACTGTTCTCTCACCTCTCACCACTAACCTCTCACCTCTAAAGATAACCATCTCCGTTCCTCAAGGCGCAGAGATAGCCCGTAGAACCTTCAACCCTCGTTTAGGCATCGAGGGTGGCATCTCAATCATTGGCGTCTCTGGCATCGTAAAGCCCTTCTCGGAAGAAGCCTTCATCGAGAGCATCCGCAAGTGTATGACGGTGGCAAAGGCCTCTGGCTCAGAGCGTGTGGTGATTAATAGTGGAGGTAAGAGCGAGCGCTTCGTGAGAGCCCTCTATCCCACCCTTCCCCAACAGGCGTTTGTGGAGTATGGCAACTATATTGGTGAGACCTTGAAGATTGCTCACGAACTCAACATCAAAAATGTGACGCTGGGCGTGATGCTGGGCAAGGCCGTCAAACTCGCTCAAGGTCATCTCGACACTCACAGCAAAAAGGCCACGATGGATAAAGTCTTTATCAACGAGATGCTTCAGGAAGCTGGCATCAGCATGGACATCAGCAATATCACATTGGCTCGCGAACTCTGGGAAAAGATGCCTCAGGAAAAGATCCAAGACTTCGTCAACGTGGTCATCCGCCATTGTGAAACTTTCTGCAAACCTTTATTACCAGAAGGCTCACTCACCATCCTCCTCATCGACGACGAAGGGAAAATATACAAATAATTATTCGTTAACTTCATCTTTCCTTCTACGGAAGAGCACCATTGCAATCACAGGGGCTCCTACAAGAGCCGTCACACTATTGACAGGAAGTGCTCCCTCGAAACCTGGCATACGGGCTATGAGGTTGCACACCAATGCCAAAGCAGCTCCACAAAGCATCGTAGCTGGCATCAGTATACGATGATCGGAAGTACGGAAGATGGCACGAGCCAGATGGGGAACTGCCAAACCGATAAACATAATAGGTCCGCAATATGCTGTCACAATAGCCACCAAAACACCAGAACTCATAATCACCAACAAACGACTACGACGAATGTTCAGTCCCAAATTGGCAGCATATCTATCGCCCAGCAGCAACAGGTTCATCGACTTCACCAACAAGCAGGCCAAAGGCAGAAGGATACACATCAGCACCACAAAGAGTATCATCTCATCGCCTGAAACTCGTGAGAACGAACCCAATCCCCACACCACGAACGACTTCACATCCTCCTCAGGTGCCAAGAACTTCAGCACACCAATAATGGCATTGGCCAAGTAGCCAATCATTACACCTATTATTAATAAGGTGACGTTACCCTTCACCTTCTGCGAGATCCACATAATCAGCATCATCACAGCCAAGGCACCTACGATGGCAGCAACTGACATAGCAGCATCGCCCAGATAGCCCAAGCGACTCAGAGCCACACCTCCTATTCTGCCAGAGAGCAAAACGACAAATGCTACACCAAGGGCAGAACCGTTGGAGATACCCAACACTGAAGGACCAGCCAAAGGATTGCGGAAAACAGTCTGCATCTGGAGTCCGCTAACTGCCAATCCTGCACCAGCCATAATAGCTGTCAGGGCCTGTGGCAATCGCGATTTCCACACGATATTCGACCAGATCTCATTCTTATCGTTGCCCAACAGAATACTGCACACATCACCCACTGGGAT
The DNA here is from genome assembly GCF_900110085.1 of Prevotella sp. ne3005. Lineage (GTDB taxonomy): Bacteria > Bacteroidota > Bacteroidia > Bacteroidales > Bacteroidaceae > Prevotella. Next base: position 85,388 of record NZ_FOCK01000011.1, read on the forward strand.
TCTAACAGAACCCAATAGCAGATTTACAATCGCCAACACAACGATTGATATCAGCAGGATCACTATCAGGGGTAACGTTCTTCTCATTCTTTTACCTTTTTACTTTTTTACCTTTTTACTTTTCCAAAAGATAATAGAATGTTGGCTGATAATCAGCCTCCACCAATTCCGGATGGAAAATAGCTACGAAATCCTTCAGCAACACATCGGGCTTGACTGGCGAAATTTCGTAATAGGGTGTCTGCTTCATATTGCAGTAAATCACCTTCTTCTCCTTATAAGCCTTGAAGAGTTCGTTGCGAGGCTCACTGGCTTTTAGGGCTTCGTAAGTAAAGTCGCCAGGATAACTATTCAGAATGCGCCAATAATCTGCATTGGCAGCAAGGGCATACATCTGTTCAAACTCCAGGTTCTCGCCACTGGTTTCCTCGTCGTTAATCACATAGTCAGCTCCTGCATCACGGAATATCTGCGCCAGATAGTTCTTACCACCCACTGCATGCCAAGTGCCATAGTGCATCTCACCACTTGTCACAGTAGGACGCTTAGCAACCTTTGAAGCTTTCTCCTTCAGTTCGTTATATCGGCTCTCGATACCAGCGAACACCTCGTTGGCCTCTTTCTCTTTACCAATAAACATACCTACGAACTTGATCCATTCAGCTTGTCCTAAAGGATTGAGTTCCTGATAACCCAAATGAGGAACCAGCGTGATGTCAGTCTCTTTAATCGCATCGTAACCACCTCGTTTTGAGGGAGATATAAAGATAATCTGAGGATTAGCTGCCAGCACCATCTCTGTATCGAAGTTGCCCTCCATACCTATCTTTACAATGCGTCCATCCTTTACTCGAGCCAGGATGTCTTCATTAAAAAGGTTCTTCGTACCAGTAATACCCTTCACAACATCGTGGGCATCAAGAATAGTGAAATTGGATAGCTGCAGTGCTGTCATACAGATGGTTCGCTCAATGGGCACCTGAATCTTCGTATATCCCTCTGGTGCTTCTGCTGCTGCATCCTGAACCAAAGCGAAATGATACTTCTCGCCAACATCCACCAAACGAATGCCGGCCGTATCCTTTACACTAAACCCAGTTGCATACTTTACTGTCATCTCAGCAAGAGAATCTGCGACTGCCTCAGTACTACCAGCCTGAGTCTGTCCACCTTTCAGCGAACAGCCACAAAGCAGACCTATCAACGCTATCGTCAGAAATATTTTCTTCACTTCACTTATCATTTATGGGTTTCTGCTTGCAAAGTTACAAATTATTTTGTACTTTTGCAAGGTAATTAAGAAAATATGCAAGTAAACATTGACCAAACCCATTGGTACGACCGCATTTGGGCGTCGTTTATCTTTTTTACCCGTTTGCCATTCTGGCGACTGCACCAGCCACCTCAGGAATGTTACAAGACGGTAGTAGAGCATTGGCCACTGGCTGGATGGATTACAGGAGGACTGATGGCTGCCACGCTCTGGGTAGGAAGTATGTTCCTACCTTATGCTGTGGCTGTTTTGCTGGCTATTGTGGTAAGACTCTTGATTACAGGGGCTCTCCACGAAGACGGTCTGGCTGATTTCCTCGATGGTTTTGGTGGTGGTGGCAACAATCGCGAGCGCATCCTCGCCATCATGAAGGATTCACATATTGGCACCTATGGTGTTATCGGATTAATCCTATATGAGTTGTTGTTGGCAGCCTCGCTTTTCTCGATGACGCCTACCATTGCAGCCCTTACCATTTTGGCTGCAGATCCATTTGCCAAGATGGTTACTTCGCAACTGATTATGATGATGCCCTATGCCCGTCGTGAGGAAGAAGCCAAGGCTAAAACCATCTATCGTAAGATGAGTTGGCAGGCAGGTATTTCCCTCGCCATTCAGGGTTTACTGCCAATGGGATTGTTTATCTATATGACAAATGTATCGTGGGAATATGTTGTTTTCATACCCTTCCTCGTCATGTATTTCCTCTATCTGCTCATCTGGCGCAAGATTCATGGCTATACAGGCGATTGCTGCGGAGCCGTCTGTCTGCTCGTTGAGTTAGCCGTTTATTTGGTAGTTTGCGCCCAGCACATTTCTCTCACCACTCACCTCTCACTTCTCACCTCTATATGAAAAAGATCATCCTCATCACAGGAGGCCAGCGTTCTGGCAAGAGCAACAAGGCCGAAGAATTGGCCTTGAGTCTGAGTTCTAACCCTATTTATGTCGCCACAGCCCATATCTGGGACGATGAATTTCGTGAGCGAGTCAGGAAACACCAGGAGCGCAGAGGTCCTCAGTGGACTAATATTGAAGAGGAGCTTTATCTGAGTCGTCATGATCTCTCTGGTCGAGTGGCTGTCATCGATTGCGTCACTCTTTGGCTCACCAATTTCTTCTATGCCAACAACTCCGACGTGAACAAGTCGCTCGAAGCTGCCAAGGCAGAATTCGATGCCTTTACCCAATACGATGCCACTTATATCTTTGTGACCAACGAGATTGGCAGTGGTGGTGTGAGCGAGAATGCCCTCCAGCGGAAGTTCACTGACCTGCAAGGTTGGATGAACCAGTATATCGCTTCGAAGGCAAATGAAGTAATATGGATGGTATCAGGAATTCCTGTCAAAATCAAATAAATCCGTGCACCAATAAGATGAAATCATTCGATATACATCCCATAGACAAGACGCTGCAAACAGCGATTCAGACGAAGATCGACAACCTGAATAAGCCCAAAGGATCATTAGGTCGTTTGGAAGAACTGGCCATGCAGATTTGTCTGATTCAGCAGACCTTAGAACCAAGTCTCGCCCACCCATGTCATCTACTCCTTGGTGGCGATCATGGTATTGAGCGTGAAGGAGTGAGTGTTTCACCTCGTGAAGTAACCTGGCAACAAATGATCAACTTTACTCATGGTGGAGGAGGTGTCAATATGTTCTGTCGCCAGCATGGTTTCAAGCTGCGTATCGTGGATGTTGGTGTCGACTATGACCTATCGAAAGTAGATGGCATTATCGACAGAAAAATCGCCTATGGCACAAAGAACTTCCTCTACGAGCCAGCGATGAGTGAGGCTGAGTTCGATCAAGCCATCCAGATAGGTTCCGATCTTGTAGACGACTGTATATCAGATGGTTGCAAGGTTCTATGTATTGGCGAGATGGGTATTGCCAACACCTCTCCATCCAGCATCTGGATGCACCTTTTCACCAACATTCCGTTAGAAAAATGTATTGGTGCTGGTGCAGGCCTAGATAATGATGGGATTCGTCATAAATATGATATATTGTCTAAGGCGTTAAATAACTATTCACTATTCACTATTCACTATTCATTAGCGTTAGCGCTAAGATACTTTGGTGGTTTCGAGATGATTGCTGCCATTGGTGCCATGCTGCGAGCCGCTGAGCAACACCTTATGATATTAATAGACGGCTTTATCATGACAGCTTGTGCACTTGCAGCCATCCAACTCTATCCTGCTACCCAGGATTATATGGTCTTCACCCATTGTGGCGATGAAAGTGGACATAAGGCGATGCTCGATGCCATTGGTACCAAGCCCCTACTCCATCTGGGCCTCCGACTTGGTGAGGGAACTGGAGCCCTTTGTGCTTTTCCCATTATCGACTCTGCTGTCCGCATGATGAACGAGATGAACAACTTCGATAACGCCCAGATTACCAAATACTTCTGAAAACAATAATCCCTCGCCACTTGGCATAAAAACAACGATCCCCCGCCTGTATGGCGAGGGATCATCAGTATAAGGATTCGACGTTTGTCTTTACTTCACTTCCTCAATAATCTTGGCACCTTCCTTCAGGGCCTCCATATTCAGGGGAATCAGCGAGTGATGACGCTCGGGCAATGTCTTGAAGAGCGCCTTCTCCACACCCTTGTCGCTCACGACAGGAGCCACCTTGAGCAGACCACCAAGAACGATCATGTTAAACACCTTACCGTTCTTCATCTCGGCAGCCTTGTCCATGGCGTTGATTTCATAGATGGTGATATCCTTACGAGTAGGCTTGTTGATGATACCAAAACCATCGTAGATGAGGATGCCACCAGGCTTGATCTTCGGCTCAAACTTCTCGAGTGAGGGCTGGTTCAGCACCACAGCAATATCATACTTGCTGAGGATGGGCGAAGAGATACGCTCGTCGCTGACGATCACCGTCACGTTGGCCGTACCACCACGCTGCTCAGGACCGTAGGCAGGCATCCAAGTCACCTCTTTATCCTCCATCAGTCCACTATAGGCCAGAATCTTACCCATCGAGAGCACGCCCTGACCTCCAAAACCTGAAATAATTATCTCTTTCTTCATCTTAATTTTCAATTATCAATTTTCAATTTTCAATTAAAGACTCGTAGTGTCTTTCAGGTCTCCCTTTGGATAGAAGGGGAACATATTCTCCTTCATCCATTCATTAGCCTTAGCAGGCGTGAGCTTCCAACCGCTGTTACAAGTGGAAACAAACTCTACGAGCGAGCTTCCCTTACCAGCCATCGAAGCCTCGAAAGCCTTACGCAGCGCCTTCTTCGCCTTGTTGATAGAGGCCACAGACTCTACACTCTGACGAGTCACGTAGCAAGTGCCCTCCAACTGAGCAGCGATATCAGCCATCTTCAGGGGATAGCCATGAATCTCAGGATCACGGCCATAAGGACAGGTAGAGGTCTTCTGACCAATCAGCGTCGTAGGAGCCATCTGACCACCCGTCATACCATAGATGGCATTGTTGACGAAGATAATCACGATGTTCTCGCCACGGTTCAGGGCATGGATGGTCTCGCAAGTACCGATACAAGCCAGGTCACCATCACCCTGATAGGTGAACACCAGGCGGTCAGGCCAGCAGCGCTTGATACCAGTAGCCAGTGCGGGAGCACGACCATGGGCAGCCTCCTGCCAGTCTATATCTATATAATTGTACGCGAAGACAGCACAACCCACAGGGCTTACACCTACGGCCTTGTCTTCCATACCCATCTCTTCGATGACTTCGGCAATGAGCTTATGCACCACACCATGACTACAGCCTGGGCAGTAGTGCATATTGTTGTCGTTCATCAGCGTCGGCTTCTTGCAGACGATGTTCTCTGGTTGAACTATTTGATTTCTATCCATTGTTCTTTTCTTTTTCTAGGAAATCCTAGGCGCTATCCTAGGTAATCCTAGGTAATCCTAGATTAATTTCTTCAAAGCCTCTACAATTTCTTCAGGATCAGGAACGATACCACCCAGACGACCGAACTGCTCTACAGGCACAGCACCATTCACGGCGAGGCGAACATCCTGTACCATCTGTCCGGCATTGATCTCAGCAACGAGGATACCCTTTACCTTCTTCGACAACGCAGCAATCTGCTTCTCTGGGAAGGGGAACAAAGTGATAGGACGGAACAAGCCGACCTTGATACCCTGCTCACGGGCAATCTCTACACTCTTCTCAGCGATACGGGCAGCAGAACCGAAGGCTACGATAGCATACTCTGCATCGTCCATCTGCTGCTCCTCAAAACGAACCTCGTTCTCCTGAATCTTACGATACTTCTCCTGGAGGGCGATGTTACGCTGTTCCATAATCTCTGGCTTCAGCTCAAGAGAGGTGATCACCACGCGCTCACGGTTCTTTGGCTTACCAGTAGAAGCCCAAGGACACTGCTTGATCACCTCCTCGTCGGTACGACGGGGCTTGAACGGGGGCAGCACCACCTTTTCCATCATCTGACCAATCACACCATCGCTCAGAATCATAGCGGGGTTGCGATACTTGAAAGCCAGCTCGAAGGCGAGGTCTACGAAATCTGCCATCTCCTGTACAGAAGAAGGAGCCAATACAATCACCTTGTAGTCACCATTACCACCACCACGGGTAGCCTGGAAATAGTCACCCTGAGAAGGCTGGATCGTACCCAGACCAGGACCGCCACGCTGAACATTCACAAACACACCTGGCACCTCAGCACCAGCCATGTAAGTGATACCCTCCTGCATCAGGGCGATACCAGGCGACGACGAAGAGGTCATCGCACGCTTACCAGCACCGGCAGCACCATAGACCATGTAAATCGAAGCCAGCTCACTCTCAGCCTGAACCACCTGCATACCAGTGGTCTCCCAAGGCTTCAGTTCAGCCAGCGTCTCAATCACTTCACTCTGCGGAGTAATAGGATAGCCGAAATAGCCGTCGCATCCGCAACGAATAGCAGCGTGGGCAATAGCCTCGTTGCCTTTCATCAACACAACTTCTTTGTTTTCTGCCATAGCTTATTCCTCCACTTTTTTACGATACACGGTGATACACCCGTCTGGGCAGACGATGCCACACGAGGCACAGCCCACACAGGCCTCCTCGTTGACAGCCTCTACATAGGGGTAGCCATGCAGATTCACTTTGTTGGCCAGGGCGATAACCTTCTGCGGGCAGGCGATGATGCACAGCTGACATCCCTTACAACGCTCGGTATCCACCACGATGGCGCCTTTCAATTTTGCCATATACCTTATATAAATAATGATAATTTTCGAAAATCGGGTGCAAAGGTAACAATAAGATAGGAAATAGCCAAATTATATTCACATTATTTTGTATCTTTGCACCGTCAAGGTTACAAAACAGCAAAAAAATGGATAAACGCGCTATCATCATAGGTGCCTCATCAGGCATCGGAAGAGAAGTTGTCAAACTTCTCATGCAAGAAGGCTGGACCATCGGTGTGGCAGCCAGAAGAGTCGACAAACTACAGGAGCTCAACGCTGCAGCAGTAGAACAGATTGACGTCACAAAGGACGACGCCACCACTCGCCTCCAGTCGCTCATCAGTCGTCTGGGAGGCATGGACCTCTTCTTCTACGCCTCCGGTATCGGCAGACAAAACCGTGAGCTTCAGGAAGATATCGAACTTGCCACTGTGTATACCAATGGCCTGGGCTTCACCAGAATGATTGGTGAGGCCTATCGCTACTTTGCCAACAAAGGCAGTGGACACATCGCAGCCATCACCTCGATTGCTGGCACCAAAGGCCTCGGCCCTGCCCCAAGCTACTCTGCCACCAAAGCCATGCAGAATGTCTACCTGCAGGCGCTGGAACAACAAGCCAACGCCCGAGGACTGAACATTAAGTTTACGGATATCCGTCCAGGCTTCGTAGACACAGCCCTCCTCAATGGCGACTTCCACTACCCCATGCTGCTCCAGCCAGAGCCCGTAGCCAAGGAGATCCTCTACGCCATCAACCACCAGCAGCACATCCGCATCATCGACTGGAAATACCGTCTCCTCACAGCCCTCTGGCGCCGCATCCCCCGCTCCCTCTGGCGCCACTTCAGGCTATGAAGATTCATGCCCAAAAACTTCTTTAACCTTCTGGGCTGGTTTTGTCTTTCTCGAACTTGAGGTCTTTGTAGAGTTCGGGGGAGCCGTTTTGGCTTTCGGGGAGGAAGTGGAGGCGTACACCACGGATATGTTTATTGGCACGGAAATCCTTAAGATTATCCACCTTCTCGCTCTCAATCTCGAGTTTCATCGTGCCCCAGCCTTCGAGCTTCACCTTGTCACCATTACGAAGATGACGATTAATGACTGTGGACAGACCCAGCATGATGCCATATACATCACCTGCATGACAGCCCATCTCGCGTGCCACCTCTTCAGTTATCTTATCAGTATCACAAATCTGGTTATGAACTGCAACAGCCTTGTATTTGCCAAAAGTAGGCAACTTCGGCTTAGTCTCTTTCTTGATTCTGTATTTCATCTTTTCCAAATTTTTGTGCAAAGATACACAATTTTCTAGAGAATCACCCAAAATTTAATGAGTTTTCTTACTACTCAATAATCTCAAAGGAGCGAGCTACAGAATGGTGAACAGACTGAATGTTTTCAATAAACAAAACATTAAAAAAAGAGAAAAATAAAACTGGATGGTTAACTTTACGAAAAAAAGGTGCGTTTAGATTTGCTCATTACTAAATTTTATATTATCTTTGCAAATATATAATATAACAATCTATTTAAAAAAATGAAAACATTAAATTACTTATTGATTGGATTTGCGTTACTAACATTATCAAGTTGTGCTTTTTATACACAAACAGCTCCAGTTGCAGGTCTTGATCCTAATGGTATAAAGGTAAATGTCGTTGCTGATCTCGACATGGAGAATGCAAAGACCGTTACAGCTACCGTGAAGACGAAAAAAGTTTTGTGGTTTATTAATCTTGTGTATAACGAAAGAAAATATATTCACAGTCCACGATACAGAGGCTTTTCTGAATCAGAGGGTTTGGCTTTATATAGAGCTAAGAATGAAGCTGATGTTGATGTTATTTTGGATCCTGAGTTTGAGAGTGAGAAACATAGTTGGTTTTTTGGTATCTATAAGACTAGAACAACAACTTTACGTGGTCTAGGTGTTAATATCAAGGGGTATCAGAAGCAGTAAGTTTAAAAAGAGTTTTTGTATACATGATAAAAAGTGCTTTATGGATTATTATGTTTGTCATTCTTTCGTCAACAACGGCCTTGGCACAAGAGAACAACAAACGTAAGATTGATGCTGTGAAGAAAAGAAATACATATCTTTATGGCGATGCAACACGCCAAACAGAACGTAATGCAGTAAGGTTAGCTTGCGACTTGCTGAAAAATGAAATAAAAGATTGGAGTATTAAGAATAATCTTTCTTATCAGAAGTTTCCGGAAGCCATTTTTACGCAATATGCAGATACGATTATAATTGAGAAGAAAAACCATATTAGAGCATTTGTCTATATCAAAATTAAGGATCTATCTGCATTTTTGTCAAATGATTCTTGTACCCCTAAGTCAGTAAATCCAATAGTAGCTCCCACTTCTCTGCCTCATAAACCTGTAAATACTAAAACCAAACCTAAAGTTCAAACATCACTCTCCCAAGGAACTCGTGTGCCACCAAAGCAAAAATCTACTGTAGCAAAGCGTTCTAATCCTGTTTTAGATCATCTTATGACGATAAACTCTTTCTACGATTTGAAGAGTGTAATAACTCCTCTTCACAATCAAGGTGTCATTAGGAGTTATGGAAAGTATTCGACGATGAAGGAACCTGCAGAATGCTATTTAATTGTCTATGACGCCAATGGATATATAAAGGCTTTTTTAGGTAAAGGTCATGATACACGTGAAAATCTTAAGACCCATCAGCCAGATAATGTGCGCAACTATATTGGATGTGGTGCAATCTGGTTTATACTGGCAGATGACAATTAGAAAGGTTAAGGGATAATCGATAAACAACAGGTAATAATACCTTTTTATTATAACAATAGTATTTATAACTTCATTTGTTACACCTCAGAGTGAGCTGATTCCCTTACGCATATCATTCTACCCAGGACATAGATAGGAACAGTTGTAGTTGTGTGCACTATTGCGGATGCAAAGGTACCGCTCGGCTTTGCCGCTTCGCTATTCGAAGAACGAAACTACAACTGTACAACGTATATTTGTAAGCATTCGTTGAAATACACGTTGTAACAGTTGTAGTTTCGTTGTACCTTTGCAGTCGCAATAGTGCACACAACTACAACTGTTATTGTATCATGACAAAAGAAGAGTTTAAAGATTTACAATTGGATATGCAACAGAGTGGCATGTCAGTTACAAAGTATCTACAACATGTAGGCATTAACTATAACACTTATAACTACTGGCGTAAGAAACTGAAGGAGAATGATTCCCCCAAGCCGGAACTCGCCCCCATCAGTTTCACCCAACATGCAGATCCTGTGTTTTCCAGTGCTGTACCTTCTGGTGCGACTCTCTTATTCCCCAACGGTCTTCGTGCCCACTTTGGTAGCGGTACGGAAGGCGTACTTCTGGAATTGTTAAACAAGAGCCTTTCCCCCCATGTTCTGCCTGAATGATACGATGCGCTACTACCTATGCCCTGGGAGGACTGACATGCGCAAAGGCATCAGCTCTCTCTGCGGCGTGGTGCATGAGAAGATGAGAAGTGATGTGCGTAATGGTGACGTATTCATCTTCATCGGCTCAAGTCGTAAGCTGATGAAGCTGCTTCATGCCGAGGACGGGGGTATGGTGATGTATGTCAAACGGTTAGAAGCCGGACGCTTCAAACTGCCAGAATATGACGAAAATACGCAGAGCTATCAAATGGAGTGGCGGGATCTTGTGGTAATGGTAGAGGGCATACAAGAGTCTCCAGACCAGCGACTCAGGCGCCTTCGTGCACAACGAAGAGAGTATGTGGTATAGGTTAAAATCCATTATACATATATTACTGATTATTAGCTATTTATAGCACAAAATATTCTTTCTTTTCAGATATTCTTTGTACCTTTGCACTATATTTATATGGTACAAGAAATGACTCAGGAAGAGATGCTTTCACAGATGGAAATGATGCTGCAGCCTCTGCAGCAGGTAAATGCATCCCAGGCTGAGACCATCAAGGAACTGACTGAGCAGAACGAATCTCTTCAATCCCGTATCAAAGAACTGACTGCCCAGATTGCATGGCTTAACCGTCAGCTCTTTGGTCGCAAGTCCGAGAAACTCCCCATCATCGATCCCGACTATCCGGATCTTTTCGCAGGCATGCTTCCTGAGAATGCGCAGCAGATAGCAGATGCTCATGACGAAGCTGTAGAGAAGATCGTCAAGACCAAGGAAGAACGCCGTCAGGAGAAGAAGAACCGTATCATGATGGAGGACCTTCCTGTACTGGAACAGGTAATCCTTACACCGGATAATCTCGACACGAATCTCTATAAGAAGATTGGCCAGGAGGTGACCCGTATCGTGGAGCACAAGCCCGGCCAGCTTTATATCAAGGAGATTATCCGCGAGAAGTGGGGCTTGAAGGACAACACCTCCACGGCTCCTAAAGGTATGAGCGGTGTGCTGATTGCCCCCATGCCCCTGCTGCCTATCTACAAGGGAATCGCAGGAGCCAGTCTGCTTGCAGAGATCCTGCTGCAGAAATATGAGTACCATATGCCTTACTATCGTCAGATCAAACAGTACAGCCACCTTGGCATGAAGGGGCTGACAGAAAGCACTGTGGACGGCTGGTTCAAGCAGACGATGGAGCTTCTCAAACCTCTCTATGAGGTACTCAAGTCAGAAGTCATGAAAGCGGACTACGTACAGGCAGATGAGACGACGACTCCGGTCATCAACAAGGAGACCCACAAGGCTGCGAAGGAATACCTCTGGATGGTGTGGGCAGTGATGGAGCGTCTGGTGCTCTTCCATTACGACCAGGGCTCCAGGGCGGGTGCGGTGATAGAGTCGCTGGCAAACAGATACAACTTTAAGGGCTATCTACAATGTGACGGTTTTGCAGGCTATGAGACGGCCTTCAAGACAAATCCCGACGTGCTCCTGGTCAATTGTATGGTACATATACGCCGCCATCTAGAGCAGGCACTCGATGAGAACCGCCCGATGGCAGAGCTTGGATTGAAGGAGATACAGCACCTCTACAAAATAGAGCATATGTGCGATGACGCCGGGATGTCCTTTGACGAACGCAAGGCAAAGAGACAGGAGCTGTCCAAGCCTATCATGGAGGCCATGAAACTGTGGATGGAGACTGAGGGCGTGAAGTACAGCGAGAGCTCACTGATTGGCAAGGCCATCACCTATGCCTATACCCGATGGGACAACATGATGCGTTATCTCGATGACGGGCGACTCCTGCTTGATAACAATCTTGCCGAGAATGAAATACGTCCCGTCACGCTGGGCAGGAAGAACTATCTCTTTTGCGGCAACCATGAGGCAGCACAGAACATGGCTGTCGTCTGCTCACTGCTGGCAACATGCAGGAACCATGATGTCAATCCGAGAGACTATCTGAATAATGTAATAAGCCAGATGCCATATCATACAAAAGCATCATATGAGGAACTATTACAACTGCTACCACATAAGTGGAAGCTTACACATCCAGAATCTGTCATGACTAAGACGACATGATATAGGTACAACATATAGGTACCACAAAATATAATAGCAGCTACAGTCCAATGTGATTGTAGCTGCTATTGTTATGGTATAGAGGTATTACAACCTGTGGTTTATCGAATGCTTACGTATATTTCATTGAATTAGTTATTTGATAAAACGAGAATTGGGCCCGAAACGGACCCAACTCAATATATGTCTTTTATCATAACTGGCCATCGAAAAACGTCAAACGCTCTATTTAATAAT
>NZ_FOCK01000001.1 GCF_900110085.1 Prevotella sp. ne3005
TTTCACTTTCAAAAACCTAAATGTCCAAAGTGGGAAAGTGGGAAAGTGGGAAACATTTTGGCGAAAAGTTTGGTTGGTATAGATAAATTGCTTATTTTTGCAGTCGAAAGTATATTAAGCCTAAGATATAGGAATTACTAATTCAATATAATAACAATTTTAAAACATTATTATTTATGAGAAAGTCAATGAAAACTATTCTAGCAGCATTAGTGCTCGCAACGCCTTTGGCATTAACATCATGCGAAGGAACCCTCGATGACGTCTTCGGCGAGTGGAGCCGCCCCTCCGGCAACACTAACACCGATCCTACCCCCGCTGTATCTAATAACTATATGGAATGGGATGGTACTGCTTTAGCAGCAAAAGCTATTCCTACTACAGGAATCCAAGAAGTAACAGATGCTACAACGTCATTTGAAGGAGGTTTCTACATCGTTAAAACGGATGTAACCATTCCTGCTCCAGGAATTCTTATAAATGCCGACACGAAACTTATATTGTGCGATGGAGCAACTTTAACAGTAAACGGCTACTTTGAAGACAAATCTAGTACAACTACATATAGTCTGACAATATATGGTCAAGAGAATCAGATAGGAAAACTAATAGTTAATGCGCCCGGCGGCTGCTGTGGCACGATAGTAAAAGATCTCGAGATTCATGGTGGTGACATTAATATTACCGGGTCGACTGGTCTTGCTGCAATTAATCCATCTGGAGATATTTCAATATATGGTGGTAAAGTAACTGCAACTGGAGGTGATGCTGATGATATAATGACTGGAGGTCCTGGTATCTATTGTTTTACTGGAAATATTGTCATAGACGGAAATGCACAAGTTAATGCCTATGGCGGTGCAGGCCATATCAGCAATGATAATGGTGGTTATGGCATTTTGTTACAATCAGGTGATTTGACAATTTCAGGTACCCCAACAATTGTAGCTACTTCAGGTTCACAAAGGAACGCAATAGATGTTGCAGGAACTTTGACAATGAGTGGTGGTGATGTTACTGCAACTGCTGTTGGTAATTTAGGTAATGGCTTGGAATGTACTTCTAATCCTATGGCTTTTTCTGGCGGAAAAGTTACAGCATCTGGATCTACTGGAGCAGATTTGGGTATCGATGGAACCTTATCACTTAGCGGCGGGTTGCAACTCTATGAGGCAGCTACTGCAGACCCAACAACTTTGGCTGGAGATCAGACTGCTTGTACCAAGCAATATGCCATCATTAAGTAATAAGGTTATATATTATCATCGGAGGCGCTTCTGCAAGGAGGCGCCTTTTTTTGCCTTGTTTCACTAAATAATATAAAAACAAAGAGAGTTATGATGGAAATTGAGAAAAATGCAGTATCTTTGCATCGTATTTATAATACTGAAATAATGGATAAAAGATTAAAACGACAAGCAGCGCTCTACATGCTGATTACTCTAGTTGATGAGAATGAGGGTTACATCGAGATCAACTCCGATGTTATTCGTAGCACGTTCAACGATGAGGATCAGGTAGTTAAGGCCAAACTGAAAGATGGCACAGTGGCGCTGGCTGCAGACCTCGATGGCGACGTACTCCACGAAGCCGTAAGCAAATGGATGGTCGACAACCCGACCCAATCCAGGTACATCATGTCGAAACTCGACCCAAGAAGGCTTCATGGCCTAAGAATTTAGTTTTCTTTTTAACGAAGGAACTCCAAGACACAAGATGATATTAATAATAAAATGAGTAGAACATATATTTCACTTTTTAGCTGCGCAGGCGTTGGTTGCTATGGATTTAAGATGAATGGATTTGAATGCGTAGCATCCAATGAGTTGCTGGCACCACGCATAGAGGTACAGAAATGCAATCATAAATGTAAATATGAAAGCGGCTATATTTGTGGTGATGCCACTAAGCCAGAAACCCATCAGCGTATCTATGATGAGATAGCGATGTGGAAAGAAAAAGAAGGATTAGAACAGGTTGATGTTGTTTTTGCTACGCCTCCATGTCAGGGTATGTCAACGGCTAATTACAAGAAGACAGACCATGAGCAGATACGAAATTCTCTTGTTGTAGAGGCAATCAAACTAATTAAGGGTATTCACCCTAAAGTTTTTGTATTTGAGAATGTACGTGCTTTCATGAAATCAATCTGCACTGACTTGTCAGGAGATGACATGCTAATTAAGGAAAGCATCTACAAAAACCTGTCTGAGGACTATAACATCTATTGGAAAGTTATCAATTTCAAGGATTACGGAGTGCCTTCGAGTCGTCCGCGTACTATCGTTATTGGTACCAGCAAGGAACTGAGACATACTACGCCACTCCAATTGTTTCCCACAAGGCAGAATGAGATTCTGCTGCGTGATTCAATTGGCGGATTCCCCCGTCTGGCTTATTGTGAGAAAGATAAGAGTGATCCCTTCCATTTTGCACGCCCTTTCCCTGAATATATGTTGGATTGGATTAAAGACTTGAAGGAGGGTGAAACTGCCTTTGACAACCCAGACGAGACGAAACCATATCAGCTCGACAAAGATGGAAACAAAATAGTAAACAAAGGAGCCTATATGGGTAATAAGTACCGGCGTTTGATATGGGATAGGCCTGGGGCCTGCATTGCGACGAGAAGCGATATAATGTCATCACAAGACACCATTCACCCCTGCGATAATCGTGTTCTCAGCATACGTGAACTTATGACCCTGATGACAATCCCCAACAGTTTCCAATGGACAGACCATGATAGTCAACTCACTGTTGAAAACTCTGATGAATATCTTAGAGACAATGAAGGTAATATTCGCAGATGTATAGGTGAAGCAGTACCCACTCAGATAGGCAAGGATATTGCAGGAAAAATTAAACAGATGTTGGATTACGAGGATTATGTAAAGTGTGGCGGAGGAGATAATGCTAATAATTTCTACATAGCAGCACATCGTTGTTTTGGAGAAATACTGCCCCAAGATGCCTTTGCAGAGATTGACAAGAAAAAGGAAGAGGTGGAAAATATCTCTGTAAAAGTAGTTGGAATCAGAGATTTTCTAGTATTCGTCCCTCAATTGATTTCTTATTATTCTCATATCAACTCAATCACAATAGATGTCTTTAGCTTAACAAGCGAAGAAGAAATAAATTTATTATCGCTTTTGGAAAAGATGAACATAGGTAGCAATGTTCATATTAATATTCCAGAAAGAGCAGCTGAATTTGAAAGCTATAACATGATAGTCGAGAATGGCAAATGTCGTCATTTCTTTGTCACCATTCTTGGTGCGAAGCGACCTGTCAAAAAAACACAAGCAGACCCCCTACAACTTTCATTATTCTGAAGACATGAATCCCAATATTGACTCATCCACTCTTGATGGCATCTTAGTAGGTCGTGTAGATCCTCAAATATATGCATTCACGACAGAGACCATCCCTAACTACCTGAAAGTTGGTGATACTTATCGTCCCTTGGAGACAAGATTAGATGAATGGAGAAAACATTATCCCAATCTAATTCATCAATTCCACGACTCTGCTAAACTTGAAAGTGGGAACATTTTCAGAGACTTTGCTGTGCACGATTTTCTAGAACTGATAAAACACTATCACCGTCTTGAACCGCAAGATATTGAGGAGGGAATATATTATTCAAGGGAGTTCTTCAAGGAAGCACAAGTAGATGATGTTAAAGAGGCAATTGAAGATATTAAGGATAGCGAAAAGGCTAAGGATGGCAGATACCATTTCTATACCCCAGACCATTTGCCTATTAAACTGACTTTTGAAAGAGTTAAAGATTTCCCACCCAGAGATAATCAGCAACAGGCCATTGATAAGTTTAAGGAAGCTGTAAAGAACGGCAGGAACAATCTGCTAATGTATGCTGTAATGCGATTTGGAAAGTCTTTCACTGCTATGTGCTGTGCCACAGAAATGGAAGAGCCTGCGAAATTAGTACTGATAGTTTCGGCAAAGGCAGATGTCCGCAAGGAATGGCAAGAGACAGTACAAAGTCATGTCCGCTTCAAGGACTATGAATTTTTTGATGGGGAGGATTTGAAGAATGACACGAATCTCATTAGTAATACTCTGAAAGATAACAAACGAGTTGCTCTTTTCCTAACGCTCCAAGACCTTCAAGGCGATACCATCAAAACGAAGCATCAGGAGATTTTCAAGGAAAGCATAGATTTGCTTATCGTTGACGAAACTCATTTTGGTGCTCGCGCTGCTGAGTATGGTAAAGTTCTAAGAGCGGGTGGCTTATCTGATAGAGAGATCAAGAGTGAAATACAGACAGCAGAAACATCGGACGATATTGATAGTGAAATAAAACAGCTCAAGGCAAAAGTCAGGTTACATTTATCAGGTACACCTTATAGAATTCTGATGGGTGATGAGTTCACGAAAGACGATATTATTGCATTCTGCCAATACACTGATATCATTGATGCGAAAGAGGAATGGGACAAAGATAATGTTGATAATGACGATGTTTCAGAATGGGACAACCCCTATTATGGATTCCCACAAATGATAAGATTTGCCTTTCAGCCTAACGAATCGTCTATAAAACGAATGAAGGAGATGAGAGAAAAGGGGATTACCTATGCTTTCTCTGCTTTGTTCAAACCACTCTCACTAACAAAGAAAAATGATGGGAGTCACAAGAAATTTGCTAATGAAAGAGAGATATTAGAATTGTTAGAGATTATTGATGGTAGTCGTAATGATGATAATATCCTGGGATTCTTGGACTGCGATAAAATCAAGAAAGGAGAAATGTGTCATCACATGGTTTGTGTCCTTCCTTTCCGCGCCTCTTGTGACGCTCTGGAGGCATTAATCACAAATAACAAGAATCGTTTCAAGAATCTTGGCGAATATACCATCATTAACATTGCTGGAGTTGATGATGAGCGTACCTATAGTGACACAGAAACAGTAAAAGCTAAAATAAAGTCCTGTGAGGAAGCTGGCGAAAAAACAATAACCCTTACAGTCAACAGGATGCTTACAGGTAGTACTGTAAAACAATGGGACACAATGCTATATTTCAAAGATACTGCATCGCCCCAAGAGTACGATCAGGCTATTTTCCGCATACAAAACCAATATATTAAGGTTTATCAGGATAGTGAGGGCAAGGAAGTACGATTCAACATGAAACCTCAAACGCTTCTTGTCGATTTCGATCCTAACAGGATGTTTCGTATGCAGGAACTTAAATCGCAGTTCTATAATGTCAATACAGATAAGAATGGTAATAGCAAACTGAAACATCGTATTGAGCGTGAACTTATAATCTCGCCTATCATCACTATCAACAACAAGTTGATGAAGCAGGTTGAAGCCACTGATGTGATGGCAGTAGTTCAACAATACTCTCAAAATAAGAGTATTATGGATGAAGCTTACGAGGTGCCGGTAGATTTCTCGTTGCTTGATGATGCGACATTCAGGGATGAGATAGAAACAATGAAGGGTATTGATGCATCAAAGGGACTAGAATTTAGTCCCAATGAAGGCGATAATGATGATGATTACACTATCCCAGACATAGACACGCCAATAGATAATGATGGATCTAAAAGGGAACAGCCAGACAGAGAAAAGAAAGAAGATGAAGAAAATGAGGAGGAGAATATAGCAAATAAATTCAAAGCATATCAGGCTAAGATTCTGTTTTATGCTTTCTTGACGGATAGCCGAGTAGAATCTATCGAGGATGTCATCTACAGCATTGTGGGTGATAAAGGTAATAATCGTCGTATTGCGAAGAACCTTGGCTTAAAGGTTCCTATCTTGTGGATTTTACATAATAAGTGCAACCCCTTTATTTTACGCCATCTTGACTATAAGGTGAAGAATATAAATGATCTAATGAGGGACAATGCACTTAGCCCTATTGAAAGAGCAAACAAGGCCATCAATAAATTTGCAAGAGTATCAAGATCTGAGGTTGTAACTCCGCCATTCCTTGCTAATGAATTGGTATCTCTAATCCCGTCCGATGTTATAGACTCGGATATGCCTATTCTCGATATTTCAACTGTTGAAGGTGAAATAGCATATGCAATACAAAGAAAATATGGCGACAAGCTCAATAGCAGACTTTACTCCATACCATCTTCGCCATTGGCATACGAGTTAACACGAAAGATATATGGTTTGCTTGACATGCCTATAGAAAATGTTTTGGATTTCTATTCTTACAAATTAATTGGTGATAATAACGAAGAATATCTACGTCGACTTAACACCATTAATCCTGAAATAGTTATAGGTGTGCCACCATTCAGTGAGAGTGCAGGTGGAGGAAGAGGTGATGGAGGCAGTGCCATCTATCATAAGTTCTTCAATTTCGTCAAAGACAACTTATCCGCTCGTTATATCGATATGATGATGCAATCTACGTGGTATACAGGCGGACGAGGTGAGGGTCTTGATGCTTTCCGGAATTACATGCTTGATGTTAAAAGTGATGATACAGAGGAACAGTACGATAAAAACAAACATGTGAGAGAATTCCACGATTATCCCAATGTAGAAACATACGTAAATGGTGTCACTACTTTACGTGGAGGTATCTGTTTATTCCTTTGGGATAGGGAATATGAAGGCGACTGTCTTTTTATCAATCGATTCAATCATCACGACTATAAGAAGATGAGACCTCTGCGTTATTCTCATGGGGATTTTAAGGCAGATTTCCTAATAAGATGGAATGAGGGTCTTTCTATTCTTGAGAAAGTCCTGAGTCATGAAAAATCTTTTATCTACGAGAAAGGTCGTGATTTGATGCATAGTAGGAATCCATTTGGATTCCCAAACACAAGAGACAATTTCTCTACCAGAAGAACAGCTAGGAGTAAAACCAAGGTATATCTGGCTAAGGGCAAAGTAGGTTATGCGAAAGATGAACAATATAGTCATACTCCAGAAAAAGATGCCCTAAGGGATCGGTGGAAAGTGATGATTGCTAAGTCGAGCTCTGGCGGTGATGATTTACCACACCTAGTCATCAGCGAGCCAATCGTTTCAGAACCAGGCAGTGTAACTGCTAATACACACTATATAATTGATGGTGTGCCAACAGAAACAGAGGCAAGGAATCTTGCGGCATATATGAGGACCAGATTCTTCCGTTTTATGGTAAATCTCCTGCGTAGTAACCAGAATATGCGTATTGATATGTATCAGTTCGCGCCGCGTCTTGATTTTACGCGTAGTTGGACGGATACAGATTTATACGATAGGTATGATTTATCTTTAGATGAACGAGAATTTATCAGCCTGGTTGTAAGAGATATGGATTCAAAATAGCTTAGGGGGCCGCCTAGGCTTTCATAATAGTATAATACATGTATATGGCTATGGGTTATGGGTAGTGACAGCGTTAATTTCATATTCACAATAGATTTCGATCTGGATGTCATTGACAAAAAACTATGGCATACATTCTGCCTATGGCGAGAATACAACATGAAAAAACTCACTGCCGTTGATAATATATCTCAATGTCTACTACAAATGATGCTGCTAAGAGTTAGGTCTCTGAAACAAATGCTGTACGGAGTGCCTCTGTATCTTGAAAAACCAGAACTGAGGAAAGTACTGGATATATCATCTATGGCTGCCGTTGTAAGGGGGATTTATGAAACTGCTTTTATCTATCACAACATCTTTATTACAACAGAGAATGACGATGAGAGAGATATTCTTATTTTAATATGGAAGATTAAGGGATTAAATAACACCCAGGGCGCAATGCCGCCAGACGGACAAGAAGTACACCAAAGACAGGATGCTGCAACGATAGCAGAATATAAAAGAAAAGCTTCTGAGATAGCAGATAGAATGAACATTTCAGCAAATGCACGTAAGGTTTTAGATGAAATTATTGATGACACAGACAGCAATCTGAGAGGATACATATTTGAAAAGGACGAAGAGGGCAGGACAATCAAAATACATAGAAAAAACTTTAGCAAGCCTGCAGCATTGTTTGGACACGATATGTATTCATACCTATACTCTTACATGTCAATCTTTAGCCATCCATCCTATCTAGGCATGACTAATTACGCCGATATGTTTAATAATGGCAAGGACAGGGAAAATGCGAATATATTACTCCAAACAACTTGTATATGCGTTTCAAAATTTATCTCTGATTTTTGTGAGGCGATTCCTAATGGAAAAAAAATATGGAAAGAAATTAATCCAACTCCATTATCATTGTTAGATATATGCAACAATCTTTAGTTTTTATTTCTCCAACCTTTTTGTTGAATAAAAATTCCGCCTCGGAGCCAGAGCAGACGGCTTGGGGGCGGAGTCTACCATTTATATATAAGAGAGGGATTTAACTAAGGGGAATGAGTTTGTTGGTGCTTAAATCGTAGAAGACTTTGTGTTTGAAGTTGATGTTGCCATCATGAGTGATGGGGGAGAGATCGATACCACGATTCTTGAACTCGTCGATGAGAGCCCTATTGTGATAGGCGCGCATACTTGTCCAGGCGTTGAGGCCTGCCTGACGATTGAATTCACTAACTAACTGCCCAATTTGCATATCGGCAAATTGAAGGGCAAACCGAATGTAATAAATGTGATTTACCATAACTTTAATTTTTTGAAGTTTATAATGCTTCCGCATCGTACTACCACCGTGGCTAAAGCTATTTAAGCTCGGTTGGTGAGTTTACTCCCGAAGGGGTAACTGCTCTTGATGCTTTCGGGTGCAAAGATACGAAGATTTTCGATAAGTTCCAAATTATAAAGCATGAAAAATCGGGGCGCTCATCACTGAGGGCCCCGATTTTATAGGATTATTCGTTATAAGTGTTAAAAGTTAGAGGGGTGTAACGACTTATGGTACAGTCCTCTTTTACTTTTGCGGCATGAGTTACGAAGATATTATCAATTTACCGCATCATGTGTCGAAGCGACATCCGCAAATGTCCATGAAGAAACGAGCAGCCCAGTTTGCTCCGTTTGCTGCTATGGAGGGTTATAAAGAGCATATTGAGGAAGCAATACGCCAGAATGAAAAAGAGTATGAGACGAAGGTTGATGAAGATTGGTAGTGAGGGGAAAGCGTGACGTGAGTTTTCTTGGAAAAGGTTTGGTACAATGGTGGAAAAGTCGTACTTTTGTGGCTCTAAAACATTTTCTAACGGGGCATAAGTCCCAATTATTATCTTCTAAAAAAAAATAATATGGAACAAATAACAACCGGAGCAAACTGGCTCCAAGGAATGGGAACCCTCGACGCGGATCGTGCAAGTTCCCGAGAAACAGAGTTAATTAACAGGTCTAATTCTTCTAAGAAGTTAGGACTAAGAGACGGCATGATGCATCTGTATTACTCTCTGCGCTACTACAATTATGAGTCACATACCTACTATGCCGTAGCCAGATTATCATCTGCTCTTGATATTTGTGCCACTCTTAAATGCAATCTGGAAGCAATTGATGCTTATATTGCGGCACTTAACAGGAATGAGTGTGTGGAAATCTTGGACAAGGAGTTCTGGGATGCCATGAACAGCTTCCCCCCATATGCAGGCAGCTTATTGGAGCAAAACCTGCTTTCGAAGAATGTGTCGCTGAAGGATCATAATCTGGATAATGACAAATGTATAGAGAGTTGTATAAAGGATACGAAGGATATACACCGCTTCCTGAAAGAGGGTTTTGAGAAACTGCTGGGAAAACTGGCAATTGCCCAGAACAAGTTATTCCATGTTAATCCCAAGTTCTATATCAATCTGTATGAGGAGGAAAAGAAGCGTTTTAATCTCTGCTACGTCATCCCCGCCTATAATATCTGGCGTCTTGATGTCCTAGATCTGATTTTCGATGAGGAAAAGAAAAAGCAGACCAAAACTGTAGCTGACTTCGTAAAATGGGGAGGACTCCGGCATGCTGCTGATCCATCGAATGAGGATTTGGAGAAGGTTTACGAAGAGAAAGTGAAGCAGTTTATGCCTCATAACTATGAGTATCCCATCGACTTCAAGCAAAGATGCGCTGTAGTAAGGAAGTATCTCTATTGGGATGGCGAACTGCTCTTTATTAATAAGGCGAAGATGGCTTGGTATATGCATCGCTATTACTACAAGATGACAGATGTGGAATTTAAGAAGATTTTCGAACTGGAGATGATGCTTTCGTTGATTAACGAAGATTTGATAAGCCTTGACCCCCAATTATCTGCTAAATATAAGAAGGAGGAGACCAACCATCAGACCGAGATTAACATCTTCGCCCCTGCCAAAGCTATGAAAGTGATACTAAACAATGACTGGTTCTTTGATTTTTGCAAAGATAAGAGCATTGGCAAGACTTGGATAGATACTTTCATTGATAATCTGTTTGCATCGGAATATGGTTTGCAAATAGCGAAGGATTGGGAAAAGGTTAGAAAGAGAGTCAAGATAAAAGCGGGAATTATAGGCTGCCTTTGGGGTGCTGACTTCTTAGAGGGGAGTAACATGCAAATTGCCAAAGCCATTCTTCAAGGTGAGAAAGGTAACCGTTCATCCTTTGCTGAATACATGGGACTGGGTAGAAAGGAACCTTATGCCAAATGGATTTATGACTATGTAAAATAGTAAAAGTTCGATTCTAAGGGTTCGATTGTTATTCGAAAGAGTAGCAATCGATTTTTTTTGTATTTTTTTAATTGCTCATAATCAGATAGTTAGGCGTTCGATTATTCGATTCGATTTTTAATTGAGCAACAAAATTTTTCAATCGAATAATCGAGCACTACCTTTGCAGCGCATTTCTAGAAAGCAGCCGGCTTATAATTGCTCTTTGAGGCTTCGCCTCGGTGATCTTTGACTTGGTGATACAAAAATAAAATAGTTTTTTACGAACATTATTTATTAATTATATAAAGGTCGCCTGAAAGGGGGCGACGTAAAATAAAAAATTTCATTATGAAACATTCAGAAATACAAATGTTTAAGCAGTTTCTCAGTGATAAGAAGATCTCTGAGGTGTTTGCTGAGACTTACAAGAAGAACCATCTGATGACGAATCCTCCTTCGCTGGATGACTACTTGGAGAGAATTCGGGCTGAGAATGTGATTCCTCAGGCTTTCAGTTACCCCAACAATTATTTCGGCAAGAACTTCTGGTTGGGAGTGAACGAAGAGTGGAATCAGATCATCAGCCAGCAGAAGGCTGCCAATCGGGAGGCTATCCAGTTGGATTGTTTGGACTTGGAGGTAATAGATGTTCAGTCGAGAACCAACAACCAGGGGCTTCCTAAGAACACCTGTTCGCTGAATTTGAAGGGTAATCGTCTGACACTGAACATGGAACATTCGAAAATGGTAGCTAAGAAGCTTTCCACTCACATGTTGCTCACAAGAAGCCGCCAGTCTACTGATGTTGTTCTGATGTTCAACCGTGGCAGGGGGCTCGAGGTGAAGTTCAAGGCTGGTACAAGCAGTCTTCAGTTTGCCAACATTGATTTGGCGAACAGACTGGTAGAGCTGCTGGATCTGAATCCTGAACAGGAGTACTTCCACTTAGGGATTGAACTGCTGGATGAAACGAAAGAATACTTGCTTTTCATTCTGAAAAAGTAATTGAAAATTGAATATTGAAAATTGAAAATTGAAAAGTTATGGAAAAGACAGTTAGAATTGTGGAGCAGTCGGAGTTGCTACAGAGAAAGTACACCGACAAGAACACGGGTGAGGAAAAGGTTATCAACTGTGTTCAGTTTAAGTTAACAGATGGCATCGATACTTTTATCGGTGAGATTACTGGAGAGCGGGCTGTGAATTGCCCGAAGTACGACAAGAACTACTTCTATCAGGTACAGTGTACGATGGTGGTACGTGGTTGGAACTCCCAGCAGACTGGTGAGCAGAAACAAGCCACAACGATTTACATTGAACGGATAAATGTAAAATAGGGGTTAGTGGTTAACCCCTAACCACTAAAATGAACATCATGACTTTAGAATATTTAGAATTAACAGAAGACTTAAAACGTAGTAATATGGAAAAAGTAAACAAGACTCAGGAGCTGGAGGTGCAAGGCACCTCGGCTCCTACACGGAAGAAGTGTATTAAGAGCTTCAAGTCGAACACCCGCATCTTTGATGACAATTCGATTGAGGTGATTCCTAAGGCTGATGGCGTGCCATCGCAGAAGGATGTGAAGAAGTCGGGTCGCTCTAAGCGTTATGCCACTACCGGCAAGAACCCACTGACTTGTGTTGAACTGAAATGTCCTAACGATGTGGTAGACAAGGCTGCCTACTTCCACAAGGAGCTGCAGAAGCTTACCAAGGACATTCAGATCAGCGAACCTACCTTGCCCCAGGGCGAGTATCTGTTAAACAATGACAGACTGAAAGTTTGTTTTGTTAAAGACCAGAACCAGGTGATTGCCTGGCTCACATTTGAAGTTAAAGGAAATATCGACGTAAGAAAAGAGCTTTACCAAATGTCTAGTGAGATTGATAAATGTTTTGTTATCAACAGCGATTTGATTTGCCCACAGCAATAGTAACAGCTTCAATCTTCAATCAACTGGTGGACAGTGCCCAGACCCAATGGCTCACGACTCAACATCGTAAGCTGAGGGAGGCGCTGCCCTCCATTCTGGAAGGAGATAAGGATTTACTGAATCAGTGGGAGAACGACGAGAATTTCATTAAGTTTTGTCAGAGTCAGGAGGCATGTCGTAAGAAGACTTCGGGAGGTAAGACGAAGGGGGAGTGTTTCAAGGCACTCACCATCGAGAAGAAACTCCAGACTTATTGCGACTACCTGAAGAAGAGTCTGCCGTTTGTGATTTTCATAGCCACCTACGATGAAACCGCCTCTGCAAGCGGTAAGTTGGGGTGCTGGAGGAAACAGGCGGCTTGCAGGCTGAACGGCTTGTGTGTGATTGACCTCGACCATATAGAGGGGGATTGCAGGGCTGTTTGGGAAGAGGCTTATGCCAAGTTGAGTGATGAGGATAAGGCCAGGATTCTGCTGGTTTACGTCACCCCATCTGGGCATGGCTTAAAGGTGGTGATCATGGCTGACAGCCGTATCGGAAACCTCTTAGATAATCAAAAGGATTTCTCGGTTAAACTTGGATTAACCGATAATCACGATGATGTATGCCGTGACGCTTCAAGGGGGGCCTTCCTGACATCCCGCGAAAATATTTTACTGATTAACGAACAAGAATTATTTACTTATGAGAACAAAGATTTTGCTGAGAAATACAATGAGAACTATCATGCTGGTCATTCTCAGTCTACTATTAACTTTGGTGAGAGTGGCTCTGATAGCCATGGTTTATCCGCTGTACAAGATGCTGGAGAAGACAAACAGTCTTTATCAGAATTCGATGGAGACAACGTGCAGCCTTCTGAGCTTCTGAAGTATAATGGCGTATCATTCGCCAAGATTTTTGAAGCCTGGTTAGGGGATGCCTCTCTTGATCAGAACCGCCACAATACCCTTGTGGATTTGGCCAGCCATCTGCGCTACATCCTAGGTAAGAACCCTAAGAAGATTACCGAGTGGGTGATGACGCTGCAATGGGTTAGGAATCTGGCTGATGAAGGTGAGGATATTGGCGGTACGGTGAAGTCGGTGATGGATTTTAGGTATAAGGAGTTTATGCCTAAGAGACTGAAAGAGGCGCTAAGGAAAGTCGGGGCGCTGGATCCTGAGGGGAGGCATGTGACGGAGGGGGAAGTTCAGACCACCCCGCCTAACGGCACCCCTCCTAACTCAGGAGGGGAACAAGGGGATGTGTATGCGATGTTGCCGCTGGATAGCTGGGCGGAGGAGCTAGAGAAGATGAGTGAATATTTCCCTTGTCTGAAGGAACTCTTCATCAATCTGCATCCCCATAAGCGACCTGCTGTTCTCTTCTCTAGTGCTGCTCTGTTCGGCACGCTGATGACCCGCTCGTGGTATCATTATTGGTACGACCCTGAGCTGGTGCGCCGACTGAACTACTGCATCTTCATCATCGGTGATCCTGGTGCCGGTAAGAACGTCATCGAGAAGTTCTATAAGAAGATAGCCGACCCGATGATTCAGGCCGATCAGGTGGGTATCGATGCGGTGAACCGCTACAAGGAGAGTCGCACGGAGCGTACCACCTCTACCAAGGCCCAGAAGGGCGAGGCATTGAAGAAACCGGATGTGCCCATTCGTGTTCACCCCGCCCGAACGGCTACAGGCGAGTTTATCCGTCACATGCGGGCATGCGTGGAGATCATCCAAGGCAATCCCCTGAATCTGCATATGTTCTCGTTTGACTCGGAGTTGGATAATGTCACCAAGAACAACAAGGGTGGCGACTGGAAGGACCGAGAAATCTTGGAACTGAAGGCTTTCCACAACGAGGAGGACGGACAGATGTATGCCAATCAGGAGAGCGTGACAGGAATGTTCAACGTGTTTTGGAACTTCATCTATACCGGAACACCTTACGCCCTGCATCGCAAGGTGAATCAAAGGAATTTCGGTACTGGTATGAGCACCCGTCTGGCTGTGATTCCCCTGCCTGATAAGGGCTTGGCTCAGCGTAATCAGGAGGTTGACCCCGAGGCCAACGAAACCCTGAAACAATGGGCTTATAGGCTGGATAAGGTAGAAGGTGAACTGCCGATAGAACCACTGAACGATGAGACCTACGACTGGCAATCGAGCCACATGGAGATCGCGGAGTTTAATGGCGACAAGGCAGACCGCACGCTACTGAAACGTATTCCTTACTATGGTATCGGCATCTCGTTGCCTTACATCCTGATGCGTCATTGGGATGAGTGGCAGGAGCAACGCACCCTGACCATGGATGATATTGACAAGCAGCTCTGCCGCCTGGCAATGGATATCCAGTACAAATGTCAGCAGTTCTTCTTCGGTGAGATGGCGTTCAACTACTTCGCCGATCAGAATAAGGAATTAGTGGTGCGTCGCCGCTCTACTAAGTATGACGAGTGCTTCCGTAAGCTGCCTGATGAGTTTAAATCTCAGCAGTTTATAGAGTGCTTTGGATGCAGTAGTTCTTCGGCAGGAAGATTAATCAACAGGTTGAAGAACGATGGTGTGATTGAAAGTGTGAAGTATGGAGTCTATAAGAAAGTTCTGCAGGAGTTACCATGAATTTGGATTTTTAGAGATTATGTTAGCAAGAGGATTAAGAAATTGTAACCCGCTGAATATCCGTAAAGGCAGGGATCAGTGGCAGGGTCAGGCCGATCGGCAGACCGACAGTGCCTTTGTAGTGTTTAAGTCGATGGCGTGGGGCTGGAGGGCTGCGTTTAAGTTGCTCACGCGTACCTACTATCATAAGTACCGCCTCTATACCATCCGGATGATTATCCAGAAATGGGCGCCGCCGCATGAGAATAATACCGAGGCGTATATCAGCAACGTGTCGCGTCTAACGGGTATTCCGCCCGATGAGCCCATCGGCATTCCGATGGAGAGTCCCGCCCGCTGGATGATGCTCGCCGCCGCCATGGCCATCCAAGAGAACGGCACCAGCGATCTCGATTACTTCGCCCTGCTCCAAGGCTGGACGTTGAGCCGAGAAGAGTGCGGGGAAAGATAATTAGGCACGGATGACACGGATTTTTTGTTAAGCCCTCCCCTATCCCCTCCTACTCAGGAGGGGAATTTTTATTTTATATAATAAGGTACGCGAGGGGGGAAAACGTAAACGTTTGCAATAAAAATTATAAGAAATAGTGTTATTTTTCACAAATATATTGTAACTTTGCATCCGAAACAAGCATCTACTGAAAAGAAATAATAAAAAAATCATTTAATTAATTTAATTGTATAACTAAAACTAACGTGTATGAATCATCAAATCAAAAGAGCCTTTATGGCTATGCTTTTGTCTGTGTTCTGCTTCGTGGCTTATGCTCAGAAGACAGTCACAGGAACTGTGGTGGACGCTACAGGTGAGCCCATGATTGGTGTAAGTATTCTCGTTGACGGTACCACCATCGGTGGCGTGACCGACTTCGACGGTAACTTCTCCATCAAGGATGTTCCTGAGAATGGTGTCCTGAAGATCTCTTACATCGGCTACAAGGACCAGAAGATCTCGGTGGCTGGTAAGAGCAGTATCAACGTCACTCTTGAAGAGGACGCAGCCAGCCTTGATGAAATCGTGGTCGTAGGTTACGGCACGATGAAGAAGAAGGACTTGACCGGTGCTGTTGCCAGTGTGAAGACCGACGACCTCGCTAAGGTGGCAGGTGCCAACGCCCTGTCAGCCATGCAGGCAAAGGTTCCTGGTGTCGACCTCCAGCAGTCTAATGGTGGTCAGGCCGGTGAAGGCGTCAGCATGACCCTCCGTGGTAACCGTTCACTGTTGGCCGGTAATGGTCCTCTGGTAATCGTAGACGGTGTAGAGTATGGCTCTACCCTCGACATCCCTGCCAGCGACATCGAGTCAATGGATATCCTGAAGGATGCCGCCTCTACTGCTATCTACGGTACGAAGGGTGCCAATGGTGTTATCCTCATTACCACCAAGCGCGGTAAGGCAGGTAAGACATCTGTAACCTTCAACGGCTATCTGTCATTCAACAGCGCTACTGGTATTGTGAAGCCTATGTACGGCGACAAGGAAGTTCAGCGTCTGATCGACAAGAAAAACTATGAGGATGCAGCTGCAAACGGTTGGAACTTCACCAACTCTGCCACTCCCGCCGACGTGCTGACCTTCAACCTGGAGGACTTGACACCGACGCTCGACATCTATAATGACAAGTCGTACACCGACTGGCTTGACATGATCATGAAGAACAGTGTCTCTCAGAACTACGAGGTTTCTGTCCAGGGTGGTAACGAGAAGACCAACTTCAACGTATCAATGGCAGCCATGGATGATAAGGGTCTGCTGAAGGGCGATAAGTACAAGCGTTATACGGGTCGTGTGAACATCGACCACCAGATCAACAAGATCGTGAAGATTGGTGCCAGCCTCTCTTATGCTTATAAGAGCAACGACAAGCGTAACGGTGGTGTATTCAACCAGGCCCAGAAGATGACCTCTATCACTCACGCTTATCTGAACGACGGCAGTATCTATGCTACTCCTAACCCATGGTATCCCGCCCACTGTTCTCCTCTGCTTGACGAGGATGGCGCATACCAGCGTAACATTGAGAGCACCCGTTTCTTCGGTAGCGGCTATCTGCAGCTCAACCCGCTGAAGGGCCTCACCGTGAAGTCTCAGTTCACAATGGACCGTAGCGACTCTCGTACAGGTACCTATCAGGACTACCATAGCCAGGCTCGTTATCAGTCGCCGACCACTACTTACATCGGCAATGACAAGAGCGTCAGCACCAAGTATGTATGGCAGAACACTGCCAACTACAACAAAGAGATTGGCAAGCACGACATGACCTTCCTGCTCGGTCACGAAATGTCGCAGAGCGTGAAGGAAGCAAGCAGCATCTCTGGTGATGCAGGCTCGGAGAGCTACAAGAAGAGCTCGTTCTACGATGTCAGCAAAATCGGTTCTCCGCTCGTTACCTCTTCATACGTTAAGAGCTCTATGCTCTCATTCTTTGCACGTGCCAACTACTCCTTCGATGGCAAGTACCTGTTGCAGGCATCGGTTCGTGCTGATGGTTCTTCTGTGCTCGCAGAGGGTCACAAGTGGGGCTACTTCCCCTCTGTCAGCGCCGGTTGGCGTATCTCGGAGGAAAGCTTCATGCAGGGTGCCAAGTCTTGGCTTGACAACTTGAAGTTCCGCGTATCTTGGGGTCTCTCTGGTAACGCTGCCATTGATGCCTACCAGACACTGGCTACGATTTCTTCTATCGTTCCTAACTCTACAGAGAAAGCTCCGATGACCATGTCTAACCCCGAGTTGACTTGGGAAAAGACCTCTGCCCTGAACTTCGGTCTTGACTTCTCGTTCCTCAATGGCCGTATCTATGGTTCTGTTGAGTACTATATGAGCAAGACTTATGATCTGCTGTACTACAAGACAGCTCCTCCATCATCTGTCTTCACCAGCACCATCTCTAACGTTGGTAAGACCAAGGGTCACGGTCTGGAGGTATCTCTCGGTGCCACACCCGTTAAGACCAAGGACTTCACTTGGGATCTGAACGTATCAGGTACCTTCGCCAAGGACGAGGTAGAGGAATTGGCAGACGGTATCGAGCAGTTCGTAAGCGGAACATCTATCCTGAAGGTCGGTGAGCCTGTATCTGCATACTATGCTTACGATATGGACGGCTGCTGGGGTATCGGTGAGTTCGACCAGTACATGGCAGCACACCCCGACTTCGAGAAGCCTCAGGCTGACTACGGTGATCCTGGTACACCAAAGGTGATCGACACCAACAATGACGGTCAGATCGATGATAGCGACAAGATTATCTACAACCGCTCTCCGAAGGCCATCCTTGGTCTGGGTACTACCCTTACCTACAAGGACATCTCTCTGAGCGTTCAGACAATGGCCCGTCTGGGTGGATACCTCGACTACAGCGGCTATGGCCTGTACCTCTACGACAACGCCAACTGGGGTGAGCTGGGCGACCTTGGATACTGGACTCCCAACAATCAGGGTGCCGACATTCCTTCACCTGGTTGCGCCGGCGCTACTCCTACCTTCTACAAGAGCTCTATCCAGATCCAGAAGGCCGACTACTTCAAGATCAAGGACATCACCCTGTCTTACAATCTGCCGAAGAACCTCCTGAAGAAGGTCCTCATCAGCAATGCTCGCATCTATGGCTCTCTGAAGAACTTCTTCACCTTCAGCCACTTCGACAACTACGATCCTGAGCGTGGCGGTTCCGTGAACTTCCCGCTGATGAAGCAGGCTGTGATTGGTCTTAACATAACTTTCTAAATCAATAATGAGAATCGATATGAAAAAGATATTAAGTATGTTCTTTGTGACCGCAGCCTTCGCGCTGGGCACAACCTCCTGCTCAGACTTCCTGGAGGAGGACAACAAGACTGGTGAGACTGCCGACTTGGCATACAACACCATATCGGGTATCGACGGACTGATCGAATCAGCCTATGACTATACTCACGGCTGGTGGGGTAAGGAGCCGTCACTCGGACTCGCCGAGATGGGCAGCGACCTGTTCTATTTCGGTTACGACAACAAGCAGAAGTCCATGCTGAAGTATGACCTTTCTGCTGAGGCTCTTGGCAACAACGTAGCCGACAACCCCTGTCTTGACCAGTACTGGGAGATGTTCTACGCTGGTGTAGACGTATGTAACAACGCCCTGAAGTACGTGCCTACATGTACCGTCATCGACGATAACAAGAAAGCTGCCTACCTGGGTGATGCCTACTTCCTCCGCGCGCTGTACTATTCACAGATGGTTGCCATGTGGGGTCCTATTCCCTACAACGCAGAGCCTGTAAGTGCGATTAACAACAACCCGGTACGTGTACCCGAGGACGAGATCTATGGACATATCCTCGACGATCTGAAACTGTCGATGGAGAACTACAAGAAGGCCAACATCATGACAGTCAAGGCTGCTACATCCACAGGTCGTGCCTACTACTACTCCGCAGAGGCCCTCTATGCCCGTGTAGCCCTCTATGCTGCCTCTTGGCTGGGTGCCAATAGTGTCGACGGTTATGGCAACCTCTACAACGAGGCCCTTGCCGCTGCCAACGATGTCATCAGCAACTCTGGTGCCAAGTTCTACGGCCGCTACAGCGACACCTGGAACATGAACAACGAGGAAGCCACCGACAACACCGAGAACCTCTTTGCCGTTCATTACACCAATGACCTCTCTGCAGGCCGCGACAACTGTGTGCCTTATCGCTTCTCTGACGGTGGTACAGGTCAGTACAACTCTCTGATCACCCGTACAGGCTATAGCCGTCAGGGTGGTAGTGCCTCTCTGCTGATGTTCCCCTCTCTGTGGAACAACGGTTGTGACGATATCGGTCCTAACGGACAGACTGACAAGTCAGTATTCTTCCGTATGGCTGCCGGTAAGACCACTATCAAGAGTAAGATGACTGGTGAGAACGTTGAGTGCGGTAAGTACTACTCTCCTTACGGACGTGGATTCACCCGCTACCTGCCTTCTCTCTACTTCTGGCAGCTGCTGGAGAGCGTGAAGGAGACCGACCAGCGTTACAACGGTACCCTGCTGACCGCATATCGTATCCCCTACGAGCTGTCAAAGAACCCTGCAAAGTATCCGAAGATGAGCGAGCAGGAGTTCAAGGACTACGATGAGGCCTACAAGGAAGACGGAAACTACTTCAATGGTGGTGGTATCGCCATCCTCTACAGCATCCTCGATGGTAACTCTGCTGAGGGTCAGGCTCTTCAGGCTGAGGCCAAGGACAAGTATCGTCTGCAGTTTGCTTTCGGTGGCGACATCCCCGTCTACACCTCTGGCGATCCCGCAAAGGCTCTGCCCACCGAGGGTGGTAAGGCCAAGTCGGATGTCTATGGTGACGACCGTTACAAGAGTGAGAAAATCGAAGGCCGTCGTTCATATCCTTGCATCAAGAAGTTCCTTGACGACCAGTACAACCCCAGCTATCCCACTCACGACCTGAGCTATCGCGATATCATGGTGCTCCGTTTGGCTGAGATGTACCTGATCAAGGCAGAGGCTGAGCTCGCCACCGGTGGCAATGCCCTCTCTACTATCAACGAACTGCGCAAGGCCCGTGCCATCAGCGGTAAGGACAACAGCATCAGCGGTACGGTCGACATCGAGACCATCCTCCGTGAGCGTGCCCTCGAGCTCTGTGGTGAGTACCAGCGCTGGTTCGACCTGAAGCGTACCCACACGCTGCTGAGCCACGTGAAGGCTTACAACGCTCAGGCTTCTGGCAACATCGAAGTGAAGCACTACTATCGTCCGATTCCTCTCAACGAGTTGGAAGCTGTAACTAACCGTGCAGATATCAGCGTCAGTCAGGATGCCAGCGGCGTACTGCAGTACACCTCTACTGCTGAGGGTATGTGGCAGAACCCCGGATATTAATTCTGCTATCCGTTAATATGAATCATTATGAGGGTGTGTCAAGTCTTTGACATGCCCTCATTAAGCTTAAAAGAAATGAGAAAACTGTTATTTGCCATTTCAGCCATCGTCTTGCTGACGGCTGCCGTGCCCGACAAGACAACCACCATCTTCGTAATTGGCGACTCTACCGCTGCCAAGAAAGATACCACGGGTGGAAAACAGGAGCGTGGCTGGGCTATGAAACTGCAAGACTGTTTCGATGCCGATTACATCGTGGTAGACAACCATGCCGTCAACGGCCGTTCGTCAAAAAGCTTCATCGACGAAGGGCGCTGGGATAAGGTTCTGGAGAAGATAAAGCCCGGCGATTACGTCATCATCCAGTTCGGTCATAACGACGAGAAGCCACAGCCTAACCGTCATACCGACCCGGGGTCTACCTTCGACTACAATCTTGCCAAATACATTCGTGAGACGCGCGAACACGGCGGCATTCCCGTACTGATGAACTGTGTCGTACGACGCAACTTCATGGTCAAAGCCCCAGAGATAGCCGACGACGAACAGCTTCGCACTTCCACCTTCAAGGATGGCGTGAAGATGATTGAGGGCGACTCGCTCATCGACACCCATGGACTATACAAAGAGGCTCCCCGTGATGTTGCCCAACGCATGAACTGTCACTTCATCGATGCCAACAAAATCACCCATGACTTAGAACAGGGACTCGGCACCGAAGCATCCAAGAAGCTCCACATGTGGTTCCGCCCAGGCGAAGAACCCAGTGAGCCAAAAGGAAAGCAAGACAATACCCACTACAACATCCATGGTGCCACCGTCGTTGCCAATCTCCTTGCCGACGCCCTATGTGAAGAGATCCCCCTCCTCAAGAAATACCGTAAGCCAGCAATGAGGTGATCATGAACAAGAAACTACTTTTAAGCTTTTCTCTCATGTCGCTGGCATGGGCGGCACAAGCACAATACCGCTCGCAAGTGTGGTGCCCCGACAACGGCAACGGCACCTATACGAATCCTGTGATCAATGCAGACTACAGCGACCCTGACGTCTGCGTAGGCCCCAGTGGGGAAGATTATTATATGACCGCCTCGAGTTTCCATTGTACACCGGGATTGCCGATTCTACACTCCAAGGATTTGGTGAATTGGGAGATTGTGGGTTATGCCCTGAAGAACCTCTATGAGGGCGATGAAAGTCTGCTGGCACATTTCAGCAGCAAGCCGCAGCACGGCAATGGCGTGTGGGCACCTTCCATACGCTATCACGAGGGACAATACTATATCTACTGGGGCGACCCCGACTTCGGCGTGATGATGGTGAAGACCAAGAATGGTGATCCCGCTGGCGAATGGGAACAGCCCGTCTACGTGATCAGCGGACAAGGCTACATCGACACTACCCCACTTTGGGATGACGACGGCCGCTGCTATCTGGTGAACGGATGGGCCAACTCACGCTCGAAGTTTGCCTCGGTGCTGACAGTCCGCGAATTGTCGGCAGACGGTACACATGCTATTGGGCAGCCCGTCATCGTGTTCGACGGTAATGGTACGGAGAACCGCACCTGCGAAGGGCCGAAGTTCTATAAGCGTGATGGCTGGTATTGGATCATGTGTCCGGCAGGTGGTGTGCCAACAGGCTTCCAACTCGCCATGCGCAGTAAATCGCCCTATGGCCCCTACGAGCACAAGATTGTATTGGCTCAGGGCAAGACCGCTATCAACGGACCCCATCAGGGTGGCTGGGTGCATACGAAATATGGTGAAGACTGGTTTCTGCATTTCCAGGACAAAGAGGCCTACGGTCGCGTGGTGCATCTCAATCCCGTTGATTGGACTAGCGGATGGCCCATTATGGGCAGGAAGGGAGAGCCTGTAACGACTTACAAGAAGCCAAAGTCTTCAAGCAATGAGATTGTCAATCCCGTGGAAAGTGACGAGTTTAATGCGCCTACTGTCGGCCTGCAGTGGCAGTGGCATGGCAACTACGACGAGAAGTTTGGCGTGCCTACCGCCTTCGGCACCTTCCGTATCTACACCTATAAGATGAGAGAGGGGGCCAATTTCTGGGAAGTGCCCAACATGCTGCTCCAGAAGACACCCGCCGATGAGTTTACCGTTACCACCAAGTTGCGCTTCACCTCAAAGGCCGAGGGACAGATGGGGGGACTTATCATGATGGGACTCGACTACAGCGCCCTCATCGTGCGCCGTATGGGGAAATCGTTCCAATTAGCACAACTTACCTGTAAGGCTGCCGACAAAGGAAACCCACATACAGAGCAAATCATCGCTACGCTGAAGCCGACGGCTGAGGATCAAACCGACTATAAGCCTGGCATCCACGAGGACATCTACTTACGCCTGAAGGTGAAGGATTCCAGGATGACGTTCGCCTGGAGTCCCGACGGGAAAAAGTATCAGAATTGCGGTGATGCCTTCCAGATGAAGGAAGGCAAGTGGATTGGTGCCAAGTTTGGCTTCGTGGCTGTTGAGACCGATCCCAAGTGCGATCGTGGCTGGATAGACGCCGACTGGATCAGGATCGAGAGATAATCACCTAATTTCTCTTGTGCTTGTCTCTCATCTTGCAGGGGAACCAGAACTGGGCTACAGTCTTTCTGCCGTCCTGAGTGTCGATATCCAACTCGCCACCCACGGCATCGATGATAGCTTTGGAAATGGGCAATCCGAGTCCATTTACATCACCGTTCATCTTCAGGGCATCCTTCTGGAGATATGAGAAGATATCCTCGCTTATCACGTCGGCCTGTCCGTTACCCAGATAGTTAATCATCACCTTCAGGCCATTGCGCTCGCTAGTATAGGTCACGACTATCTCGCCCTGTGTAGCATGCTTGGCTGCATTATTCAGCAGATGCATCATCAGCTGGTGCATGAAATTCGAGTCAAGTGTAACCTTGCAGTGGGGCGAGAGGTCGGTCCTCACGCGTATCGACACATTGGCCTTCGTCAGGTTCATAGCCTCACGACGATACGACGCCATCAGTTCGGCCAGGTTCACCTCGATAAAAGTAAACGAAGGCATCCCCCCGTCGAAGCCCGACAGATCCATGAGCTGTTTGATAAAATCCAACAGTTCCTGTGAGCTCTGCTGGATGTGGCCGGCCATCTGCTTCACCTGAACGGCATCCATCGTATCATTCTTCTCTTCGAGAATCATGTTACTATACCCCAGAATGGCATTCAGCGGTGCGCGCAGCGTTTGACTCGCATTGTCGAGAAATACCGACTTCAGCCGCTCACTCTTCTGAGCACGATTTACCTCCCGCTTCAGTTGCTGGCTATAATAGCGGTGGACAAAAAAGAGAGCCGCAGCGAAACCGATCAGTAGTACAAAATTCACAATCCAAAGTAATGTTCCCATTGTTCAAATGCGTTTATGGGCAATAGATTTGCTCGTTATTTGATAATATTTCGCGACAAAGGTAATAAAATTATCTAAATAAACCAAATTTTTAACATATTATCACATATTTACACTTATCATCTCTACATGAAAAAGAGCGCATCTGTCGGTCTGGAAAAAAAATCGGGCACAGCGATTAAACCATTAGCGGGGAAATACGTCAAAGGTAATAGTAATATTACCTAATCAACTATATTATCGTTATTTTTTTAACAACTTATGAGAAAACTTTTTTTACCGCTTCTGCTCATGGTTGCCATGTCGGCCAGCGCTGCAGAGAATCCCGTGTTAACGATCGAAGGTGGTAAGGTTCAGGGCGTATTAGCCGACGACCATCCCGAAGTGTTTGTCTATCGTGGCATCCCCTATGCCGCACCTCCCATCCGCGAGAACCGCTGGAAAGAGCCCCAGCCCGTCATACCCTGGAAGGGTGTGAAGATCTGCGACACCTTTGGTCGTCCCAGTTATCAGGCCATCCAGTATACTGGCGGCTACTACACGGAGTGGGGCTATGGCAAGGAGGCCGCCTTCAGTGAAGACTGTCTGTATCTGAATGTCTATACCAAGGCGCCCGGACAGGTGAACAAGAAGCTGCCCGTAGCCCTGTGGATCCATGGTGGCGGTTATCGTGAGGGTTTCGGTTCTGAGCCCGAGTTCGACGGTCAGGAGTGGGGTGCCAAGGATGTGGTGCTCGTCTCCATCAACTACCGTCTTGGTGTGTTCGGATTCCTCGTTCACCCCGCCCTCACGGCCGAGAGCCCGCATAAGGTGTCTGGCAACTATGGAATCCTCGACCAGATCGAGGCCCTGAAGTGGATCAAGAAGAATATCGCCCAGTTTGGTGGCGACCCCGACAATGTGACCATCTTCGGTCAGAGTGCTGGTGGCGGTAGTGTTCGCACGCTGTGCGAGTCTCCGCTGGCCCGAGGCCTGTTCCACAAGGCTGTCATCATGAGTGCCCAGGGTCTGAGCATCCCCGATGCCAATGGCAATCCCATCGGAGCCCGTTACAGCGGTGGTTCCTTTGCCGATGCCGAAGCTAACGCCAAGAAAGTGTTCGACTGGGCAGGACTTACCGACCTGAAGAAGATGCGTGCCGCCTCTACCGAGACCATCTTCGCCCTCCCCACCCTCTACTATCAGGTCAACGACGATGGTCAGCAGCCCAGCGGTCCGATGGCCTTCATGCGTCGAGGCCTGCCCTTCATGCCCATGATCGACGGCTATGTCAGTGAGAAGAGCTTCGACGATGCCACCCGTCAGGGAACGCTCGCCGATGTACCTTATATGATAGGTTTCACCCTCAACGATATGGGTAACATGTCGCCCAACATCGTCGAGTTCTGTAAGGTGCGCGCTGAGAAGGGCGGCAAGGCCTGGGCTTACGAGTTTGCCCGTCCACTGCCCGACGACGGCTCTCATCCCGAGGTGACCCAGCGTCTGAAGGGTGCCTTCCACTCGAGCGACCTCTGGTTCGTCTTCAAGTCATTGAAGCACTGCTGGCGTCCTTGGACCCAGGGCGACTGGGACCTGAGTGAGAAGATGCTCACCGCCTGGACCAACTTCGTGAAGTACAGCGATCCTAACGGTCCTCAGGGTGGCGCTTGGGCTCCCTGCACCGCCAAGACCCCGAAGTTCATGGTGTTCAAGCTCAACGACAAGGATGCCGAGGCCTCCTTCTTCGGCGATCCCGAGATAGCACCCCAGCCACAGGGCTTCCCCTTCGGAAGATAAGGAAAAAGCAACAAGGCAAGCGTTTCTGCTTGCCTTGTTTTTATTTTAGTATCTCAGCGTTCCGTCGTAATTGAAGATGGCCTTGTCCGTAGGCACCTCCTGATCATAGAACTGTACGGCACTGTCGTTCATCTTCGGATGCTGTTGCTCCAGCAGTCGGATGATCTCTGCCCCTGCCCAGATTGCAGGGCCATAACCATGGGCTGCCATCACGTGTACGGGTCGGTAGGCATAGAAGGCCGCATCGAAGGCCATGCCCGTACCCACGCACACCTGTTCCACCTGTCCTTTCGCATTCACCGACGAGTCCACCGCCTGCCAGCCCAACAAAGCCACAGGCCCGTAAGCCTTCGCATCGATCCAGCCCTGGTTGATGGCATGCGCCAGACAATAGGTATAGATGGCCGTAGCCGAGGCTTCGAGATAGGTATCATTGCGGTCGAGCAGCTGGTGCCAGAAACCGTCGTGGTGCTGCAGGCGTGCCAGCCCCTCTACGTGGGCCTTCAACAGTTTCATGATATCCGCGCGCTGCGGGTGGTTCTGGGGCAGCACGTCGAGCACCTCACACATCGTCAGGATGGCCCAGCCGTTGGCCCTGCCCCAGTGGAAGGCAGGGTGCGGATTCATCTCCTCCACCCATCCATGACGGAACAGCTGCTTCTCCGGCACCCACATCTTGTTGGCAAACAGCAACACCTGGCGGGCTGCCTCGTCGTAATACCTCTGTTTGCCCGTCAACTTTCCCATATACGCCACGGTGGGGATGCCCATAAACATATCGTCGAGCCACACCGTATTCTTCTGCGGCCTCAGACGTGCAAACGTGCCGTCAGCAAGGCGGTATTCCTTATTGAGCACATAGTCGGCGTAATGGTCGATCAGCGGTCTGAGCTTCAGCTTCGGATTAGCCAGCTGTGCCTTGATCATCGAACAGCAGACGGCCCCCGCATCGTCGAGCGCGTGGGGGTCCACCACCCTGCGGATATTGCCGTCGATGGCCTTGTTGTTTTGATAGATATTGCTGAATACTGGGGCGATATCAGCCAGCAGCTGGTGGCGCTTGCTTACATAGTCGCCATAGGCCGCATCGCCCGTCACTTCATAGGCTGCCAGCACGCCCGAATAGGTCACGCCCCACTCATAACTCGTCAGTCGGAATCCGCCCTGCTTCAGTTGTGTGTCGGCATTGGCGGCCTTCAGGTTCACCTCCTTGCCCGTATGCTTATCCACCAGCGTGGCAGGCGTCTCTGCGTCGATATACTTCAGCACGCGGTCCATTGTCTGCTTCACGTCCTCCTTGGCGGGGATGCCGTAGCCCAGCTTATAGGCGGGCTTCATCAGGTGGAGCGGTGTGTTATTGTCGTTGATCTGTTGTGCCATCGCAAGCGATGCAAAGCCCATCATCAGGGCCATGGCCATGGGTAGTCTCTTCATCATTGTTGTTATTTTAAGAATGGATTTACTGTTTCGTCAGGTCCCAAGTAGAAGCCCGGTTCCGAGGGCTGGTTATAGCCCACGTTCTGCGCCGCTGTCGAGAGTCTGTAGGGGATATCCTCCATCAGACAGTTGATGCGGTAGTCGGTGGGTATCGTCGAAACGAAGATGCGCAGCTCGCTGCTGTCGGGTGTACGGGCGATGACCTCCTCACGCCAGTCGCCGAGGATGTCAGCTGCCAGACAGGGATTCGACTTCGAGCCGTTGTTGAACACGATGCCGTCAAACTTCTTCATATCCACCACAGCGTGGTTCTCCCAGTCGTACTTCGTCACCGTCTCGTGGTCGAGCAGCTCGCGCAGCAGGTCGCCGTCCCACCAGATGCCGAAGTTCACAGACAGGTGCCGTCCGTTCAGCATCAGGTGCTGCTGGTGCTGCGGATCGTCGGGGTCCTGAGCCGTGAAGACCACCTCGCCTTTCATATTGCGGATGCCGTGGCTGTCGCTGCTCCACATCTCCACACCCGGGTTGGTGGGGTCAATATCCGCAGCCATACAACGGCCCACGTCGCTCTTCGACTTCACCTGGAAGATCACCTCGCCCGTCCTCGCATCGCGCAGTTCCGAGCCGTCCTTGCGGTTCTCATGACAATCCCACACCTGCAGCTTCGTGCTCTTCGGGTCGAAGGCCATCAGGTGGATGGCGTCGCCATGTCCCATGCCTGTGTTATACAGTCCATGTCCGTCATCGTCCACCGCCATCGCTCCATAGGTGATCTCATCCTTGCCGTCGCCATCCACATCGGCCACGCGCAGGTTATGGTTACCCTGACCTGCATAGCTTGCCCACTCGGGGGTGTTCGTATCGAAAGTCCAGCGGTTCTTCAGTTCCTTGCCATCCCAGTCCCAGGCGGCAATCACGGTCCTTGTGTAGTAGCCCCTGCAGAAGATGGCCGAGGCGCGCTTTCCGTCGAAGTAGCCCACGCCCGCCAGCATACGGTCTGAGCGGTTGGCATAGTTATCGCCCCAGTCCATCAGGTTGCCACGCTCGGGCACATACGGCTTCGTATCCATCGCCTCGCCCGTCAGTCCGTTAAACACGGTGATATACTCCGGTCCCGTGAGGATGCGGCCCGTCATGGGTCGTCCCTGACGGTTATACTTCCCCCACTCTTTCTCGGGTGTCGGGTTCTGGGCGTCAGGCTGAGGACGGTGACGGTAGTCGGCCTTCTCGTCACCAATCACGCGTCCCTTGCCGTCGCGAGTGCCGTCCGATGTACGCACCATCAGCTCAGCCCTTCCGTCGCCGTCGAGGTCATATATTATATAAGGTGTGTAGTGCGCCCCACTGCGGATGTTAATGCCCAGGTCGATACGCCACAACAGCGTACCGTCGAGCCGATAGCAGTCGAGCAGCGTAGGGCCTGTAAAACCGTCGTGGGCATTATCGTGGGCGTTCGAGGGATCCCACTTCACGATGATCTCATACGTGCCGTCGCCATCCACGTCGCCCACCGAGCTGTCGTTAGCCGAATAACTGTAGGTCTTCCCGTCAGGCGTCTCACCGTCAGCGGGTTTCTGCAGTTTCACAGGCAGATAACCGTCGGGCGACTCCTTCGCCAACACAAATCGGCCGTTCTTTTGGCCACCCTTCACCTCGTAAACCGCCTCGCCGTCCAACGGCTGCTCGTCCACGAAGAAAGTGCCACCCTTCGTCAGCGGCTTCCGGTTCAGCTTCTGCCCGTTTCTGTACACGTCGTAAGCCTCGCCCACGGGGTCTGTCGTCAGCGTGCGCCAGCTCACCACCACCTGCTCTCCGTTTCTCACGGCTACCACACCACGGTTCAGCTGTTCTCGGTTCATCGCCTTCAAGTCGTAGGCGGGCTGCGCCATTGCCGCCCACGAACAACCCAAAGCCAAAATCATAGTAAATACTTGTTGTTTCATATCTGTTCAGTAGTTTGTGGGGGCAAAGTTACGCATTTTCCGCCAACTTCACCCCCACTTTTTGATAAACCACCCCGACTATCTGATAAAGCTGCACTTTACCCGGAGTAAAGTCGGGGTTTACACGTCATAAAGTAGAGGAATCGTCATCTGAGCGATTGATTCCCCTGTCATCTCGACTAAGCGTTAGCGCATGAAAACAAAATGTCATCTCGACTAAGCGTTAGCGCATGAAAACAAAATGTCATCTCGACTAAGCGTTAGCGCATGGAGAGATCTCTCGACTGCGCTCGAGATGACAGGAAGGGGACAGGAGGCGTTCCGTCAATACGCCATTTCATGGACGCCTTTGACGGCTCGACCTGAGGGATCATTCATGCCCTTGAAGGCGGCATCCCATTCGAGGGCGATGGCGGTGCTGCAGGCCACGCTGGCCTCGCTGGGCACACTG
Source organism: Prevotella sp. ne3005 (assembly GCF_900110085.1). GTDB lineage: Bacteria > Bacteroidota > Bacteroidia > Bacteroidales > Bacteroidaceae > Prevotella. The sequence continues at coordinate 30,011 of NZ_FOCK01000001.1, forward strand.
CGGGCGGCAGAGTCGCTGGGGAAGTGCTCGGCGAAGATGGAACGGTAGTAGTACTCTTCTTTGTTTTTCGGCGGGTTGATGGGGAAGCGCTCGGCTGCATGAGCCATCTGCTCGTCGGTGACAGCCTCGGAGGTGATCTGCTTGAGGGTGTCGATCCAGCTGTAGCCTACCCCATCGCTGAACTGCTCTTTCTGACGCCACGCCACCTCGGCGGGCAACATGCTGGCAAAGGCTTCGCGAACAATCTTTTTCTCCATGGTCTGACCTGGACACATCTTGGCCACAGGGTTGGTACGCATGGCGACATCAAGGAACTCTTTGTCGAGGAAGGGCACACGACCCTCCACACCCCAGGCGGAGAGGCTCTTGTTGGCCCGCAGGCAGTCGTACATGTAGAGCTTGCTGAGTTTGCGCACGGTCTCCTCGTGGAAGTCTTTGGCCGTAGGAGCCTTGTGGAAGTAGAGATAGCCACCGAAGATCTCGTCGGCCCCCTCGCCAGAGAGCACCATCTTGATGCCCATCGACTTGATGACACGCGCCAGCAGATACATCGGCGTAGAGGCTCGGACGGTGGTGACATCGTAGGTCTCGATGAAGTAGATGACATCGCGAATGGCGTCGAGGCCCTCCTGGATGGTGTAGTTGATCTCATGGTGGACGGTTCCGATATGATCGGCCACGAGCTTGGCCTTGGCGAGGTCAGGGGCACCCTTCAGACCTACGGCGAAGGAGTGGAGACGGGGCCAGTAGGCCTTGGTCTTGGAGTCGTCTTCGATACGCATCTCAGAGTATTTCTCAGCGATGGCGGAGATGACGCTGCTATCGAGACCGCCTGAGAGCAGCACGCCATAGGGCACATCGCTCATGAGCTGGCGCTTGACGGCATCCTCGAGGGCGTCGTGGATGGCCTCGACAGAGGCGGGATTATCCTTCACAGCGTCGTACTGCATCCAGTCGCGACGATAGTACCTCTTCTGCCCAGGGTCGACACTCCAGTAGTAGTGGCCGGGAAGGAAGGGCTCGTAACACTCGCACTGGCCTTCGAGGGCTTTGAGCTCGGAGGCGACGTAGACGGTGCCATCAGCATCGTAGCCGATGTAGAGGGGGATGACGCCAATGGGATCGCGAGCGATGAGGAATTCATTGCGATCCTCATCGTAGAGCACAAAGGCAAAGATGCCACTGAGGTCTTCGAGGAAGTTGATGCCTTTCTCACGGTAGAGGGCGAGGATGACCTCGCAGTCGGAGCCCGTCTGGAACTCATACTGCCCCGCAAAACGGCGGCGGACCTCCTGATGGTTGTAGATCTCACCATTGACGGCGAGCACCTGCTTACGATCGGGCGAGAAGAGGGGCTGACCACCACTCTCGGGGTCGACGATGCTCAGTCGCTCGTGGGCGAGGATGGCCGAGCCACCACAGTAGATGCCACTCCAGTCGGGGCCACGGTGGCGGATCTTCTGACTCATCTTCAGGGCTTTCTCACGCAGTTCATGCGACTGCTCCTTAACATTCAATATTGCTACTATTCCACACATAATTTTTCATTTTTTTATTATTTCATTTTTTTTTCATTCTTTCATTCTTTCATTTTTCTAAAGGTACGAGAGGTAGAGGTAATTGGTCTGGGCGGGGTATTCGGCAGCGAGGGTGTCGATCTGATTGACAGTAGGAACAATGCCCAGTTCCTTGCGCCAGGAGCGCACCATCAGACCTGCTTCGGTCATACTCATGCGCGACTCCATGCCCAGGGCACGGGCTATCTGGAAGTCGGAGAAGCCATAGACCTTGGCAGCACGCAGCAGACTGACAAACTCAGGAGCCTCCAGATATTCCATCAACTCCGTATTGTCCATAAACATCGCTAATTCAGACACTTGCGCATATTGCTTCAACTGATAGTCGATATCAACAAGATGCTTTAACTTCTGCAGGAACCAGCGATCGATCATCGTGAGCTGATGGATCTGATCGATGGTGTAGCCCACCTTCAGAGCCTTCGACACCACGAAGATACGCATATCCGTAGGCTCATGGAGCGACTGCCCGATATCAGCAATCTTGATCTCGTGGTTCTCGACAAATCCATGCATGCCCTGCCCTATCATGCGAAGACCTTTTTGCAGGGCTTCCTCGAAGGTACGGCCTATGGCCATCACCTCGCCCACACTCTTCATCGAAGAACCGAGCTGGCGCTTCACACCATGGAACTTGGTAAGGTCCCAACGGGGTATCTTGACAACCACATAGTCGAGGGCGGGCTCGAAGAAGGCACTGGTGGTCTTCGTGACGGAGTTTTTGAGTTCGAAGAGACCATAGCCCAGTCCAAGTTTGGCAGCGACGAAGGCCAAGGGATAGCCTGTTGCCTTCGAGGCCAAAGCCGAGGAACGCGACAGACGGGCGTTGACCTCGATGACACGATAGTCCTCCGACTGGGGGTCGAGGGCATACTGCACGTTGCACTCGCCCACAATACCGATATGACGGATAATCTTGATGGCCAGGGCGCGCAACTTGTGATACTCGGCGTTGGAGAGCGTCTGCGAGGGAGCCACCACAATCGATTCACCCGTATGGATGCCGAGAGGGTCGAAGTTCTCCATGTTGCAGACGGTGATACAGTTGTCGTACTGGTCGCGCACCACCTCGTATTCGATTTCCTTCCAGCCTTTCAGCGACTTTTCGACGAGCACCTGAGGGGAGAACGAGAAGGCCTCCTCGGCCTGTGCCAACAGCTCTTCCTCGTTGTCGCAGAAGCCAGAGCCGAGACCACCCAAGGCGTAGGCTGCACGGAGGATGACAGGGAAGCCCAGTTCATGGGCTGCACGCTGCACCTCCTCAACGGTGCTACAGGCCTCGCTCTTGATGGTCTTCACGCCAATCTCATCGAGGCGCTTCACAAAGAGATCGCGATCTTCGGTATCGATGATGGCCTGCACGGGGGTGCCCAGCACCTTGACACCATACTTCTCGAGCACGCCACGCTGATAGAGTTCTACACCACAGTTGAGGGCTGTCTGACCACCAAACGAGAGCAGGATACCATCGGGGCGCTCTTTCTCGATGATACGCTCCACAAAGTCGGGCTGCACAGGTTGGAAATAGACCGTATCAGCCACCCCTTGGGAAGTCTGCACCGTAGCAATATTGGGATTGATGAGCACCGAGTGGATGCCCTCTTCCTTTAGGGCCTTGAGTGCCTGGGCACCACTATAGTCGAACTCTCCTGCCTGTCCTATCTTCAGGGCTCCAGAGCCCAGAAGCAAAACCTTTTTGATTTCTTTCTTTTCCATCATCCTAACATTTTTACAAACTCATCAAACAAAAACTCGGTATCCACAGGGCCTGAACAGGCTTCGGGGTGGAACTGAGCCGACATCCAGGGATGCTGCTTATGACGAATACCCTCGTTGGAGCCATCGTTCATATTCACGAAAAGCGGTTCCCAGTCCTCGGGCAGCGTGGAGTCATCCACAGCATAGCCATGATTCTGCGAGGTGATGAAGCAACGCGTGGTGCCCACCTGCTGGACGGGCTGGTTGTGCGAGCGATGACCATATTTCAGTTTGTAGGTCTTGGCACCAGCGGCCTTGGCCAACAGCTGGTTGCCCAGGCAGATACCCATGCAGGGACGCACCTCGGGGTTGTTGAGGAACGTGCGGATATGCGCCACCGTCGTGCCACATTGTTCTGGGTCGCCAGGACCGTTGGCAAGGAAGAGTCCATCGAATTCGAGCTGGTTGAAGTCGTAGTCCCAAGGCACTCGAACCACCTCGATGCCACGCTTGATCAAGCAACGGATGATGTTGGCCTTGACACCACAGTCCACCAATACGACACGTTTTATTGAAGATTTAAGATTAAATATTGAAATATCTGGTTTATAAGCGATTACGTCTTTACAACTCACCTTCTCAACCCAGTTCACAGAACCATAATCCTCAGACTTGTTGATTGCTGCGCCACAGCAAACGATAGAGCCCATCATGACACCATGCTCTCGGAGCACCTTGGTGAGGCGACGGGTGTCGATGCCTGTGATGGCAGGTATCTTCTCGCGCTTGAGCCAAGAGGCCAGCGACTCCTTCGCATTCCAGTGGGAGAACGTCTCACTATAATCAGCCACTACGAGTCCCTTCACATGGATGCGGTCGCTCTCCATCAGCAGGGGCAGGCTATTGTCACCCAGTCCAGTATCAGGTACGCCGTAGTTGCCTATCAGGGGATAGGTGGTGACCAGTATCTGTCCTGCGTAACTGGGGTCGGTGAGGCTCTCCGGATAGCCCGTCATGGCAGTGTTGAACACCACCTCACCGATGGCATCAGCATCGTAGCCGAATGACCAGCCGCAGAACTGACTGCCATCTTCAAGTATTAGTCTTGCTTCTCTCATATCTTTTATAACTGTAATTTCAATACTTTTTCTACATAGTTCACGAAAGCCTCGTTGCAGAGACGGATGCCGCCCGGGGTTGGATAATGGCCAGTGAAATACCAGTCGCCAGGATGGTTGGGACAGGCCTTGTGAAGACCCTCGATACTCTGATATACGAGTTCGATGGGTGCCTGCATACCTTCAGGGCGCAGCATCTCGACAATCTTACGGTTGATATCGTCGACACTGAACTGGGCATAGATGCTCCGCACATGATTGCCGCTGGCGGGGTCGGTCTTGCAAGCCTTATACACATCGGCAATCACCTGTTCCCTACCCTGCTCCTTGATGAGAGCGATGGCGGCACGGAAGGCACAGAGCTCTTCCAGGCGCGACATGTCGATGCCATAGTAGTCGGGGTAGCGTATCTGGGGCGAACTCGACACCATCACAATCTTCTTGGGATGCAGACGATCGAGGATCTTGAAGATGCTCTCGCGGAGTGTGGTGCCTCGCACGATTGAGTCGTCGATGATCACGAGGTTATCCTTGTAAGGTTCCAGCGAGCCATAGGTGATGTCATAGACATGGGCGGCAAGGTCGTTGCGCTCCGCACCGTCTGAGATAAAAGTGCGGAGCTTGATGTCCTTCCAAACGACCTTCTCTATGCGGACATCATGGTCCAACTGACGGATGCCGTCGGTCATGCCATGGAAGGCGACCTCGGCCGTGTTGGGAATATATGAAAAAACGGTGTTGGCAACATCACCACCAATGGCTTGCATGATGGCTGGCGTGAGCTGTTCACCCAGGCGCTTGCGCTCGAGATAGATGTCACGATCGGAGCCACGACTGAAGTAGATACGCTCGAAGGAGCAGGCACTCAGATGCTGGGCGGGAAGAATCTGTTCGAGCACCATCGTACCACACTTGCGGACGATGAGCGACTGACCAGGCTGGAGCTCGTGGATAGCTTCGGCCTGAAGGTCGAAGGTGGTCTGGATCACTGGGCGCTCTGAGGCCAGCACCACCACCTCGTCGTCCTGATACCAGAACGCAGGTCGGATGCCCCAGGGATCGCGTACGGCAAACATCTCGCCAGAGCCTGTGAGTCCACACATCACGTAACCGCCATCGAAATGGGTCATCGTGGTCTTGAGCACATTCGCCATCTCCACGTGGTCGTCGATATAACGGGTGATATCAGTACCCTGCAGACCCTGTTCCTTGGCCTCGACAAAGAGGCGTTCCACCTCACGATCCAGACGGTGGCCCATCAGTTCGAGGGTGATATACGAGTCGCCATAGATACGAGGCGACTGACCTTGATCCGTAAGGAAATGAAAGACCTCGTCGATGTTGGTCATATTGAAGTTACCACACAGACAGAGGTTCTTGGCGCGCCAGTTGTTACGGCGCAAGAAAGGATGCACATATTGCAGTCCGCTCTTACCCGTAGTGGAATAGCGCAGATGACCCATCAACAATTGAGAATTGAAAATTGAGAATTGAAAACTTTCATTCAAGTGGTCATCGTATTTGGAATGGTCAATGGCTTTGAACACCTCGGTGATGGCATCCTTGCCCTCGGCCTTCTCGCGGAACATATATTCCTCGCCAGCAGGGGCATCGAGGTTGACACAACCTACACCTGCGCCCTCCTGACCACGGTTGTGCTGCTTCTCCATCATCAGATAGAGTTTGTTCAGGCCATAGCGCCACGTACCGTATTTCTGTTCGTAGTAGCTCAACGGCTTCAACAGGCGAATCATCGCCACACCACATTCATGCTTCAATTGCTCCATAACTTCATTTTTGATGTTTTCGCTTAATCGCAGACTTCAATTTTCAATCTTTCAATTTTCAATCTTCAATTTTTCAACGAAGCTCATGAACAGGGGGTGCGGATGCAGCACCGTTGACGAATATTCCGGGTGGAACTGAGTGCCGATATACCAGCGTTTTTCCGGTATCTCCACGATCTCCACCAGGTTGGCGGCGGGGTTGATACCTACGCACTTCATACCATGCTGTTCATATTCCTCCTGATAGGCATTATTGAACTCATAACGGTGGCGGTGGCGCTCCTTGATGAGCGTCTCCTCACCATAGGCCTCATAGACACGACTACCCTTCAGCAGTTCGCACTCATAGGCACCCAGTCGCATCGTACCTCCCATCTGGGTAATGGTCTTTTGCTCTTCCATCATATCGATCACATTGTGGGGTGTCTGGGTGTCCATCTCACTGCTATTGGCATCCTTGTAGCCCAGCACATTGCGGGCGAACTCGATGACCATCATCTGCATACCCAGACAGATACCGAAGGTGGGGATGTCGTGGGTACGGGTGTATTCGGCAGCAAGAATCTTACCCTCGATGCCTCGGGTGCCAAACCCCGGGCAGATGACGACGCCCGCCATGCCACTGAGCTGCTGGGCAATGTTTTCGCGAGTGACCTCTTCGCTGTTGATGAAATGGAGCCTCATCTTCACATCATTATAGATGCCAGCCAGATTCAGACTCTCGCGGATGCTCTTATAGGCATCCTGCAGGTCGTATTTCCCCACGAGGGCCACATGCACCTCGCGCATGGCGTTACGCTGCTTGTCGAGGAAGTCGCGCCAGGGTTTCATGGCTGGTGTCTCTCCCACAGGGATGCCTATCTTACGCATGATGGCTGCATCGAGACCCTGCTGCTGCATGCTGACGGGTACCTCGTAGATCGAGGGCATATCCTCGCTCTGCACCACACACTCCAGATCGACATTACAAAACGACGCCACCTTCATGCGCAGATGGTCATCAAGGTGGCGTTCGGTTCTGAGGACAAGGATATCAGGCTGGATACCCATACCCTGCAGTTCTTTGACAGAGTGCTGGGTGGGCTTGGTCTTCAACTCCTGGGCAGCTTTCAGATAAGGCACATAAGTAAGATGTACGCACACGGCATCACGCCCCAGTTGCCAGCGCAATTGACGGATGGCTTCCATGAACGGTGCACTCTCGATGTCACCTATCGTGCCACCCACCTCAGTAATCACGAAGTCTAAGCCCTCGTCGAGCCCTTCCCTGAGCATCCTGCGCTTGATTTCATCGGTAATATGGGGCACCACCTGGATGGTCTTTCCCAAATAGTCGCCATGGCGCTCGCGGTCGATGACAGTCTTGTAGATACGGCCTGTCGTAATCGAATTATTACGGGTGGTATGTATGCCCGTAAAACGCTCATAGTGGCCTAAGTCCAGATCAGTCTCAAACCCGTCCTCCGTCACATAGCACTCACCATGTTCGTAGGGGTTCAGCGTACCTGGATCAATATTGATGTAGGGGTCAAACTTCTGGATGGTTACCTTATAACCGCGTGCCTGTAGCAGCTTACCGATGCTGGCGGAGATGATGCCTTTTCCCAACGAGGAAACCACACCGCCTGTTACGAAAATGTACTTTGTATCCATAAAACAAATCCTATTTTATGGACTGCAAAGTTACAATGATTTCACAAAAAAAAATTCTAGCTCGGACTATTTCAATTGTTAAAAACAGTCCGAACTATCATTTTGTTAAGAATTCCCACCCCTTACCCAGCTGATTCCTTACTTTTTGGATTGGAATAGCCTCTATTTCTTACAATGTGTCAAAGAAACTTGTGAGACACAAGCATATTCTTCGGGTCAAGCGCCTCATCGAGTTTCTCCTGCGTCATCAGTCCCTTCTCGAGCACGATGTCGTAGACCGAACGGTTAGTCTCCAGCGCTTCCTTGGCCACTTTGGTCGATGTCTTGTAGCCAATGTAGGGATTCAAGGCTGTAACGATGCCGATGGAGTTCTTCACCATCTCCAGACAGCGCTCCTTGTTCACTGTGATGCCCAGCACGCACTCTTCCGTCAGCGTCTCAATGGCATTCTTCAACCAGATCAGGCTCTCGAAGAGCGACTCTGTGATCACGGGCTCCATCACGTTGAGTTGAAGCTGTCCGGCCTCGGCAGCAAAGCTGACGGTGGTGTCGTTGCCGATCACCTTAAAGCAGACCTGGTTCACCACCTCAGGAATCACAGGATTCACCTTTCCTGGCATGATGGAAGAGCCGGGAGCCTTAGGCGGCAGGTTGATCTCATTGAGACCGCAGCGAGGACCCGAAGCCATCAGGCGCAAGTCGTTACAGATCTTGGAGAGTTTCACAGCCAGACGCTTCAGGGCTGAAGAGTAGCTGACGTATGCACCAGTATCAGGTGTTGCCTCCACAAGGTCGGTAGCCGATACAAAAGGCTCGCCTGTGAGTTTGGCAAGATTGGCTGCACAGAGTTTGGCAAAGCCGGGGACAGCATTCAGGCCAGTACCAATCGCCGTACCTCCCATATTAATCTCATGAAGCAGTTTCACGTTGCGCTCCAGATTCAGGATCTCCTCCTCCAGGTTGTTGGCATAGGCGTTGAACTCCTGCCCGGAGGTCATGGGCACAGCATCCTGCAACTGGGTACGCCCCATCTTAATGCAATCCTTAAACTCGTCACCCTTATAGCGGAAGGCACTGATCAATCCCGTAAGGGCTGCAATCAGGCTCTTGTTCATGTGGATGATGGCCAGACGGATGGTTGTGGGGTAGACATCGTTGGTACTCTGTCCGCAGTTACAGTGATCATTAGGCAGACAATACTGGTAGTCGCCCTTCTCATGGCCCATGATCTCAAGGGCACGATTGGCAATTACCTCGTTGGCATTCATGTTCACCGATGTACCAGCGCCACCCTGCATCATATCGATGGGGAAGTTCTCATGCCACTGGCCGTCGATGAGTTCACGACAGGCTTGTGAGATGGCACCTGCTATCTCGTCGTTGATAACCCCAAGCGTGTGATTAGTCTGCACCGCAGCCAGCTTCACATAGGCGATGGCCTTGATGAAGTCTGGATACATCGACATCGTCTTACGCGAGATGTGATAATTGTTGATACCACGCTGCGTCTGTACGCCGTATAAGGCATCTGCAGGAACTTTGAGCTCGCCTAACAGGTCGGACTCTTTTCTGAATTTCTGTTCTGACATAGTTTTATTGTTTTAGTAAAGGAATGATATGATCAAGTAACCAATGCCAATACTGACAAAGGTGGTGATGAAGCCAGAGAGCTGGAACGAATGGTTCAGCACATACTTGCCTATACGCGTTGTACCAGTGGTGTCGAAGTTAATAGCTGCTACCTCCGTGGGGTAGTTGGGCACAAAGAAGTAACCGTTGACAGCAGGGAACATGGCCACCAGCGCCAGTGGCTGAATGCCCAGTCCGATAGCCAGCGGGAAAAGAGTACGCACTGTGGCTGCCTGGGAGAAAAGCATGATACTCATGATAAATAGGGCCACCGAGAAGAGGAACGGATACTGGGAGACGACATCTGCAATACTGCTCTTGAAGAACTCCAGATTGCCATTGAAGAATGTGTCGCCCATCCATGCGATACCGAAGATCGAAATCATGGCATTCATACCCGCGCCAAAGATGTTGCCACTGACGGCATCCTTCACATTGGCCTTGCCAACAATAAGAATCAAGGCAGCTATTGACATCATCACGATCTCGATCGTCTGGGGCATAGTAAGGCTCTCTGTAGTGCCATTTACCTCAAACGAAGGACGCAGTGAAGGAATGCTACCAAACAGTACTACGAGGATAACACCCGTCAAAAATGCCAGCACGCTCCACTTGGCATGCGGATTCGAATTTTGCTCCATCTGCGCCAACGTTTTCGCTTCGGCTTCGGGATCTATCAATCCATCGCGGATGCGCTGCTGATAGACAGGATCGTCATTCAATTCCTTGCCAACATGGTTCTGAACAAACGCAGCCACGAGGATGGCAATGAACGAGGCAGGAATACACACCAGCAGGATATCTTTCAGTTCTATGCCCTGTCCACCTAATAAATCCGTAGAAATGACTGCTGCAGTGGCTGCCGACATCGGACTACCCGTAATACCCAGCGAGGCTGCTATCGTTGATACGGTCAAGGGACGTTCTGGGCGTATCTTCGAGCTCTTGGCTATCTCTGCAATGATGGGCAGCAGCGAGTACGAGGTGTGGGCAGTACCTGCTAAGAGGCAAAAGAGCCAAGTGGTAAGCGGACCATAGTAGGTGATGTGGGCAGGATGGCTGCGTAGGAACTTTGCCGCCAGTCCAACCAGATAGTCCAATCCCCCAGCAGCCTGAAGTGCTGCCGTCGCAGTAATCACCGAGGCAATAATAAGCATCACGTCGATGGGAATATTACCAGGACGCACTCCAAAGACGAACACAAGAATGAAGACACCTACCATGCCGTAGATACCCATTCCGATACCACCGATTCTGGCACCGATAAAGATCATCGTCAACACAACGATGAGCTGCAATAGTACAATCAATGTAACCATAGGCTCAAATAAATTGTTTTATCAAATCAAATGCAAAGATAAAAAATATTTTCCATTTCTCAAAAGAAAAATGGAAAATATTGAGCAAAATGTTTTTATATGTACACTAAACAGCCAGATGATGCTCTGTCATGGATGCAGCGTAAATCCAAGAACCAGGTAAGCTTTCTGTGAACAAGGATTGGCCACGACCTGTCCGAAGACAGGAATCGAGAACGAGTCAGTCACCTTGATATCCTTCGTTGCCTTCAAGGCGAGGTTGGTGACGGCAAAACCTTCTGTTCCGTAGAATGTGGTGGCGAAGGGGACGACACCAGCCGTAGCAGTCCAGTCACATGTGGCAAGTTTGAATGGGACATTAGCCTCAAGATAACTGCTATAGGCCCGATTGCCGTCCTTGTTTTCACCATCGTTGCCCGCGAAGTTCGTGAACCACTGCAGCGAGACCACTCCAAAATCGTAGCCGATGTTAGCCTCGAATATATGGTTGGTGCCGTGGGCATCATACTTGAAATAGCGAGCATCAGGATCGAGTCCAACGCTGAACCAATAATCCGTGATGCCGATATTGAATCCACCTACCGAATAACCGAGGGTCAGGTCGAATTCCTTCGTGTCGTCAGGATTTGTCAATCCGTAACTGCCCCAGGCTGTCAGGCTCAGGCCTTTATAGCCAATGCCGAGCGTTGGCTGAACAGCGGTACTTCCAGCATCCAAACCACGCCAGATGTAACTGCTGACGATATCACCCGCTATCGTTGTCTCTACTTTTTCCGTTTCTTCTGCAAGGGTGCTGGCACTCATCGCCAGCCCCATCGCAAACAATAATATCTTTTTCATACCTTTTTACTTTTTTACCTTTTTACCTTTAGTTATAGCAAGCCTCTCCATGCTCGTAGATGTCGAGACCTTCCTCCTCTACACGCTTGCCTACACGCAGACCATGAAGCTTCTTGATGCCATAGAACAGGACGAAACCACAGACAGCAGCCCAGAGGTCGATTACGAGGATACCAAACACCTGTGCGCCAAAGAAGCCCCAACCAAAACCGTAGCATGCGCCATTGGTGGTTGACAACAGACCTGTCATCAGAGTGCCAAGGATACCGCATATACCATGTACCGACGAAGCACCTACGGGGTCATCGATGTGCAGCACGTGATCCACAAACTCAATGGCATAGACCAATACAAGACCACAGACAAGGCCAATGACGACTGCACCAAAGGGCGATACGAGGTCACAACCAGCGGTGATACCCACCAGACCAGCCAATACGCCGTTGAGCGTCAGAGAGAGGGAGGGCTTGCCATATTTAATATAGGTGAGGAACATCGTGGCCACACCACCTGCTGCAGCAGCGAGATTCGTGGTCAGGAACACGTGAGAGATAGCCACACGGTTCACCTCGCCAGAGGCTGCCAACTGCGAGCCCGGGTTGAAGCCAAACCATCCCAGCCAGAGGATGAACACACCCAGAGCAGCCATCGTCAGATTGTGACCAGGAATAGCGCGACTCTTACCATCCTTGCTATACTTACCAATACGGGGACCAAGGGCCATGGCACCAATCAGGGCCAGTACACCACCCACGCTATGTACGATAGCAGAACCAGCGAAATCGTGGAACACATCACCAAAGGTTGACATCATAAAGCCATCAGCAGCATCACTGCAGAGCCAGCCACCACCCCAGGTCCAGTGACCCTCGATGGGATAGATGAACAGTGAGATGACCGCACTATAGATAAGGTACATCGAGAACTTGGTACGTTCTGCCATTGCACCACTCACGATGGTGGCAGAGGTGGCACAGAAGACGGTCTCGAAAATCAAGAAACCCTCTACGGGCAGATCGCCCTTATAGAAACTCAGGTCGCCCCAGTTTGGCGCACCTATAAAACCTGCACCCTCACTTCCAAACATAAAGCCGAAGCCCAGAAAGAAAAACAAGAGTGAGCCGAACATGAAGTCTACGAAGTTCTTCATCAAGATGTTAGCCGTGTTTTTACTACGCGTAAATCCCGCTTCACACAGCGCAAAGCCCGGCTGCATCCAGAAAACCAACATGGCTGCCAATAGCATCCATACAGTATCGAGTGATAATCCTATTTCATTCATAATTCTTACATTTTTTCATTATTTCATTCTTTCATTTTTTCATTACTTCTTGTCTCTCAGCACGGTATCGCCATGCTCACCAGTGCGGATGCTCCAAGTATCGATGACGTCGCTCACGAAGATACGACCATCGCCAATCTCACCCGTATGGGCCACATCGAGAAGTACCTTGATAGTTGGATCGAGTATCACGTCACGACATACAATCGTAATGGCCACACGCTCAATCACATCCGTAGAATATTGTACGCCACGGTATATCCTTTCCTGACGACTCTGGCCGATGCCATGCACGTCGTGGTACTCAAACCAGTCGATGTCAGATGAGAGCAAGGCCTCCTTGACCTCCTCAAACTTTGTCTTCCTGATAATTGCTTCAATCTTTTTCATACCTTTTTACCTTTTTAATAATAAATAAATCATATCATCTCGAAAGCTTTCGAGTGCAAAGGTACGGAGTTTTTCAGGAAAGAAATGCATAAATTTTCAACTTTAAACCAAAAATCTTATGCAAAATGACAAAGTGTAAGCTATCATGCTTTAATTGGAATATAATACTATCTTTTTGTCACGAAAATAATTAGATTTAAGACAAAATGATATTTGTGTGCGAAAATCAACGAAATTTCTGCTACAATAACAATAATTTTAATAACTTTTTGAATTTCGGCAGCAACATATCACGCAACTCCGCTAAGTAGCGTGAGGCGCCTGAACTTAATCAGGCGCCCCTTGCTTACGTTTGAATAAACGCCGTCCTTCTGCGATTCTCCTTCGGCCGCACGGCAAAATGAATCCAATAATTGCCTTTGGACGAACGTTCGATAAACAGCTCATCGTAATCCCGCTTCGTGCCGTCTGCGATATCCAGTAGGATACACGCATACCGAATCGCCTGCTCGATACCCGCACATCGTATATCCACCGCACACCCCGTCAGATGGTTACTCGTGGGCGAGCCTCCCACCGCCTTATTCACCTCCGGCGATCTATACCCGCTCGTGATGATGATGGGCTCGTCACCCTTACAATCCCCTACTCCTTCGTAAATGAGATTATAATTCTCGCGGAGCTCCTCCAACCAATTCTCACAGAGATTCTTCAGATTCTCAATCGCCACACGGCTGGGAATATTTTCTCCCGCCGTTTTTACACTCGTCTTCGTAACCTCCCCGAGTGTAAAGTGAGGCGATAAGCGAAGGCCATCAAGCTTGCTTGAATGGCTGAGCGCAGCCTCACTCGGCGAAGCCAAGTGCTCGGAGAGGTGCATCGTTTTATTCAATTCTACTTTTTCCATTTTCAAAATCGTTTTGCAATTTTGCAATTTGGGACTTGGGGACATTAAATACTACCTATTTTCTTGTACTTGAAATGTTGATGCCCATCCTCCACAAACAACTCACTTACTTCAATTATCTTATCATCTACCAGACGTTTTATCTTACTGTTCACTCCACTTTCGTTCTTATACCCGAAGCACTTCATAACGTCTTCTCTGGTGAAGATTTCTGGCAGACGATTAAAGCCTTCCACAGATTTCTGATGGTGGCGCTTTCCGCTCACCTGCACATCGTTGTTCATGTCATCGAAATACTTCTCGGCCATTACCCCGAAAAAATGCTGCTGCGTGGCGTACTGGATGCGGGCAATCAGCTCGCAGAGCTTCCAGTCGGTCTCGTCCACCTCGTACTCACCTGTCCAGTAATTGCCATCTTTATGCAGACTGCTCCAGTGGCGCATATCTACGAAAGGCGCTGCGTAGTTCAGTCCGTGGTAGGCCACGCGCTTCAGCATCAGCTCGTTGGCCTCAGAGTTATCCTCAGCGCAGTCTGCCATGCGATTCTTCGTCCACTCCCACAGGTGTCTTACCAGAGGCTTTACAGGCAACAGCCCCGTACGCTTGTCGAGTTTAAAGGCCCAGTCCTTCATGCGTTTCAGTCGCTCCCAGTCCACATGCTCTTCGTCCTCATAGTCCAGCATCTCGAAGTTCGTCTTGGGCATGGGCAGCACAGCCAGTCGCGTGCTTAGACCACTACCGAAGTTCTTCTCCGTCACCTTCTTCTTCAGGGCTATGGGTGTACCCGTGTAGATGAAGTTCCAGGTTACGTCGAAGCTGTCAATGGGCGAATCCAGATTCATGTACATCTGTCCGTCTTCCTCGTTGTGGAAGGCTTTCAGCTCCATCGAGAGCTTATTGATCCACGATCCCCCACTCTGCAGCGTGATGCTGTTGTCCAGCTCTGTGTCAAAGGTGAACATGTGTAGCTGGATCTCCTTGCCATTCACATTCTCCTTGGCGTTGATCATGTCTGTGATAAACTGTCCGTTGGCCGTTCTGGCAGGGTGAATACGGATGGTCACCTTGGGCTTGTCCTTACCCTCCTTGTTGGCAGCCTTCTTCTTCGTGGAGTTCTTATAGTCGTTGAGCGCCTTCTTACCCGCCTTGTCAGCTTCCACCATGGGCTCTGCCAGAATCTTATACAGATCGTCGGCCATCGACTTGCCACTGGCGGGGTGACCAATCACAAACAACGAGCAGTTCAGTCTGCGCTCCTTCTGAGGCTTGTGGTAGAATCGGTACCAGCAGCGCGTCATCAGCGTCATCAGGATGCCGCCAGCGGTAAACAGGGCTGCAGGATACTGCGTAGGTTTCAGCCCCGCACACACATCCTTCAGTAAAGGAAAGTCATCCCACAGTGCCCTTATCTCACCGCCCCAGGCTTCCAGCTGCTTCACCATGGCATCCTCTGACTTCAACCCATCCGCAGCCTTCGTCGCAAGAAGCTGCTTGTACGACATTCCGGCAACTTTCTCGATGGCCTCCTGCATAGCCTTGCTGGGGTAAGGCTGCGAGGTGTCCCCTTCCCGCTTCGACATCTGCTGGGCTGCACTCTCCACCGTCTGCGCCACGTTCTCATTGCGCCCTTCAATGATCTCCTGCACCCACGGCTGGGCTTCGACGATTCGTTGTACCAGGGTCTTATCTCCGTCGAGCATGACCATGAGGTCTGTGGCCAGCTTAAGAGACTCTGTGTGCCTGTTCTTGTCGTGTTCACAGGGCAGCTTGTCAGCATAGCGCTGATCAATAATACTTTGTAAATCATACCCTCTCCAAGCTGCGCTCAGTGTATCTGACGAAACATCCACCTTCCGCTCATTCCCAACCCTTTGTTGAGCATTCTTACCGGCCACAGCAGCAGTCTTAACAGAAGCACTACGCCCAGCCCGATACTCAGGCTCATATTTCTCAATAAAATCTTTGTCTGGTTCATCTTCATATAGTTCTTTTAAGTTGTCATATAAAAAATTTTCATCAGAGGTCAGAAAAGAACCCCTACTGGAATCCTTACAACTGCCATCTGGCTCCACCTCAATGCCGTCAACGCACAGCTGCTTGCACATCCATAGCTGGTTGTCGATAAGGTTTCCGCGCGATGCTTCGCAGCGGAATACCACCCTGAGACCCATCCTGGGCGTGAGATAAATAAAGTAGATCTTCAGTGCCTTGAAATCCACTTTCTCTTCCCAGCGTTTATAGATGGCCATAGCGTCGTCCACATTGTCAAGATCGATGGCTACAAGACCCGACAGGTGCACATACTTCTGTTTGCGCCAAGGCCCTTTCTTCTTGGTCTTCGTCTTCTTGTCTGTAACCTCCGACGTGTCATACCCACTTGCACTGAAGTTGATAAATGGGTGCTTACCTTTCTGATCTTCCGAAAACAGCAGCAGCTTCTGCTTGTCACTCTTTTTCATAAAGGCATCGCCTCTATCTTTGGTCTCATTCTTACAGAAATCCTTGAATCGCTTATCAAACCATTGTGGCACCTCTGCAGGCAGTCCCTCTTTGGCATATTTGATGGCTTGGCGACAGCTGGCAGTCAACAGTTTCGTCTCTTGATCGGCGGCCAGCGCCCTGAGTTTTACCTCAGGGCAGGCCAACGAATAGATTCCTCTTTTATTTCTCTGGAAACAAATCTTCATATTATAAGCTTTGTAAGTCCGTAATATAGAAGGCATTCTCATGACGCGTCTGATGGTTCTGGTCTTCCCATGTACGATGTTTCCAGAATCCCTTCACGATATAAGGCATCCCCTGATGGAACTGCGTGTCTCGGTTCTTCGAAGCCAGCTCGCCCGTCATCTCACCATAGATCACGTCGCCACCACGCTTCATAACCACCCCACGGCTCTTGAAGTATTCAGAACTGCCGTCCTGCTTCTGATACTGGCGCTCAGAGTATGCGCCCACCTCAACGATTGTTACTAAATTCTCCATTATAGTTTTACCTTTTTACTTTTTTACCTTTTTACTTTTTTACCTTTTTACTTTTTAGTTACACCCTCTCTATAATCTCATACTCAATCAGGGCGTTCTTGGCATCACGGGTGTGATCGTCCAACAAGCCCAGTACTCTGGCTGTGCCCACATCGTCGGGGAAGCTTGCAAAAACTTTCACGCGAGTCAGCGACTTCTTCACCCAGCCCCATGGCAACTTCTTCACCAGCATGTCTTTTGGCTTACTGTATCTCTTGCGATTAAACGCATTCAGGTCGCCCATACCCTTACAGGTGTCAAAACCTACTGTTCCTTCCACTCTCAGCCCCATTTGCATACGGGCAAAACTCTTGTCGTCTACTAATACTTGTATAATATTCATATTATTTTATTGAATTTGTTTATGCTTCCCAGTACTCTCGCTCCATCCAGCTCTGGAGGTAACCCAGCGGCAGACTGTACATGCCGTCCTGCCAGGTCTTGTAACCATACTTCTCGATGATTGTCATGGCCTCTTTCTGGAACTTCATCACCACCATCATACAATGGTCATGGCTCTTCACGTGATGTCCCTTTGCTGGTAAGAGTTTCTGGGCCAGCTGATTGATTTCTCTGGCGCAGGCCACGAGATTATCAGGATAATCATGATTGATAAAACCAATAATCATGTCGCAGATGTTGCCCAGCTCCAGTTCTGCAATTGAGAATTTATTTTCCAACAGAATCTCGTGGTCGCTTGCATCCTTAAATCCTATGTAGAGCTTTTTCAGATACTCCAGGCAATTCTCCACATCCATTTCCTCATGAGGATGGAGGCCCGCAATACACTCTGCCAGATGGTCCTGCATGGGTTCTTCGCGTCCCACAACCTTTTCAATCTCTCTCAGCCTGATCTGCTCCATACTCATAACCAGACATCTCAGGCTGTTTGCCAATAATACTTTTGCTTCGTACGTATTCATAATCTTTAATCTTTTTATTGTTACCATCAGCGTTCAGCGGTCCGGACTTTCACTTACTTGCTGAAATCGTCTGCGAAATTAGGGGTATTTTTTGAGATGCTGAAGTGGAAAAACAACAAAAACCCCTCACTGTCAGGCGACAATGAGAGGAATGAGAAAGAATGAGAAAGAATGAGATTCTACGATGAGAAGAATGAGAGCCTATTCATCAGTTTTTCTGCTATAAGGGATGGTGGAACCAAGTTTGCGCCCCATGTCTTCACACATCTTCTTGTCATTGATATATAAGTATGGCCAGACCATATATCCCTCCTTGGGAATCCGTTTGTATTTGTCAGCCATACCATTGGCCAGGGCTTTAATCTCCCCTTCATCTATAGTAATGATACCCCAAGCTATCAACGACTTGATAAAAGCAGTGTGGGTATTTCTCTTCTTAATCAGGTTATGGTCGTAGAGCGTTATCTCTATCAGAGTCAGGTTAACGGCAGAACCCAGATAATATTCATTCACCAGATTCTGAACCAAATCGCGTACAAACCCACTCGTATTCTTGAAGCAATTGCCAGCCACATCCTCGCAGGCCTGATCCTGAGGCGCCTGCATCTCCACCTGTCCTGCAGAATTATCCAATAGCTTCATCATATCCTGACGAACCAAGTAAAGCAAATAGTCATGCTCATAGATAGCAACAAATTGCTCGGGGGTGAACTTGTCAGAATGCTTGTAGAGGTAAGAGCCAAGGCTATCATAGTCGACATTCAGGATTGAGTCATTGCTCCACGTAACATGGCGATGATATTTAACGCAAAGCTTATCAAAATCGGCAGGTAGTTTTCCTTTATAGTTTTCAGGAAGATTCTCAGTGACCCTCCTTACATCCACGCCTGCATATTCCAATGGAATAGTATCATCGTCGTAGTTCATGATTCCCGCAATCAAGGCATCTGCCACCACTTGTGCCTGTAAAGTCTTCAGTTTTTGAAGGGTTATGGGATAGTAGTCCATCTTCATTTTCATGTACTTCTTCCTTACAGTCAGCTCGTCCAGTTCCTTCTTCCTCGACTGGTAATAAGTGGCATACGCTTCCGGGTACAGTTCCAAAGTCATTTCTTCGATTGCTTTAAGATGATCATTCATCTCTTCGTATTCAGCATTCAGTGGGCAGATAAAATCCTTTATCTCCTTAATGTCATACCCCACTATAGAGAAATTGATGCGCATATCTGCCAGCTTCTTATTGCCATACTTTAGCAGATCATCCTCCACGGCACTTCCCTTAAGTTGCCGATGCTTCTCATTCTTCCAGAAGCTGAAGGGGAAGGGTTCAGTTACCACGCCCTTTTCCAGCTCCTCCTGACAAGACCTTAACTGTCTGTTAATATCCGCCAGGATTGTCAGCATCCACATGGAGCATCTTGCCACTTCCTCAAGAGAGCTTGTATTGGGATATACGCCATACGACTCCAACGCTTCATCTACCCTACGAATATGAGTTACTAAACGCATGTTTTCTTAACCTCCTTTCTCAGATTTAAGGTTACAAACTTCCAGAAATTGCGGAAACCCAGGATACATGATGCAACTGAGGTTTCCTTGCGTCGGGAGGGCAAAGCCCCTCCATAATAATAGTAGTTCTTTTTCATTTTGTTTATGGGTTTATTAATATTATTGTCCTCGGACTGATACAACAATCACGAGGGTGTTTCCTACATTATATATAAAGAAAGCGTGAGGTTTGCGATCACCCGACTGGTATGGTTGCGGACCACCAATAACGAGAAACCACCTAACTCACGCTCCAGATAGGAACGTAAGAAAGGCAGTTGAATTCTCGTTAATTAAATGGTCCGCTTTTGTCGAGTAGGATTCAACTCCAGATGCCCATGAAGGACATCGAAAATGTGAATAACGGATTTCTCCCCGCTATCACGCTGCAAAATTAATAAAACTTCTCGATTATTCCAAAGAATTATGCGTTTTTCGTCATAACAAAAAAAATCCTCCACCACTTAACAGTGACAGAGGATACAAAAATTAAACTATTTTTCAAACCCATACCCAGGAGCCTGACCCCATGACTATGTCCCCTGATTATGCTTCTCCTCACACTCCTTATGAACATGCGAGAAGAAACCAGCATCCTCACCACAATACTTACACTGCCCCATATGCTCACATTATTTAAGAGTATTTTCCAGATCGTCAATAGATGGCAATTCTGATTTTAGTTCTTCAATTACCTTATTTGTTTGATACTCCGCCACGCCCAAAGGCTGAGTCATACCCCGAAGTGCATATTCAACTTTCGTATTATTCTTGGTGCGACACAACAAAAGTCCAATGGTAGGATTGTCTTCAGGCATCTTCACCAGATCATCAATAGCAGAAATATAATAATTTAACTTACTTAAAAATTCAGGTTTAAATTCAACAGCTTTCAGCTCAATTGCCACATAACAATGTAAACGGGTATGATACATCATCAAATCAACCTTGCTATCTTCACCGGCGATATTCAATGGATATTGACGTCCTAAATATGAGAAGCCCCTACCAAGCTCCAATAAGAAATCTGTCACTTTGTTGGCTAATTGGTCTTCCAAGTCTTGTTCCTGTTTCACTTTTGTCATGTCCACAAAACCAAGATTGTAGGGATCTTTAAAGGTAGCTCTTGCCAAATCACTTTTTACAGGAGGTAAGGTTGTGTCGAAATTATTAGGTAATGCCCTTGCTTTCTTGTGATACTCATCGTCTATCTGAGTCAACATGATATCGCGGCTCCATCCCTGAATAGCAGTTTCTGTCATATAAAAGGCTCGCAATGCCAAGTCTTTTACCTTTGGAATCATTGATATATGGTGATACCACGTGATTTGTGCAAGAGGCACTTGCACAAAATTACCATCAGCTGAAACTGTGAATTTTGCAAGTCGTGCTTGCAAAATTGGCATCTCTCGTAATTTTGCAAGTGGCACTTGCAAAAATGGGAAATCTGGATATTCTGCAGCAAAGTTCTTCATATAGCCTAAGTTGCGCGAAGAATAGCCACTATCGCTGCCATATCGTTTCTGCAAATCAACAGAAAGTTGGTCGATGACTTTCGTACCCCATCCCTGTTCCTGCTGTTTCTTAATTATATCATTACCCAGCCACCAATAGTGCTGAAGGGTGGAAGCATTCACTTGCATCACAGCTTTCAGTCGCTGCTTGTCTATTTCCTCGCATAGGTTCTGAAACCATTGCTGATAAACTTTATTGTCGATGTTACTCAGTTCTTGTTTGCTCATATTCATTTTCCATAATCGCCTACAAAGGTAAGCAATTATCTTGAAACCACCTAATTATTCTAGTAAAAACTGGTCCTTCTTAATGGATAAATCTAACACAACATTTTATTTTAATAGATCTTTCAAATTTTTTTTGAATAACAATCATGATCTTCTGCTGACCTCTTTTCTATTTCTCTTTGACTATTTAAATCATAACAACTGAACTTTCGCAAGTGAATATTCATTCATCAAGCGACTAATTTATACATTTGATAGAGTTTATGGAACTTAGGATTGGCATCAATAACTGCAGAAAGCAGCTCGCTGGCATCGGCAGAGATCATCTCTGCGGTTTGCGGCCCTCTTCGCCATGAAGCGAGAAATCGAGGAACAACTGGCTCATGCCATCGCTCAGAAGCAGCGTCAGACATTTGTAACCGAGGATGCATCGAGGTGGCAAACGTCTCCAGGAAGATGGCACCAATCAGAAACAGCCATTCTTTCATAAATTGAAATTTACCTAAAAGAGTTATTCAAACGTTCCATTCTCGTATTCTTGCTGGAATTGTGTACACGTCTTGCCTGTGGCTTTCTTGAAGAACCGCATCAGATGTGAAGGCTCTGAGAAGTGGAAGTCGTAGGCAATCTCGCTGACCGTCTTGTGGCTGAACAACAGTCCGTTCTTGATTTCGGCCAGCAGGCGTTGCTTCAGCAGGACGGTGGCTGGAACACCATATTGCGCCATGACGCTCTGGTTAAGCGTCACCCGGCTGACGTGCATCAGGTCGGCATATTCCTGCACACGCTGCAGGTCGCGGATGTGCTGCTCCATCAGTTCCACAAACAGGAAAGCGTAGTGGTTCTTCGGCAGTTCAAAGGGCAGACTATATGTCTCGGTATAGCGTCGGTTCAAGACGGCCAGCAGATAGTAGAGCACGCTGACGATGATATGGTAGCTGTCGGCTACAGGCTGGCGCAGTTCGCTGCGGATTTTCTTCAGCAGCCGTTCGTATTCCGTCAGTTCGTCGGCTGTTGCCATGAAGTATGGTGGCGTGTCGGTCTGCTGGCAGTACTGCAGGCGATAGACAAAGAACTTGTCGGCAATAAACGTACGCATGAAGTCGTTGCGGAAGATAAGGAAATCGTAGTCGAGGGCATCTTCGTCAATGTGCCATTCCTGCTGCTGGTGGGGCTTCAGGATGAGCACCATGCCATCGCGCAGTTCTATCTTCTGGTAGCCCAGCAACAGATAGCCATTGGCCTTACGGAAGAAGAACATCTCGAAAAAATCGGTCTTGAACACGGGGTATTCCGTCAGCACGCCCCTCCGCTCACTGCCATGGGCGGTGTTGATAAAGAAATCTACACCACATTCCGTCTTGCTGAAAGGCACCTCTACGAGCCTGTATGTTGTTTTTGCCATACCTCTTTATATGATTTCGGCTGCGAAGGTACGAAAAAAGCGTGATTTATCAAAATGGCATAACAACATGTTGTTCTGGTATAGACATCTTTAACATTTCGCCGTACCTTTGCACCCAGAAATCAAAAAAACAGAAAAGAACATGAAGATTCAACAGATTAGAAACGCTACGATTAAGATTGAGTATGCCGGTAAGGTGATGCTGATAGACCCCATGCTGGGCGAAAAGGGCTGTATGCCTCCGTTCCCGTTCTCGCACCATCAGGAATTGCGCAACCCGATTCACGACCTGCCGATGACGGTGGACGAACTATTAAGGGATGTGGACTGCGTGTTGCTGACCCATCTGCACACTGACCACATAGACGATGCCGCTTATGAGCAGCTGCCGAAGGAAATGCTCATCGTCGTGCAGGACGAGCTGGACCGTGAGGTGGTCGTGTCGCATGGGTTCAAGCAGGTGAAAGTGATTGAGGGCGAGATGCAGCTGGGCGATGTTCGTCTGTCGAAGGCTGAGAGCCATCACGGCCACTGGTGGATGCTGCCGAAGGCCGGCCACACCTGCGGCTATGTGTTCCAGCACCCTGCGGAGCCTACGACCTATCTGGCTGGCGACACCATCTGGTATAGTGGTGTGCGTCGCAACCTTGACCGCTGGCAGCCCGATGTGGTGATAGTCAATGCTGGCGGCAACAAGTTTCATGTGGGAGGGCATGTCATCATGCACATTCCCGATGTGCTGAAGACGATGGACTACACACCGAAGGCCACCTTCGTGGCCACCCACCTGGAGGGCGTGAACCACAATCACGTCACCCGTGCCGCACTCCTTCAGGCTGCCAGGGAGCATGGAGTGGCTGGGCGCGTCCACATTCCCGAGGACGGTGAGAGCGTAAATGTCAGCAAGTAAACGAGAGACGATGAGTGTTTGTATCAAAGACCTGATTCAGAACATGAATCTTGTGATTGGCTGTAATATCGGCTGTAGTTATTGCTATGCCCGCAACAATTGTCGTCGCTACCACATTACAGACGATTTCTCTGTGCCGGAATTCTATCCTGGCAAGCTGCGGCTGATGGGCAATCCGAAGCCCCACAACTGGCTGCTGACAGGCATGAGTGACCTCGCGGGGTGGAAAGACGAATGGCGTGAACTGGTGTTCGACAAGATGCGCCAGAACGTGCAGCACCAATATCTGTTTCTCAGTAAACGGCCCGACCTGCTGCACATGTCAGTTACACCCGACAACGGATGGTTTGGAGTCACGGTGACCTCTTCGAAGGAAAAGCAGCGTATCGACCAGTTGCGGGAGAATGTAGGTTCAACTCACCTGCATGTCACCTTCGAGCCGATGTTCAACGATATTGGAGAGGTTGACTTGCACGGCATTAGCTGGATTGTGATAGGAACGGAAACGGGTAAGCGCAAGGGCAAGGCCGTGTCGGAAGTCAGTTGGGTGGAGAATTTGACAGAACAGGCACACCGGCTGAACATTCCCGTTTTCATGAAGGAAGACCTCGTTCCCATTATGGGGGAGGCAAATATAGTACAGGAGTTGCCACAGGAATTTAAGGAAGTATTAAAACAACAGGGTTATGATTATAAATGACAAACAAGTGCAGTCGGTGATGACAAAGTCATCGCTGCCTGTGGGCGGTTATTCCGTCAATCCGTACGTGGGCTGTACCCATGCCTGCAAGTACTGTTACGCCTCTTTTATGAAGCGCTTCACAGGTCATACCGAGCCGTGGGGGACTTTCCTCGACGTGAAGTACTGGCCTGCCATAACCAATCCGCACAAGTACGACGGCGAGCGCATCGTCATCGGTTCGGTGACAGACGGCTACAACGAGCAGGAGGCAGAATACAAGCGTACCCGTGCACTGCTGGAACAGCTACAGGGTGCCGACTGCGAGATTATCGTCACCACGAAGAGCGACCTCGTGTTGCGTGACCTCGACCTGCTGAAAACGTTCAAGCGCGTCACGGTATCGTGGTCTGTAAACACCCTCGACGAGCAGTTCAAGGAAGCGATGGACGATGCGCCCAGCATCGAGCGACGACTGGCTGCAATGAAGCAGGTCTATGAGTCGGGCATCCGCACCGTCTGCTTCGTGTCACCCATCTTCCCAGGCATTACCGATGTCTTTGCCATCATCGAGCGTGTTAAGGATTATTCTGACCTTGTATGGCTGGAGAACCTGAACCTTCGCGGACAGTTCAAGCCCACCATCATGCAGTACATCCGCGAAGAGCATCCCGACCTGCTACCGCTCTACGACGACATCTACAAGCGCAAGCGCCGTGACTACTGGCAGACGCTCGCCCTGCAGGTGGAAGCCTACACGAAGGAGCACCAGATGCCCTACGTCATCAACGACCTACCCTATGGTCGCTCAGAGTATGGCCATCCCGTCGTGGTCAACTATTTCTACCACGAGGAAATCAGGCTGACGCGATAGCATGACTTCGATTTCAATTATATTGCCGCATACGTACAATACTGCCGTATGCGGTTTTATTTTGCAGCAGATGGGTAGCAGTGGTGTGGCGGATGGTGTGCGGCGACACCCGCTTGTCTCTTACTGACGGCATCCTCTCTGCCAAAGTCTTTGCATGTCTCGTGACCATCTCGTACACACCGAATCGCGTCATTGGCTACTACTGTCTGTTGACAAAGACAAAATCATCAGGTTCTCTTTTGCCTATGAGCGTTCTCAGTTCCTTACGGGTATTGTCCCAAAGCGGGCATCTGCGTTTTTTGTTGCCCTTGCCGGTAATGGTGACAACAGGCAGTCCTTTCCCCTTTGGCATATATAGATCCTGATCTTTCGCAAGTGAATATTCATTCATCAAGCGACTAATAGGGCGAGGTGTTTTAAATCAAGAGTTTGCAGGTATTGGGAATAATTTTCCTGTTTCGAGGGAGGGGAAGTGTGGAGTTTTGCATAACTTTGCAGCCGAATTCATAGGCTAGTTTTAGTTTTCAGTGATGGTACAAGAAGTAAATAACGGCTATAGACATATCTTGCCGATTCAGATTCGATTCAACGACGTGGATAAGTTTGGCCACGTCAACAATACCGTTTATTTTCAGTTCTACGATACGGCCAAGACCGAGTACTTTGCCACCGTTTGCGAGGATGTGGATTGGGAGCGCGTAGCCATTGTGGTAGCGAAGATCGAGGCCGACTTCGTGTCACAGATCAAGGCAGGCAACCATATCGCAGCGCGTACGCGTACGACGAAGATTGGCAATAAGAGTTTCCATCTCGAACAGGACATTATCGATGTTGATACCCTGGAGGTGAAGTGCCGTTGCGCTTCAGTGATGGTGCTCTACGACTTGGAGCATCATCAAACCATGCCCTTCCCAGATGCCTGGCGCCAGGCTATCCGTCAGTACGACGGACTGGAGTGAAATTGTGTAGTACACGAAATTGCAAAATTGCAAAATTGCAAAATTGCAAAAACAAAAATCAATTTGGGTTTTTGGGGGCTTGGCTCGAGGGGATGAGAGTAAGAGATATTATATTTATAGTTATATTAAATATATTATATATATATTATATTATAATATAATATATATATAATATATTCTAAGTGTGGGATTTTGGTGGAACTGAAAAAATCGTTTTGCAATTTTGCAATTTTGCAATTTGGGCACATGCATTACCCTATGTGTCTTCACCAACCAACAAAATATTCTTGACAAAACAACATTCTTACATCACCCACAAAATATGCCTCCAATGAAAGTCGGAGTTTGGTCGGAGGAAAGTGGATGTTTACTCCGAGTAAAGTCCAAGTTTACTCGGAGCAAACCTCAAGCGTGCTATATGGGCCTAAAAAAGGCAGCTCTACGGCTGCCCAAGGTAACGGTAAATAATGTTGACTTCCGACGGAAGAAACGTTCGTCGGCGCTGCGTCGCGAAGCCCTCGAGATCAGGGTAATCGAGCAGCAAACTCTTAAATTTCTGCCAGGCTGAACGCGGCAGAATGTTGGGGAAGTAGCTCTGTGCGAGTTCCATTCGGCCCATTGAAGATAGAAGTTTATTATCCATTGATCTTGTTTTTAATTATGGTACAAAGGTACTAAATTATGGCGAAAATACCAAATTAAAAGAGCAAAATATTTAGTATAAGTACTTATAAGTAATATTAAGTTCATATAACTCATTATAAGTACTTTAGATTGATTATAGAATTTGCATAACTACAAATTATTTCGTACCTTTGTACTCGCAAACAGGAAATGGTACCACCTAGATTGCAAAGAGAGAACAAACAAACTATTTAAAAACAAACTAAAAAAGAAAGGAACAAAATTTTATGGCAAGTGAAGTAATTGCATTTCCAGTGAATCTGAGGAAGAACAAGAACCAGTACAACGCCGGTTACGGCCAGTACTATCCCGAGGCAGACACCAAGGAGCCTCTGAGTCTGAAGGGTTTCGCCAAGCACCTGGCTGAGCACGGAAAGCTCGTAGACTACCCCATGGCGGTGCTCGTGTTGCAGAACATCGTGGCATGTCTGAAGGAGATGGTGATCCAGGGTCAGCCTGTGAAGCTGGATGGCTTCGGCACGTTCTCGCCCAGCATCGAGAGCGACGGCAAGAAGGCGCAGGACACGGTGGAGAAGTCGCTGGCAGTGGGAGTAGACAACCTGATTGCGGGTGTACACCTGCGCTTCGTGCCCGAGAACTCGAAGGGCGAGAAGCTGACCAGTCGCGCGCTGAAAGAGGAGTGTACCTTCAAGGCCGCCTACGTGGTGGAGTCGAAGAAGAAAACCGTCGATGGCAAGGAGCGTACCTACCAGGAGAAGATTCCTATCAGCTCGTTCGCAGTAGCCACTCATCAGGAAGGAGGTGAATGATGACGAAGAAGGAGACGTTGAAGTGGACGCTGCAGATCATAGCGTCGGTAATCACGGCCGTACTCACGGCACTGGGAGCCACCTCGTGCATGGGTATGTAGACAATGGGGGCAGACGATGAAGTTCGTCTGCCCCTTGTCATCCCGACTAAGCTCGAAATGACGGGAGGCGGTCGAAATGACAAAGTGTAAACTATCAAGCGCCAATCACGAGAATTTACTATCAATTTGTTACGAAAACAATCAAAATCAAGGCAAAATGATATTTGTGTGCGAATTCCAACAAAATTAATGTTATAAAAATAATTGTTTTAATAACTTTTTGTATTACCTTTGCACCCGAAATCAGGACAAAAGAAAGATTTAGCAATAATAATATGACAAAAAGTAAACAGCAACTATCAAGCAAAGGATTATACCAACCAGACTACGAGCACGACGCGTGCGGCGTGGGTATGGTAGTGAACATCCATGGAGGCAAGAGCCATGAACTTGTTGACAATGCACTGAAGGTATTGGAAAACATGGAGCACCGTGGTGCTGAGACGCGAGACAAGACGGGCGACGGTGCCGGTATCATGATTCAGATTCCCCATGAGTTTATTTTGTTGCAGGGTATTCCCGTGCCCGAGAAGGGAAAATATGGTACAGGTCTTGTCTTTCTGCCCAAAGAGGAGAAGGCCCAGCAGGAGATCCTGAGTGTGATGATCGAGGAGATTGAGCGAGAAGGCTTGCAACTGATGCACATGCGAACAGTTCCCACAAATCCGGAGGTACTGGGCGCCGCAGCTCGCGAGGTAGAACCTGACATCAAACAGATATTTATCACTGGCGTTACAGACGACAAGGTAGATACCTTCGATCGTACATTATATAAAATAAGGAAAAGGATAGAGAACCGTATCGATGACGAGGATTTCTATATCTGTTCTCTGTCGAACAAGAATATCATCTATAAAGGTATGCTGACCAGCGGACAGTTGCGTCGCTATTTCCCCGATCTGTCGAATGATTACTTTACAAGCGGACTGGCGCTGGTGCACTCCAGATTCTCAACCAACACATTTCCAAAATGGAAACTTGCCCAGCCTTTCCGTCTGTTAGCACACAACGGCGAGATCAACACCATCCGAGGCAACCGCGGTTGGATGAAAGCCCGTGAGAGCGTGCTCAACAGTGAGGCACTGGGCGACATCAAGACCCTGCGCCCGATTGTGCAGGAGGGCATGAGTGACTCTGCCAGTCTGGACAACGTGTTTGAGTTCCTGATGATGAGCGGACTCTCGTTGCCACAGGCCATGGCCATCCTCGTACCTGAGAGTTTCAACGACAAGAACCCCATCAGCGAGGATCTGAAGGCCTTCTACGAGTATCACTCCATCTTGATGGAACCATGGGACGGTCCTGCTGCCCTGCTCTTCAGCGATGGCCGTTATGCGGGTGGTATGCTCGACAGGAACGGTTTGCGCCCCAGCCGTTATACGATTACCAAGAATGGTATGATGGTGGTAGCCTCTGAGGTGGGTGTGATGGACTTCGAACCTGGTGATGTGGTATCGAAAGGTCGCTTGCAGCCAGGCAAGATCCTACTGATTGATACGCAGGAAGGTAAAATCTACTACGACGGCGAGATCAAGGAGCAGTTGGCAAAGGCTCATCCTTATCGGGAGTGGCTCAACGAGAACCGTGTGCAGCTGGAGAAGCTGAAGAGTGGCCGCAAGGTTGATAACGGGGTAAGCAACTACGAGCAGAAGCTCGTCACCTTCGGCTTTGGCCAGGAGGATATCGACAAGACCATCGTTCCCATGGCCACAGCTGGTCAGGAGCCTGTGGCAGCGATGGGTAACGACACCCCGTTGGCTGTCATCTCAGATCGTCCGCAGATACTCTTTAATTATTTCCGTCAGCAGTTTGCGCAGGTCACGAACCCTGCCATCGACCCCATCCGCGAGGAGCTGGTGATGAGTCTCACAGAGTATATCGGGGCGGTAGGTACGAACATCCTGACACCAGATGCCTCTAACTGTAAGATGGTGCGCTTGCCACAACCCGTATTGACCAACACACAACTCGACATATTATGCAATATCCGCTACAAGGGTTTCAACACCAAGAAATTGCCTATTCTCTTCGAGATTCAGAAAGGTGAAGAAGGCCTGCGCCAGGCACTCGACGACCTCTGTAAGAAGGCAGAGGAGAGTGTTGATGAGGGGGTGAACTACATCATCCTGAGCGATCGCGATCTCGACGAGACCCACGCTGCGATTCCAAGTCTGTTGGCTGTCTCTGCTGTCCACCATTATCTGATCAGTGTGGGTAAGCGTGTGCAGACAGCACTGATTGTGGAGAGCGGTGAGATACGTGAGGTGATGCACGCCGCCCTGCTGTTGGGCTACGGTGCCAGTGCCCTCTGTCCTTACATGACCTTCGCCGTGCTCGACGACCTCGTGAAGCGTGGCAAGATTCAGGAGGAGTACGCCACTGCAGAGAAAAACTACATCAAGGCGGTGGATAAGGGTTTGAAGAAGATCATGTCGAAGATGGGTATCTCCACCATCCGTTCGTACCGTGGTGCGAAGATTTTTGAGAGCATCGGACTGAGTGAAGACCTGCTGCGCCGCTATTTCGGCACAGAGGTGAGCACCATTGGTGGCATTGGTCTGAAGGAGATTGCACGTGATGCCATTGCCCTGCATGCGACTGCCAAGAATCAAACGCTTTTGCAGAACCAGGGACAGTTTGCCTGGCGTAAGGACGGCATCAAGCACGCCTGGAACCCAGAGACCATCGCCCAGTTGCAGTTGGCTACCCGTCAGGGCAACTACGACAAGTTCAAGGCTTGGGCCAAGATTGTCGATGAGAAAGAATCACCTATCTTCATCCGCGATTTCTTCGGCTTCAAGAAGGCTGCCCAACCCACACCTATCAATGAGGTGGAGCCCGTGGAGAGCATCGTGAAGCACTTCGTAACAGGTGCGATGTCGTTTGGTGCACTGAGCATCGAGGCCCACGAGGCACTGGCTCTGGCAATGAACAAGCTGGGTGCCCGTAGCAACACTGGTGAGGGTGGTGAGGACAATGCCCGTTATCATACAGAGGTGGATGGTGTAAGCCTCTCCAGTAAGACCAAGCAGATTGCCAGTGGACGTTTTGGTGTCACAGCCGAGTACCTGGTGAATGCTGAGGAGATACAGATTAAGGTGGCACAGGGCGCAAAGCCTGGTGAGGGAGGACAGTTGCCAGGCTTCAAGGTCAACGAGATCATCGCCAAGACGCGTAATGCCATCCCAGGCATCTCGCTCATCTCTCCCCCGCCCCATCACGACATCTATTCGATTGAGGATCTGGCACAGCTCATCTTCGACTTGAAGAATATCAACCCGACAGCTGCTGTCAGCGTGAAACTGGTAGCAGAGAGTGGCGTGGGAACCATTGCCGCTGGTGTGGCTAAGGCTAAGGCCGACCTCATCGTGATCTCTGGTGCCGAGGGTGGTACTGGTGCCTCACCTGCTTCGAGCATGCGATTCGCAGGTATCTCTCCTGAGATCGGACTGGCAGAGACGCAGCAGACGCTAGTACGCAACGGTTTGAGAAATCAGGTACGCCTTCAAACGGATGGTCAGTTGAAGACCGCCAAGGATGTCATCATCATGGCAATGCTCGGTGCCGACGAGTTCTCGTTTGGAACGCTGCCCTTGATTGTGCTGGGCTGTGTGATGATGCGCAAGTGTAACACCAATACCTGTCCGATGGGTGTGGCAACTCAGAACCCCGAGTTGCGTAAGCACTTCGAAGGTCGCGCAGAGTATGTAGTCAACTACTTCACCTTCCTCGCAGAACAGGTGCGTGAATACCTCGCAGAGATCGGTGTGAAGAGTCTGAAAGAGATTATCGGACACACGGAGCTGATCGAGGTGAAAACGGAACATGCTACTGAGAAACAGCAGACCATCGACTTTGCCCGTCTGCTGCATAAGCCCGAGACAGACAAGAACCTCTACTGGGATCGTGGCGCCTACACCAAGGTAACAGGTGTAAAGGACGAGGAGATCATACGCGCTGCCCAGAAGGCTATCGACGATCAGGAGGAGATCACCCTCGACTACGCCATCAAGAATACCGATCGTGCCGTGGGTACGATGCTGAGTGGTGTCATCGCCAAGAAATATGGTGAGGCAGGACTTCCTGACGGTACCATCAAGATCAAGTTCAAGGGCTCGGCAGGTCAGTCGTTTGGAGCCTTTGCCGTGAAGGGGCTCGACATCCGTCTCGAAGGTGAGACCAACGACTACTTCGGTAAGGGACTCTCAGGCGGTCGCATCTCGATTCTTCCCCCAGCACGTAGTGGTGAGGATTTCAAGGCAGAAGACAATATCATCGCTGGTAATACGGGTCTCTATGGCGCCACCTCTGGTGAGCTTTATATCAATGGTAAGGTGGGCGAACGCTTTGGCGTACGCAACTCTGGTGCCATTGCCGTCATTGAGGGTGCAGGCGACCACTGCTGTGAGTATATGACTGGCGGACGTGTGGTGGTATTAGGCAAGACAGGCCGTAACTTCGCTGCAGGTATGAGTGGTGGTGTGGCATACGTCTATGACCCTGACCACACTTTCGACTACTTCTGTAATATGGATATGGTAGAACTCTCGCTGGTTGAGGACTCCGTATCGCGCAAGGAATTGTTAGAGCTCATCCGTCAGCACTATCTGCACACAGGCTCCGCCCTCGCAGGTCGGATGCTCGACAACTGGCAGCGTTACATCGAGGACTTCATCCAGGTGGTACCTATCGAGTACAAGCGCGTGCTGCAGGAAGAGCAGAACAAAAAGCTGCAGGAGAAGATAGCAAATATCCAGCGCGACTATTAATGTTCAATGTTCAATCATCAATGTTCAATAGATAAAATGGGAAATCCAAAAGCATTTTTAGAGATACACCGCCAGGAGGCGGGTTACCGTCCGATTCACGATAGAATCCACGACTTTGGCGAGGTAGAACAGACGCTCAACACTCGCGAACGCAAACTGCAGGCCTCGCGCTGCATGGACTGTGGCGTGCCCTTCTGTCACTGGGCTTGTCCGTTGGGCAACAAGGCTCCGGAATGGAACGATGCCCTCTACAAAGGAGACTGGGAGCTTGCCTATCGTCTGATTACCAGCACCAACCCCTTCCCAGAGTTCACAGGTCGTATCTGCCCTGCCCTCTGCGAGAAAGCCTGCGTGCTCAACCGTTTTAACCATGAGCCCACCACCAATCGTGAAGACGAGTGTGCCATCATCGAGGCTGCTTTCCGTGAAGGTTTCATCCAGCCTCACACCGACATCGTACGCAATGGAAAGAAGGTGGCCGTCATTGGCGCTGGTCCTGCAGGACTCGCTGCAGCCAACGATCTCAACCTCATGGGTTACAGCGTGACAGTATTCGAGAAGAATGAGGCCGCTGGCGGACTGCTCCGCTATGGCATCCCCAACTTCAAACTCAACAAGGCCATCATCGATCGTCGCATCGCCCTCCTCGAGGCCGAAGGCATTGCGTTCCGCTATGGCACAGCCATAGCCCTAGAGGACCTAGGAAATCTAGGCAATCCTAGGATATCCTACGATGCCTACGTCATCGCCACAGGCACGCCTACCGCCCGCGATCTGAAGGCCCCTGGCCGCGAACTCAAAGGCATACACTTCGCCCTCGAACTGCTCTCACAGCAAAACCGTGTGCTGGCAGGCATAGAATTCTCCAAGGACGAGCGCATCACCGCCAAGGGCAAAGACGTACTCGTGATTGGTGGTGGTGATACGGGTAGCGACTGTATTGGTACAGCCCATCGTCAGGGTTGTAAGAGCGTCACTCAGATTGAGATCATGCCTAAGCCTGTGGAGGGTCCCGAGGATCCCCAGAACCCCTGGCCCAACTGGCCCCGCACGCTCAAAACCACCTCGAGTCACGAAGAGGGCTGTACACGTCGCTGGAACATCAACACCCTCGAGTTCATAGGCGAAAACGGCAAACTCACTGGCGTCAAGGTGCAGGAGATTGACTGGAAGCCCAATCCAGAGGGTGGTCGCCCCATCATGGTCGAGAAAGGCAAGCCAGAGATTATCAAGGCCGAGCTCGTGCTCCTCGCCATGGGATTCCTGAAGCCCGAACATCCTGAGTATCCCCAGAATGTCTTCGTCTGCGGCGACTCTGCCAATGGTGCTTCACTCGTGGTGCGCGCCATGGCCAGCGGTAAGCAGACAGCATTGAGAGTAAACGAGTTTTTAAAGGTAAAAAGGTAAAAGGGTAAAAAAGTAAAAAGGTAATAATATGATTAGGATCCCATTCACCAAGATGCACGGCTGCGGCAACGACTACATCTATGTCGACACCATGAGCCATCCCATCGCCGACCCTGTGGCAGCTGCGATTGCCTGGAGCGATCGGCATAAGGGCATCGGCTCCGACGGACTGGTGCTCATCGGAAAATCCTCGATCCCTGAGGCCGACTTCTCCATGCGCATCTTCAATGCCGACGGTTCTGAAGCCATGATGTGCGGCAATGCATCGCGGTGTATCGGGAAATACCTTTACGAGCGCGGCCTCACCAATCAGGAAGAGATCCGTCTGCTGACCCTCTCTGGCGTCAAGACCCTCCAGCTACACGTCAGCAATGGCATCGTAGAAAGCGTCACCGTCGACATGCTCGAGCCTGTCTTCAACAACGAAGAGCAGTTCATTGGCTCGCGCGCCACAGGCAAGGGTACCTTTGTTTCCATGGGCAACCCCCACTACGTGATCTTCACTGACAATGTGGATCAGGTGGGTGAATCAGGGCGCGTGCTCGAGAATCACCCTGCCTTCCCCCAGCGTTGTAACATCGAGTTTGCGCATGTGGAGGCCGACGGCACCATCCGCACCCGTGTGTGGGAGCGTGGCAGTGGCATCACCCTGGCCTGTGGAACAGGTGCTTGTGCCACGGCTGTAGCTGCCGCCCTCACAGGCAAGGCTGGTCGTAAGTCAGAGATCGTGATGGATGGTGGCACACTCACCATCGAGTGGTGCAAAAGTGATAATCACGTCTACATGACAGGCCCCGCAGCCTTCGTCTTCGACGGCAACATCGAAATTTAATTTTCAATCTTCAATTTTCAATTTTCAATTAATAACATATGGCTTTAGTAAACATTCATTTCCTGAACCTGCAGAACAACTACCTGTTCGCCGACATTGCCAAAAAGGTCAATGCCTTCAAGGTGATGCACCCCAAGGCCGACGTTATCTCCCTGGGTATCGGCGACGTCACCCAGCCACTGGCACCAGCCGTCATAGAGGCCATGCACAAGGCTGCACACGAAATGGGCACCAGCAAAGGCTTTCGCGGGTATGGTCCTGAACAGGGCTACGACTTCCTCCGTGAAGCCATCCTCAAGAACGATTTCCTGCCACGTGGCGTACACCTCAATATCGACGAAATCTTCATCAACGACGGCGCAAAGAGCGATACTGGCAACTTCCAGGAGCTGCTCCATTGGGACAACTTCATTGGTGTCACCGACCCCATCTACCCCGTCTATATCGACTCCAACGTGATGATTGGCCGCTGTGGCACCTACCGCGACGGACGCTGGACCAATGTGCGCTACCTGCCCACCACGGCAGAGAATGGTTTTGTGCCAGAACTGCCCAAGGGCCGCCCCGTTGATGTCATCTACCTGTGCTATCCCAACAACCCCACAGGCACCGTCATCACCAAGCCTGAGTTGCGCAAATGGGTGAACTACGCCCTGAAGAACGATGCCCTCATCCTTTACGATGCCGCCTATGCCGCCTATATCCGCGACCCCGAGATACCCCGCTCGATCTACGAGATCCGTGGTGCCCGCAAGTGTGCCGTCGAGTTCCACTCGTTCTCGAAAACAGCAGGTTTCACAGGCGTCCGCTGTGGCTACACCGTCGTTCCTAAGGAAGTCAGCGTCTCTACCTTCGAGGGTGAGCGCATCTCGCTCAATCAGCTCTGGCTGCGTCGACAGTGCACCAAGTTCAATGGCACCAGTTACATCTCCCAGCGCGCCGCCGAAGCCATCTATACCCCAGAGGGCAAGCAACAGATCCAGCAGACCATCGACTACTATATGGACAACGCCCACCGCATGCTCACCAAGCTGCGCCAACTCGGCTACGAGGTCTATGGTGGTGAGAACGCTCCTTATATCTGGATGCGCACACCCGACAGCATGGGCTCCTGGCAGTTTTTCGAGGCCCTGCTCTACGGTGCCAATGTGGTCTGCACCCCAGGCGTCGGCTTCGGCCCCAGTGGCGAGGGCTACGTGCGCTTCACCGCCTTTGGCAGTCACGAGTTAACAGAAGAAGCATTAACGAGAATAGAAAATTGGACTAAGTCACATTAAAACAACACAATTATGGAAGCATTAAGATTTCAGGTTGTCGGTGAGGCATTCAAGAAGAAGCCCCTCGACGTAAAAACACCAAGTGAGAGACCTTACGAGTATTTTGGTAAGAAGGTCTTCAATCGTGAGAAGATGTACAAGTACCTGCCGAAGCAGGTCTACGAGAAGATGATCGATGTGATGGACAATGGTGCCCGTCTGGATCGTGATATCGCCGATGCTGTGGCCTCAGGCATGAAGCAGTGGGCCGTAGAGAACGGCGTTACCCACTACACCCACTGGTTCCAGCCTCTGACGGAAGGAACGGCCGAGAAACACGACTCTTTCATCGAGCACGATGGCAAGGGCGGCATGGTAGAGGAGTTCACAGGTAAGCTGCTCGTACAGCAGGAGCCCGATGCCTCTTCCTTCCCCTCTGGCGGTATCCGCTCCACCTTCGAGGCCCGTGGCTACTCCGCCTGGGATCCCACATCGCCCGTCTTCATCATCGACGACACGCTGTGTATCCCCACCGTCTTCATCTCTTACAGCGGTGAGGCCCTCGACTACAAGGCTCCGCTGAAGCGCGCCCTGCATGCCGTCAACGTAGCTGCCACAGAGGTATGCCACTATTTCGATCCCGCCGTGAAGAAGGTTCAGAGCAACCTCGGCTGGGAGCAGGAGTACTTCCTCGTGGACGAGGGACTCTATGCCGC
Source organism: Prevotella sp. ne3005 (assembly GCF_900110085.1). Taxonomy (GTDB): domain Bacteria; phylum Bacteroidota; class Bacteroidia; order Bacteroidales; family Bacteroidaceae; genus Prevotella. The sequence goes on from NZ_FOCK01000001.1 coordinate 66,807, forward strand.
CCGTCCCGACCTGCTGCTCACAGGCCGTACCCTCATGGGCCACGACTCTGCCAAGAACCAGCAGATGGACGACCACTACTTTGGCGCCATCCCTGAGCGTGTGGCAGCCTTCATGCGCGACCTCGAGATCCAGGCCCTCGAACTGGGCGTCCCCTGTAAGACCCGCCACAACGAGGTAGCCCCCAACCAGTTTGAACTCGCTCCTATCTTCGAAGAGACCAACCTCGCCGTCGACCATAACATGATGCTCATGTCGCTCATGAAGAAGGTGGCTCGCAAACACGGTTTCCGCGTGTTGCTCCACGAGAAGCCCTTCGCAGGCATCAACGGCTCCGGAAAACACAACAACTGGTCGCTGAGCACCGACAACGGCATTCTGCTCCACGCCCCTGGCAAGACCGCCGAGGCCAACCTGCGCTTCGCCACGTTCATCGTCGAGACGCTGATGGGTGTCTATAAGCACAACGGACTGCTCAAGGCCTCTATCATGAGCGCCACCAACGCCCATCGTCTGGGTGCCAACGAGGCACCTCCCGCCATCGTTTCATCGTTCCTCGGCAAGCAGGTGAGCGAACTGCTCGACCACATCGAGAAAGCCGACAAGGACTTCCTCTCCATGGCTGGCAAGCAGGGTCTGAAGATGGACATCCCCGAGATTCCTGAGCTGCTCATCGACAATACCGACCGTAACCGTACGTCGCCCTTCGCCTTCACTGGCAACCGCTTCGAGTTCCGTGCCGTAGGTTCTGAGGCCAACTGTGCCAGCGCCATGATCGCCCTCAACAGTGCCGTAGCCGAGGCCCTCGCCGACTTCAAGAAGCGCGTCGACGCCCGCATCCCTGAGTTCGAGAAGAAGCTCGCTGGCTCTGACCACAGCGCCAAGTTCCACGCCATCATCGACGTGCTCCGCGAGGACATCAAGACCTGTAAGCCCATCCGCTTCGACGGCAACGGCTACAGCGACGAGTGGGTCATCGAGGCCGAGAAGCGTGGTCTCGACGTGGAGAAGAGCTGCCCGAAGATCTTCGAGCGTTACCTCGACAAAGAGAGCATTGATATGTTCGAGAGTCTGGGCGTGATGACCAAGAAAGAGCTGGAAGCCCGCAACGAGGTGAAATGGGAGACCTACACCAAGAAGATTCAGATTGAGGCCCGTGTATTGGGCGACCTGTCGATGAACCATATCATCCCCGTGGCCACCACCTACCAGAGCCAGTTGCTGAAGAATGTCGACAGCGTGTCAACCGTCTTCCCCATCGACAAGGCCGAGAAGCTCAACGCCCGCAACCTCAAGATTATCGAGGAGATTGCCGAGCGCACCAGCGCCATTGAGAAAGGTGTCGAGGAACTTGTCAACGCCCGTAAGCTCGCTAACAAGATTGACGACGAGCATGAGAAGGCCATCGCCTACCACGACAAGGTTGAGCCAAAGCTCGACGAGATCCGTTACCAGATTGACAAGCTGGAGCTCATCGTCGACGACAGCCTCTGGCCGCTGCCGAAGTATCGCGAATTGCTGTTTATACGATAAATAAGCCATTTTTAAGGCATTCAATTCTGACGACTCCCCGCTGCGACAGCGCGGAGTCGTTTTATTCATAAAAACAGGAAAATGGGGGACTCGATTTGTTGGTTCAGTCGCTTTGATATGGAGGGAGGGCATAGGATTGCTTGCGGCCTTCTACGGAGAGCTGGATGTAGAAGGAGGGGCTGAAATTATATTTCAGGGCGGCACCGAGGCGGTCGCCTAAATCCATCATATTATAATAAGGAAAGGGAACCTTGGGGCGCATGAGCGACTTCTGACCGTAGAGATAGCCCTCCCAACGGTCGCTGAACTTGTAGCCGAGCACGGCACTCAGTCCCGCATCACGAAGATTCCTGCCACCCCAGTCGGCATTGAGGAAGTAGCCTCCGATGGCCAGCGACAGCTTGTCGTTGAAGGGCAGAGCATACATGCCACTCACGTTCTGGGAGAAGCCAGCCCCACTGGGAGCGTATTTGCCAAAGCCCGTAAAGACGCTGGCACCAAGGTTCACGTTCAGCCCCCGATGCAAGTCCCAGTCGTGATAGCCCATCAGGCCGTAGCTCATGGGCCAACGGTTGATGTAGTGCATCTGCCCAAGGTTGTTGAGCGGAGGCAGATGGAGCGTGGAGTCAGGCAGCAGCGTCTCCTGAGCCCTCGACGTGAGGGCTGTCAGCAACAGCAGAGCGGTGAACAATATCTTGCGAATCATGGTGCAAATTTACGCATTTAGGGCGATACTCAGCAAATAAGCAAGATTATTTAGCACTTTCTTTTCTCTTTTAACCATCATATTAATAATCATCAGCTACAAGAAAAAAAAACATAACTGACACTTCTTACACTTCTGCTATAATCAACTGATTATAAGACGATTACAGAGATTTGTATCTGACACTTAACTGACACCCGAACTGACACCTAAATTTTCAAAGAAGTTTTGCAATAAGTTAAAATATTTGTTTAGGTGTCAGTTCGGGTGTCAGTTAGGTGTTAGTTCTATAAGTCCACAACATACTGGAAGTCAGTGTGTTATAGCAGAAGTGTAAGAAGTGTCAGTTAATTTCTAATTACTATATTATCTTATGCGTATAGAGAATAAGAGAACAAGAACAAAACAAATTGTTTTGTTCTCGTTAAGACTATCTCTTATGATGAAAGAAACTATCTAAAGCAAAGTAAAACAACTTGTTTTACTAAGAAAGAAACGTTGAAGTAGATGAGTTAAATCCTTTGTTATACTAATGTTTGCATACGCTTCAATATCATGAGGAACCAATTCTTATCCTCCTCAGTAGCGTGTTCATAGGCCCAGTGATTGAAGTATCTCCATTTTGAGAAAAGACCTGAGCCCAAAGCCTCAAGGTTATTCATTTCGTTGATCATTGATGATAAACCTTTATTTGATCGCCACGCCTCTCGCCCATAAGTCATAGTAAAGCTTTCGCCACAATCCATATCAAAACCTAAGCTCCAACATTCATCAGGAAAATCTGGAGAATCGAACAGGTCATAATAAGATGCTGACTTAGGATCAAAATCGTTAAGGAAGTAATTGATATACTTCTCTGTGAACTCCTTGAGGGAGATAGTCTTTATCAGTTTACTCCTCTTCCATTTTCGCAAGAGGCTCTTCATCCTGTCATCGAGGAATGATAGAGCTTGTTTCTTTATTTTCTCGGGGATTCCCCAGATAGCTTCTGCTATGCTGCCAACAATGGCACCAAGTGTATCAGCATGTAGCTAATGTTGTAACTTACAATCTTCATACGCTTTAATCTTGTTTCTGGGTGCAAATATAAGGTAGGGGTGTATCATAAGTCGTATCACCCCCTCAAGATTTAACTTTCTTTATAGAAAAGATATATTTTGCTTGTTATGGTAGGTAAATCAACGAGCCCAAATTTGGGCAGGTTAAAGCCACGATGTGCAGCCACAATGCCTAATTTTCCCTCACTATTAAAAAATTCTCTCAAAAAAGTTTGTAAATTCAAGAAAATATGCTAACTTTGCACCGTCAATTTGAGGATTTCGCAGAAAGGATGACAACCTTTATGGCCTTTATGGTCGTTTCGAGCCTCACCTTTACAAGCCATCACTCTTCGGATGTGGTGGCTTTGTTATTTTACCTTGGATTGTTGTTGTGGAACCGTTATACAGTATTGTACCAGTTCCTGATTTGAGCGTTGAAGGCCTACTGTCAATTTTACATTTCCAAATTGCATCATATACAATTTCTCAAACTGCTTTTGGTTCCTTGTATTGCGTTTTGCAGGACACTCGCCTACCTTAACTGCCTTTTCTAACACTTCAGTAAGGTTCAATACTGCAAGTGTCGATTCGTATCTACGAGATGCTTTCTCGTAGGTTTCATTAATGGAGAGAAACTTTATGTGGATATATGCACCAAGGTTCTTATTCCAAATTTTCTTATCTGGATGTTCAGAAATCCATTGGGCATAATAGTCTTTTATTATTTTCTCTCTTATCTTTATCGCTTCCCTAGAACAGTCGGTAGGTATTTCTTTGAAGTCCATTTATGTTTAATCTTTATATTGTAATGCAAAATTACTACAATTCTATAATATGGCCAAATTATTCGTTTTTGTATTTTTATTCAATTGCGAAATTGGCGATTTCGTAATTTCAGACGATTTGATTTGGCGTAAAAGTGTTGTGTATGTTTGAATCATAATCTTAAAATTAAGAGTTGAACATTCTGTCTGCAAAATTAAAGTGTTTTTCTGACACCACCAAATAAATTAGGAATTATTTAGTTTTCGCCACCTTATTATAATATAGAGATAAATCAACGAGCCCAAATTATTCATGATAAATATTTGGTTTTTCGATTTTTTGCACTACCTTTGTGGGCGATTATGGATCAGAAAAGAATCATCAGGTTTCTCCGACAGGTGATGGCGAACAACAACCGAGCCTGGTTTCAGGAGCATAAGGCGGAGTATGAGGCCGCAAAGGCAGAGTTTGAGCGTGGTGTGGCCCAGGCGATAGAGCGCGTGATAACATTCGACGAGGAGATCGTACACGTGGCGGTGAAGGACTGCACGTACCGTTTTTATCGCGACACACGCTTCTCGGCAGATAAATCACCGTATAAGAACCACATGGGGGCCTACATCAACGCTAAAGGCAAGAAGGCCCTGCGAGGCGGCTATTACATACACCTGGAGCCCGACCACTGTCTGGTGGCGGTGGGAAACTACTGGTTGCCCACGAATATCCTGACGGCATGTCGCAACGAGATGATGGCGAACACGGCCGAGTGGCTCAGATGTGTGGAGCGCGAGGATTTCAAAGAGTATTTCGGTACGCCTCAGGGTGTGGCAGACAACGTCTCGGCGTGGGACCAGCCACAGGGCTTCGGACTGACGAAGCTGAAGACCTGCCCAGCAGGATTTCCCAAGGACTGGCCCCACGTGGACTATCTGCGCCTGAAGGATTACTGCTGCTGGCACGCCGTGAGCAATGATTTCTTCGAGGGCGACGGTTGGCTGGACGAGATAGAGAAGATGTTCCGTGCAGCGAAGCCGATGATGGACTTCATGAATGCCGTGATCGACGACTATGAGTAGAACCAGATAAAGAACCTAACCATGTCGATACTGACCAGAAAATATCCCTTTCCGCAGAGCAGCCACTGGCTGAGAGACAGCATCATCGATAGTGCCATCGTATTCCTGATTCTCTTCCTGCTACAGCCGTTTGGATTCAACATGTATCAGGGCAACAAGCTATTGTTGGCGCTGCTGTTTGGCGCAGTGACCTTTGGGTGTTGTCTGCTGTTCGGGCAGGTGCATAAGCCTATATACCGGCGTGTGGCGACATGGCGCATCTGGCACCAGGCAGTGACGGTGTTGCTGTTGATACTGTTGGTGAGCATCGGTAACTATCTGGTATGTTCGGTGGTGTTTGATTTCTCCATCACATTCAGTAGTTTCCTGCTGTTTCTCTACTGGACGCTGATCATCGGCGTGATCGTGACGGTGTGCTCCATCAGTTTGAGTTACTACCGCCACCTGCGCAACCAGCTGGAGATGCTGCTCGACAAGACCACGGAGCAGCAGACGGACATCAGCGTAACCATCCACGACACAAACGTGAGGGGCAACGATCTGCAGCTGCCCATCAACGACCTGCTGTATATCGAGGCACAGAAGAACAATGTGGCGGTGAGCTACATGAAGGAGGGAAAGAACATCACGACGGAGCTGCACACCACGCTGGCTGCCGTGCTTGACGACCTGAAGGACTATGAGAACATCTTCCAGTGTCACCGCTCATTTGTGGTGAACCTGAATAATATCTCTTCGGCTCAGGGTAATTCGAACGGCTACCAGCTGAAGTTAGGAAAGTGCCCCACAATCGTGCCCGTTTCGCGTACTTACGTCCCTAAACTGCGGTCGTTTATCGCTTAGTCATTCGTCCTTTTTTCTAGTCATTCGTCTGGCGGATTAGTTATCTGTCAGAGGTTTTAGTCGTCTGTCCCCCAAATTTGGAGGGTATTGTTTTCGTGCTTATCTTTGCAGCATGAAACAACAGATTGCACATATCATCATCATGCTGCTCACAGGCCTCAACGCCTGGAGTCAGACCACCGTTACAGGTACAGTCACCGACGGGCGCAAACCGCTCGCAGGAGCGAACGTATTTATTATGGGAACCATCGACGGGTGTATGACCGACTCGCTGGGACGGTTCTCGTTTAAGACCAGCCAGACGGGTGAGCTCACTCTGCGCGCCACGTTTATGGGATTCGAAGACTACACGCTGACCACCACACAGCCCACAGGACTGACCATCCGCATGAAGGAGCGGGCCACAGCCATCGACGAGGTGGTGGTGACAGCCAGCACCTACAGCTTCGGAAAGAGCGACCATTTCAAGACGATGGATGCCCACGACGTGGTGATGAGCGGCAACTCGTGTGGTGACATCGTGGCAGCCCTGCAGTCGTTGCCTGGCACACAGAAGGTGGGCGAGGACGGAAAGCTGTACGTTCGTGGCGGTGAGAGCGACGAATGCCAGACTTTCGTGAATGGCATGCACGTGCTCGTTCCTTATTCTACAAACGTGGAGAACACCGCCTCACGAGGACGTTTCTCGCCTTTCCTCTTCAAGGGCATCAACTTTTCTCTGGGAGGCTATAGCGGTGAGTACGGACAGGCCCTCTCGTCGGTGTTGCCCATGGAGACCACCGATGTGGCTACAGGCGACAAGCTGGGTGTGAGCGGATCGCTCGTGGACTGGAACATTGGCGGTACGAAGGCCTTCAGCAAGAGTAGCCTGTCGTTTAATGCCGACTTGACGAGCATGGATATCTACAATGCCCTTTCCCCCGACCGTTTCGAGTGGACACGTCCCTACCGTAAGCTCTCGGCTGAGGCGCAGTATAAGGCGGATTTCTCATCGGCCACGGTGCTGAAGACGTATGTGGGCTACGACCTGACCTCAGTAGGACAGCATATTGACGAGCGCAGCCTGTCGATGACGGAGCACAACGTCTATGCCAACGCCACGTTGAAGACGAACATTGGCCACGGCTACACGCTCTTTGCAGGCATGGCCAACTCGACGGTGATCAACCATATCGACGACGCACTCACCCTGGGCGACCACTATGAGAACACACGCAACGAGGTACACCTGAAGGGGGAGCTGAGGAAGGTATTTTCACCTGTGCTGAAATGGTCGGCAGGGGTGGAGGATTATATCCGCCACAGCACGAAGCGCTATGAGGGCGATGGCTACGGACTGGACTACCAGCTGCTGGCTGCCCATACGGACGCCCAGCTGCGTCTGGTGCCAAAGCTGTTTCTGAACCTCTCGGCCCGTCTGGAGAACGCCACCTACGACGGCCGTTGGCTGCTGATGCCACGCGCCACGCTGAGCTATGTGCCCAACAAGCGTTTCCAGCTGTCGGCCATGGTGGGGTGCTACAGTCAGACAGCCAACGACGAGTATATCGCCATGAGTGGCGAGACACTGCGACAGAGCACTGCCGACCATGCCATCCTGAGTATGCAGTACAGCACCAACGGCACGCTGCTGCGCATAGAGCCTTACTACAAGAAGTACCGCCATCTGCCTCTGCTGCGCGAGGGCATCTATACCGCCGAGGGCTACGGCACAAGCAGAGGACTGGACATCTTCGTGGAGAACCACTCGCTGGTGAAGCATCTGACCACCACCCTCTCCTACTCGTTCAACGACTCAGAACGGCTCTATCTCGACTATGCCACGCCACAGACACCCCACTACGCCTCGCGCCACAACCTGCGCCTGTCGCTGAAATACGCCCTTGGCAAGACCATCATCGGACTCTCAGAGTCGTATGCCAGCAAGCGCCACTACGCCAACGGCGATACACCTTATTATAATAGTATAGACGCGAACATCACATGGCTGGTGAGTCCGAAGGTGATTGTCTACACCTCGCTGAACAATATCCTGGGGCGCACCAACATCTTCGGCTACGAAGCCGACGGTAAGGCCATCACAGCCAACAGAGACCGTTTCTTCTATATCGGCATTTTTGTTTCACTTAAAAATAATAAAGCGTATGACATTTCAAATTTTTAATCATCGTGTGTTAGCCATCGCCCTTTTCATGATGGCATCAGTGTGTGTGAATGCCCAGCAGTCTGCCTCCATGCAGCAGCTGATAGGCCAGTCGTTAATGAAGATCGAGCAGCAGAAGCCTGAGACGTTTCTGAACTGCGTGGCAGAGATGAAGCGTATCGACGCGATGTATCCTGACAGCGTGGCACCCAAGTATCAGATGGCACTGCAGAGTCTCTACTACGCCGTGCTGAATCCACAGGCAGAGCCTACGGAGGGGCTGCTGGCAGAGACGGAGCAGACCATCGCCAAGATGGAGACGATGGCGAAGGCAGACCAGAGCGATCTCTGCACGCTGAAGGGATTCCTCTATATGGTGCGCATCGTACAGGACCCTGCCCAGAACGGACAGCGTTACTACATGCAGGTGATGGAGAACTACGAGAAGGCGCTGAAGCTGAACCCTGCCAACGAGTTGGCCAGACAGCTGCAGGAGAAGTTCTTTGAGGGCATGAGACAACAGCAATAAAAAAATCGGGGCGCAGGCCCCGATTTTCTTTACTTCTTAGCAGCAGCTTTCTTGGCTGCCGGCTTCTTGGCGGCAGGCTTCTTCTCTGCCTTGGGCTTGGCGCCCTCGAGTTTCTCGAGGCGGGCTTTCAGGCGAGTGATCTCCTTGTCTTTCATCTCAATCTCATCACCCTGGTTCTTGATGGTGGTGAGCAGGCCTTCGAGCTCATCGTTGTCGATGTCGAGCGGATAGAGGGCGTTGACTCTGTTGATGAAGTCGCCAAGAATATTCATGTAGTTGGTGAAGGCATCAAACGGTCCGGTGTAGATGCCACGATCGAGACCCACATTAGAGGGCTTGGTGGTCATGAAGCGGAAGTTGTTGGAAGCCTGCAGATAATCCCAGTCCTGATTGATGCGGGGATCGTTGGCGATGCGCAGACGATCGGCCACAGAGTAGAGCTTGTTGAAAGCCTCGTGCTGCATGGCGTTACCCAACCAGCAGCTGCAGTCGCGCTCCTCGTCGACCCAAGAGAGGGTGTCGGGCACGTCAAGCTGGCTCACGCTCTTGCAGGCCTTGCAGATCTCCGTAGGCGTAGAGAAGGTGATGCCTTTCTCCTTGGCGCATGCGGGCAGGGCGTGGATGAAGTCGAGGATGTTGCTGCTGAGCGGCTGGGCGATACCCAGGGCAGAGAGCTCCATGAAGATGTTGATGATCTGCTCTTCCTCGGGCAGGCGGGCGATACGGTCGATATAAGAATCGGCAAAGAGGGGATAACCGTCCCACTCAGAGTTGTTGAAGCGCAGGGAGATATCATCCGACAGCTCGATGTCGCGGAGCAACAGCTTGAGGTTGGGAGCCTGGTTGCAGTGGTAGACATAGTGGGGCGACTTCCAGCCGAGCACGTGTTTGGCACCCTCGGTGAGCATACCCTTGAAGCCCATGGCTGCAATCTGGGCACCGATGTCGTCGCTGTAGATAAGCGAAGAGTTGCGGGCCACGGTAGGCTTCTTGCCAAAGAGCTCTTCGATCTTGGCTGACTGCTTCTTCACGTCGAGAGCGAAGGTGTCGGGATTGGCCAGTGAAGAGAGGCCGTGGCTGTAGGGCTCAGCGAGGAACTCCACACAACCCGTCTCGTTCATCTCCTGCAACTTGGCGATAACCTGCGGTGCATGCATCTCAAGCTGCTCGATACCTGTACCAGAGAGTGAGAAGGCCACCTTGAAGTACTTGCCGTTCTCCTTGATCATGTCGTGGAGCGTGTTCAGCGCGGGCATATAGCTGCGCTCGGCGATGTCGGTGATGCTACGCTCGTTCTCGTAGTCGTCGTAGTAATAGTGATCGGTACCGATATCGAAGAAACGGTAACGCTTCAGATGAATAATCTGATGTATCTCGAAATATAAACAAATCGTTTTCATAACTTTTACTTTTTTACCTTTTTACTTTTTTACCTTTTATTCTTCCCATCCGAGGGTGCGGCGATAGAGTGTACGGATCCAGCGACCTACCTTCTCCCATGTGATCTGATCGACCTCGCGTTTGCCCTCTTCCTTCAGATACTGGAAGAGCGACTCGTTGTGGCAGATAGAATAGATGGCATCGGCCAGAGCGTGGATATCCCAATAGTCTACCTTGATACAGTTGTCGAGGATCTCAGCACAGCCCGACTGCTTCGAGATGATCGAAGGCGTGCCGCACTGCATGGCCTCCAGCGGAGAGATACCAAACGGCTCAGAGACGGAGGGCATCACATAGACATCACTGTCCTTCAGGCACTCATAAACCTGTTTGCCGCGCATGAAGCCAGGGAAGTGGAAACGGTCGGCGATGCCGCGCTCAGCAGCGAGCTGGATCATCGCATCCATCATATCACCAGAGCCTGCCATGCAGAAACGCACGTTACGGGTACGGTGGAGCACCATCGTGGCAGCCTCAACGAAGTATTCCGGACCCTTCTGCATGGTGATACGACCCAGGAAGGTGACCACCTTCTCCTTGCCCGTATGGTCGGGACGAGGGATGGCCTGATACTCATCGGGCAACGGATAAACGGCGTTATGAACCGTGAAGCACTTACGAGGATCCTGATGATACTGGTTGATGACCGTCTGGCGCGTCAGCTCTGACACACACATGATACAGTCGGCCCAGTCCATACCGTTCTTCTCGATGCTGTAGACGGTGGGGTTCACCTTACCACGGCTGCGGTCGAAGTCGGTGGCATGCACGTGGATACACAGAGGCTTGCCACTCACCTGCTTGGCGTGGATGCCTGCAGGGAAGGTGAGCCAGTCGTGGGCATGGATGATATCAAACTCCTCAGCGCGGGCCACCTGACCAGCAATGATCGAGTAGTTGTTGATTTCCTCGTGCAGATTGCCAGGATAACCACCAGCGAACTCCATCGCACCAAGGTCGTTGACGTTCATATAGTTGAAGTCGGCATAGATATGTTCACGGAGCTTGAAATAATAGTCGGGATCCATGATGTTACCCACACGATTCTTCACATAGTCATAGTCCACATCGCGCCAGGCGATGGGCACAGCGTTCATGGCGACGATACGGCAGGCGTGCTGGCTCTCATCACCAAAGGGATGAGGCAGGCAGAGCACCGTTTCGATGTCGCCCTGGGCCTTCAAGCCCTCAGAGATACCATAGTTAGCAGTGGCGAGTCCACCAAATACGTGAGGAGGATACTCCCATCCAAACATTAATACTTTCATAGACGTTCCTCCTTATTTTTGATATGAATATTTATCCATCAGCTTGAGCGTACGCAGGATCTCTGCCACGTTCATCGCAAACGACATGGCACCACGTCCGTGGAAGGGCGGGTTGCCGTCGAACAACTCAGAGATTGTGCCAATGGCATGATAATCCATCTCATCCTCATAGCCTACGAGCTGGCGCTCGATGAAGCTGAGGCGACTGCGCTTGTAGAGCTTCAGACAGGCCTCCATATAGAAGCCTCCGAGCCAAGGCCAGGCTGTTCCCTGGTGGTAGGCATAGTCGCGCTGGGTCTGCGGCCCCACGTAGATGGGATTGTATCCCCCACTCTTCGGAGAGAGCGAGCGCAGTCCCTTCGGGGTGAGCAGCTCACGGGTACAGATATCGACCACGTTCTTCATCTGCTGCTGATTGAGCGGAGAGTAGTCGAGGGCCACGGCGAAGATCATGTTCGGACGAACAGACCAGTCCATCATGTTGCCATCGACATAGTCGAGCAGATAGCCATATTCGTTGACGAAGGTGTCGACAAACGACTGCTTGGCCAGCTCTGCACGCTTCTCCAGATCCTCAGCACGCTGGGCATCGCCCTTCTCGGCAGCCATCGAGGCGCAGAACTTCAGGGCATTGTACCACAGGGCATTGAACTCTACGATATAACCAGAACGCGGCACCACAGGACGGCCGTTGGCAGTGGAGTTCATCCATGTCACAGCACGGTCACGGCCATTGGAGTAAAGCAGGCCATTTTCGTCGAGGCGCAGGTTGGGATGACCGCCCTTGATGATATAGTCAACGATATCGCTGGCCAACTTGCCGTAACGCTGATACCCCTCGTCCTTTCCAGCATCCTTCACATACTGCTGGATGGCCCAGATAGCCCAGAGGGGCACATCGGGCTGCTCGATCTCATAGATCTTTACCGACAGGGGCTTCTCCTCCATGAACTCACGGAGGCCACGCTCAGCGGTTCTCATCACCAGCTCAAAGTAGTCGCGCTCGCCAATGGCCAGCGTCAGTCCAGGCAAAGCGATGAACGTATCACGGGCACGGGCCTTGAACCAGGGATAACCTGCCAGCAGATAGCGCTCGTCCTTCTTGTCAATCTTCTCCATCGTGCCACTGCGGCGATCACGGAAGTGGAACTGGTGGGCGGCGGTAACCAGACAGTGGTAGAAGTTATCACGCGGCACACGGTCGGCCACCTCCTCGTCGAAGAGTTTCTTCAGCGTCGAGGTCTTGATCTGCGAGGTAGAGCCAGAGAAGATGATGCTCTCGCCCTTCTTGATAGGCATCTCGAAATAGCCAGGCACGTAGAGGTCCTCGTTAGAGGCATAGCCACGCTCCTGCTCCTTCGGATATTCTACACCACGATACCAATCGGGCTGGAAGATGAACTCGTTCTTCTTCGAGAACTGCATGAAGAGGTCAGGATAACCAGCATACATACAGGTCTTGATACCATTGTCGACGGGTGTGTACTCGCGACTGGCAGTACTGTTCTCGTGCGTAAACTGGCGCACGGAGCGGAAGGCGAGGAACGGGCGGAAACGCAGGGTTGTGGCCGAGTGGGCCTCCACCAGCGTGTAGCGGATGAGGATACGGTCCTCATAATGCTGGAAGATCACTTCCTTCTTCAACACAACGCCACCCACACGATACGTTGTCGTAGGTACGAGGCTGGCATCAAACTCACGGATGTACTTGTGTCCGTTAGGACTGAAATTGTTGCCCTGATACTTGTGCAGGCCGAGGTTGAATTCTGCTCCGTGCTGGATAACCGTACAGTCGAGCGACGACAGGAGCACATGGTTCTCATCGTCTAATTCGGGTACAGGCACTACCAGCAAACCATGGTACTTGCGCGTATTGCAGTCAACAAGTGTTGAGCTGCTATAGGCACCAGAACGGTTAGTACGGAGTAATTCACGACGAAGACTTTCCTGCAGGTTAGTCATCACAGCTTTTTCTAATCGTAAATAGCTCATAGTTCCTTAAAAGGTATTTAATTATTTGTATAAGTAGTCAATTATCCCCCCAAAGGTAGGCATTTTTATCAAAGTGACAAAGGATTTCGCAACATTTTACAATTATTTAAGTAAAAAGCTGGCAAGTTTGCTACTTGCCAGCCTTTTTTATGCAGGAATGAGGAAATTTATCACTTCTTGTTCGACTCCGATGGTGAAGGCTCCGACAGGTGTCTTCATCAGCCGACCGTCAATGCCCACCATCGCATGTTTGGCATAGTCGACCACCACCTCCTTCGTGCGATAGGGATGTACGCTGCGATGGTTGAGGAAACGGCCCGTCAACAGCAGCCAGATACCCTCGATGAGCTGCACCACCTCAGGGTGATAGACCACAGAGACATCGATCATGCCGTTGTAGGGTACGGCATTAGGCGTTTGTCCATATCCAGGGCCACTGCCGATGCAGACAGTCATCACCTTACGGTCGATGACGTCGCTGTTGATGCGGAGCTTCATCTTATACTCCATCCTGTGGAAGAGCATGACGAAGAGCGACGATATAAAAGATAAGGTACGCGAGCCGAAGAGTCGGCGCGTCTGGCGTCGCAGGTTCATGATATCAGCCGTCATACCGATGTTGACGCAGTTCAGGAAGTAGCGGTGGCAACGCTCGCCCTTGGCATTGGAGTAGCGGATACAGCCAAGGTCTACCTTACGGATGCGGTGCTGGATAAGCCAATCGATAGTCTGCTCCACCTCGTCTTCATCAAACTCCCAGAAGCGGGCAAAGTCGTTCATCACGCCATTGGGGATGACACCCAAGGCGATGCTCTCCCTGACCTCTTTCTCTTCCATCATCAGACAGTTCACGGCATCGTTCAGTGCCGAGTCGCCACCCACGATGATGATCGTCTTGTAGCCATTGGAAATCATCATCTTCATCAGGCGCTCCACACTGTCGGAGGTCTCACTCTGCACGAAGTCGTAGTTCACATGACGATTGTCGAGGATCCGTTGTATTTTCTCCCAACGCTTGCGCTTGTTGGTGATACCTGCTTTCGGGCAATATACGATGCCCCATTTTCCTGTCTCCATCGCGTTCTTATTTTATATATCTGCTGCAAAGGTAAGAAAAAAACTGTAATCAACAAAGTTTTTTCCCAAAAGAAAGCATTTCACCATTGTGCTGCTGGGCTTCATGGCTCAGACAAGAGCAGAAGAGAAGAAGATAGTCGTGCTTTCCGACATTCACGTGATGGCGAAAAGCCTGGAAGGTACGGAGAAAGAAGGGTATCTTCATCAACGAGCATGGTAAGAAGATAATCCGTTAGTATAAGGACAGGATTTGCGCTATCTTCTCCTCCATCGGGAGGGTGGCGGAAATCCAATGGATCTTGAAGCCGCGGCGCTCCATGCCTCGGAACCACGTCATCTGACGCTTGGCAAACTGATGGATGGCAATCTCCAAACGCTGGAACATCTCGTCGTAGGAGAGCTGCCCCGTCAGGTACTCCGTCAGGAACTTATACTCCAGTCCATAATAGATAAGGTCTTCAGCAGGGATGCCCTCATCGAGCAGCGCCCTCACCTCCTCCACCATACCATGGTCTAAACGGGCTTTCAGACGACGGGTGATCTTCTCGCGGCGCAACTCGCGGTCGATGTCTATACCTATTATAATACTATCTACAGGCGGCAGTTCACGGCGAGGGGTCGGATGCTCAAGATTATAGGTCTCAATCTCGATGGCACGGATGGCACGCTGACAGGAGTCTACATCGGTGGTGTTATGCATATTACTCCCCGTCTTGGACTTCAGGTCGGTAAGCATCTGCGACAGTTCATCCAGGCTCTTGCCTTCCAGACTGTCGCGCAATGTTTGGTTCTGAGGTACTGGCGAGAGATGATACCCTTTCAATACGGCTTCGATATAGAGTCCCGTACCACCACAAAGGATGGGTACCGCTCCCCTACTCTGGATTTGCTGATAGACATCGTAGAAGTCCTGCTGGTATTCGAAGAGGTTGTACTTCGTGCCAGGCTCACAAATATCAATCAAGTGATAAGGAACGGAGCCATAGTCCTCCAGGTCTTTGCCCGTACCGATATCCATGCGACGATATACCTGACGGGAGTCGGCGGAGATAATCTCCCCGCCTATCTCTGCCGCCAGACGGGCTGCCACAGGCGTCTTGCCTGAGGCCGTCGGCCCTAATATCGTGATCATCTTCTTCAATTCGCCAATATATTGAATACCTTCAGACTGTTACGAGCAGTCATCTTCACATCGAAACTATTGTCGTAACCTTCTTCCGTCATCGCCTCCTTGCGCTCTATACATCGCTGATTCTCATCGAAATAGTAGCGATACTCGTATTTCTCACCCTCCTCACGGGCACAGTCGTAACCAAAGATCAGCTCAGGACGCTTGGGCTCAAAGAGATACTCGCTGTAATCATCAAAAGACATCGTCTTAAATCGAGTCGTGATGAAATAACAGTGGTTCACACTCTTCTCGCCATCCTGCTGTCGCTCGAAATAGTATTTGATCTCCTTGGTAGAAGGCGGACAGTCGCCCTCCTCCTGATCGTGGACGACGATGGTCATGTTGCGTTTCACCTCGGCCTTGTCGTCCTTATCAACCTTCTGCTTGGCCTGGGCATAGGTGCTACGGATGAAACTCATGCGATCGTCTTTCGGGGTGGTTTTCCTCACGGGACCATCCTCCCACTCCTTGGCAGGAGCCATCACACCGTTGAACACGCTGAGATACTTTTCGGCCAAGGCTTTCTCTCCTTGCTCCGACTGCATATCCTCCAGTTCCACTCCACTGGCAGGTTTATTCCTCACCTTGTGAAGCTGTTCAATCACATTTCCCTTCGCATCGTAGTAGAAGCGTGAGTCGAAAGGCGTGCCAGCATCTGTCTCGTAGTGGGAGTAGATGAAAAGCAGATGTCCTTCCTTGGGGTCGAAAAGGAACTCACGGTAACGGGTATGCCCATGACACGACCAATTCTCAGTGATGAAGTAACACTGGTTATCCTCGAAGAAGTTATCGTCGCGGTATCGTCTGACCTTATCGAAGTAACATGTGAGTTCTGTCTCATCAATAAGACTAAAGTCTGCGTCGATCTCATCACCGTCCGTCAGGCTTACCGTCATGTCGCGTCTTGGATTTCCGTCTTTACCGTTGGCAGCCATTTGCTCCTTGGCCTTGGCGTATGTCTGGCGAATATACTTCAACTGTTCCGCCTTCGATGTCTGGGCGTGAGCAGCCATGCTGCCGATAAACAGGGCGAGTAATGTAAATAGCGTCTTATTCATTTGCCGATCCTCATTCAGTTCTCCGCTTCGATATCTTTGAAGTAGGCCGTGATCTTCTCACCTTTAGGAAGATTGTCACAATAAGCCTTTCCCTCCTCCTTTGTGAGGTCCTTGCCATTAAGACCACACTCATCAATCTCACCATAGACGAAGAGAGCCGTGAAATGCTCCACTTGCTGACCATTCTTGAAGGCGAATATCTCCGAATAGATGGATGGCCCTCCAGCAGAGCCCGAGATGCTGAGATATTGTTTTCCGTCTTTTTCTCCTCGCGAGGGTTTCAGTTTAGGCGTCTCCACGGCTATCAGCTTGAATTTGCCATCCTGGCGGATAAAGAAAGCACCATTCTTTTCGTCCTTATCGCGGAGCCATATCCACTCATTGTCGTAGTCGATGTAGCAATGAGCCCACTTGGTGAACGTCACAGTCCTGTCGACACCCTCTGCAGCAAGGAAGAGTTTCTGCATCTCTGCGATATCTTTCTTCCATACAGGAATCTCCTCGTCAACCAGCGCATGGTACATCTCATACTGGTGTTCAACGAGTTTTCCATCCCTCAAGTAAATCATGCCGACGCAGAAGCTCTCTGGAGCACCGTGAGTGTAACAGAGTTCCAAGCCTTTCGGCCCCTCGAAGGCAGCAACGACAGTATTGGGAATATAGCCATCGGCATCAGCATTCCAGCTGCTTCCATACGTCTCATCGTAATAGCCCAACTCCTCTATCTTGAACACCTTGCCGCTGTCGATCAGCACCTCGAGGGCAAGAGCGAACTTACGGTCAGCGTCATACTTATCCTTGGGAGCATTCTTATATTCACCCTCAAACTCTACGACGCCCATCGTATAACGATCGCCGATAATACAAGTCTGAGCCGTTGTCTTTGCCTTCATGCCATACTCTTTCTCCAGCTGACTTACGACATCGCCAGAGAGTTTGGGATAATTATAATCCTCATTCTGGCACGACTTTATGTGGAGCATCTTTCTCGAATTCAGATAGCTGTCGGTACAAATCACCAAGCCCCATCGGTCAATCAAAGACTCTCCGTCGCCAAGATTCTTATCCTTGGAGTTCACACAGTCGAAACGGGCACAAAGCGACGGAATCTCTTGACGGTGGATCTCACCGGTAGAGGGAGCTTTGCCATCAGGATCCTTCAGCACCTCGTCGATGAACTTGATCTTCACAATCTTATTATCTCTTATCAGATTGGTATACTGGGCAGCGTTGCGACGGAACATCTCCTGATACTCCCAACTTCTATGCCAGTCGTCGAAATACTCGTCGTCGCCTTCACTTTTCTGGGGCTCCTCGATATTTGACCAGTAGAGCATCTGCATGTACTGGCCATCATTACCAATGAGGAACATGGGTAATGGCGTGGTATCGTTTTCCTCGATGATACTGTCGATGACGGCTGCCACCGAGTCTTTTCCATCAGCAGCGGCAGTCTGGCCTTTCTGCTTACATCCCATCATCACTGCCATCACGCAGATGGCCATAAACATCAGTTTCTTCATATTGTTGACTATTTTTTTATTCTTCTGTAACATAGCGGTCCTCATCGGGTTTAGCCTCCTCGGCCTTGATGAGTTCGATGTTCAACTGCTCGAGAAGGTAGGGTTTAACAGTGCTGTTGGATTCTGCAGGTTGATACCATTCCTTCGTAGAGAAATAATGCTGTAAGTCCTCCGACTGGAAGCGGTAGCCATGAACTGCTAGGATCTCGTTGCGCATGATGCGGAGAGTGGACTTCTTCATTTTACGGAACTGCTTGTCGTTAAGCAATACCATACAGGCATAGTTGAAGCGCGGTCTGTCGTTTCTGTTCCAGATTAACTTTTCCTTATCCCCCAGACGCTTGAACGAGCCATACTCATCTTGCTCCACCTTATAAAGCGTGATACCATCGAGGGTCACCACTGCTTCCCACATGCCCTGAAAGCGAGTACCGCCATCAATCTTGATGACACCAGTGATCATGTCGTTGAACGTGACATGCTCATAAGTGAGATCAATGGCTCCTATGGTTATCTTATTCCAACCTATCTCGACGGGTTCATTGTTGTGGGTAATATATTTACCCTGTATCTGTGCCGTCCACTTACTCTGCGCCACTATCGGACCCTCTGCGTACTGGCTGCCGTCAAGGATATCCTGCAGCAGCCCTTTCTTGTCGTAGATACAGAGCAGCTTCCATCCATCATTCTTGATGTACTTCACACGAGCAGGGGTGCTGTAGGGGTTATAGCCTTTGTCATGCGAATCATCAGTCAGCACATATTCATCTTCCTTATTGCTGTCTGGCGTCAGACGAAATGCCAGTTCCTCACCCTCGTTCATCGCATGGAAAGTGACAACGTTGGCCTCGTCACAACTGGCAAAATAGTCCAGACTGCGGACATTCCATCGTGAGCCGTCCTTGATACCCTGTTGGGCACTGACAATCTTGCCACCTTCGGGCTTCATGGTGTCGATAGCCCAGGCATTGCCGATTCTGGTTAAGCCAAACAGGACCGTATACTGATAGAAATCATCATTGAAATCCGACCTGCATACGACTCTATAGGTATTGTCCTTGACCTTGTCGACCTTAAACTCCTTCAAGGCGCCAATGTCGGTACCAGCCTCCCTCCAGAACAGCCAGATGGCCATGGCCGTGCCATCATCATTGTCGTAGTCGTAGCTGTCCTGCAGATACTTCACGGCATTCTTCGTGAGATACATCTTCAGGAAGCTAGGGCTGAAGTCACGCTCAACACCTTCTTTATAGAAACTCTCCAAGAAGGATTTTCCCTCATCAGCAGGACTGCTTGCCCACACATGCAGGGTTGAGGCAACAAAAATGAAAACAAGACACAAAAGCTTCTTCATAACAAAAAGAGTCGAATTATTGTTTCACCTTAATATAAATACCGTCAAAAGACGAAAATGCACCGAAGCAGTCGAGTGACTCGTTGTCGGTAATGGTTTTCAACACCACAAACTTAGGATAGAACTTTGCCCGGAAGCCATAGCCACACTCATTGACATCACGATACTCAAACATATTTCCCTTGAGTACGGCGGGACGACCTTCGTCACTTCTACCCTCAGCGAGATTACGCACGATATTGGAACATTCAAAGTATACCTTGTTCTTACCAACTGCTCGGAAAGAGATATGGCCACCCAGATATTCATCGTATCCACTACGCCACTGTTGGAAAGAATATTCGCGGCCAATGTTGCCAGGATCCTCAGGCGTCAGCAGCGACTTGGTGAACCATTTAGGGCATTCATGACTGAAGGTGACATCTGTGATTTTCATCTCTTTATCCGTCTTGGGGTTGGTCCATGTGCCCTCCACCTTGTCGTCCCATCCGTTAACCACCTGGTGCTGCAAAGAGATGAAACCGCTTACCTTACCATCTGGTTGATATTCGTCGAGCCCATAGATACCTACACCGTTGTAGAGGGTATAACCGCCTACGACCATGATGGGTGCCGGATTCTTGGCACGAGGGTAGTAAATATACCCCGCCACCGTATCGTCGGCATTTCGCTGAAGCACAATAATGATGGGGATACGACCATCGAGTTTGGCAGTATAGCACTGGATGGGCAGATTGAGCATTCCGCTGAAATCAACAACATCTTCATCGTCCATCCGCCAGGTGTTCTCCAGATAGAGCTGGAGTTCATTGCCCACCCAACGGTAATAGCTGGTGACACGCTTATCAGGTCCGTTGCTAAGTACGGTATAGATACACTTCCGCTCAGGGTCGGGTTGCGGTTCGCCAATGCCATGATAGCCCTCGGCCTGTACAAAACAATGCTGCTGCTGATTCCAGAGCAGGCCATCGTGCTCGGTATTATTGGAAAAACCGCCATAATAGCCGAGGTAGATATCCACATCGGGATAACCGTCGAAATTGAGGTCTTCTTCACTTACCGTTCCAACGTGTTCGGCCAGGTCTTCTGATATGGGAACTGACAGTTCATAGGTGTACTCTTTGACCAGTTTACCACCAGCATAGGTACCCAGTTTCACCTCCGAGATGTCGCCATCGGCATTCTTCACCTTCGTGGTCTTGAAGGAAAAGTCCTTACGCTCGTACTTGGGCTGAGCCTGCACTGTCACAGCTATCAGCAAGACGAAAAACATCAGTTTTCTCATACGTCAATATCGTCAAGGTACAAACTTATTTCCGTTCCATGTCATACGTTTCTCTATCCTACCAGAAGGGGTGTGGAAGATATAGACGATGGTCTTTCCCTGGCGCGGCAGGGCATGGGCAGCAATACTCGTACCAGGAGGCGCTTCAAACTCGAGTCCCAGATCTTGGGCGTAGACTAGTTCCATCTTGCGGGTGGCATTGTCATACTTGTAGAATGTCAAGCCCGAGAACTGTCCGGCAACAGGTACGCCGTCCTCGAAGATATCGTTAGAGATAGCCACTAACTTATGTTTTTTGTCGGTGTAGTTCCAATAACAGCACTCTATCACCTGACGCTCATTATCATCAGTTTCCGTAAAACCAAGATAACCATTCTGGGTGTCGACGATGAATTCGCAGCCAGGCATGAGCTTCATGCCATTACGATACAGTTTCCAGTTTTCTTTTATCGAGCCCCAGCCCTCGCCCATCTCATCCTGAGAGATGATGGCGGACACAAAGTCTTTCACGTTAGGACTCTGCCCTTTGAAGTTCACGACAATGTCACTCAGTCCATCTTCATATTCAAGGGGCTCAGTCTTAGAGAATACGGGCTTCATGCCGTCCCATGTAAAGGTATGCTGCCGAGGTTCTTCCTGCCCCCACTCATGTACCACCACATTCTTACCCTCCTTTGGCAACTTACAGAACAGTTGGGTATAACCCTCCTTGTCGCCCCATCTGTAGCCTTTCAGGATAGCAGGTTCTGGGGTGAGACATTTCTTGGCAGGGTCGTAGTCGTAGGTACACAACACCTCAATACAGGGATCTGTAGGCTTACCTAACAGGACTGCTAAGAGTTTATGACCATTGGAACGGTTCCAATAGCAGGCTGACATATACTCGCCATCGGTGCCAGCATCACCCACTGAGACATAGCCGTTCTTGCTATCAACAATTACAGTCAGATCGGTCTCGTCATCAAGCACCACCTTAGACAGTCCCTTTTCCATAGCGTCACGCACATCGCCTACCATCCATGTGGGCCATGTCTGGTCAAAGCGCTCGAGCATGATGCCAAGACTACCATTAATGACATTGTCGATGGTCTTGGTTTTCCAACCCTCGTTAATCACTGTGAGAGGACAACTCTCAAAATGCCTGTCCTGGGCCTGCACCATTGTGCAAGCCATCAGGGCAGTCAATATCAGGAACAGTTTCTTCATACACCTTATTTATAATATACTCAGACACTTACTGCGGGCCTGTGCCACGATTCTGAATACTACTATCAAGAGGATTATCCACCCACTTACTCGGGCCCTGCAGCTGCTCTGCTTCCTCAACAGAACCCAGATTCTGCGTAGGATGATAGATTTCACATTTAATCAGATAGAAAGTATTGTCGAGATTAAACAGAGGCGCATCGCCCCAGTTGGCAAAGAAGCGACAGTCTGTAAATGTCAGACCCTCAACACCACGACCCTCGATAAGGTCATACTCACGATTATTGAAGAAGTCACATTTATTGAACTTGACAGCCGTACAACTTCTGAGCTCCATGATGCCATAGGTACAGTCATGGACGTTAGAGTTAATCATACCAAAGTCGGTGGTCTCAATCAGGTCGAGGCCATAGGTTCCACAACCATAGAGATCACAATCCTTCACGACGGTCTGACGTCCGCCACGTACACCGATCACACCTCCAGAACAATAGCCGCCCTCTGTGTGGCCAATGGTCAGGTTATGCACCTCACAGTGGTCGCAGTTGATGAAGTAGAGACAGTAGGAATAACGGGGATCCACCTCGATACTTGCATTCTGCTGACCCTTGATGACGAGTCCGGAGAAGTTGAGCAATGCCAGCTGACGACCATCAGTTTCATACTCACTCACGACTATTGGTTCCTTGCTGAGGATTGCCGTAGCATCACTTGCCCAGCGACGACCAGGCTTATTCCTGAACATATTCTCGTTTTCCAAGACACGCGACAGGTTCAGATGTGTATCTTTGGCCACAATGACGGTATGGTTGTTACCCAAAGCACTCAGGAATTCCTCCTCTGTCCTCACAACATAGGTCTTCGCCTCGCCTCCCTGATCTTCATCCATCTCGTCAGGTCCACGTCCGTCTTCCGCCAGTCCACCTACATATTGACTGATGTCAGCACCATGGCTGCGGAAGGTATCAGGCACCGTTTCCTCACTCTTGATAAGCTGGATGTTCAGCTGTTCGATAACGTTAAGTTTGATGGCACTGTTATTGTTGCCAGGCTTATACCACGGCTGTTTGGAAAAGTGCTCCTGCAGATCCTTCGACTGGAACTTCCAACCATGTCGCGCCAGGATCTCATTACGCATGAGGCGCAACTCATCCTTAGAGAAACGTCCCAGATAAGTGGTGTTCAGCAGACAATGGGACAGCTGGTCACTGACGGGCTGCTTTTCCAGATAACGCTCGAAGGCAAGGCTGTTCTCCAGATTGTCAGGAGTAAGCGTCATCTTCCATACTGCATCACCGTTAGGCTTGCGGACAGCCAGGAAGTACATACCATCCTGACGGACATACTGCACACGCCAACCTACCTTTGCACGCAGCGATGCTGCCTCTTCCTCGGAACCAGTGAGGATATACTCACCGTTCTTTCCTTCTACTTTCGTCAGATGGAATCTGAAGCCTCCTTCATGCTCGCCGATACCTTCCATCGTTACGGCATTACCCTGCACCTTAGCGGTATAGAGTACGGAACCGTCGAACCAATTCGAACCATTCTGAATGGTCTGCGCCTGTACACCACAGAGGGCGCACAGACACATCACCATTGATAATAATACTTTTTTCATTAACAACAATATTTAATCTTATTCTGCCACAGGAGCTGGTGCAGCACCCTTATTCTTACCCTTGGCTGCCAGTTCCTTCAACTTATCCTTACCCTTAAAGGCAAATACCCAGACGAGGAAGCCAGCCAGTACCAGCAGACTGATTCCCAGCAGCGGACGATAGAACAGCCATGCGATGGCAATAACGATCAACGACCAGGCCACACCAATAACGGTGCATACGATACCAACGCCCCAGCCAAAGATGCCTGCGATAAACGGAACCACCTTGAGAATGGTCGTCAGGAAGCCGAAGATACCCTTCAGACCACCGATGACTATCATAATACCGATGATACGGAGTGCCCAGAGAATCATGTTGTTGGCCTCCTTCTCGGCCTCGATGATCTCATCACCACTCTTCTTACCCATCACGAGGGTCTGGAAGCGCTTGCCGTTCTTAGCCTTGAAGGGCTTGAAGGTATCACCATCAACCACAGCCATAACGGTAACCTTGGCAGGAACAACCTTCTCGAAAGTCACACGAACATCACCAACCTCAGGCGAGCCAGGAACACGTCCATAATAAAGAATGTTGTTGGCTACATGGATATACTGCAGGTCCTTCTTGTTCTCAGCATTCTCCATAGCCTTCTTGATGCTGTCGTTGACAGCCTGCAGCGAGTCGAGCACAGCCTTGGCAGAGTCAGAGAGCAGGGCTCTTACTGAATCGGGGATGGCAGGCGACTGAGCGGGCTGCTGTGTTGTGGGCTGCTGGATGCTCTTCTGAACACCATAGAAACGCTCGTAGGCAGCCTGGGTGTTCTTGTCGAACTGCTTCAGCATATCCTCAGAGATAGCCAGATCCATACCCTCACGTGAAGAGATGCTACGGATCAGGCTCTCGTTCAGCTTGTAGGTGCCAAACGATACGTTCTCTGCATACTGCTCAGCATCCTCAACAGTGGTCAGCACCATATTCTTGTTCTGATAGGCAGGATCATGGAACTGGCTCGACTGTACAGGACTTGATACCCACTGCTTCGAATATGTATAAGTGGTAGTGGTCACTTCCTTGCCACCCAGTTTGTCTTCCTTCTTGGTCTGCTCGTGCTCCACCCACTGGTAGTACTCCACAGAACGACGGATAGCGATGGCGTTGGCACCAATGCCAAACTCAGCATCAATCAGCGAATCCTCTGTCGTAGCCATCGCCGTACCACAGATCAGTTCACCATCCAGAGAGGCGTCCTTCTTGTTAGGATTCTCCATCTCCACATAGGCACTTCCTGCCTCATCGAGCATCTTCTCGGTCTTGACAGCGCGACCTTCGTTCCACCACAGCAGTGCAGTACCCAGCACAAACATCAGGAAGCCACTGCCAATTGCTTTAAAAGAATTTCCCACTCGGGTTCCATACCCCGTTGTTGTTGTTTCTGTATAAGCCATAATTTTAATGTATTAAGTTAATAATTTAGTCGTCTCATCTCATGTTATCTTATTGGTTTCGGCTGCAAATATACAAAAATATTGCCGTCCGTCAAAACGTGACGGGAATTATTTTCGATATTTCAACGAAATACTGCAGTTCATTTTCTCTATGGGGGCTTGATTTGTTCCAGTCGCTGAGCTACCTTTTCCTCTATCATCTGCTCTATTTGTGGCTGCATCTCAGTAAGTTTCTGGGTGACAATACGCTCAATCATCATCTCCTGATCTGCCAGGAAGTGAAGATAGTCGAAGGCTGTCTGTCGCATTGCCCTCTGTCGCTCTGTCAACTGCTTACCCATACTCACGTTGATTCATTCACGCTGCAAAATTACGAAGAAAAGCGTGATGCATAGAGAACATTTTCTTCCAAAAAAGCGAAAACCACTCTACAAAATCTTACAAATTGCACTCTACGCCCTAAAAAAGCGATGAAATGGGACTTTTTTGCCCCCAAAAAGAGATAGGGTTTAGTCGGAGTAAACTTATACTTTACCCGGACTAAACCCTATCTTTAGTTACGGTAAACGACCAAACGTCACATGTTGAAGAATCCAAAGAAATACATCACAGCCACACGACGTACATCAGTCATCTGCTCCGCCCTTCCAATGATAGAGCCCTTGTAGCGGATATCGCCATTCTTCTCCACTCTACCAACGATGGAGCCATTGATGCGGATATCGTTATTGGACTCCACCCTACCAATGATGGAACCACGTTTGCGGATGTCGCCATTCTTTTCAATCCTGCCCTCGATGGAACCACCAACACGAATGTCACCATTGCTCTCGAAGCGACCCACGATAGAACCATTAAGGCGTACATCACCATTAGCCTCAATCTTACCCACGATACTACCACCTTTACGGAGTGTATCGCCCATCACGTTTACATTCACTGTGAGTAGCAGGGCCAAAGCCATTGCCAGTCTCAAAAAGATTGCTTTCTTCATCGTTTTTTAAGTTTTAAAAGTTAATGATTTTCTCGATATTGGGAAGGTGAAATGCCATAAGTTTTCCTGAATGTACGACCAAAGCTGGTAACCTCGTCATAACCACAACGATTAGCTATCTGAGTGACAGACATATCAGGACTGTCAGTCAGCAACTTAGCAGCCAACTCCATCTGAATGGCAGAGATGAAGGCCTTGGGCGATTCACCAGTAACACTCAGCAGGCGACGACGGAAGGTTTGCACACCCATGTTCATCTCACTGGCTATGTCCTCAACGCCATAACGCCCTGAAGGCAGATTGGCATTGACCACATCAATCAGATGCAAAAGGAACTGACGATCCGGATCTGGCTGCTCTTCCTTAACAGGCTCCTCCCCTTCGGGCTCTGCAGCCACTTCTACAGGAGAAACAGCACCCTCACGCAACTTGGAAATCTCAGCAATCAACTCCTGAATACGACGACGGGCACGACGATAACGCCAGAAACCATAGGCTAGGACAGCCAGCATCAAGAGGACCACGACGACACCTATTATATATGATAGGCGACGATCAGAGCGCATACCCTCATTCTCTGCCTGCAGCTCATTATAGCCATATTCAACGGCATACTTTGAGAGCAGTTCGCCAGTATCCTTATCGTAGATGGAGTCACGCAGAGCATTGTAACGGTCATTGTGCTCCATCGCCAAGTCTGGATCCGTATGGCGCAGAGCCTCATAAAGTCCCTTACGGCTATGGCTCTCGTTGAAAAGGTCGTGCTGGGAGAGGAATATCTGAAGGGCCTCGTTGAAGTAGCGCACAGCAGCAGAGTCGTTCTTCTCCTGATGCATCAGCAATCCCATCTGGTTGCACGCAATACCCAATGAATGGATATTTGCACTCTTGCGCAGACCAGGAATGGCCTCATCCAAAGCCTTCCGAGCTTCAGCATCGCGTTTGAGGGAGACAAGAGCCGAGGCACGCTCAGCCTGACGGATGGCCATCTTGTCCTCACGTCCTAGTTCCCGTTCCATCTCATAAGCCTTCGTGGCATAATCGAGCGAACGCTCTTCCTGTTTCAGATGATGATACACCTCGGAGGCCATACCATGAAGGACGGCCAGACGTTGCGGATTATTGGCCTTTTGGGCAAAGTCAATCGCCTTCAACACATATTTCTCTGCCTCCTGAGGCTGGCGCATACTCATATAGATACCTGCCAGCGTATTAAGACTTGAAGACATCGCATCGGGATCGCCCGACTTCTCATCCAGCGCATAACACTGCTTGGCGTAGGTGACAGCTTTATCAAACTCGCCCTTCCTGACGTGGATAATAGCCAGCAGGTTCAGACAATCAGCCTCCAGCTCTCCATCCTTACAGCGTGACAAAGCCTTCTGGGCTGCCTCCCCTGCAGCATCATATTGCTGCAAGGCATAGAGGCTGTCGGCTTCGTCCAACAACTTTTCACCCTGATTATCTGCCAAAGCATGCAGAGGCAGTAACAGGAAAAAGGAAAGGATACACCTAATTACATAGATTTGTTGCATATCGACTGCAAAGGTACGAATAAGTGAGCGAAAAACCAAATATAGTTACATAAAAAAAGCCGTCCGATTTCGTCGGACGGCCATTTTTTTATTTATCTGAGTGATAATCTTATTTCAGCTCAGCGAGGTACTTAATGGTGCGAACCATCTGAGAAGTGTAAGAGTTCTCATTGTCGTACCAAGCAACAACCTGTACGAGAGAGTTGCCATCACCAATCTTAGAAACCATGGTCTGGTTAGCGTCGAAGAGTGAACCGAACTTCATACCGATGATGTCGCTAGAAACGAGCTTCTCCTCAGTGTAACCGAATGACTCGTTCTGAGCAGCCTTCATGGCAGCGTTGATATCCTCAACAGTTACCTCACCCTTAACAACAGCGTGCAGGATAGTGGTAGAACCAGTGGGAGTCGGAACGCGCTGAGCAGCACCAATCAGCTTACCGTTCAGCTCGGGGATAACGAGACCGATAGCCTTGGCAGCACCAGTAGAGTTAGGAACGATGTTCTGAGCACCAGCACGAGCGCGCTGAACATCACCCTTGCGCTGAGGACCGTCGAGGATCATCTGGTCGCCAGTGTAAGCGTGTACAGTGGTCATGATACCGCTCTGGATAGGAGCGAAGTCGTTCAGAGCCTTCGTCATAGGAGCCAGACAGTTAGTGGTGCAAGAAGCAGCAGAGATAACAGTGTCGGCAGGAGTCAGAGTCTTGTGGTTTACATTGTAAACGATGGTGGGCAGATCGTTACCAGCAGGAGCAGAGATAACAACCTTCTTAGCACCAGCAGTCAGGTGAGCAGAAGCCTTCTCCTTAGAAGTATAGAAACCTGTGCACTCCAGAACAACGTCTACATCCAGCTTGCCCCAAGGCAGCTCTGCAGCGTTAGGAATAGCATAGATAGTGATCTTCTTGCCATCAACTACGATGAAATCCTCACCAGCCTCTACAGTGTGCTTGTTCTCACCGAACTTGCCACAGAAACCACCCTGAGCGGTGTCATACTTCAGCAGGTGAGCGAGCATCTTAGGACTTGTCAAGTCGTTGATTGCTACTACTTCATAACCTTCAGCCTCGAACATCTGACGGAAAGCGAGGCGACCGATACGGCCAAAACCGTTAATTGCTACTTTTGTCATTTTACTTAAAATTAAATGGGTTTATACCTAATTTACTAACTATTTTATGCTTTTAGATAAACTTTTTTTCTTTTTCGGATGCAAAGTTACAAAAAAATTCCTATATTTGCACGCAGTTTCAGTCTAAAAAGAAGTGAAAAGTTAAAAGTGAAAAGTGAAAAGACTCTAAATCGAAGATGACAAGTCAGAGATTGCAAAATGCAGATTACAAATTTAAACTCTATACGTTAAACATTAAACATTAAGATTATGGGATTTATTAAAGAATTCAAGGAGTTTGCCGTTAAGGGCAATGTGATGGACATGGCAGTCGGTGTAATCATCGGCGGTGCTTTTGGAAAGATTGTCACCTCTCTCGTTAGTGACGTTCTCATGCCGTTAATCGGCAAGATGACAGGTGGTATGAGTTTTACCGACCTCTTCGTCAATCTTGGTGATGGCGAGTACAAAACATTAGCCGAGGCCCAGGAGGCAGGTGCAGCAGTCTTGGCATACGGCCAATTCATCCAGAACATCATTGACTTCATCATCATCGCCTTCTGTATCTTCCTGATGATCAAGGGCATGAACAAGCTGAAGAAAAAGGAAGAGCCCGCTCCAGAGGCTCCTGCAGGACCTACACAGGAGGAACTGCTCGCTGAGATCCGCGACCTGTTAAAGAATAAGTAAGTGATAATAAAGCCCCGCCGATTGGCGAGGCTTTATTCTTATTATTTGAACTTGTAGGGAAGATCACCTTTTGCCCAGTTCGTTCCGTCACCCCAGCCGGGATTCTGCTCCAAAACACCTTCTGAAAGGGTTACCTGATCCTCAGGAATCTTAAAGAAGCCACCACCCGTTTCATTATAACGCTGCATGAAGTCGTTGGTAAACGCATACTCGCCAGGGATACCCTGATTCGTAATCTTGTTGCCCACCTGATTCTTCACTTTCTCCTGAACATCACCCCAACGGCGCAGGTCGTTCCAGCGCAAAGCCTCGAAGCAAAGCTCATAACGGCGTTCCTTCTTCAGATTGGTCAGGCTATACGGAATCTCAGGCAACTTGGCACGCTCACGGACAGCATTCATGCCACTCTTGCCGTTGTAGATGGCCTTACCATCAGTCAACTCTGAGTGCATGAGCAACACATCAGCGAAGCGCAGCCATACAAGAGATTGTGTCAGACCCGTCTGACGGTTGTTCTCCGAGCCATAGAAGTAGCCATAGCTCAGCATACGCTGACCAGTCTCTGGATCAATGGCCTCACAGCCGATATATTTCTTTGCCAGCAAATTGGTATTCTCCACCTCCTTGGCAGGATCGCCCTTATAATTAGGTATCTCAACGGCACGGTCGCAGATAGAACCTTCACGACGATAGTCGCCTGCATAGTCAGGATCGGCAGCCCAGTCTGTCCACAGTTTCTCACATACAGGGCCGTTCGAATAACCCTGAACAGAGAACGGGAAGGCATCGGCTGTGGTCTTACGCAGGCCATAGAACTCTACAATACGGTTGTGGCGCAATTGAGAGTCAGCACTCCAACCCGGCTTGTTCGACATCTTGATGGCAAACATGTTCTCCTTGTTCTCGTCGGTTTCCCAGTTCAGCCCATTATCAAGATCATACTTATAATCCCTTCCTGTATAGGGGTTCGTATATGGCCAGAGGTTACGCTGATCGGACACCAGGCCATAGCCGCTATTCTGAATACAATCCTCGAGCCAAGTGACGACCTGCTGCTTCGAAACGCTTCCACCTTCGGCCAGAGGCAGCTCCGACTTATTGTAGAAACCGGTATAGAACAGCCATACACGGGCCATCATACCTTCAGCTGTCCACTTCGACACACGGCCATCGCCAAAAGCAGGATACTTGGTGGATGGTGCAATCTCGATAGAGGCCTTCAAGTCAGAAGCAATCTGGGCATACACCTCATCAGGAGTCGACTTGGGCAGATTCTCTGCTGCTGTGGTCAGTCGGATGGGCACACCATTGAACACCTGAGCCAGATTAAAGTAGTACCAGGCACGGAGGAAATAAATCTCACACAACAGTTGGTTTTTCTTTTCAGGTGAGCTCCACTCCTTCACATTATCGATGGTCTCTAAGGCACTATTGGCACGATTGATACCGGCATAACGCTGCTGCCAAAGCGGTTTCATCCAGTCTACATAAGAGTTCATCAGACGGTCGACACCCTGGGCACCTATATTACTCTGACTACCACCGCCCAGACGATCGTCAGAGGCGATATCGAAAATAAAGAAGGGGTCTTCCTCTGGATCAGCCAGATTTCTGTTCATCACGGAATAGATACCATTTACCATCTGAGTGGCATCCGTCTCGTTGATGGGGAAGTTCGACGTATCCTTCATCGTAAGGTTATCTGTGTCGAGGAAGTCGTCACAGGCTGCGAAGAGCATCACACACAGGGCTGATGCAACAAGATATTTGATTGTCGTTTTCATAACGCTTCAGAGATTAAAAGTTGATGTTTAGACCCACCTGCCATGCACGGGAAGAGGGATAATAACCGCAGTCGATACCAGAAGCCCAGCTGGTTCCATTGCCAAAGCCCACCTCAGGATCCATACCTGAATAGCTAGTGAAGCAGAACATATTGCTGAGTGACACATAGAGACGGCATTTCTGCACAGGAAGCTTGGAATAGAGCTTCTTGAAATCGTAACCGAAGGAGATGCGTGAAATCTTGAAGAAGTCGGCATCCTCGATCCAGACGCGAGAAATCTCAGACATATTTACGTTCTTACCGTCTGAGAAGCGCGGATATTTATTGGTGCTACCCTCGCCCGTCCAGTACTTGGTGTAGACATCCGTGCAATAGTTGTCATCAGGATGGTCGGAGAACTGACGATAGCTCTTAGCCACCTGTTGGCCAAATGATCCATAACCGTTCAGAGCCAAGTCGAAACCCTTGTAGGCGATATTGATGTTCAGACCAACAGTCACATCAGGATTCGGGTCACCAATCATAGTCTTGTCATCATCACCAGTATCAATCTTACCGTTACCATTGACATCTACAAACTTCACATCACCAGGCTGCAGCGACTCACCCTGCAGGGAATTCTTCTTGTCACCACCGCAGTTACGGTTGATGTAGTCCTGCAGGTCAGCCTCGTTCTGGATGATGCCCTCCATGGCATAACCCCAGAAGTAACCGATAGGATAACCCACCTGCAGACGATAGAGCTCAGCGGTATTCTGGGCAATGGCGTTTGATCCACCGTGGATGATACCCTCGGAGTTGGCCAGACGCGTTACCTCATTCTTATTCTTCGAGAAGTTGGCTGTAATGCCATAGGTGAAGTCCTTGCCGATGCGGTCATTCCAAGACAACTGAATCTCAATACCTTTGTTTTGGATATCACCACCATTGATATAAGGAGCACCAGTACCATAAAGGAGCAACATCGGAGCACGAACGAGCCAGTCCTTGGTGGTTTTGTTATACCAGTCGAAGGCCAAGCCCAGACGACTGTTCAGGAATCGGGCATCGAAACCTAAGTCAAGCTGCTCAGAAGTTTCCCACTTCACATCCTTGTTGGGAAGGATATTAGGATAGGCACCAATGCCAGGATTATCCTTGCTGTCGAAATAGTAGGGATCGTCGAAGGCGATGGTTCCCACATACTGGAAGTTGGCAATGTTACAGTTACCGTTCTGTCCCCAGCTGGCACGGATTTTGAAGAAGTCAAGCCAGCTCTGGGTCTTCTCCATAAACTTTTCGTTGGTAATCACCCAACCTGCCGATACAGAGGGGAAATAACCCCAGCGCTTGCCACGGGCGAAGTTTGAAGAGCCATCGGCACGAAGTACCAAAGAGAGCAGATAAGTCTCATTATAGTTGTAGTTGATACGCCCGAAGAATGATGACAAGGCACCTTGATCCTCTGGACTACCGCCGATAGAGGTATAGGCAGGATCAACCACGTTGGCATTGGCAATATAGGCATGATCGAAGGAGCCCGGGAAGAGAGAGTTGGAGTTGGTGACGCTGACACTGTTGCCATAACCCCACTTCTCAATAGACTGACCCAGCAGAGCGTCAATGTTATGTAGGCCGAACGACTTCACATAGTTCAGAGTGTTCTCCAACGACCAGCGGATATTGTATGACTGGTTCTGACTCACATCATCGTTGGGGTTCGACTTCTTCGTGCTCAGCTCATAGACGGGCTTATAGCTGCGGCCTTCTCTGTGACGGTAGAGCCAACCAGCACTTGCACGGTAGGTAAGGCCTTTTATAGGCATGAACTCCAGGAAGAAGTTCGATTGCAGGCGCCAACCCTTGGTATAGCCATAACCCTCATCATACTTCATCGCTGCCAGAGGGTTAGACATCTCTGCGCTGAAATCCCACTGGTCGGCCACGATGTCCTTATATTCATAGAAGCCACCCTCATCATTATAGGCAGGCAATAACGGCGACATGGCCAATAGGTTGCGGATGCTGTTGCCATATATACCACCAATCGATACACCTTGCTTATTCGTGGAAGAGAAGGTCACATTCTCTCCCACCTTCAGGATCTCACGACCTTTCTTTTTGATGAGTGTGTAGTCAGAGTTCAGGCGGACGGTATAGCGGTCATACTTCGGATCGGCAGGATAGCCGATGGTACCAGTCTGATGATACTTACTAAAACCAAGTGAGAAGCGCGATACGTCGCTGCCACCCGTAATGTTCAGTGAGGCATTGTGCATTGGGGCATTATGGATGGTGGTCTCCTCCAGCCAATTCGTTCCATTCCAGGTGCCGTTCATGATCTGAGCATACTGTTTCGGAATCAGTTTCTGCCAGTCATAAGTGGCCACGCCCTGAATTTCATAGGCCTTATCGTTGATTTCCATATACTGCTTGGCGTTCAGCGGTGTCACGTCGTTGGTATTAGGATTCTGCCAACCCAAGTAACCATCAAATGTCACCTGCACACGGCCAGCCTTACCCTTCTTGGTAGTTACCAGAATTACACCGTTAGAAGCACGGGCACCGTAAATGGCACTCGAGGCTGCATCTTTCAGCACATCGATACTCTCAATATCATTCGGAGAGATGTCGGTTATAGAACCGCCAGGAACTCCGTCAATGACATACAGCGGGGTGTTGGAACCTGCAGTACCCATACCACGGATTACCACTCGATAGCTTTCACCGGGTTGTCCTGAGTTCATCACGATGTTCATACCGGCAGCCTGACTCTGCAGGGCACCAAAGGCATCCACAGCATTCACCTCAGCAATCTTGTCGGACGTCACATGGACGGTAGAGCCGGTCACCAGTTTCTTACGCTGAGTACCATAACCCACTACCACCACATCGTTCAGGACCTCGGAGTCCTCCTCCATAACCACCTGAACGGTCTTTCCTGCTGTAGGCTTGACTGTCACGGTCTTATAACCGACATAAGAGATTTTCAGACTTGCGCCTCTGGCAATGGAGATGGTGAACGAGCCGTCAGGGCCTGTCAATGTACCATTACTTTGAGTGCCTGTTTCAATGACGCTTGCCCCGATGATCGGCTGATCACTCGTGTCGAGGACTACGCCTTTTACCTGTACAGAAGTTTTTGCTTGGGCAACAGCCTCAACTGCCATGGCCGGAACCACAGACATGGACGCTCCCAATAAAAAGACTCCCGCATAGATAGCAGAAAGAAATTTAGAATAGTTGTACATAAAAAATTAATTAATTAGAATAGTAATATAGCCTAAGTGATCTCTTACTTAATGTTCTAGGCAAATTTTCCGTTTAGGGTTGATTAATTTAGCTTCCTTTTTCGATTACGTGGCAAATATACAATTATTCTTATAAACATGCAACCCCTATTCTTTTTTTTATACGCAAAAAGCCCAATAATATAGACCGAGAATTCTAGTTTAACTATTTTTAAACAAATAACAGCTGAAAGCACACACTTTCAGCTGTTATCACGATCATTACACCTTATTATATATATTATAAGGCAATATCCATCTTAGGGGCAAAAAACTTCTTTCACTCCCATTCAATGGTAGCAGGCGGCTTGGAAGAGATATCGTAGCAAACGCGGTTGACGCCACGCACCTTGTTGATAATCTCATTCGACACCTTGGCCATGAACTCGTAGGGCAGATGGGCCCAGTCGGCAGTCATAGCATCGGTAGAAGTAACGGCACGCAAGGCAACGGGATGCTCATAGGTGCGTTCATCGCCCATCACACCAACACTACGGACTGTACTCAAAAGGATAACTCCAGCCTGCCAGATTTGGTCGTAGAGCGAAACCTCAATCTCGCCGTCCTGCATCTCTGCAGGGACTCCTGCAGCCAGCACCTTACGAGCTTCCTCGCCAGAGAGTTTTACCTTATAGTCGCGCAGTCCACGGATATAGATGTCATCGGCATCCTGAAGGATACGAACCTTTTCGGGAGTGATATCACCCAGAATACGAACAGCAAGGCCAGGACCAGGGAAGGGATGACGGGTAATGAGATGCTCGGGCATACCCAACTGACGACCCACACGGCGCACTTCGTCCTTAAACAGCCACTTCAGCGGCTCACAAAGTTGCAGATGCATCTCCTTGGGCAGACCGCCAACATTATGATGGCTTTTGATGACCTTACCAGTAATGTTCAGCGACTCAATTCGATCGGGATAGATAGTGCCTTGAGCAAGCCATTTGGCATCGGTAATCTTCTTAGCTTCGGCATTGAACACCTCAACGAAATCACGGCCAATAATCTTACGTTTCTGTTCTGGATCGGTGACACCTGCCAAGTCAGCAAAGAATTTCTCAGAGGCATCGACTCCTATCACATTCAGGCCCAACACCTTGTAGTCGTCCATTACCTGACGAAACTCGTTCTTGCGGAGCATACCATGATCAACAAAAATACACGTCAGATTCTTGCCAATGGCACGATTCAGCAACACGGCTGCCACTGAGGAATCGACACCGCCAGAGAGACCAAGGATTACGCGATCCTGACCCAACTGTGCCTTGAGTTCTGCCACTGTGGAATCAACAAATGAAGCAGCACTCCACTCCTGACGCGAACCGCATATGTCAACCACGAAATTCTGAAGCAGCTGCTTGCCCTGAAGAGTATGGAATACCTCGGGGTGGAACTGCACGGCCCATACAGGCTGCGTAGTGCTGGCAAAAGCAGCATTGGTTACATCTGCAGTAGAGCCAATCACCTTGAAATCAGAGGGGATAGCGGTGATGGTATCACCATGGCTCATCCATACCTGCGAGTGC
The DNA here is from genome assembly GCF_900110085.1 of Prevotella sp. ne3005. Classification (GTDB taxonomy): domain Bacteria; phylum Bacteroidota; class Bacteroidia; order Bacteroidales; family Bacteroidaceae; genus Prevotella. The sequence continues at coordinate 102,780 of NZ_FOCK01000001.1, forward strand.
TGTTCAAAACCTTTAAAGAGGGGGTTCGTCGTGTCCACCGTCTGGAGATTAGCACGGCCATACTCACGACTGTCGGCCTTCTCAACCTTTCCTCCGAGAGTATGAGAGATGAACTGTGCGCCATAGCAGATTCCCAGTACAGGGATACGACCCACAAACTGCTCGAGATTAACCTTGAACGCCTCAGGGTCATGAACCGAGTAAGGCGAGCCACTCAGGATGACTCCAATCACACTAGGGTCGTCCTTCGGGAACTTGTTGTAGGGCAGAATCTCGCAGAAGGTATCCAGTTCACGGACACGACGACCTATCAGCTGCGTGGTCTGAGAACCGAAATCTAAAATAATAATCTTCTGTGTCATACTTATTATATTAATTGAATATTGACCATTGAACATTATAAGCCTTCTATGAAGGCTTCAGCATCTTGAAGTGTATCAAGCTTACCAACATCCATCAGCCTGAGATCCTTCGCTTCTACACCCTTAATGACATGGCTGGCACATGATTTCAGATAGAAATCCATAATCGGGAATCGCTCCGGCCAGTCAGCCAACAACGGGGCTAGCGAGGGATGGAAAACGTGAATACCACTGAAAGCAAGCGGATGTCCCTCCCGGCCTTTCACCTCTCCGGTCTCAATGTTCTTCCAACCAACAAGGCGCATAGAGTCGTCGAACTGTAGATAGCGCTTCGTTGGACGGCTGCTGACGACCAACAGCGGCGTATCAACAGGAAGAGTGTTTAGGTCGAGATTACTCAAGATATCCACATTATGAATCAGTATCGGAGCCTCCGGATCAAAGTGCGGTAGGGCTTTCTTGATGCCGCCACCCGTTTCCAACAGCCCGCCAGTCTCATCGGATATACGAATATCAATACCAAAATTATTATTGGCCTGAAGATAGTCGATAATCTGCTGGGCAAAATGATGAACATTAACCACGATGCGCTCATAACCAGCAGCCTTCAGCTTCATGATAACATGCCAAAGCAAAGGCTGTCCTCCTACCCTCACGAGTGCTTTCGGCATCGTGTTTGTCAGGGGTTTCAGTCTCGTACCGAGCCCTGCGGCAAATATCATCGCCTGTTTCATCATTTTTCGGAGAGAAGTGTCGACAGTTGGATTCGGACCAACGACCCCCACCATGTCAAGGTGATACTCTAACCAGCTGAGCTATGCCGACGAAATTCGGATGCAAAGGTAATGCTTTTTTTTCACCCATGCAAGGAATTACCCAATTATTTTAAGGCACACCGATTTTTTCTTATAACTTGGCCTCAAGGGTCTGGGTGATGTTCTGCTCACGATGACAGATGCGGACCTCAATGCCAAATTTCTCATGAATATGTTCGGCGAGGTGTTGGGCTGAATAGACGCTGCGGTGCTGACCACCAGTACAGCCAAAGGAGAACATCAGCGAGGTAAAGCCACGCTGGATGTAGCGGCGCACATGGGCATCAGCCAACTTATAGACACTATCGAGGAAGGTCAGTATCTCACCATCGTCTTCAAGGAAACGGATGACAGGCTCGTCAAGACCCGTCAGTTTCTTATAGGGTTCATAACGGCCAGGGTTGTGGGTAGAACGGCAGTCAAAGACATAGCCGCCACCATTGCCACTCTCGTCCTGAGGAATGCCTTTTCCGTAGGAGAAACTGAATACTCTCACCACCAGCGGACCTTGGGCATCATATTTCGAGAAGGTGGCTGGACCATCCTGAGGATGAGCTTTATAGGGATTCAGATCTGTCGTCTTATAGCCATCGGCTCGACTGGCCATCGTCTCAATCTGAGCAAACTGAGGCAACTCGGTGAGCTGTCGCAGAATATCCATCAGATAGGGATAATGGAAAGAGGAAGAGGTGGCCAGCAGTTCACGAAGGTTCTGAATGGCAGGGGGGATGCTCTCTATGAAATGTTTCTTCTGTTCGAAATAGCCCCTGAATCCATAGGCTCCAAGAACCTGCAGAGTACGGAAGAGTACAAAGAGAGACAGTCGGTTGACGAAATGGCGCACAGGCGGCACTTCGGTATAGTTCTTCAGAGAGTTATAGTATTCATAGACCAATTCCCTGCGCAGTTTGTGGGGATAGCGGGCCGAAGCCTGCCATAGGAACGAAGCCAAGTCATAATAGAAGGGGCCCTTACGACCTCCCTGATAGTCAATAAACCATGGATTACCTTCGTGGTCAAGCATCACATTACGTGCTTGGAAATCACGGTAGAGGAAACACTCGCCGATAGTATAGGTGTCATTCGTCAGATCCTTTGCAAAAAGGCGGAAATCGGCTTCCAATTTCAGTTCATGGAAATCAAGCTCAGTAGCCTTCAGAAAACAGTACTTGAAATAGTTCAAGTCAAACAGCACGCTGTCGACATTAAACTCTGCCTGAGGGTAACAATTGGAAAAGTCAAGTTCTTGCGCTCCCCGAATCTGGATATTAGGAAGTTCGCGAATAGTGCGCTTCAAGAGGTCCTGTTCTTTCAACGTATAGCGTCCGCCAGCCTCACGTCCACCACGAATGGCATCAAAGAGCGACATGCTACCAAGGTCTGTTTGCAGATAACGTAATTGATCCTCGCTGGAAGCCAGGACAGTCGGAACAGGAAGTTTCCATCGGTTAAAATGCTCCGTCAGATAGATAAAGGCATGATCCTCATCACGGCTGGTACCAATGACCCCTACCACTGTCTGGCCTTCATTATCGGTCAGGCGGAAATAGGTACGATTACTTCCTCCTCCAGGAATCTGCTGAACATTAGCCGGTTCAGCTCCTTTCCATTCTCTATAGAGATCTATAAGTTTCTGCATAACGACTGCAAAGGTAGTTCTTTTAATTGAGAATTAATAATAGGAAATTGAAAATTAACAATTATTGGAGGGTTACGGCCATCAATCCAATGACCACATCATTGGAAAGGACCCGCAGAGTAAGCGATTTCAATTTCTTCTTCGCGTTGAGAGGCATACGCAGCATTTGGGCTGCACCACCAGGAATCTCACGGCCATAGACCCCCTGAAGATGCAGGGTCTTGCCGAGGTTACGACTGACATCCCCCGTTCCAAGACAAACGCGGTATGGACGAGGTGCTGCCGTCTGAAAAGCCTTGCCGTCAATGTAGTAGTCTTGTTCAATAGGGCACCAATTGTCGGGATTCCGCAAGGCAAGGGTATCGCAGGTATCGTCTGTATAGGTAATAATCACCAATCCATTGTCAATACGACTCTGCATGTGGTTCGTTGAACCTGCCATCAACAGATAAGCCGACTCAGCCCTACCCTTCAGCGGCATGGTCACACTATCCGGGTAGTTATCCCAGAGAGAGGTGTAAATGATGTTATTTCCCTTGGCGGGTGTTATGAATGGAACACCAGCCACCTTAAATACGCCATCCCTGATAAGGGTGCGGAATACGGAGTCATTGATCTCTGCCGTCAACTGAGGATGGCACCATTCGCCGATACCTTGCGTGGGAATCTGCAGGGTGGTGGTTTGAGGACGAGGTGAGAGGTATCTGTTCTTAAAGATATCATCGACTTTGGCGTTGAAACGACCATCTATCTCTTGCGGATGGAAGGCTTTCGAAAAATCAGGCTCTTCAAGCCCGGAATTAACCTTTCTTGAGTCAGGAGCCCCCTGGGATGGCCCGAAAGAGAGCTTTGGGGAGGAGACATCTATTACTTGATGTGCTTCACAAGTGCCCTCAATGTCACGATACTCACCATTACCAAGGTTCTGGCGAAGGATAATCTTCAGAGGGCGGGTGAAGTGCTGGGTAATCTCAAAGACATCGTGACCATCCTTACGGCTGAATTTATATGAAAGGTAGGGTGTATTTATGCTAGCGTGCTCCCATTCCGACGGGAAACCCGGCCGAATGATGCATTGTCCGTCGAGAGCCTGCGGGATGATGCCGAAAAGTCCCTGCAACAAAGTACGGCTGCTAATACCAATGCAGTCGCCGAAGTCACGATAGCACTCGCCACGCGCCGCATCGTAATAACTGATCTGTCCGAAATTTCCAGGGCTGGAACCATAATACATCTGGTCGAGAATATTTCCTTTCATCAGACGATAGCCTTCTTCTGAACGACCTGCCTTAAAGTAAGCCAATGCTGTATGCATCACCTCGGCAGCCGCCACATTATTGATGCTCCAAGAATACGGCAGCCAGTCGCTGGTGGCAATGGTCTGATATTCTGTCTGCTCAACATCGATATGGGGTATATGCTCATCTATATAACGAGTTGCGTCAAAGGCTTGTTTCGGGGTACAGGCTCCACAGTCTATTGGGGTGTAGATGCTCCAGACAGCAGGATGCTCATGCGTCCGCTTGAGTCCCATTCCATCTTGGTATTCAGCCCATGTGCCCTTCTCTGGCAGCCACAACCTCTGGTCAATAGCTTTTAAAATGGCATCTGCTTCACTGCGATATGGCTCAGGGTCTTCTCCAATCAGGGCCGCTATCCTGGCTGCCAGTTTGTTGCCACGGTAGTTGTAAGCAGAAGAGTGAGTTACTGCCCCACCATTATAATATAAAGCATCACTTGCCCAAATACAACAGTACGCATCATAAAGATGGTCACCATCAGGATCGTAATTACGCTTCTCCCATGCCAGATGGCGCTGGATGACTGGCCACATTCGACGCATATAAGCAGTATCAGCATCATACTGAAAATGCCAGAGTAGTTCATCCATGTAATTTAGATTCATATCGTAATGATGCATCTGGTCATTGCGCTCTGGATTACGGCAGATATAACCATTCGAATACATCTGTGTGCCCCAGCGCTTCTCGGCTCTGGCAAGGTTCAGGGTGGAGTCCTGCGAGGGATGTGGTATCACAGGTTCCACCTCTGTCACCTGACTTTTGGCATAGGCATTGAAATGCGAAAGCGCCCTGTCATTCCACCCCAGTACATCACCCAGATAACCTGCGCGCCAACCAGCCAACGGCATGCGCCATCCCACACAACCATGTAGCCATGTCTGTCCATCCCAGTCTCCATCAGCAGCCAGGGCCAGTGCCCCACCGAGGGTATTAATATAAGGATCGGGAGTGTCAAACCGGATACGGTCGGACAATTGCCTAGCGTATTCCACTGACTTCTTAAAATCTGCCTTTCCCTCTTCAACACCTGCCTCCCTGACATGATCAAGGATGACTTCCAGATAATTTTCTGTTCCTAATAAAATGTCAACGGTTTGTATAGGATCTCCCACAGCCTCCAACACGCCAGGAGCATCGGCCCCGATGTCACCATTACGATGCAGTTTGGGTTGAAAAATGCCACAAACCAGCACGCGCAACTTCATTGGAGATGTAGCCTCGAATCTCCATAAAGCCTTTTCGCTGTCAGGCATGGCGACCGTCTCTATCATCAGCTCAGCACCTTGCCACCTTCTGTCTCTCAGAAGATAACGGCGTAAACCATCCTTATACTCCGCCCTACAATAGTCAGTAGAGTCAAGGGGCACGTCATTCACCACAAATCGGATATTGCGATGATGGCCTTTCTTCACTACAGCAAAGACTGGGCGATCGCTTGTCTCCAACCGCCAGTCCGTGTTGCTGCCATATAACGCTCTGGTAAAACGGTTCTCACCATTCTCACAGACAAAGCCACCATTCTCCGGGAAATACTGCTGATGACGTTCCACACCTATCTTGTCGAGGTTGTAGGACGTTGACTCGATGAAGTCGCCGATCTTCTGCTTTTGGGCGTAAGACAATGAGCCCAAAAGCACGGCACATAGTAAGATTAGTTTTCTCATCAGGGTGCAAAGTTACAAAAAAAGTTGATACGGACAAACAATCTTTCTTAAATCCTTAATAAAAAAACCGACTGTCTCACGACAACCGGTTTCAAAAACAAACTACTTAAAAACTAATCTACTAAAACAAATCAAAAAAATATCTTTTACTTAAAAGTATCTAATACTATCTTATAAAAAGGAGGCATTTTTCCTTTTACGGCTGCAAAGGTACTATGTTTCCACTTCTCCACCAAGATTTTCTGCATAAAAAATAGCTTGTGCGCGTACAAAAAGCCACCAAAAAGGGATGGGTTCAACACCCATCCCCCAAATTTGTTATGTAAGCTTAGCAAAATTAAACCATTTTGCCTCACCTCTCTTGTACTCAGTTGATTACATCATGCCACCCATGCCTGGGGCTCCACCCATCGGCATAGCAGGCTCCTTCTCTGGCTTGTCGCAGATGAGACACTCTGTGGTGAGGAACATGCCGGCGATAGAAGCGGCGTTCTCCAAAGCCACACGGGCCACCTTGGCAGGGTCGATGACTCCAGCCTCGCGCAGATCCTCGTAGACATCGGTACGGGCATTGAAACCGAAGTCGCCCTTGCCCTCACGAACCTTCTGAACGACCACAGCGCCCTCAGCACCACCATTGTAGGCAATCTGACGCAGAGGCTCCTCGATAGCACGGCAGATGATGTTGATACCTGTCTGCTCGTCGGCATTGTCGCCCTTCAGACTAGCCAATGCCTCTTGAGCGCGGATGTAGGTAGTACCACCACCAGCAACAACACCTTCCTCAATAGCGGCACGAGTAGCACATAGTGCATCGTCAACGCGATCCTTCTTCTCCTTCATCTCTACCTCGCTGTTAGCACCTACGTAGAGTACTGCTACACCACCGGCCAACTTAGCCAGACGCTCCTGCAGCTTCTCCTTGTCGTAAGAAGAGGTTGTCACCTCAATCTCCTTCTTGATCTGAGCGATACGGTCCTGAATAGCCTGCTTGTCACCGGCACCGTTGACGATGGTCGTGTTATCTTTAGAAACGGTTACCTTGTCGCAAGTACCCAGCATCTCGAGGGTAGCCTGCTCCAGCTTCAGACCCTTTTCCTCACTGATTACCACACCGCCAGTAAGGGTAGCGATATCCTCGAGCATGGCCTTACGGCGATCGCCAAAGCCAGGAGCCTTCACTGCGCAGATCTTCAGACCACCACGCAGACGGTTGACAACAAGTGTGGTCAGAGCCTCAGAATCCACATCCTCAGCAATTACCAGCAAGGGGCGTCCGCTCTCAGCAGCAGGCTGCAGGATAGGCAGGAAGTCCTTGATGTTAGAGATCTTCTTATCGTAGATGAGGATATAAGGGTTCTCCATCACGCATTCCATCTTCTCGCTGTCGGTGATGAAGTAAGCAGACAGATAACCACGATCGAACTGCATTCCCTCTACCACACCGATATGGGTGTCACGGCTCTTGCTCTCCTCGATGGTGATCACGCCGTCCTTAGAAACCTTGCGCATAGCTTCAGCCAGCAACTCACCGATTTCTTTATCGTTGTTAGCAGAAACGGTAGCTACTTGTTCAATCTTATCGTAGTTATCGCCCACCTGCTCAGCACTCTTGGCAATGTGCTCAGTCACAGCCTTCACAGCCTTGTCGATACCACGTTTCAGATCCATCGGATTAGCACCAGCAGTGACGTTCTTCAGACCCTCGCTAACGATAGCCTGGGCGAGAATGGTAGCAGTAGTGGTACCGTCACCAGCATCATCACCAGTCTTTGAGGCTACGCTCTTTACGAGTTGTGCACCTGTGTTCTCGAACTTATCCTCCAGCTCAATCTCCTTGGCTACGGTTACACCGTCTTTTGTAATCTGAGGAGCACCGAACTTCTTCTCAATCACCACGTTACGACCCTTCGGACCGAGGGTTACCTTTACTGCATTTGCCAACTGATCAACACCCTGCTTCATCGCATCGCGGGCGTCAATATTGAATTTAATATCTTTTGCCATAATCTTCTATTTTCAATGTTCAACCTTCAATGTTCAATCACTTCTCAATCACTGCGAGTACATCACTCTGACGCATCATCAGATATTTGGTTCCCTCAAACTCGAGCTCGGTGCCGCTGTACTTTCCATAGAGCACTTCGTCACCCTCTTTCAGAATCATCTGCTCGTCTTTTGTTCCCTGGCCAACGGCCTTGATGGTTCCGTGGAGTGGCTTCTCTTTGGCAGTGTCAGGAATGATAATACCACCGATTTTCTCTTCTGCAGGTGCTGGCAATACCAACACGCGATCTGCTAATGGTTTAATGTTCATAATACTTTTTATTTTAATGTTATACCTTATTTATATATAGAGGCGGACAGTTTTTCAACCATCCGCCTTCTTTTCTGCCAAAATCGTGCCAAGAATCAGAGATGTGACAACTTGTCAGCGACTTTTGCCATTGATAATGACATTTCTGACTGTTGTGCCCTCAATCACACTTGCATCAAAAGCATCTTTCTCGTCAGTCACGTTGACATCCTCAAACGAAAAGTCTACCAAACGGTACTTATCCGACGTTCCGACATCAAAGAAATTCTTCACCTTCATCTGGATATTCTTGATGTAGATATTGTTACATTGCGACAATGGCATATCCTCACGATTCTCGGGTTTGAAGAACTGTGTCCAGGGGCGTACTACCAGAAATGAGCCGCATTGGCCTGTAATATCCTCAACCCTGACATACTCATAATGCTGTGGCGTATCAGGGCGCATCTTGAGCCAGAGCACTCGGGAAGCATCCTTAACATCGATGCGGCGCAGGATAATGTTATGGTCGTCGAGACTCTCCGACCCCAGCGTCAGACAGCCATGAACCTTTCCGTAGGTACAATCCTCGATGATAATGTTTGAACAAGGACCGTTATCGGGATTCTTGTCTGCCCAAGTTCCCTTGCCGCCCTTGATTACCACGGCATCGTCGTTGACATGCATAAAACAGCCATGAATCAGTACATTCTTGCAGACATCTAAGTCGATTGCGTCAGTACTGGGGCCACCCCGTTTGGGATCGACAGGCGTTACACCCTCTGTCGGTGCAAAAATGAAACAACCGAGATAGCGCACATTCTCGCAGCGGTAGAGATGATTGGTCCAGAAAGGAGAATTGATAATCTTCACATCCTGTACCGTCACGTTCTTGCTATTGGAGATATAGACATTTCTTGGACGCATAGCCTCCAGGTTCGTGCATTGGGGATTATATTTACGGCGTATCCAGAACTCCTCCCAGTATTTCTGACCGTTGCCGTTGATAGTGCCTGGACCGGTTATGGTAAAACCATCCACGCCGTCGGCATTCACAAGAGCCGCGAAGTAATCCAACGTCTGCCCCTCCATACGGGTCTTTACAATCTTGAAGTCGCGTATACGATCAGAACCTTTCAGTTCACCGCCTTCTTCTATCTGGAGGTGAGTTCCTGGTTTAAAAAATAGCGAACCACTGAGGAAAGTACCCCGGGGAATTACAATTACGCCCCCGCCCTCTTGGGCACAACGGTCAATAACGGCCTGAATCTGCTGGGTCTGTACACCATCTGCATAACGGTCGACACCATAGGCTGTTACGTCGTAATGTTTCAGACCTGAGAGATCTACGCGTGCCGTATCCTTAAACCATGCTGATATCTCCGTACCGTCGGGCCAAAGTTCTTTTTTCACATCTTTCTTTTTGCCGATAGCGACCACCACTATGGCCAACATCAGCAATGTCATAAAAAATCTTGTTTTCATTTCTTTTGAGATTAGTTTTGGATGCAAAGATAGTCAAAAAAACAAAAAACGCCAAATAACTTACATAAAAATTTGCTATTTCATTCATTTTACACTATCTTTGCAAACTGTTACGTAACAATAGATCAAAAGACTTATTATGAAACAATTCTTCAAAATGACGTTTGCCACCGTCTGTGGTATCGCAATTTTCTTAGTTGTAACGGGACTCTTTTTCGTTATTTCCCTCGTCGGTATGATTGCCAGTGACTCGGCTTCAACAAAAGTCAAGGACAACTCCGTATTTGTGATTAGGCTCAGTGGTTCGGTTGAGGAACGCTGCCAGGAAGGCTCGCCCATTGATGCTTTCCTGGGTATGGCCGACATGAGCCAGATGGGGCTCGACGATCTTATCGCCTCTATCCGCAAAGCGAAGGATAACGACGACATCAAGGGAATCTACCTGGAAGATGGTACTGTAACCTTCGACTCTCCCGCTACAGCCCAGCAGTTGCGCGATGCCTTGAAAGATTTCAAAAAGAGTGGCAAGTGGATTGTTGCCTATGCCGACAACTACATGCAAGCAGCCTACTATGTGGCTTCTGTTGCTGACAAAGTCTACCTCAACAAGACAGGAATGCTCGAGATGAAAGGTATGGGCGGATTGGGTGAATACTGGAAAGGTTTCCTTGACAAGGTCGGCGTGGAGTATCAGGCTGTACGAGTAGGAAAATATAAGAGCTATGTAGAAAGCAAGACCCGCTCAGACATGAGTGAAAACGACCGTGAGCAGCGCATGGCCTACTCTCAGGGCATCTGGGACTACTGGCTGAAGGAGATTGGCGAGAGCCGTAAGGTGTCGGCAGCCAGCATCAACCAGTGGCTCAACGACAGTATCGCCGCCTTTGCATGCCCTGAAGATTATGTAAAGGTAAAATTGGTGGATAAGTTGATGTATCCTGACGAGTTTAAGGCTGACATGAAGGCCCGCCTGAAAATCGACAAGGATGACGAGATTGCGCAGCTGACCCTTTCAGACATGCTCAATGTGAAGTCTAAGGACAAGAAGGAGGGTGATGAGATTGCCGTCTACTATGCTGTCGGTGAAATTATCGACAATCCCCTTACCGGCTTTATGTCAGGTGGTGAACAGTCTATCATCGGCAATCAGACAGTCAATGCCCTTAACAAACTGGCCAACGACGATGATGTGAAGGCTGTAGTGCTGCGCGTGAATTCTCCAGGCGGATCGGCAGTAGCATCCGAGCAAATCTGGCATGCCATCAAACAGTTGAAGACAAAGAAGCCCATCGTCGTGTCGATGGGAGGCGTAGCTGCCTCTGGCGGCTATATGATCAGCGCTGGTGCCGATTATATCTTCGCTGAACCCACCACCATTACTGGCAGCATTGGCATTTTCGGCCTTATCCCTAACTTCAAGGGACTGGTTACCGACAAACTCGGTTTCACTTTTGATGGTGTAAAGACCAACAAATACACACATTTCGAAGAGGATCTCATACTCAAGAAGGGGCAGGAGAATGCTGATGCCATTAAGTGTATGCAGGGATTTGTAGACCGTGGCTACATCAACTTCCTCAACATTGTTGCCGATGGTCGCAAGATGAAACGTGCAGATGTGGACTCTATCGCCCAAGGTCGCGTCTGGCTCGCTTCCGAAGCTTTGAAGATAAAGCTCGTCGACAAGCTCGGCAGTCTTGACGATGCCGTAAAGAAGGCTGCCGAACTGGCAAAACTGGAAGAATATCACGCCAAGACCTATCCTAACCAAGGTAGCTGGATAGACCAGTTCATGCCCAAGGAGAACAAGGGGACCTATCTTGACGGCGAACTACGTTTGTTGTTGGGTGACTTCTACGAGCCCTTCATGGAGATGCGTCGCGACCAGCAGCGTAATCGTCTGCAAGCTCGTTTGCCATTCAGCGTAGCCACTAAGTAAACGATGAGAACCGAAGGCGATTTCATCAAGATCAATAAGAATCTGTTACCACTGAGTTGGTTCTACGGATTGGGGGTTGGTCTCAGGAACATGCTCTTCGAGATGGGAGTCTTGAAGAGCCATTCCTACAGAACACCTGTCATCTCCGTAGGTAACATTACCGTTGGAGGCACCGGCAAAACTCCCCACGTGGAATATTTGATTCGTCTGCTAAAAGACAAGATCAACGTGGCGGTTCTCAGTCGGGGATATAAACGCAAGAGTCATGGTTTTGTGATGGCAGAGGCAGACACACCGATGCAGACCATCGGCGATGAGCCTTTCCAGATGAAACAGAAGTTCCCCGAAGTGACCGTAGCTGTTGACGCCAAGCGTACCCGTGGCATCGAACGACTCACAGAAGACAAGTCGGAAAAAGGCGTAGGCGTTATTTTGCTCGACGATGCTTTCCAGCACCGCTATGTCAAGCCTGGCCTCAACATCCTACTTGTCGACTACCATCGCCTTATCGTCTACGACAAACTTCTGCCGGCAGGCCGTCTCCGTGAGCCTGTGAAAAGCAAAGACAGGGCTGATATCGTCATCATCACCAAATGTCCGAAAGATCTGAAGCCGATGGAATTTCGTGTCATTACTAAGGCGATGCGACTTTATCCCTATCAACAGTTGTTCTTCTCCCGTCTTGAATACGATGTGCCCACACGCATTTTCCAAGATTCGGATACCCCAGAAGCCCCGGCTTCCCTCGACATTCTCACAGGAAAGAACGTTCTTCTGTTGACAGGCATTGCTTCTCCCAAGCAGATGAAGCACGACCTCTCTCCTATGTGTGCACAATTAACGCCCCTCGTTTTCGGCGACCATCATCAGTTTAAGAAAAAAGATGTGCATTGCATCAACGAAACCTTCAGTGCCCTTCCCGAGCCAAAGATAATCGTGACCACTGAAAAGGACGCAACCCGTCTGACTCAGGTTGAAGGACTCAGCGATGAAGTGCGCCAGAACATCTATGTACTTCCTATCCGTATCAGTATCATGCAGGATCAAGAGGAAGAATTTAACAAGAGAATATTAGACTATGTACGAAAAAATTCAAGAAACGGCTTCCTGGTTAAAAGCAAGGATGACCACAAGTCCGACAACAGCCATCGTTCTGGGGACAGGCCTCGGACAATTAGCTTCAGAAATTTCTGACACTTACGAATTCGCCTATCAGGACATTCCCAATTTCCCTGTCTCTACTGTGGAAGGCCATTCAGGCAAACTCATCTTCGGCAAGTTGGGGGGTGTTGATGTCATGGCCATGCAGGGCCGTTTCCATTTCTACGAGGGCTACTCGATGAAGGAGGTCACCTTCCCTGTACGCGTCATGTATGAGCTAGGCATTAAGACCCTATTCGTATCCAATGCTGCCGGTGGTATGAATCCTAGTTTCAAGATTGGTGATCTGATGATCATCACCGACCATATCAACTTCTTCCCGGAGCATCCGCTGAGAGGCAAGAACTTCCCCACAGGTCCCCGATTCCCTGACATGCATGAGACCTACGACCAACAGATGGTCAGACAGGCCGATGAGATAGCCCGCGAGAAGGGTATCAAGGTACAGCATGGCGTCTATGTCGGTGTACAGGGACCTACATTCGAGACACCTGCAGAATATAAGATGTACCATATTCTGGGTGGCGATGCCGTAGGCATGTCCACTGTTCCTGAAGTCATCGTGGCCCACCACTGCGGCATCAAGACCTTCGGTATCTCCGTAATTACCGACCTGGGGGGCTTCGATGATCCAGTTGAGGTCAGCCACGAGGAGGTCCAGGAGGCAGCCAATAAGGCACAGCCCCTGATGACAGAGATTATGCGTGAAATGATAAAAAGAAGTTAGAATGGAAATTGCAAAACTCGGTGAATTCGGCCTGATTGACCGTCTCACCAAAGATATAGAAATCAAAAACGAGAGCACGAAGTATGGTGTAGGCGATGACTGTGCCGTACTCTCCTACCCCGATAAGGAAGTGCTGGTAACTACCGATTTGCTGATGGAAGGTGTGCACTTCGACTTGACCTACATCGACCTGAAGCACCTCGGCTACAAGTCGGCTATGGTCAATATCAGCGATGTATTTGCCATGAACGGCACTCCCCGTCAGATAACCGTCTCACTGGCTCTTAGCAAGCGTTTCTCTGTCGAGGATATGGAAGAATTCTACAGCGGATTACGTCTGGCCTGCGACAAGTGGAACGTTGACATCGTGGGAGGCGACACAACCTCCTCCTATACAGGTTTGGCGATCAGCATCACTTGTATTGGTGAGGCCAAGAAAGAGGACATCGTCTACCGTAATGGAGCCAAGAACACCGATCTCGTCTGCGTCAGCGGTGACCTCGGTGCCGCCTATATGGGTCTCCAGCTGCTTGAACGCGAGAAGAGCGTCTATTATGGTCAGATCAACGACCTCCAGAAAAAGATTGCCGAAGCCAAAGCCGCTGGTGACAACCAGAAGCTCTCAACTCTCAACTCACAACTCTCAACTTTCGACTTCCAGCCCGACTTCAGTGGCAAGGAATATCTGCTCCAGCGCCAGCTGCAAGCCGAAGCCCGTGGTGACATCATCCAGAAACTCCGTGAGGCAGGTATCAAGCCCACTGCGATGATGGATATCAGCGACGGACTCTCTTCCGAACTGATGCATATCTGCAAACAGTCGGGAGTCGGTTGCCGTATCTATGAGAAGAATATCCCCATTGACTACCAAACCGCAGTCATGGCTGAGGAAATGAACATGAACGTCACCACCTGTGCGCTCAACGGCGGCGAAGATTACGAGTTGCTTTTCACCGTTCCTATCGGTGATCACGAGAAAATCGAGCAAATTGAGGGAATAAAGCTCATCGGCCACATCACTGAGGAAAAGTTCGGAAAAGTGCTCGTAACCCGTGATAATCAGGAGTTTGAGCTTAAAGCGCAGGGCTGGAATCCGCTGCAATAAGAATGAAAGAATGAAAGAATGAAGAAATGAAAGAATGAAGAAATGAAAGAATGAAGAAATAAAGACGCTTTGTTAATAAACATTAAATCCGACCAATTTATTCTTCCATTCTTTCATTCTTTCATTTTTTCTTAGTACCTTTGCACCCGCAAACGAAAGGATTGCACATTGACATGATGGTGCCTTAGCTCAGTTGGTAGAGCATCGGACTGAAAATCCGTGTGTCCCCGGTTCGATTCCTGGAGGTACCACTCCTCCTTTCATTAGCCCGGTTTCGCGTAATGGCGGCCGGGTTTCTTTTTTATATTGAAGATTGAAAATTGAATATTGAAATATTGAATATATGGGAATAGTCATTGGAATCGACGTGGGCATCTCAACCACAAAGATTGTTGGAATCAAAAACGGCAAAGTATCGGCTCCTATCCGTATTACCGCTGCCGATCCTATCACCTCTCTCTATGGAGCATTCGGAAAGTATCTTCATGACAACGACATCGATCTCAAAGATGTAGAACAGGTGATGCTCACAGGTGTGGGTGCTGCCTACATCGACCAGCCCATCTATGGTCTGCCAACGGCAAAGTCTGAGGAGTTTGTGGCCGACGGTCTCGGAGCCCGCTTTGAATCAAAGCTCGACCATACCATTGTCGTATCAATGGGTACAGGTACCTCGTTCGTCAAGTGCGACGGTGACGAGATGAAACATATCGGTGGTATCGGTGTAGGAGGCGGTACACTCGCAGGACTAGCCCGTATCATGCTCAACACCAGCGACATCAAGCAAGTGGCAGCGATGGCCAAACAGGGTAATATCCGTAATATCGACCTGACCATCGGTGACATCAGTGCCCAGCCATTGCCTGGACTGCCTATGGATACTACGGCCTCGAACTTCGCCCGTGCCACTACCGACGCCAAGAAAGAGGATATCGCCGCTGGCCTCATCAAGATGGTGCTCCAGAGCATTGGCTCAGCCGCCTGGCTCGCCTCTTTAGGTAGTGACATTCGCGACTTTGTACTCATCGGCAACTTGTCACTTCTTCCCCAGTGCAAAGAAGTATTCCCTGCTTTGGAGAAGCTCTACGATATCCGATTCCACATCCCCAAGTACTCGCAGTACTGCACCGCCATCGGTGCTGCCCTCGATTATACCATCAACGGGAAAAAATAAAGAAATCCTCGCCAATCGGCGGGGATTTTTAATTATCGGACTGTCGGATTGAGATTTCTGCGGAGGAAGAACGTCTTGGTGGCCAAGAAGAAAGTAGCGACACCTGTGGCATTCACCACGACGACCGTCCAGAAGGCAGCACCATAGCCCAAAAGCTCGGATACGACACCACCCACGAGAATGCCAAGGCCCATGCCGATATCCCAGGAGATCAGGATGGTGCTGTTGGCTGTGCCACGCTGGTTGTTCGCAGCCACGTTGATGGTCATATTCTGAAAAGCAGGCCACATGTGACCATTGCCAAGACCTATCAACAGAGCAGAGCCGTAATAACCTGACATAATGGCTGTAGGGCTGGCAGGGAAGAGTGTTGGCATTAATATAAATAAGGTGTAGCCAACGAGTGAGATGACCATCCCCGAGCCTGCATTATGCGTCACACGTCCGTTTCTCAAGGCCTTCCCGCCCTGTAGACGAGAGAGGATCAGACCTACGGAGCAGAGCATGAAATAGGTGCCCGTGCCTCCTGTGATACCCATCACCTCCTTACCATAGATGGCGAGGTAGTTACTGAGTACGCCGAAACTGAAGCCAAAGGCCACCATATTTAACCCTAAGAGCCAGCCGCGCACGAGGAAGAAGCGGTCAAGTGAGAACTTACGGCAAGCAGTGGGAGTTGGTAAGTGTTTTACTTTGACCGTCGAGTCGACAAGCCATCCAGCACAAGCCACGATAAAGGCCAGCCAGAAAAGGAACTCAAAGCTGTGGGTAAGCTGATAGATGAAAATGCCAATCGTAGGAGCCAGTGCCATCGCCAGATTATTGCTCAAGCCATAATAACCGATGCCCTCAGTACGCCGACTGGAGGGCAGCACATCAATGGCCACCGTGGAGTTTGACACTGTCAAAGCCCCGAAGGGCCCTCCATGGAGTGTCCGGACGATGGTGAACAACAATAAGGTGGAAGCAGCCAGATAACCTGCGAAGAAGATGGAAAAAGCGCCAAAGGCCACCATCAGCACCTTCTTGCGGGGAAAGGCATCTACCATATAACCACTGAAAGGCCGGAACAGCAGGGCCGTGATGGTATAGCCTGAGAGTACGAGCCCTATCACATCCTTCGTGGCCCCGAAATGCTCACTCAGATAGAGCGGCAACAACGGCGTCAGCACGTAGAAAGCAAAAAACAACGAGAAGTTCGCTGCCATCACCTTACAATAGTTCCTATTCCAAAGTCTCTCCATACAAATTGCAAAGGTAGTGCTTTTTTCGCTTCCAGCGGTCGCCGCAACGTTAATGTTCTATAAATCTCTGCCTTTGGATTTAACTTTCACACCTCCGTTGCGTTTATTCATCAGATCATATTATCAACTTAAAAGGACCTTTTATGAAACGAACCATCACCTCTGTCCTGATGGCTATGACCATCGGATGCACGGCTGTGCAGGCACAGCCCTTCGGAGCCCCAAGTGGCCCCTCAGATCCACACACCCTGAAATGCGGTCACCAGACGATGACCATCGACGCTGGCAAAGGCGGAAAAATCCTGTCGCTGAAGTACGACGACCAGGAAGTTATCTCCCAGTCAAGGTTCCCCGAATCGTTTGGCAGCACCTTCTGGACAAGTCCGCAGAAAGAATGGAATTGGCCCCCCGTACCCGAATTTGACAAGCAGGCCTACACGGTTGAGGAAAAAGATGGCCATCTCATCATGACCAGCCCCGTTAGCAATCGTCTGGGCTTCCGCATCCGCAAGGCTTTTGCTACCGATGAGAAAGACGGTGCCTTCGTTATCACCTACTCTATCATCAATGAGAGCAACGACACCCGCAAGGTAGCTCCCTGGGAGATTACCCGCGTCACCAACGATGGTGGCGTCATCTTCTTCGATGCCCCCTTAGAGGGCATCACACCAGCCAACCTGATGGACTTCAAGGCCGAGCACGGTGCCGTGTGGTACAAGACTGACGTGACCAATGAGAACCGTAAGATCAATGCCGATGGTAATGGTTGGCTGGCTTATGCGAACAACGGACTGCTGCTGGTGAAGAAGTTCAACGACCTGAAGCCTGGCGATCCTGCTCCCAACGAGGCCGAGGTTCAGGTTTATGTCAACCGAGGCAAGACCTACATAGAGCTCGAGAGTCAGGGTGCCTACACCACGCTTCAGCCCAAAGAAGAACTCAATTGGACCGTCCGCTGGTATCTCAAGCCCATCAAGGAAGCAACACCCTCGAAAGACTTGCTGAAGATGGTAAAATAACAGAACAAATCCCACCGATTGGCGGGATTTGTTTTATTTAGATGACGTGTAAGCCGAGGAACACCATCAGGCCGTTCATCAGGATCCAGAAGATGGCAAACGGCATTGTCTTACGCATGATGTCACCGTCCTGACCCTCCATATCGCAGGCAGCCGTAGCAATGGCGATGGATTGCGGAGAGAGCAGCTTACCACCCTCAGAACCAGCACAGTTGGCAGCTGCCAGCCAGTTGGTTTCGTTACCCGTTACGCCGAAGAATGTGCCCTGGTTCACCAGTCCGAGGTCGCTGGCGGCAGTAGCCTGCAGCTTACCGAAGAGGATGTTGGCATTCGTGGCGCTACCCGTTACGAAGGTACCGATAGAACCAATCAGCGGAGCGAAGAACGGGAAGGCAGCACCCGTGAGCAATACCAGTCCCTTGGCAATATCGTTGGTCATACCCGTATTGTTCATCAGCATGGCCATAGCCACAAGACAGCAGATCGTCACCACCGTCTTCTGCAGGTTGATGGTGGTCTTGGCCAACAGTTTCATCAGACTGCCGAAGCTCATGCCCTGAATCAGTCCACCGATGACTGCACCGAGGAAAATCATCAAGCCAGCATTCGACAACCAGCCGAACTTAAACGTATTGCCAATCACTGGCAACTCAAACTTAGTCACCAGCGTATTGTTCAGCAGTTCGTTTACCGGCGGTACAATCTTACTGCTAATCAGGATGAAGAAGATGATCAGACCGTAAACACTCCAAGCCTTGAGGGTCTTTGCCAGACCGAACTTCTTCCTCTCCACGATCACCTCGTCCTTGGGGTCCTCATCGCGTATGAACAACTTATTATATATAAGCATGGCGATGATGGCAGCCACAGAACCGAGGATGGCTGGTGTCTCAGGACCGATGAAGTGAGCACAGCAGAACTGCACCACGATGGAGAAGGTTCCCACGAAGAGCGCAATGGTGATATTCTTCATGATCTTCGTACGATCGGTCATCATCAGGATGAGGAACGGGGTGATGAAGAACATCAGCGAGAGCTGCAGGATGATGAACGTAGCCACCTCACAGAGCTCTTCGGGCGTAGCCACACCACTGGCAGCCACCTGGTTGGCCAGCGTCGTGGCGGGCAGACCTACGGCACCGAAGCCTACAGCCACCGTATTGGCCACCAGACAGATGACAGCCGAGAACATCGGCTTGAACCCCAGTCCAATCAAGATAGCGGCAGGGATAGCCACAGCCGTACCGAAGCCGGCCATACCTTCGAGCACACCACCGAGACCCCATGTGAGCAAAAGCACCAACAATCCCTTATCTGAGGTCATCTGAATGAACTGCGTCTTGATGGTCTCAATCTCCTTGGTCTCGCATAGGATATTATAACTGAAGATGGCGCAGATAATGATCAGGATGATCGGGAAGCACGCCTTCAAGAAGCCCTCCACCACCGACCATAAAGTGATGCCAAAGATGGACACCCCGGCATACTTCTCCGGAACGATACCCATCGCAGGAACGGCAAACAGGGCCAACAAGATCGTTACAGCCAAGGTGATAATAGCACTTCTATAGCCCGACACCTTGAAACCCATCATCAGGACGATGAGCAATAAAATAGGAATTACAGATACTAATGCAGTCATAGCGGTCTTTAGTTATTATTTTGTGAATATTATATACGTTTTGCCGACAAATTTACAAATATTCTCCCATAAAACCATATTATTTTAGTGAAAAAATCAAAAAGAGCAAAAAACTCTCATCTTTCTACTCCCAACTTTCAAATTAATTTTGTATCTTTGGGCCGAAAATAATAATACACATCTAACTAAAAACGAATGCCCTATGATTGAACAATTCCTATCAGACCTCAGGAAGTTCCTACCGTCTGACCGTATCTACACCGATGAGCTCCGTACACTCGGTTGGGGAACAGACGCCAGTTTTTACCGTCAGATTCCCAAGGTCGTCATCCGCAGCGATGGCGAAGAGGAAATCTCCAAGATAGTAAGTCTCTGCCAGAAGCACAAGCTGCCCTTTACCTTCCGTGCTGCAGGCACATCACTCTCTGGTCAGAGTTGTACTGACAGCGTGCTCATCGTAGCCGGCAAGCACTGGGAGCAGTACAAGTTTGGTGAGGGTATGGAGACCATCAGACTCCAGCCTGGTATTGTGGGTGCCAGAGTGAATGAGATTCTGAGGCCCTTCGGTCGTGTATTCCCACCCGACCCTGCCTCCATCGGCTCAGCCATGGTGGGTGGTATCGTGATCAACAATGCCTCGGGTATGAACTGCGGCGTGCATGCCAACAGCGACCGTATGATGGTCTCTGCCCGCATCATCCTGACCGATGGCACCGTGCTCGACACAGGTTCTGAAGAGAGCAAAGCGGCCTTCCGCAAGAGTCACCCCGAGTTTCTGAAAAAGATTGAAGATTTGCGCGATAAGGTACGTGCAGACAAGGAACTGGCAGAGCGCATCAAGACCAAATACAGCATCAAGAACGTAACGGGTCTGAACCTGCGTCCGCTGATAGCCTATGACGATCCGTTCGACATCATCGCCCACTCGATGGTAGGCTCCGAGGGTACCCTTGCCTTCCTCTCCGAAGTCACGATGAAGACGCTCCACGACTACAAGTACAAAGCCTCTGCGATGGTTTACTTCCTCACGATGAAGGAGAGCTGCGAGGCCGTGGTAGCCATGAAGAAGCTGAAGGCCGGTGACGAAGACCTAGAGATGAGTGCAGAGAACCTGATGGTGAAGAGTGCCGAGATGCTCGACTACATGTCACTCAGTTCCGTCGACGACCCTGTCTTCCTGCGTTATAAGGAAGATGTGGATGCCGGACGTATTGCAGGTGTGGAGCCCGGCGACTATCACAACCTCACCGCCATCCTCACCGAGACCAAAGGCATCACACACGAGCAGCTGCTGGAGAAGATTGAAGCCATCGGCAACTGTCTCACACAGTTCAACCTCTACCAGCCCGTTGAGTTTACCGAGGATCCCAAGGTATACGGCAAATACTGGGCCATCCGAAGCGGAATCTTCCCAAGCGTCGGTGGTACACGCCCCATCGGCACCTCCTGCCTCATCGAAGATGTGGCCTTCCCCATCGAATCGTTGCCTGAGGCTACCGTCAAGCTGCAGAAGCTCATCGCCGACCACGGCTATGACGATGCCTGTATCTACGGTCATGCCTTCGAAGGCAACTACCACTTCATCCTCAACCAGAGCTTTGCTGATGAGCACGAGGTGGCACGTTATGCCGAGATGATGCGCGACGTGGCCAAACTCGTGGTCGAGGGCTACGATGGTTCACTGAAGGCAGAACACGGTACAGGTCGTAATATGGCACCGTTCGTGAAGTATGAGTGGGGCGACAAGGCCTACGAGGCCATGAAGGAGCTGAAGGCCATCTTCGACCCCGACGGCCTGCTCAACCAGGGTGTCATCTTCAACGACGACCCCGACTGCTTCATCAAGTGTCTGAAGCCGCTGCCAGTGCTCGACTTCGACTTCAAGAAGGTGCCCGATGGCGGTCATTACCTCATGGACCCGACGCTCTCTACAGCCAAGGAGACCATCGAGCAGGTGAAGCGTGCCAACAAGTGTATTGAGTGTGGTTTCTGCGAGGTCAACTGCATGTCGTGCGGCCTCACCCTCTCCTCTCGTATGCGTATTGCCGTCCAGCGTGAGATCCGCGAGCTGGAGGCCACGGGCAAGAATCCCGAACGTGTGGCTACGCTGAAGAAACAGTATAAATACTATGGTGATCAGACTTGTGCCACCGACGGCCTCTGCTCCACCTCGTGCCCGATGAAGATCAACACAGGCGAGCTGACACACATCATCCGTCAGATGGATATGCTCAACAACCATCTGGGCTATCAGGTCGGTGAGTTTGCTGCCAACCACATGGCTGGCATCAAGTCTGGCCTGCGCGTGGTACTCGATGTGGCCCATACAGCCCATGTCACCCTCGGTCCCACGCTGATGACCACCGTGTGCCGCACGATGAACAAGATGGGTCTTCCGCTCTGGACCACAGCCATGCCCAAGAAGCACCGTCAGCCCAAGAAGTCCGACCTCACCCAGTTCATCATCGAGAAATCCATCCCGCACAAGGAAGAAGAGCACTCTGACCTGAAGGTGGTCTACTTCCCCAGCTGTATCAACCAGACCATGGGTCAGTCGAAGGGAAGCAAGATGAAGCACGACCTCGTGGATGAGGTCATCCAGCTGATGGCGAAGGCTGGTTATGAGGTCATCTTCCCCGAAGGCATGGAGAAGATGTGCTGCGGACAGATCTGGGAGTCAAAGGGTATGCTCGATATTGCCGACCGTAAGAGTGCGGAGCTTGAGGCCGCTCTCTGGAAAGCCTCCGAGCATGGCAAATATCCAGTGCTCTGTGCCCAGAGCCCCTGCCTCCATCGCATGAAGAAGGTGATGAAGAAGATGAAGCTCTACGAGCCTGCCGAGTTTATCATGAAGTACCTCGTTGACCGTCTCGACTTCCATCCCACCGACAAGCATATTGCCCTGCACCTCACCTGTTCTACCCGCCAGATGGGTGTAGACAAGGATATGATTGCCCTGGCGAAGCTTTGCTGTACCAACGTCTTCCTACCCGAAGGCGTGGGCTGCTGCGGCTTTGCCGGCGACCGCGGATTCACCTTCCCCGAGCTCAACAAGTACGGCCTGAGGAAGCTCCGTCCGCAGATTGAGAAGAAAAAGATTGAGGTGGGCTACTCCAATAGCCGTACCTGCGAGATTGGTCTGGAAACCAACACCGGCATCCCCTACATGAGCATCATCTATCTGGTGAACCTCTGCACGACGCCGAAAAAAGGTCTGACATCGCATGATATGAAATAACAAATTGTCAACGATTTATGTTAATTTCCCCAAAATAGGCCGTTAATTCGGCCTTTTTTATTACTTTTGCGGCCAAAAATTAAGCTTAAGAATAACATTATCGATAATATGGCCAATAATAACTCTTTCGTAGGCTCAAAAATCAAGAGCCTTCGTGAAACAAAGAATCTCAGCATCGAAGAGATTGCAGAGCGCAGCGGACTGTCCGTAGAGCAGATCAACAGTATCGAAAACGATGTGAACCTGCCCTCCTTAGGGCCGCTGATTAAGATTGCCCGTGCACTGGGTGTCCGTCTGGGTACGTTTATGGATGATAACGATGCGCTGGGTCCCATCGTGACCCGTGCCGCCGACCGCGAGAAGGATAGCAGCATCAGCTTCAGCAACGATGCCACCGATGCCCGCAAGCACATGGAGTATCACCCGCTGGCTCAGCAAAAAGCCGGTCGCCACATGGAGCCGTTTGTGATTGACATCAATCCCGAGGAAAGTCCTAACTTCCAGCTCTCTGCTCATGAAGGTGAGGAGTTCATCTATGTCATGCAGGGCGAAGTGGAGATTGTGTATGGCAAGGAGACCTACAGCCTCAAAGAGGGTGACTCCATCTTCTACGACTCCATCGTGAAGCACCACGTGCATGGTGCCCCGGGCAAATCAGCCAAGATCCTCGCAGTCGTCTATATTCCATTTTGATTGAGAATTGAATATTGAAAATTGAAGATTGAAGATGAGCAACGTAAAATACGATATGGCGGGGCGTCCGCTTCCTGATAGAACATACCCTGCCGAGACGGGCAGCAAAGGCTATACACTCCACGAGCGCACACTCGGCCAGTGGCTCGAATACTGGGCTGAGACAACGCCTGACAAGGAGTACATTGTCTACTCCGACCGTGATCTCCGCTTTACGTGGAGCAAGTTCAACGAGCGCGTAGACAACCTTGCCAAAGGCCTCATTGCCATCGGTGTGGAGCGTGGTTCCAACGTAGGCATCTGGGCCACCAACGTGCCCGACTGGCTGACGTTCCTCTATGCCACAGCCAAGATCGGTGCCGTGCTGGTAACGGTGAACACCAACTACAAGCAGAGCGAGCTCGAGTATCTTTGCAAGGACTCCGACATGCACACCCTCTGCATCACCGACGGTACCTGGGACTGTAACTATGTAGACATGACCTACACCATGCTGCCCGAGCTGAAGACTTGCGAGCGCGGTCATCTGAACAGCGAGCGTTTCCCCTGTATGAAGAACGTAGTGTTCATCGGCATGGAGAAGTATCGCGGCATGTTCAATACTGCCGAGCTGTTGCTGCTGGGTCAGAACGTGGAGGATGAGACCCTGCTTGAGATGAAGAGCAAGGTGAGCTGTTACGATGTCTGCAACATGCAGTACACCTCGGGCACCACAGGCTTCCCCAAGGGCGTGATGCTCACCCACTACGGCATTGCCAACGATGGTTACTTCACAGGCGAGAATATGGGCTTCACGCAGGACGATAAGCTCTGCGTCTGTGTGCCGCTGTTCCATTGCTTCGGCGTGGTGCTCGCCACGATGAACTGCCTTACGCATGGCTGTACCGAGGTGATGGTTGAGAAGTTCGACCCGCTGGTAGTACTGGCGTCCATCCATAAAGAGCGCTGTACGGCTGTCTATGGTGTGCCCACCATGTTTATCGCCGAGCTCAACCACCCCATGTTCTCGATGTTCGACCTCACGTGTCTGCGCACGGGCATCATGGCTGGTTCACTCTGTCCTGTGGAACTCATGAAGCAGGTCAGCGAGAAGATGTATATGACCATCACGAGCGTCTACGGACTCACCGAGTCGTCACCGGGTATGACGCAGACTTGTCTGAACGACACCTTCGAACAGCGTTGCACCACGGTAGGCCGCGACTATCCGTTTGTAGATGTCAAGGTGCTCGACCCCGAGACCGGCGAGGAGTGTCCCGTCGGCGTACAGGGTGAGATGTGCTGCAAGGGCTTCAACGTGATGAAGGGCTACTATAAGAATCCTACAGCCACCGCTGAGGTCATCGACAAAAACGGCTACCTCCACTCTGGCGACCTCGGCATCAAAGACGAGCAGGGCTTCTACAAGATCACGGGCCGTATCAAGGACATGATCATCCGCGGCGGTGAGAACATCTACCCGCGTGAGATTGAAGAGTTCCTCTACCACATGCCTGGCATCCGCGATGTGCAGGTGGCTGCCGTTCCCTCCAAGAAATACGGTGAGGCCGTAGGTGCCTTCATCATCCTTGAGGAGGGAGTCAAGATGACCCCCGAGGATGTCCAGCTGTTCTGCCGTGGCAAGATTGCCCGTTACAAGATTCCAAAGTACGTCTTCTTCATCGACCAGTTCCCGCTGACCGGCTCAGGTAAGATCCAGAAGTTCAAGCTCAAGGAGATGAGCCTCAAACTCTGTGAGGAACAAGGCATCGAAGTAGTTTGATATACCCCAAAAACATCCATCCCCGCCCCGAAAACGAGCGGGGATGATTGTGTCTACTTGTTTAACAGAAGAAAGATTGTAAATTACAGTCCTGTCATCCCGAGCGCAGTCAAGATGGCACTATCAATTATTGTTAAACTATTACCCTACCCTTGCGCAATCCAAATAAAAGCCGTACTATTTTTCTTCCGTCACTTTGTAACTTTGTAACATTGTAACATTAAGGTGGTGGCGATTGTGGAAGGGGAAGGTAATAAGAATTATTATATATTATAATATATAATAATTTATAATATACTCTAGGCGGGAATTGCAATGTGCTTAATGTTACAATGTGACAAAGTGACATTGTTACAAAGAATCGGCATCTGCTTGGCTGAAAAACACGAAACGTAATTTCGCGGAGCAATTTTTCACGGCTCGAAGGCCATGAAATTACGGCTCGTAAAAAATCGCGCGAATTTGAGCATCTTCGACGTCAAAATGACGTCAATTGGAGGGCGAAAATTTGGAAGTGTGCGAAAATTGTCGTACCTTTGCACCGTTTTTAAAATGACAGTTATGAAAGAAAGATTTTTATGGATGTTGACCGCCATCTTGACTTGCGGCCTTTTGACAACCTCATGCTCGGATAATGATGATCAGAGTTCACCGAGGGATGAGGTGGAAGAACAATTAGCAAAGATGACGCTGCGAGAGAAGGTGGGACAGATGTTCTTCGTACGCATGGAAACACTCGATACGACCATTCACTGGAACGCCTATTCCGACCTTCAGGAGAATCCTATACATGAGGTGAATAAGACCATGCGCGATGTGAATGCCAACTACCCCATCGGCGGACTCATCCTCTATGCATGGAATATCGACGACGAGGCACAGCTGGCCAAGCTGATTCCTCAGATACGGGCACTGAACGGCCATCCACTGCTCTGCATCGATGAGGAAGGCGGACGTGTGTCACGCCTCGCCAACAACCCCAACTTCAACGTGAAGAAGTATGAGTCGATGGCTGCCATCGGTGCTACAGGCGACCCGAAGAACGCCTACGAGTGCGGCAACACCATCGGCACCTATCTGAAGCACTACGGCTTTGACATCGACTTTGCACCCGTAGCCGATGTGAACACCAATCCTGACAACATCATCATCGGCCTCCGTGCCTTCAGCGACGACCCTCAGGTGGCTGCGCCGATGGTAACCAACTATCTGCAAGGTCTGAAGGATGCAGGTGTCACAGGCTGTATCAAGCACTTCCCCGGTCACGGTGACACGAAGACCGACACACACTTCGGTTATGCATCGACTCAGAAGACGTGGGAGGAGATGATGGATTGTGAGATGGTGACCTTCAAGGCAGGCATCCAGTGGGGCTGTCAGCTGATCATGACCGCCCATATCGGTGCACCCAACGTCACAGGCTCGGATGTGCCCAGCACGATGTCATCGGTGATCCTGCAAGACAAGCTGCGCGGCGAACTGGGCTACCAGAACATCATCATCACCGACGGCATGGAGATGGGTGCCATCACCCAGCAGTACTCGAGCGCAGAGGCTGCCGTGAGCAGCATCAAGGCAGGTGTTGACATTGTATTGGGTCCGAAGAATCTGGTGGAGGCATTCGATGCCGTGATGGACGCCGTCAACAAGGGCACCATCACCGAAGAGCGCATCAACCAGAGCGTGAGAAGAATACTGAAACTGAGGCAACAATAATAAAAAAAGATGCCCTCCTGAGAAACCGGGAGGGCATTTTTTTTATGGATGTTACTTACGCAATTACTTACGAATGAGCGTTGAACCCAGCTTGGCGAGCTGTACGGCATAGACGCCCTTGTGGAGCCCCGCAAGACTGATCATGCCATCCTGAACCTGGGTCTGAGCCACCACAATGCCCTGCAGGTTGTAGAGCGTCACGGGCGTACCATCTTCAGCGCCATCGGCATAGAGGCAGTCACCAGCCACGCGGAAGGTGATATTGTCAGGCTGGTTGGTGCTGATGCCGTTGATGCCCGAAGGGTCATAGAGACCCAGCACGTAGAGCAGGCCCTTGTAGGCATTCATCTTTCCAAAGCCGAAACGCTCGGGCTTGGCCTTCGTAAAGTCATCGTTGTCGCTGGTCTTGGCACAGATATCCTTGATGTCGGCAGAAGTCAGCTTCCTGCCCTTGTCACGGGCGGCCTGCATCCAGAGGGCCACGATACCGGCAGATGCGGGTGTCGACATAGAGGTGCCGCTGGAAGAGCCCCACTGATAGGTGCGTGCAGACTTCTGACCCTCAAACTGATGATCGAGATCCTTCTTAGCTACAACCGTATAATCTTCGTTGGGATCTTCATAGAAGCTGTTGATGGCAGAATAGACACTCACGCCTGGCGTGCAGACATCGGGGTGCTTATGGCCTGCCAAGTCGGTGCCGAAACTTGAGAACTCGGCAATATCGCCTATGACCTTGCCAAATCTGTTTTCCTTGGTTGTGCCATCAAGCTTTTTGTTCACGTTGTTGGCCGACCAGGCACCTACAGAGACAGGCAGACCCGTGGTATTCCAGTCACCCATGCTCACCTCGCTTGTTCCTTTGATAAAAATACCTTCATTGATCATCGTCGCATTATTATCGGCCCAGGCAAACACCTCAGCAGGCTCCTCGAGCGGTTTGACGTGCAGCGTCCAGCCATACACCGGCATGCCAAGAAAAGACTTGAACTGGGCAGTGGCAGTCTTGACGGTGATAAGTGTATATTTGAAAGTATTGTCAGAGGTATTGCTCTCCATAGCCGTTCCCTGACTTGATGCGAACTCGATACCACCAGCGAAATAATTGCTGACATTTTTCACAACATCCTCAAAGGCCTGGCGTTCCTCAGGAGTATGTTTGCTCAGCTCGGCCTTTATCTGGTCGTTGATAAACGAGAAGATCTGGACGGTGTCGTTGGCTTGTTTTCCCGTGTTGATGGTTAGCGGACAGGCATACACCTCTTTATCGTCTAATAAGTCATAGATGCCCATTCTTGCCTCAATAGGCTTGACAGACTTCACAAAAAAGTAAATAGACGATTGATTTCCTGACACTGCCACGTTGACCGAATCACCCACGTTCACCGTACGGTGGACATAGATGCTGTCTTCGCCCTCGTTGCTGGCACAAAGCATCAGCACATTGTTCTTGGCGAACTCTCCAAGAAGCTGAGAGGTGGGGCTGGTGCCGTTATGCCATCCATCGTGTGCATTCATGCTGTAGCTTACCACCAGTTCCTTGTTGTTCTTCTCAGCGTAATGCTTCATGTAATCCAGAAAGTCAGAAGTGGAATTGCTTACATTAACGATAGCCTCACCATCGCTGTCCTTGTCGGGCTGATCGGTACAGAGGATGAGCTCAGCATCGGGAGCCATACCACCCAACATGTTGCCCGTAAGGCCGTTGACACCTTCGACGGGCGTGCCTGCGGCGATGTAGGCGCAGTGCGTGCCATGCGACTCGGTGCCATCCTTTACTTTCAGGGTGTCAAGGATCACTTTGGGGTCGGTAACGATGCCAGGCAGCAGCTGTACCTGCGTGGAAGCCCCGGTATGGTCGGTCTTGGTGACGGTCACCTTCTCTTGTGGCACCTTGGTGTTGCCAGCCAGGTAGACAGCCTTGACGCGCAGATTGCCATCCTTATCCTTGAAGCCCGGGTGGGTATAGTCGAAGCCAGTGTCCATGACGCCGATAACCACATCCTTGCCCGTATAGGCCTGAGGCAGTTTCTCACCCTTGCCCGACTGCACCTCGTCGACCTGAGTAACCTTACGCGAGGTATCAGTCTTCTTCACACCCTTCGTAGCCACATCGACGAGCAGCACGCCCTCTGTCTGAGCCATCGCCTCGATCTTGTCTGCAGGGACGGTCACAGCCACGCAGCGTCCATAGACACTATTCACCTCGGCGCCAAGGGCCTTCAGCTGTTCGGCAACAGCCACAGGACTGGCCTCGGCCTTACAGATGACCACGAACGATGCCTTCGGCATTTGCTTTCCATCGGCACGCGTCATAGCCTTATTCTTCTGATACTGCTGTTTCAGGGCATTGGCCTGAGCAGAGAAATCCCCTTGTGCACTGGCTGTGAGTCCAGTTACGAAGAGCAATGATGCGAGTAAAAACTGTTTCATGTTATCTTGTCTGTTAATAAATGTCGATTCACTTTTAAATGAAAACCCGCGCAACCCATTGATACCAATTAGTTACGCGGATTTATCAGCGGAGAGAGAGGTATCTCTCGCAGAAGGAGAGGATCCCTATATTTTTCCGTCTAACACACTGAGAACCAGCACCCTTCTGCTTCATCTCTATGTGGTTCGATTTCTCATCTGTAATTAATTTGTAATACTCTTCTTTTTCGGTCAGATTTCGCTTGTTTTCGCTCATCATAACCTTTTCGACTGCAAGGACGGTGCAAACCGAGTACAGAGAGCTCGCTCTTTGTCGAGGTGCAGCCCGTTCTCGCGGTTTTCAGCCGCAAAGTTACGAATAATTTTCGATATGTGTACCAAATGGAGCAAAAAATAACATTATTTTCTTTTGTCCGTTCCCTCTACCCTACCTCATGGTGATCATTGAAATGGAAAACTCGCAAATTAGACCATAATAAATTGTAGCCACTCACATCACATTCTTGCTCAGTTTATCCCACTATTATGCCCGTTTATTACAAACCTATGCAGAATATCCCAGATTTATGGAGGAATAAATCTGACTGCCTACCTTTGCAACATGATTTCAAAAGTTTAGTAGATGGCATTCGTTTCGACCACTACGTTGAATTTGCCTCGAAGGTCTCAAACCGCTAAAATTTTAGGGGAAATGTGATGGGGTTACTGAAAAATTGCTTATCTTTGCACCATGCTAAAACAAAAACTTGGACCGACTACAGAAAAAGAGCGTCACCTGATACTCGATATTCTTAGGGGATTGGCATTGGCTGACATCGCACTGGCCAATTTCCCCGAGTTTGCATTGTGGACCTTCCTCTCTCCGAATGAGCAGGCAATGTTGCCTACGGCTGAGGTTGACAAGGTGGTAAGATTCTTGCAGTTTGCCTTTGTCGACGGAAAGTTCTACACCATCTTCTCGATACTGTTTGGCATAGGATTCTCACTGATACTGGCTCGACGAAGTGTCTCGCTATTCCTGCGCCGCATGCTGATACTGGCCTGCATCGGCTTCTGCCATCTGATGTTTATCTGGAGCGGCGATATCTTGTTGCTCTATGCCGTAGGCG
This sequence comes from Prevotella sp. ne3005, assembly GCF_900110085.1. Taxonomy (GTDB): domain Bacteria; phylum Bacteroidota; class Bacteroidia; order Bacteroidales; family Bacteroidaceae; genus Prevotella. The sequence continues at coordinate 133,307 of NZ_FOCK01000001.1, forward strand.
GACTGTTGCTGCCTCTGTTCATCAAGATAAAAGACAAGGTGCTCATGGTAATAGCGGGGCTGCTGATCTTTGTGCCAGTTGTGCTGGATGCCCTGACGGAGTTCGTCGGCATCGATTTCTCGGGACCATTCTATGACCTCTGGTGGGCACAGGCAGCCAAAGAGGGCATCACGGAGGCCAACTTCGCCTCCTGGCTTCGCGATGCCGACGATTATGCGGCGATGTTTGCCTTTCTGAAACAAGGGGCTTGCGAACGACTGTGGGAGATTGTGTCGGGTCATAGGTTGCCAAAGGTGCTGGGACTGTTTATCATCGGTTTTCTGATAGGCAGACACCGGTTCTATGCCCGTTTAAGGGAACTGCCACTGAAACAGATCTTCCTGTGGACGCTGGTGTTCTCGCTGCCTACCTCGCTGCTCTATGCCTGGAGTGTGGTTGAGGGACATCCCTGGGGACTAACTGTCCACTCGCTGCTCTATGCCGTGAGCGTCATTCCCATGTCGTTCAGCTATATCGCGGCTGTCTGTCTGCTATTCCTGAAGCGCCCTGCCTGGCTCATGCCTCTTGGCCAGCCCGGACGGATGGCGCTGACGTGCTACATCATGCAGTCGGTGATAGGCGTCATCTTGTTCTACGGCTTGGGATTTGGACTTGGCACAACCTTCGGCCTCATCACCATCGAACTGACGGCCGTCATCGTCTTCCTCTTCCAGATAGCCGTCTGCAAGTTGTGGCTTCACTTTTTCCGCTTCGGCCCGCTCGAGTGGATCTGGCGCATGCTTACTTACGGCCGCTACTTCCCCATATCTTGGAAGGAGTAAAAGTGATGAAAAAACGCTTGAGCAGTATGTACGAATCTGTATGCTCCCAGAAGGAATATGGAAAGGGTGATACTACTCATTGCTACAATATCAGATGTTTCATGGGGTGACCGCCCCAATGGCTATCATTTACATATCGGAATCCGACAGAAGTGTATAATGCTTCGCCGACGGGATTATTCTTATCTACCAAGAGACCGACACACGGCAAGCCCAAACGATTAGCCCGTTCTTTAGTAGCCAACAACAGTTTTTGGGCTATACCCTGACGACGATATTCGGGTTGTACAGCCAGAGAATCAAGATAGAGTTCACCTGCTTGTGTTTCATCGTCCATACCTGAATGGTCCTTACCAATATATTCTTTTGCATCTTCGATGAAAGCTCGTCGAAGTTCGTGCAGTTGGCCGCCATCATAGCTGACTGATATGCCGACCACCTTATTGCAATCCTTTGCAACGAGAGTATTCTTGTAACTATACTGAGAGTCTTCTCTTTCGACAAGCATTGTCATCATCTTCTGGAAGTCATCAAGTCCATAGCCATCCCCGCAGAAATACAGACAGCAATCATCTGTCATTGCCATCATAATCAAGCGGACAATTTCTGCTGCCTGGCTCTTTGTTGCTTCTTGAATCTCTATCATCTGTACTTCTCCAATTCCTTAATTAATCTCAAAACCAGGCACAAAAGTACAAAGAAATCTCCAAATCTCAGATGAAAACACTAACTTTGCAACATTATTTATGAGAAATAGCGATGGCAAATAAAAGACCAAATCCAAACGAGGCGTTTCCTAATCCGAATCTACCAAGACTCTGCTACATCAAGAATGTGGTGAAGAATCCGCGTATCATCATCGGCGATTACACCTACTATGATGATGTGGATGGTGCTGACCAGTTTGAGAAGCACGTCACGCATTTCTACGACTTTATCGGTGACAAACTTATTATCGGTAAGTTCTGTGCTATTGCCAAGGGGGTGGAGTTTGTGATGAACGGTGCTAATCACAGGATGGATTGTGCTACAACATATCCCTTTTATATCATGGGTGGCGACTGGGGAAGTGCCATTGCACCAGTGAAAGACGAATTGCCGCAGAAAGGAGATACCATCATTGGCAATGATGTCTGGATCGGCCAGAACGTCACCGTGATGCCTGGCGTCCATATCGGCGACGGAGCCATTATTGGAACAAACTCGGTGGTGGCAAAGGATATTCCTCCTTATGCTATTGCTGTTGGGAATCCTTGTCGAGTTGTCAGGAAACGCTTCGATGACGAACTGATAGAGCTATTGCTTAAACTCAGGTGGTGGGACAAAAGCATAGAGGAAATAGAAACCCTCATGCCGATATTATCTTGTGGCAACTTGGAAAAGGTAAAGACAGAACTGAAGGCAAGACTATGATTATTCTGATAACAGGTGCATACAGCTTGGCAAGACCGTTGTGACAGCAAACAATTAAAATAACAATATTCAAAGTAAAGCTATCAATTATGAAGTACCCATGTGAGAACTGCAAGCTACGTGCTGCGTATGACAAGAATCCGAAGTCATTAATTGGACGCTTCTGGCGTTGGCAAATCAACTTCTGTCCCAGTTGGCGAGGTTACTTTAAGTCGTTGCCACCTGAGAAACAGGAAGAGTTTCGCAAGAAGTATGATTTTTGGAAGTATCAATAATTTGTAAATCGTAGAGCTATGAAGTATCTCAAATTATTTTTCCGTTTGCTGTTGGGTCTGTTTATGACCTATGCAGGTTTCAGTCATCTGACATTCAACCGTCAGGAGTTTGTGGCGCAGGTGCCCACATGGCTCCAATTCAGTGAAGGCTTAACCGATTTCGTGGTGCTGGCATCGGGCGTAGTGGAGATTGCACTTGGCCTCGGTATGCTGCTGTTATGGAAGAAAAAGGCTGTGGTAGGTGCATTACTGGCCCTCTTCTATGTCGCCATCTTCCCTGGTAACATCAACCAGTACGTCAATCACATTGATGCCTTTGGTCTCACCACTGACAATCTGCGTCTTATCCGTCTGTTCATCCAGCCCGTCCTTATCTACCTCGCTCTTTGGAGCACTGGAGGTTGGCAACAGTTGAAATCATGGTGGCAGTGTCTAACAAAGTCTAAGAAGGCATAAAATATGAGTATGCTCACCACTGTCCTGGCAATATTGGTGGCCTTGGAACATCTGTACATCATGTTCCTCGAAACCATCGCGACGAGTTCAGAAAGCACGTCAAGAGTGTTTGGCATCAGCATTGACCAGCTGAAAAGCAAGACCATTGCGACGCTGTTGAAGAATCAGGGTGTGTATAACGGTCTGATAGCCATTCTACTGTTGGTTGCTGTCTGGCAACAGGATTTGCTGTGGACACGGCTGCTATTGGGCTATGTCGTGTTGGTAGCACTATATGGTAGTCTGACCAGCAAGCCAAACATCATCCTGAAACAAGGCGGCTTGGCTATCTTGGGATTGATCTGTAGTTTTATCTGAGTGTATGGAAAAAGAGATACGGTTATTACCACTTAGGGAGGCAAAGACCATTGCTATGAAGGAAGAAATGCAGGAGGCATTCCAGCATGGATTTCAGTCGTACTATAAAGAAGACAACCAATGGCAGGTGCTGCCTGATAAGGACTTCTATCAGTCGTTAGAGGCTGAAGGAGCAGAAGTCTACGAAGCTATTGATACAGACGGTCTGCGTGTGGGTGGTGCCATCATTGCTATTGATTCTGCCGAACATAGAGGCGAATTGTCGTTTCTCTATGTGAAAGTGGGCGTTCAGAGCAAGGGCATCGGACAGGGCATCTGGAAAGCCATCGAGAGATTGCATCCTGAAGTGGAGGTTTGGGAAACCTGCACGCCGTATTTCGACCGTCGAAACATCCACTTCTACATCAACCGCTTAGGATTCCATGCCGTCGAGTTCTTCAACGAGCATCATCCTGACCCGCACATGCCAGAGCAGTTTGACCAGGAGGACGGGCTGTTCAGATTTGAGAAGAGAATGGCGGATTAACAATTATTATGTCCTAAAATTAGGCAGTTTGGAATATTTTCCGTATATTTGCAACATAAATATACCTATAACGAATGAAGCTGAAAGATTTTTTTGCTTTTAAAGACTGGCTATCGTATCGACAGAAGGTGGGTTTGCTGGTGATAGCAGGCGTCGTATGCGGCCTCGGCGGATTGTTTATGTATCTGCTTAGGGCGCATACTTATTTTATAGGTGACAACCCGTCGGCCTGCGTCAACTGCCACATCATGACACCTTACTATGCTACGTGGAGCCACTCCTCTCACGGACGTATCGACCATCAGTCAAACGGTGCCACTTGCAACGATTGCCATGTGCCCCATCAGAATCTCGCCGTATATTACGGTTTCAAGGCAGTCGACGGTTTAAAGCACACAGTGTATTTCGTGGGCCACATGGAGCATCAGGCCATCAAGGCCGAGAAGCTAACAGGTCAGGTAGTGATGGACAATTGTATCCGCTGCCACACACAGCTGAACACGGAGTTTGTGAAGACAGGCCGCATGGGCTATATGCAGCAGTTGGCTACAGGCGGCAAGGTGTGCTGGGACTGTCATCGTAACGTGCCCCACGGTGGCATGAACTCGCTGATGGCAACACCTGGAGCCGAGGGGGTGACACCCCTACCACCATCGCCTGTGCCGGAATGGCTTCAGAACATGATGAAATGAAAAATTCAACAAACATCGCAAATAAATTAAAAAAAATATTATGGCAAAGCAATTGAAAAAATGGCAAGGTTGGATACTCTTCGGAGGATCTATGGCAGTAGTCTTTATCCTGGGACTGCTTGTGTCGTCGCTGATGGAGCGCAGGGCCGAGGTGGCCAGTGTGTTCAACAACAAACGTACTGTGTTTGAGGATGAAATAATCGCTCAGAACGAGAAGTTCAAGGCTGACTATCCGCGTGAGTACGAGACGTGGGCGATGACAGAGGACACCACGTTCAAATCAAAGTACAACTCGTCGCAGGAGGTAGATGTGCTTGAGCAGCGTCCTGAGATGGTGGTGCTGTGGGCTGGCTATGCCTTCTCGCGCCACTACAATTCCCCTCGTGGACATAAGCACGCCCTTGAGGATATGCGCAAGATTCTGCGTACGGGTAATCCAGGCATTATGGTAAAGACTGCCGATGGAAGCGATTCTATCGCCGTAGATATGCAGCCCGCCACCTGCTGGACGTGTAAGGGACCCGATGTGCCTCGCATGATGCGCGAACTGGGTAATGGTAAGGATCAATTTGATCCTGCTAACTTCTATGCAAAGAAGTGGAGTGAGTTAGGAGCTGAAGAGGTGAATACCATCGGCTGCTCAGACTGTCACGATGCCCGCACCATGGATTTGCGCCCTGCCCGTCCTGCCCTCTACGAGGCCTTTGCCCGTCGTGGTCTGGATGTGAAGAATGCTACCCATCAGGAAATGCGTTCGCTGGTATGCGCTCAGTGCCACGTGGAGTACTACTTCATCAAGCCTAACGACGAGAAGAATCCCGGCAAGGCCAACTATCTGGTATTCCCGCACGACAAGGGATTAACCTGCGAGGCTGCCGAGGAATACTACGACGAGATTGGTTTCTACGACTATATCCATCCGCTATCTGGCACGAAGATTCTGAAGGCTCAGCATCCGGGTTGGGAGATGTCGCAGCATGGTATCCATGCCCAGCGCGGCGTATCGTGTGCCGACTGTCACATGCCCTATAAGCAGGAAGGTGGCGTGAAGTTCTCTGACCACCAGATTCAGTCGCCATTGGCCAAGATTGACCGCACTTGTCAGACCTGTCACCGTCAGGATGCCGAGGTGCTGCGCCAGAATGTGTACGACCGTCAGGAGAAGTGCAACGAGGTGCGCAACCGTGCCGAGCAGGAACTGGCCCGTGCCCATTTCGAGGCTAAGTTCATCATCGACAAGGGAGCTACAGAGGCTGAGATGGCTCCTATCCAGGCTTTGTTGCGCAAGAGCCAGTGGCGTTGGGACTATGCCATCGCCTCTCATGGTGCTACTTTCCATGCGCCTCAGGAAGTTACCCGTCTGCTCTCCCACTCTGTCGACTATGCCCAGCAGGCCCGTTTGCTCATCGCCCGCGTAGCCGCCAAGCACGGACATACCGAAGCCATCCCTGTGCCTGATTATAGCACCAAGGCAAAGGCTCAGGCTGCCATCGGTCTCAACATGCAGAAGCTGAACGAGAACAAGCAACGCTTCCTGCAGGAAATCGAGCCCAAGTGGATTGAAGAGGCGAAAAAGAACGGAAAACTGATTGAGATCTGATGTGGACGAAACCCTGGACATTTAAGGAAGGCTTCCTCATTGGAGGAGGCCTTATCTTTGCAGGACTGATGCTGGAACTGAGCGTGGGTCCTGTAATGTGGGATGCATTTGCGTGGCCAGCTAACGCCATTGTGCTGGCAGGACTCTTTGTGATGTTGACAGCGATGGCGTACTTGCGTAAAAAAATATATGCCTTCCAATGGATGACAACGTATCAAGCAGCCATCCCAGCTATGGTATATGCTGTTGCGCTGACCATTATCATGGGACTGACACGACAGCAAGCAAACGGCACGTGGCTGAACAATATGCTGTCGTTCTGGCCGTTCGTACTTATTTATGTGTATATCACGGTGATTCTGGGACTCACCATCCATCGCAGATTACGTCAAATATTCAGAGGTGAGTGGTCGATGAAGCGCGATGTACCTTTCTTATTGAACCATCTCGGCCTTTTCATAGCATTGACCACTGCCACGCTTGGCAATGCCGACATACAGCGCGTAAAAATGATTAGTAGCGTTGGCGAACCTGAATGGCGCGCAATGGAGCAAGGAGGTGCTATCAAAGAAATGGATCTGGCCATCGAACTGAAGAAGTTCATCATGGAAACCTACGACGACGGCTCGCCCAAGCGCTTTGCTTCGGAGATACAGATACTGACGAAGACGGGCAAGAATATCGAGACTACCATTGATGTGAACATGCCCTACGAGGTGGACGGCTGGAAAATCTATCAGTACGGCTACGACACGCAGATGGGGGCTCAGAGCCAGATATCAATACTCGAACTGGTGAGCGACCCGTGGCTGCCATTTGTCTATACAGGTATTTATATGATGCTGGCAGGAGCGGTTTGTATGTTTGTTATTGGTGGGAGGAAACGCGTATGAGTTGGGAGCATTTTATATATTTCGCAATTGCAGCGGTACTGCTTTGGGCCGTGGGTGCATGGGCTGCGTGGAAGAGTAAAACTGGTATGGCCTACGCGACAACTGTCTTGGGCTTGCTCTTTTTCTTCTCGTTCATCCTCTCTATGTGGATCTCGCTGGAGCGACCGCCACTGCGCACGATGGGCGAAACGCGACTCTGGTATTCGTTCTTCCTGCCGTTGGCGGGTCTCATCGTCTATTCGCGCTGGAAGTACAAGTGGATCCTGTCGTTCTCAACCATTCTCGCCCTGGTATTTATCTGTGTAAATCTGTTCAAACCGGAGATACACGACAAGACGCTGATGCCCGCCCTTCAGAGTCCTTGGTTTGCGCCACATGTTATCGTCTATATGTTCGCCTACGCCGTACTCGGTGCGGCGGCAGTGATGGCTATCTATCTGCTCTTTATCAAAAAGAGTGACATCGCTGACCAAGAGTTTGACATCACGGACAACCTCGTTTATGTCGGTCTTGCCTTCCTCACCATAGGCATGCTTTTTGGTGCCCTATGGGCCAAGGAGGCATGGGGCCACTACTGGTCGTGGGATCCTAAAGAAACGTGGGCTGCCATCACTTGGCTAGCCTACCTCATCTACGTCCACTACCGCCAGTTACAACTCCATCGTGAGCGGCTGGCCCTTTGGATAATCATCATATCGTTCGTACTCTTACAAATGTGTTGGTGGGGTATCAATTACCTGCCATCAGCCCAAGGTTCAAGTGTACATACTTATAGCATTAGTGAATAAACAACTATGAGAAAAGCAAGTAGAGAGATGGATGCCGCCTTCGCTTTGGAGGTGTTAGATAAGGCACCATACGTTACAGTCAGCATGATTAAATCAGATGGGAGTCCATACGGATTACCTCTTTCGTTGGTACGCACAGACGAGAAAACCTTCTATTTCCATTGTGCCTTGGAGGGTGACAAGTTGGACTGCATTCGTCACTGTCCGACTGTATTCCTCTCGGCAGTTACTAAATGTGCGCCTACGGTTGGCCCTAAAGATGGAAGTTTTACGCTACAATACAAATCTGCAACCGCCGTAGGCAAGGCAGAGATTGTGACAGACCACGAAGAGAAGATTGCTGGTCTGAGAGCTATCTGCCAGCGTTTTCTCCCTCATCATATGGATGCTTTCGATGATGCTATTGCCAGAAGTCTCGAACGGACAGCAGTGGTTAGGATTACTCTGACTGAACCTCCCGTTGGTAAGCGTAAACAGTATGATAAACAGGGTGAAGAAATGAAATATGGCAGAATGAAATGACCAGGATTGAGCAAGAGAAGCGAATAGTCCGTAAGATGATTGAGCTGTATTGTCGCCATCATCTTCATCAGGACACAATGCCGGATGAATACTTGCATCTGGCAGACTTCGCTTGTCGTCGTCTTGATCATTGCACGTATGGCGAACAGAAGACAGCTTGCAAGGATTGTCCTACCCATTGCTATGCTCCTAAAGAGCGCGAGGCCATCCGTGAAGTGATGCGCTGGGCAGGGCCAAGAATGATATGGTATGCCCCAAAGGATGCCTTCATTCATTTTTTTCATATAGTGAAACACTGGCTCCAGTCGCTCTCTTTTAGAACTGGTGTTATTGTTCTTTTGTGCTGCATACCCTTCTATATCCTTTCCTTCGCCCAGATGCTGCTACCAACAAGTGTTGCTGCAAAGGGAATCTTATGGACTATACTATTCGGATTGGCTAAGACCTGTCAATATGGAGGTCTTACAATTCTTGGTGTTGAGGGCTACAAGCGGTTAAAAAATAAACTCAAAAAGAAAAAAGAATAAATGGAAACAAGAAAACAAATAGCAGCAGAGAAAAAGAGGTGCAACAGCCATAATTGCGCCCAAGCAATTCTTCACACCTACGCAGATATAGCTGGAATCAGTGAGGATGAAGCCATGAACATTGCTGGGGCTTTTGGTGGTGGTATGGGTAATATGGAAGGTACATGTGGCGCACTTGTTGGATCTGGCCTCGTTCTGGGATTAGTTAACAAAGATAAGGCAAAGTCCATGAAACAGATGCGTCAGATAATGACCAAGTTCCAAGAGAGAAACGGAGCCACACAATGCAAGCTGCTGAAAGGTATCGGAACAAAGGTGGTACTCAGAGAATGTCCTGACTGTGTAGCTGATGCAGCAGAATTTCTTGAAGAACAATTAAATGGGTAGAAGTCAAATATGCAGATAATTCTTGCTTCCGCAAAAATCATGAACGACAAGCTAAAGTCTGTTCCTGACGTTAGCCTGTCAACACCTCGTTTCCAGAATGAGGCAGATGCTTTTGCCAGGGACATGAGCCAGTATTCCGCAGAGACGATAGCCGAAATGCTGGGCTGTAGTCAGCAGATTGCCGTACAGAACAGGCTCAGGTTCATGCAGTTCTTCGATGAAAAGCCAAAGCTTCCAGCTATCCTTGCCTATCATGGTCAGGCTTACAAGCACCTGAAGGCTGAGACGCCGAATGTGGATGACCTCAATTATGCCCAAGGGAAGTTATGGATTACCTCGTTCCTCTACGGTCTGCTTCGTCCTTTGGATGGTATTCTGCCTTATCGAATGGAGGGTCATGTGGAACTGCCATGCGGAGCTGGGCAAAACATGTTCGGTTTCTGGAAGAGCCGCCTGACAGATGTCCTGATTGATGCCGTGAAAGCGGATGGCGGCATCCTGATTCACCTTGCCACTGAGGAATACCAACACCTCTTCGACTGGCAGCGTGTCCGTCGGGAAGTCCGTATTATTCAACCATTGTTCTATATCCGTAAGGGGAGCGATTTGAAGATACAGGCCGTATGGGCAAAGACCTGCCGGGGAGCCATGACGCGATTCATCATCGAGAACCGAATCGATAAGCCGGAAGATCTTTGTGCCTTCAGATATGAAGGCTTTGTCTATGAGCCAACTCTTGGTGAGCCGGATTTCCCGCATTTTATAAAGGAATAGCTTACGAAAGAGTAAGTTGTATCAGCCATAGTTCTCAATGGCTGTTACTATCAGTTTCCTGTCAGCCATGAAAGCCTTGTAAGCTGTTTTGACCAGACTCCAGTTCCTCGTCAGCAAGGCTATGCCTATACATTTCTTTATAGTTGTCCAAAAGGCATTACGATTGGTACGCATATAGTCCCTGATAATCTCCTTGTCGCCAACACCGTATGATTTCAGTAGTGCCATGCTGGCAATACCTGTCCTGTCTTTGCCAGCCGTACAATGAAACAGCGTCGTAATGCCTTTATCAGCATTCGCTCTTAATGTCTCAACGACTTGATTCAGATGACTGCGGGAATACCCGTCAGTCACTATATCCGTATAGAGTGCCGTGAAGTCTGGTATCATCTCCTTCAGTTTCTCAGGATGCTTGCGGAGATTACGGATGATGGTCATGGGGTCAGAACCTGTCTCATGGGTAATGCCGACGGCAGCATCCTTCAAGAGAGGTATTTGCAGGTATTCTACTCCTTCAGGCAACGGGTCTGGAAACTCGGCTGCCTCCACTGGCGTACGCAGGTCGATGATGCATTGGATATTGTACCTCTTGCAGAGTTCGGCGCATTCGGTTGGTGTGAGTATGCTGAGTTTGCCACTACGCAGAAACAGCCCTTGGGGAATAACATCATCTATTCCACCAAGGTCTCGTAGGTTCAACTCAGATCTTTTTGCCACGGTCTATCTCAGATAATCCTTTGCTTTTCTATCAAGTTCCGACCATGCCCTTCAATACTCCGACGACCTGAAAGGTGTTGACCAGAGCGCGTGGATCATGCGGCGCTTCATCGACCTGTTGCAGCAAGGGCTCATCCGCCAGCATCGCACAGTAGAGTATTACGCCTCGCGCCTGAATATCACACCCAATTACCTCACGGAATGCTGCATCAAGACGAGCCGTCATAATGCCAGTTTCTTCATCGAGCACTTCACTGCCGAAGAAATTGCCCGCCTGCTGAAACGCGAAGACCTGTCGATTACGGATGTAGCCTATCAGCTGGATTTCAACACCACCAACTACTTCACCCGCTACGTGAAGCGCGTTCTTGGCATGACTCCCAGCCAGTATAAGGCAAAGTTTAGCGTAAAAAAATAGGGAAAATCACCCCATCAGTAATTTGTATAAACCTTTCAGTAATTTGTTTAGCGATGGTTCGGTGAAATCGTCGTACCTTTGCAGCCGAGAACAAATAACAGTATTAATAACTTAAAAAAAATTGCGGTTATGAAGAGAATAATTATCATTACGGGTGGTACAACAGGTATCGGTAAGGCTACGGCTTACCAGTTTGCAAAGAACGGTTGGAATGTGGTTATTACAAGTAGAAGTGAAAAGAAGGGTCAGGCATTCGTCGAGGAAGCCAAGAACGAGGGGTTGGATATGACCTTCTTCCAGTTGGATGTGACGAACGAGGAGCAGGTGGCTCAGGTCATCGAGCAGACGGTGGCCAAGTTCGGCAAGCTGGACAGCATTGTCAACAACTCTGGCATCTCGCTGGGTGCCGCACCGCTGGCTGACACCGAGACGGACGAGTTCAAGCAGCAGCTGGACACCAACGTCCTGGGCGTTTATTACGGCATGAAGTATGCCATCCGCGCCATGCTGAAGACGGGCGGTGGCACGATTGTCAATCTGGCATCTATCGCAGGACTCAACGGACTGATTTACACCGCACAATATTGCGCAACTAAGCACGCCGTGGTGGGACTGACCAAGGCTGCTGCCATCGACTACGCCCAGCAAGGTATCCGCATCAACGCCGTTGCTCCCGGTGCCATCAAGACCGACATCCTGAAGCACGCTATCGAGGCTGGGGCTTATGATGAGAAGGGCATTGCTGCCATCCATCCGATGAATCGCATGGGCGAGGTGCAGGACATTGCCCTGGCTATCTATTATCTGGCTAGTCCCGACAACAAATTCCTGACAGGTACCATCCTCAACGTTGACGGCGGTTATAATTGTAGATAATATGGAACTGATTGACTATACCAACAAATGGTTGACTGGCGAAATTCAGGAGGATCTGGCAATGGTTGCAGGAGGCGTGGTATGCCTCCTGCTGGCCCTTGTGGCATGGCGTTGGGGCTCGTCGGAGTCGGCTCGCGCCATCATTCTGCCATTGACGGTGGTGGCGGTAATCTTTATCGGAGGAGGAGCTGCATTAGCCTATAATAATCATCAGCGGAGCAAGCAGTTCGTGGAACAATACCAGGAGTCGCCTGAGAAGTTTCTGGAGAGCGAGAAGGCTCGCGTGGCTGCTTTCATGAAGATCTATCCGCAGACCATCATCGTCTCTGCCGTCATGATGGTCATCGCTGTCTGCGTGTTCACCTTCTGCGATAAGCCCTGGCTCCGAGCATCTGCCCTTGCGCTCATCCTTGTAGCCCTCACCGCCCTGACAATTGATTTCTTCTCGAAGGAGCGTGGCGTGATTTATCAGCAAGAGTTGGACACCGTGAAGATAGAAAATGTAGGATGATAGTCATTATCTGCGAAAAAATTTGTATCTTTGCGCCATGAAGATAAGACAAATCCATTTCCCCACCGTGTCGGCATTCATGCATGCCCTCGGACGTGACGATGTCCGCCATCCGCTCATTGAGGTCATCCATCTCGACGACCTTGCTGATTGCAGCTCGTTTGGCAACACCCGCTATACGTTTGGCTTCTACTGCGTGGTTTACAAGGATGCACGCTGCGGCACCGTGCGCTACGGGCGCAACGAGTACGACTACGACAACGGCACGCTGCTCTTCTTCGCCCCCGACCACGACGTTGAGCTGGGCACGCTCGAACAGAGCTACCAGGGCGTGATGCTCATCTTCTCGCCGGCACTGATGCAGGGATTATCGATGTCGCCCTACACCTTCTTCGGCTATTCAGTCAACGAGGCCCTGCACGTATCGGAGCGTGAGCGCCAGCAGCTGCACGACATCCTCGGCAACATCGAGACAGAGTTGGAACGCGGCATCGACCGCCACACCCGCCAGCTGATGGCGCAGAACGTCGCCCTGATTCTGAACTACTGCGTGCGCTTCTACGACCGCCAATTCATCACCCGCGAACCCGTCGACAGCCAGCTCATGCAGCGCTTCACCGTCCTGCTCGACGACTATTTTGCCCGAGGCCTAGCCGCACGTCAGGGAGTGCCCACCGTGCGCTACTTTGCAGACACGCTGAACCTCTCGGCCAACTACTTCGGCGACCTCGTAAAAGCCCAGACGGGCAATAGTCCGCAGCAGCTCATCCAGCAGCACCTCATCGCTCAGGCCCGCCACCGCCTCACCACGACCACCGACACCGTCAGCCAGATAGCCTACGCCCTCGGCTTCGAGTACCCCCAGTACTTCTCCCGCCTGTTCAAAAAGCAGACCGGCCAGACCCCGCAGGAGTTCAGGGCTCAGGCGTAATGGTGGAATTAAATCGACAGAAATCTACTGTTGTGACAGCCAATGTTTAATGACGTTTAAATAATTGTCAGCATCAATTAATCGAGTTTAAAATCGGTGCCATCCTGACCGAATCCGAGTGCCATTTTGACAATCGGCATGCAAGTTGCTTTTAGGTGAGTGAAAGCCGACGCTAAATAGGCCGAGGCAATCAACAACATACGTTAAACTAAAAGTATAATTAGGAGGTATTGATTATGTTGAACGGATTAATGAAAAGCAATGGTTGGTTCCCAACAATGTTTGATGATTTCTTTAACACTGATTTCATGCCTCGTGCCAACAGTACAGCACCCGCAGTCAATGTCAAGGAGACAGACAAGAGCTATGTAATGGAACTTGCAGCTCCAGGCATCAAGAAAGAATATTGCCGCGTAGGTATCAATGACGAGGGCAACCTTACTATCGCCATCGAAAACAAGCAGGAACACAAGCATGAGGACAGTCACCGCCACTACCTGCGCCGTGAGTTCAGTTACTCGAACTACGAGCAGAACTACGTGTTGCCTGACGATGTTGTGAAGGACAAGATCTCAGCCAAGGTGGAGGACGGCATCCTGACTATCACCATGCCGAAGACCGAGCCGAAGGAGAAAGTCACCAAGGCCATTGAGGTATCATAAAGTGATTCTATTTCAAAACAGCAAGACCCCGACCTGCAGAAATGCAAGCCGGGGTCTCTTGGATGTTGTAATACAACAATAACACTATATGTCTGTTTATCAGACACATACTTTAACATCTCCTTGGATAGTTTAGGAATCGCTATTTTCAGAATTCTCCGAGTTTTGGATGAGATTTGGGTCTGATTTTGGGTAACGGAGAAATAGAAAATCCGCGTAACTTATTGATAAACAACTAGTTACGCGGATTTATCAGCGGAGAGAGAGGGATTCGAACCCCCGGTACCTCTCGGTACGGTAGTTTTCAAGACTACTGTAATCGACCACTCTACCATCTCTCCAGTGCTCTACTATCTTGAAAGCGGGTGCAAAGGTACGGATTATTTTGGAAATGAACAAATTTTTTGGCAACTTTTTAAAAAATATTTGGAAAATCGCTCACTTATTCGTACCTTTGCAGCGTGATTTATCCAAATAACTTCGAACATAAGCTCGGCTTCGATGAGATCAGACGACTGTTGAAAGAGCGCTGTCTGAGTACTCTCGGCAAAGAGAAGGTAGATGAAATAGCCTTCTCTACGGATGCCGATGTGATCAATGAATGGCTCGCACAGGTAAGGGAATTCCGAAGGCTGCAGGAAGAGAAAGATGACTTCCCGATGCAGTATTTCTTCGATGTACGACAGGCCATCATGCGCATCCGACTGGAGAACACTCATCTGGAGGAGGACGAGGTTTGGGACTTACGACGCTCACTGGAGACCATCACCAACATTGTGAAGTATCTCAATGATGCGGGAGAGGTCATCGGCGACCCTGTGGCCGACATGGCTTTGGCAGAGTACAAGTATCCCGCCCTGCAGAGACTGACGGAGGGTGTGATGACCTTCCCTGCCATGATTCGTCGCATTGACTCGATACTCGACAAGTTTGGAAGAATCAAAGACTCAGCCTCGATGACCCTTGCCAGCATCCGTCATGAGCTGGAGAAGACACAAGGCAGCATCTCGCGTACATTATATACTATATTGCATGCGGCACAAAAAGACGGGCTTGTGGACAAGGACGCCGCCCCGACCATGCGCGACGGTCGACTGGTATTGCCGGTAGCCCCATCCGTGAAGCGCAGAATCAGCGGTATCGTACACGATGAGAGTGCCACGGGAAAAACCGTGTTTATCGAGCCTGCCGAAGTGGTGGAAGCCAACAACAAGGTGCGTCAGCTGGAGGCAGAAGAGCGCAGGGAGGTGATCCGCATCCTCACGGTGTTCACCGATGAAGTAAGACCCTACGTCAGCGATATTCTCAACGCCTACCAGCTGTTGGCACAGATAGACCTGATACACGCCAAGGCAGAATGGGCGCGGCTTACGAAGGCTTTTGAGCCCATCGTGAACAACCTGCCCTACATCGATTGGATTCACGCCGTTCACCCCTTGTTGCAACTCTCGCTTGAGAAGAAAGGTGAGAAGGTGGTACCGCTGGATATCAGGCTCCAAGGAGACAGGGAGCCAGGAAGACAAGGAGACAAGAATATCGGACGTCTGCTGATTATATCGGGTCCGAACGCGGGTGGAAAGTCGGTATGTCTGAAGACGGTCGGACTGTTGCAGTATATGCTCCAGTGCGGCCTGCCCATTCCCATCGGCGACCGTAGCATGACGGGCATCTTCCATCATATCCTCATCGACATCGGCGACGAGCAGAGCATTGAGAACGACCTCTCAACTTACTCCAGCCACCTGATGAACATGAAGCAGATGATGCGTCAAGCCAACGATAAAACGCTGCTGCTGATTGATGAGTTTGGCAGCGGAACGGAGCCAACCATCGGCGGAGCCATCGCAGAAGCCATGCTGAAGCAGTTCTGGAAGAAGCAGGCCTTCGGCGTGATTACCACCCACTATCAGAACCTGAAGCACTTTGCCGAGGACCATGAGGGTGTGGTGAACGGAGCGATGCTCTATGACCGTCATGAGATGCAGGCACTCTTCCAACTGGCCATCGGACAGCCCGGCTCGAGCTTTGCCATCGAGATAGCCCGCAAGACCGGCATCCCTGAAGAGGTGATCAAAGACGCCTCAGACATCGTAGGTTCTGACTATATCCAGAGCGACAAATATCTGCAGGACATCGTACGCGATAAACGGTATTGGGAAGGCAAGCGGCAGACCATCCACCAGCACGAGAAATCACTGGAGCATAAAATCAACCGCTATGAAGACGAGCTCAACGAGATCGACCGTCAGCGGAAGGAGATACTGCGCAAGGCCAAGGAGGAGGCCGAAGAACTATTGCGCGAGAGTAATAAGAAGATAGAAAATGCCATCCGTGAAATCAAGGAAGCTCAGGCAGAGAAAGAGCGCACACGCCAGATCCGTGAAGAGCTCGACAGCTTCAAGGAGCAGGTGGCAGACATCGATACCCGCGATAATGACGAGGCCATAGCCCGAAAGATCCGTCAGATTCAGGAGCGAAAAGAGCGTCGTGAAAAGCGAAAGGCCGAGAAGAATGCTTCGACAGGCTCAGCACCCAAAGACGCTGCCGCTACTGCTACTAAGAAGCCTACGGACAACCAACCGATAGCCGCCGGCGACACCGTGAGGATCAAAGGACTGAGCTCAGTGGGTGAGGTTGAGTCCACAGACGGCAAGATGGCCACCGTGATCTTTGGCGGCATGAAGACCAAGATGCGCCTGGAGCGCCTGGAGCATGCCGAGAAGCCCAAAGCACAGACCACCAAGGCCGAAGAGCGCAACAACAATATCGCAGGCTCGTATGCCACCGTTTCAAGAGATACCCGCGATGTCATAGACAACCGCAAGCTCAACTTCCGCCAAGACCTCGATGTGAGAGGCATGAGAGGAGACGAAGCCATCAATGCCGTGACTTATTTCATCGACGACGCCATCCTTGTGGGCATGCCCCGCGTACGTATCCTCCACGGTACCGGAACGGGCGTTCTACGCCAGTTGATACGCCAATATCTGGCTACAATTCCCAACGTGAAAGCCTACCGTGACGAGCATGTCCAGTTCGGCGGAGCAGGCATTACCGTGGTGGATTTAGACTAACAAAATTCTTATTTTGACCATTTCCTTTCTCTTGACATAAATTAAGTGTACGTACACAATTATCATAAAAAGACCTAAAAAATTTGGCTAACTCATTGATTCTTTGTAACTTTGCACCCGAATCTAAAGGATAACGCGGCTCTTGTGATGAGAATCCGCCTAAAGTATAGAGCTTATGATAGTAATAAAGAAAGCAATGTTTAGCTTGATGGCTCTGTTGCTTGTGAGCACGATGGCCTTTGCGAAAGGAAAGACTACAAAGAGTTCAACATCAAGTTTTGACTGGAGCCCTGTAATGGAAGCAATCATTCAGGTTGAAAGCAATGGAAATCCCAACGCCGTGAGTGGAAACTCGGTTGGCGCAATGCAGATTACTCCGATTCTTGTAAAGGAATGCAATGACATTCTGAAAAAGCAGAAGAGTAAGAAGCGTTACACGATGGACGATCGCTACAGCATCGGAAAATCAAAGGAGATGTTCCTATTAATTCAGAAGTACTATAACCCTGAGAACTGCATTGAAAAAGCTATTCGCTCTTGGAATGGAGGAATGAAGTACAGTGTGAGGGCAACCAACCGGTACTACAAAAAGGTTTTAGCACAGATGAAGTAATGGATAAAAGAAACGCGGACCAATTATGGTTCGCGTTTCTTTTTTATAAACCATGGAGAAAAGAAAAGCAGCCTCCCGGCTGCTTCAGAGTTGCGGAGGCAGGATTCGAACGTGCGACCTCCAGGTTATGAGCCTGGCGAGCTACCAACTGCTCCACTCCGCGATGTTATTTTCAGGGCTTTTCTTGAAAAGCGGTGCAAAGGTACGACTATTTTTTGAAATAGCCAAATATTTGAGTATTTTTTTTATAAATTCTCACTTTTCTCAACTTTTTCCGCCTTTTTTCTTGCGTAATTCAAAGGAAAAATGTAATTTTGCACACAGAAAGTAAGTGTGCAATTTTGCAATAAGACAAGGAGGAAACAGATATGTCAATATCCAAGACCAGACAAAAGCTTGTAGATGTGGCCCGCCAGTTGTTTGCAAAGAACGGACTGGAGAACACCACGATGAACGACATTGCGATGCAATCAGGCAAGGGTCGTCGTACACTCTACACCTATTTTAAATCCAAGGAAGAAATCTACTATGCCGTCATTGAGAGCGAGCTGGAGCGACTGAGCGACAAACTCGACGAGGTGGCAGCACGCAAGATTCGGCCGCAGGACAAGATCATCGAACTGATCTACACCCATCTGAGCATGATTCGTGAGACGGTGGTCAGAAACGGAAACCTGCGCGCAGAGTTCTTCAGAAACATCTGGATGGTGGAGAAGGTGCGTAAGCATTTTGACGATGCAGAAATTGAACTCTTCCGTAAGGTATACACCGAAGGAAAGGAAGACGGAGAATTCGACATCGATAATGTAGACCTTGTAGCCGACATCACCCACTATTGTATCAAGGGGCTGGAAGTACCTTATATATACGGGCGTATCGCGCACGGGATGAAGGAGGAGGACACCAAGCCACAGGTAGCCAAGGTGGTGTATGGCGCACTGGGTAAGTTCAGGAGAAATTGATTAAACATTAAATATTTAAGATTTTAGAAATTATGGGATTATTAACTGGTAAGACAGCGCTTATTACTGGTGCTGCACGCGGTATCGGAAAAGCTATCGCACTGAAGTATGCCTCTGAGGGCTGTAACATCGCATTCACCGACCTTGAGATCAACGAGGAGACAGAGAAGGAAATCGCAGCCCTGGGCGTGAAAGCCAAGAGCTATGCCTCTAACGCAGCTGACTTTGCCCAGACCGAGGAAGTGGTAAAGGCCGTCAAGGAGGAGTTCGGAAGCATCGATATTCTGGTGAACAATGCCGGCATCACCAAGGACGGACTGATGCTGCGTATGACTGAGCAGCAGTGGGATGCTGTGATTGCCGTGAACCTGAAGTCGGCATTCAACTTCATCCACGCTTGTGTGCCCGTCATGATGCGTCAGCGTGGCGGAAGCATCATCAACATGGCTTCCGTAGTAGGTGTGCACGGTAATGCCGGACAGGCTAACTACGCTGCCTCAAAGGCTGGACTGATTGCCCTGGCCAAGAGTATTGCTCAGGAGATGGGTCCCAAGGGTATCCGTGCCAACGCCATCGCTCCAGGCTTCATTGAGACAGCCATGACAGCTCAGTTGCCCGATGAAGTTCGTGAGCAGTGGAAGCAGAAGATTCCCCTGCGCCGTGGTGGTCAGGTTGAGGATATCGCCAATGTGGCTACATTCCTTGCTTCTGATATGTCAAGCTACGTCAGCGGTCAGGTCATTCAGGTCGATGGTGGCATGAACATGTAGTTCATTGAACATTGATCATTATGGAGGTCGTTTACGAGGACAACCATATTATCATAGTCAACAAGCAGAGCGGGGAGATCGTTCAGGGTGATAAGACTGGCGATCGCCCCCTTTCTGATATTGTGAAAGACTATATCAAGGAGAAGTACCAGAAGCCGGGAGCAGTGTTCCTTGGTGTGGTGCATCGCCTGGATCGTCCCGTTAGCGGCCTCGTGGTCTTCGCTCGCACCTCGAAAGCCCTCACACGCCTGAACAAGATGTTTGCCGAGGGAGAGGTTCACAAGACCTATTGGGCCATCGTCAAGAATACTCCGCAAGCTAATGAGGGAACACTTGAGCACTGGCTCGTGAGGAATGAGAAGCAAAACAAATCGTACGCCTACAATCAGGAGAAGCCGAATGCAAAGAAGGCCATCCTAAAATATAAGGTGATAGGTCACAGTGACAACTACACATTGCTTGAAGTGCAGCTGATGACGGGCCGTCATCACCAGATACGCTGTCAGTTGGCTGCGATGGGCTGTCCCATCAAAGGCGACTTGAAATACGGCGCTCCCAGGAGCAATCCTGACGGCAGCATCTCCCTGATGTCCAGGCGCGTGGAGTTTACCCATCCCGTCTCGAAAGAAACCATCATTGCCGAAGCACCCATTCCGAAGGATCCTCTCTGGCAAGGCATGAAGTGAAGCATCAAGATTGAAATGTGAAGATTGAATAACCTAAGGCCGATATTACTATCCATTGTTCTCTTTGCAAGCATCGGTGTCTGTGAGTCACAAAGCAATGAGTCGCGCAAAGAACAAGGTTTCACACTGCGAAAGCAGCATGACAGCCTTTATTGGTTGAACGACTGGAAGCTCCCCTACCCTGTCTACCAGTTTCAGACGGGCGACGTTGACGGCGATGGAAGTATTGACGCCATGGTTGGGGTTATCAAGTCAACGCGTTTCTATCCTGAGAAGGCCCGCAGGATATTCATCTTCAAAGAGGTCCATAAGAAAGCTCGCCCCATGTGGTTGGGATCCAAGCTAGGAGGCATCCTTGAAGACTTCCGTTTTATCGATGGTAAGATACGGGCATTAGAATCGACCACCGACTCGCTCTATGTGGTATCCGACTATGTATGGGGCGGCTTCGGTATGAAATTCGACCACTATATAATAAAAGGTGTAGACAAACAAACAGCATTAAAAACCTATAGCCAATGAAAAGATTACTATTTCTCGTCTGTGCAGCAGCCTTGATAACAGCCTGCAGCCAGAAGCAAAGTCTGGTGACGTCAGTACCTCCATCGCAGATTGATGTGGAGAAGTTGATTGACAGTATTGATTACAACATGGACGTGAGCGGCCTCTCGCTGGCAGATGTCCGTACATTGCGTCATGCACCTGCAGCCCAACGCGGTCTGCCTTTCATGGATTCTTACCTGCGAGGCATCTACTCAGCCACTACCTGGTATGACTCACTGATGTGGGTATTTGATGAGAAGGTGGAAACGGCTGGCCTTAGTTCAAAGGAGGACGAGTCATGGCGTGACTTCTACTTTCGCGTCATCGAAGAGAAAAACCTGTTGAACTACAACGATCAGGAAAAAGCCTTTATTAAACGTATGGAGGCTCGTGAGACAGAACTCAAGAAACAGAACTTCGAGGTTCCCGAGGGTCTGAGAGTAAACATGACCAACCTGTTGAATCCCTCACAGATCAAGGAGTTTGACCAACAGCTGAGCCAGCAGCTGAGCGAAGACGGCTTTGCCATCGTACCCGCTCTGAATGCACAACTGTTTCAGGTCTATGAGCAGAACGACTACAATGAATTCCCCAACTTCGTGACTACCGACCTCTACCTGCAGCTCTATCATCTCTATATCGACTGCATGCTGAGGGAGTTGGAAATGTATCAGCTCTTCCCGATGATGGTGGATTACAGCTACGAGATGCTTCAAGAGATGAAAAAGATTTACCAGCGGACTGAGAACGGAACGGAATTGGAACGTGCCGCTGCTCACAGCGTGAGGTTTTTCACGATTGCCGAGACACTCTTAAGAGGGATGAAATACTTCGACCCGGGCAATGACGAGATTATTGCCGAGGAGGTAGAAAAAGCCGTGAAAGCCGTTGATGGCCCAAGCAATTTCATGGCCGACTATAAGGAAGTGACCTTTGCCTATAGCCTCTTCCGTCCGCGTGGCCATTATACCCGCAACCACGTGCTTGAAGAGTACTTCAGAGGTATGATGTGGCTGCAGAGCGTACCCTTCGGCATGGACCATGAAGACGAAATAAACGCTGCCGTGATGATTGCCTGCGTCATGAAGGACAATAAGAGTGTGCGAGATAAATATGAGAAGTTTGACCGTCTGATTACCTACCTGATGGGCAAGCCCGACAATCTGAGCATCCAGCAGGTGATTGCCGAGGTGGAAAAAGCCGGTCTGCCTATGGAAGAACTGCTCAAGAACAAGCAGGCTATGAGCAAGCTGAAGAAGAACCTCGAGAATATCGGTAATGAGCAGACTCGTATCCGTCCGAAGTTCGAGAAGACCAGCCATAACAAGATCTGTATCATGCCCCAGCGCTACCAGCCAGATGCAGAGGTGCTGCAGGAAATGGTAGACTATGACAACAAGCCCACCCTACGAGCCACACCTAAGGGACTTGACTTCATGGCAGCCATGGGTGTTACAGCCGCCGAAAAGATCCTGATGGAAGAGAAGACCGACTGGAAGGATCTCGGCAAGAACCTCAAACTGATGAAGAAGCGCATGGGTGAGATTGACTGGAATGAGAACATCGCCACCCAATGGATGCAGACGCTGAAGATAATGACCGACAAGGATAAGGGCGGCAAACTACCCTACTTCATGCAGAATCCGGAGTGGAGCAAGAAAGACCTGAACGCAGCCCTTGCCTCTTGGGCAGAGTTGAAACATGATGCCATCCTCTATGCCAAGCAGCCAATGGGTGCAGAGTGTGGTGGCGGTGGTCCCCCAGAGCCTGTCGTAAAGGGGTATGTAGAGCCCAACGTGGCCTTCTGGAAGAAAGCCATCGAACTGCTAGACAACACAGAGAAGTTGTTGAAGAGCCAGAATCTGCTAACCGAAAAGATTAGTGATGCCACGGAGCGCATGAGAGATGAAGCCAAATTCTTGCTTCAGCTCAGTGAGAAGGAGTTGGCAGGCGAAGAGCCGAGCGAAGAAGAGTACGACCAGCTGAAGTATATCGGTGCCTCCTTCGAGAATATCAGCCTGGACCTGCTGCGCGAGCCCAAGCAGATATTGAGTGGCTGGACTGACGTACAAGGTGTTGACCGTAAGGTTGCCATCGTTGCCGATGTCTATACAGCCAATGCCGACAACAACCCCAACAAGTCTATCCTCTTCGAGGCTGTGGGTGATGCCGATGAGATCTACGTGGTCGTGGAGATTGGCGGCTATCTATATCTGACGCGTGGTGCCGTACTGAGCTATCGCGAGTTTATCCAACCCATCGACCAACCCCGTAAGACAGACGAAGAGTGGCAGAAGGAACTGGAGAGCAATCCTCGCAAGGGCGTGCCCGAGTGGATGAAGCGCATCATCGTGCCACTGAACAAGATGCCGGAGCCGAATGAGGAAGTATTCTATAGTTCTGGCTGTTAGTATACTGTTGGGTGTGTCAGCACAAGCTGCTGACACACTCAGCATCGTCTTCACCGGCGATATTCTGCTGGATCGTGGAGTGCGCCGCGTGATTAACCATCATGGAGTCGGCCATCTCTTCTCGGAGGGTGTCGACTCCGTGTTCCGTTCTGCACAAATAGTCGTAGGCAATCTTGAGTGCCCTGCCACAAAAATCGAAGCACCTGTTTTCAAACGTTTCATCTTCAGAGCCGAGCCGGAATGGCTTGACACCCTCAGACAGCATGGCATCACCCATCTGAACCTGGCTAATAACCATGCAATAGATCAAGGGCGTGAGGGACTGATGGACACCCGTAGGAATATCATCGAGGCAGGAATGGTGCCCATCGGTGCAGGCGAGAATATGCAGGAGGCTTCAAAACCTGTGCTGTTGGCAGAACATCCGAGAAGGGTATGGCTCTTACCTTCGTTACGATTGGCGCTTGAAAACTATGCCTATCTTACAGACAAGCCCTGCGTCAGTCAGGAGCCGATGGACTCCTTGTTGAATCGCGTTCACCGGCTGAGACAAGCGGACTCTACGGCGGTCATCATCGTCTCACTCCATTGGGGAGGCGAACATACGTTGGAACCTGTCATCTCCCAGCGTCACGTTGCCCATCACCTGATACTCGCCGGGGCCGATGCGCTTATCTGTCATCACACCCACACCCTGCAAACCATTGAGGAATTTCGTGGCAAGAAGATCTACTATAGCATTGGCAACTTCATTTTCGACCCCACACGCTCCCTCAATGCCAAAGCCTGTATCGTAAGTCTAAAAATCACTCCTGACACCCTCCTCACAGAGTCACTACCTGTGGAAATACGCCATTGTGTACCTTATCTAAAAGATAACCAACACATTTTTGACAAGAAATGATGCGTATTTCGTAGAAATATCGTAAATTTGCAGCGTCAATACGATATCGTTGATGAAGAAAATTGCGAAGTGGATTGGGATTGCGGTGATAATCCCCATTCTACTGATTATAATACTCGCCGTGTTACTTTATTTACCACCCGTACAAAACTGGGCGGTAAAAAAAGTGGCTGCCATCGCCTCAGAGAAAACAGGCATGGAGATTACGGTGGAGCACGTGAATCTGGAATTTCCCCTTAACCTCGGCATAGGAGGGTTCCGCGCCCTGCACCCCAATGACTCCCTTCCACATGTAACAGACACGATAGCCGACATCGGGAAGATGGTGGTCGATGTACGTCTTTGGCCTTTGCTTGACAAGCAAATCATCATCAACGAGCTCTCAATCCAACAAGCCAAGGTCAACACCAACGGCTTTATCAGTGATGTGCGTATCAAAGGTGACTTCAATGAACTATGGCTCTCTTCAAAAGGTATCGACCTTAATCAGGAAACGGCAGAGATCAACGGACTCAGACTGAAAGAGGCACAATTGGACATCAACCTGACAGACACAGCTGCTGTGGACACCACATCAACATCAGTGAAATGGATTATCAATGCCGACAGCCTCAGCTTCAACAAAAGCAATCTGACATTACATTTGCCTGGCGATACCCTGAACCTGAAGACCAACTTCGACAAAGCCGTTGCCCGCAAGGCCGTCATCGACATCGGGAAAGGCATATATAAGGTGGGCAGCCTCGACTGGAATGGTGGACACTTTGCCTTCAACAACAGATATGAGCCTGAAACAACGGATGGCATCGACTTCTCTCACCTCTTGATGAACGATGTCAACCTCAGGCTCGAATCCTTCAGCTTCACCCCTCAAGGCACCTCACTCTTTGTAAAAAAAGCCTTCTTCAAGGAGAAAAGCGGACTGGTGGTGAGTGAAATGACTGGTGGCGTGACGCTCGATTCCACCTATAATCACATCCGCATGCCACTGATGACGCTTAGGACACCCGATTCGAGCATCATGACTGAGGCAGACTTGGATTTCACTGCCTTCGACAATCAGAATCCAGGACAAATGAAGGTACGCCTCTATGCTCAGCTTGGCAAACAGGATCTGCAGATCTATGCAGGCAAACTGCCCCAGAAGTTCATGGAGCATTTCCCAAACCGGCCACTTATTATCAGAGGTTCGCTTAATGGCAATATGCAGCATCTGGAACTGACGGGCATCGACATCAACCTTGCCACAGCCCTCCATGCTTCAATCGAAGGAACGGCAGACAACGTGACGGATATGAGCCGGCTGAAAGCCGACATCAAGATGGAGGCCAAGACCAAAGAACTGAACTTCATGACAGCCCTCATTGATCCAAAGATGAGTGGCATCTATCGCATACCCAACGGCATGGATCTCAATGCCACCCTGAAAGCCAACGGCACACGCTACACTGCAGACATGACCTTGCACGAAGGTGGTGGCAACGTGAAGATGAAAGGCACAGCGCTTATCCCTCTCAATGCCAAAGGAGAGATGGTGACAGGAAATATGACCTACGATGCAGACATCAGTATCAACCAACTAAACCTGCACCACTTCCTACCTAAAGACTCCATTTACACCCTCGCAGCCGATATCAAGGCAAAGGGACACGGCACAGACCTATTCTCAAGTCAGAGCCGCCTCGATGCCACAGCAAACGTGAGACTGCTGAAATACGGCTACATGAACCTCGACAACCTCACCGCCTCGGCAACACTCGAGAACGGACATGCACAAGCCAGTATCACAGGCCACAACGAGATCTTCGACGGAACCATGTCCGTAGACATGCTGCTCAATAAGAAACAGATAGATGGTACCGTCAGCGCTGATCTCGCCAAAGCCGACCTCTATCAGATGCGACTGCTCGACCAACATCTGACCATCGGCACCCACGGTAGTCTGAAGATTACCTCTGACATGGACCAAACCCACTACGTCAGCGGCCGACTCAACGAGGTCTATGTGAAGGATCTCAAGAAGACCTACAACCCTGGCGATGTAGGCATACTCATCAAGACCAGCCTCGACACCACCGTTGTCAGAGCCCAGAGTGGCGATTTCATCCTGAAGTTTGACGGCAGGGGCGGTTACGAGAAACTACTCTCACAAGCAACCGTCCTCACCGACTCCGTCATGGCCCAGTATAATGACAAGGTCATCAACCAACCAGCCATCAAGGCCCTGCTCCCTGTTGTGAAGCTTCATTTTGAAAGCAAGCGCGAGAATCCCATAGCCAACTTCCTCAGAGCTATTGGCATCGACTTCAAGGACATGGCCGTAGACCTGAACACCTCGCCAGAGACAGGCATCAACGGCACCAGCCATATCTACTCACTCGTCTACGATTCCACCCGTATAGACACTGTACGCCTGAACCTGACACAGAAAGGTGAGCGCCTCAGTTATCAAGGACAGATCTGCAACAACAAGAAAAATCCGCAATTCGTGTTCAATGCCCTTATCGACGGCCATATCCACGAACACGGTGCACTGGCGGGTCTGCGCTATTACGATGCGAAAGGTAAGATGGGTGTGCGCCTCGGAGCCACTGCCGAGATGGAGCAGAATGGCCTGCGCCTTCACCTCCTGCCTGAGCGCCCCACGATAGGTTACAAGGAGTTCAATCTTAACAAAGACAACTTTATCTTCCTGGGTAGTAACAGGAAAATGCAAGCCAAGATAGACCTGATAGCTGATGATAAAACAGGTATCAAGCTCTATACTGAACACCAAGACTCCACCATGCTTCAGGACCTTACCTTGAGCGTAAACCGCCTGGATCTTGGCGAAGTAACCTCTGTGATTCCCTACCTGCCCAAAATCACGGGGCAGTTGAACGGCGACTACCATATCCTGCAGGATCAGAATGAAAAAATCTCCGTGGCCTCTGATATGGCTATCAGGAACATGACTTATGAGGGTTCGGCAATCGGAAATATCAGCACAGAGTTGGTCTACCTGATGAAAGAGGATGACACCCATGCCATTGAGGCCCGGCTCATGCTCGATGACGAAGAGTTTGGACTGCTTAGCGGAACCTATCAAAGTAAGAATGAAGGCTACATCAATGCCACCTTTGACATGAAACATTTCCCCTTGTCATTAGCCAACGGCTTTATTCCTGATCAGATTGTCGGTTTTGAGGGTTATAGTGAGGGACGTTTGTACATCAAAGGCACCACATCCAACTCCCATGTCGACGGGGAGGTGTATGTCGACTCTGCCTACCTTGTCAGTATCCCCTATGGTGTAAGGATGCGCATGGATAATGACCCCATCCGTATCATTGACTCCAAGTTGCTCATTGAGAACTACGGGCTCTATGCCTATAACAACGAGCCTCTGAACTTGATGGGAGAAGTGGATTTCTCGAATCTGAATAATATCACGACCGACCTGAGGATGAGAGCACGTAACCTACTGCTTATCAATGCCAAACAAGAACAGAAGTCAATTGCCTGGGGAAAGGCATTCGTAAACTTTATGGCTCGGGTTCAGGGGCCACTCGAAACGATGAAGATGCGCGGCAGGCTTGATGTCCTAGGAACGACCGACATGACCTATCTGCTACTTGATTCTCCCCTTTCTACCGACAACCGACTGGATGAGTTGGTGAAGTTTACCGACTTCAACGACTCTACCCAGACTGTTATCACCCGCCCCACTCCTTCTGGACTTGATGTCGACCTGACTATCAATGTGGCACAGGGTGCCCATATTGTGTGTAACCTGAATACTGATCAGACCAACTATGTTGACCTGACGGGAGGTGGTGACCTTCGGATGAAGTACAACTCTGAGGGCATCAATCTGACAGGCCGCTACACATTGGCTAGTGGTCAGATGAAATACTCATTGCCCGTCATCCCGCTCAAGACTTTCACAGTGAAAGATGGCAGTTACGTGGAGTTTACAGGCGACCCGATGAACCCGAAACTGAACATTATAGCCACGGAACACACAAAAGCCACCGTCAGCGATGAGGATGGATCCACTCGTAGCGTGGCCTTCGATTGTGGCGTGGAAATCACGAAGACGCTCAATGACATGGGTCTGAAATTCATTATCGAGGCACCACAGGATAATATGATCAACAGCGAGCTGAGCGCCATGTCAGTAGAAGAGCGGGCTAAGATTGCCGTGGCTATGCTGACCACAGGTATGTACCTGAACACCGGCAACTCTGGCAATTTCTCCATGAACTCTGCACTGAGTGCCTTCTTGCAGAGTGAGATTAACAACATCGCAGGATCGGCACTGAAGACCATCGATATCAGTTTCGGCATCGAGAATTCTGTCACCAGCACGGGGCAGGAAACCACCGATTACTCGTTCCAATTCTCCAAACGCCTTTTCAACAATAGGCTGAAGATTGAAATTGGCGGGCTATTGGCTGGAGGAGCCAACGATGTTATGGGGCAGAAGCAATCGTTCTTCGATAATGTATCCATGGAGTATCGCCTGAATCAGGAAGGTACACAAAACCTCAAGCTTTTCTATCAGCAGAACGTATACGACTGGCTGGAAGGCTACACCAGCGAATACGGCGCTGGTTTCATCTGGCGCAGAAAACTAGATAATTTCTGGGATATCTTCCGTTTCTGGCATAAGGAACCGGCACCTGTTCCACAAAGACGACCAGTCGCGAGAACCGACTCAGTCAGGACTGACACCATAAAAGTAGTAAACAATGAGACGAAATAGTATTATTTACATACTCACAACCATGTTCCTCGTTTCGTGCTCGATGACGAAGAATATTCCCGAAGGCGAACAACTTTTCGTGGGTCTGACGAAGATTACCTATGAAGACGAGACTGCCAACTACCCTTACGAAAAGCACCTTGACGCCATGAAGGTGGAGATGGAGGCAGCCCTTGCTACAGAACCCAACGGCTCTCTCTTTGGCAGCAGTTACTACACTGTGCCCTGGTCATGGCACCTTTGGGTATACAACAAATACTCCGGCAAAACCTCTGGCTTTGCCAAATGGATGACCAAAACTTTTGGAAAGCCACCCGTGCTGATGAGTCAGGTCAATCCTGCCCTCCGTGCATCTGTGGCACAGAGCGTGCTCCGTAATAATGGCTATTTCCGCGGCTATGTGAACTACGATATTGTGCCCCAGAAGAATCCTAAAAAGAGCAAGATTGGCTATACCATTCACCTCGATTCCCTGTTCACGCTCGATTCCGTCAGCCACCAGAATTTCCCAGAAGGCATGAAACTACTGATCGATTCTACCCGCGAGGAGAGCCTCATCAAATCCGGTGCTCCTTTCAGCATGACCAACCTTGACGGAGAACGCACCCGTATCAGTACGTTGATGCGCAATAACGGCTACTATTATTATAACCCCAACTACGCCTCCTATCTGGCTGATACCTTTGCCGTTGACAACAAAGCACAGCTGCGTTTCCAGTTGGCCGAGGGACTACCTTCTGAGGCTTTACGGAAATGGTATATCGGCCATATAGATGTGCTGTTCCGCAAATCCTTCCGAGAACAGATGACAGACTCCATCAAACGGCGCGATCTCACCATTCACTATCACGGGAAGCGCTCTCCCATCCGACCAGCTATAGTGCTGAGGAATCTCCGTCTGCGACCACGACAGGAATTCAATTACGACAGGTATCTTGAGTCAACGAGTAAGATCAATGCTACGGGTGTCTTCAGCAGCACGGATTTCCAATTCACACCCAGACCCGACACTGACACCCTTGATCTCAGACTCACATGTACGTTCGACAAGCCCTACGATTTCTATATCGAAGCCAATGCCATCGGACGCACCAACGGGCGCTATGGTCCAGAAGCAAAGATCGGTTTCACAAAACGCAATCTCTTCAGAGGTGCAGAGAAACTCGATATCAATCTGCACGGCGCCTATCAGTGGCAGTCGAGCGGAGGCAGCAAGACGAGTACTTACGAATACGGTGCCGATGCCTCTATTGAGTTCCCACGCATCATCGCACCTTTCTATAATAGCGACCGCATACGCAGAGACCAGAACGGTCGTCCAAGACGCCGCCGATTCTATTCACCTCCCACAACTCTGGCCAAAATATCAACAGATGTTGTACGGCGTCCCGAATACTATAAGATGCACGTTGTATCAGGAGAATGGTCTTATCGTTGGCAGACTTCTGAGAGCAGCCGTCATGAATTCTCACCCCTGACAGTAAAATACCAGTTCAAGAATAGTACCACGGATAAGTATGAAGAAATCGTTGGCAAGAATTTTTATTTGGCCACGGCCATGGACGACTACTTCATCCCAAAGATGCGCTATACCTATACCTACACCAGTCCGGCAACCCTGCGCAACCCTATCCGTTGGGAAACCACCATCGAAGAAGCCGGTAATATCATATCGCTTGTAGATGTAGCATGTGGCAGGCAATTCAACACGAAAAACAAAGAACTCTTTAAGACCCCATACTCCCAGTTCCTTAGGTTGGAAACGGATCTGACCAAGACATGGTCTATTGGTACATCATCGAAGCTCGTAGGACATCTCAATGCCGGTATTATCTGGAGTTACGGTAACAGCGAGGAACCTCCTTTCAGTGAGATGTTCTACGTAGGTGGTGCTAACAGCATCCGTGCCTTCAGTGTACGTGATATAGGCCCGGGCCATTTCGATGATCTTGAAGAGAAAGACCGTCAGTTTAATTACGTCTTCCGTAACGGCGAGTCGAGGTTCGTTGCCAACCTCGAATACCGCATGCCGTTATTCGGCAACCTCCATGGAGCCGTTTTCCTTGATGCCGGTAATGTATGGACTGTCAATACCACCCCCTTTTCTGAGGAAGAAATAGAAGGAGCAGACTCGTTAGAACTCCTGGCATATATGCTGTTTTACAATAAATGGGCAGATCAGTCTAAATTCAGAATCTCCAAACTCTTCGACGATATTGCCCTTGGTACGGGTATCGGTCTGCGTTACGACTTAGGGTTCCTGGTGGTTCGTGTTGATTGGGGAATAGCACTGCATTGTCCTCACGATACAGGCAAGTCGGGCTATTTCAACATTAATCGCTTTAAAGATGCCCAGACACTGAATTTTGCCATTGGTTATCCATTCTAATGTTAAGGCGCGTTAATACGTGGCTGGATAAAAAAAAAATTCGTATCTTTGCAGACAAATTTTGAAACTCTAATATAATCAAGTTTATGAAACCAACTTTATTTCTGCTTGCAGCAGGTATGGGCAGCCGTTATGGCGGTCTGAAGCAGCTTGATGGTCTGGGACCCAACGGTGAGACCATCATGGACTACAGTATTTACGATGCCATCCAAGCCGGATTCGGCAAGATTGTGTGGGTTATCCGTAAGGATTTTGAGGAGCAGTTCCGCACACAGATTCTCGCCAAGTATGAAGGTAAGGTAAAGTGCGAACTCTGTTTCCAGGCACTCGATGCCCTGCCAGCAGGCTTCAGCGTACCCGAAGGCCGTCAGAAGCCTTGGGGAACTAACCACGCCGTACTGATGGGTAAGGATGTCATCAAGGAGCCCTTCTGCGTCATCAACTGCGACGACTTCTACAACCGTGATGCTTTCATGGTGATTGGCAAGTATCTGGCCAATCTGCCCGAGGGTGCCAAGAACCAATATGCCATGGTGGGCTTCCGCGTAGGTAACACCCTCTCTGAGAATGGTACTGTTGCCCGTGGCATCTGCTCTAAGAACGAGAAGGGTCACCTGACCACCGTTGTAGAGCGTACGGAGATCGTGCGCTGTGCTGAGGACGGTTCGAATGCCGGTGCCGCCAGCGAGCCTATCCGCTATAAGGATGAGAACGGCCAGTGGGTCGTGGTGGAAGATAACACACCAGTATCCATGAACATGTGGGGTTTCACCCCCGACTACTTCGAGTACTCGGAGGAATACTTCAAGGAATTCCTCAGTGATCCGAAGAATATGGAGAACCTGAAGGCCGAGTTCTTTATCCCCCTGATGGTCAACAAGCTCATCAACGAAGGCACTGCCACTGTTGAGGTGCTCGACACCACCTCGAAATGGTTTGGTGTGACCTATGCCGCTGACCGTGATGCCACCGTGGCTCGCATCAAGCAACTCGTCGACGAGGGCGTATATCCCAATAAACTGTTTTAAATGAATATCGATATTTTAAGTGAAGATCAGCTGGTTCAACTGGACCAGCTGATTTCTCATGCTGAAAACATTATCATCACCTGCCACAAGAGTCCTGACGGCGATGCCATCGGCTCCTGTTTAGGATGGGCAGAGTACCTGCGTTCCAGAGGTAAGGAGCCTACGGTCATTGTGCCCGACCAATATCCCGACTTTCTCCTCTGGCTGCCCAATACCGAAAAGATCGTACGTTATGACAAGCACAAGGAGAAGTGCGACATGCTCTTCAAGATTGCAGACTTGATTTTCTGTCTTGACTACAACACGCCAAGCCGTGTGGAAGACATGCAGGAGGCACTGGTCAGTTCACCAGCCCCCCGTGTACTCATCGATCATCACCTAAACCCCGACGTGCCTGCCGTCCTCACCATCTCCTTACCTGAAGCCTGTAGCACCTGCGAGCTTGTGTTTCGCATCGTCTGGCAGATGGGTGGATTTGAGAAACTCGACAAGCACTTTGCCGCCCCCATCTATTGCGGTATGATGACGGATACTGGCGGATTCCTTTGGAACAGCACCCGGTGCGAGATTTACTTCATCATCGGCGAACTGCTGACCAAGCGTATAGACAAGGATAAGATCTACCGCAATGTCTACCACAATTACTCAGAAAACCGCATCCGCCTGATGGGGTATGTCATGTATGAGAAGCTAGTATATCTGCCTAAGTTCAATGCTGCCTACTACACATTGACAAGAGAAGAGCAGAAACGCTTTAACTTTATCAAAGGCGATGCCGAGGGACTGGTCAACATCCCCCAGCAGATTAAAGGTCTGAAGCTTTCCATCTCACTCCGTGAAGATTCCGACAAGCCCAACCTGATATGGGTCAGTCTGCGCTCTGTCGATGACTTTCCCTGTAACCTGATGGCAGAGCAGTTCTTCAACGGAGGTGGTCACCTGAATGCATCCGGTGGACGAATTAACGGAACGATGGAAGAAGCCGTGGAGATAGTCAAGAAAGCCATCATTGCCTACGAAAACAAGTTAAAGTAGCCTAATATTGACGTTGTTTGAGATTTTATTCGTAATTTTGCACCGTCATACAGAAAAAAAGATGAAGAAATTTCTAATCATACTGATTGCCTTCACAGCTGTTCTCATCAGTTGTAACAACTATGAGACCTATGGCGACAAGAAAGACAAGGAGCGCAATGCCATCAGCAAGTTCATTGCCGACTCGTCGATCATGGTCATTTCCGAGAGTCAGTTCGAACAGCAAGGCAACACCACAAATCTTGCCCGTAACGAATTTGTCAAGCTTAGCAAGAGCGGTGTCTATCTTCAGATAGTCCGCGAGGGCTGTGGTACAATGGTAGAAGACGGAGAGAACGTGAACTTAGTATGTCGTTTTGAAGAATTTGACATCATGAACGACACGTTGAGTCTTTGCAACAACACCAACACCCTGCTCTACTACGGCAAAGGCCTGGCGGCTATTCCTGACATTATGAAGGTCAGCCGTAAAAGCGGTGCCTATACTGCCAGCTTCACCAGTGGCATGATGTACAACATCTATGGAGCCACGGTGCCTGCAGGCTGGCTCGTCCCCCTGCCATACGTTAAGGTGGGTCGCCCCGAGGCTAACGATCAGGAGTGTGCCAAGGTGCGCATCATCGTTCCCCATTCTCAGGGGCACGCCAGTGCTTCAAGCAACGTGAGACCCTTTTATTACGTTATCACTTTCATGCGTGAATCATAAATTATTATTGATATGACATTAATCAAATCCATCTCCGGTATCCGCGGAACCATTGGCGGACCCACTGGAGATACATTGAATCCATTAGACATCGTTAAGTTTACCACAGCCTATGCCCAGTTTATCGGGAAGACTGTCAAGGACAAGAAGCCTTTGATCGTTGTAGGACGTGATGGTCGTATCTCCGGTCTGATGGTGCGTAACGTAGTAGTAGGCACCCTGATGGGCATGGGATATGATGTCATCGATATCGGCTATGCCACAACCCCTACCACAGAGTTGGCTGTACGCATGGCTGGTGCCGATGGTGGTATTATCATCACCGCATCGCATAATCCCCGTCAGTGGAACGCCCTGAAGCTGCTTAATAGTGAAGGTGAGTTCCTGACAGCTGCCGATGGTGCAGAGGTCTTGGCCAATGCCGAAGCCGAAAACTTCAACTATGCCGAGGTCGACAAGTTGGGAACGCTGACAATTGATGACTCGTTCAACCAGCGCCATATTGACTCTGTGCTCCAGCTGAAGCTTGTCGACGTGGAAGCCATCAAGAAGCGTCAGTTCCGTGTCTGTGTGGACACCATCAACTCTGTAGGTGGAATCATCCTGCCCGACTTGTTCAAGGCTCTTGGTGTAGACTACGAGATACTCAATGGCGACTGCACAGGTGACTTTGCCCACAACCCCGAGCCACTGGAGAAGAACCTTCATGGCATCATGGGCAAGATGAAGCAAGGCGGCTTCGACCTCGGTATCGTGGTGGATCCCGATGTAGACCGTCTGGCCTTTATCTGCGAAGACGGAAAAATGTTCGGTGAGGAATACACCCTTGTCAGCGTGGCCGACTATGTGCTGAGCCACACTAAGGGAAACACCGTTTCAAATCTGAGTAGCACCCGTGCCTTGCGTGATGTGACAGAGAAACATGGTGGCCAGTACACCGCTGCCGCTGTAGGCGAGGTCAACGTTACCACGAAGATGAAGGAAGTAGGAGCCGTGATTGGCGGCGAAGGCAATGGTGGTGTCATCTACCCTGAGAGCCACTACGGCCGTGATGCCCTCGTTGGCATCGCCCTGTTCCTCTCATCGTTGGCTCAGAAGGGCTGCACTGTCAGCGAGCTCCGCTCTACCTTCCCCGACTACCAGATTGCCAAGAACCGCATCGACCTCACCCCAGAGACCGATGTCGACGCCATTCTGGTAAAGGTCAAGGAGATGTTCGCCAAGGACAACTCGGCCGTCGTCAACGACATCGATGGTGTCAAGATCGATTTCCCCGACCGCTGGGTACACCTGCGTAAGTCGAACACCGAGCCCATTATCCGTGTCTACAGCGAGGCTCAGACCATGGAACTGGCCGACGACTTAGGCAAGCAGCTTATGCAAGTGGTCTACGGGATGTAGAAAGCTGTTTGCGGACGACACGCTTCTTGCGGAGGAACTCCAGACGCTCTTGTGCGTGCTGTCTCGAGATATACAGCTGATGACCATACACAAGGCAGGCAGCAAAGAAATAGGCTGCAGCCTGAATCCAAAGAAACCAGATCTCGGGTGCGACGTCGCTGACGCTCGCACCCATTGTATTCATCCTGACAAACGCACGCACGCCGAAGGTACTGGGGAAGAGCCATGAGATGCCCTGCCAATAGCCTGGGATAGCCGACTGCGGCCAGGAGACGCCCGTCAGGAAGAGTAGCGGCAATGAGATAAATACCACGAGCAACATCACATTCTCTCGATAGCGCACCAGACAGGATACCGTCATGCCGAAGAACACACATGCCAGCAGATATGGAATCATGATGGTGAGCAGGTTCTGGATAGAGGCAAGCTGTGGGAAGTGGAAGAGCCGCGGCACGACAAGCGTCAGGTAAGCAGCCATGACGGCAAAGATCATCAGATAACAGAGGGATTTCCCGAAGACAACGCGCCCTACCCCATCATAACAGGGATGAATGGGTAAAAGATCACCATAGCGGTTACTCTCACGGGCCGTACCTGCGGAAAGACCGATTCCCAGCACTAACGTCTGCTGGAGAATCAGAATCAGCACAGCCGGCAATACAGAAGAGCCATAGCCACCCTGGGGATTAAACATCACCACTTCCTCAAAGTCGAGCGGACGGGTCACGATAGCCTCTTCACGACTGGTATACAGTCCCGACACCTTCTTTTGTATCTCTGCGCCCATCGACTGTGAAACAGCCATTGCCGTTTGGTAAATCGCCTTATAGGTAAGCATCAGTGCCATGTCGCAATAGACACTAACGGTGGCCTGTTCCATCCTGTTCAGACGTGTGTTGAAGTCAGATGGAATCAAGTAGATTCCTTTGACAATCTGTCGGCTGACGAGTGACTGCGCATCATCGAGATCCTCGGCATAACAGGCCACACGGACATCGGGCGAGGCATCACACATGCGGACAAACTGGCGCGACTGCTGTGAATGAGACAGGTCGACCACTACCACAGGCACCTCATGGATCGTCTCGTTATTATAAATCCACGAGTAGAGCAACGGATAGACAAGGGGCACGATGATAAAGAAGATAAGTACGCCCTCATCACGAAACGCCTGTCTCATCTCCTGACGCCAGACGTAGGCTGCATCCTGGATGCGCTGAAATATGGTTGTGTTAGGGAATATAGACATAAGTAAGCATTGCGTTTTTAATCTTACGGATAACGAACCACGGCAGCAGTGTGAAACCAACAAGGGCCACGAAGTGGAACCACGCGTCGATCAAGGGGAAACCATTAAACACCGTAATCTGATAAAGCATGTAGTAATGACGCAGTGGGAACAGCCAGGTCAGGGCCTGAAGGGGTGCGTCCATACCCATCACAGGATAGGCGGAACCCACTAACGAGAAACTAAGCACTGCCCATAGCGAACAGACACTCATCGACATACGGAGCGACGGCATCAGACCGAAGGCAAAGATACCGAAGCCGATGGAGCCGAACACCTGGAGCACTGCCAGCAGCACAATCATCCACCAGTTGCCAACATGCGGGAACTGGATGATGTTGTAAATATAGAACTCATAAAAGAAAATCAACACCAGGAACACGAGGGCCTGAGGCAGGAACTTACCAAGGATGGCCACCACAATGTTTCCTTCGGCCTTTTCAATCCACTCCTTGCCTCGTCCGAACTTCAGTTCCATACCTAAGGAATAGGCAGAGATGAGGAACATGAAGAGCATCATGATTCCTGGCACGAAAACGGTCGAGAGATAGAGGTTGTAGTTGGTCCACGGATTGGCTATCTGGTGGAGGTCAATGCGAATGGGCTGAAGAAAAGCCTGTATCTGCTGAGGGGTATACCCCTTGGCCCGCATCGTGGCCTGCCCTACTGCGGCAGAACCGAGGTTGGAGATGGTCTTCAGATCTTTCATCAGCAAGGCTCCCGACATGATGGAAGCCATGTTGTAATAATACGAGATCTTCGGCTGGCGACTGGCAAGCAGGTCATCCGTCGTTCCGTGTGGTATATAGAGAAACGCATAGATCTCATTTCTCTGGATGGCCTGACGGGCTGTGGCCACACTCGGATAGTGGGCGACGACCCTTGAACTCTGGAATGCATCAAGACGACGTATCAGTCCACGTGAGGTCGACGTGTTGTCAAGGTCTACGACACCCACAGGCATATCCTCAGGCAGTCCCTCATCCATCAGCGTGGTAAAGAATATCAATGCCAATAGAGGGAATACCACCATGCAGAAGCCGTAAATGCGATTCTTATAGAGAATCGCGCACTCACGCTTGGCTATCGTCCAGATATTATTGAGGTATCTCACTTCTTACTCTTCACTTTTTCACTTGATAATAAGTGACATGCCAGGACGCAGACCGTCAAGCTTCTCCACAGGACGGGCCTTCACCTCAAAGGTCTTCAGGTCGTACTGGCCGTTGGTCTTTGTAGCCTTCCATACCGCATAGGAGCCCTGATCCTTCAGATAATAGACCTTCATCTTCACCTCTTTATTAAAGGCAGGCACGAAAGCTGAAAACTCAGAGCCCACCTTCATACCATTCAGCTGGTCTTCACGTACATTGAATGTGCCCCACATATCGTCCATCACGGCAATCGACATGATGGGAGAGCCAGTGCCAACGAGCTCACCCACCTTGGGATAGATATCGGCCACCTCGCCCTCCATCTGGGCCACCTGTACCGTTTCGTGGATATAGCTGTTCACCTCACGGACAGCACCACGTGCACGACCCACCTGGGCGGCAGCTGCCATCTTATCCTCCACACGGGCACCGTTGACAGCCATGTCATACTGACTCTGGGCAGCCTTCATCTGAGCCTCCATGGCCTTGTAGTTGGCATAGGCCTCATCACGCTTCTGGGCACTCATCACGCCCTCGTCATAAAGACGCTGCACACGGTTATACGACTTCTCTGCAATCTCAAGACCAGCCTTGGCCTGCTGGAGCACATTGAAAGCACCACGCACCTGTTCCTCACGGGCACCGTTCTGAGCCTTCAGTTCCAGGGCGGCAGCAGCGCTCTCGGCACTCTGGGCCTGTTCCATCTTGGCACGCACCTCGGGAGCGTCAAGGATGGCAAGCGTATCGCCCACCTTCACATAGTCGCCTTCCTTCACCCGTAGCTCAAGAATACGTC
Organism: Prevotella sp. ne3005; assembly: GCF_900110085.1. Taxonomy (GTDB): domain Bacteria; phylum Bacteroidota; class Bacteroidia; order Bacteroidales; family Bacteroidaceae; genus Prevotella. The sequence goes on from NZ_FOCK01000001.1 coordinate 171,960, forward strand.
CGGGCACCTTACTCGACACACGATACTCACTGACCTCCACCTGTCCCTGAATCGTATCAGGCTGACGGTCAAGGGCTAGAAAACCAATCAGGGCAACGATAATGATCACTGTCACAAATCCTGCAATGGCAAGCAGAATATTGTTATGTTGACTTTTTGCTGACATAATATATAATTATCTATTATCAATCTTCAATTTTCAATCTTCAACCTTCAATTACTCCAGCGTTCCGAGGGCCTTCTGGAGATCCACCTGCGAGAGCTTCACGTCAATCTCTGCATCAATCTTCTGCGACTGAGCCTGAAGCCAGGCCGTCTGGGCCTCCAGCACTGTGGCGGGCGTAATCACCCCCTCCTGGAATCCAAGATTAGCCGTGCGGAGATTCTCGTTGGCTCGTTGGATATTAGCCTGAGCCATCACGAGTTTCTTGTTCGCCTCACCCATCTTGAAGTTGCTTTGGTTCACCTGCAGTTCAATCTTCTCACGGGCCTCTGCCAGTTCGAGATTAGCAATGCTGGTGGCACCCTTCGAGGCACGCACCTTATACATCACGTCGCCCCAGTTCCATAGTGGTACGCGCACCTGCACGCCGATATGCCAGAAGCCACCGAACTGTTTCTGGTAGCCATTGAGCAGATTGGGGTTGCTGATAGCATAGCCACCCGTCAGCCCCACCTGAGGCAGATTACCTGCACGGAGCACGTTGGTGGCCTGCTTGGAGAGGTCGACGGTATTCTGGAGCATCTTCAGTTCCGGACGATTTGCCATGGCTACGGATGCATCACCCGACACGCCAGCACCTTCTGCGTTTTCTTCCGACAGGTCTGTGCTCTGCTCGTCCTCCAGGATCACCTGTTCGTTCAAGGGGATGCCACAGAGTTGGTTGAGAAGCATGCGCGAGAGTACGAGCCCGTCGTCCACCTTCATCACAGCCATCTCTGCCTCGTTCACCTTCACGTCGACACTCAGTCCGTCGCTTCTGGTGGCCACGCCCTCGTCGATCATCTTATGGACATCCGAGTCCAGTTTCTTGACCAGGTCGAGATAGCTCTCTGCCAACTGCTTCTTGTGATGGAGCGACACCACCTGCCAGTAGGCCATATCAATATGGTAGAGCGTAGCCTGACGTCGGGCATCGAGCGTATTCTCTGCTATTCTTTCATTGATATCAGCCATCTTGTTGAGGGCGATGATACTACCACCCATGAAGATGGGTTGAGTGAAAAGGATACTACCTGCCCAGACATTACGTGTATCGGTATTCAGGGCATCCACGATCTGCTGCCCCTGGGCATTCAGGATCTGCTGGAGACCAGCCGTCAGTCCCGTCATGTTCTTCTGCAGGTCGCCCATCATCCCCTGCACTTGAGCAGGGGGCACGCCCAACTGCACGAAGGCATTACCCATCTGGGCAAAAGAGTTCTCAAGTCCAGCCATCTGAGGTTGCAGGCCTCCTACAGCCTCCGTACCCATCTGGGGCAGGCTTTTCTTCTGGGCGTCGTTCAACAGTGAGATGGCCTCACTCGTGTGCTCATAGGTACCTATGGCACTGATGTGGGGCAAATACTTTGTACGCGCCGATTTGCGGATGTTGGCTGCCACGTTCTGCTTGAGCTTGGAGATACCCAGCTGCTTATTGTTCTGCAGGGCCATCTGTCGACAACTGTCGAGCGAAAGCACCCGCTGGGCTGTCATTGGTATCACCATCATGCAGAGGAGGCCTCCCAACCATCTTAAACTAATTTGCATCATAATCCAATTATTGACACTTCTAATCAGGTGCAAAGGTACGGCATTTCAGTGAAACCACAAAGAGAAATGGTCTTTTCTTTGTTTAACCTTGTTTAATTTTAAGATTATTACCGAAATTTCGACCAATTTTTGCAGTTTTCCTGCTCATTATTTGGTAGTTAAATGAAAATAACGTATATTTGCAGCAGTGTAAAGGCTAAGTCTATGAATAAGAGAGGGTTTCTCTATCGCACATTTGACCTCTACTATGAGGGGTTCAAGTCGATGCGCCTCGGGCGTACGCTCTGGGCCATCATACTCATCAAGCTGTTCATTATCTTTGCTGTACTGAAGCTGTTCTTCTTCCCCGACTTCCTTAAGACGCATGCCGGGGACGACAAGGCAGGCTATGTGGCCACCGAGCTCGTAGACCGTGCCACGGAGTAGAAATCACAAACGTAAATATTACAGATATGTTCAATCAGCTAATCTTATCTATCGATGCCGACACCATCGATTGGTCGAGGGCCCAATTCGCCCTGACGGCCATTTACCACTGGCTCTTTGTGCCCCTGACCCTCGGACTGGCGGTCATCATGGGCATCATGGAGACCAAGTACTATCGCACGAAGGACCAGTTCTGGAAAGACACTGCCATCTTCTGGCAGAAGCTCTTCGGAATCAACTTCGCCATGGGTGTCGCCACAGGTATCATCCTCGAATTCGAGTTTGGTACCAACTGGAGCAACTACTCCTGGTTCGTAGGCGACATCTTCGGAGCCCCACTGGCTGTCGAGGGTATCGTGGCCTTCTTCATGGAGTCCACCTTCGTGGCTGTGATGTTCTTCGGTTGGAAGAAGGTATCGCCAGGCTTCCATCTTGCCTCGACATGGCTCACTGGCCTTGGCGCCACCATCTCCGCCTGGTGGATCCTGGTGGCCAACGCGTGGATGCAGTATCCCGTTGGCTGCGAGTTCAATCCCGACACCATGCGCAACGAGATGGTCAGCTTTGCCGAGGTGGCACTCTCGCCCTTCGCCGTCAGCAAGTTCTGCCACACCGTCACCTCTGCCTGGATCATCGGTGGTGTCTTCTGCGTAGGCGTCTGCTGCTGGTATCTGATGAAGAAGCGCGACACGAAGATGGCTCTCGAGAGCATCAAGATCGGAGCTGGCGTAGGTTTGGTGGCCTCGCTGTTGGCAGCTGCCACTGGCCATAAGTCGGCTCAGGATGTGGCCGCTGTGCAACCCATGAAGCTGGCAGCCATGGAGGCACTCTACGATGGCGGCAACGGCGTTGGGCTCAAAGTGATTGAAGGCATCGAGGTGCCTTACGCCCTCTCGTTCATGGCCACCAACGACTTTCAGGGCTATGTGCCTGGCGTCAACGATATCCTCAACGGTTATACCACATCCGACGGTAAGGTAGAGCCCTCCGTCGACGAGAAGATAGAGCGAGGCAAGAAGGCCATCACAGCGCTGGCTGCTTATCGTGCTGCCAAATTCGAGTCGAGCGACGACGGTTCGACAGCAGCCGCCCATCTGAAGGTGTTGCAGGAGAACATGCCGTACTTCGGCTATGGCTATATCAAGGACAAGAACGATGTCGTGCCTCCCATCGCCGTCAACTTCTGGGCTTTCCGCATCATGGTGGGAATGGGATGCCTGTTCATCCTCTTCTTTGCCGTAGTACTGGCAGGTGCCTACCGATGGCCGAAGTTCCTGTTTGCCCATCGCGACATCACAGCCCTGCCCTCGTGGCACTACTGGATAGCCATCGCCCTCATCCCCCTGGGCTATATCGCCTCTGAGAGCGGCTGGCTGGTAGCAGAGTTCGGACGTCAGCCATGGACCATTCAGGACATGCTTCCCACGTGGGCAGCCGTCAGCGACCTCCAGTCGGCCAGCGTCATCATCACCTTCTTCCTCTTCCTGATTCTCTTCTCCACCATGCTGGCTGTAGAGATCAACATCATGCTCAAACAAATTAAGAAAGGACCCGAATTATGACATACGAATTCTTACAGCATTACTGGTGTTTCATCGTATCACTGCTTGGAGCCATCTTAGTGTTCCTGCTCTTCGTTCAGGGCGCCAACTCCGTGGCACGATCCTTAGGTTACACTGAGGAAGGACGCCGACTCGTCTATAACTCCACAGGCCGTAAATGGGAGTTCACCTTCACCACGCTCGTCACCTTCGGAGGAGCCTTCTTTGCCTCCTTCCCCCTCTTCTACTCCACCTCGTTTGGCGGTGCCTACTGGCTGTGGATGATCATCCTCTTCACCTTCGTGTTGCAGGCCGTCAGCTACGAGTTCCAGAACAAGATCGGCAACATTCTGGGACCGAAGACCTTCCAGTTCTTCCTCACGCTCAACGGCATCGTAGGACCATTGCTCTTAGGTGGGGCGGTGGCCACCTTCTTCGAGGGTTCCAACTTCCTCGTAGCCAAGGACAATCTGATTGACGCGGGTGCCATCACACCCATCATCTCGCGCTGGGCCAATGCCTCCCACGGCCTCGATGCCCTGCTCAACCCCTGGGTACTGGTACTGGGCTTCGCCGTGGTATTCCTGGCCCGCGTGCTGGGCATCCTCTACGTGATGAACAACGTGGCCGACGAGGACATCCGCTCGCGTGGCAGTGTGCGACTGATTGGTGCAGCCGTGCCCTTCCTCGTGCTCTTCGTGGCCTATCTCGTCCACCTGTTGCTCAAGGATGGCTTCGCCGTCAACGAAGAGGGCATCATCTACATGGAGCCCTATAAGTATCTCAACAACTTCCTGGAGATGTGGTACCTCACCGTCATATTATTAATAGGTGTCGTTCTGGTGCTGTTCGGCATCGGCAAGACCATCCTCTCGAAGAATTATGTGGGTGGCATCTGGCCTGCGGGCTTCGGCACCGTGCTCACCGTGCTGTCCCTGCTGCTCTGCTCGGCATGGAACAATACGGCCTACTACCCCTCAACGGCCGACCTCCAGTCGTCGCTCACCATCCAGAACTCCTGCTCGAGTGAGTTCACGCTCACCACCATGTTCTACGTCTCGCTGCTCGTGCCCTTCGTGCTGGCCTACATTGTCTATGCCTGGCGCGCCATTGATAACAAAAAACTCACAAAAGATGAAATCAAAGAAGATCACGCTTATTAATCGTCTGCTCACATGGCTGGGCATCGGCACCTCGTCGATGCTCTTCATCGCCTGCTATGGGGCTGCTCCCCGTGGCTATGCTGTCATCGACAACGACGACTCCATCGCCGTGGTCATGGGCGACAGCGTGGCTGCCACCTTCGATATAGCCTCAAATGATACGGAGCCGGCAGCTGCCGACTCCGCAAAGGTGGTGGACGAAGAGTAGCCCGGGAGCTACTTACTTCTTCGCAAAAAGTTCGTCGAGGAAAGGATAGAATGCCGGATCCTCGCCAACGACCACTTTCACAAGCTTCCCCTCAGGGTCGATGATCACCTTCGTGGGGAAGCCTTCTACGTTATACATCTCTTTGATAGCCTGCACCTTCTCGTCAGGACAACGCACCTGCAGCCAAGGCATCTGGAGCTGATCGACGGCAGCCCTCCAACTCTCTTCCGTGTCATGGCAGTCAACACCCAGAATTTCCATCTTGTCCTTGTGCTTGGCGTAGGCCTCCTTCATCTTGGGGACACCACGGATGCACCATACACACCAGGAGCCCCAAAAGTCGAGCACCACATACTTGCCTCGCAGGGAGGACAGTTTCAGAGGATTGCCCTGAAGGTTGGGCAGTTCGAAGTCAGGCGCCAGATCGGCAGCCTCCGCCTCTTGTGCCTCAGGCGCAGCGGCCTCAGTAGTCTCAACAGCAGCCGTCTCGTTAGTCTTTGCCTGCTGTTTGCACGAAGTCACTAATGTCATGGTGGTTGCCATCAGTGCAATGGCCATAAAAGTCTTCTTCATCATTGTCTCTTTTACATTTTCGGGGCAAAGGTATGAAATTTCCCCGAGACCACCAACGGTTTCGAGGAAATTCTTCATCCCTCCCTGTCATCCCGACTACCATTCCTGTCATCTCGAGCGCCCCCATTTGTCATCTCGAGCGCAGTCGAGGGATCTCACGTCTGTATAAACGCCGTCTTTCTCCGATTCTCTCGTGGTCGTTTCTCTCGGATTTGCGAGGGCGCAAATTTGCGCTCTCGCCTAGGACAAAATCAGAGTCCCTTCCGTCCCTTTGTCGCAACACCCATGTCGAGGGGACAATGGGACAACGGGACAAGAACGTTTTTGAAAAAGGACAAAATAGTCTTAATTTATAATTATATATTATATATATTATAATATATATAATATATAAAAGTATTTTCGTGCTTTTTTGAGTCAAACCAAAAAAGCTTCCTGTCCCGTTGTCCCATTGTCCCATTACGTTTGACACATAGATCTTATGTATCTTCATCACAATAAAATATTCTTGACAAAACAATATTCTTACATCACCCACAAAATATGCCTCCAATGAAAGTCGGAGTTTGGTCGGAGGAAAGTGGATGTTTCCTCCGAGTAAAGTCTGAGTTTGGTCGGAGGAAACCTCAAGCGTGCTATATGGGTCTAAAAAGGCAGCTCTACAGCTGCCCAAGGTGTTGATAAATAATATTTACTTCTGACGGAAGAAACGTGCGGCGTTTCAATTGCGTAAGGTGCTTTGCGGTGGCTACGCACACCGAGCCTGCCGGTACGGCAGGCTAGTAGACAAGGAGACAGGGAGTTCAGGGAGTTCTTGGACGAGCCAAGCGGCAAAGCCGAGTCCAGGACGATACTCCAAAGGCTGAAAGACCCGCAGAACATATGTCTTGGACTCCTTGAACTCCTTGAACTCCTAGTCTCCTAAATTTTTAATTCTTTAATAATTAGTATTATGACTAAGAAAGAGACTTTGAAGTGGACGCTGCAGATCATAGCGTCGGTAATCACGGCCGTACTGACGGCATTGGGCACCACCTCGTGCATGGGGATGTAAGCAAAGGGGGCTGGCGATTTAGTTCGTCTGCCCCTTTGGTTTTATTATATTGATTTTTGAGCGGGAGATCTATCGCGTTAGGATCTGCTCTGCGTGTTCTTTGGTTTTTACTTGTTTGCCTGCGAAGATCTGCTCGATGACACCTTCTTCATTGATAATAAAGGTGGTGCGGATGGTGCCCATGGTCTTTTTGCCATACATCGATTTCTCGCCCCATGCGCCCATCGCCTCCAGAAGCTCATGGTTGATGTCTGCTATCAAGGGGAAGGGCAACTCATACTTCTCCTTGAACTTCACATGCGAGGCGGCGGAGTCCTTGCTTACACCCACCACCTCATAGCCTTTGCCCTGCAGCTCTCCGTAGTGATCGCGCAAGCTGCATGCCTCAGCCGTACAGCCGCTCGTATTGTCCTTCGGATAGAAGTAGAGCACTAACTTACGACCCTTGTAATCACTCAGACGGATCTTACGTCCCTGTTCGTCTTTGCCCAGAATCTCAGGCGCCTTGTCTCCAATGTTCATCATACAGATGTTTTTAAACCTTATTTAGATATAGAATTCACTGGCATCTATCAGTCCGGCACGGAGGGCATATTTCACGGCCTCGTGGGCCGTGTTGATGCCCAGTTTGCGGAAGATGTTTTTCCGATGGGTGGTGACGGTGTGGATGCTCGAGAAGCGTTCGGCGGCGATTTCCTTGGTGGTCTTACCCAGGGCGATGGCCTTCACTATCTCCGTTTCCGTAGCCGTCAGGATGTCGGGTTTCTCGTCATCCTGCTGTTGGGAGATGATGGCTTCCAATGCCCGTTGGCTGAGGTAACGTGTATGACGGCTAACGGCCTGCAGGGCCTCACGTATCTCACTCATCGGACCATCCTTGAACACCAGACTGAACTGATGGGAGGAGTAGACCACACGACGGATGAACTGAGGGGTCAGCTCGTCGCTGATAAGGATCCACTCCGACAGACTGAAGCGCTCGGCCACAATCAGCAGCTGGTCTTCGTCGGAGAAATCAAACAGGGTATAGTCCAGGAACACAACAGCGTCTTCGTGTCCCTTCAGCAACTCTATCAGGCCTGCCTTGTCCACTGCACGGAAGACAGCACTACCTTCGTCGCGCTTCAGCAGACTCTGCAGTGCATAGCCCGTCAGTTCTTGATTATCTGCAATAATATAATTCCTCATACTGTGTCGGCAAAGTTACGAAATTAAAAGCAATCTGCCAAATCTTTTGGAAGGTTTGACAGATTACGCATTACTTTTTTAACTCTTCATTTTTCAAATTCCTACATTTTCACATTTTTCATTTTTACATTCTTACATTTTTATATTTTATCAAGTGCCTGTGCGAGGTCGTCGATGATGTCGTCGATGTGCTCAGTACCGATGGAGAGGCGTACGGTCGAGGGCGTGATGTGCTGTTCGGCCAGTTCCTCGGGCGAGAGCTGAGAGTGGGTGGTGGTGTAAGGATGGATCACCAGGCTCTTCACATCGGCCACGTTGGCCAGCAGCGAGAAGATCTGCAGGGCATCGATGAATTTCCACGCCTCTTCCTGACCGCCCTTCACTTCAAAGGTGAAGATGCTGCCGCCGCCGTTGGGGAAGTACTTCTTGTAGAGCTGGTGGTCGTGATGACTCTCCAGGGCCGGATGGTGAACAGCAGCCACCTTCGGGTGGTTAGCGAGGAAATCGACCACCTTCAGGGCGTTCTCCACATGACGCTCCACACGCAGGCTCAAGGTCTCGACACCCTGCAGCAGGATGAAGGCATTGAACGGAGAGATGGTGGCACCAGTGTCGCGCAGGATGACGGCACGGATACGGGTGACGTAAGCAGCAGCGCCTACGGCGTCGGCAAAGACGATGCCATGATACGAGGGATCGGGCTTGGAGAGCGAGGGGAACTTGTCGTTCTGTTTCCAGTCGAACTTACCACCGTCGACGATGACACCACCCAGGGAGGTACCATGACCACCGAGGAACTTCGTGGCGGAGTGTACCACAATGTCGGCACCATGCTCCAGCGGGCGGATGAGGTAAGGCGTGCCGAAAGTGTTATCCACAATGAAGGGGATGCCATGCTTATGGGCTACGGCCGCAACGCCCTCGAGGTCAAGTACATCACTATTAGGATTACCAAACGTTTCGGCATATACTACTTTTGTGTTGGGTTGGATAGCTGCCTCGAGGGCTGCGAGGTCGTTGACATTGATGATTGTATTACTGATGCCCTGAGTAGCCAGCGTGTGGGTGATCAGGTTGTAGGAACCGCCATAGAGGTTGTCGGCAGCCACGATGTGATCGCCAGCCTGAACGATGTTCTGCAGCGCGTAGGTGATGGCGGCAGCACCAGAGGCTACTGCGAGACCTGCCACGCCACCCTCAAGGGCAGCCACACGATCCTCGAACACACCCTGAGTGGAGTTGGTCAGACGGCCGTAGATATTACCTGCATCGCGGAGGCCGAAACGGTCGGCAGCGTGCTGTGAGTTACGGAACACATACGAGGTGGTCTGATAGATGGGCACCGCACGAGCGTCGGTAGCGGGGTCGGCCTGTTCCTGGCCTACATGAAGCTGTAAAGTCTCAAACTTGTAATTCTTTGTACTCATAATCTTATCCTTTCTTTTTATTTGTTATTATTATGTTTATTTTCACGGTGCAAAGGTACGATGTTTGGAAATATTATCCAAATTTCTTGCGTAATTCAGAAAATATACCTAAATTTGCAGCCGAGAAAGAAAATCTTTCCGATTCGGGCGCTCTTAACGCCTCCAAACAGAATAACATTCTGAAATTCAATTTTCAATATTCAATTTTCAATATAAAAATGGCTGAATTATTAGACGAAACCGACTTGCAGATACTGAAAACGCTGCAAAAAAACGCAAAATTGACCACTAAAGAGCTGGCCGATGCCGTACATCTGACCCCTACCCCCGTATTTGAGCGTCAGAAACGGTTGGAGAAGAAAGGGTATATCAAGAAGTATGTCGCCATCCTCGACCCCGAGAAGTTGGACCAAGGGCTGCTCGTGTTCTGCAAAGTCAAACTGAAGCAGATCAACCACGAGATTGCCGATGCCTTTGTGCGCCGCATCCACCGCATACCGGAGGTGACGGAGTGTTACAACACCTCGGGAGCCTATGATTATCTATTAAAGGTTCGCGCACGCGATATGAAGCAGTATCAGGAGTTTGTGCTCAACAAACTCGGCGAGATAGAGAGCCTGGCCTCCATCGAGTCGACTTTCGTGATGAGCGAAGTGAAGCAAAACTACGGCATCAACATCTGAAGCAGTCGTTTTTTTGCCGAATTTCTTGCTTGTTTCAAAATAAAGTCCTAACTTTGCCACCCGAATCATCAATCATTGATATGAAGAAAACTATCTTATTACAACTATTCATGGGAGTGGCATGCATGGCCACAGCCCAAAACATCTGTCATGAAGACGGAACCGTAACCTTCCAGTACAAGAACGATCAGGCCAAAGAAGTCATGGTAGACGTGCAGTTTGCAGGTCGCAACGCCATGACGCGCGATGCCAAGACAGGACTTTGGACTGTCACCCTCGGCCCTGCCGCGCCTGACATGTATCCCTATTGCTTCATCGTCGACGGCGTGAGCGTGATGGACCCGGAGAATCCCCAGTACTTCCCTAACGAGGGCTTTAAGAACTCGCTGTTGGAGATTCCTGCCAGCAAAGGCAAACTGGCCCACGACATTCTGGATGTGCCCCACGGCAAGCTGGAGTATATCCACTATTATTCCAAGAGTCTGGGGGCCACGAATCAGGCTGTGGTCTATCTGCCCCCGAAGTATCAGGAGAATAAGGACAAGAAATACCCCGTGTTCTATCTGATTAGCGGTACGACCGATACGGAGGAGGTGTATTACAAGGTAGGCCGAGTGAATTATATCCTCGACAACCTGCTGGCAGAAAGCAAGGCAGAGGAGATGATTGTGGTACTGCCTTACGGTAATCCCTATAAGCTGTTGCCCACCCCACCCAGTCTCGGCCTGGGAGGCATGCCGCAGACGATGTTCGGAAAGGATGTGTTCAGCCTCGACCTGACTGACGACCTGATGCCATACGTGGAACAGCATTACCGCACCATCAACGATGCTGACCATCGTGCTATCGGCGGATTCTCCCGTGGTGGCAACCAAGGACTGTCCAACGGCTTGCACAATCTCGATAAGTTCTCTTATCTGTGCAGCTACAGTTCGTTTACCTCGACGGATATCCCCGGCGTCTACGACCATGCCGCAGAGACCAACAGTAAGATCCGTCTGTTCTGGCTCGGCGTGGGCACAGACGATTTCCTTTATGGAAATGCTCGCGACTATATGGAGTTTCTCGACAAGAAGGGCATCCGCAGTGTGAAGGAGTTCACCCACGATAAGTTCGGACATACCTGGATGAACGCCAAGTATTTCCTCTCGAAGACCCTTCCCCTGCTCTTCAAGCCCGAAGTGGCTGAGCAGGCGATGAAGAACGGACAGCCTGCCCCCGCCGCCACTGGTAAGGAGCAGCAGTTTACACCTGGTGTGATGGCACGCCTCTTCCCCAAGCCCATCATCTCGCCCGAATACAAGTACGACAGCGTCGTTTTCCGCATGAAGGCACCTGACGCCAAGGAGGTGCTGCTGGCAGCAGAGATCCTGCCCAAGCCCAAGGCTATGGAGCGCGACAGCGACGGCATCTGGAGCACAGAGGTCGACGAGCATATCTATGAGGCATTCACCTATTATTTCATCGTCGACGGTACGGCTGTGGCCGACCCGCAGAACATGTATCTCGCACCCTCCAAGGGTTTCAAGCCCAGCATCTGCAACAACCCTGCCGCCACGTTCAACTTCATGAACATGGCAGAGATGGAGCATGGCGTGGTGAGCTATGACCTGAACGAGAACAAGGCTTGTTACCAGCCCGCAGGCGGTAAACCTGAGTTCATCATCCAACTCATTCCCGGCAAGGACGACACGATGGAGAGCTGGTTTAAGATCGGAGGAGCCGACGTGATGGCCGATAAGTTCATTGCAGCCAAGAAGCTGCCGCCATTCTGTATCACCACTGGAGAAGCTGCTTGCTGCAAGGGCAAGAAATGCGAGAAGAAGGTTTATACACTCAAAGCCGACGACTACCCCAACTGGCCTGAGCGCCGTCATGCCCTGGAGTCTATCCTCGACTCACTGATGCTGCAGCGCGCTGCGAAAGGCGAGATCAGTCTTAACCTGCCACTCTTCCAGACGAAATACACAGCCGACCCCGCCCCGCTGGTAGTGGGCGACACCCTGTTTCTCTTCACCTCGCACGATGCATCGCCAGAGGACATTCCCGATGTGAACGAGAAGAGTTCAGCAGGATTCTTCATGTACGACTGGCTTTTGTGGAGCACCACCGACATGGTGAACTGGACGGAGCATGGAGCCGTGGCCTCGTTGAAGGATATCCCCTGGCGCAGTCGTGAGAACGGAGCCTGGGCCATCCAGACGGTGGAGCGCAACGGTAAGTATTACCTCTATGCCCCACTCCATGGTCATGGCATCGCCGTACTGAAGGCCGACTCCCCCTACGGACCCTTCAAGGATCCTCTGGGCAAGCCATTGGTATGGGACCAGAGCAACTGGTTCGACATCGACCCTTCGGTATATACTGACGATGACGGACAGGCCTACCTCTACTGGGGCAATCCCCACACCTTCTACGCCAAGCTGAACGACGACATGATATCGCTGAAGAGCGAGGTCACCAAACTGCCGCATATCAAGCATTATCAGGAAGGGCCCTGGATTTATGGAAGGAGACAGGGAGACAGGGAGACAGGGAGTTACAAGTATTATTTAGCCTATGCCTCTACCTGCTGTCCTGAGGCTTTGGGCTATGCCATGAGCGACTCGCCTACAGGACTTTGGGAGTGGAAGAACTACATCATGCGCCCCACCCTGCGCGACAGAGGCAATCATCCTGGCATCTGCGACTTCAAGGGTCACTCCTATGTCTTTGGTCAGAGTTACGACCTCATGCACCTCGACACCTTCACGCATCACGAGCGTCGCAGCGTCTCTGCCACAGAGATCACCTACAATGAAGACGGCACCATCCAGGAGGTGCCTTACTGGCTCGATCAGGAGCCTGTGAAACAGCTCTGCTGGCTGAATCCCTACCAGCGTGTGGAGGCTGAGACGATGGCTTGGGGCTATGGACTGAAGAGTGCCAAGATGGGCATCGAGAATACAGGTGTGGTGGCTGACATGCCCACGTCTACCGGTAAGAAGAATATGTATATCTTCGACATCAACGATGGTGAGTTCATCAAACTGCGTGGTGTAGATTTTGGCAATGGAGCCAAGAAGTTCAACATCACGGCTGCCTCTACGGGCAGTTGTAAGGTCACCCTGCGTCTGGACGGTCAGGATGGTCCCATCGTTGGTGAAGCCGTCATCTCGAAGACTGGTTCGGTAGAAAAGTACAAGGCCTTTAATACCAAGGTGACGAATGCTTCAGGCGTACATGACCTCTACCTCTGCTTTAGCAACACCTCCGGCGAAACAAGGCTCGACTGGTGGAAGTTTGGGAATTGAAGATTGAAGATTGAAAATTGAAGATTGAAGATTGAAAATTGAAGATTGAAAATTGAAGATTGAAGATTGAAGATTGAAAATTGAAGATTGAAAATTGAAGATTGAAGATTGAAGATTGAAAATTGAAGATTGAAAATTGAAAATTGAAGATAATTGATAATGTGTCTATGAAGAAGTATGGTCTAAAAAAATCAGCTTTTGTGTGCTTTGGCGCACTATTGACGGGATGTAATGCTCCTGCCGACATCGAACAGCAAGTTGACGAACTCTATCAGAAGATGCCCCAGGAGGAGCGCATCGCCCAACTGAGGAGCATGTATATGGACGAGCTCTTCGATGAGCAGGGGAAGCTCGACACTGCGAAGTGCCGCGAACTGATTCCCTATGGCATCGGACACTTCTCGCAGTTCTGCATGCAGCAGCCCAGAGACCCCAACGAGTTGCGTGATCGTGCCATCGCCATCCAAGACTGGCTGATGCACAACACCCCCAACGGTATCCCTGCCTTGTTGCACGAAGAGGTGCTCTCTGGTGTCAACACCTTAGGCTCTGCCATCTACCCGCAGCAGATAGGCCAGGCCTGCTCGTTCAATTCCGAACTGGCTGAGTTGAAGACACGCCAGACGAGTACCACGCTGCGCAAGATAGGTGGAATCCTGGCCCTTTCACCCATGGTCGACGTGTGTCGCACACCCAGCTTTAACCGTCTGGAAGAGTCGTATGGTGAAGACGGCTACCTCTCAGCCGTGATGGGAACCGCCTTCGTCAAAGGTCTGCAGCAGGGTAACCTGAAGACGGGCGTTGGTGCCTGCTCGAAGCACTACCTTGGCTATGGCGGCGGTGGTGATGCAGAAGAGAAGGAGCTGATGGAGGAGATCCTGTTGCCCCACGAGACGATGATCCGCCTGACGGGTAGCGTGGCCGTGATGCCTGGCTATCATGATGTGCATGGCATCAGATGCGTTGCCAACAGCGAGATTCTTCAGGATATCCTTCGTGGTTATGTGGGCTTCGACGGTATGGTGGTGAGCGACTATACTGCCATCGACCAGATACCCAATCTGGAGACTTCGGTTGAAAAGGCTGCTGCTGCCATCAATGGTGGCAACGACGTTGACTTCCCCCATGGTGCCGACTATAAGAACCTGCAGGAGGCCATCGACAAGGGGCTGGTCAAGCCTGAGACATTGGAGCGTGCCGTGAAGGATGTGCTGCGCATCAAATTCCGCATGGGACTCTTCGACAAGGATGCCTATCTCTATTCCAAGGAGACAATCAAGCTCGACACCCCTGAGGAGCGCCAGACGGCCTACGACATCGCCACCCAATCGGTGGTGCTCCTCGAGAACAATGGTATCCTACCCTTGGATATCACAAAGCTAAATGCTCAAAGCTCAAAGCTAAATGTTCTTCTCACTGGTCCTAATGCCAACTCCATCTGGGCCATGTGTGGCGACTACACCTACCCTGCCATGTCGTACTTCTGGAAGCGAGTCGAGGATGTGGCCGATCGCGACAATCCCCATATCGTGAAACTGCTGGAGGCCATGCAGAACCGCAAGCCAGAGGGTGTCAACGTGATGTACTCGCGTGGCTGCGACTGGACTGAAGACATCGAGACCAAATACGGAGAAGTGGGCGATGCCCGTGCCTGGGAGTATTACCTCCTCCACCGTAAGGTAGACTCTGGCGAGAAGGCTGATAAGGCCGAAGCCCTGAAGATGGCCAAGGAGGCTGATGTGATTATTGCCGCCGTGGGTGAGAACGTGATGCTCTGCGGTGAAAACCGCGACCGTGAGGGACTCCGTCTGCCTGGTAAGCAGGAACAATATGTCAATGAACTGTTGAAGACAGGCAAGCCTGTAGTGCTGGTGGTATTCGGAGGTCGTGCCCAGGTCATTTCCGGCATCGCCGAGAAGTGCGCCGCCGTCATCCAGGCATGGTATCCTGGCGAGGAAGGCGGTAATGCAGTGGCAGATATCCTCTATGGTAAGGTGTCTCCCTCTGCCAAGCTCTCTGTCAGCTACCCGAATGTGGAAATCAACGAGCCCATCTGCTATAACTATAGTGCGGAGAAGGATGCACGCGTAGCATGGCCCTTCGGCTATGGTCTGAGCTACACCACGTTTGATTATCAGAACCTGCAGGTGAACAGTGAGGCCAAGACCTCCGACGATTTCGTGGAGCTCACTTTCCAGGTAAAGAATACGGGAGAGGTAAAGGCTGATGAGGTGGCACAGATCTATCTCTCGCCCACACAGGAGAGCCAGAATATCCGCCCCATCCAGCTGCAGGGCTTTGCCCGTATCTCACTGGAGCCAGGACAGACAAAGACTGTCACCACCCGCCTCTTTGTAGAGCAGTTCGGATTCTACACCCACAAGGGCGATGTACGCGAGTGGAACATCGAGCCAGGTACGTTCATCGTGAAGGTGGGCGCCTCTTCGGCCGACATCAAACTCCAGCAGCAGGTTGAACTCAAGGGTAAGGCTACCACCAAGCCCCTGCGCGACCACTATTTCTCAGAAACAACTATATCACAATAAAACAGAAATGAAAAAGACATTATTATCAACTATCATGATGTGCATGACTTCAATAGCCATCGCACAGCCAGCAGGCGGATTCGGAGGACTCCAGGCCCCGCAAGTAAAACTCGAAACATCACAAGAGTTCAAGGACGTGAACTATGCAGGAGACGACCAGGCATACCACACTTGCGACATCTACCTGCCTAAGCAGGAGAAAGCCACCTACCCCGTAGTGATTCACATCTACGGCAGTGCGTGGTTCAGCAACAGCAGTAAAGGCATGGCCGACCTCGGCACAATCGTCAATTCACTTCTCAAGGCAGGCTATGCTGTGGTTTGTCCTAACCACCGCAGCAGTATGGATGCCAAGTGGCCTGCCCAGATTCACGACATCCGTGCCGTCATCCGCTTTGTGCGTGGCGAGGCAGCCAAGTATAAGTTCGACACCCAGTTCATCGCCACCAGCGGTTTCTCATCTGGCGGACACCTGGCCTCTATGGCAGCTACCACCAGCGGAACCAAGCAAACTAAGGTGGGGACTATTGACATCGACCTCGAAGGCGAGGTGGGCAGCTATCTCAAGGAGAGCAGCGCCGTGAATGCAGCCTGCGACTGGAGCGGTCCTATCGACCTCACTGCCATGGATTGTGGTGAAGGTATGAAGATGGGCGAGAACTCACCAGAGGACGTGCTGCTTAATTCGAAGCTTGCCAAAGAGCCAGACAAATACATCAGTCTGAGTGCCAACCACTATGTAGACCCCAACGATCCTCCCATCATCATCTTCCACGGTGATAAGGACAACGTTGTGCCCAACTGTCAGGGTAAGGCTTTCTTTGAGACGCTGAAGGCTGCTGGTGTGAAGACTGAGGCCACCTTCCCTGCAGAGGGAAACCATGGAGGTCCGGCCATGTACACTGAAGAGAACTTACAGAAGATGGTACACTTCCTGGATGAGGTGCGCACCAATCGTTCACGTATCATCGAGAATGGTGGCACTGGTCAGTACAAGGCCATCATGAAGGAAGATACCACCCTGCCCGAGCACACCATCTTCGTGCCTCAGGATCTCTCTGCCTTCAGTGCCGAGAAACCTCTGCCCGTACTCGTATGGGGCAATGGCGCCTGTGCCAACTCTCCGTGGGAGCACATGAACTTCCTCAACGAGATTGCCTCACAGGGTTACATCGTGCTCGCCACGGGTATCATCCCGATGACCGACGATTGGTACAAGGGTCCGATGTCACGTTCAGAGCAGCAGATTGAGAGCATCGACTGGATCATTGCCCAGAATGCCGATCCTGCATCACCTTACTATCAGAAGATCGACGTGAAGAATATCTGCGTGGCTGGTATGTCATGTGGCGGATTGCAGACACTCTTCAACTGTGCCGATCCCCGCATCTCTTGCCTGATGATCTGCAACAGCGGACTCTTCAATCAGCAGAATGCCAATCAGGCTGTGAGCGGCATGCCCATGCCTCCGAAGGAGAAGTTGAAGGAGATCCACACGCCTATCATGTATCTGCTGGGGGGTGAGACTGATATTGCCTATGGCAATGGTATGGACGACTTCCACCGCATTGATCATGTACCTGCTGTCGCCACCAATTTCCCCGTAGGTCATGGTGGCACCTATCGCGAGCCGCATGGCGGTGAATTCACCATCGTAGCCCTCGCCTGGCTCAACTGGCAACTGAAGGGTTGCAAAGAGGCAGCCAAGATGTTCGTAGGCAAGGATTGCGGCATCTCTAAGCGCAACAAGTGGACCATCGAGAAGAATGCCAAGTTCGAAAAGCTGAAGTAATATGAAGAAGATACACACCATCATTCTGTCGATGGCTTTCTGCCTGAGCGCTGCGGCACAGACGCCCTTCTCTGAGGGGCGCCTCACTGTGACGCCTCTCTCGCGGAATGCCGTCCGCATCCAGTACGCCAAGGGCGACATCAAGAGCGAGCTTCCAGAATGGATCTATGTCAAGCAAGAACCGTTCAAAAATCGACAGGATATCTCTGTCGCCATCGATGCCAAGCAGCAAGAGGTTAAAATCTGCAATGCCCAAGGCAAGACCGTCTTCACAGCCACCAACCATCAGTTCAAGGATGGTGAGGCGACCCTCTCTTTCGTCTCTCCCGACGATGAGTTCCTCTATGGACTCGGGCAGTTCCAGGATGGCTACAGCAACGTGCGCGGTCTCTCCCGTCGACTCACCCAAGTGAACACCCAGATATCCATCCCCATGCTCATCTCCAGCAAGGGCTACGGCATTCTATGGAACAACTACGGACTGACGGAGTTCAATCCCTGCAGCCAGAGTGTCAAGCTTATCAAGCGTGACGGTGCTGGTGCACAGGAAGTGGTGGATGTCACCTCTACGGAAGGAGGCAAGCGCGAGGTACGTGAGCGCCATATCTTCGAAGCAAGCATCGACATAGCCGAGAGTGGTGACTATGCCCTGCTGCTCGATGTAGGACAGAAGATGGCACGTCGCCACAACCTCACCATCGATGGCAATCCCGTCATCGAGATGCAGAACCTATGGCTGCCCCCTACGGCTTCGCAGATAGTCCATCTAGAGGCAGGGCGTCATACTTTAGAGGCAGAACTCACCAAGGACGATCAGCCCACCCTCTATTATAATAAGGTAGAGAATCAGACCACCTTCCGTTCGCCTGTGGCTGAGGCAGTAGATTATACCGTCTTCATCGGCACCCCAGACGAGATTATCGCTTCGTATCGTGAACTCACGGGACCCTCTCCGCTGATGCCCGAGTGGGCACTGGGTTATATCCATTGCCGCGAGCGTTTCCACTCCTCCGATGAGATCCTGCAGACCGCCCGCCGTTTCCGCGACGAGCAGATGCCCCTGAGCGTCATCGTGCAGGACTGGCAGTATTGGGGGAAATATGGTTGGAACTCCATGCAGTTCGACGAGGAGTTCTACCCTGACCCCAAGGCACTCACTGACAGTCTCCACCAGATGGATGTACGCTTGATGGTGAGCGTATGGAGTAAGATTGACAAGAACTCCGAGGTAGGTCGCCAGATGGAGCGCGACCAGTATTACATCCCCGAAACCGACTGGATAGACTTCTTTAATCCCGAAGCCGCTGCCGCCTACTGGAAGAATTTCCGCGAGCGCCTCGTCCCCTTAGGCATCGACGCCTGGTGGCAGGATGCCACAGAACCAGAGAACGACGATCTTGCAGGCCGCCGTGTGAACAATGGCCGCTGGAGTGGCGAACAGGTGCGCAATGTCTATCCCCTGCTCGTCAACAAGACAGTCTATGAGGGACTGAAAGAAGCTGGTAAGGATCCTGTTATCCTCACCCGCTGCGGATTCCCCGGTATTCAGCGATACGGCTCAGCCATGTGGAGCGGTGATGTGGGCAACGACTGGGAGACCTTCCGCCGCCAGATTACGGCAGGTCTTGGCATGCAGGCAGCAGGTATCCCCTGGTGGACCTATGATGCAGGCGGATTCTTCCGTCCCCGAGACCAGTACACCAACCAGGATTACATCGACCGTATGCTCCGCTGGATAGAGACCAGCGTCTACCTGCCCCTGATGCGCGTTCATGGTTATATGAGCAATACCGAACCCTGGAACTACGGTCCAGAGGCACAGGCCATCATCACAGAGTGTCTGAAGGAGCGCGAGCGCCTGTTGCCATATATCAAGCAGTGTGCAGAGCGCGTCTCTAAAGAAGGCTACACGCTGATGCGCCCCCTTGTGTTCGACTTTGCCGACGATCCTGAGGCCCTCAAACAGAAATATGAATATATGTTCGGCCCAGATCTGCTCATCAGTCCTGTCACCAAACCAGGCGTCACTGAGTGGCAAACCTATCTGCCCAAAAGCAGGAACGGCTGGCGAGAACAACATACAGGACAACACTTCGAAGGTGGGCAATACGTCACCACCCCTGTGACCAAGGCCCATATTCCAGTGTTCGTTCGTGAGTAAACTAGGAAATGTTGCGTAAGTTTTCCGCAACGGGTTGCGTATAGATTTACTGAATAAGTTGTATATAATTTTAGTTTTTTTGTGTATTTTTGCAGTGTCAGGATGAACCTTTTATGCAATACGGTTGAGAACCTGACATGCAACACAAAAAAATCATATATGTCAGTGAATTCGTTAGATTAGACCATCTACTTGAAAAAGTGGGTGGTCTAAATCATATAATCCGAATGTTGCGCAACGCGTTGCGCAATATTTTAAGCAACACTTTCGTTATAATGTTACCAAGAATGATTACTTTTGTGGTGTCAATAAAACTAGGAAGGTGAAAAAAAGAATATCTCAACGTGATCTAGCCAAGATTCTCGGGGTTAACGTCTCGACAGTCTCACGTGCGTTGAAAGGTCTTGATGGCGTAAGTTTAGCTTTGAAGCAGAAGATTCTGAAACTGGCAGAAGAAAACGGCTATCGCCCCAATCCCCTTGCCATGAGTCTGCGGTATGGCAAAACGCGTACCATTGGCGTCATTGTGCCCGACATGTCGTTCAGCCACTTCTCCCACATCGTGAAGAGTATTGAGGCTGAAGCACGTAAAGCGGGCTATATGTGTATTGTCACTGATTCTAATGAGCGTTATAAGGGTGAGGTGGCCTGCGTCGAGCTATTGGAGGACCTCCATGTGGATGGTATCATCATGTGTCTATCGCAGGAAACGGTTGACTTTGCACATCTGGAACAACTGAAAGAGACACACATCCCCGTAGTGCTGTTTGACAGGATTGCCGATATCAACTTATCGTCAGTTACGATTAATGATATAGCCACGGCCTATGAGATGACCCTCCACCTCATTGACGGAGGAGCAAGGCGTATTGCCTTCTTGGGGGGACCTAACCAAATGAAGCAGACAGCCGACCGCAAACATGGATACATCACAGCCTTACGCGAACGGGGAATCCCAATCAGACGAGAACTGGTAAAATGCGGAGTCGCCACCATCAACTCAGGCCTAAAGGATACATTGGACTTGCTCGACATGACCGAGCCCCCTGATGCCATTCTGGCTACTCACGGACTTTTGGCAGCCTCTGCCTTCCAGACAGTTCGTAGCCGGGGGCTCCGTATGCCGGAAGACATTTCTTTGGCAGGCTACATGAGCGAATGGGTGTCGGACATGTATCATCCTCGGGTGACGTTTGTAAAACAAAACTTAAAGGAAATTGGACGGAAGGCCTTCAGGCTCCTGTACGATCAAATGGAAGGCGACACACTTGTCAAGCATCTGACAGTTGACGCTCATATGGAGATGAGAGAGAGTACATTAAAAGTAACATAACAGGTGAGGATCATTCGCCTGCCTTCACAAGAATGAAAAGACTGTATAGCTATATTCAGCATTCTTTCTCAGCCAGATTAAACAAGTTGGCTGAAGACGTGGAGGCAATCTATAAAATGGCACGAGGATGACAGATAACAAAATACTGCGTGTCGGTATCATCGGCACAGGATGGATTGCCGAGAAGGCTGCCATCACCTTGAATGGTTTGACAGTGTGTGAGGCCTATGCTGTGGGGTCGCGCTCACAAGAGAAGGCAGAAGCGTTCGCCCAGAAATGGAACATCGGAAAGGCTTATGGCTCATATAGTGAGTTGATTGCCGACCCTGACGTAGACTTGGTTTATGTAGGTACGCCCCACTCCCACCATTACGACGTGACCCGTGAGGCCCTGTTGGCAGGCAAGCCCTGTCTGGTGGAGAAAGCCTTTATGGCCAACCACCGTCAGGCTAAGGAGATCGTTGACATAGCCCGTCAGCAGAAAGTCTTTCTGGCTGAAGCCATCTGGACACGTTACCAGCCTGTTGTGAAGACGATGCGTGACCTCATCAGCAGCGGACGCATCGGAGAACCCAGGCTCGTAACCGCCACCCTTGGCTACTCGATGGGCGACAAACCACGCATCATGCGCCCAGACCTCTGCGGCGGTGCCCTGCTCGACCTCGGTGTCTATGTCCTGAACTTCGTGAGGATGTTCTTCGATGCCGATATCGTGAGTATGGAGAGCCAATGCGTGAAGTCAAAGACGGGTATGGACCTGACAAATGCCATCAGTCTCGTGCTTGCCGATGGTGTACTCTGCAACCTGCAGTCGAGTGCCCAGTGCGTGGGCGACAACATCGGTGTGATAGCAGGTACGGAGGGTAACCTGATCATCGACAACGTGAACAATCCGCAACAGATTACGGTAAATGGCCCCGACCGTACCTATATCGAGACCATCCATGTTCCACAGCAGATTACGGGCTACGAGTATCAATTTCGAGCTTGCCGTCAGGCGCTCATCGACGGACTTCTGGAGCCTCGGGAGATGCCTTTAAACGAAACGCTTTATATCATGGAGCTGATGGACGGCCTGCGCAAGAAGTGGGACGTACGCTATCCTATGGACGAGGAATAACAAATAAACACAGAACAATAAAACATGAAACGTATGTGATCTTCGGCTCGTCGTTCAAGAATATCGTAGGCAGCAAATAGTCACTTGCCCAAGAACTTCGTGTCGAGATAAGCCTGGAAGGCATCCTTATACATCTCGCCAATAGGCAGATAGGTGTCGGCATCCATGATGACGCGGTTCTTGTTGACTTCCTGAATCTTGGTGAGGTTGATGATGTAAGAACGGTGGATACGCATAAACGTGTCGGGTAGCCGTTCTTCCATCTTCTTCATCGAGAGGAGGGTGA
The DNA here is from genome assembly GCF_900110085.1 of Prevotella sp. ne3005. Taxonomy (GTDB): domain Bacteria; phylum Bacteroidota; class Bacteroidia; order Bacteroidales; family Bacteroidaceae; genus Prevotella. Next base: position 194,507 of record NZ_FOCK01000001.1, read on the forward strand.
TGATGGGCTTGGACTGTCCTTCAAGCCAGACCTTCAGATATTCGCTCATAGCCTCCACATAACGGATATCGCCGATGCTGACTTTCACGATACGATAGTCGGTCTTCAGGAAGAGCGTATCATCTTCAGTCTCTTTGGCCGGAGTATTTTCCGCAGCCATACCCGCACCCTCCATCCTTTCTTTCAAACGGTTGGCAGCCCGTTGGAACTCCTGCAGTCCGAAAGGCTTCAACAGATAGTCTACGGCATTCACCTTAAATCCCTCAACAGCATATTCCGAATAGGCAGTAGTAAAGACCACAAGAGGTGGAGCCATGAGCGCCTTGACAAACTCCATGCCATTCAGGTCGGGCATGTTGATATCGCAGAAGATGGCATCCACGGTATCGTTCTCCAAAAACCGACGGGCTTCAATGGCACTCCGGCACTGGGCAGCCAACTCCAGGAAGGGCACCTTATTAATATATGAAACAAGCTGCTGCAGAGCCAATGGCTCATCATCTATGGCAAGACATCTGATCATGATAACGGAATATTTAGTTCGACGGCGTAGCTGTCGGCTTCGTCGTGGATATCGAGTGAATAATCATTTTTGAATAGCAGGTCGAGACGCTTGCGGACATTGGTGAGTCCTACGCCGCCTTTCTCCTGATTGGGTTTGCTAGCCTTGGAGTTACGACAAGAGAAGACCAGTCTTTCATCCTCCACGGCAGCCTGCAGCTCTATATACGACTCCTGCTGATAACTGACCCCATGCTTGAAGGCATTCTCGACAAACGTGATGAGCAACAGGGGCGGGATGTTCCTGTCGGGCACCTCCGCAGGCAGATTCTGCGAAATCCTTACCTGATCGGTAAAGCGCAACTGCATCAGTTTCAGATAGGTTCGGATAAACTCCAGTTCACGAGCCAGGGTCACGCCGCGCTTGTCGCCCTCATACAAGACGAACCGCATCATCTTCGACAACTCCACGATGGTCTCTTGAGCTTTAGCAGGATCGATATCCACGAGCGCATGGATATTATTGAGCGTGTTCATGAAGAAATGGGGGTTGATCTGATAACGCAGATACTCCAGCTGCTGCTCCAAATTCTGCCGTTCCAGTTCTGCCAACCGCTTCTGGTCGTCACGACTACGGAAATAGTACTTCGTGCCGAGGTTTGCGCCAAACATCAGAATGAGCACCACCAAGGCCAGTATATCACGTTCGCCAACGATGGGAGGCGGCATATGGTCCCGACGCATGCGATGCTCAGGTTTGTCGTGAGGCGGCTTGTCGAAGGGGGGCTGATGCTCACCGGCCTCATCCATATGGGGCTGATGCCCACCGTTCTCATCCATATGGGGCGGCCGTGATTCATGTCGCTCCATGGGGGGTCGCCTGCGGAAATCCTTATCCCTCTGTGGCTTATGGGAACATTGCCAGATGAAGAACGCACCCAATACTGCCGTTACGACAGAGAAGTAAAGCACCCGTCGCTGCTGATGCACGATGAGCGGTGCCAGGAAGCAGTTATGAAGGAGAAACAAGACCAGGAAAATGGCGAATGAGCGCCAGACAATCAGCACCTCCGTCCAGTTGAAAGTGGCATCCTCATGATTGATAGTCCTGACATAAAGGCTGAGGAGTGGGGCTAAAAAGAGCAAGCCCCACACCACCAGATACATCATATTTTCATGTCGTGACTGATTCTTCATCAAATTCATCTGTTTAATGATATAACGTGAAAGAAAGAGATTTATTGTGTCAACGCCATCCGCCAGGACCGCCTCCCATGCCACCGTTGCCACCTGTATACGAGGTGAGCGATACCGAAGAACCGCCACTGACGGTGCCATCCTGAATACCCAGACCACCAAAATACTTGCTGCCGCCGCTGACGGAGACGTCCTTCAGAAGTGAGGGTGCGGAAGCTGCCGATACAACGAGCCCTGAGCCACCGCCCGATGGTGTCTGGAACGAGAAACTGCTGTTTCCATAGGAAAGGGTGTACCAGGCATTGGTCGACCATTGCGAAGCCAGATAACAAGCCTGTGTCAGTTGTGAACCATTCTCCAATCCTCCCACGGCCACGATCGTACCGCCTGTGAGATAGAGTTTCTTGCCACCCTCGGTATTGGCATCGATAGCCACCTCGGGAGAGCCGGAGCAGATGGCATAGACAATTCCGCCCTTGATATAGCAGTTGCCGTTGGCATCGAGGCCGTCGTTGGCCTTTCCCTGGGCATAGACATAACCGCCACTGATGGTCATGTCATCCTTCGAGTTGATGGCATCGTCATAAGCGTAGGAAGCCACCTCGCCACCTGTTATCGTCAGCTTACCTTTGGTTTCGATGCCCTCACCGTTATTACCGCTGGTGCGCACCCAGATAGTACCGCCGCTGATGGTCAGGTTGCCATCCACCTTGATACCCTTGGGCGACGAGGTGTCGTTGTTGCTCCTGAACTGTCCGCCCTCGGTGATGATGTATACCTCACCGCCATTGAAGTAGGCCTCCATATCCACATTGATGCCTTTGCCACCCGAGCCTGTACTTTTCAGCATCAACGTACCTGCATTCACCGTCAGGGTGGAATCGGCCTTGATACAAGCAGCCCCCTTAGCCTCGCGGTCGTCGGTGTCATAGATGCCATCGCCTGTCGTGATGACGGTGGTGCGTCCGCCATTCACCACGATATGCCCCTCACAATTGATGCCTTTTGCTGCGGCCGCTGTCACCTCGACGTTCAGGATGCCGCCATTGATAAACACCCCGTCGTTGGCTTTGATACCGTGGTTGGCTGTCGACTTCACCGAGATGTTATTCCCTTTGCGAAACACGATATAGTCTGCCGAGTGGATGGCATTGTTCGTGTTACCCGTCACACTGAGCGAACCTTTTCCGTTGAAGAGCAGCTTACCCTTGCAATAGAGTGCTCCTTTCTGGCTGCCACCAGCGCCATCGGCCAAGGTATTGTCTGTACCTTCTGCCAGCACCACATAGGCACGTTTGCCGCTCAACAGGTTCAGGGCAGCACTGTCGGGATTGGTGATGCTGACACCGTTCAGCTTCACCTCATATTTCTTATCGCCCACCACCGTAAACGAGCCGTTAGTCGTCGTACCGCTCAACACGTAGCAGATGCCCTTCGCTGAACCATGATTGGCGGTGACGTGTCCGCCTTTGACGGTGACCTCCACCCCACTCTCACTCTTCGCCACAGGGTTCGTCAGGTCAATGCTCACCTCGGTCTTGAAATCGTTGTTCTCCAAGGCATCCTCGTCTTCGGGGAAATACTCCGAGGCAGCTGCGGTGGGCTCGGCTGTCGTCTGGTCAGGGTTCACCGCAAAGGTAGCCAATACTCCCGTCGTGGCAGAACTGCCACTGCCATTATTGCCAGGAACCTGTGATCCGCCTTGGTTCCATTCTTCTTGCGGATCATTATAAAAATCACTCAGGGGGTCTTCTGCCGAACAGCAGGTCAAGACCACTAAAGATGCCATCAGCATCATGAAAAACATCATCCTCTTCATACGAATATTATGCATTTATTTATTTGTTGGCGCAAAGGTAATACAAATAGTGTCACCCACCAAAACTTTTCAGCGAACGGCCCATTTCCTTCAATGAATGTTAAATCCCAAGGGCACTCTTGGTTTTTTGCTCGCTTATTCGTATCTTTGCAGCATGAAGAAATTTCTGTCATTATCACTCTTACTGTTCTTTGTGCTCTCAGCCACGGCTCAGATGATGGAGCCCGTTCATTTCACTTCACAGTTGAAGGAACTGAAAGGCGGCGAGGGCGAGCTCGTATTCTCCGCCACCATCGATCCAGGCTGGCATGTCTATTCCACCAATCTTGGCAACGACGGTCCCATCTCCGCCTCCTTCAACGTGGTGAAGATGGAGGGTGCCCAACCTGTAGGAAAGCTGCAAGCCAGAGGCAAGGAAATCAAACAGTTCGACAAACTCTTCGAGATGGAGCTGCGCTACTTTGAGAGTGCCGTCACCTTCGTGCAGAAAATCCGTTTCACTAAACCCCAATACGACATCGACTGCTACCTCGAGTATGGCGCCTGCAATGATGCGTCTTGTCTGCCTCCCTCTGAGGTCACGCTGCAGGTCAAGGGAAAGAGTCCCGTAGTGGAAGAGGAGAAGAAGGATCAGGATGAGAAGAAGGAAGAGCCCGTCGTGGCAGAGACACCCAAAGACACGGTGGTGGCCGATACGGTGGTGGCCGATTCCGCTACAGTAGCCACTGCCTCCGACCTCTGGCAGCCTGTGGTGGAGGAGCTCCGCGCCATGGGCTCCGACAGCGACAACATTGCCGACCACTCCTTATGGTTTATTCTCCTGATGGGCTTTGTCGGCGGATTGCTCGCCGTCTGCATGCCCTGCATCTGGCCCATCATCCCCATGACGGTCAGTTTCTTCCTCAAGCGTGCCAAGAGTGATAAGCGCCAAGGGGTGCGCGATGCCGTCACCTATGGGCTGTCCATCATAGTCATCTACCTCGGACTGGGATTGCTTGTGACAGCCCTCTTCGGCAGCAACACGCTCAATGCCATGTCCACCAATGCTGTGTTCAATATCCTACTCTTCCTGCTGCTCGTGGTCTTTGCCCTGTCATTCTTCGGTTGGTTCGAAATCAAGCTGCCCGACAGCTGGGCTAACAGCGTCGACACCAAGGCCACAACGACCAGCGGGCTGCTCTCCATCTTCCTCATGGCGTTCACGCTGGTACTCGTGTCGTTCTCATGCACGGCCCCCATCATCGGCCTGCTGCTCGTAGAGACCACCACCAGCGGCAACTGGCTGGCACCTGCCCTCGGCATGTTCGGATTCTCCCTGGCGCTGGCCCTGCCCTTCACGCTCTTCGCCCTCTTCCCTGCCTGGCTGAAACAGGCGCCGAAGTCGGGGTCGTGGATGAACACGTTGAAGATTGTGCTGGGTTTCATCGAACTGGCCTTCGCCCTGAAGTTCTTCTCCGTGGCCGATCTCGCCTATGGCTGGCATCTGCTCGACCGTGAGGTGTTCCTCTCGCTGTGGATTGTCATCTTCGCACTCCTGGGTGCCTACCTCTGTGGCTGGCTCAAATTCCAGAGCGACGAGGTGGGCGGCGAGCTCCATAAGCCGATGCCAGTGGTCTGCATCATGGGCGGACTGGTGTCGCTGGCCTTCGCCCTCTATATGGTTCCCGGACTCTGGGGGGCTCCGTGCAAGGCTGTCAGCGCCTTCGCCCCTCCGATGAACACGCAGGACTTCAACCTTAATAATAAGGTGGTAGAGGCCAAATACACCGACTACGAATCGGGCATGGCCGCTGCCAAGTCGCTGGGCAAGCCTGTACTCATCGACTTCACCGGCTTCGGTTGCGTGAACTGCCGTAAGATGGAGGCAGCCGTATGGACCGATCCTACCGTGGCCGATATGCTCACCAACGACTTCGTGCTCATCTCGCTCTATGTCGACGACAAGACGCCGCTCAGCGAGCCCTATGAGGTGACCGATGCCAACGGCAACACCAAGACGCTGCGCACCGTCGGGGCGAAGTGGAGCTGGCTCCAGAGTTCCAAGTTCGGTGCCAATGCCCAGCCGTTCTATGTCATCCTCGACAACGACGGCCATCCGCTCACTGGCAGCCGTGCCTACGATGAAGACATCAACGCCTACATCGACTTCCTGAAAAAAGGACTTGACAAATATTAATATGAAGATTCTATTAATCGGTGGCACGGGCACCATCTCGAGTGCCATCACCCGCCAGTTGGCAGCAAGCGGCCACGACCTGTGGCTGCTCAATCGCGGCAATCGCAAGAGCGAAGTACCCGCCAGTGTGAAACAAGTCATTGTCGACATCAACGACGAGCAGGAGGTGCTGCGTCAGGTGGGCAGCGAGATGTTCGACGCCGTCTGTGAGTTCATCGGCTTCCTGCCCTCTCAGGTAGAGCGCGATATCCGCCTCTTCAAGGGCCGCACCCGCCAGTATGTCTACATCAGCTCGGCCTCGGCCTACAACAAGCCCGCCGCCAATCATGTCATCACCGAGGGCACCACCCTCGCCAACCCCTACTGGGAGTACTCGCGCAACAAGATTGCCTGCGAGGAGCTGCTCATGAAGGAATACCGCGAAAACGGCTTCCCCGTCACCATCGTCCGTCCCAGCCACACCTATTGTGAGCGTGGCGTGCCCGTCAGCGTGCATGGTCCCAAGGGCAGCTGGCAGGTGCTCAAACGCATGATGGAGGGCAAGCCCGTCATCGTCAATGGCGATGGTTCATCCCTCTGGACCCTCACATGGAACGAGGATTTTGCCCGAGGCTTCATCGGCCTTTTAGGTAATCCCAAGGCCATCGGCGAGCCCTTCCAGATCATGAGCGACGAACAGCTCTCGTGGAATCAGATCTACCAGTGTGTGGCCAACGCCCTCGGCGTCACGCCCCAGCTCTACCATGTGGCCTCCGACTTCCTCGCTGCCGTAGCGCCCAAGGAATACGACTTTACGGGCAACCTCTTAGGCGACAAGTCGGTCACCGTCATCTTCGACTGTTCGAAGCTGAAGCGTGCCGTTCCGGGCTTCCAGTGTGTCACCCGTTTCGACGAGGGTGTGCGCCGCTGTGTAGCCTATCTCCTCGCCCACCCCGAGCTCCAGGAAGAAGATCCTGAGTTCGACGCCTGGTGCGATAAGGTCATCGCCGCCCAGGAATCCGCAAAACAAATAATATAACTTAAAGCAACATGAAAAAAGTATTATTCACAATGATGGCCGTAGTGCTCCTGTTAGGCTTGAGTGCCTGTAAAGACAATACCGACAACCCCGCAACCCCCAGCCAACAGGAGATGGAACAGAGCCTCGTCGGCCTGTGGAGCGAGTCATTCGACTATGAAGACGTCACCGAGGACGGCAAGCCCTTCAACCGCGCTTTGATTGTAGTGGAGGCCAAAGCCGACCACACGGGCTACATTGCCCTGGCTGTGTTTGATGACGAATTCAATGAGCCGCTCGAGATTTACGGCGGTCCGAAGGATGCACCGTTCACATGGCAGGTGTCTGCCAATGGACAAGTCACCCTGACCGACCCGAATACTGGCACATCCTATGCGGCGGCCCGCACACGCGGTGACGGGGGTCACAACGACTTTGTCGATATCGGTCAGATCAAGATGAGAAGTGGCTCGGGCAGTATCGCCTTCAGCAATGCCACCCACGAAGGTACACTTACCAAGACTGTAAGCAATAATAGCGGGATGATCCAAGACTGGATGGCCAAGTCGACCCTCCCTCGGGCCTGCATTATCGACAGCATCCCCGTGCTGCTTTTCCCCAACCACATGAACTATGTGTTCAACTATCCTTCTGTCGACCCCTTCGGCAATCCCTGCACGCTCAGCGGCACCATCACGGTCAACAAATCACTGATAAAGGAAGACAAGCCCTTCAACGGCATTCTGCTCTACAATCACTTCACGATCTACGCCACCACGCAGGCGCCTTCGCGCGGAGCCGTTGAGTTCCCCACCGGGGCTTCCCTCACCGACTTCATCGTCGTAGCCCCCGACTACTACGGCTTCGGCATCACCGAGAAAGAGCCGCAGGCCTACTGTATCTCACGCACCAACGGACGCGCCTCGCTCGATGCCTACCTCGCTGCCAAGCGACTGATAGAAGACTTTAAAGTGAAAAAGGGCGACGACTTCGTCATCGCAGGCTACTCGGAGGGCGGACAGACCACGATGGGCGTCTTGCGCGAGATCTCAGAGCGCCACCCGGAAATCAAGGTTAAACGCGCCTTCGCCGGCGACGGTCCCTACGACATCAACTCGATGTTCGACGCTGTCACCAAAGGTGAAACCGAGATGCCCAGCACCGTCTGCAACCTGCTCTATGCCTACAACCACTTCTTCCGTCTGGGTTACAACATCCACGACTATCTGAAGGATCCCGTGGCCAAGAACTTCGATGAGTGGTTCCTTAGCAAGCAGAACAAGCGCAGGGCCCTCGACGAGGAGCTTATCAAAACCAAGAAGACGAGCGATCTCCTCACAGAGGCCTTCCTCGATGCCAACAATCCCCTGTCGCTCAAGTTCAAGGCCGCCTTCAGTGAGGATGCGCTTACCAGCGGCTGGACGCCCCGCAAAGACTTCGATGTGATGCTCTTCCACGATACGAAAGACGATGTCGTGCCAGTGGAGAATTTCTATGCCATGAGCAAGTTCCTCAAGGCCAATGGCATCAAGACCGAGGAGTTTGTCGGAGAGTACAGCGCCGAAGCGACCAAGGAGGTCGGCATCACCAATCACGAGGTATCGGCTCTGACCTTCTTCCTCAGGATTGTAGAATGGATGAAGGCAAACTATTGAGACAATATTTGGATATTTTCGATATTTTGTTTACCTTTGCCACCAATAAATAATAATTTTAATCAATAAAACAATGAAACAATCAATGATGAAAAAACTCTGGGGACTGGTAGTCCTCTTTAGTCTTTCCATGTGTTTAACCTCGTGTGAAGATGTGCTCGGCCATTGGGAAAAGCCGACGCCTCCAGAATGTACCGTAACCAGTATCTCGCTGGACAAGACCAGCTTGGTGCTGTATATTGATGGCGGTGAAAATACTGCAACGTTGAAACCCACGCTCGTAGGCGATCCGGGCCTTGATCAGGTCGTCTTTAGTTCAAGACGCCCGTGGGTGGCCACTGTCGATGAGGAGACTGGCGAGGTGACGGCTGTTGATGGCGGTGAAACGACTATCACAGCCTCTATCGGGGATTTGTATGTCGACTGCGAAGTGAAGGTTTACCACAAGTTGCATGACATCAATACTGGAGATGCAAACATCCCAGCCAATGAGCAATGGGAGATCATAGGAACAAGTGACACATATAAGATTACTATTGCAGATGAGGCTACCGCCGTTCTCAATGGCGTCACCATCAACAGTACTACAGGGTCATGTATTGAGACCAGTGGAACTACCGGTTCCAACATCATCTTGGTTGACGGTACGACGAACACCATGACCACAACACACAATGGTTCTGCTGCTATTAATACAGCCTTCGGTCCGCTCAACATCTTTGGTCAGACCGCAGGAACGGGTAAGTTGGAAGCTAATGGCGGTGCTAGCGGTGCGGGCATTGGTGGTAGTTTGAACGGTAATTTCAAGGCTATCGTAATTATGGGTGGAGAAATTGAAGCTAATGGTGGTAATGGCGCTGCGGGTATCGGATCGGGATACTTTAGTGATGCCGCTACCTCTTCTTATACTAACGGTGACATTACCATCTCGGGTGGTACAGTAACAGCCACGGGCAAAGGTGGTGGCGCAGGTATCGGAACGGGAGAATCAGATAATGGTACGTATGCTGCATCATGCGGTAGTATTAAGATCGAGAAAACAGTTGTCAGCGTGACCGCCCAAAAAAGTACGGGTGCAAACTGCATCGGTAAAGGTTTTGGTAATGTATTACAGCACCCAATATATTTCGGCACAGAAAAAGTGACTAACGATGATGGTGATTATACAATTACCATAACCGATGGCACTTACCCCCATAGCGATGGCGACATGACACTTGCCATCTCCGGCGACACTTGGACGCTGACGCCAACCAACTAATGGTGCAGCATCTGGGTTGCGAAACAGCCCTTTTAATCATCTGAAAACAGTATCCCCAGTCGTAGTCACGGCTGGGGATTATTGAAAAACCAAAATATATTTGGTCATCTCTCGGCTACGCTCGAGATGACAAGGGGCATGGATCACGTCTGCACAATACATTTTAGCAAACAGCACCCCAAATTATATCGACGAATGGAAAAATCTATTAAAATAGAGTTAAATATTTGGCTATTTCCCCAAGAATCCGTACCTTTGCATCGTCAAAACATTGTTGAGCTTAGAAATAATGGTATGAATAACATCACATCACATTTACACCATATTTATATAGTCTCAATATTAGATTATTAATAATAAGCATAAAGATATGGAATGCAAAAACGTAATTTTAGATTTTGAGAGTAAGCCCGTAGATGAAACACTACAAGAGGCATACTGGAAGTATTATTTAGATCATGATAGCGCAATTCCCATTAGTGTAATGGGAGCCATGCTAGGTTCTATCAGGTGGATGGCACAATATTCAGACTTCTATTATGATGGGGGATGGCCAAATAAAAGTCATGAAGATTATAAACTGTATTATAATGGTATTTGGCAAGACATCTTAAGTCGCAAGCAGAAAACAGAAGATGTATTTGAAAAATATTTTAGTTCGCAAATGACCACAAGACTTTCTAACAAAATTAAGGAAGTCATAGAAATAGCCAAGTTGTTTGCACCTGAATATGCGCAATTGTGATAAGAAAAAAGTAATTTAGTTTTTCATATATTATTGGCAAAAGGGGTTCACTTCAGTGATGCGCGCCCCTTTTTTCATGTCATCTCGAGCGTAGATGGTCGCCTACCCGTTGCCTTTCGAGATGACAAGAAACGGAAGCTAGCTGATTACTTATCGGGATTCAACTGGTCAGGCCCATGCAGACTGACAGCAAAGCCATCATCATGAGGTTGGTAATCTTCTTCTTAATTTTTTAAGTTTTTGTTATTCAAATCGTTAATACTATTTCGATTGCAAAGATAATATAAATCGAAGATAAAACCAAATAAAAACTCGATTTTTTGTTTTTGTTGAACATAATATGTCCCCACAACAACATGGGAAGAGGATAGAAAAACAATCAAATGTTTGGAGGAATCTGAAATAATTATTACCTTTGCCAGCAGAAAACATATACTATGACAGAAGAGCATCTTATCGAAGACGAGATATTCGAAGACGAAGTGGAGCAAATGTGGCTTGTGGCCGAGGCTCCATCGAGGGATATTGCTGAGCAATTGGCTGATCTGCATTCCTTGAAGGGTGCGGGATTCATCAGCATGCTAAAAGAGATAACCCAGCAAAGAGCCTTTAGTCCTTTGGAGGGCGAAAGCAACATCTATACCACTGGTGGTACGAAGGATGATGATTATGACAATCTGCTGAATGCTGCCCGCAAGGCTGTGGAGCATGGTTACAGCGTCTATATCTTGCCAAATCCAAGAGGCATCAGAACAGCCGATTTCATCTTTGAGCGAAAGGGTGTGTACAAGATGTTCGACTTAAAGACTATTTCAGGGAAGAATTCAATCGACAATCGTTTGTCGGAGTCTGTTGGACAAACTAATCGTGTGCTGCTCAACATGACTATTGACTATTCGCCTAGTACATTGGCTCGTAACATTAAACATTACTTTGAGGCAAACTTTAATGCAAAAGAAGTTTTGGTGTTCAAGGGTAAGAAGCAATTGTCTGTAACCCGAAAGAGTTTGGAAGACAAACGGTTTTTCCAGACCTTTATTTGCCGTTACATCAAATAAGAAAAATAAATGAGCCACTTCCGAGTGACTCATTTAAAATGGAGTAGTGTCGATAAAGTCTTGCTCCCCCGCGGGATTCTGCCCGGATAGCCAGAACTTTCATTCTGACGGTGCAAAGATACGAAAAAGCGAGCAAACTACCAAATAAATCTCGATTTATTTTTAGTTTCGAGCGAAAGTATCTTCGGCGAAGCCAGAGATAAGAAGGAATTCAATATGTTCCAAATATTATTTATCCTGCAGGGATGCAAGCCTCGTTCTTTTTTACGTCTGCACAAAAGCCGTCTTCCGTCGATTCTCCTTCGGGCGCACTGCGAAGTGAATCCAGTAGCGCCCCTGCTTGCTTCGTTCGTTGAACAGTTCATCGTAATCCCGCTTCGAGCCATCCGCGATATCCAGCAGGATACACGCATACCGAATCGCCTGCTCAATGCCCACGCATCGGATATCCACCGCACACCCCGTCAGGTGGTTACTCGTTGGCGATCCTCCCACCGCCTTATTCACCTCCGGCGAGCGATAACCGCTCGTGATGATGATGGGCTCGTCACCCTTACAATCCCCTACTCCTTCGTAAATGAGATTATAATTCTCGCGCAGCTCCTCCAACCAATTCTCACAGAGATTCCTCAGATTCTCAATCGCCACATGGCTGGGAATATTCTTTGCAAGCAAAGCGTCTCCTTGCGTCGCCGAGCGTTCTCCCGCCGTTTTCACACTCGTCTTCGTAACCTCCCCGAGCGTAAAGTGAGGCGATAAGCGAAGGCCATCAAGCTTGCTTGAATGGCTGAGCGCAGCCTCACTCGGCGAAGCCAAGTGCTCGGAGAGGTGCATTGATTTATTCATTTCTACTGTTTCCATTTTGTGAGTTTGTGAGTTTGTGAGTTGTGAGTTAAATTAGCATTTGATGCCTTTTCCTGATTTAGGTAGACACTTTTCCTGAGAAAGTAGACACAGCCATGAAAAACACCGCGGTGGTTTGCCTCAGCGGCTGGAGGCGCGAAGCCTCCGAAGAGCGTCTCGGCTGCAATGTCTTGTACTAAAAACGTAGACACTGGTACTCACAACTCACAAATTCACAAATGGTTCTGAAAAAGTGATTATGGAGGGTGAGTGAGGTGGTAGAAAGAATTGGAGGTAGAGATAATTTAATCTATTTATTAAATTATATATATATTAATTATATTATAATATAATTAATATATATATAATTATTAAGAGAGAGATTGGTGAATTGAAAAAAGTATTTGTGAGTTTGTGAGTTGTGAGTAGCTCTAAGGGGGGGAGCGGAGTTTTAGTCGGAGTAAAGTCTCGGTTTACTCGGAGTAAAGTCCGAGTTTAGTCGGAGTAATCCTTAGACAAGCTCAGGGACCGAAAAGGGGGCGCTTTATGGGCGCCCCAGGTGGTGGTAGATAGTGTCTACCTCTGAAGGAAGAAACGTTCGTCGACGCTGCTTAGCGAAGCCTGAGAGGTCTGGATTTTCGCGTAAGAGTCTCTTGAACTTTTGCCAGGCAGAGCGAGGCAGAAGGAAAGGGAAATAACTCTGGGCGAGCTCCATGCGACCGATGGCCGACGATTGATTGGTGTTTTGATCGTAATGATTGGTAATAAACATAATTGATAAATAGTATTGATTAAACGCACCACAAAGATACAAAATAAAAGAGCGTTTTGCAAGAAAAACGTCCAAATACCGGGCGTAAGTACTCATAAGTTCACATAAGTTCACATAAGTACTCGCGCAGAGGGGTAAAATTTGGAAAAAGGCATTTTATTTAGTAACTTTGCAATGCATTCCAGAAGAGAAGATCGCAGTGCGCAGGCGGGAGGCTCGGAAGGGTTGCAAAGAGAGAACAATTAACATTAAGCTTTAAGCTTTAACCATTAAAAAAGAAAGGAACAAAGAAAATGGCAAGTGAAGTAATTGCATTTCCGGTGAATCTCCGGAAGAACAAAAACCAGTACAACGCCGGTTACGGCCAGTACTATCCCGAGGCAGACACCAAGGAGCCTCTGAGTCTGAAGGGCTTCGCCAAGCACCTCGCTGAGCACGGAAAGCTCGTAGACTACCCCATGGCGGTGCTCGTGTTGCAGAACATCGTGGCATGTCTGAAGGAGATGGTGATCCAGGGTCAGCCCGTGAAGCTCGACGGCTTCGGAACGTTCTCGCCCAGCATCGAGAGCGACGGCAAGAAGGCGCAGGACACGGTGGAGAAGTCGCTCAATGTGGGCATCGAGAATCTGATTGCGGGTGTACACCTGCGCTTCGTCCCCGAGAACTCGAAGGGCGAGAAGCTGACCAGTCGCGCGCTGAAGGAGGAGTGTACCTTCAAGGCCGCCTACGTGGTGGAGTCGAAGAAGAAGACCATCGACGGCAAGGAGCGCACCTATCAGGAGAAGATTCCCATCAGCTCGTTCGCAGTAGCAACCCATCAGGAAGGAGGTGAATGATGAGTAAGAGAGAGACGTTGAAGTGGACGCTGCAGATCATAGCGTCGGTGATCACGGCAGTACTCACGGCACTGGGGGCCACCTCGTGCATGGGTATGTAGAGAGAGAAGGGGCAGGCGATTTGGTTCGTCTGCCCCTGTTTTTGTGGGCATTTTATGAAAAACCAAAATATATTTGGTTATCTTCGCACTTTTTTGTACCTTTGTCCCCTGATATGATAGTATGTATTGCAGAGAAACCTAGCGTGGCGAGAGATATCGCCCGGATTATCGGGGCCACATCGTCGCGCGACGGATATATGGAGGGGAACGGGTATCAGGTGACCTGGACCTTCGGACATTTGTGTACCCTGAAGGAGCCAGGCGACTATAGCCCGGCATGGAAGCCGTGGGCACTGACACAGCTGCCCATGGTGCCACAGCGCTTCGGCATCAAGCTGATAGACGATAACGGCATCAAGAAGCAGTTTGCCACCATCGAGCGCCTGATGCAGGCTGCCGACGGCATCGTGAACTGCGGTGACGCCGGACAAGAGGGAGAGCTTATCCAGCGATGGGTGATGCAGAAGGCGCAGGCGAAGTGCCCCGTGAAGAGACTGTGGATATCGTCGATGACCGACGAGGCCATCCGCGAGGGATTCGCCAACCTGAAAGACCAGCAGGATTACCAGCCGCTCTACCTAGCAGGACTCTCACGCGCCATCGGTGACTGGCTGCTGGGCATGAACGCCACACGACTCTACACGCTGAAGTACGGCCAGAACCGTCAGGTGCTCTCCATTGGGCGCGTGCAGACCCCTACCCTCGCCCTCATCGTGAACCGACAGAAGGAGATAGAGAACTTCAAGCCAGAGCCCTACTGGGTGCTGGCAACCGTCTACCGAGATACCACCTTCACCGCCACCAAAGGGAAATTCACCTCGAAGGAGGAGGGCGAGAAGGCTTTTGAGACCATCGAGGGCAAGCCCTTCACGGTGACGAAGGTGGAGAAGAAGGAGGGCAAGGAGCAGCCACCACAGCTCTACGACCTCACCTCGCTGCAGGTGGACTGCAACCGCAAGTATGCCTATTCTGCCGAGATGACGCTCAACCTGATACAGAGCCTCTACGAGAAGAAGTATACCACCTACCCCCGTGTGGACACGCAGTACCTCTCGGACGACATCTACCCCAAGTGCGGACCAACGCTGAACGGACTCTATCAGACGCAGTTCGGCGGGGTGGCTCCCTATGCCGAGCTGATCAGGCCCATCGGCGGCAAGCCCCTGAAGAAGAGCAAGCGCGTATTCGACACCTCGAAGGTGACCGATCACCACGCCATCATTCCGACGGGCGTGATACCACACAACCTGAGTGATGCCGAGCAAAAGGTGTTCGACCTCGTGGCAAGGCGGTTTATCGCCGTCTTCCTGCCCGACTGTAAGTTCTCGACGACGACGGTCTTAGGAGAGGTGGACGGTATTGAGTTCAAGGTGACGGGTAAGGAGATTCTGGATCCGGGCTGGCGCGTGGTGCAGGGCAAGGAGAAGCAGAAAGACGAGGAAGAGAAGAAGGGCGACGACGAGGAGCGCACACTGCCCACCTTCGTAAAAGGCGAGAGCGGCGAGCATAAGCCGACACTGACGGAGAAGTGGACCACGCCCCCACCTTATTATAATGAAGCCTCGCTGCTGAGGGCCATGGAGACGGCAGGTAAGTTTGTGGAGGACGAGACCCTGCGCGCCGCCATGAAGGAAAACGGCATCGGACGACCCTCATCAAGGGCAGGCATCATCGAGACCCTGTTTAAGCGCCGCTACATCAAGCGCGACAAGAAACGCCTCATCGCCACACCCACTGGCATAGAACTGATAGACCTGATCAGGGAGGAGCTGCTGAAGAGCTGTGAGCTGACAGGTATCTGGGAGAAGAAGCTGCGTGACATTGAGCACCAGAAGTACGACCCGCAACAGTTTATTGAGGAGCTGAAACAGCAGGTGGCCGAGATTGTGCACGAGGTGATGACCGACACCAGCAACCGAAGGGTGACCGTGCTGACAGATGCCGAGCTGAAGAAGATAAAATCGCCGAAATGACAATACGGAAGCGCAAACCCTGGCTATGGGGCAGCCTCCTGTTGCTTCTCATCGGCGGAATGATCTACATCCTGTTCCGCTCCAGACAGACGCTTATCAATCTGCTGCTCGACCATGCGGGAGCTAACGGTCTGGAAGGCGCACGGGAGGCCATCAGCCAATGGCAATTCCCAGAATGGGTGGTCTACAACCTGCCGGGAGGACTATGGTCGGGAGCCTATATCATGCTCATCCACGCACTGACCATGGGCGAGCCCATCGGCAAACGCCTCTTATGGGCGGGATTGATTCCCGCGCTCGGTGTGCTCTCGGAAATGATGCAGCAATTATTGCTGCTGCCTGGTGTGGCCGACCGTTGGGATATGTTCTTCTATGTACTACCCTATTTTGTCTATTTTGTGTATATATCACTAAAAACTATAAGATCATGAATGTTAACATTAACAACAAGTGGGCGGCAGCCATCGTCTTCGTGCTGCTAGGCATCTTCACCATGCTGGTTCCCACAGACGAAGAAGAGAAGGATGAGGAATCGACCACCGCTGAGACCACCGAACAGAAGACGGAGGAGAAGAAAGACAGTGTGGTGATTAACCCCGTGCTCGACACAGACCCCTATCAGGAGTTGGAAGACCTGATTGGACTCGAGAACGTGAAACAGGAGGTGAAATCGCTGGCCAACTTCGTCAAGTTGCAGAAGCAGCGCCAGCAGAAGGGGCTGAAGACTCCGAAGCTCTCGTACCACCTGGTGTTTACGGGTAGTCCTGGTACAGGTAAGACCACCGTGGCCCGCATCGTGGCACGTATCTACAAGGACCTGGGTATCCTGAAGAAAGGCCATACCGTGGAGACTGACCGCTCGGGACTGGTTGCAGAATACGTGGGTCAGACAGCCACCAAGACCAACGCCATCGTAGACTCGGCACTCAACGGTGTGCTCTTCATCGACGAAGCCTATGCACTCGTGCCCGAGGGCAGTGGTCAGGACTACGGACAGGAGGCCATCTCGACCCTGCTGAAGCGCATGGAGGACGATCGCGACAAGCTGGTGGTGATCATCGCCGGCTATACCAACGAGATGAAGCGATTCATCGACTCGAACCCCGGACTGCAGTCGCGTTTCAACCGCTATATCAACTTCCCCGACTATTCGGCCCAAGAACTGGTGAAGATCTTCCACATGTATATGAAGAAGAACCAGTATACCATCTCTGACGAGGCCGACACGCTGCTGAAGGAGAAACTCGACTACGCCGTAGAGCACAAAGACAGGAACTTCGGTAATGCCCGATATGTGCGCAACGTGTTTGAGAAGGCCATACAGATGCAAGCCAACCGTCTGGAAGGAAAGTCGAACCTCTCCGACCGTCAGCTGACGGAGATTACCGCCTCGGACATCGAAAGGTCGTTCGCCAGCGTGAAATAACAGCTGCCCAAAATAATAATCCGCATGCCTCATGCGTTATTAATAAGGTATGCGAAGACATCTATACATCCTATACATCGCCCTCTGCTCCCTGCTCCTTCTGAGTTGCGGAGCAGAGAAGGCTATGAAGAAAGGCGACCAGTTCTACGCCATCGGAGAATATTACAACGCCGCAGAACAATACAGGAAAGCCTATTCGCAGACACCCGCCAAGGAGAGAGACCTGCGAGGCCAGCGCGCCCAGAAACTCGCAGAGTGCTACCGGCGCATCAATGCCACCACCAAGGCCATCAACGCCTATAACAACGTGGTGCGCTACAAGAAGGCCGACTCCATCACCCACCTCTACCTCGGACAACTCTACCTGAAAAACGGCAATTATAAGGAGGCTGCCAAAGCATTCCAAACCGCCAACGACTCACTGCCCGGCGATGAGCGGGTGAAGAACGGCCTGAAATCGGCACAGATGGCACCAGCATGGAAGAAGGAGGGTTCGGCCTATATCGTGAAGCGGATGGACGTGTTCAACTCCCGCCGAGACGACTACTCACCCATGATAGGCGGTGACGACAATAACCTGCTCTACTTCACCTCCACCCGTAACCAGGCACAAGGCGACGACTGGAGCGGGATCACAGGTGCCAAGGCCGCCGACATCTTCCTCTCGCAGAAGGACGACCAGGGCCGATGGAGCAAACCCCAGAGCATCGACTCGGAACTGAACTCCGACTTTGACGAGGGTGCCTGCTGTCTGTCGCCTGATGGCAGGACGATGTATCTCACCCAGTGTAAGACCGACCCTACCCATCCACGCTATGCCACCATCGTGGTGTCGGAACGAAGCGATGCCACCTGGACGAAACCCCGCGAGCTCACCATCTCGAAGGATACCACCTGCAGCTATGCCCACCCCGCCGTCTCGCCTGATGGCGAATGGCTCTATTTCGTCAGTGACATGCCTGGAGGTATGGGCGGACTCGACATCTGGCGCTGCCGTCTGCTCAGCCATGGAGAAGCTGGCGTGGTGGAGAATCTCGGCAAGCCTGTCAACACAGCCGGCGATGAGATGTTTCCTACTTTCCGTCCCAACGGCGACCTGTATTTCTCGAGCAACGGCCACCCAGGCTTCGGAGGTCTCGACATCTACATTGCCAGAGGCCATCAACTGGAACATCTGGGCTTTCCCGTAAACTCCCAAGGTGATGACTTCGGCATGACGTTCGAAGGCAAGCGCAACCAGGGATTCTTCTGTTCCAGTCGTGGCGACCAGCGTGGCAACGACCACATCTACAGCTTCTACAATCCGGAGATCGTACAGACCGTGAAAGGCTGGGTGTATGAGCAGGACGGCTATGAGCTGCCTGCCGCACAGGTATATATGGTGGGCAATGACGGTACGAACCTGAAACTCAGCGTACGCGGTGACGGATCGTTTACACAGGAGATCAAGCCAGGCGTGGACTATGTGCTGCTGGCTACCTGTAAGGGGTATCTGAACCATCAGCAGGAGATCAGCGTGGCTCCCGCAAAGACCTCGGAGGAGCATGTGCTGCAATTCCCCCTGGCCAACATCTCCGCCCCAGTGCTCATAGAGAACATCTTCTACGACTTCAATAAGGCCACCCTTCGCCCGGAGTCAGCAACAGCCCTTGACGAACTCGTCAGATTGTTGAACGAGAACCCCAACGTCACCATCGAGCTCTCTGCCCATACCGACTGCCGAGGTTCCGACCCATACAACGAAGCCCTCTCCCAGCGAAGAGCCGAGAGCGTGGTGAACTACCTGATTCAGCACGGCATTGCTTCAGACCGTCTCACGCCCAAGGGGTATGGCGAAGGCAAGCCCAAGCGCATCAAGCGTAAGGTGGCAGAAAAATATCCGTTCCTCAAGGAGGGCGATATACTCACCGAGGAGTTTATTGCCACGCTCCCAGAGGAACAGCAGGAACAGTGTCACCAGCTAAACCGGCGCACGGAGTTTATTGTATTACGTACAACTTACGGGCTATTTGATAAGGCAGGAAGATTAATACAAAAGCCAACAGCAGCAGAACCACCCACGGATTGACGGGTATCTCTGTGGTTGGAGCTGTTACCATCAACACCTCGAGCCATCCCAGCATCATGCGCAAGCCTCCGTAGAACAGACCCTGCAGGATCTGCCAACCTCCGAACACGAAAAAGAGCACCACGCCCACGACACCGCAGAAGATGGTCCACAGTCTGGACAGACGGCGCACGCGCTCTGCACTGGTCTCGGGCAGGCTCTTCATCACCCGCTCCGTAAAGCCGTTGTCTTCAATCTGCTGCTGAGCAGCCTGCTTGAAGAATTCCTCTATCATGATATTGTCTTTATCGGTCATAGCCATTTTCCTTTAAATAGTTTGCCAATTTGTCTTTTCCTCTCTTCAGGTGAGATTTCACCGTATTCTCGTTAATCCCCGTAATCTTGCTAATCTGGTCGACCGGATAACCATCGATAAGCTGCAGGGTGACGCAGCTGCGTTCATCGGGCTTCAACAGGGCCAGAGCTGCATGGATATCCATCTTCAGGTTGGAGTCGCCGGACTTCGAGGACTGCCGAACCGCCGAACTGGTATCGATATCTTCGGTCTGCTTACGGGAACGGACATCATCGTAGAACACGTTGTAGGCAATGCGCATGAGCCATGTAGAGAAGCTCGACATACCTCGGAACTTCGTGATGTTCACATAGGCCTTGATGAAAGTCTCCTAGGCAAGGTCGTCGCTCAGCTGCTCGTCGCCCAGCGTCTGATTCAGGAAGAAACGACGCACAGGTGACTGATACTTCCTAACAAGCTGGTCGAAGGCCTTCTTGTTGTGCAGTACCGCCACCTGGGTTACGAGAGAGATATCGCTGAGATCCGCCACCTTTTTACCCTTTTACCTTTTTACTTTTTTACTTTTTTACTTTTCCAAAAGGTTCTTTTCCGGCATCACAATCCACAGCACGATATAGAAAATCAATCCGCTGAAGGCTGTGAAGAGTGTCAGGAAAGCGTATGCTATTCTAACCAATACGGGGTCGAAATCCAGATACTCGGCAATGCCGCCGCAAACCCCAGCCCATACTCTGTCGTTAGAGCGTGTCAGTCTCTTGTTCATTGTTGTTCATTTTATAGTTGTTATAATCTTGAAAATCTCTCGGGGCATCATTCTTAGCCTGGCGCGCTACGTACCACTTTCCGAGTCCGATGAAGAATACCAGGGCACCGATGCCTATTCCCAGTTTTCCGATGATGATACCCAGGAAGATGGCTAAGCCAACACCTGTGAACATCTGGCGGAGGCCTGTATCGTAGTCGTCTTTCGTCATCGCGGCTGTATTCTCCTTCAGCAGCTGATCAGGAATAGGTTGTCCGTTCTGCATGGCCATCTGTGCCAGTTTGTACTTCTCCCTGCGGTTCTTGTTCACAAAGTAGAAGATGGCGATGATGATACCTATCGGTGCAGCCAGGAACATGATCAGAATGATCAGCAGTACGAAGAGCATGCCTGCGATGTCATCTCCGTCGAGGTTATTAAAGATCCCAGGGAAGCCGCTGACGTGGTGAGTGGTGTGACGACGGCTCTGAATGTACTGGTCGTCCTCAGCATCCTCTGAATTAGCAACATTGGTTGTGTCAGAAAAGGCTTCGATTGCGTCCTGATTGTTTTTAGTAGTGTCCACCTGCTCCGTACGAGGAGTATGGCGGTGTTTCTGTGCTGCAGCGTTAGCATTCATGCTAAGCGTGAGCACCATGGCGATTGCGATTAAACACTGTTTCATATTTATTCTCCTTTTTAACTTTTATCTGTTTAACTTGTTTCTTTTGTCTATTTGACGAAACAAATTATAATTTAGTTGCAAAGATAGTGATAATTCCTATTTTTTTTGTAATTTTGGCGCGAAAATAGCATTTATGACGAATTTACCTGAGGATTTCATCCGTGAGACGAGGTTGGTGATGGGCGAGGAGCGCCTGAACCGCTTCTTAGGAGCCTTCGATGACGAGGCTCCCGTAAGCATTCGGATTAATCCGAGGAAGGCTGCTTCCGCCAGAGTCTCAGGCGAGAGAGTTGCTTGGTGCGAGGAGGGTTATTACCTTGAAGGGCGCCCGCAGTTCACGTTCGATCCCCTTTTCCATGCAGGCTGTTATTATGTGCAGGAGGCGGCATCGATGTTCGTCACCCATGTATTGCGACAATTTGTCAAAGACCCCGTGGCGATGCTCGACCTTTGTGCCGCCCCTGGCGGAAAGTCTACGGCTGCCATCAGCGTATTACCTGCAGGCAGTACACTGGTAAGTAATGAGCCTATCGCTAACCGTGCACAGATTCTGTTGGAGAACATCACGAAGTGGGGCTATCCTGAATGCAGCGTCACCAACGCCTACCCTCGCGACTTCCGAAAGGCGAAGGCCAGCTTCGACGTGATACTCTGCGACGTACCCTGCTCTGGCGAAGGCATGTTCCGCAAGGATCCTGCCACCATCAGCGAGTGGAGTCTGCAAAATGTGGAAAAGTGCTGGCGACTGCAGCGCGACATCGTGGCCGATGCATGGGAGTGTCTGAATCCCGGGGGATTGCTAATATATAGTACATGTACCTTTAATATAAAAGAGAACGAAGAGAACATACGGTGGATTCTCAAGACATACGATGCGGAGTTGATGGAAGTTCCCACACAGACGGAATGGCATATCACGGGTTCGCTACTCGAGGGCTTTCCTATGCCCGTCTATCGTTTCATCCCAGGGATCACCCGAGGAGAAGGACTGTTTATGGCTGTGGTGAGGAAAAAGGGCACGTCTTCTCACGATAAGAGGAAACAACTCCCGTTAAAACCGCTGATGATTGATTTCCCCACAGGAGAGCCCATCAGTCTCTCCTACCCCGAGGCACTCAGGTATCTCCGGGGCGAGGCACTGGTATTGCCTCCCGATACACCCCGTGGCATCGTGACCATCGCCTACAAAGGATTCGCACTGGGACCTGCCAAGAATATCGGCAACCGCGCCAACAACCTCTATCCCAAGCCCTGGCGCATCAAGACCACGCATCTGCCCTCAGAACCTGTTGGGATATTGAAAATTGAAGATTGAAAATTGAAATATTGAAATATGAAACAGTACTTAGACATTCTGAACCGCATCCTTACCGAAGGCACTGAGAAAGGCGACCGTACCGGTACAGGCACCATCAGTATCTTCGGCACCCAGAGCCGATACAACCTCGACGACGGTTTCCCTCTGCTCACCACGAAGAAGCTCCACCTGAAAAGTATCATCTACGAACTGCTATGGTTCTTGAAGGGCGACACCAACGTGAAATACCTGCAGGAACATGGTGTCAGGATCTGGAACGAGTGGGCTGACGAGAATGGTGAGCTGGGACCTGTATATGGTCACCAGTGGCGCTCATGGCCCGATTATAACGGGGGGACTATCGACCAGATACAGTACGTGCTGGATCAGTTGAAAAACAATCCGAACTCCCGTCGTATGATTGTCTCGGCATGGAATGTGGCCGAGGTGAATAAGATGGCCCTGCCCCCATGCCACACCATCTTCCAGTTCTATGTGGCCGATGACCGTCTCTCGCTGCAACTCTACCAGCGCTCGGCTGATACTTTCCTTGGCGTACCCTTCAACATCGCCTCTTACGCCCTCTTGCTCCAGATGATGGCACAGGTAACTGGATTCAAGGCTGGGGACTTCATCCACACGACGGGCGACACCCACCTCTACCTGAACCATATCGAGCAAGCCAAGCTCCAATTGACACGAGAGCCGAGGCCATTGCCACAAATGAAGCTTAACCCCGATGTCAAGTCGCTCTTCGACTTCCAGTTCGAAGACTTTGAGCTCATAGGTTACGATCCACATCCCCATATTAAAGCAGAAGTGAGTGTATGATATCGATTATTGCAGCGGTGGCGAAGAATAGAGCCATCGGATTGAAGAACAAACTGATTTATTGGCTCCCCAATGACCTGAAGCGCTTTAAGGCACTCACCACAGGTCATACCATCATCATGGGGCACAACACCTTTCTCTCCCTCCCCAAAGGAGCCCTGCCTAATCGTCGTAACATCGTGCTGAGCCGAAGTGCCAAGGCTTTTCCAGGCTGCGATGTCTACCCTTCGCTGGAAGAAGCCATCGCCCATTGCTCTTCAGATGAGGATATCTACATCATCGGAGGGGCTAGCGTCTACCAGCAGGCTCTGCCTCTGGCCGACCGTCTCTGTCTCACAGAGATTGACGACACCCCTGTTGAAGCCGACACTTTTTTCCCTGAGTACAAGGACGAGTGGCAAGAAGAAAGTCGTGAAGACCATCCTATGGACGATCGTCACGACTTCCGCTATTCGTTTGTAGACTACGTCAGAAAGTAGACTTATCCTTATTGGCCAATCTTCTTGGTAAGCGTAAGGATGTTGTAGCCATCAGCCGTACGCTCATAGGACATCGTGTCCATGATGCTACGGATCATGTGGATACCCAGACCACCTACCTGACGGTATTCGAGTGTAGCTTCCACATCGGCCTCATGATGCTTTGTAGGATCGAAGGCAATGCCATGGTCCTTGACCACCAACTTCAGCACGCCATCTATGACCTCAGCTGTTATTTCCATGCCTTCAGGTTTTGTACCCTCGGGATAGGCATGATTGATGACGTTAACTGCCCATTCCTCAACAGCCAGATTCAGGCTTCTGAAACTCTTATCACTGAGTTCATAGCCACGACAGACTTCTTGCAGGAAAAACTCCAACCTGCTCGTCTCAGAAATATCGTTCTTTAAGATGATATGCTGAACCATGTTGCAAATATAGGAAAAAAGTAGGACACAATCAAGATTGTTTGTCAAGAAATGGCATAAATATAGTTAAAATTCAGAAATCTTCACATTTTATCAGTACCTTTGCAATCCCTTTTTTATTTATAACAAATGTACAAACCAACTTTCAACATGAAGCGCCAGGTCCTGGTGTTCCGACATTTCGGAAACAAGGGCTACTCGCTTTTTGCCTGTCTGGGGCGCGAGGTGGTATGCAGTGTGCTCTCAGTAGCCACACTGACCTATGCCTCTGCAGAGAGTGTCAGCACGGATCCCGTGGTGAGTGACTCTGCCTCGATGACGACGGCTCGCGAGATGATGCTCGAGGAGGTCAGTATCACCGGCTCGAGGGCGCCCCTGACTAAAAGTCAGGCTGCGAGAATGGTCACTGTACTGGATCGTGCAGATATTGCGCAGGCTCCAGTACAAAGTATTAACGATTTGCTCAAATACGCTGTTGGCGTAGATGTACGTCAGCGCGGTCCCATCGGCACTCAGACAGACATCTCCATCCGTGGCGGTACGCAGGACCAGGTGATTCTCTTGCTCAACGGCATCAACATCTGTGACCCACAGACGGGGCACAATGCGATGGACTTGCCAATAGACCTGAGCGAAATTGTACGCATCGAAGTACTAGAAGGCCCTGCAGGAAGAATCTACGGAAGTTCATCACTCGTAGGAGCCATCAATATCGTGACGAGACCAGCCCCTACGACAAGTGCTGACGTGACAGTGGAAGGTGGCAGTTATGGCTACGGCAAGGTAAGTGCACGCGCCAACCTGCGACAAGGATCATGGAACAACCAGGTGAGTGCGGGCTATAATCGTAGCGACGGCTACTCACGTTCGAAGGCGGGGACGCTGAATACCGACTTCAGCGGTTCGAAAGCATTCTATCAGGGACAATACGCTGACAATGACGTACGTATCCGCTGGCACCTCGGTATTGCAGACAAAGGCTGGGGCTCCAGCACCTTTTATGCCTCACCGAAATGGCAGGCCGATGACCAGTATGAGCACACCACAAAACTCTACTCGGCCATTCAAGCAGAGACATCTATCGGTAAGCTACGCCTGATGCCCAGCATCTACTGGAATCAAAACTACGACCGCTATGAAGGATATCGTAACCATCCTGAGAAGATGAAGTACAACTATAACCGCACAGATATCTATGGTATCAACCTGAGCAGTTATTTCGACTGGGCAGCAGGGCGCACAGCCTTCGGTGCGGAGATCAGAAACGAAGACCTCATGAGTGGCAATCTCGGTGAACCCCTTTCAGAGCCACACGCTATCAAAGGTACAAACCGCGACTATACATTAGGCTTGAACCGCACGAACATCAGCGGTTACTTGGAGCACAACCTGTTGTTAGAACATCTGACGGTATCTGCAGGTCTCGTGGCAGTGAAGAACACCTGGAGCAACATGAACATGACCATCTATCCAGGCATCGACGTCAGCTATCGTCCTGACACCCACTGGACGCTCCACGCCTCCTACAACACCTCTCTCCGCATGCCCTCATTCACAGAGATGTATTACAAGCTTCAGGGTTATGCAGCCGATCCCCACCTGAAGCCCGAAGAGATGCAAGCCTTTGAGGCTGGTGCTCAATATAGCCAGCAAACGCTGACGATATCCGCCACTCTCTGGCATCACCGTGGTCGTAATATGATCGACTGGATCATGGATACCTCATTGGGAGACGAGGCTGTATGGCAAAGCGTCAACCACACGAAAGTAAACAGCCTTGGTTTCGAGGTCAAAGCCCAGCTTTCAATTCTTAACTCTCAATTCTCTGCTTCCTACAGTTACATTGATCAGGATAAAGAACAGGAGCCGAATATCGTGTCGCAATACGCTTTAGAATACCTGCGCCATAAGTTCGTGGCCAATGCCCTATTACCTCTCTGGAAACAATTGACGCTCGGTCTGAACTTCCGCTGGCAAGACCGTGTGGGACAATACACCGACTTTGACGGCATCGTACAGGATTACCAGCCATACGCTCTCGTCGATGCGCGCCTGTCGTGGCAGCAAAAGAAATGGAAGTTGTATCTTGAGGGCAACAACCTCTTCGATAAAGACTACGTAGATTTTGGACATGTCGAGGAACCTGGCCGATGGCTCATTGTGGGAATGAACCTCTCCCTATAATCATAATCCCCATCCAAGTGGATGGGGATTATTTGTTATTTTTTCAGCTTAAAGGAGTTTTCTATACTATTGATCTCATCGAGGAACGACTTGTCTACCTTCATACGCTTCTCGATGGTATTACAACTGTGAATCACCGTCGAGTGGTCACGATTGCCTATTAACAATCCGATACGTGCGGCCGATAGCTTCGTGTGCTTCTGTGCAAGATACATCGAAACTTGGCGCACCTGCACGTAATTACGCTTACGGCTCTTGCTGAAGGCGCTTTGCTGACTGACACCATAATGGTGGCATACCTTCTCGAGAATATCGTCGATAGTCAGTGGACGATCGTCGATCTTCACCGAACGCATGATGACACGCTCAGCCAGATGCATATCAATATTCGAGTTATAGACAATTGAATATGCCATCAGCGAATTCACCACACCCTCTAGGTCACGCACGCTACCATTGGCTGTCTGGGCAATGAAATCAATCACATCTGCGGGAATCTTCAGGCCGTCACGACGGCACTTAGCATTCAGAATATCGATACACAACTGTGTATTGGGCTTCTCCAACTCTGCAATCAGACCGCAGGCAAAGCGTGTCAACAGACGGTCCTTTACACCCTGCAGATCCACGGGAGGACGGTCGCTGGCCAAAACAATCTGCTTACCAAGACGGAACAGATGATCGAAGATGTGGAAGAACGTATCGAGCGTCTTCGGCGAGTTCATCCACTCCTGAATATCATCCACAATCAGCACATCGATCGACTGATAGAAGTTGATGAAGTCGTTGGTCGTATTCTGACGGACAGAGTCCGTGAACTGCACCTGGAACAGACGGGCACTGACATAGAGTACACGCTTCTGCGGATAGGTCTCCTTGCAGCGCACGCCAATGGCATTGATCAGATGTGTCTTACCACAACCCGAAGGTCCGTAGATAAAGAAGGGGTTGAACGTGGTCTTGCCCGGATGCTCAGCGATGGAAAGACCTACCGTACGTGACAGTTTGTTGCTGTCGCCTTCAATGAAGTTCTGAAAGGTCTTCTTCGAATCGAGCTGAGGATTCAGTGCAGGCGTCACACTATCCAACGTGTGGGGCGCCTTGTTGCCCATGGGAGCCGGCTGGGCGATATCGAGGCCAGGACCATCACTCTCCACGTCTACAACGCCAGGGGCAGCCGACTGCACGGTCATCAGTCTATAGGTAAGCGTCACCCCAGAACCGAATACGCGTGCGAGTACCTTACTTAATAGTCCAGCGTAGTACTGCTCCAAGTACTCGTACACATACGGACTTGGAACCTGCACCAAAAGCTTGTGCTCATCCTCCGAATAAGACTCGAGGGTGAGTGGTGCAAACCACGTTTTAAACTGCTGCTCAGTAACGTTTGCCTGAATCAGTTTCAGGCAGTTGTCCCAGAGCGCCTGGTGACTATCTTTCATTTGGCGTTATAGTTTCTAATTTAAACAAGACGTTGGCTTGTTGATTTATAATTGCGAGTGCAAAGTTCGCAATTTTTTTTCAATCCTGCAAATCCGTCTTTTTACCCTTCGTGTGTACAAACCTTCGTAACTCGTTACAGAATGGGCATTTAGGGTGTTTCACGCTATATTGTGCCCAAAATAACACTTGCAAAAATGTAACTATTTGATACTCCGCAATATAACAAATTCATAGGCCTCTAAAAGGCACGATAAACCGACATTCAGCGAACAAATGAAACTTTCTGCTTATTTAGACAAATTATAAATTACTTATCTTTTTTACCGAAAACTGAGAAGTGTACGTAGCGTTTTGGATGAGCCTTCAGATCTATCATCAGAGAGTCGGCATGCATCATCGTAGCATTGAGGTTGGAATAGAGGCTCGGGTCTCTCATCAGCAGTCCCAATGTACCTTCTTTGCTGTTCAACTGGTTAGTCATCTGCTCTACATTTTTCAGTGTAGTGTTCACGCTGGCCATTGTTGAGGAGATGTCCAGATCGTTCAGCGATTTCGTCAACTGATTGGTATTTGCCAGAAGCCCATCAGCATTCTCCAGCATCTGGGGCATATGACTGTTCAGACTGGTGGTCAATGCATTCAGGTCGTGCGAGGTCTTCGTCAAGTCCGCAGTAATCTGATCGATGTTATGCAAGGAATTCGCAATGGCGGGATCAGCCAACAGCATGTTGATGCTCGCCAGGATAGAGTCGAGTTTAGGCAGCATCTGCTCAATCTGCGGAACCATACCTGCCGCCTGTCCCAGAGCACCTTCGTGCTGACAGCCGAAGATGGTATCACCAGGGGCAATGGCGGCACCAGTACCCATCACCAGCTCCACCTTCACATTACCCATCAGATCAGTCAGAATCTCAGCCCTACTGTCTGCAGGTACGGCCAACTGATTGTCTATACCAATCCTTGCCACGATGTTGCTCTGGTGCTGATAGTCAAACACGATGTCCTCCACGACGCCCACCTTGAAGCCGTTGGCATAGATGGGGCTGGCAGCGCTTAATCCACTGACATCACTAAACTTCACATAGTAATTATTGTCTGTCGAGAAGAGCGTCTTGCCCTTAAGGTACTGCAGTCCGAAAAACAGCACCACCACACCTACGATGGCTACGAGCGCAATCTGAATCTCCTTTGAAAACTTCTTCATATCCTTACCTTTTTTACTTTTTCACCTTTATCTTTCTCGCTTCATTCACATCCATGCGGGCCCCGTTTCTGAAGGCCACGATGAACGCTTGTGGGAATTTATCCACGATCGACTTCCTTAACTGATAAATCTCATGATAATCCTCAGAGCAACCAACGGTGTACTTAAACATGCCGCCCTCCTGATAGATGGCCACACCAGACAATCCCTTGAAGCGCGCATCCGTAGACCGCAGTCGAGACGAGCTCACCAGAATCTGTACCTTAAACACTGGTGCCTCCTCCACGGGTTTTACTGCCACAGGTTCCTCCTTAGGTTTAGCGACAGGATCCGCAACAGGTTCCGTAGCAGGCTGAGCCACGGGCTCCACAGGGGTAGCTACAGGCTGTACCACTGGAGCGACTACCAACTCCTCTGCCACTGTCTCTGGCTCCTTGACCACAGTATCCATTGGCACAACGGGCTCCTGGGCCACAACCTCCGGCACCACCTCGCGCTTCGACTTTGACCTTGGCTGGGGCTCGCTTGCAGGAATATAAGGAATGGTGATATTCCCGCCATGACGCTTCCGATAAGCCAGGAAAGCATTAAACACACCTCTTGCATACTGCCCTTCAGCGGCTTTGGAGTTCATATATTGCTCCTCGTCCCTTGTGGAGATAAAGCCCAGTTCTATCAGACAACCTGGCATCGACGAGAGGCGCAGCACAGCCAGATTATCCTGCTGGGCACCCATATTCTGACGCCCCGTAGCCTCACAGACGTATTTCTGCATATACTTCGCCAGCTCAACGCTGTTCTCCATGTTCTTGTCCTGAATAAACTCAAACATGATGTTACTCTCCGGGGAGTTCGGGTCGTAGCCATGATAAGTCTGCTGATAGTCCTTCTCAAGGAAGATCACAGCGTTCTCACGTTTGGCCACTTCCAGATTCTCCATCACGCCAGTCTTCTTACCCGTACGTTTGCTCGTTCCTAATGTGTAGGTCTGGAATCCACGGGCAATCCTACCTTTGGGCAGCGCATTGATATGGAACGATATAAAGAGGTCGGCCTTTGCCTTGTTGGCAATCTCCGCCCTACGATAGAGCTCCACAAACTTATCCGTCTTTCGGGTATAAATCACCTTCACGTCGGGGCACCTCTGTTCCACGAGGCGTCCGAAGGCCAGGGCAAACTTCAGCGTCAGGTTCTTCTCATACGAGATGGCTCCCTTGGCACCAGTGTCGCCACCGCCATGACCCGCATCAATCACCAGCGTAAAAGTCTTATTCTGTGCAGCGCTCATCATTCCTGCCACACAGAGCATCGATATCAAAACAATTAAAAACCTTCTCAATTCCTACCTATTTACTTTTCTACCTTTTTACCTTTTCCAATGCACTTCCACTCCAGCACCCTCGCAGTCGGCCCCCATCGGGGGATTTAACTTCGTCAGAGTCAGGTCGATGGAAGTCACCAGCGGAAATGTATTATCGATGGCGGCCACGATTCTGCCAGCCACATGTTCCAGCAACTTCGAGGGTTGCTTCATCTCCTGTTTCACCAGCGCATACAGCGCCGCATAGTTCAACGTGTCATTCACCTCGTCGCTCTCCATCGCCCGCTCCAGTGGATAACCCACACGCAGGTCGACATCGAAGTCGCCTCCCACTATACCTTCCTGAGGCATCACCCCATGAAAGGCCTGGAAACGGACATGCCGCAGAACGATATATGACCCTTCAATTTTCAATCTTCAATCCTCAATTTCATCCTCGTGCACCCCAGGGATATACTTCTTCAGCGCACGCTCCACACCCGTCTTCCAGGTGTTGATACTCTCATCCTTCAGCGAAAGCGAGGCCACCAACTTGATCACATGCTCCAAAGGCATACGATAGCGCAGCACACCCGAGATCAGCTTGGCATAGTTCCAGTACTCAGGGTTGAACTTCTCCGAGAGGCCCTCCACCGTCGTCTTGTAGCCACGCTTGTTCTCAAACTGGAAGTCATAGCGTTTCGTTCCGTCGGGATTCACCTGCTTGATGATCTTACCGTGGGTGACGGTCTTGGGCAGGATGATACCCTCCTCGTCGTCCTGGAGACCAGTAAATATCTCATAGGGATAGCCATCGAGCAGTCCTACGAGCGCCACCCATTTCTCCTTATTATTCTGGAATCTCACCACATCGCACTCCAGTGCCTGCGGTCTTACCTCCGTCACCTCAGGTCTGATGGTTGGCAGGCTTACCTCCAAGACGGGTATTATCTCCTCCTCCTTCAGAGCACGGCCCAATTTCTCGCCCATCAAAGCCAGTTCATGTGCCACACGCTGCAGAGACTCATTTTGCATATTTCCTTCCATATCAGTCACTTTTTGCGTGCAAAATTACAATATTTCCCCGAAACCACCAACGGTTTCGGGGAAATTCTTCTTATCGTCCTACTCAATCTCAATCCATGCAGGTTTCAGCGTTGCCGACTTGGCTGTGATGGAGCCTTTTCCTTTTGCCACTACGAGGCACTTGCCAAAGAAGGCCTTGCGACGGGGAGCCGTGAAGCGCTCCATCGAAGTCTGGCAACCATTGTCGGTGCCAAGGATGCCCCCTTCGCCTTCGTAGATGAAGACAATTTCATCGTCGGCCCAAGGGCAGAGGTTGCCATCCTTGTCTACAACCTCAGCCACAATGAAGTCAGTGGTTTTACCCCGGTAGTCATACGACAGACGGATATGGTCTGGGGCACCAGCGGTCTTGATGGTCTGCTGGGCCACCTCCCTGCCATCTTTCCGGGCCACAACCTTCACCTCTCCCGGATCAAAGACCACTCGCCACATCACATGATACTGATGGCTGTCAGCCTTCTTACGGACGCCCTGGCTCTGGCCATTGATGAATAGCTCCACCTCGTCGGCATTGTTATAGTAGCACCACATGTCGATATAGTCGCCCGGAACCCAGTTCCAGTGGGGGAAGAGATGGAGCACGGGCTGGCTGGTCCATTCGCTCTGGTACATGTAGTAGCTGTCTTTGGGGAAGCCTGCGAGATCGATGATTCCGAAGTAGCTGGAGCGGGCAGGGAAGCCATAGGGTGTGGGCTCACCGATATAGTCGAAGCCCGTCCAGATGAACTGGCCACCCACATAGGGCGTATGTTTCACCACATCCCACGTTTCTTCATGGGTACTCGACCATGAGGCGTGCATGTTGTCATAGGCAGAACACATATAGGAAGGATCGGTATAGGGCAGCCACCACTCCTTGGGAGCTTTGTAGATGCTGTCGGAGGGCATTCTATAGTGTCCTCGCGTCTGGAGAGCCGACAC
Source organism: Prevotella sp. ne3005 (assembly GCF_900110085.1). Classification (GTDB taxonomy): domain Bacteria; phylum Bacteroidota; class Bacteroidia; order Bacteroidales; family Bacteroidaceae; genus Prevotella. The sequence goes on from NZ_FOCK01000001.1 coordinate 226,830, forward strand.
ACTCTCTGAGAAGATGAAGGGTTTGCCAGGGAAGTTCTGGGGGACGTCCTTCACCCACTGGTGGTGATAGTTAAAGCCGATGATGTCGATAGCCCCGCTCTTGAAGAGGTGGTTGTTGGGCGAAGGCTCGTTACAGCCTGCCGTAATGGGGCGTGTCTTATCGTAGCGTTTCACGATCTCCGCCAGATGACGGGTGAGCAAGGAGTTGACACTGAGTTCACCCTCCTTGGCGAGTGTCGATGCATCATGACCAGCATTGAGAATCAGGTTAGCCTGTTCAAGGGTCAGCGTATCGGCCTGTACATCGCTCCATTGTTCGAGCACCTCGTTACCAATCGACCACATGAGAATGGAGGGATGGTTACGGTCACGGAGAATCAGATCGGTGAGGTCTCGCTCGTGCCACTCGTCGAAAAAGCGGGCATAGTCGTTCTGAGTCTTCTTGCGTCGCCACATGTCGAACGATTCGTCCATGACTATCAGTCCCATGGTGTCACACATATTCAGCAACTCAGGGGCAGGAGGATTGTGCGAACTGCGGATAGAGTTCACACCCATAGCCTTGAGTTTCACGAGTTTACGGTGGAGGGCGTCCTCGTTAAGGGCAGCGCCGAGACAACCGAAGTCATGGTGCTCGCAGACTCCGTTGAGCTTGAAGTTCTTACCATTGAGCCAAAAGCCGGTCTTGGGGTCGAACTTAAAGTCGCGGAAGCCAGTGGTCGTCTCTACTTCATCCACCACCTGGCCGCCAGCAATCAGTTGCGTGCGTACCTTATATATATAAGGGTCCACACACGACCACTTGCGGGGCTTCTTGATGCTTGTGGGTTTGCCGTCGGCATCAAACCAGGTATTCTTAACTATGACTTTCTGATTAGTGGGATTCTCAAAATCTACTTCTACTTTGCCATCATGTACATAGACGCCCCAGTGTTTGACGTGAATGGGGTTGGTCTGTGTGAGCCAGACATGGCGATAAATGCCACAACCAGAGTACCAACGTGAATTGGGCTGATCAGAGTTATCCACACGTACAGCCACCACGTTCCCACCAGCCTTCACGTAAGGGGTGATATCATATTCAAAGCTCGAATAGCCATAGGGGCGGAAGCCCACCTGCTGGCCATTGACATAGACCGTGGAGTTCATATACACGCCATCAAACTCAAGATAGACCTTCTCTATCTTGTCGAGCGAGAAGTGCTTCCGATACCAACCAATGCCACCTGGCAACGCTCCTCCACCCGCGCCACTTGGGTTTCCCACATAGAAGTCTCCCTCGATGGCCCAATCGTGGGGCACGTTGAGTTGGCGCCAATGGTTGTCATTATACCCAGTCTGAGACATCTGGACAGAGTCGCCCAGAATAAAAAGCCAGTCAGCGTCAAAATTCTGACGCTGACGGGCTTGTATCGTTGTCAGTCCACAAAGGACGCAGACGAGACAAAAGAATCTTTTCATAATTGAATGCTTACGGCTTTACCATTATAGTTAACCATCTTGCCCTCTGGATCCTCCAGGTTGAGGGGTTTGGGGGCATCCTTAGAGATAAGAACCACATTGAAGCGGCGATTCTTCAGCATGCCAGGGAACTGGCCCTTGCGGGCAGAGAAGCTAACCGTCTTAGTGGCATCATCGTAAGTGATGTCGATAGTGGCATACTTGCCCTTCTCGTAATTGTAGTTAGTACCTTCGTCCTCGTAAAGCTGGAACGAGCCATTCTGTCCTGCATAGACATAGAGGTTGATAAGCTCTGCTGGCTTCTCGTCGCTCCACTCCATCTCTGGGCCGAAGGGGATGATGGCTCCCTCGCGAACGAAGACAGGAATCTGCTCATAAGGTGCATCGACCACAAGGCGCTGACCTCCCTGGATATACTCGTTGGTATAGAGGTTGTACCAGCCACACTGCTCAGGGAAATAGACACTGCGGTTGCGAGCCTTGTAGTAACCTACGGGACAAGCCATCAGCGCAGGGCCGAACATCCACTGGTTGCCGATATTCTCCACTTCCTTATCGCCATTGAAATCCATCACCAGCGGGCGCATCAGGGTATAGTCCTTGAAATGGGCCCAACCCGCCATTGAATAGAGGTACGGCATGAGGCGATAACGCAACTTGTCGTAATAGACGAACGACTGATAGGCAGGATGATTTTCTGGGGCGATATTCCAGATTTCACGCAATGGCCACTGACCATGACTACGGAAGAGCGGAATAAAGGTGCCGAACTGGTTCCAACGGGTCTGCAGCTCGCGCCACTCCTTCAGGTCTTCGTTCTCCACACCACTCTTGTCAAACAACTGCTGGGCAGCCATATAACGGTTTTCCACACAGAAACCGCCCTGGTCCATACCCCAGAAAGGAAGTCCGGAGATAGAGTAGTTCAGGCCTGCGGTCATCTGGGCACGCATATCCTCCCAACGGGTACCGATATCACCACTCCAGGTAGCTGTCGAGAAGCGCTGCTCACCAGCAAAGCCACTACGCGTCAGCAAGAAGACGCGAGGCTCATTGAGCTTGCCATTATACACACTGCGCTGACCATTATAGATGGCATCGGCATTAACCGTACTGTAGGCGTTGAAATATTCAGTAGAAGTACCGAGCGCCGTAGGACCACTCAGGGCTTTACGATACCACATAGGAGTACAGTCGCGCACGTTGGGCTCAGAGGCATCCATCCACCAGGCGTCAACACCGGCTATACCACCATGGTTAAATTTGGTATAGAGATTCTCGTCCATCTGACGCCAGAACATCTTACGGGCTCCAGCATCGTAGGCGTCATAGAAACCATTCTTATAGCCAGGGCCTACCCAGTCGTGGATATCGTCGGTAGGCGACTGAATATACATCCATCCCTTGGCATCAAGCTCTTTGTAGTTGTCGGTGTTACAATAGAACTTGGGCCAAACGGAAATCATGAAACGTCCATGCATGGCGTGAACGCTGTCGAGCATTGCCTGGGGGTTTGGATAGCGCGAAGCCTCAAACTTGTGACTACCCCACTGGTCCTCGGGCCAGTAGTTCCAGTCTTGTACGATATTGTCGATGGGTATATGACGCTTACGGAACTCTGCGAGGGTCTCCTCGATCTCGCCAGAGGTCTTATAGCGTTCGCGACTCTGCCAGAAGCCCAGCACCCACTTCGGATAGAGCGATGCCTTACCCGTCAGTGTACGGTAACCTGATACCACCTGATCCAGGTTCTCACCTGCGATGAAGTAGTAGTCCATATCCTTGGCCATCTCACTCCAGATGGAGAGCTGTTCGCGCTGTTCCTTGTTGCGAGGTTCTGAAACACGCAAGCCACAATAAGCCTCACCACCATCGGGGCGCCACTCGATGCGCAGCTGTACACGCTTGCCCTTCTGCAACTCGGTAGAGAACTTATAGGTGTTAGGGTTCCAGGCTGTGCGCCAGCGCTCGGGCACCACCTCACGACCATCGATGTATACCTTCACATAACCAGAATAATAGAGGATAAACTGGTAGAGTTGTGTCTTACCTTTACATTTACCACAACACTCGGGTTCAATGAAACCCTCATAGGTAACGTTGGCACCCATCAGATTGATGCCCTTGGGGAAGTTTTTAATACCGCCATTATCAGTCTTCAAAGCAATCTCCGACTTATCGGGCGTACCATATTCATAATAGATACTGTCCTCGTCGCGAACGAGCTTCTTACCCTTAGCATCGACATAGGTTCCCGTCAGGTGTCCTTCCTTGCCGTTCTTATCGTAAAGTTTGAAGGCGCGATTCAGCTGCAGATAGTCGTTAGGATTACCAAAACGGCAATAGCTGTAAGAGTCCCACAACAGTCCATAGTTCTTGTTTGACAGGACGAACGGTATCGACACCTTAGTATTATACTGGAACAGGTCTTCGTTCTTGCCTTTCATATTGAACTCCTCGCTCTGGTGCTGACCCAGGCCATAGAAAGCCTCATCGTCAGGGCTATCGAACTTCATCTGCCAGGTGAGCCCATGTTTCTGCTCCTCAGGCACCGTATAGCCCGACTTCATACCAAGTTCTCGCTCAGGTACGGTGAAGTCCCAGAACTGCTTTCCGTCCTTGGCTTCCTTCAACAACTGGTTGCCATTGGCATCGAAGAAGGTGATCTCACCTGTAGCTTTTTGTACCACGGCCTTGACGTTCTTCGCCTTAACCACTACTGTCTCACCCTCGTCGTTCATCGTATAACCGCCCTTCTGGGGAGCCGTCTGGGGCACAATCATCAACGAAGCCGGTTTCTGAGGCAAATCGGCCTTTGAGGTGGCACGCACACGAATGATGTTGTCGTTCATCACTTCAAGGCAAATGACCTTAGCCTGACCTCCGTCAGGACGGATCAACACACTGTTTCCATTGGTCTGCACCTCTGCTGCCATAAGCGTTTCAGCCATCAGGAGGGCAGACACCATCGTTAGTAATTTTTTCATAAATTGGTTTTTATAATGTTTGTATTAATTCTCATCATCCATAAGTACAGCCTCTTCGACATCATCGCCCATGCCATCAAGCGGCAGGGTGATGGTGAACACACTTCCACCTCCGGCATTATTGTCGCCCACGACCGTACCGCCATGGGCAGTCACGATGTCCTTCACGATATGCAGGCATACGCCAGGGTCGTCGTCGCTGACAACGGGATCGAACATGTGTTCCTTGGCCTCCTCTGGCAAGCCGACGCCATTATCCGAGATGCGGATGGAGCCATTCTTATCGGTCTTGTCTACAAACACCTTGATACGACAATCACTGGGCGAGAACATCACCGAGTTGTTCAAAAGAATCTGAATGGCCTGTCCCAACATGTCGTGGTCGAATTCCATAGAGAGGTCGGGCGCCAAGGGGAAGAAGGTAAACTTCAGGCGCTTGCCTTCTGGAGCCTTGAACTGGGCACATTGCTCCTCCATAAACTCCTGCAGGTCACCTGGGGTCTTATGTAAGTCTTCGGGCTTCATGCCCCATGCCAGATCCTCACTGGTACGTGTTGGCTGCTTCTGCTGATCCAAACCAGCTTCTTTCATGAGCTGGGCCTTCATCTCGTTCATCCACTGCTTCTTCATCACCTCCATACGCAGATGTTCGCGCTCTACAGTGTCTGCCTGACGCTTCAAGAAGAGGCGACGCCAGAAATAGACACCTCCTCCGACACACAGCAGGAAGGTCAACAGCATCCAACGGTTACGAAGCAGCGGGGGCGTGATGGAGATTTTCAGCACAGCCTCGTTCTGACCCATCGAACCATCCTCGTTAAGCATACGCACATGGAGCACATAGTCGCCATGGTGGAGCGACATATAGGTGATGTTCGGGTCCTGGGGCTCGGTCTTAATCCACTTGTCGCTGAAGCTTTCCAGCATGTAGATGAAGCGCGAGGTGTTGTGAATCTCACCTTTATCGGTACCCAACTGAATGGTAAACTGGTTCTCGTCATAGCGCAGCGTCAGTTCCTCGAGCTCGTTGAGTGCCTTCTTGAGGATGACACGTCCTTCATAAGCCTTGCCGACACCCAGTTCCTGACCGAAGAGCTTCAGTCCGCTGAAGATGGGTTTTTCTGTATTATTGACATTGGCCACCAGCTTGGGGTCGATGACATCCACGCCACCTACGCCACCCACGAGAATCAGACCATCGTGCGTACAACTGATAGAACGCTTGTTATAAGGTCCCTGCTGCAAGCCGTCCTTGCTACTGAAACTACGCACCAGGAACGACCACTCGCCATTATCTTCTTTCTTTGGCACAACGTTTGAGACACCATGATCGGTGACCACCCACATGGTGTGGAGCTTATCCTCAGCAATACCTGCCACGCTGGAGCCTATCAGACCGTTGGTCATGTCGAGCGTCGTCTGCTTGCCAGTCTTCCGATCATAGATACAGCAACCGGAAGTAGAGCCATACCATATCAATTCACGACTATCCTCCATCACACAAACGTTGGTGGCATTGGCTACCGACTGGCCTGGGACTGCAGGAATCGTGAAGTTGATCACCTTGCCGCTGACAGGATTGATGAACGAATAGAACTGAGAGTGTCCCACCACGAGCCAGCCTTTCTTATTCCAGTTGGCCGAGGTCATAAAAATCTCTTTCAGATTGCTGTTGTTGGGGTCATAGGTCCTGAACTTACCCGTCTTCACGTTGAGTTTCTGCACACCACTACCCAAGGTACCAATCCAGATGTCACCCCACTTATCCTCCGTAACCGACCACACGTTGCTGTTGGCCAATGAGCCCTCAGCGCTGGAGGCAGAATAGACTTTCACCTGACCATTAACAACGCGCACCAGACCACCGTTGTAAGTACCAAACCATACAGAGCCGTCGCGGGCTCCATGGCTAGCCACCATGATATCGGATGTCAGCGGACTGTTTGCCTTGTTGAAATGCTGCTGCTCGCCCGTCTTAGGATCATATTTGATGATACCATTATTGTCACTGCCAAACCAGTAGTTGCCATAGATATCCTCGGTTGTGGTGTTGATATCTCCCAATTCGAGCAGGGAGAAGGCCTGAGGCTTCTCAATATACTGGTTCAGACCGCTACGATAGGCGCCAATCCATACATTACCACTCTTGTCGAGCATCAACTGCTTTAAGGTATTCTCGTTGATGGAGCTCTCGTCGAATTTATTATTCAGGAACTGCTTCATCTCCATGGTCTTCGTGTCGATCACAATCAGACCCTCATGATCAGTAGCCAGCCAGAGCCAGCTGCGTTGATCCATCATCAGGTCCCACACCAGCAGGTTGTCAGGCAGGGCCGTCACGCCTTTCAGACCAAAAAACTCATTGATGGAGTTATACCACTTCTTCTGCTTCTGGTCGTACACATAACTCTTTCCATTGGAAAGGATAAAGAAGTTGCCGTCGTTGTCGACAATCGTCCGGTACTCCGTATTCTGATCTCCCCCGCTACGCTTCATGTAGTCGTCTTTCCAAATCACGCGCCCCTTGCGGCCATCGATACCCATCAGTTCACCATTACTCGATGCTACTATCAGCAGACCGTTATATTCAGCAAACGAGGAGAACCAGAAGTCTTTGGGGAACTGGTCTTCATCATAGCCGTACTTGACCAGCGTCTTCTGCTTCGTCTTGGGATTATAGCAATAGAGGCCGTCGTCATAGTTCTTCACCCACAGATTCTTCTGCGCGTCGATATAGATACGGTCAATACCGCCCGTGATGCCGATTTTGGCGAGTTCGGACGAAGGATTGCGTACAGTGCTCTCCGTCTTGGGGTCGAAAATGCAGAAGTTCATACCCTGGCGCAGCCACAGCCTGCCATCGATATCCTCCCAGATCATATCGACATAGTTGTTGCGTAGCGACGTGGTATCATTCGGATCGGAATAGAACGTATGGAAGCGATAGCCGTCATAGCGGTTCAAGCCGTAGGCCGTTCCTATCCAAATGACTCCTCTAGAGTCTTGAAACAGTTCATTGACTGAAGAATTCGACAATCCGTCACGCGTATCCAGACGACGGAACTTCATATCAGGAATCACTGTAGATGCTGCGTTCATGCCAAGGCAGAACGTCAGCAACAAAGATGTTAGCAGTTGTTTCATATCATTGCGGGTCATCTGATAATATTCATAATTCGGCACAAATTTAGACATTTTCCCTGACATAAACAAATGATTTGGAAAAAAATTGCAACCAAGTTGCGAAAGAAAGGCCGTACCTTTGCATCCGAAAAGAATTTCAAGGTAAAAAAGTAAAAAAGTAAAAAGGTAAATATGTCACACGAACATCATCACCACGAGTGCTGCGAGCACGAACATGAACACCATCTTGAACATCATCATGAGCATGAACATGAGCATCATCACCACGAGCACAGCCTGAAGAAACAGCTCTCCCTGATTGTCATCACAGCCATCCTGCTCGTCATCGCCGTTCTCATCGAGAAGGGACTCATTTTCAATATTCATTTTTCAATCTTCAATCTACTACTCCTCTACCTCGTGCCCTATCTGCTCATTGGCCACGACACCCTGAAAGAGGCTCTGGAAGGACTGATGCACGGGGATATCTTCAATGAGCACTTCCTCATGTCGATAGCCACTATCGGAGCTCTCTGCATCGGTTTTCTGCCAGGGGCAGAGACAGAGTTTCCTGAGGCGGTATTTGTCATGCTTTTCTTCCAGGTAGGAGAACTCTTCGAGGGTTACGCTGAGGGAAAGAGTCGCGACAGCATTGCCCATCTGATGGACATTCGTCCCGATGTGGCACATCTGGAGGAGACAGGGAGACAGGGAGACCGGGAGTTACAGGACATTAGTCCTGAGGCTGTAGAAGTAGGATCAATTATTGTGATACGCCCAGGCGAGAAGGTGCCATTGGACGGTATCATCATTGAGGGCTCCACCTCGCTTAACACCATCGCCCTTACCGGCGAGAGTCTGCCTCGTGAGATCAGCGTAGGCGATGAGGTCATCTCGGGCTGCGTCAACCTCTCTGGCGTCATCAGGGTACGTACCACGAAAGCTTTTGGTGAGAGCACAGTATCAAAGATTCTATCACTCGTAGAGAATGCGGGGGAGAACAAGTCGAAGAGTGAGGCGTTCATCACCCGTTTTGCCCGTATCTATACCCCCATCGTTGTCTTTGCCGCCGTGGCTCTGGCCATCATCCCCACCCTCTTTGGAGGTGCGTTGGCCACATGGCTTTATCGTGCCTTGATGTTCCTTGTCGTCAGCTGTCCCTGCGCCTTGGTCATCAGCGTTCCGCTGACCTTCTTCGGAGGCATCGGCGGCGCTTCACGCAAAGGCATCCTCATCAAAGGGGCCAGCTATATGGATGTTCTGGCGAAACTACACACAGTAGTCTTCGACAAGACGGGTACACTCACGCATGGTCAGTTTGCCGTCACGGCTGTTCATCCCGAGGCCTGCAACGAGCACCAATTGCTGCACCTGGCAGCCCATTTGGAGCATTACTCCACCCACCCCATCGGTGCCGCCCTGCGCGATGCCTTCCCAGAGGAGGCTACCGACGGCTGTGAGGTGTCGGAGGTGGAAGAGGTTGCTGGTCATGGCATCCGTGCCCGGGTGGGTGGAAAGACTGTCTGTGTAGGCAACACCAAGATGATGGATGCCGTGGGGGCCAACTGGCACGACTGCCATCATGTCGGAACGATCATCCATGTCGCCATCGACGGACAGTATGCAGGCCATATCGTCATCAACGACAAAATTAAGGACGACAGTGCCGAGGCCATCCGACAGCTGGATGCGCTGGGTATTGCCAAGACCGTGATGCTGACTGGCGACCGTCAGGAGGTTGGTGAGAAAGTAGCCGAACAGCTCGGCTTGAGTGAATACCATGCCGAACTACTGCCAGCAGACAAAGTCAGTCATGTGGAACGTCTGCTCGGCGAGAAGCCCGCCAACAGCTACCTGGCCTTCGTGGGCGATGGCATCAATGATGCCCCTGTGCTGGCACGCGCTGATGTAGGCATTGCCATGGGAGGCTTAGGCAGCGATGCTGCCATCGAGGCAGCAGACATCGTACTGATGGACGACAAGCCTTCGAAGATTGCCTTAGCGGTCAGCATCGCCAGGCGCACCATCCTCATCGCTCAGCAGAATGTAGGAGTCGCCATCGGCATCAAGGTTGCTGTCCTGATCCTCGCCACCCTCGGCATCGCTACCATGTGGCTCGCTGTCTTTGCTGATGTAGGAGTCACCGTCTTGGCTGTCCTCAACGCCATGCGTGCCCTTCGGACTACGGCGTAGCTGCTGCCACTTGCGCCAGCCTATCCAGCCTGCCACCAACAGCAGGAGATATAGGATGTATGCCCACCATGAGCTGTACCAGGGAGAGCCGATGGTTATCTCCAGTTCACTCTCATTTTCCCCCATGGTGCCATCGTCTCTCAGCATTCTCACGCAGAGTGTATAGGTACCTGGAGGCAACGACATGTAGGTGATGTCGGGATTAGCTGCCGAGGTCTTGATCCAACGGTCGTTGAAGCCTTTCAACTGGTAGATGAAACGCGTGGCATTCTTCACGCCGCCATTGTCCGATGCCATGTGTATCGTAAACTGGTTCTCGCTGTATTTCAGACTGATGCTACGCTGCATGTCAAGGGCTTCCTTCAGAATGACGCGGCCATCATACTTATGTCCCACTTCCACTTCCTGGTCAAAAAGGAGCATACCACTGAACACTGGCCGTTCGCTGGCATCGCCATTACCCAGATTCAGCGTGTTGATGATATCCAGCCCATCCTGTCCGCCAATCAGCAGTTCACCAGAACGACTACAGAAGATGGCCCGTTGATTGAACGGACCAGGCTGCAAGCCGTCTCTGTCATTGAAACTGCGAACGGTAAATGTCCATGTGCCATCGTCCTGCTTCAGCGGGGTGATGTTCGATACACCATGATCGGTGGCCACCCACATGCTCTTCCTGGTATCCTCAGTCACAGCCACGGCATTTGATCCATGCAGGCCCGACTTCATATCGAGCAGCGTCTTCTGCCCAGTCTTACGGTCGTAGATGACCACGCCAGAAGGTGAGCAGAGCCAGAGTAGTCCACGGCTATCCATCACAGCCTGACTGGTGGCCGTCGACACAGTGATGGCCTTCAGGTCATCCTCCTGCGGAAGCGTTCCGTTAATGACCTTGAGATTGCCAGGATGTATCAGGGCATAGTACTCTGAGTTACCCAATACAATCCAGCCATTGGGTGCCGTAGAGATGCTATTTGTCCAAACGGTATTCAACACGGAATTGTCTGATGTGACAGCCGTCTGTTTGTCTGTATTCTTGTCGAACCTGACAGCACCGCCGCCCAGCACACCTGCCCAGATGTTACCCCAGCGATCTTCTGTCACGCCCCATATATTATTTGTTTTCAGCAGACTACCCTCATCGGAGGCACGGAAGTTCTTCCACTGTCCGCCCCTGTATCTGAGCAGACCACCTTCCCAGGTGCCGAACCAAAGACTGCCATCTCGGGCGGCATAGCTACCCACCACCACATCGCTGGGCACTCCCAACGACTGTTTGGTAAATCTTTCCAAGGGCTCCCTGGTTTTGGAATCTAGTTTCACGATACCACCGCTGTTCAGACCCAGCCAGTAATTGCCATCCTTGTCTTCTGTGATGGCGTTGATATCGCCAAGGGCCATGCTGGTGAAGTTTGACATGGCCTCCGAACACATGGCGACGCCATTCTTATAGGAGGCCACCCACATACGTCCCAGCTGATCGAGATAGAGATGCTTCAGCGTGATATCGGGCAGGGTGGTCTCGTCGCCCTTTACATTCGTGAACTGACGCCACTCCTTGGTCTTGAAGTCGAGAACCAGGGCACCCATGTGGTCACTGGCTACCCAGAGGAATCCCTTTGCATCGTAGCACACCTCCCACACGACGATGTCGTCAGGCACATTCTCAAAGCCCTTTGCCCGCATCAACTCCGTCAACGAGGTATACCAGCGATCCTCTTGCTTCATGTAAATATAGGTACCTGTGGAGTGCGTGATCACCCAGATGTTTTCTTCCTTATCGACCATCACCCAGTAGTCGTTATAGGTGTCCAGGGCTTCCTTCACGTAATTGTTCTTCCAGCGGATGATGCCTTCCTCGCCCCTGATGCACATCAGCTCACCGTATGTCGACACGAGAACCATACCATCCTTTGTCTCAGAATAGGCCGACACACCGAACTCCTTGGGGAACTCGTTCTCACCATAGCCGAAGTTCAGGTGTTGCAGATTCTTCGTCACGGGGTTGAAATAGTAGAATCCATCTTCGTAGGTTTTGATCCAATAGTTCTTCTTCGAATCCAGATGGAGGCTCTCAATAGAGCCCTTGATACCCTGCTGGTTGAGCCAGCGTGAAGGTGTACGATCCACCTGCTCTGTCACTGGGTCGTAGAGCGAATAGTTCATGCCCTGCTTCAACCATAGTCTGCCACCATACCCCTCTTGTATCTCATCCACACGGTTGTTGCGCAACGAGGTGGTATCCTTGTCGTAAGAATAATAGATACGCACGCGATAGCCGTCATAGCGGTTCAGGCCATAGCCTGTTCCCAACCACACATAGCCTCGCGAGTCACGGTAGATACAGTTTACCGTAGAGTTCGACAATCCCTCCCGGGTATCAAGTCTTCGGAATTTCATGTCGGGTATCACGCCCGACCACACGGTGAGGCTGATTATCAGCATCGCCGATAATGTCAAAAGTTTGTTTTTCATTATTTACTCGCTATTCACTCTATATGTTATTATCTTCATTTCTTTGCACTCGTGTCGCGGATGACCAACTTCTGCGGCACGATCTTTTTACAGATCTTCTGGTCGCCGCCGATGTTCTTCAACAGCAGCCTACAGGCCTCCATACCCATCTCATGGCTCTGGTCTTCGATGGCCGACATCCGTGGTGTGACGTATTGGGCATGCACATCGTCCGTAAAGCCAATCAGCGCCACATCCTCAGGAATCCGCAGTCCCTTATCCTTGATGGCCGAAAAGGCGGCAAAGGTGATGATGTCATTGAAGGCCAAGATGGCATCAGGCCTGTTTTCCATATCCAACAGCCGTTTCGTGGCTTCCAAGGCCCAGTCGTAGTCAATCTTCTCACACACCACAAGTTCCCTCTCAATAGGAATCCTATTCTCGCGCAGTGCCTCTAAATAACCGTGTTTGCGACGACGCACCATGTCAAGGTGATTGGGGCCTCCGATAAAGGCTATTCTGCGACTGCCCGTATCAATCAGGTGCTGTGTGGCCTCCTGGGCTGCCACATCGCCATTAGCCATTACACAAGAGAACTTATCCGACAGGCAGGTTCGCCCGAAGAACACCAAGGGGATGCTCATCTGGGAGATTTCCTCAAAATGCTTATAGTCGGTGGTGCTCTGTGCAAGACAGGCAATGATTCCTTCTACATGAAGATTGATGAAGTTGTCGATGGCTTGGACCTCCCTCTCACTGTCCTCGTGGGTATTGGCACAGATGACGGAGTAGCCCGACTCGCGGGCCTCATCCTCAATACCATCGAGCACGGCTGCATAATAGTGTGTCACCAGATTGGGCACCACCACACCAATCACCCTCGGTGCCTCCTTCCTCAGACTCTGGGCAAAGGGGTTCGGACGGTAATTCAGCTTCTTGGCCAGAGCCTTTACCTTCTCCTGCATCTCAGCACCAATCTCTGGAGAGTTTCGCAAGGCCCTGCTTACAGTGGCAATACTCACGCCAAGTTCTTTGGCGAGGTCTTTCAATGATGTACGATGTTTATTAATGGCCATAAAATGAGTTATAAGTTAGTCGACGTTGCAAGGGTGGTGCAAGGCGAATGCAAAGCCGAACTCGCTCGAGCTATGCTGAGCCGCAGCCCACGCTCGCCGTGCAATTTTCCTATTGCACGGCAAAGGTACAAAAATAATTGGAAATTTGCAAACGTTTACGTGTATTTTTTCACCATCAACTATTGTTTTTTCCCATTTTTCGTCGTACCTTTGCACTCGCAAACTAGAATGAGTAATGAATAGTTGATAATAAGTTAGTTAGAAAAACGTTGCAGGACTGTCGTGATGACACTCCTGCTTTTTTTGTTTATTACCCGTTCAGAAATGCCAGTCTAGAAAATAAAAAAATCATTACATTATTAGCAGTCTCCAAACCTGTTCCAAAGTTGCCACTTTAAAACCTGAATTTTACCCGTCATAAAGTCGGAGTTTACCCGTCACAAACCAACGGTTTAATCGTCATAAAGTCCCAGTGTACTCAAGGGCTCTCAAAAGACGCTACAAACCACGAAATTGGGGCGCCCTACGGGTGTCCCCAAATGTTGGTAAATAATATTGACCTCACACGAAAGAAATGTCCGCCATCACTGCGTCGCGAAGCCTGAGAGGTCGGGATTCTCGAGCATCAGGTGCTTGAACTTTTGCCAGGCAGAGCCGTACTCACGGCACTGGGAGCCACCTCGTGCATGGGCATGTAGACAATAAACGGAAGCCAGTGGCTTCCGTTTATTGTTTCTTATTTGTAGCACTCGAAGATGCTGTCGACGGTCTTTTGGGGGAGTTTCTTGGTGAGCAGACTCACAATAAAGACTACGGGGAAGCCGCCAACCATGGCGATGGCACCACAGTTGATCGGGTTGATGGGGTTGCCGATGAGCATGTTGATCACGGTGAGACCCACACCCCAAACGAAGCAAGCCCAGACGCTGGCCTTTGTGACGCCACGCCAGTAGAGACCCAGCATGAAGGGAGCCAGGAAAGCACCAGCCAGAGCACCCCAGGAGATACCCATCAGCTGAGCGATGAACGTAGGCGGATTGAGGGCGATGAGCAGGGAGATGGCAATGAAGAACATGATGAGCACACGCATCACCACCACCTTACGACGCTCGATCTTCTCGGCCACGATATCGTCGATGGTACCATCCTCCACCTCGCCTGGCAGCGATTTCTTGTCACGATAGATGAGGTCGAGGGTCATGGTAGACGACGAGGTGAGCACCAGCGAAGCCAGCGTAGACATCGAAGCAGAGAGCACCAACAACACCACGAGGGCAATGAGCACATCGGGCAGCGTTACCAGCATGGCAGGCACGATCGAGTCGAAGGCAATCTTACCCGTGGCCTCGTTGATGACGGGGTCGTAGAGACGGCCGAAGCCTCCGAGGAAATAGCAGCCACCAGCCACGATGAAGGCGAAGACGGTTGAGATGACCGTACCACGCTTGATGGCACTCTCGTCGGTGATGGAATAGAACTTACCCACCATCTGAGGCAAGCCCATCGTGCCCAGTGAGGTGAGGATGACCACACCCAGCAAGCCCCAGGGATCGGGACCGAACCACGAGGCAAATCCACCGTTCACACTGGGGTCGGCATCAGAGGGAATCTGAGCCAGCTTATCGACAGCAGCCACCAGTCCGCCCTGCGCATTGAGCACAGCCAGAATAACGGCACAGATACCAAAGAGCATGATGATACCCTGGATGAAGTCGTTCATGGCCGTGGCCTTGTAACCTCCGATTATCACGTAGACAGCCGTCAGGATAGACATGATGACCACGCAGTATTCGTAAGGGATCTCGAAGCCCATCTCGAAGAGGCGGGAGATACCACTATAGACACCTGCTGTGTAGGGAATGAGGAACACGAAGGCGATGACGGAGGCCACCACGCGCAGACCCTGATCCGAGAAACGGGTGCCGAAGAAATCGGGCATCGTGCGCGATTCGATATGCTGGGTCATCAGCTTCGTGCGACGACCTAAGATGATCCAGGCCAGAAGCGAACCGATGATGGCATTGCCGATGCCGATCCAGGCACTCGAGAGACCGTATCTCCATCCGAACTGTCCAGCGTAGCCCACGAAGACCACAGCTGAGAAATAGGAGGTTCCGAAGGCGAAAGCCGTGAGCCAGGGACCTACGGCACGACCGCCCAATACGAAACCGTCGACTGTGCTGGCCTGCTTACGGGAGTAGACACCCACGCCAATCATCACGGCCAGGAAGATGATGGTCAATGTTACCTTAATTATCATAGATTCTTAATTTTCAATTTTCAATTTTCAATTCTCAATTAAAATGCCACCTGCACTTGGGCCTGAAGCCAGTCGTAATCCTTTGAGGAGATATTCTCGCCACAGAGGCAACGTGTGTACTGCAGCTGCAGACGGCACTTCTTATAGAACCAGTACTGCAAGCCTAAGGTGAGGTTGGTCTGATCCCAGCCATCCACCTTGGTGTTACGGTCGAAGGTCTCGCCGCTGGCCACCACGTCGAGGGCATCCACCACAGGGATGCAGACGGTGGCATAGCCGCCACGTGAGCCCACGTCGCCATCCTGACCACCGAGCCACTCTGCACGGATGGAGGCCGGACGCGCTTCCTTGTATTTACTACCAGCATAGGTCTGCGTCTTATACTCAGCACCCACACTGTAACGATTGCGTGTATAGTTGTCGCCCACCTTGACGTCAGGGTTCCAGGCAGCCGTGTTCACAGCACAGCCCGTGCCCAGATAACCTGATGCCACCACGCGGAAGCCCGGCATGGGACGCAGTTCAAGTTTGGCAATAAAGTCTTTCTGATTATTCAGGTCCCTACGGTTGATACCCTGACCACTCATCAAGGCCAGCTCGTAGTGGACGAGGCCCTTGGCCAGATCGCCATAGATCTCCAGACCCATATCACGGCCATAGTTGACGCCATTCAGCGGGTCGGGACCTTCGCCAGCCAGATAGAGCACCGCCTGCGAATAGACGTCGATAAGCTCCAGCTGTGTGGGCGAGAGGGGATTTTCCATCGAATAGGAGTGTTTGAATTGTCCGAGGCGCACAGTCAGTTCGTTACCCTTCGAGAGGCGATAGTCGGTATAGAACTCCTGGACTACGCTCGAGAAGTCGTGCATGAACATAAACGACCAGCGATCGGTGATACGTGCCTTTGCCCATAGTAAGGTGCGTTTAAGGTTGTAGGCATTGGTTGGTTCTCCGTTAGGGTTCTGATACGACCAGCCTCCCTGTGCATAACCGTTAAGAGTGATTCTACTTGTGAAGTCCTTCAGCCAATCGGGCTCACTGTTCTTTTTCTCTGATTGCCCCATAGCGGCAACACTACTGAACACCGCCATGATCATGGCGAGTGTCCTCATTTTGCAAGTTTTACGTTTCATTTTGTCATTTTTAAAAAAAGATTTTAATCCTTGCGTCGGCAAAAGTACAACTTTTCTTGCAAACAGACAAAAGAAAAGGCAAAAAACTTGCAATTTTACATAAAAGAGTTCTTGGACGAGCCGTGAAGCTCGTCCAAGAATCACTTATTTGAAGATTTTCTGGGCAAACATCGTCAGATAGATGCGCCAGTTACGCCAGATGTGACCGCCATCGGTCTCCACATATTCGTAGTTGTAACCCTTGCTGTCCCAGAAAGCGCGCAGGTCGACAGTGCTCTGGTAGAGGAAGTCGGTCTTACCCATACCCATCCAGTAAAGCTTGGGCTTGCTGCCAAAGAGCTTTGCTGACTGGGTTGCGAACTCGGGATTAGCCTTGATCTGATCGGCAAACGATCCCTGGAATCCACCATTGCCCAAGTGCAGACCAGCAGAGAAGAGTCCGTAATAGTCGAACTTGTTGGGGTAAAGCAGACTTACGTGGAAGGTGTGGCCACCACCCATGGACAGGCCACAGATAGCACGGTGGGCACGATCCTTCAGAGTGCGGTAGTTGGCATCCACATAGTTCACGATGTCCATGAAGCTCTCCGGGATAGAAGCTGCAGCAGGAGCAGTAGGACCGGTACCACTGTCGCGGAAGCCAGGCGTGTACATGCCCCACGACCACTCACCAGGGGCTGCCTGACAGTTGGGGTTACCATTGGGCATCACCACGATCATGGGCTTAGCCTTACCTGTGGCAATCAGGTTGTCGAGAATCTGGGCAGCACGTCCAAGCTCACTCCAGGCGTTCTCGTCGCCACCAGCACCATGAAGCAGATACAATACCGGATATTTGCCACCCTTGTCGTAGCCGGCAGGGGTATAGATGGTCATACGGCGCTGCATCTTCAGTGTGGGACTATTGTACCATACCTTCGAGAGGTTGCCGTGGGGCACTTCGTTCACACGATACAGGTCGCCCTTGTCGCCCTTCTCGTTGCTGACGATGAAGATGTTGGTGAACGATACGATGTCGCGATTCACATAGATGTTAGCAGGATCCTTCACACCCGTCATGCCATCAATATTAAAGGTATAGCTGTACATCTCAGGAGCGAGCTTGTCGGTGGTATAGCTCCACACGCCGTTCTTTCCTTCTTTGAGCTGAGCCACACCTGGGGCATCATAAGTACCAAAGCCTTCGACCTCAACAGGCTGAGTGGGCAGGAAATCGCCTGTCACCTCCACCTTCACGGCCTTTGGGGCAAAGAGGTTGAATGTCACTGTGCCGTCCTTGTTGACGACTGGAGATTGAACACTGGCACTGTTGAAGAGCTTCTCCTGTGCCTGAGCGCCTACACAGCACATGGCTGCCAGCGCGAAAGTCATGATTTTCTTTTTCATACGATTGCAATTTATCTTTGATTGAATTTTGGGCAAATATACAAAATATTTTTGGATTTCCGAGTGCAAAGGTAAAAAAACTAATAAAAAAAGACTTTTCGCAGCGTACGTTTGTTTTTCACAAGTGTTCAAAAGTGCACCTCGACGTTTCTATTTGTTCAAATCCGTTTCTATTTGTTCATTTTTCCAAGGATTTCTTTCCGATTATCGGATAAATGGTGTATTTTTGCAGCCTGTAAACTTGACACGATGGAAAGAAACAGGAAAATCTATCAGGTGACACTTGTCGGGGGAGCAGTGAATGTGTTGCTGCTCGTCTTCAAGTTTGTGGCGGGCATTGTGGGACATAGTGCGGCCATGGTGGCCGATGCCGTCCACTCGCTCAGCGACTTCGTGACGGATGTCATCGTGCTCGTCTTCGTACATATCAGCGGTAAGCCCAAGGACAAGTCGCACGACTACGGCCATGGAAAGTATGAGACGCTGGCCATGACCATCATCGGACTGGCACTACTCGCTGTAGCCTTTGGTATCGTCTATGGCGGCATCACGAAAATCTTTGCATGGTGGAATGGTCATCAGCTCAAGGCACCTGGTATGCTGGCCTTCTGGGCTGCCCTGTTGTCGATATTACTTAAGGAGGCTGTCTACCGCTATTCGATAGCGGTGGCCCATCAGCTCCAATCACAGGCGCTCGAGGCCAATGCCTGGCATCACCGCAGCGACGCCCTTTCATCAATAGGCACAGCCGTCGGCATCGGGGGGGCTATCTTCCTGGGACAGAGCTGGACCGTACTCGACCCCATCGCCTCCGTCATTGTGGGATTCTTTATCATCAAGGTTTCTACAGAACTGTTGCGACGTGGCTTTGGCGACCTGATGGAGCAATCACTGCCTGAGGAGGTGGAAGAAGAGATTCTGCGCCTTGCGGCCTCCGTGGATGGCGTTGTCAATCCCCACGACCTGCGTACACGGCGCATCGGCAGCCATTATGCCATCGAGCTCCACATCCTGATGCCTGGCGACATCTCCTTGTGTCAAGCCCACGACAAGGCCTCCGAGATTGAAGAGATTCTGAGACAGCATTATGGCCCGGAAACACACGTGGCCATACATGTAGAACCAGAATAATCGAATCAGCCAAATAGCTTTTTTTGAAAAAAATTGGAAATTCGCGTAGTTTTTTGTATTTTTGCTGCGTCTAATGGGCAAATGATTCAAAAAACAGAATGACAATGATGACATTAGAAAGACAATTTGCGCAAATCGTTGCAGAACACAAGAGCACCATCTACACCGTGTGCTACATGTTCTCGCAAGATGCCGACGAGGTGAACGACCTGTTCCAAGAGGTACTAGTGAATCTTTGGAAAGGTTTCGACAAGTTCGAGCATCGCAGTGACATCCGGACGTGGATCTACCGCGTCGCCCTCAACACCTGCATATCAATTGACAGGAAGAAGCGACGCGCAGCCACAACCAGACTGACAATGGACATCAACCTCTTTGAAGACCGCGACGAGGACACCAAGCAGGTGGACATGCTCCATAAGCGTATCTCCAAGCTCCAGCCCTTCGACCGTGCGATTGTCCTGCTCTGGCTCGAAAACCTCCCCTACGAGGAAATCGGACAGATTGTCGGTATCTCTACTAAGAACGTCAGCGTCCGTCTGTTTAGAATCCGTGAACAGTTAAAACAAATGTCAAACGATTAAAACCACGCCCCATTATGAACGAGAATTTCAATTTAGAGGAGATGCGTCAGCAGATGACCACTCTCAAGAATAAGCTTAACCAGCAGGAAATAGTGAACGACCGCCTCATACGCCGTTCGATGCGGAACGAAGTGAGCAACATCAACCGCCGCTACAACATTATCATGGCCATTGGAATATTGATGGTGCCCTACGGCTACTGGTGCTTCGTGAAACTGGCAGGCCTCTCCGTCTTTTTCTGGATTGTCACCAGCATCTTTATGCTCATCTGTGCAGGTGCCACTTTCTACAACAGTCGCAAAATCAGTGATCCCGGACTGATGAGCCACAGTCTCGTGGAAGCCCGCAAGAAGGTGGTCAGTGCCAAGAAGTTTGAATCCAACTGGCTGTTGTTTGGCATTCCCGCCGTCATTTTATGGATGGGATGGTTCTTCTACGAGATCTATCAGATTCAGGGAGGTGACTTTAACAATGGCTTCTTCTGGGGCGGTTGTATCGGAGGTATCATCGGCGCCATCATTGGCATCAAGATCCACCTCAAGACCCAGCGCCAGTATCAGGACGTCATCGACCAGATAGAAGACCTGACAGCAGAATAGCCCTTGCCTGTCTATCATAAAAGAATCAAGCACGACTCTCACGAGCCGTGCTTGACTATTTATAGACTAATAGCTATTAACGCTTCAAGAGATTTAGCGGAGCCTGAGGCTTCATCACATCGTTGACCTTGGTCTGCTGAGCCTTGGCATTAGCAGTAAGGGTAGCCTTGATGTCCTGAGAGGAAGCACCTACCAGGAACTGATACTCACCCTCGGCAACCACCCATGCAGAGGCAGCCTCGTCAAATGATGCGAGGTCGGCAGCCTTCACTGTGAGTGTGAGTGTCTCACTCTCGCCCGGCTTCAACTGCTTGGTTTTGGCAAAGGCCTTCAACTCTTTGACGGGTTTGTTGGCAGCCTTGTTGTCGGGAGCGGAGATGTAAAGCTCAACGACCTCCTTGCCCTCAAACTTACCTGTATTTTTAACAGTAACTGTCACCTCGTAGGCATCGCCCTTCTCGGCAATCTGGGCATCGCTGTACTCAAAAGTAGTATAGCTCAGACCGAAGCCGAAAGGATAGCTCACGGGTACGTTGAAGCTGTCGAAATAACGGTAACCCACGTAGATATCCTCCTCGTAGTTGGTGTAGTCTACATTCTTCACATTACCCCGTTCTACAGTATTCATGAAGTCGATCTTTGCTGTCTGGTCTACAGGGAAGTTACGTGAGGAATAAGCATCGGTGAATTTCACAGGCCATGTCATGGTAAACTTACCAGAGGGTGACTGTTTGCCGCTCATCACGTCAACCACGCTGTTGCCGCCTTCCTGTCCTGCCTGCCAGGCACAGAGGATAGCATCAGGCAGATCCTTCCAAGAAGCAGTCTCGATGACGCCACCGATATTCAGCAGCACGACCACCTGCTTGCCAGCCTTATGATACACCTCACACACCTGCTCGATGAGCTTACGCTCAGAGTCGCTCAGATTAAAGTCGGCAGACTTACGATCGAAGAACTCGCCAGAGATGCGTCCAATAGTCAGCACGGCGATGTCAGCCTTGGCGGCCTGAGTCTCAAGTTCCGCAGCAGTAAACTGCTTCTCTGCAGGCAGACCGCTGGGCAGGAACTTCATCATCATTGCCCGCTGCTTATCTGTCTTCTCGATTTCAGCAATCTCGGCCTCACGTGCCTTATGGTAGTCGCTCCAGAACTGCTCATACGCCTGTTTCAGATCGTCAGAGACAGCGTAGCCTCCGTTCTTCAGACCATCGAGCAGCGACACCACATAAGCATGGTTCACATTACCAGAGCCCGTACCTCCGGCGATAAACTCGTATGATGTATTGCCATAGAGAGCCACATTCTTCACACTCTCCTTCAGAGGCAGAGCCTCGTTGTTCTTCATCAGCACCATACCTTCAGCAGCACTCTGACGGGTAACGGCTGCATGAGCCTCGAGGTCGGGCTTGTTGGAATACTGATAGCCCTGGTATCGAGGTGTTTTCTCAATGAGATTCAGGATACGGCTCACGTTGCGGTCGAGGTCAGCCTCTGCGAGCTTACCACTCTTCACGCCAGCCACGATAGAGTCAAACTGGGCTTTCTTTCCAGGCTGGAGCATATCGTTACCTGCCCACATCTGCACAGCACCGTCTTTACCTCCGAACCAGTCGGTCATCACAGTTCCCTCATAGCCCCACTCATCACGAAGGATGGTCTGTACGAGGTCTTTGCTCTCAGAGGTATAGACACCGTTGATATAGTTATAAGAGGTCATCACCGTCCAAGGCTTGCTCTCCTTGATGGCAATCTCAAAGCCCTTCAGGTAGATCTCGCGGAGAGCGCGCTGCGACATATTGGCATCGTTGCCCATGCGGTTGGTCTCCTGATTGTTGGCCGCAAAGTGCTTGATGCTGGTGCCTACATCGTTCTTCTGAACGCCAGTGATATAGGCGCCAGCGGTCTTACCTGCCACCACGGGATCCTCAGAGTAATACTCGAAGTTACGACCGCAGAGGGGGTTACGCATAATGTTCAAGGCAGGTGCCAACAACACATCGGCACCATATTCCTTCACCTCCTGTCCCATGGCGGTACCCACCTCTTCTACGAGCTGAGTGTTCCATGTAGAGGCCAGCAGCGTTCCGATGGGGAAATGCGTGCAATAGTAGGTAGCAGAGTCACCCTCACGCGTGGGGTCGATACGTAGTCCAGCAGGACCGTCGGCCAATACGATGGCAGGGATTCCCAGTGAGTCGAGAGGATAGGTGGTACCAGCAGCACCAGGCACCAGGTTCTTAGTGGCGCCAATCACGGCCTCATCACCAGAGAAGCCTTGCATTCCTGTACCAATCACAAAATGTGCCTTGTCCTCAAGCGAGAGTTTGGCCATCACCTCTTCCTGATTGATGGTGTTCTTAGTCACTTTGTCGGCAGAGTTGCAACCCGTCATCAGGGCTACCATACCGAAGGCGAAAAAAATGGTCTTCTTCATACGCTATTATTTGAAAAGTAATGGAGTAAATTCTGTGAGATAGATACGCCAGTTGCGCCAGATGTGGCCACCATCGGTCTCAAGGTAGGTGTATTTGTGGTTTTTGCTATCCAGATAGGCACGCAGATCGTTATTGTTCTTGAAGAGGAAGTCGGTCTTGCCGATACCGATCCAGAACAGTTTGGGATTCTTGCTGAACAGGCAGTCAATCTTCTGATCGCGGTCTGCATACACTTCCGGATGACCTTCCGCCCCATCCTTCTGCTGCTGGTCGACAGCGGCAGAGAACAAACCTACATAACCAAACATATCAGGATTGTTGATCGAGATGAAGAGGCTGTGGAAACCACCCATCGACAATCCTGCGATGGCGCGGTGTGCCTTATCCTTCTTCACACGATAGGTCTTCTCGATGAACTTCACCACATCGGGGAAAGCAGTCTCGAAGCTTCCCTCCATCGTCTTGGGGAGCATCATCGTGGGCACCTTGAAGCCTTCAGAAGTCTCACCAGGGCATGCCTCCTGAGAGATGTTACCATTGGTCATCACCAGGATCATGGGCTCTGCCTTCCCCTGGGCAATGAGGTTGTCAAGGATCTGGGCGGCACGACCAAGTTCACTCCAGGCATTCTCGTCACCACCGATACCATGCAACAGATAGAATACGGGATACTTCTTTTTACTCTTTTCGTAACCAGCAGGGGTATAGACCGTCAGACGACGGGTTAGACCTGCCGTAGGACTCTCGTACCATACCTTGCTCACCGTTCCGTGGGCCACCTTGTTTACCTTATAGAGATCTGTACGGGCATCACCGCCAATCAGCAACACACTGAACAGGTTGTTGATATCTCGGATGTTATACACATTCAGCGGGTCGATAATCTTCACGCCGTCCACCATCATGTTATAGGTATAGAGCTCGGGCTTCAGGGGTTCTGACGTAAAACTCCATACACCTTTATCGTTCTTCACGAGGTCCACAACGCCAGGGGCTTCAACCTCACCATAGCCTTCCACCTTGATTTTCTGCGTTGGCAGGAAATCGCCAGTGATCTGTACCTTCTGTGCCTCAGGGGCAATCAGATTAAATGTTACTGAGTTGTCAGCATGTACATCGGGCGAAGCCACCTGCGGGCCCTGTCCCCAGCTCAGGTTTTGCTGAGCCTGAGCGGCTGAGCCCATGAGACAGAGGGCTGCCACTACCATCATTTTAATTGCTTTCATTTACGTTATAGTCTTTTTAGGTTGGTGCAAAGATACAAAATATTTTTGAACCTTTGCACCATTTCCTATTCTTTTATAATCTTTTTTACCTTTTACCTTTACAAATCACCATCCGGGATTCTGCTGCATGTTAGGATTCAACTCGAGTTCCTTCAGAGGAATAGGCAACAGCATGTTCCTATCCTGGAAGCCATACTTGGTGTTGTGCCAGTTCCATTGTACGCCATTGGTTGTGAAGGCAGGCACATCCTTACCCTGCTCACCCATAGCACTTTTGGCGTCACCCCAGCGCACCAGATCCTGGAAACGGATAGCTTCGTTGCAGAGCTCCAGACGCTTCTCCATCTTAATGTCACTCATGGAGACTTCTGTCAGCGGTGTTTCCTTGGCACGTGCACGCACTTCATTGACATACTCCAGAGCCTTCGATGCGTTGCCTGACTGAAGCTGAGCCTCTGCAGCCATCAGCAACACCTCTGCATAGCGCATCACCTTCTGGTCGATATATTGTCCACCCTGGAAGTACGACATATCCACAATCACGTCCGACTTCAGCGACTGGTTCTTCCAGTAGAAATAACCTTCGTTGCCATAGACGCTGGCACCGGGCTGAGCCTCTACGCCGTAAGCCTTAATCTGATCGTAGGTCATGATGGACTTGTTCAGACGATAGCCGTCGGCACCTTCCCAAGCCACGAAAGCATCATAGAGCGACTTGCGTGGATTGAAGAAGCCATAGGTACCTGTTGCCAACTCCTGGGCAGCCTGTCCGCTATACATCAGTACGCTCGTACGCCAGCCCTGCATCAGGAAGAGCATGTCTAACTGGTTCCACATCTGCTCTGCATCGTTACGCTTCTGGAGTTCAAAGAGCGACTCGCAGTTGTTGTTAGCCAGAGCATGGAACTGGGCATCGTACTCACCTGGATAGAGGGCGTACTTCTTAGAGTTGATCACATTGTCGAGCATCGAGGCTGCCTCGCTGTACTTTCCCTGGAAGAGGTAAGCCTTACCCAACAGTGCCTGGGCGTATTCCTTGGTCACACGGATACCGGTTTCCTGATCGTTGACATCGTTCTTTGAAGGCAGCGTACCAGAGCCTATAGCCTCGGTGAGGTCCTTCTCCACGAAAGCCCAGAGGTCGGCTGCGGTACCATTAGCCTGACGATACTCGCCCGGTTCCAGCAGATGGTCAACCACCGGGGCCGTTCCAAAGAGAGAAGCCAGTTCGAAGTGTCCGAAAGCACGAAACACCTTGGCCTCGTTGATAGCGTGTTTCATCACAGGCGTATCACCCTCAGTCTTGTCGATAATCAGATTGGCCTTGTAGATGATACCATAAAGTCCTGAGTAGAGGCTCTCAATCATGCTGTGATTAGTGTCGAAAGAGTACTCGTTCAACTCCTCCATCTGGCCATTGTCATTACGCTGACCACCGCCACACCAAGAGTCGTCAGAGAGCAGGTTCTTGGTGAAGAACCAGTTATAGTAGTTGCTGCGCATCTGCAGATAGAGCGATGCCGAAGCCGTGTTAATATTCTCGTCGGTGGTGTAGTATGTGTCCATGCTACCCATATTGCCGTGTTTCTCGATGTCGAGTTCGCTGTCGCAAGCGGTAAAGGCGAGTGACATCAGACCCAGCAGTGCTATATATAATCTGTTCTTTTTCATAACTTTTTCTATTATTCAGTTTTCAATCTTCAATTTTCAATTTTCAATCTTAATTAGAACTCTATATTGAAGCCCAGTACCACCTTCTTAGATGTAGGATAAGCACCCTTGTCTACGCCCATGCCAGTGGTGGCGTTGGCGCTGGCCTCAGGATCGAAACCGGGATACTTCGAGATGGTAAAGAAGTCGTCGAGAGAGCAGTATATGCGAGAGTGGCTGATGCCTACCTTACTGATCAGGCTCTTCGGTAGGGTGTAACCCAGCTGGATCTGCTTGAACTTGAAGTAGCTACCATCGTAAACCATAGCGCTGGAGTCCACATACTTATCGATGTCGTTGGCTCCTGCACGGGGCTTCGTACCATTGGTGTTGGTGGGAGTCCAACGGTCGTCGAACATCACCTCCTTCATCTTATTAGAGGTAGCGTAGTCCGGGCGGTTGATACAATTGAAAATCTTGTTGCCTGCAGCACCTGTGCCGAATACGGTCAGGTCGAAGCCCTTATAGGCTGCCGTCAGGGTGATACCATAGGTAATATTGGGAATGGCGTTGCCGATATCGGTCATATCATCGTTGGTGATCTGATTGTCACCATTGATGTCTACGAACATCGGGTCACCAGTCTCAGGATTGATCTTGTCGAACTTGAAGCCTCGGAAGTAGTATACAGGATAGCCCTGCTCGAAGTAAGTGATCGTATAGGTATGGAAGGTGCTGCCAGACAGACGGGTGATTGACGGGTCAATATAGGTCACCTCATTCTTCAGGGTAGAGAGGTTGGCACGGATGCCATAGCTGAAGTCGCCGATATGGTCTCTCCAACCCAGGTCGAACTCGAAGCCTTTGTTCTCCACATTACCGGCATTGATAGGCGATGTAGAACCACCGATGACCAGCGAAGGGGTGGTGTTCCAAACCAGCAGGTCCTTGGTCTTTTTGATGAAGTAGTCGATACCGAAGGTCAGACGCCCACCCAGCAGGATACCGTCGAGACCGAAGTTCAGCTGCTCAGACGTTTCCCACTTCAGGTCATCGTTACCCATCGTTGAGGGGGCAGCAGCCTGTGTGTACTGGATACCTGAGTTGAAGGGATACAGCCCGCCCAGAGCAATGTCTGTGCTGTAGCTATAGCCGCTCAAGGCCGAGAGACTACCGTTCTGGCCCCAAGATGCACGGAATTTCAAGCTGTCGAACCAGCTCTTCAGTGGATTGAAGAACTTCTCCTCGCTGATAGTCCAACCTACAGATACGGCAGGGAAGTATCCCCAGCGACTCTTTTTAGAGAGCTTCGAGAGGTCGGCAGCATCAGCACGCAGCGAAGCCTGGAAGAGGTAACGACCCATGTAGTCATAGCCCACACGACCGAAGTATGAATATTTCGTAGTGTTGGTGGTCTCACCGCTGACGCTCTTGGTAGCTGAGGCATTGGCGTAGTTCAGATAGTAGAAGAGCGGATCGTTCTTTTTCAGGGCATCCTCACCGTTAGCGTCCAGACCGCCAGTCACGTAGTCGTAGTTATTGTCTTGGAACGACATACCGACCATGGCACTCACGGTGTGGGCATCAGCGAAGGTCTTCATATAGTTTGCGAAGTTCTCCCACTGATAGTAGATCGTGGTAGAAGAGGTGTTGCTCTGGCTTACGTAGTCGCGGCTCTGAACGGCATTGCCGTAGAAAGGCAGCGAGGTAGAAGAGCTACGAGAGCCAGCCAGACGATAACCGAAACGAGACGTGATGGTCAGGTTGGGAATCAGCGTGAAGTCGCCATAGATACTTCCCGTCACGTTATAGCCAGAGCTCTTGCTCAGACCATT
This sequence comes from Prevotella sp. ne3005, assembly GCF_900110085.1. Lineage (GTDB taxonomy): Bacteria > Bacteroidota > Bacteroidia > Bacteroidales > Bacteroidaceae > Prevotella. The sequence goes on from NZ_FOCK01000001.1 coordinate 254,366, forward strand.
GTCGCGCATGACCATGGGGTGATATTGCTCACCATTGTAGAACTGAGAGATACCATAGTAGTTGCCTGCACCATCCTGCAGGAATGTCTTTCCTGCGGCCTGATAGGTCTGATATATTTCTGGCAGGGTCTTTCCATAGGTGTCAGGGGTCAGCGGATCCATCATCAGCACAGCCGTCAGCAGAGAGCCGTACTCATTGTTAGAAGATACCTGACGCACGTTGTACTTCTCCACCTGGTTCGTTGTACCAACCTTCAGCCAATCTTTTATCTTATACTCTCCATTGATGGTGGCTGTCAGACGCTTATAAGTGTCTGCATCGCCCTTTACGATACCATTATTATTCAAGTATGAGAGGGCCAGGTAGTAGTTGCCGCGATCGTTACCACCAGTGAACGAGAAGTTGTGCTTCTGCATGTGACCGTGGGTGAAAGCCACGTCCGTCCACTTGGTGTTGGTGGTGCCGTCCCAGTTGGCGTTAATGTAGTCCTCAGTAAAGAGGTTACCCTCCATCATATACTGCTTATACTCCTGTGCGCTCAGCATCTTGGGGATGCGGGCCAGACTCTCGTCAGTCCATTGGAAGTCATAACTGATCTTACCCTGTCCGGCCTTACCCTTCTTGGTGGTAATCAGCACCACGCCGTTACCAGCCTCAGCACCATAGATGGCAGCCGAAGCAGCGTCCTTCAGGATTTCCATCGAGGCGATGGTGGCAGGGTCGATACCGCTGATGTCGCTCAGGCGCACACCGTCCACCACGTAGAGAGGTTCAGAACTACTATTAGAGGAATAACCGCGCACACGTACGGTAGGCGAGCTGCCTGGGGCTGCACTCGACTGAATGATCTGCACACCAGAGGTCTTACCCTGCAGAGCTTGCTGGGCATTCGAGATGGTACGGTTTTCCATATCCTCTGGTTTAACCTGCGAGATGGCACCCGTCACCGAACTCTTCTTCTGTACACCATAACCAACTACGACCACCTCGTCGAGCACCTTGTTGTCAGGCTGAATCTTAATGGTCATGCCATTCTTGGCTGCCAACTCCTGGGTCTCATAGCCGATGTAAGAGACCACAATGCTCTGTCCAGTCTTCACATTAATTACAAAGTTTCCGTCGAAGTCGGTAATGGTAGCGTTCTTGCTGTCGTTCTTGTCAGCAATCGTTGCACCGATTACGGCCTCACCGTTCTCATCAATCACAGTGCCCTTGATTCCTTGGGCGAATGAAGTCACCGACATCATCAGTGCCATCATCATCATCAAAATACTGCTCTTTTTCATTGAGTTTTAATTGTTTGAGTTAAATTGTTAGAACTATTATTTGAAAATTTTAATGCTTTGGTCTCGTTTTCGGCTGCAAAAGTATATAATATTTAAAAAGGTAGCGTTCTGAATCTGTTTTTCGTTTTTCCCCTTTGTTCAAATCGTTTCCGGCACTTTCCTATTTGTTCAAAACTTATCCGATTCGTTCAAAAACACCTCTGCCCGATTAAACCTTTCTGTAAAAAAGCACCATAAATTCAAAAAATCATCGTATCTTTGCAGCATAAAATTACGACACTATGAGACTAAAAGAGAATCTTGCCGTAGCACTGGCTGCGTTTTTCAGTACGTTGATGATTGTTTCCTGTCAGCAAAAGGATTTGTGCGATGGGAGCAAGGATAAGGACGAGGAACATGGACTGGTGGTGGCTGGCGAACTATCTAACAGCCGCGTGCAGGACATCGAGGAGGATGCTACGGGTCAGCTATGGATTGCGACGTTCAGAGGACTGAACCGCTATGACGGACATGCGTATCACCAATATTTCTGCACGGAGGACTCGCTGGGACTGCCTGACAATAACGTGCAGGATCTGCTCAACGACAAGCAGGGACGGCTCTGGGTGGCGACAGTGAACGGCGTATGCCGATATACCAGACAAGACAATTTCGAGCGCATACCCATGCAGACGAGCAACCGCAACGCCCGTAAGCTGCTGATGGACTCGAAGGGACGCGTGATGGTCTACAACGGCACGGAGGTAATGGTTTACGACGAGCATCACCATATCTTCCTGCCTCGCATCAACCGTCAGCTGACAAACCAGTCTTGGGGCGACTTCTTCATCGACTCAAGCGACGACATTCTGCTGATTGGTTCTGAGAACCTGTTAATCTATAGCGGCAACGACTTTAAGCTACGCACGGAACTGAAGCACCCCGAGGGAGCTGGATTCTACTATTTCGCCATGCTGAAGAACGGGTTGCTGCTGTCGTCTGGCAACGGTACGTTGATGCTTTTCGACACGAAAGGCCGTCAGGAGGTGCCGTTAAATACAGAGATGAAGGCGAGGTTACTGAAGAACGGCAGCGTGGTACAGGCTGCCTGTCTGCTGGAAAACAACACCATCCTGCTGAACACCTCGAAGAATGGTCTCTTCGAACTGAACCTGCTCACCCACACACTGGTGGGCGAGGGCGAAGCCGGCTTTACCCTACCCGTGCCAGATGCCTACGTGACGCAGATTTTCCAAGACTCCAGGAAAAATATCTGGCTGGGCTCTTACGACAAGGGGCTCTTCGTAGACTACTATTATAAAGAGAAGTTCGGCGGCAGCGACAGCTATCTGAACCGAATGATCGAGAACTCATCGGTGATGGCCGTGGCTATAGACAAGCAGGAGAACCTCTGGGTATCGACGATGCTGAAAGGTGTGTTCGTGTATCATACTGCGACGCAGAAAGCCGAACAGATTGGGATTGAGGGACTGCCAGCTGGTGAGACAAAGAACGCCGTAAACCACATTTTCTGCGACCGCGATGGACTGTTATGGCTCTCGACGAGCAATATCGTGATGAAATGCCGATACGACGGGACGAGACTGAATATCCTCGGCCAGTGGCCCGTGCCGATGGCGATGGACATTGAGCAGACGGACGACGGTACGGTATGGGCCTCGACAGCATCGACTTATCTTTATGGGTTCCACCCTGGCAGCAGCGAGCCCGAGATGAAGCAGGCATTTAATGTGGACTATACCTTCATCCCCTCATTGCTGAAACTGAGTGACGGACAGATGCTGATATCAGCCTTCTATCAAAATATCCTACAGATGAATCCCACGACGGGTAAGCTGACACAGCTGGAGATACAGGACATGCAGAAGTGTATCCGCAGAAGCGTATATATCCCCACCAGCATGCATGAGGACAAGCAGGGCTATGTGTGGATAGGCACCGTGAGCAACGGATTACTGAGGTACGACATCCAAGCGAACAGGATGACGCGTATTGGCGGTCTCTCATGTTCTGACGTGGCGAGCATCGAGGAGGACTGTCAGGAGAACATCTGGATCAGCACCATGAAGGGGTTGAACAGATGGGACAGAAAGACAGGACGCATCACAACACTCTATAAGGCCGACGGCATTGGTGGCGATGAGTTCGTGGATCGTGCCTCGTGCCAGCTACCCAACGGCAGTCTGGTATTTGGCAGTACGGAGGGCATTACCATGTTCAACCCTGCCGACATCGACACCATCCGACAGATTCCACTGATATTCTGCGACTTGAAGATTCACAACCAACTGGTACGTCCTGCCGCAGAAGGTCCTATAGAGGCGATACTCGACAGTTGTCGTGAGGTGCGTCTGAAGCATCATGAGAACAGCTTCGGCATCTCGTTTACCGCCCTCGACTTCGGCGAATACGAACGCGTACATTATTATTATAAGCTCGACGGATTCGACAGCGAATGGATTGATGCGGGCAATGACCACTGGGCCAACTACGCCAACTTGCCCTCAGGCCACTACACCCTGCGCGTTCGCACCACCGACAGTGCTAGCGACGAGGTAGCTGGCGACGAGCGCTCGATCCGCATTGTCATCGAGTCGGCTCCTGCCCTATCGTGGTGGGCGTGGATCATCTATCTGGTACTGGCATCGGCCCTCGCGTGGTATCTCTATCAGAACGCCCATAGAGTGGTGATGGCACGCAGGGCAGCCCGTCAGGCACAAATGGAGAAGGAACAGGAAAAGCGCGTCAACGCGATGAACATGAGTTTCTTTGCCAATATCGCCCATGAGTTCCGTACGCCCTTGACGATGATCGCAGGGCCCGTCAGACAACTGTCAAAGAGCGGTTCACTGGACAGTGGTGAGCGTAATCTGCTGACTGTGGCCCAGCGCAGCATCCAAAGGATGTTTAAACTCGTGAACCAGCTGATGGATTTCAACAAACTGGAGAATGACACCCTACGACTTTGCGTGGAGCAGACCGACGTGGTGAAGGCGATGAACGACATCTGCGACACCTTTGAGTTTAACGCCCACGAAAAAGGCCTGACGCTGAACCGATTCGGGATGGAAGACCAGCTCATGGCTTGGACAGACAGTGACAAATTGGAGAAGATTGTGTCGAACCTGCTGTCGAACGCCCTGAAGTTTACGCCCCGTGGAGGCCATATCGACGTATCGTTGGATGTAGCAGACAATCAGGTGAAGGTGACCATTGCCGATACAGGCAAGGGCATCCCTGAGGAGCAGAAAGAGAATATCTTTAAGCGCTACTACCAGCTCGACAACCAGACGAAAGCAATCGTGAATTGGGGTACGGGCATCGGCCTCTACTACTCGCGCCGTCTGGCAGAACTACACCACGGAAGTCTGACGGCAGGCAATCGTACAGAGGGCACTGGTGCCGTCTTTACGCTCATCTATCCCATGAACGAGAGCGCTTATACCGAGGCAGAACGAAGTCTATTACAGGAAGACAAGACTCCCCCCACTTCAGCTATGGTCTTGGACTCCTTGTCCACATATTCCCCTGTCTCCCCGGAAAAGGACGACGACCACCGTCCGACCATCCTCGTCGTCGACGACGACACAGAGATCATCAACTACATGCGCATACTCTTCTCACAAGACTATAGGCTCATCACCTGTCTCGATGCAGACACGGCCCTTGAGGAGATGCGGGCAGAGGAACCCAACATCGTGTTGAGCGATGTGGCGATGCCAGGAAAAGACGGTTACGAGCTGTGTCAGGAGATTAAGCAGGACATCCAGCTAAGTCATATACCCGTAATTCTGGTGACGGCCAAGGTAACGGCCGAGAATCAGGTGGAGGGATTGAACGTGGGTGCAGACGCCTACGTGACAAAGCCTTTCGAGCCTGCCGTACTATCAGCTCTGATACAGAGTCAGCTGAAAAATCGCGAACGTGTGAGGCAATTATTGACCTCGAACACCAACTCCCAGCTTTCAGCCCTCAACTCTCAACTCGACAACGCCCTCTCCGAGCAGGACAAGCACTTCATGGAGGAACTCTACAAGCTGATGGAGGAAGAACTCTGGAACTCAGAACTCGATGTGACACGTATCACCAGACTACTGCTCATCTCGCGAACCAAGCTCTACTACAAAATCAAAGGACTGACTGGCGAGACACCCTCGAACTTTTTCCGTACTTACAAACTAAACCGCGCCGCGGAACTCCTGAAGAGCGGCAAATATACCGTCTCAGAAGTTTCCGACAAGTGCGGTTTCAGTACACAAAGCCACTTCTCTGTGGTGTTCAAGAAGCAGTTTGGCGTGACGCCTACGGAGTATAGGGGTTAAAGAGGATAATCCTCGAAGGCGTAGAGAACGGTAGAGAGATAGCGCTCACCCGTATCAGGCAGCAGGACTACAATCTTCTTTCCCTTGTTCTCTGGACGCTTGGCCACCTGGATGGCTGCATAGAGGGCAGCACCCGCAGAGATACCCACCAGCAGACCTTCTGACTGGGCCACCTCACGACCTGTGCGGATGGCATCGTCGTTTTCTACGTCGAACACCTCGTCGATCACCTCAGCATCGTAAGTCTTGGGAATGAAACCTGCACCGATACCCTGAATCTTGTGAGGACCGCTCTTGCCACCGTTCAAGACGGGGCTCGACTTTGGCTCAACGGCGATGATCTTCACGTTGGGGTTCTGCTCCTTCAGATACTTACCTGTTCCAGAGATAGTACCGCCAGTACCTACACCCCCTACGAAGATATCCACCTTTCCATCGGTATCACGCCAGATCTCCGGACCCGTAGTGGCATAATGCTTGGCGGGATTGGCTGCGTTCTCAAACTGCTGCAGGATGACAGCACCAGGGATAGAGTCGCGCAACTCCTCGGCAGCGCGGATGGCGCCTGGCATACCGTCTTTACCAGAGGTGAGGCGAACCTCGGCGCCATAGGCCTTCACAAGATTACGGCGCTCAATGCTCATGGTCTCAGGCATGGTAAGGATAAGATGGTAGCCCTTGACGGCAGATACCAGTGCCAGTCCTACGCCCGTATTTCCTGATGTGGGTTCGATGATGGTGGCACCGGGCTTCAAGATACCCTTAGCCTCAGCGTCCTCGATCATGGCGAGGGCAATACGGTCCTTTACGCTACCGCCGGGGTTGAAAAACTCTACTTTAGCAATAACCGGGGTCTCGAGACCCTTTGCCTGTGAATACTTGTTGAGCTCAAGAATTGGAGTGTTGCCGATGAGCTCAGTCAGCTGTTTTGCAATCTTTGTCATAATCTTATCCTTTTATAAATAAATAACTAAATGTTTCTGGGTGCAAAGGTAGGCTGTTTTTTCCACCTCCACAATACCGCGGGCGCGTTATTCGCATACCACAAACATGGTATTTTGCTATAAATCGTGGTTAGTCATGGCCACAACGCAGGAGTCCGACCATACATTTTCAGCCGTTTCCACCATATCTATAATAGTATAGATGGGCAGGATGACACCCAGGATGGCGACAGGAGCACCTATGCCCGACATCAGCGAGAGCGTCAGGAAATAGCAGCCCATGGGCACACCAGCATTACCTACAGCAGAGACGACGGAGATGAGAATCCACAAGAGGATGGTCGACCATGTAAGCGGTGTACCGCCATTCTGCATCACGAAGAGCGAGGTGACGAGGATAAAGGCTGCACAGCCGTTCATATTGATTGTGGTGCAGATGGGCAATACGAAGCGGGCAATATTCTTCTTGACACCCAGACGATTCTCAGCAGTATCCATCGTCACTGGCAGCGTGGCTGCACTGCTCTTGGTGAAGAGGGCCATCAGCACGGCGGGCATCATCCGCCCTAGCACATGGATAGGGTTCAGGCCTCGCGCCAACAGGAACAGCGGCAGCACAACGAAGAACTGTATCACATTACCACCCAGCACCACCAGCACATACTTGCCGATGCTGTCGGCTACGACACCTGCCGACACCTGGGCAGACAGCTGGGCAGAGAAAGCCACGATGCCAAGGGGCAGGGTCCAGATAAGGCCGCGAATCAGCAGGAAGAGCAGCTCCTGAAGTCCCAGCAGCCCCTTTACGACCACAGCCTTATTCTCGGATTCAGGCAACTTCGACAGTCCGATGCCGATGGCAAAGGCCAGCAGCAACAGCGAGAGCACATTGCCTTCAAGGAAAGGCTTGACGATGTTATTCGGTATGAGACCCATCAGATGACTGTAATAAGAGAGGTGTGGAGTATCGGCGGCAACCTCCTCACCCTGTCCGATAGCGTCAGCAGGCAGATTGCCAGGAGCCACCAGCACATAGAGCACCGCTCCCACTGCCGCCGCTGCAAAGGTCGTCAGAAGGGTGTAAGTCAACGTACGGCCAAAAACCCTGCCAGAGCCCTTCGAGCCGAATGTGGCAAACGTTGTGATGACCGCCAAGACGATTGTAGGCACGGCCAACAGCTGGAACAGTCGTGTGTAAACCACAGCCACAAACTCCATCGTCTGGTCGAGCCAATGCAGCCCTAACAGTCCCAATACCGCACCAACCACGAGTGCAGCTATCCATAATATCGTTTTTTTCATAATCCTCTTTTCTTTCGTTTTCGGGTGCAAAGGTACGAAAAATAGCGGAACAGGGAATACCAACAGTGAGGTATTATGCTAAAAAATGTATATGATTGGTGATTAGTTCTAAAATTAGTCGTACCTTTGCAGCCGTGAAAACCTTCACGAAGAGACCGTATGGCATTAGAACAAGCTATTTTCAGTAGATCAGAACTCTTGTTGGGTCAGGAAGCGATGGAGCGCATCGGCGAGAAGCGCGTCATCATCTTCGGTGTGGGCGGCGTAGGCTCGTGGTGCGCCGAGAGTCTGGTGCGCTCAGGAATCAAACATCTGACCATTGTCGATAGCGATACTGTATGTGCCAGCAATATCAATCGCCAGCTGATGGCCACCACGGAGACGATAGGACAAGTGAAGGTGGATGTGCTTCGCCAACGTTTGCTCACCATCAATCCCTCTGCTGAGATTACGGCTATTCATGAGTTCTTCACAGCCGAAACCGCCGAGAGCTTCCATCTCAACAGCTATGACTATATTATCGATGCGATTGACTCGCTCAAGGATAAGGCATTACTCATTCTAATGGCTTGCGAAACCAATGCCACGTTCTTCGCATCGATGGGTGCAGCCTTAAAGCTAGACCCTACACGCATCAAAATTGCAGAATTCTGGAAGATTCAAGGCGACCCCCTGGCTCGTGCCCTCCGCAAGCGTTTCAAGGTTCAACCGCAGGTCAAACTCCAGGGCCTGTATCCCTCGCGTAAGTTCCTGTGCGTCTATTCCGACGAACTCATCGAGCCCCAAGGCGAGGGCAAAGGCTCCCTCGTACACATCACCGCCATTTTCGGCAACATGCTGGCGGGACTGGTCATTCAGGATGCCGTCAAAGAACCACCTCTTTCTTAAAGATTGAACGATATGAAAAAATGGTTGATAATGGTAGCAGCAGCCATCATTGCTGCAACGAGCCTACAGGCTCAGACAGAACGCTCCGATGTCTTCAAGGCAAAGTATGAACTGAAAGAAGTGGTGGTGATGAGCCGTCACAACATCCGTTCGCCACTGACATCTGGTGGTGCTGCCCATATGAGGGTGACACCATACGAATGGTTTAAGTGGACATCACCCAGCAGCCAGCTGTCGCAGCGCGGCGGTGTGCTCGAGACAGAGATGGGCCAGTTCTTCCGTAAATGGGTGGTCAGCGCAGGCCTTTTACCCGATAACTACCGTCCAACAGACAACGAGGTGCTGTTCTATGCCAACTCGCGCCAGCGCACATTCACTACGGCGAAATACTTCTCAGCAGGTTTCCTGCCTTTTGCCAATGTGGAGATAAAACATAAGTACGACGAGGACAAGATGGATCCCGTGTTCAAACCCCAGTTCACAAAGATGAACGATCAGTATCGCCAGCAGATTCTTGCTGAGATGGAGGCTTTGCATGGCGGTCCGGAGGCATGGATGCAGAGTGTACAGCCCACGCTGACCCTGATGGAGGAGGTGATAGACATGGCCCACTCGCCTGCTGCCGCCAACGATACGACCCATTTCCGCTTCGACGATATGCAGTACAAGTTGGAAAAGGACGACGAGCCCAAGATGTCGGGCGGCTTCAAATTGGCCTACAGCGTGTCGGATGCCCTCGTGCTTCAGTGCTTTGAGAGCGAGAACATGGCGGCCTTTGGTCATGAACTGACAGAGGAACAATGGCGCGCCATCTGTCATGTCAAGGAGGTGCACGACGGTTTGCTCTACTCCACTCATAGTGCTGCTGTCAATCTGGCCTATCCCCTGGTGAGCCTTATCCGTGAGGAGCTTGCCAACGTCAATCGCAAGTTCACTTTCCTCTGTGGTCATGATGTCAATCTGACATCTATCGGAGCAGCCTTGCGTCTGAATCTTCCGGAGACAGAGCATGCATTGGAGGTGCGCACGCCCATCGGTTCGAAGCTCGTCTTCGAGAAATGGAGCGATGGCAGCGAAGACTATGTCGCCATCAATCTGGTCTATCCGAAATACACTCAGATGCATGCCCGCTCACTGCTCTCGCTTGAAGAGCCTCCGATGGTTCAGTCCGTCACGATCGAGGGTCTGACAGCCAATAGCGACGGGCTCTACCGTCTGACAGACCTCGACGCCCGTATGACTGAGGCGATGGCAGAATACGACGCCATCGAGGATATGCCGACAGCTGTGACCTCTGCTACTCGCACCGTCACTACTGGTGAAGAGCGTTCCTATACGCTGAGCGGAACACCTGCCAATGCTTCTACCCGTGGAATAGTGATCAGCAATAATAAGAAAATCATCAGGAAATAACGTTGGCACAAGTCACCAAAACAATCTTTATATCGGTTGTATTTCTTTGCCTGAATTTCTGTGGGCAGACGATGGCGCAAGGGAAACTGGTTTCTCTTGTCAATAAAGTGGGTACCCTTCTCGACTCCATGGCCGTCAAGGGTGTTGACCGCAGCTATATAGGTGCCCCCGAGAAGCCCTGGCAGGTTATCCTGAGAGGCAATGTGAGCCAGACCATCGTGAGTATGAAGTCCCAAGGGGATATGGCAGGCGAAGAATACAGTGCCAACCCGCACTTGAAGACCACTCCTTCGCAGTATGTCGGCCTGTGGGCAGGATATAGGGGCTATGGTCTGGGCTACACGTTCAACGTTGGCGGCGACAAAGGTAGCTATTTCACGATTGGTGCCACGGGAGGCTCCTATGGCATCAATGTGCGCATCCACTCGTTTGAAAACAGCACCCCGAACTTCAATCTGAACAGCAGCCTTATATCAGAAGAAGACCTGGACACATGGCAAGAAGTGAAGCTGATAGACCCTATCCACGTGAAAACGATTATCGCCGACGGATACTATATGTTCAATGGCAAGAAATTCTCCTATGCGGCAGCCTACGACCAGTCGGTGATACAGAAACGCTCGGCGGGTTCGCTGATGGCCGGACTCATGTACAACTACACCGACATCGACTATGCCTCAGACCTTAATGGCGACATCATCTATGCGATGGAAGGACTGGGCCGCATGAAACTATGGCAAGGCAGTGTTGGTGTAGGCTATGCATACAACTGGGTACCGGCTCGCGGTCTGCTCATCAACATCCTCGCCATGCCCATGCTCACCTTCGTCAACAAGCTCAAGGCCTATGCCTATGAAACAAACGTCGAGACACTGATGGAAGCCCCCATCTTCTGGGACCCGGACATCTCCAACGAAGACTGGGATAAGTGGTTCTATGGGAATCTGCATATAACCCCCATAGGTGATAAGACCTTCAACAGCGGACTCAGCATAGGCTTCGATGCCCGCATGTCGCTAACCTATAGCTTTGGGCGCTGTTTCCTCAATGCATACGGGCAGTTCAACAATATCCGTTATCATCACAACAGCACCAAAGGTTATCTGAACGACTGGTTCATCAACACCTCCTTTGGCGTACGGCTATAACCTGCAGCTAATTTGCCTTTTCATCGTGAGCACTCATGTTCTTGATAAACAGATTGACAAGATGCTTCATGATAAAAGTGTTCCTGACGGCATGTCGAACCTTTTCTGCAAATGACTTCGTGTCGCCGGATGGCGTAGCCGCCTCTGCCTCTGCTGCTGCCACTTGCTGCTCACGCTGGTCGATCTTAGCACGTAAGCCCGCTGGGGCGTGATTATAAAGGAACGTATAGCATGGCACAGCAGCCTTCATAATATAAGGTGTGAGGAAGGTGGTCACCACACTGGATGCCACGATGATAGGATAGATCACGGGATTGAGAACGCCCAGGCTGGTACCCAGCGAAGCGATGATGAACGAGAACTCGCCAATCTGGACGAACGAGAAACTAGTGAGCATAGAGTCGCGCATGGTCTGACCGCCCCACCAGCAACCCAAGGTAGCAAAGAGAATCATTCCGATGATAATGACCAGGCTGACATAGGCGATGCTCACCCAATATTCCGCCAATGAAGCCGGGTTGATCAGCATGCCCACGGAGATGAAGAAGATGGCAGCAAAGACATTCTTGAGCGGTGTCATCAGCTTTTCGATACGATGCGACTCCACCGTCTCGGCAAGGATGGAACCCATCACGAAAGCACCGAGAGCGCTGCTGAACCCTGCTTCCTCAGCCGTCAGCACCATACCCAGGCACAGACCCAAGGCGAGGATGATAAGCGTCTCGTCATTCAAATGTTTCTTCACTTTGCGTATCAGTGTCGGGATAATCAGAATGCCGCAGATGAACCATGCCGCGAGGGTAATAGCCAGATCGATGACCTTGCCTACCAATTCGGCACCCTCGAACTGATGGCGGATGGCTATACTGGAGAGCAATACCATCAGGACCACAGCCACCACATCCTCAACGATGAGAATGCTGGTGGCGCCCTTCACGAAACGCTCCTTTTTCAAGCCTGCCTCATCAATAGCCTTCATCACAATCGTGGTGCTCGACATACAAAGCATGCCTGCCAAGAAAAGGGAGTTGACCATATCCAATTGGGCATCCTTGCCCACGGCATAGCCAAAGAGCATCATACCACCGATGATAGTCAACGCACCGATTGCTGCCACCTTGCCGCTGCTGATGAGGTTCTTGAGGCGGAACTCCAGGCCGATGCAGAACAACACAAACAGCACGCCGATGTCGCCCCATGCCTTGACGTTTTCCTCATTCACCCAAGTCCCTCCAAACAGATTGGGGCCTACCAAGACGCCGGCAACGATATAGCCCAGCACCACAGGCTGCTTTAACAACTTAAACAGAATACTGACTACAGCTGCTGTAATCATCAAAACGTATAAATCTTGTACCATACTTAATATTTATAGAATTATTGTCTTGAAAGTGTCATAAAGACTGTTTACGATGCAAATATACTAAAAACATCCGACATATTTGCATTTCCGCCCACCCTTTAATATTTTTTGTCTAAAAACTTGTCATCTCGAGCCCCCCCTCCCCTGACAGGCTACGCTCACGTCTGTAAAAACTCCGTCTTTCTCCGATGGTTTCCCGTGAGCTGCGCAATCTCCAACGAGGTCATGTGCTGTGCCACATTCTGGAAGAGTTGAAAGGGCAAGACAGATGGTAAAAGTGAAAAACGAAATGTACCATTTGTACCATGTACCACGTGTACCACCAAGGTAGTTTATCTTATAATAGTTTAGACGGAGCAAAGGCTCGGTTTACTCGGAGTAAAGCTGGAGTTTACTTGGAGGAATGATGAATAAGAAAGAGACGTTGAAGCGGACATGGGTATATAGACAAAGAGTAATCCCCGCTGATTGGCGGGGATTATTGTTTGTTAGAATGTGGTGCGGATCATGAAACGGAAACCGTGTTTGTGGGCGGTGGGGAGCTCGTTATAGTTCAAGCGGCGCACGTACTCCACATGGATGAGCTTGAAGATGTTGTGAATGCCCAACGACATTTCCATGTAAGGCCGCTTGGAGTCGATGACATAAGAGCCCTCGGGGAAGTACATCAACAACGGCGAACCAGCGTTCTCTTCAAGGAGGGGGTTGTTCTTGTCCGTCAAGTCACCCCAGAGGATGCGGAACCCGATAAACTCGCGCCACTTAAGCTTCTTCAACAGCGGGATGCGGTTCAAGATCTTACCATTCAGGTCCCACCCGATGTTACCTGAGAGGAAACGGTCGGTGGGGAACTCCATGTTGTTGATGGAGGAGAAGGTGAAGTCCTGCAGGATATAGGAGAGGTTGGTCTCTGGCATGATGAGGAGCGGATAAGGCACTTTCTCCCACTGGAGACCACCCTTGAGCATGATGTCGAGCTTACCCCATGACTTGAGCCAGAAGCGCTTGTAGATAGAGGCTTCGGTGTAGTTATAGCTGTAGTCGCTGCCCAGGACACCCTTGATGCCAAGGGTATGGCTGAGGGTGAAGACAGGGGCATCGAGGTTGATGCGCACACGACGCTGCTTGGTGTTGATGAAGCTCTCGCCAGGGGCAAAGCGCAGCTGGGCAAAGAGTTCTGTTGTACGGAACTTTCGGGAGGCCACAGGAGCAAGGTTAGCTGTAATAAAGCCATTGCCCTCGAACATAGGCGCCACGGGATGACTCCAGTTGGTCCACAGACTGCGGTCGGAGCTCTCCGACAAGGGGATATAATATAGTTCTCCAGCGGCCTCGTTTTCTTCAGTCTTCAGACGCACGGTGGTGCGGAAGCCCCAGTCTTCCTCACGTTCGAAGGTGAGCGACTGACGGTTGTAGAAGAGCATCTTGTCGACCTTAGACCACTTGAAGGCCGTGAACACATTATCCTTATCGGTATGCATGAACTTGTCGGAGGGTGACTCGATGTCGTAGCTCGACGAGAAGGTGAGTGTGCGCATGGGGAACTCACGGGGCAGGTATTCCTTCTTGTTGAACGACCAGATGACATCACCTTTATAATACATTTTCTTCGATCCCCAGCCTCGGGCAATATAGCCACGGAAGAAGAAGTTGGAGTCGAGGTTGGCCGTAGTCTGCGCTGAGAGTCGTGTACGGAGACCATCGATGAAGTTGGACGTCACAGTGGTGTTAATAGGTCCTAAGTCAACCTTCGAGGGATGCTTCTTGGAACCCGTCTCGACAAAGTTCTCAATGAAAGCCTTGAGTACAAAGATGATGTACTTGAAGCCCTTGATATTTTCAATATTACTGATAAAGTTGCCCATGGAGCTCTCGCTCTTTGTGAGTTCCACCTGACGGTACTGCGCCCAGAAGTCGTCGCCACGCATCATGGCATTCGCATCCTTCACCTCCTTTTTCTTTCCCTTGAAGAGCTGACGGGGCAGTTCGTCGAAGGCATAGTCGGTAAGACGGGTATTGCGAATCACGGCAAAGGTGTTGAGGAAGCTGGCGAACTTCAACTCCGTAAAGAAGTCGTCGACCGTGAGCACCCAACCACCATCGGGCAGCTGACTGAACTCCTGAACAATCTGCATGTTCTCCACGAAGTTGACATCGCTCTTCTTGGGGATGGTCATCTCACAGCGCTTCACCTGCCACGAGCTGTCGGCCAGGATATAGAGATCGCCACGGAAGCCGAAGTCCTGCTGGTTGTTGGGCAGGAAGTGGAGATGGAAGCACTTGTCGCCGTTCACCATCAGCGTGTCCTGGATATAATAGCGGTAGAAGGCTATGGCATCCTTTCCGATGGGCGAGGTGAAGGGATACTGCAGCATGCGGATCTGGTCGTCGTAGATATTGACATCAGTAAAGATGTCCTTGATCACCGTATTGAGGATGTCACCCGTCTGGATCAGGTCGTTGATACCCGTGGAGTTCATACCCTTGATGATGGTCTTCTCGTCGTGGGGCTTCTTGCGATAGATCTTCTGCGACACCGTCTCATCCACGCTGACGGGCAGGATGAGCTTGTTGTTGTAGGGGCAGGGCTCTATCTGGTCTACAAGCCACTGGCGCTTCTTGAACTTCGGCAAGGAGTCGAGTTCCTCGGCTTTGAAGTCGTTGAGGGCCAAGGTGATTTTCTGATACTTATTATACTGGTAGAAGTCACGATTCGACAGGTCGGTGAGTTTCTTGGCAGCCACCACCTTCTTCATCATCTCTACGGCAGGGTTGTTCTTACGACTATAGCGTCCACGCTTGGCTTTGACCGTCACCTCCTTCAGCACTTTATTATCCGGCTGCAGACGCACCCTGACGATGTTCTTGGCAGAGGCATTGACCAGAATGGTCTGCGACACATAGCCGACGGCAGAGAACGTGAGATACCACCCGTTATGACGGGCAATGGAATAGTTGCCCTCGATATCCGACACCATACCGATGTTGTGGCCCTTATACTGGCACGATGCAAAGGGAACGGGTTCGCCTGTTGTGGCATCGAGAATCTGACCTGTTAAAAGGTGAGGATTCTGGGCAAGGGCAATGGAATATTGAAAATTGAAGATTGAAGATTGAAAAAAGAAAAACGTAAACGGGAGATGGAGAATGAACAATAAAACGACCATTCTCTTTACCAGCTGCATGCTACATTTTTTTTTGTTACCTTTTATATTTATATTCATCCTAATCTTCAATTTTCAATCTTCAATCTTCAATTTATAGCTCACCGAGATCCGTAATAATCTTCTCGGGAATCGACTCGTCGACGGGAGCGTCGGTCCATCCCTCACCTCGGAACCACACTGTATGGCATCCTGCCTGACGGGCGGGGATGATGTCCTTGTCAATGCTGTCGCCCACAACTACGATCTCATCCGGCTTCATATTCAGCGCCTCCACACCGAGGGTAAAGATACGGGGGTCGGGCTTACGCACGCCCACCACAGCCGATTCGATAATCTGAGAGAAGATACCATCAAGACCAAACTCCTTCAAGACGGTCTCGATGTTACCATAGAAGTTGCTGACGAGTACCATCGGGTATTGCTCCCTCAGGCGGAGCAGCACTTCACGACTTTTCCGCGTCTCGTTCTGCGTGTGGGTATAGAGATCATTCAGGACGGCCTGAAGATACTGCCCGCAGATCGTTTTTCCACACTTCGTTTCCATATACTCCATCTGCAGCTGGAGTTTCTTCTCCAGTGTCTGACGGAAGGTAAAATCCGGCTGGATGATAGGATTCTTACCCAGTGTGCGCTCCACGTAGACATAAGCCTCACGGAACAACGCCTCATCGACGGGCACCTGCTGCCGCTCATAGGCATGCCAGATGACCTTGCCCCAGTGATGGCCACCAGTGTCGAGGGTACCCCCGTAGTCGAATATATAGCCTTTTATCATCATTGTCCCGCCTTATTTTTCAGTCAACGAAGCGCAGAGTTGCTCATGCGTGCGGTGCATATAGACATACATCGCCTGGAATACAGTGAGTTCGACAAGTGGATAGACCCACGGGCAACCCAGCAGACAGGTGACATAGATGGTGATGGCACGCGAGTTGAACGTCAGCAGGTTGGTGTATTTCATCAGCGGACGGCTACCTGCAAGCAGCTGCTGGCGTACGGTCTCCGACGGTTGCTGCTTCCATTGCGCGAAGAAGCGCTGGAAGTGGGGCGTACGCTGTTCCTGACTCTTACAATAGTTCGCGTAATTATAGTAGAACGTGCGCGCGAGGAGCTCTCCCTTAGGCAGGTTCTCATAAATCTGGCGCTGCTGCTGGTAATTATCAAGTTCACTACCCTCCTTACCCAAGAGGAAGAAGAGGTGAATCTGACGATAGTAGTCGGCCAGGGAGCTCTGCTTGGAGTGGAAGCCAAAACCCGCCAAGGCACACAGTACAAGCCCTGCGAGGCCCCACTGGTAATCCGTAAAGGGGACATTCTGATGCCAGAGACGGACCACGATACCCAAGTAGATGGCGACAAACCACACATCACCGGCAAAACCATCGAGCATTCGACCAATAAGGGTCTTCTTACCCGTGATACGTGCCATCTGTCCGTCGGTAGAGTCACAGAAGTTGGCGAACATCAACAGCAACACACCACAGACATTCGACCAGAGGTCTGTATATTGGAACATCCATCCAGCTGCCACTCCCAGGAAGATGGAGAGGATGGTGATAACGTTGGGATGGATATCGAACTTGTTCCACAACAAGGCAAAAGCCAAACCTATAGGACGCGTAAAGTGGACATCGAGCCACTCTTCTGTATCCTCCGACTTAAATGATAATTTCAGTAATTCCTTAAATGTTGCCATATTCTATTTTTTTAAGCATTAAGCTTTGAGCTTTTTCAATTTTCAATCTTCAATCTTCAATAATTCCCGCTATTGCGGAAGCTGCTTCGGGGCGGCAGCGTGAGAAGCTGGGCCAATCGTTGAAATCAATCACAGCCCAGGAGCCGTCACTACGTATGATACAATCGCCTCCGTACACCTGAAGTCCCACAGCCTTTGCCAGTTGCTCCATCTGTTGTTGGAGTCTGGTCTCATCGAAGGGATAGTGATGGGCATCGCCATTTCGCTGTTCGTCGCCAAACTTCGACTGACGGTCGTCGGTGGGGTAAAAGTAACGGAAGAAGCCCGACCCGGCAACCCCATAGAATTTCACCAGATCACCCACGACATGGGCACTTACCACATACTCATGGATGCCTCGAGCCTCGAAGGCTGCCACCTTCTCAATCAGTTCGGCCTTAGTGGCAGCAAACTGCACATCATCCTTGGATTGGGCGGCCGCATCGCCCCGTTTCAGCCAGAAGCCGTCAGGGCCTTCTTTGGGAGGCACAGGGATACCCGTCTGCTCCATGATAGCCTGTAGCTTCGTCCGAGCGCAATTATCAATGCCCTCAGGGGTGTTGATGACTCTCACACCTTTCAAGGCTTTCAGGGTTTGGAGCGTTTCAGGCTCACGACCCATCGTAAAGATCGCATCGTAAGCGATGGGCGTCTTGAGCGCCAACTCGCTTATCATATCTATTTGATGACCAGCAGCAGTGAGGTTGGCGCCTACTGCCTGGAGTATCGCCTTATCGTTCTCTACCGAGTTTGGCGAGAACCTCTCCGCCCGCTGTATTAATAGAATCTTCAATTCTCAATCTTCAATCTTCAAAAAAGCCTCAGCTTTTTGAATGTCGCTTGCATGGTCGATATCGAGTACCTTAGAGAAAGGCCACGCCTGAAGACGAAGTCCATCACTGACAAGGGCCCTCTGGAAGTTACGCATTCGGCTCTCACCACGTTCAATGCAACGATTCAGGGTGGCGATACTCCCAGGAGTAAGACCATAGATACCCCCACTGATATAGCGGGGATTGTCACAGCTGTCGAGGAAGCCTGTAATACGCAGTGAGTCATCAGTAGCCACATAGAGTGGTTTCTCGTCGTCGATATAGTCGGTGACGCCCATCAGGCCGTCGCCCCTACCCTGTTCCAACAGCGTCTGGAAGTCACGCACATAAGTAGCAAACTCCTGTTCGCGGAAGATGGTGTCGACGGTGGTAAGCACAAAAGGCTCATGGTCGAGCCAACGGCTCAACTCCCACATACTGTGCATCGAGCTAGGTGTTGACTTGACCAAATATCGCAGGGGGATGTCCCCACGTTCCTGTACAGCTGCCAGATGGTCCTTCACGGCGGTCATCTGCTCATTACAGATCACCACAATCTCCGAAGCACCATTGGCCATGAAGACCCGCATCAGACGGTCTATCAGCCGTTCTCCACCAATCTCCACAAGGGGTTTCGGCTTCTGAATGCCCTCCTGGGCCAATCGCGAACCTTCTCCTGCAGCAATAATTGCATATTTCATCCTGATTTTCTTATACGTACATCTAATTCAGGCCGCAAAGGTACGCATTTCCCTTGAAAATCAGAAAACTATTTAGATTTATTTATTTTTCTATGGTTAAATTCGCAATGTCGATATCCCCCGAACCATGTTTTTCTCCACGAAAATGTCCGATTTTACCTGAAAGGCCGATATCGCCGGAACCATTGACCGTACAGTCTACCGAACGGCACCCTTCAGAAAAATCCACCTTGATGTCGCCAGAACCTTTCAGCGAGAGACGAGTGTCGGCCACCTTGGAGAGGCCCATCTTGATATCACCGGAGCCTACCAGCACCGCAGAGGTTTCTTTGGCCTCCACCTCGGGCAGATCAATGTCGCCGGAGCCTATCAACTCAACATCACAACGGTCACAAAGCAACTTGTCTATATTGATGTCGCCAGAACCCCGTAAGGTGATGTTCATGTTATCGGTATCTATTAGATCGGTACTGATAAAATCGCCAGAGCCGTTCACGCGTACAGCCACTAGATCGGGCGAGGTCACATAGACAGCCAGTTCGTCCTCATCGCTGAAGGAGATATTGACAACGCCCCACTTCCCCTTGTTACGGACGGTTAGTGTCTTGCCGTTTTTCTCTGTGAGGATGTTATCCACAAAATTATCGGGTCCCTTCACTCGCACCGAGAAGCTGTCGGCCTGAGTGTAATACACATTGGGAGAGCCAACGACCTCTACTTCTTCAAAGCCCTTGATGAGGCGGTCTTCTGTAACGTAATCCTTACTGATCACAGCTGTGTTATGGCATGACACCAACGTTGCTGAACCCATCAGTAACATCATTCCAACGATTGCAAACTGTTTCCTTTTCATTTGTCTTCCTTCTTTTTTTATAACTTCTGACTGTTAGACGTGATAAGGAGCGGGAAAGTTGCAAGCACTAAAAAAATCACATCAACGACAAATCCACCCAGAAGGTTGAGCCCTTGTTAATAGCCGACTCCACACCGATCTTTCCGCCCAAGCTCTCGATATGCGATTTTGCCACAGAGAGTCCGAGACCTGTACCTGGGATATAGTCGTCGACCTTGATGAAACGTTCGAAGATACGCTGCTGATCCTCTGGAGCAATACCCTTACCAGTATCTGCCACGCTGATACGCACACGGTCGCCTTCTGCCAGGCTGAAGCCCAAGGTAATAGTACCATGGTCTGTAAACTTGATGGCATTCTGCATAAGGTTGTCGATGGCCTCACGCAACTTATCTGCATCAGTATTCACCAACAGCTCATTATAGGGGAACTGTGTGACGATTTTCACCGTCTCACCGTCGACAAGGGTTCTGCAGTTGTCGGCAATCTCCTTCAATATAGGTACAATATCGGTCTGCGCCCTTACAAGGCTCTTCGCCTCAGCCTCAACCTTCGACATGCTGACAAGACCATCGATAATCTGCAGCAGTTTGTGGTTGTTCATTTGTATCTCAGAGATCAGCTGCTGACGGTCTTCATCACTCTCCACCACAGGAAGGAGGTCGGCAAAGCCCACAATGGCATTCAAAGGCGTACGGATTTCATGCCCCATATTCGCCAAAAAGGCAGTCTTCAACCGGTCACTTTCCTCTGCCCTGTTACGGGCATTGATAAGGGCCGTTTCCATATGTTTCTGCTCGTCGATACGCATCGAGGCACCCACAATCTTCGTGGGCATGCCATCGGCATCGCGATCAGCCACCATGGCAAAACTCTGTTCCCAATAGATCTGTCCAGGGGTCATACCCTTGGCCTGATACTGCTGGTTGTAGAACATCGTACGTCCAGAGATCATATTCTCCAGAGCCGACATCACGCGCTGAGAGTCATTAGGCACAAGCAAATCAGGCAGAAGGTCGAGAGAGGTCTCAACAGCCGTATAATAATTATCAATTCCTTCACGGAAATCAGCATCGAAAGTAAGGGTACGCGCTTGACAATCGATATGCCACGTAGCCAACTTCATGGCCTTCAGTACAAGATCATACTCAATATTATCCTGACGAACCTTATCCAGCTCCAACAGCTCCTGACGGATTTTTTTCCCGTTGCGATATTGAAAAATGATACTCATAATGAGAAGAATCATCAAAAGGATGCCAATACCCCACATAATGGGGTAAAAGTAGGTATCTGAGAACTGGACAACTAATAGTAATCTGAGCATAGGTTCTTATTCTTTATTTGGGCAAAAGTACGTATTTTATTTGGAATTACCGCATTTTAGTTCTCTTTTTTCACAAAAACTGATGTTTTTTATTAGATTAACAGAAAAAAAGGCGGTTTTTCGGTCAACTTGCATTAACTTTGCAGGCTGTAATTGACACATTCATGGAACAAAGTTTTGAAATAATCGCCAAAACGTTTATGGGACTGGAACCTGTACTGGCGAAAGAGCTGACCCAAATGGGGGCTAAGGATGTAGAAATCGGTAGACGAATGGTTTCGTTTACAGGTGATAAGGAAATGATGTATCGTGCAAACTTCCAATTGCACACAGCCATCAGAATTTTAAAACCTATCCGTCATTTCAAGGCGAAGAGCGCTGACGACGTGTATGAGGAAATCAAGAAGATAGACTGGACAGAATATTTAGGCACAGAGAAGACCTTTACCGTTGATTCAGTGGTTTTCTCAGAAGAGTTCCGTCATTCAAAGTTCGTATCATATAAAGTAAAGGACGCCATCGTGGACCAGTTCCGCGAGAAGACGGGTAAGCGCCCCAACATCTCCGTGGCCAATCCCGACATCCGACTGAATATGCATATTGCAGACGACAAGTGTACGCTGAGTCTCGACTCCAGTGGTGAATCTCTGCATCGTCGCGGTTACCGTCAGGAAAGCGTAGAAGCACCGCTTAACGAAGTGCTGGCAGCAGGTATGATTCTGCTCTCCGGATGGCAGGGCGACACTGACTTTATCGATCCGATGTGTGGTAGCGGCACCCTGCTCATCGAGGCAGCCCTCATTGCCAAGAATATGGCACCCGGACTCTTCCGTAAGGAGTATGCCTTTGAGAAATGGCCCGACTTCGATGCTGAACTTTTCGACGCCATCTACAATGACGAGAGTCTGGAGCGTGACTTCAACCATAAGATCTATGGCTACGACATCGACATGAAGGCTGTGAACACGGCCCGCATGAACGTGAAGGCTGCTGGCCTCTCCGACGTCATCAGCGTAGAGCAGCAGGACTTCAAGGAGTTCACACAGCCACAAAACAAGAGCATCATGATCACGAACCCGCCTTATGGCGAGCGTATCTCCACACCCGACCTCATGGGTACCTATAAGATGATTGGCGAACGCCTGAAGCACCAGTTCAAGGGCAACGACGCCTGGGTGCTCAGCTATCGGGAGGAGTGTTTCGACCAGATTGGTCTGAAGCCCAGCATCAAGATTCCTCTCTATAACGGATCGTTGGAGTGCGAATTCCGCAAGTACCAGATGTTCGACGGCAAACTGAAAGATTTCCGTTCCGAGGGCGGTATTGTGAAGACTGAAGAAGAGAAGCGTCAGATGGCAGAGAAGCACCGCTTCAAGAAAGAGCGCGAGTTCAAGAAGCGCCTAGAGGAACAGGAGGAGAACGAGGAGGCCGACATCCGCTCGTTTACCTTCCACCGCCATGACATGGAGAAAAAAGAGCGTTCGGAGCGCAAAGGCCGTAGAGATGGAAAACGCGAAGACCGTGAGGAGCGCAGAGACCGTAAAGGTGGCTATAAAGGCGCCAACAAGGGCGGTCACGAGCGTTTTGATAGAAGCGGAAAGAGCCGCTCCTTTGGAAAAGGCAAGAGTTTTACGGACAAAAGGAAAAGGATGTTCGAAGATGATGAAGAATAACACATGGCTTTTAGCACTGCTTGCTTTTCACTTATCGTTATTCACTCCCATGAGCGCACAGGATAAGTTATTCTCATTGGAAGACCTGAACTACGGAGGCAACAACTACCACCGTATGCAGCCCAAGGATTTGTTTCTCACCTGGTGGGGAGAGAAACTGGTCAATACCGATGTGGAGGAGTGTTATCTCATCGATACCAAAACGGGTAAAAAAGAGCTACTCTTCACCCTTGATGATATCAACACCTGGGCAAAGAGCGACGACGTGAAGTACGTGCGGCACTTGATGAATGCCACTTTCCCCTACCCCGACAAGCCCATTGTGGCCGTAGGCAATAGGAAGGCATTTATCCTCGTTGACTTCGAGGCAAAGAAAATTGTCTGGCAGGATAGTATCTCCGGGCAGGACGCCAATGACTGGAATCCGCAATCGCGGGCCACAGCCTACGTGGAGGATCATCAGCTTTTTGTAGTTGACAGCCATGGCCAAAAGTACCAGTTATCAACCGATGGAAGTCGTGAGATTGTGTATGGACAGTCTGTACATCGTAACGAGTTCGGCATCAACAAAGGCACTTTCTGGAGTCCTGACGGCACTAAATTGGCCTTCTATCGCATGGATCAGCAAATGGTGGCAGACTATCCGCAGGTAAACATCTTCCCCCGTGAAGCCACCTATGAGCCCGATAAATACCCTATGGCCGGAATGACCAGCCATCAGGTGACAGTGGGCGTCTATGACCTGAACACTCAAAAGACCGTTTATCTGCAGGCCGGAAGCCCTATCGACCGTTATTTTACAAATATCGCATGGAGTCCCGATAGCAAAACCGTCTATATGTTTGAGCTGAACCGTGGTCAGAACGATTGTCGGCTCGTATCCTATAACGCAGAAACGGGTGCCAAGATTGCAGAGCTCTATCGCGAGACCTCCGACAAGTATGTAGAACCCCAGAACCCCATCCTTTTCCTGCCCTGGGACCATTCGAAGTTCATCATGCAGAGTGAGAAGGACGGTTATAACCACCTGTATCTTTTTGACCATAGTGGCAAGGAGCTGAAACAGCTCACCAAAGGCCCGTGGGTAGTCATCAGCGTGGTGGGTTTCAATACCAAGACGCAAAGTATCCTCATCCTGAGCAATGAAGCGGATCTGCGTCAGAAAAACCTCTATGCCGTCAACATCAAGAGTGGCAAGCGTACCCTGTTGGGCAGAAATATCGGCGTGACAAGAAGTGCGGAGCTGTCAGCCTCAGGCCAGCAAGTTTTCCTGAAGCTCTCGGCCCCCGATTGTCCGCGCATCATCGATGTTGTCAATACCAACAACGGCCGACAGACAGAACTGTTGAATGCTGAGGATCCTTGGAAAGATTACCGTCAGCCTATCTTTACCAATGGTTCCATCAAGGCCGCCGACGGTGTGACAGACCTGTTTTATCGTATGGTGAAGCCCCACGACTTTGATGCCAGCAAGAAATATCCGACGGTGGTATATGTCTATGGCGGACCGCATGCCCATAACGTGGATGCCTCCTGGCACTGGGCCAGTCGCTCGTGGGAGACCTACATGGCTCAAAAGGGGTATATTGTGTTCATCCTCGACAATCGAGGTTCGGAAAACCGTGGACGCGACTTCGAGCAGGCCACATTCCACCAACTGGGACAGATAGAGATGCAAGACCAGATGAAAGGTGTCGAGTATCTCCGTACCCAACCCTATATAGATATGGACCGTCTAGGTGTACATGGATGGAGTTTTGGAGGTTTCATGACCATCTCACTGATAACCAACTACCCCGACGTGTTTAAAGTTGCTGTGGCTGGAGGCCCCGTCATCGACTGGAAGTGGTATGAGGTGATGTATGGTGAGCGCTATATGGGCACCCCCGAGAATAATCCCGAAGGCTATGCCAAGGTCAGTCTCATAAGCAAAGCCAAGAATCTGAAAGGTAAGTTGCAGATTATCACGGGGTACAACGACCCGACGGTGGTACCCCAGCATTGTCTGTCGTTCCTCGATGCCTGTATCAAGGCAGGCACTCAGCCAGACTTCTTCGCCTACCCTGGTGAAGAGCATAACATGCGCGGCCATGCCAGTGTTCATCTGCATGAGCGCATCACTCAGTATTTTGAAGATTATTTAAAATAAGATATGAAAATATTACTGTTAGGAAGTGGCGGACGTGAGCACGCCTTAGCATGGAAAATTGCTCAGAGCAGCAAGTGTGAGAAACTGTTTATTGCCCCAGGCAATGCCGGTACCGGCAATTGTGGCGAGAACGTAGCCATGAAGGCCGACGATTTCGAAGCTATCAAGAATTTCGTAGTGGAGAAAGGTGTCGACATGGTGGTGGTAGGTCCTGAGGATCCTCTGGTAAAAGGTATCTATGACGAGTTGAAGGCCGACAGCCGCACTAAGGACGTGCCTGTTATCGGTCCTTCAAAGGCTGGTGCCGTGCTCGAAGGTTCCAAGGATTTCGCCAAAGGCTTCATGCAGCGTCATCACATCCCCACAGCCCGTTATCAGACATTCGATGGTGAGCACCTCCAGGAAGGTCTCAAATTTCTTGAGACTCTAGAAGCCCCTTATGTTCTCAAGGCCGATGGCCTCTGTGCCGGTAAGGGCGTACTGATTCTCCCTACCCTCGACGAGGCAAAAAAGGAACTGAAGGAGATGTTGGGCGGCATGTTCGGTAACGCTTCCAGTCAGGTGGTCATCGAAGAGTTCCTGAGTGGTATAGAATGTAGTGTCTTCGTTCTTACGGACGGCCAACACTATAAAATCCTGCCCGAGGCCAAGGATTACAAGCGCATCGGCGAGCACGATACGGGTCTGAATACTGGTGGCATGGGTTCCGTCACCCCTGTGCCCTTCGCCACAAAGGAGTGGATGCAGAAGGTGGAGGACCGTATCATCCGGCCTACCGTTGAGGGTCTGGCTGCCGAGCATATCGACTACAAAGGCTTTATCTTCTTCGGACTCATCAACGTGAAGGGGGAGCCGATGGTCATCGAATATAACTGCCGTATGGGCGACCCAGAGACCGAGAGTGTCATGCTGCGCTTGCAGAGCGACATCGTGGACCTCTTCGAAGGTGTGGCTCAGGGAGACCTCGACCAGCGTGCCATCACGTTTGATCCCCGTTCAGCCGTCTGTGTCATGCTCGTCAGCGGTGGATATCCAGAGGCCTATCAGAAGGGATATCCCATTACTGGAATCGATCAGGTCGAAGGATCCATCGTATTCCACAGCGGCACAGCCATAAAGGATGGCAACGTCGTCACTAATGGCGGTCGTGTCATCGCCGTTTCATCTTACGGTAAGGATAAGGCCGAGGCTCTGCAGAAGTCGTTCGAAGAGGCTCAGAAGATTCAGTTCACCGATAAATATTTCCGTCGTGACATTGGTGCCGACCTATGATCAGACGCATACAGAACATTGTCGCTGAAAGCCGTGTAACCCTACCTGTAACGGTGGTTTATGCGGTGGCCATCTGGCTGCTGACAGGACTACTGAAAGAGCAGTGGTGGATACAGTTCGTTTGCTTTGCCGCCTCCGTGGCACTGATGATGGAGCTCAACAACCAAAATCTGCTGATCCGCGTCTTCAGCAGGATGGTGTCGTCGACATACATTGTTCTGACGTGTACGGCAGTCTTCCTTTTTCCTTCCCTTTCGGGAGCCATTCTCCAGCTCTGCACCATCGCCGCCCTCTGTCTGCTCTATCACACCTATCAGGACAAGGCCTCGATGGGATGGATTTACTTTGCATTCCTTTGTGTGGGATTGGGCAGCCTCATGGACATCCACATGTTCTGGTACGTGCCGCTCCTCTGGGTCATCATGACATGGTTCACCTATTCCCTCTCCTGGCGCACATTCTTTGCCTCACTTCTGGGATTGCTGACACCCTACTGGTTCATTGCGGCTTGGAAATCCTATCATGGGAAAGAAGCTCTAATAGCCGGAATAAAAGAAGTGAGCCATTCCTTCGACCTCATCGTGCAGCCCGATTATGCCGCTTTGACCCTCCAACAGACACTGTTCTTGGCATTTCTTGTGATCCTGGCGATTGCTGGTACCATCCATTTCCTGCTGACAAGCTATCACGACAAAATCCGCGTACGACAGCTCTACTATAGTTTCATCATCATGACCTGTTTCTCGTGTGTACTGATAGGCTTACAGCCCCAGCACTATGACATGGTCATCCACCTGATGATTATTACCGTCAGTCCGCTCATCGCCCATTACGTCGCCCTTACCCATTCCAGACTTAGCAACATCGTGTTCATTGTCATCTCAGCGATTACCTTGATTCTGACAGGCTTTAACATATGGATGTCATCATTTCTCTTCTAAGTCAGTATGGCTACTGGGGCATGCTGTTGGCAGCCTTTTTGGCCGGCAGTTTCTTCCCGTTCTCGAGCGAGGCAGTCATGGTGGCTCTCATGGCTACAGGTCTTGACCCATGGCTGCTGATGGTCTATGGTACCATTGGCAACGTACTTGGCAGCATTTTCAACTATACGTTAGGGCGCATGGGCAAGATGGAGTGGATTGAGAAGTATCTCCATGTAAAAAAGGAAGACCTCGACAAAGCCCACCGTTTTATGGCAGGCCGTGGCTCATGGATGGGCTTCTTTGCCTTCCTACCAGTTTTGGGATCGGCCATCACGATTGCCTTAGGACTCATGCGTTCCAATATCATCATCACATTTATCGCCATCACATTAGGAAAGATTTTCCGTTATATCGTCCTCATCTATGGTGCTGGTTTGTTCATATAACGTTAATTTATGTAGAGCAACCATAAATTCTCAATTTTCAATTCTCAATTTTCAATTAATATTCGTACCTTTGCAGTCACAATTGTAGTTTTAACGTTAGAATAGCATCTTTTTCAATGAAACAATTCAGACTGGTGGATAATACCCTCGGCTGGCTCTCGTTCTTGATTGCCGCCTTCGTTTATTGTTCCACAATCGAACCGACAGCCAGTTTCTGGGACTGTCCGGAGTTTATCACGACAGGTTACAAACTGGAAATAGGCCATCCCCCTGGGGCACCGTTCTTTATGCTCACGGCCAATCTGTTCTCACAGTTCACGAGTGATGCCACGCAGGTGGCCCGGATGGTCAACATCATGAGTGCTTTGCTCTCAGCTACCTGTATCCTCTTTCTTTTCTGGACCATCACGCACCTCACCAGAAAGTTATTCATCAGTGAATGGAGTGAGATGACGCTGCCAAAGCTGATAGCCATCGAGGCCTCCGGTCTTGTCGGTGCCCTGATATACACCTTCAGCGACACGTTCTGGTTCTCGGCTGTCGAGGGTGAGGTCTATGCCTACTCCTCTGCCTTCACGGCTGTTGTATTCTGGCTTATCCTGAAATGGGAAGATCAGGCCGACGAGCCTCACAGCGACCGTTGGCTGGTACTAATCATGTATATGACGGGCCTCTCCATCGGCGTCCACCTGCTGAACCTGTTGTGTGTCCCCGCCATCGGCCTCGTCTGGTACTACCGCCGCTTTCCAAATGCCAACCTCAAAGGCTCTCTCATTGCCTTAGGCATCTCCATCGTGATCCTGGCAGCCGTGCTCTATGGTGTCGTGCCCGGCATCATCACCGTAGGCGGATGGTTCGAGCTGTTCTTTGTCAATACGCTCGGCATGCCGTTCAATACCGGTGAGATTATCTATATCATACTGCTTGTAGCCTGTGTCATCTGGGCCGTCTATGAGACTCAGACCCAGCGCCATGGGCAGAAGATACAGAACCTGGCCTTCCTGCTCTCCGTAGGTATGCTCGGTATCCCCTTCTATGGTTGGGGATGGTCGGCCTTCATCATCGGCATCATCGTACTCGCAGCCCTCTGGTTCGTCCTTGGCTACACCCGCGAGAAGCAGCCGTTGATCTCCGCCCGCGTGAAGAACACCATGCTGCTCTGCATGCTCATGCTGATGATTGGCTATTCCTGCTACGCGCTGATAGTTGTCCGCTCGGCGGCCAATCCCCCGATGGACCAAAACTCACCGGAAGATATCTTCACTCTGGGCGACTACCTCGGACGTGAGCAGTACGGACAGCGTCCGTTGCTCTACGGACAGGCCTACACCTCCCAGGTGGCCCTTGAGCAGGATGGCAACTACTGCCGTCCCGTGATGTCGAAGGGCAAGCCTGTCTGGCAGCGTAAGGAGAAAGCCTCCGAGGATGAGAAGGATTCCTACTTTGTAGTCCGCACGAAAGATGAATACAAATATGCCCAGAACATGCTGTTCCCACGTATGTACGACAGTGGCCATGCCCCTGCCTACGAGTCGTGGATGGGCGGTGTCGACGGTACTGAGGTGCCTTACGACCGCTGTGGTGAGATGACAACCGTCAAGGTGCCCACCCAGTTCGAGAACATCCGTTTCTTCCTATCCTACCAGTGTAACTTCATGTACTGGCGCTATTTCATGTGGAACTTCGCAGGCCGTCAGAACGACATTCAGGGTAACGGCGAACTCGAGCACGGCAACTGGCTCACAGGTATCCCCTTCATCGACAATGCCCGTCTGGGAAATCAGGAACTCCTGCCCGACGAGTTGAAGGAGAACAAGGGGCATAACGTGTTCTACTGCATGCCACTGATCCTCGGCCTCCTCGGCCTCTTCTGGCAAGCCTGGTATACCCGTAAGCGCAAGGATGGTGAGAAAACCGTCGAAGACCCCATCGGCATCCGCCAATTCTGGGTGGTATTCTTCCTCTTCTTTATGACTGGTCTGGCCATCGTCATCTACCTGAACCAGACACCGATGCAGCCCCGTGAGCGCGACTATGCCTATGCCGGTTCCTTCTATGCCTTCGCCATCTGGTGTGGCATGGGTGTGGCAGCCATCATCGACTGGCTCAACCGCAAGCTTAAAAAAGAAAGCCTCATCGTAGCTGCTGTGGCTGGCATCGTTTGTCTCTTTGTACCTATCCAAATGGCCAGTCAGACCTGGGACGACCACGACCGCTCAGGCCGTTACTGCTGCCGTGATTTCGGACAGAACTACCTGATGACCCTGCAGGAAGAGGGTAACCCCATCATCTTCACCAACGGCGATAACGACACATTCCCACTCTGGTACAACCAGGACACCGAGGGTGTGCGCACCGATGCCCGTGTCTGCAACCTCTCTTATCTGCAGACCGATTGGTATATCGACCAGATGCGCCGTCAGGCTTATGATTCACCTTCCGTACCCATCACATGGAGCCGACTGGAATACTGTGCCGGCACTAATGAGTACGTACAGGTAGATCCCTCACTGAAAGAACAGGTACTCGAACTCTACCGTCAGAACCCCGAAGAAGCCAAGGCACAACTTGGCGAAGAGCCCTTCGAACTGAAGAACATTCTGAAGAACTGGGTGCGCTCGAAGATCAAGGACTTCCACGTAATTCCCACCGACACCGTCTATGTCACCATCGACAAGGAGGCTGTCCGCAAGAGCGGTATGATGATGGCCGCCGACTCCATCCCCGACAAGATGGTCATCTCGCTCAAAGGTAAGAGTGCCCTCTATAAGGGTGACCTGATGATGCTGGAGATGATTGCCAACGCCAACTGGACACGCCCCATCTACGTCGCGCTGACCGTGGGTTCAGAGAACTATATGAATCTTGGAGACAACTTCGTACAGGAGGGTCTGGCCAACCGCATCACACCGTTCACGACCAATGCTCCTGGCGCCAAGAACTTCGATACCGAGAAGACCTTCAACAACGTCATGAACAAGTTTAAGTTCGGTGGTGTCGACGTGCCGGGCATCTATCTCGATGAGACCGTGACACGTATGTGTTATACCCATCGCCGTCTGATGGCATCCCTGGCCATTAACCTCATTCAGGAAGGACAGGACGAGAAGGCCAAGCAAGTACTCGACAAGTGTGAAAAGGAACTCCCAAGCTACAACATCCCGCACGACTACCAGAGCGGCTCTTTGGACCTGGCCCGCGGCTATGCCCTCACCGGACAGAACAAAAAAGCTCAGCAGCTGATCGACGATCTATGGAAGAAAGCCGCTCAGTACCTCAAGTGGTATTGTTCGCTCGATGGCTCACGCTTCAGCATGTCACAGCAGGATAGTATTATCCACCTCTACATCATGCAGCGTATCCTAGAAATCCAGGAACTTGTCGATGAAAAGAAAGCCGAGAAGATGGATCAGCAGATTCAGAGCTTTATGAGTCTATACGAATCTAAAGGAGGAAGCTACGGACAATGATTATTGAGCAACCGGCAATCTACCTCCGCTGGCTTTATCCAAAAGCTTACTGGAGAATGGACCGTCACGAGAAGGCCGTCTATCTGACCTTCGACGACGGTCCCATACCGGAAGCGACACCTTTTATCCTCGACACCCTACGTGACTTTAATGCCAAGGCCACCTTTTTCATGGTGGGCGATAATGTCCGCAAGTACCCTGAGCTCTACAAGCGTATTCTGGCAGAAGGTCACCAGGTGGGTAACCACACCCACAACCACATCCAAGGGCTCACCCACAGCATCAAGGAGTACAGTTACAACGTGGAGAAGGCCAATGCCTATATCCAGAGCCACTACGTGCGGCCACCTCACGGATGGATGCGCCTCAGCCAGTACGCCTGGCTCAGTCGGAAGTACAAGATTGTGATGTGGGACCTCGTTACGCGCGACTATTCCAAATGGTTGTCGGCTGAGGATGTGGTGAACAATGTGAAGAAGTATGCGCGCAATGGCTCCATCATCACCTTCCACGATTCGTTGAAGTCTATCGACAAGCTCCGCACCGCCCTACCCGAGAGTTTGCAATGGCTCAAGGATCAAGGCTATGCCTTCCGCACATTCCCATAAACATGGCATTTACTCTAAACAATAAACAATATGAAGAAATTACTAACAACCTGCTTATTAGCAACATCATTCGTTATGACAACAAATGCCCAGCCTCAGCTCCGCGCTGACAACATCGATGAGGTAATCAAGGCCATGACCCTTGAGGAGAAAGCCAAACTGCTCGTTGGCGGTGCCAACAACTTCTTCGGCGCAGGAGCCGTCGTTGGCGGTGAAGCCGACCTCGTAGCAGGTGCCGCCGGTACCTCGCCCGCCATTCCCCGTTTGGGAATCCCTGCCACTGTATTGACCGACGGTCCTGCCGGTGTACGTATTGACCCCACCCGTAAAGGAACGGACAAGACCTATTACGCCACAGCCTTCCCCATCGGCTCCTGTCTTGCCTCCACCTGGAACACGGAGCTCGTTGGCAAGGTAGGTGAAGCCATCGGCAACGAGACCAAGGAGTATCGCTGCGACGTGATTCTCGGTCCTGGTATGAATCTGCACCGCAATCCGCTTTGTGGCCGTAACTTCGAGTACTATTCAGAGGATCCGCTGCTGACGGGTAAGATTGCCGCCGCCTATATCAATGGCGTACAAAGCCAGGGTGCAGGTGTCTCTGCCAAGCACTTCGCCGTGAACTCACAGGAGACCGATCGTACCGCTGTCGACGAGCGTGTCTCGCAGCGTGCTGCCCGTGAACTCTACCTCCGTGGCTTCGAGATAGCCGTCCGCGAGAGCGATCCCTGGACCATCATGGCCTCATATAATAAGGTCAACGGCGAGTTCTCTATGGGCAACCACGACCTGCTCACCAAGATCCTGCGCGACGACTGGGGGTATAAAGGTATCGTGATGACCGACTGGATTGGCATCCGTGAAGGTCTGCCCACCACCCGTGAGGTACATGCAGGCAACGACCTGATGGAACCAGGACAGCCCGCCCAGGTCGAAGAGATTATCGCAGGTGTCAAGAACGGCAGTCTCGACATCGCCGATGTCGACCGCAATGTGCACCGCATGCTCGAATACATTGTCAAGACCCCAAGCTTCCATAAGTATCCTGCTTCCAATGCCCCCAACTTCAAGGCCCACGCAGCCATCACGCGTCAGAGCGCTGCCGAGGGTATCGTCCTGCTGAAGAACAATGGCGCCCTGCCCTGGAAGAGTGGTGCCATCAAGACCGTTGCCCTCTTCGGTGAGAACTCTTACGACTTCCTCTCCGGTGGTACTGGTTCCGGTTGCGTACACCCGCCTTATGTGGTTGACATGCTCGAAGGTCTGAAGAACGCAGGCATCAGCTCATCTGAGACCCTAACCGACATCTACCGCAAGTACATTGCCTACGCCCGAGTGAAGTTCCAGGCCGAGCGCCATCCCGCCAAGTGGTTCCAGACCGAGATGATGGGCCAGCAGAAATATCCCGAGATCAGCATCTCTCCCATCGCCGTCAACAAGGAGGTTCAGGCCGCCGATGCCGCCATCATCACCATTGGCCGTCAGGCAGGTGAAGGCATCGACCGCGACATCGCCACCGAGTTCAACCTCATCCCCGAGGAGCGTGCCCTCATCACCGATGTGTGCAATGCCTTCCACGCTGCCGGTAAGCCCGTCATCGTAATCATCAACTCCGGCAGCGTCATCGAGACCGCCTCTTGGAGCAGCTATCCCGACGCTATCCTCTGCGCCTGGCAGCCAGGTATGGAGGGCGGCAACTCTATCGCCGACCTGCTCACCGGTAAAGTAAACCCCTCCGGCAAGCTTACGATGACATGGCCCATCGCCGCCACCGACCACGCCTCCACTCCGAACTTCCCCGGTCAGATCGACAGCTATACCTACGAGGTGATGATTGCCAACAAGATGCCCGTCCCGGGCCATGCCTACACCAACCACGATGAAGACATCTACGTGGGCTATCGCTATTTCGACACTTTCCAGAAGGATGTCGCCTACCCCTTCGGCTTCGGTCTGAGCTACACCACATTCAGCTTCTCCAAGCCCGTTGTGAAGGCTAAGGGTAACAGCGCCGTTGAGGTGAGCATCACCATCAAGAACACCGGTGCCGTAGCTGGTAAGGAAGTGGCTCAAGTCTATGTTCAGGCTCCCAAGGGAAAGTTGGAGAAGCCCGCTCAGGAGCTGAAGGCCTTCGCCAAGACCCGTGAGCTGAAGCCCGGCGAGAGCCAGACGCTCACAATGACCATCCCCGTGCGCGACCTCGCCTCGTTCGATGAAGCGGGTTCACAGTGGCTCACCGAGGCAGGCACCTACACCTTCTGCATCGGTAACAGCAGCCGCAACCTCCCCTGCTCAGCCTCTCTGAAACTCGCAGAGTATACCGAGAAGACCAGCAACGCCCTTGCTCCCCAGCAGCCGCTGAATCTTCTCAAGCAATAAGCAATCATACATCCCACAAAAAAAGTACGGCTCTCATCCCTCAGAGCCGTACTTTTTTCATATTACGCATTCATCCACTCTTTTCGTTCCCTCTCCGGCATTTTCTCAATCGCATAACGGAGCATCGTCCGAGGCATCTCCTGGACATGTTGGCTCAGGAACTCACGGAGCAGCTCCATCGATACGCGCTTTCCCATCTCACGAAGCATCCATCCTACGGCTTTGTGCATCAGGTCATGAGGATGGTGCAAGTGAACCTCGGCATAGCGCAAGCACCACGAGGGATCCCCCATCTGCGAGGTCTTCCACGAACAGACGATACTCATACGCTGTTTCCATAGACAAGAACTTGCAGCCAACTCATCAAGCACCTTCATCTTGTAATCCTTATCTCCAAGATTCGACGGCAGCATCAACCAATGCCCCAGTATCTTTGGTGCAGAGAGATCCACGAGATCCCAGTTATTTGCCTGCTCAGCATACTGCAGGTACATCGTCACGATCTCATCCCGTTTCCTGATAGCTTCTGCATCGGCCTCCAACCGTTTCGTGGCCAGCTTCTCAAACATCGACACAAGAATCAGAAAGCCACAAAGCCGGATCTCATGCCAACGGTTCATCAGCAGTTCTGGCACGTCATCGAGCGAAACATCTTTAGCCACTGCCCGAACGACCTCTCTTGTCTGCGGCACCTTCAGCCCCAGGAACTCATCGCCATAACCATACTCACCTGGTCCCGTCTTAAAGAATCCCATGAGTATCTTTCGCTGTTCGTCATTGCGCAACGATTCCATATACGCGATGATCTCCTGTGCATAGTTTCCATTGTTCAATTTTATAATTCCTTAGTTATCTTTCTCGACATAAGTGAAGGAAGTGTTACCGATAGTGAAGTGGCGGCCGTGATAGAGCCACACTTCTTTGCCGATGGGCAGCGGCTTGTCATTGTCGACATAGACACCATTCTCCAAGGCGATGAGGCGCATGCTGCCCACGTACTGACGTATCTCGGCCTGTACGGCTGCCACATTGCCGTTGAGGTCCCATGACAGCTGTAGGCTGCAGTCGACAGACTTACCGATAGTGACCACATGGTCGGGTGAGGTACGCATCCACTTGTAGAGGGCGACATCCATCTCCTTGACGGCCCCCTCGATATGCAGGAAGTAACGCTCCGACCTCGGAGCCACACGGGCGATACTCACAGCAATACAGACCGCATAGGTAATGAAACTCATCAACAATGCCACACGGTAGTCGAGGAAAGAGTAGGTATAGACCACCGACCAAATGAACATGGAAAGGAAACCGATGATACAGGCAGCCACCAGGAACACTTTCTCAATTCGGGTACGCGTTGCATATGTGATGGCAAACATGATAACCCAGCTCATCAGTGCCCAGGGAATCCAGTCGACCAGGAACGAGTTGGAATCCAGATGTAAGGCGATGGGGATAATACTACCCACGACACAGCAGAAAAAGCTGGCTATACCAGCCAATATGGCACGAATCACCATCTCAAGGATGCGCAGATGCCACTGGCGGCGACGGATAGTGAGGAACGACAGGAACAGCGTGACATAGAAGCTGACATAGAGGCCAAAAGCAGGCAGATAAGTCAGACGTGAGCCATACTCTGCCACGGAGAGTTCGGCCTCCTTGGTACCATCCTTCAAACCATTGATCAAGAGCACGATGCGTTCTACAATATAGGTCGACACCGGATGATCCAATATAGTGTATAAGAACCAAGCCACGAAGCCAGAAACGATGGCCACGAATATCCACTTCAAATAGAAAAGGGCATTACGCGAGTCGTAGATATTCTTACTATTGTAATAGTGAGAGCCTTCCTTGCAGTGACGGCCATGCTCCGGACAATGGTACTCGTTCTCATCCCAGCATTGTTTGTGCATGGTGTGCTTACACTTGGTGACAATCTCATCACCCTCTACGAAAGGAGCCTTACAGAGGTAACAGGTCTCTGCCACCATCTGGCCCCCAAAGCTCATCTTGTTGCCTCCATAAACGTTCACATATTTGCGTTTGAAGATCTGATAGCGGATATAGGGCTCCAATAGCTGGAACACCAACCACGTCACCAATAACAGTACAAACAGTACGATAAATCCTTGGATAATCACATCGAGCGTGGAACCGCCATTGACAATGATAGGTGCATAGACGCTACCCAGATAGAAGAAGGTAGAGCCCGTCACGATCAGATCGTTATTAGTGACATCACGGAAAGTAAGCTGGAGGTTATGGCGATTGCCACGGAACACCTTATTGTCAGGCTGCTCAAGCGTGATGATATAATTGGAATAGTTGACATTGAAGTCCTTCATGATGTCATCTTCAATCTCGGGCCAGTTGAACTCTCCCTGCCACAAACCATTCATATCCTTACAGAAGTATTGCATGATATTGGCATCGGCCTGTTTGCCCGGCACCATGAAGAGAGAGTCTTGGTTCGTGGTGCTCTTCTCTGCGAAGTTGGAATAGTAGGCCAACAGCTGTCCCCTGCCCTCCTTCACCTTATCAGCCAACTGTTGCTGCATCTCAAAGTGTTTGGGGTCGATAGGTTGGTCACCATCGTAGGTCTTACCGCCTGAAAGGATGAGCATCACCTTATAACGGGCGCTGCCCAGCACGGTAGACTTATCCTGAAGTTCAGAGAACTTGGTCAGTATCGAGCGATAGAGATAGGTATAGTCTGGATCATGATGCACGAAATAGTTATTGATCACATAGTCAGTGGCCTGATAGGTCTCCGACACATTGTCGCCCTGCATGAAAGAAAGGAAGAGGTTTTGATCGCCAAAGAGGGTTCTGATCTCACGTACGGCATCGCGCTCCTCGTCGACGAGCGACTGAGGCAGGCTGAGGTCGACGAGAACGAGCAGGCGCATCTTGAGCTTGGCCACCTGCTCCCGGCTGACATTCGTGACACCGGTAACGACGGGTTGGGTCTCCTGTCTGGTCTGTCCGGAGATGAGTTTCACCTCTTGCTGCACATCGACATTCACCATGGCAGAATCCGTGAGGTCATAGGTTCCAACATCGTGCAGCAGACGGGCTGACACGGTCATCACCTTATAATCGTCGGAGAACTTTATATCATGTATCTGAAGGCCTTCGCCCGAAACCACCACGGAGTCCTCAGGCGACATCAAATCGTCGATATTGGGAACGCTCTGTTCATCGCAGGCCGCCGCTCCAAGAGCGACACCTACAGCCAATAACCATTTATATACCTTATTCATATATATTCAATTTACAATCTTCAATATCATTATATCGTCGGGTAGTCACGCTGCCCCATCATACTTTCTTTCAACTTCTTAGCCTGATCTCGGGCAGCCTTGATCTGCTTCAGCTTCTGGGCAAACAGGTTGAAGAACATCATTAGGATGGCCACTGCCGCCAAGCCAATCAGATAATCCTTGATACGCTGGATAAAGGGTTTGTAGACCATCTCCTGTATCTTCGTCGAGACGCTCTGCAACTCAATAAACTTCTTTTCCATGCCCTTCATGCGCACCTCTAATCCCGGGAAAGCCTCTGCCGCCTCTTTAGCCTGCGCAAAGAGGGTCTGGGCCTCGGTAAAGATATTGGCCTCCTCAGCCTTCACCTTTTCCAGTTGGGAGGCCAGCTTCGGTGACAGCGAATATTTCGTCGCATCCTGATAGAGCTTACGGTATTTCTTGTCCTGTCCCCAAATAAAACGCTCAGCCTTTGAGAAGGTAGACAACTGCTCATATTGTTGCTGACGCACAGTCAGGGTGTCGGTCACTATCTGTTGCATCTGCTGGATCTGTGCCACCTTATTGAGCAAAGAGTCATTGTCGGCGACATACACCTGCTGAGCCTGGGAATAAGTGTTCCATCTGACGGAGAAGGAGTTGAGGGCATTCGACAACGAGTTCAGACGATTGGAAACAGCATCAAGCAACGAGGCATTGAGTGGCATCTCTAAATCGATGTTCATCTGGAAGCGACTGAGAGCATAGAGCTGGTTCAGTTCTTCCTCAAACAAAAGCATGCGCTCCTGAATGTCCATGTAGGTGGACTCCAAGTCCTCCTCAGCAGGCGCTGCGGACTCCTGAGCCCCAGCCACTAGCGGCATCAGGGTCAGAAAGGCCATGAGTAGCATACTTCTTATTCTTATCATCACTTCTGACAATTCTTCCTAAAATATTGTTCTGCCTCACGGAACACCGACAGAGCATGACGCTGTTCTGCGCTATAGACGCCCATGGACTTTACTGAGGCATTGACTTCCTTGATTGTTCCCTCACACTGGAGGATGATATCGCGCCGCTCGATGGGATCGCTGGAGAGCAACCAACGAGCCACGGCAGCATCTATCTGACGAGCCTTCGACAGTAATGACTTCGCATTGACACCACTGCCACCGGCACCGCCGCCACCTTCAGAACCGCCCAACACACATTTCATGTTGGCAATAGAGTCGGCATAAGCATTATAGTCGTCCAACGCCTTCTGCAGATCGGGACAAGCGCTCTGTTCGTCCTTACGCGGGAACTGCTTGACAAGCAGATCCTTCAGGTCCTGGAACAACTTCAAACTCTCCTGATTGGTAGCGATGCCATTGGGGAATTTACTATGAAGATTATTATAACTCTTCTGGATGCCTTCCAGCGCTGTTGTGGCCGAGGCGATCTCTTCATCCAGGCCGAAACAGGGATTACGCTGGATATCTACATGATACTCCATATAGAGGTCGCGGCCAAAGCGTATCTCATACTCTTTCTTATTCGGTTTCTTGCTGACATCATCCATCAGGAGCACGTCACGAAGGCGAACCACGACAGAAGAGCGTTTGTTCATAATGTCAAACGTCTGGGTAATATAGTCATTAACCATTGCATACTCCTGTGGTGCAGGCTGGAGGCCCTCATAGTCTATCCAGCGATGGAACACATACTGACTACGGGGCTTGGGGACCGTACTCCTGAAGAGTTTGGAGAAACGGTATTTTTCTTTCGGGTCGAAGGTTACCACATACGGCAGTAAGTCTGGGCGTATGGTACGGCCCTTGATGGTGGGCTTGAAACGAGTATCCTCACGGAATACGAAGATATTACGATAGGAGATCAGGCTGACGGTCAGCTGATTGGCAGCCTCATCGAACACGAACTTGACCATGATGTCCTTGTCGGTAGCATCATCGTCGAGACTGATGTGGTCAGTAAAGGCCTGCCCCTGACTGACGGTCACATTCCTGACTGTCTGAGCGGAAGAAGTGAGAAGAGAGGAATGGAAAGTGAAAAGTACTACCAGTACTTTCGCAATCCACCAGTCTTTCACACCATACGTTATTTTATATCTCATATATCTTTTCATTTTTCACTTTTCACTTCATCACTATCAAAGTAAATCCATTCATTGGGTTCACCCTGACGGATAACCCAGGAGGCCACCTTCAGGTCCTCGGGGTAAGGTGGTTCCGAGACAGCGTGATAGACGTCGTAGCGCAGATAATGGGCCACGCGCTCCACTCCCCATACGAGGTCGGTATAGGTGTCGGCCATATTGATGCACACCCGCCCGGCAAAGTCACCGAACCAACGGATGTTCGGATGCCATGGATGCGGAATGGGATTCCCCTCTTCGTCATGGGTCAGGAAACGGAACACTGCCGGACTGTCCACGGAGGGATAACCCTCAGGGATGTCTATACGCATCTGGAAACCTGTGGCGAAGACAGGGGCATGGGTGACACCCCGCTCACCGAAATGTGCCAGATTGCTGACACCGCAGATACTCCGGAGCTGATAGCTGACCAGATAGCCTACGGGCAGTCCGTCGGCATTGCGACGGACAACCTGTAGCTGGATGTCGCGTCTGTTCTCCAAATGCTCCTCCAGCTTTCGCCACTCGTTCAACAGGCGTCTGTTGCGCCCGATGAACTTCCGGTCGGCATATCGTTCACTTTCTCTCATCCCGGAAACGGATCTGGCATTAAGAACACTTTGTCACCATTCTGCACGTTATAGTCGGCCAGTGTCTGGTCGTTACGGCCGATACGCGGACGAAGCACTCGGATTTCATGAATCTCCGGGTCCTCACGTCCGAAGAAGTAGTCGAGCGGCGCTCCCGTTTCATCAATCGACGGGAAATCGAAGATCAGACGACCGTCACTGCCTACGGCATGACGTAGATTGTTCATCAGCGTCGACAACGGGGCCTCTGGGTTGATCACCTTAAACCTCACCGTCTTGTTCTTATAAACTATATCTAAAAAGAATTCATCCATATAGCATGATAGGTTTTATGTTTACTTAATCTGAATACTCACAAGAATAGGATAGATGTTGGTACTTCTCACCTCAATCATCTTCTGCAGCAGGATCTCTACCTGCGGAATCTTATCGGCAAAGCTGCGCTTCACGAAAGAGTTGTCGGCCAAGAGAATCTCCACGACGATTTCATAACCACAGTCACGATAGTCCATCTGCTGACGACGCCGCACACTGATGTCGCTGACCATGTCACGAACGATACCATAGCGCGACAGGAGTTCGTTGTAACAGAATATCTTAATGTCGGCAGGTGTCACAATACGGTCGTTAGTGGCCAGGTAATAGCGCGACAGACTGGCCAGCGCGCCTTCTTCACGGATTTCATCGCTACCCAATACCGGGCTGGCAATCTGATGTGTCTCGGCGGCATTAAAGCCTGTAGGCACAGTAAACGTGCTGCTGGCATTGAGAGAGGCATTCACATTGGCACCAGCAGTCGTCATGTAGTTTATATCCACACTGCCACCACCTGCTCGCATGGCATTCATCTCACGCAACAGGATATAAACACCAGGCAACTGGCGCAGTTTGTCTTTCTGGGCAGCATCCAACAGTCGTGCCAGAATCTCCTGCAACGCCTGAATGGTCTTATCGCCCGAGATGCCCTTCAGGTCTTGGAAGGCGTAATAGTCAGAATGATATTTCGCTATCAGGGCGTGCAGCAGACGAACCAGCTGTCCCTGGTTGAAACGGTCAGCTGCCACGCGACGTACCTCCACGAGGCTGTTGCCGTAGATCTGCTCTTCCGGTGGGCGAATGGCATGCAGGAACTGCTGTCCGCCCTGAGTGTCCTGGCTGTCGTATCCCGCCACACGGGCTAAAGGCGAGGCTGCCGAGAGCGTCACTGTGTGCATCTGCGCATTGGCTAGCAATACGGTGTTCAGAGAGAAGTTTTCCTTATCAAACTGGAACTTGTCGCTGATACCCATAAACTCAAACAGCAGGTCGACGGTCTCCATCTCTGTTGGCAACAGCTTGCCTGCAGCATGAGGCTTCACACAGAAGATCCGGATGTTCTGACGGGCAAAGAGGTCGAGACAGGAGGCCTGCGCCTGATAGGTCAGTGAACGGTTATAGAGGATCGTATCCAGGCCGAAGCACTCCGACATCGGGAGGTCGGCAAAATCCCAGGGCTTGACCAAGGGAACAGGTTGTCCCTTGATGGTCACTTTCAGATCCTGGAAGTTCATATTGCGCACGGCAAAGGACAGGCCCGATATCTCGCTGACTGGCGACTTGAACTGCAGGCTCACCTTCCAACGGCGGCCATCCATCCTGACGATGGAACGCACCCTAGCATTCATCACCCTGGTGTGCAGCACAGGAATAAACACATGGTTGGTACCTGCAAGCGTAAACTCGTTCTGGGGCGTCATGTCCACCTCATGTATCGTATCCTGCAAGGCCGTTTCCAACACTACCGTAGCAGGTACAGCATGTCCCACCTCATAAGGTGTCAGCAGATGAGCGTACTCCTCGAGCACTTCGGTCTTCAGCATTTCCATATCGCCTACAGCCTCATTCATCTGATAGGCCAATGCTGTCAACATCAGCGAGAGCACCGGGTCGGTCTCCAGACCTTCCAGGAAATCATTCATGTCGCTCTGCCGCCAGATATTGATGGCTTCACGCATTAACTCATCGGCTCGTTGCCTGGTCTCAAATATTGTTTGTTTCATGCTTTAATCTTCAATTTTCAATCATCATCAGTTCCAGACTCTGATTGTCTGTTTGTAGACATAATTCTCCTTTGTACTTACAATCACCCCTTTGACAGTAATATATATCTGCCGTTCCTCACGGATGTATGTCATCGATACAGCCACATCTTCCAAACGGCGCTCATATTTCAGAACCGACTCCTTCAGTTCGGAAGCGAAGGTGTTGATACTCTTCGACGAACCGGAGATCTTCTTGTCGTAGATGCCCTGCAGGTCGTCCATGGACTTGGTATCACCTGAATCGTAGACCACGCCTTCATTCTCGTTGAAGATCTCGAAACGCAGGTTGTTGAACACAAATCCGAACTGCGGGTCGGCAGGTGTACTGAACTGTGGCGTTGTCAGAATCAGGAATATCGACGCATCCAGAGACTTCTTCAGTTTCTCTTCTCTCGCGAGTCCTTTTGGACTCACACGTAGTGGCAAGCTAAGACTGGTCATAAGCACATCAGATTAGCGGTATATACTCTTTCTCCTCAGGCTCCGGCACGTAAAGGGCATTGAACAGATGGTCGAACATGTTGAAATAGAGTTTCTCATAGAGCGACTCTGAGAGATCCTTGCCCAACTGATCGAACTTCTGGTTCAACGAAACGCTGAGCTGGGTCATGCGATTGTCCATCTCCGATCCCAACTGTTCCATAATGGCAGCCTTAAGATTATTATTGATATAGTTGGTGAGCGACTCGGTCTGCTGCTGCATCTCGGCGCGCAATTCCTCCTTCATGTCGGCCAACAGCTTTGCTATCAGCTCTGGATGCAGCTGGGAATACAGTTCGGCCTTAGCCTGTGCCAGCAGAGCCTCGTAGTCGATGGTGTTATCTTCTAGCACCACACCGTCGAGGATGACGGCGGCACCGGCCAGATAGTCGTCGAGCCACTGCAGCCAGATCTGGATATCGGTATATGACGGCAGCGGCACATCCGTGGGCTGCTCCCTGTTGGGGGTGACGATATAATAGTCGATGGCCTGCGCAATCTCCTGGGTCAGCAAGACGAAGTCCTGCATACTGTTCTGTAGGTTATAGCCCTTCAGACGGAACACATAACGGAGTAATGTCCGCTTACCTTCTCCATCGGCAAGGCTCTTGTGGGATGCCAGGATGAACAGCTTATCCACATACCTTTCGATATAGTCCAAAAAGCGCAGGTCGGCAGACAGTAGCAGGCAGGGCGGAATAAACTCCGTATCCATGGAGAACACACCGTCGGTGACCTTAAACCTCAACAGGGGGAACAGGTCATTGGCCTCAATATCTTCCATGGTAGAGATACCATAGACATAATGCGGGCGAACGTACGGCACCCCATCCATCTCGTACTCCGTCAGTTCTTCGCCGAAACCTACAGTCAGGTAATAGCGCTCACCGAAGAGCATAGGAATCGTGACTTGCACATCCTCGTCGGCACTGACAATCCTGCCTGATGCCAGGAGCGCCAGACACTGAAGGTGGTCAACTTCGAAACGGTTCTTTACAAAGATACCGTTACAGTTGAAGACCGACTCGGGCAAGAGTCCCATCCTATTGTTACCAAGAGCTGCACGCAGGGATAACCTGTACT
The DNA here is from genome assembly GCF_900110085.1 of Prevotella sp. ne3005. Taxonomy (GTDB): domain Bacteria; phylum Bacteroidota; class Bacteroidia; order Bacteroidales; family Bacteroidaceae; genus Prevotella. Next base: position 298,164 of record NZ_FOCK01000001.1, read on the forward strand.
TGTAGTTCCAGTTCTCGGCCATCCCGAGGAAGGTCTCCGCAGTGACCTCCATGCCCGGCATCCAGTTGATTCTCGAGTTGATATCCATATCGTCATTCGTTTTTTAATTCCATATTATAGCCCAAAGTCAGACGGGTGTTCACCTGCTGCTCTGAATGATGTTCCTTAATCAGTATGTCGCACTTCACCTCGAAGGGGATGAACCACTCGCAGATGAATTCGCGCAAAGGCTGCAACGCTGTATTCAGCGACCTGAACTCTTCAGGCGACAGACCGGGAATGAGTAGCTCATACCTGATGCGAGGCAGCCAGCGGAGCGTCGTGTCCGTCTGACTGTAGCGGCCTGTCATCGTATTCACCTTGCAATGGAGCAGCGCACCCAATAGCGCGCCAACATATCCGAAGTTCCCACGCATCCTGCTCACATAGGGCAGCATGAGCGCAGCCTCTTTCACCAGCGGGCTCTCCACCTCGTCCAGATTAATGCCGAAATACTCTTTCAGAATATACGACAGTTTGTTCTGCAGGAGTTCCGACACCTGACGCTCCACATACAGGCGCTGTCGGAAGGCAGTTGTATCGATAGGCAGAAACGCCTCGTTCAACAGTCGGATGCGGCGCTGTATCTTCTTGAACTTCTCGGCGGCATCCTCTCCCCTCAGGTCATTGTCGTTGTTGATGACACCCTGCGGCAACAGGTTCAGGAAGGTGTCGCGCGCCAGCCATGCCTCCATCGTCTCATCATCGAAATCAAGGAGGTCATTATTATAGTTGCGGTAGAAAGAGCCTTCACCATGGGCAATCCACTTCCGTTCCACCTCCGGATAGAGGTAGTTCAGCAGCATCTCTGCACTGGCTTCAGATATTTTGTTTCTTTGTCTCATGCTTCTTCCATTTCAAAATAATAATCACCCGCTCCGGTTGACACATGCAGTACATCATGGGGCGGCAAGCCCAGTTCTGCAAGCGTCAGTTCCTGATAGGGGAACGAGCGGTCGACATGACGATACTCGTGCTGGTAGAGTCCGCTCAAGGGGACGCCCTGTAGGGTCTTATCCCGTGCGGTGACCTCCTCCACAGCCCTTCCGGGACACATCACCGTAGTGCGCTCGTCATTGTCGCGCCGCGCCACGTAGTCCACGTAACAGTCCCGTGTCAGACAGAGCGTCACATCCTGCGTTTCCAACTCCTGCGACAGTTTCCGGAGTGCTTCTGCCACGCTGTCGGTGGGCATCACACGGCACGGTTTGACAGGCGTCCACGGCTCATGTTCGGCACAGTCGTCATCATAGGCGGCAAAGTCAGCGATGCGGGTCGTCAGATGTTCCCCGTCGTAATACAGCATCTTCCCACAGAGGGAGGTCAGCCTGCCGGCCTCCAGTTCCTCACGGTGGATCAGTTTCAGTGCCTCCTGCACCTGTACGGCTCCGATCACCGAAGCCACGATAGAGGTGGTGGGTGCCGACCCTGCCTGTTCCTGCCGGCGGATGATGCCCGAGCAGGGCATGCGCCTCGCCAGATCCTTCAGGCCCTCAGGTCCGAGGTTGCAGGCGTAGCAGTTCTTTCCCGGCATAAACACACGGGCCGTTCCTTCCAGACCGTCGATGCCGCCGTCTACCCAAGGGATGCCTGCCCGCATACAGAGGCGGTTGATGCAGTAACGTGCCCAACGGCTGTCGACACAGCCGATGACCACATCCATCTGGCGGACCAGTCCCAGTCCGACATCATAGGCGATGTCGCCACAGACGGTCCATACCTCCATGGCCGGATTCATGGCCACCAGGCGCTCTGCCACCACGTCGACCTTCAGGCGACGGGCCTCGGCATCAGCCTCGGTGAAAAGGACAGAACGGGAGAGGTTACCCATCTCCACCACATCGAAGTCGACAGCCACGATGTGCTCCACGCCCATCAGCACTAGATTCTTCAGTACCTCGTTTCCCAAGGCACCGCAGCCAACCACCATCACACGGGCGGACTGAATCAGGCTCTGACTGAAGCAACTGTCCTTCATCCTTATATCTTCTTCATTTTAATATTCACGTCGACCATATCGTTGCCGATCACCTGCACCATGGTCTCACTGTCGCGGAAGCCATCCTTCGTCAGCTTCACCTTACAGTTCATACCCGCAGGGAGGTTCTCGACCACCAGGGGCGTAACCCCTTTCAGGGCACCGTTGATATAGACCTTCGCACCAATCTCCTCACTGTGGATATTGAGCAGGCCATAGTTGGTCATCGGCGGGAGCAGCTCAAGCTTCTTCGGCGTCTCATCGTCGATCCAGACAGCCGTCGTCCGCGACTCCAGACCATCCTTCTCGGTGCTCACCTGATAATAGCCCAATGGCAACTGCCCTTCCCAGGTGCCGTAGCCCATGAGCTCACGGTTCACCCAGATGGCCGTACTGTCGTCGGGGGCCACAATCGTCACAGGCGCCTTCTTCACGACGGCAGCCACGCTCACGGAGTCGGTGACCTGCGTAGAGTCGGTGGCCACCACTGGCAGACTGGCCATCAAGGGCACCCTACCCTCATGACTCGTCACGCGCGGATAGAGATCCGAGGCAGCCAGTTCTATCTGTTTCTTCTCTGCCCTACCGATGGTCACCATGCCCTCGTAGTAGCACTGCTGACCGACCATCACCGTCAGGCGGTGACTGCCCTCCAGCAGATGTCCGCTCGTAGCCTCGTGGTTGCCTATCCACTGACCGTCGACCATGATACGCCCCTCGTCCAGGGGGGTCTTCACGGTAAGATAGGAATAGAACGGCTTCAGGGCCACCGGCACGATGAGCCGCGCCGTGTCGGAGAGTTCAAAGCTGTCGACCACCTCTTCGTGGAAAGGGGCCTCCACCTTATAGGGGTGTGTGCCCACCGACAGATTGAACTGGCAGATGCCCGTACGAACCGCCGTCGTCACACTGTCTATGGTGACGATGGCATCCTTAGGCTGTATTTCAAAGATCACCCACTGCTTCTGCAGCTTATATGACTTGGTAGGACTGAAGGTCAGCAAGTTGGCCTCATAGTGCTGTTTCTTCCGAAGGCCCTTCTTTCCCGGCACCTTCCAGGTGTACTGACCATAGTCCGGATGACTGATCACCAGAAACGTGGTCTTGTCGGGCGTCTTCAGCGACAGTGCACCGTCGGCCTCCTCTGCCTGCACCTCTTCCTTTCCGTTGGCAAGAAACTTAAAGCCTTTCTCGCCTGTCTTCATGTCAATAGTGGCCAACTGCTTGTCGGTCTTCACATGATTCATGTTGAACGGTCCTTTCTTCTGCTTGGAAAACCGTTCCACGCGCATCTGCTGCGCACTTACAGTGAGTGCCAGCACCAGCAGCCCAACTATCGACAGCCACCGTTTCACTTACCCTGCGTCGTCATACTGCCACTGGGGTTAGTAACCGATATCTGACCGCCCCAGTTACACATGCACTTGGCATTGTTGATAAGTGCCGGCATATTCATCACTTTCACCTGACCACCGGGCGTCCAAGGGGCTGCTATCACAGGGATGCAAGGCATCGGCGTGAGCACACCCATGGCTGCAGCTGTGGCTGAAGCCACCGTCGGGTTGGCCATCGACTGGCACATACCGAAAGGCATGATGTTAACCATCGGAATATTATCCATAATGTTGGCCATCAACATATTGCCACATTTGGGACGAAGGGGCACGATGACGTTCAGCGTCGAAGGTGCCATCCCAAAAGAACACTGGAGCATTGCTCCCTGACATACGAAATTTCCCATATACCTTATTATTTATTAAACATTATCTTTTATCATGCGAAAGACTATCTTTTATCATGCGAAAGACTATCTTTTGTTACTCAAAACAACGTCTTTGCAAACCTGACACTCAGGACAGGATAGATCTTCAGGGCCTCGACCAGGGCTATGCTATGCCCCATCGTGCCTTTGATATTACAGACATCCTCGAGGTCGGTGCCATCCTGAGTCTGCTGCAACGGCGTACCGCCCCAGATCAGGACACCCAGTGCGGCAGACACCTTCCAGTCGTCGCGACTCTTGATCAGACGTCCGGTATAGCCTACACCCAGATAGGGCTTCACAGACCACGACTTGGCAGTGATGCGCACCGTGCCGTCTTCAGCCGGCTGCAGCAGGAAGGGATCGCCCTTCTTGTGCATCACGCCCTTGACCACAAAGTCACGGCCGTAGTCACCGGGATAGAGATCCAGACGCCCGTATTTCTTGATGGGGTCGTCGGCAGCTGCCTCGTCATAGAGCTTGTTATAGCTGGCCATATAGCTCAGCATGACATCGGCCCCGGAACCCTTCTCTGCCACGGCGAACTGCTGCGGTCCCCAATAGATACCGGCAGTGACATGAAGGTGCTTGTTATAAGACAGCGGATAGACATCGAAGAGCAACTTCAGGTTGTTCATCGTCAGCTTACCATCCAACTGGATATGATCCTCCATCTCGTAACCGGACTGCTGATACATGTACTCCGCAATCTCAGTAAACGGCGTCACCTTGCGATTGCCTTTCTCGTCATACTGACGGGCAGCCTGTCCGCCGCCAGCCAGTGGCATTTCAAACTTACGCTTGAAAGGCAGCATATAGTCATAGCCCAGACGCACCTGTATGAAATCGCATATAGGCGTAGCCACGTCGATACCGATGCCGGTAGTACCCAGCGAGACCGACACCTCCAGATGCTTGAAGGTGTTACCCTCGTCCCAGTACCCCTTACCAGGATCTTTCGTCTCCATGGTATCCGTACGGAATGCCGGGATGTACTGGGCATCAGCCAGTGCAGCCATACAAGCCATCAGTATACACAGAATACCTTTCTTCATACTTCTTTCCGCTCTTTATTCATCCTCCTGATTGATGTTGAACGCCTGACCCGCATTCTCTCCACGGGCAGCCGCTTTCTCGTCGGCAGCCGTCTGCTTTTCAGCCTGCTCCTTCAGATAGCGCTGATAAGCCTCCTCAATCTCTTTCAGCTTGGCATCTTTATACTGGAGACATATCTCGTCATGCTTATTATAGATTTCCTCCAGCTTATCCTCAGCCTCCTTAGCATCTTCTTTTGAACTGCCCAATAACTTGGTTGTCAGACGAGACTTATAGATAGTATGGTTAGCATCAAGCTTTGCCTTACACTGGTCGTAAAGCATACCTACTCCATCGGTCAATGAATCATGACGGTCCTTGTTGACCTCTGGCATAGTACAGAGAAGATACTTGTTTTCATCTTCACCAGAATCATTACTATTTTCCTCTGACTTAACATCTATCTTGAACTCCGGATGAGCATGTTTAATGCCCTTGCTGATGGCAAAGACCATCTTCGAATCATGTGGGTAGATTGCAAACTGATAGTCGTTGGCCAAACATGCTGAGGCCACGCTCTCAAGATCCTTCTCTTCTCCTTCTTCATCGATGACAGAGATTGCCAAAAGAGCTGCAGGCTCTGCTTTTATGCAAAGATTCATAAACCGATACTGCAACAAGACGGCGTAACCGCTCATCTTGGTCTTCATCTCACCAATCAGGGTTTCTATACTCTTTTTCATTGCTCACTTATCACTATTCATTTTTCACTATTCATTATTGTCTCCTTCCTCGTCATCCTTAGGCAGTTCCACATCCTTCGCCTTAGGCGCATCAGCCTCTTTCAACTTGGCACTGAGCTTAGCCGATGACGGAGCACCAGGCACAGCAATACCGTCGCTGATGTTCTTGCTCTTGAACGAGGTCTTGGCCTCCACGTTGTCGGCCGTCAGTTTCGTCATGGTGGTATCAGCCTTGAAGTCGGTCTTGCCGTTCACGGTGTTATCACCATAAAACTCTGCCTTCGAACCACTGATGGCCACATTGCCACCATCGAGCTGTACCACAGCTTTGGCCTCACCCTGTTGCATCTCGGCAGTCGTCTTACCGTAGATACCCGTCTTGTCGGCAGATACCAACAGCTCCTTAGCCTGGTTGTCTGCATCGGTACGTCCGATATACATCTTCTCAGCCAACAGTGTCAGGCTACTGCCTTCTGCCATATTCTTATCAGTCAGTTTCTCCGCATCCACGTCGGTAGCTTTCACATACACATCCTTGGCATCAAGACTGATCTGACCCTTTGCCTTGCCTTCCTTGTCGATGGCAGCAACACTAGCCAATTCGGTAACGAGTGTGAACTGACCCGTGGCGTTCTTATCCTTGTCGGTAGAAGATAGAGCCATATTCTGTGCCTGAACTGTGAAGGTACCTGTAGTATTCTTATCTTTATCAATAGATCCGAACTTCGTGTCGGCTGCATAGACAGAAAACTGACCCGTTGTATTTCCGTCCTTATCTTGTGAGAGCAAATCTATATTTTCTGCACGAATACTAACACTACTCTCAGACGCTTGATCTTTTTCTTCCAGTTCACCATCCTTGATGTCGTAGTCAACTGCCACAACACTAAAGTCCTTCGTTTCTATAAATACAGAACCGCCAGAAGTGACACTTCCATTCGTCTCATCGGTCATTTCCGTATTAGCTGTCGATATTGACAACGACTCAGTGTTGAACGAGATACTGCTATCTGCTATCAATGTTCCATCAACATTGAGGGTATCAGCACTCATGTGACGAGCCTGCATATGGATGGATGACTCATCATTCGTACGGATATTACCATCTCCATCAACAGACGAGAATAGCATCTGTTCGGCATTCACTGTGAGACGTGTACCCGTTGTCTTATCCGTAAATTCCGACTTGGCATTATCCACATCTGTCTGCTCAGCCTCCAAAGCTGTAATACGCCTATTAGTTTCAGCTAAACGGGAGAGAGTATCGATACAGTTGGTTACAGCATTATAGAGAGCCGGTATCATTCCTTCGTACTGGTTCTGTAGTTCAACCAGGTCTACAAGATTTGACCTGATATCCAACTCCCCATCCTTCAGGTCTTCCTCCGACTTCAGAATATCCTCCACGTCAGAAATGATACTGTTCACCTGCTTCATCTTTGCAGAAGCCTCAGAGTTCAAATCAGACTTGACACTTTTCAAGTCGCTCAACTTATCAGAGATAGAGTTACCCCGGTTCTCCACTGACTTGGTGGCACTAATTTCTATCGTGTCATCGGCATGGATGCGCACACCAGCACCTCCAGAAACTGGGGCTTCTGAAAAATAACCATTGGATTCGTTACTCTGAAGGACGATATTACGGGCTTGACTAACCACTTGCGAATGAGGCCATACGACCTCTTCCACGCCATCAGGTCCCGGATCAACGGCTATCTGTGAAATAAAGGGTGCACGACTTGTCACAGTTCCTGTTTCACCGGTACCTTCCAAACTCACGTTGCCACCTCTGACCACGACGGCTCCGCCATCGCCCCAGAGAGTACCACTTTTATCCACATCACCGATAATGATCTCAGGCGCAGAAATCACAATCCGCTTGTCATCACGGAAATACTTGCCTTCAGCCAGCCGGTTGAAGATATCTATCTTGATCTGTTGCACCTCTGCCTTCTGCTTGCGTATCTCTTCCAGATCCTTCTCAACGCAATCCTGCAGGTTCTGAAGCGCTTCCTTCCAATCACTGAATACTGTATCCATAGTCACATCTTTTATTTTACAGCATTAACTATACGTCTTAATTCTATAGGATGAGAATTGGTCACTTCACCGAAATTATGATCGGTTACCAATTGCTCAGCATCGAAATGAATGGTTCGTCCCGGTGTATCAGAGATTAGAATTCGTCCTTTCTCCGGAGCCTTCCATTTCCATTGATTACTTAAAGGATTACCAACGGCATCAATCCAGTCATTAAGGAAATTCGTCTTGAAATAATTCTTAAAGTAGGTTTTTGCACCTACATCGTAAGACGCAACCGAGGTCGGATCGCCAATATAGTCAGCGTACTCTTTCCACTTGGCATCATCTCCAAAGTCAGGCTTAGTTGCTTTGGAATCAACACTAAACATATCCTTATAGCCATCCTTCGTCTTTACTTCAGTTATCAGTTCATAAACAATCTCACGGTGAATCTTAATAAGATCCTTGTCAAAATCTTTAAAGACGTCCTTATCAAATTCTACCGTACCACCGTCCACTTTGCTAACAAAATTGTCAAAGATATTAAGATCTTGAACTTTCTTGATAATACTATCTGAAGAATAATAGAGATCTCCCTGATGAGCCGCATTAAATTTAAAGTTCTTCCAAGCGGCAACTGTATCAAACAGGACTTTCAGCTGAAAACCAAGTATCCTGGCTTTCTCAAGAACAACAGCACGCCTAGGTCTGATTATCTTATTATCATCGGCCTTGTCTCTTTTATACGCCTCATAGGCTTCCTTTATCCTCAAACCATAAGCCTTCTTTTCTTCGTTTTCTTTCTGGTTCGGTTTTTCGAACTTTTTATCTCCAATCTTGAGCTTAAAGCCTTCTGTATTGTCAAAGTCAAAGTCTTTCTCCTCAATAACTGTATAAATACTAAAATTTTTATCAGTTCTCTTGGCATATACCTTCTGAACAATATCATTCACTTTCATCTTTGTCAGGCTATCATAACATTTGAAGCCCGACACATCAGTCTTCTCGTAATCCGATTTCTTCGTTTTAGATTTGTTAAAGGCTGTCTTCATCTTCTGACAAACAGTTGTTGTGTCTGAAGTAAGGGCATCTATCGTATTTGTTAACTTGCCCAACAATGGAGCCTGTGCCACATAGTCATTACCTTGTACTCCTTCCCATTTAGGTCTATTAAAGTCAGCATGAGGAACCTGAGCAGAACCCTTACCGGCTTCAAGAAGCAGATAAGTGTTCGACCTGATTTTAAGCGTACCGTCTACCGGACGAGTAAACACCTCAAAGATTGTACGGAAGAATGACAGATCGATGAGTTTGCCCAAAGTTCTGTCTAACATATCTGTACCTATCCCCACCAACGAAGTCAAGAAACCATCCTTGGATGTAAAAGCATCCTTATTGATATAACGATCGCTGACAGCAGAACCAGACTCAAGAGTCAGTTTATTGCTGGCTGCTATAGTCACATTCTTACCCTTGATATCAATATTGCCGTTGGGGGCTGAGATCGTTATTCCCGTAAAGGCATTGAGCTTTACGTCACCCAACGGGGAATTGATATTGACCTGTCTGCCGTCCGACGACATGTTGATGGAATACAATCCGTAACGGTCGCTGATTTTGATACCGCCAGTCAGGTCTACCATATTCTGGAACGTTATCAGTTGATCGGAAGCAGGAAGGAAACTCTTGATAAACGTAACCAGAGGATTCACCTGAGGAGCCATACCTGTCAGGAATGCCAGACCGTCGTCCTTGTCTGTGAAGGTTATCGCATGACCATTCTTCGACTGAACAACACGATCGGCCAAAGCCCCCCAGTTGTCTGTGACGTACTTCGACTGAAGAGAGCCAACGATATACGGACGTTCAATATTTCCGTCTTCGAAGTTAAGCAAGACCTCATCACCTTTCTCTGGTTTGAACGTCACACCGCCACCATTAGTGGCAAAGGGTGTCGCCATACGGATCCAAGGAGAACAATCACCATCCTTGAGCTGCCAGGGGAATCTCACACGGACGCGTCCAAGTTTGTTCGGGTCGAGATTGTTCTCTACAAAGGCCACCTGCGCATCCGATGTCCTGACATCAGGAATCTCCGGCATCAGTGGCGGACATGGGATGGCTGCACTAAGTTTATTGTTCTCTACTTTCTTATAGAAAGGAGGAATAGCCTCTACAACATGGTCCTTACCATCCAGTTCCACCTGTACGACCACATAGTAGTCGTCATCCACCTTAATGACATCTCCTAAGCAGAGTCCGGGATTCGAACTTCCATAGTTCAGTCTGACACGTACCTGACTGACAGTCGTCGCTGCCATCCGCATCTTGGAATAGAAATCTGCCACCAGCAAAGACACGACTGACCCTTCCTTATTCACATCAAATGTGGATGGCTTCATATTCGCCTTCAGCGTAGAGAACAGGTTAAAGGTGCTATCATCTGTCTGGTCCGGATTCTTAGTGCTTGTAAGTGTCAGATTGACGTCGTTGTTCTTGTTGTTCTTCTTTCTCTGAGCCATATCAGCCTCTCCGAGACCCCAGAGCAATCCAGAAGCCAAATCTGCTATAGCATCGTAGAGCGTCGTACTGTCAAGCAGGTTCAGGAACAGATCATTGAACAGGAACGTCCTGTAATCAAACCATTCATCCACAAGACTGGTATAGCCGTCTTTCTTTAATTCCTCAAAAACAGCATCGTTAGACATTGGCAGGTTGTAGTTGCCTAAGGATGTTTCGTCATTCGAGCCTGTTGTCGGCTCTGTTATCGTCTTCTTTGTCGTATAGACGTATTTGCCGTCTTCCTTCTTGTAATCATTCTTTCCTTTGTCAAGCTCATAGATATATTCCACCTTTTCAGTTTCCATCAACAATGCATTACCGCTGGAGTCTTCCACCTTGTAGGTTGTTGTCACACTACTAAGTTCTCCCTTCAGTTTGTTGGCAGGAGATGTGGATTTATCAGTGAAATAGACCTTCTCTACCGTGATGGTTGTTTTTCCACATTCACAATTATTCGTAGTGACCTCCGTCACCTTTCCATCTTCCTTCTTCCCTGTTATTACAGGATCCTCGGTCGAGACGAACCTGCCTATCAGCGAGAAGGTAGAATTGGTATACCGGTTGTCGTTGTCCTTCGAACGGTCCATGTAGTTATAGTGGCGGTCGGAAAGGGGTACCGCCCGTTCCATGCAGTCTTCAAGATCCACGCTGTCAGCCTTTGTGGCCTGATCGTCTGTCACCTTAAGAACCACAGGCATACCCAGGTGCAGCTTGCCACCCTCGAAATACAGCATCTCACCACAACGGATGGCACTACGCGCCATGAAGTCGTAGAAACTCTCATTATACTGCACCAGATAGGGTTGACGCACCTCGACTGTCTTCTTATTGTCCTTATCGTCTTTCTCCACTTCACTGACATAATTCAGGATCTGCAGGTTTACTGCGCCCTCTAACGCAGTACTTCCAATCTTGAATTTTTTGATCTCATCCGTGAAGATCTCGCCTCCAAGTTTCTTGCCAGTAAAGGCATTGCAATATTTGTCGATTGTTAGAAGTTTATCGAGACTGTAGATAAAAAGTTCCACTTTCAGGACGGAAGACTGTTGGCCATCCTTACTCCTGCTGGGTTTCATCTTATACACGAAGAAATTCTCTGCCACCTTGACTGTGTCGTCATACAGTGTCACCAGCTTCTTTGAGAAGACGGATTGAAGCTCACTTAATTTGGGAGGATCAGCTATTGTATCTGTTTTTTTCACAATGCTGAGTACGGTATGAATTTCATTGGGAGCAAAGATCTTTTTCGTATAAGTCAGGCTCTCCATGATTACCGAATAGACAATGCTGTTGATTGTGACTTTAGCTGTATCTTTGCTCAACTCAATATCCTTGATGTCACCGACAGTCAGTTTATAGGTTGCCATATATTCTTGTTCTTAGTTTTACTGTGTTATTGATTATCTCGCGAGATGATGATGGAGCGGTTACCATTCATGCCTATATAAGTGATATTGGCAACCAGCAGCTTCACGTGGATCATCATCTGTTCCGTACTTCCATCCGCCACCGGGGTCGTGGAATAGTCGTCTTCAACGTCTACCACATAACCACAAACCACCATACCATCCTCGTAACCAGTCACAAACTGACGTTTCTGAATATCTGCATTAAACATGAATGTAAAGTCACCTGGCTCATTCTGTTGCATCAGCTGATAGAAATATCTACCATCATCAGGTTGTAACAGTCGGATAGTGAATTCAAGGAAAGTGGTCGTGGTATTCCCTTGGGGAAATCCCGACTTGTTCCGTTCCCGACTACACGCATAGTTAAAATGGAGTATGGTGAAGCACTTGTCTAAAGGTATCCTGCATATCTCTTCCGTGAGGATATTGGCAGGATAGAGCGTTGCCTTCAAATGGTTGGATAGCGTTATTGCCATAGTCGTTGGGGATTTATCAGATGGGACTATTATATTCTACATCATTCACGATCATTTTCTCTGCCATGAAAGAGAGCTTCAAACAGCGACGGTTTGAGGTGTCTACATGATAGTCTTCTGCCAATGAAAAACAATAGGCATCTTCAAACAGCAGCTCCTTCGCCGACGTAAATTCTCCGCCATGCATAGATGACAAGTCGAACAATAAACGACCACTGAGCGGGTTACCGCTGATATACCAGTCGAAGAGATTAAGGTTCTCTTTTCCTGGTGCCACGACAATCACTTCAACTCGTTCACAACGGGCATCTGCATCGGGATGGAACTGATTGTGGTGACGCGTAAAATGACAGTGGCAGTCTGCTACCAGATATTCTGTCGGGTAGGTTTTTGACTCGTTATCGCCGAACTGAAGACGTGCTGTTAGTGCCATAGAATTGTAATGGTTTTTAGGGTTCTTATTTACACGGCAAATCAATTGACCCGGTCTTTTCAGGCCGAATCAATTGATTATGAGGGTATTGGAATATTACTTCCAAGGATTTTCGTAGCTGACAGGACCGTTCTCGAGTTTCTGACATACGATTTCGATTTCCTCGTAGTGCTGCTCACCATCCTCCCACTTCTCAACATAGTTGACGCAGTAGCAGTTGGTGCCCTTCAGCTCCTTCATAGCTGCACCGTCCACAGTGTTCACGAACTTTACTGAGAAATCCTTCGGGGCTGTTGGATCGAGCATCCAGGCAATCAGCTGGTTGTTGCCGTCGTTCATTGCCTTCACACGAACTGTTACCTTACCACCACGGGGGATACCTGCAATCTGTCCTTCACGATCGGTAGCCTGATCAAACTTATAGTCTACCATCATCACCTCACGAGGCTCAAAATCCTTGATCTCAAGTACTACTGGGGTTACATTTTCTGCCATAATAATGATGTTTTAATATGGTTCAACTTAATTTTTACTTTTTTACCTTTTCACCTTTGGGTTATGCCCAGTCGTTCTCGTACTTCACGTTGCCGAACTCGATGGCCTTGCAGGTGATAGTGATCTCCTCGAAGTGACCCATCTTGTCCTCCCACTTCTCCTCGAAGTTGACGCAGTAGCCGTTGGTGAACTTGATGCTCTTCATCTCCTTGTTGGTCTTGGTCTCCAAGAACTTGATCTCACCGTTCTTCGGGAGGCTGCGCTCTGTCATCCATGCCAGCAGGTCGGGAGTTCCGTCGTTCAGAGCCTTCACACGCACAGTAATCTTACCGCCACGTGGAATGCCAGCCATCTGGCCTTCTACATCTGTTGCCTGGTTGAACTCATAGGTCACCATCAGGACTTCTCTGTCTTTGTAACCATCAATGGTCATTGAAACTGGAGTCTTTGCCATAATTGTTTGTTTTTAATTGTTGATAAAATATTTTTATGCGCTTGCCATAGCGGCTTCTTTGTCCTTCTTGTCAGCAGCCACCTTGATCACGAAGTTCTTGGCAGCATAGAACGGGGTCAGCGTAATGTCACAGGTAATCTGCTTGGTAACAGGATCCTGACGCGGCTCACCAATCTCATAATTCTGGAACAGGTTGCCATAACCCTTGTAAGCATTCAGGAACTCCTGGATCTTAGCCTTCAGGTTCTTCGGGCTGTTGTATGGATCCCAGTTCTCAAGAGCCACCTCGTGTACGAAGTTCATCAGCACCTTCTTCACCCAGTCGAACACGCGTACGATAGGATACTCCTTCATAGCGTCGAGGTCACCGTTGTAAAGCGTGGTGTTGTTGAATGCCATCACACGACCCTCAGAGTAAACCATAGGAATTACCTGGTTGTCCATCAGGGCAGCAATCTCTGACTTCAGCAGGTCGCTCTTAACGCCCTTCACACCGTCGAGTGTACCATACTTCTTACCACCGGCACCCTGTGCCATATTAGCGGTCTCGTCGTACAGTTTTCCGCAGAGGGCGGCAGCCGGTGCGATATAGAAAGCCTTCTGGTCTTCCTCGTCAGAAGACATCTTCTCAGCCTCACGGCCTACGAGCCAGTTAGCGGTCATCACCACATTCATCAGACACTGGTCGCTGTCGCGATAGCCCTCGGTGTTAGCCTGCAGGTCATCGAACGAGTACTCATCAGCGTGGTCGGTGATCATCATTACCTTATACTTGAATGCCATCTTAGCCCACTGCAGCAGGTCTACCTTGTCGGTGAACACAGCACCAGGTACGCAAACGAGGCTGTATGCATCCTTCAGGCTCAGACGGTCGAAACCGTTGCGGAGGATGTTCTCCACCTCACCAGCGAAGCCTGAGTCGGCATCGGCGATATCTTCCTTCAGCACGTTGATGATACGCAGGTTCTTCACCTTATCGGTACCACAGGTCTTGAAGAAAGAGTCGAGCTGACGATAGCTGCGCTCCAGATTCTGTGTGGCATAGAGGGCGTCGGTGATACCCTGCTTCAGCACGTTGGTGTACTTCTCCTCGTCCTTCTTACAAGCATCGGCAAAACCAGTAGCGCTATCAATGCTGTCGTCGCTGAGCAACTCAATCCAGCGGGCGATTTCCTTCTTCAGGCTCTCGCGCTTATCCTTGAAACGCTTGTCCTTCAGGAACACGTCCTTGGCTGCCTTACGGGCAGGATTCATATTGTCGGCATCAGGCATGAAACCACGGATAGCATTAAAGCCACCAAATGATTTCAGCAAATCTTTCTTACCTTCTTTCTCTTGAAGCTCGGCACCGGCCTGACCGGCGGCCTGGGCTTTCTGCATTTCTACATCTGCCATGATATTATCTCTTTATACCTATTAACTTATTTAATAAATTACTCTGCGCCATTCAGTTCATCGAGCATGCCCTGCAGCATCTCCTTCAGCTCAGAACGGCTGCCAGCCTCCTTCAGGATGTCGCGCAGTTTGCGGTTCTGCTCAATGCTCTTGCGGATCTTCACGTTCGTATCAATCTGCTCCTTAGTACCTGACAGGAACGGGCTGTTCTTCACCAGATTGCCCTTACCGCCCTGTGCCTCGAAGTCGCGGATCTCACCAAACTTCAGTGACTCCTCAACGGCACCACCATCGGCGTCGGTAAAGGTCACGTCTACCTTCGGCTTAAAGTGCTCAAAGGCGTCGTTAATGTTCTGGATATCCTCTACAAACTCGGGATTGCCAGCCTCTACATCACTTGTGTAC
The DNA here is from genome assembly GCF_900110085.1 of Prevotella sp. ne3005. Taxonomy (GTDB): domain Bacteria; phylum Bacteroidota; class Bacteroidia; order Bacteroidales; family Bacteroidaceae; genus Prevotella. Next base: position 313,372 of record NZ_FOCK01000001.1, read on the forward strand.
TGATCGATCATCAGTGTTTTGTTCTGGTCGATCAAACTCACTTTCGCACTGCTCTCCTCATCGGGAGCCATGGAAATAAAATTTTCCTTCATTGCCATAATTGTAATGGATTTTAGTGAATACTTATTTAAAATTTAAACTCTTATTTTCCTTTCTTTGCTGCTTTCTTCTCTGCTGCAGCAGGAGCCTCTGCCTTACCTTCGGGATTATCCGCCTTCTCGCCATTGATCACAAAGACTGCCTGAGCATCCTTGTCGACCTCTACCAGGATCTTGTCGCCCGGCTTCACCTTACCTGCAATCATCATCTTAGAGATGGGGTGACGCAGTTCCTTACGGATGATACCGATGACGGGACGCGCACCGTACTGCTGGTTGTAGCCACGCAGGGCAATAGCCTCGCGGGCCTTCGGATCCAGTGTCAGCTCGATGTTCTGCTCCTCAAGCAGCTTGAGCAAGCCCTTCAGGTGGATATCGAAGATCTTCGTCACGGTCTTGTCGGTGATCGGTGAGAACGGGACGATCTCGGTCAGACGGGCCAGGAACTCCGGACGGAAGTAACCCTGCATGATGTCCATCAGCTCGTTGTTCTCGGGGATGACACCGCTGTTGAACTTCTCAACGATAGTCTGTGCACCGATGTTTGAGGTGAAGAGGATGAGGGCGTTAGAGAAGTCACCCACACGACCCAGACGGTCATGGAGCTTACCCTCGTCAAGAATCTGCAGGAACAGGTCGAACACACTCTTGTGAGCCTTCTCGATCTCATCGAACAGCACCACAGCATAGGGGTTCTGACGGATCTTGTTCACCAACAGACCACCCTCCTCGTAACCTACGTATCCCGGAGGCGCACCATACAGCAGAGCCACTGAGTGCTCTTCCTTGAATTCCGACATATCGAAACGGATCAGTGCACTCTCGTCGCCGAAAAGGAACGTAGCCAGGGCCTTTGCCAACTCGGTCTTACCAGTACCAGTCGGGCCAAGGAAGAAGAACGAACCCATGGGCTGTCCCTTCTTGCTCAGACCAGAACGGGCCTCGTATACGGCATCGAGCACCTTCTTCACGGCATGATCCTGACCAACCACGCGCTTCTTCAGGGTCTCTTCAGCACCCATCAGGCGGTCGCGCTCCTTCGTCTGTACCTTACCAAGAGGTATACCGGTCTGCTTAGCCACTACGGCACTCAAGTCGTCACCCTTCAGGTCGGTACGCTGCTCAGCGCTCAGCTCAGTCAGCTTATCGAGGATACCAGCCAGGAAGTCAATACGCTCCTGAATCGTGGCTATCTTGCTGAAGTCGGTATCTGAATCCACACCGGCCAACAGGATGCAGCTCACCTTATTGAACAGCTCGTAGTTCAGCCAGTCGAGTTCCTTCATCAGTCCCTCGTCAGCCTTATCCTTACCCTCTGCCGATGCTTTGATAGCCTCCAGCTTACCCTTCAGCTCGTCGATGATATTACCGGTCAGGTCGTTCATCGTCTTCACCTGAGCCATCGTACGGTCGATGAGGTCGAAGGCTGAGTCGGGCAGCGACTTCTCCGTCAGATAGCGCTTAGCCAGACGGATAGCCTCGTCCATCACAGGCTCGTCGATCTTCAGACCGTGATACTCCTCGTAAGCGGGCAGCGCACCCTTCAGGATACGCAGTGTCAGGTCGGCTGTGGGCTCTTCCACAGTGATCTTCTCCAACTTAGAGATCATCTCCTTGTCGGTCTCGATATTCTTCGTATAACCGTCGATGCTGGAGGTAGCCAACAGCTGCAGACGGCCTTTCGACAATTCGTTCTTCAGGATGGAAGAGGCGCCAAACAGCGAGCCCTGCTTATCAAACAGTTTGTCGATCGACTCGATGATCAGCACGGCATTCGGCAGGTTCTCCACCTCCGTGATGACGTTCTTGAAACGATCCTCCACCTCACCCTTATACTGGGCGTCGCCACCAAGGGCAGCCGTATCGAGTTCATAAGCCACGGCACCGCTCAGGAATCCGGGAACATGGTCGGCAGCCAGTTCGCGAACGAATCCGTTCACCAGCGAAGTCTTACCAACACCAGCCTCACCGGTAATCAGCAGGTTTGCCTTGGTCTTACGGCCTAATATCTCGTAGATAATGGCGATTTCTTTCTCAAAACCAATCACGTTGTCGAGGTTGCCGGCACGGGCCACAGCCGTCTTGTCAACGCAATACTTAGCCAGACAGCCCTTACCGCCTGAGGCAGCAGTCTTCTTCGTCAGCTCAGCGCCCTCCATATAGGGAGCCTCCACGTTCGCACCACCACCCATCTTGGCACTGATGTCCGACGGAGTCAGGGGCAATGTCTTCAGCTGGTCGAATGAAAAGCCGACACCCGGAGTTACCAGGGCAGCCAACACGCACACGTCGGTCGTCTCGTCAAGGTCGAACTTCACCTTGTAGTTTTCGGCCTCCTCGAGCACAGCCACACTCTCGTCGCTGTATTCCAGATCACGCATCGGACGTACGGCGCGTGGCGACAGTTGCATCTGCACGTCAGCCCAGTCCTGAAGATAAAAATAATCCTTGTCCAGTTCAGTCTCAATGAAATGGACGAGCCCAATCTCCTTGTGTAGGATGGCCTTAAAAAGGTGTGCCGGATAGATGGCATCACTACAATACTCCTCTGCAAAGGAATTGGCAATAGACTTTAGATTCTCATTCATATACTTTAGTTATAAGTTTCTTATAGATTACAAAAGTACAAAAAAAAATTTATTACCGCCTACATAAAAGCATTTAGCCGCCCATTTTTTAATCTTTTTAACTATTGACGGCTAAATACTTATATCTGGAGCTGTTTTTCCCATTATTCAGAAGTAACCTTCCACCCTGGAGGAATGCCCGAGGCATCGTCCGTGATAGCGCTCCAGCCTTCCATCGACGACGCTTTGACAAAGGTGCCCGACGCCTTCACGCCGTTCACCCAGTTAGAGGTACAACCCGTCGCTGATATGTCCGTGGCCATACACTTGATATAAGCCAGGTTGAGACATCCCGTAAACATCGACTGATAGCAACCGGCACGCAGTGTGGAAGCCGGCAGCACTGGTGCTTTAGTCAGGCCCGTACAACCGGCAAACATATTGCGGTAGCAGTTAGGCTGCAGCGTTGTGGCAGGCAGCAACAGTTCCTTATCCGGATGGCTCATGATCTGGGTGTTATTCTCAAAGAGACTGCGGAACGTATCGTTGCCGTCTGGCAGACTGGTCAGCTTGTCAAAGGCAGTGGCGTTGACCAGGCTCATGATGTTGCCATACACATAGCAGGGGTCTGTACACGTGATGCTGGAGGCCTCGTTGTCAGGATAATAGGAGGCATTGTTACCTCGGAAATAAACCTTCTCGCCAGCAGACAGGGAGATATTACGCGATGCTTCCGGAGCAATATTCTCCCAGTCTGTCAGGTTTTTGCTGACCTGCACATTTCCCTTCGACTTATTGATGAAGGTAATCTGCGTGCCGTCGCCAACAGCCTCTAACGTCAGCGGATTGCCCAGCATCGGGTCTCGGTTGCTCTTCATCGAGACCGTGATGGGATAATAGGCGCCGTTCTCAAAGGTCTGACTATTAGCGGTGGTGTAGGTATAGGTATCATCCCCCACGGTCGCCGTGAGGGTCACCTTGCCATTCACGCCGCTCAGGGCCGCATAGATGTCACTGGTGGCCGCAGCAGGTGTGATGGTGAGTTCGCCTGTGGCGGTCGCATTCTGCTTCAGTCCGTCGGCAGCAATCGAGAGGCTCGTCACCGGAAGGGGGTTAGCACCGTCTCTCAACGAGAACTTCACGATGGCCTGCTGATTCTGGAACACGGCATTGGTGGCCGATACGATACCATCCTCGACATATCGGATGCGCACCGCCGCCGTCGCATAGTCGTAACGGGCAGCGATGTCGGCCAGCGTACCCACCTGTCCGGTATAGTCCTGCCCCGTACGGGGGAACACCAGGGTGAGCGCATCGTTCAAGGCAACCGGCGAAGTAAGGTTGGCCTTCAGGCGCGCCGTCGCCGATCCTGTGTTCAAGGGCGTCATCGTTCCAATCTGCGAGCCGTCGGCTGTGAGCACGGCCACGGCGTCGCCCTCGCTCCAGATGGTCTGAACATTGTTGGTAAGCCCTCGGGTCTGGGCACGACCGTCTTTGGTGGCATCCACCACAAGCACATCCCCACCCTGTGGACGATGCTCCAGGGCGAGGTCGCTGCTGCAGGCCGTCAAAGCGAGGCCTACGGCAAGAAGTGCTATGAGTTTACTGCCAAACGGTGTCACCCTTGTCTGTGTAACCAGTACGTTCGCTGTAAGTGTTGTTCATGTCCTTCATCCATATCACGATGTCCCAGAATTCACCGGGCTTGAAGGTCACGTTCTCCTTGGTATAGCAGTACACGGTATTGTTGGCTCTCGTCGTAAACGTATAGGTGTCAGCACCGTCATGGTCGTTGCGCAGTGCCACGAAGAAGGTCTTAGTGGCGGCAGACGGCGTAACGGTCAGACCGCCGTAGTTCACGGTCGATCCGTCGAGATTGCGCGACAGCACGATCTTGCCACTGCTGCTGACGATGGTGAGCGACGGCACCACCAGATCCTGTGAGCCGTCATCATTCTTCAGTGTAAACTTCAGGATGGTCTGCTGAGGAGCGAAGATGGCATTGCTGGCATAGAGTTTGTTATTGCTCTCTTTGTCGATATAGATCACCTGTGCCTCGGCCACGGCATAGTCGTAGGTGCTGGAGATTTTCTCCAGCGTACCGTCCTGCTCGGCGTACGACCAGTCGGTACGCGGGGTGATCAGGTCCATCTTGTCGCCCACATTCATCCCCGCCGAGTTCACGCTGCCGTCGAGCTTTGTCCTGGCATTGTCGCTGTCGGCCTTCGGAGCGAGGTCGCCGATCTTCGCGCCCCATCCTTTCTTATAGACAGCCACCTTGTCGGAGGTCTTCCAGGTAGACACCACCGTAGAGTTGGCCTCGGTGATCGTACGCGTCTCTACGGGCGCCGTATACTCTCCTTTGGATGCCTCGAGCGTCAGCTCGGCAAACACCTCGGGCAAGTCGTTGTCACTTGATGAACAGGAACTGACGGCCACCGACAGTGTCATCACGACTGCCGATGCAAAGGCCGTAGAAATATTTTTTTTCATTGCTCTATTCTTTGATAAATTCTTGATTCCGTTTATTCGTCCGTCGGCTTCCACTCCTTGACCACGTCGTAGTCAGGTTGGTCTTCATCGAGGTCCTCATCGTAATAGATGTCTGAGGGATGTCCCTCCAGATAGTGCTGATAAGCCTCCTCGATCTCCATCAGCTTGGCATCGCGTATCTGTTCGGCCTCGTCCTTGCCATCGTCGTAGAGGGTTTTCATCTCTCCTTTGGCCTCGTCGGCATCCTCTGCCGGCGCATGAAGCAGCAGGTCAACAAACTTGGCCTGCTCCTTGGCATAGGCTGCATCTATCTGAACGGTACACTCGTCATAGAAGCCTTTAGTCAACTTGGTCAGCAAGTCGTAGCGGTCCTTATCCACATCGGGCATGGAATACGAGGCATAGCGGTGCTCGTTATCATCGGTATCCTTCTCGGTTTTCATTTCCAGAATAAACTCCGGATGCACGTCGAAGATATAGCCAGTGATGTCATCGAGGTTGTTCTCGTTGTTCGCCCTGATTTCCAGATGATACTCGTCTGGGCGACGGATCTCCGCCACCTCTTCGAGATTATATTCCTTGCCCAAGATCTCCACCGTAACGGGCATGAGTGCGGCGGGTTCCGCCTTCACACAGAGGTTCATCAGACGGTAGTTGAAAAGCATGTTGTAGCCACGAATTTTTTGTGTAAAATCCTGAAGCTTTATATTGATTATCGTATTCATTCTTTTACTTTTTTACTTTTTCACCTTTTTACTTTTTTACCTTTCTCCTACCCTTCCTTCGGGGCGTCTTCGGTCTTCAGCTTCGCACTCAAGCTGCCGCCACCGCCACCGCCACCTGCGGCCATACCGTCGCTGATGTTGGGCGACTTGAGCGCACTCTTGGCCTCCACGCTGTCGGCAGATACCTTCGGTGCCTTGACCTCGCCTTTGACCTCGGTCTTGGCATTGATGGTCGTTTCGCCATAGATCTGTGTCTTGTCGCCACCCACAGCAGTCTTGCCGCCGTCGAGCTGAACCACGGCCTTGCCGTCGCCCTGCTGGGCCTCGAAGGTCTTGTCGGCAAACAGGCCCATCTCTTCGCTGACAGCCTGGAATTTCTTGCTCTTGACATCCTTCGACTTCGCACCCACGTACATCTTCTCTGAGACGAGCGTCATCGTGCTGCCTGCAGCCAGCTTGTCGTCGGTGAGCTTCTCCTTGTCGACATCCATCGACTTCACGTCCACGGCCTTGGCGTTGACGCTGAAGCTACCCGTAGACTTGCCTTCGACATCGGCAGCCAGGAAGGCCGTCTTCTCGGCGCGTACGGATACCTTACCGTCCTTGGTAAGGGCTTTCGGTTCGAGCTTGCCGTCCTTCAACTCACTGTCGAGGCTCTCGACGGTGAAGGTCTTCGACCTGAAGATCACATCACCCTCGGCCGTGTATTCACCCTTCGTCTGCTTGCCCTTGTCGTCGACCTCAATGTTGGCAGAAGCCTCGGTGCTCACCTCGATGGTCTTGGCGCGCATCTTGATCTTACTGTCGGCCGTCAGGGCCTTCTCCTTCAGTTTCTTATCGGCTACCTCGTAGTCCACGCTCTCGAAGGTGATGTTCTTCGACTTCAGTGTGAAGTCGCCCTCTGCGGCATAGGTGGCGGTCGTCAGCTCGCCTTCCTCGTATTTCTGGTCGGCCTCGCCGGCAGTAGCCATCTCTATGTTCATGGCCTTCACGCTCACCTTACCTTTCTCCTTCAGCTTACCGTCCTCCTCTATAGAGGCGATGCTCACGCTGTTGGCGGTCATGGTGATGCCCGAGCCCTCGTTGTCGCGCAGGTTGTTCTCGCCGTCGGCCGATACGAGGCTGATCGACTCGCCCTTCACCGTCACAGCAGCACCCGTCGACTTCTTCTTAAAGTCGTCGCCTTTGACAACCTTGCCTTTCAGTTCCTTGAACACCTTGGCCTGACGGTTGGCCTCGGCCAACTGAGAGAGCACGTCGCTATAGTCATAAATGTTCGTACAGATGCTTGACGACAACTCTCGTATATCACGGTCAAGCTCCACCACCTCACTGGCATTTGTACGCACGGCTGTCAGGTCCTTACAGAGTTTCTCCTTCTCTTCTATCAGCTTCTGGATCTCCTCTATGGATTTCTTAAAGCCCTCTTTCTGTTTGTCGGCCTTTTCCTTCAGGGCCTTCTTGACATCTTCGGCAGCTTTCGCACGATCCTCGAGCTGCTTCTCACGGGCCTCCGCCGTCATGGATGCCTCCAGCTCCAGCTTCTGGTCGGCATGAATGCGCACGCCACTGCCGCCTGTGGAGAGAGTGGGCTCAAAGAACGCATCGGTCGCATCATCGCTCTGGATAACAATGTTGCGGGCCTGACTGACCACTTCCGAGTGGTTATACACCACATGCTCGTAACCGTCTACACCCGGGTCTTCGGCAATCTGACGGATACCCGGAGCGCGCATTTCCAATAGACCGCCCTCGCCGGCAGCCTGCACACCTACGTTGGTGCCTCTCACCACGATGGTAGAACCGCCAGGGAAGAGGGTGCCGTTACGGTCTACGTTGCCGATGACGATCTCTGGGGCCGAAATCACCACCCGATGGTCGTCGCGCAGGAAGTATCCCTTTTTCAATTCGGCTGTCATCTCCAGCTTCATCTGCTGAATCTCGGCCTTACACTTACGGATCTCTTTCAGGTCTTTCTCAACGCTGTCAGCATAAGTTGACATCCGTTTCTCCCAGTCTTTGAATATATAGTCCATAATCTTTTTTCGCTTTGATTGTTGTTACAAATCTCTCATTATCCACTTCAGGTGTTGGTAAGTACCCTGATTGGCATCTGTCTCCACATGCACGCTCGCACCATCGAAGTTCATTGTACAGTCTTCTCTGTCTGAGAAGAGTATCTGTCCGTTGAGGTCGGAGCCCCATACCTGTCGGTCGGTCTCTTTCTTAAACATGCCTACGGTGTTGTCATAAATGTCGTTCAACAGTTTTCCAGCAGTGCTGTCCCAAAGTGTGCGCGCCAGTGAATTCTGGCTATAGCGGTCAATGGCGTGTACTTGGCGCTTCCACCAGTAGTCCACACTTAAATCCACTTTCTTGGGATCCGTGACATCTGCCTCTTTATAACCAATATAGAAATACTTAAACGTATTCTTCGTCAACTTATCCAGTTTACCCGGATTCTCCTTCTTGTTCTCTGGAGCGTCATAGGCATTTTTCAGGAAAACCAGTAGGAAGGCACGGCGGAAGAATGTCTGATGTGATGTTCCAAAAGGATCGCTATTTTCTTCAATGAATTTCTCTTCCTCGTTTCCGAAGATGGCATCGTCACATTTCTTGTGCCAATCCTCAAAGTACTTTTCGCACCATCCCTCAGTCGCAGTTTTGAGATAGGCTTCATCCAACCATTTAAAATCTTCGTGTTTGACCATATTGATAGTCAATTGGACGCCATTGCAAAGGTTATAATAATAGCGGCCTGCGTTGTAATAGTCCTTGACAACGGGTTCAATGGCCTTGAACTTCTCTTCATTCTTATCGTAGTCTACACCTTTCAATTTGAACTTGTCTTTGAACAGGGGTATGAATTGATCTATGGTGTAAGAAGGTGTCTGACCGTTATTCTTGGCATCGGTCATTGCCATCTTACCGATAGTAGGTACCTTAGAGTCTGGCTTCAGAACCTCCTTCATCAAAAGAAGATAGTTCGCCCGACAAGAGAAGAAATTCTTTTTGACAACATTATAAGTATCGAGGAACATGTTAACGTCGTCGTTGATACACTTCACTCTATCAATCAGCGCCAGGAAGAACGCCTGTTCCGTTGCCATTTTAGCATCACTCTTCTCCTTATAGTGGTTATGCTTGATGGTAGCATTGCCAAGACCGGCCTCCAGTCTGAGGAACTTCCTCGACTTGATGAGTGTCGTACCGTCGACAGGGCGCACAAACACCTCGATGATATGGCGTATCGTCGAGAGGTCGACAATAGAAGATGCGAACTGGTCGACAAGAGCTGTACCTACACCGCCGATGACCGCCTTCGTAATATCTGCCGCCTTGGTCTTGCCGGCAGGAGCCGTACCAAAGTCCGGCTGTGGCAGGTTGGTACCCGAGTTAATGGTCACCTTATTGCCGGCCTCCAGAGTGATATTCTTACCTTGGATTTTCACATCACCATTGGGCGCACTGATGGTGATACCCGTGAAGGCATTGATACTCACAGTTCCTAAGGGCGACTTGATCTCAATAGCACGCTTGTGGCTCTTCATCTCGATCTCATACAGGCCATAGCGGTCGCCGATGTGGATACCGCCCGCCAGGTCCTTACCGCCCTTGGCGATCTTGTTGAAACCGAAGATGCTACCATAGAATCCCAGTCCCGGTGAGATCAGGTTGGAGATGAAGCTACCGCCTCCTCCCGGATCGGTAAACGAGATATGATGTCCGTTGGGCGACGAGATGGCCATCGAGATATCCTTCCACTGCAGTTCGGGCGACTGCTTGCGGTAATAGCGCTCATCGGGTGTCAGGACGTTCTTCGAGAAGAGACTGCCCACCACGTAAGGCCGCTCCACATTGTCGCTGTCGAAGTTCACCAGCACCTCATCGCCGACGCGCGGACGATAGAACGAACCGCCACCAGGCGTGGCCATCGGCGTGGCAATGCGCACCCACGGAGACGACATTTCATTAATGCTCTGCTTGAGGGCCTTGATCTGCTGTTTGACGTCTGATTCGACGGTTTTCTTCTGCTTTTCGAGATCATCAATAGAAGCATCCAGCTTAGACCTCTTTGCAGTATGAGAATTCCTGGTATCCTTGAACTTCTTGATGACCGAGTTATCTTTTGACGGTTTCTTATAACTGCTATCCTTCCCTTTCCTCTGATCATGCTCCTTGGCAGCATCATTCATGATGGATATCGTCTCTTCGAGAGCCATCTTTTTGTCATTCTTACTTTTTCTCTCTTCCTCCTTTTGATTAAGTAATGCAGTCTTCACCTGTACCTTGGCCTCATCCACCGGATAGGCCTGCTTCAGCGCTTCAATTTCATTCTTTTTCTGGTTGATATCAGCATCCAGATTCGCCACCTCGGTGGTCAGTTTTTTGAGATCCGAGGTCTTGGCATCCATGGTTGTCTTACGCACCTCGGCCGAAGCTTCCACATATTTTATCAGATCATCGTCGAAAAGCATGTCTAGGATGATAGCCTTCAGTGCATTCATCCTCTGATCTTTCAGCTCGTTTATTTTAGTCTCCAGAGCCTTCAGCTGCTTCTGGCCTTCTGCAATCTTTGTTTTCAGACCGGAACCTTCCGACTGCCAGGGATAGGCGATACGCACACGACCCTGGAACTTCGGATCCTCATTGTCGGTCACATAAGCCGTCTGCGGACCCGACTTACGGATCACCGACACGGGCTGCACAGGCGGAACAAAGTATTCCACGGTATCCTTTTCATCCTTCTTGAACGACGGGATGCAATAAATCTTCAGTGAGCGCTTGCCAGTGAACTTATCGCTTTTCTCCAAGCCGTACTTCTCGTAGTCACGGCTCCACGCCTCTTCCGACAGCTGCTGGATCTGGATCACCACGTAGGTGCCTTCCAAACCCGCAATCTGAACCTTCTGACCCAGTTTCACGGGAGCAAACTTTGTACCCATGTTGACGCACACTATCTGGCGCTGCTGGGCCTCCTCGTATTTGAAGATGTCGTTATAATAGTTAAGCGTGGTCCAGCCTGCTGCCGACAAGGAAGCGAACTCTACGGCTTTGCTGCCGTCGTATTGTTCCTTCTTATCCTCATATGGCTTAATATAGCGTTCTTCCTTCTCTTTATTGACAGTACTTTGCTGCATACCCGACAAGCCTGCCTGAACGAGATGATCCACAATGGTGGCTTTGGCCAGACTGCCCAGCACACCTCCTACAGCATCCAGCGTGTTCGAGAAAATCGTCTTTCCCGCCTTAAATGCCTGGAACATGGCGATATCGGCTCCATCACCATAATAGAACATCTCGCGTGCAGTCTTCGAGAATTTATCCTTGAAGAGCGGGAAGATATACTCATCGGTAGCCAGTTCCGAGTTGGCACTCAGCTGCGCGGGGAACGCCTCATTGGGGAAGCCCGCTGAGCCATTCTTTATGACCGTCTGGTTCAGGTCTTTGATTTCACCTACACCGTCCTTCATGCTGTCACGGGCATATTCACTGACAAGCATCGGGCCGGCAGTGATACTCTGCATCGTCACCGAATCATAGCCCTCAAGAAGCATGGGCGGTTCGACTTTCTTCTGCTCTTCCGTCTTCTTTTCCTCCTGTTTTTTCTCCTCTCCTTTGGGCAGGCCCAGTGTCAGCTGTCCGTCCTCAAAGAAGAGGAACTCACCGCAACGGTTGGAGGTGCGCACCAGGAAGTCGTAGAAGCTCTCGTTATACTGCACCAGGTAGGGCTGTATGAACTCACGCGAGGTCGAACCATCCTTATACTTCAGGAATTGTAGCCCGCTAAAGTCTGTCTTCACCAAGGGGGTATCCTCCGCATCTTTGCCAAACTCCAGACTCTCCGGCTGGAGGATTTCCGAGCCCAGCTTACGGGCCACGTAGGCTTTGCTGTATTTATTGAGCGTCATCAGCTTGTCCATACTGAAGATGTTCAGCTTCACGTACATCTGCGTAGAATCACCATTACGCTTCAGCAGAGGATCCATCTCATACACAAAGCAGTTCCAGGCAAGTGTTTGGACTAACTCATTCTCTGGTTCCGTATTGTTCTCGGACGTCTGTCCAGTCTTCATAAGGTCCACTTTCACCATTCTCCTCATCAACAGGTCCGTCACACTGCTGAACGATGGTGCCTGAGGATTCGTCGAACTATTATTGTCCGTCTTCTGCTCGAAGGTCAGCTCCGCCTCTATCTCTACAGGCTGATAGATCTTACGGTTGATCTTCACGCCGCGCAAAGTAAGGTAATACTCGCGGTCCGAGTCTTTGAATCCATTTTTTTTACCTTGGTCCAAGACCAGCTCGGGAAGATCTTTTTTGGGTGCTGAGATCGTGTTGGCAAATGTCAAACGATAAAGATAGACTGAACTATCGTTGGTATTTGTAGCCATTGTTTTATATTTTAATTAGTTATTTGGCGACAAAGTTAGGAAAAACCAAGCAAAAGACAAAGGAATTTGCATTTTTTAATTGTTTTGCCTACGCCGCCTAACGATGCCATTTTAGAGCAAAACGGAGCTAAAAGTGTTAAAAATTGACCAACTTAACTTTCTTTAGCTAGCAAACATAATAAAACTTAAAACCGTTCTTTTATATTTGCACCCGAATAGGCAACTATACTGGAACTTAAAACTTTAGAAATATGAGAAAAACCAAACTAACGTACGAAAAGCCTTCTCGTCCTTATAAGTCAGTGACAATATAACGCTTATTGCAATTTGTAGTTTGACATATCGAGCGGGAAGGAGCAAACCTTCCCGCTTCTTTTTCTTGTCATCTCGGGCGTCCCCCTGTCATCTCGAGCGTCCCAGCCCTTTGTCATCTCGAGCGTCCCCCCTGTCATCTCGAGCGCCCCCCTGTCATCTCGAGCGCCCCCCTGTCATCTCGAGCGGAGTCGAGAGATCTCTCCATGCGCTTCGCTTAGTCGAGATGACACATCACTCTACCAACACCCCACCAAAAACGCTCGGAACCCCTGTGTTTATCGGGGTTTGAGCGTGGTGGAGTGTTGGCTTAACCCCCCCACCACCCCCCCCACCATTTTGAATCAGGCGACCTTAACGTATTGTCGATAAACATACCCTCTGGAATCGTCAGGCAGATGTATCGACGACTGCATGCGGCATCCGACAGCGGATGATGATTGTCTTGATTTTAACAATTGGGCTGAGGGTGGAACAATTGGGCAGCCAAATGGGTGGAGTGTTGGTGGGGGGTTGGTGGGGGGGTTGGTGGGGGGTTAAGCCAACACTCCACCACGCTCAAACCCCGATAAACACAGGGGTTCCGAGAGATTTTGGTGGGGTGTTGGGTGAACTTTACCCGGAGTAAACATAGACTTTACTCGGAGTAAAGTCCCACTTTACCCGATAGTCTTTTACACTTGTCCGGATAGTCTCTTTCAGTTATCCGAATAGTCCTTTTCATTTATTCAGATAGTCCTTTACCCCTATAAGGGATTATCTCCATACCTCATAGAAGATATCGGAACAACCGTAAAGGACTATCCGAATGTCGTAAGCAAACCCTTTGTCATCTCGAGCGCCCCACCCTTTGTCATCTCGAGCGGAGTCGAGAGATCTCTCCATGCGCTCCGCTTAGTCGAGATGACACATCACCTTGGCATCCTGAGCGGAGTCTGCAGTTGGTCGTCTCCAATCCGATACATATCACACAATTCACACACGGAGGAGCGATGGGTGATGAAGAGCATGGTCTTGTCGGGATAGGCGGCGAAGAGACGGCTGTATAGCTCGCGTTCGGTGGGCTCATCGAGCGAGCTGCTGATCTCGTCGAGCAGGAGGATGTCACCGCCATGCAACAGTCCGCGGGCGATGGCGATACGCTGAGCCTGACCTTCGCTGAGTCCGCTACCACGTTCGCCCAGTTCGGTATCAAGACCATCGGGCAGGTCGAGCACAAAGTCGGCACAGGCAGTGTGTAGCACCTCGCACAGTTCGGCATCGGTGGCATCGGGCTTGGCCAGTTGCAGGTTGTAGCGGATGGTGCCGCTCATCAGGGTGTTTCCCTGGGGCACGAAGCAGAGCTCCCCACCCTTCTCTACCGTTCCTTCCGTCGGCTCGATAAAACCGAGAATCAGCCTGAACAGCGTGGTCTTGCCGATACCAGTCTCACCCATGATGGCGGTCTTCGTACCAGGCAGGAAGTCGTGGGAGAAATGCGACAGTATCTCCCTGTCGCCCTTGGCATAGCGGAACGACACGTCTTTGAAGCTGATGCCCTTCGCAGCGGTGTGGCCGACATGTGCGGCTGACGACGGCTGTTCCCCGTGATTTGCCAGTTCCTCCAGGCGGTCGATGCTCGCCGTGGCATGGATCACGCCAGGCACCATGTTGAGCAGTTGCAGGATCGGATGCTGGATCATGCCTACCAGCTGCAGGAACGATGTCATCACACCAAAGGTGATGGTGCCATTGCGCAGACCGATGCCTCCCCATACGAATGCCAGGAGATAGCCCAGTCCGAACACGCAGCCCATGATGAGTCGGGCGAGAACCGTAAAGCGCAACCGCCTGACCACATTCCCCTTCAGGCGTTGCTGCATGGAGTCGAGCCGCCCGGTGACCCACTGTTCACTGCCCAGCGAGCGCAGTACGGCATTGTGCTCCATACCCTCCTGCACCTGCATCTGGATACGGCTCTCGTCCTGGCGGATGTCGAGGGTCATCTTTCTCAGTCGTCGGGCAATGAGTTTGCCGAAGACGATGGCCAGAGGGGTGAGCAGCAACAGGGCCCAAGCCAGACGGGCGTCGAACCACCGCATCAGCAGGAACGCCCCCGACAACTGTATCACCGTGATGACCATCTGAGGCAGCGTGTCGGTGCAGATGGCGCTCACCTGCTCGATGTCCTTCGCCAAGCGGGAGGTCACGTCGCCGGAGTGCAGCTCTTCGCCATCGTACAGCCGTCGGCGGAACAGACTGCTGAAGATCCTCAGGCGCAGGGTGTTGGTCTGGCGGACGTTGGCAGTGGTGGTCAGCCAGAAGCCGACCTGTCGCAGCACGACACCGCCTAAGACGGTAGTCACCAGCCAGAAGACGACCTGCAGCACTTCATCGGCCGACACCGTACGGATGGTCTCGTCGATGAAGTGCCGGCTCAGCCATACCATCAACAGCCCGCACACCACCTGTCCGATGCCTGCTGCGATGTGCATTGCCGTATTCCAGCGGATGCCACGCATGTTGCGCCAAAACCAAGAGACGTATTTCATTCCACGACGTCCACTTGCTGCCACTCGGCGATGATGTCGGCGACATCCTTTCGGGCTTCAGCTTCCGACACCTCGTATTCCTCACACAGTTTCTCAGCCAGGGAATCGATGGTGAAGTCGCCCATCCCGACAGCCTGTTTCCACAACCATGCCGCCGACCCGTTAAGTGCCAGCATCTTACCGAAGTTAAGGGCACCGAGGCCCTCACCTACAATCACATTCTCGCCGCACACCTCGCGCAGCACAAATCCCTTCTTTATTCTCATTTTCCCTTTTTACTTTTTTCCCTTTTTACCCTTCTATACACTGCCAACAAGTATCTTCTCACGGGGCGCAGCCAGAACCACAAACGGGCTCCGAACTGCCGCGGCCTGGTATACAGATAGTGCCTCCTGCCCTTGGCATCGACCACATGGGTGGCGATGGCCTTGATGTTGCAGACGGCACAACGCTCGGTTCCCACGAGATTCCCATCACCCATCAGCGTGACGGTGTCGCCCTCGATCCGGATGATGCGGTGGACAACGTAACGGCCGTCATCCACCAAAGCAAATACGACATCGCCTATATTCGGCACAGAGGGCTTTTGCAGGATGACACTCTCCTGACCGCCGATGATAAACGGCAGCATGCTACGTCCATCGACGGGCAGCGTCACACAGACCCCCTCTTCTACCAGCCGGATGGCTTCTTTCAGGATGTAATCGTCGTTTGGCATAAGTTTGCAGCTTCTTGATCGGGCAGGCACTCCAGATGCCATATCGGCATGTTGGAAGCCAGCTCATTCTCCGTTTGGTGAAGACCGTTGGCAATCCCTTCATTCCAGCGCTGTCCACTGATGCTCGACACCAGAACCATATAGGCCTCAAGACCTTGCATCCTCTGGATCTGATTATAGGGTGCTTGACTCAGCAGCACGACGCCACCCAACGGGTAACTCACGTTACGGTAACAGGGTGTCTTTCCACTCCAGGGCGAGCCATAGACAACAGACTGACCATCGGTGATACGCACCACAGGATTGTCGTCGTTGATCAGCACAGCCCCTTCGATGTGTTTCACCCACAGACCCGCATGAGTGCTCTTGCCCGTACCGCTACTGCCAAGGAACATATAGCCGCGGCCGTCATAGCTCACCGCTGCCGCATGGAAGAGTGCCGTACCCTTCTCGGCCGTCGACAGGGCATACATCACCATCACGGCATTGTCGATGGCCATCTTCGTGTGATGGCCAGTCAGGATGAGCCGACCCTCGCGATAGTCGTCGGTACAGACGAGCCAGCCTGCAGATACATTCCACCATATAAACTCATATACAGGCTCAAGGTCAGCAGTTCGTCCACAAACGATCTGCTGACCCTCTTCCTCCTGGCGGAGATCCTCTATATAACTGACGGCTTGGCCGTCGGCAATCGCGAGCATGAAGACTGGATCGCCTACAGCCTCACTGGTCAGAAACGGTTCGTAGTTGTCCATCAGTGCGAAGACTTCCGCACCGCCAGAGACACCGAACGTGTGACCTGCCACCTGATAATATCTTCTCATTCAGAAGATCTTCAGATATGCCTTATTTGATAGCTGCAATCTTGGCTGCCTTAGCCGCAGCTTTGGCACGCTTGGCGGCGGCCTTCTTATAGGCCTTCATCTCGACGATGGTGGCAAGACCCATCTTCACACGGAACTCCTCACGGGCAAGGCGCATCTGCTCGAGGAAACGCTCACTGGTGTGCAGACGGGCATAGGCGGCGGCAGCTGCCAGACGGGCGGCATTGACATCACTCTGCCAGTGGGCACCGACGATGAGACGGCTGTCGCCGTACATCAGGCCGCGAGCCAGGATGGTGTCGGCACGGTCGGGGTTGATCTCAGAGAGCAGCAGCGCAGAACTCCAGCCGAGCAGCGTGTGGCCTGAGGGATAAGAGCCGTTCTTGCGGAGTGCAGGCTCATCCTCTGGGGTGAGCGTCGGCTCGTTGAAGCGCATGAAGGGGCGCTTGCGCATGTAATATCTTTTGGGCAGTGTGCAGATGCTGTCGCAGGTGGCAGTACCCTCACGCAATACCTTATAGATCTCGGGGGTCTCTTCCTTGGAAATCTGCAGGCCGAAAGGCTCGCTGAACTCACGGATGATACAGTCGAGGCCATAGACGGCATCGCGGATGGCAATGTCGGCGCGCTCCTTGCAATTACGCATCTGCTTGCCCCACATATACTGCATGATATCGTAGGCAAAAGCAGGGCCGATGGTATCGGGAGGTGCGGGACACCATTTCACCATGTCGGGCATCTCTGCGGTAGTAAAGTAGGCATCAACGGGGGTTTTGTCACTCTGTGCCGAGGCACACACGGAAGCCATCATCATGACGGCCATTGTCAATAACTTTTTCATAATCGAATTATTTTGAGCTTTAGAATTTTACTTGCAAACGCGTTTCGAGGATGCTGCACTCATTGTCGGCAAAGCCGCTGCGATTGGTCACCTTGGTATATGAGGCACGCACACGCCAGATCATATACTTATTGGGGTAGAAGTTGTAGCAGAGCGCCCAGTCGTTGAGGTAGCCGCCATAGACTCCTGCAGAGGCATCGGAGAGCGACGTGTAGTTGTACTGCAGGCAGACCTCCATGTTGCCGGGATCGGGGGTGGCAATACCACCGTCGCCCATGTTGGGAGCATAGTTGCGACCCTTGACGAGCGCACGCAGGGTGACGTAGGCACCGCTGCCGGTGAAGCTCTCCAGATTGTTTTCACGGGTGATCCGATTCCAGAAGTACTGCCCTACCACGGCGAATCGACCCTGAGAGTACATCACCTCGGGCGAGAACTTATACATGGTCTTGGCATCGGTGACAACAGCCTGTTGGGCGTTGACCTTAGCGACACGCATCGGCCAACGGGAAGTGAGGGTGAACTGCTTGTGGTTCATGTCCTTATTACTGCTGTAACGGGCGCCCTCAAGGCCACCACTGATACCCACCTGAAACATCTTGCCACGCTGGGCATAAGGACGGTAGAGCAGTCGCGTCATGGCACCGATAGCCTGATCGCCAGTCTGGTCGGTAGTGGCCTTCATGGCATCGCTCTCCACCACAACACTGGCAGTGCCGAGGAACTTCTCTGCAGAGTGCTCGTACATGATACCAATCATACGGTCGTTGTTGAACACGGCGTTGCTCTGGGGCTCCTCCATGGTCTCCTTGAACGACGAGCTGGTACTGCTCTGGAAGCCGTACTGATGGATGAAGTAACCGCCACGGATGAAGTTCTTCTTATCGAAGTCGTACTGCAGCCAGACGTCTTTCATGTTCACCTTACCATAGGCATAGCCCATGTCGATCTTTCCTTTCCACTGACCATAAGAGAAGCCGACACCCACACGAAAATCGGGAATGCCGACACCACTCTTCAGGTCGTCCTCCTGATGTTGCGGATTGACATAGGCAGCATCGAAGAGGATACGTCCCGACGGCTTTACCGTCAGCTTGGGTTCCTCCTGTGCGTAAACAGCGACAGCAAGGCCCCAAGCGACTAAAGTTAGTTTCAGTCTCATATGCTTCTGTTGGTTATGTTTTGTCAGTTGGCCTCCTCTTCATGTTTACCCATGCGCATGGAGTAGGTCACGTTCTCACCACGAGCGTCTTCCTTCTCCTTCTGCTTCTGGTCGAGATCGGCTTTCTGGTTAAGCCACTTGTTATGGGCATCCTCGATTTCCTGGAGTTTCTCGTGATAGAGACCGTCGCGATGCTCAGTCCACTGCTTATTCAGTTTGTCGCGCTCAGCCTTGATCAGTCGCATATTCTCTGGTGTCTCGTCGACAGTCAAGACGGCCAGTTTCACGTCGGCATTTGTATTAGCCACATCCATCTGGTTCTTACACCCCTCATATAAGGCCTCAACTCCTTTCTTAAGCGCATCGTAACGATCGTCGTCGACTTCGGGCATAGTGACCAGGATATAATGTGCATCGGCCTCCGTGGGCTCATCATTCTCATCGAGGGTATCAACCTTCATGATTTTCTCCTCCTGTTTGAACTCTGGATGGACAGCCATGATACCCTTGGCCACAGCCAGCATATCCTCTTCGAACTTGGGGAAAATCATAAAGCTATAATCATCCTTTCTGGCAATGACAGTACACTTCTCCAGATTCTTCATCTCGCCCTCAACCAGTACCTGTACAGGCAGGAGTGACACTTCCTCAGCCTTGATGCACAGGTTCTTCAGATTATAGCCGAACATCGTACTATAGTTACTGAGTGACTCAGACAACTGTTCGAACTCTCTTATAATACTTCTTCTCATAATTATTCTATATTATTACCTTACCCTTTTTTACCTTTTTACTTTTTTACCTTTCTCCTACCCTTCTTTCGGAGCGTCTTCGGTCTTCAGCTTCGCACTCAGGCTGCCGCCACCGCCACCGGCTCCTACGGCCATACCGTCGCTGATATTGGGCGACTTGAGCGCACTCTTGGCCTCCACACTGTCGGCCGACACCTTCGGAGCCTTGAGCTCGCCCTTGACCTCGGTCTTGGCATTGATGGTCGTGTCGCCATAGACTGCCGTCTTGCTGCCACCAACGTTGGCGTTGCCGCCGTCGAGCTGAACAACAGCCTTGCCGTCGCCCTGCTGGGCCTCGAACGTCTTGTCGGCAAACAGGCCCATCTCTTCGCTCACGGCCTGCAGCTTTTTGCTCTTGATGTCCTTCGACTTCGCACCCATGTACATCTTCTCTGAGACGAGCGTCATCGTGCTGCCTGCAGCCAGCTTGTCGTCGGTCAGCTTCTCCTTGTCGACATCCATCGACTTCACATCCACAGCCTTGGCGTTGACGCTGAAGCTACCCGTAGACTTGCCTTCGGCATCGGCAGCCAGAAAGGCGGTCTTCTCGGCGCGTACGGAAACCTTACCGTCCTTGGTAAGGGCCTTCGTCGCAAGTTTGCCGTCCTTCACCTCATAATCAAGGCTCTCGACAGTAAAGGTCTTCGACCTGAAGATGACATCACCCTCGGCAGTGTACTCACCCTTAGTAATCTTGTCCTGATCGTCGCGCTCAATATCCTTCGGATTCGTGGTAGCCACCTCAATGGTCTTGGCGGTCATCGAGATCTTACTATCGGCTGTCAGTTCTTTTTCCTTGATTCCCTTATCGTCTTTCTGGTAGTCGATAGCCTCCATAATGATTTCCTTCGACTTGACATTAACCTTTCCAACAACAGGAAGTTCCTTTCCGTCGTTAGTCACATTAACAGAGGTAAGAGAGATATTCTGTGAATTAACTGTAAAGGTACCGTCTTCAACGAGTTTACCAGTACCGTCGGACATGCTCACGCCGAATCGTGGTGTCTGGATGCTGATGCCAGCCTCAGGATTAATGTGGAAATTGCCGTCACCATCAGAGGTTGACATGGTAATATTCTCTGCTACGATACTCATCGAGGCACCAGTGGTATTTTTCTTGAAGTCGTCGCCAGTCTTAATCTCCTTCTTCTCGGCCTCTAGTGCCTTCTTCTTACGGTTCACTTCAGCCAGCAGCGAGACTGTATGGATGAAATCGGCAGTGGTGCTATACAACGAAGGCATCACAGACTCCATCTGATCATGCAGATTATCTATATCCTTCAGAGTGACACGTGACAGGAAACCATCAGAAACATTCAGTTTCTCTTCAGCATCCAACAAGTTGGACATCTGTTTAAAGAATGTGTCTAATGTCTTCTTCTGCCCATCCATCTGTTTCTTCAGATTGTCGGCCTGTGTAGAAAGATCTTTCACCTCGTCCTCGATAGCCTTTTTCCGGCCATCAGCCGAAACAGCGGACTCTAACTGCAGGCTGTTGTCAGCATGAATCCTGACACCGCCCTTACCAGCGAGAGCTGGAGCCTGAGAAAAGGCATCCTTGGCATCGCTGCTGTGGAGCACGATATCCGTAGCCTGAGAGACAATCTCCGAGGTTGGGCATACCACATTCTCCAGTCCGTCGATACCAGGATCAACTGCCACCTGGCGTATGCTCGGTGCACGAGAGATAATCCGGCCATTAGTACCAACACCCTCCTGAGAGATTTCATTGCCTTTGACGATGATACGCCCGAAGCCCTGCAGATCGCCAGTTCTGTCGACGTTACCGATTACGATTTCCGGTGCGGAGATAACGATACGAGTGTCGTCATGATAGAAAAGGCCTTCGCCCATCTTGTTGAAGATATCACTCTTGATCTGCTGCACCTCTGCCTTCTGCTGGTGGATCTCCTCCAGATCTTTCTCTACGCTTTTTTGGAAGTTCTCTAACAGTTTCTTCCAGTCATCATATATATATCCCATAACTATAATTAATCAAAAGAACTCAATTTTCTACGAATTGCATCGAGGAAAGAGTTTACCGGCCCGTTTGCTTCAACGTCGTCATCCTTCGTCAGATTTTCCTTAGCGGCGACTTCAATTTCCTCAATAGCGTTATTATTCAGACTATAGACATTCTCACTTGAAGAAAAGAGAATGGCTCCCTTCTTGGCATTGCCCCATGACAAATTCTCCTTGATATTCTTGAAGAAATACAGATTGTCTACAGCACCCAGTGCAGCCTTCTTCAACTCATTGAGTGCTTTCCACTGTACGGGGTTAAGCTGAGGTACAGCGACAAGCGTTGTCAGATAGTCGGTCCAATATTCATCAGTGAGATCCGCCTCATTCGTTTTGAGTGGCAATGGTACCATATTTGGAGTGGGGAGTGGAATAGCGGCAGGTGGTGCAGGAATGCCTGGTACAGCGGCAGCCGGTGCTAACGCTACTGGTGGTACGAGAGGAACTGTTCGATCTACAACTCCCTTGCGCCATTCATCTTTGAAGCCCATTTCTGTAAGCAGCGTGATGGCAGCCTTACGCTTCAAAGCCTTCCGCTGAGATTCTAGGTCATTATTTTCATACTTGGTTGTCAGTGCCTTCTTATCATCCACAATCTCCTTATAATAGAATGTGTCGCCCAATTTATCTTTCTTAAAGGCTGTGATAAGCGCTTTTCGGAAATCATCAGGAATATTCCGATCCTTCCATGCACCAAACAAAGCATTGACATCCTTCTCTGACAATCCATACATGCTCTGCAAATCTGCTATTGCATTTTGTAGATCGACAGCGATCTTTAGAAGTTTATCCCTAGAAGCGATGCGATTATTAACAACGGCTTCTCTTCTCACATCTTCCTTTATAAAGATTGGACTATTCAGAGTTGATGAGTAGTAATTCAATGCCTTATCTTTAACGTCATTCTTAGCGAACTTGTAATTGTCCTTGAAATCCAAATCTGCTACTTTGAGATCTGGCTCCTTAGGATTCTTCCATAACGTCTCCTTCAGATCATCATAGGTTTTACAGATCTTCGGATTCTCGGCCACGGACTTGGCTGGATCATAATCATCCGACCATCTCACGGCTTTTGCGTACTCTTCAACATATTCTTTACGAAGATCACAGCACTTGTTATAGGCAGTACGATAGTCAGCATCAATCTTATTTCCCAATGTATTTACTCTGGCTATCATCTCAACCACACCTGATGATAATTTCAAGCCTGGACGGAGATCCTCCTTCGCCTTCTTCTTGAGGACTTCCTGAACTGTAGCGTTGTCCTTATAGGCAGCTGCAGGATAGTCGCACTCACCCTTACCCGACTCTAGCATCAGGTATCTGTTGGACTTAACACGCAGGTTTCCTTCAGCTGGGCGCCAGAAGATGTCGAGCACATTCCTCACCATCGACAGGTCGACAATGTTCAGAGCCTTCTGTGCCAGTTTCTTCGTAACGGCAGCAGCCATATTTCCAAAGAAAGCAGAAGCAATATCACCACCACTCTTATCAATGGTCTCACCCAACAGCTTGTACTTAACATTGGTACCTGAAGTGATCTCCAGATTATTACCGGCCGAGATAGAGACATTCTTACCAGAAATGGAGACGTCACCGTTAGGAGCAGAGATGTTAATGCCTGAGAAAGCGCTGAGATTCACTTCACCCCAAGGAGATGCGATGGATACTTCACGTCCATCGGTAGAACCAGAGATCTTGTAAATACCATATTTATCCGCAAGCTCAAATCCACCACCAAGAGCGATATTGTTCTTACAACCTGCTGAGGGTTTTAATACAGCCTCTTTAAAAGCGCTGAATCCAGGGATGAGGGAGATGAAAGGCGTTATTGTACCAACGCCCGGAAGGAACATGCCATTCAAGAAGGAGGCAATACCTTCTTCATCATCGGTCATTGTAAACTGGTGACCTCCAGGCGTGCTCTGGATGTAATCATTACCATCACCTTTTGAGGTCACGCCGCCCAGGACATAGGGACGCTCCACATTTCCGTCGATAAAGCCCACCAGCACCTTATTCTTCTCATAATGCTTTCCGACAATAGGAGAGCCGGCAGAACCCGCCGTGAAGGTAAGCCAGGGCGAAGAGAGTTTCTTCGTCTCATCAGTGATGCTTTCTTTCTTCTTCTCGTCCTCGAAATGAATGGTCTGCCATTTATCGAACATCACCCTGACACGGTTCTTGCCACTGGGGTCGTCCGCATCGGTAATGGTTGCGATCTGAGGATCAGACATCTTAACATGACCAGAAGGAATCACAACGGGATAGAAAATCTTGTCACTGTTTTGGGGAGTGGCAATGACCTCGAACACCTGAGCTCTGACAGTCACCTGTTCAATTTCTTTTGTATCTTTATCTAAATCGTAATAAGTATTCTCGTCGACATGGGAAGAGATTTCGAAAACAAGGAACGGTTCACCATTGACGTTAATAATATCACCCAGATTCAGTTCGGGGCATGTGGTGCCATAATCAATGTTGACGGCATCCTTGGCTGCAAGGAACTCTTTTTTCAGAATCTTGAAGTACTTTTTCTCATTATAATCGGTATTGATTTCTGAGAACAGGTTATAACCGGTTGCTATATCTTTATTGTCGTCATCACCAAAATTATAGTCACCATACTGTTCGTCCAATCCCGGCTTGTCTTTGTCGGGGAAATAGTCTTTATCAAAACTCTTGTTATCCTTTAAGACGCCTAACTCCTTGACAAGAAGATCATAGGAATTATCAAACAAGCGGTTAGTCAGATAAGTAGGTATGTTCTTGTCGTTCTTGAGTAAGGCTGCAACTTCCTTCATAGCCACCTTGTCGCCCTTTCCGTTAGGACAGAACAAGTTACCTGAGATAGAATTAGGGCTCTTTCTCAGTGTACTGCCAATGAAGTCTTTCTCTTCAGAAGCTGCACAATCATATTTCTCAGTCTCAGGAATAATCTTACTCTCATTGTCAAGGTTGACATATGTGATATCGTTATAATCCTTGTCGATCGTCTTCTCTTTAGCAGTAGCGTTGTAACCGATGTTCAGCTTGCCATTCTCGTAATACAAGAACTCACCCCAACGGTTGGTAGTACGGGCCAGGAAATCGTAGAAGCTCTCGTTATACTGTACCAGATACGGGAAGATGTGCTCCTTCTTTTCAGAGCCCTTCGTATAGAACAACTGCTGGGCACCGCTGCTTTCCAGTACTATTGATTTGCTGTTATCATAAGGAAGGGGATAGGTGTACACCTTTTTCTTCGATCCGTCTGGTAGGGTTTCATCCGTTTCCTTTTGCTTAAGCTCGTCAGTCAGGATATCTTCAATAAGTTTCTTACCCACGAATGAGCGACTAAAATGATTGAGTGTCAACAGTTTGTCGGGGCTATAGATCTTCAACGTAACAAACAATGAATCGGTCTTATAGCGAGGTTTCACTTCCTGGACATAAAAATCGTTACCGATTGTATGACTCACGCACTCGTTGTTCTGAGCATCCTTTCCCATCTCCTCAAGCGATACCTTCTTGTTTTTAAACAACTCGATAAGCACACTCTTTCCGATGGTTTTCCATTTACTGCCTAGTGCTTTGGTCAGCTGTATCTCTGCGGAGACCTCTGTAGGCTGATACATCTTCTTCTTAAAGCTCAGATCTACCAGATTCAGGGTATAATCCATGCCGTCGGTATCGGAAACCTTGACAGAGATGGTATCGGTCTCCATCTCGTTGGAGACATGCAAGTCTCTTGCTACAAGACTTTTCAGAGTAGAATCCTGGTAGCAATTGACTTGATGTATTGTTAATCTTAATTTTGCCATATATAATAATTAATGAATAAACGTACTTTGGAAATTATTGTCTACACCGAGGTAGGTCACAGAGCGTGACAGAAGGGTCACCTTCATCTCAATCTGCGTGTTGCTACCTGCCTGATTAGTGGTAGAGGAATATTTCTCTTCGATATGTACGATGTAACCGTTGACTACCATTCCATCTTCATAGGAATTCAGACGCTGGTTCTCATTATAAGTCACATTAAACAGAAAAGAGAAGTTGGTATGCTCGTTGGACACCAGTTCCTTATAGAACGCCTTGGCCTGACGAGGAGAGTTTGCACGGATGGTAAACTCAAGAATGACAGGATTCAAGGCACCGTAGATATCACCGGCCTCATTACGCTTGTGCTCACAGTCGTAATTAAAATGCTGAACGGTCATGCAGTTCTCTTTCAGCACGTTCATGGGGTTGTCGAGGAAATTATCCATCACGACAACAGCTTTCAATTCATTGGAATATAATGTTGCCATCGCTTACACACATTTAAATTCTACATCTTCTATTTCTATCGAATCAGCTACAATGGCCAACTTGACGAGTCGTCGGCTGGAGTTGTCGATATCATAAATCTCAGAGAGCGAGAGGCACTTGGCGTTCTCGAAATAAATCACCTGAGGGTCTGCCTGATTCTGCATCATATCTCCTATCAGACTGATGGCGATACGACCTTCACGGATTTCTTGATTAGAGAACCACTGGAAGAGACCGAGATCTTTCTTACCCGGTGCAATCACCACAACCTCCAAACGCTCGCAACGGGCCGGACGCTCCGGACTGAAGGCGTTGTAGGGTCGATCAAAAACAAAGCGACAGTCAGCAAGCAGATACTGCTTGGTGTAACGTCTAATGTTGTTGTCGCCGAATTCTAAAGCTGCTATTAATGCCATATTTTCTATTTTTATTCTGATTTTTTTTGCAAAAGTAGTATATATCTTGTATGCTTCAAAGGTTTTTCCCCTGTTTTTTGCCCAAGTGGTTGCGACACGAGAGCGTTTTTGCGACAAAACGGGGGGTGATTCCCGGAATCTGTCGGATTACCCGGACCTGTGAAGGACTAAATGACATTAATTGTCGCGAGTCATCATCAGGCGGTATTCAACGGGAGTCATACCTATGGCTTCCTGGAAGCGGCGCTGCAAGGTACGGACGTTACCGAAGCCAGCCTCCTCGGCAATCACAGCTATCGTGTAATTAGGTTGCTCGCGGAGCATGCGCATGGCTGACAACAGACGTATGTTGTCGATATAGGCCTCGGGCGTACGATAGATCGTCTGCCTACGGAAAAGGCGGTTCAGGCGTTCCTGACTGACGCCTAACAGCCGGGCTAAGGCTGCAGTATCGAAGTCAGGATTCTGATGGAGCATGTCGCTCTCGACACGCATCTCAATAAGGGCCATCAACTGACCGTCGTCCTGAAGGTCTGCATTCCGCTGGCGCTCGATATTACCCTCAAGCAATTCGCGTGCTACTTCCACTCGGCGACGCAGGTCTACATCGTCTTCCAAGCGTTCTGAGAGGTCAAGGTTACGACTAATCAGCCGCATCATCTCATCCTTCAGTTGATCAATCTCTTCTCGCAGAGCGGCGTTCTCGGCCTGCAGCTGCTGGAGTTCATTGTTTTCAGTTTTGCTAGTTGATTTTGGCATATATATCTATTATTATAGTTTATTATCTGTTTGATTCAGAAGGTATAAGCCACAGAGGCCATCAGGGTACGGCCATGCTGGAAAACCGGATGCTTATCATCAATAGCATCGATTATATAACGATCGGAATTCAGGAGGTTCTCACAGTCAAGGGAGATATTCAGACGCTGACGGTAGCAATACTTGATGCCAAGGTCGAAAAACGCCTGTGCCTTCAAATAATAATCATCCTTCATGACATCGGTTTGGTTCAACTGACGGCCAATATAGGATGCATGGCCATAGACCTTGAGTTCGTGACTGGCAGTCTGAAAGAGTTTGTAGGCACCAAAAAGGCCCATGGTAAAATGGGGAACGCCCGTTACGACTTTCTCTATACTATTATAGTAGTAATTCTCACAACTAACGGTATGACAATAGTAAAGGTTGAGCCCGCCTGAAAGCCGTTGGTTAGTATATCGGACACTTGCCTCTATGCCGATATTTTTCATTTGGCTGTTATTCATGGATTTTGTCATATCAAGAACGTCCTCGTCTATCCTGCTGCTAGCCCAGCATGGCAGATTGAGAAAATAATTATAGAAAAGGTTGAATTCATAATTCAGGTGCCACGGAACAATTTTACCCATAGCCGTCAACTGTAAAGCCGACAGATGCTGAGGGTCTAGTTTAAAAACCCCATTAAGAATGTATCGGTAATAAAACGCCATATCGGCAAAAGCCTCAGCATACGACAACTTCAGGCTAAAACGGTCGCTAGGTACATACATCAGGGCCAGACGTGGGGAAAAAGTTGTCAACTGATCTACCTTACGGAATCTTTGGTCGAAACGCAGACCTGCATTCAAGATGAACTGTGGTGTGAAGTAGTGCTTGTCTTGCACAAACAGAGAGAGATTGTCTTCCCTTCCTCCCTCAGTCAGTGTCTCATCGAAAATGGAGACAGATTCAGATCCCTCATTTATAGCCAAGCCCACCATGGAATTGATAGAGAAATGCTCAAAATGACAGCCTACCAACAGGTTTCCCTTCATATTTGAAAAACGATAGTCGGTAGCTACTTTTATGACGCCACCAAATGAAGACTCCTTATAATCGCTGACATCTATTCCCCTGTCTTCTACAATCGTTTGATCGTCAGGATCAATTTCTTCATCAGAGAACTCCATTTCATCTATATTTTCCCTTCGAAGAAATAAAGTGTCATAGTTAACAGCATAATGGTGCGAGGTGTTCCAGCTGCCATAAAGTGAGGCATTGAGAGAGAATCTGCCCAACTGACGGGTGTAACCAAACTCTATATGCGTCTCCTCATTACCCTCACCGGGCTTGTTGCCTAAGACATTAGAATAAATATCATAATCATAGCCAGAATTACTAGTATGTTGGAATAGTTTCTTGGTTCTCTTATAGCTGACCATTGCATTAAAACCTTTCAACCTAAAGGTGAAGCCTAAGTCATAAGAAGGGGTGTCTCTATAGCTATCGATATAAAGTCTGTCAGGCCCCACACAGGCATTGAAATTATAGCCCCATGTATATGAAGTAGATAAATGACTGGCATAGTAGCCCTCGCCGTCATTAAAATGACGAATTTGTCCGTCAGACCTATAGAGCGATGCCCAAGCGGAAATATCGGCATCCATGAACTGTGTACCCATCAGTATGTCAGCCCTGTGGGTGTTGTAGGAGCCATAGCCGTAACGTGCCTTGATGCCATTGATATCACGGCCGCTCTTGGTAATGATGTTCACAACGGCAGAAAGGGCCACATTACCATACAAAGACGAAGCCGGACCGCGAAGCACCTCTATGTGGTCGATCTTCTCAAGGCTGATGGAATAGCCGGTTGTTCCGATGTTGGTGGTATGGTTGTTCAGACGGTGACCGTTTTCCATAATGAGGATAAGTTCCTGTCCATAGGCATAGGCACCATGCATCGCCAGATTCTCACCCGGGGAATAGGGTGCAATCTCCGCCATACCCGGCACATAGGCTGCCAGGATCTGGTTGAGGTTCTTGTTATAGCCAAGTTCCTCTATCATCTCGGCCGTAATGATGGTGATGGGCACAGGGGCTTCGTTGACGCTCTCACTCTGATTGGACGCCGTGGAGATGGTGGTGGTTAAGCCCTGCTTGATGTCATTAATCATATCAACAAAGCGGGGCGGGTAATCAATAGTAGGCGTGTAATACGGATTTTCTTCGAGTACCAGTTCAGCATAGTGTCGGGCATCATCCTGCTGGTCGAGGGCCAGACAGCAAAGTGACAGCAGACGGTAGCCTGAGAGCCGCTGGGCATTATCCAGCCTCTTGACGCAGTCTTCGGCCAGTTTCTTAGCTTCCAATATCCTTCCTATCTGGTACGCCTCTTCTGCCTGTTCTAACATCTGACGGGGAGAATTTTCTTGAGCACTGACAGTAAGAACTGCCAGCAACAGCGCAACGACGATAGGAAAGAGTCTTCTTTTGTTCATATCTTGATTGGTTTATTATATATGAAAGGCTATAGAAGCCATCAGATTACGTCCTCGCTGGAAAATAGGGTGAAACGTGTCAAGAGGACCACAGAGATAACGGTCGGAGTTTAGGAGATTCTCGCAGTCAAGGGAGATATCCAGACGCTGACGGTAGCTATACTTGACACCGAGGTCGAACAATGCCTGAGCCTTCACGTAATAATCGTCCTTCAAGTATTCTGTTTGGTTCAACCGACGGCCAATATAGGACGCATGGCCATAGACTTTGAGTTCGTGATTGGCGGTCTGAATGAGCTTATAAGCACCATGAAGATTCATCGTGAAATGGGGGACAGCCGTCACTGTTTTCTCCATGTCGTTATAGTAGTAATCTTCACATTTAATGTTATGACAATAGTAAAGGTTGAGAGCACCCGAGAGCCGCTGGTTAGTATATCGGACGGTAGCCTCTATACCAGCATTTTTCAGTTGGCCACTATTCAAACGTTTATTAAATGAATAGCTATCAGCATCATTCCTTGTAAATAAGCACAGCAGGTTGGTATAATTATTATAGAAAAGGTTGACTTCATAATTCAAATTCCACGGAGCAATTTTACCCATGGCCGTCAACTGAAAAGCCGAAAGTCGCTGGGGAGACAATTCGTAGGAATAATTAAACACGTAATGGTAAAATAAGGCCAAATCAGCAAAAGCCTCAGCATATGACAGTTTCAGGCTAAAACGGTCGTTTGGTACATACATCAGCGCCAAACGTGGGGAGAAGGTCGTCTGTTTTTCGTCATTCTGGGATTTCTGATCATAACGCAGAGCAGCGTTCATAATAAGATGTGGCGTGAAGTAGTGTTTGTCTTGCACGAAAAGGGACAGAATGTTCTCAGTTCCTACTAATGCCAAATCTTCATAGTAATATGATCCTTCTCTTATAAAATCATCTTCGTCTCCATAAAAATAAACTCTGGAACCGGCGGAGGAATGCTCAAATTGACAGCCAACCAACAGGTTTCCCTTCATGTTGGCAATGCGATAGTCTGTGCCAACTTTCAGCATACCCCCAATCGTGTTTTCTTTGAAACTTTCATAATTCGATCTAGATCCTTCTTCCTCTATATCATAAATTTTGTTTCCCTCTTCATCATAAATATAACCATTCTCGTCATACTTGTAAGAAAGCGACGATAAAGAATCATACCAGACTTCATATCTCCTGAAGGAATACCAGTCGCCATAAAGTGAAGCATCTAAGGAGAACTTTCCCAACTGACGGGAATACCCAATCTCTGCATGTGTCTCGTCTAATGCGTTGCCAGGCTTGAGGTTATTTATACTATGGTAGTGACTATAATCATACCCGCAATATGAAGCTGTTTGGAATAGCTTCTTACCACTCTTATGACTAAACTGCAGGTTAAAGCCTTTCAGCCTAAAAGCAAAGCCAAGGTCGTAGGATGGGGTATCCCTATAACTATCAACATAGATTTTGTCAGGGCCAGAATAATAATTAACCATAAAATTATAATATCTGGCAACAGGACTTGCATATTCCTTATAGTATCCCTCACCATCATTAAAATGACGGATCTGTCCGTCAGATCTATAAAGTGAAGCCCAGGCTGAAATGTCGGCATCCATGAACTGCGTACCCGCCAGCAAATCAGCCCTATGGGTATTGAAGGAGCCATAGCCATAACGGGCTCTGACGCCATTGATATCACGACCGCTCTTGGTTATGATGTTCACAACGGCAGAAAGGGCCACATTACCATACAAAGACGAAGCAGGACCGCGAAGCACCTCTATGTGGTCGATCTTCTCAAGACTGATGGAATAGCCGGTAGATCCGATATTATTAAAACGGTTGTTCAAACGATGGCCGTTTTCCATGATAAGGATAAGCTCCTGTCCATAGGCAAAGGCACCATGCATCGCCAGATTCTCACCTGGCCTAATGGATGTGGATGCCAATTCTGCCATACCCGGCACATAGGCTGCCAGGATCTGGTTGAGGTTCTTGTTGTAACCAAGTTCCTCTATCATCTCGGCCGTAATGATGGTGATGGGCACAGGGGCTTCGTTGACGCTCTCACTCTGGTTGGACGCCGTGGAGATGGTGGTGGTTAAGCCCTGCTTGATGTCATTAATCATATCAACAAAGCGGGGCGGGTAATCAATTGTAGGCGTAAAATACGGATTTTCTTTGAGTACCAGTTCAGCATAGCGTCGAGCATCATCCTGCTGGTCGAGGGCCAGACAGCAAAGTGACAGCAAACGGTAGCCAGAAAGCCGCTGGGCATTATCCAGCCTCTTGACGCAGTCTTCGGCCAGTTTCTTGGCTTCCAATATCCTTCCTATCTGGTACGCCTCTTCTGCCTGTTCTAACATCTGACGGGGAGAATCATCCTGAGCACTGACAGTAAGAACTGCCAGCAACAGCGCAACGACGATAGATAAGGATCTCCTTCTGTTCATGCCTTGATTGGTATGCTAAATATAAATGTCGTACCCTCGCCTACTGTTGAGTCGAAGGAGATCTTGCCACCATGGCGGTCTTCAACGATTTCGCGGGTAATACCCATACCCAGTCCGGTACCCTTTCCGATAGGTTTGGTGGTAAAAAAGTTCTCAAACAACCGCTCTTTCACCTCGTCGGTCATTCCCTCACCGTTGTCGCTCATGGTGATAACGACGTTGCCGTCATGGGAAACAACACTGACAGAGACCTCGGGCTTATAGTCTTCAGCAGCCGTCTGTGCCTTATGCCAGACTGCATAGAAGGCATTGTTCATCACATTAAGAACGGCACGGCTGATATCCTGAGGTATCAACATCATCTGCGGCAGACCATCCTCGTATCGTTCATGAATTCCGACATTGAAGCCCTTGTGGTTAGCACGCATTGCATGATAAGCCAGCCACGTATACTCCTTTACAATCTTGCAAATGTCTGAGGGCAGGAGCTCGCCCTCCTTACCCCTCGATACGAGCAGGATACCCCGGATTATACTGATGGCGCGCTCACCATGTTCGACAATCTTCGCCATATTATCCTTCAGGCCAACCATGATGTCAGCAATCTCTTCACGATCATCAGCAGGTAGCTTGTCGGCATGGGCGTTGACGAGCTCTGTGAGGTCACTGAGCAGATTATCGTTCATCTTGCTGAAGTTGATAACGAAGTTCAAGGGATTCTGTATCTCATGGGCGATACCTGCACTAAGCATACCCAATGAGGCTAGCTTCTCTTGCTTCTGCAATCGTTCTTTGAGTTCTTCAATCTG
The DNA here is from genome assembly GCF_900110085.1 of Prevotella sp. ne3005. Classification (GTDB taxonomy): domain Bacteria; phylum Bacteroidota; class Bacteroidia; order Bacteroidales; family Bacteroidaceae; genus Prevotella. The sequence goes on from NZ_FOCK01000001.1 coordinate 346,080, forward strand.
TTTCTCCATAGGTTGGTGATGTTTGTTTAGGCAGGGTGATGGTAAACTCAGTAAACTCATCCTTAACGGAACGGGCGGAGATATCACCACCATAGTTTTGAATAATTTCATGACTCAGGTAGAGGCCGATACCGGCAGCCTCGCCAGTGGTCTTCGTCGTAAAGAAGGGATCAAAGATCTTGCTCAGAATCTTCTCCTCGATGCCGAGACCCGTATCGTAGATGGTTATCGTCACCTGATCGCTGTCGACAACGGTCCTCAATGCGATCTCCGGCTGGTAGTCCATGCGCTGGGCTTTCTTCACCACAGCATAGACACTGTTACCCAATGAGTTCATCAGCACCTTGCTGAGTTGATCAGGATTGACGTTGACATAAACAGGGGCGGCGGGATAGTCAAACAGGGTACGGATATGATGGTCGCTGATCTGCTTAGCATAGTAGGTAGCGAACATTTCTTCGTCCTGACGAAGAATGTTGCGGAGATCGATGGTAACAACACCACCGCTACGGTCCTTGAGCATTTCCTCCATGGCCTTAAGGGTTCGCGTAGTGTTCTGTCCATGCTCTCCCACTTTCTGTAGGTTACCTTTCAGCATGTCGAGCACATCCATCGTATCCTCATAGTTTTCCTTATCCATGTGTTCCTCCTCATCCTCGATATTGGCCTTAATGTCCTTGACAAGACCCTCAGAGAGCTTTGAGAAGTTGTTGATATAGTTCAACGGGTTCAATATACGGTCGATAAGTCCTTGCGTCAGCTTACCAACGGTAGCCATCTTCTCATGTTTAATGAGAGCCTTTTGCGCACTCCTCACCTCGGCTGTCCGTTCCTCCACAATCTGCTCCAGACGGATCTTATCCCGTTGCAGGTTACGCATTCGCAGACGGAGCACGAGATAGACCAAAGAGCACACCAGCAGAACATACAGCAGGTTCATATACCAGCGCATATAGAAGGGATATTTGATATAGAAATCGATGGATACGACCTCCGACTCACGTCCAAAGGCATCACGGGCCTGCACCTCGAAGGTATAACTGCCGTATGACAAATTATTGTATTCCACAGAATGGTTGTCGGCCCAGGCAGACCATTCTCCGTTGTTCAGTCTATATCGGTAGACCGTTTCACCAACAAGGGCCTCATAGTCGAGCGAAAATACAAAACGCAGGTTAGAGTCATCGCTATCCAAGATAGGTAGTTCTTCTGGCATATCGCCATAACCACCCCAAAACACACTATCGTTACCCAGCACAATACTGCGAATTTTCAGCTGAGGATTGGTTTCCATGATGGGGTCCTTCTGTTTCGTGTTGATGATAACCACGCCATCGGACCCTCCCAGCCAGATTTCATCGTTGTGCAGCATGATGGCCCTGACAGTCATCTTGGCAAACGGATAGAGCAACTGGTCAAGGTCAGTCACCCGCTGGCCATTCTTCCAACGATAGATACCTTTGCCATCTGGATTCGTCAGCCAAAGCACACCTGAAGGATCAGAATAAGTGAACATAGGATATGGGAAAGGCTCGGTGTCATCGGCCCTGACAATCTGCATCTTACCGTTGATCTCCACGATGGTGGCCGCAACATCTTCAGAGCCTTCATTCTTATAAGGTGCAAATTCCTTTTCCTGAGCCTTCTTGCTCCAGATTGCACCATACATGCTCTGCAACCAGATAGTCCCTTCGGCATCCTTGACAATTTTCGATATTTTCTCCAGCTTGCACACTCTTCTACGGCCACCACCATTTTTCTGTGTCACCCAAAGACCGTCAATCTCACCACTATAATATTGCTGGTCATCGTCCATCAGCGAAAGACAGCTGGTAGCGGTTAGCCGCCTTACCGCGCCATTAGGAGTAATCAACATAACGCCGACACTGGTCGCAGCCAACAGACCCTCATCAGTAACAATCAGATGCCAACAGGTATAATCAAATCCCGGCAGCTTAACAAACCGTCTACCTTCCAACCGAAAGAGGCCATCATTGGTTCCCACATACTTCTGACCATGATATTCCGTCATGGCCACCACTTCACCCTTCAATCCTTCATGCTCCGTAAATCGGGAGAATGCAGAAGGGACAGCCATCGCAAAGACGCCATTCTCGGTGGCTCCCCATATACAGCCATGGTCATCGTAATCAATCCACTGGACATTGCTGGTTATCAATCCATTAGCCTCGGTAACCGTGTATAGTTCCTCACCATTCTCGTTTGTAACGAGAATGCCATGCCCTTTCTTGACGGAAGCCTTTTGCCCTTGCTTCAAGTCTATCACCTGTGTGATATCGGTCAGCACTTCCAACTCGCCTTTTTCATCGATAACATCAGGATTGATAATGTCAGTCAGACCTGTCTTGGATATATTTCCAAGTTCTTTGTAGACGGTCACCTTATCTCCATTCACATGAAAACACTGACCATCGTTGACGACAAAATTAAGCTGACCATCCTTTTCCCATATTTCAAGTACTTCGCCCATGAACAGGTCTGGCTTACCTACCCGTTGCAGGTAGAGTTCACCATTTTCAGTCTTGGAGACGCGACCAAAATAGTTGTAACCGCCTGTCCAAATTACATCATTCTTATCACGGTAGACGACAGTGACACGAGTGATGCCCGAGTTATAGAGGATGTTCCACGTCGCATGGTCATAATACATCACGCCTTCGAAATTAGCGAAATAGATGGTGCCGTCGGCACCTGTCTTAAGATCGAAATTGATATTATGCGCATCATATTCCTGAGGCGTATAGTTTTTCAGGAAAGGCACGCCCTGAGCCGAGAGAGCCATGGCCTGCAACAGCATCAGCAAAGGAATCAGCAATCGTTTCATAAGCGCACCCCCTTTCTGACGAGTAACAAAAACGACTCATAAGGCACGTTACGACCAATATAGTAGTTCCATTCTTCCTGACTCAAGTTACGGTTGACTTTCTTCTGCAACTTGTCGAACATCGCCTGGGTTGAAATCAAGGCTTCCGAGATAGTACCCCGCTGTCCGGCTGTCCACAAGTAGTTCTTCGAGGAGTCGAAGGTGAAATGCAAAATCCAGTTGTTGGTATTGACGAGAGGCATAGGTTCTATCTTCTCCTTGTTGGTCATCCATAGGTTCACCGTACCATCAAAGCTCGAGGAATAGAGTTGTGAACCGTTAAGTTTGAGCTTGGAGATACGAGAACGATGACCGACCAGACGGAAGATTTTCTTCTGTTTGTCTAACAAAAAAATAGTGCCGTCGTTCAGACCATAAGCCTCATAGCCAGTCGACTTAGAACTGGCGAAAGCCGACACATTCCCCAAAACGGGCACTTTCCTGGACGAAAATTTATTCAAATCTCTCACTGTGTGCATCTTTCCCTTATTGTCGAAAATGGCAGGCGCATAGTCATAACGGGAACACAGCGTCACCATGAAGTCCAGATCTTGCGAACCGACAATAGTATTGGTGGTCATGTCGAGTTTAGCCAATTTATTCTCTCCGACAATAAGCAAATGGCGCTTATCCTGCATGGGCTCAATAGCGAAAGGATGCAGCATGTTGGTAAGAGGCAGAATCTGGCTGTTTTTTGAGGTCTTGATAAACAGACTGCCAGTACGACTCACCGCATAGATATTCTTATTTTCGGGATAGATATACACATCCCGGAAATCATAGTGACGATCCCTGAGAAGAGCTGTTGTCTTCAGCCTATTGCCATCGCGGACATGATAGAGCACCTCACCATAGGAACTGACGGTTACCAATTCGTTATCCGTCTGGGGCATGAACTCCAGATCACGTATCGCACCCTCATGCCGCGGCCACTCACTTTTACTCTGGCTACAAAGAGAGAGAGACTGGTAGACCGAAGGATTATAGATATCACCCTTGTAGCGACTGGTATACAGGCAAGCAGCAAAGCCCAGAATATTAGCCAAATCGTTATTCCCAGCCCTGAACTGCGCAATGGCAAGGGAACCTAGGGTACGCCCCAAGGTCACATAGCTCAACGTGTCAGCCACCCGTTTGGAGAACTCAGCCTGTACACGCTGTTGTTCAGCTATCTCGCGCTGACTTTGTGCCTGGTCATAGGCTTCGAGGGCTTTACGCTCAGAGACGACTGCCTGCTGTTGGGCTTGGATGGCATTCCGACGCTCTGCTTCCGAACGCTCACGCAACTCATTGGCCACGCGGGTCTGCTGAAGAGCTTCCTCACGCTGTTCATCAGAGATTTCTTTCTGTTGAAAAGCTATCTGCTCCATCTGCTTACTTACACTCTGTAATACGGCAGAACGCATTTCCTGACGCCGGAGTTCTTGCAACTGCGCCTCCAAAGCCCTCACACGCGTATTTGAGGTATACCACCCTATCATGCCCGCTATGGCGGTCATGAGCAGTGCCAGTCCGACGGCACCTATGATGAGGTCTTTCTTTCCCATACGCTACGGGAACTAGTTATTAGTTTTTATGACAAGCGTTTCAGAGCGAGCATCGTGATATCATCACTCTGCTCTGCACCTTTCGTATAGTCAGCAACATCGGCCTTCATTGTGTCGATGATCTGCTGGCAGGTGTGTTGGGGAACCTTTGCCAAAGAGGCCTTCATTCGGTCTTCACCAAACATCTCGAGATTGACATCCATTGCCTCTGAAACACCATCTGTATAAGTAAACAGGGTATCTCCTGGCTCCAGCTGGCATCTCCCCTCCTCAAACTCAAAGCCATCCATAATACCAACAATCAGATTGGTCGACATGGGCAGTTCCTCCACCTTACCATTTTCCTTAAGGATAAAGGGAGAATTATGCCCCGCATTACAATAGGAAATCTCACCGGTCTTGACATTGTAGATGCCATAGAATACGGTGACGAACATGCCATTTGAGGACTCTTTAGAAATCAGGGAGTTGGAACGAGCGATACAAGCGCCCGGACTCATGCCTTGAATGGCTGTGGTGCGGATAACGGTCCTGCTTACAGCCATGAAGATGGCAGCGGGGATGCCCTTGCCGCTCACATCGGCCATCACAAAGCCTATATGGTCGTCATCAATGCGAAAGAAGTCGTAGAAGTCGCCTCCCACATCCTTGGCGGCATGCATACTGGCAGCAATGTCCAGTTTGTCAGTACAGTCGGGGAAAGGCGGGAAGATTCTAGGCAGAATAGAGAGTTGTATCTGACTGGCCACAGCCAAATCGTCCTTGATGCCCTCCAGTTGCTTATGCTCCAGCTCCATACGTTTGATATACGCAATCTGAGCGATAGCCTTCTCAATGGTCACACTCAGATCATCTAGGTCGATAGGTTTGGTAGCAAAATCGAAAGCGCCATTGTTCATCGCCTGACGAATGTTTCCCATGTCGCCATAGGCCGATACCATGATACACTTCAGGGCAGGGTTCTGCATCTCATTGATCTTCGTCAGCAGTGTCAAACCGTCCATCTCCGGCATGTTGATATCCGACAGAATGATGTCGAAGTTTTTATGCTTCAGCAACATCTCCAGTGCTTCTAAACCGTTGTGGGCAAAAGAAAACTCATATTCGCCCTTACGGATCTTACGTCTGAAATATTGTGTAAGCAGCAACTCGAGGTCACTCTCATCATCAACACTTAGGATTCTTACAGTATCCATTGAAGAAAATCTAAAAAAACAATTAACTATTATTCAATGATAAAAAGTTTAGAGAAACCTGTCATAGAGAAGACCTCCCTGAGGTAGTCGTTGGCACCACGGATAATCACTTGACAGCCCTTGGGCTTTGTAGCCTGAAGCAAACTGAGGAAAATACGCAGACCACTGGAAGCGACATACTCCAGATTCGTACAGTCGAGTACGATATCAATTCCATTACTGTTCTTGAGGGGTTCCAGATCTTTCTGGGCCTGTGATGAGGCTGCCGTGTCGAGGCGACCTTCGAGGATAGCCAATGTACGGCCTTCTTGTTCTTGGATTGTAGCTTTCATTGTAAAAACGTTTTTAATGTTGATATTATTATTGTATTTCTGTTGCACTATAGTTGATACGCAAGGCATACGACTGCTGGAGAGCTTGCTTCACATCCTGGATGATACCCATCGGAGTGTGGCGATCGGCACGAAGGCTGACAGTCAAGCGCTCTGCCAATTCCGGCGACATTGTCGCACGGATCTGCTCGATACGGGCCGGTAACTCTTCCGGCTTCACCAAATCGCCATTCAACTGTACAAGCCAGTCTTCTCCTTGTCTCCCTGTCTCCTTGTTTACTTGTCTCCCTATATAAATATTCACCACCGATGACTTATTGGCGAGCTTCCGCACCTCATTGCCCTCTGGCACCTGCAAACGCACTTGCACCTCGTCGTTACGCATATGGGTAACAATCATAAAGAAAAAGAGTACCGTGAAGATGAGGTCAGGCATCGAGGCGACATTCAGCGAAGGCACATTGTGCCGACGGGTATGAAACATGCTGCGCATAGGTCTCATGGGCGGCCTCCTTTCACTATTGGAGCTTCACTGATGCGCTGCGGATAGCGGTCGTTGATGACCGAGCGCTCCTCAGCCGTACAACGCTGATAGGACTTCCCGTAATGCTCTTGAGCATATTGCTGCCGCAAGCTATTGTAGGCTCTCACCACTGCGTCCTGCATCCGGAAGTAGGTTTCATAGGTAGCCTCACGGTCTGCCTGTACGGCGACCACATGCCCCGTAGGATTGACGGAAGCCATCGTGCGCACCTCTTCTGTGAGTTGGACTGGTGTCACCGCCTTCCCGTTGAGCATCAACCGGTTGTTGGCATCAATCTCCACATTCATCACCAGATCCTTGTTAATATCCATCGGCTGTTCGTGCTCAGCAGGCGGAGGCGCCATTTGACGCATGAGTCCCTTGTCCGTGTCCATCGACGATGTCACGAGAAAGAATATCAACAACATGAATGAGATATCAGCTGTCGATGTAGTATTCAGCTCCGGAATCTGCTGACGATAGCGCTTACGAAACATCCAAGGATTAATAAAATGGAGGTATAGATAAACATATCCGTCAGCTTCAGCCAAAAGACATTCGTGAACTGGACGCCATTGGTGACGACTGGAGCCGACGAGCCAAGAAGGAATGTAACAGCGAGGCAGACTACGAAGCAGATGGCTACGCACCACCCTATCCTACCTGCAGGTACACCATTTATGATATCATCGCCCTTCCGCCGCGTGCGCATACCATGCCAAACAGAGTAGGCCGTCACACCCAGTGCGGCAGCCACCATCAGGTACATCAGTCCCAACATCACATCGGCAAAGAATGGCGATACAAGACTATTCATTTTTCACTGTTTATTCTTCAGTTTGTACTCTGTAATCATGTCGAGCAGCGTGATGGCACTCTCTTCCATCTGTGCCGTCAGCCGTTCTATCTTCGAGAGGATATAGCTATAGAAAAGTTGCAGAATCAGCGCCACTACGATTCCGAAGATGGTGGTTATCAGCGCCACCTTCATACCTTGGGCCACAATAGTAGGACCGATATCGCCGGCCTGCTGAATCTGATCAAAGGCCATCACCATACCTATCACCGTTCCTAAAAAGCCCAGAGAGGGAGCCATGGCGATAAATAACTTGATCCAAGAACAACCCTTCTCCAAATTGGCTGCCTGCAATCCACCGTAGTTGGTGATACTGCGCTCGATGGCCTCCATCGGCTGACGGATATGGAGCAGACCCTGGTAGCAGACAGAAGCCACCGGGCCACGTGTATGCTGACAAAGACTCCTGGCCCCCTCCACATCATCCTGCTGCAGATGTTTCTCAATATCCTCTAATAGTCGGTAGCTTTTAATCTCAGATAATGTTAGATAAATGATGCGCTCGATGCAAAATGCCAGGCCCAATACTAAGGCCAGCGCCACCAACGACATAAACCCGACGTTACCGTCGATGAACTTCGTCTTAAGCTGCTTGTGGAAACTGTCAGAATCATCCACAATTTCGGTATCATCTATTGTCCTCTCTTGAGCCTTAACGGTCTGAATCATACCGATCAAAAGCACCATTGAGAACAAAACTATCAGTCTTTTCATTGTGCGTGCAATATTATTACGGCACAAAGGTAAAAAAAAAAAAGGAAAATACGAAGAAATTTAAAAAAAATTATCTCAAAAAAGGAAAAAGCGGAGAGAACAGGAAATCGTAAAAGGACGCTTTGAACCAGTTCTATCTTGCGGAGAGAACAGGATTCGAACCTGCGAGCCGGTTTTGCCGGCTACACGCTTTCCAGGCGTGCCTCTTCAACCACTCGAGCACCTCTCCTTAGTTTAGCGGCTGCAAAGGTAATCATTTTACTTCACATAATACCGCTTAAGCCGTGATATTTAATACTTTTTTGCAGTTTTCATCTGTCTGGCGAATCACTTCCGATATACTGACGCCATAGGTCTCAGCAAGTCTTTGCGCTACATGCGCCACAAAAGCAGGCTCATTGCGCTGGCCACGCATGGGCACTGGTGCCATATAGGGGGAGTCGGTCTCAAGTACGATACGCTCCAAGGGTACAACCGCCTGTAGCGTCTCGGGCAACTTCGATTTTTTAAAGGTCAGAACGCCACCAATGCCTAGAACAAACTGATCAAACTGCAAGAGTTCCCGGGCTTCCAACTCATTTCCCGTAAAGCAATGGAACACCCCGCCCGGCAACTGATTCTTAAACCGTTTTAATAAAGTGACCATCTCGTTCTGCGCCTTCCGACAGTGGATCATCAGGGGAAGTCCCAATTCTACCGACCAACGTACCTGTTCTTCAAAAGCCTCTATCTGCTCACGTTCAAACTCACGACTCCAGTAGAAGTCGAGGCCCACCTCACCTACGCAGACCCCTTTGTTCAAGAAAGGCTTGATGCGAGCCAGCACCTCACGCCAATCAGCGCGGACCTCCTCGGGATGTAGGCCAAGCATAGGGAAGCAATAGCCAGGGTAACGGCGACAGACCTCCAAGACGGTGTCACACGATTTCAAGTCAATACCCGGCACCCCAATAGCAGTAACCCCTGCCTCACGGGCACGGGTCACCACGGCATCGAGATCCTCATGGAACTCTTCTCCGTCCAAATGGCAATGGGTATCAATCATGACTGACGGGTCATCATCTCAGCAGCATAGGCCTTCAGCTCTGCCTTGCGCTCTTCGGACACCTCCACCTTAGCCAGATACTGCAGAGCCAGCTGATAGCACTCCTCCATCTTCTGTTCACAGAGCTGACGGATACCAATCTCATCATAGAGCTTCGTCACAGCTGCCACCTTCTCGTTGCGGTCAAAGCCCTTGGCCTCAATCCACTTTTTCAGCTCTTGGCGCTGGGCATCGTTGGCACGGTTGATGGCATTGATAAGCATATAGGTTTTCTTGTTCGACGTGATATCTCCACCGATATTCTTACCAAACACCTTAGGATCGCCATACACATCCAACAGGTCGTCCTGCAACTGGAAAGCCAGACCAATTTGCTCACCAAACTTATACAGGTTGTCCCAGTCCTTCTTTGGCGCACCAGCCAAGATGGCACCAATCTTCACGGCACAGGCCAACAGGACACTGGTCTTCAGACGTATCATCTCGATATATTCCTCCTCACGCACATCATTGCGGGTCTCAAACTCCACGTCAAGCTGCTGACCCTCTCCAATCTCATAGGTGGTGATGAGGAAAGTCTGGAAAACATCCTTCACTTTGTCCACCTCGCAGGCCTCAATACGTTCAAACGCCTGCAACAACATCGTATCACCAGAAAGGATGGCCTGGTTGGCATCCCACTTCTTGTGAACGGTCTCATGACCACGGCGCATGTCGGCATTGTCCATCAGGTCATCGTGCAACAGTGTGAAGTTGTGATAGGTCTCCAAGCCGATGGCCTGCGTCATAATACGCTCAGGGTCATCCTTGTAGAGGTTATAGGCCAGCAACATCAGCACTGGGCGTACACGCTTGCCACCCAATGAGAGCACATACTTGATTGGTTCGTAAAGGGTAAAGGGCTTACGGTCATAGACAATCCCGTCGAGCGACGCATTCACCTTCTTCAGTAATTCTTCAGATGTGTACATATCTTATATTATAAATTAAATACAACTGGTATGCAGACTTTCGTCCTACAAGGCTTGGCATTCATCACGCCAGCCTGCCAGTTCGGCATCTTCTTGAGCACCCGCAGCACCTCTTGGTCACATACAGGATGCAAATGTTCCACCACCTCCAAGTCACTCACCGTTCCGTCCTTATTGACGATAAACTGTGCCACCACCTTGCCCTTGATTTTCTGCTGCTGGGCAACGGCAGGATATTTGAGGTTTTTCGTGAGCCACTTCATAAATTCCACAGCCCCTCCGGGAAACTGAGGCAGATCCTCCACCACACGGAAGTCCACGGGCTCGTCGTACATATCTACGACCTCAGGCTTTTCTTCCTCGGCCACCTTCTCAGGGTCGGGTATCTCCTCGGGCTCCGCAAGTGCCTCCTGAGGCAGTTCTACGTCCTCTTCTACCAGCCTCAACTGTTCCGATTCAGGTTTCTCCACCTTATGCTCTTGCGGCAGCATCATCGGGATCTCATCCTGGTCGCGCTTCAGGGGCGAGAGCTCCATCTCCGCTTCCAGATCGTCATCTTCTTCAAAAAAAGTCCAGCCGCTGTCGGAGCTATTCCACTCCAAGGCCACGAAAGCGGAAGCCAGCACTACAATCAGTCCCAGGAGAAACCGCTGCGTCCGTTGCTGTTCCAAATCAGCCTCACGACTCTTCTTGACTTCCATAATAAAAAAGCTTTTTCTACGTTTTATAGCTAAAGTGAGTGCAAAGATAAGAAAAAAGTAAAAAGGTAGAAACGATAAAAGGTAAAAAAGGGGCGAAATTAAGAAAAATTTTGTAATTTTGCGCCCAATTAGGGGATAAAGGAGTGAAAAGTGAAGAATGAGAAGTGAAATGTCCAGAATCGGCAAACGTTCAGGCTGCAGAAGTCACAGACCTCTGCCCCTTCGTTTTTGCCTTTCACTTTTCATTTTTCTTTTCTCTGTAAGTTCGGCTTTTCCCCAAGAAAGCTCAACCACCTACAACTTCCTCCGACTGCCCGTCAGTGCCCATGTGGCTGCTGTGGGAGGTGACAACATCACCCTCACCGACGACGATGCCACCCTCATCTTCCATAACCCTGCCCTCATCAATGGCGTTAGCGACCGTTCCATCAACCTCAACTACATGACCTACATGGAGGGAGCCAAGACGGCCAGTGCCGCCTTTGTCAAGGGAGCTGGCGATCGTGCCACATGGGGTGTCACCGGACAGTATATGGACTACGGAAGTATCAAACAGACTTCTGCCCACAACGAGGATCTCGGCACGTTCTCCGCCCGCGACTGGGCCATCGGCGGCACCTTCGCCTATGCCCTTACCAACACCCTTAGCGGCGGCATCACAGCTAAGGTCATCTCCTCGCATATCGCAGGATATAACTCCATGGCCGTAGGCGTAGACCTCGGCCTGAACTACTTCAACGAAGTCTCTCTATGGAGTCTCTCTGCCGTGGCCCGTAACCTCGGTGGACAGGTCAAGGCCTACCACGATACCTTCGAACGCATCCCCTTCGACCTGCAGGTGGGTGTCAGCAAACAGCTTCAGGGCGCCCCCTTGCGTTTCCATGTCACGCTGAGCCGCCTCACAGACTGGGATGAAGCCTTCGGGCGACATATCGCCATCGGTGCCGATGTTCTGTTGGGCAGCAACATCTACGTGGCGGCAGGCTATAACTTCCGCCGTGCCTACGAAATGAAGATCAGCGACGAAGACGGTTCCTCTGCCCATGGGGCAGGCTTTTCACTTGGTGCAGGACTTAGCCTTGAGCGCTTCAAGCTCCACGTAGCCTACGGCAAGTACCACGTCACCACCTCATCGATACTCATTAACATATCATACGCATTATGAAGAAGATTACAATTGCCATCGATGGTCACTCGTCGTGCGGAAAGAGCACGATGGCCAAAGACCTTGCCCGTGAAGTGGGCTATGTCTATGTCGACACTGGTGCCATGTACCGCAGTGTCACCCTTTATGCCCTCCGCAAGGGGCTGTTCAATGATGACGGTAGTGTCAACACCTCCGCCCTGGAGGCCGAGATGCCCAACATCCAGATCTCGTTTAAGTTCAATCCCGAGACTGGTCGTCCCGACACCTATTTAAATAATGAGTGTGTGGAAAAAGAGATTCGCTCACTCGAAGTCTCCAACCATGTCAGCCCCATCGCTGCCGTCGGTTTTGTGCGCACAGCCATGGTTGCCCAACAACAGCAGATGGGCAAGGACAAAGGTGTGGTGATGGACGGCCGTGACATCGGCACCACCGTCTTTCCTGATGCCGAACTCAAGATCTTCGTCACCGCCTCTGCTAAGGTTCGTGCCCAGCGTCGCTACGACGAACTGAAGGCCAAAGGGATGCCTGCCGACTTCGACGATATCCTGAAGAATGTCGAAGAACGCGACTACATCGACTCCCACCGTGAGGTTTCTCCCTTACGCAAGGCCGATGACGCCATCGAGCTCGACAACTCCAATATGACGATTCCGGAGCAGAAACAGTGGCTCATGGACCGCTTCCGTGAGCGTACAGCGCAATAATTTGTCCCTTTTGCGCAATTTTCTCATCATAATTTCGGTTAATAAGGGAAATTTTGCTAACTTTGCAGCCAAATTTCGTTAGAATCGACAATTATGATGAGAAAATTAATTATTTCAGCCGTTATCGCTCTTTGCAGCAACTCAGTCTTCGCCGGCGGACTGATGACCAACACCAATTATCACATTGCCTTCGACCGTATGTTCGCCCGTGGTGCATCCATGGAAATCGATGCAGCCTACAGCAACCCTGCAGGCCTCGCCTGGGGACACGAAGGTTTCCAACTCTCACTCAACTTCCAGAAGCCCTGGCAGCACCGCGACATCGAGACCAGCATCCCCAACTTCCTCGGTTCCAATTTCGAGAAGAAGTACAACGGTGTGGCCTCTGCTCCTATCGTCCCTGCCCTCTTCGCCTCCTACAAGAAAGACCGTTGGGTACTCTCTACCATGATCGGTATCGTGGGCAGCGGCGGATTCGTAAAGTATGACGATGGTGTTCCCATGTTCGAGGTGCCCATCCGCGCCATGCTCGCCCAGAGCAAGCTGATGCCCGGAATGTACGACTATGATGCCCAAATGAAGGGTAAGCAGTATATCTATGGTGCCCAATTAAACTTCACCTATCGCATCACCGACAACTTTGCCGCTGCTGTAGGTCTGCGTGCCAACTACTATGACGGCTACAACCGCGGATTCGTTTCTGCCACGACACAGGGAGTCGACCTCATCAACCTCAACCTCGACTGCATCCAGCGCGGTTTTGGTGTGGCCCCCATCTTCAGTTTCGACTACCACAATGGTCCTCTGACTGTAGCTGCCCGCTATGAGTTCCGTACGAAGATAGAGACCAAGAACGACACGAAGGAACTCTCTGGCCGCATCAAGAACACCGATCCCAACACGGCTGCCCTCATGCCCTACATCGAAGGCGAGCTGGCCCTGGCACAGTTTGGCGACAGAGTGGCCGCTTATCAGGATGGTGTCAAGACACGCTACGACATGCCCTCGCTCTTCGTGGCAGCCGTCGGCTATGAGTTCACCAAGCAGCTCCGCGCCACCCTCGAATACCATTTCTTCGACGACAAGCACGCTATCATGGCTGGCGACCGTCAGAAGGAACTCGACCACGGCACCCACGAGATCCTTGCAGGTGTGGAGTACGACATCAACGATAAGTTCACCGTCAGCTGCGGTGGTCAGCGTACCGACTACGGTCTTAGCGACGGCTACCAGCAGAACACCTCGTTTGCCTGCGACAGCTACAGCCTCGGCCTTGGCGGTGCTTGGAACATCACCGACAAGATGCGCCTCAACGTCAGCTATTTCTGTTCGCTCTATAGCGACTACAAGAAGCAGCAGGACCAGTATCAGGGAACTCCCTTCCCCGGTTCCGACACCTACAGCCGCACTAACCACGTCATCGGCGTAGGTCTCGACTACAAGTTCTAAAAATACGATAGTTCACAATAATCCCCCGCCACTTGACGGGGGATTATTGTTTTATTGCATCTGCTGGATAGCATCACGGCACTGTTCCATAAGCCAGCGAGGAGTAGAGGTTGCTCCACAGATGCCCACGGTCTGGATACCTTCAAACCACCCAGGCTGTATCTCCTGAGGATCCTCAACAAGGTGGGTATTGGGATTCACACGCAGACACTCGTTATAAAGCACCTTGCCGTTGGAGCTCTTTCGCCCGCAGACAAAGAGGATCAGGTCGTGTTTCGTGGCAAACTGCGAGATATTTGGCATGCGGTTGGCCACATTACGACAGATCGTATCAAAGCTCTTGAAGGTTGCCTCTGGGGCTATATGACTCTGGATATAGTCGATAATGCGATGAAACTCGTCGAGCGATTTCGTGGTTTGCGAATACAAATATATATCGCGTGAGAAGTCGAGTTTGGCCACCTCATCGAAGTTCTCAATCACAATGGCCGTGGACTGGGTCTGGCCTACAAGACCGAGAACCTCAGCATGTCCTTTCTTACCGAAGATGACAATCTGGCCGTTGCCCGCCTCAAACTGGGTTTTGATGCGCTTCTGAAGCTGAAGCACCACAGGACAGGTGGCATCGATGATCTCTATGTGGTTCTTGCGGGCGAGTTCATAAGTCTCTGGGGGCTCACCATGGGCCCGCAACAACACCTTGACATCGTGGAGCTCGCGCATCTCGTCGTGGTTGATGGTGATGAGTCCCATCTCACGGAGGCGCTCACACTCCATACCATTATGCACAATATCACCGAGGCAGTAGAGCTTCGACCCTTTGGTGAGCTCTTCCTCGGCCTTCTTGATGGCGGTGGTCACTCCGAAGCAGAAGCCACTGCCTTCGTCTATTTCTATTTGAATCATTGAAGATTGAATATTGAAGATTGAAAATTGAAAATTGAAAATTGAAGATTGAAGATTATTTTTTCAACTCTGCAAAGTATTCATCCAGCAGGTCCTGAGCGGCGACGAATGAAGTTTTGTGGCCTGCCAAAACCGTTTGTTCGGCAGCACTGAGCTGAGCCTTGATTCGTGGGTTGTTGTAGAAGTTCAGCCGCAGATGCTCGTTGATACTCTCATACATCCAGTATTTCGACTGTTCATTGCGACGGTAGTCAAAATAGCCATTGGCCTTCACGAAGTCGATATACTGGTAGATCATGTCCCATATCTCTTTCACGCCCGTGCCATAGAAGCCCGAGTAACAGAGCACTTTAGGCAGCCAGCCACTCTCGGGCATGGGGAAGAAATGGAGGGCGTTGCGGAAGTTCGTGGCCGCCATCTGACAACGGTCCACATTGTCACCGTCGCACTTATTGATGACGATGCCGTCGCTGATCTCCATGATACCTCGCTTGATGCCCTGAAGCTCATCACCCGTACCTGCCACTTGGATCAACAGGAAGAAGTCGACCATCGAGTGACAGGCCGTCTCACTCTGTCCGACACCCACGGTCTCAACAAATATCTTGTCGAAGCCAGCGGCCTCACAGAGGATAATCGTCTCACGCGTCTTTCGGGCCACGCCACCCAGGGAACCTGCCGATGGACTAGGCCGTATGAACGAGTCAGGATGCTGTGCCAGCTTTTCCATACGGGTCTTATCTCCGAGGATAGAGCCTTTGGTACGCTCACTGGAAGGGTCGATAGCGAGAACAGCGAGTTTGCCGCCTTTCTCTCGGAGTACGTGCATGCCGAACTCATCGATAGAGGTCGACTTTCCTGCCCCCGGCACACCGCTGATGCCCACACGGATACTACGGCCACTGTAAGGCAAGCACTTGTTGATGACCTCCTGGGCACGGGCCTGATGGTCTGGGTTGACACTCTCTATGAGGGTCACAGCCTGGGAAAGGATGGTGACGTCGCCCTTGACGATACCCTCGACCAACTCTGCTGCAGAGAGTTCGCGACGACGGTTGCGCTTCAGGTAGGGATTGACGATAGGTGGCTGCTTGACACCACTGTTCACCTGCAGGCCTGCATATTCTGAACTATTCTCAGGATGATCCATGTTTATTTTGTTTTAATGTTAATGATGACCTTGGCATGGTCAGGGTCGTTGGTGATGAGTAGGATACGAGGACGGGCACGCAACTTACTCAGTTCGTCGGCATAGCCGGTAATCTTCAGCGTCGTGGACTGTCCAGGCTCCAGCTCGCGTTTGCCCAGCGTCACTTTCATACCACCCGTAGACATCTGCATGGAGGAGAAAGTGAGCGTGGAATGTCCTTGATTGCTGAAGAGTATCTCAGTCGATTTCTTGGACTTGCCTCCGAAGTCGGTGAAATCGACATCGGTGGTGGAGATAGTCAGCTGCGGGGCCAGATCCTTATTGGTCGTGGCAAACGACTTCAGGTCGGGCAACAGGATGGTAGATACGGGCACCTCGGTATCCTGGCTAACCTTCTCACCGAGCTGCTTGGCCAGATAGACGGAGGTTTGGGTCAGGCCATAGTCACGCAACTTGTCGGAATGGAGGGTCACCGTGATGGTGGCACCACGACCTGGTCTGATACGCTCTGGCGTTACCGTAGCTGAGAGGTAGGGCGGCAGGTGCATCACGTTGGGTGTCATCTCCTTCGTACCGTTGTTGAAGACATGGATCTCCTGCACAGGCTCGTCGCCCTTGTTCACATCGTCGTACACCAGCTCAGCCTTATCGAGCAGCAGCTCACCCATCGACAAGGGGTAGTTGCCCGAGTAGTCGACCATCTCTGCAAGCACCACGCCCTGCATCGTGAGATAGACGGGGGTCTTTGTGCCATTGCTCGTCACAGCAGCCATCTTGTGGAAGTGGCCGAGCTGACGGGCGTCGTAGGTCATCTTAATAGTAAACTTATCGCCTGCACCCACCTTCTTGGGATAGTCGACAGCCGTACAGCCGCAGTCGGGTTTCACGCTCTCAATGACGAGGCTACGGCGGCCTTTGTTACGCAGTTCGAAGGTAGCCGTGATAGGCTGTTCATAGCCTGTACGACCGCAGTCGATGGTGGTCTTCTCGATAACGAGTTTCTGGGCGAAGATCATTGAAGATTGAAAATTGAAGATTGAACAATGTAGCGCCAAGGCCAACAATGCTATTCTTCGTTTTCCAACGCCTGAGATTCTTAAATACTTTCTTTCCATATTTTATAAATTTTCACAATCTTCAATTTTCAATCTTCAATCTTCAACGTTTGTGACTTTGTGATGGCACGGAACTCTGGGGCATAGGCACACTCTACGGTACAGGTGCCCGTCTCGTAGGTTCCTGTGCGGTCGATATAATAGACATTCTCTATGACATGCTTACCTTTCGACAGACAGTCGAAGTAATAGTTCGTAGAACAGTCGTGGGGCGCACAATAGGAGCCGTCGTGCCAACCACTGAGCTGACGGACGGGTTCCATGCAGGCAGCACGGCGGTCGATCACCTGTACGAAGTCATAGTCGCTGTCGGCAGTGATGGTGATACGTACACGAATCCGGTCGCCCACTTTGAGCTTTGAGCTTTCAGCATTAAGCTTTGAGCTTTGATCTGCAGCGAGGATCTCGCGCTTCACGGTGATGCCACTGCCAGCATCGGCAATATGCTTCGTTGCCTGAGAGAACTGGGCATAGACAGCCCCCCACGAAGTACCTGTCGAGGTCTTATCGATGGTGAGAGCCTTACTGTCGGCGGGCATCGTGGTCTTCACATAGCCAATGGCTGCGGTGGCCTTGGGCAGTTCGAGGGCCTTACCGTCCACCTTGATGGTGGAGTTCTCGGCATCAAGTCTCAAAGTATTGCCTTGACTCCTTGTCTCCTTGTCTCCTTGTCTCCCTGTCTCCTTGTCTCCTTGTCTCCCCAAGAATGCATACACCGCATTCACGCTGTTGATAGGCGTATCCCAGGCCTGGGTACGTTTCTCCATCAAGAGCCAGCGCTGCATCTCCTCGATGGTCTGCTCATCCTCTGGGGTGAGGCGCTGCAGGGCCTCGATAGCCACGGTCTGGGTGGGAATCTTATAGTCGTACCAGCTATAGCCGGCACGTGGCGTATCGTAATAACGCCCCATCTCCTCACGATAGACGGTATACTCCTTCAACGACTGGACATACTCGAGGGCACGCTTCGGATCAGTCTTGGAGAGGATCACGGCCGTCAGGGCCTTTTCATAGATGCTCTGTCTCTTGATATCCTTCTTCAGCAGGCGCAGCAGATAGTTGTTGGCAGCCTGTACCTTGGCTGGCAGTTCCCTGCCGTCGAGGGTGGTGAGATAGAGCCACTGGAGGGCCTTGAACGAGGGGAACGAGGGCTTATGACCTTCCTTCTCCCATTTCTTCATCTCTTCTACCATCTCCACGATCTCCGAGCCCATGAAGTCGAAGGCACTGGAGAGCATCTGCTCCGTAGAGGCCTGTGTTCCTGTCATATCGTTCAGACGGACCAGCATCTCACTCACGGCCACAGTCATATAGAACGAGCCCGGCATACCTTGCCACCAGGTCCAGGCACCATCACTGAGCTGTAGCTTACGGAGTTTCCCGATAGCCGAGTTCAGACGGTTCTGCATCAGGTTCTCATCGAAGAAGTCTCCCAGCCGCTGGCGCTGTTCGGTCTCACGCTCTGCATCCAACACCCACGGTGTCTCGTTCAGAATCAGGTCCTTCAGTTCCTGGTTCTTCTCGAGTTGAGAGGTGAGCGACTCGCCCGAGGCCTCCTGCTTCCAGAGTCTGAAGGCCACAGCAGCCTGTGGGTTCTGCTGGAGGATATACTGTCCGATGGCGTTGGCATAATACGAGGCAGCCTGTGAGATGGCATTATCGTCAACGGGGTTACCTACGGTGGGCAGTGCCTGTATCATGAGCCATGCGGGATGGTTGGTATACTCAAGGGTGAGCTTGCCATTCTTCCCGTCTTCAGGAATCAGGGCGGCGAGGTCGATGGTGGTCTCTCCCGGCTGGTGCTGGGTGATGGGCACTGCCACCGTGACGCGCTCCGTCGAAGGCAGCAGGGGCAGGTAGTGCTGTTCACCATCAGAGAAGCCCTTTCCGCTGACAGTCATCTGACAGACGAGCAATGGAAGATTGAAGATTGAATATTCTTGCGTCCCGCTGGTAGCAAGCGTCCTTCGGCCGAGCGGAAGATTGAAAGTTACGGGGGTGGTGGAACCTGCAGGGAGGGTAACATCCTGCGTCTGCTCGAGCACCACGGCATTGGTCTCCGGATCGAGGAACCTGACCACGGCCTTACCCGTAAGCGACTGTTCGCCGGTGTTGATGATACGGGCAGAGATGGCACTCTCATCACCCTCACGGATAAAGCGGGGCATGTTGGGCTGTATCATCACATCCTTCTGGGCCACGGTCTCACCGGTGAGTGAACCGTAATACATATCCTTTGTATGGGCAACACCCATGAAGCGCCATGTGGTGAGGCTCTCAGGCAACGTGAACTTCAGGGCCACGGAACCATCCTTCGCCGTCACCAGCTGGGGATAGAAAAAAGCCGTCTCGTTGAGGTTCTCACGCACCTGAACCTGTTCTGCCTTCGACTCCTCTTCAGGGGCCTCGGCCTCTGTCACTTCAGCAACCATCGCGTCGGCAGCCTCTTCGACAACCGCATCTTCCAACATGACGTTACGTGCAGACATCTTGGCCATCGGAGCCGAATCCAAGACTGCACCAGCCCCTAACATAGCACCCCGCGAGAAGCGACGGAAACGACCACTCCTATACGACGGGAAGATCTCATCGTCGAAACGGCTGAACGTCAGATCATCGACAGATGCCGAGCGCCACGACATATAAGCGCTGCCGCTCATGCTGCGCACAGGGACAAAATACCAAGAGCTGTTGGGAAGGGCCACCGACAGAGCGGGCACCAGACTCCAGGAGTGGGCATAGATCTGGTCGAGGCTCTTATCGTAGAGCGTGGCCATCAGCTGGGCGTCGACAGGCTTGCCATCGGCATCCTTGATGGTGAGTGTCCATTCTTCCTGCTGACCAGGTGTCAACCGGTCACGGAAGGTGGTCCACTCCAGCTTCAGACGCTTGTCGGGCAAGGGACGGCGGATAGTAGCCGTGTGGGTATAGCAAAGGCCGTTCTTCACCCACGCAAAGGTGAGCAACAGGCCGTTTTCATAATTCTCATCATACTTCAGCTTGAGGTTAAGCAGTTGGTTGCTCTTGTCGACGGCCCCCTGCTTGATCAGTTTCTTACCGGCAAAGAGGCTGTAGACGATATGCACATCAGCATCGGAAGAGCCTGCCTGCACCGTCACGGGCTTGCCGTCGTTAGGGAACTGGGTGGCCGAGAGCCAGAACCAGTCATGCGTCTCTGTGGCAGGCACCTCGTCATCTGCCGAGAAGAGCACGAACTCACGCTTCGTGGTATCATTCTCGAAGGTGGCCTCCAGCACATGCTTTCCAGAAGCGAGTTTCTGCATCACGATAGGACTGTTGGTCTTGACTTTCTGCCACGCTCCCTCATCTATGCGGTATTTCACCTCGGCGTCGAGGTCCTTGCCGGCAGCATTGAGCAGATGGATGGTGGCCTTGGGCTGGTCTTCCTTCAGGATCTTCTCTGCCAGGTCGATGCTCAGGGCCTGTTTACGATTGCCCAGAGGCAGCGAGAGTTCACCGCTATGGGTCTCACCCGCCGTATCAGTAACATCAGCCGTCACCACAAAGTGGTAGAACATCGGATAGCTGGTCTCGGGCATCTGCAAAGGCATGGTCACGTCAAACGTTCCGTCATCGCCCGTGGTTGCCTCACCCTGAAACACCTCATCGCCCTGATTACGATAGTTCAGCGAGGTGGAATCCCAGTAACTGCTGTAGCTCCACCACCAGAAGGCTGTACGGCGCACCACCTTATAGCTGACCTTCGCCCCCTGTACTGGTACGCCGGCATAGCTCATGGCCGTACCCTTTACTGTCAGGGTGTCGCCAGCGGCATACAACTGTTTCACTTCGGGGAAGTCGACATGGAACGTCGGACGCTTATACTCCTCCACACGGAAACCGTAGCTCTGGTTCCCCACTTGGAGGGTAAACCGTCCCGTCAGTCCTGTAGAGGGCAGGGTGAAATCGGCAGCAGCCGTACCATAGGCATCCGTCACGGCCTGCTGCTCCTTGATCACCTTATAGTTGGCATCGCGCAGGACAAAGGTCAACGGGGCCTCGCTCCTGACAGAATGCTTGAAACCCTGGATCACATTATAGAGAATGGCCGAGGCATGAACGGTCTGACCCGGACGATAGATGGCGCGGTCGGTATAGATACAGGTGCGCTGCTCCAAACCACGGTCGCCATAGTAAGTGTAGCGGAAGGTGCCGGAAAGGGGCGGACAGGCCTGATCGTCGGGGGTATAGGCAAAAGCCTCCATACGGTGGTCGGCATCCTTGGCATGATAGATATACTCACCCTTGGCGTCGGTCACGGCATCGTGTTCAAAAAAGTTTTTGTAGCCTAACTGCTCCTTGATGTGCAGCTGAGCGTTGGCGATGGGCTGGCCTGTAGTGGCACTCACCACCACAAAGCGCATGGCCTCGTTTGCCGGCTGGGGCTCGGCAATGGTGTAGACATCGGTCACAAAATACAGGCTGCGAATCACCTCCGTGGCAGGAAGGCTCTTAAACTCCACCATATACACACCCATGGGGAGACCATCCAACTGGAGGGTATCCTTAAACATCTCATAAGGGGCCTTACCCGTATAGGCATGCTCCTGCTGAAGCACCACCTCTCCCAAGAGGGGTTTGATCTTCCTATAGCCTTCCGGATAGTTGGGCGAGATGTCGATATCTCCCTTGGCATTCACCCGATACACCTTCATCGAGAGCGACGAGAGGTTACGCAACTCATCCAGCCTCACCTCCTGCGACTGCTGTGGAAGGGCCACCTTCCGGTCAAAACCTACCCGATATTGGGGATTGGTCATGTCGGCCTCGGCATTGGCCAGGATGGCCATACGTTTCCATGAGCGCCAGCGCTTCTGGGCTTCCTGCAGCCACGCCAGTTTGTCGCCCATGGGTATCTCGTCATTATACCTGATCCGGTGATAGCGCACGATGGCCAGCTCACCCGCCTCAGGCAGGTCGCCATATTCGGCTATCAGCGAGTCGATCTCGGCAATCGGACTGAAGCCATAGACCTCGGAGGCCGTGATGCAGGCCGCCCTCCGGTTGCCGGCCTTCACGTAGAAGTCATGGAGGTTCCGGTAGTCGGAGAGTTCATAGCCGATGACATGCAGGAGGTCGTGGTCGAAGATGGCGGCATCGGCTCCCTTGATCACGAGCGGGCTGTAAGCCTCATCCTTGATCTTAGAGAGTTTCGCGCAGAGGCCGTCGGTCAGCTTCGGCCGCTCGATATTCATCTCCAGCTCAGCATTGCCCGAAGACACCTTATAGAGTACGGTCTGCCACACCAGCCTCAACACCTCGTCCTTCGTGCCGAGCCAGTGCTGCTGCATCTGGTCCATGGCGGGCTTCAACGAGTCGGGGGCTATCTCTGCCATCACCTGGGCAGCCTGCAGTTCAGCCTTCAACAGCTGTCCGTAGGCTTTCTCCTTCGTGGCCTTCTTCACAATCTTCTGAAGCACCTCATACTCCGTCTTGGGCAGATCTTTCTTTTCTGCCTCTTCCACCTGATTCCAGAGTGACTTATACGTTTGTCCGAATAGAAATATAGGCATGACCAATGCAATTATAAGAATAATACTTTTCTTCATATCCAAGCCCATTAATTTGGTTTATGCGTACAAAGGTAGAAAAAATTTCTCAATATTGCTTGGAAATTAGGCATTTTTATATTATCTTTGCACCTATGATTAACCAACAGCTATTAAAACCCGCGAGCATCGTCGTCATCGGCGGCTCCAACAACGTACATAAGCCGGGTGGCTCTATCGTACGCAATATCATCAACGGTGGTTTCGGTGGTGACCTGTACATCGTAAACCCCAAGGAAGACCTAGTACAGGGCATCAAGGCGTTTCACGACGTGAAGGATATCCCCCAGACAGAGTTGGCCGTGCTGGTGGTGGCAGCGAAGTTCTGCCCCGACTATGTGGACTATCTCTGCAAGGAGAAAGGAGTGCGAGCCTTCGTCATCATCTCTGCCGGATTCGGAGAAGAGACCAAGGCTGGTGCCGCCCTCGAACAGCGTATCCTCGACACGTGTGAACAATACGGGGCAGCCCTGATAGGACCCAATTGCATCGGACTGCTGAACCGCCACCACCACAGCGTCTTCACCCTGCCCATCCCCAACCTCAATCCGCAGGGTGTCGACTTCATCTCTGGCTCCGGTGCCACGGCGGTGTTCATTCTCGAGAGTGCCGTCATCAAAGGCCTCCAGTTCAACAGCGTGTGGTCGATAGGCAACGGTAAGCAGATAGGTATCGAGGATGTGCTGCAGTATATGGACGAGCACTTCAATGCCGAGACCGACTCGAAGGTCAAGCTGCTCTATATCGAAAACATCGCCAACCCCGACAAGCTGCTCTACCACGCCTGCAACCTCATCCGCAAGGGTTGTCGCATCGCTGCCATCAAGGCGGGCTCATCGGAGAGCGGCTCCCGTGCCGCCTCATCCCATACGGGTGCCATCGCCTCCAGCGACTCTGCCGTCGAGGCCCTCTTCCGTAAAGCAGGCATCGTGCGCTGCTTCAGCCGTGAAGAGCTCACCACCGTGGGCTGTATCTTCACCCTGCCCCCTCTGAAGGGCAAGAACTTTGCCATCGTCACCCATGCTGGCGGCCCTGGTGTGATGCTCACGGATGCCCTGTCAAAAGGCGGACTCAACGTACCCAGGATTGAAGGGCCTGCTGCCGAAGAGCTGAAGACCAAGCTCTTCGCAGGCTCCTCCGTAGCCAACCCCATCGACTTCCTGGCCACAGGAACAGCTGAGCAGCTGGGCACCGTGATTGACTACTGCGAAAACAAGTTCGACTATATCGATGCCATTGCCGTCATCTACGGCACCCCTGGCCTCACCCAACTCTATGAGGCCTACGATGTGCTCGACCAGAAGATCCGCGCTTGCAAGAAGCCCATCTTCCCCGTACTGCCCAGCCTGCACACGGCAGGTCCTGAGGTCGAGGAGTTCCTGAAGAAAGGCCATGTCAACTTCAGCGACGAGGTGACGCTGGCCACGGCCCTTTCGCAGGTGATGAGCACCCCACCCCCTGCCCCGTCGGAGGTACAGCTCTATGGCACCGACATCTCCATGCTTCATAAGATTATCTATCGTGAGACCAACCGATTGAAATTCGAGGGTCTTCAGAGCGGCTACCTCGCTCCCGACGTTGTCAGGGAGATACTCTCCTGTGCCGGCATCCCCTTGGTGCCCGAGCTGGTGAGCTTCTCGAAAGAAGAGCTCACGGCCTTTGCCGAGCGTGTGGGCTATCCCGTTGTAGCCAAGGTGGTAGGTCCGGTCCATAAAAGTGATGTGGGCGGTGTGGCCCTCAACATCCGCACCCCCGAGCACCTTGCCCTCGAATACGACCGTATGATGCAGATCGAGGGCGCTACCGGGGTGATGGTCCAGAAGATGCTCAAGGGCACCGAACTCTTTATCGGTGCGAAATACGAAGAGCGCTTCGGTCATGTGGTGCTCTGTGGTCTGGGTGGCATCTTCGTCGAGGTACTGAAGGATGTATCGTCAGGCCTGGCTCCCTTGAGCTATGGCGAAGCCTACTCCATGATCCACTCGCTGCGTGGCTATAAGATATTAAAAGGTACGCGCGGGCAGAAGGGCATCAACGAACAGAAGTTTGCCGAGATCATTGTGCGCCTCTCCACCCTACTCCGCTTTGCCACCGAGATCAAGGAGATGGATATCAATCCGCTCCTTGCCAACGAGAACGACATCGTGGCCGTCGATGCCCGCATACGGATTGAAAGGTAAATTCTAATAGTTAGTAAATATGAGAAGATTAAGATTTCAATGGATGTTTGCCGCCATCCTCATTTTCAGCGGCATGAGTGTGGTCACATCGTGCAACAAGGATGAAGAAAGTAAAGTCGTCAAGCAGCAACAGGTGCAGTTCACGCTGTGGAACAACTGCGAGGCGCTGACTGCCCTGCAAGACTATGTGAAGGACGTGACAAACCCGAATTCTCCCAACTTTATCAAGGAGGAAGACCGCATCGCCACATTCGATATGGACGGTACGTTCGTCGGTGAACTCTACCCGTCGTATTTCGAGTACAATCTGCTGGAATACCGCGTACTGGACGATGCTTCGTATAAAGGCAAAGCACCTGATGACGTGAAGGAGGCAGCCCAGGACATCAGGGATTTTGTCAGGAACGGCAAGAAGCTGCCCGACCATTTCGACATGAAGCATGCCTATGCTGCGGCCAAGGCCTATGAAGGCATGACGCTCAAAGAGTTTGATAACTACGTGAAGGCGTATGCGGCCAAGTCGGCCAACGGCTTCCGGGGCATGACCTACGGCCAGAGTTTCTTCAAGCCCATGCTGGAGGTGTTTGATTACCTGAAGGCCAACGGCTTCACCTATTACGTTGTGTCAGGCTCCGACCGTTTCATCTGCCGTGCGCTGGTGGAAGCCATCGGCATCCCTGCCAACCGCGTCATCGGCATGGATGTTAAGCTGCGCTCTGGCGGTCAGGGTCTCGAGGCTGGTGTCAACTACACGATGAGCAAGTCGGAAGACATCATCCGTACGAGTGAGCTGATCATCAAGAACCTGAAGACCAACAAGGTGCTGCAGATTTCGCAGGAGATTGGCAAGGTGCCTGTGCTCTCGTTTGGCAATAGCGGTGGTGACTGTGCCATGCACAACTACGCCCTGAGTAGTCCGCACAAGTCGGCTGCCTTTATGCTCATTGCCGATGATGACACCCGCGACCATGCCAACCGCGAAAAAGCCCTCACGCTCGAACAGCAGTGGCGCGACTCGGGATATTTTGTCATCTCGATGAAGAATGACTTTAAGACCATCTACGGCGATGGCGTAGAGAAAACAGATTTCACCTTTTAGACCCTACCTGAAACTACCTAGTTCGTGCATCGTTTAGATAGTCCTTTCCCAGAGTTTCTACCACGGTGACGGCTTTTGCCATTTTTAATGAAATCTCTCAGAAAGAATATTTTTGATTAACCTGAGCGCTCGAGATAAAAAAAAGACCTCCCCCGCGATGACTTGGCGGGAGAGGTCTTTATATATGGATTGGATGACTATTAGTTGATCAAGTCATTATAGTCAGACTCCTTCTCAGGAATAGCCCATGTCCAGTTGTTACCGTCCTCAGGCTTGATGGTAACAGCGAAAGAGGTGTGGAAGTTACCACCGTCCTTGATACTCTTACGAACGATGGTGTCGCCCCAACGCTTGTAGTCGAACCAGTCGTTACCCTCGCCCCAGAGGTCGAAGCGACGATAGAGCTTCACCTCGGTCAGCAGGGCGTCACCCGTCTTGGTGCTCTTCTCGTAGGCAGCGTCGAACTTCGAAGTCACATCGTAGAGCAGCTGCTGAGCCTCAGCGTCCTTGCCCAGATGGCAGTCGGCCTCAGCCTCAGTGTAATACATCTCGGCAGCACGGATGATGGGGAATGAACCACCACCAGGCATGAATTCTGCCATGAGCTTGTACTGCTGGTAAGCATAGACCAGAGAGGTGCTGTAAAGACGATCGCCATACTCCTGGAAAGCACGCTTATAGAGTTTACCAGTGCTACGGCCGGCTGAGTTACACTCTGCCCACTCCTCATCCGTAGGAACGAGATAGAGCCAGCGGCGAGTGTCGGTCTCAGGAATCTGATCGATGAGCTCCTTGCTGATGGCTACAGGGTAAGTGCGGCATGCACTGGCACTTGAGTTAGAACCGATGTAAGCAAAGAAACCATAATAATACAGAGTCTGCTCTGAGCCTTCATATACACCCCAGATCCACTCATCGTTATACTTATTGAAACCAGACTTATACTGTGATTCCGACATCAGCGGATGACCTTCACGGGCCAGGGCAGCATAGTTGGCAGCCGTCTGCCAGTCCTCTCGCGTGAGGGCTGCTTTGGCATAGATGGCATAAGCTACGTCGAGAGCGGGTAGATAGAACTCTGGAGCACCAATTTTACTATTGTTACCACGTTTCATACCACTCTGCTTGAAAAGGCTGATAGCCTCGTCGAGATCCTTATAGATCTGAGCGTAGGTCTCTGCCAGGGTTGAGAGGGCGAGGTCGCCTGTGCTCTGGTCGAGACGGAGGGCGATACCTGGCGTGTTACCCTGGGTATCCTTCCAACGGAAGCTGTAGAGCTGAGACAGGCGGAAGAAAGAGTAAGCACGGAAGGTGAGTGCCTGAGCCTTCAGGAAAGCCTTTTCAGCATCGGTACCCTCGGCATTGTCGATGTTACAGATGATACCATTGGCATTACCCACCAGCTTGTAGTAGTAGAACCAAGGGTAGTACAGATAGATACTGCTCTTACGCAGGTGATAGGTAGAGTTCCACAGAGCAGCCCAACCCGTCTGGTTACACTTCTGACCATCGTTACCGGTGAAGGTGCCATACCAGTTCAGGATAGAACCCTCACCATTCAGACCCTGAGTACTCAGATACTGGTTCGTCATGGCCTTGCAGATACCATTGATTGATAGGGCTGCATTGCCAGTAGTACCCAGCACAGTAGAGGTACCCATCTTATCCTCAGGAGCAGTCTCCAGATAATCGCTCCCGCAGGATGTCAGACCCAGCAGGGCGAAGCTAATTAAATAAATATATTTCTTCATAATGATATTCCTTATTAATGTGATTAGAACTTAACATTGAGACCTACGGTGAATACACGAGGTGTTACAAACGTGTTAGACTGTGTACCGTTGTAGTTCTCCTGCGGGTTCATACCCTTGCGGGCTGTCAACGAGAAGAGGTTCTCACAAGCAATCGTCACTGCCACTGCATCGAGGTCGATCTTACGAACCAGGTTCTTGGGCAGCTCATAGCTCAGGTTGAGGTTCTTCAGAATCAGGTATCGTGCGCTGGTGAGCCAACGAGAAGAGGTAGCGTTCAGGTCGGCCTCGACTGCTGTGCCAGGAATGGTCGGCGCACTGTTCAGCTGAGGAACACCGTTTCTGTCAATGGCATCCGTACCAGAAGCCTGTTCAACAGTCCAACTCTTGGCAGCGTCCTTGTGCAGAGAGTAAGGAGTACCAGAGGCACTCATCAATGAAGAATAAGTAGAGTCCATGACCTTACCACCCAGTTGATAGGTGAACAGGCTGTAGAGGCTCAGGCCCTTCCAGCTGACAGTGAAGTGGAAACCACCATAAGCGCTAGGAATGGCAGATCCGTGGAACTCACGCTTACCATAGCTGGTAATGTAGGAGTAGGGCGTGCCATCAATCACGACCAGCGTGTTCAGGTTATCACCCGTAATCTCAGTTCCTTCTGTGTTACCAAAGGTCTTTCCGTCCTTGGTAAAGAAGTAGTCCTCATCGTTGAACTTATAGAGAGAGAAACCATTGGCGGTGTTGACACCTTCCCATGTGTAGGTGAAGAACTCATAGCGGCTCTTGCCTTCCACAATCTTCTTGGTACCGTCGATGATACCGTCCTTGTTCTGCTCAGGCAGCTTCACCACCTCGTTCTTCAGGATGGTAATGTCGGCACCGACGTTGATGCGCCAGTCTTTGTTCTTAAACACATCGATGTCGGCAGAGATCTCGACACCCTTGTTAGAGATGGTACCCAGATTCTGCGTAATGGTCGACTCTGCGTCAGAGGTGCTGGTAGCACCGGCTGACAATGGATTGTAAACCTTGAAGAGCAGGTCCTTGTTACGCTTGTCGAAGTACTCAATGCTGAAGTTCAGCTTATTGAACAGACGACCGTCGAGACCAATACCCCATGACTGACCAGTCTCCCACTTCAGGTCAAAGTTCTGCAGCTGATCAATCCAAAGAGCGCCCAACTTAGCATTCTGCGTAGTGTTATACAGAGCCATATAGCCATAGCGACCTGAACCAGCATCGTTACCTACCTCACCGTAGTCGGCACGGAGCTTCAGGTAGTTCACCCAGTCGACTTTCTTCATGAAGGCCTCGTTGGAGATCACCCAGTTGGCACCAATGCTCCAGAAGTTACCCCAGCGGGCATCCTTTTGGAAACGTGAAGAACCGTCGCGACGGAAGCTGGCCTCCACATTGTAGCGGCTGTCATAACCATAGCGCACACGTCCCAGATATGACTCGGTACGATAGGTATCGTTGTAATCATAAACATCTGTCATCTCAGTGAAATTGTTCAGGTTGTTGATACCAGGAACCACTTCAGCAGTCTTATAAGCATACATGTAATTACGCTGCCAGCTGTAATTCTCATGACCAATCAAAGCGTCAACAGAATGTACACCGAACTCATGGTTCCAGTGCAACTGCTGTTGGAAGGTCCAGTCCTTATAGCGATAATCCTCGCGTTTGCCACGTCCTTCATTTCCCTTACCATCACCAATCACAGCTGAATCATAGCTGCTCTCTTCAGAATGGCGGGTGTTCAGGTTGGCCTTCAAGGTGAAGGTGAAGTTGTAAGGCAGGATGAAGTCTGCGTAAGCAATGGCGTTCATCGTATTACGGATGGTCTTATCCTTGTTCAACTCGCTCTCCCACATGAGGTGACGGTCAACGAACTGGTTACGGGTGTTCACGACCTGTCCATTCGCATCGATATATGAACCACCATCGTACTGCTTGTTACCGAACTCGTCGAGGATATACTGACCAGTGTTCACATCGTGCAGGTGTACGGGATAGATAGGCGCAATGTTACGACAATACATCCAAGGATTGGCGTATGCATTTGTACCAGTGCTATAACGTGTGTCGAAGGTCTGGTGTGTAGCATTGACGTTCAAACCGGCCTTGAACCACTTTGTGGGCTGTACGTTCACGGCAGCACGACCAGAAAGACGGTCGAAGCCTGAGGTCTTGATGTAACCATTCTCGTTCAGATAACCTACAGAGAACAGGTAGTCGGCCTTATCGGTAGCACCGTTGGCGCTCAGGTTGTACTCCTCACGGAATCCGTGGTGAATAGCCTGGTCGAACCAGTCGAGATCCTCACCATAGGTACCCTTCATGGCTGTAGTTGTCAGCTTACCGTCAGAGGTAAACAGGGCATCGTCAGCAGCCTGATAGATGTTCAGATACAGACGGTCTGCAATCAGGTTCTTAGAAGCGTAGGCGGCAGCTGTAGCAGCATCGTCGCCAGCAGCCATACGGTTGTTCTTCATGTTCATCCACTGAGCCTCCATCCACTGGTTGGCGCCCATCACGTCGTACTCGGGAATACCACGGCTGAAGGTACCCAGCTTCACGTCGAGGTTGATGTTCAGCTTACCCTGCTTGCCCTTCTTGGTGGTGATCAGGATCACACCGTTAGAAGCACGGTTACCATACAGAGCTGCAGAGGCAGCATCCTTCAGCACTGACATCGACTCGATATCCTGCGGGTTCAAGTCACTGATGTTACCGCCAAATGGCACACCGTCAATGACATAGAGGGGAGAAGAAGAACCGTTTACAGTACCGATACCACGGATACGGATATCAGGATCCTGTCCTGGAGCACCATAAGTGCTATTCACCTGAACACCGGTCACCGTACCTTCCAGAGCACTGGCTACTGAAGAGGTGGGACGGAGCAGGATCTCATCGCTCTTCACTTCCTGGATAGCACCAGTCAGCGAAGTCTTCTTCTGTGTACCATAGGCAACCACCACCACCTCATCGAGACTGTTGGCATCGTTGCGGAGCTGGATGCGGAGAGGTTTGCTAGAGACAGCAATCTCCAGGGGCTCCATACCTACATACGTAATCTTCAACGTGGTCTTCCCTGCAGGAACCTCCAGGGTAAACTGTCCATTCATGTCGGTAATGGTACCAATGTTGGTTGCACCTACCACCTGGATGCTTGCGCCGATAATCGGCTCATTGTCCTCGTAGGTCACAACGGTACCTTTCACCGTCGTCTGTGCCAGTGCGATTCCGATAAACAGAAACAGACTGGCGAGAGTCATACTGAGTCTTTTCATCATAAAATAGTTTATAACAATTAATTAATAGTTGAATCCTATCTCACATATCGTAATTAGTCATCGGTAATATTACGACGGCAAAGGTATACAAAAGTTTTCTAAAAAACAAATAAAATAATAAAAAATTAGCAATTTGCGTCATTATTTAAGTATAATTCAAGTAAAAGTTTAGAAAGAAATCGATTTTTCTTGGCTATTTCAGAATATAATTGTACCTTTGCAAAGCAAAAGATTCATAACTGGAGAATATCACAAAATAAAACAATCATAACATTATGGAACAGCAGAAACGTTACGGTCATTTCGACGACCAGCACCGCGAGTATGTCATCACAGACCCGCAGACCCCATGGCCTTGGATTAACTATTTAGGCAACGAGGATTTCTTCTCACTCATCTCCAACACTGCCGGCGGCTATAGCTTCTATAAGGATGCCAAGTTCCGTCGTATCACCCGCTATCGCTACAACAATGTGCCGATGGATAATGGCGGACGGTATTTTTATATTGTAGACAAGGAGACAGGGAGTCAGGGAGACAAGACAATAGTCTGGAATCCTGGTTGGAAGCCCTGCAAGACACCGCTCGACTTCTATGAGTGCCGTCATGGCATGAGCTATACCCGCATCACAGGCCGTAAGAACGGGGTCGAGGCCTCAGTTCTTTTCTTCGTGCCTCTGAAGAAGTGGTGCGAGGTGCAGAAGCTGACGCTGAAGAACGATTCTGCCGAGACCAAGACGCTGAAGCTCTTCTCGTTTGAGGAGTGGTGCCTCTGGAATGCCGCCACCGACATGGAGAATTTCCAGCGTAATTTCTCTACCGGTGAGGTGGAGATTGAGGGTAGCACCATCTATCACAAGACCGAATATCGTGAGCGTCGTAACCACTATGCGTTCTATCATGTGAATACAGAGATCCAGGGCTTCGATACCGACCGTGAGACCTTCGTAGGTCTCTACAATGAGTTTGCCAATCCCGATGCTGTCATGGAGGGCAAGCCCCGTAATTCTCATGCCCATGGCTGGAGCCCGATTGCCTCACATTATATCGAGGTGACCCTGAAGCCCGGCGAGAGTAAGGACTTCGTGTTCCTGTTGGGTTATATCGAAAACGAGCAAGACAAGAAATTTGAGGCTCCTCAGGTGATTAATAAGCAGAAGGCCAAGGCCCTCATCGCCGAGCTCGACACCACGGAGAAGGTGGATAAGGCTTTTGCCGAACTCTGTGAGTACTGGGATGCCCTGCTTAATATATATAAGGTACGCACAGGCAACGACAAGCTCGACCGCATGGTGAATATCTGGAACCAGTACCAGTGTATGGTCACCTTTAACTTCTCCCGCAGTGCAAGTTTCTTCGAGAGTGGTGTCGGTCGTGGCATGGGCTTCCGCGATTCCAATCAGGACCTCGTGGGCTTCGTCCATCAGATTCCTCCCCGTGCCCGTCAGCGCATCATCGACATCGCTTCCACCCAGTTCCCCGATGGTGGCTGCTACCATCAGTACCAGCCCCTGACCAAGCGTGGTAACAACGATATCGGTGGTGGCTTCAACGATGATCCCTGCTGGCTCATCTTCGGTACCGTGGCTTATATCAAGGAGACGGGCGATTTTTCAATTCTCGACGAGATGGTGCCCTTCGACAATCAGCCGGGCTCTGAGGTCACCCTCTTCGAGCACCTCAAGATCTCGATGGACCACGTCATCAAGAACCTTGGTCCTCACATGTTGCCGCTCATTGGCCGTGCCGACTGGAACGACTGTCTGAACCTGAACTGCTTCTCTTGGGATCCCAACGAGAGCTTCCAGACCACGGAGAACGTCTCTGAGGGCACCAAGGCCGAATCACTGATGATTGCCGGTCTGTTCGTGGTAACTGGCAAAGATTATGTGGCTCTCTGCAAGAAACTTGGCAAGACCGAGGAAGCAGAGCGTATGCAGAAGGCTGTCGATGCGATGATCGAGGCTGTGAAGAAACATGGCTGGGACGGTGAGTGGTATCTCCGTGCCTACGACTTCTATGGCCGTAAGATCGGTTCTAACGAGTGCGAAGAAGCCAAGATCTTCATCGAGAGTCAGGGCTGGTGTACGATGGCAGAGATTGGTGCCGAGGACGGCATGGTGGCCAAGAGCCTCGACTCCTGCAAGAAGTACCTCGAGTGCGAACATGGTATGGTGCTCAACAATCCTGCCTTCTCGAAGTATATCTACGAATATGGCGAGATCTCCTCTTATCCCGAGGGCTACAAGGAGAACGCCGGTATCTTCTGCCACAACAATCCTTGGGTCATCATCGGCGAGTGCTTGGCAGGTCGTGGTAACGATGCCTGGAGCCACTACGCTAAGATTCTGCCCTCTTACGTGGAGGAGAAATACCAGACGCTGCACAAGGTAGAGCCTTACGTGAACTGCCAGATGGTAGCAGGTAAGGATGCCTTCAAGCCTGGCGAGGGTAAGAACTCATGGCTCACGGGTACGGCCGCTTGGATGTGGTACACCGTCAGCGAGTTCATCCTCGGCATCAAGCCCGACTACGACGGCATCCGTATCGATCCTTGTCTCCCAGAGACAGCCACCGACTACACCGTCAACCGTAAGTTCCGCGACGCTGAGTACGAGATCACCATCCATCCCAACGGCGCTCAGAAGGGTGTGAAATCCATCACCCTCGACGGCCAGAAGGTTGATGGCACCGTCATCCCCTACTCCGCTGGCAAGCACACCGTAGAGGTTACGATGTAGGACGGTTTCTAAACCAACGACAAAATGGCGGAACTTTCCGCCATTTTGTCGTATATAGCCCTAACGGCACAGAGTTTGAGCCTCCGTTTTTAGAATAAAATATAGGAGGATCAAATTATGACATTAGACAAATTTACAATCAAAGCACAGGAGGCTGTTCAGGAGGCAGTGAATACGGCCCAGTTGAATGGCCAGCAGGTCATCGAACCTGTACATATACTCAAAGGAGTATTGGAGAAGGCGAAGGACGTGACAACCTTCATCTTCCAGAAACTCGGCGTGAACGCCCAGCAGATCGACATGCTCATCACCCAGGAGATCCAGCATCTGCCGAGGGTGCAGGGTGGACAGCCGTATCTCTCAAGTGATAGTAATAATGTACTCGTACGTGCACAGGAGACAGCCCAGAAGATGGGCGATGAGTTTGTGTCGGTGGAGCCGATCCTGTTGGCCCTGCTGAACGTGAACTCCACCGCCTCACGCATCATGAAGGATGCCGGCTGTACGGAGAAGGATATGCTGAAGGCTATCCAGGAACTGCGACAGGGACAGAAGGTGCAATCCCAGAGTGCTGACGATAATTATCAGTCGCTGGAGAAGTTTGCCAAGAACCTCGTAGACCTCGCCCGTCAGGGTAAACTCGACCCTGTGATAGGTCGTGACGATGAGATTCGCCGTGTGCTGCAGATTCTCTCGCGCCGTACGAAGAACAACCCGATTCTGATTGGTGAACCTGGTACGGGTAAGACCGCCATCGTGGAGGGTCTGGCAGGCCGTATCGTGCGTGGTGATGTGCCGGAGAACCTGAAGGACAAACAGCTCTACTCCCTCGACATGGGTGCCCTGGTGGCTGGCGCAAAGTACAAGGGTGAGTTTGAGGAGCGCCTGAAGAGCGTCATCAACGAGGTAACCAAGAGTGAGGGCCGCATCATCCTCTTCATCGATGAGATCCACACGCTGGTGGGTGCCGGCGGTGGCGAGGGTGCCATGGATGCCGCCAACATCCTGAAACCGGCCCTGGCCCGTGGTGAACTGCGTGCCATCGGTGCCACCACCCTGAATGAGTATCAGAAGTATTTCGAGAAGGATAAGGCCCTTGAGCGTCGATTCCAGACGGTGATGGTGGATGAGCCCGATGAACTCTCGGCCATCTCTATCCTGCGTGGTCTGAAGGAGCGCTACGAGAACCACCATAAGGTACGTATCCAGGATGATGCCTGTATCGCTGCCGTCCAACTCTCTGAGCGTTATATCTCCGAACGGTTCCTGCCGGATAAAGCCATCGACCTGATGGACGAGGCTGCCGCCAAACTGCGTATGGAGCGTGACTCCGTGCCTGAGGAACTCGATGAGATCACCCGTCGTTTGGCTCAGCTCGAGATCGAGCGTGAGGCCATCAAGCGCGAGGGCGATGAAGCCAAGATTGCCCAACTCGATAAGGATATCGCCGAACTGAAGGAACAGGAGACCCAGTTCCGTGCCAAGTGGGAAGGTGAGCGCCAGCTGGTGAACAAGATCCAGCAGGATAAGCAGGAGATGGAGAACCTGAAGTTTGAGGCCGAGCGTGCAGAGCGTGAGGGTGACTATGGTAAGGTGGCCGAGATCCGTTACTCAAAGCTCAAGGCACTCGAAGATGATATCAAGGCCATCCAGCAGCAACTGGCAAACGCCCAGAACGGTGATTCGCTGGTTCGTGAGGAGGTGACTGCCGATGATATCGCGGAAGTGGTCAGCCGCTGGACAGGCATTCCTGTGACCCGTATGATGCAGAGTGAGCGAGAAAAACTGCTCCATCTGGAGGAGGAACTGCATAAGCGTGTGATTGGTCAGGAGGAGGCCATCACAGCCGTCTCTGATGCCGTGCGCCGTTCAAGGGCAGGCTTGCAGGATCCCAAGCGACCCATCGCCTCGTTCATCTTCCTCGGCACCACAGGTGTCGGTAAGACCGAATTGGCCAAGACCCTGGCCGACTACCTCTTCAATGATGAGACGATGATGACGCGTATCGATATGAGTGAGTATCAGGAGAAGTACAGCGTCTCCCGTCTGATTGGTGCCCCTCCAGGATACGTAGGTTACGATGAGGGTGGACAACTCACTGAGGCTGTACGCCGTAAGCCCTACTCTGTGGTGCTGTTCGATGAAATAGAGAAAGCCCACCCCGATGTGTTCAACATCCTGTTGCAGGTGCTCGATGATGGACGGTTGACCGACAACAAGGGTCGTACGGCCAACTTCAAGAACACCATCATCATCATGACCTCGAACGCCACGCGTGAACAGCTTCGTGCCACCATGCGCCCCGAGTTCCTGAACCGTATCGATGAGATTATCACCTTCACCCCGTTGACGAAGGAACAGATTGCCGACGTGGTTCGTCTGCAGATGAAGAAGGTGACGGATATGCTGGAGCCGCAGGGCATCCGTCTGGAGTGTACACCTCAGGCTATCAACTATCTGGCTGAGGAAGGCTACGATCCTGACTTTGGTGCCCGTCCTGTCAAACGTGCCATCCAGCAGTTCGTGCTCAACGACCTGTCGAAGAAGCTCCTGGCCGATGAGGTGGATCGCACGAAGCCAATCATCATCGATGAGTTTGGAGATGGGCTGGTATTCAGAAATTAAGAAGGTGGCTTAGAAAGCCACCTTCTTATTTCCATGAATGAACACGCCCTTTCCCGTTGGTTTACCTGACAGCTTTCGCCCCTGGAGATCGTACCAAGGGGCGTCATCAACATCTGCCTGCACATGATGGATGCCCGAGGCCTCCTTCATAAAATCGAAGGAGATGGTGCCATCGCTGGCCATCTGGATATTGGTGATGGGTTTCGACATCAGCTTCAGACCATCGGTATTAGCTGTGAAGAGTGTCGCAGCCGGATTGGAGTCGTTGGTAAGACTCGCGTTAATCACCAGTGTCTCAGGATTGGTGTAAGGATATGCCGATGTGCTCAGATACTTATTGTGCAGATGTCCCTCATCAGCCCACTTACTATCATCTTTACCATCGTTTGTAGGATCCCAGAAACGATAGTCCTTACCATCGGCATGGAAAAGACTGTAACGATAATGGGTGTCGGAGATGTTCAGATTATTTTCCTTCCATTCGACATAATCGTAATCCACATGGAAGATCAGCAAGCCATTGCCCGGACAGCCGATATCCCACCCCTTCTGTTGGCGATTCTCTAAAAGGTAATACTCATCGCGATTCGCAGGATTACGGATGATATAAGTATCCCCACCATCACTCAGAGGCTTCATGGCG
The DNA here is from genome assembly GCF_900110085.1 of Prevotella sp. ne3005. GTDB lineage: Bacteria > Bacteroidota > Bacteroidia > Bacteroidales > Bacteroidaceae > Prevotella. Next base: position 383,234 of record NZ_FOCK01000001.1, read on the forward strand.
GTAACAGTAGTGGCCGATGTCAGTTCAATAGGATCACCCCACTTGAGCATCATCTTCTCCATCGTAGAGAGGTTGGGTGGGCACCAGCCATAATTCGTATAGTTGCCACCGTCCATCAAGTCCCACTCATCTACCGCAGAAAAAGCTGTGGCAGAGCCCATAGGATAAACATCAGGTAGCCCCAAGGCATGAAAGAGTTCATGGAGGATGGTGCCGATACCGCATGAGGTGTCGTTCTTCCACAACTCACAGGTAATAGACGCTACCGTTGCGTTGACACCTCCAGGCAATTCCATTCCAAAGGTCCAGCCCGTATTAGGCCAGGTATAGCCTTTGTTTAGATTACCAGTATAGCCCGCAATGATGAAAAGCACCTGATCGACTTCGCCATCACCATCCCAGTCGTAGATAGAGAAATCGGTTGTCTCTGTCTCACACAACTTCTTAACAGCTTCACTCTTAATACCTTCACCATAATAATAACTACCATGTCCTCCAGCTTTAAGAGAATCAAGTTTCACTGGTCCATAGATATCAAACTTGATATTGAGGCGCCCTTCAGACTGGTCGCGAATATAGTCGGCCGCACAACCTAACCCCACGCCTTCGTTATAGCCTTTCTCGTTGAGAATGCGATGGTAGTAGTTCACTGGATCAGCCATCGAGAAGTCGGCATCACTACAGGCGACAAGTATGACAGGCTGGCGATAGGTTTTCTGAGGATCGAACGTCTTCACTTCAGGAACACTATACCGTGGTTGTTGACGAGTGCCTGCCTGTTCGGAAGGAGGGAAGCAAGAAAGACGCTGAGCGCTAGCTGTTATCACAGCCAGCGTCAGCATCAAACCTATCGTAAAAAGCCTTTTCACCTTTTTACTTTTTTACCTTTTTACTTTTTCACTGGGCACCAGGGCTTCAGTGTCTTGAAGAAGTCATTACCCTTGTCGTCCACGAGGATGAAGGCGGGGAAGTCCTCTACCTCAATCTTCCATACAGCCTCCATACCGAGCTCAGGATACTCTACGCACTCAATGCTCTTGATAGAGCTCTGTGAGAGCACAGCAGCCACACCACCGATAGTACCGAGGTAGAAACCGCCATGCTTCTTACAAGCCTCTGTCACCACGTCAGAGCGGTTACCCTTGGCAATCATCACGAGGGATGCACCGTTAGCCTGGAACTCATCCACATAGGGATCCATACGGTTGGCGGTGGTGGGACCCATCGAACCACAAGGATAGCCCTCTGGTGTCTTGGCAGGTCCGGCATACAGCACAGGATACTTCTTGAAGTAGTCGGGCATACCCTCACCAGCATCCAGACGGGCCTTCAGCTTAGCGTGAGCAATATCACGAGCCACAATGATGGTACCCTTCAGGTTCACACGAGTAGAGACAGGATACTTGCTCAGCTCCTTGCGTACGGCATCGATGCCCTCGTTCAGGTCGATCTCGATACCCTTGCCACCTTCACCCGGCTTGCGCAGCTCCTCAGGGATCAGCTCTGTGGGGTTGCTGTCCATCTTCTCGAGCCAGATACCGTCAGCATTGATCTTAGCCTTGATATTTCTATCTGCAGAGCAACTGACGCCCATACCAATCGGACAAGAGGCACCATGACGAGGCAGACGAACCACGCGGATATCGTGAGCCAGGTACTTACCACCAAACTGAGCACCCAGACCAATCTTCTGAGCCTCCTTGATGAGCTTCTGCTCGAGATCAACATCACGGAAAGCACGACCGGTCTCATCACCGGTTGTAGGCAGACCGTCGTAGTACTTGATCGAAGCCAGCTTCACGGTGAGCAGGTTCTTCTCAGCCGATGTGCCACCAATCACGAAGGCGATGTGGTATGGAGGACAAGCTGCAGTACCCAGACTCTTCATCTTCTCTACCAGGAACGGGATGAGCGTACCCTCGTTCTGGATGGTAGCCTTGGTCATGGGATAGAAGTAGGTCTTATTGGCCGAGCCACCACCCTTAGCCACCATCACAAACTTATACTCAGCACCCCCTGTTGCCTCGATATCAATCTGGGCAGGCAGGTTGCAACGGGTGTTCACCTCGTCATACATGTTCAGAGGTGCATTCTGAGAGTAGCGCAGGTTGTCCTGGGTAAAGGTGTTGAACACGCCCAGACTCAACGCCTCCTCATCCTCAAAACCGGTCCAGATCTGCTGTCCCTTCTCACCGTGGATGATGGCAGTACCCGTATCCTGACAGAAAGGCAGGATACCCTTGGCAGCCACCTCGGCATTGCGCAGGAACTGCAGGGCCACGTACTTATCATTCTCAGAGGCCTCAGGATCGGTCAGGATCTTAGCCACCTGTTCGTTGTGCTCCCTACGCAGCATGAACTCCACATCGTGGAAAGCCTGCTGGGCCAAAAGGGTCAGGGCCTCCTTAGAGACCTTCACGATTGTCTTACCTTCAAACTCTGACGTTGTCACGCCTTCCTTACTCAACAGACGATACTCTGTCTTGTCCTCGCCCACCTGAAACATCGGGGCATACTTAAATTCTACTGTCTTAGCCATAAACGTATTTGTTTAATAATATTCAATTTTCAATCTTCAATCTTCAATCTTCAATATCCAAACACTTCTTCTGTTGTGAGTCGGCGGATGGGGCCGATCTTCTCCAAGGCCTTCATATCCAACTCCTTCTCATCACCGAGAATCAGGTAGCGGAGGGGCTTCCCTGCCATGTTCGCCTTCTCGAAATCAACCATATCCTTCAACTGAACGGTCTTCAGGTCCTCATAGATCTTCTTGTTCAGGTCGAAGTCGAGGCCCAAATCCTTCATCGCGTGCCAATGGTTGATGATGCCCATCTTCGTGGTACGCAGGCTGGCCAACTGCTTGGTGAGTCCCTCCTTGGCAATCTGGAAAGCCGTCTCACTGGCGGGCATCTCATCCGTAATCTTTTTGAAGTGGTTGATGCAGTCCATCATCTTATCGTTCTGGGTGATGATATGGGTATAGAAACTCTCCTTCTCACCCACTCTGCCAGCACGGCTATAATAAGCCGAAGCATTATAGGCGAGGCCACGGGCCTCACGCATCTCCTGGAACACGATACCATTCATGCCCCCACCGAAATATTCATTGAATACAGCCTGAACAGCAGCCTCATCGATATGCCAATCACGATTCTCATTATGGTATGCGCGCATGTAGATATTCTTAGCATCGAAAGGTGCAATCCAAACCTCATTCTGCTGGGCCACCTGCTTCTCGTAATGCTTGTTCTGAGGTACAGCCTGAAGCTGTTTGGCGGTCTGGTGGGTCTTATTGATGATGGCAGTCAGTTCTTTCACATCCATCGGACCATAGTAGTTCACGCTGTGCTCATAGGTACTGAGGTTCTTGATCAGATCCACAAACACCTGGGGCTGGGTTTCTTTCAGCTCCTGCTCACTCACGAGGTCGCGATAGGCATTACGCGGTCCCATGATACCATACTGACAGAGGAATGCGTAATAGAAACGCTGGTCTTTCTTATCATCCTCACGCTCCTTCAGGATACGCTTGACGAGCGTCTCGTAGGCTTTCTGATCCACCTGGGCATGGTTCAACACCTCCTCCAACAAAGCCAGGGCAGGCTGCATATTCTCGTTCAGACCACTCAGGTTGACGGTGATGACATTCTCCCCGACATTTGTATAGAAACTACAAGCCAGCTCATAGAACTTCTGCTGGATCTCAGCAGCCGACAGCTTGTCAGTACCCAGGAAATCCAGATACTCTGTAGACACGTCATAACGCTTGTCTGCACTCTGGCCAAACTCATAACGGAACGTCAACTGGAACAGTCCGTTCTCTTCATTCTTCACATAATACAGCGGCAGACCTTTTTTGACCTCAGTCTTGGTCATATCCTTCTGGAAATCCACAAACTTCGGCTGGATAGGCTCCACCTTGGCGTTCTGGATATCCTTCACAAACTGACTCATCATATCACGATTGGCAGGAATCGGCGTGATGGCGGGCTTGTCGATCTTCTTCTGTGTAGAGTCGATGCCCTGCTTCTTATACACCACCACATAGCCATCGGTAAAGAAGTGGTTGGCGAAGTCGACAATCTCCTGCTTCGTGATTTTAGAGATACGGTCGATGCTCTCCACCTCCTGTTTCCATTCCACCTCATTGATAAAGGCTTGTACAAACATATTGGCCCGTCCGCGGTTACTCTCCAGCAACTGGTAGTGGCTGCGCTTCTTATTATTGATGATGCTGGGCAGCAGGTTGTCGGGGAAGTCACCCTTCTTCAACTTGTCAATCTCAGCAAGCATCAAGGTTTTCACCTCATCGAGGCTCTGTCCCTGCTTCGGCGTACCCAGCAGGAAGAATGCCCCATGATCGTGCAGCAGTTCAGAGCCACCCACAGCGCGCATCACCTTCATGGTCTGGTTCAGGTCCAGGTCGAAGAGACCTGCACGCCCATTGCTCAGCACATCTTCCATCAGATTAAGGGTATCAGCCTGAAGGGTATTAGCCTGTTTGGCGCGCCATCCCATCCAGATCTGCTCAGCCTCCTGTCCTACGATCGTGGTATCCTGAGGCTGGTTCAGTGGAGGCAGCGCAGCAAAGGTGGGCTGCTTCACGTCTGCACCGGGTTTCCAGCCACTAAAATACTTCTCGATGATGGCAATGGTCTTGTCAGGGTCAAAGTCACCTGCCATACAGATGGCCACATTGTTGGGGCGATACCACTTATTGAAATAGTTCTTGATATTCGTGATCGAGGGGTTCTTCAGATGCTCCTGCGTACCGATGGTGGTCTGTGTGCCATAGGGATGGTTAGGCCAGAGCATCTTCGAGATGGTGTAGAACAGCTTGCGCTGGTCTTGCGACAGACCGATGTTATACTCCTCGTACACAGCCTCCAGTTCGGTGTGGAAGCCACGGATCACCATGTTCTGGAACCTGTCACTCTGGATCTTGGCCCAGTTCTCGATCTCGTTCGAGGGGATATCCTCCGTATAACAGGTCACATCGTTCGAAGTATAGGCATTCGTTCCCTCAGCACCGATGGCAGCCATCAGTTTGTCATACTCATTGGGAATGAAATACTGGGCAGCCACCTGCGAGACAGAGTCAATCTCGTGGTAAGCCTGCTTACGCGCCTGTGGATCGGTCAGTTTACGATAAGCCTCGTAGCGCTGTTCAATCTCAGCCAGCAACGGAGCCTCTGCCTCGGGGTTATTCGTACCAAACTGTTTCGTACCCTTAAACATCAGGTGCTCCAGATAGTGAGCCAGTCCTGTGGTCTCTGCAGGATCGTTCTTCGAACCGGTCCTCACCGCAATAAAGGTCTGGATCCTCGGTTTCTCCGGATTGACCGACAAATACACCTTCAACCCATTCTCCAGTGTATAGATGCGCGTCTGCATCTTATCCCCCGGCACTGTGACATAGTCACGTGCCGTTAAAGGTGAAAAGGTAAAAAGGTAAAAAAGTAAAACAGACAAATACTTCATATTCTTCATTTTGTTTCTATTTTATTAATTTTCGTAATCTATTTCGTGGTCTAATTTTTCGACAAACTCATCGAAAACCTCCTTATCCACATCACCCATGGCGTACTCCTTCTCTGCATCCTTGCGGATCTCTGCAATCCAGGCACGGCGGGCCTTCACATAATCCTCACGAATACGCTCACAGGCTGCAGCATCGAGTTCCTCGAGATGATAGTAGTCGAGAATCATCTGATAACTCCATGCCCAACGGTACTCAGGGTAGTTATTATTAATCTCCGAGAAGCGATCCAGCACCTGCTGGATGTTATCGATGGCTCCGCTCTTGATATCATCAATCAGGCGCAGCTCCTCACTCTCAGGCAACAGCAGACCACTCAGGTCCACCCATTTACCCTTACCGATAGAGCTCACCGGCTGTCCGATATACCCCTCCTTCTGGGCACGCTTCAATACAGCACCCATATAGATTCTCAGGGCGATATCGTAATACTTCTGTCCCTTACGCAACGACGAGGCATTGATCACATACTCATGGAAGTTATAGGTCGACACGTTGTCACCCGAAGCCTCCCGCAGGGCCTTCAGGATATTGATACCCTCCATGATCTCACCCACGGTGAAAGGCGAGAGCCAGTCGAAGTTAATGATACTCTTCTTCGACTGCTTACTGCGCTTGTCACGCTTCGGCCATTTCTTGATATCACGATAGAGACCCACCGTCGTGATGTTACGCCCAGGCACGAGATAACAGTCGTCTCCATAGGCCACCAGATAGGAGAAGGGCAGGTTACGGGTATCAGGATGGTGCATCAGCTTACCAAAACAGACACTGAACGCGCCGATGGTGGCAGGCATCAGCACATAGGCACCCGAGGCGGTCTTCGTACCACGCTCCAGGGTGCCGTAATGCAACGGCCCCATCTTATAGGCATGGTTCGAGAAGTTGGTATTCGAACCGGCATTATAGAACGAGAACTCACCGCCAATCAACAGGGAGCTCTTATGGTGCGAAGCCGAGAACGGGCCGCAGAAGGCAGCACAGGCCTCACCATTGGCCATAAACGAGTTGGCAAAGAAGAGGCTGGCCTCAGCCGTAAAGCCGTTGGTAATCTGACAAGCCTCACCCACGAAACAGTCCTGCATCTTCACCGAGTTGTTGATCGAGCAACCGTCACAGATAATCGAGTTCTCACAGATCACACCCGTACCGATAAACACAGGGGCATCCATCGAACTCATCACCGTACACTCACTCAGGCGGGCAGCACCACTGATCTCACAGTCACCCTTGATGATGGTATTCGTGATATCCTTGGCATTGATGATCTTCACATTATTACCGATATAGCCACGGTCAGGACGCGATACGCGCAACTCATCCTCAATCATCTGTTGCAGACGCTGTTTCAGAGCCTTATCGCGCTCATGCTTCACCATCAGCGAAGCCACCTGACTGTTCAGTTCACGGAAGATGGTCACATTACCATCACCCATCTCGTTGAGCACGGAGATCACCGACCCCTCGCCATAAGTCGCATCGTCAGTAGTCTCCAACGTACAGATATTCGAGATATAACAGTCGTTACCGATGGTATAGTTATTGATATAGTTACCCACCTTCTCAATCAGGCAGTCGTTACCCACTGTGACATTCCTCAGGGTAGCATCATTGATACCAGAGTGCTTCACAAAGCCCTTGCTCACCTCCACCATCTTATGGAAGGAGCCCAGGCGGATATCACCATAGAAGATGACGCGATGGAAGTTATAAGGCTTAAAATCGTCAGCCACCATCACTCGCTGCCAGTCCTCTGCCCAACTGACGTTATGTTCCAAAACCTCAATCTCGTCTTGCGTTAAGTTTCTGTAATTATTCATACTTTTTATTCTTTATGCATTAAGCTTTAATCTTTAAGCTTTAATTTTACTTTTTTACTTTTTCGCTCGGCTTTGCCGCTTGGCTCCGCAAAGAATTTTCAAATCATAAAGCTTAAAGCTCAAAGCTCAAAGCTTAATGTTTCAATCTTCAATCTTCAATTGAATAAAGAAAGTCATTATACGGATACTTCTGTACGTGGAGTTCGCGCACGCGCTTGTAAAGCGTCTCGCGCAACTCATCGATATTCTCTTTCTTCTTCGCCGAAATAAAGAGGGGGGTGGTTGGGCGGGGAAGTTTCCCCATCCAGGTCTTCTTAAGCTCCTCGAGTGAGATATTCTCCTTCCCCATGGGTGTCAGGTCATCCTCCTCCTTCGGAGTCCACGTATAGGCATCTATCTTATTAAACACCAGCATGGCGGGTTTGTCGGCACAGCCCAGTTCCTTCAGGGTCTCCTCCACCACACGTATCTGGTCCTCGAAGTCGGGATGCGAGATATCCACCACATGCACCAGCAGATCGGCCTCACGCACCTCGTCGAGGGTACTCTTAAAACTCTCCACCAGGTCAGAGGGCAACTTACGGATAAACCCGACGGTATCAGCCAACAGGAACGGCAGGTTGTCGATGGTCATCTTTCTCACCGTCGTGTCGAGGGTGGCGAAGAGCTTATTCTCTGCAAACACCTCACTCTTGGCCAACAGGTTCATCATCGTACTCTTACCCACGTTGGTATAGCCCACCAGTGCCACACGGATCAGTCTGCCACGGTTCTTGCGTTGGGTGGTCTTCTGTTTGTCAATCTCTGCCAGACGCTGTTTCAACAAGGTGATACGCTGCAGGATGATTCTTCGGTCCATCTCCAACTGGGTCTCACCTGGGCCACGCAGACCCACAGAACCCTTACCGCCTCCGGAGCCAGATCCACCACCTTGTCGTTCCAGGTGGGTCCACAGTCTCTGCAGTCGGGGTAGCATATAGCGATGCTGGGCCAGTTCCACCTGAGCCTTCGCCTCTGCGGTCTGGGCCCTCATGGCAAAAATATCCAGAATCAGGGAGGTCCTGTCCAGGATCTTCACCTGCAGCTCCTGTTCGATATTCCGGATCTGCTTGGCACTCAGTTCATCGTCAAAGATTACCATACCCACAGGCTGTGGGGCGTTCGTCTCGTCCAACAGGCCCTCAGCAAAGAGCTGGGCATCCTGTTGATCCAGCCAGTCGTCATAGGCGTCCTGGCACTGTTTGATATATTGCTTGATTTCCTGCAGTTTTCCACTCCCCACATAGGTGGTCTGACTGGGTCCTCCCACCTTCTGGGTAAAGCGTTTCACAGTCACAGCCCCAGCCGTGTCTGCAAGAAACTCCAGTTCATCCAGATATTCCTTGGTCTTGGCCTCGTCCTGCTCCTTGGTGATCAGTCCCACCAGCACCGCAGTCTCCGCCTTCGCCTCTGATATTACAAATTCCTTCATACTGCATGCAAAGTTACGAATAAAAGTAAAAAGGTAAAAAAGTAAAAAGGTAAAAAAAATAAAAAACGCCCTCTTTAACTCCTTTTAACTCCTTTACTCCTTTATCTCCTAAAAAAAATTGTACTTTTGCACCAAATATTTTATAACCAAAAACAAAAATCATTATGAGAGTAATTATTCAGAACGATTATCAGAAGATGTCCCAGTGGGCAGCTAGCCACGTGATTGAGCGCATCAACCAGTTCAATCCCACCCCTGACCACAAGTTTGTACTCGGCCTGCCTACAGGTTCTTCACCCGTTGGCATGTACAATGCCCTTGTCGAGGCCAACCGTGCCGGAAAGGTATCCTTTAAGAATGTCATCACCTTCAACATGGACGAGTACGTGGGCCTGCCCGAGACTCATCCTGAGAGCTACCATGCCTTCATGGCCCGTAACCTCTTCGATCATATCGACTGTCCGAAGGAGAACATCCACATCCTCAATGGTAACGCTCCTGACCTCCAGGCCGAGTGTGCCCACTACGAGGAGATGATCCAAGAGGCCGGTGGTATCGACCTGTTCATCGGTGGTATCGGCCCCGATGGTCACATCGCCTTCAATGAGCCGGGTTCTTCCCTGCGCAGTAAGACCCGCATGAAGACCCTCACCACGGATACCCGTATTGCCAACTCCCGTTTCTTCGGTGGTAAGCCCGAGAACGTACCTGCCCACGCCCTCACTGTAGGTGTTGGTACAGTCATGGATGCCCGCGAGGTCATGATTCTGGCCAATGGTCACCTCAAGGCCCGTGCCCTGCAGGCAGCCATCGAGGGTTCTGTCAACCACATGTGGACCATCTCTGCCCTGCAGATGCACGAGCATGGTATCATCGTCTGCGATGAGGAGGCTGCCGATGAGCTGAAGGTTGCTACCTATAAGTATTTCAAGGACATCGAACAAGACAACATACTTTAAAGGTAAAAAAGTAAAAAGGTAAAAAATAGGGGCACGGATGGTGTATGATCGTTCGTGCCCATTTTAAATTTATATAGTTATGAAGATTTCAATAATAAGGGGTATCGGTATAAGGAAATGGATCTTACCTTTTTACCTTTTTACCTTTTTACCCTTACACGCTGATAATCTCAGCGTGTCCTCCCCCAACGGTCAACTCGTGGTGACGGTCTCTGAGACCGACGGAAACATCACCTATGCTGCCACGCTCAATGGCCAGCCAGTCATCACCCCCTCCGCCCTCGGCCTCAAAACCAACATCGCCTCCTTCACCGAAAATCTCTCAATCCTCCCCCCCAATCCTCCAAGCTCAAAGCTCAAAGCTCAAAGCTCAAAGCTAAATGCTCAAAGCTCAAAGCTAAATGCTCAAAGCTTAAAGCTCAATGCTCCATACCAAATGCGTGGCACGAAGGCCTCAAAAGCCAACTACCAAGCCAATCAACTAACCGTTGACCTCCAGAACAAAGCAGGCCAACGTCTCAGCATCATCTTCCAGGTGAGCGACAACGATATTGCCTTCCGCTATGTCCTCCCCCGTCAGAAAGTGGGTCACAAGGAGTACAAGCGCGCCTTGGTCTATGAGGAGCTGACCAGTTTCAACTTCCCCGATGGCACCACCACCTTTATCTCCCCGCAGATAGGCCCCGAGACAGGTTGGGAACAGACCAAGCCCTCTTACGAAGAAGGCTACTCTGCCGATGCCCCGATGGCCACCCCCTCCCAACACGGTCATGGCTACATCTTCCCCGCCCTGTTCCACCTCCCCAACGCTTGGGCGTTGGTCAGTGAGACTGGCGTTGGTTCCAACTACTGTGGCAGCCATCTCTCCGACTATCAGGCTGGCAAAGGCTACACCATCGCCTATCCTGACAAAGGCGAAAACAATGGCGTAGGCTCCGAGTTCGCAGGCATTCCCCTCCCGGGGGAGACACCTTGGCGCACCATCACTGTAGGTACCAGCCTCAAACCCATTGTAGAGACCACCATCAGCTACGACCTTGTAGAGCCCCTCTACGAACCCTCTACAGACTACAAACCCGGTCGTTACACTTGGAGCTGGCTCATCTGGCAGGACACCTCCATCAACTACGACGATCAGGTGAAATTCATCGACCTCGCTTCGGCCATGGGCTTTGAATACTGCCTTGTCGACAACTGGTGGGACACACAGATTGGTCGTGAGCGCATCGCAGAACTCTCCCGATATGCCCAGTCCAAAGGTGTACACCTATTATTATGGTATAACAGCAATGGTTATTGGAACGATGCCCCCCAAGGCCCGCGCAACTGCATGAACACCGCCATTGCCCGCGAACGGGAGATGAAATGGATGCAGTCCATTGGCATCAAAGGCATCAAGGTCGACTTCTTTGGAGGTGACAAACAGCAGACCATGCAGCTCTATGAGGACATCCTCTCTGATGCCAACCGCTATGGTCTGCAGGTAGTGTTCCATGGCTGTACCATCCCCCGTGGCTGGGAGCGCATGTATCCCAACTATGTGGCCTCCGAGGCTGTGCTGGCCTCCGAGAACGTGTTCTTCAACGAAGGGGCGGCCACCAAAGAGCCCTTCGACCTCACGCTCCATCCCTTCTGCCGCAATGCCACGGCCTCGATGGACTGGGGAGGCATCATCATGAACAAATACCTGTCTAAGGACAACAAGAGCCGCCATACCCGTAAGACCACCGACATCTTCGAGATGGCCTCAAGCATCATCATGCAGACCTCTGTCCAGTGTGTGGCCATCCAGCCCAACAACCTGGAGGAGCTCCCCCAGTTTGAGCTCGACTTCCTCCGTGACCTCCCCACCACTTGGGAAGAGACACGGTTTATCGATGGCTATCCCGGCAAGTATGTGGTCTTGGCTCGCAAGTCCGCAGCCACTGGCCAATGGTACATCGCCGGGCTCAACGCGCTCAAAGAGCCGTTGGCTCTTACGCTCGACCTAAGTTCCTTCGGACCTTTGTCGAGTCTTTACATCGACAATAAAAAAGGTGAGCCCACCCTTTCTCCTGTCAAGCCAGACAAGAAGGGACGTCTCAAGCTCACCCTCCAGCCCAACGGAGGTTTCATCATCAAGTGAAACCTCCGTTGGGCTGGCCCCCCTTACTAAGGGGTGGCCCTAAAGCAGGGTTGTTCATTCTCTGGCGCAGAGAATGAACCAAGAGACATCCACCCCCTCCAAGGCCTCCCCCTATATGGGGAGGATGCAACACTGAAAATCGCAGAAACCGACGATTTTCAGATCTACACCAAGGTAAAATCGACCATCAAAGGTCGATTTTGATTGAAAATAATCATGGCTCGCCCCGAAGGGGCACAGGCTTTGCGAGCCATACCAAAACTCTGAAAATGAGGGTCTCTCGAAATTTTCAGTTAAGTCCCTTGCCAAAGATTGGCGAGGGGTTTGGGGAGTGGTCTGAAGCCCTCTTGGCTAAGAGGGTTGGGTGATCGGTAAAAAGAAGTGCAGGGTATAACCCTGCGAAAGAGGGATGCAGGGGGAACCCTGCAAAACTCTCTAAGGCGGAGCCTTTCAGTATGAAGAACTTGCAAAAAGAAAGCAGAGCCTGCGCTCTGCTACTTTTTGTCCAGTGCTTCGTACTTGGGCGAATTCTCACTCTTATACTCTGGAACAATCTCCTTCATCTTCTTCACCGTCGCCATGTCATCATACTGCTTCGAGATGGCAATCAACTCATCAATATCCTTCGACACTTGATCAAAATCATACTCACGAACCTTGGCTATACGAATCTTCTCATGGAACGTCGGCTTCGTCTTCTCCTTGTCATTCAGCATCTCCTCATAGAGTTTCTCACCCTCACGAAGACCTGTATACTGAATCTCCACATTCTTCGCCCCAGAGAGCTTAATCATACGCTCTGCCAAGTCGGCAATCCTCACTGGCTGTCCCATATCAAAGATAAAGATCTCACCGCCATTTCCCTTGGTTCCAGCCTCCAGAACCAGTTTACAGGCCTCAGGAATCAACATGAAATAACGCACGATACGCTCATCCGTCACGGTCACGGGTCCACCCTTACGGATCTGCTCACGGAACAAGGGGATCACAGACCCATTCGAGCCCAGCACATTTCCAAAACGGGTGGTTACAAACTGGGTATATACATTCTTCTTACTGCTCTTGGCCTTCTTGGCCTTACGCACATCATCCAACTCCCGGAACTTGAGCTCACGATCGAGCGACTGCACATAAATCTCACAGATACGCTTGGAGCAACCCATCACATTCGTCGGGTTCACGGCCTTGTCTGTCGACACCATCACAAACTTCCTGACGCCGTACTTCACGCTCAGGTCGGCAATCACTTTTGTACCATAGATATTATTAAACACGGCCTCACAGGGGTTATCCTCCATCATAGGTACATGCTTATAGGCAGCCGCATGGAACACATAGTTGGGGCGGAAATCTCTGAAAAGTTTCTCCATATGTGCCATTTGACAGATATTCGCCACTACCGTCTTCGTCTCCACATTCGGGAATTCACTCGCCATCATCAATCTCACATCATGCTCAGGCGTCTCTGCAGAGTCAATCAGCAACATGGCTTCCGGTTGATAGGAGGCAATCTGGCGCACCATCTCAGAACCGATACTGCCAGCAGCACCTGTGATCATGATACGTTTATTAGTCAGCAGTTCTCCCACCGACTCCATATCCACCTTGATCTCGTTACGTGGAAGCAGGTCTTCTACTGAAACCTCCTTCAACTTCAGATCCGACATCATCTGCTGATTATCGGCCTCCGAGTTCATCTCAGCCGCACCCTGGGCTAGGAAGATCTTCACACCTACATCAATCAAATCGTCAAGCAGTTTCTGGTTCTGTCGTATCTCATCCACGCGGTTTGAAGCCACCAGCAACACCTCAATACGATTCTTCTCGGCAATCCAGGCGATATCGTCATACTGGCTATACACGCGTTCACCCATCAGTCGGTTATGCTTCAGTCTGGCATCATGCGAGATAAAGCCCTTGATGATATACTTCACAGGCCGCTGGTTACGGATATTCTTCGCCAACCCTACGCCCCCGTTCATCGCACCATATATCAGAGCCCTCGAGGCGCGCTTGTCATAGGCCGACACGTCATACAGGGCCTTGACCAGGATTCTTACAGCCCACATCAGCGAGGTGGAGATGATAAACATCAGCACGATTTCCCTGGTACGGAAATGCAACATCACATCCTCTGGCATTTCATATATGAGGTAATGCAGGCCCCATACCAACGCAAACGACAACAGGTTGGCATAGCACACCTTCAGCAGGTCTACAAACGAGGAGTATCGCACGATACCGGCATAAGTATGGAACGTTCTTACACCGATGATATTTGTCAACAAATACACAATCAGGGTATTCATCAGAGGGATGAAGTGTTCTATCACCCCATGATGCTCATTAAATATCCAATAGCTGAAGATACCTGATCCAAGTAGGATGATACCGTCGAGTGCAAAAATACACCAGTAAGGCAGCGCATTCTTACTGAAATACCATCTCAGCAGTTTGACCAATGGATTGTGAAGACGACGCTTTCTGATTCTATTCAGACCTAGAACTTTCTCCATACAAACTTATTAATTATTCCCGTGTAAGATTGTATAATCTTCACCACCTTCGTGGAGACATTCTCCTCAATATAATCCGGTACGGGAGTACCATAATCCCCATTCTGATTCATCGTCACAGCAGTCTCTACAGCCTGCAGCAACGAAGCCTCGTCGATACCTGCAATAAAGAAACACGCCTTATCCAGCGCCTCCGGCCTCTCGGTGCTTGTGCGGATACAAATGGCAGGGAACGGATGCCCCACGCTGGTAAAGAAGCTACTCTCCTCAGGCAGCGTCCCCGAATCACTCACCACGGCAAATGCATTCATCTGCAGGCAGTTATAATCGTGGAATCCCAGAGGCTCATGCTGAATCACGCGTTTATCCAAAGAGATCCTTCGACTGGGCTCAGGATGACTGGCGGCAGCCTCCAAACGCTTGCGGCTACGAGGATGGCACGAATACAGGATAGGCATATCATACTTCTCTGCCATCTTATTAATTGCTGTAAACAGGCTCAGGAAATTCTTCTCCGTATCGATATTCTCTTCACGGTGAGCGCTCAACAGGATATACTTACCCTTCTCCAGTCCCAGCCTCTGGTGGATATCACTAGCCTCAATCTCAGCCAGATTCTGGTGAAGTACCTCTGCCATCGGCGAGCCTGTCACATACGTCCGTTCCTTAGGCAAACCGCAATCAGCCAGATAGCGGCGGGCATGCTCACTGTACGCCATATTCACATCGCTGATAATATCCACGATACGTCGGTTCGTCTCCTCTGGCAGACACTCGTCCTTACATCGGTTACCTGCCTCCATGTGGAAGATGGGGATATGCAGGCGCTTCGCTCCGATCACGCTCAGACACGAATTCGTATCGCCCAACACCAGCACTGCGTCGGGTTTCGTCTCCACCATCACCTTATAGCTTTTATCGATAATGTTTCCCATGGTAGCGCCGAGGTCATCGCCCACAGCCTCCATATAGATATCCGGATCTGCCAGTTTCAGGTCCTTGAAGAACACCCCATTCAGGTTATAATCATAATTCTGTCCGGTGTGGGCCAAAAGCGTATCGAAATACTGTCTGCACTTATTAATCACCGCTGCCAGTCGGATAATCTCCGGCCTGGTCCCCACGATAATCAATAGTTTCAGTTTTCCGTTATTTTTAAATTGTTTCATCGATGATTCATGTAATTTCTTGCAAAAGTACGAATAATCGAGCAAAAAACCAAATAAAAAGGCTTTTATTTTTTGTTTTCGAACGCCTTTATCGTCTTATACAACCCATCCTTAGCCCTCACAGGCAGCTGTTCAATGCCCAAAGCCCTCTTAATCTTCGCATTCGACGACACATAATTCTCCGTCAGTTTCCGAAGGCGTTCGGGATTCAAGGGCAGATGCAGTATACCGCCAATCCTTGCGATGCCCTCCATCAATCCCCGGGGGACTCTCCAGATATGTGCCTTCTTGCCCAGGGCCGAGCAGATAATCTCTATCAGCTCATTGGTCGACACGGCCTCATCGTCATTGATATGATAAATGCCACTCTCCACCTCCTTGGTCAACAGTCCATGGACGATGTAGCAGACATTATCGATCGAAGTAAACGTCCGTTTGTTCTCAAACGCACCCAGTGGCCAGGGGATACCCCTCTTCACCACGCCATACAGCAGATTCAGGTTCCCCTTATTCCCCGGCCCATGAATCATACACGGCCTCAATATATACGTCCTCTTGTCATCTCGACACCCTTTATTGTCATCTCGACACCCTTTATTGTCATCTCGACCGAAGTGGAGAGATCTCATTATATAGTGTTCCGCCTCGATCTTGCTCTCCCCATACGGGCCCACCGGCTTAGGCTCCACATTCTCATCCACATACGCCCCCTCTACTCGATCCGCAGCAGCCTTCACCGAACTAAAAAACACAAACCTCCTCGCACTCGAAGCCAGGAAATAATCATAGATCCGCTTCGTCAGTTCGGTATTCACCTGGAAATACACCTCTGCCTGACTCTGATTCTTCGTATCATGTGCCTTTCCAGCCAGATGGATGATCGCATCCACCTCTGGGAGCACTCCATGCGCCAGATCATCCCAGGAGAAGGTCTTAACCACGCCCTCCCTCTCAGGACTGACAATATCCAGCCCATAAATCTCAAAATCCTTCGATAGGGCCTTCACCAGATTCGTCCCCACGAAACCATGTATTCCTGTTATTAATACTCTCACTCTAATGATAATCGCCCGCGCTTGACTCTCGCGGGTATGGTCTTAATAAAAAACGAAACATACATCAACTCTATCCAGAAAGCCTCACTGAAGTCGAAGCGAAACATCTTCAGTCGATGTTGATGCTTGGCAAGGATACGCCTCCCAAGTCCATGCTGCTTATCCGGATGATAACGCCCAAAGTTGCCTCCATCCATCATCTGCTGCCACAGCATTTGGCCACGTCTTTCATCCCTCGGCGCTATCAGGAGATCCTCCTCCAGCCCCAACTTCTCATGCAGCACCCACATCATGGCCTCTGCTGTATGTTGGAGTCCATAGCGCTTCAAACCATCGACGACCTCAGCTCTCAGACTATTGGTGTCAGACTTCAGCAAAAAATAAAAATCTATCAGCTGCCTCATGCCTACCCCTTCACTCACCAGATGCCTCTGGATATGGGCCAACTGCATCACCAATGCAAACGCCAGGCTCGGCACCCTAAATCCCTCTCTCACGAGCTCATTCTCCTGATGGATCTCTTCCTCCAGAAAAACCTGCAATCGGCGATTCGTAAAAGGATTGATATTCCCTGACGAGGGCAGGAAGTGCACCTCCACATCTATACCATGCTCATTCTCATTCTTCGACAAATGGATATGATGGCGCGACACGGTGGTATCACCATCAAAGCTATACTTCGCGATGTTCCCTTTCAACAGTCCCAGCTGTCTGGCGGTCTCTATCACCTTCTCCTGTCCACCGCTCACCCAGATATCGATATCTCCGGGCTGTCTCGACATCTTATCGGGATACAGCCTCGCATTCGCTTGGCCTTTCAAGATGGCAGTCCGATGGCCCGCATCTTCAAACAGTTTGGTCAACCGGGCAGCCTCCCGGTTCATCAACTCATTCTGTGCTTTCACCTGCTCGCTCAGGGCCAGCCACTCATAGACCAATCCCACAGGTGCCTTTTGTCCAGCCCGGCTCAATCGATCCAATGCTGGAAAAGCAAAAGCCGTCACCGCTTGCATCTGGCACACACGAAAGAGCATCCTCCACTCCTTCTCAGAAGGACACTCCGAAAGCGCCCCCCTCATCCCAAGTGCCACCTGCATCAGCTCTAAGAGAAGTCCCTCTCTTCCCATTTTCCAGCTCCTTTCATATCCATTTTGTCATCTCATCCGAGAGAGTTATTATATTCCTTATACCACTCCGCAAACTTCCTTAATCCCTCCCTCAACGTTATCTTGGGTGTAAACCCGAAATCACGCTCAAGAGCAGTGGCATCGGCATACGTCGTTGGCACATCTCCTGGCTGCATGGGAACCAGTTCCTTGTGGGCCTCAAAGTCGAAATCTGAGGGAAGGACACCGGCACGAACCAGTTCTTCCTGCAGGATATTCACAAAATCCAACAAATTCTCTGGCTGACCACCACCAATATTATAGATTGCATACGGCGGAATCGGCAGGCCGTCTTCTCCTTTCTTACGTTCAGGAGCGCCCTGCATCACGCGCACGATACCCTCCACAATGTCATCCACGTAGGTAAAATCGCGTCTGCAGTTGCCATAGTTAAAGATCTTGATAGTCTCACCCTTCAGCAACTTATTCGTAAAGCCAAAATAAGCCATATCAGGACGACCTGCAGGGCCATATACCGTAAAGAATCGTAAGCCCGTGGTAGGGATATCATACAGTTTCGAATAACAATGCGCAAACAGCTCGTTGCTCTTCTTCGTAGCTGCATACAGCGATACAGGATTATCCACGCGGTCATCCGTCGAGAACGGCACTTTCTTGTTGCCACCATAAACTGAGCTGGACGAAGCGTAAACAAGGTGTTGCACCCCTCGATATGGTTGAGATTTCTCCACGTTGGTCGAAATGACACTATCCCCTTTGTCATCTCGAGCGTAGTCGAGAGATCTCCTACACGCCTCGAGAATATTATAGAATCCCATCATATTGCTCATGATATACGCATCCGGATTCTCAATCGAATACCTTACACCAGCCTGTGCAGCCAGATTCACCACCACATCAAACTGATACTCCGCAAAGAGCTTATCTATCAATGCCTTGTCAGCGATATCACCTTTTACAAAGAAATATTTAATCCCCGCAGGCACCACCCTCTCCAATTCCTTGAGTCGATACTCCTTCAGCGACACGTCATAATAGGAATTCATATTGTCTATATTGACAATTGTCGTTCCCTTCGTATCAGCAATCAGTCTCTTTATCAAGTTTGAGCCTATAAATCCAGCTCCTCCAGTCACCAATATGGTCTTATTGTCTAAATTTACTTTTTCCATTATATAATTAGTTTTTAAATCTTTAATAATATATCATCCCCCTTTGAAGGGAACCCTGCATTATAGCCGCCCCTTAGCAAGGGGCTCTAAATCTCGGAGCGAGCGAGAAAATGAATAAAATTATCCAAACCTCCGTTTGGCCTCCTCATAGGTGTCGATTGACCCAATATCAAATCGACCACCTGTCATTCTCCAGGCATGGAGAACCGTATTCTCAACCATATAATGGGCGAGATTCCCCGGAGCATCCTTCCCACACCCATTCTCGACAGAATGCCTGACGAGATCAAGATCCTTCTTCAGATAGATATAGAATGGCGGTACAGCCCAATGGCTCTTCGGCACTTGTGGTTTCTCCTCCATCCCCAGCACCCGATAATTCTCATCCAACTCTACGACACCCGTCCTCTGCAACTTCTCAATCGAAGGCTGCTCATGACACATGATGCAGCTCGTTCCCTTCTCCCGAGCAAAATCCACAAACTCCTGGAACGAGAAAAACAGCAGATTATCTGCTGCCACAACCAACAAATCATCATCGATGTGCAATTTATCCATTGCGAACAGCAAATCACACACTGCCCCCAGTCGCGTCTCATTCGTCTCCGTCCCATCATCCACAATGGTAATGGGCTTCTTCAATCTTCCATCTTCAATCTTCCATTTATCGAAAATGGGAGCGAAGCGATGATTTGAGATAATAATATGTTCATCCACATCATCAATCTTATCAATGTCGTCTAACATCCTTCCCAAGATAGTACTCTCCCCTATCTTCAGCAACGGTTTAGGGAAATTCTTTGTCAGTTCCCCAAGTCTGGTTGCATATCCAGCAGCAATAACTATATTCTTCATAAACTTCTATTATTCATAAAACAATCATCGCTCGCCCTTTAGGGCACAGGCTTTGCGAGCGATACCAAAACCTTGACGAAGGGCGGTCTCTGCCCGAAGTCAATTGCATCCTTCCCTTGGGGGAAGGCCTTGGTGGGGGGAATGTCTCTTTTCGTTCTTTTCTCTGCGCCAGAGAAAAGGACATAACCTTCCTATCGCTTCATACGAAGCGAGCTCCATCATCACTCTTACAGAAATACACCTTAAACGAGTTCTTATACTGCGGGAACTGCTCCAAGTACTTTTCTGTTATTTCTTTCTCTATCTGCTCCTTCTTTGCTGGATCAACGAGGGCTATGCATGCCCCTTTGAATCCAGCACCGCTAAACCTGCCTCCATAGATGCCATCCGTAGTGAGCATAGCATTATAAATAGCAATCAATTCCGGACTTCCACACTCATAATTATGTATAGAACTCTCACATGAAGCCTTAGACAGGCTGCCAAACCACTCCAGATTTCCTGTTTCCCAAGCAGTGATACCTTCTCTCACACGCTTATGCTCTGAGAAAAAATGCTCCGCTCTGCGTGCAAACCTCGGCGGCATCTTGTCACGATGAATCTTAAACATATTCTCGCTCACATCCCTCAAGAAGGTCTTATTCTGCTCCTTTAGTGGTATATTCTCGTACGCCTGCACCAACCAAGCAGCAGTCTTACACTCAGCCACTCTCAGGTTATAGTCGCTGCCCATCAGGCTACGGGTTAATCCTGAAAAGAAGATTCCGAGTTCAAAGTCTGGCATGTTGGCAGCCTTGGGTATCAGTCGATACTCATTACTCTCACAATCCAGCATCAGCAGATGGTCTTTCTTACCCAATGCGATACAAGCCTGGTCAAGCATGCCGTTGTTCAGCCCGATATACTCACGTTCAGCCTCCGAAGCAATCTTCATCACCTCAAAAGCCTCCAGCTGTATGCCATTTGCTTTGGCGAACGCCATCACATAGGCTATCAACACAGCTGCGCTACTACTGAGACCGCCCACGGGAATGGAGCCTTTGATGGTTCCTGTAATACCCTTCTGGAGCTTGAAGCGCTTTTGCAGGGCAAACTTGGCACCACGTGCATAATCGCCCCAGTCGCCCTGCTTTACCAGTGCCGGTGTAGCAATATCAAACTCCACCACTCCATCAAACGTCTGGCTCTCCAAATGCACATGGCTTTCCAGATAATTTTCAATTTTCCATTTTCCATTTTCAATTTGTGAACTTCCATTCACATTGAACCACAAGTCCACGCCTTTATCAATCGCAAATCCCGTCACCAGTCCATGCTGGTGATCCACATGTGCCCCCAATGGACACACGCGGTACGGGCTAAAAATATGATACTGATACTCCATATTGCCTGCAAAGATAGTGTAATTCGAGCGAAATACCAAATTTTAATATGAGTTTTTCCGAGAAGCAGCCTATCTTCGACCAAATTTTTGGGGCGAAGGTAAATAAATTCTTTGTTAAAATGACAAGAGTTTGCAGAATAATTCCTAACTTTGCAGGCGGTATGGAGGCTGACACTCTTTAGACGAAATTTGGAAAAGACATTTATATTGGATTAAAATGTAAAACTGTCATGGTAAAACTCTTAGACTGCACTCTCCGTGACGGAGGGTATTATACAGATTGGGATTTTGATTCTAAGATAGTAGATGAATACATCTTAGCGATGAATCAATTGCCGATAGACTACCTTGAGGTGGGATATCGTAACAACCCGAGTAAGGAATATCTTGGCAAGTTTGCCTATACACCAGTTTCTGTATTGAAGCATCTTCGTGAGTTAAGCACAAAGAAACTGGCGGTCATGCTAAATGAGAAGAGTACCAAACCTGAAGACCTTCATATGCTGCTTGATTCCATGAAGGGGCTTGCAGATATGGTTCGAATAGCCATTGATCCAAAGAACTTTGATAGAGCAGTTGTACTGGCAAAGGTAATCAAGGCCATGGGATTTGAGGTCGGTTTCAATTGCATGTACATGAGCTGTTGGCTGACGGATTATCCTAACTTCTTGAAAAAGCTAAGCCAGATCAATGGTGTGGCCGACTTATTTTGTATGGTGGACAGTTTTGGTGGTATGACACCAAAGGAATTAACTACTATTATAAAAGAAGTGATGGCCAATACCACAGTTCCTATTGGTTTTCACGGCCACAACAACCTTCAACTGGGGCTTATTAATACGCTTACAGCTATTGATCTTGGGGTGGATTATGTAGATTGTACCATTCTTGGCATGGGTCGTGGCGCAGGCAATCTGAACACAGAATTGCTACTCACAGTTTTAAATGCACATCAAGGTCTTGAGGTGGATTTAAATGTGCTGGGAGATGTCATTACTGCATTTACACCTCTTTATGAGAAATACAGATGGGGAACTCAACTTCCTTATATGATTTCCGGAGCAAACTCCATACCCCAGAAAGAGGTAATGGAATTGGTGACAAACCGTGTCTATTCATTCAATAGCATCGTTCGTGGTTTGCAGAATCGTAAGGACAAAGTGAAGGACAATGCCAAATATCCTATACTGGAAGAGAAGAACTACGAGAATGTGATTATCTTTGGTGGTGGTCAGTCCCCAATAGAGCATTTGGATGGTATTATTGATTTCATCAAACAAACGAAGAATATCGCTTTGGTATTTGCAACAGCTCGTCATGTAGGTAAATTTCTCAATATAGATGCGCCACAATATTATTGTCTCTTGGGCCGTGAGGCTAAGCGTCTGAAAGCTAATGTGAGTTCAGATCAGTTTAAGGCCACATGCGTATTGCATCCATATCCCAGAAAGTTAGGTACAGATGTGCCAGAATACGCAGAGAAGGCAACTTACGAACTACCTAAGATTGAGTTTACAACGGAATTTCAGGATTCTTGCACAACCTTAGCTATCCAGACGGCTTTGAATATCTGCAAGGGCAACATCTATATTGTTGGATATGATGGTTATCTTGGCAGTGTATTGTCTGAGAAGGAAGTTGCTCTGACTAATGAAAACATGGCACTCTTTCAAGATTATGCGAATTATACAGGAAGGAAAATGAAGTCATTGACTCCTTCTTTGTATCCAGAACTTGAAGTTGAATCCATTTATCAGTTTATATAACCGATGAAAGAAAGAATATCATTCTTCTTGCCCACACGTAAGGGTAGTGAGCGCGTAAAGAATAAGAATACAAAGCCCTTTGCAGGCATTGAAGGTGGTTTGATGGAGAACAAAATCAAGCAGCTGGTGGAAACCAAAATGCTGGATGAAATCATTCTCTCTACCAATGATGAGACCTGCATGGCTATTGCAGAGAAATATGCCGTTAAAGACAGCAGAATAAAAATCATTCCACGCCCTGATGAGCTGTGCCTTAGTAGCACCAATCTTCAAGACTTGATTTGCTATGTTCCAACTATTACGGATGCCGAGCACATCCTGTGGGGACACGTGACAACTCCTCTTGCTGGCGCAGACCAGTATGATGCAGGAATCCAGTTGTATTTGGACAATCTTCAGAACGGCTTTGATTCTTTGGTGGGTGTAACGGAGTTGAAGAACTTCCTGTTGAACAAAGAGGGTAAGTTGGTAAACAATACCACAGATATTCCTTGGCCTCGTACTCAGGACTTAGAGCCTCTTTATCCTATCAACCACACGATGTTCCTGGCGAAGCGTGAAGTGTATGTGGAGCAGAAGAACCGTTTAGGCAAAAAGATTCTACTTCATGTAATGGATGAACTCCATTCATTTGACATTGATTGGCCAGATGACTTTGTGATTGCAGAAATGATGTATAAGAACCTTTACGGGAACCTATAGACCACATCCACGGTATTCCCGCTGGTGCCAACGGCAACATGACTTCCTTTGCCCAGCAGTTTATCGCTCGCCCACCATGTCAGTTCTGCGGCACCAAAGCCAAGCGCAGCTCCAGCTACCACGTCATACCAGTGATGATGATCATTCACAACCCTTTCCACGCCTATGGCGGTAGCGGCGGCATAGCCGGCAATCGGAATCCAGATACAGTCTTTCCTGAACTCCTTGTCTAACGACCTCGCTGCAGCAAAAGCCATCGAAGCATGTCCTGAGGGGAACGACTTATGATCCGAATGGTCCGGTCTTTCCTCATTCACCACTGCCTTCAGGACAGTCTTTCCGATATAGGCAACGCCTACCGAAGCGACGGTATTCACGGCAAAACGCGGCCAATTATGCCCCGTCAACGGCTGTAAATAAGCCTTCCGCTTCTCCTCCGCATCACGATAGAACATATTATGTCCGATGTCATATCTGACACCGAAGTCAATATCGAAAAATCCATTTGTTCCTGCTGCCACCTCCATGCCAGTAGTGCTCACGCCCATGCCTTCGCTCGTGGTCACCTGATAGCCCAGCGCTCCGAACAGGCTCCATCGGTCATTCAGCCGATACGTCTCTTCCAGGCCCAAGCCTCCCAGCGGAGATCCTGACCCCTCCACAAACTGCGTGATGATACCCATCCTCAAATAGGCCGACGTATGCCATTTCCGCTCCGGGTCATAGCCCGAAAACGCATTGGTCAGGTTCACCATCGCATCCAACGACACTGCTGCCAATCCGCCTTTCTTATAATTCTGCTTCGGATCGTCTACTGGCGAAACCCATTCCAGTCCATTGTTCGGAATCAGTCCATTATCCCACTGCACACGCACCTTCAGTCCATACTCCGGCGTGAACCATTTTCCCATAGCGCCATTCAGTCCGAACGTCAAGCCCTTGGGGATCACCTTCCCGAAATTACACCCGTAAGGATTCAGCAAGCTCATATCCAGGCCCGCCTGCACAAACCAGTTATCCCAAATCCCATTCGTCAGCACCGCGTGCTCATCCCCTTTTACCTTTTCGCTCGGCTTTGCCGCTTGGCTAGTCCTGGAATTTTCAATTTTCAATTTTCCATTTTCAATTTTCTTTCGTCCCAGCTCAACCTGCGCTCCAATCCCAATCGTCAGGTATCCGTTGGAATTCGATCCCGTTCCGGTTCCTTCAACCTTCTCTGCCCCCACGAATCCACTACCGGTCATGATATAGGCAATATCCCCATACACGCTCCACCTGTCACTGATCCGATAAGTATTCAGCAGTCCGAGACCAGCATTCAGGGCACCCTTCGATACACCGAAATTATAATTCACACCAATCCTCGGATAAAGGCTCGCATTCCATTTCCTCTCCGGCCGATAGGTCCCGAAGAAATTATGCAGATTAAACAGGGCATCAGCATAAGCAGCGATATAGCCGCCTTTCTCCCGGTTCACCCCCGGTTGATAAAACGGGGCCAACCAGTTGGCGTGATCATTCTCCAACAGCGGCAACTTATTCTCCCAATTAAACTTCCCTCGGAGGCCCACCTGGTGAGAAAACCACTTACCTACTGCCAGATCCAGTCCGAACGACTTGCCATTGGGAAACACCTTCGAAAAATCATACCCATACGGATTCTGCAGCGTCATGTCCAGACCCACCTGAACAAACCAGTCCTTCCAGAACCCGTCAGCAACGATTACATTCTCTGAGGCGTTATAACCATTAACCTTGCCTCCTTCACCATCAACCGTTTCAAACACCTGTGCCTCTGCACAAAGACAACTTGCCACAAGGGCAACAAAAAATATCTTAATACGCATGCTCATCATGTACAAAAATCGTCTTAAACGTCATCCAGATGATACGGATATCCAGCCAGATGCTCCGATGCTCCATATACCAGATGTCTCGTTTCACACGACCTTCCATCTGCCACAGTTCCTTGGTCTCACCTCGGAATCCCGTCACTTGTGCCCATCCTGTCAAGCCAGGCTTCACAAAGTGCCTTACCATATACTTATCTATCAACTCCGAATACTGCTCCGTATGCGCCAGCATATGCGGTCTTGGCCCCACAAAGCTCATGTCCCCCTTCAGCACATTCAGGAACTGCGGCAGCTCATCGATATTCGACTTCCTCATAAAGTTACCAAACGGATACTTTCTCGGGTCATCCTTCGTAGCCTGCAGCCTGTCTGCATCCGCATTCACATGCATCGAGCGGAACTTCAGCATCATAAAGGTCTTACCGTCGATACCCGTTCTGGCCTGTTTAAAGAAGATAGGCCCTGGGCTCTGGATCTTGATAATCAACCAGATAAACGGGAACATCAAGGCTGTCGGGATCAGGAAGAAAAGCGACATCACAATGTCAAACGCTCTCTTGATAGCCCTGTTAACCGAATTCTGTAGCGGATTCTCATAGGTGGTATAAATCTCCATATCGTCCATCAGCTCTCGCTTCAGGTTCAGTCCGATGGACTCCACGGACACGGGCACATAGTAAAATCTGATCACCTTATGGTCGCAGAGTTTTGATATCTTCCGAATCGTATCTCTCTCCAGTCTCGAGACGCAGAGATACAACTCGTCGCCCAACACCAACTCTTCTGGCTAGTTAATCTTCGAAACAAAATCCTCAAAGCTTCCCAGCCTTACCAATTGATCCTCCTTCCATCTGCTTCCTTGATGATTATATCTGCGTTCTGCCTCTTCAACCTCAGAGATCAGTTTAGTCAGGTCCTCTTCTCCATAATACCCCAAGATCCTGTATCCCAAGGTTTCATCATACTTCAGCTTCCGGTAAATGCCCACCAGCTCCGGGTCCGAGCCCACCAGCGTCACGGCTCGGGTGTTTCGTCCAGCCTGGCGATAGAGTCTGATAAACCATCGTTCAGACAATCGTTTGGCCACCAGCAACAGGAAAAATGCCGTTCCTATGCCCCACTGTATCCAGCCTATAGGCAGATAATAGTCGAACACCTTCAGCAACACATAAGCCAACACCGACTGAACAACGGTCAGTCCTACAATACGTTGCAGGATATCGCCTGCACCTACCAATCTCAGATGGATGATGGTGGAAAAACGCAGCTGAGCCAATATCAGTGCGAGATTATTAACCAACACAAATATCTCCAGACTCCGGGCCGGCCAACAATTCACCTGCCACGACCATCGTGCTGGTATCAAGATCAGGGCATTCAGCAACATAAAGTCACCCAGCATCACGATCCATTTGATGAGTCTGTTCGATTGATTGTTGTTACTCATATAGTAGTCTCAATTGAATTAATCTCCATATCGCCGACAAAGATAGTGCAAATTGAGCGAAAAACCAAATAAAAATCAATATAATTTGTTTTTTAGCGAAAACCGCCCCTTATGTCATCCCGACCTCCCTTCCCTCTGTCATCTCGACCTCCCTTCCCTCTGTCATCTCGACCTCCCTTCCCTCTGTCATCTCGACTAAGCGAAGCGCATGGAGAGATCTAGAGATTTCTCGACTCCGCTCGAAATGACAAAGGGTCTGTCATCTCGACCCCTTCTTCCTTGTCATCTCGACTAAGCGAAGCGCATGGAGGGATCTCTAAAATCTCCCCTCTACAACCTTCCAGTCGACGATCTGCCACAGCGCAGCCAAATGATCCGGCCTACGGTTCTGATAATCCAAGTAATACGCATGCTCCCACACATCGAAAGTCAGCAGAGGCCTCAATCCCTTTTGAATAGGATTAGCAGCATTCGGCTCCTGCGTAATCACGAGCTTTCCGTCCTTATCAGCCGACAGCCACACCCAGCCACTTCCAAACAGCGTAGCGCCCTTCTTCTGAAACTCCTCCTTGAAAGCCTCAAACGAGCCAAAATCACGAGCAATCGCGTCAGCGAGCTTTCCCATAGGAGCATTATCTGCCTTGGGCGCACAAAACTGCCCAAAATACAGATTGTGGTTCAATATCTGCCCCGCATTATTCAGCATACCACCCTCGGCCTTTAGGACAATCTCCTCCAAAGGCAATCCAGCCAATGGACTCCCTTCCAGCAGCCCATTCAGATTATTCACATACCCGGCCAAATGCTTTCCGTGATGGAAACCAATCGTCTCCTTACTAATCACCGGCTCCAATGCATCAATCGCATACGGCAGCCCCATCAATTCAAACTTTCCCATACTCAATTATTATAATTATCCGCCGGCAAATATAGGTATTTAATCCATACCCTCAAAATAAATCAATATCTTTTATTAATTTATAACGATTTCCTCCTCCTGTCATCTCGACTCCCCTCTTCATGTCATCTCGACCAACGTGGAGAGATCTCGACAACCTTTTTATTGCGCTACAAACACCCGCCAGCTGCCATCCTTCTCGCCCCGTTCCACGTACTTCTTGCTAATCAACTGATCCAGCAGTTTCTGTATCGCAGCGATGCTAATGCCCGTCTCTTCCCTCATATCCGCCAGCGTCAGCGTAGGCTGTGTCCGCATGGCATTCAATAACTTCGTGTAGTTAGGTGTACGGAAGGCGATTCTCTCCCCGTCATACCACCACACGTTCTCATCCTTCTCACTCACAAACAACACATCGTTATAAACTTCCGTGGCCACAAGCTCATTAAAGTACTTCAAAAATGGTCTGATATCCTTTATTTCAGCATGAGCACCATCACTGGGCAGAGGTCCTACTTCGATGTCAGCCTGGTGCAGTGCCTCCAAGTATTCACTCTTTTTTCTGCTGCGTACCACAATCATAGGATAGTCGTGCCGAGTCAGGATAAAGTTCACCATCAGGCGGGCTATTCGGCCATTGCCATCCTCGAACGGGTGTATGCGGATATAACGGTAATGAAACAACGCAGCCAACTCCACGGGCGACAGTTTTCCCTCCTTTTCAGCCTTGTTATACCAATCCACCAAATCCGTCATCAGCCCCGGAGTCTCCTCTGGCGATACATATTCAAATCTATCACCATAGCGGGTAATCACGCTATTCGGTCGCGTTTTATACTGTCCCGCATGCACCGTATAGCTTGTCTGCTGTCCTCCCGGCAGATTCCTATATACAGTGTAGTCCTCACGTAGCAGTGTCTTGTGCAATGTTCGTATGAAGTTCTGCGTCAGTGGCATCTCTTTCACGCGAGCCTCCTCAGTCATCATCTTCAGGCCCACGTTACTCGCCGTCATCTCTTGCACGTCATGCACGTCTGCCTCTCCAATTACCTTGCCAAACAGCAGCAGAATCTCCGTCTGCCCATAAGTCAGCGTATTACCTTCAATATGGTTACTATTGTAGTTAAAGTCTACGGTAAACCTACGGCTCAACCGCTCTCTATCTTTCTCCGAGAGAGGTTGTAACTCCTGCCATGCTGCCAATGCCTTTTTGATATTCAGATACTTCATAGATGCCAAATTTTTGCAAATATACAAAATTATATTAAAATGGTTGTAACATTACAACCTTTTTAACATAATTCATATAAAAAAGGCCTATTCCCTCTGTCATCTCGAGCGCAGTCGAGGGATCTCTACCCTACTAGCCTATCAGCCAGCGCCTTCAATTCAAACTTTCCCATACTCCTTATGTCTTAGATTAATCAGCCCTGCGGCAGACTTTCTTTCGTTATTGATACTGATTCACTCTTCTATACTTTTCGCACAGTACAAGCAGCTTCTCAAACGCTTCCATCCTCTCCGCCTTCAACCTCCCCGCATTGAGTAGCTTCCTCTGCTGCTTCACCCAATTCAGCATATCATGCTCCTCAATCCGATGCTTAGACGGATTCCGGTGATTCTCCTCAATGAAGCCCTTCACCTCCTTATACCGTATTTCCCATCTCTCGTCTTGTGTCATAATAATTAAGCTCAAACAGGTTCTTTGATGGTTCTGTTTACCTTAGTGTAGTCTGAGAATTTGCGGTTTTCCCAAATTATCAGTTGCATCCCCTCCATATAGGGAGGGGCCTTGGGGAAGGTGGATGCTTTCTTTAGTTCTTTCATTCGCGCCGAAAGAAAGGACATTACCTTTTGTTCCTTTTCGAAAAGGAGAATCACCCCTGTCATCCCGAGCGCTCCCCTCTCTGTCATCTCGACCTCCCTTCCTTGTCATCTCGACCAACGTGGAGAGATCTCTCCTCCTCCCCCCATCAACGCCGAAAACCAGCCTCATGGCTGGTTCCCGTCTATCCTCTGCTGCTTCACCCAATTCAGCATATCATGCTCCTCAATCCGATGCTTCGACGGATTCCTATGATTCTCCTCTATGAAGGCTCTCACCTCATTATATTTTGTCAACCAACGTTCATCCTGTTTCATCATTAACCCTTAACCATGAACCATCAACCATTAACCATGAACCCTTAACCATTAAAGAATTGTCTTATCTCATCAGCAGTCAACGAGCCACTGGCAATGATTTGTTGCTTGATTTGGTTAAGATCGGCTTCGCATAATAAGCCACAATACTTGACTTCTTCGCCCAAGAAATGACTAAACTTTGCTTTGATTGGCTGTGCACAATTCACATATGAGTCATGTGAAAGGAATGAATAATCCTCCTCTTTAATTTCCACCTGACATGCCAAAAGCTTAGGACGTTTCATGATATACTGATTAATCTGAGAGTTTATCATGACCGAACAAACCAGGATCCTTTCTTTTTCTACACCAGCCACTACAAGGAATTTCTCATGATCAACGCCCGACCAAGGTCCCAAAAACACTGAGCCGGGAACAACTGAAAGATCCTTTAGGTTATCCAAAGCTGAAAATGTGTTTTTCTTTACCATGACTTTTAACTTAGTCCAGTTTCCAAATCGGAGAACTCTTTTATGCACGCCATTTCTTCTGAATCAAGACCAGCCTCCCGGGCGATATCCTCCCATTTGATTGAGAAATCCCTTGCTGTTGAACGCCAGGCTATATCATGCGATTTCTCTTTAATCTCATCATATGACAAGCCCGCATATTTGGCGATAGAGTCATCCAATGCATTTCTCTCATTCTTTGAAAGCTTGTTCATGTCAGCATCAACCAAAGGCTGCACATACATCCAATTCTCAACTTTAAAGAAAGCACCGAGTCCCTCAGTATCTGGCAGATAAGAGTCACCTCGTACAATTTTCAGCATATCGTACATCTTTGAAGGAACAGGCCCTGCATCCATGGCAATATACGTATCGCCAGTGATAGGTTTGCCCCACTCTGCCAAGTGCTGTCGATCTGCAAAATAAATGATTTTGAAGATCTTATGAAAGTCCTTTCGCTGTACACGGCAGGCCACATACAGCAGAGCATTCAAAGCTTTCACCTTATCAAATTGTACATTCATAACTCCCATTGTCCTTGATTTCGGATGCAAAGATATATATTTTTTTGGAAACAACATAAGTTTTACCATTATTTTTCCACTTTACCCTCAAAAGGTAAAACTTCCATTATAACCCTTCACCATTAACCACTAATCATTATTCATCCCTCCTCCCTTCCTTGTCATCTCGACCAACGTGGAGAGATCTCATCAGATTTCTCGACTCCGCTCGAAATGACAAAAGGCTGTCATCCCGAGCATCGTCGAGGGATCTCCTCCTACCCCATTAACGCCGAAAACCAGCCGCATGGCTGGTTTTCGTCTATTGATACTGATTCTTCCTCCTATATTGTTCCGTCAGGGCAAGAAGTTTTCTAAACTTCTCCACCCTTTCCGGCTTCATCTTTCCTGCATTCATGGCTTTTCGATTCGCCTTTAGCCAATTCAGCATATCATGCTCCTCAATCCGATGCTTCGACGGATTCCGATGCTCGCGCTCAATGAACTCAACCACTTCCAGATATCTCGCCATCCATCTCTCGTCCTGCGTCATTCCTTCTATACATTTATTCCACTCACCTTACACAAACTGTAATACATCAATATAAGTTTTCTATAATTCGGCTGCAAGACCAATTTATAGAAGTCGTCAGTGTAATCACAGTTTCCCTTACTCTTCTCGTACGATCTAAAAAACTGATTC
This sequence comes from Prevotella sp. ne3005, assembly GCF_900110085.1. Lineage (GTDB taxonomy): Bacteria > Bacteroidota > Bacteroidia > Bacteroidales > Bacteroidaceae > Prevotella. Next base: position 414,934 of record NZ_FOCK01000001.1, read on the forward strand.
AACCGGCTTCCCCTTATAGCCTCAAGATAAATCATCTGCTCACCACTCAGGTATTCCTTATAATCATTTATCAGCGCATCCACCATAGACTTTAATTCATTATAGTCTCTAATAAATTCCTCCGTTACATCTTTACACCCTGAATGTTCAGGCACGTGACAACGCTCCTTCCAACGTTTCCTTTCAAATAGGGCCATAATACCATCAAGGTCCGATATCGGAGGATTGTTACCCGTTTCTCTAAACTCAATATTCATCCAAGCCAACATACTGCCCAGATTTCCCACTTTCACCTTAATCACTGGTGTCAGACGTCGTTTGTTCAGATAATTGGGATACTTTATCGTCATCCAATAAATAATCACTCCCGCAATATAGCTATAAGCTAAGGCCTGACATGCTCTATTAACCCCATCTATTATTTCTTCAGAAAAACTGCACGGTATTTTTGTTATCAACGGAATATCGATACTAAACACAGCCCATACCGACAATAGCGATCCCACGAACAACATGACTGATACTACATTCATGAAGAACCACCTCTTTATCCTCCATACCTGAAACTCAAGCTTACTAACTTTCTCAATTTCTCTCATGGTTGTTCATCATTACAAACACAATCAAATCATCATATTGTTTCTACCAACTTTCATCTTGGGTCATCACTATAGAGTTAAAGATTCATGATTAGCGGTTTTCAAATCTCTAAGTTTCTCAGCTATATCTTCAAGCACCTTTATTCTATTCTCCCACTCCTTACCACATTCGTCAAAACAAACTCTTATATTCTTGTTTATCAAATCTATATAACTTTGTATTAAGTCTACTATTCGTATCATAGCCCACATGCTTTTCACGCTCATCCCAAAATCGCAGTTCTTATAAGCCTCAATTTGTTCTGAGAAGGAATCTCTTTGGTGCGAATCAATTGTATTCCTAACAAACTCTGCCTCATTTTTCTTTATCATCAACTTGGATACTCTTTTTATACCTTTCCATAAATCTGAAAGGACATCCTTGTCTGCCAATCGCTCAGGGAATTGTCTCATTCTGCATGAAACAATCTTATATAGATTCTTCTCTAGAGCCTCATACATTATAGTATAAGCATGCTTGCTGAGCATTATCCTTTCGGTGTCAGATGAGGCTTTTATTATACTGATTAAAGAAGCAAGAGCATCCATCTGTAACAACGTCAGATATCCTGCCAAATTAGTGGCATCGTATCCTGATTGCAATAATACGCGCCATTCATTAGAAGGATAGATGTCTATAACAACAGATTTTGACTCATTATCAAATCTCACTATTTCCTTTTCGTAATGCTTTAATAGTGTCAGATAAATCTCGCTCTTTTTCCCGGCATAAACAAGATATTCTTCCAGTTTCTTCAAATCCAGGTCTGCTTCAATCTCTATCCATTGTAGAATATCATGAACATAAGAGTCTGGTATTTCAAACACGCGTAGTATTTCAATACCACTCTCATATTCCACGGTCTGAATATCTTTCAATAATTTCTCAAGCATCACATAAAATAATTATCAACCATGAACCATTGAAATTGAATAGAAAAAACGGAGCAAATCCTTTCACTTATCCGACAAGTTTTTCTACATCAGCAAAAGTTGTCCCACAAAGCCATCCTCCCCTACCATTCTGAGCCCATCTTTTATTCCATGATTATATGTATCCGCACTTTGCTTCATCTGGTGCTTCTGCTCTTCTTTCTCTTAATCTGAGAGTGGCAGGTCGTCAATCTTACTTTCCCTGTTTCTTGTTACAATTTCCTTGATGGGGTCTACCAGCTTCTCTGATATATCCCCATCCATAAACCTTGCTATTAAAATTGTTCTGTATGAACCTTTGATATATATATCACCCATCGAAATATTTGATGTCATTTTGTCAGTTCCGCAAATACAGGCAACAAACTTGCTAGAAATGTACTTGAAGAATTGAAAGTCTTGATAATCTGTCAGTCTGGCATATAACTATTTTTTATGGTAGTGGCCCCAGCCATCAAATGGACCAGGTGAGGCCCCAAAACCTCAGGAGGGGAAGAATAATAAACCTCTTTACGATTATGAGACAAGAAATACACATTGTTCCTAATCAAGAGAGGGGCGGTTGGGATGCAAAGAGGCAAAACGCGGAAAGAGCCTCAAAGCATTTCGGAACCAAGCAGCAAGCTGTGGATTGGAGCCGCAATCTTGCAAAAAAGGAAGGACTTGAAATGATTCCTCATGGCAAAGACGGCAAAGTACAAAATCCTAACAGCTACGGTAACGATCCTTGCCCGCCTCGTGACAAAAAGCATTAATTGTCACTCTCATGGTAGCAGGTCTTTGGCAGAAGGCCTGCTACTTTATTGATATTGATTAACGTGATTATACTTCTTACTCGACACCAACAACTCATTGGACAGCAACATCCCTAGTTCCTTCAATTTCCCTGCCTTCATCAGTGTTTTGTTGTGCTTTATCCAATAGCAGTAAAAACCTCTTTCAATATCGTCGTACTTTGAAGGATTCCGCTTGTATGTATTAATGAAATCAACGACAATAATGTATTTGGATAGACACTTCTCATCCTGAGTAATCGCAGAATATAATGTCCAAGACAATCCTTTCTACCTACAGCTCTTTTTTCTCAACTTCGATTTCTGGTAGTCCAATTCTGCTTAGATAATCGCAGAACCTTTGGTTTATCAAATCTCTAAACAAATCGTCAACAGAACATACCTTGTGGTCTAGTCTACTATAGAGTGTATCACGATTTATCGTAAAGAAATATTTGAAATCAATGATTAACTCAGGCATATCTTTCTCGGGAAAGACCACATAGTGATAACGTGGGTCATTATTAGCTTTAATATATCGAATCCTTTCACTATTAATTCTATCACCCACATTCATCAAATCGCCCCAGTTCTTCCCTTCACGGAAACTTGAAATCTCAAATAGAGGTGCTACAATCAAATGAAGAAGTGAGCCTGATTTATTCTCCGTCCTATGAATAAAATCTGTATGAAGGTCACAATCCTGATTGAGGCAAATCACAAGTGGGAAAGTTATCTTCTTTAACAGAATAGCCCCATCCGGCTTTACAATGACATCCTCAACAATATCAATATTATGGAATATGTCACCCTGCATTATTCGCCCATCTTCAACCTTCTTATCAGGACGTCTTACAACAGTTGCATTATTCATGAATTGCTTTTCTTAGTTCAATAACCTCCCTAACAGGTACATAATGACTCTTATAATAATCTACATTAAAAGAGACCACACTCTGCACCGTAATCTCAGGTTCTTTATATGCCGGCTCTAAGTCCTGCAATGATACAACGTCTAATTCATCCATCACCTTAAATAATCAATGACTTCGCCTCGGATATACCTTATAAAAGTATCAAAAGCCGCGTGGTTATATACAGAAATCATCTCACACCAGTTTTCTATTGGTTGAAGCCCCTCTGAATACACGTCGATATCCAGAATTACATCCTGACTGCTAATCTTGTTAGGATAGAATTTATTTGGCACACCATACTGCACTCTGATTCTATAATCCTCTTTCAAGTACTCATCAACAATAATCAGGCGAGAAAGATCATTTTTCTTTGCCAGAGACTCTTTCAATATCTTCGTTTCAGATGCATTCAAGACAGTCGGAAGATTGCCATCTTTATTAGCAGGAAAAGTGTTTATAAAACGCATTCCGATTCTCCTAGACTTTATGGTTCCTCCCGTTCTCTCCGAGAAAACCTCAACTACTTTCCCTAGGCGTTCTTTGTATAAATCATTAGTAGTATAGTAGTTAGATGAGAAGATAATGGCCTTATCGACTGGCGATATCTCTAATCTAACACTTGGTTCAATTAAAAAGAGGAATTTCTTGGCTTCCGCCTTATCAATCCTAACACTATCCAGGTTCACATTGAAATGTGGTGAGATTTGGATTTGCCTATTAGGAAAGACCATGCCTAAAGCATCACTTATGTCTCCATAATCCAATTCACTACTCATATCCAAATCTATTCGAATAATAAATGTGGATACTTTGTTCTTTGTAAGGGTTCTTTTGGGGTTACTCATATTGGTTATTAGTATTTTATTCAAAAAGTGGAGAGTTGTCTAAGAGCAAAACTGCTTTACTCTCTCATTTAGAGCATTCAGATTAAACACTCCCATGATATCATTATTTAGGTTTTCTGCTTCAGTGTCTTAACAATGGAAGTTAGCATTTTCTGAATTCTGATAAATAAACAGGACATGACTTCCCAGTCGGAACGGTTAAACCCGCTCTTTTCCGGAGCTGATTTTGGTCTGAAATGGTCTCCTTAAAAACGAAGCATATCCGTTCAAAAAAGGGGAAAATGTCAGTTTTTGGCGTCCTGGCTTTAAAAAAGCCTTTTAGGGCAGTTTTCTTGGACGAGCCAAGCGACAAAGCCGAGCGCTCGACTTCGCTCGAAATGACAAAGAGGGTATGCCTTCCCGACACCCTTTTATTGTCATACCTACGCTTTTTTGTCTTCTCGACCGAGTGCAACGAGTGGAGAGATCTCATGAGATTTCTCGACTTCGCTCGAAATGACAAGGGGCGACTTCACTCGAGATGACAAGGGGGCTGTCACCCTTTCCATACTTCATCCTCATCCAGCGGGCTGTACGCCCCATCCTTCGCCTCAAACAGCACCGTTCCGCTCTCCAGACACTTCAAGCTATGCCACTGTCCCTTCTCGATATTCAGCACTACTCCACCCGGCACCATATCAATGGTATCCGTCAGCCATCCTTCAGAGTCATAGAAATACTCCTCAAAATGCCCGCGAACGCAAACACATGTCTCAGATGTCCCCTTATGTCTGTGTATAGGCATCACCGTTCCCGGCTCCAGTGCATTCAACATCCTTTGCGACTGGTCGTCAGCAGAATTCCGCATATCTAGATTACAACGCAGCCTCGGGCTCTCCTTCGCCTTCGCTGTCAACTCATCCAGTATCTTCTTATCTATAACCATTTTTCCGTTTCAATATCTTCAAGTGCAAAAGAGCTTCCCCCACTCCTCAGGGTCACCCCATCCTTACGAACAGGGCGAGCCATGGAATCCTATTTCCGGCAATACACTTCATAGATGACTGGTATCCAAATGCACCGATGATTAGTAGTAACCGCTGGCAAAGATACGATTAAACGAGCAAAATACAAAATAAAACGCAGATTATTTTTAGTTTCGAGTGTGAGTATCCTCGAGACTTTGTCTCAAAGATAGTGAAAATCGAGCGAGAAACCAAACTCTTATTTGGATTTTTCCGAGAGCCGCCCGCTCGGCTTTGCCGCTTTTACAAAGCAAAGCGACTAAAAGAATTTTCGACCTCATTTCGAGGTCAAATATACAACTTTTCTGCTAACAATCCAAATTTTCGAGCAGCGAACGCAGAGAAAAGATCACTTTTACTCTGCTGAGTCGTGAGAAAATTCGACAATCTGTCAAACTTTCTTCGCACTTTTTTCAGCGGAGCTCAGGCGAGCATGCTCGAAAGCGCCCAAAAACTCCTCACCTACAAAACCCAAAATCGCCTCGAACCATTACGGTTCAAAGCGATTGTCATCTCAACTAAGCGATGGAGCAGTGAGTGGAAAGCTAAGCTTGCTTAAGCTATCCAGAGTCGCGGCAGAGTTCGACGTAGTCAAATGACAATGAGGGTTCTTGACATAGCCAAGCGAGCGAGGGTGGAAGTCCCTACTTCATTATATCCCCCTCTTCAAGCGGTTCATACGCCCCATCCTTCACCTCCAGAATCACAGAGCCACTCTCCAAGGCATGAACAGTATGCCATTGACCAATAGGCACATTAAGAGCCGCCACCGGCCCATTGGGGCTCAATTCTATCGTCTCGGTACATCTACGCATCTCGTCATAATATTCCCATACCAGTCGACCACGGAGACAAACCACAGTCTCTGAAGTCTTCTGATGGCGATGAACCGAGGGAGCAGCGAGCGCAATGCCGAATCTCATTCGAGCATTGCCGAGTCGCGTCCAAGGAAGACCGAAGGTCAATGGGGAAACCATTAATCACTCGCTTACCTTATCCAATAATCACTATCACCGTTTGCGAAGGTACACAATAATCTCCATATTTCCAAATTTTGCCGCCACTTTTTTTCTAAAACCCTAATCAAATCTCCTCCTCCACCCTCTTATGAGGCAATCGGTCACCATATTTCAATATCGTTTTGGCTTAATCTCGATAACTACCTATTTACAACAAGCCACTCAAATCCCACATCATTTGGCGACATCCCCCACTCCTCGGTTAATCCGGGGGGGATTAACTGAAAGTAGAAAAAAATGAAACTCTACCCATTACTCTTCGAACCCAACCTCCACGAGGTGATATGGGGAGGAAATAACCTCAGACCCTATAAAGGCTTGGAACCCTCTGATGAGCCTATTGGCGAGAGTTGGGAGGTCAGTGCAGTGCCCTCCAGCACTAGCATCATCAGTAATGGCGATTGGGCTGGCAAGGATATCATCTCCGTCATCAAGGATTATCCAGAACAGATCCTGGGAAAAGAGGTCAACCAGAGATACCACGGCCAATTACCATTACTCGTCAAATTCATCGATGCCAAGCGTGACCTGAGCATTCAGGTACATCCCAATGATGAGATGGCGATGCGCGAACATGGCAAGATGGGTAAGAATGAGATGTGGTACATCATCAAGGTCGAAGAGGGAAGCCACCTCTATGCAGGCTTCAAGCAGGAGATATCCCCCAACGAATACCAGCGCAGAATAGCCGATGGAACCATCACGGAAGTCCTAGCCGACCACCCTGTCAAAGCGGGTGACGTGTTCTACCTCCCTGCAGGCCGTGTCCATGCCATCTGTGGTGGCATCATGCTGGCAGAGGTCCAGCAATCCTCTGATGTCACCTATCGCATCTACGACTACAACCGTCCAGGCTTGGATGGCAAGCCTCGTGAACTGCATACGGAATTGGCTGCGAAAGCCCTCGATTACCATGTCGAGAAGAACTACCGTACGGAATATAGTGAGACATCAGATAAAGCTGTCCAGATTATCGATTCCCCCTATTTCGATGTGCGTGTGATGGAAATCAATCAGTCCATGCATCGCAACCTGATTAAGTATGACAGTTTCATTATTTCCATGTGCATAGCTGGCGACTGCAAAATCAGGATCAGAAGTACTCAGGATGAGATCATCCTGAAAGAAGGTCGTAGTACCTTGATTCCTGCAGCGATAGCAGATTACGATGTCACCCCCTTAAATGGCTCTTCAAAACTGCTGGATGCATTTATTGACAACAAAGACAGAAGCCTTCCTCATAAGGTTACTCGATTCTTACATATTACTCAGAAATAATAATCATATATGAACTTTTGGAGCAGCGAGAGATAAGCAAAGAATGCTTTAGCTTATCTGAGTCGTGACAAAAGTGCATGATAAAACAAAGTTTTAGCATGAAAACAGCATTAATTACAGGTGTTACGGGTCAAGATGGAAGTTACTTGGCCGAGTTCTTATTAGAGAAAGGCTACGACGTCCATGGCATGATCCGTCGTAATTCATCGGATTATCGTGAACGTATTGCCCACTTGGAGGGTGTCAAGAACTTCCACTTACACTTCGGTCATTTGGGAGACTCGATGAGTATCATCTCAATTATTAACAAGGTAAAACCTGATGAGATATACAACCTGGCTGCCCAGAGTCATGTGCAAGTAAGTTTTGACTCTCCAGAGTTTACGGCTGATGTTGATGCGACTGGTGTCCTCAGGGTTCTTGAAGCAGTCCGTCAATGTGGTTTGGCAGATAAGTGCCGTATTTATCAGGCATCCACCTCAGAACTCTATGGTAAGGTAGAAGAAGTTCCTCAGAACGAGAACACCCCTTTCCATCCCTACAGCCCCTATGCTGTAGCTAAGCAATATGGATTCTGGATTGTGAAGGAATATCGTGAGGCATACAATATGTACTGTTGCTCTGGTATTCTGTTTAATCATGAGTCAGAGCGCCGTGGAGAGACTTTCGTCACCCGCAAGATCACCCTTGCTGCAGCTCGTATTAAGCAGGGTAAGCAAGAAAAACTCTACCTCGGTAACCTGAGTTCACTTCGTGACTGGGGCTATGCCAAGGACTACGTAGAGTGTATGTGGCTCATCCTTCAGCAGGATAAACCCGAGGACTTTGTAATTGCAACCGGTGTTCAGCATTCGGTTCGTGAATTCTGCTATTATGCTTTCAAGCGTGTTGGCATTGAACTCGAGTTCCAAGGCGAGGGCGAAAACGAGAAAGGTATTATCAAGAGCCTTGCTTCAGACATCCGCTCGGCCGAAGGACGCTTGCAAGGCAAGAACCTTCAGACATCAGCCCTCTCCGTAGGCGACGTAGTCGTCGAGGTCAGCCCCGATTTCTATCGTCCTACGGACGTAGTTAACCTCTGGGGCGATCCCACCAAGGCAAAGGCAAAACTGGGCTGGAATCCCAACAAGACAAGTTTCGAAGAACTGGTGAATATCATGGTTGACTCCGATATGGCAAAAGTTGCAGCAGAAGATGCTGCCACAAAGGTAAGAACCAACCTCGCAGAGTATTTGGAGAAAGGTATTGTAAAGTAGGAAAACGATGGAAGTAATAAAAACCAATATCGATGGTCTGTTTATAATAGAACCGCAAATTTTCAAGGATTCGCGAGGTTATTTCTTTGAGTCTTTCTCACAACGTGAATTTGATGAGAAAGTGACACCGATTATTGGACAAAAGATTACTTTTGTTCAAGACAACGAGTCGATGTCCTCTTACGGTGTGATGCGAGGTCTTCATTTCCAGTGCCCCCCATTTACCCAGAGCAAACTTGTACGTTGTGTGAAAGGCGCTGTGCTCGATGTGGCAGTTGATATCCGTAAAGGCTCACCAACTTATGGTCAGCATGTGGCTGTTGAGTTGACAGAGGAGAATCACCGCCAGTTTTTCATATCGAAAGGTTTTGCACATGGCTTTGCCGTACTGAGTGAAACGGCTGTTTTTCAGTATAAGTGCGATGAGTTCTATCATCCTGAGACTGATGGAGGTATTAGTATCTTAGATGATTCCCTTGGTATTGACTGGCATATACCAACAGATAAGGCTATCCTTTCTGAGAAGGATATTAAGCATGTGTTGCTGAAGGATTTTGATAGTCCTTTTGATGTGAAATCCATATAAAGGGGATTTAAGTAATGATTAGTATATATTGCTATGTTCAATATAGATAAATTTATTTCAGACAGTGTGACGTTCCGTCCCGTCAGCATGTTTGCCCCAGATATTGAGGCAAACAAGGAGAAGCTCACCCAGGAGATTAAGGGTAAGAAAGTATGTGTGATTGGTGGTGCTGGCTCTATCGGTTCCAGCTTCATCAAGGCGGTGTTACGGTTTGAACCGGCAAGCGTGGTGGTGGTTGATCTGAACGAGAACGGATTGGCTGAGTTGGTGCGCGATGTGCGCTCAACAAATGGCCTGTACGTGCCCGATGAGTTCCGCTGCTATACGCTGAACTTCGCAGACCCTATCTTTGAGCGCATCTTCCGTGAGGATAAGGGCTTTGATATTGTGGCAAACTTCAGTGCGCACAAGCATGTGCGTTCGGAAAAAGACCGCTACAGCGTGCAGGCGCTGATAGAGAACAATGACATCAAGGCGAAGAAGCTGATGGACTTGCTGATGGTGTATCCTCCGAAGCACTTCTTCTGTGTTTCGACGGATAAGGCTGCAAATCCTGTGAACATCATGGGCGCCAGCAAGCGCATTATGGAGGATTTGGTGATGGCATATAACAAGTACTTCAAGGTGACGACAGCGCGTTTTGCGAACGTTGCATTCAGTAATGGTTCTTTGCCCGACGGTTGGATTCACCGCTTGCAGAAGAAGCAGCCGCTGGCTGCGCCAAGCGATGTGAAGCGTTACTTCGTTTCGCCCGAAGAGTCAGGCCAGATTTGTATGTTGGCTTGTATCCTTGGTAATGGAGGCGAAGTTTTCTTCCCGAAACTGGGGGAGGACCAGATGTTGACGTTCTCTTCGATTTGTGACAAGTTCGTAACGGCCAATGGACTGGAGAAAGATCCGTGCTCATCAGACGATGAAGCCAAGCGCAAGGCCGCAGCACTGGGTTGGGATGACAACAAGTATCCTACGGTGTACTTCGGTTCAGACACCACTGGTGAAAAGGCCTACGAGGAGTTCTATGTGCCTGGTGAGAAGATTGATATGCAGCGCTTTGCTGCCCTTGGTGTAGTCTGCCAGACCACTCGCCATGAAATGAGCGAGGTGAATGGGTTCTTCGACAAGTTGGAAGGCATCTTCCAGAAGGAGGATTTCACCAAGGCGCAGGTGGTAGAGGCCATCAAGGAATTCATTCCGAATTTTGAGCATGAAGAAAAGGGTAAGAACCTTGATCAGAAAATGTAAACCATATAATTTATGAAAGGTATAGTATTAGCGGGAGGCAGCGGAACGCGCCTCTATCCGATAACTAAGGGTGTTAGCAAACAACTTTTGCCAATCTACGATAAACCGATGGTTTATTATCCAATCTCTGCACTGATGCTCGCAGGCATAAGGGATATACTAATTATTAGCACACCGTATGACTTACCAGGGTTCAAGCGCCTCTTAGGTGATGGTTCAGACTATGGTGTACACTTTGAGTATGCAGAGCAACCATCCCCTGATGGACTGGCACAGGCATTTATCATAGGCGACAAGTTCATAGGCAATGATCCTGCTTGCCTAGTGCTTGGTGATAATATTTTCTATGGCGCAGGCTTTACTTCACTTCTAAAGCAAGCTGTTAAAGATGCGGAAGAAAACAACAAGGCATCTGTATTCGGTTATTGGGTTTCTGATCCGGAACGCTATGGTGTTGCTGAGTTTGACAAGCAAGGCAATTGTTTGAGCATTGAAGAGAAACCTGCCAATCCTAAATCAAACTATGCCGTTGTGGGTCTCTATTTTTATCCTAACAAGGTGGTAAATGTTGCAAAGCATATTAAACCCTCTGCTCGTGGTGAACTGGAGATTACCACTGTCAATCAAGAGTTCCTGAAAGATGGAGAATTGAAGGTTCAGGTCTTTGGCCGTGGCTTTGCATGGCTAGATACTGGTACTCATGACTCTTTGGCAGAGGCCAGTACTTTCGTGGAAGTTATTGAGAAACGCCAGGGCTTGAAGGTCGCTTGCTTAGAGGGTATTGCTTACCGTAATGGTTGGATTTCAGAAGAGAAAATGCGTGAATTGGCTAAACCCATGTTGAAGAATCAATATGGCCAGTACCTTTTGAAGGTTATAGACGAGATGAAGGAGGATATTAATTCCAATACATTGCAACACGTTTAATATGAAGCGCAATATTGTTATTACCGGTGGCGCAGGCTTTATTGGAAGCCATGTGGTGCGCCTTTTCGTGAACAAGTATCCTGAGTATCACATCATCAACCTCGACAAGTTGACGTATGCTGGCAACCTCGCAAACCTGAAGGACATCGAGGACAAACCCAACTACAAGTTTGTGAAGATGGACATCTGCGACTTCGACGCTTTCTACAAGCTGATGCAGGACAAGAAGGTGGACGGCATCATCCACCTCGCTGCTGAGAGTCATGTGGACCGTTCCATCAAAGACCCCTTCACCTTTGCCCAGACCAACGTGATGGGAACACTCTCTCTGCTTCAGGCTGCCAAACTGTATTGGGAGAGTCTGCCGGAGAAGTATGAGGGCAAGCGCTTCTACCACATCTCTACCGATGAGGTGTATGGCGCTCTGGAGTTGACACATCCAGAGGGCATCGAGCCTCCTTTCACTACGACCGCTTCTTCTGCCGAGCATCATTTGGCATACGGCGACAAGTTCTTCCTGGAGACCACGAAGTACAACCCTCACTCACCTTATTCAGCTGCCAAGGCATCTTCAGACCACTTTGTTCGTGCCTATCACGACACTTACGGCATGCCCGTCGTGGTGACCAACTGCTCGAACAACTACGGTCCCTACCAGTTCCCCGAGAAGCTGATACCTTTATTTATTAACAACATCCGTCACCGCAAGCCATTGCCCGTCTATGGTAAGGGCGAGAACGTTCGCGACTGGTTGTTCGTTGAGGACCATGCCCGTGCCATCGACCTCATTTTCCATGAGGGTAAGATTGGCGATACCTATAACATCGGCGGCTTCAACGAGTGGAAGAACATCGACATCATCAAGGTGGTCATCAAGACGGTTGACCGTCTGCTGGGTCGCCCGGAGGGTGCTGACGAGGATTTGATAACCTTCGTAACCGACCGAGCCGGTCACGACCTGCGCTATGCCATCGACAGCACCAAGCTGCAGCGTGAACTGGGTTGGGAGCCCAGCCTTCAGTTCGAGGAAGGCATTGAGAAGACCGTTCGCTGGTATCTCGACAACCAGGAGTGGTTAGACAATGTGACGAGTGGCGACTACCAGAAGTATTACAAAAACCAATATGGAATCAAATAACCTTTCCCCCCAAAAATATAGAATCAAACTGTCCGATATAAAGATACGTTTGGTATAAAAAAACAGCTTGAGAATATCGTGCTGGACTAAGAAACGTACATAGGTGGCTATCATGGCAGAAAATAAACAGCTAATAGCTAAGAATACTCTTTATCTCTATGCGAGGATGTTGCTTGTGATGTGTGTAACTCTTTACACATCGCGGGTTATACTTCACACTCTAGGTGCAACTGATTATGGCGTCTATAGTGTTGTAGGAGGTATAGTTGTGATGTTCTCTTTTCTATCAGGATCTTTGTCAGGTGCTACAAGCAGATACTTAGCATTTGACTTAGGGAAAGGAGATAAAGAACAACTTAATAGAACATTTTCTTCTTCATTGAATATCTATCTTTCTATTGCTTTAGTAATAGTTCTTTTAGGGGAGATGGTAGGATTATGGCTTGTTTCTAATAAACTTACGATACCTATAGAAAGATTGAATGCGGCATATTGGGTTCTTCATTTTAGTGTTATTACGGCATTTTTTAGTTTTTCTCAATATCCTTACACTGCCTCTTTGCTAGCTCATGAAGATATGTCTGTTTATGCATATGTGGGTATTTACGAGGCTGTATCAAAGTTGTCCATTGCATTTGCGATTACCATATCCCCGATTGATTCGCTCGTATTTTATGCATTCCTGATCATGCTCAATCAAATATGCATACAATCATTTTATAGAATATATGCTTCGAGGAAATACACTGAATGTAGATTCAGATTGATAGGTGACTCGGCATTATATAAAAGGTTATTATCATACTCAGGGTATGATATGCTACCTAGCATGTGCATTATGTTTCAAAATCAGGGTGCTGACATTTTACTTAATGTGTTCTTTGGCCCTATAGCAAATGCAGCACGCGCGATTGCAAATCAAGTAAATGGAGCGCTAAATCAAATGGTTATTAATTTAATACAAGCGGCACGCCCTCAAGTTATTAAAGACTATGCACAATGTGACCCTATAGGAATGTACAATTTGACATTTTTGGTTTCTAAATATGCATATTTGCTAATGCTTGCCATGACTGTACCTCTTTTCTTTGAGATGGATATTATAATTCAACTATGGTTAGGATCAGAAGCGCCATCTCATACGGTTATTTATTGTAGAATTGTCTTGCTTACAGGTCTAATAAGTACATTCAGTTACGCTTTATCCATGCCAATGCATGCTATTGGAAAATTACGTAGTTTTAGTATAGTCAATAGTTTACTGTATTTATTACCTATACCTATATGCTATTTGATGTTTAAATTAGGAGCACCAGATTATACAATATTCGTGGCCATATTTGCTTCTAATGTCATTATAATTGCGAGTACTCTCTTTTTATTGCATCGTTTAGAAGGCTTTTTATGGCGGGATTTTTTTACAAGTGTATTTGTAAGCTGCTTTGTTATAACATTAATATCAATTATAGTCCCGATTCTATTAATCCATCTTCTACCATCTTGTTTTTGGAAACTAGTCATTGATATAATATTAAGTGAGGTAGTAATTGGATTATTAGTTTGGTTTGTGGCAATGGATGCAGAATTAAGATTTAAATTTAAAATGATTATTCATATTAAACTGCATAAAAACAATGCGTCAGAGTAATATAGAATTATGCCGCATCATTGCAATAATGATGGTACTCACGGTACATTCCTCTTTTGCTACTTTTGGAGGACCTGCAGAGTGGGAAAAACCTTACTATGGATTGATTGTGGCCCAATCCTTGAGTGTTGTGGGTGTTAATTTGTTTGTGCTTATTAGTGGTTATTTCTCTATCAAGTTGAAAACACAGTCAGTATTGCGATTATGTTTTTGTTACTTGTTTTATGCTATAATGTCATCTGTATTTGCATATTTCAATAACTCGTTCTCATTTAGACAACTTTTGTTTGTATCAGAAGCTAACTGGTTTATTGCTGCATATATTGGTTTGATGTTTTTGTCTCCAATCCTAAATACATTTGTTGATAATAGTAGCAAAAAGACCCTCGAAACAACGATCGTTGTTTTATTATTATCTGAACTTTCGCAAGTGAATATTCATTCATCAAGCGACTAATTTATACATTTGATATAGCTTATGGAACTTAGGATTCCCACCAATAACCGCAGAAAGCAGTTCGCTGGCATCAGCAGAGATAATCTCTGCGATTTCCAGTATGGTATCCAGTATCAGTTCCCATATTCTGTCCGTTACGGACAGCTCGAGAGTATTCCCCGTGGCTTCACGGAAGAGGGCTCCGATAGTTTCGTAAGCCTCAAACCGCTTCACCATACAAAGTATATTGTACTGTATCATCGTCAGCGTAGTGCTTGCAATCTGAGCGGAGAAGTGGAGGCTCTGACATCTGCCGAAGCCAAGCAGTTGCTTACAATCGTGATATGCCACCTCAGTAGTCCAACGAGTAGCATAAGTCCGATATGCCTTAAGGAAGCTGAGCGAGAGGTCCGTGGTGAGCAGTCCGTTCCACTGTCCTTTTCTGCCTCGCTTCGAGAAGAACAGACGCACGGTGGTTCCTGCAAACTTCACGTCTATGGTGCAGTAGGTGCACTTCAAGGTCCTGTTGTGCTTGGTGAGGCCCTGCTTCTGGAGTTTCTTGATAATTTGGTTGGCTGTCAGATCACCCCACTGGGTGTGGTATTTGGTCTTTCCCAATTTGATCATACCAATCAGATGACACTTGATGTGTCGGCTGGTAATCAGGCGAACGAAGTCCGCACAGGTAAACCAGCTGTCAATGAGCAGATAGTCGAATCGGATGCCGCGCTTGATGGCGTACTTCACCATCTCGATGGCCTTGGCAATCTTCGACATCGTATACTCCTTGATGCGTTCCTCGACAGCCTCTCCGCTATGATCCTTGCTATACCGTGCTTTGCGCTGTTTGTCCGTCAGCCCCTGCTTCTTGTCAGGCTTGCGGCCTTCTTCACCATGAAGCGAGAAATCGAGGAACAGTTGGCTCATGCCATCGCTCAGAAGCAGCGTCAGACATTTGTAGCCAAGGATGGTCTTGTGCTCAAGGTGAGAGAAAACCTTGCCGATGAGCTCACTCTTACGTCCGCTCTTCGGAGCGTCAGTGTCATCGATAATCAGGCAGACAGGCCTGTCATGCTCAGCCTCGGTGCTGCGGCTGATCTTACGCAGCAGTTGAAGGTTCATTGCATACAGCAGTTTGCGCCACTTGATATTACCGTCATTCATAAAACGATAGAACATGTCCTTCTCACAACAGAACAGGCGGCTTAATGAAGAGCCCGAGTACCGGTATGCATTCCTGACGACAAAGAACGGGAACAGCACCAGAAGATTAAGGACCTGCACGTTCGTGAACTTGCAGTTCTCCTTCTTCTCTGTCCCTATCTGCTCCGGACGTATGTTTATGCACTCCATCACTCTCATAATCGCATTAATTGTACGGTTATTCTCATTTTCTGAGAAAAAGCTTCTCAAATCTGAAATAATTGTTGTACCTTTGCTCACGGCTTCTAAGTTTGTACTTTACTGTTTGGCGATTGTAAAGTTACTCATTTTCAGTGAGTTGAGCAAACTTCGAAGCCTTTTTTATTCCTATTTTATGTTAAATTATGCAGGTGCGCCATCACTTGCGAAACTTTAGTCTTTTTATTTTGTGCAGCTGTTGATCAAATTTGAATATATATAGAGAACAAAATTTTATCCAAGAGTTAATTATGGCATACAAAATTCCTCTTTTTAATCTGAACTTCGACGAGCGCGAGGCTCAGGCCGCGTATGATACAATTAAGTCGGGCTGGATCTCTACTGGCCCGAAGAATGCAGAGTTAGAGCAGATGTTTATTGATATGTGGAAGGTGAAGTATGCAGTGAGCATGTCGAACTGCACCGATGCCCTTCACGTCTGCTGTATGGTTTGTGGCTTTGGCCCTGGCGATGAGGTGATTTGTCCTTCTCTGACCTTTGCAGCTTCTTGCAACTGCATCCGCTATGTAGGTGCTACACCTGTATTCGCAGATATTGTTGGCCCAGACCACATCAATATTGACCCAGCTGACATTGAGCGCAAGATTACTCCCCAAACCAAGGGTATTGTGGTAGTACACATGGCTGGTTTCCCTGCTAAGATGGACGAGATTATGGCCATTGCTAAGAAGCATAACCTTAAGGTGGTTGAGGATGCTTGTCATGGCCCATTGTCGGAGTACAAAGGCCAGAAACTGGGTACCATTGGTGATTGTGCCGCTTTCAGTTTCTTCTCTAACAAGAATATCTCTACCGGTGAAGGTGGTATGTTCATCACCAATAATGAGGAGATGGAAAAGAAAGCTCGCTTGATTCGCTCTCACGGTATGAGTACCATGAGCTATCAGCGTGCCAGTGGTCATGCCACAGAATATGATATCACCTGCTTGGGTTACAACTTCCGCATGGATGATATTCGTGCAGCCATTGCCATTGAGCAGTTGAAGAAGCTCCCTGAAGATTTGGAAACTCGTCTGCTTGTTCGCCAGCGTTATGTGGAGCGTTTGAGCAATGTGGAAGGATTGGTAATCCCGTTTGCTGACAACACTGAGTTTGTGAGTAACTATATCTTTCCGACAGTGTTGTTGAATAGCACTAAGGGGAGAAGGAATAAGATCCGTGAGTATATCCACGAAGCAGGAATCCAGACCTCCGTTCACTATCCAGCTGCCCATAGATTCACTACATACATAGATCTTGGAGCGGTTCTACCCCAGACGGAATACGTCACAGATAATGAAATAACGCTGCCGATGTATGCCGCATTGACAGACGAGCAGATTGATTTTATATGTGATGTTTATTTAAAGGCCTTGAAAGAAATATCCGCTTAAAATATTGTTTACCATTGCAACTATAATAATATGAAAATTGCGATATTAGTTGATGATATTAACTCATGGTTTGTACCATATTCTCATGTTTTAAAAGAGAAGTTGCAGACAGACAATATCGATGTGAAAGAGTATAACAACTCAAAAGAAGTTGGCGATGAGGATATTTGTTTTATCTTGAGTTGTACTAAGATTCTTAAAAAAGATTTTTTGGATAAACATAAACACAATATTGTTGTACATGCGTCAGATTTACCTAAAGGTAAGGGCTTTACACCTTTAAAATGGCAGATTTTGGAAGGTAAGAATGATATTCCTCTTACTTTGTTTGAAGCAGTAGAGGCATGCGATGCTGGCCCATATTATTTAAAAGATGTAATTCATTTCCGAGGTTATGAAATGCTAGGAGAAATGCAGGATATTATGGCGAGAAAAATCATTGATATGTGTTGTCTATTTGTACAACAGTTAGATTCATTAAATCCCATTGAACAAATTGGTGATTCATCTTATTATAGAAGATTTAATAAGAACGATGATAATTTGGATACGAATCAAACATTAAGCGAATTGCTCCCAAGGTTCAGAATCGCAGACTTTGAGAGATTCCCCTTGACGTTTGAAAAAGATGGTCATCGTTATTCTTTAGTTGTAAAAAGAATAGATTAAACTCTTATGAAAGAAAAAATCACAAGAAGGATTATTTCGCCCAACGTATCATTGCTTGAAGCGATGAAGTTGATGGACGAAATAAAGGTTAAGATGCTTTTCGTGTTTGATGGGCAACATTTTGAAGGAATCTTCACAATAGGCGATATTCAGCGGGCTATTATAAAAAATGCACCGCTAAGTGATTCCGTATCCTCTATTGTTGATAAGAAAAAAAAGTATGCATCGCCTGGCGAAAGTAGAGAGTCCGTTAGGACTAAGATGATGGCACTACGGGCTGAATGTATGCCTGTAGTTGATGCCAGCGGAGAATTAATTGACGTATATTTCTGGGATGATTTTTTCAAGCATTCAGAACTGCAACATCGTGATAAGATTGATTTGCCGGTAGTCATTATGGCTGGTGGGAAGGGGACAAGATTAAAGCCCCTTACAAATGTTTTACCTAAACCACTTGTTCCCGTCGGGGATAAAACAATCCTTGAAGTTATAATGGACCAATTTGAGGCAATTGGATGCCATAAATTCTTCATGTCAGTGAATTATAAAGCAGATATGATGAAATACTATCTAAGTCAACTAGAACATAAATATGACATTGACTTCTTTATGGAGGATAAACCATTAGGAACTATTGGCAGTGTGTCACTATTAAAAGGTAGAATTAATACGCCATTCTTTGTATCTAACTGTGATAGTATTAATGAGCAAGATTATCGTGACGTGTATGATTATCATATCAATAACCATAATGATATGACAATTGTAACAATGGTGAAGAGTTTTAAGATACCATACGGAGTTATTGAAACAGGCGAAGATGGATTGATGGTAGATTTGAAAGAGAAACCTGAACATACCTATATGGTTAATTCTGGAGTTTATATTCTTAATCCGGGACTGATAGATGAGATTCCTGAAGGAGAGTTCTTCCATATAACCCATTTGATGGAAAAGGTTAAAACACGTGGTGGTAGAGTTGGGTGTTTTCCCGTGAGTGAGGAATCGTGGCATGATATGGGTGAGTGGCCGGAATATTTAAAGATGATAAAAGTGTTGTGATAATGAACAAGATGTTAAAAGTCGCTATTATTTGTCATGTTTCAAATAAGGAAATAAGGGAAAGTATTAAATTGTCATCACTGAGACTCACGAACACTATAAAAAGAATTTTAGGTATCCCTCAATATCATTACTATGATAGAGGAATGTGGAATACACTCCTTTTTAATGAGTTTAAAAAGTATAATGATATAGAACTGCATGCTATTATACCACATCCAGGTATGAAAACAATGATGCAATCTTTTGTAATAGATGGTATATATTATCATTGTTTTAATCAAGAAAGAGGCTATTTTGATAAGTTATACAAGCAAAACAGGTATTATATACGTAGGTTTATCAATGAGATACAGCCAGATGTGATAAACATAGTTGGAATAGAGTCACCATTTTATTCTCTATGTGCTCTTGATATAGATGTTGAAAAGTATCCATTAATTGTCTCTATGCAAACAGCTTTATCTGATCCTGATTTTATTACGAATTATCCTTTAATGGACAAGCAAGAGTATGAGACGCGAAAAGAAGTAGAGCAACGTGTTTTAAAGCGAGCTCATTATATTGCAACAGACTCGCAATGGTATAGGACTATAGCTTCTTGGTTTAATCCTGATGCTGTTTTCTTGAGATACCATTTTTGTGCAAGTCAGGATGTGCCAAGTCCTAAAGATAAAGAATATGATTTTGCATATTGGGCCGCAGACATCTCAAAAGCAGGTGAGGATGCTATAATGGCTTTTGTCGAAGCTTCAAAAATAGAAAAAGGAATAACGATGAATGTGATTGGACGATATTCACAGGGATTCCTTAATCATTTAAAATCCATACTTGAAAAAGAGGGATTGGAACAGCAGGTCATTTTTAGTGGCTATTATGAAACCCACTATGATGCCCTTTGTCAAGTTGCAAAATCACGATTTGCGTTAGTACCAATTAGGGTGGATACCATTTCCACAACCATTAGAGAAGCTATTCAGATGCAAATGCCGGTAGTTACCTATGCGACAAAAGGGACACCATCATTAAATAAAAAATCTACATCTGTATTAATATCGGAAATTGGCGATTATATAGAGATGGGTAAAAATATGGTGAAATTAGTAAAAGATAAAGGACTTCAAAGAATTCTAGTTGAAAATGCAACTGCTTTTGCCGATACTTATTGGGATAATGAAAAGGCCATGAGAATACAGGCTGCAATGTATCATGCTGTTTATGATCATTTTATACATGGAACTGAAATACCATCGGAAATAACTAATTATGTTATTTAAGTTGTTGTTTTATGAACCGAGGTGTACAAATCTTGAAGGGCATAGCTGCGTTGATGGTCTTTCTTTCCCATGCTTTGAATATGAGAGATATAGCATGGGTTCTTAAGTATCAACCAACCCTTTTCCATATTTTGTGGGATGGCCAGTGCGCTGTGATAATTTTCATGGGTATCAGTGTCTTCTTTTATTATAAAACAGAGTTTACCTGGGTGGGGTATTTTAATGGTATTAAGAAGAAAGTATTGAGGATTTATCCTCTGGCAATTATAGTATTGTCTTTAGCATATGTGTTATGCAATTTACAGATACCATATAATCAAGGTAGTTTTAGTGATTGGGGAAACTCATTCTGGAATAAGCCTATTGGAATAGCAGATTATCTTAAAAATGTATCTTTGTTATTACCTTGTAATAGTGATTTGTTAGATCCACCAATTTGGTATCTTTATGTTGAGGTACGTATGTTTTTGATCATGCCTTTGCTAATCGGATTATGGATAAAAAAAGGAATATGGCTATCATCGTTAATTATACTCTTGGTATGTGTAAATCCTATTCTACCAACATATATAGAGTATTTGCCAGTCTATTTTATTGGTGGTTTTTTCCGATGGCTGAATGAGAAGTATTTGAATAGATGGAGGGCAGAGTATTTTTGGCTTTTCTGCATATTTGGTGTTGTTTTGCTTGACATCAACAATATAGTGGGGTATGAAAATAATGTTATTTATAGGATAGTACAAGCATTTGGCGCTGCTTTTATTGTGGTGGGATTATATAATATTGTCTTTAAACAGAACTTGTTGTGTAAACTTCTTGAGAAAATGGGTAATGTTTCTTATGAGTTCTTTTTACTACATTTTGTAGTTTTACTTTCTTTTAGGATTCTATGTCTTCCGACATGGTTATATATAATGCTATCGTTGGCTACTTCGATATTATTGAGTTATTTGTTAAATATCTCTTTATCTAGGATTATAAGAATAAAGAAATGAATAGGACACTCTTTTCTAAGTTATTATTAAAGGTATCAAGGCATTTTCAAATACTTGATATGGATAATATTAATAGGGATTTAGCCAATCCTTGTCAAAAGCGAGTGTTTTTCTCATACAAGTCATTACTAAATAAAGACATTGATAATGTTGCTCATGCACAAATACAGCACATCAATCAAATGATTCACTACTTGATACAAAAAGATTATTGCATTGATTTATGTGATTGTCAGGATTTAACTGCATTTGAAAGACATAATGGAATCACCTATGATTTGATATTGGGATTTGGCCCGCTATATGAAAAATGTTGTAATGAATGGGCTATCAAGCAGAAGATATTATTTGTAACAGAGAATAATCCAGCCGTTGTTGAAGAGAAATACGAGGAAAGATTGCAGAATCTTAACCAGCGGCATCCTCGCATTAATACAAAAAAGGCAATAGTAAGAAAGGGATTTTATACTCTTAAACAGTTTGAACAATCGGATTACGGCATTATACTCAACTCGGAATACAATGCGGAATCAATGCTTTCGTATTTCTCTAAGTATGGCAGGATAAATGCGAATGCCATCAGGAATAAGTCTTATGTATATAATTCGCAAGAAATACTGAGAGTGACATCATCAGTAAAAAAGAAATTCGTTTGGTTTGGTTCTGGAGGCTTTATTCATAAAGGATTGGATGTCTTATTGGACGCTTTCGCGAAACTGGAAGACTGCGAATTAAATGTATATGGACTTTACGATGAAGAGAAATCATTATTTGATAAGCTGAAATCGCCCAATACAATTAATCGAGGGCGTGTAAGTGTTATGTCAGACGATTTCGTTAAGAACGTGGTACTTGGCAACACATACGTTATTTATCCATCATGCTCAGAGGCAATGAACACCGGTGTGGCTACTTGTATGGCACATGGTCTTATCCCAGTTGTTACAAAAGAATGTGGCTTCGATTATTGCGAAGGGATGGTTGTTTTGAATGATTTTCATGTTGAGACAATAGTTAAAACTGTTAAAGAGTTATCAAAACTCAGTGTGGAGGAAATAGAGAAAAGGCGACAGTATATTTATGATTATTCAGATAAAGTCTTTTCATTGGCATCTTTTACCACCAAGTTTAATTCTATTATGGATAGTTTTATCGAGTGAAAGAATATGGCTGCAAATGTATTGACATACAAGTCGCTACTCGTCTATATATTTCTTGCGTTGACTTTTGCAAATGCTGTGTTTAGCAATACGGCCTTTGGTATTGTCATACAATTATTAGTAATTGCGTGTTTGTTTGTTGCAAGAAAAGAGTTTTCTCATTTCTATTTTGATAGTTATTTTAGATGGATTCGTTTATATTTCCTGTGGGTCGGGGCTTGTATGATGAGGGGACTATTCCTTATAGAAAATTATACAGATTCTCGCATTTTCTTAGATAATTCAATAAGGCTATTATGTCCTTTGTTAATATTCCCATTTATCAATCCAGCTTTTACTCGGGAATTCTATCAGAAGTGGCTTAAGTTTGTTTTGATATTTACCGTCTTGCTTTTTTATTGGGTTGCAGGCGGGCTTTCTGAGTTTTATATGCTTCCTATTCTTTTTGTTATCTTATATTCTCCTTTATTTAAAAGAAAATATTTCTATTTTGCACTAGTCTTCCTTGTGTTTTTTTCATTTAACTTTTATCCAGATGGCAGAATGCAACTGCTTAAAGGAACTGCGACATTTGTTTTCTGTATATTGGTATATAAATCAAAAAAACTCTCTGAAAGGAAATATAGATTAATATTGAAATGCTCATATGGATGTTTGGCGCTTGCTTATGTGATGATTCTTTCCAATGCATATAGTATGCTTAATGGAAAAATGGACGCAGAGTATACAAGAACAGAAGATGATAAAAAGGGAGATACAAGAAGTTTGTTGTATTATGATGTCATCAATTCTGCTTTGAAGCACAATTATTGGTTATGGGGGCGAACCCCCGCTCGCGGTAATGATGTGGAGGCATCCCAGGTTCTATTTATATATGTGTATGATTATGATGATAGTATGATTTATCGAGGCCAAAGAGCTAATAATGAGGCGGCCGTTTTAAACTATATTACGCATACGGGGCTTATAGGACTGTTTTTGTTTAGTATGATTTATTTTAAAGCTACATATCTTGCAGTTTATTGTAGTAGGAATAAATATATTAAACTATTAGGAAGCTATGTCGCATTTCAATGGGTCTGTACGTGGTTAGAGAACGTTAACAACATAGATACTTTAAATGTAGGACTGTGGTGTCTTGTGGCTATGTGTTATTCACCTGAGTTTAGAGGAATGAATGATTCTGAGTTTGAAGGTTGGTTTAGAGGACTTGTATGTTTTAAGATGGAAGAAAATCTAAAAACTGAGGATGAAGAGAGTAATCTGTCATAGATAGCTTAGAGTGTCATTCTTCTGTTAATTGCCAATTAGTTATTGTATTATTTATGACATCATTATTATCTTTGCCTTGCGTTACAATTATAACAGTGTCCTATAATGCAAAGGACGGTATAGAAAAAACGATATTGTCTGTTGTTAAACAGTCATATAAGAATATAGAGTATATTATTGTTGATGGTGGTAGTTCAGACGGAACCATTGATATTATAAAGAAATATGATAAGCAATTAACTTGTTGGATAAGTGAGCCTGATAAGGGAATCTATGATGCTATGAACAAAGGTATCAAAAAAGCAACAGGAGAATGGCTGATCATGATGAATGCTGGAGACTGTTTTGCAAATGAAAGTGTCCTAGAAGAGGTCTTCTCAAGAAAGATACCAAACAATATATCATTTCTTTATTCTGATGTGTATAGTAAAAAAAAAGACGGCGGCTTAATTTTAAGACCATCAGATTTTGCATCTGGTAATTTGATACATCAGGCTATCATTTACAAGAGAGATTTACATAAAGAACATGGCTACTATATCGTAACCAAAAAAATTATTATTTCAGATGCACTGTTTTTTGCAAGAATTCCCATAGATCAAACAATGAAGATCGACACTGTCCTTTCTATTTATGAAGGAGGAGGTGTGTCCCAACAAGGAAACTGGGCGGAGCAGCAATTTTATTGCATGGAAGTGGTGTTTAGAAAGAAAAGTTTTTGGGGGATGGTTTTTTCATATAGTTGGAAAAGAATTAAATCAATTTTGCCCGTTTCAGTAAAGGACAAAATAAAAAGTGTTTTGGGAATAAATTATAAAGGATAATCACTACTGTCCCGTTAAAGTGGACTAATCGCTCTTTGAAATAATTGAAATTCAGTCTATTAGGCAGGTTTTTGAAATGAAACGGACTTGATTTTGTAACTTTGCAGCCAAATATAATTGACTGCTATGTTCCAAGACAAATACGTTTTTGCTCAACTTACCGCTTTTCTAAACAGGACTCAGTTTAACAACTACGTTCGCAAGTATGATGGTAATCGCTACGTGAAGCACTTCACCTGCTGGAACCAGCTGCTTGCAATGATGTTTGGTCAACTGAGTAATCGTGAGAGTCTTCGTGATCTGATTGTTGCTTTTGAAGCACATCGGGCCAAGCAATACCATCTTGGATTAGGTCGTGAACCTATCGCTAAAACGACTCTTGCGTCAGCTAATCAGAATCGTGATTACAGAATCTTCAAGGACTTTGCCTTCTATATGATGAAGGAAGCTTGCGAGAAACGAGCGACCAACATCTTGGATATCCCAGGAAAGAAATATGCCTTTGATTCAACTACTATTCCGTTGTGTCTGGCAACATTCCCATGGGCGAAGTTTCGAAGAAAGAAGGGAGGCGTCAAAGTCCATGTCTTATATGACATTGAGGCTCAGGTTCCGGCCTTCTATACAGTGACCACAGCATCCAAGCATGATTCGACGACAATGTCTTCAATTTCCTGTGAGCCAAATGCTTACTACATATTCGACAGGGCTTATGACTCATTTAAGGAACTCTACAGGATACACCTTACAGAGTCTTTCTTCGTAGTCAGAGCCAAGACGAACCTGAAGTACAAGATTGTCAAATGGAAGCGAAGAATGCCTAAGAACGTGCTGACTGATGCAGAAGTAAAACTGGCTGGTTATCTCTCGGAGAAGAAGTATCCAGAGTCATTCAGACTCATTCGCTACTATGACGAGGAAGACGACCGTGAGTTCACTTTCCTGACGAATGCAAAGCAGCTTTCTGCATTGGATGTCGCAAATCTCTATCAGAAAAGATGGCTGGTAGAACTATTCTTCAAATGGCTCAAGCAACATCTAAAGATAAAGAGGTTTTGGGGTACGACGGAGAATGCTGTCCGCATACAAATCAGTGTGGCCATTATTACTTACTGTCTCGTGGCTATTGTCCAACATGATATGCGATTAGAACGCTCGACCTATGAGGTTTTGCAGATTCTTAGCATCTCATTGACAGACAAGACTCACTTACGAGACCTGTTCGATAAGACTAATTTCAACGATGTCAAAGATCAATTTGGTCCCCTCATTCCGGGGCTATTTGATTAATATTTAAACTCGTCCCATTTTAACGGGACACTAATGAAGGATAATAAGAATTAAGTATATGGAAAATAATCCTAAGATATCTGTTGTTATGCCTGTTTATAATACAGGGGAGTATTTAAACAAGGCTATTGACAGTATTTTAAATCAAAATTTTCAAGATTACGAATTAATACTTGTCGATGATGGTTCCGAAGATGGTAGTTCTGAGTTATGCGATAAATATGCTAATGCGGATAATCGTATAGTTGTAATCCATCAAAAGAATGGAGGTATTTGCAATGCCAGAAATGCTGCACTTAAGATTGCAAAAGGGGATTATATTGCGTTTTCAGATCATGATGATGAGTATCTTCCTGGGCTTCTTGAAGAATCATATAGAAGGGCAATAAACGACGATGCAGACATTGTAAAATTTGGAAAGAAAGAATATATCATAAGCGATGGGGTTGTGGTAAGAACTCGTCAGACTTCTATTTATGACATGGTGTTAAAAGATAGTCTTATTGCAGATAACTATCTACAGTTGTTGAATAAAAACATCATTGATTGTGTTTGGGATTCACTGATAAAAAAAGATCTTATTATCCAAAACAATGTATTCTTTGATGAAAGCTATAAGGCAGGAGGTGAGGACATCGATTTTATCACACGGATTTTCAAATATGCGAAAGTGGTTAGTCTGATGAGAAAGACTTTTTATTTACATTATATTCGCGAAGGTTTCTCAACTTCATCTAAGTTTAATCCGATAAAACTTTCAACACTTAAGTTGCTTGCTGAACGTATTACAGAAGGCGCAAAAGCATTAGGAGTGGATTTGTATGAAAAAAGAAAGGAATATGTTTATCAGATGACATATACCTTGCTTAACGCCCCTGCAACCCTCCTAACAAAAAAGGGGTGTAAGATGACAAAAAAGGAAAAATATAGCTATTTAGATGATTTAAGAGAATCCCTATTCTTGCCGGAATGGTTTTTTAAGCAATCACCATTATTAATAGTAGGACTTAGTAAGAGATATGCAATGTCTTATTTCTTATTTAAACATAAATTATATACACCTTTCTTTCTTATAACAAATATGAGAAGTTTAGAATTGACAATAAAGAAAAAAATAATAAGGAAATAAATATGAATATTTTAATTTCAGGAGGAGCCGGATTTATAGGCTCTCATTTAAACGATGCATTAATAGCAAGAGGTCATAATCTGACCGTAGTAGATAACTTGGTACTAGGACGTAAAGAGAACATTGAGCACCTAATTGGAAATCCCAACTTCCGCTTTATTGAAGCAGATTTGCTGGATATGTCTAAGATGGGCGAAATTTTTGCTGAAGGCAAGTTTGATATGGTTTATCATCTTGCAGCTAACAGCGACATCCAGAAGGGTGGTAAAGACCCGATGGTGGATTATAACTTGACGTTCAACACTACTTTCAATGTACTACAGCTTCTGAAAGAGTTTGAAATTAAGAAGCTCTTCTTTGCATCCACCTCTGCCATTTACGGTGAGACATACGATGTGTTGAACGAAGATTACGGTCCACTGAAACCCGTATCAAATTATGGTGCAGGTAAGTTGGCCAGTGAGGCTTTCATTAGCGCATTTAGTTCTACTTATGGTATACAGACATGGATAACACGTTTCCCGAATGTGGTGGGTGAGCGTTTCACTCATGGTGTTATCTATGACTTTATCCACAAACTCCAGAGAAATCCGAATGAATTGGAGGTTCTTGGAAATGGCGAACAATGCAAACCATATGTTTACGTGAAAGACTTAGTGGATGGAATATTCTTTGTGATAGACCATGCTCACGAACCTTACAACGTATATATGCTTGGCTCTAACACCCGCACCAAGGTGAAGGAAATTGCTGCTATGGTAATAGAGGAAATGGAATTGAATGCGAAGATTCGTTATACAGGAGGTGACCGTGGTTGGGTAGGTGATGTTCCTGAATTCCGTTATGACTTGACAAAGGTGAACGAGCTAGGATGGAAAGCTCCCCATAATTCAAATGACTCTGTTCGTTTGGCAATACAAAAAGCACTCGGGAAATGATTCGCTGGATAAATAACCTAAAGGGATTTGGAATCTTACTCGTCGTTTTAGGCCATTTAATCCCTCGTGAAGGCTTTGGGCAGTGGATATATGCATTCCATATGCCATTGTTCTTCTATCTTTCAGGATATCTATTCAGTATTCGTTCTAAGACTGCTTGGGGGGGGGGGAAACCGCAGTTCTTACGATTGATGGCTCCATTCTATTTTTGGAGTGTCATCTGTTTAGCCATTAACTTCATAGTTGCCACAATTTGGTATCCTGATAAGATACATAAGTTAGTTGTTTATACTGCCCATGTCGTATTGGGAGGAGGACAAAATGGAATAAAAGAACTTGGCCTGTCGTTTTTCCCAATTTGGTTTTTACCTCCATTGTTCTTCTCGAATCTTTTGTTTATTTATATGAACAAAAACATTAAGAGTATAGCATGGAAATTTATGATGACTGCGGTTTTATCGGTAGGTGGAATTTTGTTATTCTTCATTCACAGAACCCTTCCATTCCGTTTAGATGTAACGCTTTTAGTCATTCCGTTCGTCTGGGCAGGTTTCTATCATGATAGGATTGTGCGCAAATTAAATAAACCTCAATGGGGGGTAATAATGATAATTACTGGTACACTTGTCAATATCTTAAATATAATATTATCAGGGATTTTAAGTGTAGAAGTAGTTCTTCAGACAATAGGAAATCCAATGTTGTTTTTCTTTTCTGCATGGTTAATTATTGTAGGAACTTTTATTCTCTTTGAAAACTTGTTGCAGGAATCCTCTATTTCGGAATATTTTGGAAAGAACTCAATGGTAATAATGACATTTCATTTTCCAATCATATTTTTCCTTAAGAGAGAGATTCCTTTAGACGATTTTTCTATTTTCTTAATGATATGTGTCATTATGTATTTCTTTATAAAATGTATAGACCGGTACATACCATGGTCTTTTAATTTTAAATTGTTGACAAGTGAAAATTGTAATAATCGCTGGAGGGCAGGGTACTCGCATCGCCTCCGTGAATAGTGAGATTCCCAAGGCAATGATACCTGTCTGCGGGAAACCCATTGTCGAACATGAGGTTGAGTTATGCAAGCGTTATGGCTTCGCAGATTTCCTGTTCATCATCGGCCACATGGGTGACCAGATTTCATCGTATTTCGGTGATGGAAAGAAATGGGATGTTAATATTGAATACTATCAGGAAACGCAACCTCTTGGAACTGCAGGAGCACTGGGGTATCTGAAGGAAAAACTGACTGAAGACTTTTTCGTGTTCTATGGAGATACGATTATTGACTTTGATATGAGGTCGATGCTCAATTATCATAAGTCAAAGAAGGCGGATGCAACTCTATTTTTACACCCCAATGATCATCCATACGATTCGGATATAGTAGATTTGGATGCAGAAGGGAAAGTACGTAAGTTCTTTAATAAACCACATGAGGAAGGCTTTGTTAGCCGTAACATCGTTAACGCAGCCTTGTTTATTTTCTCTCCGAAGATTCTGACACAGATAGAAGTCGGCGTAAAGAGCCATATCGAGAAGAATGTGCTACCCCGTTGCCTGGATAACGGCATGAATCTTTATGGCTATGTGAGC
The DNA here is from genome assembly GCF_900110085.1 of Prevotella sp. ne3005. GTDB lineage: Bacteria > Bacteroidota > Bacteroidia > Bacteroidales > Bacteroidaceae > Prevotella. The sequence goes on from NZ_FOCK01000001.1 coordinate 444,587, forward strand.
TTTGAGTATATCAAGGATATGGGCACTCCCGAACGTTATTATGCTGTATGTGATGATGTCAAGAGTGGCAAAGTGAGTCGTCTGAATCGAAGCAACAAGCGCCCTGCTATTTTCCTTGATAGAGACGGAACTATCTCAAGAGAGGTGAATCTGCTGAACAAACCAGAGCAGTTGGAGCTGATTGAAGGGGCAGCTGAGGCTATCCGACTGATTAATAAGAGCGATTATCTGTCTATTATTGTCACAAACCAGCCGGTGATAGCCCGCAACCTCTGTTCCATTGAGGAATTGGAGTATATCCATGCATCATTGGAAACGATGCTTGGCAAAGAACGTGCTTATATGAATGCCATCTACTACTGTCCTCATCATCCAGACAGAGGCTATCCAGAAGAGCGTCCTGAATATAAGATTGACTGTGAGTGCCGCAAACCAAAACCAGGCATGTTACTTCAAGCCGCCAAAGATTGGAACATTGACCTGTCAAAGAGCTATATGATTGGAGATTCCGACAGAGATTTGAAAGTTGGGCAGAATGCTGGATGTAAGGACTCTATTATCATCAAGACAAACGAACCCAATGCACTGCTTAATGCTATAAAAGAAATAATTAATTAGAACTAACTATATGATTATATCAAGAACACCTTTTCGCATTTCATTTGCGGGTGGCGGATCAGACTTGCCGTCATTTTACCGCAGATCTACAGGAGCTGTGCTCAGCACCTCGATAGATAAATACATGTATATTGCTATCCATCCCTACTTTGAGAAGGATAAGATTCAGCTAAAGTATTCCAAAACAGAGCAGGTAAATTGCATTGACGACATTAAGCATCCTATTTTCCGTGAAGTGCTGAAAATGTATGGATTGACGGGTGTGGATTTGAATTCCATTGCTGATATTCCTTCGGGTACGGGTTTGGGTTCCAGCAGTTCGTTCACTGTTGGCTTGCTGAATGCGGTACGTGCATATATTGGCAAGGCCTCCAGTGGTGAGAAGCTTGGAGAATTGGCTTGTGATATTGAAATCAATCGAGTCGGTTCTCCTATTGGAAAGCAGGATCAGTATGCAGCAGCTTGTGGCGGTCTGAACTTTATCACATTCTATGGTGATGAGACCGTGAATGTAGAGAAAATTATCATGCAACCAGGAAAAAAGCAGGAACTGGAAGAGAACCTAATGATGGTTTTCGTAGGTGGTGAACATTCTGCTAATGCCATTTTGAAGAGCCAGTCAGCAGCGATTAGTGATAAGAAGAAGTTTGAGGCACAGAAAGAGATGGTCAAATTGGCTTATAGCCTCAGAGAATCCTTGGAAAAAAATAATCTTGATGACTTTGGGAGAATACTACATGAAAACTGGTTACTGAAAAAATCCTTGACTTCAGGGATTAGTACGGGACTGGTTGACGAGATGTATAACAAAGGAATGGAAGCCGGAGCCCTTGGTGGAAAGCTATTAGGTGCAGGAGGTGCAGGATTCATCCTTTTCTATTGCCCCAAAGAGCGTCAGCAGGAGTTTCGTGATCGTATGGGTGATATAACTGAACTTAATTTCAGGTTTGACAATTATGGGTCTAAGATTATCTATGTAGGTGAAAAGGTAAATATTTGGAGAAAAGAATAATAAAAACATATATGTATGGATTACAAGGAAGAAATAACTAACTATTTTGAAAAGGAAAAGGCAACTCTAGATGCTATCAATAAGGAAGACCTGAATACGCTGATGAACGTTTTGGTTCAGGCCAAAGATGAAGGAAAGACAATCTTCATTATGGGTAATGGTGGGTCTGCAGCTACAGCATCGCACTATGTTTGTGACTTTAACAAGGGTATATCGTTTGGTAAGGAAAAGATGTTTAAGTTTATCTGTCTGAATGACAATATTCCAACAATGATGGCTTATGCCAACGATATGTCGTACGCAGATGTTTTTGTAGGGCCTCTAAAAAATTTTATGCAGGATGGGGATATCGTGATAGGCATATCAGGAAGCGGCAACTCCGAGAATGTAGTCAGAGCCATCAGATATGCTAACGAGAATGGTGGTGTCAGTGTAGGTATTACTGGCTATAGCGGAGGTAAAGTAAAACAAATGAGTAGATATAATGTTCATGTACCTGTGGACGATATGCAAATAACAGAAGACCTGCATATGGTTCTTGATCATTGTATGATGAAAATTCTTTGTTCGAAATGATAGACAACGGAAAGATTAGCATTATAGTCCCGATGTACAATTGCGCAGAGTATGCGCCTAAGTGTATCGACAACATCCTAAGTCAGAGCTATACGAATTGGGAACTGTGGCTTGTTCATGGAGATTCAAATGATGGCACAGAGGCTGTCTGCCAGAAATATGAAGATCTGGATTCGCGTATTCATAACATCTTCCATATCGATGGTCTCGTTCCTGCCCGCAACGTGGGTTATGAGCGTGCCACAGGTGACTGGATTATGTACATAGATGGTGATGACTGGATAGATGGTGACTGTTTGGTGTCTATCATGGAGGCTGCTAAAAAATATAATAATCCAGATGTTATCTTTTGGAAGGTTTTACAAGATTTGAATGGTAAGCCTGTTTATGGTAAAATGGAATGGGCATGTCAGGATGACGAGCATCTGTACAAAGATGAAGAGTGTCGTGAGTTGGCTAGACATACGATGATTTACAGTAGTGGAATCACTACTGCCTACGCAAAACTTGTACGCCTAGACTGGGCTAAGGCTAAAAACATTTACCACGATAAGCGACTTAGGCAAGGTGAAGAAGGCGTTGAATATTCACTCCGTGTTTTTTATTATGCTTCAAAAGCTTTATTCCTGAATAAGTATTATAACCATTATAGATATACTCCAACCTCTCTTTCTAAGTCTATTAATGAGAAAAATACCAAATATATGACAGACTCCTTTCTTGTCATGGAAGAAGATATTGATGGTTTTGAGAATCGGGATGAAATAAAGAGGATGTATTATCAAAGGGTAGTATATGGTTTGATTGCTATGGCTATGAGTACCTATTTTCATCCTAATAACCCAAACCCTCTTTCAACGAAAGTGAGAAAATTTAAAGAGGTCATTGCCAGTGCTTCTCTATATAAAGAGTCAATACAGAAGTGTCCAATAGTTTACATGGATAAACTGAGAATAATCATACTTTATTTACTTCGATGCAGAATGTATTGGTTGTTGGCTCCTATTGCCCAGATAAAGCAATTCTTATTGAAACGGGGATACTTTAAATATTAATTCTCTGATGATTAAAATCCAAGAAAAGCAGGATTGCTGTGGGTGCTATGCTTGTGAGAATGTTTGCCCCAAGCATTCTATAATGTTGCAAAAGGATGAAGAGGGATTCTTATATCCTCAAATAAACCTTGAAACCTGCATAGATTGTCATCTGTGTGAAAAAATATGCCCTATTATCAATGTTGAGCCTGAGAAGAAGAAACCTCAAACTGCCCATTTAATTCAGATAACGGATGATGTTATAAGAAAGGAAAGCACTTCTGGAGGTGCGTTTACAGCCATAGCCAAATGGATTCTCCGTCAAGGTGGCGTGGTCTTTGGAGCAACGCTTGATATCAATACTTTTGAGGTACATCATCGTTGGGTAGACAATGAGGCAGACTTATCATTGTTTAGGAACAGTAAGTATGTTCAGAGCCATATAGACAAATGTTATCAAGAGGTCAAGGAATTCCTAAAGGAAGACAGATGGGTTTGTTTTAGTGGTACCCCTTGCCAGATAGAAGGACTTTATCACTTCTTGAGAGGGGCGTATGATAAATTGCTGCTTGTAGATGTCGTATGCTATGGAATTCCAAGTCCAGGAGTTTACAAAGACTATATGCAGTGGAAGCAACAGCAGATTGGGGGCAATTTCCAGAAGATGCTTTTTCGCGAAAAGCGATTGAGCTATAATTATACATCTTTTTCTATTTTTAATGATAAACCTGAACTGAATTATCATCAGGGCGTAGAGCGTGAGCAGTTTATGCGTTCCTTCTTTAGCGATATGAATGTACGACCATCATGCTATAACTGTAAGTTTAAGAAACGCTATCGTGTGTCTGATTTTACGATCTGGGACTGTTACGATGTGAAGGCTTTCAGTAAGAATTTTGATGAAGATGGAACGAACCGGGTATTGGTACATTCTGCATTAGGAGAAAAGATTCTGAGAGGAATCAAGGAATGGACTAAAGAGGAACCATACGAAGATATTGATATGTTTATCAAGGATGAGATTGCTATGGTCAAGTCTGTTGTTATGAATCCAAAGCGAGAGGCTTTCTTTGCAGATTATGCTACGATGTCAATGGGGGATTTGATGGAGAAATGGTTTCCTCTGACATTGACTGTCAGAATAAAAACATTTCTCAGGATGGCTGCTTTCAAGTTGGGTATTTACAATGAGGCAAAGAGAACGGTCAAGAAACTGTTAAGAAAGAATTGATAATATGACAAAAAAGAAAGTGGCTTTAGCCATTAACTATGATTATCACGACTATGGAGGCATGCTTCAGGCATTTGCTACACAGAAAGCATTAGACAAGCTTGGCGTAGATTCTGAAGCCATTAACTTTGATTCTCTTAAGGGTGACATCAATAAACGCAAATGGAAGTATTTTCTGTCGAATCTATGTGATGCGACCATTGTCAAGGAAAAGAGCCGGGTAATTAGTAAGAAACTGAGAATGAAGTTTGATTCATCCTTGGGTGGAAAAATGGCTCAAAGGGATGCTGCCTTTGATCAGTTCTGTCATGATGGTTTTAAGGTCTCAAGGATGTTTGAGTCATGGGAGGATTTAAGTGGAGCTTGTCGGAATTATGATGCTGTAATCGTTGGAAGTGACCAACTTTGGTTGCCTTCCAATGTGGCTGGTGATTATTATACCTTGTCATTTGTTCCAGATGATGTAAAAAAGATTGCATACGCGACGAGTTTTGGAATTGGGGCTATTCCGGAGAATATGAAAGCGCAGTATTCCCGATTCCTAAATAGAATCAATTATTTGTCTGCTCGTGAAACCAGTGGGCAGGAAATCATCAAGGTATGTACTGGAAGGGATGTGCAGTTGGTATGCGATCCTACTATGCTGTTAGAAGTGAAAGACTGGTCGGAAATCGCCTCTTCCCGACCTGTTGATGGGGATTATATCTTCTGCTATCTCATGGGAGATAACCCTGTACAGCGTGAGTTTGTGAAGAAATTGGCGAAGAAGGAAAATTGTAAAATCGTGGCATTGTTGCATTTGGATCAATATATCTCTGCTGACGAAGATTATGTGGATGAGGCCCCATACAATATTAGCCCTGCCGGTTTTGTCAGCCTAGTTAATAATGCTAAATATATATGTACGGATTCTTTCCATGGAACGGTGTTCTCAATTATCTTCTCCAAGAATTTCTTTACCTTCAAAAGGTTCAATAAGAAAGCTTCACTCTCAACAAATACAAGACTTACTTCTTTATTGAATAATCTTGGTCTTAATGAAAGACTTTTTACTGGGTTTGAGAATGTAGATAATAATTTGGATGTAAAGAACTATCCTCTTGTACAAGAGAATTTAAGACTATTTCGTGATGAGTCTATTCGTTATCTGATGAAATCTATTGAATCTTAAATATTATAAACAATGATAAAGGTAGCATACATTTTTGGAAGTATAAATCCTGGTGGGAAAAAGAATCTAGCTTTAGAATATTGTCGACACATGGATACCACCAAGGTTAGGGTGGACTGGATTTGTGATGCTGATTCTACAGCCATACCCGAGGATGAGATTAAGGCTTTGGGTGGAAAGGTACATATTGTAACACCCTATAAGAATATCCTGAAGAATATGAGTGATATTCGGAAGGTAATCAGAGAAGAGAAGTATGACGTAGTTCATGTTTGGTTGTCGACGATGAACCTGTTCTCGTTGATTGTTGCCAAGCAGGAAGGTGTTAAGGTGAGGATATCTGAAAGTATCTCTATGGCCAATAAGCATGAGAAAAAAGTGCTGCTAAAATATGCCCTCAAGCCATTCAGTAGTATTGGGGCTAATTATTATATGGCCTGTGGCGTGGATTGTGGCGTGTTCCAGTTTGGACAGAAGTCATACGATGATGGGGATATTGCCATCTTTAAGACTGTCATCAATACAGATGATAATGCATACGAGCCCGAGTTAAGAACCATAACAAGGAAGAAGTTCGGATGGGAGAATAGCGTGGTATATGGGTTTATCGGCCGGTATATGGTACAGAAAAATCCTTTGTTTATCGTAGATATTTTCAATGAGATCCAAAAGATACAACCAAATGCCAAACTGGCCCTGATTGGTTTTGGTGGATTGGAGGAGAAGATGATGGAAAGGATTACTCATTATGGCATCGCGGATAAGGCTATCAACTATGGCAAGCGTGAGGACATTAAGCAGTTTTATAATGCTTTCGATGCCTTCCTGCTCCCCAGTATTTATGAAGGATTGCCAGTTGTTGGTGTTGAGGCTCAGAGTTGTGGCCTTCCTATCTTTTTTTCTACAGAGATTACTCCAGAGGCTAAAGGGTGCAACATGGCTCATTTTATCAGTTTGAAAGAATCTGCAGCAGAATGGGCAAAGAAGATAGTTGAGATAGTCAGTCAAAATATGCCTGCACGCAGAAGCTTTGTAGAGGAGATGAAGGCCGCCGGTTTTGACTCTAAGAGCGAGGCCATGAGGCTGCAGAAATACTATTTTGATGCAATTGAAGAACAAAACAAATAAATCGATTTAATTATGATTCCGTTTAATAAACCGTATTGCTCAGGCAGAGAACTGAAGTATATGGAAGAAGTATGCCATTCCACAACAATGTCAGGTAATGGTCAGTTTACAAAAAAATGCCATAAGTTCTTTGAAGAGAAATATGGCTTTAAGAAGTGTCTGTTAGCTACATCTGGTACCGATGCGTTGGAGATGTGTGCTATGTTATGCGAACTAAAGCCTGGTGATGAGGTTATCATTCCATCTTATACGTTTGTATCTACAGCGTTGGCATTCCTGCGTGAAGGAGCTAAGGTAGTATTTGCAGACAGTGGCGCTGAGAATCCTAATGTAAGATCTGAGAATATTGAGCCTTTGATTACAGATAAAACCAAGGTAATTGCAGTGGTGCATTATGCAGGTGTCGCTTGCGATATGGATGCCATCATGTCATTAGCAGAGAAGCATAACCTACTTGTTGTAGAGGATGCTGCGCATAGTGTGGATTCATTCTATAAAGGTAAGCCACTAGGTGGAATTGGACATCTTGGGGCATTCTCTTTCCATGAGACCAAGAACATCAGCAGTGGTGAGGGTGGTATGCTCGTGGTGAATGATGAGCGTTTTATCCGTCGTTCGGAGATTATCTGGGAGAAGGGTACCAACCGTGCAGAGTTCTATCGTGGTATGGTGAATAAGTATGGATGGTGTGATATGGGTAGCTCTTTCCTGCCCTCAGAGTTTAATGCTGCCTATCTATGGGCACAGTTGGAGCAATTGGATGATATTCAGAACAAGCGCAAGCATATATGGAATATGTATTATGAGGGGTTAAAGGGAAAGATTGACTCAGAGATAACCATTCCCGAATTACCAGAATATGCTACTAATAACGCCCACATGTTCTATTTGCTCTGTCCTTCACTAGATTATCGTACTAAATTGATGGGCTATCTGAAAGAAAAAGGCATCCAGACAACCTTCCACTATCTGCCCCTGCATTCAAGTGCCTATTATCAGGACAAACATGATGGACGAGAGCTATCTAATTGTGACAGATATGGGGATACATTGGTTCGTCTTCCGTTGTTCTACGAATTGACTGATGATGAGATAAATATAGTAATCAATGCAATAAAGCAGTTCCGTATTTAAGAATAGAATGGCAATAGATTTATTTGTACCCGGCCGTTTGTGTTTGTTTGGAGAGCACACGGACTGGGCAGGAAAATACCGCACGATGAATGCGGATATCGTTCCTGGCGCATCGATTGTGACAGGTATCGAGCAGGGTATCTATGCAGAGGTGGAGAAGAGTTCTATATTCGAGATGTATAGCGAGGCTCCGGAGATCAGTGATGTCTGGCAGGACTTTGCCTGCAGGATGAATGAGACGGAACTGAAAAATGTGGCGAAGAGTGGAAGTTTTTTCTGCTACTGTGCCGGCGTGGCCTCGTATATGCTAGAATGGTATCAGGTGGGCGGCGTGAGAATCACACTGAAGCAGATGACGCTTCCTATGAAGAGCGGACTCTCATCGAGCGCAGCTATCTGTGTATTGGTGGCTCGCGCCTTTAACAAGCTCTACAACCTGAACCTGAACACAATGGGCGAGATGAATATCGCCTATCTGGGAGAGCTTCGCACATCATCACGCTGTGGTCGGTTGGATCAGGCCTGTGCCTTCGGCGTGAAGCCCAACCTGATGACCTTTGACGGTGATGAGGTGGAGGTGAAGACGCTGAATGTGAAGAAGCACCTCTATTGGGTGTTCGCCGACCTCTGCGCTGAAAAGAACACCATCAAGATTCTGCGTGACCTGAACCGTGGTTTCCCTTTCGCATCGAACGAGATGGAGGAGAGGGAACAGAAAGCTCTTGGCGTGGACAACCAAAAGATTATCGACCTGGCCATCAAATATATGGCAGAGGGCGATGCCGAGGCTTTGGGTAAATTGATGATTGGGGCACAAACGCTCTTCGATCAGGCGGTGGCTCCGATGTGTCCAGAGGAACTGACATCGCCGAAATTGCATGAGGTGCTGGCTGATCCCATTATCAAGCAGTGGACATACGGTGGAAAGGGCGTTGGCTCACAGGGCGATGGCAGTATCCAGTTTTTGGCAAAGGATAAAGAATGCCAGCAGAAGGTGATAGATTATCTGAACAGTCAGGGTATGAAAGCATACCCGCTGACGCTGAGGCCTGTACATGCTGTGAGAAAGGCTGTGATTCCTGTGGCAGGATTTGGCACGAGACTCTATCCTGCCACCAGGGCTATGAAGAAGGATTTCTTCCCGATTCCTGACAAGGATGGCATCGTGAAGCCTGTGATTCTCATTCTGCTTGAAGAATTGGTGAAAAGTGGTATTGAGGAGATTTGTTTGGTGCTTGGCTCAGAAGAGGAGCGCTTGCAGTATCGCGACTTCTTCGAGAACCCACTGCCGGAGGAGCATCTGAGGAAACTGAATCCGGAGTTGCAGGAATATGAGAACCGCATACTGGCCATCGGCAAGAAACTTCGCTATGTATATCAGAAGGAGAAACGAGGCTTCGGCCATGCCGTGTATCAGGCGGTGGATTTTGCTAACAACGAGCCTGTACTGCTGTTGCTGGGTGACACACTCTACCGCAGTGAGACTGGCAAGCCTTGCGCCTTGCAGCTGATAGAGAGGTACGAACAATATAACAAGCTGATGGTGGCCATCCACTCGATCCCATTGGCAGATGTGTCACACTATGGTATTCTGACAGGAACCTGGGAGGACAAGAACGAAACGGAACTGAACATCTCGCAGATGAACGAGAAACCCAAGGCCAGCTATGCCGAGGAGTTTCTGGGTGTGAAATGCAAGGATGGCAGCAGGAAGTACATGTCTGTTTTTGGACAATATATCCTGACGCCAGAGGTGTTTGCTCAACTCCATCAAGATATCACGCAGAAGGAGATAGATGGAGACCATATAACAGAGATTGAACTCACCTCGGCCCTCGACAAAGTGCGTGATAGGGAAGGCATGATAGGCGTGAAGCTACAAGGTCGCATGTACGATATGGGCAACTTCAATGCCTTCAGCCATTGTGTGGCAGAGTTTGCAAAATAAAAAAACAAAATAGCAATGAGTAGCAATAACCAATCTAACAATCTGATCAAGTGGATGATCATCATAGGTGACCTGATCATCATGAATATTCTCTTGCTGGCTTTTACTAATTGGCATCCCCAGGCTGAGACGTGGAGCAGAAGCTGTAAGATTATGGTGATACTGGTGTGCAACCTGACACTGGTGATGAGTGAGTTTAAATTCTATACGGTGATTCATCGGCGACTGGTGTCAAGTGCTGATATCCTCAGGCGAATCGTATGGCTTACCGTGGTACAGGCAGTACTGGCATATCTGTTCTTGAAGGTTTTGGACTATATGCTGCCTGTAGGTTGGTTCTTGTTTGCCCTGGGTACAACCTTTTTCTTGGTGCTGAGTTTCGTGAGGCTGTTCGAACGCTGGCTGGTGAAACTGTATCGCAAGGCTGGTGGGAACTTCAGGACGGTCACCCTGATTGGCTCAGACACGGAACTCCTGAATGTATATGACCGACTGATGAAAGATCCGACAAGAGGATACAAAGTGTACGGTTATTATGGCGACGAGATTGACGGGGCAGAAGGGATCATGAAGCGCCTAGGCTCGCTGGAGGATGTGACGGACAATCTGAATACACCCGAGAACTTGAAGCTGGGCGACGACGTTTATGTGTGTCTCTCGCGGCGTCAGCCCGAGATTGTGAAACGGATATCAAGAATGTGTGATGCTAAAGTGAATCGCTTCTTTTACGTACCTGTGTCGGTGGAGTCGATGGGTATCAGTCTGAAACGCGAGCTTCTAGACGACATGGAGGTTTATACCACCTATGAGAATCCCCTTCAGAACCCTGTGAACAAACTGGAGAAAAGACTGTTTGACATAGTATTCTCTATCGGAGCATTGCTGTGTATACTGCCTTTCCTGCCTATTATCGCACTGATCATCAAGATTCAAAGCCCGAAGGGCCCCGTGTTCTTCAAACAGCCGAGAACTGGACTCGACGGCAAGAATTTCTATTGCTATAAGTTCCGCTCCATGCATCCCAACAAGGACGAGTCGGGAGCGAAGCAGGCTACGAAGGACGATCCGAGGAAATTCCCCTTTGGCAATTTCATGAGAAAAGCCAGTGTGGACGAACTGCCACAGTTCTGGAATGTACTGAAGGGTGATATGTCGGTTGTAGGGCCAAGACCTCACCCTATAGTCATCAATGAGAAATACACGGAGCTGATAGACAAGTACATGGCGCGTCACTTTGTAAAACCGGGATTAACGGGATGGGCTCAGGTAACAGGATTCCGTGGAGAGACCGAGGAATTGTGGCAGATGGAAGGACGCGTGAAGAAAGATATCTGGTATATGGAACATTGGGACTTCTGGTTGGATATCAGAATCCTATGGATGACAGTGAAGCAAATTGTGACGCATGATGAACAGGCATATTAATATAAGATTTTTTGGGGTGGTTGCTGCCTGCTGGACGATGTCTGTTGCCGCGAAGGCGCAGGTGTTTGAACCTGGGGATGAACCAAGAACCGTGAGAACTGGAGGGTTCTGGGAGGACTGGTTTGTGCAGGCAGGCTTGGACATGACACTGCAGAATCCATACGGGTATGATTTTTCGAAGGTGTTCCCTAACGGAAAAACGTTTGGTCTGGATCTGGCCGTTGGTAAGTGGTTTTCTCATCAGGTGGGCTTCCGAGGGAAGTTTAACTGGGAAAACAAGTTACCGTTGTTGGAGAATGAACATGCTAATTGGTTGGCTCCGTTTGACCAACCGGGGGTGAATCGGGAAAAAGGTGGATATATTGCCTTTTATGGTGATGCCCTGTTCAATCTGCATAATTTCTTCGGGACATATCGAACAGACAGGAAATGGAATGCAAGCCTTTATCCGAGGATTGGAGTGAATTATAACTTTGGAGTTAGCAAGGGTTCGTTGCTGGCAGGTATTGGTGTGCTGAACACGTATCGGATAAGTGATAGGTGGAGCGTATATGGAGACATCGCCTATATCATGACGGGCGGTGGATTCGTTGGTAAGGAATCGAGGGCTGATACTGGTACGGGAAGCAATTCCAACGGTTATTTGACTATAGGTTTGGGCGCCCAGATCGAGCTAGGAAAAGTTGGCTCTAAGGAGCTAGGGACAAAGGCCCCGTTGAATCACGTGCTGACGAATGGGATCTGGGATAACTGGTTCGTGCAGGCAGGACTGGATATGAGTCTGATGAATCCATACGGATGTAACTTTGGAAAGGTGATACCGAAGGGTATGACGTTCGGACTGAATGGAGCTATGGGAAAATGGTTTACGCCAGAGTATGGAGTGAAGGTGCGTGTGCAGTGGGACAATGGACTGATTCCAAACAATGGCTTGGAATGGGTGGCACCAGCAGATGATCCGAAAGAAAATTATAAGAAAGGCGGACTGGCTACAGTGGCGATAGATGCCATGCTGAACCTGACGAATGCGCTTTCAGGCTATGACCCAGAGAGGAAATGGCATACCTCGGCCTATCTAAGGATGGGTATCATCACACAGTTTGTGGAAGGGTCTGCATCGCCGCTAGCTGGTATTGGTTTGGAAGAAACGTATCGACTGAATGACCGTATGAGCCTGTTTGGGGCTGTGGGTTATCAGGTATCGACCAGTGAAGGTATGGGCTACGGCTTTACAGGCATGGAGGATACTGCGGGCAGTAATGGCTTCTTTGACATTGACTTCGGTATCCGCTACGACATCAGCAGGAATCAGTTTTATCGCGATGCGGAGTCGAAGCGGAAGGCCTATGCACAGCCTCTGACGGGACATAACTGGCCGCGTTTTGCTGTGAATACTGTCGCATCCGTAGGAGTTGCCTATATCGGAAAGACGGCGCTGAAGGCGGTGGTGAATGAGGAAAGGCCGGACCATTCGGATAATAAATCGTTCCCCTCAGGCCATGCTGCGATGGCTTTTGCTGCAGCGAGATCGATAGATAAGGAGTTCAGGAAGGACTGTATATGGATTCCGATTGCTGGCTATGCTGCAGCCACGGCTGTGGGCGTGGAGCGAGTGGTGAATGATCATCATCATTGGTATGACGTGGTGGCTGGGGCTGCGCTTGGCTTTGGTGCAGCGGAGCTAACATGGTGGGCGAGTGACCAATTATTGGGTAAAGGAAATCGTGTTGCCGTTGGCACCAGTGGGAATACTGTGGATGTGGTGTATAATTTCTGAATTTACCAAGAGGGTATAAACCCTATTGCAGACAAATAACGAAAATGAGCAACCGTTGGTTGCTCATTTTTTCACTTTGATGTAAGTATTTGTAGAAATACATGTAGTAATTCACTTATCGTGACTAATAGTCTTACAAAGAATCCTTCCTAAAATTTCTTACCAAACACAATATTAAGGAATGTCTTTGTAAGAATCTTTGCATCCATCAACCACGAACGATGCTCTAGATAAAATAAGTCATAGCGTAGGCGACGAACCATCTTCTCCACAGTGTCTGTATATCCATTATACAAGGTAGCATAACTGGTCACACCAGGCCTAATCTGATACAGCATATAATAACGTGGATCTACCTCTTCTATCTGCTTGATATAGAATTCGCGTTCAGGTCTCGGCCCGATGAAAGCCATATCCCCGCGAAACACATTCCATAGCTGGGGCAACTCGTCGAGGTGATGCGCCCTCAGAAACCTACCAATCTTTGTTAGTCGAGGGTCTACCTTCTCACCTTTGAATAGTGCCGGTCCAGATTTCTCTGCATCCAGTCGCATCGACCTGAACTTATAAATATTAAACGGCCTGCCAAAGCGTCCGATTCGTTCTTGCTTAAAGATTGCTGGACCACCATCCTCCCTCTTTACCGCGATGTAGCAGAAAAGGAATAGTGGCGAAAAAATGACCAACGCAAAACCAGCCGAAATACAATCCAATACACGCTTCACGTTTCTTTCAAACGCATTCATTCCATCTGGAATAAATCTTACATTTTCTTTCTTTTCCATATTATTATGTTTCTCGTTTAACTCAATTTTAGAACTCATTTTCAGAATTTAGTTTTCAGCCTCTAATAAATAAATTGCAGTACCATGCATGGGAACTTCATCATAGTTTCTTTGGGATAAAGATGAAAGAATTTCAATGATTGAATCATCAGCTTATACCCCGTTTGGATACTATGAGAAAGTCCCGGATTTGCCATTGGTTATAAATTCCTGCCAAAGTTGCCCATCTTAATGAAGTCAGCGAGTATCATCCGTCCATATCTCCTATTAGAATCATGCATATCAAATCGGAATTCTTCTTTTGACAGTCCCAAGTAATCAACTAATATAGAACCTACAGATATATAAGCTTTCATCAGCCCCAAATGGTGCAAATGAGTCTTTTGTAGTTTATAGTCTATTTGCCCATAGTAAAAGTATATGCACATCATCCAATCGCAAAGATGCCTTAAGCTCACCCCTGAACTAATTCATGCTCCATAAGTGCGTTCCAATATTTCGAATATCTCGGGTAATAAGACTTTAACAACTCGTGATATAATTCATATAATACATCGTTGATAACAAATTCAGAATGCTTCTCAAATGTATCCAAATGCAATTCCGTGTTTAAAAACTTCTTTATCAGCTCCTCTGCAGAATTAGTATTCCCATTCCAAATAAGGAAATCCACATCACCTGGCATTCTAGCCTCTGGGACGGGGTATCATTGTGCAGCAACCTGCCCTTTTACCATTAAACATTCAACTTTATGGTTTCGTAATAATGCGAATAATCTAATAATTTCTGCATTAATTTGATAGTTCCTTCTTTGGGTATATACTACTTCGGTCATAGCATTAGATACAGTATCAGATCCTTTTAAGCCTTCATAATCTAAAAGTTATTTAAAACACACCTTGTAGGCATTGCTCTTTCGACAAGGATATAATTTTATCTGCTTGCTCTTGACTATATAGTACCCTTAAATCACCGCTCCATAATAAAAAACGCAGGATTTATAAAAATAAATCTATTTATCCTTCTTGCATAAAATCTGATTATAGCATTCAGATCTTTATCGTTCTCTTGATGAAGAAAAATGGTATAGATACCGGATTTTTACTTTATGAGCCCTTTGACCAATTTGATCAAACTACCATCAATATTTGTCTTAACAAGGAAACACCCTTTGCATCCCGCATTTCTACCAGCCTCAAGATCTCTCCCAGTGTCACCAACCATGATTGACTGACTTAAGTCAATATTAAAATCTTGTGCAGCATGGAACAGTAAGCCTGGCTTAGGTTTCCTACAATCGCAGTCAAACTTATACTCAGGTCTTTCTCCCTCAAATCCTTTGTCTGGATGATGAGGGCAGATATATAGGCCATCAATATATGCACCATCCTTACCAAGGAGCGTTTCCATCTTTCTGTGTATTTCATGGAGCTCTTCCCATGACACTTCTCCACGCGCAATCACGGGCTGATTCGTGACGACAATCGCTAAATAACCACTTTGGTTAATTTGCTTTATTGCCTCAGAAACCCCATCAATTAACTCGAAATCATCAATGTTTCTTAGAAAACCAACATATTTGTTGATAGTTCCATCACGATCTAAGAAAATAGCTTTCTGTCTGTTTCTAAGATTCTTGGCTTGAACGACTCCGTTCTTAAAGTCTGCTTCTACCTGATGGAAACGTTCTGGAGTACCCATGTCCTTCACATACTCCGGACTATCATAACAGAACATCTTTCCTGTTCCACATAGTGGTTTGAGAACCTGACGATCCAAATCCACCTTGTCTTTGGGGTAACCCGTCAATGGGTCTGTGTCAAAATACTCTAGACTTAGTTCCAAAACCTTCGGATCGACCACATGAAGTCCGGCGTTTACTCGATTATTGTACCATTTTGGACGTTCATCCTCCTTGCTAAGCCACTTCTCAACTTGTCCATCATTGTCAGCAATTATCAACCCACTATCGTAAGGATGAGAATTTGGATGAGTGAATAGTGTTACAAAGCCTTCATGTTTCTTATGGAAGGCAAGCATTCGATTAAAATCTACATCAAAGGCAGCATCAGCATTTAGAAGAAAAAAGGGCTCTTCGCCAATCTTATCCCTCAACTGGAATAAAGCACCCGCATTTCCAAGAGGAGTTTCTTCTACAAAATAATCAATTTTCACGCCTAACTTGCTGCCATCGCCAAAATACGCGATGATCTTATCTGCAAGATAGCTTACTGTTAGAATCAAATCATTGAACCCCTGAGATGCAAGCGACCTGATTTCTCTTTCAAGAATAGGCATACCATCAACAGGAATCAACGGTTTAGGGATATCAGGGAAAAGCTCAGCGATACGAGTTCCTCGTCCGCCTGCCATTATTACGACTTTCATACACCAAAGAATTTATCTTCCAACATCAGACACAAACAATGGTACACAGGCAGGTGCAACTCCTGTATTTTATAAGTCTCGGTCTCGGGTACGCGAATGCATACATCTGCGTACTTCATCAGTTTGTTCTCTTTAGCACCAGTAAGGCCAATCACCTTCAGGCCTTTAGCCTTAGCATTGACAGCCGCATAAAGCACGTTCTTGCTATTGCCAGAGGTCGAGATACCCAAGAACACGTCTCCGGGCTTTCCATAACCATTTACCTGTTGAGCAAATACTAGTTCAGGAACTGCATCGTTCATGTAGGCTGTCTGGAGAGAGGAATGGCCAGTAAGAGATATAGCAGGGAGTGCTCCTTGTAGGTGCTCAGCAAGAATTTGTCCAAGATCG
The DNA here is from genome assembly GCF_900110085.1 of Prevotella sp. ne3005. GTDB lineage: Bacteria > Bacteroidota > Bacteroidia > Bacteroidales > Bacteroidaceae > Prevotella. Next base: position 461,204 of record NZ_FOCK01000001.1, read on the forward strand.
GGGTCAATCTCTTTCAGAACGGCTGCATGGTCGCCATAAACCTTGCGCTTCAGTTTGAACTCCTTCATCAACTCACCTACAATATGTTCAGAGTCTGATGCAGAGCCTCCATTGCCGCAAACTAGGAGTTTGCGACCATTGCTATATGCTTCCTCTAATAAGCCGTATGCCTTTATGATGTCCTCGCGGCAAACGGTAAGCTTGGAATAGCGGTCAATCAGATGATTGAGATGAACTTCTATTTTACTTCCCATAATGATTTGTATTATCGTAGCAAGATTTCTTTCCTCGGAGAATATGTTTGAGACGCATAATACAACACCTGTGCACCATCATTCTCAAAGCAAAAAGGAACAATCATTAGATTTTCCAAAGCTTTCTTCAAATTCTCCTGTTTGTCTTTCTCACAGTAGAAAAGTAGGAATCCCCCACCTCCAGCACCAAGAAGTTTGCCTCCTAAAGCACCAGCTTTGATAGCGATATTATACAACTCATCTATACTACCATTGCTAATCTTACTTCCAGTACCCCTCTTCAGTTTCCATGTGGTATCCAAGAGTTTACCAAATTCATTAAGACTGATGTTCTTATCAGCAAGGATTCTTTCTGCTTCATCTACCAATGCTAACATGTCAAGCAACTGCTTGGATTTTTCAACCGACTTTGCAAATGTATCTGCTTGTATCTCTGATGAGAAACGTTGAACTCCAGTATAGAACAATAGCAGGTTCTCGTCTAACTTCTTCTTACGTTCTTGGCTAACAACAATTGGATGAACAGAGAAATCACCGTCTTTAAAATCAATACGGTTAAAGCCTCCATAGGCTGCCGCAATCTGATCTTGCCAGCCACCATGCTCTTGCAGGACATCTCTCTCAACGTAAATTGCCTCCTGAGCCAACTGTCGCTTACTCATCATTTTCCCTTTCAGCGCACAGAAGGCATTCAGCATACCTACAGCAAAGGTACTACTTGTACCAAGCCCCGTACGTGCCGGTAAATCACCCTCATAAGTGAGACGTATTTCATGTATGTCGTGCAAACGCATACATTCACGTATTAGAGGATGTTCAATTTCCTCTATATCATTAACTCGCTCAAAGCGGTTGTGTACCAATTCTGAAACATACGGATGGAACGGGGGCATATGTCTAACATTTACATAGCAATACTTGTCGAATGTTGTCGAGATAACAGCCCCTCCGTGTTCATTGAAAAACGATGGTATGTCTGTCCCTCCACCAAAGAAAGACATTCTAAATGGTGTTTTTGTAATTATCATATTTTTAATTTTCTTGAAGATTTTTCATATATTCTTTTGCCAATCTAACCTCACATTCTACTGTATATTTTTCAATTACTCTACGGTGAGCATTTTCAGCCAATTTATCTCGAAGTTCAGCATCCATAAGCAGACTATCAATGGCCTGCGCAAATCTTTTGTAATTTGAATTTTCAACTTCTAATCCTGTTTCTCCATCTATTGAAACCCAATTCACTCCGCTTCCTTTAATTGTGAAGGTTACAGGCACACAGCGACAATACATCGCTTCAACTAATGCCAAACCAAAAGCTTCATTCCTTGTTATTGATGGAAATGCAAAGACAGAAGAAACGTCCAAATACGCTCTTAATTCGGAATCAGAAATTCTCCCAATAAACTTTATCCTATCGTTCGCAGAAGATTTTAGTTGAGGTGTTAAAGGACCGTCACCTGCTACAACAATAACACAGTCAGATTTGATATATTTCTCTGCCTCAACCAAATATTCAATTCCTTTATATGGCACATGACGGCCCACAAAGAATACGATGGGTTTTGAGTACTTCGATTTTATTTTGTCAACGAGATCTTTTGATACCTTCTTAAATACATTTATATCAATTGCAGAGGGCAACACCTTAACTTTGTGTCGGTAGTTACGGAGGGGAATAGAACAGTCTCTATATGTCGGGCTTGTAACCATTATCAAATCAGCCCTATTTATAATTTTGTGTTCTAAGCCCTTTATGAATTTATATATTCTACCTTGCTTTATAATATCTGAATGCCATAAAATGGCAAGTTTGGTTCTTTTATTAATCAACAAAAGGAGTATTGCATATAAAAAAGGGTTGGGGGCATGAAGAAATATGATGTCTGGTTTGAACTCTTTAAGCAAAGTTCTCAATCTGCCATAATATTCTAATGAAATTGCCTGGCTAGCAATGGTTTTGTTTACTTTCATTTTATGAACATGTATACCATTTACATCGATTTCTCCTGTAAAGCCATTTTCTCCGAAACATACCACTTGTGTTTCAAAATCAGTCATACCTTCTGCAAGATATTGTGCAGTTTTTTCTATTCCACCAATGTGAGGAAAATAATAATTTGAGATTTGTAGTATTTTCATAATGCTTTTAATATGTTCTTTGATACAATTATTTTAGAGCTATGGGATTAAAACCTTTATCTCTCATGATTCACAATATAGGAATTTATTCGGCTCTCTGCAGATTTCCTATCTTCAACCCCTGTCAAGAAATTTGAATATTTGGCAACAATATTGCTATGTGGATTATATACAAACCCCAATAAACATACAATGTTTACAGCGACAAAAACTCTTTTTATAGGTTTTTGTTTAATGACATCCTTAATATATGGAAGTATTCCAATGATACCGATGGCAAACAATGACGATAATCTATCTCTCATAATCAATATGGAATTAAATGCTGTGTTGCAACAAATGTATAAAATTGCCAAGTTTAGTAATATAAGGTTGTATTTCCCTAAACGATCATACTTTAACAACAGAAACATTAAGATAAACATTCTATATAAAAAACCTAATGTCAATCCAGCACCTGTTGTGGAATTCATATATGAGGTCGCTACATCTTCTACCTTGCCTCCCATCTTTGCCGATAAAAAAGTAAAAACAATATTCAAAATTGACAAATCAGAAAAATATAGAACAATAGATAGTACACTTAATCCTATCATAATTAATCGCATTTTTCTATTTATGAAAAAGTAGAATGGCAGTAGTAATGCTGTGCTTATATGTATGAGTGTTCCCAAGAGAACACAAACAAAATACTTTGCAAAATTCCTTTCTCTGATGTATCTTAGTGCAAAATAGAAAAGCAAAATTCCTTTTACATTTCTTAACATATTAATTTGAATGCCATCAAACAAGGGAACAAGGAAAGCGAATGCAAGCAAAAAATAAGGGCCTGTTTCATATTTCAATATAAAATACAAAAAAATAACATCTATCAACGTCCATACAAACTGAAAGAAAAACGGACTTGAACCGAAGTAATGAATGATTATGTTGCAGAGCACATAACCTGGCTCAAAATTGAATTCCGAATATGACCACTTAAACTCAAAATCATTTATTGATTCAAAAAACTCATGATACTGAAAAATGTCGGTAAACATATATCCACGTAATCCATAGAATATCAAGTACGATAACAATGCCAGCCTCTCATAGACATTGGCACTATGCAAACTTGCTTTCTGATAGAGCATTTTATTATGATATTTGAATCTGCTTATCCAATACAGATATACCAGAAACAAGAATAGTAGTAAATATGGTGTTGCGTAAATCATTCACATTATAGAGTAACAAAAAGAGTCTGTACATAGCTTTAAACAGCTAGAAATGCCGCCTATTGCCGACTCTATTTAATTAAAAAAACAAAATCACAGATCGTTGGAGAATGGTCTGATACATTAGTACGTGGTACAATAATATTACATAATTTAAACTGTTTTGATGTAAACAACACGTGATCCAGTCTAAATCTCAATCCCATCCCATGAAAGGTATACCCAAATCCAAATCCCTTTTTCCACCATGAGTCATATAAACCGCTTTGCTGAAGTTCATGCAATGTAGCCGAACCGCTTACATCATTGAAATCGCCACAAATCAAAGCTGGCAGATTTTCATCAATATGCTCACTTAATATTCTTGCTTGGAGTGTCCTAGCTTTATATCCGAAATCTAACCTTTTGAGAATGGGGATGATGCCATAACATATGCATTGTCCCTTTTTTCTCAGGTTTCTTATGACTACAGAATAATTGTTTGACATCAGATGGCAATTAAAAACTTGAACCATGCGGCCGGCAATCATTATTTTCATCTTACAGATAGGTAGTACTTCTATCCCTTTATGATTCTTCTTGTTATAGAAAGCATTTTGGAACAACTTATATTTTGGATCATTGCTATCAACCATCAACTGTTCGCATGATTCAATGGAGAATCGACTAAATACCGTCTTGAAACGACTATTAATTTCTATGACGCTGTTATGTGAATATTCATAGTTTAGCCGTTCTTGGACTTCTGGATAAAGTTCTGCATTATATTCTTGTAAAAGCACGATATCAGCGTTCTGTTTGAGGATGAACTCGATTAATTGTTCCGTCGTCCCCATATTGACAGAAAATCCATGCGCACGGTTGACATTAAAACTTAGTATTCGGAAATCGTAATGACTGTTGATTTCGCCAAAAGGATGCAGTGCAAAGGTCTCTGACCACCAGTTTAGAATCAAGACCACTAGTACGAAAGATACCGCCCATTGCCAAAGTCCCAATAGCAGCAAAAACATTGCTACTACAAATAGAACCATAATAAGCAACGGAACAATTAATATCAGTTTTTTCAATCGCACATTTCCTTATTCTTCTATTCTTCAATCACTATATCTTTCCGCGTCTGATATAGACATCAACAGCCCCAGCTGGGAAATCCGAGCGCGAATGACAGACTAATACCAGATAGCCTCCACCTCCTGCACCAGATATTTTCCATGCGAGCACACCAGGTATCTTAGAGTATTTGTCAATATACTCCTGAACTCCGGGTTGAATCATCCCTGGGAAAAGTTCTATCTGCGCTTCAAACGATTCCCGGAAAGATGAAGCGAAACCATTTAAATCGCGATCCATGATACACTTCCAGCAATTCTCCGCAGCTTTGGCCAAATTTTCAACTACAGGTTTAATTATTTTTTTTCCAGCCATCAAGTTACAGTTGGGACGTCGCGGAAACATAGGAATCATACAGAGGTGGTCTTCAAGCCATGTGAGAATACCCTCATCGTCATTCGACTCTATCCGCTCCGGCCAATAATGCTGGTTGTAGTAGTGACGTGCCAGACCTGGCATACAAATACCTATGGCATCCTGAGCTCCAGACAGCATACCATCTGTCTTCTCTGGATTGTTCTCAAAACAAAATACCAGCCGTGCCAGCATCTCTGGATCCATATCAGGAATCTGTTTAGGCCAGATTTTTTTGATTGCGTCACGAATACTCGTACCCAGGCCGTAACGTGGTTTAACTTCGAAGGTTGGTTCCAACGAGATAGTAATGGCCCATCCTGGAGCCAATTTGCTGACGAATGGCTGGTCTATCCACGTTCCTGCCAAGTCAAGACGGGCAGGAAGTTCCTCTGAATGTGTCCTTTTCTCTGCAATCTGTTTGCGAACCACCTTTATTTGCTGCCTCACCATAGTCTGAACCAGTTGCTCAAAGCTGGTCTTTCTCGGATTCCATCCCAAAACATTCTTTGCTTTTGACGGGTTGCCATACATTTGGTTTGCCTCAATAGGGCGGAAAAACAATGGATCAACCTCAACGACCGTCTTTCCGCTTTCCTTGTCTATACCCTTTTCGTCCATTCCTTCTCCCTGCCACTCCAGATCTATCCCGACTTCCTTAAAAGCCAAAGAACAAAATTCACGCACGGAATGCTGTTCGCCTGTTGCTATGACATAGTCATCCGCTTCTTCTTGTTGGAGCATCAGCCACATACACTCCACATAATCCTTGGCATACCCCCAGTCCCTTAATGCATTAAGGTTGCCAAGAGAGAGTTTATCCTGAAGCCCCTGTGCAATACGGGATGCTGCCGATGCGATTTTACAAGTGACAAATATCTCTGGTCTACGCTCACTCTCATGATTAAAGAGGATACCATTGCACACAAACATCTTATATGCCTTACGGTACATTTGCGTCATCCAATACCCATACACCTTTGAGATAGCGTATGGGTCGTTGGGATGAAGTGGGGTGTTCTCATCCTCTGGCACTTCTGTCGCATTGCCAAACATGGCCGATGTAGATGCCTGGAAGAAACGGCAAGAATCCGTAAGGCCTGCCTGACGGATTGCTTCCAGGATACGTAACACACCTAAAGCATCAATGTTGGAGGTCAACTCTGGCTTGTCAAAACTGACTTTAACATTACTTTGTGCTGCAAAGTTATATATCTCATCAGGTCGCACCTCCATCACAAGATTGAGCACACTCTGCGTATCCGTCAGATCTACTGTCTGAGTATAAAAGTTTGGATTGGCAAAAAGCTTAATGAAATAGTCTGGCGGATTGTCCATTATTCGCACGTCTGCCCCATAAACCTCATAACCTTTCTCTAAAAGAAATTCTGAGAGGAAGCTGCCATCCTGACCAAATACGCCAGTTATTAACGCTTTCTTCATGGACTTTTACTCCTTTGAAACTTTCTCCATATCACTCTCCACCATGATGCGCACCAAATCTTCGAAGCTGGTTTGTTTTACAGGATCCCAACCCAGCTGTCTCTTGGCCTTGGAAGCATCACCCCACAGGTTTACGACATCAGTAGGACGGTAGAAGTTTTCGCTCACTGCAACGACAGTTTTACCTATCAGACTCTCTGGGCCACTAACAACAATACCCTTTTCATTCATTCCTTCACCCTCGAATTTAAGTTCTATACCGGCGTGCATGAACGCTATCTGTGTGAACTCACGTACCGAATGCTGAACACCTGAGGCAATCACAAAGTCATCCGGTTGATCCTGCTGAAGTATCAACCACATACATTTCACATAGTCCTTAGCATAACCCCAGTCGCGAAGTGATGATAGGTTACCCAAATATAGACATTCCTGCTTACCCTGAGCAATACGGGCTGCTGCCAGTGTAATTTTACGCGTCACGAAGGTTTCACCTCGACGCTCACTCTCATGGTTGAACAGGATACCATTGCAGCAAAACATGTTATAAGCCTCGCGATACTCTTTAGTTATCCAAAACCCATACTGCTTGGCCACAGCATATGGACTATAAGGATGGAAATGTGTGTTCTCATTTTGGGGAACTTCCTCTACTTTACCATACAACTCTGATGTTGAAGCCTGATAGAATCGACATTTGTCAGCTAATCCGCATTGCCGAATGGCTTCAAGCACTCGTAATACGCCTGTTGCATCAATGTCTGCCGTATACTCTGCAGATGAAAAAGACACACCCACATGACTCTGTGCAGCAAGATTATAGACTTCATCGGGTTGAATTTCGCGGACAATCTGAACAACCGACAACGAATCTCCCAAATGCCCATAATGCAAATGAAAATTGGGGTGTTTTTCAATATGGTTGATCCTCTCACGATACTCTGTCGATGAGCGACGAATCATACCATGTACTTCATAACCCTTTTCAAGCAGAAATTCTGCCAAAAACGAGCCGTCTTGACCCGTTACACCTGTAATTAGCGCTTTTTTCATAAAATAATATCTCTTAATCATTTTTTCATTGATTTCCTCATTTTAATCTATTTGATTTGACTCCTCGATTGCACTAATAATAATATTCGCAATATTAATGAAGCTATATTGTGAATCTATCATTTTTCTGACATCCTCAATATTGAAATTACTATTTTTGAAACTTTTAATAACATTACACAAATCTGACGAATCATCACATTGAAAGAATGTCACAGGATAATTGGAATAAATCTCCTTCAAAACTGGGATATCAGACAATATAACATCTGTGCCTAAATACAATGCTTCTAATGGCGGGAGCCCAAATCCTTCGTATCTTGATGGAAGAACAAGAGCATCTGCCCTCATGATATAGTCATATAACTTTTCATTGGGTACATAACCAGTAAATTGGATTTGATCAGAAGTAAACATATTAGCAAGATTATCTTCAGAAGATTTAAAATTATCTGCTTCACCCACTATAATTAATTTTTTGTTTAATCCTTGATTTACTGCAAGATTAAAGCCTTCTAATAGAATTCGTAAACCTTTATGCCGCTTTATATTACCTACATAAAGGAAATAGTTTCCCTTCTTTCTATTTCCTTTTAAAGGAATTTTATGAATATCTTCTGAGACCGAACTATACGTAACAAACACGTTGTCAACATGAAAATAATGTCTAATTCGTTCTTTAGAGAAATTTGAAACAGTAAAAATACTTTTTGCTGATTTCACAGCATGCCATAAAAACATTTTTCGAATATAATAACCAAATGTAGATGTTAGTCCTCTTTCATCCAAAAAAATTACATCATGTATTGTTAAATATTTAGGGATATGAATTCCTCTAGGCACATTCCAATTCGGAGAAAAGAAGGCATCACATTTGTTAACCTCTTTTGTCGGAAATCTAAACTGCTCAGCAATTGAATATGGAATAATATTACATTCCAAAACTTCACATTTAGAATACAAACTATATTTCTCAAGTATCTTAAGGTTTCCAATTAAAAGATAATAGTGATTGTTAGCCTTCAACAAAATGTCGAGAACTCCCTCAATATATGAGCCAATACCGCTTTTACCTAAAAAACGACAATCAACAGCAATCTTCATGATTCTTCGATCCTTGATTTCCTTAATTCTTTTACAATACTATCCCAGTTATACTTATCAAACTGATGAATGTCAACGGATGGTTGTTCCCTAACGACATTTATTATCTTCTTGATCCATTCTTCTTTATTATAGCCTTCTATCAAATAACCGCCCTTCTTACTCTCTGCCACTTCAATCATGGCCGAGTTTGCTGATGTGATGACAGGGCAACCGCACAGAAAAGCTTCAAGCTGTGGTAGCCCGAATCCCTCATTAAGAGATGAAGAGACAAAACAGTCTGCAATATTATAAAGCATAACCAATTCCTCATTAGGGACAAAGCCACAAAAGATGGTACTCTCTTGCGGGAATAATGCATCCATTACTTTCGTTCTAATTGCAGAATTTTTCCACCCCTTGGCTCCAACGACAACTAGTTGTATGCCTGCCTCACGATATATTTCGGGAATAATGTCTAACAGAAAAGGCAGGTTCTTCCTAGGCTCGAGCGAACCGACAAACAGTATGAACTTATCCTTTACCCCGAATTTATTCTTAAGTTCTATCTTCGTTTCCAATGAAATATCAAGTTTCTTATACAGGGTTCTGTCTGTTGCACATCCTACGAATATCTCATTGCATCTCCTTTTAGGGAAATACTCCTCAACTTTCTTCTTTGTGTATTCTGATATAGACCATATTACATCTGCTTTTTTCATTGATCTGTTAAACAAAAGAGCATTGGCTAGTTTATTTGACCATGCCATTGTATCCTTATACTCCAAATTAACCACATCATTAATTTCAATAATAGTCTTAACCTTCTTTGGAATAAAGAAAGGCAGGCAAGGAACAGGGGTGTAATAAACAGATATTTTGTATTTAAATATATAATAAGGGACCATCAACAGCAGATATACCAGGTTTGGAAGGTACTTAAAGACAAGAGACTTTGATTCAAGCCACTTGACATTAGGTGGAAATTCCGTATTCCTTATAGACCCAACTCGCTCCTTTGGGAGAATTACGTACAATACCTCCTTAGGGTATTGGTTCCCCCAAGACTGTAAAACACAGCGCAGAACTGTAGATATTCCTGCACTTGAAGCGCAAAATGCTCTTCCATCAACTAAAATATTCATAATCCAAGTGTACTTTTTGATAGAGCTTTACCATCTGCCAGCCCTTTTTTTAGCAAATTTCGCTGGTCTTTTGTCAACAATTTCAAATCTCTTGTTATATAGTGAAATGCTAAAAACATATATAACCTAACGCGTTGTAAAAAGTTAAAGTGTTTATGAGCAAAATACATGCGATTACGAGCCAAATAATAAATAGAAAAATCACTCTGGCTGCCACCCGTGCTAAAACTCTCCTTATGCCATAATAATGAAGAAGGAATATAATACACTTTTCCCCTATCCTTTCTCACAGCACGCCAAATGAAGTCAGAGTCGTCATAATATACGAAATAGGTTTCATCCATGAATCCAACGTCATTAAAGACACTTTTATTGATTAACATAAAACATGTGGGAGCGTACCCTATTTGCCTTACCTTATCAAACTGCCCTTGATCTGGCTTCCTCATGCCGTAATGTCTTGAGGAGCAATCTGTCAAGCGGAAATACCCACCCGCAGCCCAAATAATTTTATCGGTGTTCCAATAATATATCTTGGGGACTGACAAGGACGCGTTGTTGTCTATATGGCCTTTTAACAAATTCTCTATAGTATCCTTTTCCAAAACAACGTCGTTGTTGGACAACAACACATAATCACATTTGTCCTTTAGCGCCGCTTTGATACCAATATTATTTCCTTTAGCCACTCCCCAATTTTCAGGTTGTGGTAGGATTATCGTTTTAAAACCTACAGTTTCTGAAAGTCTTTCTGCTTCAGCTAAAGAATTATCACTAGACTTGTTATCTATAACATACAATATAAAAACTTTGTATGTCTGAATGTCCAGTGTACTAAAATACTCCTCTAAAACTGGGGCACTATTATACAAGACTGTTACGATTCCAATCATCACCTTTCTGAATTTTGCAAAATCTTATTTATCTTCGTTGCATCTCCATATTCGCAAGGTGAATCATACGGTCTGTCAGGGAAAGCTCCATATTCCAACTTTATATCGAGGTCGTGCTCCTTGATAAATTGTTCCACTCTTTCTGCTAGTGTCATAGGCTTGCCTGTGCAACAATTAATAATTCCCACAACTTCTGTCTGCATCACAGCAGCTGATAGTTGGTTGGCAAGTTCATCCACAGTAATGAAATCATATTGGTTCTTTCCAGTAGTGAACGGGAAAGTTTTCTTACCCTCTTCAGCAGCCATTAACAACTTACAGAAAATGGAGTTGTTTTTCTTATCATCACCCAAGATATAGTAGCAACGAAGCCACTGAAGAATGCACTCTTTTTGTTTGCAATAGAGAATCATTGCTCTGCGAAGAGCATCCTTCGCAATGCCATACATGGAAATAGGATTACATGGAGTATTTTCATCAATGGCACCTTCCCAATAGCCAACCTCATGCATGGTACCCATAACAGCCAACTGTTTTAAACCGCCATCAATCAGGGCCGTCAAGAACTTATAGTGAGCTGAAAGATCACCAATTTGAGTGGGCGCATTATGCACAAATCCATTACGCCAAGCCATGTGAAGGCAAACATCCGGTGAGCCTAATTGTTCATACACATTGCCTTCTGGCAGTTCAAAGAGGTTTAGAGTCTTTCGCTCTGCTCGTCCATCCACATCATTTGTCACAATATCACACGCTATCACCTCAACGCCTTTATCCAAAAGCGCCTTCACTACATGGCTGCCAATGTAACCATTGGCTCCTGTTACCAATACTTTCATTGTATATTCAATATTAATTATTATCTTTGCACTCGTTAACAACATCAAGGATGTGGAATAAGGCCGAGTTTTCATTCGTCATAAGACGGTAAATTATGTTCTGCCCCCACTCCTTAACATCCGAATCCGGACAGTTCACTGGGCTTTGACCCCGCATTTGCAATGATGACTCCAAGATGTTTCGATGTTGCATATTATTAAAAATGTTATTGTTATGACTTACATTGGTATCGACGTCAGCAAGGACACTTTCGTTGTCGCTTATTCTCCAGACAAGGACAGCAAGACGAAGACATTCAAGAACACTACTAGAGGTATTCATGAGTTTATCAAGACATCTCCAAGGAGGAGCACCACTGTGTCATGGAGGCGCCAGGTAATTACAGCGCTCTGCTTGTCTATCTGCTTTCTGAGGCTGTTATCACGACAAGCCTTGAGAACCCTCTTAAAGTGAAGAACTTCGCCCGTGCAATGCTATCCACCATTAAGACGGATGAGATAGATGCCCGCCTGATTGCTCTCTATGGTGAGAAGATGCAGCCAGCGCCTTACATGCTCCGCAGCGACGCCATTCTCACCTTGAAGCAGAAGCGTACAGTCATTCGCCAGCTCAAGAAACAACTTATTGCCACGAGGAACCTCAAGGGCTCGATGGAGGCACTGCCGTTCTTTGATGCCAAGTGTAGGAAATCGGTCGAGAAGACCATTGCCTTCCTTGAGAAGCAGATTAAAGACCTCGAAGAGGATCTCGCATCTCTTGCCAAGTCAGAGTACAAAAAGCAGATGGATTTGCTCACATCCGTAAAAGGGATAGGTATTACCCTTGCTGCTGCACTCATCATGGCCACTGGTGGCTTCACTTACTTTGATAATGCCAAACAACTCACCCGTCATTTGGGATTGTCGCCTACTTATCTGCAGTCCGGTACTTCAGTCAATTTCAAAGGTCACATCAACCGCAATGGAGACTCTTCTTTAAGGAGTCAGCTCTACGTGGCAGCATTCGCATCCCTGAGATGCAACACTGAATGCAGAGCCTGTTATGACCGTTTGCGGTCTAATGGCAAGCCAGGAAAAGTAGCTGTCATTGCCGTAGCAAACAAACTCATCCGACAGGCTTTTGCCGTTGTCACTCAGGAGAAACCGTATGTCGATGGTTACATATCTTCAAAGAAGTAACTCCTGCATTCTACCGAAGTGTATCAGGTTAGAAAATCTAATACCTGAAAACACCGAGGGGTGTGGGGGCGAGAAGCCCCCATAAGAGGGCACGTATTAGCATCAAGTGCTAATTATCGTTAACCGTATCCATTTTTTATATTACAGTTCATACAATCTTTATTTAAAAAGGCCTTTCTGCTTCATTTCTTCCAGTGAGGCCTCGTAATTATCTGTTTGTAATTCCTGGCAGTTCACCCATTCTGTGAACTGCTTGATACCTGCATCAAATGTCCACTTGGGTTTGAATCCAAGAATCTGTTTAGCAAGGGTTATATCCGCATAATTATGCCGTATGTCCCCCATACGATAATTGCCGGAAACAGTCAACGGAACTTCTATTCCGTAGTGCTTGCAAAGCGTTTGTGCGACGGTAAGAACAGACGTTGCTACGCCTGTTCCGATGTTGAATACATGGCCGTTGGCTTTGGGCACTTCCATACCAGCAATGGTTGCATCCACCACATCATCTATATAAACAAAGTCGCGGGTCTCTTTGCCGTCTTCAAAGATATTGATGCATTTATGGCTCTTGATGCGGTTAGAAAAGATGCTCAGAATGCCTGTATAGGGGTTGGTCAGAGACTGGCCTGGGCCATATACATTCTGGAAACGGAAGGATACTGATTCGATACCAATGGTCTTGCAAATCAAGTGTACCAACTGGCCTTGTACCTGTTTACCAATTCCGTACACAGAAGAAGGATGGATAGTACTATCCTCTGTCGTGGCGACTAAAGTAACCATTCCACCACATTTGGGGCAATGGCACTCAAAGTCACCTTTTGCCATATCCTCATCCTTACGCTCAGTAGGATATACATCACCGCACTTCTCACAATGATACTTACCTTCACCATAGATGGCACGGGATTCTGCTACCGCTACACGTTTGACGTGATTCTTGGTGTTGGTGAGAATATCAAGGAGCAAGGCTGTTCCTCCTATATTAACATCAATGTACCGCTTGATTTCATACATAGATTGACCTGTTCCAGTCTCCGCTGCCAGGTGGATTACATAATCAACATCCTCAAGGGCTAGCTCTAATAATGTCTTATCGCAAACATCACCTTTAATGAAACGAACTTTGTCCTTGATACTGCAAAAGAGAGGAGACGTCTTGACAGGGTATACGCCATGAATCTGCTCCAAAAGATTATCAAGCACTGTAACATCATACCCCTTCTCAATGAGCTTCTGGACTAGATGTGAACCTATAAATCCGGCTCCACCAGTTATTAATGCTCTGTTCATTGTAAATTTTATTTACATTTTTCTATTTTGTAAACTTGGCAAATCAGTAAGTTCCTTTTGTGACGAGCATTCTGAAAAGCCCGCTTTATTTTATTTCCTTATGAGTAATTAAAATAAGTGCATGGGACGTAAACCAGCCTGACTATGTTGTTCTTGTGCCCTGTTGGTATCAAGCGTGTTGTGTAATTCACGACTTTCTAAAAAAGCTCTCTAAATAATTGTGAATATAGCCTTCTTTTAAAATATATTTGTGAAGAATAAAAAAGTAAAATGTGAAGAAAACAGCCGTCATTACCAATGAAAGAAATACATTTGGCACCATTTGTCGCGAAATTGTACACAATGGATAAAAAGGTATCGCAAATAATAAATTCAAACCCATTCTTTTTGCAGGAAATTCAACAATCTTTACCTTTATGACATAATAAAAGCAATATGCATCCCCAGCTATTTCCGCAAGAATAAGGACTAATGCAGAGCCTATAGCTCCAAATCGACCTACTAAAAGAATATTGGCTGTGAGACCTACTATTGCTCCGATTATCGACCCCCAAAGCACAACTGAATCTTTTTTCATTGGCATTAATATTTGTATAACCCATATTTGAGCCATAGCAACAAATAATACATTTATAGTAACAATACGCATGGGAGTAATCGCTCCTTCAAACCCCGGTCCAGACAATATACGTATTATTTCAGGAGCTAACGATATACAATAAATAATAAGAGGTATTGCTACAGCGAAGATTATATCTAATGAATATTTAATATTTATCTTAAACAAATCCATTTTCTCCTCTGCCAATAAGGAACTCATTCGGGGCATGATTACCGTTGTAAATGCAGAGATAACACCTATAAAAATTGTAAATAGTTTAATTGATGTATAGTAATAACCAACTTCTGTTTCTGAACAGACAAAGCCTAGATAAATCACATTAAAAGTCGTGTACATTGAAACCAATACTCTATATACGCCTAATGAAATCATTGGTTTTAGGAAAACTTTCCATGAGCCAGGTTTATATACGAACTTTACGTAATTTCTGGATTGACGTAAATTAATAATTGCGTTAATAACCACAACAGAAATAGTCAAGATATAATATAAGATATAATCCTCTCTGTCTTGAATAAAGACAATTACAAGAGCTGCGTAGATTAACTTAACCGCAATGTTTCTTATTGTTATGTATCTAAAATTTTCTATTCCTTGATATAGCCATTCCAACAATAATGAGGACATAAACAGCTGTGACATTCCAATTAAAAGCAATGTACGGTTCTCTATAAACTTTGGAATAATTGTAATTGCCAATAGGAATAAGACTATTACAAATATCGTAGCATAGATAAGCAAGACCAAAAGACCAGAAAAAACTTCTGATCTCTTTTTAAAATCATCCCCACATGCAGCTATTTCCCTAACTCCCACAACAACTATACCTAGAGTAGAAAATAAGGAAAAATAGGTAACAACATTATCAACAAATCCTATTCTACCAATCAATTCTACTCCTAATACCCGAGAGACATAAGGGAATACAATAAGATGTATAATATAAGTCGATAATGTTAATGCTATATTATATATAAAATTGACTTTAATTTTTGACATTAGTGGCTTCAAAATTTCCGCACTATTTTAAAATTGACATTTCATCAAATGATTTAATGCGGGACGGATTCAAAATATTTGCAGAAGCCATTTACTAGCTTAAACAACTTATTCTCCTCAAACTAGTACAAATCAACTCACAAATAAAATGGACTAACGAATTTCTTAAATAAGGGATGCTTTGTGTCTTTCTCTGAAAGTACTGCTTTACCTATTGGTATTCTCCAATCTATTCCCAGACTATCATCCAGAATACTGATACCCCCATCAGCCTCAGGATGATAGAATTCATCACACTTGTACTGGAAAACAGCTGTTTCTGAGAGGACAGAAAAACCGTGAGCAAATCCACGGGGCACAAAGAACTGCCTATGGTTTCCCTCAGTCAATTCCACAGCCACATGCTGACCGTATGTAGGGCTGCCCTTGCGAATATCCACAGCTACGTCAAGTACTGCCCCCTTTACGCAACGGACAAGTTTGCTTTGGGTAAACGGGGGACGCTGAAAGTGTAAGCCTCGCATCACGCCATAATTGCTCATGCTCTCATTATCCTGTACAAAGTTCACCTTATGACCAAGTATAGGAGCCACATTCTCGTCAAAGTCTCTTTGGGAAAAGCTCTCGAAAAAATAGCCACGTGCATCACCAAAGATCTTAGGCTCTATTATTAATACGCCATCAATGGCGGTTTTTATTACTTCCATCCAATAATCGTTGTTGGTTTTGTGGTTAGCGGTTAGCGGATTCTAACTGCTTTTGGAATGAAGCACGAAGTCCAGATAACTGCTTTCCTATTACATCAATTCTTTCTTTTTCTTCTTCAAACTCGTTGTCATTGATATAGTCCAGGTCATGGGCTATGTCAAGTTGGCAAAGTGTTTCGGTTAATGATCCATAAGCGATTTCTATAAAATGTATTTTCTCATTGATAGAGAAGCGTCCTGAACCCTCAGCAATGTTAGACGGTACAAAAACAACAGCTCTACGTAGTTGATCTCTTAATGCATAAGTTTCATACTTTGGGTATTTGTCCATGAGAGTATAAACTTCTCTCACTAACAGCTTCGCTTCCTTATAAACTCTAATATCAAAGAATGTAAACTTATCCACTATCGCTAACCTTTAACCGCTAAACATGAACAAGCGTTCCGCTGTTCACTTCTTCCTTCATTTCGTCAATCACTTTCAAAAGGTACTGACCATACTGATTCTTGAGCATAGGCTTTGCGAGCTCGCGCATTTCCTCTTCAGTTATCCAACCGTTGCGGTAAGCAATACCCTCCAAGCAGGCCACTTTCAAGCCCTGGCGTTTCTCTATCACTTCCACAAATGTAGATGCCTCTGCAAGGCTATCATGAGTGCCAGTGTCAAGCCACGCGAAACCGCGACCAAAGACCTGAACCTTCAAATTACCTTCTTTTAGGAACTCCTGGTTCACGGTAGTAATCTCCAACTCACCACGGGCAGAGGGTTTGATATGTTTAGCAACATCTATTACCTTGTTGGGATAGAAATAAAGGCCAACCACTGCATAATTACTCTTCGGTTCCTTAGGTTTCTCCTCTATGCTTAAGCAGTTGCCTTGCTTATCGAATTCAGCCACACCATAGCGCTCAGGGTCGTTCACCCAATAGCCAAAGACGGATGCCTTACCATTGACTTCAGCATCTTCAACGGCTTTACGAAGCAAAGATGTAAATCCTGCACCATAAAAAATATTATCACCAAGCACCAAACATGCAGAATCGTTTCCTATAAACTTGTCTCCAATTATAAATGCTTGTGCTAATCCATCAGGGCTGGGTTGCTCAGCATACTCGAAGTGTACACCATAGTCACTACCATCACCTAAAAGGCGCTTAAATCCTGGTAGGTCATAAGGCGTACTAATAATGAGTATATCACGAATTCCTGCTAACATAAGGGCAGAAATAGGATAATACACCATTGGTTTATCATAAATAGGGAGCAATTGCTTGCTAACACCCTTTGTAATGGGATAAAGGCGTGTGCCACTACCGCCTGCTAATACAATTCCTTTCATAGGCTACATAAATGAAATAAGGAGCTCACACCTGCAACAGGAAGTTGCTCTATGACCCGAATACAGGTGCTACACTCCCATATAAGATTAATACAAATCAATTTTGATGTCAAATGGAGAATCAAAGACTTTGAGCAAGGGATGCTTTGTGTCCTTTTCGCTCAAGATAGCTTTATCCTTGATTCGCCAATCAATACCGAGAGAATCATCGAGAATTGATATGCCTCCATCAGCCTCTGGGTGATAGAATTCATCACATTTGTATTGGAATACAGCTGTTTCGGAGAGGACTGCAAAACCATGAGCGAATCCTTTTGGGATGAAAAACTGTTGGCCTAATTGAGAATTGAACATTGAACATTGACCATTGAAAGTGTAGCCCGCAAATTCTTTTGCGATGCGGGCAGCTTCTTCATCGTGAGCACAGAGGAGGCATTCCACGTGTTGGCCATAAGTCGGTGAACCCTTACGAATATCTACTGCTACATCAAGGACTGCGCCTTTGACACAACGTACCAGTTTGCTTTGGGTGAATGGAGGACGCTGGAAATGCAGACCTCGCATGACACCATAGGAAGATTTACTCTCATTGTCCTGGACAAATGTGATAGGACGCACTTTCTCGTTAAAATCTCTCTGAGAGAATGACTCGAAGAAATAGCCTCGTGAATCTTCAAAGATTCTAGGCTCTATAATTACTACGCCATCAATGGCGGTTTTGATTACTTGCATTTTATAATATTTCTTTTTTTCGGTTAATCCCCCCCGGATTAACCGAAAATGGGGGGATGTCTTATGATGATGAGATCCCTCGACTGCGCTCGGGATGACAATAAAGGGGCGCTCGAGATGACAGGGGAAGGAGATTACCGAGTTGTGGGCATGTCGCCGGACCAGCCATGGCCCAAGTCCCAGTGATAGTCGTACACGAACTCGAAGTACGGTAGTGAGAACTCCTGCTCCAGCAATTCGGTGAGCTCGTTCTGGATGGGCTCGGCCCACTTACCCACCAGCACAATGAACTTATTAACGTTCCATGCCACACGACCACGGGGAACTTGCGTGTAGTCACCCTCGAACTTTGTACGCTCACCCTTTGCCTGAGCCTTAAAGTATTCCTTTGCCCAAATCTGACGGTGCAGCTTAGGATAATTAATGAAGGGCATCCCCTTCTCGGCCGCCTCCTCAACCATCTTGGGGGTGATTTCCTTCTTATGCACCCCAAAGAAGTTATGCTCCTCCGGGTCGTACCAGAAGATCCCGACGCACGGCATCTGCTCATCAAACGATGCCATGTCCGCCATTTGAGCTTTATGGTCTTTATCTGAAAGATGTATCATATTAGTCCATGCCGAGGAGGGATTTGAGGTCGTCTTCTTTGTAGAGGATCCAGGCGGTGGTGCCGAGGGCGGCGAGGAAGAGGAAGATGAGACACATCTGAGCACGCTTGGGGCCTTCTTTCCTTACGGGGACTGTCGCACTCTGCAGGGTGGTGAAGGCAGGGGTTTCTTCCTGTACCTTCATCTCGGCCTGCTGCAGCTGAGCTACCACCTGCTGATAGATACGCTCCTGCAGCTGCATCTCGCTCTGGAGGTCTGCCTCCTTGGTCTGAGCGTTCTGAGAAGTGACATTACGGTGGGAGTCGGCATAAGCGGCATAGCGGTCACGAGCCTGCTCATACTTGGCCTTGGCCTCGCGAGAGAGTTTCAGATTGTAGTCATAATCCACACGGGCTTTGCTCGTACGATAGTCTGTAATGAATTTCTGAAGGCGGGTCTTCACTGTGTCGGCCATCGTGGCGCAAATCAGGGGATCCTGGTCGGTCACGCTAATCGTAATCACAAAAGTTTTCTTATCCACATCGCAAACCACATTTTTATCAATGGCTTTCACAATATCGGTCTGTTTTTTGCTCAGACGGAAGGGATCAATCTTTGAAGATTCTTCTTCCTTGGAACTGAAAAGATCGAAAAAGGACTTCATACCAGCTGACCACCAAGAGAGCTTCTGCTCTTTAGCGAGATAGTCGTAATAGGTGAAGAACTGATTGTCATCCTCGCGGCGTACCTTGACTTTGAACAAGTCGGTCTTGAAGTCGACCGAGTTCATCAGGTCGGGGTACAAGGTTGGGTTAATGGCATCAGCGCCTTGCTGGGCTGAGCCCAGATTTACGCCGAAGCTGCTGGCCAGGCTGGCGAGGCTTCCGCCGGCCTTGGCGGAAGAACCAAGTTCTGGGGCCAACTTTACAGTACAACTGTAGTAGTTGGGTAAGCTTAGAGCATAAATTGCTGCTAAGACAAAGGCTATAGGGAGCACTTTGTAGTAGAGCTTCTTATATTTAAGAAGGTCAGAGAAGATTTTCTTAAAATCTATAGAGGATTCTTCATCCTCTAATAACTCCTGCTTTTTTATTTCTTCATTATTCATAATAATAATATTTTTTCTATTTTACCGATTACCCAACCCTCTTAGCCAAGAGGGCTTCAGACCACTCCCCAAACCCCTCGCCAATCTTTGGCAAGGGACTTAACTGAAAATTTCGAGAGACCCTCATTTTCAGAGTTTTGGTATGGCTCGCAAAGCCTGTGCCCCTAAAGGGGCGAGCCATGTTTATTTAATCTAATACCATGCTAAAACACCGAGGGGGTAGCCGCGCGGCGAGGGGGCGAGAAGCCCCCTATGAACGAGGGTGGGCGGGAGCGAACGCTAGAGAGCGGGGATTCTTAATTACATCATTTCAGCATGTTAGCAATGCTGACGAACATTGTTGCTAACGATGCGGCAGAGGTGCCGATGGAAAGCCATTGCTGGAGGTTGGCACTATCCTTCGGACCCTTGGTGGGAACGACGATCTCGCAGCCGGGCTCGATCTTGCCCTTCGAGGCCTTGGCGATGGTTCCGTTCTGATAGAGAATATAGGTATGGCTCGTGCGGGCACGCTTACCATAGCCACCGGCCTGCTCGATATAGTATTTGTAGCTCTTCTTATCCTTGAAGGCAACGACGTTCGGCTTCAGGATATCACCCGAGATCTTGACGGTACGGTTGTAGCGCGGGATAATCAGCTCGTCACCATCATGCAACTCGATGTCCTCGTCGCAGCCAGGATTGGCCAGGGCTTCGTCGAGATGGATACCTACGCTATAGGTGGTCTGCAAGGCCAACTGCTCCAGACTCAGGGAGTCGGAGGAGGATGACTGTCTGGCCATCTCTACCAGCTCCTTCATGCGCGCACGTTCATCTTCATTCATCTGACGAATGAGGCGGGCACCGCGTACATAGGCGCCGGGGATGACACCACCGGCCTCCTTGACCACATCGGAGAGGCGCTGGTTCTTGACACTCAGCGTATAACGGCCCTCGAAGGCAATCTCGCCCTCCACACTGACGGTGAAGAGCTCTGTAGATACCGGACTGCGGCGAACAGACACCACATCGTAGGGTTCGAGGGTAAAGCTGCGGTCACCATCAAACGCGAAGCCGGGTTTGATGGAGAAACTGAAGGTCTTGGCGATATCCATCGTGGCGGTCGTGGCCTCGGGGTTGATGACACGCCGGGCCACATCGACTTTCACGGTCGAGGCTTCATCCGTCAGGCCACCGGCCTGCAGGATGAGGTCTTCGATGGTCATCTTGTCGGCATATTCGTAGGTGCCCGGGAAGATGACCTCTCCATTGATGGTCAGCGTGCGCAGGTTCATGTGCTCAGCCATCGTCGGGATAAAGAGCACATCTTCGTTCTCTAGCGGCAGGTCGGCAGCCGTCCCTTCCAGGATACCCTTCAGGTCGACGGAGAGCACCTCCTGGGTGCGGTTGGCCTTCATGCGGCGGAGCACGGCGCGAGAGATCAGGGCCTCTTCGGTCACACCATCGGCATTATCAATCAACGTGCGGACCGTGCTCACCTTGTCGCCCAACTGGTAGAGACCGGGGCGATAGACAGCGCCCTTCACCTCGACCATATTCTCAAAGCGGTCGTAGATAGAGTCTACAATCACCGAGTCGCCATCGGCCATCTTAAAGGCATTGCGCTCAAATTCCTCGACATTGAAGACGCTCTTCATGCGGCCGTTCTTACGGAGCACACGTAGCGATTTCTTGTAGGCATCGCTGGCAAAGCCGCCACTATAGTTCAACAAGGTCGAGAGGCTCTCATCCTCGCGTAGCTCGTAGGCCATCGGGCGCTTCACACGACCCGAGATGTCAACAATGGCATCGTAGGTGCCCACCTGGATGACATCGTTATCAGCCAGGCGCACATTACCGGCCAGACGGCCATTGAGGATAAACTGGTAGACGTCGACGGTCGAGATGAGTCGGCCCTGACGATAGACCTTGATATTACGCAGCGTTCCCAGGTCGTTGACACCACCAGCCATATAGAGGGCGTGGAAGACCGTGGCAAAGGCGCTGACGGTATAGGTGCCCGGCGTCTTGACCTCACCCATCACGTTCACCAGGATGGTGCGGGTCTGGCCCAGGGCGACCTTGATCTCTGAACTGGCATAGTAGGAGCCCAGTCGACTGCGGATACGGCTCTGGGCAGCGGATACCGTCAGGCCACTGACATGCACCGGCCCATAGTCGGGTACGGTGACATCACCATCCGGGCTGACCGTCAGACTCTCGCTCTTCTGGGTATCGCCATAGACATCGATAATCAGCTGGTCGCCGGGACCCAGCACATAGTTCTGGGGCGTGGCGATGTTCATCTGAGGCTCGAAGGTCAGGTTCTTGTTGTTAAAGATATCTCGGCCAAAGACTTTCTTACCAGGAATCACATCAAAATAGTCACCACTCGTCTCCGACAAAGCCCCCTGATCGCTATAGAGCAGATTATCTGGAGCATCCTGACTCATCTGCTGCTGACGGTACTCACGCTGATCAGCCTCTTTCATCGGTGCATTATTCTGGCGCATCCGGTTCTGGGCATCGCTGATGGCACCGTCGACCACACCGCCCATGCTCGCCTTCTCGAGCTGACTGGCATATTTCTGGCGCATCTTCTGGATCTGTTCAAGGGTAGCGCCCTTCTGCAACAACTGGGTGGCTATCTCCTGCTCAGAGACACCGGCTTTCTTCTGTTTAGTCACATACTGGAGGATCTGACTCTCCGTCATGCCCTGCGCATAAGCCCCCATGGTCATCCCCATCATCATGATGAGTGTTAAAAATATCTTTTTCATCTTTACTGTTGTATTTTTCCTGTTTCAATCGAGACAACGTCTCGGGGTCACCATCATATTGACATGACAGAGAACCGCGAGTGCCTACTATGTTAAAATCGTCCGTTCTGCCTGATTTCCAGTGACATACAAGAACTCTTTTCCTTTTACTTCGTAAAAAAAGTCCGTTAGAATAAGTGTTATAGGGGGCAAAGGTACATCTTTTTTTTGAATGTACCAAATAAAACGGGAAATATCTTCAAAATGTTGTCTTTTTCCTACAAGATGTTGTCTTTGATGGCATTGACAATATACGCCACTTGCTCGTCGGTCACACAGGGACCCGTAGGCAGGCACATACCGACTTTAAACAAGCCCTCACTCACGCCATTGACATAAGCAGGCGAATGGCGATAAACGGGCTGTTTGTGCATGGGTTTCCAGAGGGGGCGCGACTCGATCCCGGCTGCTAACAAGGCCAGGCGCATCGCCTCGACATTGTCGTTGGGCTGGCAGTCTGTGACGGCTGTAGAGGCCGTGTGGATCACACCGGCCGCCCCGCCCACAGCGCTGGTGATGATTTGTTTGTAGGCGTTCTCCTGGCCCTTGACTTTGAGGGAAGGGTCCAAAGTGATGGTGGTAAGCCAGTAGTTGCTGTCGTAAATAGGCTTGTCATCTCGACTATTCCCCATGTCATTTCGACTTACCATATTCCCTTTGTCATCTCGACTAAGCGAAGCGCATGGAGAGATCTCAGAGATGTCTCGACTACGCTCGACATGACAAGTGGGTTGCTCGAAATGACAAGAGGCTTGCTCGAAATGACAGAGGGTGTCCGGTTGGGTGTGGACGGTGATCCCGGGGACATCGGCCAGGAGCTGCTCATATAAAGCCTGGACGTGGTGATGATGGGCGATGTGGGCGTTGAGGACGGTCATTTGGCCGCGGCCGATGCCGGCGCAGATGTTACTCATGCGGTAATTATAGCCGATTGTCTCATGCTGATAATAAGGATAACTCTCGCGGGCCTGCGTGGCGAGCCACATAATCTTATCCCAGTCCGTTTTATCTTTACAAATCAGGGCTCCACCGCCTGAGGTGGTAATCATCTTATTACCATTAAAGCTCAGCACGCCATAGCGGCCTGCCGTACCCAGCACCTGACCCTTATAGCGCGAGCCAAAGCCCTCTGCTGCATCTTCGATCACAGGAATCTCGTAGCGATTGGCGATGTCCATGATACGATCCAGGTCGTAGGGCATGCCATAGAGGGCTACCGGCACGATGGCCTTGGGCTTTTTGCCGGTCTTGGCGATACGGTCTTTGATGGCTTCTTCGAGCAGATCGGGGTCGATATTCCAGGTTTCTGGCTCAGAGTCCACAAAAACGGGGGTTGCACCGAGATAGGTCACGGGGTGGGAAGAGGCGCAGAATGTGAAGCTCTGGACAATGACTTCGTCGCCGGGGCCTACGCCACAGGCGATGAGTGCCAAGTGCACGGCCGCCGTGCCGTTGCTCAGCGCCACCACGCGCTTTCCCTCACAGACGAATTGCTCCAAGTCCTTCTCGAAGGCATTGACGTTGGGGCCCAGGGGGGCGACCCACTGCGTATCAAAAGCTTCCTGAATGTATTTTTGCTCCATGCCTGTCTCACTCATTTTAGCCAGGCACAGATGTATCATTTTACTCATTGTTTTTAATTTGGGTGCAAAAGTACAATGATTTAAGCAAATAACAAAATATTTCTCCGATTTTTCTTAATTTTTAATAAAAGTACAACTTTATCGGTCCATTTTCGGCCTTTCGTCGAGACGACTTTCCGTGTACGGAACACACTTTATTTTAAAATGCGTAAATTTGTACCCGAATTGGAATCATTCCCAATATAAAAATTAACAATACAATTAATTAATTAAAAGTTTAGAATTATGGATTCAAAAAGAACAACAGAGGATGAGATCCTCATTGAATTTTATGAGATTATTCTCGATGTCGTGAACAATCCCAAGTATCCTGGTCGCAAAGCCAGGATTTGCAAAAATTATTGCATTAGCCCCAATTCGCTGAAGGCAGAAAAGATGGTTCGCGGAAATAATTCAACATTTTTCCGTCTCATGGCGGGTCTTAGTCTAGAGGCTCCTCAGGAGAACGAGTTTTTTGAAATGCTTGATAAAATGAAGTATTTCACCATCGAGGTGGCAGAAAGGCTTGATGGCACCTTCGAAACCATCATCAAGGCCCACGAGGGTTCCATCATCGGTCGCAAAAAGGCAAAATCCATCAAAAAGGACAAGAAGAAATGATGGAAGTTCAGAAGTCTTTCATTCAGGAGGATCTCACCCATGCTGGTGAGGCCTCCTTGGTCACACCCGAGCTGATTCAGCTCGACACGTATCGTGTGACGCCCCATGGCCAGTTTGCCGAAGAGGAGTTCCTCATCCGCCTGAAAGGCCAGCCCTGTTTCCCCAGAAAGGATCTGACCGGTATCGCCGGTCAGGCTAAGAGTGGTAAGACCAATCTGATTGCCATGCTGTTGGCTTGTTGCACCCGACCTGCCGAAGACCGGCATGTGCTGAACATGCAGCGTATCCAGGAGGCGCCGCTCAAAGTGATGTGGATTGATACGGAACAGAGTCAGAAGAGCACCCAGAACATCCTGATGCACCGCATTGCCAAGATGCTCCAAGAAGGGGAGGAAGAGGAGGGACAGCCTTCCGACTTCCCCGAGGAGCTGTTCTTTGTGTTTAATCTGAGGTCAGCCTTGATTGAAGACCGATACGACCTGCTGGCAGAGGCCGTAGAGGCCTACAAGCCCGACCTCGTGGTGATCGACAACATCCGCGACCTCGTGAAGGATATCAACGACGGCGTCCAGGCCCAGACCCTGATAGAGGGGTTGATGCACATGGCAGAGCAGTACAACTGTAACATCACCACCGTCATCCACCAGAACCGCAGCGCCGACAACCGAGGCCTGCGCGGTTGGCTGGGAACGGAACTCATGAACAAGGTGTTCGAGGTTTTTACCTGTCAGAAGATCCTGCAGAAGCAGGGCGAGAAGCCCGTCTTCTGCATCGAACAGACCCTGACCCGCAAATACGACATCGATGAGCCGATGTGCTATACGATCAGGGACAACGGACTGCCAGAATCCTGCGAACAGCCCGTCGTACAGCCACGGGATGCCAAGGGGAAGTTCACCGCTTACGACACGCCCGATCCCAAGTTGTTCAACCGCGCTTATATCATCTCGCATCCCGACGACTCCTGGGAGTGGAACCTGCGTAAACTTTTTTCCGACTGTTTCGGAGACCGGGCCCTGATGGGGTATCAGGATCTGATGGATACAGCCATGAAACTGTCGCTCATCAAACGCAGCAAGTATTTCGAGAAGGTGTTCCGGATGGCCGAGGAAGCCAAGGTGGTCCGGGCAGACCAAGACCGTTGTGGACGGCCGGTGGCCATGATGTTGCCCCAGTAAAGCCGCCCCCTCTATATAGCCCCTCCCCTCTCTTGAAAGAGGGAGGGCTATAGTAGGAGGGGGCTTGTAAGGGCCCAACGAATGACGTATGAAGTGGGAACAAGTTTTTAGTCACACCTTCCAGGCCATCAGGAAGCGACTATATGAAGAATCGTTCACCCTCTACCACCCCCGGTCCATGGTCAATTCCAGCCTGTCGATTCAGAGTCAGTTCTGTCAGGCCATCCTCAACATGGGTTACCTGACGTTCGAACAGCTCCTCGACGCCGTCTTGCGTTATCGGCTGGGCGCCTCGAAAAGTGGTGGTGTCATCTTCTGGCAGGTAGACCATGAGGGCCGTATCCACGACGGTAAGATCATGTACTACCACCCCGACTGTCACCGCAACAAAGAGCGACCACCTACCTGGGTGAGCTATCTCCTGGCCAAACGACAGGGCAGGACCACCGATCAGAACAGCACGTCGCACTGCTTATTTGGGCTGCACCAGCTGTTAGGTCCAAGATTCAGCCTTCGTGAGGAAGAGCGACCAGTGGCGATTGTAGAGGCGGAGAAGACGGCTGTGATCCTGAGCGGCCATTATCCACAGTACATCTGGTTGGCGACAGGGGGGTTGGGGGAGTTGCAGGTCAACAAGTTCCGTCCCCTCCGGGGCCGAAAGGTCGTCCTCTTCCCCGATACCGACCCCGAGGGCAAGACCTTCGCCCGTTGGTATGACATCGCCCAACAAGTCATGGCCGAGCCCTTTTGGGAGGATTCCCCGCCCATCCGCGTCTCTCCCGTCCTGGAGCTCCACGCCACAGAAGAGCAGAAGAGGGGGAAAATCGACTTAGTCGATTTTGTCTTTAAGCTTTGAGCTTTGAGCTTTAAGCATTGAGCTTTGAGCTTTAAGCATTGAGCATTGAGCATTGAGCTTTGAGCTTTAAGCATTGAGCATTGAGCTTTGAGCATTAAGCTTTATGATTGTCATCTCGACTAAGCGCAGCGCATGGAGAGATCTCATGACCAACCCACTTGTCATCTCGACTAAGCGCAGCGCATGGAGAGATCTCATGAGATTTCTTGGACTGGCCAAGCGGCAAAGCCGAGCGCTCGACTACGCTCGAAATGACAAAAGGCGCTCGACTACGCTCGACATGACAGGGAGTGTTTCAATTCATAAAGATTAAAGCGAAAAGGTAAAAAGTAAAGCTTAAAGATTAAAGCTTAAAGATTAAAGATTAAAGAATATGAAGGCATTGAGTAAACAAAAATTGGCCGATAAGGCCGGGGTGAGTCTGAACACCTTTAACAAATGGTGCAAGCCACTGGAGAAAGAGCTGCAGGCCATGGGGTTGCAGCCCGGTGCCAGGATGTGGCCACCACACATCGTGAAGTTCATCGCCGAGACCTTTTGCATCGATATTGAATAACGATGCCACTTTATCTCGAATTAATTCACTTTATCTCCCGTATGTCACCATAACCCGAAACCACCCTTCAAAAATGTTGTAACTTTGCCGTTGCAATGAAGATGCAACGGCGATTACGGGCTGCGGCTCAGCAAACCAAGCAAGCTTGTTTGCGTTCGCCTTGCACCGTAATTCGCACTCGGCAAGCAAGCAGGGATGTCACCTATGGTTCGTCCAGACGTCTTGAACCACTCATTCAGACTATTCCTTTACCCTATAAGGGATTATCTGAACACGAGTAAGAGACTATCCGGATAGCAGTTAGAGACTATCTGAACGCCCCAAAGGTCCCCCCTCCCTCCGCTCGGCTACCCAAAACTTTTCAATTTTCAATTTTCAATTTTCAATTTAAAAAATGTCTCAGAAGTTTATTAAAACAAAGAACAACAACCAGTACAATACAGCCTACGGCAAGTACTTCGCCGAGGCCGTGTACGACAGCCACTTTATTGGCACAGAAGAATTGTCGGAGTTTATCCAGCGCCAGGCCAGTGTGAAGAAGAGTGATATCAAGGCCGTGCTCCAGGAGTTGGGTGAGGCGATGAAGCACTTCTTCGAGATGGGTCAGAAGATCAAACTCGACGGTATCGGTATCTTCAAGGTGGGATTCTCGAGCATCGGTGTCGACAAGATCGAGGACTGCGGAGCCAGCACCATCTCTACCCGACGGGTGCTGTTCCAGCCGGAGACCACCCGTGTCGTCGTGGGACAGGAGAAGAAGAATGGCAAAGTGAAGCAAAAGTACGTGAATGCAATCACGTTACTCAAAGATGTGGTCTTTGAGGAGACTCATGACAACAGTATGAACACCGAGCCAGAATCTCCTGTCTCTCCCGACACAGGGGACTAGGCTCGCCCCTCCCTCCTGAGGGGCATGAGGCTTGAGTCCGGAGCAAGGCAATGACACACCTGTCAGCCTCAGAGCTGAAACAACATCCAAGCCCTGTCATGTATGCCGCTTGCTCAACCTCATGCCCCTCTTTCGCAGGGGGTACCCCTGCAACCCCTTTCCGAGGGTAAACCCTCGGTATCTCCATCAACCCCCGCTCGGCTCTGCCGCTTGGCTATGCCAAGAACCCCTTTTACCGATCACCCAACCCTCTTAGCCAAGAGGGCTTCAGACCACTCCCCAAACCCCTCGCCAATCTTTGGCAAGGGACTTAACTGAAAATTTCGAGAGACCCTCATTTTCAGAGTTTTGGTATGGCTCGCAAAGCCTGTGCCCCTAAAGGGGCGAGCCATGGTCTTGACATCCCTGCTATCGCCGCCCCTTGGAAAGGGGCTCATTACAGGGCTCATTACAACAGGGCGCAGCCGATAAAAATCAGATTTGACCTTTGATGGTCAAATCTACCTTGGTGTTAATCTGAAAATCGTCGGTTTCTGCGATTTTCAGCGTTGCATCCTCCCCATATAGGGGGAGGCCTTGGAGGGGGTGGATGTTTCTTTTAGTTCTTTTCTTTGCGCCAAAGAAAAGGACAATACACCGAGAGTTTACTCTCGGAAAACGGGTTGTAGGGCTGGGCCCTGCAAAAAAAATGATAATTTAATTTTATAAAAATAATAGTTTTATGAAGATTTTTAAAAATGTTACATCCGATAAGATCGGAAACTTCGTTTTGACGGTGATGACCGCATTTGTATCAACGTTTTTAATGCAGAGCTGCGATCTGCCAAGTTTGCTTTAAGCTTATGAGAAGAATAGATTTGATCGTTATTCATTGTACCGCCTCGCGGCCCGACCAAAGCATTTCGTTCGAGAAGCTCGACAAGATGCATCAAGCCAGAGGCTGGAAATGCTGCGGCTATCATTACTACATAACCCGTGATGGCCAGTTACATATAGGCCGCCCCGAAGAAATGGTGGGCGCTCATGCCCGCCACTACAATGCCCACTCCATCGGCATTTGCTATGAGGGCGGCCTCGACGAGAAAGGTCATGCAGCCGACACCCGTACACCAGCCCAACGCCACGCGATGATAGCCCTGCTGCGATCGTTGAAAGAAGACTACCCCGATGCAGAAATCCTCGGCCACTGCGAACTGGAAGGCGTTCACAAGGCTTGTCCCTGTTTCCTGCCATCCATAGAGTATCAGCATCTACAGCCCACCACGTGGCAGGAAGATCACAAATAATCCTAAATGAAATCGCCCCGAGATTTGAACTCGGGGCGATTTTTTATTTTCCGGAAAGAGAGGTACGTTGTTTTTTGCCGAGGGGGGTGATGGGGATGGTGTCGATCCAGTCGTAGAGGGTGGGACATTTGAAGGGTTGGAGGAGGGAGCGGAGGCGGGTGTCGATCTCCTCGAAGGTGAGGGTTGTGGAGCCGCGGAGGATATAAGCCTTGACCGTTTCGCCGAGCATCTCATGGGGATGACTGACGCAGATGCAATCCCCGACCCCCAGTCGGCAGATAGCCTCCTCGACTTCGGCAGGACTCACCTTCTCGCCACCCACGTTGATCATCTCCTTAACACGACCCGTCAGGTAGACATAGCCATCGTCAGAGATGTAGCCACAGTCACCAGTTCTCACCAGCCCATCCACCAGAGCGCCTTCATTGTCTTCCGCATCCCAGTAGCCCACCATGGTCTGTCGGCCATGGACACAGAGCTCTCCATCGATCACCTGGACCGTGACACTGTCGGCGATGGGACGGCCGATGGAGTCGAGATGGGCGGTGTCATGGAGTTCCAGCGAGGTGGAGCGGTTGGATTCCGTCAGACCGTAGTTGTCGTAGATACGGGTGTCGGGAAACAGCGTCAGCACGTCGTGCTTCGTTTCCAACGACAGGGCCGATGTGCCGAACTCGATCTGTCGCAGTTGGCCAGCATATTTCGCGATGCGCGTGCCACTGATCTGCCGGATATACCTCCAGGCCGCTGGCGACAGCGCCAAGGTGGTGACCTGATAGGTCTCGATGGTGTTCAGCAACAGGCGCACATTCGCGATGTTGGGCAATAAGATCGCCGTGGCCCCGTTCATCAGGGAGAGGTAGAGGCGGCGCAGACCGAAGCCGTGACAGAGTGGCATGGCCACCACTTCGACATCGTGCTCGTCGTTCTGCACGGCATCGCTGGTATAGCGGGCCGCCCAGTAGACATTGTAGTGCGACAGGCACACCAGCTTCGGTCGGGCCGTGGTACCTGTGGTATGGATGATCTCGATGATATCCGTCTCCTTCAGTTCTGCGGGGGCTTCTGCCAAGGGGGGCGTCTTTTCTATCTCCTCCGGCAGATAGTGGAACCGCTCCAAGGTCGACTGCGGATCGATGAGCTCGGCGATCACACCCACCATCATCGCCCCAAGGGCCATGTAGACAAAATGCGGTTCCTTGACGGCGGCCAACCGAAGGACATCCCCTACCCTGTACCCTTTGGACTGAATGAAAGCGGCGGCCTGCCGGCTTTTCCGGCAGAGCTGGGCATAGGAGACCCTCTCCTGCCCTGCCACCAGCGCCACCTTTTCCGGATGACGGGCACCAGCACTGAAGATGGCTTGAAGGAGCGGACTATAGGGATACATCGGTCAGCACTCTAATATTCCCACAGATCGTAAGGGAACGTGGCTATCGCGGCTTCTTGCAAGGGTTTGATATCGGGCAGAGGCAAGGGCTCCATCCGGCAAGCCTCCTCAAAGGTGTCGGCCAGATGGACATCATAGCGCCCGGTACTGGCATAGTAGTCGAGGTATTTAAAGTCCACATTCTTCGCCAAGCCACGGAACATCACCGCCGGCACCCCATAGGCTTCGGCCAGGATGATGCCATGCAAGGAACTCGAGATGACCTTCTTACTGGCGGCGATGGTGTCGATGGCCGCCTTGTAGTCGTTGGTGTTCATCGACAACATGTGGAGTCCCGGGTGCTCAGCCCGGAACTGTACCTCGGTGCGGATCTGGGCAATCACCAACACGTCATCGGTCTTCTCCACCTGCGGCTGGTAGACCAGGGGCATCAACACCGCCGGGTCGCCATAGATGGCCGGACACTGATGCCCCATCTTCAGCAGCACCTCCCTGGAGAGCGGACCGCGTACCGAGCGGATATCCAACCGCCTGATGGGATAGTAATGCAGGGGTTTGAGGAAGATGCCCGTGCCATGATGAACGCCACTGCCCCAGATGGTGGTGGTCTGGTACGACGAGAAGATGGTGGCACCCACCGAGTTCATATGTTTTTTCTTGGGTACCCAGGTGTCTAGTGACAGTCCTCGTTTCTTCAGCATGAAGTCGGCCACCACAAACCCTAGGTAGTCGCCCAGGTTGTAACGGCTGTGATTAAAACAGTCGACACCCTCATAGTCAGGGCGGAAATCAAAGAGGTTCACCCGGTGGGGCTGCGCTTTCACCTGCGTATATTTACCATTGATCTTATCCGCAAAGAAAAAGCAATACAACTGGCGACCAACGAGTCTCAGGAAGTTGCGTTTCATAGGCTACCTATTTTAATAGTTTCGTGATCTCATCGACAAAAGCCCGGACTGAGGTCAGGTCGTAGATATCGTCCGACGGAAATACGACATCAAAATGCTCCTCCAACCGGGCGAGGATCATCACATGGCGCAAGGAGTCCCAACCCGCAATGGCCGTCATCTCGGCGTTGGTATCCAACTGTTCGACGGGGATCTTCAGCACAGCAGCGATGATGGCTTTGGTGTCTGACAGAATAGTCTTCATATTGTATAGGATTTATTTAGCGGTGATGCCGCCATCAATGACCAACGAGGTGCCTGTGACCCACGAGGAAGCGTCGGACAGCAGATAGGCCACACCATGGGCGATATCCTCGGGTTCGCCATAGCGTTTGAGGGGGTACGACGCCCGGTCTTGTTCCAACTGTTCCTCGGTCAAGGCCCCGCTATGAATGAAGGGCGTGTTGACCATGCCCGGACAGACCGCGTTCACCCGGATCTTCTTGGGGGCTAGTTCCAGCGCGGTATAGCGCACCATCGACTGCAGTGCGGCCTTCGCCGAGCCATAGACGGAGTTGCCCACAGACCTTCGGCCTGTACCGGCGATAGAAGCGATCATGACCACAGAAGCACCCGGACGGAGCTTTTTCTTCTTAAACAACTGTCTCAGGAGTTCGAGGGGCGCAAAGAAGTTGATGTTAAAGACCTCATCGAACTGCTCACGACCACAGAACTGGAACGGGAGGGTGAGGCCTTTGCCGGCGGAGAGGACGATGCCATCCAGCGCGGGCACTTCGCTGACCAACCGGTCGATGGTGGTCGGCTCCAGGAGATCGCCCTCGAAGGGGATATGTCCGGCGCCCTCCAAGAGATGGAGGGTTTGCGACAGGCGCTCATGGTCGCGGCCACAGGCAATGACGTGGGCGCCTAGGCGCGAGGCTTCCATGGCCGTCGCCCGGCCAATGCCCGATGACGCTCCGGTTATCAGGAGTGTCTTGTCTGTTAATATAAAGGGGTTATACATATGTCATTTCGAGCGTAGTCGAGAAATCTCCCTCTGTCATTTCGAGCGTAGTCGAGAAATCTCCCTCTGTCATTTCGAGCGTAGTCGAGCGCTCGGCTTTGCCGCTTGGCTTGTCCAAGAAATCTCATGAGATCTCTCCATGCGCTTCGCTTAGTCGAGATGACAATAAGGGGGCTTATTGTGATGACAAGGGGGAAGGGACTTCCACCAAGTCCGATATGACTACCCGGTCCGTGGTGAACGCGGCGGAGCCCCAGGAGAGGCCGACGCCGAAGCCACAGGCGATCAGTTTGACAGGCCGTGTGCGGAGCTGCTCTGGCAGTTGCGTGACCATCGTCAAGGGAATCGAGGCCGACGAGGTGTTACCGAAGTGGTACATACACGAGGGGAACTTTTCCGCGGGCAGCTTCAGACGACGGATAATCATATCGTTCATCTTCAGATTGGCCTGATGCAGCACATAGTAGTCCGCCTCCCGATAATCAAAACCGAAATGCGCTGCCAACTTCTTGATGGAGGCAGGCGCCGTCATGATACCAAATGAAAAGACGTCCATGCCCTTCATACGCGTCTCCAGGCGGTTATAGGTCCGGCCGTCGATCACCTCTTCCTTAAAGGAATCAGGCGTCACGCGATTACGGCAACCACCATCCGGGATGATGATGGCATCGAAACCACTGCCGTCGGTACCGAAATGGAACTGGAACCCCGGCGCGTTTTCCTGATATTCCAAGGCCGTCACCGTACCGGCAAAGCCGAACAGCGGGTCGTTGAGTGGTACACGCCGCCGGGCATCACCAGCCATCAGCAGGGCTTTTCGTAGCCCTCCTTGTGACATCAGGGCCACCAGGGAGCTCAGGCCGTACACCCATCCCGAACAACCTAAGACGATATCCTGGGCATAGCACTCCTGACTCAGGCCTAACCGGTCCTGGATGATACAGGCCGTGGCAGGCAGGTAGTAGTCGGTGGTCTGGGAGACGAAGACCAGTCCATCCACCTCAGACTTGTCCCAACCGAGATCGGCCAGAAGGCGCTCTGCCGCAGCTACACAGAGATCGGAGGTGGTGAGATCTTCATCCACCCGGCGCTCCAGCACCCCTGTTGCCTCCACAAAGCTCGCAGCATCATAGTCGGCAGAGATGTCGGGGATGTCGAGGTTGCACGCCCTCCGCAGCGGTACACCGGCACTCATGCCGGCCATCCGGACGTTCTTAAACTCCAGAAAAGCCATCAGAGCTTGGATAAGACACGGTGATACAGATCTTCCAGGGTCACAGAGAGTTTGATGTCATCGCCCTTGAGACCGATATTAAACTCCTCGGCGATCATGCCGATGAGCGACAGACCGACCAGCGACGACCAGCCGTCCAACTCATGGAAGGCGGTGGCGGCAGTGATCTGACTGGCGGTGGCGTCGTCGAACTGTTCTGCGCAGAGCGCCACGAATTCTTCTAATGTCTTCATTGTTTTTATGGGTTGGTTGTTGTTTCAAAGTTCCGTCTTGATGGCCGGATTACCCAGATAGAGATGGCCGTCCTTGGGTCGTTTCATGAGGATGCTCCCCGCCCCTAACCGGATGCGATGGCCGATGGTGAGCTGTTGCAGCACCACCGCATAGACCCCGAAGAAGTTCTCATCACCAATGGTGACACCCCCCGAGATCCTGACGCCCGGCATCAGCATGTTGTAGGAGCCCACACGGGCGTCGTGACCCAAACAGACCGAGCCGTTCAGGATATTGAAGTCGCCCAACTTCACATCGACGGTCACCGTACAGTTGGCCTGGATGATATTACCACGGCCCATCTGGAAAGTCTCGGGATCAGAGATTGAAAAAGAGGGATGGATCAGGTTGGGGAAGGCAATCTGCGGATTCTGAATTTTCCCCACCACCTGTCTTAACACCTGGGGATTCCCGATGGCGATGGCCAGTGCCAACGGCTGGGGATAGCGGTTCAGTTCCTCGGTCGTTCCCAGACAGGGTCCGAAATGCAACACGGCCCTCCCTTTCAGGTCGGGGTTATCATCGAAGAAGCCGATTAGACGCCACGTGGGGGCCTGTTCATTGATCCGCTGGATCAGGCAGGCCACTTCCTTTCCCAAGCCCCCTGCCCCGAAAATCGCTATATCTTTCATTTTTTCTGGCGATAGCGCATTAAAGAACAATAGATCTGGGGTGCCAAGAGAAAGAGGAGCGAGCCCTTACTGGAGGCATCGCCTGTATGTTTGGCAAAAAAACTGACATACCCTTTCCAATAGTGAAACCGGGTCTTGACATCCCCAAACGACAGCCAGGCCTGGGCATAGGAGAACAGGACATATCGTGCAAAACGACAGGAATCAAAAGCTTTCTGCTGAAAATAACGATACAGTTTTTCGTAGCCTAGGATCTGGAAGTCCAGACGCTTACGCGTCGGTGGCTTAAAGCTGATGTTGTCTTTCCTTACGGAGTAGAAGTACAACTGTTCGGAGGTATAGGCGATTCGGGAGGCCTGAGCCAGATAGTCGGGAACGATGAAGAGATCCTCCGCCCAATGCGACTCGGGAAAGCGCAGGTGACTGAAGATGGCTTTCCGATATAGTTTCAGGAAAGTGCTCTCCAAGTCGGTACTATTGCCTAACCTCGCCACGTCGACCACACCGTTCTCAAACACGCTGACGCCTGTATCCGCATGCTCATCGGCCAACCAGTCGCTGACCACCTTCCGACTACAGAAACTGATATCCGCCTGATGGGTCTGAAGCAGGTCGTACAACCGCTCGTACATCTCCGGATGAATGGTGTCATCCGCATCGACGAAAGCGACATAGCCGCCAGTCATATGGTCTAACCCGACATTACGCGCCCTACCCGGACCGCCATTTCCCTGACAGTGGATGGCCTTGAGGCGGGCATCCTGGGCTGATAGCCGGTCGCACAACAGGCCACTGCCGTCGGTGGAGCAGTCGTCGACCAGGATGACCTCCAGCTGCTCGTAGGTGGACCGGAGGACGGACGACACGCAGTCCTCCAAGTACTTCCCGGCATTGTAGACCGGGATGATGATGCTGATCAGTTCGCGGGGCATGTCACACTGGATTCGTCCTTGTCGGCCACGTCCTTGCCCACGATGTAGTCGCGGATCAGATAGGTGGGTCGCTGCTTCGTCTCGTTGAAGATCTTACCGATGTATTCGCCCAAGATGCCGATGGAGATGAGCTGTCCGCCGCCTAGGAACAGCATGATACAGACCAGCGTGGTAAATCCTTGTACAGGATCGCCGAACAGCAGGCGCTTACCCAGATAGTACAACAAGAAGGTAAAGGCACCCATGGCGATGATAAAACCGGAGATGGTGGCCAAGCGCAAGGGGGCGGTGGTAAACGAGGTGATGCCGTCGATGGCCAGGTTCAGCAGGCTCCAATAACTCCAGTTGCTCTCACCGGCCACCCGGTCGGCCCGGTCGAAGAGAATCTCTTTCTTTCGATAGCCTATCCAGGCATACATGCCCTTGGTATAACGCTCGTTTTCGCGCAGCTGTTTCATGGCCTCGATACATTTCCTGTCCAGCAGACGGAAGTCACCGACATTCTTCAGCACCTCAAACCGCGTCGACTTGTCCAGGATATGATAGTAAGCCAGCGTCAGGTGTTTGCGAAGCCAACTCTCACGGCCCCTGTCTCTCCGTTTGGCATAGACATCTTCGTAGCCTTCTTCCCACCAATGCAACATCTCGGGAATCAAGGAGGGGGAGTCCTGCAGATCCGCATCCATGACAATGACACAGTCGCCCTTCACATAGTCGAAACCGGCCAACATGGCGTTTTCCTTGCCGAAGTTACGGCTCAGGTCGATGTACGACACCCGCCCGTCGATGTCATGGAAATGGCGGATGAGCTCCAGCGTATGATCCACACTGCCGTCGTTGACAAACAACAACTCGAAAGCATACGCCTCCAGCTCATTGATGGTCTTCACCAACACCTCGTACAGGCATGGCAAAGCCTCCTGCTCATTAAAACAAGGAATCAATATGGAAACTTTTTTTTTCATCCTTTTTTACCTTTTTACTTTTTTACCTTTTTACCTTTTCTCCCTTCTTCGATTATTGCTTTGACGTTAAAATAGACCGCCATTTCTGAGATCTTCACGGCTTGAGGGATATCCGTCCGGGTACTGTCATAGTCGGCCGGGTAAGGATATGGAAGGCGGATCGTATCCTTGCCCGCCGCTATCTGCTCCTGGATCCGCGCATTCCGCTGAATCTCGTAGGGCTTCAGATACATGGAGTAAGACAAGGAGGGCACAATCAGTCGTACGCACAACACACACAGGACCACCGCCATCAGCAGGGGAGCCAGCAACGACCGGTGCTCTTCTGACAACGAGAAAGCCAGATAGAGAACCGCACAGATGACACCAAAGCTACAGGGCGTGAAGGTAGAGTCGTTAGGCACCGCACCGGCGATGTAGGCCACGGCCGTCAGCAGGCTGATGGCCACGATAGCCAGCGAGACTCCGATCTGTCGGAGCACCTTGTCGCGGTGGTCGCTCTTCACATACACATAGACCCCATACAGTAACATCGCCATATACAGGAAAAAAGCCACCTGCGTGACCCGCCATGCCACCGTCCATAACTCCGGCAGATAGCTCAGTTTGGTTAATAACGGCAGCCCGTACAGGTTATAGGGGATGCTCCCCCCTACAAAAGGAGAGTTCATGCCACGCACGGAGGCGCCGGGGGTGAACAGCAGCCACGACGCGCCCATCCAGAACGTGATGAGCGACAGATAGTAAAGAGGTGGTAAAGAGTGACCCTTCAAATATCGCCACAGCAGTTGGGCGAACAACAGGGCCGTAAAGACCACGGCGATGCCTTCTGTCGACAGGCCAAAGAAGATGGTACACAGGCCAAACAAGGCAATGGTCACCCAGGAATGTGAACCAGTCTCATCGACCCTATAGACATAATAGGGCAGCAACAACATCACGAAGATGGTGCCATAGATATAATTGGCACAGCCCGAGAAACAGCAGTAGGTGGAGAACCGGACTCCCAGATAGATCATGCAGGCGGCACAGAGATAGAACACCGCCCCACGGGGGGAGCACCACACCAGCTTGGGCAGTACCAACCGTTTGATGGCCACAGGGAACAGGGCGAACAACAACGGGGTCAGCGTCAGATGAACCCAGCGGTCGGGCGTCAAGGGGAAAAGGTAGAAAAAGAGTTCCCCGCCACGGGCCACATGGATGTTACTGCACCAGATCCACCGGAGGAACCGCACATAGAAGGGCTGCCCCGTGTTCAGGGTACAGTAGAAGTCATCGCCGCTCCACCAGGAGTTATAGATGATGGTGTAGCTCAAGGCGAACTGCAACGCCGCCAACACGACCAGCACGGTCAACCACCCCTTGTTGGCCTCCCGCACTTGGGTCCAGACCTGCTGCGCATATCGGGGCAGCTTGGAGAACCGGGGGATCCAGTAGAAATGGTATTGAGAACGCCACGCTTTGACCGGCATGAACAGGAGAAGCACCGACAGACCCAGACAGAACAGGAAGATCTTCCCTATCTGGAAGAACATCTCCTGCAGTTGCCAGATGGTGGGGATCGTGTCGAGATGGAATTTCTCCTGGATCTTCCCCATCAGGTCGAAGTTCTCCAGAAAGGCGATCGCATGACTGTCGATGGCCTGGAGGAGCCAGCTGCGACCCAGGGTGTATAGCAGACAGATCAAAGCTGTCAGCAGGCTGGCCACGACCAGTGACCAACCCAAACGAATACATTTATTCAACATGGAGATGATAGTATTTTCGCATGAAGACCATATACAACATCGACAGGAGGATGAGCTGCAGGAACAGGGTAGTGTTACCGGGATTGGCGATGAGCCAGATGTTGCAGAGTGCCTGAAGACCCATATAGATGAGCGACACCTTCAGATGACTCATCCCCAGTTCGTTGGCCATCAGCTGATAGGCATGTTTCTTGTGCGGCATCATCAGGTTCTCTCCCAGGAAGGCCCGATGGAGGATGGTCATACCACCATCGACGGCATAGACGATGATGAGCGACATCCAGTAGAGCTGCGCCTCCTGCAGGAAGAGCTTCAGGATGAGGAACAGGACGATATACCCGATGGACAAGGCCCCCACATCCCCCGCGAAGCACTTGGCATGGGGGCGGAAGTTGAAGACGCAGAACACCAGTATCGACGCCATGACGACGATCAACAGGGAGGACTCGACAAAAGGCGTGACATATTCATTCACATACCACAACGACACGATGGCCACCAGCGAATAACCGCCGGTCATGCCATTGACCCCATCCATGAAATTGTAGATGTTCACAGCCCCCACACAGGCCACCGACAACAGGAGCAACGGCTGCCACGGCTGATTGAACACATGCATCTCGTAAAGCATGATCAGGAAGGCCGCAAACTGACACACCAACCGCACCTTCGGGTTGACGCTATGGATATCGTCGATGAAACTCACCAAGGCCAGGATGCTCAACCCTAAGAAGATCATGGGACTGTGCAGGCCTGAGAGGATAAACCAGACCAGGTAGGCGATATAGAAGATGATGCCCCCACCCCGCACGACAACCCCCGTGTGGGAACTCTGGTGATGGGGACGGTCTACAATCCCTATCTTACTGGCCAGCCAAATATAGACGATCTCCACCACCAGGAGGAAGACACCTATCAACAAATAGTCTTTCATTTATTGATTATCTTTTCTTTTATTACTTCTTTTTCGTTCATCGAGGTACAACCGGGGCAGGGTGATGAGGATCTTACCCACCCGCTTCAACTGCTTACGAGGTTCCCTGTAAATACGATCGAGCCAGATGAACCGCAGGGCCCCCAGATGAAAACGGGGCTGGACGTTATGGCCGATATAGAAATTGAAGGCCGCCCCGACACCCAACAGCACGCCCCGCTGGATATAGGGCAGGAGCCGCGACATGAACAGCTCCTGCTTGGGCGCGCCCAGCGACACCCAGATCAGGTCGGGGTTCCGCGCATTGACCGCTGCCGCGATGGCCGGATAGTCGAAGTCGTCGACACGGGCAAACGGCACCGGCAGGTGGGCGATATGATTCACGGAAAAGCCCCTGTGCTGAAGTTCACTTTTCACTTTCTGGAAGACGTCCTCGGTGCTCCCCAACAACAGCTGGCGATACTGAGACAGTCTGATCATGTTCTCAAAGAAGTCGGGTCCGTTATAGGCCCTGACACGGGTGTGATAGATCTTGTTGACGATGGCAGCGATGGAGCCGCCGTCGCAGCTGTTGGCCAAGGACTGTTGCAGCACCGACAGGCACCGCTGGTCTTTCCGGGCGATAGAGAGCATGGTGGCATCGACAAAACAGATATACCCCTTGCCCCCTTCGCCGACACAATTGTTGACGAGTTGGTGGAGCCGGTTCCGGTCGAACTCGATATCGATATTAAAAACGTTCATGGTAGGATCAACGATAAAAGGCCTTGACCGCCTCGGCGATATGGTTCACCTCGGCTTCGGTCAGTTCGTAGTACAGGGGGAGTCTGACCAGACAGTCGCCAAAGTGGTCGCAGGCCGGCAGGGGCCGGCCATCATGCTGGTCATGATAATAGGCACTGGCGTGCAAGGGCAGATAGTGGAAGGTGGCCTGTACCCCATGCTCTTTGAGATAGGCGATGAGCCGCGTCCGTTCCTCCAGGGAGGCACAGACCAAAAAGAACATGTGGGCATTGTTGGTGGCATAGTCGGGGATGACAGGCAGTTTTACCCGCGAAGCGGGAAGGTCTGCCAGCGCCTCGTGATACCACATCCAGATCTGAAGGCGCTTGTGCTGGATATCATCCAACTGCTCCAGCTGAGACCAGAGATAGGCCGCATTGAATTCCGACGGGAGGAAAGAGCTGCCCATGTCGCACCAGCCGTATTTGTTGACCATGCCCCGGTAGAACTCGGCACGGTTGGTGCCTTTCTCCCACAGGATCTCAGAACGACGGACGAAACGGTCGTCATTGACCACCAGCATGCCCCCTTCACCACAGTGGATATTCTTCGACTCATGGAAGGAGAAGGCTCCCAGATGTCCGATACCGCCCAAGGGGCGACCCTTGTAGAAGGCGTCGATGGCCTGGGCAGCGTCCTCGACCACCAGAAGGCCATGTTCCTGCGCCAAGGCCATGATGGGATCCATGTCGCAGGCCACACCGGCATAATGCACCACCACGATCACCTTCGTACGACTGGTCACCAAAGGACGGATAGTCTCGGCCGTGATGTCAGGATGGTCCGGACCACTGTCGGCAAACACCACCCTCGCCCCTTCGCGCAGGAAGGCCAGGGCCGAGGATACAAACGTATAGGAAGGGACGATCACCTCATCGCCCGGTTGGAGACGGCAGAGCATGGCACACATCTCCAGGGCATCCGTGCCCGAGGTGGTGAGGAGACATTTTCTGAAGCCATACCGTTCTTCAAAGAACCGATGGCATTGTTTGGTGAAATCGCCATTGCCCGACATGGTCGTGGAATGGCATACCTGCTCCAGATAAGCTAACTCTTTCCCTGAGTAGTAGGGCTTATTAAATAGAATCATTTATTGTTGTATCAGTGATTGATAGATCTTTTCCAGTTTTCCGAAGATGACATCACCGGCATAACGGCCTACGGCATACTGATGACAAGCTGCCGAGCGCTCTGGCGTCTTCTTCGGGGTGGTGGCGATGACCTGTGCCAGCGCGGGGATGTCATAGGTCTTCGTAAAGGTGGCATAGTCTGACGGAGCCACGTAGGGGGTGCCAGCCTCGGCAAAACCTGCCAACGGCGTGCCACAGCCTAACGCCTCGATACATACATTGGGCATGGTGTCGGCCAGACTCGTACAGACGAACAGGTCGCCCAATGCATAGTACTGCGCCAGTTCTTCCTGAGACGAGACATAAGGCACCGTCACCACATGCGGAAGGGTGACCAGCTGTTTCACGTCATAGCCCACGAAGACGAAGGTGAGATCTTCCTGATGGGCCAGCAACTCTGCCGCCTGAAGGAAGTAGATGCCACCCTTCCGGGGGTTGCTCATCTGTGCGACGGTGACGATCACCCTATGGGTTTCGGGGATGTTCAGACGGGTCCGCAAAGCCTTGACATCACGGGGATGGAAGGTGGTGCCGAAATCAACCGGCTCATCCAGTTCGCGGATGTCAAAACCCCG
This sequence comes from Prevotella sp. ne3005, assembly GCF_900110085.1. Taxonomy (GTDB): domain Bacteria; phylum Bacteroidota; class Bacteroidia; order Bacteroidales; family Bacteroidaceae; genus Prevotella. The sequence goes on from NZ_FOCK01000001.1 coordinate 503,626, forward strand.
GAGCAGTTGGGAGCGCCTCGCCCTGTCGACCACCCAACCCGGGCCCGTAAAGACGATATGCTCAAACCCCCGATAGGCACGCGCCTTTGCCTGCCAGATCACTGCCGACCGGTCGAAGAAGAAGCTCTTGGGGTAGTGTTTCTGTTCCGGACAACCGCCTGTGCAACCTGTCAGGAACTGATTGCAAGAGAAGGAATAGGGGCATTTCCCCATATAGGCATACTCATCCATCATCGTGTAACAGACCCTGTAATGGTGGTCGTTCAGAAACCGGATATACGCATGGCTGTTGATAAAATAACCATGCAGGATGTTCAGTTGGACGATATCGGGATGGAACGACTGGGTATATTGGATCAAACGCTTCGTGGCCAAGGGATGACAGAACCCTTCATAGCCGGTGACCCAGGACAGGAGCCGGCCCACCCCGGGCTCGATGGTGCCAGCCACAGGCTGATAGTCGGGGTTGTCGATCCGGGGTTCCCGGACCCCACGGTAACAGACACGTACCTCATGGCCACGGGATTTCAGATAACGGTACTGCAGGGTGGTAATCTTTCCCGTGCTGTTCACCGCACCAAACACATCGACAATCAGTATCTTCATCTAGTCTTCATCTTACTCAGTTGCCTCATCCCCGATGGAAGAGTTTCCTCAGTTTTTTACGTAAACCTATCTTCCGCACCTGCCAGAAGTCGGCCTGGTCATATCGGGCCTGCAGGGGGTCGGGCTGTACCGTATCGTTGTATACCAGGGGCCACGACAGGTGGCCCACTTTCAGATGGGCATAGGGGTTGGTGTCGCCCTGTTCGTAATGGGCCCCGCCATCCATGCCGATGTTCACGGCGAGGTTTACACCGGGACAGATCAAGAGACCGTCGTGGATCAGGATGCTGAGATACCATCTGAGATCCCAGGTGTCGAAGGGGATGAACTGATGGTAGTCGCCTTTGAAATAGTAGAACATCATCAAGCCCTCGAACCAACCCAACCGTTTCGTGAGATACCACGGCTTCAAGTTCCTGGCCGCCGCCATGGTCATATCCATCTGTTCCCAGGCCCTACGCCATGTGGCCCAGCCCCAACAGTTGAAACGGGGCGTGTAGACATAGGAGTTGTTGAGGTCGGTCCGACCGCTGTGGTTCTCGGCAGAGAGGCCCATCACCCTGTGGTCTTCGGCATATCTGGGGAGCAGCAACTCACAAAACGTAAAAAAGTCCTGTCCCACCAGGATATCATCTTCGATGATGACACCATAGGGCTCATGCTTGAAAAACCACGTGATGGCCTCATAGACAGCATGTCCGCAGCCCAGGTTGCTGTCGCGGAACAGGGTATGCACCTCACAATCCCAGGTCACGGCATCCAGCATCGCCTGCCGGGTGGCTGCCACCAGCTCCGCCTCGCCCGCCTTATGGGCTCTGGGCCCGTCACAGGCCAGGTAGAGGCGTGCGGGCTGATAGGTCTGCACCGCCGCCATCGCCCTTTTCACATGTTCCGGCCGACTGAATGCCAGGATCAAAACAGGTACCTTCATTCTTTATTCATTTTTCCACCACTGGGGGAACAGGCATTGCAGGTGGATGGAGAGATAATGTTTGAGACCGGTCAGCACCCCATGGTGCTTCCTGTCGAAATAGAAGAATTCGGCGGGAGCCATCCCGGTAGGTTGTCGTAATGCCTGCCAGCGCGCGCTCAAGGAGAGTTCCGGATCGCGCCAGCGGTCGGCCCTCGGATGCAGGTCGCACACGCCCAAGGGTTTGCCCACCATCATCATCGGGATGCCAGCCTCCTGGGCTCTCAGGCCATAGTCGATATCCCCCTTGTCATGCCGGAAGCGGGGATCCAGGTTGCCTAGTACCTGATACACCGCCCGAGGCACTAACACGACGTTTCCATTGAAGTAGTTGATGGTTACCGGCTGACCAGTCAGAGGGGGTATCACGGCATGGGCCAGGGTGCCCACAAAACCACCATAGGTGACGCTGTGGTGATCGCGGTCTTCCGTAGCCCCTACGATGATGGCCCGGTCTTCAGACTGTGCTGAGGTCATCAACAGGGCCTCGATGGCATCCTCATAGAGGAAGGTGTCGTCGTTCAACCAGAAGTAGAAGTCGAAATCCGCCTTCGCCGCTTCCTGCCAGGCTGTCCACATACCCCGGTTCCAATAGAGGTCGCCCGAGCCTGTGAGTACCTGTACTGAAGGATACTGGGCCCGTACGGCCTCAGCCGTCCCGTCGGTACACCCATCATCCGTGAGGTAGACGGTCATGGCATAGTTGGCAGGCAACCGGTTGGCAAAGAGGTGCTCCAAGCACAGGAGGGTCTTCTCTCGCCGGTTATGCACAGTCATCAGAACGGCTATCCGCTTCATATCGCTTGACGTAGAATCTCAATCAGATGACCGGTGTTCTGACGCACGCCTTCTTTCGTGACGTGGCCACCACCGTCATAGGAACAGCTGTCGTTGAGGACCATGGAGGCAGGCGGTACGACATACCATCGGCCGATGGACTTTAAGGCGGGCTCCAGTTTGGAGCTATAGCCTTCGCGGAAACAGGTCTCCACATCCACGGGGGGGACCATGAGCACCTTCGCCCCGGCAGCCTCGTACTGCAAGACGATGGTCTGGAACCACTGGAGGAAGTCGGTATCGACATCACGCTCCTCCCGCCGGCCCGTGGCCCTGGCACCCACACCCTTAAAGGCCAGATGGTTGACCTCGTCGCCATATTCATTAAAACCGTCCTTAAAAAAGGCGTTGCCATTCGACGGCTTATCCCAGCTTTTCCGGATGGGGTACTTGAGGAGTCGGTTGATATTACCGATCACCGCTGCAGGGACACCCTGCAACACGTTCGACCACTGATGGGCGTTGAGACGCGTGGCATTCCGCCAGTCGGTGGCTATCATCAACTGCGTAAGATCCCTCACATTCCCGTTACCACCATTGAAGAAGTTGTCGTACTCAATCTGGAGCACGATGACATCGCCCTTCCGCACATACTGCAGACAATCGTCCAACAGATAACGGATGCCCACCCCCTTATTCAGGCCGAAGTTCACCACATGACAGTGCAGGGAGTCCATGATGCGACGGGAGTCGGTGCCAAAGGCCACCGTACTGCCACCTATCAGGATGATACGGGGCTGGGGCGTGAAGGCTATCAGCTCCACCTTATGGTTGTATTCACATTCATAGGCATTACCATCCTTGGGGATGCCCCATAACAGCACGGCATTGGCCACCACAAACAGGAACACCACCAACAGCCCTTTCAGCCAGAACCTCTTCATCTGCTTAGAATCTGAAATAAATAAACTCCGATTTCGTGACCGACATACCGAAGATCATGATCAGCAGACCGACATAGATGGCATAGCGCACCCAGGCGTGACGGGCCACAAAGCCACCGCCAGCCAACTGCATCACATGGTCTTGGCGCCTGTTCACCCACTCACTCAGCGTCAGGATCACGATAGCGGGAATGATGATATACATCTGCAGGATGACCTCCTGCAGGGCCTCCAACGTGGCTGTCAGCTCCAACAACGACGGACTGCACATGCCCTGGAGATAACCGATGGCATCATGCATCGTCGACGCCCTGAAGATGACCAGGCCAATGGCCACCAACAGGAAGGTGAGCACCATCTGAACCGCCTCCCGGAGAGAGGGGAGGCAGCGCTCTGCAGCCACCACGTGCTTGTATTTCGTGTTGATGCCCAACACATTATAAATGGCCAGGAGGGTGCCGTGGAACAAGCCCCAACAGACATAGGTCCAGTTGGCGCCATGCCACAGACCACTGATGCCCCAGACGATCAGGACATTGCGGACTGCCTTCCAGCGCCCACACCTGCTACCCCCCAAGGGGAAATACACATAATCGCGAAACCAGGTGGTTAAGGAGATATGCCATCTGCGCCAGAACTCCGGGATGCTCCGCGAGAAATGCGGGAAGTCGAAGTTCTTCATCAAGTCGAAGCCAAACAGGCGGGCACTGCCGATGGCGATATCGGAATAGCCGGAGAAGTCGCAATAGATCTGGATGGTGAAGAGGATGGCCCCGAAGAGCAACAGCAGACCTGGCGCCGTCGTGTAATGGTCCCAGATCTGGGACACCACGGTGCCACAGTTGTCGGCCACCACCATCTTCTTGAAAAAGCCCCACAGCATCTGCCGACAGCCATCGACCGCCTTGGCATAGTCGAACCGACGGGGTTGTTGGAACTGCGGCAACAGTCGGGTGGCCCTTTCAATAGGACCAGCCACCAGTTGGGGGAAGAAGCTGATATAGGCAAAGAACGCCACGGGGTCGTGGGTGGCCTTCAACTTGCCCTGATAGACGTCGATGGTATAGCTGAGGGCCTGGAACGTATAGAAGCTGATGCCGACAGGCAGGACGATGTGGAGCGTGACCCAGTCCAGATGGAGGCCCATCGCCAGGAACAAGCCATTCAGGCTCTCCACAAAGAAATTGAAGTATTTGAAGAGGCCCAGGATCAACAGGTTCAGCACGATGTTGGCGGCACTCACATATCTTTGTTGTCGCCGATGCCCCTCGTAACGCTCCATCAGCACCCCACTCGCATAACTGCAGAAAGAGGTGAGGGCTATCAGAAAGAGGAACCGCCAGTCCCACCAGCCGTAGAACACATAACTGGCCACGACAATCAGCAGGTTCTGCCACCTGCGGCCCTTAAAGACGAACCAATAGAGCAGAAAGACGATGGGCAGGAAAAAGAGGAATTCTATCGAGTTGAATAGCATACTTCAAAAATTTGCCTGACATTGGTCTCCATGTCAAATTCACGGTGGATATAGTCGGATGCCTGTTGCGTGAGACGCTGTTGCAGGGCCGGGTCCTGAGACAGTTGTAAGATGGCCTCAGCCAAACGCTCAGGCTGTTCTTCCACGAGAAGAGAACAGTCCCCGTGCTTGTTGAAATCCCACAGGCCAGGCACGTTATAGAAAACGGCTGGGACGCCACAGGCCATGGCCTCGATGGCCGTAATAGGCATGCCCTCAAAGCGACTTGGCATGACATAGATATCGGCAGCAATCAGATAGGGGCGTACATCCTTCTGGTTCCCCAGGAAACGCACCGCATCCCCAATGCCCAGCGACGCAGCCAACTGTCGCTCCTCTTCGGTCTTGTCGCCCTCTCCCAGATGGAGATAGAGGATCTGAGGACAGGACTGTCGGATCATCGCAACTGCCTGCAGGATATCCTCATGACGTTTGATAGTGCTACATCCGCCAACAGAGATAATGACAAAACTCTCAGGACAGATTCCCAGTTCTTGACGAATCAGGCTCTTCTCGCCTTCCCGGGCAGGATAATACTTATTGGAGTTATACCAGTTATTAATCAGAATCGTGGAATTATGAAAATAGTTCAGTTCATGCTCATAAACCGAATCACTGATAGTCTGCTGAACCTGATGGAAGAGGTACTTACAAACATAACGCAGCAACACATGGTAGGGATAGGTCAATACCCTAGAGGGGAATACGTTATGATAGGTATATACCGAACTGACCCCTGCCCGCCAGGCACAATAGGCCATCGGGCATTTCATATCGGGACGATGCACATGGACCACATCTATCTTGTTACGCTGGATAAACCGGATGGTCCGATTCCAGTAGATGAACTTCTGAAAGAGCGACAGATGCTCGTAAGGCCAATGGAGAATCGTGTACCCTGCTTCCTGGAAGAATGGCGTATATTCTCCCAAATGGGTGGCAGTATTCACTACAAACAACTCACACCCCATTTCCTGAAACTGCTTCGCTGCTGCGACATACATGATCTCAGCACCGGAGAACTTTAACTCATCCAAAATATGCAAAACTCTCATAGCATCATCACCAATAAGTGGCATCCTCTACTTCCTGGGCTTTCTTAGGCTTATAGTCATCACCAGCCTTGACCCAGAACTCGTTCATCATGTTAGAATAAAAACCATAAGGCTGTTGCCATTCCCTTACTCCATAGGACGGATTTTCCCAACGTTTTCCACGGATACCAAACAAATGCTGTAAGACACCGCCTAAATGAACAGCCTTATGCCCTGTTCTTTTGGCCTCAGCAGCCAAAGGGAAGCCATAGGCCCCACAACCTATCAAGGCAACATCGTAAGGCTCCTTTGCCATTTCTCCTTTCATCCATTCCAAAGCCTCGAACCAATCGCGAAAGCCATTCGCTTCGCCTCCTATACTCTGTACGGCCTTGACAGTACGTAAATGAAATTCTGGCAAAATGTCCGGGTTGGAGAACAACTCTTTCCGATGATTGGTGTATTGGGATTCTATCAACTCAGCAAAAGGATGTACCACTAATACTTGTTTGCCATCTAATGCCTTCGTCCATGGATGCTTACATAAAAAAGGTTCAAGAAGATTCAATTGAGTAATATATACTTTTTTAAAATAATGCTGAACATACTTTTCTAAACTGATCCAACTTCCCAATATATCCAACTGTTCAATATCCTGTAACATCAACTTGCAGAATCGCACAAGATTATCTTCGGTAACAGGAAAAAAACCCGCATTAGTCTCCATACATTTCATCATACCCTTGTTCCACCACCATTCCGGACATCTCCCTGATAAATAGTCTCGCATAGGATATGCGCCATGTTGTATACCAAGATAATTAACCAGACATCCTAATTCATTACTCCCAAATCTGGCAATCATACAAGGATGATCAAGATTTAGCATCTCAAAAATCTTCCTTGACGCAAATTCTGCATTCAATTCTGCACAGGGTAAGGTCTGAAACATATCCTGCTCGCCAAACAGACTGCCATAGAATTTCCGGGCGATCTTTAAAAACAGAACCAGCGAGGCTGTCATGATATATTTTTAATAAAGCGTTTTAGACCTGCCAATTTACACATCATGTTAGATACAGTCAAGAAACACCATACGGAAAAAGCAGAATAGCCCCTATACGCTCTAAAATAATACGCATTTGATCGAGACATCATCTTATATACATAAGTGCCAAGATATTTCCGAGTAGTACTTCCATTATCATGAATAACAGTCATGTCAGGAGCAAAATAGTAACCCAATCCTATCTTACCCATCCTTTCAGACAATATGCAGCCTTCAGCATATAGGAACGTATGAGGATCCATCATGCCACAAGCAACATAGTCCTTCAAACGGGAAATGAAGAAACATTCTGCAAAAGTATAATGAAAACCTTCCTGAGCTAAATCACAATATTCTACCGGCTGGTGCTTTATTATTGACATCAATGGAGATGAAAGCGTTTCCCATATATTTCTCCATAGATAGGTCTTGGGCATAGGCGTTTGTCTCGTCCCATCAACATGTAAAATATTGGGGCCGATAATGCCAACCCCCTCTACGGATTCATACTTGTCGATAAGAACACTCACAACCTGCGGGTCAACGATTCTGATATCATTATTTGTAAACAAGACATATTCTATTCCTGGGAAGAAGCGCGCAATAAATGCCACGCCCAGATTGTTGGCTATAGCAAAGCCTAGATTCTCTTTTATATCAAGCACATAAACACGATGTCCACTCTTATAACCAGAGAAATCTGCTTCTACTATACAGGCATTTAAATTTTCCCTCAAAAAACGACAGCCCTCAACGGTCGATGAGTTGCTTACAATGACAACAATCGTCTCGACATCGAGTTTTGACAACTCCTTCTGAACAAATTCAGTTGTCAATTCTTCATTTTTATATCCAACGATAATTGAAGCTATCGTACGAGATGCTTTAGCCACATGATCCATCTTTGCAAATGATAATTCTCTGACCAAACAATCCGATATGAATAATAGATGCTATTCTTTTGGAGACATGCCTTACCCGTATGCCCCTCATATAGATACCTTAGCAGACCTATGGGGGAAATCGTTTCTATTAAGTTATCACCATCGGGTGTTCTCAAATCCTTCAGCCTTGAATAATCTATCAGGTGAACAGCCTTTTTAAACAAAGATATAAAAGCGACTCCCCAGACATCCATAGAGGGGATCATACTGTGATAAGGCATCTCACGTAAATACCCAAGAACAACCTTGCATACACAGGCATTGACAATAGATACTTTCTGAGAAATGAGATCCTCTTTCTCAAAGACCGGCTCAATACATGAGTTGTTTTCTTGATAGCCAATAACTGAAGGATAATAGGATGAGGAATAATAGGACTCAATCAGATATGTCAGATCTGTTGTAACAAATTCCGGGGGGAGAAAGGTATAGAACATGCCATATTTCCGACTAAGCACATCATCCCTACAGCCTAAATAAAAGAAAGGTATCTCTGATAAAGAGAACGATGAACGAATGCTATTTACCATTAACCTCGTCGATCCAAACCAACCGACATCAACCATAGCCATCTTCATGTGACTATCCAAGACCCCCTCTTGCCTGAAATAGTGATACAAGAGAAATCTGGATTCTTGACGTTTCCTGCTAATCACTTCTTCATGAAGTGCGAGATAAGACAGAAACGCCTTTTCATCCTTTTGGTCCTTGATGACCTTAATAGGGAGCTGTTGTATCAGCTCGTCTAATTGTAACTTACGTAATATCGGCTCTGTTTCAAATCCATTCAAGGAATCGTATCCCCCCATTATTTTGCCGATTGATTGGGAGTCCAGATCATTCAAAGTTGGAAGAGCCAGCGATCGTCTGGACAAGTACAAATACTTGCATTCGATGTCTGGATATTCTTCACGCAATGACAGGGCCATCTCATACAAAAGATAAGAATCCCTAGATAAGAAATAGAGTCGCTCAATATGGTGTAAACGTGCCTGTCTGAAAACATATAAGAGATATGGGATGTATAGAGACGCTACAAAGTCGGCAGCATTGGTGTAATCAACATCGCTCTCTGACAGATGAAGCCTTGCACTTCTTTGCATCCCTATTAATACTGACATGGTCTTCCCAAACGGGTATTTCTTGTATTCCGATTCTATAAACAGCTCAGTTCTTGTATAGGAGGTATCAACATATCTTGCCAGAATACCCTTTTTCCTACAGATGATATAATCACTTTGCTTATTATCGCCGAAATGCTCCCAAAAATTGATAGCGCCATAAAAATCCCTGACCGCATCATACAGGGAACCGTCAGCCTTGGACTTTCCATATTCACAAGATACGAATACAACATCCTGCTTCTCTGCGCAGCCCTCACGAATCAATATCTCCTTTAATAACGAGCTATCGATATACATGTCTGATACGAAACATATCGTGAAACCTTCTGAACGTTTGGATGAGATCTTTTCTAAAATGCTCTTATTGGAGGTCAACATCAATGACTCCATGTCTTTTTCGGACTTGATAGCATCTTCTTCTGAAACCGTTCCGAAACCCAATGCGCCAAAACCATCATAGATCTCTCTCAAACCGACAATGGACTTGGCAAATCTTTGACATGCTACTTGTTCTGCCTGAATGCGCCACATATAGAACGAGCGCTGCATCCCCTCATCATCTGGGAAAAGTTGTTTTGACAACAGGAAAAAGACATTCTCCGGCCGACCACATTTCCTCACGAGTGTAGTATCGAAGATGTCGAAAGATGCAAGTTTCATGATTATTCCTGATATAAATCTTTAAACAGGCCCTTTAAGCCAACAGGGTTCACCGAAATAATCTCGGTTTCCGGATAATAAAGATTGGCAAACTCCTTCAGATCATTCCATGCCTGTGCCGTTATTCTTGCCCATTCTTCCAGATTATCATCCCTATCCTTCGCTCTTTTCTTCAATTCATCAACAGTACCCTGAGACTTATCAAAGTGCCCCAACGCAGAACAATCGATTCCGACGAGATAGATACGACGAGGGTTGGTATATAATATGAATTGCATAGCTTGTAATGACACGCTGTTGAAATTGCCCAAAGGCTGAGATTCTAAATACAAAGCACATTTGCTATATTCATGAATATTGATATCCGTCATATATCGACGCACATCCCCCATCTTAAAAATCTCAGACTCTGGTATTTGATATCTGGCGCCTTTATTCTGATCACCTATAAACTTGATACAATCTACAGATGCAAAGTCTGAATAGATCTTATCGATTCCCATTTTATCAATTGAAAAAAGATAGTCAAACTTAACTGTTTTCAGCTTACATGCGCTATTGAGACCAACATATATACAATTCGGAATTGGTTTAAAGTCCTTGACAGAAGGACCTGCTCCAATCATGACAACATCCCTTCCTGAATAACAACCCTTAAATCCTGAAAATGTTTTCTGGTGAAGATTGGAAATGGTCAGTAAACGTTCCACCCTGTCTACAATCGCCTGATCATGCTTGTTGACATAATCAGAGATATATTGACCACCTAATTTAGTTAATAGCCATTTCATTTTCATCTTTTCTTCTTTTTTTAATAAGCTCTTTCACAAAAATCCAATCAGTCTTGTTCATGATAAGCCATAACGACATAAGGAATAGCAATACATATAACGAGCCGAATATCACAATATTCGCAAGATACGATTCTGTATGCGGAACAAAAATACAGATGCTGAACACGACAGCACCGCCGACAGTACCTGGCATGAGACTATGTACCAGAATACGCCTACTACTTAGTCCGAACAGATGCTTCCAGTAATAATTATAATAGAACAGTAGTTGAGACATTGAATAAATCATGAAAGACATAATTGTACCACCAACCTGGAAGTAAGGAATCAGCAACCAACAGGATAACAAGCCCAATAGGGATGAAAAAGCGGTATTATACATTAAGGGTCTAAGATTGGGCTGAGATAACATTAGAGAAGATATGAAATTGGTATGATTTCCCATAATAAGGAAAAGCCACAAATAAAGCCAAACCGTCAGATGCTCAAAATCTTCGCCAACATATATCATTAACAAATCATGGCCGATTGTCATGATTCCAAATACCACAAAGGACAAAAAAATAGAAAGGTATTTAGTACCATCATAAGCAATCCGTTCCAAGGCTTCCTGATTGCCTGATTTCACCACTCTTGAGGCCGTTGGTAACAAAACACCAAAAAACAAGCCAGGTAGTAAACCCACGACATTGACAATTCCATCAAGTATTCGGTAGTCTGTCACGGACTCAATCTCACCACGCATACCTAGAAAAACCGGTCTCATATTAAAATATATGAATTGAAAGATCGCAAAAGAGAACATATTAACAGAATAGGGAAGTATCTCCCGAAATATCTTCTGATTAAACTGTGGCCAAAAGGATATATCTGGTATTTCTCTTCGGATCTTTCTAACCTGTAAAGGGATTGTTATAAATCCTACAGACATAGTCAGAGCCATAAAAGTTTCTATATCGAACTTAAACAACAATGTGGAAATAAGCACCAATATAAGGAACAATTTGGGTAATATCGCTATCTTCTGAAACCATCCAACATTCTCTGTTGCTCGAATAACCTGTTCAATGCATGAGAAATACCAGTTCAGTATAGAGCAAATAATGACAATCCATAAGAGGTGTCTTAATGTAACATTTTGGGCATCAGACACATTGAACACGTCTTTTGTATAGACAAGTACGACAGACAACACCAAAACATTCAGAATACCCATCATGCCATAGATGGCAAGACTGGTTTTGAACAGCTCGTTAACTTTCCGCCAGTTTTGCTCTTGAATCCATATAGAAAGGAACCGCACATTCGTTGTATTCATTCCGATGTCGGCTAAACCGACACAAACATTCAACGAAGTCGCCAAACTAACCAGGCCATAATTAGCATTCCCGAAATAACCGATCAGGATAGGAGTCGCAAAGAAACTATATGCAGCTCCAAGTATCGTACAAATCGTAGACCAGACTGTACCAGAAAGGATTTTCCCGGACGTACTCATTTTCTTGAAAGCGAGAACCTGGAATACAAATAATTGTAAATGCTGAGCCTTGAGAACCGGTCAAATATGACAATCAGCATAAAAAGGACCACTCCATACAACAAAACGACCAGATACATATACATATCTGAATAACACGTATGACTATCTGCTATCACAGACCTGAGCGGATTGATATATGCAAGGTGGTTTATAAGCCCATTTTCATGCAGTAAATATACTGAAAAAACAGATGGGGAAATCAAAAGGATCCACCTTCTATTGATGTTCAACGTCAGGAAGAATATAAAAAACATCACCGATGAGAGCATCACCCATGGTGAACTGTACGCATACATCATTTTGTCAGACACATCGTGCCCTCTCTGCACCCAGCTATAAGCTAGTACAAATGTGACAGCAACAGACAATAAATACAGCAGGAACCAAAGTGTTCTTTTAAGCCTCAACTTCTCAACCTTAATCAACCTTATATATCTTCCCAACAAATACAAGACCACAAACTGATAAATGCTATACCCTTGGTAGCCATAAACGCCATAGCAGAAAAAAACACATAGCAGCGCAGACCAAAGAGCAATATCATGAAGCCAACGTCTTTCACAAAGAAGATTAAGCAAAGGAGACACAAGCATCAACATGAAATAGCTGGGGACGAACCAAAGATTGGGGGCATTAAACGGCAATAAAACCCAAATGACATAACCAATAGTAACAGGCTCATGCTGAGACATTTTCTGAAGTAAGAAAATGACAACAGCAATGAAAGAACAGAACACTACTTGAAACAAAAAAGAAACGAGCGATTTGATTCTAAGCCGAATTGAGAAATAGCCACTGATTAAAATGAAACAATTCACTGCAACTATCACAAATGAGTTCACCACTAAAGCGATATTGTTCATTAACACAGACGTACTCTCATTTCGCAAAATCACATTTAAGTTAAAATGAATGATTAACACGAACAACATGCATACAATCCGCAGAAGTTCAATGTTTCCTTGTCTCTGCGAGCTACCTATCTGTTGTTCGGACAGTCGCTTCATCTTAACACATTATTTCAGCTCATCATATGCGGTTCTTGTTGCCTCTATATAGCCCTTTCCACTTAGTTGATCTGGTTCCATATAGTTGCCTTCCCCCCACTCGTTCCAAGCTTTGATGAACACCACATTCTGATCGGACGCTCTGCCTATGCACATCTCAAACACCTTCTGACAAAGGGTTTTCCAACGTTCCGGGGTAGAACGGTGGAGGATGACGCCCCGGTTTCCACTCCGGGGGGAATGGTCAAAACAGGGCACCAGACACGGCCACACATCCTTGTGCTGGCCAAAGGTCTTCAACAAACTATTGGCATAGGTATCATACTCATACACCTTGTTGGGTTTCTGGGTGATGGTCCGCATCATTCTCTCCCAGATCTTCCGAGGAAGCAGGGTCTTATTAAACATCTCCCTGATATAATCCACCACCACATGGTCATATCCCATCTTCTTGATGTTCTCCACCTCCTTATCCTCGAACGTAAAGCCAAAAAACGTAAAACCAGGAAGGTCATATTGGATGGCGAGCTCGTTCCACGTCTTCTGGAACAACTCAAACCGATCCTTGCCTAAGCCCATGACATTATAAACGCCGAATAACAATTTCCCATTCACCTTCATATAACGATGGTCCTTGAAGGCAGGCAACATCTCGTGGAAATGGGCGATAAAATCATCGACACCGGGATAGGTCTGACCTATCAGGAGTTTGTCGGGCATGTCGGGATCCCAGGTCTTACGATACCAACTATGGTTGGCCCAACAGAGACAGAAGGGGAAGTCGGGCTTTCCCGACTCAACGACCTCCCTGAAAACCCTGTCCAACAGTCTCCGGCCGGCAAACCAATAATGCCAGTAACAAAAACCCTCTATACCGGCTTCACGGGCCAGTGCTACCTGGCGCTCCCTGACCTGAGGGTCTCGCAGGTCGTAATAGCCCAGATCTGCAGGGACACGAGGTTGGTAATGGCCCTTGAACAAAGGCCTTCCCCGTTTGACATTGGTCCATTCGGTAAAGTCCTTCTCCCACCATTCGTCATTCTCCTTCGTCGGGTAGAACTGTGGCAGATAAAATGCTATCAATCGTGGTTTTGACATTGTCTATAACGTTTTGATGATTCTGGCAGGGACACCTGCCACCATACTATTAGCCGGCACATCGGATGTTACAACGGCATTCGCTGCTATAATGGCATTATCGCCAATGTGTACACCTGCCAAAATGGTGGCCTTGTCACCAATCCATACATGATTACCAATAATGACCGCACCTTTTGATACCAATTTCCTAGAAATAGGAGGTATGGAAGCTTCCTCTAGACTTAGACCACCATGGCTATTATCGGAAATCAGCACAAAACGGCCCGTCAACAGACCATCGCCTATGACGATCTTGTTGATGGCGGTAATATGGCAATACTCGCCGATGTTACAGTGATTACCAATGGTAATACTCGGGGAAAAGGATTGCTCATGATAACTTGTCCAACAACCAAGAATCGTATGACGCTGGATGATTGTGTTATCGCCTATGACAATATGTTTCTGCCCCCCTCCCCAAAGCCGACACGAGCGACCGACAACGGAGTTATGACCAAGATGTCCCAGATAATGACGTATCCACTTCGAATACAGCGCATCCAAATAGATACCTAGTCTCTGGCACCAGGAATAAGGAATCATAGCGTGCAATAGAATTATTTCTTAATAAATTTATTTAAATCCGGTTTAGCCGTTTTAGAGTAATACATCATAAAATTCGTATGATAGCCATCATTATGAGTCAACGGCAATAACTCCTTACTTACCTCATTTTTCCAATAAAGCCAGTCGAACTGCTCACATATATCAAAGAGCGGCTTTAAGTAGGCTGTTTGTTCTGTAACGAAACAGACACCAGCATAATAGTTTTTCAACTGCGCCTCATCCAGTCCACGGAATTCATCCAGCGCTACCTCAATCAGACCTTTAATATAGGGATACCCTGTACTCAGTTCTGTCAAAGGCCATGCAATATGGTCACCACCTGGGCGGGCGTTAAACTCTATCAGATAGATCTTGTCATGGACTATTTTTATCTCGGTATGACAAGAACCGTTTTCTACGCCTATAGCAGTCAAACCTCCAAAAACAGCTTTCTGGACCGCAGACCTCATCTCTGGAGACAGTTGTGCAGGCTGCCGATGCCCTAACTCCACACAATGAGGGGGGCCGGAACTGATTTTCTCAGTGATTTGAATCATATAATGTCTTCCCTTGTAAGAAAGACTTTCTACAGAATACTCCTGCCCTCCCTTGATAAATTCTTCTATAATAATAGGATCATGCCCTGCAAACTGCTTCGTGTAACCAAATGCAGAGATTAACTCGTCAGGACTATCAACAACTGCAATTCCTCTTTTTCCACCTTTTGAGGTTGGTTTTAAGATTATCGGGAATTGCCAGTCCTTATCATTAAACACGTCCAAATCATACACTTCCGCATACCTTGGCTGCACCAAGCCTTCTACATGCTCGCAGACTTTTCTGTTACGGTATTTGTCTGTTATCACTTTGGCCTTATCGTATGGAATACATGGCAGGCCCATATTCTGAGCAACGTAAGATGCGACAGGAACTGTCAGCTCCGTTGTTGCAACGACGCCATGAACTCCTATCTTCCTGCAGATATCAAGAACATCATCTACTTTCATGATATCTACAAGATGGTGTTCCGTGACAGTTTCCTTGGCAACACAATGGTCGTCAAAAGAAAAAGCATGGGACTCAATCCCCATCTCACTCGCATTTTTGCCAAAAATCCAGGCCATACGACCGGAACCAATGATAGCAAGTTTCTTCACCATTCTTCCTATGATTTTATAACGTCAACCATCCTTTGCATATCACTAAGGCCATATCTCTGATCGATGGGAAGCATCAGGATCTCATCATATATACGTTTGATGCTATCGTTAATCATAACGGCAGAAGTATGCACTGGCCACAATATTGGGGCGTAGATCTCCTTCTGAGCAAGTTTTTTCTGGAAAGCAGACCTGTCTTTGACATAAATCGGGAAAAACAAAGGAGCACATGTCACTTCCTCCAAATCTCTGCCAACAGGCTCAAAATCATCACTGCCATAAAGATGATCATGGAGATACTTATAATTCTCAAACCTCTTTCTTTTGGTCTCATCGATATCTATTTGTGACAATAAACCAATGGAAAGGTCTGACATCCGATGGGGTTCGATTGATTTTGAAATATGACCAATCGCCACATTCCCCACCCGTCTCGATATGTCCTTGATATTCTCGTCACCTGTCTGGTGGAATACACCCCTTAAATACATGGCATCCGACATGGTGCGAACAAACTCTTCGTTCTCTGTCATCCCATCCATCATGACATCCTGTCCTACCAGGAAAGCCCCGTCAGGAATCGGGAACCACTTACGATAACTACCTATAAAGAAATCAAAAATAGGACTCTTTTGAGTCGAGAACACACATTGGGTTAAATCCTCTATCAGAACACATCCTTTTTCCTTGATAACCGACAAAGCCTGAAGTTCCGCTTCATTCAGATCTGCGCCATAATAGGGATGAGCGACACAAAGGGCAGGAGAGAAACGGTCATATTCACATAACAAACCATCCGTATCAATTCTGAGTTCTCTGGTGATATTATAATAGCAGATATCCCATCCTGATTGCAAAAAAGGGTCTATAACGGTCTGACAGGTATAGGACGGCAGGAGTACTCGCTTCTGAGCGTTCTCACAATAGTGGGTAACCGCCAAAAGAGCCTCACGGCAAAGTGAGAAGTATACGGCATTCTTACCAGCCAGAGTCAAAGCACTGCCAGGTTTCGACTCAATTTTCCTTAACGAAAAAATGCTTCCTATCTCCATCCGTCATTCTTTTCAAACACATCCTCCGATTCCAGGATAATGGGTTCCACATCAACATCCCTCAAGAATATATATGGTTTCTGATAATGGAAAAAAGGAGCACGCTCAACATGGTCGGCATTACCATCCTCCATAATCTTAATCGTGTCCTCTATAAGGTCGAAACCTACATGGGCCATCACACCGGTATAGGCCATATGACGGATATTAACCTCCGTCACCTTCAGACGACCATCCTTGTCTTCCTTCAAGTCAAACGACAAGATGCCGTGAGCAGGCACATTCAGTTTCTTCTCCAAATATTTGATGCAGCGATCGCAAAATTCATTGATCCTGTCTTCATTCAGAAAACGGCCAAAAGCTGTATTACCTGTCACATGCGAGGGAGCCGTATTAGCCATGACATACTCTGCGCACTCCAGAGCTGCACCTTTCACATATTCGCCATGATAATAGAGCATCTCATTGGCAAGATGGCGACCCGTCAGAAATTCGCTGACAGTAAACTCCGAAATACGACTATTGATAAACAGCCATGACTTGTAGCTGCTTAAATCCTCCAGTTTCAGGGAGCCTAAGCCACCTGTGCCCTCTGTGGCCCGAATCCAGCAGGGGAAGCCTATCTCTTTCTCTACATCCTCATATCGGGGATTATCCTGGGTTACTTTGATGGTCTTGGGAATAAACTCCGTATCTTTAAGCAGGTCGGCCATGATACTTTTGTCTTTCAGTGACACAGAGAGCAATTTGCTTCCCATGAAAACAGGACAAGGATAATGGCCATGTTTCTCAAAGTAGTCGCCCCACTCCACAATTTCACTCTCCGGCTGCACAAACGCATAGTCGATATGCTTTTCCTCTACCAACTTCTCTATAAAGGGGAAGTATGCTTGATCCGTACAACGGGGACACACATAATAATCATCGAGTAGCCCCTTCATAAAGAAACCCAAGGCTTTCTTATTCACATCTACACCTATCAGACGATAATCGGGATGGTTTTCCCTGATAATACCCGCTATCGAACGAGGGGTCAGTCCTCCAATTCCTGTAATTAGGATATTCTTCATTGTCCAATTACTATTTAATATTATAACGATCCATTATTTCTTTCATCTCCTTAAAGGCTTTCTCAACTTTATCATGACGGCCTTCTTTTTCCCATTGCTCACTCCTAAAGTCATAGAAATGGCCAACACCACTTGTATCCACACCAACATCGTCACGATGGAGAACCTTGTAAATTGTCAATAGAAAAATCTTCAAGTCAAGTGTGAACGACTGATTCTTGACATACTCCACATCATAATTAAGCTTCTGATTCCATTTAACAGATTTCCGGCCATTCACCTGTGCCAAGCCAGTAATTCCAGGTAACACATCATGCCGATGTTGCTCCGTTTCATTATAAAACGGATAATACTCCACAGGAAGAGGTCTTGGACCTATCAGCGACATGTCTCCTTTTAAGATATTTATCAACTGGGGAAGTTCGTCAATACTTGTCAAACGAACAAAACGACCGACCTTGGTCAGACGTTTTGCATCTGGCAACAATTGTCCGTTCTCATCGCGCTCGTCTGTCATCGATTTATACTTATAAATCTTAAAGAAGCGACCTCCTTTTCCGACTCTTTCCTGAAAAAAAAACACGCCTGCTCCTTTATTGGCAAAGTGCAACCAGAGAGTAATCACCAACAATAGCGGTGAGAGAACAAGCAGCATCAACAGCGACACACAGAAATCTATAAATCGCTTAACAAATAACTTATACATATTACATTTTAACCCTAAACTGATAATCCAACCAATTGAAGCGCTCCGTCAGCCATTCTTTCATAGACTGTACCTCGTTGGTATAATTGCCCCAGATGTCATAGTTGGGCCAGGTCTCCTTATAAAGCGTGCCCCAACGGTTCTCATTCTCTGCAGCTGCATGGCGTAGATAGACCGCATCCTCAGACATATGGCGGAAAATGTCCCCCTGGTGGTTATAGAAATAAGTAAAACGCTCCTTCACCTTAGCCACAAAGGCGGGATCCTCAAAGAGACGAGCATACCAGGTGGCATTCTTCACCCAAAAGCCCTCCGTCTTAAAGTTATTGTTGTAATTCACATTGCCAAAGGCCGTATCAAAATCCCAGATCGGGCCCATCTTCAACTTGCCACCTCTGGTGAGATTCATATAACAGCTGGTAAAGAACACGGCATCGTTACATCTGGCGATCTCACAGATGAGGTACCAGTCGACGAACGAATCCATATCCATGTATTTCTGCCAACCGTTCTCAGGGTCGGTGAAGTTTGTCGAATACAGTGCGTTCTCGGCCGTCGTGACAAAGTCCTTGACATAGTTATAGTCCTCACTGCCTGTTTCGACACTGGGGGACTTGATGTTGACCGGTCGCTTCAGGTTGGGCGTACGGAAGACCGCATCTTCGGGCAGGTAATTATCGTCGATCTCAAGGAGGAAGCCATCATCGCCCACATCCACACGATGCTTGGAGCGCTTCAGCTTCTCACAGAGCTGATAGGTGCCCTGATACCTGCCATTCAACATGAGTTCCACGAAATGGGCTTTCGGCGTATAGTCGAGGTTGCTGATCTCACCCATATAGAAAGCGGTGCTGTTGCGCAGCATCGTCTTGTCGGCGTAATTGCCTAACAGTACCCAGGCTTTGTCCTTATGTTCACCCAACAACGGGTAATCCTGGTCGAGTTTGAGACGATAGGGTTTCTTGGGCATGGCCCAGTTGGAGTTACCACGTCCCTTGATCTGCATGCCTGTCTCGATGACATCGCCTGCAGAACGGGTTCTGACATCCTCCACCAGTCGGAAGTTGGCATTGACATATTCCTGTCTAGAGACAATCTCCTGTCGGTCCCAGGTCTCTATCCATACCACGGGCAGGCCAGTAAAAGCATGGACATACACGGTATATTCCTTCGACTTGTTCTGGTTGGTCACCAACAGTTTGACAGGTTTCTTGAAATCATAAGCCGTCGTTCTGCTGGACGCCGTCGAACCATTGAGTTTGACGGTCTCACCGACGAACTGGAAGTCGGCCACCAGTTTCTTATCCTCCATCACATGGGGAACCCAGCACTCCACCACGCTGTCGCCAATGATCTCGCCCTTCACATCGGCTGCCAACAAGGTGGCGTTATCTGCAGCCCAGAAATTCAGGCCCAGAAGGACAGGATCAGCTGGCACAGGCTTCTTCATCTCGTCGATCTCATCCTGGAGATGTTTGTTCTTGTCCCTCAGGTCAGACAACTCTTGTTCAATACCACTGAGGTCAGTCTCCTTGCTACAGCCTAATAAGGCCATAACCATCATTGTACAAAAGATTAATCTCCTCATATGCTTTATTGTTTTTGGTTTTATCTTTATATAATTACTGGCAAAAAAAAACGCTTTATTTTGCTTGCAGCTGCAAAACAAATATCAATAGGTGCTAGTAAGTAGGCTTTGAGAACCATTCGGTAATAACCAGATATCCCATAATACACCTTCATACTCTTCTTGATATTATTTAAGATAAAGGTATGCTTTGTGGGCAAAATCTTTTCATTTTTATAGAGTTTCACCAATAATCCAAACAAATCCTTTCTAATGACTTCAAAGGTTTCATTACTTATTCGTTGGGCATCTCGAAGTTCCTTGATCAAATCAAGAAAATGGACTGCAAAAGTATCAAAGAGATCATAGCCTCCTTTACCTGCATCATCAGACATTTGCTCGTATTTCTTATTCCAGATCACGTACTGAGAATCCTTGCGTACATTAAACAATAACGACGCATTAGGGAACATCTGATCTAAATGAATACGCCCAATTTGATCCATATCTTTTTTCCAAAAGCCAATTCCTGCACTCCAGCTAGCCCAATAACTCAAATTCTGAAGGAATTGATCCATATCCTGACAGTCTATGACATCAGGTCCTTTCACCTGGCCATCAGAACAATATATAATAGGTTGACTTTCCTTATATTTTTCAATCATGGCCAACCAATCAGATATTGTACCAGGTAAGAGCACACTACGATGATTGAGCATTTTACAGAAAAGAGCCTTACCCTCTTTCAATGAAGTAACCAGATTCAGAAATCCTTCGTCTGTGGTAGGGATATATCGAAGGTTGGGGTAATTATATCTGGGAAGATAATCTGAAATCTTTGAATCCTTGCCATTGTCCGTGATGATGACTTCAAACTTTGAGAGGTCACAATTCTGGGCATAGATGCTATCCAGGACTGGAAGAATCCACTGAACAGCCCCATTCGTAGGAATACATATTGAGAGAAGTATTTGATTGATCATATTTCTTTCAAATAATTCAAATAATCATCGTAATTTCTGATATAATCATCTTCTGAATAGCCCTCTGATGCTAACACCAGACAGATAGAGCCTGAAGAAAACCCTTGTTCGGAAGCCCAAATGCCAGGAGGGACATGAAGCCCCCAAAACGGACGATTTAGAAGCACAGTTCGCTTATTGGTCCCATCATCAAGAGAAACTTCAAAACTTCCACTTGCGGCAATCAAAAACTGATGGCACTTTTTGTGAGCATGAGCACCACGGTCTTCTCCACCAGGGATATCATAACTGTAAAAAACCCTATTGACAGGAAATGGCACATGCACATTCTGATAGATATATGTAAGATTACCCTCTGGGTCGTGCATTTTGTTCAGTTCACAAAGTGAACAGTCAAAAACGCTCTTTCCTCTATGTGACAGATACTTAGTTATGGGATTATTGACTTTAACGGATGTATCTCCTTTTGAGGAATCAATCATGACGGTCTTATCCTTTGACCACAACTTATATTCCTCATAGTCCATGATATAATCATTTTTATCGTAATCGGTAGAAGAGAGTACAAGGGCCAACGAATTCGTAGAAAAATTAGTCATGGTTCGCCAGATCCCCTTGGGCACATAAAGGCCATAATAAGACCTATTGAGTGGAAAGGTCTTTTTCTTTGTACCATCACTAACCTGCACATCAAAACTACCAGACAAAGCCACAATAAACTCTTCTGTTTCTTTATAGGCGTGTCCACCGCGATTCACGCCTCCTGGAACATCATAGATCCAATGAGTCCTTTTGATTTCAAAGGGAATCTGTTTAATTTGCTCAATGATGGACAAATTACCACGCTCGTCGCCAATTTTTGGCAATGATATGATTTTACAGTCAGTTATTTTCATACTTATATAACCCCATTTTCAGCTTTAGCTGCATCAAAAACCTAAATATAACATGATTGGTTGTCCTATTGTTTTCTTCGTGTTCGAAGAAATAATCCATATTTAGTTTAGGATTTACCTTAAAATACACATCTGTCATCCTTCTCTTTTTCTCATATACATCCCAGGCTTTAGACCAATAATGATTAATCTGAATGGTATAATTGGAATCATGATCAAAGTGGCTAAAAAAGATGGGTTCGAAAACAAACCATCCAAATTGATTAACAGGGAACATGGTCCATCTAAAAAGGCCACCAAGAAGAGGATATCTGACACGTGTAAGATGATGAGTGGAAGTATCAAATACAGATATGTCGTAATCCGTATTAACTAAACATTTTCCGCAATGATATAAATGATCCCATGAAACAGAATATTGCTCTATTACTAATTGATCACTCTGATGATAGAGTTGGCCAGAAGTACCAAACATACGCCAATATATCACTAATACGGGGTACTTATCGTACTTCGCAAGCCAATTTGTCAGCGTTCTCTCGTATCGCGGACAGAAAAACTCATCAATATCAAGAAATGAAACCCATTGAGTTTCATGACGATAAGTCTCATAGAAGTTCTGATAAGCTTTTATTTGGGCCTGATCATAAGGCCAATCTATTAAAGAGACCAAACCTTTATCCATATAAGGCTGCAACACCTCTTTATAGTTGTCCTCTGAGTTATTGTTATAAAGATAGAAATGTTCTACTCCTATCATCTCATGAAACTCTATCCACTCCTTCAGAAATGGAGCCTCGTTCTTAAAAATGCCACAAATACTAATTCTGTACTTCTTTGTATACTTTGGCTTGCGAAGAAAAAAACGAAGGATAAAATTCTGAAATAAAAGATTTAAGAATAATGGCAAAAGCATCATTCGATCGTGACACGAAGCAATCACGCCCCTTAGTCTTTTATGTTTCTTTACAAATAATACCAATATATTCTTAAAAGCCATACCTATCTTTTTTATAAACTTGTATCTTCTTGATATAATCCAGGAACAAAGAATCTCTCAGTCCCCAAAGGACTGCGCAATAAACCAAACTCATGATGATTGTTCTGAAGACTATGTCGACAACACAGTTGAATTGTACAAAATTAGAAAGCGAAAAGACAACTACCGATCCTATCACCCATGCCACGAGATACTTCGACACATCCTTTATCTGCTCTATGTATGTATAACCAATATACTTACTTGGAGCAGACATATTTACGATGGTAGAAATTAAGGAAACGATAAACATGGCTGCCAACAAACCATACAAGCCAAACTGAAGCAGTAATAAAATGACCAATAAGTAAACTGGTTTTTTGATGAACTCCAACTTTAAAGTATATTCTGTATGATTAACGATCTGCAAGATAATAAGAGTCAGATACTGTATATTAGAAACAATGTTACATAATAATAATATCTGAAATATAGAAACCGTTTCAACCCACTTCTCACCCCATATCAGGAGAATAAGCGGTCTGGCAACCACTATGAGTATGCCACTTACCAAGGTCATAACGCAAGTTATCATCATGGTAAGATCTCTGTACTTTTCCTTCAGCAAAATAGTATCACCCTGATATTTAGACAGCAATGGAATTGCGACTTTCTGCACGACACCATTGCAGATATTGTCTGTTTGAGTGGATAGTGACCGGCCTTTAGAATATAAGCCCAGATCGCTTTTTCCAACATATTTTCCTATGAGCACAGAATAAATTTCATTAAACACGGTTCCCAAGAAATTGGCACCAATGAGTTTTGAACCAAATCCCCATAAATAACTCATCGACTCTTTACTAAATTCCATCGTGGGCAACCACTTGGCCACAATCCAGAACATCAGAGTCCTGATAAAAGCAGAAAGGACGGAAAATACCACCAAAGAATATACTCCCAAACCACGATAGGCCAAATATATAGCCACTAAACCTGATGGAATCTGAGAAGCTATATTGATAAATGCCTGTTCCTTCATCCTCAACTCTGCTGTCAATATAGCATTCTGGACAATACACAAAGAATTGAGTATTACGGTGATGCTTACGATACGAGTCAGAAGAACCAGCTGTTGATCCTCAAAATAATCAGCTATAAAGGGTGATGAGATATATAGAACCAAATACATGACCACACCCATTATTACATTAAAATGGAATGCAGTAGAGTAATCTGTTTGAGTCCTATCAAGTTTACGAATTAATGCATTTGAAAAACCTGCTTCTATAAATACATTGGAAAAAGTAATGAATATCGTACTGATACCCACTAAACCATAATCTTCAGGAGTAAGTAGGCGTGCGAGGACAATTCCTATAAAGAGACCTACTATTTGGGACCATACCCTATCTAGCACACTCCAAATAGTTGCCAAATATGATTTTCTCATTTTGTAGTAGACATTTTAATCATTATCCTATCCACAACTCGTTCTGAAGCATGCCCATCATCTATACTACCATACCATTTCATGAAATCATCAGAATAAGGATGATCGAAGTCCAAATCTTTCAGAGATGCTACTAATTCTAAATTATTTTTGCAATGAGGGAATGGTAGTTTATAATACTCCGGTCTTATTCCTCTATGGGCAACATACGCCTGCTCGTCAGTAGCAAACAACAGAACAGGTTTATGCATCAACAAAAAATCTATCATTATGGAGGAATAATCCGTTATAAGGATATCTGTTATCAAAAACAACTTTTGAGCATCAGGGTAAGATGTTACATCTCTTATGGAATCAGAGTATTCAAAATCCAATGATTTTCCTGATAAAAAGAATACATTAGGATGAGCTCTTACTAAGAGTATCCAATCTTCTCCTGTCTTCCGCTTCAGCTCATTTAGAAGCATATTGGCATCAAGACAATAACAACTAAAATCGCCATTATCACGAAACGTAGGAGCATAGGTTACAATCTTTTTTCTATGGTCTATACCAAGTTCCTTTCGAATATCCTGCTTATCTGTATCCTTCCAATTGAAATAAATATCATTACGAGGGTAACCACTTTCCATGATTTCTCCATGATACCACAAAGCCTTGCGACAGAAGTTGCTTGTCCATTCACTATCAGACAACATTAAATCCGTCAGTTTGGAGTCTATCTTACTGTATTTAACATACACCTCAGGAAGTTTCTCCTCACATTCCGCTTCTACATATTTAAGAGGAAAGGATCCATGATGAGTTTGTATCAAATATTGTTTTCCTTTCTTTGAGTATCTTATTCTGTCTCCTTTGCTATTCATGACAAGAACTCGAGCTGTTGAAAGATGATAAACCGCTTTTATTCCTGTTTTTTTTACTAATTTAATAGGATGAGGAATATCTTCAATCTTATAATTGGATAACCAGATCAATTTCGCCCTTATTCCACGTCGTAATATTTCTTCTGCAATAGCTTTAGGATTACAGCTATAATCTTCGTTTATAAATACGATTTTGTCATTCTGCACCCGACAAAGGGCAAAAAGATATTTATATAAGAATATCTTGCTTTCAGAAAAGATTCTTAAAACAAGACAACAACTAATTGTCAAGGCTGATTTTGTCAATCTTATCAGCATATCATTTATGCTTTAAAACAGTAAGTAGTCTCTATTTCAGCCATGTATCTTTATCCATTTTTAGATAGCCTTTAAACAACTCAAGGTCATCTTTGGTCGTTAGTTTAATATTCTTATCAGACCCTGCGGCAAAATGAAGGGTTTCTCCAAGTTCTACCATCATTGTATTTGTATAAGCTGAGCCATAAATACCAATCTCTTTTTCAAAAGCTTCATGATAAGCAGAATCTAATCTTCCATATTTATAAGCTTGAGGTGTAGAAACCCTACGAAGCGTTTCTCGAGGGATATATTGTTTGGTCGTGTCAGGGTCATCGGGATTGACAATAAAGATTTGTTCATTATATGGTAATGAGGTAACACCATTTCCATATTTCATGGCAGTATTTATCACATCAGTCAATACTTCTGCATCCACTAAAGGACGAATACCATCATGAACAATAATAATATCATCACCACCTGCTTTTCCTTCTAGATTATAAACACCATTACGTATGCTCTCCTGGCCTGTATGGCCTCCAGAAACAACCCATTTTAATTTTGAAATATTAAACTGATGGGCATAAGCCCACAAAACATCATGCCAACCATCTAAACAAACGACTTCAATGGCATCAATCATCGGATGCTTTTGAAAGCCTTCAAGCGTATATATCAAAACTGGTTTGTCGTAGACATTGATAAACTGCTTAGGAATATCCTGGCCCATACGATTGCCTGAACCACCAGCTATAATTAAAGCTATATTCATATACTAGAATTTTATCATTTAAATGATACTGTCTATCACCTTCAGTTCCTGTGCGGCCAGTTTTTGATAATCAAAACATGCTGCCGCCTCACGTACGCGTTGACACATCGCACGATACTCATTCACAGGCTGTTCTGCCAAGCGTCTGATCTCCTGGGCCAGCTCTGTAGGCGTATCCATATCACGCGCAACACCCAGCTGATGATCAGTGATGATATCATCGTAGGCGATATGGATATTACAAACAATCGGTTTACCGGCTGCCAGGTATTGGAACATTTTTCCCGAGCTCACCCCCATATAGCCAAACCCTCTTTCATAGGTCATAATATTGACTGATGCTTGACTTACAACCCACGCCACTTCACATAATGGAATATGCCTTTCCTTAAAATGAACATTCTTGATATGGTGTTGCTTGGTATACTGCTCCAATCGTTCCCGGTCGGAGCCATCACCATAAATAAAGAATTCATATTTCTCATCACTTTCCAACATAGCAGCAGCATCAATCAACATTTCCACATGATTGGCAAAGCTGATAGTACCCATGTAAACGATCTTATAGACATCCGGACGATTGAAATCTTCATCAGGTCGTGGATAAGCATTCTTATCTGCATCAAACTGCCTTAAATCAACACCATTATTAATATAATGTACGTGAGAAAGATCTATTTTCCCTCCTGAATCAGTCGTCCACCCTTTATTCTTCAAATAATGTTTGGCTCCAGCAAGTGTAAATACTAACTGATCGGCGTGTTCATAAATCCACCGCTCCACACGATAAAACACCTTCATGATAGGGTTTTGAGCTGATACGAGTCCGAAGTTGACGAAATTGTCAGGCCACAGATCCCATACTTCTGAGATATACTTCGCATGAAGCCTCTTGGCTGCCAGGACTATCGGGAAGTCAAATGGTGCATGGACATTATGCAAAATGACATCAGGCCGTTCAAACGTTTTGCAATGGCAGAAGATCCGCCATGCAAACATCCATATAGAGAACATTCTTCTGAGTCCATTACCTTCATAATGGGGAGCCTTGACATGTACATATTGATACTCCCCATATTTCCGCCTAGTGAAAAGAGACGTCTCCGGACCAGACTGATGGTCTGCGTTAAAGGTCATGACCTCATAACCCGCCTGACGGAAATAATGAGCGAACTGCACATACCGGGGGTTGGAGGCATCTGCAGGTGTTCCTGTATAGTAATTGACTATCCAGATTCTCTTACCCATTACTTATTACTTAAATGCATTGACCAGTCTGACAACCTCTGCCACCTCCTCCAGGGTGATGGCAGGGCCGATGGGCAGACTCAGCTCCTCATCAGCCAGGCGTTCGGTGATGGGCAGACTCAACTGAGGCGTATTCCACCCTTCCTTAGCATAGCACTCCTGCTTATGTGGGGCGATGGGATAATGGCAGACCGTACCCACCCCATTCCGGTCCAGGTAGTCGTGCAGGGCATCGCGCCGGCCATCACCCACCAGGATGGGGAACAGATGATAGGCGTTCTGCTCATCGGGAAGGAGATCAGGAAGCGTTACCAGAGGATTGTTGAGGTGCTCGTAATAATAATGGGCCACCTCCTTACGATGCAGGTTATCAGTCACCAGATACTTCAACTTCACATCCAGAACGGCCGCCTGGATCTCGTCGAGACGACTGTTACGCCCCGCGTACTTGAAGACATATTTCTTTTGAGAACCGTAGTTGGCCAGGGCACGGACAGCTGCAGCCAGTTCAGGATCGTTTGTGGTGACAGCGCCACCATCGCCCAGAGCACCGAGGTTCTTGCCGGGATAGAAGCTGTGACCAGCTGCATCGCCGATAGAACCAGTCATCCGACCATCGGTATACTGGCATCCATGGGCCTGTGCATTGTCTTCGACCAGCTTGAGGTTGTATTTCTTACAGAGCTGGTCTATCTTCTCAGTATAGGCGATACGGCCATACAGGTGGACAATGGCGATAGCCTTGGTCCGGGGTGTGATGAGCCCTTCGATGCGCTCATCATCTATCTCCAACGTGTTGGCCTTCGGTTCACAGAGAACGGGTATCAACCCATTCTCCGTGATCGCCAGAATCGTGGCGATATAGGTGTTGGCCGGAACGATGACCTCATCGCCCGGTTGCATGACGCCCATCTCGATATAGGCGCGGAAGATCCAGATGAGCGCATCAAGGCCATTGGCGCAACCGATGGTATACTTGGTTCCGATAAACACGGAGTAGTTGGTTTCAAACTGTTCATTCTCCTTGCCCTGGAGGTACCACCCCCCATTGACGACCCTTGAGACAGCCTCATTGATCTCCTCACCATGAAGGGCTGTGACGTCTTTTAATGATAAAAAAGGTATCTTCATTTTTCAATTATTTTAACTCTATTTTTCTAGAAAACCTGGCAGGATTGCCTATCCACAGCTCGCCTGCCGGCACATCCTTGGTCACCACCGAGCCAGCCCCGATCATAGCCCCTTCGCCAATGGTCAGCCCAGGAAGGATGACAGCCCCGGCTCCTATAGAGGCACCCTTGCACACCTTGGTACGCAACAACTTCCAGTCTTCGTTTTTGGATTTGGGATACATATCATTCGTAAAGGTGACATTTGAACCCACCATCACATCATCCTCCAAGGTGATGCCATCCCAGACCTGGACACCACATTTGATGGTGACATTATTACCAATGACCACATCGTTCTCGATGAAGCAATGGGAACAGATATTACAATTCTCCCCTATCTGAGCATGCGGGAGGACCACACAGAACTGCCAGATGTTGGTACTCTCCGGCACGTTCGGGTTCATACAGTCGGCTAATGGGTGTATCATAATTGTTGGCGGAAACTCATAAACTCGTCATAATCCCTGATATAATCCTCGGGCTGATAGACCTCTGAGGCCAGAACCATACAGACGGCACCGGAAGAGAAATCGTCGAGGTCACGCCAGATGCCCGGCTTGACAAGCAGGCCCTGGTAGGGGCGGTTCAAGACAAAAGCCCTTTTGGCAGTGCCATCGTCGAGCACCACCCTGAAGCTGCCACTGGCAGCCACGATCAGCTGGCTCAGTTCACGATGGGCATGGGAGCCACGGCTCTCACCCCCAGGGACATCATATAAATAATAGACGCGCTTGATATCGAAAGGCACGGTAACGCCATTCTGAACCACCGTGAGGTTACCCTTGCGGTCGCTATGGTGTTTGTTCAAGTCCAACACCGAACAGTCGTTGACACTATATTTCTCCATTCCTCTTCAGTTTTAGGAACTCATCATAATCACGGATATAGTCGTGGGCATCGTAATCGGTAGAAGACAAGATCAGTGCCAGAGAATTGGTAGAGAAGTTCTCCATCTCACGCCATAAGCCCTTGGGGACATACAGGCCATGGTAAGAGCGGTTCAAGGAAAAGACCTTCCTCTCCGTCCCATCATTCAATACCACATCGAAACTACCTGATAAAGAGATGATAAACTCCTCATTATTCCGATAAGCATGGCCACCCCGGCACTCGCCTCCAGGAACATCATAAATCCAATAAGCCCGTTTGATGACAAACGGGATATGCTTCTCCTGTTCTATAAAAGACAGGTTCCCCCGTGCATCCAGGAACTTGGGGAGATTGATAATCTGTGGTCCGTTCATAATTTCATATATAGCCCCCGGTAAAGACGGCTGATTTCTTCTTTCATATTCACCCGTACTGGAGAATTCCACTGTCGGGGATGCGTTAACAATTCCAACACAGGCTCTCCCCGTTGTATGGCAGCAATAGCATTATCCGTAAATCGCCCCATTTCCTTCTGGTCTGCAATCCGACAAGTCAGCATGCTCATTCGTTCGTCATCATACGCCTCACGGATAATACCGCATGCTGCCCTCACCCTCTCATCCATCAATATCATACTTCCAGCTTTCACTATTTCATTGACAAAATCACCATGAGCGGCCACAGTCAGACAAGGCTGGCCTGTAGTCTGCTTGAAACGATGATACTGACGAATAAAGAAATCCCGAATGTTCTCCATGTGGGACAGCATCACATCATGCGACTTGATATGATGCTTGTAACAATAGGAAGCAATCTCTTCATAATGGTAGGAAGCCTCGCCTCCTGCCTTGGCAATCTCATGCATGAGAGCAATGTTCAAGGTATTCCACCGGAAATAATAGGTACACCTGGCGCCATACTTCTGCTCAAGGACCAACATCTTACGAAGGATACCGAAATCGGCGGTATCAATGTCACGGCGCAGAATCAAATATTTCTTATCTGCTTCCCGACCTTGAGCGACAACATGCTCAAAGGACAGAATCGTATGGAACTCATAACCTGCCTCTTGAGCTGTTCGTAAGATCAGTTCATAATCAGCCTCTTTAGACGGCCTGAAGAAATCGTTATAAAAACGCTGTCTGAGATTCACTTGATAATGGAATTAATATAATGTTCTGCTACTTTCTCGTCAGTGAGTTGCTCAGCTGTCAAAATAGCATTTTCTGAAATACGTTGTCGCTCCTTGGGTGAGAGACTGTTTATCTTCTTTATTAATCCGGCAAGATCGTCTGTACTACCAGCCTCACAAAGGAAGCCATTTTCTCCATCCACTATAACTCCATCGAAGCCTTCTCGTTTCGATGCAATAACGATACAGCCACGAGACATCGCCTCTAAATAGACCAATCCATATGCTTCATATTTACTAATCATCACCATACAATCAGCCTTATCGTACTCTTCTAATATTTGATCACGAGGGATACGACCAAGGATGGAAACTTGTTGATGCAACTGACAACTATCGATCTTTCGAGCTATATCAGAGAGTAGATGACCCGCGCCAATATAGGTTAAATGAAAATCCTTTTCCGGATATGCTTGACAAAGCGCTCCTAATACCTCCTTAGGAAATTTACGTTCAATCATCTCACCAACAAATACGAAACGGCGCAAGGTACCAGAATAGTTATGCGTATTATGAGTCGTAATATAATATGGCGGAACTCCAGAATAACATATAAATGACGTTTTTTTCTGTCCTACAGCCGACTCAAACTCCTCTTGCACAGTCTTACTACGGAAACCCCATATATCAATATCTGCCATTAAATCTGACAACTTTTGACCATACACTTTTTGCATAATATTAATATCGCCATGCATAACCAAACAGGTTCTCGCTCTTGAATATCTTCTTTTCAACAAACTCAACAGCTCAATCTGAGGATTAGGGAAGTGACCTATGATGACATCAGGCTCGAAACTTCTTTTTTGATTATCCAAAAGGATCTCAGCGATTGTTTTTTTGATTGATTTACTTGGATACGCCCCATGAGGCCATCGTTTAAAAACAGGTATCCGACTAATCATCACGCCATCCATCTCATAATGTACGACCTTATTATCTCGATGCGTATAAACCACTGCACCAGTTTTAGCTGCAATGAGATTCCTGGCCAAACGAGCTAACCAATAAAAAAAGAGAGGGAAAACCGCTTGTATATGTACGACTCGGACATGATACCCACTCTTGACCCATTCACGAGCGAAAAAATGGCATACTGACGTACCTTTATTTCCTTTCGGTAGTGGATAAATGGTTGAAATAAGCAATATATTTTTACTCATAAATGGCGTGATTGAATTTCTCGATTGAATGACCTGTCAGATAATCTTCCCTTTTCATACTATATTCTGGGGTGTTATTCATCAAATAACGAAGAATCCAACATATAGAACCTTCTGACGAATCGCGTAAGAGATGTCCCAATCTCCATTTTCGTACTATTTTCCCAATGACGCCTTTTCCCACGACAATAACCGGTTTACCATAATAAACGGCATGACCAACGATACCACTACTCTGTCCTTTGGCCAAATACGGAATTAACACATAATCACACGTTTCAAACAAATCCGCCATCTTCTCAAAAGGCAAATAGCCCTCCAACAACACCAAATGGACTTTTGTATTAACTTTCTTGTACAAGAATTCGAAATCCTCTTTAATATCCTTTTTGACTTGACCTGCAAAAATAAACACCATATTCTGCAAATCACTTCTATCCATGGAATATAAAGCTCTCAAGATTCCCAAAGTATTCTTATAGCAATTCATGCTTCCAGGATGTAAAAACACTTTGTCCGATTGAGATATACCCAACTCTTCACGAATGCTACGTCCTGCATAGCCTTGCAAAGCCCCCACCGGATCAGGCATATAACGGAATTTGGTGGTATGGAAAAGGCGATTGAGATAATGTGCCGAAACAGAGTCGTTACACATGAGGACACGATGGAACACCCTGAAGCGACTCAAGAGAAAATACTTAAATGCATCCTGCCATCTCATCAGGCGAGACTCATGCTGCCACTCATATAAATAGATTCTGTAAATGATACCACAGACCCGAACACGCCTATGGAGGAATAACGGCAGAAAGGGCAGATACTCCATCAACGTGATAACCACCACATCAGTCACATGATACTGACGGACATATTTCCGGATGGTCTTAGAGTTGCGCCAGCCCTTGGACAGCAGCCCACAGTCGGACGGTACCTCGTCCTCCGGATTCATCACCAGGATTTGGATGTGTTCCGCCTCCGGCCACTCAAGTTTGGCAGAGTCGATGGTAAACCGGCTAGGGACGGCAAAGAAAAACCTGTCGGACGGCCGCTCCAGAGCACCCAGATATAGATGATGCAGATACTCTAACTGATGGCCTCCAATAGTTTGCGAATGTATCAAATAGGTTTTCATCCGTTTTCAACAGGTTGTTCTTCGGGGAAACTAAAATTGTATATATAAGTCAGTACAAACCAAAAAAGCGGCTCGTATGTATATGAACTAGAAAAAAGGAGCTCCGTGAATGCGTAAATAGCAAATGGCATCAAAAGTATTTGAGATTTGTCAAACTGTAGCATTTTCCTATATTTTCCATACGACATGACTAACATGAAAGAGAATACCGCCAAGAAGAGGAGTCCTCCCTGCAATAATATCTCCAAAATAATGTTATGTGGAAACATTTCCATTTTTCTGAGATATGCATATAGCCCATAACCGTAGACTGGTCTATCTGAGATAAAGCCAAGCGCTTCACCATATAATTCATCTCTTCCAGAGGTTGCATTACTAGTATCCATATTTTGGAAATCCACAAGAGCCGTAATTCTATTAAAATTGCCAACAAAGAAGTCCATGAGCTCGCTGTCTTCGTCAAGCATACTCCCCCCTACAACAAGAGCTAAAATCACGCCTAGCGTCGCGATAACAAATCGCTTCATTAATTTTGCGTTATGGATTAAGAGATCTATATTAAACAATAAGCCTACCAGTATTGTAACAAATGCCCCACGACCACCTGCGAAGAAAGCCATCACAATAAAATAGGGAAGAAGACATATTTTAAAAATCCTATACCATTTTTTATTGAGGAATTCAAAAGGTGACACTAAGTGACCATAACGCAAAAGAAAAACATCTACAAGGAAGCAAAAAGCTATTCTATAAGAAGCAGATTGGCTATAAAAGCTACCACCCTCCAGCTTACTTAAATATATCTCATAAATCTGAAAAAGAAAAGAAAGTGAAAAAAGAGGAAGAAAGAGATCCAGCCACTTCATCATCCCTGCCAATGTATCATATTCTTTCATATTAAGTGCAATACATAAGGCCGGTAGAGAAAAACAAATCATCATTAAATAAACAACATTTGTTTCGTATCCCTGAATATAACCATCAATGATATATATAACAAGAATTGATAACGGGAGAACCTCTTTGAGAGTAAAAACCCGTCGATTATACAAGCCACGCAAGAAATAATAAAAGCCCACAACAAGAAGCAATGCCATCATTATCTTATATTGTATTCCTGCGCCTTCTTCTTCAGTAGTTTTAACACCTATCAATGGCGCTATACTAAAATAAAAGAGTGGGCCGTTTAAAACAAATGTATTAATGATATTTCTTGTTTCCATTGACAGACAAATTATTGTGGCATATTATTGTATCTGATAATCCTGCAAGGATTACCACCTGCGACGCAATCTGCAGGTATATTCTTTGTCACGACACTTCCCGCCGCTATAATAGAGCGGGCACCAATATGTACTCCCTTCAAAATAATGCACCGGGCTCCAATCCAAACATCATCCTCTATCACCACAGGAATAGCTGGGATAGAAGGATGACACTGAACATCATGGAACCGTCTTCTACTAAGATAATTGATTGGATGGGCATCATTGTCCATGATCAGTGTATCACCACCGATATTAACATCATTACCAATGGATATCCTGTTGTCGGCCCACAGACATGACGCACTGATACCCACCCGGTCTCCAATTTCTATACAAGCATTGGAATTACCCAAATAAAAAGCTCCTCGAATATTCCGATGAATGGGATTGAAACTATCGTCAGAAAAGTATTTGAAGTCATCGCCAATCTTCACCTGACCAAAGCCACAGACATACACCTTATTATATACCTGCAGGTTTTTGCCATATTTGATTCCTATCATAGAGAGCCAAAAACGGTTGTAATGACGATAAAACACCTGTTTCAAGAATCGGGGGACACGAAACAGCAGATAACGATATCTATTCATCTCAACATAAATTTCAGATAAATATTTGGTCTGCCTTCAGACCATCTCTTAAAGCGGCCAAATCTGGAATCCCCTCGTCTTTCCAAAGACGATAAAGCCCTTTTTTGAGCATCTCATAGACAATACGTTTAAGCTTATTGCCTGCTTCTATATCTCCTACCACAGGAACCCAATCATCGTATCTGACCTTCAACCTATTGTATTTACAATAGAGGGGTAACATGATTTCAGACACATAGCCATACAGACGTCGGCAACGGGTATAGCCAGGCAGCTTCACATACTTCTCCATCTCCTGAAGAACAGCAAACTGCCAGGATGCGAAATCATCAAAAAGAGACTTCTTCATCACAAACATATTATAAGGGACGACCTTATTACCTCTTAAATATTCTAACGCCAACGGCTTATACTCCGGGAAGAGCTTGACGAAACAGAGGTAAAAGATATAGACATCCTCCGAACAAGTTGCCAGTCGCAAACGATTGGCCACACTGTTGCGTTCATAAAGCGGATGAACAAGCATGACATCATAGTGACTACCCAGCAGCTGATCCACATTCTCAGGTGTCACCTTAGTCTGGAAGTAGC
This sequence comes from Prevotella sp. ne3005, assembly GCF_900110085.1. GTDB lineage: Bacteria > Bacteroidota > Bacteroidia > Bacteroidales > Bacteroidaceae > Prevotella. The sequence continues at coordinate 539,309 of NZ_FOCK01000001.1, forward strand.
GCCTATAATGACAAAGCCCTATATAATCGACATCATTCAGATTTTTCCACCCCCAATATTGGGCAGTGAGCTCACTATAAAAGGGATTCTTCTCACTGATATGGACACCAGTGTCGTCACCAATCATATCCGACATCTCATCCTTGTATCTGGAGATGGCACGTCCCACATGTATTGGCGTGTAGACCTCATCATGGTATACGGTGTCTGGCTTATGACACGCCACTAAAATTTTAACCCGACTCATATTCTTATCAACGAATTGAAGTACTTAATATGCATTAAGATATACGATATCAGTATAGATATCAACACCACTATGGGCCAACTGACTGGTCTTGTCAACATTCCGACAGAAGGCTGAACCATGTTAAACACAGGATTGATCAGGAAGATGTGAATCGTAAAAACTGGCAAGAACAAACTGGACAGTTCTGAGATGACTCTCCTGACAGGCTCGTGTTCATAATTGAACTGCGATATATATATAAAGATAGTAATACAGCATACCATCACGACAAAAGAAGAATAGAAAAATTCACACCTGACATCATTCATATATGGAGTCAATAGGAATTGGAACATACCATTTATTCCCACAACAAAAAGAACAAACCATAGCTTGACAGATGGCAGCCTATCCATAAAAGACTTCATGACACCTCCCATTAAACAATAAAAGATCCATGTGTATAGCCTATAGACTTGGGGAATTCCTGCTTCAAAAGGACGGCCTTCGTTTTTCAACAAGTTTAAAAGAAAAACAACTTGTAAAAAGAAAAATAAGACTGACACAACAAGAAAGTTACAACTCTTTTTTATTTTAAACAAAGGAAGTATCATATAAACCAGCAGCAAGGAGCCGAAGAACCAGAAATGCCAGAAAGGCGGCTCACCCAATATTGATATACTGGATATAAAGGAATTAAAATTAAAAGACTTATATGAAATGCCTACAATCAGCCAATAAACCAAGTTGGCTATCACAACATACTTTAAGACATGGAATATCTTCCACATGATGTATTTCCATGAATAATCTCTATCGTACATCAAAAAGCCTGTTGACATGAAAAATAATGGAATTGACATACTACAAGTTGCATATATCAAGGGAACGCCTGCGGTGGTATGTAATCCCACGACACCAATCATCGCAACTATTTTAATAACGTCAATGAATTGGATTCTTTCGGTAGTCTTATTTCCCATCCTTGATCATCTGTGTTATTAGAACCTGCGAGTCATTCTATACTTCATATACCAACCTCCAATCATTAGTACCGAGAGAAGCCTCTTCATAGTTTTTTTAGACAACGTACAAAAAAATAAATCTACCCTATTTTTGAATGTCTTTGAAGAATTAATCTTTCCTAATACAATAGAAGACCTGTCATCAATCACCTGTTTAGAATACAAATCCGACGAAGCTACTCCACAATGTTCTCCAGAGCCATCATGGCCCATATTCTTGCTCATCGAAATAGCGGGTGCTAACTCATATCTGTCTTCCACTATATTAATGATACAACGTGCTACATCATTCCATACCACTTGATCTTGTGCCATTCGCATCAACAATCTCAAGTCAGAAGCATTCGTTATAAAGACTTTCCAAGAGAGGCGCCAAGAACCCAAAACTTTTCTAAAAAAATCCATGGTCATTTTTGACTCCAACTCTTTGTCTTTATCAAACCATCTCCCTACCCCCCAAGCCGAGCAAACAGGTCTATAGAAGAAATCGCAACCATTTTGATCATATAACTCTACAAAATTGTATCCAGAAATACTTGTAACACGGGGGTTTCCAGAAAACTTATCCAATCCAAGATTTACATACTCCAAAAAATTAGGAGAAAAAATATTATCGTCTTCCGTCAGAATATATGCTTTATAATACCGAGATACATAAGATTTTAAAAATGAGCAGTTCTTCTCAGAACCCAAGTTTTCTTCTTGTTCAAAAACAGTAACTGTCTTAAAACCGTTTATTGTTGGTAAATACTCTTTTATCTTATTATAACCATCTCGGTATTCCTCAGTTGGAGGATAGTCCAGACTAATATATAGAGGTGTATTTTCTGCTCCTTTACATCTTGCAAGCGAATCAATGCAATCTTTTAGATGTTCATATCTATTGAGAGTCGGAATGATGATTGGATAATAATTCATGAAAACACCTCTTCGTACTTTTTAATGATAATCCTTTCTTCAATATCAATACACGAATCAATTTCGTCACCAGTGAAGCATCTCATATGATTAGTTACCATATCATAACCAGACTTTTCAGAAAAAGCAATTCCTGCAGAGAAACGAGGATTAATATCAATAAGATAATAGTTATTTCGACAGAAAATAAACTCCATATTTACACAACCGTTAATATTGAGACTTTTTCCTATATGCCTAACAAGACTGATTAGCTTAGGATCATTGCACGTCCTGATTGTAAGTCCTGCGCCATTTGATGTACGTAATAATTCCTGGCGAGGAACACATGCATCACAACCACTGGCAGAGGTCCTAACATAATCTACCGTAAATATTTCTCCATGCAACTGCTCTTGTACAATATAATCCCTCTTATCTATAATCGCCAAAACTTGTTCTTTAGAAGCATTTCTCAATAATCCCTCACTACTTCTTCCATGACATGGTTTCGCGACACATGGATATCTAAAGGTATCTGGTATTTTTGTTGCCAAATGCGTCTCAATAGTTGGCACTAACTCATCATTCCTAAAGAAAGCATATAATTCATATTTATCTCGTACAACGCTTAGCACTTGTGAGGATTGCATACATAACTGTATCTTTTCCTTAACAAAACCATCTCTATGACGATTAATGACGTCTATCTCCAAATCTGTCAGAGGTAAAAGGGCATCAAGATGGTTCTCTGAACAGGTTTTTAATAAAAAAGAAATGTATTCATCTTCGCATCTAGTGGATGGTGCTTGATAAAACATGTCACAGAGTTTTGACTCCAAATGCCACTCCTTGGGATAGATGTCACATCCCACTACATAATAGCCGTCTTCTTTTAATCTCTTAATCGTACACTCGGCAGACATGGAGCCTATAGCAGTCACAAGTATTCGCATGGTCTATCTTTTTATGCAATTGAGTACACGATCTATATCTTGATCAGTTAAAACATGATGGATTGGCAAACATATAACCTCTTCTGCCATCTTAGTAGCCACAGGCAGATTTTCACGGGAGGCACTTGGTAAACTGCGATATGTCGAGAATTCGGAAATCAAAGGATAAAAATATCTTCTCCCATAAACGCCCTGCTTTTGCATTTTAAAGTAAAGATCGTCACGAGTCATACCATACCTCTCTGCATCTACAAATATTGGGAAATAGCCATAATTATGTCTTACACCTACCATGTCGTTCCAATAAGTAATACCATCTACATCTTTCAATTCCTGGCGATATCTGATTGCAACCTGATGACGAGCCTCAATGGCCTTATCAACCTGTCTTAGATTCAATAGGCCATAAGCACTCCGAATCTCATCCATCTTCGAGTTAATACCAGGAGCGACAACTTCTGTCTCACCAGCAAAACCGAAATTCTTCAAATAATCTATACGCTGCTTCATCTTTGCGTCATGCATCACCATTGCTCCTCCTTCAATCGTATTATAGACCTTTGTGGCATGGAAACTAAGGGTTGAAAGATCTCCTGCGTTCAATATACTCTCACCATTAACTTCTACACCAAAAGCATGAGCGGCATCATAAATGACCTTAAGACCATATTTATCGGCAATATCTTGGATACTCTTAACATCGCATGGTTTTCCATAAACATGGACAGGCATAATAGCCGTAGTCTTGGGTGTAATAGCTGCTTCTATTTTATTGGGATCAATACAACCTGTTTTTTCATCAATATCAACAAATACAGGTTTAATTCCATTCCACCACAAAGCATGAGTTGTTGCAACAAAACTATAGGGCGTCGTAATCACCTCGCCTGTAATACGCAATGCTTGCAAAGCAGTTATTAGCGGCAGCGTGCCATTTGTAAACAAACTAACATACGGAACCTTCAGATAATCAACAAGAGCACTTTCCAGTTGCTGATGAAAGCTTCCATTGTTGGTAATCCATCGGCTTTTCCATATTTCCTGTAGCATCTCGTTAAAATCTCCCAAATCTGGTAATAACGGAGAGGTTACAGTTATTTTTTCATTTGTTTCCATCTTCAAAAAATCTTTTTCCTATCTTTTCCTAATGTCTTATAAAGATAAAAGGGGTATAATGATTCTGGCAACATGGATTCTATTTTCTTAATATCGTCCTTATAATCATCATAAAGATTAAATAGTTGCGTATTATTAATTGACTGCTGAGGACTGAAGAATTCAAATTTGCGAGCATGGTTCTTTATACCGACAAAAGCCTCTACCTTCTTCTTCGTTTGTTCATACTGATAGATGATATCCTCATAATTGATACTTAAGACAGAATCATCATCTTGTAGTTTCGTATCTTGAATGATCTGTTTATAATACAATATAAAGTCATCAACATTCTCCACAGGTATGGGAATTTCAGAATGATATGTTTGTTTTGCCAGAAGATACATATCTCGTGGATCTCGTCGAACAATCATACATTTAATGGGCTCATTCACATATTTAAAAAACAACTTTGGGCAATCTGGAGGGAACAACTGGTCCGTAACCAAAGGATATGACCTATCACTCCTAGAAAAGGACAGCAACTCATCCATGAACTGCTGAGTTCGTTCCAAAAAATGATCCGGATTGTAGGAGACTGCAATCGTATTCATATTGGGATGAGTTAGGAATGTTGACAAATCACAATGAAAGAGGTTCTTTATATAATGGTTTCCCAACAACAGTTTAATAATGTGATTATAGCGCGATAAGATCCTCTCTTTCAGGTCTGGAAACATGATTTCCTCAAAAGTACGTCCTTTAAAACGGAACTGAACTAAATCATCAATATAACGTTTACATATTTGATAATATTTCCCATTGAATTGCTCATCATAATGAAGAAAAGGAGTACGGTTCTGCGCATCTACCAGACGAAGAAAACGTTTTATTGCCGTACTGGAATCACCACAACGACAGTGTTTAAAACATAATTTATGTTCCAGATCATAAATGCCATCCGCTTCCCATAGAATAGTAAACTCCCAATCATGTTTTTTCCAGTCCACCGCTAAAAACCTAAGGTCATCATACTCTCTAAGCATATCTTCAAGAGCGCCTGCACCAGACCATCCAAAACCTGTAACATCAACTATCATCTCAGAAATCTGTTTCGTAAAACATTTTTGACGTATATCTTTTCTGACTTATCCAAGCCTGCATAATAAATAACCATCAGAATGGAAAAGAATGACAGGATTGTTATCACCACAATAAATAACAGAGGATTCATATTGTCATGAAAAGAATGATGCGTAGCCCATAAGGGAACAAGCATTGAAACGAAAATAACAATAGAGGGGCGAAAGACGACTTTCGAGAAATAATCAGAAATTGGTAAATGAAGATATTTATGTGCAAAAAAAACACGATTAAAATGGCAAGCAATTCCACATATTATCATGATGATAAATACAGATTGTGGTCCATACCCTAGTTTCAAGGCAACATAAGACAACGGAAAATTCATCACAAGAATTGTACCACCTATAATCTCAGGATATTTAATCTTTCCTCTTGCTCTTACTGCCATATTCAGAGGGTTTGCACCGGACTCAACAAGATTAAATATCAGTACAAGTTGCAAAAAAATGGTTGTATAATCAGGAACTTCTACAAGCCAGATCCCCAGTATCTCATCCATACAAAGCATGATGGGTAAAGAAAAAAACCAAAGCAGATACAACGAGAAACGCGAACTATTATATATAAGCAAAAACAATCTACTATCGTTTCCTACAGCATAGGACTTAGTAATCTGAGGAGATACTGCCGACTGAAAATTATTACTAAAACCACTAACTGCACTGGAGACCCTTAATGCGACCCCACGAGCTGCATTTACAACTGGAGAGAAGAAAACATTAAGCATCATATTTTGTGCAGAAGTATTAATGATATAAGATATGTGTCCTAACAATCCCCAAGACGCAAAGATAGTCATTTCCTTATAAAGGGCATCAAAGCGATAAAACCTAAAAGAACATTCCTCAAAATGGCTTTTACAATAGATAACATAAACCCCTGTAACAACTACTTGTGCTACTACTATCAAAAAAGAATAGAAAACGAGTCGATCAAAACTGACAACAGATATAATATATGCAATAAGTAATTTAAAAATAACATCAATGATAGAGATATATGCAAATGTACCCATACGCTCTCTGGAAATAACCAAAGCATCAAAAGGGACAGTTATAATGGTAATAAATGCAGCTATCAATGACAACTGGAATGACCAAAAGACTGCTAACTCACGACCTGCGGGGATAACCATCTCATGATATATAAACCACAAGCCAAAGACTTCACATATGACTACAATTCCTATTCCTATCAAAGAATGGATAACAAGACTAACATTAAAAATCTTATGTAATTGTAGAGTATCGTTACGACCTACCGCTATGGATAGATAACGTTGGGTAGAAGAATACATCGCTGTGTTTAAAAAAGAAAACATGGCAGCAACACTCCCCACAACATTGTACAATCCAAAATCAGATATCCCCAGATTCTTAAGTATGATTCTGCTTGTATAGAGTGATATGATCATCACCACAAGCATCCTCATATATAATAATAAGGTATTTTTTGTAAGTCGTGAATTATCACTCATTTGTCTCAGCCGACAATATTTGGTTTAATTATTTTCTCAATCAACAGGTTAGCTACATCCCAAGCTTCTCTCAGATGAACTTTCTGGGGCAATACTACATTAAAGCGACTTTTTACTTTACTGATTAATTCATCAGTGTAAATCAAATAACCATCCTCAACGTTCTTAATGCCATCACAATATATCGAATTTCTGTTCACCTGTTCCATCTCCTCCAAAGAATAACCAGAATAGAAATTGCCCTTAACCTCTTCTCCTCTTCCATCAATGAGGTAAGGATAGCCACCAATACGACCTTCAACTCCAGGTGTATGGATCTTTATGACCTTTTTTTCTCGAATAGCGCTGAGAATGCCATAGACGATATCAAAGTTGCTGGAAGCATTCATCATGTTACGCTTCTGGTCGGTTGGCATTGGAATTCCACAAGCCTTATAGACTTCCTCATGATTAACATCCAACTCCTTGCCCTGATACTTGATGCTAAGCAGCAGTTTTACACCTTCCGTATGACCTTCCTTACTGATAACTACGTCATGGAAATGACTGGCAACAAGTGTAATATCGATATCATTCAGGTTCTCGATACCATATTTCTCCGCTACGTAAAATTTCATACGAGGAATAAGGTGATTCAGATTGCCACTGCCAAAATCAAAATAGGCCATGCCTACACTCTTCAACCATGGAATAACAGCATCTGAATAAGAGGTGTTAATGCTGATAGCATTGCAGCCAACGTTCTCATAAGCCTCCATGATGTTCTTCCCCAGAAGAACTGACATCGGTGTCCATATACCATAAGCTCTAAGATTTGACCAAGATATTGTTCCATACTTCAAACCAGCAAACAAGCGACTGCTATTCACAATAATGTCGGGCTGGATCCGGCGCAGGACAGCCTCGATTGACTTAACGTCCCTGAAATCACAATTGCCCTCAACCACTATCTCACTGCACATCTGCCGGCGAATAGTTGCTGCAGTACGGATGATATTTACATCCTTCTGCATCTTCTCTGCATTACGACCGACTACAACCAGACGAAGCTGTGGATCATGCAAAGATATGAGATAATCAAGCAGATAACAACCCACACTGCCCAATCCAAATATTGCAATTGTTATAATTTCATTATCCTCAATCTTTTGTTTAATCAGATTGAGTTTTTCATTAATTAATTTCATTTTTATATTATTTCTCACCAAAACTAATAAACGACACCTGGGCATGTCCACAACGTTTATCCTCAGGAGGCAATTTCATATAATCACCAAATTTCCACCTCAAGAATCCGTCGTAATCACGAGAACCATATAAAGGAACACCTTCAAAGATATATTCTGCTCTTTCGGTAATCCACTTCTTGGTCATGCCGTAACGATCGTTTAAGGGTTTCTTTGTATATTCCCTGCCAGGAGGTATGAATAATAACAATCTAACCCGATTTGTGGAACTATTTCGACTTCTACTCGTATAGATACTTAGAAAATCATATACGGTTTTTATAGAAATATGCGACAATAGACTAAACCACAGTTTCTTAAAACCGCTGGTATTTTTCTTTGCGACCTCTGACCATAATATCTTTCTACAACAGAAACAATAAAAATTCTGAATCAACTGCAAACACAAATTATGCGGAATATCATCATAAGGCATGATATCAATAAAGATACCTGTCTTACATTTTAAATGCTCTTGCCCTACTCTGATATGCTGGGTGCCTGATCTTCTTAATTTAGCATAACCCCACCTGTAATAAGGATCGGTAGTATTATCCTGAAAGAAACATATATCAGGATTCAGATCCTTCATTGCTTCCTTTTTGAATCTTTCATAATCCTCGCGCAACATACAAATGTCTGCATCATCATCCCATGGGATAAAACCATGATGCCGTACTGCACCAAGCATTGTACCATCAGTAATGACATACGAGATATTATGAAGACGGCAAACCCTATCGAACTCTTTTAATAAATCAAGTTCAATAAGTTGCATTTTCCTAAAATCCTCTTTCGAAAGTTCAAGTTCTTTACTCATACAGTCAAATTCATAGCGCCACGATAATCTGAGACAGTATTGCAATTATACCATGAAACAACTTTAACTATATCTATTTGTAACAACTTAAGGACACCGAAATACTTCTGTATAATTACCAAATTAGTGCTCTGTTTTTCCTTAGGAGTAAGGAACTGGCATATCTCGTACACCCTTTGGGGATTTTTGAACTTCCACATCTGACCTGAATTATAGATAGCAACAAATGGCTCTGGGATTATCAAACATGAATGACTGGTGTCGTAAATGTAGTGAGGATAATTATTGGAATCAAAATAAAGAGCAACCGCCTTACTAGAAAGAATGGGCTCATTATTCACGGATATAACATCTTTTGAGGATGTAATAATTCTCTTCACACTTTCTGTGTCAAAAAACAAATCACCTTCGATAAAGATAATCTCATCTGCTTTGTCGGATACGACCTCGATGCCTTTCAACAAGCTATAGCCGGAACCATAATCATGATAATGATCATTATAAACCAACTTTGTTTTATGGTTAACATCCTTCATCTCTTGGCGAATAAAGGTTTCAAGATCATCGTATTTGTAACCGCCAACCACTATTATCTCGTCCACAAGATCAAAACACTTGTGCACCTGAATATTAAGAAGGGAGTTTGCTGGGGTTCCCTCGTAATAAAGACATTTCAGAACATCCTCTTTTGTGTCTTTATTAAATCGACTGGACATACCAGCCACTGTAATAATCAGACTCTTCATTTACCTTTCGATTGAAGCTACACACATCTCTAAGCCCTTATCAAGCGTAATGATAGGGAACCAGTCTGTACGCGTCCGAATCTTCTCCGTATTCAAGATACGGCGTTCCGGGTCTGAGCTGCGATAACCTTCAAAAATAATATCAGGCTTAGGCAGCCCCATTTTCTCAGCAATCTTGTTGGTTAGATCAATGATGGTGATTTCCTCGTCTGTAGCGACATTATAGACAGTTCCATCAAGTGCCTTCTCTGAGTTGATCAGTGCCATCACTGATCGGCAGGAATCAATATTGTGTAAGAATGCACGACGGTTCTTCTTGGAGTTCTCCAACAACTTGACGGAATTCTTTTCCAGTAACTCATTGATAATATGAGGTATAATATGTTTGGCAAAGCGTTCATGTTTGCTGTAGACATTGGCAAAACGAATAGAACAGCCTTTGATCTTACCTTTATCCACAGCGTCCTTCATAAAGAACTCGGTCATCAGTTTTCCACAGGCATAACTAGTACGCTGACTATGTTCAGCTGTTGACATCATCAAATAATCACTTTCACGAACACCACCATTCTCGTTCCAAGACTGCATCGAGTACACCTCTGAGGTAGAGCAGTTAATATAAATATCAGCCTTCACACGGATAGCCTGCTCAAGGAAAGATTTCATAGAAATAACATTGGTCTCCCAAGTGTGTTCCACCTCGTAGAAATGCTCAGTATGAACAACTGCGGCACAATTAATATATACAACTCTATCAAAAGCACCTTTTTCTCGAACTACCTCTTCTTCAACAATACGCATCTTAGAAGCATCATTTATATCATATTCATTAAAGGCAAAACGCGAATTATCAAGAAAGTCCCTGATAGTATCAATGCTACTAGCGAAGAAATTGTCAAAGCCGATAATACGACTGTCTTTCTCTGATTCCAAAATCTGACGCACAAGTTCGCTACCCGTCATGCCCGATGCGCCACTCAATATATATAAACTTTTCATATTCCTAATGTTAACCTATCTTTATAAAAAGAATCTACTTTGTCACTAAACAGTTTTTGTTCCTCCTTTACGTCATACCACACTGAGCGATGTTCATAGTTACCTGTTTGGGTATCCAATATACCATACTGGGCATAAGGATTATGATTACGAGGTTGACCAACCGATCCCGGGTTGATAAATACAGTACGTTTCTTGTTGCGATACGCTTTATTATCAGAAGGGAAAAGAAACTCCACATAATGAGGGACATGGGAATGGCCACTAATAACAAAGTCATATGGGGCAAAACGTTCATCGTTTATCTTATCAACTCCAAACTTGCCCCAAAATGGATCGTCCAAATTACCATGGATAAAAAGAAAAAATTTTCCTTCGATGGAGCATTTTTCATAGCCTTGATGATTCATCTTGCCATCCAGATACTCCCTGGATTCCCTTGTCAGAATGGTATTAGTATATTGCAAAACGGCCCGACCTCTGTCTGTGGCAAACCGATCAGGACTTCCTCCAAAAATGGAATACTCATGATTACCCCAAAGATTAACACAAACATCCTGAGAAAGATGTTGTACCATATCAATGGTCTCATTGGGGCGGGGACCATAGTTGATCAAGTCTCCAAGTATTGCACAAGCGTCAACCTCACCAACAGTCTGAATATCGTTTATGACAGCCTGAAAGGCAGTTAAATTGGCATGGATGTCTGAAAGAAGAACTATACGCATAGTTTACTTTTTCAGGAATGCCATTAACGCTTCTTTATTCTGGATGGGCGTGGTGGTGGGTCTGCCCAGATCCTTGCGATTACCTTTCTTGACTTTGACTTCTAAAAAGACAGGGGCGTCAAAAATTGAAAATTGAAAATTGAAAATTGAAAGAATCTCCTCCAACTTTTCCTTATTATCAACACTGTAAACAGTTTTGTAGCCTACTGCCTTTGCCACAGCGGGGAGGTCTATCTTGAGTCCGACGGTGGGCTGGCCTCCTACAGAGTCGTGGGCACCATTGTTGAAGACGACATGAACATAGTTCTTAGGGGCCTTGCTGGCAACGATGGCCATACTGCCCATGTGCATAATGGTTGCACCATCGCCGTCGAAACACCAGACCCGGCGGTCTGGCTTTGCCAAGGCGATGCCAAGGGCTATCTGAGAGGCGTGCCCCATGGAACCTACCGTCAGGAAATCGCGCTCATGACCCTCGTTCTTCACAGTGCGATACTCAAAGAGTTCACGGGAGATCATGCCTGTGGTGCTGACGATACAATCCTTTTCGCCCAAGGCGGCTGCTACCGTCTGGATAGCCTCCTCTCTACTTAATTGAAAATTGAAGATTGAAGATTGAGAATTTAGTTGATAGTTTTCGAAGGTGTCTTTCTCAATCACCAGGGCGTAACACTGTCTGGTGGCCTGCATATGGGCTACAGCCTTCCGAATCTGGGCCTCAGCCTTATCCTCTTCTTTGGAGAGAACGGTATAATCAATACCCATCACATTCAGTAGTCCAGTTGTGACCTTACCTTGTTTCACATGCTGGGGTTCATCATGGACACCGGGTTTGCCACGCCATCCAATGACCAGCAACACCGGAATGTTATAGACATCAGGATCCGTCAGAGAAGCCAGGGGGTTGATGATATTACCCTCCCCTGAGTTCTGCATGTAAACAACGGGAATATGACCAGTTGCCAGATAGTGTCCTGCAGCCAGACCCATAGCGCCACCTTCATTGGCTGCAATAATATTATGGGCAGCATCTGCATGGTCAGTGATGTAGGCACAAAGATTCTTCAATAAAGAATCAGGTACGCCCGCATAGAAATCAATACCACAGTTGGCTAATGTATCATAAAAGAATTTCGGAGAAATCATAACTTTCAATTTTCAACTTTCAATTTTCAATCTACTAATTACCCTTTCCTTGTTCCCGGAATCAGATTCAGTATCTGTTTGATGGGCATGCAATACTCCTCAGAGGCCTCCAAACTGCGAGACGTTTCCAGAATACGCTCAGCGCACTTCACCATAGCGGGGTAAGCACTGCGTAGCATGTGGTTAGCATAGATGACGATGTTGATGCCCCACGCTGCCAACTCCTCTTCCGTAAACTGATTATAAGTGGTAGGTACAGCCACAATAGGCGTATGAGGATCCTTCTCACGGAAACGCAAGCAGAACTCCTTGATATCCTCACCACTCTTGTTCTTGGAATGGATCATCACGCCATCAGCACCTGCTGCCACATAAGCATGACAACGCTCCAAGGCGTCCTCGACAGGCTTTCCTGCTATCAGAGACTCACACCGGGAGATGATCATAAAGTCGCGCGTGATCTGGGCTTCCTTACCGGCCCTGATCTTATTACAGAAGCCCTCGATGGTATCCTGAGTCTGGATAGCATCTGTTCCAAAGAGAGAATTCTGTTTTAAACCGACCTTGTCCTCAATGATAATGGCTGAGATACCAAGTCGTTCCAAGGTGCGTACCGTAAACACGAAATGCTCCAGCTTGCCACCCGTATCGCCATCATAAATGACTGGCTTGGTGGTTACTTCAAGGGTATCATTGAGGTCATGCAAACGAGTGGTCAGGTCGACAGCCTCAATGTCAGGCTTACCTTTAGAGGTAGAGTCTGTCAAAGAAGAAGCCCACATACCATCGAACTCACGATGCTGACCATTCACTTCAACAGAGGTATGCTCTACTATTAGACCTGTCAAGCCACTGTGAGACTCCAGAATACGAACAATCGGCTTGGCTGTAATCAGTCTTCGCAATGAAGCCAGACGGGCCTGTGGAGTAACCCCTAACGAGTCTATCTCATCTTTAAGACTTGAAGAGGATATTCCTTTTGTATATGGAATCTCTATTACCTCTCCACCAAGTGATTCCATCACCTTATATACTTCGTCACGGATAAATTTCTGAGATCCATACTGCCAGTCATCACCATGAATGATATAGTCAGGCTTGTATTTCAGAAGGTTTGGAACATAACTCCATTCATCCTGAGGGACAATGGATGATACGCCCTTGATATTCTCTATAACATTCTTTCGCTGTTCATAAGTTAGGTAAGGCAATCTGGAATGTGTGGCTATCGCCTTATCTGTGAAGAGACCAATCATCACATTGCCATACTTGGCACCTTGATTGATAATATTGATTAGTCCCGGATGCATGATATCACCTATCATTCCCAAATATACTGTTTTTGCCATCATTAATCAAATTACTTCAAGCCAAGAAGAGATTTTAAATGTTTTTCTTTATACAACACATATATGGTGATAAATAAAGTGGCTAAGAAAAGATATAAAAGAACTATCTGCCCTCTTCTAGGTCCTGAAGGTCCAAGAGGAACCGTCGCAGACTGGAGAGGGGTAAAGGCTGGAGTTACTTCCTGTACTTTTGCCTTTGCCGTCAACACCTGTGCACTAACGGCAAGAAAGTTATTATACTGTAATTGCATCTCGTTCTCCAAATCTACCTGTTTCTGCTTGGCAGTCAATAAGGATACTTCCTGATTAGCATCCATATACTCCACATATAGCCTCCGGGCATGTTCATAGTCCTTCTTAGCCTGTCTGTAGAGTGTTTCCGCATACTCCAAATCATGTCGAGCCTTATTGGTCTTATATTCAGTGATAAAATCCTGTAAACGAGTTTTAACAGAATCCGCCAGTAATGCAGCAATATAAGGATCTTGTTCAGTAACTTGAATGGTTATCAAGAATGTTTTCTTATCAAGTACACATACGACATTTTGATTGACTAAACTCATAATACGTGCCTGTTCTCCCGTCAATTCAAAAGTATTAACAATTGTATCATTTTGTTTGGGAGGCTTCGTCAAACCAAAAAAATGTGACCACCAAGGGTATTTCCACTCATTCTTAAGATAATCATAATAAGTCATAGAATTCTTTTGACCTTTCTTCCTAACTTTTACAGGGAAAAGAGAGGTCTTAAAATCTACACTCTGCGTTAACTGAGGATACACTGAAGGTCTGATGGCATTCCCACTTTGATTTCCTTCTCCTACATTAACTCCAAAGGAAGAAGCCAAAGAAGCCAAACCACTCATCCCCTGATTGTTTCCACCAATCTCTGGTGCCAACAGAATTCTACATGTGTAATAATTGGGAATTGACTTGGCTATCACAAAAGCAAATACAAATGTAATTGGCAAAATGATATAGTACAGCTTCCGATAATGCTTAATGGATTTCCAGATAGCCTTGAAATCTACAGAATACTTTTCTGCTGGCATTTTTTTAATCTCTTCGCTCATATTAGAATGACTTGATCAAGTTGGTGACCGTTGCAATCATGGTAACCATCGTAGCGAGAGAGGTGCCGAGGTTAGCAATCATGCTGATATTGTCGTTGGCAGAACGGGTCTTGTTGGGGATGATGATCTCACAGCCCGGCTCCACCTTACCCTTGGAGGCCTTGGAGACCTTACCGTTCTGGTAGAGGATGAAGGCCTTGGAGCGCTTGGCACCATTTCCATAACCACCTGCCTCGTTGATATACCACTTGTAGCTCTTACCCTTGCTGTAAGCCACGGTGTTGGGGTACATGACATTACCGTTGATCTTCACAGTACCAGAGTACTCAGGCACCACCAGGCGGTCGCCCTCACGGAGGATGACATCATAGTCGCTGCCGGGATTAGCCAAAGCCTTGTCGAGTTCGATACCGACATAGTAGACTGTGTCTTGAGACACCTTACCGGCATCAAGACCAGAGCCACCCTGCATCTCGACCATCTTGAGCAAGCGGTTGAGACGGAACTTCTCGTCCTCGTTCAAGGGGCGCTCGATACGGGCACCACGGACATAAGCCTCATCGGTGACACCACCTGCTGCCTTGATGAGTTCGCTGATGCGCTGGTTTTTCTGACTGAGGGCATAGGTGCCGGCAAACATCACCTCACCATCGACGGTGACATTACGCTGGGGCACGAAGCCCGGGCTCTTGCGGACATAGACCTCATCGTAAGGCTGAAGGGTGAAGCTGCGGTCACCACCGATGAGCAGACCGTCACGCATGGTGAAACTGAAGGTCTGGGCAATCTCCTTGGAGTCGGTGGTACGAGAGGGGTCGATGATACGACGCGACACATCGACCTTGGCGGTAGAGGCAGCGTCGGTCAGACCACCTGCCAGAATAATCAGGTCTTCGATGGTCTCATTGTCAGAGTATTCGTAGGTTGCGGGGAACTGTACCTCACCAAAGATGGTAACGGTGCGCTGGTTCATCTTATCCTTCCGGACGGAGATGAAAAGCACGTCCTCGTTCTCCAGGGGGAGGTCAGCGACAGTACCATTGAGGATACCCTCCACATCGACAGAGACAGTACGCCAAGTGCGATCTTCCTTCATACGACGGAGGACGGCATGGGCACCAAAAGCCTCCTCGGTGAGACCACCGGCATTCTCAATCAGAGAACGGACAGTAGGTGTGCTGCCCAGGTCGTACTGTCCCGGGTGATAGACAGCACCCTTGATGCCCACCGTGTTCTCATAACGGTGGAGAATAGTATCGACGGTCACAGAGTCACCGTCCATCAGCTTAAAGCTGGCCATCTCGAACTCAGGCACATTATAGGCAGAATATTTCTCACCGGCAATACGATTCAGACGGACAGCCTTCTGGTAGGCACCTGTGGAAAAGCCACCGGCATATTTGAGCAGTGTAGCCACACTCTCATTCTTCTTCATCTCATAGGCCATCGGGCGCTTCACGTTACCGGCAATGTCGACGATACAGTCGTAAGGACCAACCATGACAACATCGTTGTCGGCGAGGCGGACATTCCCTGAAAGCTTGCCATTGAGGATATAGTCGTAGATATCGACTGAGGTCACCTGACGGCCACCACGGAAGACCTTGATGTCACGAAGGGTACCCAGCGAATTGACACCACCAGCCATGTAGAGGGCATGGAACACAGAGGCAAAGGCGCTGAGGGTATAAGTACCGGGGGCTACGACCTCACCCATCACGTTGATGGAGATGGTACGGGTCTGACCGACGGTCATGCGGATCTCCGAACTACTGTAGCGCTGACCCAGCGTACGACGGATCTTAGCATTGGCGGCATCAACAGTAAGACCACCGATATGAATGGGACCAAAGCCCGTCACAATGATCGTGCCATCGGGAGACACCTCCAGTTGCTCAGATTTTGCAGAAGCGCCATAGACATCAACGAACACCTTGTCGCCAGGACCTACCACATAACTGGCAGGGGTAGCGATGTTCATATTGGGTTCGAAAGAGAGCTTGTCGTGGTTGAAGATATCACGGCCAAAGACGTGCTTGCCATTAATGGTATTGTCGGTTGGATTGACATAAACCTTGGCGCGGGTAGTGGCGTCAATGGTAGAGGACGTTGCCTTCACGTCCTGAGTGGAGAGGGCATTACCTGCAGAATCCGTACGAATAGCGCCATTGGCATCGCGGAGACGGCTGTCTTGTACCAGCACATCGGTGCTGGAGCCGCTGGAACGGGTGGAGCGGCCGCCATTGAGCGTTTCGTATTGTGAACGGACGCGCTGCAGCTGCTGCATCGTCACACCACGCTGCATCAGGCGCGTGGCAATTTGAGACTGAGAGGCACCAGATTTCATCTCACGCTGTACGTATTGCATTACCTGCGTGTCACTCATCTGGGCAAAACCAGTCATCACCCCCAAAACAACGAGGGCACATGTTAAAAGAATTTTTTTCATATCGATATAAAATTTTTGTTTGTTTTTCGGACCAAAAGAGGGGGTCACCGCCTTATGACATAAGCGGAGAAAATAGGGGTTCCCGTCTATAACGATATTTATATTGCACTGATTTTCAGCGACATTATGATATCGAGGCGGTGCTCAAATTACTGAGGCACAGCCATTTTGCGTGCAAAGGTACAACATTTTACCGATATAGCCAAATATTTCTAAAGAAATCTTTAGGCAGCATTAACTTTAAGGGTTAAAATTTACAGGGGTTCCCTACAGGGTCATAACCACCCGCGCTAGTAAACGAAGATTTTGAAGTTCTTAATACTGCCGGGGGCGGAGGATTCGGCACGGGGGAGGTAGTCGAGGGCGGAGATGGTTTGCTCACTGCCGAGGTCGATGACGAGGAGGTGAGGAAGCGGAGACTTCCTCGCAGACTGCCAGTAAGTGGACTCCTGGAGATCGAAGACTTTATCACCGGTGAAGTTACCACGATTGATTTCCTCACTGTCAGCATATTCCACCGTCCACGATTCACGAGAAAGACGATTCCCATCGGCATCACGGACATAGAGTTCGGCTATGGCAACCTCCGGTTTTTCGCTCTGAGACGATAAAGCCTGAATAGCGACGAATCTACCACGTTTAGAACCATTAAACCGAATGGTCTGCCAACCATTGCCCGGGGCGAACTGACCTTCGACTACCGGTGTAGCAGAATTAAGGTCTGGACAGTCGGCAGGATTGTTATGAAGTCGGGATTTTTCAGTATTTAGTTTATCCAACTCCGGATGATTCTGGGAGAAGAGTGAAGGGGAGAGAGACCTTTCGACTTCGCTCAAGGTGACAGAGGGGGCGCTCGAGGCGGCAGAGGGGGCGCTTGAGGCGGCAGAAGAGGAACGAGGTGCGCGCTGGGAGGGGATCTTCCTGGTGGAGGTCAGTTTGAGGGCATTGGTGATGGAAGGGGCGTAAGCCTGAAGGGAGGGACCGACGACATCGAGGACGATGATCTCGTTCTTACCTTTTTTCAGCCAACAACCGGGGACATAGAGGGTCTGTTGGGGACCAATAGACCAGAATCGGCCAATGGCGTGGCCATTGATATAAACCTGGCCTTTGCCCCAAGCCTCCATGTTGAGGAAGGTATCACCGGTCTTTTTGAGGGTGAAGTAGCCACGGTAGTAGCCGGAACCTTTGAAGATTGAAGATTGAAAATTAAACATTGAAGAAGAATCACGCTGGGCAAGGTCAAGGGCACGGCGGGCGGTGGCGAGGTTGTCGGGGATGGTGAAGATGTTCCAGCGCTTGAGGTTCCAAGAGAGCTCATGACCATCCTGTTCGGTGGTGAGGGTGACACTCTCGGTGATGCCCTTATAGTCTTTGATGGCACGACCGAAGTTGATACGGCCCATGGCTTCGACAAGGATTCTGAGTTCCTGCCCTTTCTTCACTGCCGGAAGACGGAGGCTCTTCTCATTGCGCACACGGTCGATCTTTCCGATATAAGCGGTATCGACAAACACCTGGGCATAGTCGTGACACTCGTTGAGGGTGAGCACACTCTCGGAGGTAATCTCAGGCAACGTGGCAATATAGAGCATCGAGCCCCAGCCCTGACCCATCTCTTCCATGGTGAGCAGGGGTGAGTTCATCACCAGACTGTCGGCTCCGAGGATGATATCAGCACGCTCCGTAAGTTCGAAGGGAGGGATGGAGATCATCATGGCAGGGGGTGCAGGAATGGCAGGGAGAGGCTCCTTGCTGTACTTCTGCATCATCTTACGGAGTCTGAAGAATTTCTCCGTGGTACCGCCATACTCGTTGATGGGAGCATCGTAATCATAGGAGGTGACATCGGGTGCAAAACCGGGGGAGTTGGCTCCGGCCCAGTGGCCAAAGGAGGTGCCTCCGTGGGTCATATAGAGGGAGAAACTGATATTTTTGGAGAGCATCTCTTCGATACCATCGACCATATCCTTGGCTGGGCGGGTCTCGTGGTTGGCACCCCACTTGTCGAACCAGCCACTCCAGAACTCAGAGCACATCAGCGGGGCATCAGGGCGGAGCTGTTTGAGGCGCTTGAACTGTTCGTCGATGTTAGCGCCTGTACCGAAGTTCATGGTCCAGACGAGGTCGTCGAGACCGTTGAGTTCGAAGTTGGAGGACCAGTCGCATTGGAAAAGTGTTTGTTTTGCGCCATATAAATGGCGTAAACAATCACGTATCTCAGCGATATATGCTTTATCTTCACCGTAGGAGCCATACTCGTTTTCGACCTGGACCATGATGATGGGACCTCCGTTCTGGATGGTCAGAGGGGCGAGTTGTTCGGCTACTTTCTCTTCGAAGATACGGACACGTTCCATGAAGTAGGGATCCTGTTCACGCAGGCGGATATCCTTCTTTTTGAGGAGCCACCAGGGCAGACCACCCATCTCCCACTCTGCACAGACATAGGGTCCGGGGCGCACGATGACGTACATACCGTTTTTCTGGGCCAAACGACAGAACTCTGCCACATCGCTGTTGCCAGTAAAGTCGAACTGACCTTCGCGGGGCTCATGGAGGTTCCAGAAGACATAGATGCAGAGGGTGTTCATGCCCAACGACTTACACATCTGGATACGGTGCTCCCAGTATGGACGGGGGATGCGGGGGTAGTGCACTTCGGCTGCCTTCACCACGAAAGGCTCACCATTGAGCAGGAAGGTCTTGTGACCTACAGTGAAGTCACCGGCCTGCATCATCAGTGGAAAAACGAGTAAAAGCGTCGCTAGCAGTAGTCTTACCTTTTTCATTTTGTTTCGTAAATTTGTATATTTGGTGCAAAAATAAGAAAAAAGTAAAAAAGTAAAAAGGTAAAAAGGTAAAATTTAGATTATTTTTGTATATTTGCACTGCGAATTTGCTGAAACTTTAATTTAAAACCGTTATGAGAATAAAAAGTTTGTATCAAAACTGGGTAAAGTGGGTTTTGCCTTTTTACCTTTTTACCTTTTTACCTTTCAGCGTGAGCGCTGAGGATGGCCACCAGCTGTGGCTGAGATATCAACCCGTGAACAAGGCCAAGGTGACAGGGCCTGAGTGTATCGCTGCCCAGGAGTTGAGGACTTACAGTTGCCAGGATGTGGTACTGACACTCGACGCTGCCATGGAGCAGGATGCATACCGGATCTCCGATGGCGTTATCACAGCTAAGGACGAGATCGGATTGCTGTATGGAGCGTATGAGCTTTTAAGGAGACAAGGGAGATCTCTCGACTGCGCTCGAGATGACAAAGGGGGCGCTCGAGATGACAAAGGGGGCGCTCGAGATGACAAAGGGGGCGCTCGAGATGACAAAGGGGACGCTCGAGATGACATTTTCAGTAAGCCTTTTTATAAGTTGAGGATATTGAACCATTGGGATAATCTGAATGGAACGATTGAGCGAGGCTATGCCGGATTGAGCATCTTCTGGAAGGGGAAAGACAGTGGAAAGAGCTTCCACGGGCATTCTGTCTTTGTGGAGGATCCCGACCAGCCCATCAACGCAGAACTCATCAAGGAGTATGCCAGAGCCAATGCATCGATTGGTATCAATGGTACAGTACTGAATAACGTGAACGCATCGCCGAAAATGCTGTCGGCTGTATATATTAATAAGGTAAAACAATATGCCGATATCCTGAGACCTTATGGTATCAAGGTGTATCTGTCGGTGAACTTTGCCTCGCCCATGAGCATTCCTGCGAAGGGATTCAACGGTGGGAAGCCTGTGAAGACAGCGGATCCCCTGAACGCACAGGTGAAGGCCTGGTGGAAGGCTAAGGCCAAGGAGATCTATGCGGTGATCCCCGATTTCGGCGGATTCCTGGTGAAGGCGAACTCCGAGGGACAGCCTGGTCCGTTTGACTATAAGCGTACTCATGCTGACGGTGCAAACATGTTGGCCGATGCCGTGAAGCCATACGGTGGTATCATCATGTGGCGCAGTTTTGTGTATGGTGCCGCCCATGCCGGTGAGGACCGTGTAAAACAGGCAGTGAGCGAGTTTGCCAGTCTGGATGGGAAGTTCCGCGATAATGTGATTCTGCAGTCGAAGAACGGTCCGTTGGACTTCCAACCGCGTGAGCCCTATGCCCCTATCTTTGATAATATCAAGCAGACCAAGCAGATGGCCGAGTTGCAGATTACCCAGGAGTACCTGGGACAGTCGCGCCACCTGGTGTATCTAGCCCCCATGTGGCAGGAGTTCTTCGGGTTTGTAGCCCCAGAGAAGCTCGTGGGCATCGCTGGTGTAGCAAATATCGGACTCGACACCAACTGGTGCGGTCATCATTTCTCCCAGGCGAACTGGTATGCGTTTGGACGATTGGCTTGGGATCCGAGGATGAGAAGTGAGGATATCGCCAACGAGTGGCTTAGTCTCACTTTTGGAGACAAGGAGACAGGGAGACAGGGAGACAAGGAGACAGGGAGACAGGGAGTTCTTGAACAGCTGTTGAGCGTGATGCAGAGGAGCAGGGAGGCTTGTGTGGATTATATGATGCCGATAGGTCTGCACCATATCTTTGCGTTTGATGAGCATTACGGCCCGGAGCCAGACGGATATAATGCCCATGTGCCGTATGAGTGGTGTCCGGTGTATTATCATCAGGCCAACAAAGACAGTATTGGTTTTGACCGTACGCATACGGGTTCGAATGCCACGGCCCAGTATCGGGAGCCGTATTGTACCCTTTATGATAACATCAATACTTGTCCGGAGCGGTATCTGTTGTGGTTCCACCGCGTACCATGGAGTTATCGTCTCAAGAGCGGGCGCACCGTTCTTGAGGAAATGGATTATCGCTACACTCGTGGAGTCAGTGAAGTGGAGGATTTCGTTCGCATCTGGAATGAGGCCAAGCCATACATTGACCAGCAGCGCTGGCAAGAGGTTGATGCACGCTTACAGCACCAGCTTGACAATGCCAAGCAGTGGCGCAAAACTTGCTTGGATTATTTTGGCAGTTTCACTTCCAAATAATCCTTTCTCAAGCAGAGTTTAGTAGGGCTAAGCCCTAACAACCTTTTTTAAGCAGGGCTTCGGCCCTGCTTTTTTTTGCAGGGTTCCCCTGCCTTCTTTTCGAAAAGAAGCAAAAGGAATTGTTCATTTCTTCGGCGCGAAGATTTTGAGCCCTTTGCTAAGGGGCGGCCCTAAAGCGGGGTTGTTCATTCTCTGGCGCAGAGAATGAACCAAGAGACATCCACCCCCTCCAAGGCCTCCCCCTATATGGGGAGGATGCAACCGCTCCTCCTGTCGCTCGTACATTAAGGTATCCTCGACCCATCAAAGGGTCGGGATAAGTATCTGAACATCCCCGCTGTCGCCGCCCCTTGGAAAGGGGCTCATTACATGCGCAGCCATTAAAAATATATGGCTCGCCCCGAAGGGGCACAGGCTTTGCGAGCCATACCAAAACTCTGAAAATGAGGGTCTCTCGAAATTTTCAGTTAAGCCCCTTGCCAAAGATTGGCGAGGGGTTTGGGGAGTGGTCTGAAGCCCCTTCTTATGAAGAAGGGGTTGGGGTTGATGGAGATACCGAGGGCATACCCTCGGAAAAACGGGGTGCAGGGGTGGAACCCTGCAAAAGATTAGATGGTGATTTCACCACTGCCGAAACAATGGTGATGTTCTGCGTCATAGACGACGCAGAATTGCCCGGGGGCTACGCCATGGATGCGTTCCTTGGAATGGACAATGAACGAATGGGAGCTTGTCCATTCCAGGGTGGCAGGATGGTACTCCGGGGTATGACGGATTTTAAACGTGACTTCGGTGGGAGTCAAAGGCCTTGTCAGAAAATGAAAAGCCTGCACAGGGAAATCCTGCTTATAAGCTGTCTCCGGGTCATAGCCATGTGACACATAGAGGATATTGTGGGCCACATCCTTCTTCACTACAAACCAAGGACCTCCACCAAAACCCATCCCCTTGCGCTGGCCAATAGTATGGAACCACAGGCCCTTGTGCTCACCAATGCGCTTACCAGTCTCCAGTTCGATGACATCGCCAGGCTGTTCACCCAGATAACGACGGATATAATCGTTATAGTTTATCTTGCCAAGGAAACAGATGCCCTGTGAGTCCTTGCGCTTGGCATTGACCAGATGCTCACGTTCTGCGATGATGCGTACCTCATCCTTTACGTAATGTCCTATGGGGAAGAGGGCTTTTTTCAATTGCCAGTCGGCTATCTGAGCCAGGAAATCGGTCTGGTCCTTGACAGGGTCAGGACTAGTACAGAGCCATTTGAAGCCCTCTGCGTCGGTTTCTGTCTGGGCATAGTGCCCTGTGGCAATGAGGTCATAGTCGTGACCTCGCTTCTCATCAAAAGCGCCAAACTTGATGAGACGGTTGCACATCACATCGGGGTTGGGTGTCAGACCTGCTTTCACCTTATCCATCGTGTATTTGGTCACTTGGTTCCAATATTCCTGATGACAGTCGATCACTTCCAGTTTGCAACCATACTTATGGGCTACAGCCGTGGCCATCTCCAGATCCTCCTCGGAGGAGCAGTCCCACTCCTCAGTCTCCTCAGGACCAATCTTGATATAGAAGCAATCAGGATGGAGTCCGAGCTTGGCAAACTCGTACACCACGACACTGCTATCCACACCGCCCGAAAGCAGCACTGCAATCTTCTTATTCTCTATTTCCTTTGTATTCATGGATGCCAGGGATTAGTAAGCTGCACGGTATTTGCCCTCATCCTTGTCTTCGAGCATGGAGAGGTAGGACTGGTAGCGGGATTCGGCGATGTAATGGTCTTCGAGGGCTTTGAGCACGGCACAGCCAGGTTCGTGGGTATGGGTGCAGTTGGAGAAACGGCAGTCTTTGGAGAACTGGAAGATTTCCTTGAAATAACTTGTCAGTTCTTCGGGTTCTATGTCGAAGGTGCCGAAGCCTTTGATGCCCGGGGTGTCGATGAGCCAGGAGAGAGGGAGATCTCTCGACTGCGCTCGAGATGACAAGGAGGGGGAAAGGGATGACAAGGAGGGGGAAAGGGATGACAGAGGAGAGAGGGGGATCATTTCGGAGAAGGTGGTGGTGTGCTGGCCGGTGTTATGGGCATCGGAGATCTCACCGGTACGCAGGTTGGCATCGGGGACCAGGCGATTGATGAGGGTGGACTTCCCCACTCCACTATTGCCACTAAGCAGAGTAATTTTCCCTTCCAAAAGGGGACGGATCTCATCCATGCCAAAGCCTGTGGCGGCAGAGACCTGCCGACAGTCATAGCCGATGGTCTGGTAGAGATGGACCATGGCTTCCTGATAGTGACGAAGGTCATCATCGAGGAGGTCGGTTTTGTTGAAGACCAGAATCACAGGGACCCGATAGGCCTCAGCCGAGGCCAGGAAGCGGTCGATGAAAGTTGTTGACGTCTGTGGAGTAACGACGGTCACTACCAACAAAGCCTGGTCGACATTCGCAGCAAGGATATGGCTTTGTTTGGAGAGGTTGATGCTCTTACGGATGATATAATTGCGGCGGTCTTCAATAGCCACAATCCAATTGCCCTCACCTACCGTTACCCTGTCGCCTACGGCCACAGGATTGGTGGAGCGAATTCCCTTGATGCGGAAATTGCCCTTTACCTTACACTCAAGGAGCTGGCCATCATCGGTTAAGACGCCGTACCAACTTCCCGTATTTTTAATTACAAGTCCCTTCATATTTAAAGTTGTTCCCGCCTGCCCGGCGGGAACAACAAACCCATTAGACCGTCATGATCTCTTTGTTCTTCGCGGCGAGGAGGTCATCAAGTTTCTTGATGTACTTGTCGTGGAGCTTCTGGAGTTCGAGCTCGGCATCCTTCTCATTGTCCTCAGAGAGACCGTCCTTGATGGCCTTCTTCAGCTTATCCTTGATGTCGGCACGGACATTACGCACCTCGACCTTGGCCTTCTCAGCAATCTTGTTGCACTGCTTGGCCAGATCGCGACGACGCTCCTCAGTCGGTACAGGAATGTTCAGGCGGATCACCTCACCATTGTTCTCCGGGGTGATGCCTACATCAGAGTCCATGATAGCCTTCTCAATGGTACGGATCTCCTTACGGTCCCAAGGTTTGATGGCGATGGTACGGGGATCGGGCACACTGACGTTAGCCACCTGGTTGAGGGGCACCTTACTGCCGTATGACTCCACACGGACTCCGTCGAGAATGGCCACATTGGCACGACCGGCACGGATGCGATTCAGTTCCTCTTCTAAAAAAAGGGCTGCCATTTCCATTCTCTCTTCACTCTTTTTCAAAGTTTCTTTTACGTCTATCATCTTACAATAGTTTTAGTTTCTGATGACAAAAGTAAGGATTTTCTACGAAACTTCCAAATGTTTAGCCCATAATTTGCCGTAATTAGTGGGATTTTGTGTTTTTTTTGCTGAAATATTTTGTAATTTGGGTAGAATCTATTAACTTTGCGGGTGATTACTACCCTACTTTCGACATTATATGCGAATTGGCAACTATTCATCCAGGGCGATTGTGACTGGTATCCTCATGATGGGAACCCTCGCAGCCCAGGCACAGCAAGAGAACATGGAGACCATCGTGGACTTCCATCATATCATGGCATACCTCGTGGCCACCTTCCTGATTTCGGTTTTTGTGATGTTTTTCTACAACCGGCTCATCTATTTCCGGGAGAAAGATGTCACCAAGGAGGCTGAGCGGCTGATTGCACAGCTCAGTCTGGTGATGGATGCCAACAAGACCCAGACCTGGGCCTACGATCTCGAGAAAGACTTCTATACCGTATTCTCGGGAAAAGACAACAAGGAGACGACCTATATGCCCATCGACTTCTCGCAGGCCTATGACCGCGAGGACTTCTATAGTCTTCAGAAAGCCATCAACTCCATCAAGGACGGGAAATCTTCGTTGGAGATGCTGGTGATGAAGAGTGTTGCCCCAAAAGATGCGACAGAGCCTCAGCGCATCTATGAGGTGAGCGTCTCTATCCTGCGCCAGGACTGGCGAGGGAGGCCGACAGCCCTCCTCGGAACGCAACGCGACATCACCAAAGAGCAATTAAGGGCCGAGAACACGAAGAAGCTCATGCTGCGCTATCACACCGTGTTTGAGTCTTCGCTGGTGGATATGGTGTTCTATGACCAGAACGGTATCCTGACCGAGGTCAACAACAAGGCCTTAGAGACCTTTGGTGTAGAGGACCGTCAGGCCCTGATAGACCACAAGGTGAACATAAAGGATATCCCCTCGTATCGGGAGTTGGATCTCCAGGCACTGGAGCCCACCCACTTCTCGTCGATCACCGATGTCACCCAGGTGAAGCAGACCGACGAGCGGGTTCCCCAGATACATGTAGAAGGAAAGATGTATTACGAGGCCAGCCTAGGGCCTATCCGCGACAAGGATGACAACTTCGTAGGTGTCATCGTGGCTGGTCGGGACATTACGGACATGGTGGAGTCGAATCACCACCAGAAAGAGGCCGCCCTGCTGTTGGAGAAGCGCACTAACGACATTCAGCAATATATCCAGAACATCAACTACTCGCTGAAGGTCAGCAACGTCAGACTAGTGAACTACTACCCTGACAGGCATGAGTTGGAGGTGATGAGTGACCTGAGTCATACACAGTACTGTCTGACACAATTGCGTGTCATCACCCTGATTCAGCAGGAAGACCGCAGGAAGGCCAAGCGACTGATGATACAGATGGACCATCGGCATAAGGAGGCTCTCTCAGAGACGCTGCGTACCATCTTCCGCGACAAACAGGGAAGAGAGGTCTACCTGAATTTCCGGATTATGCCTGTGCTGGACAATAACGGTGAGGTGACCCACTATCTCGGCATGTGCCGTGATGTGACGGAGATGACCTATACCGAGAGACGACTGCAGGTGGAGACGGCCAAGGCCCAGGAGGAGGAGCAGTTGAAAAACACGTTCCTCCTGAATATGAGCTATGAGCTGCGTACCCCATTGAATGCCGTGATCGGCTTTGCCGAGCTCTTCGGTGCTGAGCACAATGAAGAAGACGAGCCCATCTTCGCCGAGGAGATCAAGAAGAATACCAACACGCTGCTGAAACTGATTAACGACATCCTCTTCCTCTCACGTCTGGATGCCCATATGATTGAGTTCAACTACCAGGAGACCGACTTCGCCATGCTCTTCGAGGGCTGGTGCTATATGGGGTGGAGTAATCTGTCGCCGGATGTCAAGGTGGTGGTGGAAAACCCGTACAACAGTCTGTTGGTGACCATCGACCAACAGAACCTGAGCACAGTCATCCAGAAGCTCTGTGTCTACACCGGGCAGAACACCCAGGAGGGTACCGTGCGTGCCAAATACGAGTATCGCCACGGAGAGCTGATGATCACGATTGAAGATACCGGCAAGGGGCTGGATGCCGACGGTCTGAAGAAAGCCTTCGACCGCTTTGCCCATGAGGAGGGTTCTGAGGATTCGGGCACCGGCCTGGGCCTGCCCATCGTCAGGGAGCTGATAGAACAGATGAACGGCACCATCGAGCTTCAGTCGGAACGGGGCAAGGGCAGTACCTTCTTTGTGAGCATCCCCTGTGAGATGAGTACCCTTGAGAAGAAAGCAGAAATCACCGTCTAAGAAAGGATTACAAGCATGAATATACTTCTCGCCACCATACAACAGAGCACAGGCATCGACAAAATCTCGGTGTTGATTACCATCGTCATCTTCGTGGCGTTTATCTTCGGTTGGGTGATCAACCGTATCACGCTGCTGAGAATACGTCATAACTCCGAGCGCATAAAAGACCTCTCGACCATCATGCAGCGCACCCTCGGCACGAGTAATAACTTCGTGGTGCGTCTCAACCTGCAGAAGCGCTTCGCCGTGAATCTGCACGGAGATTTCCTGCCAGAAGGGGGCATAGGCTTCGAGGAGAGCCTCGACTATATCCACCCGGAAGACCAGCAGATGTATACGGAATTCCTGAAGAGTATGACCCATGAAAACAAGACGGCAGAGTGTACCTTCCGCTGGGACTGGAGCACCAGCAAGCATGAAGGCGACTGGCGCTATATCCACGATGTGGGTATTGCCGAATTTGCCGGTAATCAGAAGATTCCCCTGAACATCCTGTGTACCCTGACCGATAAGACAGAGGAGATCCTGAAAGAGCAGGAGGAACAGAATCTGACAGACCGTTACCGACTGTTCTTTGAACAGGGTATCGCAGGATTGGCCTTCTATGACAAGGACGGCCAGCTGCTCTATGCCAATGAAAAGATGCGCGAGATCCTGAAGTTCCAGTCGGAGGACGACCCCTATTATTTTAACCGGACACTCTACGACCTGCCCACCCTGCGCTATGTACTAGACAACCGTCAGGCGGAAGAGCTCTATTTCTGTACAAGGAGTGTGGTTGTGGAGCGCGGTGTGAACTGTTATACCGAACTGCGCGTGCACCCCATCTATGATGACAGTCAGCAGCTGGTATATATCACCTTCTCTATCCGTGACATCACCAAGGAGCGTGAGCTCTACCTGCAGAACAAGAAGAACGAGATTGAGCTACGGCAGGCCAACGAGAACATCAAACGTCTGGAAACAGAGCTACAGTATCTGATGGATACCTGCGACATGCGTTTCTGGCGTACTTCCATCAAAGAACGTACCTTCTCTATCTATAAGGGTATGTCGATGCCTGCCACCATCATCACGTTTGACGAGTTTACCAACTTGTTTGTGGAAGACCAGGATAAGATCGTCGAGAAATTCAAGGATGTGAACAGCGCTTATAGCAAGCCTGCAACCTACCTGCATCACATGAAGCCCATCTTCCACAATAGTGATGAGCTGCAATGGAACATGATTGACTCTGTGCCCTACTTTGACGAAAACGGACAGTTTCTGGGGAACTATGGTGTGATCCGTAATGTGACCGACCTGATAGAGAAACAGGAGCGACTGAAGGAAGAGACGGAGCGCGCCAATGAGTCGGGTTTGAAGAAGAGTACCTTTATGGCCAATATGACCCACGAGATACGTACACCACTGAACGCCATCGTAGGCTTCTCGGACGTGCTACCCATGTTGTCGACACCGGAAGAGAAACAGGAGATCATCAAGGTGATCATGAACAACTGCGACATGCTGTTACGACTAGTGAACGACATCCTGGCTATCTCGTCGCTCAGCAGTGGTGAGATAGAAATCATTCCTGCCAAGGTGGACTTTGCCAAGTCGTTTGACAGTACCTGTATCTCCCTGGCCCAGCGCGTGCAGAACCCGAACGTAGCCTTCGTCAAGGACAACCCATTGGAGACGTTTGTGACAGTGTTGGACTACGGTCGTATCCAACAGGTGATCACCAACTTCGTGACCAATGCCGTGAAATATACGCAGCAGGGCCATATCAAGGTGGGTTACAAACTGGAGGAGCGGGCTGGCAAGCACGGCCTCTACCTCTATTGCGAGGATACAGGTGCCGGTATTCCCAAGGAAGACCAGGCGAAGGTGTTTGAAAGGTTTGTGAAGTTGAATGACTTTGTACAGGGAACAGGTCTTGGCCTGAGCATCTGCAAGGCCATCGCTGATAATTGTCAGGGAGAGATCGGCCTCTTCTCTGAAGGAGAGGGGCATGGGTCAACGTTCTGGCTGTGGATTCCGTGTGAGAAGATTGAAAATTGAAAATTGAAAATTGAAGGTCGCGATTAAGTGAGAACAGAGCCAAGCTTGCTTGAGCTATGTCGAACGTGAGCGAGCTCGATGTGAAACATCAAGATTGAAAATGAAGATATATCAGAGACTGACAGTGGTGCTTTTGATGGTCTGTTCGCTACAGACCGTTACTGCTGCGGCAGATAAAGACACGACTATCGTATATAACGAGGCCAGGCCCCTCATCTATGAAGATGCATGGGACCTGTGGCCCTATGTGTTCCTGAATGAGAACGGTGAACCGGATGGTTATAACATCGACCTCCTGAAGATGATCTTCAAGGAGTTGAACATCCCATATATCATCAAACTGAAGCCCACCCTGGAGGCTCAGAAAGACCTGAAGGAGAAAAAGTCGGACCTGATGCTCAGAATGGATGCCAGCTTCACAAGGAACAATGCCTCGTACGGACAGACCATCGTACAGCTCTTCACGCATAGTGTGGTGACACCGACAAGCAAGCACCTCGAGATCCGCAGGGAGACCGACATGGGCGGGCATACCATCATCGTGCACGAGGGCAGCTTCAGTCATTACCTTATCAAGGAACACGGTTGGGCTGATGATGTGGTGGGCTATGACGACATGCAGGAAGCCATCCAGAAGGTCAGTGCAGAGGATGACGGTATCATCATCTGGAACACGATGTCGCTGAAATGGCTCATGCAGAAGTTCCAGACCACCAACCTCCAGCTGGACCCCATCGACCTACCCTATGGCGAGTATAAATTCTTTGCCAACGACCACCACCTGCTGGCCCAGATGGACAGTGTCTATGCCTACCTGCGTGCCAATGACAAGCTGACCCCCATCCAGAATAAATGGTTCTACCCGGAAAAGAAGGAGTCGGGTATCCCCTCGTGGATCTGGGACCTGATCATGATCCTGGCTGCCGTCGCCTTCTGTATCGTGGTCTATTATATTATATATAAGGTACGTGAGGACAAGATGACGCGTGAGATCAGAAAGAGCAACAACCGGCTCGCGCTTATCATGAAGACCAGTCATGTAGGTCTGTGGACTTACGATGTGGACTCCCAGGTCTTTGCCATGGTGGACCAGCATGGCAAAATCGCAAAAGCCTTCAGCTCACTGGAGTTTTCGAGGTACTATACCCCGGCAGATTTCAAGATTCTGATCGAAGCCCTGAAGAGACTCATTGAGAACAAAACCGAGAGTGTGACCCTGGACCTGAAGACCAGGTCGACAGAAGAGGAGGAAGAGCGTGAATTCACAACCACCCTGTCGGTATTGAGACGTAACAAGCACAACAGGCCCACCATCATCCTTTGTTCGGAGAGTGACGTCACAGAAGAGCGTATCCGCCAGGCAGAGGTGAAGGATAACCGCCTGCGCTACGAGTCGGTCTTTGAATCGGTCATGATCGACATGGTTTCCTACGACAAGGACGGCTACATCTACGACATGAACCAGAAGGCCAAGGATGCCATGCCGGTGGACATAGAGAAAATCCGGGACATGAAGATCTCCGTCGGTCAGGTGCTGGGCATGGATGACCTTGACCTGCAGAACCTGGACTATATCTACGTGACCCAGCTGTTCAAGGGGGATGATCCTAACGACAACCGTCCACTCAACAAACTACTGAAGCGCGACCTGATGTACTACGAATTGCAGATCACGGCCTTGCGGGACAGTGAGAACAAACTGCTCGGCATTTATGGTTCGGGACGTGACGTCACTGAGGTGGCCCATTCGTACCAGACGCTGCAGGACAACATCCAGCAATTGCAGGAAAAGAACGAGGAGGTGACCACCTATGTCAAGAACATCGACTATGTGTTGTCGGTGGGTGGTATCAGTCTAGTGAGATACAATCTGGACAACCATATCCTCACTATCTACAGTGAGATCAACCAACCGAAATACGCCCTGACACAGACCAGGGCCCTCTCGTTTGTCCATGAATCATCGAAGCACCGTGCCCTGAGACTGTTGACAAAGATGGACAACGGACAGGCAGGCACCTTCCACGAAGACATGAAGATCAACCTCCGCCGGAAAGACGGAGTGCCCCTGTTTATGCAGCTGCACTTCATCCCCACCTATCAGAATGGGCAGATCAAGGAATACTTCGGTATGTGTCGTGATATCAGTGACATCAAGATGATCGAGGCCAAGTTGGAGCAGGAGACCATCCGTGCCCAAGAGGTAGAGGTGGTAAAGAATGCCTTCCTGCACAATATGAGCCATGAGATCAGAACCCCGTTGAACTCAGTGGTCGGTTTCTCGGAACTCTTCGAGATGGAACACAGTACAGAAGACGAGGCCGTGTTTATCAGAGAGATCAAGGAGAGTTCGGCAGCCCTGTTGAAACTGATCAACGACATCCTGTTCCTGTCGCGTCTGGATGCCGGCATGATCACCATCAACCAGCAGCCCATCGACTTCGCCAGCGTCTTCGAGTCGAGATGTGACTCAGCATGGATGAAGGACAAAAAGCCAGGAGTGAACTATATCGTGAAGAATCCCTACCAGAAGCTGGTGATTGAGATTGATGAGCCGAAAGTCTCGATGATCATGGAAAAGATCATCAACAATGCAGCCCAGCACACCACGGCCGGTTCTATCCTGGCGCGTTATGACTATATCGGTGACCAGCTGGCTGTTTCCATCGAGGATACGGGTGACGGTATTCCTGAGGATGCCATTGAGCATATCTTCGAGCGTTTTGTCACGGGTGCCAACACTGGTGTAGGTCTGGGACTGAGCATCTGTCACGAGCTGATAGAGTACATGGGGGGGAAGATTCAGTTGAAATCCAAGACAGGTCAGGGAACCACTGTCTGGTTCACCCTCCCCTGCAAGGTTTTGGAATGGGAACGTAAATAAATGAGTTGAGACATCATGACGAGACAAATATATATCCTCATCGCCGCCTGCCTGTTGTCGGTATGCCATATACAGACAGCAAAGGCACTGTTTATCCGGGAATATACCGAAGATCACCCGCTGACCATCGTCAGCGACTGGGAGTTCCCGCCCTATGAGTTCCGTAATGACCGAGGCGAGCCCGACGGCTACAATGTGGAGGTGCTCGACATCATCCTGACGAAGCTGGAGATTCCCCATCGGTTTGTCATGAAGGAGTGGTACCAGTGTACCGAGACCTTCGAGAAGCGGGAGGCCGACCTTATCCATGCCCTGACATTCAAATACAAGCAGCGTCCCTATGTGATGACGCAGAACATGATCACCTACTACAACCTCCGGGTGGCCCGTCATAAGAAGACGCCACCTCTGAACCAAATCAGCAAATTGACGGAGGAAGACACGCTGATCCTGAAAAAAAACGACTATGCGGCCCTGCGTATCTCTGAGATCAGAGACCGTGTGTTCAAGACCGAATACCACTCGTCGAGAGAAGCCTTGACAGGTATCAGGAGTGGCAAATACAAGTATTATATCTGGGGAGAGATTCCCCTCAGCATGAAGATCCGGGAATATGGTGTGGAGGACGTGGTGCTCGATGAGATAGACATCCCCGCCGGTGAGCTCCGCATCATCGGTTATGACAAAGAACTGATTGATGCCATCGATGACAACTTTGCGCGAATGGAACAGTCGGGAGAGATGGAAAGAATCCGCGACAAGTGGTTCCATCCCGACAAGGTGCATAACGACACCTCGCCCATCACCCTGATTCTATTGGTGGGTGTCGTCATCGCCGGTATCATCGCCTTCCTGTTCAGTCAGCTCATCCGTAACCGTGTGAAGATGGCCATCAACAAGTCGACAGACCTGAATCACATGATGACACAGGCCCTGAACATGGGTGCCTATGCGGTGGTGGAATATGACATCGACAACCAGCACCTGCGTAACCTGCATGGTCATGTAGTGCCTGACGAGGGGATGCCATCCTCGGAGTTCCTCAGTGGGATGCGCCCCGAACAAGGTATGGTGCTGCATGAGAACAATCTGCGGCTTATCAAAGGAGAGATCCAGACTTTTGAGATGACCGTGAGTCTGAACTCCGGCACTGCAGAACAGCCCCAGTGGAAAGACTATTACGGCTATGCACTTGTGGAGAAAGAAAACGGGCATCCGAAGTATATCATCTATACCGTCAAGGACCTGACTGAAGAGTTGATAGAGGAGCAGTTGAACCTGGAAACAGGTATCAAATTCCACAAGATGTTTGAGACCAGTCTGATTGCCATGTCGTTCTATAACAAGGAGGGCATGATGATTGATGCCAACCAGAAGATGCGCCAGTTGTGTAACTTCAATGAAGATACAGAGAGATACTTCCGCAACATGTCACTGTTCAACACGCCATCCCTCGAAGGTCAGATTGAACCGACCAGAAAAGATGTATTCCATGTCTGTCAGAGAATGTTCTACCCAGATCTAGGCATCTACAGGTATATTGAGTTAAAGATTCGTCCAACCTTCGACGAAGAGGGTGACCTGCGCTTCTATATCGCCACAGCCAGAGACCTGAGTGCAGAACGAAAGATGTATCTGGACCAGCGTAACCATGAACAGGAGATGAACAAGGCCAACGAGAAGATCCAGGCCTATGAGGAACAGTTGAGGTACCTGTTGGAGAATAGTAAGATGACAGTCTGGCGTTCGGACCTGCGTACGAACGAGGTTTTCTTCTCCCATTCACTCAAGACAACAGACTACAGCGAAACTATTGAAGATTATACCAACCGTATCGATGAAAGCGAGCAGCAAGGCTCAAGAAATGCCATTGCCGACCCGGACTTCATGAGCAAGCCCTTCAACGTGATTCATCACTTCAAGCATACTCACGATGGAAGCGGACCTGGCTGGTATGCCATCAGCGGTATTCCCACCTATGACTCAAAGGGTGAGAGAATCGGCTATTTCGGAATCTCCCGTAATATCACTGACCTGATGGATGCCCAACAGAAGCTGAAAGAAGAGACCAAACGTGCAGAAAACTCCGGTAAGATGAAGAGTGCCTTCCTGGCCAATATGACCCATGAGATCCGTACACCACTGAATGCCATCGTAGGTTTCAGTGACCTGTTGCCTATGGTAGACACCAAACAAGAGCGCATGGACTTCATCCGTATCATCCGCAACAACTGTGACATGCTCATGCGCCTCATCAATGATATCCTGGAGGCCTCGAACATGGGACAGGCGCTCGCTATCAAGCCTATATCCTGCGACCTTGCCGTGGTATTCAACGACATCTGCCAGACCCTGGCCCAGCGCGTGGAAGAACCTGGGGTGGAGTTCATTAAGGACAATCCCTACGACACCTTCCCTGTCGTGCTTGACATAGGCCGTATCCAGCAGGTGCTGACCAACTTCACCACCAACGCCGTGAAGTACACCCACCAAGGCCATATCAAGGTGGGCTACCGAGAGCAAGACAATGGTGTCTACTTCTATTGTGAGGATACCGGCGCCGGTATTCCCAAGGAGAAACAAGCCAGTGTGTTTGAGCGTTTTGTCAAGCTCAACGACTTCGTGCAGGGTACGGGTCTGGGGCTCAGTATCTGTCAGGCCATTGCAGAACGTTGTGGCGGAAAGATCGGTGTCACCTCTGAAGGTGAGGGACATGGATCTACCTTCTGGTTATGGACGCCCCGAGAAATTACCCCCCCTAAAACAGAATCCTGACTATGCAAAAAAGTAAATACCTGCTCGCCAATGAGCGTGATGCCTTGTGGGGACTGACAGTCAGCACTGTGGGCTATGAGGACATAGCCCGTGGGGAGCCCTATCCCACCAAGGGGCATGCCGACGGCTATTATTTCAATATTGAGAAGGGCCGTATCCTCAACGAATACCAACTACTCTATAACCCCGAGGGAGAGGGGGAATTTGAAAGCACCCACTGTCCGAAGACCCAGCTGAAGCCGGGTGACATGTTCCTGCTCTTTCCCGGGGAATGGCATACATATCATCCCAACCCACGTACCGGATGGAAGAGCAACTGGATCGGTTTCAAGGGCAAGAACATGGACGACCGTGTAAAGGCGGGATTCCTGTCACCAGAGAAGCCCATCTACCATGTAGGCTATTCGGCAGTCATTGAGACCCTTTACAAGCGGGCCTTCGAGGCAGCTATGGAAGAGGCGGCCTATGCCCAGCAGATGATGGCAGGGCTCGTGAACCACCTGATTGGTATCATGTACTCCCTGGAGCGTAACATCGAACTGAACAAGAACCAACAACAGGTGGATATGGTGAGTAAAGCGCGACTGCGTATCCGTGAGTCACTGGAGTCGGACGTGACCATCCAGACGATTGCCGAGGAGCTGGGCGTGAGCTACAGTAACTTCCGTAAGCTGTTCAAGGAATACACGGGACTCTCGCCCGCCACCTACCAGCAAGAACTGAGACTCTTGCGTGCCAAGGAGCTGTTGACCACCACAGAACTCAGTATCAAGGAGATTGCCTATCGGCTGAACTTCGAGAGTCCGGACTACTTCTCGGCCAAGTTCAAGGCCAAGATGGGCTTCAAGCCCAGTGAGATCAAGATGAAATAAAACATCCCCGCCGATTTGGCGGGGATGAATTATTTAGAAGAACAATGATCTTTCTATCCAATAGGTCAGGATACCTGCGAGATAGCCTACAAAGGCCACCCACGTGATCTTCTTCATATACCAACCGAAGGTAATCTTCTCAAGGCCCATGACAACCACGCCGGCAGCAGAACCGATGATCAGCATCGAGCCACCAACACCGGCACAATAAGCCAACAACTGCCAGAAGATACCGTCTATAGCCATATCACCCGTAGCGGCCACGGGATACATACCCATACAACCGGCTACCAAAGGTACGTTGTCGACTATAGAAGAGAGGACGCCGATGATACCTGTGACAAGGAAATGGTTTCCCTCGAAGGTAGAATCGAGTACAGAACCCAGCATCGTGAGGACACCCACCTCCTGTAAGACGGCCACAGCCATCAGGATGCCCAGGAAGAACATGATGGTGGAGAGGTCTATCTTGGAGAGGAGATCAGAGACACGTTTGGCCATCGTATCGTCCTCGGCCGTGTTATGATGGAAAATCTCGGTCACAGTCCATAGCACGCCCAGAACGAGCAGGATGCCCATGAACGGTGGCAGATGCGTCAGGGTCTTGAAGACGGGAACAAAGCAGAGACCTCCCACACCCAGCCAGAAGATGATATCGCGCTGGGCCTTGGTGAATTGGGTCACATCGGCCTTGGGCAGGTTCTGTGACTTGTCGAACTTACCCTGCAGCTGATACTGGAGGATAAAGGCAGGTACCAGCATAGAGATCAGTGAGGGCACGAAGATCTCGGTGAGTACACCCTGTGTGGTGATGACACCCTTGATCCACAGCATGATGGTGGTAACATCGCCAATCGGAGAGAAAGCACCACCGGAGTTGGCAGAGATAACCACCAGGGCGGCATAGATGAGCCGGTCGCCACGTGACTGAACCAGTTTACGAAGCACCATGATCATGACAATCGAAGTGGTCAGGTTGTCAAGGATAGCCGACAGGAAGAAGGTCATAAAGGCCATGCGCCACATGAGCTTACGCTTAGAGCGGGTTTTCATGGCATCGCGGACGAAGTTGAAGCCACCGTTGGAGTCGACAATCTCCACAATGGTCATGGCACCCATCAGGAAAAAGAGGGTACCTGCGGCATCTCCGAGGTGATGCTCGATGACCTCAGAGATGTGGTGAATCACCTCACCACCAGGAATAGCGGGGTAATAAGATGCCGGCGCCATCATCAGCAGTGTCCAGCAGCACACACACATCAGCAGGGCAATGGCTGCCTTGTTGATCTTTGTCAGGCTCTCCAGGGCGATACACAGGTAGCCGATACAGAAAACCGTGACAATCAGAATCGTTAATGTTGACATTTGACTAGTATAATTATAATTGTTCGTATCTGGGTGCAAAGGTACGGCAATTCGAGGGAAATGCAAAATAAATATGGGTTTAAAATCAAATTTTCAAGACTAAAAATCAAATAATAATGGTATATCTATCAAAAACGACGTACCTTTGCCAGCGAATCTGCTAATCAAACGAAAATTAAGATGGATAAAAAGACCTATTTCTTCGCCGTGGATCTGGGAGCCACCAGTGGACGAACCATCATCGGACGTATCGAGGACGGGACGTTCAGTCTGGAGGAGGTGACCCGTTTCCCCAACAACCTCATTGAACAGGGTGGCCATTTCTACTGGGATATCCATGCCCTCTACTTTGAGATGATCCGCGGACTGAAAGAGGTGGCGAAACGCGGACTGGAGATTACCAGTATCGGTATCGACACATGGGGTGTGGACTTCGTGTTCATCGGGGAAGACAACGCCATCTTAAGAAACCCGCGCGCCTATCGCGATCCTATTACTTTTAAGGCGATGGACGACTATCTGGAGCATGTCATCTCGCGCAGGGAGGTCTATGACATCACTGGTATCCAGCTGATGAACTTCAACAGCATCTTCCAGCTCTATGCCATGCGACAGGAAGACAATGCCGCCCTGAAGCATGCCAAGAAGATACTCTTCGTGCCAGATGCCCTGAGTTGGATGCTGACAGGTCAGGAGGTATGTGAATATACCATCGCCTCCACCTCGCAGTTGCTCGATCCTCGCAGTAAGGAGTTGGACGAGCGACTGTTGGAATCCTTAGGACTGAAACGAGAGGTATTCGGAAAGATGGTGATGCCCGGGGCAGTGATTGGCACGCTGACAGAAGAGGTGCAGAAGATGACTGGCCTGGGGGCTATTCCCGTGATTGCCGTGGCCGGTCATGACACAGGCTCTGCCGTGGCTGCGGTCCCTGCCAAAGACGCACACTTCGCCTACCTCAGCAGTGGTACCTGGAGTCTGATGGGTATCGAGACCAAGGATGCCATCATCAACGACCTGAGTTACCAGCGTAACTTCACCAATGAAGGCGGTATTGAAGGAACGACCCGTTTCCTGAAAAATATCTGTGGCATGTGGCTCTATGAGCGTTGTCGGAAAGAGTGGGCCACCAGTCCTGTAGTAGCAGACCAGGAAGCTGCAGGCATGTCACACCCAGAGTTGCAGGGCTCGGCCATGCAGGTGGAGGCATTCCGCAGTTTGATTAATCCCGACGACCCGATGTTTGCCAACCCAGCCTCGATGTTGGAAGCTATCCGCCAATACTGTCGTCAGACAGATCAGGTCATCCCAGAAACCCCGGCAGAGATCTGTCGCTGTATCTTCGATTCACTGGCCCTGCGCTATAAGCAGGTGTTCCAATGGCTGCAGGAGTTTACGGATATCCCCTTGTCAACGCTCCACATCATCGGTGGTGGCAGCCTCAACAAATACCTGAATCAGTTTACGGCCAATGCCACTGGCGTGACAGTGCTGGCTGGTCCTCAGGAGGGCACGGCCATCGGCAACATCCTATTGCAAGCCAAGGCAGCAGGTCTGGTGAAGGACATCTGGGAGATGCGCCAGATCATTGCCAACAGCCTCGACCTCGTCAGGTATGAGCCTCAGGACCAGGCTGTCTGGGATGCAGCGTATGAGAACTATCTGAAGATAACAAACAAATAAAACTAATATAATAAAAAAAATCACAATTATGAGTAAACCATTAGTAGAAACCAAAGCCAGAATAGGTGTGTTCTCCATTGCCTTGCAGGCATACCTACCTCAATTTCCCCAACTCGTACCAGAGTTCGAGGCCCAGTATGAAGCGTTTAAGAAGACACTGCCAGATACAGTAGAGATCGTTGACGGTGGTATGGTGACCACGAAAGAGCAGTCGATGGCTGCAGGGGATAAGTTCCGTGCTGCCGATGTCGACCTCGTCATCCTGCAGTTGCTCACGTACTGCACCTCTTATAATATGTTGCCTGCCGTGCGTGACCTCGATGTGCCTGTGATTCTCGTCAACGTGCAGAAGAAGAAAGCCCCCGACTATGAGAAGACCGACATCCCCACATGGCTTGGTGAGCTCTATGCCTGTGGTGCTGTGGGTGAGATGGTGGCCGATCTGGAACGTGCCGGTAAGCGCCACGCGGTGATTACAGGTGTTGTAGAGGGTGGCGATCCCCAGGTACAGGCTGAGATAGAGGACTGGTGCAGGGCTGCCCAGGTGCGTCGCAGGTTCCGCGATACCAACATAGCCCAGATAGGTCGCCCCTACCCCGGCATGATGGACCTCTATATCGACGAGACTAACCTCTACCACCGGATGTATGTCTACACGAAGCAGTTTGACTGGGAACAGATGTGGGCCATCGCCGATCATATCACTGACGAAGCTGCCATCCGTGCCAAGGCACAGGATATCCTCGACACCTTCGAGATTGAGGGTGGCGGCAGCATCGAGAAAGTCTGGGACATGGCGAAATATGTCGTGGCTTTCGAACAGTGGGTGAAGGATGAGCAGCTCGGCATGATTGCCTCGCACTATGCCGGTTTTGCGCAGGGTGTGGCCGGTAAGCTCGACTCCATGCTGATTCCCGCATTCTCGATGCTCATCAAGCAGCACACTGCCTGTGCTGTGGAGGGAGACATGAAGGTGGCCATGGCCATGTCGATCCTGAAGACCATCTCCGGCACAGGTACACTGAGTGAGATGTACAGCATCGACTTCGACAAGGATATCTGCATCATCGGTCATAGTGGCTCGGGCGACTTCGACATCTCCCAGGCCAAGAAACCCACGATGAAGATCGTGCCCGTGTTCCATGGAAAGACAGGAGGCGGCTATCTGACGCAGTTCTATCCTCCCACAGGTCCTGTGACCTATCTCGGTATCACGCAGGACAAGAACGGTGTGTTTAAGTTTGTCGTGGCAGAGGGTGTGAATGAGGACGGCCCGATCTTCACCTTTGGTGACACCAACATGCGTACCCGTTTCTCTATAGGAGCCCGTGAGTTCTGTAACCGTTGGAGCGAGGCAGGTCCTACGCATCACATGGCTGCTGCCGTGGGTCATCATATCGACACCATCCTCAAGGTGGCCAAGATCTTCAATATCCAGGTAGACATCGTGTGCAGATAAGGCTATGGCAAAGTCAAGTTCCCTGAAGAGTACCCTTGCGGTCTCGCTCAACAACTATCTCGATGCAGGTGCCATCGTGGCAGGTGCCAGTGGTGTGACGCTCTGGCAGAACTACCTCGGTCTGTCGGAGATGCATCTCGGCTGGCTCAACGCCTTGAGTGCCAATGCTCTCGGTGCAGCCATCGGTGCCATCATTGGTGGATTCCTGGCCGACAAGTTCGGACGCAAGTTCATCTTCACCTACAATCTGCTGGTCTATATGACGGGCGTTCTCATTGTGATGTTAGCCATGAACTTCCCCATGCTCCTGGCCGGTTTTCTTATCACAGGCATCTCCGTGGGTATCGGTGTGCCAGCCTCATGGACCTATATCTCTGAGAGTTCCGAGGTCAACAACCGCGGCAGGAATATCTGTATCTCACAGATGTCATGGGGTGTGGGCCCGATGGTCATCCTTTTCTTCGGCATGCTCCTGGCTCCCGGCGGTTTCCTCTATGCCCCGGTAGAATCGCTGGCACAAGCTGTTGTTGGAGCAGATGCGCCACAGGCGTCCATCCAGGTGTTCTCTTCGCGCGTTGTATTCCTCACCCTCTTTATCGTGGCCTTTATCGCATGGAACCTTCAGCGCCAGTTGGAAGAGAGCGCCGAGTTTACAGCCAATAAAGCCAAGGACAAGAGCGGTATCGTCGAGAATATCAAATTGCTGTTCACCAACCGCATTGCCGTCAAGACCGTTGCCTTCCTTGCCACCATCTACCTCACGTGGAATCTCGTGGCCAGTGTGATGGGATTCTTCATGCCCCACATCTATGAGACAGCTGGCGGACTGAGCAATGAGGATGCCAATATGCTAAGCTGTATCAGTTGGGTATTCGTGGTCGTCACCACCTTCATCATCTCGTTCTTTGTTGACAAGGTAGCCCATCGCTTCTTCTATATCTTTGGTCTGGCAGCAGCACTGACGGCCTGGATCCTGATTATTGGCGGAGGAGTATCAACGATAGGCGGCATCTGGCTATTCACCATTCTATGGGGTATCAACAACGGCAGTTCGGTACAGGTGTTCTATGCCCTCTGGGGATCAGAACTGTTCCCTGCCAAGTTCCGTGCCGGTGCCCAAGGACTGTTGTTCTTCATCGTGCGTGGTCTCTCGGCAGTGTGGGGACTCGTCTTCACCTTCATCTACGGTGACAATGGCGAGGGCTTTACCCTGGCAGCTTATTGCATGGTAGTCCTGCTGCTCATCGCCCTTATCGTGGGTCTGCTGGGAATGCCCAATACCCGTGGCAAGACACTCCACCAGATCACGAAGGAGCGTTACGGCGACGATTATTAAGTTTTTTAATATAGAATTGACAAAAAATCCCGGAATCATTTGGTGGTTTCGGGATTTTTCTTTACCTTTGCACCAGTTAAAATTAATTCTATTTTCATTATGGAAGACATGAGAAAGTATTTTTTGCATTATGTGGCCGCTTTTTGCGGAATGGTAACCCTGAGTTCTTGTGCTCAGGAAGTGATTAACGAAGACATGTCAGCATCTGACAGTAGGATGACCGTCATGACACGTGGTGAGGGGGATCCTGTCACGAGTCCTGTACGTCTCTATGTGTTTGACAGTGACGACGGGTGTGTGACCATGGAGACATTGGATGCCGGGAGCAGTTCTTTTACGAAGAACCTGCCTGCCGGCACTTACGATGTCTATGCCTTAGCCAGTGACGAGAGCCGTTATGCGCTGCCCTCAAAGGACGAGGCGACAAAGACGACACCCATCGCTCTCAAGTCGGGCGAGCAGTATGGCGACCTGATGATTGGACATTCGTCTGTAACACTAAGCGATGGTAACACTAATGAGATCACCTTGAACCTGAGTCGAAAGGTGATGCTCCTCAGAAGCGTCATCATCAAGGATGTGCCTGAAGGTACAACAGACGTCAGCGTAATGGTCAGTCCTATCCAGGAGTCGATACTGCTAAACGGCTCTTACCAAGGCGATGACGGGTCCTTCTCTGTAGCCCTGACCAAGCAGAGCGACGGTACCACCTGGAAGATGACAACGGAGGATGTATTTCTGCTGCCTTCTGTTGGCAAGCCCACGATTACGATCACTATCGGAACGACATCCTTCTCTTATAGCTGTCCGAACGAACTGGAGGCTAATCACAAGATCACCATCGAGGGTACCTACAAGGAGCCGACAACCCAGCCTGCAGAGTTGACACTGACAGGAACCATCAATGGTGTTGCCTGGGGAGAGGACAGTCATGTATCCTTCGACTTCGGGCCAGATGATTCCAGCACAACCACACCCCCAGAAATCCCCGCCCAAGGATCAACATATCTTGGCTGCTATGTGCTGAGTGTCAGTGGGAATGATGTAACCTTACTGTCACCAAGCCAAAAACAACATGTTATTGAAGATAAAGAGGAACAAGCGATTATTTCATCTAAGATAAATGCCAAACTTCAAACATGGGAAACAACTATCTCATCAAACTGGCGGCTAATGACCAAAGAGGAAGCTGGTCTTATTCGGTCTAACTACACTTCGATAAACACCTTGAGTGAAACGGAGAGAGGCGAAACTATAAGCCCGTCATTCTCTTATTTCTGCACAGACGGAAATAGTATTTTTGAATTTCTACCAAATACAACAAATTTCATAGTTGGAGGTAGATATGCCACTTACCTCCGCCCTGTAACAACTATCACTATTCAATAACAACGAAATCCCCGATGCTTCACAGCGTCGGGGATTCAATTAAAACCAAAATATATGTTGTCTGTAGTTTGTTTTTCCTTTTTTATTTAGGCAGGTTGAAAGCCAATGTCATTTCAGCTAACTGCTCGTCGTTCATACCCTCTGGCTCAAAGCCCATAGCCTTGGCATTGATATAGATCTTGGCACTCTTGGAGAGCACGTCAATCTGGTCGAAAGCATCCATCACGTCGAGACCCTTGGCAAACACACCATGCTTCTCCCACATCACCACATCATAATCCTCCAGTTCCTGGAGTGTGGCATCGGCGAGAGCCTTGCTGCCAGGCAGCTGGTAAGGAACGATGCCTAAGCCTAACGGGCAGAAAGCCTTTGTCTCAGGAATCATCGACCACAGGATCTTAGTCAGCACATCCTTGCCAAGGAACTGCTTCGAGTGGCTCATAGCCACCAGTTCGATGGGATGGGTATGTACGGTGGCCTTATAATTGCTACCTTTCTCAATCAGACTGGCATGAACCGTCAGATGGCTGGGCAGTTCACTTGTAGGCATCACGGCATTGTCGGCAATGATAACATACGAGTCACAGCCGTCAAGGATGCGGATGATAGAGCCATTATCCATGGGCCAGCGAGCCAGGTCGCGCATACGTTTCCCTGTACCCTTGCAATAGAAATAGCATCCCTTCAGGGCAGGCAGCTCAACCCCTATCTGTTTCACCTCACTGATAGCCGGCAACTGACGAATCTCATCGTCCACCAGGTCTGTCACGTTGACTGTGATATTACCACCATTACGCTCAGCCCATCCGTTCTGCCACAGATAGCCTGCCACCTCAGCAATCTTCTCAATCTCA
Organism: Prevotella sp. ne3005; assembly: GCF_900110085.1. Classification (GTDB taxonomy): domain Bacteria; phylum Bacteroidota; class Bacteroidia; order Bacteroidales; family Bacteroidaceae; genus Prevotella. The sequence goes on from NZ_FOCK01000001.1 coordinate 583,961, forward strand.
GCCTTCAGGGCCGGACGTCCTTCCAATACACTCTTCATTCTTGTCGTATTTAATAGTTGTGTGCAAAGTTACTCTTTTTTTCACTGACAGACCCGCAATATTTGATATTTGAGCCGTGATTTATGATTATGTATAAAAAAAGAAAAAAAGTTTGTGGATTAAGGAAAATCTTCGTATATTTGCACCTTAGATATGAACAACAACCTACAAGAAGCGAAATGGAGTGAAAACGTGATACTCGTCGATGCTGACTACGTCGATAAAGTAGCGTTTAACCTCATCGTGAACTTTGAGCGGATGATAGGCCGCAGGATTCCACAGGCAGACATTGCCAAGTGGATTGACTGTGTGGCTCTCGACGGAGGTATCCGAGAGGGGGAGCATGAGACACTGGTCGTGCTGATCCATCGGAAAGACAAGACGAAGTTGGAGAATTTCACCCCCAGTGACTACGGGAAAGAGTTGAACGGCAAGGCTTTCAAAGACCATCTGGGTGAATTTACCATCAGTGCCTATCCCATAGAGAGCATTGCCGGAGGGGAGGATTATTTCACAGATGCCCTGCAGTTGATTACAGGTCAGAAAGAGGTGAAACGCGTGATGGTGATTCCCGATGCAGAGAACGCCTATATATATAATAAGGTACGCGAGACACTGAATCGTCTGGATGATGACGATGATCCTAAGCGCATCACCGTCTTTGCCATGCAACCCATGCCAGGTGGCAACTTCCGACAGGAAATCCTGGGTTACTCGCTAATGGCAGCCTTAGGTATCAGAAGCGAAGAAATCAGGGAAAGGTAAGAAGGGGAAAAGGTAAGAAGGTAAAAAAGTAAAAAGGTAAAAAAGTAAAAAGGTAAAAAATAGAAGAATTATGGCAAAAGTATTAATGATTGGCGCCGGAGGCGTCGCAACGGTAGCAGCATTCAAGATTGCACAGAATGCTGACGTGTTTACCGACTTTATGATTGCCAGCCGCAGAAAAGCTAAGTGCGACAAGATTGTGGAGGATATCCACAAGGCTGGCTACAAGATGGACATCAAGACCGCACAGGTGGATGCCGATGATGTGGAGCAGTTGAAGGCACTCTTCAACGACTATCAGCCAGAACTCGTGATCAACCTCGCCCTGCCCTATCAGGACCTGACAATCATGGACGCCTGTCTGGCTTGTGGCTGTAACTATCTCGACACGGCTAACTATGAGCCCAAGGACGAGGCACACTTCGAATACTCCTGGCAATGGGCCTATAAGGACCGTTTCGAGCAGGCAGGACTGACAGCCATCCTGGGTTGTGGCTTTGACCCGGGTGTCTCGGGTGTCTATACGGCCTATGCCGCCAAGCACCATTTTGATGAAATCCACTACCTCGATATCGTGGACTGTAACGCCGGTGACCATCACCATGCTTTCGCCACGAACTTCAATCCGGAAATCAACATCCGCGAGATTACCCAGAAGGGACTCTATTATAAAGACGGCCAATGGATTGAGACAGAGCCGCTGGAGATTCACAAGCCACTCACCTACCCCAACATCGGTCCGCGTGAGAGTTATCTGCTGCACCATGAGGAGCTGGAGAGTCTGGTAAAGAACTATCCCACCATCAAGCAGGGTCGTTTCTGGATGACCTTCGGCGAACAGTATCTGAAGCACCTCGACGTGATTCAGAACATCGGTATGAGTCGTATCGATGAGATTGAGTACGAAGCACCTTTGGCTGACGGTTCTGGCACTGCCAAGGTGAAGATTGTGCCCCTACAGTTCCTGAAGGCCGTGCTGCCTAATCCTCAGGATCTGGGTGAGAACTATGAGGGCGAGACCTCTATCGGCTGTCGTATCCGTGGTATCAAAGACGGTCAGGAGCACACGTACTATGTATACAACAACTGCAAGCATCAGGAGGCCTACAAGGAGACTGGTATGCAGGGTGTGAGCTATACCACTGGTGTGCCTGCCATGATCGGTGCGATGATGTTTGTTAAGGGCATCTGGAAGAAGCCGGGCGTATGGAATGTAGAGGACTTCAATCCCGATCCCTTCATGGAACAACTGAACAAACAAGGTCTGCCTTGGCACGAAGTCTTCGACGGTGACCTCGAATTATAATTATTAACTCTTAAATTTCTAAAAGCTATGGCAAAGAAAGAAGAAAGTGCGGAGCAGTTGACTCCGCAACAGCAGAAGCTGAAGGCCTTGCAGGCTGCAATGGCCAAGATTGAGAAAGATTACGGCAAAGGCTCCATTATGCGTATGGGTGAGGAGCAGATTGAGAATGTGGAAGTCATCCCAACGGGTAGTATCGGCCTGAATGCCGCACTGGGTGTAGGCGGTTATCCTAAGGGACGTATCATAGAGATCTATGGTCCGGAGTCATCAGGTAAGACCACGTTGGCTATCCATGCCATTGCCGAGTGTCAGAAAGCCGGTGGTATCGCCGCTTTCATTGATGCAGAGCATGCCTTCGACCGTTTCTATGCAGAGAAGTTGGGTGTGGATATCGACAACCTGTATATCTCGCAGCCTGACAACGGAGAGCAGGCCTTGGAGATTGCCGACCAGCTGATCCGTTCAAGTGCCATCGACATCATCATCATCGACTCCGTGGCAGCCCTGACGCCAAAGAAAGAGATTGAGGGTGACATGGGCGATTCTGCCGTTGGTCTGCAGGCACGTCTGATGAGTCAGGCCCTGCGCAAGCTCACCTCTACCATCTCGAAGACCAATACCACCTGTATCTTCATCAACCAGTTGAGAGAGAAGATCGGTGTGATGTTCGGTAATCCAGAGACCACGACAGGTGGTAATGCCCTGAAGTTCTATGCTTCCGTCCGTCTGGACATCCGTAAGGTGACCACCTTGAAAGACGGTGACCAGCCCATCGGTAACCAGGTACGTGTGAAGATTGTAAAGAACAAGGTGGCTCCTCCCTTCCGCAAGGCAGAGTTTGAAATCACCTTCGGTGAGGGTATCTCAAAGATTGGAGAGATTGTGGATCTCGGTGTGGAGTACGACATCATCAAGAAGAGTGGATCGTGGTTCTCTTACGGAGACTCGAAACTGGCACAAGGTCGCGACGGCACCAAGGCTCTGTTGAAGGACAACCCTGAGTTGTGCGAGGAACTGGAGGCCAAGATCATGCAGGCCATTGCCGATAAAGGATAAATAAGAACCCCAGCCGTTTGGCTGGGGTTCTTATTTTGTATTCTAATTTTGAATCGGGGTTGCATTCTTGCTCTTGGTTGCCGAACGCTTTTTAGTAGCCTTCTTAGCACCAGGAGCATCACCGACGGTGGTCTTCGTCACTGTGCCAGTACCATCGAAGTGTACAAACAGCAACTTATTGTTCGAACGGTTGTAGGTCCATGTATACTGACCATTCTGCCCATAATCCACCTTGTCAGGCTCACCTGCTGCCAGCATCACCTCATCCTCAGAGAAGCCAATACCGACGTGACCAGCACGAATCATCGCACGACTACCCTCGGTAGTCTGAATCTTCTTACCAGGACCAGGAGCGAAGACATAGCCAAAGTAGTCTTCCTGATTATCAGCATTCTGCTGGTCAAGTACCACATCCGTATAGAAATAAGTTCCCAGAATCGTACTCTTCAACTTAATCGTTGCCTTCTCATCGTTCTTATGCGGATTGATAGCCTCAATCTGATATTCTGTCAGACGTGGAATAGGCTGAAGTTTCTTGGAAACCTCATTCAGCATCTTCGTGGGATACTTCGTGTGGATCACCTTACCTATATATACACGATAGTTATAGCTGTTGATGCCCATAATATCGTCAACCAACTCGAATGAATTGTTGAAGAGATATTTGGCCTCGTCCATGATGAACTCATCATCACGCATACCACTATTCGTCTTCGAGATAGCCACGTTCTGATAGAACTCATTACCATCCTTATCCTCAACGATAATCTTGACAGGATAATGGCGCGAGCCAACACCTACTGCAGTCACCTTCACTTCCATGTCCTTGTCGACAAGCACATTCTGGAAGCCTTCGCCATCATACTCCGTGTCCACACGATACAACTGCGTTTTGGTGTAGAGCGTCTTACCCATCAGCTTTTCACGGGCGATATCCACATCCCCCAGATAGGCCAGTGTGGGCACACCTGTCTTCTGATAACAATAATCCTCGAAAGAACCATAAGGGATCTCATAGAAATACTTCTTCCCATTGTCCTGACATTCGAAATCAATTCTCGAATGACCGTCAGTACTCTCATGGTGGCCCTTATAGACCATAATCTTGTACTTCAGGGGCATACTACTCACCTCCTTGCCAGTAGCGGCATCGGTAAACGTTTTCACCACCAGATCATACTTCTCCGGCATCACCATGAACTTCATACCCTCTTTCCAGTCACAAAGACTGTAATACTTGAAGTTCTGACCGATGAAATCCTTAGCATCCTCAGCTTCCTGCTGGGCTTCTGCCAACTCGTCGGCCATCTGGGTCACCGCACTCTTCTTAGCGCCACGGGTCTTCACGATATACGGATTCTCCTGAGCAGATACTGCCAAAAAGACAAGAGCCATAAAGGCTGTACAAACCATTCTTTTCATAACTATCGATAGTTTTTATTTAGAATTCTGACTGCAAAGATAGCGTAAATCCATTGAAATACCAAATTTTATGTGCCAAAATGACGCGACAAGAAACATTTTTCTTCAAAAAAGACATTTTGGCACATGCTTTGCTATCAAAATTGTGTCAAATTGAGTATAAACTAATATAAAAAATAAGAATTATGGGAAAGATTATTGGAATTGACTTAGGAACTACGAACAGCTGTGTTGCCGTATTCGAAGGTAACGAGCCTGTAGTAATTGCCAACAGTGAGGGTAAGCGTACAACACCTTCTGTCGTTGGTTTCGTTGAGAATGGTGAGCGCAAGATCGGTGATCCTGCCAAGCGTCAGGCTATCACCAACCCGAAGAACACCGTTTATTCTATCAAGCGTTTCATGGGTGAGAACTGGCAGCAGACCGAGAAGGAGATTGCTCGCGTACCTTATTCTGTAGTGAATGAGGGTGGTTATCCCCGTGTAGACATCAATGGTCGTAAGTACACCCCGCAGGAGATTTCTGCCATGGTGCTTCAGAAGATGAAGAAGACCGCCGAGGACTATCTCGGACAGGAGGTGACAGAGGCAGTGATCACTGTACCTGCTTACTTCTCTGACTCTCAGCGTCAGGCTACCAAGGAGGCTGGTCAGATTGCCGGTCTGGATGTGAAGCGTATCGTAAACGAGCCTACAGCCGCAGCTCTGGCTTACGGTGTGGATAAGGCCAACAAGGATATGAAGATTGCCGTGTTCGACCTGGGTGGTGGTACATTCGATATCTCTATCCTGGAGTTTGGTGGCGGTGTGTTCGAGGTGCTCTCTACCAATGGTGATACCCACCTCGGTGGTGATGACTTCGACCAGGTGATCATCGACTGGCTCGTACAGGAGTTCAAGAACGATGAGGGTGCCGACCTGAAGGCCGATCCTATGGCTATGCAGCGTCTGAAGGAGGCTGCCGAGAAGGCTAAGATCGAGTTGTCTTCAAGCACCTCTACTGAGATTAACCTGCCTTACATCATGCCTGTAGCAGGTGTACCTAAGCACTTGGTGAAGACTCTGACACGTGCTAAGTTCGAGCAGCTGGCTCACGAGCTGATCCAGGCTTGTCTGGCTCCTTGTCAGAAGGCTATCGCTGATGCCCACCTGACAACGGCCGATATCGACGAGGTCATCCTCGTAGGTGGTTCTAGCCGTATTCCTGCTGTGCAGACACTCGTAAAGAACTACTTCGGCAAGGAGCCTTCAAAGGGTGTGAACCCCGATGAGGTGGTGGCCGTAGGTGCTTCTATTCAGGGTGCTATCCTGAACAAGGAAGGTGGTGTAGGCGACATCGTTCTGCTCGATGTTACTCCGCTGACACTGGGTATCGAGACCATGGGTGGTGTGATGACCAAGTTGATCGAGGCCAACACAACCATTCCTTGCAAGAAGAGTGAGACCTTCTCTACCGCTGCTGATAATCAGACGGAGGTAACCATCCACGTGCTGCAGGGTGAGCGCCCAATGGCTGCACAGAACAAGAGTATTGGTCAGTTCAATCTGACAGGTATCGCTCCTGCCCGTCGTGGTATTCCTCAGATTGAGGTAACCTTCGACATCGATGCCAATGGTATCCTGAAGGTTTCTGCCAAGGATAAGGCTACAGGTAAGGAGCAGGCCATCCGCATCGAGGCTTCGTCTGGTCTGTCACAGGACGAGATCAACCGCATGAAGGCCGAGGCTGAGCAGAATGCTGAGAACGATAAGAAGGAGCGCGAGCGTGTTGACAAGCTGAATCAGGCTGACTCTATGATCTTCCAGACCGAGAACCAGCTGAACGAACTTGGTGACAAGATTCCCGCACAGCACAAGCCCGCTATCGAACAGGCCCTCCAGCAGTTGAAGGATGCCCACAAGGCTGGTGATGTTGCAGCTATCGACAGTGCCATCGCAGCCCTCAATCAGGCTTGGCAGACCGCTTCTGCCCAGATGTACCAGCAGAGTGGTGCAGCAGGTCAGCCTGGTGGCGACACCTATCAGGGTGGTCAGCAGCAGGCTCAGCAGGAAGGCCCGAAGTCAGAGGACATCCAGGACGCCGACTTTGAGGAGGTGAAGTAAGATTGTAATACATATTAGAAATCGTGCGGGCCAATAGTGGTCTGCACGATTTTATTTATCTGTCTTTCCATGGGCACCTTGCCTTACAGGAAATTGAGGAAGAGGGTGATCATTCCTGTATTGATCAGATCGGCGAACATGGCACCAATGATCGGAACGATGAGGAAAGGCTTGACGGTATAGCGGTATTTATAGCAGACGGCACTCATGTTGGCCATGGCATTGGGAGTGGCACCCAGACCGAAACCGCAGAGTCCTGCACACAGGACGGCTGCATCGTAATCACGCCCTAACAGGGGGAATGCCAGGAAGTATGCAAAGAGTGCCATCAGCAGTACCTGAGATGCCAGGATGACAATCAATGGAAGGGCCAGACTCTGAAGTTCCCAAAGTTTCAGGGAGATCATGGCCATACCGAGGAACAGAGACAGACAGATGTTACCTACACTGATGATTCGCTCCATGTCAAGCAGTTTTTCTGCCTTCTCCCATTTACCTTCATCTTTGTAACTGACGAATCCGATGGTGTTACGGACAATGGCGGCTAAGATCAAAGCACCGAAATAGGTGGGGAACGTAACACCTGTCTTTGCAAACAGCCAACTCAACAAAGTGCCGCCACCCATGACGAGGATAATGCAATAAGAAGCCTTCGCATACTGCTGGAACTCCTGTTCGTTCGTACTGATACGCTTTGTACGACCTGTGGGAGAAGCCTCATCACTCTCGATACCAGCCATGGCCGGATCAATATCCTCATCTTGTGGCTGCATCTGTTCATGCGTCAGTTTCTTGCGGATAATCCGCTCTGCCAATGGACCGCCAATCATAGAGCCGGATATCAGGCCAAAGGTAGCTGCTGCCATACCGATCGTTCCTGCGCCCTGCAGGCCCAAGCCTTCGAGCACGCTTGCAAATCCGCCTGCGGTACCATGTCCGCCAGTCATGGATATACTACCGGCTGCCATACCTATCAGAGGATCAACCCCCATGAGGCGGGTAATGCCCAATGGCATGATGTTCTGCATGGCAATGATAACGACCAACAGGACCAGCATGATGATCAGCAGTTTACCACCTTGCTTGATGACTTTCAGGTCGCTTTGGAAACCAACGCTGGTAAAGAACGCCAGCATAAACACATCCTTCAACGTGCCATCAAACGACACCTCTATATCGAACCAACCATATAGTATCAAGGTTATCAATGAGAAGATGATACCTCCGCTTACTGGCGACGGCACACAGAATTTCTGGAGGAAAGCAACCTTTCTCGTTAAGATCATACCGACAAGGAGCGCCAAGGCACCAATGCCAGCCGTTTGTATCATGTCTAGTTCAACATTTGTCATACCCACTTTCTTTTTATCGTTAGAATCTATACTGCAACTTTATATTGGCGGCATGTCTGTTTACTGCCACATCACTACAGACGGCATCAAACATATCATGCCAATCCACGCCCAAATTCCATCTCTTTCCAAATTGCTTGTTCACAGACAGACAACCATACACTGGTTCACCTGTCAACTCACGTCTTGGTGATTCCTTGGTGTAATACACCAACTGCAAGCCTATCTGCCATGCATGAGGAAGATCAGCATGGGGTGCCAACCGGAATGCGGCATAGGTTCTGCTCTCAGCAATATAGAGGTTAGCGCCGCCAGAGATACTCAGCCAGTCCTTCTTCCAATAGGCAGATGCACCCAGTTGCGTGAAATTCTCACCATCTTCAATGACATAATAGCTCGCCTCCGTCTGCACCGTCAGTTTCTGCCTGCTATAGGCATAAGCCAGTTTCATCTGGTTGATGGTCTGTTCCTCCAGTTGTCCCTTCGTCATCGCCCATTCCTCCTCAGATATGGTCCCGGCATCCATAAAGAGAATTGAATAGACAGGATTAGAGTATTTGCGATAATAGCCCAACTGGATCTGATTGCGGTTGTCAGGAACATAGATGACGCATGCATTCGCATTGGTACGGGTGTCGTTATACTTCTGGGTGGTTCCTACATCCTTCATTTTGTAGTTATAGAACATCACACGACCACCAGCCGTAAACTTCCACTGAGGTAAGGCATAGGTAAACTGCAGATAGAGGTCATGGTTGAATACATCCCAGTTTCTGTCCGTATCCTCCTGCCTGGTCATCAGGAAATCACTCTCATAACCCAGCATCATGGACAGCCGTTTGGTCAGGAAAGGTGTATTCAGTTCAACGGAACACATTGGCAGTTTGTTGGAGATAATCGGATCGCTGGCATACTGATAACCACCCACGAGAAGCAGTTCTGTTCCTATATCATTAAAGATGTGGAAAAAGCGCGCTCTGCCCATGAGTTTACGCGATGTCCCTGAAGGATGGTCAAGAAACTGCTGCGTGAAATAGGTCAACAGTCTGTTCCTGTTGTCAAAGCGGTTTGTCATGTGAAGTGTCAGATACTCCTCATTCCCGTCGTTATGACGATATGAGGCGTTGGCATAGAGATCGGTATGCCGACTGCCGTATAGCGCATTCACGGAGCCGATGCCCTGCACATCCTTCCCGAAGTCACCTTGTCCTTCCACGAACCCCTTCAGCTTCTCAGGCATCTTCATTTCTATATCCAACACCCTACCCATTCCAATGGTTCCCTTCGCCACACCCGTATTGTCGCAAACCTGAATCCGTTTGATATCCTTGGCTTTCATCTGACTCAAAATCAGTCTGGTATCGCCATTCACCGGACAGTTGTCGATGCGGAGGTTGTAATTGGAGATGAGATCCTCATAACCGGCAATCATCAGGTCGGGCACCATCTGGAAGATATCCATAAGTGTCTCCTCCCCTGCCAGCTCCAGTCGCTGAGGATAAATCATCGTCCTGTCAGCCTTCATCTCGATGATGGGCAAATCACCTTCTGCGCACATGGGGACAGATAATAGCAAAAGGCTAATCAAAAAAAGAATTCGTCGATGCATACGAGTGTTAGGAGTAATTAATTGCAAATATACAAAATATTCTGGTATCTGATGGAGAAATTAATCCTTTTTAACTTTATCCCTTCCATATTCTTATGGCTATTTGGATAGATAATCGTATCTTTGCAGCAAAATACATAACAATTGGATCATGAAAGTAGTCAAAAAAGGGAGAATTATTCTTATACTGATATTGTTTTTCGTCTTCGTATCATGCGACAAACAAGGTTCGGATGGCCCAGACGGACCTCCTGAGACAGAGGTCAGCCTACTTCTTGACGCTGTGCTAAAGGATGGTTTCAGTCAATCCATTCAGATAAAAAGGAGCAGCGACACCTATGCCTATCTGCTGGCATTGTCTGAAGAGGCAGTGGCCCAGGTAAGGGGCAGGAGCAACGTGGGACTGCCTTTGCTGTATAAGGAGAAGAACTTCCCGACAGTTTACGATTACTATACGGGCAACAAGACCGATAGCGTTGCACTCTTCAAGACCATGATTGGCTGGCTGAGTGCCATGCAGTTGTCCGAGCTCTGTCCTTCCAAACGCAATCAGTTCTATCGGGCAGGATATGAAGCGGGCGGTTTTACGATGTATAAGCCCATCTACGGCTATCCCTTCAAGGGAGACCCCAATGTGGCAAGACTTGTTGCGAGTGCCGTCTACGCAGCCTTGCACAGTATCCTGAAACCAAATACGGATGTGATGAGGGCAGAAGTAGGTGGCAGCAAGTACGCCGGCACCCTGGCCGAGGTTCTCAACCAGGAATCGCGCACCCACGTCACCAATGATGGTTTCTATGTAGACTTGCGCATGTTCCTGGCAAGTGCCCCTGGCCCTTATGCCCCCGACCACCAATACCGTGACGACAACAACCCGACCTTCCCCGACGAGAAACTTCCCAATGGTTGTCTGAAGGTTGACATGGATATCTATAACCACATTGTTGAGAAATACAACTTGCCAGACAAGAGGGCCGTTCAGGCCATCGCTGACGAAGAAGGTGGCATTCGCCATATCTTCGGCACTGACAAACGGAACATTGGAGGTATGTATGATTTCAATGCTGTTTTTGGACAGTCAACCATTGGTACCACCATCAACCCCGAAGGAAAGATGGCATCATTTTTCTTACTTATACGTGATGCAGGCAGTTCGGCAAGAGGCATCCTTCAGCACACCGACTATTCCGTTGGGCCATATGAATATGGCAGGTTAAGGCCGGGATGCTCTGAAAGCTTCGAGGGAGTGCGCAAGTCGTACACCGACGACAGACTTAATGTCTTGTCTAATTTTGTGATTGAGGACAATGACGGACATAAGGAAACATATGAAGCTGATGGTGTCGAGAAGTATTATTGTGATGAGAACGGCAACTGGACTTCTCCAGAGATAAAATCTGAAGCGGATTTTGAAAGTTGGGCCAAAGACCAGTTGTATGCAAACTCCTATCCAAGCGGCCATTCTTCAGCGATATGGTCTGTTGCCATGTCATTGATAGAGCTCTATCCCCTGAAAGCTGATTTGATCATGAGGGCAGCCAACGATTTTGCCTTATCAAGAACCATCAGCCGTTATCATTGGAACAGCGATGTCATACAAGGCAAGATTGCTGGTAGTACCATCAATCCTGTCTGTCATGCCACATCAGACTACAATCAGCTACTTGAGGCTGCCGCCACCGAGCGTTGACCTGCGGTAAGCCTTCATCACCTCGAAACCATAGTCGAGAAGGATGGCCGACTCTGTGAAGCGCGTCGACATGCTACGGCTATTGAGCAACACCAGATAGAGGGTGACACCATCGCGTGTGGCTACCGAGGCCAGACAGTTGCCTGCCTGACGGGTAAAGCCAGTCTTGATGCCAAGACACCCTTCATAGGTTGTCAGCAGGGCATTGGTGTTTCTGCAAGGCATGTGCCGCCCGTCTGTCAGAGGGATATCCTTCTCCTGCGTTCCCACAATCTGGGCAAACAGGCTGTCTCGCATGCAATAGCGCGATAGTTTGACCAGATCGCAGGCTGTGCTGTAATTATCGAGGTTGGGCATACCGTTCGGATTGACGAAATGGGTGTGGCCCAACCCTATAGAGATTGCCTTGTCGTTCATCATCTCACAGAACTTCAGCGTGTCGCCACCGATATGTTTCGCCAGGGCATAGGCGGCATCATTGTCGCTCACCAGCATCATCTCGTCGATCAGGTCACGCATCACGTAGCCATCGCCCAGCCTCACCCTCGAGTCCTTGGCCACAAACACGTCTTGCGTAATCTGGACCGTATCGTTCAGATTGCCGTTCTCAACAGCCAACAAGCAGGTCATCATCTTGGTGATCGAGGCCATGCAGGCAGTCGAGTCGGCATTCCTCTCACTGATCACCAGCCCCGTAGAGTCCTCGAGGAGCATCCAGAACTCTGCCGTGAGGGCTTCCAACTTCTCGGCACCCGCAATCGTGTCTGGATTGAGTACCGTTCGAAGCGTTGTGGAGTCGATCTTGTTGATGTGCTCTATACGCTGTCGCTCAGGGTCTATAGGCTTGGCTCTCTCTTCCGAACAACCTATCAAAATCGCTATGACGACACAGAGTGCCAACAGCCATAGCTCTACTTTCATCTCCTTTGTAATCATTTCTCTACCAGCCAATATTCCATGTGTTTGGTCTTGCGTTTGCTCGTGAAGTTGAACTGAACATCGTTCAGGGCGTTGCCTATCTTCTGGAACGGGGTCTCAGGGTCGAAGTTCTGGTAGCGCGAGGCCAGCAGCTTGCTGATATCGCCCAGGCTCCACCATTGGCCCTGTTCTGTGTCCTTCGGACTGCGGAACGTCTCGCCGATCATCTCCACCAGGTCGTTCAGGTGCTGATAGGGTTCGTTTTCCCTGATCAGCTCCCGGATCTCGTCATCTTCCAACCAGAAGCGCTCTCCTTTATTAAAGAGGTATAGGGCCTGGGCAAAGAGCTGGCGATGGTTCAGATTATCGGTGAAATCGATGTTCCCATCGACACCCACACAGACAAACCTTCGCGAACCAGTGGGATCCACCAGAGGCTTCAGCTGGTTGGTAGTGCCGATAAACGAGGTGTAGCGGCGATAGAATCGGATGGTCTTGCCGTATGGCGGACGGAATTTCACATCGCTCGACGACAAGAGATATTTCAAGACGATCTGCTGCGAGTTGGTGGTCTTGTCGAACTCGTCGATATTAATCAGCGCAAACGAGGTCAGGGCGATGTTCAGGTCGAACTCGTTCTTGAAGTTCAACTTGTCGTTGTAATAATCTCTCAGTTCTGGAGGCAGAATAATCTTGCAGAAACGAGTCTTACCACAACCCTGGCGACCAATCAGCAACGGCGTCAACGCATTGCCAGTCAGCTGCTTATCGCTCTCACGCCACTGGGCCACCATGCCCACGAGCCAGTATCTCAGGTACTTCTCCCAATGGGGCTGTGAGGTAGGCACGCGCTTGGCGAGTGCTGCGATACGGTCATTCCCGTCCCACTGTGGCAACTTGTCGAGCCAGGTGTTCACTGGGTCATACTGTTCGATGCGCGTGGAGTCGATGAAACGGTTCACGTCCCTATCCCACGACTTCAGTCCTAACTCCGTGGCCCTCAGCGTCATATCGTTGCGCACCTCGTCTGTCAGAGGCTTGAACCGCTGGTCGTCGCTGAACTTCTCCCGATACTCGGCCACACCCGTCAACAGGTTCTTGCGCATCTCGAAGTTCGAGTTGAGGAATATCTCTGTGCGCATGGCCTGGATGGTGTCTTCGGGCACGCTCTTCAGGGGCCTCACCTTGTGGGTCTTGCGATACTCCTCCTGCTCAGCCACACTATACACCGTCTGGAAGATATGCTCCACCAGCATCCTGTCCCTGTTCAACACAGGATGCAGCATCGTCAACCCCTGGGCATGGGCCTTGGGGATGCCCTGATCCAGACACATCGACGCTATCTGCATCAGCAGCGTGGCCTCTTTCTCCTCATCCGGCAGGTCGAAGTAACGACCCAACACCTGATCGACGATAAACGACCAGTTCAGCTGATAGGTTCGCGTAACAGTGCGCCCAGGCATCAGCCGGTCGTCCTCATCGGTAATCACCACTGGCTCCACCGCATCGTGCCGATCGGTATCAGCCAGGAATGGGCGCGCCTCAGGATGATACCCCATCTCTCGGTCGGCACTCACATAGACCGTACGGTCGAGACGAGGTTCCAAAAACTCGATGTCGAAGCCAAACTGGTTCTGATAAGCCCTGCGCGCCGTATTGTATAGATTAAAGTGGAACTGGCTGATAGCCGCATCGCCCTCAGGCAGGCCGCCATCAAACAGCTCACCTCTGCACACAATCTTCACGCTCTTGCCCGAGCCGCCCAGGAAGCACATCAGCGTCTCTGGCAGTTTCTTCGCCAGCTCCCTGATTTCCACGGCCTTCTCGTAGGTCGGCAGGTTGTTCACCTCCAACACCACCAAACCGTTATACATGAGCATCTTCTTGGTGCCTTTGCGGTTGACCCACGCACCAGCGAAGCACACCCTCGGCAACAGGATGCCACCTTTCCAGTTGGTGATGATCTGTCCGTCGTCGAGCCGTTGCGTTTTCATCAGATGGTAAACGCCACGGAGATTATACACTTCCTTGTCCAACACCGCATTTTTAATGGCGCCAGCCATCTGTTCCAGTGTCAGACGGTTGATCACCTCCTTTTTCCTTTTTCTAATGAGTAATGTTACATTCATTGTGATTTCCGTTAATTCATTTTGGCTACAAAATTACACAAAAATTTCGAAATAGCCTACATGCCTACATAAAAATTTTCGATTTTCCTTTAAAATAAGGCATTTTGGAGCATAATAACCTACAACGAGCCTACATAAAGCCTACATAAAGCCTACATGAAGCCTACATGTTTTTAGCGATTATAGCGACATAAACTGCATGTTTAGTTACTCTAAACCTCCCTTTTATGCTACTTAAACGCCCAGTATGCTCCTTAAGGACTTTGAAATTCTCTAGAGAATTCATGAGTTTAGTCGTCACTCTCTGGAACTTTCCCCGGACTAAAGTCCGCAATTCTCTAGAGAATTGGTGAGTCATCCGTAACATCCCTTGGCCTTTAGACTATCCTTCGCAGCACTTTAGATAGTCTTTCGTGTGTCAAAAGATAGTCTTTTGAATGTCGAAAGATAGGCTCTTGCATGACAGAAGATCATCTTTTGTGTTCTAAAAGAACATCTTTTGAACACAAAAAGACACTATTTTGCTCAGAAAACCCCGTTTTTATGTAGGCACAATGTAGGCTTTATGTAGGCTTTATGTAGGCTTTATGTAGGCTATAATTTTGCTAACCTATTATATATCAATCCTTTATAGTCCATTTATGTAGGCATGTAGGCAAGATTATAGTATTTCTAGAGATAATTTCTCATTGGTGAAAATACGAAAAGAATAAGAGAATAATTTCTAGTGTCCATCCAAATAATATCCAGGAAATGACGTAGGGAGCAAATAAAATTAGCAAAAATGCGAATTATTTGCGAATTTATTATTATCTTTGCACCCGTCAAGTATAATTAACGACGATGAATATAGAATTTGAAAATGCGGCTTTAGAGGAACTCTACACCAATGGTGCTACGCAAGATCATCAGTACAAACGCTTACCTAAAGACATCATTAAGCGATATATAAAGGTGGTCAACTACATCAAAGGTGTTCGCAGACTTGAAGATCTCTTCCTTATAAAGTCGCTCCACTATGAGAAAAAGAAAGGTGACCTGAATGGTGTGGATGCCGTCTGGATCAATGACCAATATCGCCTTTTCTTTTATAGTTCACCAGACGAAACAGGCATTATAGTAAACGCATTATTATTTGAAATTTCGAAGCATTATGAGTAAGAAAAATCCGATTCCATTTGTTGCAACGCATCCTGGTGAGATGATTAAGGATGAGTTGAAAGAACGTGGCATGACTCAGAAACAACTCGCTCATGAGACAGGCATCAAAGCCTCAGTAATCAGCGAAACAATCAATGGAAAACGTAGTGTATCACTCAACGTTGCAGTGGCTTTAGAAAAAGTTCTTGGCATACCTGCTGATATCTGGATGAATATGCAGACTCAATACGACCTTGATTCTGCCAACATAGCAGAGCGTGACAATCAGCGTGAGACAGTATCAGTTACTATTCCTGTGCGCGATCGCAATCTCTTGCAGGAACTCGTTCGGAAATTCGGTTGGGCGTGTGTATTCTAAATATTGAGGATGCACATTTTCCAGAAAAAGCAAATGATTAGATGATTAATTTCAAAAACCAGGCAATATGAAACGGAAGCCAAATGCTTCCGTTTCATATCTCATTTTTCGGGAATAGATCAAAGAATCTATCACCTTAATCTCTAAAGGACACCCAAGTGCCAGTCCTCACAACTACTCGCTAAAAATCAATCAACGATCTTAGCACTATTCTCCTTGGGGACAATTTTAATCTTTACTGTCTTTTTCTCACCACTATATGATATTAACTGGCATTCTAGCAAATAATAAGAATCCGTAGATTCCAGTAAAGAAGCAGTATTTACTATAAAATCTTCGGTGGTATTAAAAGGAGATTGAATGTTAAAACTTATATAATCATCCTTATCCAAAGAAAGTATTTCAATGATTAATTCATTTTGGTATTTACCACGGCGATCTACTTCATTAGCGACGGTAATATAAGAATTATAACTTAGAGGTATTACTTTACCATTAGTAAACAAATAATAACTGGGTCTAACAAGAGAACTTTCAAATACAGATATTAGATTACCATTATCCGAAAGGATATAATAATCACCTGACTCGTCACGATATAATATAGAATTGTTATACCATTCTATGATATCCTTCTTATCCCGATAAATTCTTCCCTTATATTTTTGTGCCGATAATTTTTCTCCATTGAGTAGCAGCAAATATGAGTAATCATTCTTGCTATTATTATATGATAAGTTTAAGTAATACAACTCTAGATTTTTAACTCTACATAAAAAAAATGGTTGAGGTGTTCCTATAAGATCACATGTTACAATATTACCAAAGCCCTGATCTTCTGTAATTTGCATAGGAATATTGATTATTATTTTTCCAACAATATTAAAAGAATCGCAAAGCCATATATAAAAATCTTCTGTATTTCTTTTAAAACCACAATAACACCTTGTTACTTTAGATAAGTGATCTGTTCCCATTTGACTTTGCCTATCATCAGGAAAGTCTTCGTGGTTAATATGGTTATAATAATAAAATCCCTCATTAATGTCCACGTATAAGACATCGTTTCTTTCATCATCGCTTTTACTACATGAAGCTATTACTGCGGTCAGAATAAATACAACTAAATACTTGAACTTTTTCATATTTGATTCTTATAGATTGTTATAATAATAGGAAAAAAAAACTTTTCTAGATAAATACAAAAACGTGAGCAATTTACTACGCTTACGTTATCCGAGGCATCGCCAAACGCCCAAGTTCCTTAAACGAGAAAGTGCCCACGCCATCAGGCGCGAACCATCTACTTTACTCTTGGAACTATTATTGAATTTTGGCGAATTTCGAATAACAAGAATTAAAGCGGAAGCTTCACAATATGTCTGTTGTGTTAGTTTACTATGTTACCATACGCTTTACATTTAAATTATACATTATCTTTAAATTCTTCCAGATATTTAACCATGTGTTCACGAATAGGTTTGAGATCCACAGAAATGGCTTCCCAGACCAAATCCGGTTCTACATTATGATAGCCATGTATCAGGAAGTTACGCATATTCGTAATCTGTTTCCACTCAGTATCAGGATGGGATTCACGAAATTCATACGTTAGCATATTTGCAGCTTCGCCCATAATCATAATGTTATAGATAACTGCATGATAGGATTTCTTGTCAGCAAGAAATGACTCCATATCACGATTATCCACATATTGGAAAATCGTGTCAATAGCCTGGAGGATATCATTCAGGCGCTTTGGGTCGTTACGCTGCTCTCTCATAGATTAAAATCTTATCACGATCGGCACTTTCACGGGCGAAGGGCATTAAACCGCCATCAGTTATCAAATCGACATCGCGACCAAGGAGATTCTTCAAGTCCTCATACATGCCACTCAATGTGAAAAGGCTGAAATGCTGTGACCTATCAGGCAGAATCAACAAGTCGACATCGCTATCCTCACGTTCTTCTCCTCGTGAGAACGAGCCGAATATCCAAACCTTCAGAACGGGTTGTGTCTTGAAGTATTCAGCTATCTGTCGAATCATTTCCTGCGTAGTCATCACCATTCATATTTGTTTTATGTTTGCAAAGATAGAAAGTTTTTCTCATAATTGCAAATTATTGAGGATTTTTTTGTATCTTTGCGGCATATGACGATATTAATCATAGTAATAGCTATCATCATGATGAATATGTTCAATCAGCAGGAGCCTGTGGTGAGGCCAGCCACACAGGCAGGAAGATTCTACGATGGCAATGCCCAGAGGCTGAGCCACGAGGTGGACAGTTTTCTGGCGCTTCACGCCAATGACCAACAGTATGACGAGGCGGCAGCCCTGATAGTGCCCCACGCTGGTTACTATTTCTCGGGCAATGTGGCGGCTAAGGCCTATATGGCGTTGCCCAAAGGGAAGACGTTTAAGCGTATCTTCCTCCTGGGACCCAGCCATCATGAGTGGTTGGATGGAGCCTCGGTGAATAGTGAGGCCGACTATTACGCCACACCATTAGGACAGGTGAAGGTGGATCGAGAGACAGCCAGGAAGCTGATTGCTGCCGACAGCTGCTTTGCCTATCGTCCTGAGGCCCATGACAGAGAGCACTGTCTGGAAGTACAACTGCCTTTCCTGCAAAGACGCCTTGGCGAGGTGCCTCCCATCGTACCTATTATCATCTCAACCAACGACTTCAGGAAACTGCAACGTCTGGCGGATGCGCTGAAGCCTTATTTCACAGACGAGAATCTCTTCATCGTGAGTAGCGACTTTTCCCATTATCCGTCGTATGAGGATGCCTGCAAGGTGGATGCCAAGACGGGAAAGGCCCTTGAGAGTGGTGATGTGGAGGCGTTTATTACCACCATCAACCAAAATGCCGATAGTGGCATCCGCAATCTGGCAACGAGTGCCTGTGGGGAGTTGGCCATCGTAACACTGATGCTGATGATGGACCATCATTACGAGGTGAAACACCTGTTGTATCAGAACTCTGGAGATATCGATGACCATGACCACAGTCGCGTGGTGGGCTATCACGCCTTTGCGATCCTGAGGGGTGAGAAGAAGGCGTTCTCACTTTCCGACGAGGAGAAGCAGATGCTGAAGAAGATAGCCTATGAGAGCATTAAGGATTCGCTCGATGGCAAGGAGTATCAGGGGGGCAAGGTTTCTGAGATACTGCAACAGAAATGCGGTGCCTTTGTATCCCTCCACAAGCATGGTCAGCTGCGGGGCTGTATCGGACATTTTGGTGAAGACACGCCTTTGCATGAGATGGTGGCAGAGATGGCGCGTGCTGCCGCTTTCGAAGACCCCCGATTCATGCCTGTGACGCGCGATGAACTCGATGACCTGGATATTGAGATTTCCGTCCTCACCCCCATGCGGCGCATCCACAGCCTCGATGAATTCGAGTTGCATCGTCATGGCATCTATATCCGTAAGGGCTATCGCAGCGGGACGTTCCTGCCACAGGTGGCCGATGAGGTGAACTGGACGAAAGAGGAGTTTGTGGGGCATTGCTCACAAGACAAGGCCGGACTTGGTTGGGAAGGCTGGCGCGACGCAGAACTGTTTGTGTATGAGGCCATTGTATTTTAAGCCATTAGAGGACGGCAGGGTGGAGTGCTTGGTCTGTCCGCATCATTGCAGGATAGCCAATGGCAAGACGGGCCTTTGTCGTAGTCGCAGGAATCACGATGGCGAACTCGTCAGCGAGGTCTATGGCAAGCCTTGTTCGCTGGCCATCGACCCCATCGAGAAGAAACCGTTGTATCATTTCCATCCAGGGACGACCTGTCTGTCCCTGGCTTGTACGGGTTGTAACTTCCATTGTCTGAACTGTCAGAATCATGACATCTCTCAGGTTGCACCTTCCGAGGTGGGCCATTATGATCTGGCGCCAGAAGAGGTGGTTCGTCTTTGCTTGGAGCATCACTGTCCAGGCATCGCCTACACCTATACGGAGCCCCTTACCTATATAGAATATGTGACGGAGACTGCCCGTCTGGCCCATGAGAAGGGACTCTGGAACATCCTCGTAACAGCAGGTTATGTTTGTCAGGAACCACTTGCCGACCTGCTACCTTATCTCGATGCGGCCAACGTAGACCTGAAATCGTTCAGCGATGAGATCTACCAGCGGGTCAGTGGAGGGCATCTCGCCCCAGTGCTCGACACCATCCTCGCCATGAAGGAGGCTGGCGTGTGGATAGAACTGACAAACCTCCTGATTCCTACCATTAACGACGATATGGATATGATCCGGAAGATGTGTCAGTGGCTGGTGGCTCATGGTCTTGCCCATGCACCTCTCCATTTCAGCAGGTTCTTCCCACGCTATAAAATGCAGGACCTGCCTCCCACACCCCTTTCCACCTTGAAAGCAGCCCAGCGTATCGCCCTCGACGAAGGCATCGAACATGTGTATCTAGGGAATGTATAGGCATTTCAGGCAGACCACCAAATACGAAAAAACGTAAAAACAGTAGTAGTCTCGGAAAAAAGGATTATCTTTGCAGGGCAAAGATTCATGTGGTAGTATGAAGGTCATTGTTGCAATAGATTCATTCAAGGGTTGTCTGACCTCGAAGGAGGCTAACGGGGCAGCTGCAGAAGGCATCAGGAGCGTTTTTCCTGAGGCTGAGGTTGTGGAGGTGCCCGTGAGCGATGGTGGGGAGGGCTATATGGAGGCCTTCCATGCTGCCGTTGGTGGACAATTGGAGGAGGTTACTGTGAGGGATCCGCTGATGCGGCTTATCACAGCTAAGTACCTGTTGCACAACGAGATGGCCGTGATAGAAATCGCAAAAGCCAGTGGACTCACCTTGTTGGCCAAGGAAGAACGAAACCCCATGGTAGCCACAAGCTATGGCACAGGTCAGCTGGTGGCTGATGCTGTCAGGAAAGGAGCGAGACAGATCATCATCGGTCTTGGCGGTAGTGCCACCAGTGATGCTGGAGTGGGTATGCTCAGGGCGCTGATAGATACGTTTGCCAGACATGGACGATGGGATGACATTGAGGTATTGAAGGATGTGAGCTTTACGATAGCCTCAGACGTAAAGAATCCGCTTTGTGGCGAGAATGGTGCAGCCCACGTGTTTGCCCCACAGAAGGGAGCTACACCAGAGATGGTGCTTACCCTTGACGAAAGGGCCCGGAAGTTTGCCGAGGTCTCTGCCAGGCATTTCGGCTATGACCGTTCTGAGATGGCGGGGGCTGGCGCTGCAGGCGGACTGGGCTATGCCTTCCTGCAATACCTTGATGCAAAGTGCATCTCGGGCATCCAGTTGTTGCTCGACACCATCCGATTCAAGGAGATGGTCAAGGATGCCGATCTGATTATCACTGGCGAAGGCTCTGCCGATCGTCAGACGCTGATGGGGAAATTGCCCGTGGGTATTCTGGAACAGGCAGGAAAGGTACCTGTCTGTCTGATAGCAGGAAAGATCAGTGATCGAGAGGAACTGCTGAAGGCGGGCTTTGCCAATGTGGCATGTATCAACCCACCAGGCATCGCCCTCGAGGAAGCGATGAAGCAAGAGGTGGCAAAAGAAAACATACGACACACGATAGTTACAACCAGCACAAGCATCATGAGCAGATGAAGAAAGTAAAGAACAGCGAACTGCTGCTCTCCTATATCAGGGAGGGAAAGACGATGACGCAGAGAGAAAAACTCTGGCTCATCGTCAGCTTGAGTATTCCCTCCATCCTGGCACAGATATCTGCAACGGTGATGTTCTTCATCGATGCCTCGATGGTGGGACATCTGGGAGCAAAAGCCTCAGCAGCCATCGGACTGGTGGAGTCGACGGGATGGCTGATGGGCGGTCTAGCCTCTGCTGCAAACATGGGATTCTCTGTGCAGGTGGCCCACTTCATTGGCGCCAACGACTTTGACGCTGCACGCAGGGTCTTGCGGCAATCGCTGGTTTGTTCTACGATATGGGCACTAATCACCACGACAATTTCCCTCGCCATCTCACCCTTCCTACCCTACTGGCTGGGAGGGTCGGAGGAGATTGTACACGACGCCTCGGTCTATTTCGCCATCTTCGGTGCCTGTGGCATTTTCTTCCAGATGGAGGGTCTGGCTGGTTCGATGCTGAAATGTTCAGGCAACATGAAGATTCCCTCGATCCTGAACATCGGCATGTGCGTGATGGATGTCTGCTTCAACTACCTATTTATATATATACTGGAACTGGGAGTGATGGGAGCAGCCATCGGAACAGGACTGGCCATGCTGATTACGGCAGGACTGATGCTGTATTTCCTGTTGGTGAAGTCGAAGATGCTCTCACTGGTCAGTCGTCCAGGATCGTTCAAGCCCAAGTCGGATACGGTCAGCACAGCCTTTAAGATAGGAGCCCCCATGGGATTGCAGCACATGTTGATGGGAGGAGCCTATATCGTGAGCATCCTCATCGTGGCACCTTTGGGTACCATCGCCATTGCGGCCCACTCGCTCGCCATCACGGTGGAGAGTCTCTGCTATATGCCTGGCTATGGCATCGCCGAGGCAGCCACCACCCTTGTAGGACAAGGCATTGGCGCAGGACAAAAGCTGCTGACCCGCTCGTTTGCCAGAATGTCAGTAGGACTGGGCATCGCCGTGATGACCCTGATGGGTATCCTGATGTGGGTCTTTGCCCCAGAGTTGATGGGCATCATGTCACCTGTGGAGGAGGTGATTGCCCTTGGCACTGAGGTGCTCCGCATCGAGGCCTGGGCAGAACCGATGTTTGCTGCTGCCATCGTGGCCAACGGTGTGTTTATAGGTGCTGGCGACACGATGATTCCTGCCATCATGAGCCTCTGTTCGATGTGGTTCGTCCGATTGACGCTGGCTGCCAGCCTCGCTCCGATGTTCGGTCTGAAGGGTGTGTGGACAGCAATGGCCATCGAGCTCACCTTGCGTGGCAGCATCTTCCTGACCAGGCTCTTCAAAGGTGGCTGGGTGGAGAAGTTAAAAGTGAAATACTAAAATTTAAGAATTATGCGTAGAATTCTATTATGTTTATCATTTTTCATTGGTCATTTATCATTCAGCGTAGCGCAAAGTACTGAGGTGCTCTTTGAGACTACAGCAGGCAACATCCGTATTGCCCTCTATGACGAGACGCCCCAGACGCGCGACAACTTCCTGAAAATCACGAAGATGGGCGTTTACGACTCCTTGCTGATCCATCGTGTCATCAAGGACTTTATGATTCAGAGTGGCGACACGAACAGCAAGCACGCCAAACCAGGTCAGCTGTTGGGTACTGGTGATTTTGACTATACCACTGAGGCCGAGTTCCGTCTGCCTCAGATATTCCACCGTCGTGGTGTTGTGGCAATGGCCCGCGAGAGTGACAAGGTGAATCCTGAGCGTCGCTCGTCAGCCTGCCAGTTCTATATCGTTTGGGGAAAGGTCTACGATGACAAACGTCTGGCCAAGGTACAGGAGAAACTCGACTCAGCTACCCAAGGACAAGTGAAGCTTACCCCAGAGATGTTGGAAGTCTATAAGACTGTTGGTGGCACACCCCATTTGGACGGTCAATACACCGTGTTTGGCGAAGTGGTTGAGGGTATGGACATTGTGGAGAAGATACAAGGGGTGAAGACAGACAAGAACGACCGTCCCCTGGAGGATATCCGCATCCTGAAGGCTACTGTCACCAAGGATCTACCCCAGCCAAAGCCAGAGAAGAAAGCTGTTACGAAGAAAGTTGTCAGGAAGCCCGTCAGAAAGAAATAGACAAAAAAAAGCCGCTCAAGGGTCATCAACGACTCAAGGGCGGCGCCAACAATCTATGAATAACTAAAAACCTTTTTCTGAGAAAAACGGAGTGTCACCACTGCGTTTGTTATCCTTACTAACAACTTTCTAACACCTTAGAAATACCTATCTCAATCAATCATTAATAAACCTAAAACCAAAATTCTAACTAACTATTAACTCTAACTAAAACCTAATTCAATCTTTATATACCTTAACTAATACCTCTGTATTATTGTGTCTTCTATTGAAGATTGTCAATTGTTTCCTTTTGACGATGCAAAGGTACGACGATTTTTGCAATCTTCAAAGAAATATGATGCACTTTCCTCAAAAAAGTGCCTTTCTTTTGATGTAAATCAAGTGATTGTGTGCGAACACATTCAAATTGTGCCCGCAAACAGCTCTTTTTCCACTTTATTGGTCAGGTCAACGAACTCAGGAATAGATAGCTGTTCGGGTCTGCGAGTCATCATCGGGTCCTCAAAGAAGGCTGCCGAACCCTGATTAGCACCGTTGAAGATTTGACGGAGAGAAACGCGCAACATCTTACGACGCTGGTTGAACACCGTTTTGACCACTCTACGGAAAAGTTGTTCGTCACAGCCAAGGTCTGTAACATCGTTACGGGTCATACGGATAACGGCACTCTGAACCTTGGGAGGAGGATTGAACACACCCGGTTCAACCTTGAAGAGGTATTCCACATGATACCAGGCCTGAATCAGGACAGAGAGAATACCGTACTGTTTGTTGCCAGGTTGCGAGGCCATACGCAGGGCTACCTCGTGCTGGATCATACCTGTACAACAGGGAATCAGGTCTTTATTGTCGAGCATCTTGAAGAATATCTGCGACGAGATATCATAGGGATAGTTGCCCGTCAGCACAAACTGCCGGCCCTCGAAGACCTCACGGAGATCCATACGGAGGAAGTCACCACCTATTATATTATTAATAAGACGTGGAAAATGTTCCTGCAGGTAAGCCACAGACTCACGATCGATCTCAACAACCTTGAAAGGCCGGGGCTTCTCTACGAGAAACTGGGTCATCACCCCCATTCCGGGGCCAACCTCCAGGACAGGTATTTCAGGACATGCATCAACCGTATCGGCTATCTGCTTGGCGATATTCAGGTCGGTCAGAAAGTGCTGACCGAGATTCTTCTTAGGTCGAACTTGTTTCATGGGTGCAAAGATAAGGGTTTTCAGGCGAAAAGCCAAATGAAAAGTAAAAAAAGACAGGCAAGAATGAATTCCTGCCCGTCCCTAACTATGCTTTCTTCTCTCTCTAAAACTTATTTCATTCCAAGATTCATGCCATTGTTTGCTCTGAGAGCCTCGGCTGCGCAAACGGCAACGATGAATGTAATCATAAATAATACTACCATAACGTTATCCTTTTTATTATTATTTCTGCTGCAAAGGTACTACTGTTTACGTACACAGCCAAGAAAAAACACTCAAAACGGCGAAAAACAGGCAATTCATTGACACGAATCAATTATTATTCGTATCTTTGCACCCATGGAAGCAAAAACAATCCTCACCAATACGGCCAAAATCATCTTCCCGATACTATTGGGAGGAGCGATTCTCTATTGGATGTACCGTGGTGAGGACTTCGGGCGCATCAGTCATATCCTGACCGAAGAGATGGACTGGACATGGATGCTCCTGTCGTTTCCATTTGGCATCCTGGCACAGATGTTCCGAGGGTGGCGATGGAAACAGACACTAGACCCTATCGAGGACCTGAGTCCAAGTACGGTCAAGTTGTCGTCTTCCGACCCCAGAATACGGGCTCGCAGTACCACCTGTATCTATGCCGTATTCATCTCATATGCAGCCAGTCTGGTGATTCCGCGCATCGGTGAGTTTTCTCGCTGTGCCATACTGAAGCGCTACGATGGCGTATCGTTCAGCAAGGCATTAGGTACCGTGGTGACAGAACGGGCCGTCGACACCCTGATTGTGATGCTCTACTCTGGTATCATCCTACTGATAGAGATGAGTATCTTCGGCACTTTCTTCAAGAAGACAGGTACCTCCTTCAACCATATCCTGAGCGGTTTCTCGCTGACAGGATGGTTGGTGACAGCCGTCTGTGGCATCGCCGTCCTCATCCTGTTGCACCTCCTGCTGAAAAACTTCTCTATATATAATAAGGTGAAGATGACGTTGAGCGGTATCTGGGAAGGGGTGCTCTCCTTACGAGGCATCAAGAACCTGCCGCTATATCTCTTTTTCTCCATCGGCATCTGGGTGATGTACTTCCTGCATTATTACCTCACCTTCTTCTGTTTCGACTTTACAGCCAACCTCGGCATCGGTTGTGCACTAGTATCCTTCGTGGTAGCCAACTTCGCTGTCATCGTCCCAACCCCCAATGGAGCGGGGCCTTGGCACTTTGCCATCAAAACGATGCTCATCCTCTATGGCGTGGCTGACGAACAGGCCCTCTGGTTCGTGCTAATCGTACATTCCGTACAGACACTACTCGTGGTAGCCCTTGGCATCTATGCTTGGGCAGCCCTCTTATTTACGAAACGTTTAAACCCTAAGACAACATAACTATGAGTGAAATTCAAAACTTAAACCCAGCGTGCATCTGGAAGAACTTCTATGCACTGACACAAGTTCCACGTCCCAGCGGACATCTGGAGAAAGTACAGCAGTTCCTGCTCGACTTCGGCCAGAAGGCCGGCGTAGAGGTCTTCAAGGATCCTGCCGACAACATCGTAATGCGCAAGCCTGCCTCACCCGGTATGGAGAACAAGAAAGGCGTAATCTTGCAGGCTCACATGGATATGGTGCCCCAGAAGACACCTGAAAGCACCCATAACTTCGAGACGGATCCCATCCAACCATGGATTGATGGCGAGTGGGTAAAGGCTAAGGGCACCACCCTCGGAGCCGACAATGGTCTTGGCGTGGCTGCCATCATGGCCATCATGGAGGACAAGTCGTTGAAACATGGACCTGTGGAGGCCCTGATTACTGCCGACGAAGAGACGGGCATGTTTGGTGCCAACGCCCTGCCTGCAGGTGAGCTCAATGGCGATATCCTCATGAATCTCGACTCTGAACACTGGGGCAAATTCGTCATCGGCTCTGCAGGAGGCATCAACATCACTGCCACCCTCGACTATCAGGAGGTGGACACCGACCCAGAGGATGCTGCCGTAAAGGTGACCGTAAAGGGTCTGCGTGGCGGACACTCTGGTCTGGAGATCCACGAAGGACGCGGTAATGCCAACAAACTCCTGGTTCGACTGGTACGTGAAGCCATCGAAGAGTGCGAGGCCCGCCTGGCCTGTTGGCAGGGTGGTAACATGCGTAACGCCATCCCCTTCAAGGCAGAAGCCGTGCTGACGCTTCCGAAGGAAAACGTGGCAGCCCTGAAAGAACTTGCAGCCGACTGGCTCGAGGACTTCACCGATGAGTTCAAGGGTATAGAAAGTGGTATCGAGGTCATCTGCGAGGATGTAGAGACACCGAAGAAAGAGATTCCCGTTGAGATTCAGGACAACCTCATCAACGTCATCTACGGTTGTCACGACGGCGTGGTACGCATGATTCCCTCCTACCCCAACGTGGTAGAGACATCCTCTAACCTCGCCATCATCAACATCGGTGAAGGTAAGTCGATGATTAAAATTCTCGCCCGCAGTAGCCGTGAGGACATGAAGGACTATATCGTGAAGACGCTTGAGAGCTGCTTCAACATGGCAGGTATGAAGGTGGAGACAGCCGGTTCATACGGTGGTTGGGATCCCAACCCCGATTCTGAGATTCTGCACCTCCTGCTGAAAGAGTACAAGGACCTCTTCGGTGAGGACGGCATCATCCAGGTAGACCATGCCGGACTGGAGTGTTCCATCATCCTCGGCAAGTATCCACACCTCGACGTAGTGAGCTTCGGACCAACGATGAAATCGCCCCACACCACTACCGAGCGTGCCCTCATCGCCACTGTCGAGCCCTTCTGGACGCTCCTGAAGAAAGCCCTCGAGGATATCCCTGAAAAATGAAAGAATGAAATAATGAGGAAATGAAAACCTCAAAAATAGCATAAAAAATGAAAGAATGGATAAAAAATCGCATCGCAGGTTAATTTCATTCTTTCATTTTTTCATTTTTTCATTTTTATTTCTTATCTTTGCACCCGATAAATTAAACTTTCAATAAATTATGGACGATTACCCGGCGGACAATTACGAAAAGTAATGGCGGGGGATGAGCGAGCAAGGCTGCTAATCCCTTTGCCGCTAAAACCATTTCACAAACGAAAAAAGGATTAGCACAATGAAGACTTTCTGGAACACCCAAGGCGGACTGAACCAACTCTCAGAGTGGCAGCCCAATTGCTGGATACAGGTGACATGCCCCACCGAAGAAGACCAGCACGAACTCGAAGAGAAGTACAACATCCCTGACTACTTCATGTCGGACATCAGCGATACCGATGAGCGTGCCCGTTATGAGTACGACGACGGTTGGATGCTCATCATCCTCCGTATCCCTTATGTCAAGGAGATACGGTCAAGGACGCCATATACCACTGTACCCTTGGGTATTATCCACAAGCGTGACGTCACCATCACCGTCTGCTATTACGAGACCAATATGATGATCGACTTCGTATCGTTCCAGCAGAAACGTAACGAGGGTTTCACCGACTATGTCGATATGATCTTCCGCATCTTCCTCTCCAGTGCCGTCTGGTACCTGAAGCGCCTGAAGCAGATCTCGATGCTCATCGACAAGGCCAAGCGCAACCTGGACCGTGAGGTGAACAATGAGAGCCTGATAGGCCTCAGCCGTCTGCAGGACTCACTCACCTATTTCCAGACCTCCATCCGAGGTAACGAGAACCTGCTGTCGAAGTTGAAGTTCAAGTTGCAGATTGACGAACTCGATGCCGACCTCATTGAGGATGTGAATATTGAGATGACCCAGGCCCGTGAGACCACCAGCATCTACTCCAACATTCTTGAGTCGACGATGGATACCTACCAGAGTATCATCAACAACAATATGAATACGGTGATGCGTACGCTGACATCGGTCACAATCCTCATGATGATTCCCACATTAGTTACCTCCATGTTTGGCATGAACCTCATCAACGGCATGGAGAATAAACCCTGGGGATTTGTCTTTGCCATGATAATTTCGGTGGCAATTTCAGGCATTGCATGGTGGATTTTCCGCCACAAACGGCTAGTTTAACATCTTTTAGCTTTATTTTAGGCTTTATTCTTTACTTTTTTAGTACCTTTGACCCCAAATGCGATGATGCACCGCATCATTATACTCATTGTCAATAACTAAATAGTTAAATGATGGACTCTCAAGACAAGATCCTCGAACAGGAGGTAAAACAAGAAGTAAGCCAGGAAGTAGAAGCTCCTGAAGTTGTAAACGAAGAAGAAGCTCAGCCCCGTAAGGTCTATGAGACCAAGGCCGAGGTGCTGCGTCGTGTGCAGGATATCGCCCATGGCGAAGAGGCACCCCAGAAAGAAGAGGTCGACTATCTGAAGACAGCCTTCTACAAGCTGCACATTGCTGAGCGTGAGGCCAAGCTGAAAGCCTACCTCGATGCTGGCGGTGACCCCGAACAGTATGTAATCACCCCCGACGAAGACGAGGAGAAGTTCAAGGCCGAAATGGGTATCATCAAGGAGCGTCGCGCCAAGATCTTCAAAGAGCAGGAGGCGGAGAAACAGGAGAACCTGGTGAAAAAGCTGGCTATCATCGACAAGATTAAGGCGATGATTACCACCCCCGAGGATGCCAACAAGAACTACCAGGACTTCAAAACCCTGCAGCAGCAGTGGCGTGAAATCAAGAATGTACCTGCTGAGAAGGCCAACGAACTATGGCGTAACTACCAGCTCTACGTAGAGCAGTTCTACGACATGCTCCGCCTGAACAGTGAGGCCCGTGAATATGACTTCAAGAAAAATAAGGAGCAGAAAGAGCGCTTGTGCAAGGCTGCCGAGGACCTCGCCGAAGAGGAGGATGTCATCAGCGCTTTCCACCAGTTGCAGAAGCTCCACCAGGAATACCGTGAGATCGGCCCTGTAGCCAAGGAGCTCCGCGAAGAAATCTGGAACCGCTTCAAGGCAGCATCCACTATCATCAACAAGCGCCATCAGCAGCACTTCGAGGGTGTCCGTGCCAAGGAAGAAGATAACCTGGCTCGTAAGACCGCCCTTTGTGAGAAGGTGGAGGCTATTGCTGCCAAGGAGAATAAAGGCAGTGGTGACTGGGAAAAGCATACCAAAGAAATCATTGATATCCAGACAGAATGGAAGACCATCGGCTTTGCTCCTCAAAAGATGAATGTAAAAATCTTCGAGCGATTCCGTGCTGCCTGTGACGATTTCTTCGGTCGTAAGGCTGAATACTTCAAGGGACTGAAAGATACATTCAAAGACAATGCAGAGAAGAAGCGTGCCCTCATTGAGAAAGCCAAGGCCCTGCAAGACTCCACAGACTGGAAGTCGACAGGCGACAAGTTCATTGCCCTGCAGAAAGAATGGAAGACCATCGGTATCGTACCCAAGAAATTAGGCGATCAGCTGTGGGCAGAGTTCCTCAGTGCCTGTAACAAATTCTTTGAGGCCCGTAATGCCGCTGGAGCAGGTCAGCGCAATGAAGAGCATGCCAACCTCGACAAAAAGCGTGAGGTAATCGAGAAGCTCAAGGCCATAGCTCAGGAGACTGGCGACAATATTCAGGAGAAGGTGCAGAAGCTCGTTGAGGAGTACAATGCCATCGGCCACGTACCCTTCAAGGAGAAAGACAAGATCTTCGAGGAGTATCATGCTGTGCTTGATAAGCTCTACAAGGATCTGAACATCAGCGTGGCCAAGCGCCGTCTGAACAACTTCAAGCAGAATCTCAAGCAGGTGGCAGAACGCGGAGAGAATGCCCTCGACAACGAGCGAGCCCGTCTGTTCCGTCAATATGAGACCCTCAAGCAGGAGGTACAGACCTATGAGAACAATCTCGGTTTCCTTAATGCCAGCAGCAAGAAGGGCAACAGTCTCATCGACGAGATGAATCGTAAGGTACAGAAGTTGAAGGACGATATGAACCTCGTTCGTGAGAAGATCAAGGCGATCGATGCACAGAACCAAGAATAAAAAAAATCCCGCCGATTGGCGGGATTTTTTTTAGTTGGGGTACTCGGACTCGAACCAAGAATGACAGGACCAGAATCTGTAGTGTTACCATTACACCATACCCCAATGTCTTTTCGCTTCAGAACAACCTTGTTCCGTTTTGCGGGTGCAAAGGTAGTGCTTTTTTTGGAAACAACCAAACTTTTAGGGGAAAAATTATAAAAAAGCGCAAATTTTTCTCTTTTCTTTTGTATTTCGGGCGATTTACAGTAACTTTGCAGACAAATTCACCTATTTATATTTTAATGGAGCAAACAAAGACATTAGTCAAAACAATAACAGAGGCCATTCAGGAGAAGAAAGGCAGTAGCATCGTGATTGCAGACTTGAGGAAGATTGAAGGCACTATCTGCCAATATTTCATCATCTGTCAGGGTAATTCCCCAACACAGGTAGAAGCCATCACGGAGTCTGTCGGCGATATGGTCAGGGAACAGTTGCATGAAAAGCCTGCCCACGTGGTGGGTCTGGAGAATGCCCAATGGGTAGCCATGGATTATACCGACGTACTAGTACATATCTTCCTACCAGACGTTAGGGAATATTATGACCTAGAGCACCTGTGGGAAGATGCTCCCCTGACAAGGATTCCTGACTTGGACTAGGAGAAGTGAAAAGTGAGATGTGAAGAATGAGAAGTAAAAAATGAAAAGTGAATAATAATGGATAATAATCAAAGACAAAACAATAATAACGGCAACGGCCCGAAGATGAATATGCCCCGGTTTAACATGAACTGGATCTACTTCATCGCCATCCTGGCCCTCGGACTACTTTATTTCTCCAGTGGCGGTCCCACTAACAGCAGTGTAGCCAAGACAGCCACTTACTCTGAGTTCAAGTCGATGGTCACTAACGGCTATGCTTCGAAGATTGTTGTCAACAAGTCGCAAAGTACCATCAAGATGTATGTCAAGCCGGAACATATCCGCGACGTGTTCCATCAGGGTACACAGCAGACGGGCACTGATCCCTATGTCGAGGTAGAGTTCGGCAGCATCGATCAAGTAGAGGAGTTCATCGAGAAAGCCAAGGAAGACAAGACCTTCACTGGCAGTTATTCCTATGAAAATAAGCGTGATAACGAGTTCTTCACCAATATCATTTATAACATGCTACCCATCCTGCTCATCGTGGGAATATGGATCTTCTTCATGCGCCGCATGGGTGGTGGAGGCATGGGCGGTGGAGGCGGTGTCTTCAGCGTTGGCAAGTCGAAAGCCAAGATGTACGAGAAGGGCGGCGACCTAGGCATCACGTTCAAAGACGTGGCTGGTCAGGCTGGTGCCAAGCAGGAGATTCAGGAAATCGTGGATTTTCTGAAGAATCCGGAGAAATATACCGAGTTAGGTGGTAAGATTCCCAAGGGTGCGTTGCTTGTAGGCCCTCCAGGAACGGGTAAAACGTTGTTGGCAAAGGCTGTGGCCGGAGAGGCTGGCGTACCGTTCTTCTCGATGTCAGGTTCCGATTTCGTGGAGATGTTCGTCGGCGTCGGTGCCAGTCGTGTCCGCGACCTCTTCCAGCAAGCAAAGCAGAAGTCACCCTGCATCATCTTCATCGACGAGATTGATGCAGTGGGACGTGCCCGCAGCAAGAACCCTGCCATGGGTGGTAACGACGAACGCGAGAACACGTTGAATGCCCTCCTCACGGAGATGGACGGCTTCGGCACCAACTCGGGTGTCATCATCCTCGCAGCCACCAACCGTGCTGACATGCTCGACTCCGCCTTGTTGCGTGCAGGACGATTCGACCGTCAGATACATGTCGACCTGCCAGACCTCAACGAGCGTAAGGAGGTATTTAAGGTACATCTCAAGCCGGTGAAGATCGATGATAGTGTAGATATCGACTTCCTCGCCCGCCAAACCCCAGGTTTCTCGGGTGCCGATATCGCCAATGTCTGCAATGAGGCAGCCCTGATTGCGGCCCGTCATAACAGTTCGATGGTAAAGAAGCAGGACTTTCTCGATGCCGTCGACCGTATCATCGGCGGTCTGGAGAAGAAGACCAAGGTGATGACCGAGGCCGAGAAACGTTCGATAGCCATCCATGAGGCAGGCCACGCCACCATTTCGTGGTTCACTGAGTTTGCCAACCCATTGGTGAAGGTCAGCATTGTGCCGCGCGGTCAAGCTCTTGGTGCCGCTTGGTATCTGCCTGAGGAGCGCGTGCTTCAGACAAAGGAGGCAATGCTCGACGAGATGTGCTCACTCTTAGGAGGACGTGCTGCTGAGGAACTATTCATTGGTCATATATCCACAGGTGCCATGAACGACCTGGAGCGCACCACCAAACAGGCTTATGGTATGATTGCCTTTGCCGGTATGAGCGATAAGTTGCCCAACATCTGCTATTACAACAATGCGGAATATCAGTTCCAAAAGCCATACTCCGAGACAACGGCCAAGATTATGGATGACGAGGTGCTGCGCATGATCAACGAACAGTACGAGCGCGCCAAGAAAATCCTGACGGAGCACAAGGAGGGGCATGCCCAACTGGCTCAGTTGCTTATCGACCGTGAGGTAATCTTCGCCGAAGATGTAGAAAAGATTTTCGGCAAACGTCCCTGGATCAGTCGTTCTGAGGAGTTGCTCGAAGCCCAGATGAAGGCCGATGCCGAGCGTATGGCTGAGGAGCGTGCCAAGGAATTAGAGGCCGAGGCTGCAAAGGAAGCCGCCAAGGGTTTGGAGAAGAAAGAAGATGAAGATGATAAAACCGAAGCGTGAATATGAATAACTTTATCGTACGCACCATCACAGCCGTATTCTTCGTGGCTGCCATCGTTTGCAGTTTCCTGCGCCCAGAGGCCATGGTACTGCTCTTCGCCCTTGTCACAGGGCTCACCGTCTGGGAGTTCACCGGTCTGGTAAATCAACGCGAGGGAGTTACAACCAACAGGATGATCTGCACCGTGGCAGGCGTCTATTTCTTCCTTGCCATGGCGGGGTACAGCAGTGAGCTCACGCCCTCGGCCGTCTTCATCCCCTATCTCGTCACACTCATCTACCTCATGGTAGAAGAACTTTACCTGAAGCACGAGGACCCCATCAACAACTGGGCATACACGATGATGAGCCAGCTCTACATCGCTCTGCCTTTCTCTTTGCTCAACGCCCTTGCCTTTCATTTCTCACCACAGGGATTCGTCACTTTCGACCCCATACTGCCCCTCTGCGTGTTCGTCTTCCTATGGATCAACGATGCCGGTGCATACATTTGCGGATCCTTGTTGGGCAAGCACAAGCTCTTCCCTCGCATCTCTCCGGGAAAATCCTGGGAAGGCAGCATAGGCGGAGGCATCCTCGTGATGGCTGCAGCCATTGGCGTATGGTATCTCACAGAACAATATGGCGTCAACCAGTTTCAGCTCTCTGCCATCCAGTGGGCAGGTCTTGGACTGATGGTTGTCGTCTTCGGCACTTGGGGCGACCTCATAGAATCGCTCTTCAAGCGCACCCTTGGCATTAAGGATTCTGGACATATCCTGCCTGGCCACGGAGGAATGCTCGATCGCTTCGACTCTTCCCTCCTGGCCTTCCCCGCTGCCACGGTCTATATCTATACGCTGATTGTTTTCTGATTACTTCCTGTCGTAACGGACAGTAAGTGTCGGTTTGTAAGTATTTTCGAGGGTGAGAGTGATGAAACCGCCGTCGGCCTCAAACTTAGCCACCTTGTGGTCGTCACCGTGCTTCGGCATGTTGGGCCAGGCACCAAGGTCCTTCTCGAAGTCATCACGCATCTGCTGCCAGAGCTGACGAGTACTGTCGTTAGATAGGAGATTCCAGTTCTCCTGAAGGGCAGCCACCTGTCCGTCCTTCTGAGCAATCACAAGACGATAACGCACGGCATCGCAGCCCATGACTACCATCTGGAAAGCAGAGTCGGTCTTAGCCGAGTCAACGGCAAAGCCGCGCTGCTGGAGAGAGTCGATGAATGTCTGGAAGGGCAAGCCCATGGAGAGTCCACGATAGGCGAGTTCTTTCTTCTCGCTGCTGCAGGCGCAAAACGCTGCAATTGCCACAAGGGCTACAAAGATTTTCTTCATAATCACGAATTGTTAATGGTTTCTGGCGACAAAGTTAAGAAAAAAACCGAAGATATTCAAAAATATGAAGAAAAAACACTAACTTTGCAGCCATGTTTGCACTTAACTTATTGCTTTCGACACTTTTTGCCCTGCCTCTGGCAGAGGAAGACACCATCCGGACGGAACGTCTGGACGAGGTGGTTGTGACTTCCAACTCTGCCCGCCAGCGTGTGCAACAGGTACAGACAGGTGCCGAACAGCTGCAGTTGAAGGAACTGACTGCCTCGCCACAGCTTTTCGGCGAGCGCGACATCATGCGTTCCATCCAGCTGTTACCCGGTGTCAAGGCTGAGAGCGATGCCTCCAGTGGTTTCCAGGTGAGAGGTGGTACGGCGGCACAAAACCTGATACTCTACGATCTCTCACCCGTCTATAACGCCAGTCACCTGGGCGGACTCTTCTCTGCTTTCAACGACGATGCTCTGGCTGCAGCCACCTTATATAAAGGAATGCTACCTGCCCAGTATGGCGACGCCTCATCGGCTGTGCTCGACATCACAGGACGCACAGGCAATAAACAGCACCTACATGGTGGTCTGAACATCGGACTGTTGGCCACGAAGGCCACCTTTGAGACACCCATCGTGAAGGATAAGGCTGCACTGCTCCTGACAGCACGCCGTAGTTACATGGACCTGTTTTTGAACTTCTCTGATGAGTTTAAGGGCAACAAACTCTATTTCTACGATGTAAACGTGAAGGCCGACTGGATTATTAACCGTCGTAACCAACTGTTTCTCAGTTTCTTTACAGGAAACGACCGTACGGTCATTAAGGAACTGGCCGATATTGGTTGGCAGAACCTCTCTGCCAGTCTGAAGTGGCTTCACCATTTCAACAACGACGGCAACTATTCACAGGCCACAGCCTACTACAGCGGTTATGACACAGACAACGGCATCGACATTCTCGACCTCAACGCCTGGTTCTCAGGCCATATCCGTCATACAGGCTTCCGCGAGGACCTGCACCTCTCGTTGGGCACTTGGCAGATGGATGCTGGTGTGCAGACAGCCCTGCTGAACGTGAAATCGGCCGAGTGGGAACATATCAGCATCCATGAGAAAGAACAACGCCGGGCTTGGGAGAATGCAGTCTGGGTCAATATGAGCCTCCCCTTGACCAAGCAGATCAATGTGTCGGCAGGTCTGCGCCTCAACTTGTTCTCTCCCTTAGGCGGTTCCCTCTACTACGACATCGAGCCCGACGGTTCCATAGGTTGGTACTACAACTATGGTAACAACGAGATTGTGAAGACCCATACAACGTTGGAGCCACGCCTCTCGCTGAACTGGCAGACCACCGAGCTGACTAGCATTAAACTGGGCTATACCCGTACATCGCAGAATGTCCATGCCCTCCGCAATCAAAGCACCTCCACCCCCTTCGACCGCTACACTATGAGCAGTAACATCATCAAGCCCGAGGTGGCCGATCAGGTGAGTGCAGGTTTCTATATGATGACCCCTTTACAGACCTATGACTTCTCTGTAGAAGCCTATTACCGTCTCATCGACAACGTAATCGACTATCGCGACGGCAAGACTTTCAGCAGTGAGATTGAGATTGAACGCCTCGTATTGCCCGGCAAGGGGAAAGGCTACGGAGTGGAACTGAGCGCCCACAAGAACAACGGACGGCTGACGGGTTGGGCCAGCTATACCCTCTCATGGTCGAAGACGAAGATCGAGGGTGTGAACGGAGGCCGCTGGTACGATGCCAACAACGACCGTCGCCACGATGTTAATATTGTGGCCATGTATAAACTCAACAAGCGGTGGATGTTCAGTGCCTCTTGGATCTTTAACAGTGGCCAGGCATTTACAGCCCCCAGTGCAAAATACCAGCTAGAAGACAACTGGATCTACTACTACACTGAGCGCAATGGCTATCGTGCTCCCGACTATCACCACCTTGACGTGAGCGCCGTCTGGAGTCAACAATACAAGAAGCACTCTACTGAGTGGGTCTTCAGTATCTACAACATCTATAACCGTTATAACCCCTATCTCATCAACTTCGAGGACGGCGAGAACGGTGCCGGCACAAAGGCCACGCAGTACAGTCTTTTCGGCATCCTGCCGAGCGTATCGTTTAACATCAAATTCTGAAACGATGAAGAAACACCTCCTATACCTTATATATTTAACGAGTGGCCTCATCCTTACCGCTTGTGAGAAGGAGATTGACATCGACTACCACGATGCCGACATGAGATATGTGGTCGAGGCTTTCGTCTCTAACACGGGGACTACCGTTCGCATCAGTAACACCAAGCCCATGGATGACAATACCACCAGCAGCAACATCAACAATGCGACGGTGATACTCACGACCGACGACGGTACCCACATGACCATCCCCTACAGCAACAACGGCTTTTATACCTCTGGTTTCAAAGGTATTCCAGGAACTACTTATCACCTTGACATCGACCTCGACGGCTATCACTTCACCTCGTCATCCACCATGCAGCGCATGCCCATGATGAACGAGTTCCGCATTGTCAGGAAGAAAATGTTGTCCAACGATTACATCTTCGGCGACATCCGCCTACAGGATATCCCCAACGAAAACAACTACTATTTCGTGCATATCTACCGCAACGGCTTAGGCTACCGTTGGGCTGCCTTGAAGGACGAGTCCAACCCCAACAAGGAACTACAGCAGCTGTTCGGCTTCTTCCGTGAGGGCAGCAACGAAGATGGAGTGCTCCACGAGGGCGACAGGCTAAAGATCGTCATCCGCGCCATCGACAGGGGTGCCTACGATTTTCTCAAATCCATGGGGACCATGGACCAGACGAGCACGAATCCTATCGACAACTTCACAGGAGGCTGTCTCGGTTATTTCTCTGCCCATAGCGAACTTATCTATGAGCTGGTCTATTCCAGTTATTTGATTGTCAACGACGATGAAGACTGACCTTTGCGGATGACAAAGGCCACCGTCACGTGGTGTGTTTCATCCTCATACTTCAGCCAGATGGTCTCTTCAGTAAACGATACCACCTGAGCCAAGATTTTCCGGTCTACACCCTCGGAATCGGTGTATTCCAGTTTCATATTGTAATTATCGCACTGATAAGAACCTTCAGAGATCAGACTGCCGTCGAAACTCCAGGCAGAGAACGAGCCCTTACGCACCATACCGTTGTAAGTGCCGTCGCCAGTAAACACAAACTTATCATAGGCGATTTCCTCCGGTTTTATTTCCGTAGTGCCATCAATGATGACATCACCCTCGCCCCAGCCACGCTGCCAGGTACCGACGATGATATCCCCGAGGCGGCGCCCATCGTCATCGCCCGCACCACAAGCAGGGAGGAATAAAAGGGCAGCCAGAAAGGCTGCCCTCCATATTGTTTTCTTACTTAACATTTCCAACCTTAACCAGATACTCGGCAATCTGAACAGCGTTTAAGGCAGCCCCCTTGCGGATCTGGTCGCCTGAGAGCCAGAATGTCAGACCGTTTTCGTCGCTCAGGTCCTTACGGATACGTCCTACGTAGACATCATCCTTGCCGGCAGTCTCCAGCGGCATCGGATAGGTCAGCGTTGCGGGATCATCCTTCAACGTACAGCCAGGTGCAGCGGCGATGGCCTTCTGGGCCTCCTCCACGCTGATAGGCTTCTCGGTCTCAATCCATACACTCTCCGAGTGAGAGCGCAATGAGCTGACGCGGACACACATGGCCGAGCACTTGGCATCGGTATGCATGATCTTACGGGTCTCGTTATACATCTTCATCTCCTCCTTCGTATAGCCGTTGGGCTGGAACACGTCAATCTGGGGAATCACGTTATAAGCCAGCTGGTGGGCGAACTTCTTCACGGTCTTCACCTCGCCATCTTCCACCATCTCCTTATACTGCTGCTGGAGTTCGGCCATGGCAGCAGCACCTGCACCTGAGGCACTCTGGTAAGAAGCTACGTGGATACGCTTGATGTGAGAAATATTTTCCAGGGGCTGCAATACCACCACCATCATAATGGTTGTGCAGTTCGGGTTGGCAATAATGCCACGGGGACGGTTCAGGGCGTCCTCGGCATTGCACTCAGGCACCACCAGGGGCACATCATCATCCATACGGAAGGCACTCGAGTTGTCAATCATCACGGCACCATATTTCGTGATGGTCTCGGCAAACTCTTTCGACGTACCGGCACCAGCAGAGGTGAAGGCGATGTCGATATCCTTGAAGTCGTCATTGTGCTGAAGCAACTTCACTTCGATCTCCTTACCCTTGAAGGTGTACTTGCGGCCAGCACTGCGCTCTGAGCCAAACAACACCAGTTCATCCATCGGAAAATTACGTTCGTCGAGAATACGCAGGAACTCCTGTCCCACGGCACCACTCGCACCTACAATTGCTACTTTCATCTTGCCTATTTCTTTAATTGGTTTATAATTTGGCTGCAAAATTAATAAAAATCTATCAATTCTGCATCATTCGGCTAAAAAAATCGTATCTTTGCACACGAAATGATGATTTTAACATCCTATTTGCCAATCACCGACCCCACACTTATCTTCTTTGTGGTGCTGTTGATCATTCTCTTTGCGCCTATCGTGATGAGTAAGCTGCGCATCCCCCATATCATCGGCATGGTGCTGGCGGGTGTCGTCATCGGGCAGTATGGATTCAACATCCTGGAGCGCGACAACTCCTTTGAGCTCTTCGGCAGGGTGGGACTCTACTACATCATGTTCCTGGCCGGACTGGAGATGGACATGCAAGGCGCGAAGAAACAATCCCAGCGGTTCCTTATCTTCGGACTCCTTACCTGCCTCGTGCCCCTCATCCTTACCTACGTCATGGCAATGGCTTTCCTCGGATACTCGGGTAAAGCCTCCTTCCTCTTAGGCTGTATCATGGCATCCAACACGCTGATTGCCTATCCCATCATCGGGCGCTACGGTCTGCAGCGCCACCCGAGTGTCGTTCTCAGCGTAGGTTCATCGATGATCTCACTGTTCCTGGCCCTGGTGATGCTGGCAGCCCTCTCCGGCTCATTCGAGAACAACAGCGGCTGGATGTTCTGGTTCCTCTTTGTGGCGAAGTTCACCCTCTTCTGTGCGGGCAGCATTATCCTCATACCGAAGCTGACGCGCTACTTCCTGCGCCGTTACAGTGATGCCGTGATGCAGTACATCTTCGTCCTGGGCATCATGTTCCTCAGCGCCTCCCTGACCTCACTTATCGGCCTCGAAGGCATCTTCGGCGCCTTCTTCTCCGGACTGATCCTCAACAGATACATCCCCCACGTCTCGCCCCTGATGAACCGCATCGAGTTTATCGGTAATGCCCTGTTCATCCCCTACTTCCTGATTGGTGTGGGCATGCTCATCAACGTGCGCACCCTCTTCACGGGCATCGACGTCATCTGGGTGGTACTCCTCATCGTCTTCTTCGGCACCTTTGGAAAGGCTGTCGCAGCCTATATCTCCAGTCTCATATTCCGACTGCCGAAGGCCGATGGACATATGATGTTCGGCCTCACCTCGGCCCATGCGGCTGGTGCCATCGCCATGGTTATGGTGGGCATGCGCCTCGAAATGGCCCCCGGTCAGTATCTTGTCAACGACGATATGCTCAACGGTGTGGTCATGATGATCCTCTTCACCTGTATCATCAGCACTCTGATGACTGAGCACGCCTCCCAGCAGATTATCCTGCAGGAGAAGCGCCATCCCCATAACGAGGCGCCACAGACCGACGACGAGAAGATCCTGCTTTGTGTGAAGTATCCTGAGATTGCGCCCCACCTGCTCTACCTCTCTATCCTGATGCGCAACCAGCGCCTGAACCGTGAGCTCGTGGCACTCAATGTGGTCTACGACGATCAGAAGAGCAACACCGCCCGCCAAGAGGGTATCCAGTTGCTCGAACGGCTCCAGCAGACGGCCAGTGCTTCGGATGTTAAGGTACAGACACAGGTACGTCTCGCCACCAATATAGCCAACGGCATCAAGCATGCCTTCCGCGAGTTTGCCTGTTCCGAGATTATCATGGGTATGCACGTCCATACCGATGCCAACCCGCGTTTCTGGGGTGAGTTCATCCAGAGCCTTTACAATGGTCTGAACCGTCAGATCATGCTTACGCGCTTCGTCCAGCCCATGTCCACCCTGCGCCGCATCCAGGTGGTAGTGCCCTCCAGGGCTGAGTTTGAGCCGGGCTTCCACCGTTGGCTGGAGCGTCTGAGCCGATTGGCAGGCCAGCTCGACTGCCGCATCCAGTTCCATGGCCGCAACGAGTCGCTGGTACTGATAGCCGAATATATCAACAACCGCCATCCCAACGTCAGGGCCGAATACACCTCGATGGCCCACTGGAACGAGCTTCCACAGCTTGCTGCCGGTATCGCTGAGGATCATCTCTTCGTTGTGGTCACCGCCCGTAAGGGTACCATTTCCTATAAGAACGCTCTCGAACGCCTGCCCGACGAGCTGCAGAAGCACTACTCCGGCAAGAACCTCATGATTATCTTCCCCGACCAGTTCGGCAACACGAAGGACGAGCACATGAGCTTCACCGAGGCCCAGCACCATGAGGAGAAGAGTATCTACGACACCATCCTGCGATGGATACACGAGAAACGAAAAGTGAATAATGAATAGTTATGATTGACATCAAGAATATCACCAAGAGCTTTGGCTCACTGCAGGTGCTCAAAGGCATCGATCTCCACATCGACCGTGGCGAAGTGGTGAGCATCGTCGGCCCCTCTGGAGCCGGTAAGACCACGCTGCTACAGATCATCGGCACCCTCGACCGTCCTGATTCAGGAACTGTCTGTGTAGATGGCATCGACGTCACCAGCCTCTCCCAGAAGAAGCTGTCCGACTTCCGCAACCAGCACCTCGGCTTCGTGTTCCAGTTCCACCAGCTGTTGCCAGAGTTCACGGCCATCGAGAACATCATGATTCCCGCCTATATCGCTGGCACCTCACAGAGGCAGGCCAAGCAGCGGGCCAAGGAACTGCTCGATTTCATGGGTCTCACCGACCGTGCCACCCATAAGCCCAACGAGCTCTCCGGTGGTGAGAAACAGCGTGTGGCTGTGGCCCGCGCCCTTGTCAACAACCCGGCTGTCATCCTTGCCGACGAGCCCTCCGGCTCCCTCGACACGAAGAACAAGGAGGAGCTCCACCAGCTCTTCTTCGACCTGCGCGACAAGTTCGGCCAGACGTTTGTCATCGTCACCCACGACGAGGCGCTGGCCAGTATCACCGACCGCAACATCCATCTGCGCGATGGACTCATAGAAACTCCCATCATACCCCAAGAAACATGCTTAGACTCGGAGACTACAACACCCTCAGAATAGTCAAGTCCGTAGACTTCGGACTCTATCTCGACGGTGGCGAAGAAGGCGAGATCCTCCTTCCCCAGCGTTACGTAACCAAAGATATGCACATCGGCGACGAGATTGAAGTGTTTATCTACCTTGATCAGGAAGAGCGCCCCGTAGCCACCACCGAGCATCCTATCGCCAAGGTGGGTGAGTTCGCCAGCCTTGAAGTGGCATGGGTCAACCAGTATGGCGCTTTCCTGAAATGGGGACTGATGAAGGACCTCTTCTGTCCCTTCCGTGAACAGAAGAAGCGGATGGAGCAGGGACAGCGACACATTATCTATATTAAGGTAGACAAAGAATCCTACCGCCTGATGGCCACTGCCAAGGTCGAGAAGTACCTTGAACCCGCCCCAGCTATGAAGCATGGCGATCCTGCAGATATCCTCGTCTGGCAGAAGACCGACCTCGGATTCAAGTGCATCGTCAACAACCGCTATCAGGGTCAGATCTACGACAATCAGATATTCCAGCCCCTCCATAGCGGCGACCGTCTCTCAGGCTTCATCGACCACGTGCGCCAGGATGGTAAGATCGACCTTACCCTCCAGCCCTCAGGCCGTCAGCACACCCTCGACTTTGCCGAAGTGCTGCTGCGTTACCTCTATGAGAACGATGGCTATTGTAATCTCGGCGACAAATCGCCCGCCGAACTTATCTACGACCGCTTCCAAGTCTCGAAGAAGGCCTACAAAAAGGCTATCGGCGACCTCTACCGCCGCCGCCTCATCACCATCACCGACGATGGCATCCGATTAGTCAAATAGCAACACCCCACCAAAAACTCCCGGAAGTCCAGTGTTTATCGGAGATTGAGCGTGGTGGGGTGATGGTCTAACACTCCACCAAACACTCCACCAACACTACACCAAACACCCCACCTCCTGATTATTAAACCAGTACGGAAGTATCAGCTCACGAATCTCATAAAACCATCTGCTCATAAAGCCGATGGTGGAACTATCGAGTCGCCAATGGTGTAGTCTTTGGTGGG
This sequence comes from Prevotella sp. ne3005, assembly GCF_900110085.1. GTDB lineage: Bacteria > Bacteroidota > Bacteroidia > Bacteroidales > Bacteroidaceae > Prevotella. The sequence continues at coordinate 627,293 of NZ_FOCK01000001.1, forward strand.
GTGTTGGTGGAGTGTTTGGTGTAGTGTTTGGCCAACACCCAACCATACGGAAAGCTGATAAACACAGGGCATGCGAAAGATTGTGGTGGGGTGTTGGGTGGACGTTGCAGTAAGCTAATTCATAGTTATAATACGACTAACTACCAGTTAGGATAGTCCAAACCTGGAGATTCTCAAGAGAATTCAGAGGTTTACCCGGAGTAAACTCTGACTTTAGTCGGAGTAAAGTCCCACTTTACCCGGCACTGACTCTATCCCTGCATCACCGGAAGATAGTCTTTTTACACTCGTTCAAATAGTCTTTTACGCTCGTCCAGATAGTCCTTTACACTCGTCCAAATAGTCCCTTACCCCTATAAGGGATTATCTCAACACTTTATTGGAGATATTGGAACAACCGTTACAAACAACAAAGAAAAAGCCATGAAAACTTGCAAATATCAATAATAGTTCCTATCTTTGCATCTATGAATAAGGAAACATACATCAGCCGCAGGGCAAAACTAAAGAAGGACATGGGCAGCGGGCTGCTGCTCTTCCTGGGCAATGACGAGGCTGGCATCAACTATGCCGACAATACCTATCGCTTCCGTCAGGACTCCACATTTCTGTATTTTTTCGGTCTTAACTATGCCGGCTTGGCCGCCATCATCGACATAGATGCTGACACAGAGATCGTCTTCGGTAATGATCTGACCATCGATGATATCGTCTGGACGGGTATCCAACCGACACTCAGCGAGAAAGCAGCGACCGTAGGCATTACGAAGACAATGGCTCTGAGCGATTTGAAAGGCTATCTCGACAAGGCTCGCAGTAAGGGGCAAGCAGTGCATTTCCTGCCTCCCTACAGGGGCGACCACCGCGTGTGGCTGTGGGAGCTGCTCGGCATAGAGCCGAAGGCACAGACCTCCATGGCCTCTGAGCCACTCATCAAGGCCATCGTCTCTCAGCGCAACCATAAGGATGAAGAGGAGATTCGCGCTATTGAGGCATCGGTGGACCTGAGCACCGAGATGCACCTGGCCGCCTATCGCATGGTGCGCCCAGGCATCTACGAGTCGCAGGTGGCTGCCGTCGTTGAGGAAGTGGCATGCCGATACGGTGATGCACTGGCCTTCCCCACCATCGCCACGATACAGGGACAGGTGCTCCACAATCATGGATTCATCCACCAAATGAAGGAGGGTGACATCTTCCTGCTCGATGCCGGTGCAGAGACGAAAGAGCATTATGCGGGTGATCTGTCATCGTCGATGCCTGTAGGCGATCGTTTCACAGACCGACAGGCAGAGGTCTATCAGATTCATCTGGAGAGCTTCTATGCAGCCGTGGATAAACTGAAACCTGGGGTGCCCTTCCGGGAGGCCCATATGGCTGCTGCCACAAAGATTGCCGAGGGAATGAAACGGCTGGGGCTGATGAAAGGCGACCCTGCCGAGGCTGCGGAGACGGGGGCTTATGCGATGTTCTTCCCTTGTGGACTGGGCCACATGATGGGCCTCGACGTACACGATATGGAAAACCTCGGAGAACAATATGTAGGCTATGCCGAGGGGGAAGTGAAAAGCAGGCAGTTCGGTTTTAAGTCCTTACGCCTGGCGCGTCCTTTGGAACCAGGGTTTGTATTTACCGTAGAGCCTGGCATCTATTTCATTCCGGAATTGATGGACAAGTGGCGCGCAGAGCATCTGCATGAGGATTTTATCTGCTACGATGCACTTGATGCATGGCGTGACTTCACGGGACTACGCAATGAGCTCAACTACCTGATAACCCCCACAGGCGTCCGCCTTTTAGGTACTATCAAGAAGCCCATGACCATCGAAGAGGTCTACAAAGCCAAAAACAGTTAGAAGATACGGCCGACGAGGCGGATATTGAGAACGGGGAAGACCTTGATACGGCTGACAAGGCTGAGGATGTCGTCGAGGTCATCGCCCACCTTATCGGCTTCGAGGCGTTCGTCATTGACGTAGACTTTGGGCGTGCCCCAGAACTGGACACCCAGGTCTACCTGACAGCCTATACGCTTATGGGGTACGGAACGTCCGAAACCCAGTCCTAAGTAAGGGCGGAAACCAGACACCACAATCTTAGCATCGATGTTACCCTCCTCATCGGGCATGATGAAATAGTCGCCCATGGCAATACCGATGCGGCGCAAATTGTATTCCTCGACCACAGGCTGTACCTCGGGATCGACCATCGCATTGTTCCACTGGGTGATGGGCATAAGGATGCCATCGTGACGGTTGTGGAAATTGACCACGGTGCCCGTACCGATATGAGCGCCTGCCGAGAGGTGGAAACTGCTACGACGGGGGACGGGGAAATAATCGAGTATCACATGGCCCGCATTAAGTTTGGGCAACACATGGACATCGACATCCATGATATCGGCCACGGAAGGCGACACCCAGTCATCAGACGACAGCTTTGCATTAACTTCCTCAAGATGCTGGAGACATTCGCCCGGCTGATGCTCACCATCGGACTCGAGGCGCATGTGGAGGCCTCGCTTCATCTTGAACTTTGGCCAGATGTTGACACCAGCACGGAGGCCGAGATAGGGGTTAAGAACGGAAGAGACATTAATGCCGATAGCTGTTGTACCGACACTAATGCCAATTCCCATATGACTAAAAGCCTTCTGACTATCATCCTGCGCAGAAGCGACAGCGACAATGGATGTCATCATAACAATGGCCAGAAACCTTTTCATCAGCAAATGAATTTGATTAGAACTCTGCGCTCTTCGGCGTTCTCGGGAAGGGGATGACGTCACGGATATTCTGCATACCGGTAACGAACAGGATGAGACGCTCGAAGCCAAGACCGAAACCGGCATGAGGACAGGTGCCCCAGCGACGGGTATCGATATACCACCACAGATGGGTCTGATCCATCTCGCGGCGGTTGATCTCTGCCATCAGCTTGTCGTAGCTCTCCTCACGGACTGAACCACCGATGATTTCACCAATCTGGGGGAACAGCACATCGGTGCCCTGCATGGTGGGACCAGGAGCCACAGCACCCTTGTAACCAACAGAGCCTTCGCCCTGAGCCTCGTTCTGCTTCATATAGAACGACTTGAAGGCACGGGGATAGTCGGTCATGATAACGGGCTTCTTGAAGTGTTCCTCCACAAGGTAACGCTCATGCTCGCTGGCCAGGTCATCACCCCAGTTGCAGGGGAACTCGAATTTCTTGCCCTTCTTGATAGCCTCTTGAAGGATATTGATACCTTCAGTATAAGGCAGACGCACGAAGGTATCCTTCAGTACACCCTCCAGACGCTGGATAAGGGTCTTGTCAATCATCTGATTGAGGAACTGCAGGTCGTCCTTACAGTTGTCGAGGGCCCAGCGGACACAGTACTTGATGAAATCTTCCTCAAGGTCCATCAGCTCTTCCTGATCGAGGAAGGCCACCTCAGGCTCTACCATCCAGAACTCAGCCAGATGGCGCGGGGTGTTGGAGTTCTCAGCACGGAACGTAGGACCGAAGGTGTAGATGGCACCCAGGGCTGTAGCACCGAGTTCACCCTCGAGCTGACCAGATACGGTGAGAGATGTCTGCTCACCGAAGAAGTCATCATCGTAGATAATCTTGCCGTTCTCGTCTTTCTTCAGGTCGTAGAGGTTCTTCGTGGTAACCTGGAACATATTACCAGCGCCCTCACAGTCGGAGGCTGTGATCAGCGGAGTGTGGAAATAGAAGAAGCCATGCTCGTGGAAGTAGGTGTGGATGGCCATCGCCATGTTGTGGCGGATGCGCATCACGGCACCAAAAGTATTGGTACGCAGACGCATGTGGGCATTCTTACGCATCACTTCGAAGCTCTGCCCTTTCTTCTGCATGGGATAGTCATTACCACAGAGACCATAGACCTCCAGACGGGTGGCCTGAATCTCACTGCTCTGGCCGGCACCCTGGCTCTCTACCAGTGTTCCTTCGGCACAGATACAGCTACCAGTGGTAATCTGCTTCAGCAGATCCTCATCAAACTTAGCGGGGTCGACCACAATCTGTACGTTCTTGATGGTCGAACCATCGTTCAGGGCGATAAAGTCGACTGCCTTAGAGCTGCGGTGCGTGCGCACCCAGCCCTTGACGCAGATGTCCTTACCGTATTCTGTGCTCTTCAGCACATCGATAATCTTAGTACGTTTCATCTTCAATTTTCAATTTTCAATCTTCAATTACTCATAAGCTCCCATACGCAGGCGGTCTACTTCCTCCTCAGTAAGGTAACGCCAGTCACCACGCTTCAGATTCTTCTTCGTCAGACCGGCAAACTGTACGCGGTCGAGCTTCTGTACACGATAGCCAAGGCTCTCGAATATACGGCGCACGATGCGGTTCTTACCTGAGTGAATCTCGATACCCACCTGTTTCTTGTCTGTGGGGTGAGCATACTGCACATCGTCGGCCTTAATCTCGCCATCCTCCAGCTGGATGCCCTCGACAATCTGCTGCAGGTCGTGAGCGGTGACGTTCTTATCAAGATAGACATGGTAAATCTTCTTTTTCAGATACTTCGGATGAGTGAGCTTTGAAGCGAGGTCACCATCGTTGGTAAGCAGGAGCACACCCGTAGTGTTACGGTCGAGACGACCTACGGGGTAGATGCGCTCAGGACAAGCGTTCTTCACGAGGTCCATCACAGTCTTACGCTGCTGGGGATCGTCGCTCGTGGTGACATAGTCCTTAGGTTTGTTGAGCAGCACGTACACCTTCTTCTCGATGGTTACAGGCTGATCGTGGAACTTCACCTCGTCAGTGCGGAGGATCTTGGTACCCAACTCAGTGACCACCTCACCATTGACGGTGACCACACCTGCCTGGATGAACTCATCGGCCTCGCGACGGCTGCAGATACCAGCATTGGCGAGGAACTTATTCAGACGAAGCGGCTCATTGGGATCGTAGTTGATCTCCTTGTACTCGATACGCTTCTTCATGCTGTACTTGGCATTGGGATCATAGTCGGCAGTGTGTTGACGAGGACCTTTTTTATAAGGAGAAGCTCCGTAAGGCTTGCCATAGCCACCCTGCTGGGGACGACCATAACCGCCCTGAGGACGCTGACCATAGCCACCCTGCTGAGGACGACCATAACCGCCCTGAGGACGCTGCTGATAGCCACCCTGTGGGCGCTGACCATAATCACCTCCCTGACGCTGGCCATACCCCCCCTGCTGGGGACGACCATAACTGCCCTGAGGACGCTGCGGACGCTGACCATACTCGCCCTGCTGAGGACGCTGCTGATAGCCACCGGCATTATAGTTGTTACGCGGACGGAAGCTGCGCTGAGGTGTGCTGCTCTGCAGACCTGCCCCGAAACCTTCGGGACGGAAGCCTCCCTCCTCACGTGTGTTACGATAATTCGGACGCTGTTCATAGGCTGGACGCTGACCCGTGTGAATACGTGGACGTGGTGAACGTCCTGCACGGAACTCTTTCTGGAAACCTTCTTTCTGTGTTTCTTCCTGATTTTTCTCGTTGTTCTCGAAATCCATTGTTTTGCTTGTTTTTTAAATTGTAAATACTCTTGTTTTTGCTTATGGTTGCATCTTCATGCTTAAATACCTGTATAAGTGGCCGGTGAGATGGCACGCAGCTCTTCCTTCACGGCTTCGCTGACGTTGAGTGTCTCGATAAAGTTCTTGATTTTCTCACCAGTAAGTTTCTCGTTAGTTCGTGTGAGGGCCTTCAAGGTCTCGTAGGGGTTGGGATACGCTTCACGACGCAGGATAGTCTGGATTGCCTCAGCCACCACGGCCCAGGTGTTGTCGAGATCCTCCTGCAGCTTCTCCTCGTTGAGGATAAGCTTGCGCAGACCTTTCAGTGTGCTCTGGAAAGCAATGAGGGCATGGCCCATGGGTACACCGACATTACGGAGTACTGTGGAGTCGGTAAGGTCACGCTGCAGGCGACTCACGGGCAGCTTGGCTGCCAGGAACTGCAAAATGGCGTTGGCGATACCGAGGTTACCCTCAGAGTTCTCGTAGTCGATGGGGTTCACCTTGTGCGGCATAGCACTCGATCCTACCTCACCGGCCTTGATCTTCTGCTTGAAGTAGTCCATGGAGATATACATCCAGAAATCGCGGTCAAGGTCGATAACGATAGTGTTGATACGGCGCATGGCATCGAAGATAGCACCCAGCCAGTCGTAGTTGGATATCTGAGTGGTATACTGTTCACGCTCCAGACCGAGTTTCTCGCTGACAAAGGCATTACCAAACTCACGCCAGTCGTACTGGGGATAGGCCACATGATGGGCGTTGAAGTTACCCGTGGCACCACCGAACTTAGCGGTGATGGGGGTCTCCTTCAGACCACGCAACTGCTCTTCAAGACGGTAGACATAGACCATCACCTCCTTCCCCAAACGGGTTGGAGAGGCGGGCTGTCCGTGGGTCTTGGCCAGCATCGGGATATTCTTCCACTGTTCGGCATAGTCGTTGAGCTGCTCGATAAGCTCCTCCACCAGGGGATAGTATACCTGCTCGAGCGCCTCCTTGACAGAGAGGGGCACAGAGGTATTGTTGATGTCCTGGGAAGTGAGGCCGAAATGAATAAACTCTTTGTACTGTTCGAAACCGCCCATGGCATCGAGACGCTCCTTGATAAAATACTCCACGGCCTTCACGTCGTGGTTGGTTACCTTCTCAATGTCTTTCACCCGCTGGGCATCAGCAGGTGTAAACTGGCGATAAATGTCACGGAGTTGGTCAAACAGTGAATGGTTGATGTCTTGCAGTTGGGGCAGAGGCAGTTCGCAAAGGGTAATAAAGTACTCTATTTCCACACGAACGCGATACCTGATAAGGGCATACTCTGAGAAGTATTCTGCCAACGGCTGTGTCTTACTCCTGTAACGGCCATCAATAGGCGAAATGGCTGTCAGTAAACTTAATTCCATGTCTTCTTAAAAAAATGTGTCGTCGTGGGCGTTGACGGATTCGAACCGCCGACCCTCTGCTTGTAAGGCAGATGCTCTAAACCAGCTGAGCTAAACGCCCGATTTGCATGCGATTTTGGAAATCGCGTGCAAAGTTACGAAGAATAAATGAATCTGCAAAATTTCCATTAGGAAAAATTGCAGATTTTATGCATTTTACAACTGATAGAGGTCATTAGCCGCCATCAGCTCCACCTTCTTCTCTGCCAGGATCTTCTCACAGGCATCCAGATCGGTAGGACGGATCACCACCGTGGCCACATTGCCATTGGCAAAAGAGTACATATACTCAATAAATACACCATTGTCTGAGAGGTGCTTCAGCACCACGGCCAGCGAGCCGTGTACGTTGGGGCATACGAAGCCGATGACATCAGTAATTTTCACAGCAAAATGTTGCTCTTTCAACACCTGATAAGCTTTATCGGGATCCGACACGATACAACGCAGAATACCGAAATCACTATTGTCCGCAATACTCATGGCGGAAAGGTTGATACCTGCAGCCCCTAAGGCCTCAGTCACCTCGGTCAGTCGTCCAGACTTATTCTCGAGGAAGATGGATAATTGCTTTGTTTTCATTGTCTTTATAGTTTATTATAGTTTTCTATTGTCAATCACGCGCTTGGCCTTACCGGTAGAGCGCTCGATGCCCTTCGGTTCTACAAGCTTTACCTTGAAGCCCAGTCCAATGACACTGCGCAACTCGGCTTCAAGTTTCTTCTGCAGACCTACCATCGTGGCCATATCGTCGGTGAAGTAGTCTTCCTTCACCTCGACTTTCAACTCAGAGGTGTCGGTATTGTTCACACGGTCTACGATGAGCAGGAAGTGAGGTTCAAACTCAGGCAGCTTCAGGATGACATCCTCGATCTGTGACGGGAACACGTTGACGCCACGGATGATGAGCATATCATCGCAACGGCCCAGGATGCGGTCCATTCTTACTAAGGTACGCCCACATGCACACTTGTCGTAGTGAAGAGCCGTGAGGTCGTGGGTACGATAGCGCAACAACGGCATACCTTCCTTGGTGAGGTGAGTGAAGGTGAGTTCACCAAAGGAGCCTTCCGGCAGCGGCTCACCAGTATTCGGATCAAGGATCTCAGGATAGAAATAGTCTTCGTTTAGGTGGGTACCACACTGGTGTTCACATTCGTAGCCCACACCAGGACCGGCGACCTCACTCAAGCCATAAATATCGTAGGCCTTAATGCCCAGCGACTCCTCCAGTTTGACACGCATCTTCTCCGTCCAGGGCTCTGCGCCGAAGACACCGATCTTCAATTTGAACTCCTCACGGGGATATTCGCACTCCTGCATGGCCTCACCGAGGAACATGGCGTATGACGGGGTACAGCAGAGGATAGTAGTACCGAAGTCGTGCATGAGGGTCATCTGTTTCTGGGTGTTACCCGAAGAGATAGGAATCACCGAAGCACCGATGTTGGTGGCACCGTCATGGGCACCCAGGCCACCGGTGAAAAGTCCGTAGCCATAGGCCACCTGAAAGATATCATCCTTCGTAGCACCATAGGCGGTAAAGGCACGTGAGATAGCCTCAGCCCACATGGCGAGGTCCTTACGGGTATAGAGTACCACCACAGGCTTACCCGTCGTACCACTTGAGGCGTGGATACGTACAATCTGACTCATGGGCACAGCAGCCAGTCCGAAGGGATAGTTGTCGCGCAGATCGAGTTTGTTGGTGAACGGCAGCTTCACGATATCGTCAATGCTCTTGATGTCGCCCGGCTCCAGTCCCATCTCCTGGAACTTCTTCCGATAAAATGGTGTATTATGATACACATACTCTGCCATCTTCACCAGACGACGACTTTGGATCTCACGAAGCTGCTCGCGGTCCATGCACTCAATGCTCTGATTCCAAATCATTTTGTCTCTCTATTTAGTAATTTTTGCTGATATTCATGCTATCGGGGGACAAAATTACAAATAAGAAAGCAGATTACCAAAAGAAAAGCGTTTTTTTTGTTTAATTGGTATTTAAACACAAAAAGGAGTTAAAAAACAAGCATAAATAAACATTTTTTTTATAAACAGAAGCGATATATGGGAAATCTTTGTAACTTTACAGGCGAAAATCGTTATTGAGTATATTACTAAATAAAACAAGAATGAGAAGGATCCTATTGTTGGCATGTCTGGTTATGGGAACCATAGCTGCCTGCGCAAAGAATACAAGCCTCAACGAAGAGTCTATCGATCTTGAAGCACTCTATCAGCAAATTGACGAGGCTATCAATCAGTCGCCCATATTCGTTGCTGAGTATAGAAAGCAGATTGCCGCCTATCGCGACAGTTTGCGGATGGAGAGCAGCCCAGAGAAGCAAATGAAAATGGCCGAGCAACTCTTTCAGCTTTATCGTTCTTATAGGAACGATTCTGCCTTGTTTTTTGCTGAGCAATGCATTAATCTGGCCGAAAGTATCCATCGTCCTGATCTCACCGGGCGTTATCGTTCCCTACTCTCCTTTCAGTGTTCCACATCAGACATGTTGACTGAATCGCTCGAGCAACTCCGTTTGGTCAAGAGGTCTGCCCTTACCAACAAGGAACTCGTCGATTATTACAATGCTTGGATGCACGTCTGTGGCGAGATGGCCACCCTCACCCAGCGCAAAGACAAGCACCAGAGCTATCTCGCCAAACAAAACCTCTACCGAGATTCCGTGATGGCAGTGGCCTCGGAAGGCAGTGAGGAGTGGCTCCACCTGAAGATGGACATCCTCACAGCCCAGCGCCATTTCCAGGATGCTCTAAATATCAGCGATCGCTGGTTCAAGACTGTGAAAGAGGGTACCCACGAGAGTGCTTATGCCGCATTCTACCGCTCCATGGTATTCAATCATCTTGGCAATCACGATCAGGCCTGCTATTGGCTCGGCAAGTCGGCCCTCGACGACATCCGCTGCGCCGTGATGGACCAGGCCTCACTACTCTTTCTCGCCGAACATTTGGCCAAAGACGGCGATTTCGACCGTGCGTTACGCTATATGGATTTTAGCAGAAAGTGTAACAAGACTTTCAGCAACCACACGCGAAGCTATCAGTACAGCTCCATCCTTAACATCATCGAGAAGAGTCACGAGGCCACCCAAGATCAGGTCCATCAGATTCTCTTCATCGCTGGCGCAATCATCATCCTGCTTATCCTAGCTCTGGTTTTCGTGCTCTTCATCAAAAGAACTAAATAACTTTCTATCATCAAAAAAAATGCTTCACCTTGATTGGTGAAGCATTTCATTTTTAGTGGGCGTTGACGGATTCGAACCGCCGACCCTCTGCTTGTAAGGCAGATGCTCTAAACCAGCTGAGCTAAACGCCCGATTTTTCTAAGCGGGTGCAAAGGTACGACAAAAAAGTGAAAAGAAAAAAGCGAAAAGCAAAAAACTGCATTTCTTTAACTCTTTTTAAGAAACCTATCCTAAAAGCTGCTCAATATCACCCTGTGGTAGAATGCAAAGGATGGCTTTTCCGTCAGGGGTATAGTTGACGTTGGAACATGAGAAGAGTTCATTGATGATATTCTCCATCTCGTCGTTACTAAGCACCTGACCATAGGGGATGGCAGCACTCTGTGCCAGACGCAAGGCAAGTTGGGCATGGAGTGTGGTGAGTGGCGCGTTAGCGGAGGACGTCTCGGTGACCATCTGCCGTACTAGCATCACAGGATCTATGCCCTCAAGACCCACAGGTACGCCGTTGATGGCATAGGTGTTACCACCAAGGTCACTGAGGTCGAAGCCGGCATTCATCAACTCGGGCAGAATCTGCTGCATGACGACATGTTCTGCGGGTGAGAACTGTACGGTCTCGGGGAAAAGAATCTTCTGCGTGTTAGCCGTATGACTGCTAATCTGGTTCATATAACGCTCGTAGAGGATACGCACATCGGCACGGTGCTGGTCGATGATCATCAGACCGGACTTCACTGCCGTCATCAGGTATTTACCCTTATACTGGTAATGCGAGGGGGACCGGTCAGCATCGAGCGTATTGTTAGGTAAGCTTACAGGTGGGACAGCATCGAATACATCACCTTCCGAGGGGGCTGCGATGCCGTAAAGAGACTCCCAACCCTCAGGAGAAGAGGCTGCCGGCTTCTGAGACCAAGAACTGCCCGACGACTTTCCACCGGTATTAAATGGGTTGTAGTCGGGATTATAGGTCACCTTTGGGGCAACGATGTTTTCACGGGAAGGGTCGAAGACCGGTATATCGGGGCTGCCCACCGTATCAAAGTCGATGGAAGGCACCTCGCAAAACTTACCGATGGCATCACGTACAGCGGCAGAGAGGATTTGCCAGATGGCCTGCTCGTTCTCGAACTTAATCTCTGTCTTCGTAGGATGGATATTAACATCTATCTGCGAGGGATCGACCTCGAAATAGAGGAAGTAAGGCACCTGCATGCCTTCGGGAATCATACGATCGTAGGCCGTCATCACCGCCTTATGGAAATAGGCATGTTTCATATAACGGCCATTGACAAAGAGGTAATCACTCCCACCCTTCTTCCTGGCTGTCTCGGGTTTACCCACGAAACCCGTGATGGTAGCCATAGCGGTATGCACCTCTACGGGCAGGAGGTCCTGATTATATTGTTTACCAAAGACATCAGCAATACGCTGACGAAGATTGGTGGCACGGAGGTTGAGCATCTCCACCCCATTGTGATGGAGTGAGAAACGGATTCCGGGATAGACGAGCACGATGCGCTCGAAAGCCGTCATGATATTCGAGAGTTCTGTGGCATTGGTCTTGAGGAATTTCCGTCGGGCAGGGACATTGAAGAAGAGGTTCTCCACCTTGAAGTTACTGCCTACAGGACAAGAGGCGGGTTCCTGGCTGGTTACTTTCGAACCCGCAATCATCAGTCGCGTGCCAATCTCATCATCCTGACGACGTGTCAGAAGTTCCACCTGTGCCACTGCAGCGATTGAGGCCAGGGCTTCACCACGAAACCCCATGGTGTGAAGAGCAAATAGATCCGTGGCATTCTGGATCTTCGAGGTGGCATGACGTTCAAAGGAGAGACGGGCATCAGTCTCCGACATACCCTTACCATCGTCGATGACCTGGATACATGTACGTCCGGCATCAACCACGATGACCTGGATAGTCTTGGCCCCGGCATCCACGGCATTCTCAACCAACTCTTTGATGACTGAAGCTGGACGCTGGATCACCTCACCAGCTGCAATCTGGTTGGCTACACTGTCGGGAAGAAGATGAATGACATCACTCATGGCTTGGGTTTCCAGTTAAAGATATCGTCGCGGTTCTGGGGACGGATGGCATCATACCAGACAAAGCCCGTAAGACGCTTACGATCGGCGGGTATCTGATTGAGCGGATACATCGTACCAGAGGTCTTCGGTGTCCAGACATGCTGGAGCTTACGGTCCTTGAGGAACATTCGCAACTCGGAGGTCTCCTGATAATTATATATAATAGGTATAGAGTCACCCTCCTCGAAATAGTAGCCGATGAGCACATTACCCACGGCACGGGTCTCATGGATTTTTCCATCGACGAAGAAGGCAAACATCTCTTTTGACTTCACCTGATTATAGCAGGCCGTATCACTACGCAGCTGCTGAATAGAGAAGCAGTTGTCGATGACATGGGCACGGTTGATGAGCGAATCTTTCAAGAACACCTCAATACGGTCACCGACGAGTTGCTGATTGACATTCCAAACGATGGGATCGTAGTACATCGTCATACAGGAGTCCTGGGAGTTATAGACCAGCGAGTCGCAGATGGCCTGCACATCAGTACGGTAGGCACGAACATGACGATAGGCATGGATCTTACGGTACACAGAGTCTGTCTCGATATTAAAGGTTATCACCTTGAAAGTGTCGGCATGCATAAAGAGGGAGTCGCCCTGTGAGAAGTCGATGGCCACGGCACTGTCGGTACACATGGCATAGCCCGTGTTTTCTAAATATTCGCCGTAGTTGCCGGTGAGTTTATTTTTATTCACGGAGTCTACATAGACCACGTTGCGGAAGGCCTTGCTAATACCAGCCTGACTATCATACCAAACGCTGTCGCCGATCATCGTCCTTCCCTGATTGGAGAGCACAGATCGATTCATGAGTCGCGCCTGCTCCTTCTTCGTGTCGTAATAGCCCTGTTCTGAGTAAATATGACTCTCACCAGAATAGATATCCGATGGGCCTACGATATGAGCCATCGAGAAACGGGTATCGTAATAGAGCGTGTCGGTGGTGAGATAGAACTTCGGACTGCGCATCTTCACGTCGTAGTTGAATACTGACATCTTTGATTTCGTGTTGTACTCCCCCCAGTCTGAGGTCAGCGTGGTATTTCCGTCAATCATCTTTCCACCTTCGAAGAAGTAGGCATTGTCATAAAGACGGTCGAAGTCGAGACTATCAGTATATAGCGTGGTCTTCTTATGTTTCAGCACCACATTATAACGGGCACGGGCCATCTGTTCGTTACCATCGTAATAGGCATAGTCACTGACCAGTGAGAGGGTATCACCCTGCACCATCTTCACATGTCCGAAAGCCTCAAACGAGTTGCTGCCTTCATAGAAGTAGGCACTGTCACAATAGAGGCGTGCACCCTGATGAGTGAACTGTACTTTACCATTGAGGATGGTAGCATCAGGGTTTATTAACTGATCGAAGTGTAGCACGTCGGCATGTACGAGATAGACGCGGGTGTCCTCTTTCTGCGCCTTTCGTGCCGGACGTTTCTTCTGTGTCTGCTTCTGTGCAAAAGCAGACACCATCCCCACCATCAAGGCGAAAGATATCAGCCAGACGAAAGACTTCCTCATCATCTCCTTCTAAACACCTTTATTTATTCCACCCCTCGTATTCGAACTCGCAGTCCTTATATTCGTCATTCAGACGGGTATAGACCGTCTTGATCTTATCGACCACCCACTGATGGATACGCTCCTCACGACGTTTGTTCAGCACCACGTCCTTCAACGTCTGGAAGTCCTCCGTCACCGTAGCCTTATGACCGTCGATGCGATTCTTCAGCTTTGCGATGACGCACACGGTCTTACCGCGCTGGTTAATCATCTGGAACGACTGTGAGATCTGTCCCACCTGCATGGTATCCACAACCTTTGCAACCTCGGGGGGCAGGTCCTGCATACGGAACTTCGACGAGGTATGTCCCGTAGTCATCATGTTTGTAGACATCAGGCCCTTGCTGTAACGGGTGTCCTTATCGTCGGAGAGCAGTGGTGCAGCATCCTCGAAAGTGAACTTTCCGGAACGGATATCAGCCGCGATGGAGTCCAGACGGCCAAGCGTTTTTTCGATAGCTACTTCCGACACCACAGGCTTACGGAGGATATGACGCACGTTCACCTTGTCGCCGCGCTTCTCGATGAGCTGGATGATATGGAAGCCGAACTCCGACTCCACAATCTTTGATACCTTCTTCGGATCTGTGAGGTTAAAAGCCACAGCAGCAAAGGCCGGGTCAAGGGTACCACGTCCCACAAGGCCGAGTTCACCACCACGACGGGCTGTTCCCGGGTCCTCGGAATAGAGGCGGGCCAATGTCTGGAAGGTGGCATCACCCTTGTTCACACGTTCGGTATATTCGCGTAACTCATCCTTCACACGGTTGAGTTCCTCGACTTCGATGACTGGTGTCTGCTGAATAACCTGCACCTCCACCTCCGTAGGTACGAAGGGGACGCTGTCGGCAGGCATATTCTGGAAATAACGGCGGACATCAGCAGGTGTCACGGCGATATCCTCGACAAGTTTCTGCTTCATCCGCTGCACCATCTGACGGTCTTTCAGATCTTCACGCAGGTCATTACGGATCTGTGAGAGCGGCTGGTGCTTGTATTCCTCCAGACGTTCACGCGAGCCGTCCACCATCTCAAGCCAGTAGTTAATCTGCTGTTCCACCTCCGCAGCCACATCGGCATCGGTCACCTCGATACTATCAATCTCGGCCTGATGCTTGAATAGCTTCTGTACAGCTATCTGCTCAGGGATGGCACAGTCGGGGTTGCCACTGAACTTAATACCTTCCATGGCAGCCTGCATACGCATGGTCTCGATGTCTGAACGGAGGATGGCATCGTCACCGACGATCCATACCACCTCATCGACCACAGTACCAATCTGTACGGAATCCTTTGTCTCGGCCCCAGCCATCAGCGGGAGCATGAGGAGCATGGCACCTAACAAATTCTGTATTTTTCTCATTGATGCTTATTTACTGTTTTCAATACTTCTTCATGAATGACGACCGGATAACGCTTGCGCAACGAGGCCACCCAACGGCGTTCAAGGTCGTTTTGGTAATCCTCGACCACCTGGGCACGCACATCGGTATAGTCGCTGGGCTTCTTCAGTTTCTTTCCGTAGACGGCATCGATGGGATAGTCCTGCAGTGGCTTCACTTCTGCAGGCACCTTAAACACCATTCTGTCAACGGTTGCATTGTCGCCGGGTTTGAAGAGTCCCTTCTCCACACGGATGCGGATCACGGAGTCGGGGTTGAAGGTGGTGCGCAGAGCCTCAGCCCACTGGTCGAAGGGAAGGCGCTTCACACAGTTCTTCACGGCCTTCACATCTTTCTTGTCCTTCACATGGTAGGCGATACCTTTATAACGGGGTTGCGACCATGTATAGTCCTTACGGTGGGCATCGAACCACGCCTTCAGGGTTGCCTCGTTCTCGGTAGCCTTCTCCCAGACCTCACGACTGCTAATCTCATAAAGTAACAAACCGTCATGATATTCCTGGAATAGGTATTTCATCTCGGGATCGGTGGCAGCGAGCGAGTCGGAGCGTTTCTCGAGAATCTGGTCTTGTGTCAGCGTACCGTTAGAGGCTTTCACCATCTGACGGAGTTTGTTGCTGATAATGTCTTCGCGCATCTCACGACGCTCCAATACCGTCAGCAAATCGTTCTTCAGGGAGTCGAAGGGCTCCAGCTGTTTACGCTCCTTCATCAGGATGATGTGATAGCCTATAGGGGAAAGGAACGGACTACTCATCTGTCCCGGCTGCAGCGAATAGGCCACATCCTCAAACTCCTTCAGCGTCTGGCCTGGACCAAACCAAGGCAAGAGACCGCCATCTTTCGAGGAGACGGGATCCTGCGAGATTTTCTTAGCCAATTCTGCGAAGTCGGCACCGGCCTGCAGGGCACGATAAGCGGAATCGATGCGTTGGCGAGCCTTCTCCTGTTCCTGGGTAGTGGCCTGTGTCGAGAGTTCCAGAAGGATATGGGCAGGACGTACGAGTCCACGGGGACCGATGGCCTTCTTCGTACGTTCGTACATCTTCCGGGCGGTGGCAAGGATTTCAGCGTCCGTCACGATGGTGGGACGCACCTGTTGATCACGATACATGGCATATTCCTGTTGGAAAGAGGTCATCGTATCAAGCTTGGCATCAAGGGCAGCCTGCACCTTCAACTTATAGTTGGCATAGAGCTCGGCATATTCCTCTACAGTCTTCTTCTCAACCACATCGTCACCGTTGTTCTTATTGAAAGAGTACTCAAACTCCGAACGAGGCACGTCTACACCAGCCACAGTCATCACGACGGGGTCGGATGACTGTGCCAATGATTGCTGCGACAGAAGCGCAGCAAACAAAGAAAGGGCAATGGTGAGTTTTCTCATTCTCAATCGTTAGGGCGACTATAATTGGGGGCCTCGCTCGTGATGGTGATATCATGCGGGTGAGACTCGTTGACGCCGGCATTGGTGATACGGGTGAACTTGGCGTTATGCAAGGCCTCGATGGTGGGGGCACCGCAGTAGCCCATGCCAGAACGCAGACCACCTACCATCTGATAGATCACCTCCTGAACGGTTCCCTTGTAAGGCACACGGCCAGCGATGCCCTCGGGCACCAGCTTCTTCACCTCCTTCGTGTCACCCTGGAAGTAGCGGTCCTTAGAACCGTGCTTCTGCTCCATGGCCTCGAGAGAACCCATACCACGGTAGCTCTTGAACTTACGACCGTTGTAGATGATGGTGTCACCAGGGCTCTCCTCTGTACCGGCTACGAGTGAGCCGATCATGACACAGCTACCACCGGCAGCCAAAGCCTTGACGATATCACCAGAGTAACGGAGGCCGCCATCGGCGATGAGGGGCACACCCGTACCCTTCAGGGCACTATACACATCATAGACAGCACTCAGCTGGGGCACACCCACACCTGCCACCACACGGGTGGTACAGATAGAGCCCGGGCCGATACCAACCTTCACGGAGTCGGCACCATTATCCACGAGCATCTTGGCAGCCTCACCGGTAGCCACGTTACCTACGACGATATCAATGTTGGGGAAGCACTTCTTAGCCTCCACGAGTTTCTCAATCACAGACTTCGAGTGGCCATGAGCCGTATCGATGACAATGGCATCGGCACCGGCATCCACAAGGGCCTGCATACGGTCGAGGGTATCAAAGGTCACACCGACACCAGCAGCTACACGCAGACGACCCTTATCATCCTTACAAGCCATAGGCTTATCCTTGGCCTTAGTGATGTCCTTATAGGTAATCAGACCAATAAGACGATTATCCTTATCCACCACTGGCAGCTTCTCTATCTTGTTCTCCTGCAGAATCTGGGCGGCAGCCGTCAGGTCAGTCTGCTGATGGGTGGTCACGAGGTTATCCTTTGACATAATCTCCTCGACAGGACGGTCCAGACGACGCTCGAAGCGCAGGTCACGGTTGGTGACGATACCTACGAGATGGTTGTCGTCGTCAACCACGGGAATACCACCGATATGATATTCCGACATGATTTCGAGGGCCTGAGCCACGGTAGAGCCCTGGGGGATAGTGATGGGATCATAGATCATACCATTCTCGGCACGCTTCACGATAGCCACCTGACGGGCCTGATCCTCAATCGACATATTTTTGTGGATCACACCAATACCGCCTTCACGGGCAATGGCAATAGCCATCTGTGACTCTGTCACCGTGTCCATGGCTGCTGTCACGAACGGTACGTTCAGCTCAATGTTGCGGGAGAAGCGCGTTTTCAACTCTACTGTCTTAGGCAGTACTTCAGAATAAGCGGGAATTAAAAGGACGTCGTCGAATGTAAGGCCGTCCATCACGATTTTGTCTGCAATAAATGAAGCCATAATTTCCTTTTCTTAAAATATTGCGTGCAAAGGTACAAAAAAGATTGAAGATTGAACATTGAAGATTGAAGATTTTTAAGAGCCTTGTTATTTTTTAACGTTCAATCTTCAATTTTCAATAATGTTCAATCTTCAATTCTCAATCTTCAATTAAAAATCAGTTCGCCATTTCCGAGATGAACTTAATGCGGACGAGCCTGATTTCATCCTCGGAATATTCGTCACCCAGTTCATCCTCGGCCACACTGAGTTTGTCAGTATCTGACTCTGCGAAATAGTCGTAGATATCATCGATATGGTCTTCGTCCATCACCTCCTCAAGGAAGTAGTCGATGTTCAGTTTCGTACCACTGTAGACGATGGCCTCCACCTCATCGAGCAACTCGTCGAAGTCGATGCCTTGAGCCTCAGCGATATCGTCGAGGGCCAGCTGACGGTCGATGCTCTGGATGATCTTCACCTTCAGCATTGATTTTTTCGCCACCGTACGGACACGCATGTCCACCTGACGTTCGATCTCGTTCTCTTCGCAGTAGCGGGCGATGAGGTCCACAAACTCCTTGGCATAGGGTTGTTTCACCTTTCCCTCACCCACGCCCTGGATATTCTTCAACTCCTCAAGGGTCACGGGATAGTCTGTGGCCATCTGCTCCAACGACACGTCTTGGAAGATGACGTATGGCGGACGCTCCAAGCGCTTCGAGACCTTCTTTCGCAAGTCACGTAGCATCGCACTCAACACAGGGTCAAGGGCACTGGTGCCTCCATCGTGGTCAGCGTTTTCGTCATCATCACTGAACTCCGTATCTTTCACAATCATAAACGACGATGGTGACTTCAGGAACTTCTTACCTGCCGAAGTGACCTTCAGTAGACCGTAGTTTTCCACCTCCTTCTTCAGGAATCCGGCAATGAGGGCCTGACGGATTACTGGGTTCCAGATCTTCTCATCGTCATCGGCACCGGCCCCAAAGAGTTCCTGTTCCTCATGATGATGGGCCAGGATCTCATCAGTCTCCTTACCGATGATAAAGTCTATCACATAGTCGCTGCGGAAGTTCTCCTTGATAGCCAAGATGGCGTTTAGCACGATGACGAGTTGATTCTGGGCCTCAATCTTTGTCTTCGGATGCAGACAGTTGTCGCAGTTGCCGCAGTTGTCTTTATCATATTCCTCACCGAAGTAGTGCAACAGCATCTTTCTACGGCAGACGGAGGTCTCCGCATAGGCGGCAGTCTCCACCAACAGCTGACGGCCGATATCCTGTTCTGCCACGGGCTTACCCTCCATGAACTTCTCCAGCTTATCGAGATCCTTTCGCGAATAGAAAGCCAGACAAATACCTTCGCCACCGTCACGACCTGCACGACCCGTCTCCTGATAGTAGCCTTCCAGCGACTTCGGGATGTCGTAATGAATCACAAACCGCACGTCGGGTTTGTCGATACCCATACCGAAGGCGATGGTAGCCACGATGACGTCGATATCCTCCATCAGGAAGTCATCCTGCGTCTGGGTACGGGTGGCGGAATCAAGACCAGCATGATAGGCCGAGGCCTTGATATCATTGGCGCGCAGGATGGCAGCCAGCTCCTCCACCTTCTTACGCGAGAGACAGTAGATGATGCCGCTCTTGCCGGGATGCTGTTTGATGAACTTGATGATATCCTTATCCACATCCTTCGTCTTTTGGCGCACCTCATAGTAGAGGTTCGGACGGTTGAAGGAGCTTTTGAACTCCACCGCGTCGAGGATGCCGAGGTTTTTCTTGATGTCGGTACGCACCTTATCGGTAGCCGTAGCCGTCAGTGCGATGACAGGTGCAGCACCTATCTCGTTGATGATCGGGCGGATACGACGGTATTCTGGTCGGAAGTCATGTCCCCATTCCGAGATACAGTGGGCTTCGTCGATGGCATAGAAGGAGATCTTCACCGACTTAAGGAACTCCACATTGTCCTCCTTCGTCAACGACTCGGGAGCCACATAGAGCAGCTTCGTGTGTCCGGCAAGGATATCCTCCTTCACCTGATCGATAGCCGCCTTGTTCAGCGACGAATTCAGGTAATGGGCCGTTCCCGACTGTTCGCTCAGGTTGGTGATGACGTCCACCTGGTTCTTCATCAGCGCTATCAGCGGTGAGATGACGATGGCCGTCCCTTCCATGAGCAACGAGGGTAGCTGGTAGCACAACGACTTACCGCCACCTGTCGGCATCAGCACGAAGGTATCCTTCCCATCCAGCACGTTCTGGATGATCTTCTCCTGATCGCCTTTGAATGTATCAAATCCAAAGTATTTCTTCAGGGCTTCGGTTAGATTCACTTGTTGGGTCATAAAGTCTTAGTTACGAGGCTTTTAATTGTTGTATATGTGATTTCTCTAATTGTTCCTTCACATAATCTGCCGTCACCTCAAATTTCTTAACTTTCCTTGAGGGCAGATCAAACATCGGCTCCATCATCACATTCTCCACGATGGAGCGCAGTCCACGGGCCCCCAGCTTATACTCCATAGCCTCATCGACAAGGGCGTCGAGGGCATCTTTGGTGAAGGTCAGTTCCACACCGTCCATCTCGAATAGTTTCTTATACTGACGGATGATGGAGTTCTTTGGTTCCGTCAGGATTTTCTCCAGGGCTGCACGGTCGAGCGGATTCAGATAGGTGAGCACCGGCAGACGACCAATCAGCTCGGGAATCAGGCCAAACGACTTCAGATCCTGAGGCACCACGTATTTCATCAGGTTCTCTTTATCAATATTCCTGACATTCTGTACCGAATTATAACCTACCACATGGGTATTCATACGCTGGGCAATCTTACGCTCGATACCATCGAAGGCACCGCCGCAGATAAAGAGGATGTTCCTTGTATCCACGTGGATATAGTCCTGATCCGGGTGCTTACGGCCTCCCTTGGGCGGCACGTTCACCATCGTTCCCTCCAACAGCTTCAGCAATCCCTGCTGCACACCCTCGCCACTGACATCACGTGTAATCGAGGGATTGTCGTTCTTACGGGCAATCTTATCTATCTCGTCGATGAAGACAATACCACGCTGGGCGGCCTCCACGTCATAATCTGCCACCTGCAACAGTCGTGAGAGGATGCTCTCCACATCCTCGCCCACATAACCGGCCTCGGTGAACACCGTAGCATCGACGATGGTGAAGGGCACGTCGAGCAACTTCGCGATGGTACGTGCCAGCAGGGTCTTACCCGTACCGGTAGAACCAACCATGATGATATTGCTCTTCTCAATCTCCACACCGTCGTCGGCAGCGGGCTGCTGCAGACGTTTATAGTGGTTGTAGACGGCAACGGAGAGGAAACGCTTGGCCTCATCCTGTCCGATGATATAATCGTCAAGGAACGCCTTGATCTCCTTGGGCTTCGGCACCTTCTTCATCTGCGGCTTACCGCTTTTGGCCTTCGCATTGGTCTCCGCCAGGTTCTCCTTGGCAATACGATAGGCCTGCTGGGCACATTCCTCACAGATATAGCCGTTGATACCGGAGATCAGCAGCTTCACCTCCTTGTCGCTCCTTCCACAGAAACTACATGCTTTCTTCATTACTTCTTTCTCGTCAAAACTTCATCAATCATGCCATACTCCTTGGCCTCCTGGGCTGTCATCCAGTAGTTACGGTCGGAATCAGCGTAGACCTTCTCGTAAGGGGTATGCGAGTGGTCAGAAATGATGGTATACAACTCTTTCTTGAATTTCAAAATCTCCTTGGCCTCGATCTCGATATCCGAAGCCTGACCCTGTACGCCGCCGAGGGGCTGATGGATCATCACACGGCTGTGGGGCAATGCCGAACGCTTTCCCTCAGTACCGGCCACGAGCAGCACGGCACCCATCGAGGCAGCCATACCCGTACAGATGGTGGCCACATCGCTGGAGATAAACTGCATCGTGTCGTAGATGCCCAGACCAGCGGTCACACTACCGCCAGGGCTGTTGATATAGATCGAGATATCCTTACCAGAGTCTACCGAGTCCAGGTAGAGCAGCTGCGCCTGCAGCGTGTTGGCGGTATAGTCGTCAATCTGCGTACCGAGGAAGATGATACGGTCCATCATCAGTCGTGAGAACACGTCCATCTGGGTCACGTTCAGCTGACGCTCCTCAAGGATATAGGGGTTCAGATACTGAGCCTGAGCCTGCATCACCTCGTCGAGGGTCAAGCCGTTCATGCCTAAATGCTGTACAGCATATTTTCTAAAATCATTCTTCATATTTTTCTTATTTTTCACCTTTGATGTTTCACATCGAGTTCACTTTCCAGCACGGAAGAAGGGTTATCGACCTTCCGTATCACGTGTTTGGGACACAAAGATAATGAAAAAAGTCGATAACCCTTCAATATTAGGGGTTATTTTTTCCTAAAAAAACTTATTTTTCTGACATAAGCTTATTAAACTCCTCCAAAGTGACTGTTTTTTCATTCAATTTAACCACTTTTTTCAGAGTTTCGGTGAGCTTGACATCCACAGCGCGGTCAACGAAGTTGTCTACGTTCTCACGCTTCTTCAACTGCTCGGCGGCATAGTTCTCCAGCACGTCATCGGGCACGTTGCTCATGCCATACTGTGCAAACTGAGCACGGATGGCCTCCTTGGCAACAGCCTTCAGGTCGGCATCCTCCACCTTAATATTATTAGCGGCCACGAGCTGCTCCTTGATCATGTGCCAACCCAGTTCCTTGATGCTGCCCTCGAAGTTCTTCTCCACATAGTCAGCACCCTTGTCCTGATTGTTCTGCAGCATCACGCGCTTCAGCAGAGCCTCGGGGAACTCGAGCTTGCCCACTTTCTCCTCCATGTACTTGCGCACGTCGAGCAGGAACTTATAGTCGCTGTTCTGCTGCAGCTGGGGAGCGATGGTCTCAGAGATCTTCTGACGGAACTCCTTCTCGTCCTTGACGGTACCCTCACCGAACACGCGGTCGAAGAGCTTCTGGTCAACCTCTGCGGGCTGGAAGTGACGGATCTCGGTGATCTGATAGCTGAAGTCAGCGTTCAGGTCCTTCACGTTGTCCTTCTCGGTCTTCAGCAGGGCAGCCACCTCAGCATCGTTGTCGGGATAAGCTTTCTTGGGGTTGAAGGTGATGATGTCACCGGGCTTAGCACCGTCGAAGAGCTTCTTCTGATCCTCAGCCTTGATATAGGCGGGCATCACCATAGCACCCTCGGTTACGATACCGCCTTCCTTGGTGTTACCGTTCTCGTCGAGCTCACGCATGTCACCAGTGATGGTGTCGTTGCCGCTGAACACGTCAGCCTTCACGAACTCACCAGCCTGTGAAGCGTACATCTGCACCTGGTCGTCGATCATCTTGTCGTCGATGGTAATGGTGTAATAGTCAATCTTGTCCTTGCCAGTGAGCTCGGCCTTGAACTCAGGAGCTACGGCGATGTCGAACACGAAGGTCAGGTCGGCATCCTTCTCAAAGTCCTGAGGCACCTGCTTCTCCTGATTGGGAAGGGGCTCACCCAGCATCTTGATGTTGTTCTCCTGGATGTATTCATAGAGCTTCTGACCCAGCACCTTGTTGACCTCGTCAACCTTCACGGCTGTGCCATACTGCTTCTTAATCATGCCCATAGGAACCATACCCGGACGGAAACCGGGCACCTGTGCTTTCTTACGATAATTCTTCAGAGACTTCTCTACTGCCTCCTGGTAGTCTGCCGCCTCAACGGTCATCGTCAGCAGACCATTGATCTTGTCGGCACATTCAAACGAAATTTTCATCTTCTTATGTACTTATTTATATTATATATTCAAAATTGAGGTGCAAAAGTACGATTTTTAGTTGAGAGTTCAGAGGTGAGCATTAAGAGTAACGCCCACTTTTAATGTTTTTTAATACTTTTATCCGATTTTCAACTCTCACCCGCGTGTTTTCTGTCCATTTCCTGCAATTGGAAATTCTTTTTTCGCAGCTCGAACGACTCGGTGAGGTATTTCTTGCGGACGATCTCGTTGGCAGCCAGCTCCTCAGGCGTGCCTTGGAAGAGGATACGCCCCTCGAACAACAGGTAGGCACGGTCGGTGATGGCCAGCGTCTCGTCCACATTATGGTCGGTGATCAGGATGCCGATGTTCAGATACTTCAGCTTATACACGATCTGCTGGATATCCTCCACGGCGATGGGGTCTACACCGGCGAAGGGCTCGTCGAGCATGATAAACTTCGGTTCGATGGCCAGACAGCGGGCAATCTCCGTACGACGGCGCTCACCACCCGAGAGACGATCACCCGTATTCTTGCGCACCTTCTCCAGACGGAACTCGGCAATGAGGCTCTCCAACTTCTCCAGCTGATATGCACGGGGCTTACCCGTCATCTCCAGCACGGAGAGGATATTATCCTCGACGCTCATCTTACGGAACACGCTGGCCTCCTGTGCCAGATAGCCGATGCCGGCACGGGCACGCTTATAGACGGGGAAGCTCGTCACCTCCTCATCGCCCAGGTAGATATGCCCGCCATTGGGCACAATCAGACCTGTGGTCATATAAAACGAGGTGGTCTTGCCGGCACCGTTGGGGCCCAACAGTCCTACAATCTCACCCTGCTTCACGTTGAAGCTCACATCATTGACCACCGTGCGCTTACCATAGCGCTTCACGAGGCCTTCTGTCCGTAATACGATACGCTCTTCTTCCATATTCGGCTGCAAAGGTACAAAAATTCATGCAAAATACCAAATATAAAAAAATAATTTGTACCTTTGCAGCGATTTTAAGGTTTTAGTATGCTATTACATAAATGGCTGACCACCTTCGGTCGCTATCTGATGCTGATGGGCAGGACCTTCTCCCGCCCCGAGCGCATGAGGATGTTCCTGAAGCAGTATGTCAATGAGATGGCGCAACTCGGCATCAACTCCATCGGCATCGTGCTCATCATCTCCTTCTTCATCGGTGCCGTCATCTGTATTCAGATGAAGCTCAATATCCAGAGCCCGTGGATGCCCCGCTGGGTGTCGGGCTACACCACCCGTGAGATCCTGCTCCTGGAGTTCTCCAGCAGTATCATGTGTCTCATCCTCGCTGGTAAGGTAGGGTCGAACATCGCCTCCGAGCTGGGCACGATGCGCGTCACCCAGCAGATCGACGCCCTCGAGATCATGGGCGTCAACTCCGCCTGTTACCTCATCCTACCGAAGATCATGGGCATGCTCACCATTATGCCTGTCCTCGTGATATTCTCCTCGGCCACAGGTATTCTCGGCGCCTATGCCACCGCCTTCATCGGGCATATCCTGACCCCCGACGACCTCACGGCGGGACTTCAGCACCACTTCATCCCCTGGTTTGTGTGGATGTCGATCATCAAGAGTCAGTTCTTCGCCTTTATCATCTCCAGCGTACCCTCCTTCTGCGGCTACACCGTCGAGGGCGGTAGCGTGAACGTGGGTAAGGCCTCTACCGATGCCGTCGTCACCTCCAGCATACTCATCCTGTTCAGCGATGTATTCCTAACACAATTACTGTCATGATCGAAGTCAAGCATTTATATAAGAGTTTTGAAGACAAGGACGTCCTGAAGGACATCAACACCGTGTTTGAGGACGGCAAGACCAACCTCATCATCGGACAGAGCGGATCGGGCAAGACCGTACTGATGAAAAATCTTGTCGGATTACTCGACCCGACAAAGGGACAGATCCTCTACGACGGACGTGATTTCGTACAACTCTCGAAGCGCGAGAAGGTGATGATGCGCCGCGAGATGGGTATGATCTTCCAGAGTGCCGCCCTCTTCGACTCCCTGACGGTGTTGGAAAACGTGATGTTCCCCCTCGACATGTTCTCTACGATGACCTACCGCGAGCGTGTACGCAGGGCTCAGGAATGCCTCGACCGCGTCAACCTGCAGGGTGCCGACGAGAAATTCCCCGGCGAGATCTCCGGTGGTATGCAGAAACGTGTGGCCATCGCCCGCGCCATCGCCCTCAACCCCAAATATCTGTTTTGCGACGAGCCCAATTCCGGACTGGACCCCAAGACATCGCTCGTCATCGACGAACTGCTCCACTCCATCACCCGTGAGTACAACATGACCACCATCATCAACACCCACGACATGAACTCAGTAATGGGCATTGGCGAAAACATCATTTTTATTTACGAAGGCACCAAGGAATGGCAGGGTGTCAGCAGCGAGGTGATGGGCTCCACCAACCAGAAACTCACCGACTTCATCTTTGCCAGCGACCTGCTGAAGAACATGCGTCAGATGGTCATCGAAAGCGGCCGGAGCCTATAGCTTCTTTTCCGTGGACAATAGAAAAATGGTGATATAATTGCACTTTTCCACCATAAAATTTGCGCGTTTCAGAATCTTTTTGTACTTTTGTCGCTGAATTATCTATCAAAAAGGCAAAAGTATGAACCTCAACCGTCTGGTCATATCCCTCCTATTATGCCTTTCCGCCGTCCAGATCCATGCCGATCAGATTTCGGAAATCAGGGACTCTTTGCCTTACAAAAAGGGCTACGACCGCATTGACGCCTACAACACACTCTATTACCTCAGCCTGGATTCCGACGATGTGAGCTACCAGCTCAGATGCCTGGATGACCTCATCGCCGAGTGCCACCATCAAGGCAACCGTAAGGAGGAGGCCGACGCCAGGGTCATGAAGCTCATACACTTCTACAACTGCGACCTCAGCGACTCCATCTACGAGCAGACCAAGCCCACCCTCGAACTCCTCGCCTCCATCGGCGACTGGAAGAACTATTACGAGACGTGGACCATCCTCGTGGATGCCTACAACTTCTCCGGTAAGACCAATACGGGCTTGAAGGAGGTACAGGAGATGCATAGCGACGCCATGAAGCGCGACGACAAGTTCGGACAGGGTATGGCCTACTACAGCATGGGTAACGTCTATGCCAACATGCACAACATCGAGGAGGCCGACAGCTCTTATCAGAAAAGCCTCTCCACGCTGCTGGCCCTCAACCCGCGGCCCTTCCAGCTCACCGACGTGTTTGCCGCCTATGGCGACATCCTGGAGCTGCAGCACGAATACCACCGACTGAACGACCTCACCATCCAATGGAAGAAATTCCTCGACGACTGGTATTCCAAGAAAGAAGGAAAGAGCAGCGACGTCAACAGCTGGGCTTACTACTATCTGGCCTGCGCCCAGGCAGCCCTGGGCCTCGGCGACCTTGAGAAAGCCTCCGACATGCTCGACGAGCTGAGGAAACGCTCAAGCAGCGACGACAGCTTCAAATACATGAAATGGCTCTACTACAGGGCCGAGCTCTGTATGAAACAGGGCTTCTACGACGAGGCGCTGGCCCTGAACGACAAGCGCATGCGACTGCTTGAGAGTACCGACGACTCCTCCGAGCTCATCCGCGTCAGAAAGCAGCGCGCTGAGATATTCACCGCCCTGGGACGATTCCGAGAGGCCGCAGAGATGTACAATCAGATGTACCTCATCAACGACTCCATCAACACCCATGATACCAAACGGCAGCTCACGGAGATGAACACCCTCTTCGGACTCGGAGAGCTCGAGAAGAAGCACGCCCAGGCCATGACGCGCAACGCCATCATCATCGCCTCGATCATCGTGCTCTCGCTCGTCATCTTCATCTTCTTCCGCCTGCGATCGGCCAAGCGCCTGAAGGTGGCCCACCTCAAACTCGAAGATGCCCACAGCAAGCTCGAGGAGACCCACAGCAAGCTCGAGGAGACCCACAGCAAGCTCGAGGAGACCCACCAGCAGCTGCTTACCGCCTACGACCAGCTCGAGGAGACCACCATCGCCAAGGAGCGTATCGAGAGCGACCTGCGTATCGCCCGAAACATCCAGATGGGTATGGTGCCCAGCAACTTCCCCGAGCGACCCGACCTCGACCTCTACGCCTCGATGACCCCCGCCAAGGAGGTAGGAGGCGACCTATACGGCTATCACCTCATCGACGACCACCTCTACTTCTGCCTCGGCGACGTCAGCGGCAAGGGCGTGCCCGCCTCTCTCTTCATGGCACAGGCCACCCGACTCTTCCGCACCCTCGCCGCTCAGGAGATGATGCCCGCAGAGATAGCCAACCGAATCAACGACGCCCTTTCGGGCGAGGACAACGAGACGGGCATGTTCGTCACGATGTTCCTCGGACTCGTCGACCTCAAGACCGGCCACCTCAAGTTCTGCAACGCCGGCCATAACCCCCCGGTGATCGTGGGCGACGGTACGGCAGAATTCATCGAGATGGAGCCCAACTTCCCCATCGGCATCATGCCTGGTATGGAATATGTGGGCGAAGAGATTGACGACATCACCAACAAGGCCTTCTTCGTCTATACCGACGGACTCAACGAGGCCGAAAACCGCCAGCAGGAGCAGTTCTCCGACGAGCGGCTGGTGGAGATCCTGCAGACGCACCCCTTTGAGAGCTCGCGCCAGACCATCGAGATGCTCAAGGCAGAGGTGGAGACCCATCGCGACGGCGCAGAGCCCAACGACGACCTCACGATGCTGTGCTTAAAGGTAAAGAAGTAGAAAGGTAAAAACCAATAACAAAACGGCTTATGAAAAAAGAGATCAAAATCAAAAACCAAGTAGGGGAGCTGGAGAAAGTCAACCAGTTCATCGAAGAAATCGGTGAAGAGCTAGGCCTCGACATGGAACTCCAGATGAACCTCAACCTGGTGATGGAGGAGATGGTCAGCAATGTCATCTTCTACGCTTATCCCGAAGGCACTCCCGAGGAGATAGAGCTGACAGCCGAGAGCAACGGCAAAGAGCTCACCTTCGTACTCTCTGACCACGGCGTTGAATTCGATCCTACAGCGAAGGAAGATGCCGATCCTGACGTCAACCCCATGGATCGCGACATCGGCGGCATGGGCATCTACATCGTCAAAAACATCATGAACAAGGTCACCTACCAGCGTCTGGAGGGCAAGAACCTGCTAACAATGAAAAAAGAAATTTAAGAACTTTATAAAATTAAAAGTATTATGACACAGATTTTAAAAGAAGGTGGTAAGACCATCATTAAGACAGGAGCACGTATTGACACAATGAACGCCAATCAGTTTGAAGAAGACATCCAGCCCGCACTGAAGG
Organism: Prevotella sp. ne3005; assembly: GCF_900110085.1. Taxonomy (GTDB): domain Bacteria; phylum Bacteroidota; class Bacteroidia; order Bacteroidales; family Bacteroidaceae; genus Prevotella. Next base: position 656,554 of record NZ_FOCK01000001.1, read on the forward strand.
ACGGTGGTGTAGACCTCGTCATGGACTGCGATGAGCTCGTCTACATGGCCAGCTCCGGCCTCCGTATCATTCAGAAGACCATGCGTACCGTGATGCAACTCAAGGGCCAGTTCAAGATCATCAACGTCAGCCCTGAAATCTACAAAGTGCTCGCCATGACGGGCTTCACCAAGTTTATGAAAGTAGAACAGAAAAAAGGTTAATACGCTATGACCATCCTACTCATTATTCTTATATTATTCATTGCCGCACTCGGTGTCGCCCTCTACTTCCAGATGAAAGGCGCCAAGGAGCAGGCCGAAGAAGGCCAGCAGCTGCTTAAGGACTACCAGAAGCGCGTCAATGAGCTCGAGAAGCTGCTGAAGGACTACAGTGACCTTCAGAAGAACTTCGACAGCGTCGGTGAGGGCTATGAACAGGCTCTCCTCCAGTTCGACAAGATGGAAGAAGAGCGCCAGACCATGGCCAACGTCAAGGAGAAGCTCGAGAAGCAGGTGAGCGACATCATGGCCGCCAAGTCGACCCTCGAGCAGGCCGTCGTACAGAAGAAGGACCTCATCCAGAAGGCTGCCGACGACATCAAGAAGAAGCTCGACTTCTCTGCCCCCAACGCCCAGTCTATCGCCCAGCTGGCCAACAGCATCCTCAACCTCAACGATGTGGGTGTTGACACAGCTATCGAGGCCGAAGACAACTGCCAGGCCAGCGACATCACCGCCCAGGCCATCCGCGAGACGGGCATCGACAAGATCGACTACCTGAAGTTCAACAACCGCATTGCCGAGGAGGCACAGGGCGTCATGCTCTTCACCAACCAGTCGATGGCCACGCGTGTACTGGCCAATCTGCTCGACAACGCGATGAAGTTCACCACCAGCGGCGAGGTGACCCTGCTCACCACCAGCGATGGCAACAACGTGGAGTTTATCGTCGAGGACACCGGCACCGGCATTGCTGCCGACGACGCCGAGAAGATCTTCGAGCCGTTTACGAAGCTCAACAGCTTCTTCGACGGCGCTGGTTGCGGCCTCACCGTAGCCCGTTCGATAGCCCGCCGCCTCAACGGTGATGTGAAGCTCGACCCCGAACACAAGAGCGGAGCCCGCTTCATCTTCACCCTGCCGATGTAAGAAAAATTCCTATTAAAAAATTCTTCTTTTGAGGCCGTCAGGGCGTCCGTCTAAGGATTGCTTCTGGCGGCCTTTTTCTTTAGCCAAACGCATGCGAATGAGAGCTTGGATCATGACAGGCCTGCTGCTGATGACAACCACAGCGGCCATGTCCGACAATAAGAACGACAAGGAGTGGAGCGACCTTGAGGTGAAGCGCGCCCAGCTGCTGGAGAAAGGCAGCGTGGAGGCAGCACTCGCCATCTACGACAAGATGGCTGAACACGCAGAGAAGCAGGGGCGCATCGAGGATGCCGCCAGCGTCAGGCGCGACAAGGTAGGACTGCTCCACAACCTGCAGCAGGACAGTCTGCTCATCGAGGAAGCCACCCGACAGATGGCCTGGATGGAACAGCACGGGCAGAAGGAATACTTCTACCGCATCTGGCGCCTGATGGCCGAGTCGTACTACTTCTCACACAAGCCTCAGACAGCCCTTCGCCAAGCCAAGCTCATGCTCGAATATGCCCAGGAGCACGGCGACGACCAGGGACGGGCCAGCGCCTATCAGCAGATGGGATTCAACTACCTCGAAGTGGACAACGACGAGGCCATCAAGACCTACCAGCACAGCATCAAGCTGTTCCGCCAGATGAGCGGTGACCACTACGCCGACCTCAACCGCTCGTACGGTTATCTATGCGAAGCCCTCGAAAACAAGAAAGACTATGCCAACGAACTGAAATACTGCGCGGAATGGAAAAAGCTGCTCGACGAGTGGGGCCGCAATGCCGTCGGCAAGCAGATGAACCGCGTCTACATCGAACAACACCTGCAGACAGCCAGTGCCCTGATAGGCCTCGGCCGCATCTACGAGGCCGAGCAGGAGCTGGCAGAGGTGGAACGGCTGAACCAGATGGAGAAAGACGACTACTACAGCTACGTCATCCTCGTGCGCAAGGCGCAGGCAGCCTATCTGGCAGGGCACTACAGCCAGGCCGTGGCCTACAGCGACCGCTTTGCCCCTATGATGGAGAGCGACGACTGGGTGCTGCCCCGTCTGGTGAGAGCCGAAGCGCTCATCAAGGGCAACCGCCCTGCCGAGGCCGCCCAGATCTACCGCCGCCTCTATGAGGCCAAAGACTCCACCTTCTCGAAAGACATGCGCATGCAACTCGACGAGCTGAACACGCTCTTCCAGGTCGACGAGCTGAAGATCCAGAACCAGCTGGTACGTTCACGCTTCATCACCGGCATCTTCGCCTGCGCCCTGATAGGCCTGCTGCTCTTCCTCTACTTCCGCCACCGTTCGGCCAAACGCCTTGCCGAGATGAAATCGGCCAAGGAGCGCATCGAGAATGAGCTGAGCATCGCCCGCGACATCCAGATGTCGATGGTGCCCCACCAGTTCCCCAACCGCCCGGGCCTCGACCTCTACGCCTCGATGATGCCCGCAAGAGAGGTGGGCGGCGACCTCTACGGCTATCAGCTCTACGACGACCGCCTCTACTTCTGCATCGGCGACGTCAGCGGCAAGGGAGTGCCTGCCTCGCTCTTCATGGCACAGGCCACCCGCCTCTTCCGAACGCTCGCCGAACAGGGCATGATGCCCGCAGAGATATGTACCCACATCAACAATGCCCTCTCGGGTGAGGACAACGAGCAAGGCATGTTTGTAACGATGTTTCTAGGTCTTGTCGACCTCAACACGGGTCATCTCGACTTCTGCAATGCCGGCCACAACCCTCCTGTACTGGGTGGCGACGAGCATCAGGGGTCGTTCCTCGAGATGGAGCCCAATGCCCCCATCGGCCTCTGGCCGGGACTGGAATTCGTGGGCGAGTCTATCGAGAGCATCAAGGGGCGCCCGCTCTTCATCTACACCGACGGCCTCAACGAAGCCGAGAACACGCACCACGAGCAGTTTGGCGACGACCGCCTGCTCAGCAGCCTCCGCGACACCAGCTACGAGAGTTCGCGCCAGGTCATCGAGACCCTCGCCGCCCTCGTAGAAGCCCACCGCCAAGGTGCCGACCCCAACGACGACCTGACCATGATGTGCCTGCGGCTGTCATAAGACATCTCGCGAGTCTGCCACCGAGTTTCCTTCCAGACTAAACTCAGGCCTTACGCCGAGTAAACTCCCACTTTACTCCGAGTAAAATTCATCTTTATTCCGAGGCCTTTTAGGCATGGGAGAAGCAGCAGATTTTCTGTAAATATATTTTACCTTGATTCTATTCGGAAAGGTACAGCATACCGCCAAGTCCCAAGTCCCAAATTGCAAAATTGCAAAATTGCAAAACGATTTTTCATTTCAGCCCAAATTCCACACTAAGAATATATTATATATATATTATATTATTTATAATATAATATATATATAATATATTTAATATAAACTATTATTACTATCCCACTTCCCCCTAACCTCTCGACTCCCCTTGACCAAGACGTCCCCTAATCACATTTTGATTTTTGTTTTTGCAATTTTGCAATTTGGGACTTGGGACTTGGGACTAGGGACTAGGACTGTACTACCCTTGAAAAAGTCGAATGGTTTCTTAAGAAAAACAAGTTTTTCTTTGGCCGTTTGCGATTTTTTATGTATCTTTGCAGGCGAAACACGGGAAAAAGGCACTTTGTAAGAAAATGCAGACAAGATTGGAAGAAAATGTTCACTGACCTACCGAAAAATCTTCGTACCTTTGCACCCGACAAGCTGAATTAATAACAAAAAAAATAAAACCATTATGAGAAAACTGTTACTCAACCCCACTCCACTCTTCAGGAAGCTACGACAGCTCTCCATGTTACTAACACTCCTCCTCGTGCCATTAGGAGCACTGGGACAAACCATCACGGTTGCAGGCATATCCCCTGATGGTCAAACCGGAGCAATCGAAGGAGCCAACATCACCGGTACAGTGTCTTACAACTCCTCCAGCAACACTCTCACAATGACTGGTGCTACCATTAATGGTAATATCACGTGGACGGGCGCTGGCAACAACCCAGACCTTACAATTCAGATGTCTGGCAAAAACACTGTTAATGGCGACATAGGATCTACTAACGCAGCAGCAACATGCAGTCTACATATTAAAAAGATTACCGATGCAGAAAGTGCAACACTAAAATACACCGGCAGTATCTCTAGGTTTATAACTGATCCCGATACCGGCTTTAAGCAATTTGACATCACTGACGGCAACACCACTTATCACTATTACACTACAGCAGCCGTGTACGAGCTTATGGTTGGCGGCATACAAGTGCATAACATTGAAAGCGAGCTTGGTTACAAGGACAATATTTTCCAGAATAATGGGACTCCAACCGCCACATTCGATGGAACGAACATAATCACACTCAATGGTGCGACACTGACAAACAAGATATCTTGGAAGGCTGACAATAACCTCACGATCAAGATCAATGGTGAGAATTCAATCCCTTACATTTCTTATGATGGCAATGGCACTACCGCACCTCAGATATCATTCACGGCAGGTGGCGAAAATTGTTCACTAATATTAAACGGTAATGGCTTAATCACGGGATTCTATAATGACGATGCACCCACTATGATTGGTTTGTATTGGATTCCCACTTGGAATAACGGCAGTATTACCTCAGCCACTATAACAAATTCAATATTGGGTGGTGGCGCAGGCACAGAGGGATCACCATTCATTATTAGTACATTCGAACATTTGAAGACCTTCGCTACATACGTCAATAATGACATATTGAGCACTGAGTACATCAAACTCGGTGGGAACATTGATTGCACGAACCAGACTGGTTTCGAACCAATAGGTAATAATAACAAAAGTTTCGTCGGAACCTTTGATGGAGACAAAAAAACCATTACAGGATTAATATTCAGCGCTACAAATCCAGATGGCGTTGCAGGACTCTTTGGAAATATTGGCAGAATCAATCAGAATACTGACGTAATCACCAGAGGAACCGTAAAGAACCTCACTCTCAACAGTTGTCAATTCGGGAATGGAAACCGAAATGGTGCCATTGCCGGTTATTTGAACTACGGAACAATTGAGAATTGCACAGTCACCTCTTGTACTATTAGCAGTGGTAATTCACAAAGCACTAATTCTGGTGGTATTACAGGAATGGTCTTTAATGGCGTTGTAAAAGATTGCACCGTCAATGGTGGTGTAATAACTTCTTCCACCACAGATTCAAATAATGGTGATGTTGTTGCCGGAGGTATTGCTGGTTATGTTTATGGTGGATCTGAAATCAACGGATGTACAGTTACTGACGTTGAAATCAATAGTACATGCAATTTAAATGGTAACGGACATAATAGTTACTCCGGAGGTATTGTGGGATGGGATGAGGATAACAGCGGAAGTTTCCCCGTCATTTCCGGGAATTCTGTTACAGGCACAACTACAGTCAACAGTGCCGATAATGTGGGTGACAATGATAACAAATCTCACGCAGGAGCAATTTTGGGTCTTGATAAAGATGAGTCTTTCACGAATATCAGTAGTAATTATTACGATAAAACCGTCTCTACTTCTACCAAGGAAGGTGACGCAGCTGCTGAAGTAAAGAGCGGGCAAACCGAGCGCGGTATTGGAAGTAATAGTTCTGGAAACGGTATTTCCGACGAAATAGGCAAAGTGGAACTTGCCGGCACGAAGAAGATTACAATTACGCCATCATTAATAGGGGGAGAATCCCACGCAAAAGAAGGCACTTATTATTTGTCAGTGGATAACCAAAGCAATAACACCTATGATGTCTATGCCCTGCCTGGAAATGAAGTTGGAATCAATGCAACTCCTATTGAAGGCTATAAGCCAAGGCTGACCCTGAGTGACGTAAACATTAATGTAGCTTCTGAGGAAATAAAAAATAACGGAGCTTACGATCATACAGAATTCACATTCACGATGCCTGATGCGGATCTGACGGCGAATGTGGATTGGGATGAATTATACAATTTGTGGATTGGAGACACTCAGGTGACGAGTAACAATGCAGCCCACATTCTTGGAGAAAACAATACGACAGTAACATTCACCGCAGCAGATCCCAATTTACAGACTTCTGCTAACACACTAACGCTGAATGGTGCCACGCTGACAGTCCCTGTGAAGGTAGGCTTGGCTAGACTGACGATTGATATCAAGGGCACCAACAGCATTACCACGAATACCACTTGTATTCAGAATGTCTCTGCAAAAGTTGTGCCTTCTCTGACCTTTAAGTCGACCAGCGACGTAGTGGGCAATCTGACGCTAAAGAATACAGATGACAGCAATACAGGTGTGATTAGCAGTGGCTTCTCTGGAAATTTCACGATTAGTAATGAACTCACTCTGTTGACATCTGGCAATTACACATTATCGGACGGCGAAGTTCATGAAGCTCAGCTTGTACCTTTTTACGGTGTTCAGGTTGGTGAGACGCTTGTCCATGCAGGCAATGCTACTGATGTGTTGGGTGATGGTACGATAAGTTTCAATAAGAATACCAGTACATTGACGCTGAATAATGCCAATGCTGGTGCTCTTAGCACTTCGCTCGCCCAACTGACGGTAGAGCTGGTAGGTGATAACACAATTTCTGCGGGTGACGACCCAGCATTCCAGAGTTCAAGTGGTAATGCTGTTTTAATCAGTATCCAGTCTACGGCCGAAGAGAAAGGTAACTTGACGATGAATTGTAATACGGGTGGCAGCTTCTTTGGTAACCACGTAACATTGCACGTCATTAATCCCCTGGATGTCGTATCAGGTAGTTTGACTGGAAGCGGCACGGTAATCATAGGTGAGTATTATAATTTAGATGTTGCTGGAACGATGGTTTCCTTCCTGAACAAGGATAATGTTTTGGGAGATAACAAGATTACTTTCACCCCCAGCAGCAATACCCTCACCCTGAATGGAGCAACAATTGGTGATGGAGGTATTAATTACAGGGGAGAAACAGACTTTACCATTGCCTTAAATGGTTCAAACAGTATTGTAAATACGGGTGGTACCGCTGCAATTTTCGCTAACACACAGACAACTTACTCATTTAATTTTGTAAAAGCTACAGGAGCAAGCAGTGCAGAATTGTCATTAAAATGGGGATCTGGTAATATCGCCATCTCTGCCGAAAGGCCAACTCTTGGTAGTGGTCTTTATTGGAAACCAATTGAAGAAACGACTTTGATCATCACAGATGATCCTGAGTTCATCATTATTGATGATTATGCCATGACAGATACAAGAACAACCATCAATGGCACTAGTGGTACAATAACCTACAACCCAACAGACAAGGTTCTGACCTTGAATGGCTTTACGAAAGAATTCGGTGCTAAGCACGCCATTAAGACTGGTGTCACAGGACTGAAAGTAAAACTGACAGGAGAAAGCACTATTAATTGTGCTGCTGATTCTACTGTTTTCTATGCTTTTAGCAGCTCCGCATCGATACAGTTCGTAAAAGTTGATGCTACCTCCAAACTCAATATGGTAGGAACAGCCATTGATAAATTTGCGGATGGCAGCGTCACCTACGACGGATTGGTTTTATATTCCGATAATTATATTGCCATTCCCGAGCCTCCAACAATGGCCTTAAATAGTAACGACAAGGTGGAACTGACAATAACTTATTCGGGTGGTACTATTGCCACGAAATACTCCATTGACTATGCTGACGAGACGGCTGACGTAACAAATGCCACGTACTCTGATCCATTCGAAATGGCTGCTCCCGGTACAGTTACTGCCTGGGTTGAGGCCAATGGTACTACAACCAGCACTGTTAAGGGTAAGCATTTCGGCTACGAGAGCAAAACGTTTACGATGAAGAGTGGTGAAACGAAGGCCGTAGTATTAGCACCAGCCATTGAGGCTTCCGACAACATTGCCCTTGCAGACAACCCGTATGCCAGCGATGCTGAAGGAGTAGCAACCCTTAGCGCAGGAGAGACTGCTCCTAATGCCGTTATCAATGCCATTAGCATAGGAAAGGCAAATCTGAGCACGACATTGGCAAATACCAATGCCCAAGAACATACGGTCATCCTGAATAAGGATAACAAGTTTACCATAGAGGTCAATGTGGGAGCTATCATGGAAGGCATAACCTTCGCCCCCAATATGCTCTACGCCACCTATTGTAATACAACAGACAAGAACATGACGGTGCCGGAAGGACTGACAGCCTATGCCGTTACAGGAACCGAGGGTAACAACGTAACAACTGAAGTTGTGGAGTTCCTGCCCATGAATGTACCCCTGTTGTTGATGCGCAGCAACGCCAGCACAGAAGTGGGAATGTCTCTGGTGTATGATGGTACAGCAACGGCTCCTGCGACGAATATTCTGAATTTTACCAATAGCGACCTCACTACTACAGGTAAGGAATATGTGCTTTACAATGACGAGTTTGTGAAGGCTACAAGCACGATTCGTCAAAACCATTGCTATTTGTTCATTACAAATCCTGCTCCTACACGCGGATATTACAGCATTGGTAATGGCAACGATGGCTCGACAGCCATAGACGATACGCTGATTGATAACGAGGAGACGACAAATGATGACTGGTACGACCTGCAGGGACGTAGGATTCAGAAGCCTACCAAGGCCGGCATCTATATCGTGAACGGAAAGAAAATGATTGTTAAATAAATAAAGGAGGACTCACAATGAAGAACTATATAAAATCACTGATTATCATCGTAGCCCTGCTTGGCAGCATGAACGCTTTGGCAGAGGGGACAATCAAAGTTAATGGCGTAACCGTGACTTCGACGGCAACCGCACTGGATAATAACGGAAACGCCGCCTCAGCCAGCATTGCCAACGGGAAGTGTACGCTCACCATGATACCCAACGGGAGCTATTATATTACCGCAGATGACATCTCTGCCATTAAAACCATCGACGGCAAGAATGCCCAGACCCGTACACCGGGCATCGATACTCCCGTCACCATCACGGCAACCGATGATTCGGCCGACCCTAGTACTGAGACATCGTATACATTCGACGTGACGGATGCAAATTACGACTACGAAGTGACGGCCATCTTCCAAAGCCGAATAAGCGTGGAGAATGCAACGGTGGAAGTGGCCGATGGAACCTATACCTATACTGGATCTGCCATCAAGCCCGATGTGACCATAACCGTTGGAGGCGTCGGTCTGACAAAGGGCACCGACTACAATGTGGCTTATTTGGACAGCATCAATGCAGGAACAGGTAAGGTCATCATATATGGTGTCCGTAAATATATGGGGCAGAAGGGCTCGACGAGTAGCCCCGCCGCCACCTATACCATCAGCCCGAAGTCCATCGCTGATGTGACCATCACCCTGTCGCCGGAGAGCTCTACATATAACGGCGAGAACCAGAAGCCAACGGTTACCGTGAAGGACGGAGAGACCAATCTGGTGCTCGACACTGACTATACACTCACCAACGAGGGCGGAACAGACGTTGGCAAATATACCGTAACCGTTACGGGTAAGGGCAATTATACTGGAGAAGCCAGCAAGGTGTACAGCATTACAGCCGCTACGATGGAAGTGACGGCTGAAGGCTATACAGGCACATACGACGGTCAGGCACACGGCATCACCGTTACGGCTCCTGAGGGCGCCACCATCAAGTATGGTACCGCAGAGGGCACCTACGACCTGACCACCAATCCCAGCTACACCAATGTTGGCACATACACCGTCTACTATCAGGTCAGCATGGAAAACTACGCAGACGTGACGGGCTCAAAGAATGTGGTCATCAGCCAGGCAACTGTTACCCTATCCTATTCGGCTTCAACAGCTGAGGGTAAGATGGGCAAGGCATTTACGGCGCCCACACTGAACAACCCGAGTCAGGTGGCTGTGACCTATAGCAGTTCGAATACGGAGGTGGCCACCATCGGCACCGATGGAGCCGTGACGCTGAAAGGTCCCGGAAAGACAACCATCACAGCGACCTTTGCCGGCAACGACAACTACGCAAGTGCCACAGCGAGCTACGAACTGACCGTAGGCAAGCAACAGGATGCAGGCCTCTCGTGGACTGATGAGGGTATGGAGTATTATATAGGCGACTACTGGTATGGACCTAGGCTGAATAACCCGAATAATCTTAAAGTAAAGTACGAGAGTAGCGACGAAGATGTGGCTACCATCGATGAGAATGGTGTTATTACGGTTCTCGGTGTAGGAGACACTTGGATCATGGCCATCTTTGAAGGTAGCGATGAGTATGAGCCGCAGACCGTCAGATACGGACTATTTGTGAAAGAGAGATATAACCTCTGGGTAGACGGAACACAGGTGACGTCGGACAACCACAGGGATATCCTTGGCGACGGACAGTTCTTCTATGACGAGGATAAGAAGATGCTGGTGGTTACAAACAGCACCAAGGCGGTGGACATAGAGAACCGCAAGGGCGACCTGACCATCTTCCTGAACGGTAGCAGCAAGCTGGGCCGAATCTTCTTCAATAAGGGAGAGACAGACAATAGCGGTAAGCTGACGATCACCACCTATGAGAACATCCCCGGTACCACTACGCTGGAGACGAGCGATGCTAACGGAGTGATCAGCGGATTCAGCAGCCTTACCATCGACGAGGATTCATATACGTTCCTGCTCGACCCGACAAAAGGACAGTACCAGGGCGGCAAGCTGGTGACAGCAGAGGGCGCTGTAGCGCAAACAGCCATCATCGGACAGTATATCAAGCCTCTCGTCAACGGACAGACCGTGACCTTCCCCCCAGGAGATTTTGACATAGAGAACCTGACCAACGCTGTGATCAAGGACCTGCTCATGACACTACTCATGGACCTTGGAACCTCGCAGGTGGAAACGGACGATGACTATTACGACCCCTTGGAGAATTGTATCGTGCTGAACAACCTGAACAGCACCAACGGTGTGGCCGTTGTGGTGGATAATGTGCAGAAAGGCCAGTATATACCAGGTAGTTCAGATTTTGCCGCAGCATTCAAGGGCGGTATCACCTTCATGGTGCCCAACGGCGAAGGAAAGATCATCTTGAACGTTCAGACGGAGCCGGGCTACAAGCTGATGCTGATGATTGACAATGGCATACCGACGGAGATCGTCAAGAATGAGCGAGGCGACGTGGAGGTTGACTACAACGTGGAGAAACCCACCTACTGCTTCCTCTATCTGGAAAAGACAGCCGACACACGCGGCACCCGTATCGGTAAGCGTGAGAAGTCGCACGGAAAGGTGTTCTCGCTGAAGGTTTCACCAGCCAAGTCACTCAGCACCAACCCGCTGGGCGGAGTGCCGGGATTCCCCGATTCGAAGACTCCTGAGGTTGATACGTTTGGCGAGGACGACCCCACAGGCATCAACGAGATCAAGGTGGAGACGGACAACACCCTTGAGAGTAACGAAGACAACTGGTACGACCTGCAGGGACGCAGGATAGACAAGCCTACCAAGGCAGGCATCTATATCCAGAACAGAAAGAAGATCGTGATCAGATAAGTAAAACCAAAGGCTCCCAATCGGGAGCCTTTAGTTTTGTTTACTTGCGGGGAAGGAGGAGATTCAGCAGAACACCGACGACAGCGGAGAGGCCTATGCCACTGATGGAGAACGTGCCAAAGGTGAGGATGGCACCTCCGATACCGATGGTCAGCGTGACGGAGGCGATGATGATATTGCGCGTCACGTCGAAGTCGATCTTATGCTGGATCATGTGCTGCACACCCACAGAAGCGATGGAGCCGAAGAGCAACAGCATGATGCCACCCAGAACGGCTGAGGGGATAGACTGCAGGAGGGCAGAGATCTTTCCGATGACGGAAAAGACAATACCCGTAACGGCAGCGATGCGGATAACCTGCGGATGGGTGACACGCGTGATCTGCATGGCACCTGTCACCTCACTATAGGTGGTCACTGGAGGACCGCCAACGAGAGAGGCGAAGAGACAAGCCAGTCCGTCGCCAAGCATCGTGCGATGCAATCCGGGGGATTTGATGAAGTCTTTCTCAGCCACAGCGCTCACCACATAGACATCACCGATATGCTCAATCACAGGGGCAATGGCCACAGGGATCATGAACACAAAGGGCTCCCAGGCAAACTGAGGCAGCTGGAAGTGGGCGATGCTGCCAGGCAAGGCAAACCAAGGAGCCGCAGCCACAGCAGAGAGATCGACGAGCCCCATGAAGAAGGCGACGATATAACCCACGACGACACCCACCACCACGGGAACAAGCTTGACAAGCCCCTTACCGAAGGTGAGCACGAGGATGGCGGTGATCAGCGAGATGAAGGCCAGAAGCCAGTTCTCCTTCGCCATGTTCACAGCAGCAGGAGAGAGCGAGAGGCCAATGAGAATGATGACAGGACCAACGACCACCGGAGGGAAGAGACGGGCAATAAGCGTATGCCCCTGCCACTTGATGAGGGCCGACATCACGAAGTAGACCAGCGCCACACCAGCGATACCGGCAATCGTACCCGGCATGCCCCACTGCTGGGAGGCAGAGATGATAGGGGCGATGAAGGCGAAGCTGGAGCCAAGGAAGATGGGCACCTGGCCTTTAGTGACCAGATGGAAGATGAGCGTACCTACTCCAGCGGTAAAGAGCGCTGTAGCGGGGTCAAGACCTACAAGCAGGGGCACCAGAACCGTTGAGCCAAAGGCTACAAAGAGGAACTGGATGCCTACGATGGTCTTTCTGGAGGTTGAAAGTTCTTGGGTCATTGTTGAGAGATTAGAAGTTCCACTTCAGGGCAAGCGTCGGGTTGATGAAGAACGACTTGTCGTCGTAGGTGTTGTAGATGAAGTTGTTGCTGATCTCTATCTCACCACCGAGGCTCAGGTGCTTGTTGGCGTTGTACCACAGCTGGGGTTCGGAGAGGATGACGAGCTGACCATGGCCATCGGCATCTTCGCCACGCCAGAAATCGATGAAGCCGGAGAAGGTGAACGACTTGCCAAAGTTCAGGCCCCAGACACCTGTGAGCTGGAAGCTGTTGTAGGCCGAGGTGTACTCATAGCTCTTGAAGTAACGCTTGTACATCAGCTGTACGGAGTAGGTCTTCGAGAAGTCGGCACTGTGGCCATTCCAGGCACCACCGAGGAGGGCTGACTGCTGGAAAGAGCCGAAGCGGTTCAGACCACCATCATACTCCACATGGGCGGCGAAGCCCTTCTTACCGATGGTAAACTCGCGTGAGATCTCGGTGTAGGCACCCTCCACAAACTTATTGGAGAAGTCGACATCCACGAAATAGAACCATGAACCCCACTTATCGGCCTTGAACTGCTCGAGGGTCATCGTTACAGACTGACGGCCTTCCTCCTGATCAGGATAGAGATGGCGTCCGAAATCATAATGTACCTGCACATTCTGTGCGTTTGCGCCGATGGCAGCTGCTGCCATCAGGACGATTGTCAATAACTTTTTCATATACCTTATTTAATTAACAATGTATTTCAGAACGAAGAAGGCTGCAAGGATATACATCACAACGGATATCTCCTTGTGATGGCCCGTACACCCCTTGACAACAACGAAGGAGAGGATACCAAGTACGATACCCTCGGAGATGCTGCCCGTGAAGGGCATAGTGACCATGGTGATAAAGCAGGGCAGCGCATCGGAGAAGTCGGAGAAGTTGATCTTTGTGATGCTCGACATCATGATCACGCCCACGAGAACCAATGCGGAGGCTGTGGCTACAGAGGGAATACAAAGGAAGAAGGGTGAGAAGAAAAGGGCGGAGAGGAAGAACAGAGCCACCGTCAAAGAGGTGAGACCTGTACGACCGCCAACAGCCACACCCGTCGTGCTCTCCACATAGGTGGTGACAGTGGAAGTGCCACAAAGTGCACCGGCTGTAGTACCTACGGCATCAGCCAGCAAGGCGCGGTTAAGACCTTCCACCTCGCCTGTCTTAGGATTCACCATCCCCGCACCGGTACAGGTGCCTATAAGGGTGCCCAGCGTATCGAGGAGATCCATGAAGAGCAGGGTGAACACCACGATATAGTAGTTGAGGTCGAGCGTCAGGAAGTGCGAGAAGTCGAGATGGAGGGCGATGGGCGCCATGGAGTGAGGCATGCTGATAAACACAAGATCCTGTGGCAGAGCAGTGACGCCAAACGGTATACCAGCGACGGTGACGAGGAGAATGGCATAGAACAGAGCGCCACGGATGCCCTGGGCCAAGAGGACACCACCGACGAGGACACCAGCGGCAGCCATCAGGGAAGATACCGTCCAAGGGCCCATGCCAACGATGGTGCCCTCGCTGGCTACGATGATGCCAGCATTCTTCAGTCCGAGAAAGGCGATGAAGAGGCCGATACCCACCGCAATGGAGTAGCGGAGACATGGCGGGATGGCGTTGATGATGGCCTCACGTACCTTAAATATAGTCAGGAGGATGAAGACGACACCCTCGACGAATACCGCTGCAAGAGCCTCCTGCCAAGTGTAGCCCATAACCAGCACAAGGGTATAGGCAAAGAAGGCGTTCGGCCCCATGCCCGAAGCCAGGGCAAAGGGCAGCTTAGCATAGAAGGCCATCACCAGGGTAGCGATAGCTGCCGAGATAATGGTGGCCGAGAAAAGGGCACCACGATCCATGCCCGTCTCACCAAGAATCTGGGGATTGACAGCCAGAATATACGACATTGTCAGGAATGTGGTGAGTCCTGCCATCAATTCCACCTTTACCGAATGTTTCGTAGGGTCGAAACCCAGTAATGCTAAAATTTTGTTCATATAGTCTGATGATTAAGCAGTTGATACATAATAGACGCAGCATTGTCGGGGGCCTTCTGGTCGCCAAGGCGGCGGATGACCTCATCATACCCCTGGAGCATGGTCTCACGGGCAGGTCCGTCGAGAATCTTCTGGAGCTCACGACGGATATTTTCCACAGAGAAGGTGTCGGCCACCAGTTCTGTGACCACCTCGCTGTCGGCAATAAGATTGACTAATGAGATATATTTCACCTTCAGCAGCTTTTTGCGTGCCCATCCGATGAAGAGAGGCAGAGGCGTCTCGTAGCACACCACCTGAGGCACACGGAAGAGAGCCGTCTCGAGGGTGGCAGTACCACTGGTGACGATGGCGGCATGGGATTTGGAGAGGAGCTCATAGGTCTGATTGTAGACAATCTCCACCCCACTCCCCTGAAGGAAGCTGTCGTAATAGGCCGGTTCGATGGAGGGTGCCCCTGCCAACACCACACGGTAGTGCTGCATATAGGGTTTCACGGCCTCGATCATGGCGGGGAGGTTGTCTTTGATCTCCTGCTTTCGCGAACCAGCCAACAAGGCAATGATTTTTTCTTTATGAGAGGGGGAGGCAGCCAAGAACTCGCGCACCTCATCAGCTGAAGGATTACCCACATAGTGGATGGGGTAATGGTGCTTTTGCTCGAAGAACTCCACTTCGAAGGGGAGGATGGAGAAGAGCTCATCAACATCGCGCTTGATGTTCTTGATGCGGTATTCCTTCCATGCCCATATCTTTGGAGAGATGTAGTAATAGACGGGGATGTTTGTCCGTGATTTTACATATTTTGCAATGTTCAGATTGAAGCCGGGATAGTCCACAAGAATCACACAGTCTGGCTGCCATTCGGTGATGTCACGCTTGCACCTCTTCATATTGCCGAGAATCGTCGGAAGATGAAGCAATACAGGAACAAAGCCCATATAGGCCAATTCACGATAGTGCTTCACGAGGGTATCGCCGACGGCTGCCATCAGGTCGCCGCCAAAGAAACGGAACTCCGCATGGGAGTCAATTTCTTTCAACGACCGCATCAGATGGGATGCGTGAAGGTCGCCAGAGGCTTCGCCAGCTATAAGATAGTACTTCATTTATTGAAGATTGAAGATTGAAAATTGAAGATTGAAAATTGAAGATTGAAAATTGAAGATTGAAGATTGAAAATTGAACATTACAGGTTCCAGCGGCGGAGGAGGCCGATGGCCTCGTAGGCGGTGACGTCGATCTGTGTGGGGGTGATGGCGACATAACCGTGGGTAAGCGCCCAGTTGTCGGTATCCTCAGCCTCAGGCTCATCGTTCTGGTAATGACCTACCATCCACCAATAGTCGTAGCCACGCGGATGGTGACATTTCGTCACCTCACTGCTCCATGTGCCCTTTGCCATGCGACAGACACGTACACCTTGGAAAGCCTCAACGAGGGGGAAGTTAACATTCAGGCACACTCCCAAGGGCAGACCTTCGGCGAGTACCCTACGGGTAATCTCACGGATATAGGGGCGCAAGGGCTCAAAATCGGCATCGGCACGGTGGTCGCAGAGGGAGAAGGCCACAGAGGGGACATACTTCATACAGCCCTCGAGGGTGACGCCCATCGTACCACTATAGTGGGTATTCACCGAGGCATTGTCGCCATGGTTGATGCCACCAATCACCATATCGGGCTTACGGGGACAGAGTTCGGCGAGGGCCATCTTCACACAATCGGTAGGAGTGCCGTTACATGACCAGATCTCCACACCCGGACGTTTTTCCTTGAGCGTCAGCGTCAGCGGTGTCGTGACAGAGAAGCAACAAGAGGAGCCACTACGGGCCGAATCTGGTGCACAGACAAGGATATCACCATAATCAGAAAGCATTTCCACAAGCTGCCGGATACCCTTTGCCTGATAGCCGTCATCATTGGAAATGAGCAATAATGGGCGTTTAATTTCCATAAAATATCAATGTTTTCGGTGCAAAGTTACAAAAATCTCTTAATTCGTAACGAGATATTCTCAATATTTTTGTAACTTTGTGCCCAAATTTCTTATTTTTTAGCAAGATTATAACGAACAATGGGAAAGATTATTGCTTTGGCAAACCAGAAAGGCGGCGTGGGAAAGACCACGACGACCATTAACTTGGCAGCCTCCCTCGCCACCCTCGAGAAGAGTGTGCTCGTGGTGGATGCCGACCCTCAGGCCAACGCCTCCAGTGGATTAGGTGTCAACATCAAGGAAGTAGACTGTTCACTATATGAATGTATCATCAACCATGCCGACGTTCGCGATGCCATCTATACGACGGACATCGACGGGCTGGACATCATCCCCAGCCACATCGACCTCGTGGGTGCGGAGATTGAGATGCTGAATATCAGTGAACGCGAACGGGTCATCAAGAAAATGCTCGACCCCATCCGTATAGACTACGATTATATCCTGATAGACTGTTCACCCTCGCTGGGCCTCATCACCGTGAATGCGCTGACAGCTGCCGACTCCGTGATTATACCGGTGCAGTGTGAGTATTTTGCCCTGGAGGGTATCAGCAAGTTGCTGAACACTATTAAGATTATCAAGAACAAACTGAACCCGCAGCTGGAGATAGAAGGATTCCTGCTGACGATGTATGACAGTCGTCTGCGTCTGGCCAACCAGATTTACGACGAAGTGAAGCGCCACTTCCAGGAACTCGTCTTCAAAACCGTCATCCAGCGTAACGTCAAGCTCTCTGAGGCACCAAGCCATGGTCTGCCCGCCATTCTCTACGATGCAGACTCCACGGGAGCAAAGAACCATTTAGCCCTTGCCAACGAAATCATATTTAAAAACAAAAAATAAACTATGGCTGTTAAGAAGAAATACGACCGCAACGTCTTAGGTCGCGGCTTGGATAGCATCGGCACAGGCCGAGGCCTGGATGCCCTGATAGATACCAGCGACATACAGACAAAAGGAACATCGAACCTGAATGAGATTCCCATCAAACTCATTGAACCCAACCCTAACCAGCCCCGTCGGGAATTCGACGAGAGTGCCATGAAGGAACTGGCTGCCAGTATCCGTGAGATTGGCCTCATCACCCCCATCACCGTCAGACAGACGGAAGAGGGCACGTATCAGATCATTGCTGGTGAGCGCCGTTGGAGAGCCTCTCAGATGGCTGGTCTGGAGTCGCTGCCTGCCTATATCAAGACGGCTGCCGACGATGACGTCATGGAGATGGCCCTCGTAGAGAACATCCAGCGTGAAGATCTGAACGCCATCGAGATAGCCCTCGCCTACCAGCATCTCTCGGATACCTTGGGACTTACCCAGGAGCGTATCTCCGAACGCGTAGGCAAGAGCCGTACCTCTGTCACCAACTATATGCGTCTGCTGAAGCTGCCCGCCCCCATCCAGATGGCCTTGAAGAACAAGGAGATGGATATGGGACATGCCAGGGCCCTGCTTTCGATAGACAGTCCTTCGGCACAGATCAAGCTCTTCAACGACGTGAAGCGTAACGGCTATTCCGTCAGAAAGGTGGAGGAGATGGTTCAGGCCATCAAGTCGGGAGAGAGTCTGCAGAACGTGAAGCGTACCATCGCTCCCAATCAGCTGCCGCTGGAGTACAGCATCCTGAGAGACCGTCTGTCGGAGCTCTTCGGCGTCAGGGTACAGATGACCTGCTCACCACAGAGCAAGGGACGCATCAGCATTCCATTTGTCAATGAGGACGAGTTGGAGGGCATTCTGAGAGCGTTCGACAAGGTCAAGAATAAGTAAGCGTAATAACAGAAGGAAACGTTGAGAAAAGTTAGATATATAAGATGTCAGCGTCTGCTGGCGATGATGCTGTTTCTGATGGCAGGCCTACAGCAGGGCCATGCCCAGGAGATGCTGCTCAAGAAGGCTGTTGACAGTTTGCAGACCGTCGTCGACAAGAACCTGCCAGACAGTGTGAAGGCTATCATCAACGACAGTACGATTACGGACGAAGAACTGATGAAGAACATCAACAAGGAAGTATCGTTGCTGGTGGACTCGACATTGAAGAATCAGACACAGCCCGCTAAAGACTGGAGCACTTGGCGCCCTGACCCCAAGAGGGCCCTGTGGCTGGCACTCGTCATCCCAGGCGGTGGACAGATATATAACCGCAAGTACTGGAAATTGCCCATCGTGTATGGCGGATTCATCGGCTGTCTGTATGCCATGAACTGGAACAACACGATGTACAAGGACTACTCTCAGGCCTATCTCGACCTGACGGATAATGACCCAGGTACACAGAGTTATAACCAGTTCCTGCACCTCGGTGCGAAGATTAACGATTCGAACAAAAGTCGTTATGTGGATGTCTTCAAGAAACGTAAGGACCGTTTCAGACGGTGGCGCGACCTGAGCTTTTTCATTCTCGTGGGGGTCTATGCCCTCTCGGTAATCGATGCCTATGTGGATGCAGAACTCTCGGTATTTGACATCTCCAAAGACCTGAGTCTGAAGGTGGAGCCTACAGTCATCAACAACCACTCGTCGAACAATCTGCTCGACGCTTCGTCGGTAGGACTGCAGTGCAGTCTGAACTTCTGAGAGCAAAGGTAAAAAGGTAAGAAAGTAAAAAGGTAAAAAAGACATAATGAAGAAAAGATTATTTTGGATGATAGCCGCCATGCTGCTGGCGGGAGCAAGCAACAATTTGCAGGCGCAAATAGTGACTACCACCCCTGAGGTCACGGACAGTCTCGACATTGATGTAGATGACTACGAGGACGAGGACGAGGATCTGGATGAGGATGAGAATCTGGATGGGGATGACGACATCATACCCACCGAGGACGAGATATCCGTCACCGACAAGGCCGGCAACGAAGAGATCATCGATTTCCCCGAGGCCATGACCTATGACCTCGATAGTCTGCTGAACCTCTATATGTCGAAAAACTATCTGAGTCCCGGCGACTGTGAGATGAAGAACGAGAACCCCACCTACCCCAAGGAGGTATATATCGAACGTCTGAGCAGGATGCCGACGGCGATGGAGATGGCCTATAACGACATCGTGCAGCGCTTCATCGACCGCTATGCAGGGCGACTTCGCTATTCCGTGAGTTACCTGTTGGGTGCCGCCAATTTCTATATGCCCATTTTCGAAGAGGCCCTGGAGAGTTATCAGATACCTCTGGAACTTAAATACCTGCCTATCATTGAGTCGGCACTGAACCCGAAGGCCGTGTCACGCGTTGGTGCTACCGGTCTCTGGCAGTTCATGCTTGGCACAGGCAGACAATACGGCCTGGAAGTAAACTCACTGGTGGATGAGCGCCGCGACCCCGTGAAGTCGTCGTATGCCGCTGCCCACTACCTGAGGGACCTCTACCGCATCTTCGGTGACTGGAACCTAGTGATTGCCGCCTACAACTGCGGTCCGGAGAATATCAACAAGGCCATCCGCCGTTACCGTGCCGCCAATGGTCGTACAGAGAGTGACGCCATCACCCAGGCAGACAAGGATTACTGGAAACTGTACCCCTACTTGCCGGCAGAGACCCGTGGCTACGTGCCTGCCTTCATTGCCGCCAACTACATCATGACCTACTACTGCGAACACAATATCTGTCCGATGACCACCCGTCTGCCGGCACAGAGCGATACCGTCGTAGTACACAAGGATGTACACCTGGAGCAGATTGCCGGAGTGCTTGGTTTAGACGCCGATATCCTGCGCACCATCAATCCCGAGTTCCGTCGTGACATCGTACCTGGCAACACCAAGCCCTATGCCATCCGTCTGCCACTGGCTGATACCGGCAGATTCATTGATTTAGAAGACTCCATCTATAACTACCGTGCCGGAGAGTTGTTGACGAAGCGTGCCGTGGTGGATGTGGCCGACGATATACCCACCTTCTCACGCAGGAGCAAGGGCCATAGCAGCCGTTACAGCAGAAACGCCAAGAGAGGCAGAATACGCAGCAGTGCAAGAGGTGGCAGGAGCAACAGGAGCGTGACTATCCGCAAAGGACAGACCCTCTCGCAGATTGCCAAGCAGAATGGTACAACCGTGGCAAAACTCAGGCGTCTGAACGGTATCAAGGGCAACAACATCCGGGCAGGAAAGAAGCTCCGAGTGAAGTGATAGGAGTGAGAAGAAAGGAGCGAAAAGTGAAAAATGAAGACTACTATGGCAGAAGATGAACTAAAATTGCAGGAAGAAGCTGACGACCAACTGATTAACGGTGCGTTTGAGGTATTACTGAATGATTATGTGGCGTCGCGACACCGTAAGAAAGTGGACCTCATCACGAAGGCCTTTAACTTTGCCCGTCAGGCGCATAAGGGTGTGCGCCGACTGTCGGGAGAGCCGTATATCATGCACCCGATTGCGGTGGCGCAGATTGCCTGTAAAGAAATCGGTCTCGGATCCACAAGTATCTGTGCGGCCCTGCTCCACGATGTGGTAGAGGACACAGACTACACCGTGGAGGATATCGAGAATATCTTCGGAGCCAAGATAGCACAGATTGTAGACGGACTGACGAAGATCAGTGGTGGTATCTTCGGAGAACAGGCTTCAGCACAGGCAGAGAATTTCAAGAAACTGCTGCTGACGATGAGCGATGATATCCGTGTGATCCTTATCAAGATCTGCGACCGTCTACACAATATGCGTACGCTGGATTCGCAGCCTGCCAACAAACAATACAAGATTGCGGGTGAGACCCTCTATATCTACGCCCCTCTGGCAAACCGTCTGGGCCTCAACAAAATCAAATCGGAACTCGAGAACTTAAGTTTCAGATTCGAGCATCCCGATGAGTTTGCTGCCATCGAGAACAAACTGAAGTCCACCAGTGTATCCCGTGACGAACTGTTTGCACAGTTTACCACTCCCATCGAGGAAGCCCTTAAGGGGATGGGTATCAAATATGAGATTAAGGAACGCGTAAAAAGCCCCTACTCCATCTGGAACAAGATGCAGAACAAGCACGTCAGCTTTGAGGAGATCTATGACATCCTCGCCGTGCGCATCATCTTCACACCCAACAACCGCGAGGACGAAATCAACGAGTGTTTCAAGATTTACGTAGCCATCTCGAAGATCTACAAGTCACATCCAGACCGTCTGCGCGACTGGCTCTCACACCCGAAGGCCAACGGTTATCAGGCCCTCCATGTGACGCTAATGTCGAAACAAGGTCGCTGGATAGAGGTACAGATACGCTCAGACCGCATGGACGAGATTGCGGAGCAGGGATTTGCTGCCCATTGGAAATACAAAGACGGCGTAGAAGAAGAATATACGGAGGACGAAACCGAACTGAACGAGTGGCTTCGCACCATCAAGGAGATCCTCGACGACCCACAGCCCGACGCCATGGACTTCCTCGACACCATCAAACTGAACCTCTTTGCCAGTGAGATATTCGTATTTACCCCGAAGGGAGAAATCCGTACATTGCCTGCCAACTGTACAGCCCTCGATTTCGCCTTCTCCATCCACACCTTCCTCGGCAGCCACTGTATCGGTGCCAAGGTGAATCACAAGCTCGTGCCACTGAGTCATAAGTTGCAGAGTGGTGATCAGGTAGAGATTCTCACATCCAAGTCGCAGCACGTCAGTCCGTCGTGGATCAATTTCGTCTCTACGGCGAAGGCAAAGGCTAAGATTCAGGCCATCCTGCGCCGTGACAACCGTGAGATACAGCGCAAGGGAGAAGACACATTGAATGCCTTCCTGCAGAAGAACGGCTTCGAACCCAGTCTTGTGCTGGCTGATAAACTGGCGGAATTCCATGACTACAGCAAACGTGGAGAGTTCTATATGGCCTTAGGAGAGAAGATCGTACTCTTGGGCGAGAAGGATATCGACGAACTGAACGGTAAGAATAAGGTAAGCGACGACGGCATCGGCTGGCGCAAATATGTGCCCTTTGTGGGCAAGAAGAAAAAGGAAGAGACGCAGAAGCATGACCTCTTTATCGTACCAGAGAAGTTCAACCGCAAGAAGCCTATCTTCATCAATGAGGAGAACATCAACCAGTATAAGTTCATGGGCTGCTGTCATCCTATCCCCGGCGACGATGCCCTTGGCTATATTAACAATAAAAACCAGATAGAGATTCACAAGCGCACCTGTCCCGTGGCCGCCAAGCTGAAGTCAAGCTTCGGAAACCGCATCCTCGATATCAAGTGGGACATGCACAAGATTCTCTATTTCGACGCCACCATCCGCATCAGCGGTATCGACCGTGTGGGAATGCTGAACGAGATTACGCAGATTATCTCTTCTCAGATGAATGTCAACATCCATAAGATAACCATCACCTGTGAAGACGGCATCTTCGACGGAAGCATCGACTTGCGCGTCCACGACCGTGAGGATGTAAAAACCATCATCGACAACCTCAAGCGAGTGCCTGACCTCAAGGAAATCTCGGAAATCATGTAAAAATCAACTACAATATGAAAAAACTACTTCTACTAATCGCTGTAACACTTACGGTCGCAGCACAAGCAAAAAGCTACGACAACCCGGATACGATTTTCGTGGCACGCGACGGCACGGGAGAGTTCCGTACCATCGACGAAGCCATCGAGGTATGCCGGGCCTTTATGGACTATCACAAAGTGATCTTCGTAAAGAACGGTACCTACAAAGAGAAGCTGATCATTCCCCAGTGGCTGCAGAACATCGAGATTTGCGGTGAAAGCAAGGAGAAGACCATCATCACCTATGACGACCACGCCAATGTGAAACGTCCGGAGACAGGCAAGCCCATGGGTACCTTCCGCACTTACACGCTGAAGATAGAGGGTAATGCCATCACGCTGAAGAACCTCACCATCGAGAACAACTCCGCTCGGTTAGGACAGGCAGTAGCACTACATACAGAAGGTGATCGTCTGCTCTTTATCAACTGCCGCTTTATCGGTCATCAGGACACCATCTACACTGGTGTGGCCGGTACCCGCCTGTATTTCAAAGGCTGTTATATCTGCGGCACCACAGACTTTATCTTTGGCCCGTCCATTGCATGGTTTGAAGACTGCACCATCGAGAGTCTTGTCAACTCCTATGTCACAGCAGCCTCCACACCTAAGGATCAAGCTTATGGCTACATATTTAATAACTGTCGTCTGATTGCCAAAGAAGGCGTAGACCAGGTATATCTGGGGCGTCCTTGGCGTGATTACGGTTATACACTTTTCATGAATTGCGAACTTGGAGGTCATATCCGTCCTGAAGGATGGCACCACTGGGAGAAGCAGCACGAACAAACAGCCCGCTATCTTGAATACAACAACAGTGGCGAGGGAGCAAAAACCAAGGACCGTGTGGTCTGGAGTCATCAGCTCACGAAAAAGGAGGCTGCCCAAATTACACCAGAGACTGTATTTTCTGTAGGTTCCAAATGGAATCCGCTACAATAAACTCAAAAGCTAACAACCGCATGAAGAAATTACTTATTACCATTGCCTGTGTCGCCACTTCTCTCACGACAATGGCACAGCAAAAGCCGCTCTGGTTGCGTTATAGCGCAATCTCTCCAGACGGCAAGACGATTGTGTTTTCTTACAAAGGAGACCTTTTTACGGTTCCTACAACAGGGGGTGTAGCCCGACAGCTGACTACCAACCCCGCTTACGATGCCTATCCTGTATGGAGTCCTGACGGCAGTAAGATTGCTTTCGCCTCTGCCCGTGAGGGAAGTCTCGACGTCTATGTCGTCGGACAATATGGTGGAGAGCCCACACGTCTAACCACAAACAGCGGCTCCGAACTTCCCTTGGCATTTAAGGACAACGACCACGTGCTTTTCAGCACCAATGCGATGCCCTCGGCACAGTCGAACATCTTTGCCAGTGCCAAGTTTCCACAGATCTATGAGGTGGGACTCCATGGCGGCAGACCCCGTATGTTCTCTGCCATCGCCATGGCTGCCCTCAGCATCAACCAGCAGACGGGCGATCTGCTCTATCAGGATATGAAGGGCAGTGAGGATGCATTCCGTAAGCACCACCAATCGCCTATCTGCCGTGACATCTGGTTACTCTCCAAGGGAGCCTACACTAAACTGACGGACTTCGGCGGTGAAGACCGTAACCCTGTATGGAAAGCCGATGGCAGTGGCTTTTACTATCTGAGTGAGAAAGACGGCACATCGAACATCTACTGTCGCAGCGTGGACGGTAAACAGGAACAGCAGATCACACGTCATCAGAAGAACCCTGTACGTTATCTGACGGCAGCCAACGACGGCACACTCTGTTATAGCTACGACGGCGAGATCTACACCGTCCGTGCAGGCAGTGAGCCGCAGCATGTAGCCGTTACCATTGTTAGCGACCGTGCCGATCGTGACTTGATTCGTCAGGTAAGGACTACAGGAGCTACGGAGATCAGTGTGTCGCCCAAGAACAAGGAGATTGCCTTCGTGCTTCACGGTGATGTCTATGTCACCTCTACCGAGTACAAGACCACAAAGCGCATCACAGATACACCAGAGCAGGAACGTAGCATCAGCTTTTCACCTGACGGCCGCAGCATTGCCTATGCCTCGGAGCGTGGCGGCTGCTGGAACATCTATCAGACCACTATCAAGAACAAGGACGAGAAGCAGTTTACCTATGCCACCGACCTCAAGGAGGAACAGCTGACGAATCAGAACAAGACCTCTTTCCAGCCGCAGTATAGTCCAGACGGTAAGGAGATAGCCTATTTCGAGGACCGCGGCACCATCCGCATCATCAACCTCGCCAGCAAGCAAATCCGCACAGTGATGGACGGCAAGTTTGTCTTCTCCTATAGCGATGGCGACATCGATTTTGCCTGGAGTCCTGACAGCAAGTGGCTCCTTGCCAGTTATATCGGTGACGGTGGCTACCACCATACTGACATCGCCCTGCTCGATGCCTCAGGCAAAGAGAAGCCTTTCAACCTGACGAACAGCGCCTATAACGACGATAACGGCAAGTGGGTGATTGATGGTAAGGCCATGCTCTTCCGCAGTGACCGTGAGGGTTATAAGAACCATGGTGGACATGGTGTGGAGAGAGACTACTTCCTGATGTTCTTCGACATCGACGCCTATGAGCGATTCCTCATGACGAAGGAAGAGAAAGCCCTCTTAGACGAAGCCAACAACCCCAAGAAATCGGAGAAATCCGAGGCTTCCGCCAAATCCGGCAAGAACGAAAAAGCCACGAAGGCTCCTGCTTCTGTACCAGTATTGAGCCTCGACCTGGAGAACTGCCGTAAACGCGTGGTAAGAGTGACGGCCAACTCTTCTTCACTTGGTGATGCCGTGATGACAGCCAAGGGTGATACACTCTATTACCAGGCAGCCTTCGAGGGTGGTTATGACCTTTGGAAGCACGACCTGCTGGAGGGTAAAACGGAGATTGTGCTGAAAGATATAGGGCGTGGCTATCTGGATACAGATGAAAAGATGAAGGAACTCTACCAGATTGGCAAGGGTGGCATCAAGAAGATCGACCTCGCCAAAGGCAAGCCTTCAAACATCGACTTTGAGGCTACCTTTAACTATCGTCCCTATAAAGAGCGTGAGAACCTCTACGACCATGTTTGGCGACAGGTGAAGGATAAGTTCTACCGCACCGACATTCATGGTGTAGACTGGGAGGAATATCGTGAGATCTATGCCAAATTCCTACCTTATATTAATAATGAGTACGACTTCGGCGAGATGCTTTGTGAACTTCTCGGCGAGCTGAATGCCTCGCACACAGGAGCCCGCTATCGTCCTTCGGCTCCCTCACAGACTGCAGAATTGGGTGCTTTCTTCGATGAGAACTACGAAGGTGATGGTCTGAAGATCGCTGAGATTGTCTATGGCGGTCCACTTTCCATCCGTAAGACGGGTATCAAGGCTGGCGACATTATCGAGCGAATTGATGGCATAACCATCAAGAAAGGTGAAGACTACTTTCCGCTATTGGAAGGCAAAGCCAATAGACCTGTACGTCTCACCGTTGGCGGTAAGGAGATTACTGTGAAACCCATCACGAAGTCGAAGTTGAGCGATCTGCTCTATGACCGTTGGGTAGAGCGCAACCGTCAGATGGTGGACAGCCTCTCTGGAGGCCGTGTGGCCTATGTGCATATCGCCTCAATGAATGGCGACTGTTTCCGTAAGCTCTATAATGAGTTGTTGAATGAGGATAACCGTAATCGCGATGCAGTCATCGTAGACGAGCGCCATAATGGTGGTGGATATCTGCACGACGACCTCTGCCACCTGCTGAGCGGACGTCAGCACTCTCACTTCCTGGCTCACGGCAAGTACCTTGGTGTAGAGCCTTCAGCCCAATGGATTGGTCCTTCGTGTGTTCTGATTTGTGAGGATGACTATAGTAATGCATGCGGATTCCCTCGTGAATATCAGGACCTGCAGATTGGCAAGCTCATCGGAACGCCTGTAGCAGGTACAGCTTCCAGCGTATGGTGGGAGACACTCGTCAACGGTATCACCTTCGGTATCCCACAGGTGGGGCGTATTGATATGCGTGGCGACTATGGCGAGAACACCCTCTTGAAGCCTGAGATCATTGTCTATAACACCCCTGAGGATTATCTCAGCGGACGAGATCGGCAGTTGGAGAGAGCCGTTGAGGAAATGCTGAAGGAAGCCGATGCCTTCAAGCAGAAGCATAAGGATGAATTCGGAGGAAGACCCAGATAACAATAATCCCCGCCAAATGGCTGGGATTATTGTTTATTGAAGGTAATCCAACTGTTTCTTCAATACCTGCAGTTCATCGCGCACCGCTATCAGGCGCTCCAGGGCATCAGCCTTGGTTTCTGCACCTTTGCGGTTCTGCGTCAGGATCTTACGGGCTGCGGAGATCTTGAAGCCACGCTTCTTCACAAGGTTATGGATCAACCGGATCTGCTCAATATCCTTTTCTTGATACTGACGCACCTTTGAAGGTCCGCTTACCTTCGGCTTCAGGAATGGGAACTCCTGCTCCCAGTAGCGAAGCGTACTCTCATTGAGTTCAAACATCTCTGCCACCTCCTTGATGGAGTAGTAGAGCTTCAGGTTCTTGTTCAGATTCAGTGCCATAATTACCTCCTTATTTCTTGTTTACAACTTGCAAAGCTCAATGACCTTGTCGATAGCGGCAGAGAGACCATCAGGGTTCTTACCACCAGCAGAGGCGAAGTGAGGCTGTCCGCCACCACCACCCTGCATCAGTTTGGCGGCCTCACGAACGAGCTGGCCTGCATTCAGACCATGATCCTTCACCATATCATCGCTGAGCATGACGTTCAGCATAGGTTTGCTGTCGAAGATGGTACCTACCACACAAACGAGGCCCTCTGGATGCAGCTCGCGCACCTTGAACACCAGATCCTTGGCAGCATTGGGCATCATGTCGAACTTACCTGTTACCACTGTGACACCATTCACAGTACGGGCCTTCTTGACCAGTTCCTGAGAGAGGGCCTGCACACGCTGAGCCTGGAACTGCTCGATATCCTTCTTCATGGAGTCGTGCTCCTCGATATACTTGGCAATGACGCCCTGCAGATCCTTGGCATTGTTGAAGAATGCCTTTACAGCCTTCAGGATATCCTCTGTCTGATAGAGCAGCTCCTCGCATTCCTTACCAGTCTTGGCCTCGATACGACGGATACCTGCTGCCACAGAACTCTCGGAAACAATCTTGAAGAAGCCGATCTTACCTGTGGCTTTAGCGTGGATACCACCGCAGAACTCACAAGAAGGTCCGAAGCGAACCACACGCACCTTGTCGCCATACTTCTCGCCGAAGAGGGCGATGGCACCAAGTTTCTTGGCCTCATCGAAGGGCACGTCACGATGCTCGTCGAGCTGAATGTCCTGACGAATCATATCGTTCACCATGCGCTCCACCTCACGGATCTGCTCATCGCTCACCTTCTCGAAGTGAGAGAAGTCGAAGCGCAGGGTATCAGGCGATACGAACGAACCCTTCTGCTCTACATGATCACCCAGAATCTGCTTCAAGGCGTAGTCGAGCAGGTGGGTAGCGGTATGGTTGGCAGCAGAGGCGTCGCGCTTTTCGGTATCCACACAAGCCATGAACTGGGCTGATGGATCCTTAGGCAGTTGCTTCACGATATGTACAGTCTGGTTGTTCTCGCGCTTGGAGTCGATGATGTCGATGGTTTCAGC
Source organism: Prevotella sp. ne3005 (assembly GCF_900110085.1). Classification (GTDB taxonomy): domain Bacteria; phylum Bacteroidota; class Bacteroidia; order Bacteroidales; family Bacteroidaceae; genus Prevotella. Next base: position 685,620 of record NZ_FOCK01000001.1, read on the forward strand.
CTCGTTGCAGATAACACCCTGGTCACCTACCTGACCACCCATCTCGCCATAGAACGGCGTATAGTCGAGTACGAGCTCATAGAACTCGTTCTTCTTCTGCGTCACCTTACGATAGCGCAGGATGTGGCACTCGTATTCCGTATAGTCATAGCCTACGAACTGCTGCTCACCTTGGGCAATCTCCACCCAGTCTGAGTTCTCTACAGCAGCTGCATTACGCGCACGCTCCTTCTGCTTCTGCATCTCCACATTGAACTGTTCCTCGTTGACGGTGAAGCCGTTCTCACGACAAATGAGCTCCGTAAGATCGAGGGGGAAGCCATAGGTATCGAAGAGGCGGAAAGCCTGTTCGCCATTCAACTCCTTCTCTCCCTTACCCTTCATCTCGTCCATCGCTTTGTCGAGCAGGGAGATACCCTTGTCGAGAGTGCGGAGGAAAGCATCTTCCTCTTCCTTCATCACCTTTGAAATCAGCTGCTGCTGGGCCTTCAACTCTGGGAAGGCCTCGCCCATCTCAGCTACCAGCGTAGGCACGAGTTTATAGAGGAACGACTCCTTCTGATTCAGGAATGTATAGGCGTAGCGCACAGCACGACGGAGGATACGACGAATCACGTAGCCGGCCTTAGCGTTCGAAGGCAGCTGGCCATCAGCAATCGAGAATGATACGGCACGAAGATGGTCGGCACAGACGCGCATAGCCACGTTGATGTCATCCTGCTCCTTGCTGACTTCACCCTCCTCGAAGGTAGTATATTTCAGCCCAGTAATCTGCTCCTCGGCCTTAATGATGGGCTGGAAGATATCGGTATCGTAGTTGGAGTGCTTGCCCTGCAGCATGCGGACGAGGCGCTCGAAGCCCATACCTGTATCGATGACGTTCATCGAGAGTTTCTCAAGACTACCGTCAGCCTTGCGGTTGAACTGCATGAACACGAGGTTCCAGATCTCAATCACCTGGGGATCGTCCTGGTTTACGAGCTCACGACCACTCTTGCCAGAGGCCTTGCGCTGCTCAGGAGTACGGGAATCCACGTGGATCTCAGAGCAAGGGCCACAAGGACCCGTATCGCCCATCTCCCAGAAATTGTCGTGCTTGTTACCATTGATGATATGGTCCTCGGGCACGTGCTTAGCCCAATACTTGGCAGCCTCATCGTCGCGAGGGATGTTTTCCTCGGGCGAACCCTCGAAAACAGTCACGTAGAGATCCTCGGGATTCAACTTCAGCACGTCCACCAGATACTCCCAGGCCATATCGATAGCGCCTTCCTTGAAGTAGTCGCCAAACGACCAGTTGCCGAGCATCTCAAACATCGTGTGATGGTAGGTATCGTGGCCCACCTCCTCAAGGTCGTTGTGCTTACCAGAGACGCGAAGGCACTTCTGGGTATCGGCACGACGGCGCGGCTCTGGGTCGCGAGTGCCGAGAATGATATCTTTCCACTGGTTCATACCAGCATTAGTGAACATCAGTGTGGGGTCGTCCTTAATCACCATCGGTGCAGAAGGCACGATGGCATGTTGTTTCGACTCAAAGAACTTCTTGAATGAGTCGCGAATCTCGTTTGCTGTCATCTTTCTATTTACGAATTACGAATTACAATTTACTATTTGGCCTGCAAAGTTAAGCCTTTTTTCTGAGATAACCAAAGGTTATCAAGGTTTTTTCAATTCGGAATGATGGTCCCACCCCTTGCTGCCCAGTCGATTTTTTATTACAAACGTCCATCTGTCCGCTTCACCCTTGGAGTTTACTCCGACTAAAGCAGGACTTTACTCCGGGTAAACCTCCACTTTACTCCGAGTAAAGCCCCTTTTTAGACGGCGCAAAATCAAAATCCACCTAATCGTTTGATTGCCAGCGACTTATAGAACCTTCAAGATAATAACGAAATTCCATTACAATCAGCCATATTAAAAAGACACTTCACGCTAAAAAAACTTAATTCCTCTTCTTTCTCGCCAAAAATGATTAACTTTGCACGCAGAAAGCTAAAGACCCATAAGCAAATGGACGACGAAATAAGAGAAGACGGCAATGAAAGCCAGCTGTCTGAGAACACAGAACAGCAAGAGTCGGAAACCCTGCAAGAGGGCCATTCCGACTATCAACCCGTAAACCGCTTTGATGCCGCAGCGGTACACCACTTGAGCGGCATGTACCAGAACTGGTTCTTGGACTACGCCAGTTATAGCATCCTGGATCGTGCCGTCCCCCATATCGAGGACGGTCTGAAGCCCGTGCAGCGACGCATCCTCCACTCGATGAAGCGCATGGACGACGGCAGATATAATAAGGTGGCGAACATCGTGGGCCACACGATGCAGTTCCACCCTCATGGCGATGCCTCCATTGGTGATGCCCTCGTGCAGATGGGACAGAAGGACCTGCTCATCGACACACAGGGAAACTGGGGAAACATCCTCACAGGCTCGAGTGCTGCTGCCCCACGATATATCGAGGCCAGACTTTCGAAGTTTGCCCTCGACACTGTGTTCAACCCCAAGACCACAGAGTGGAAGATGTCGTATGATGGGCGCAACAAGGAGCCCATCACCCTGCCTGTGAAGTTCCCATTGGTACTGGCTCAGGGCGCAGAAGGTATTGCGGTGGGCCTATCCACGAAGATCCTGCCCCATAATTTCTGTGAGATTTGTGATGCAGCCATCGCCTACCTCCACGAACAGCCCTTCCAGCTCTTCCCCGATTTCCCCACAGCGGGTAGCGTCGACGTCAGCAAGTATAACGACGGGCAGCGTGGAGGCTCCGTCAAAGTGAGGGCGAAAATTGAGAAGATAGACCAGAAGACGCTCGTCATCCGAGAGATTCCCTTCTCGAAGACTTCGGAGAGCATTCAGGATTCCATCGTGAAGGCAGTGGAAAAGGGAAAGATCAAGGCCCGTAAGGTGGAGGACCTGACTGCTGCCAACGTGGAAATACAGGTGCATCTGGCTCCTGGCGTGTCGAGCGACAAGACCATCGATGCCCTCTATGCCTTTACGGATTGCGAGATCAGCATCTCGCCCAACTGTTGCGTCATCGAAGACAATAAGCCTAAGTTCCTGACTGTGAGCGATGTGCTCCGTCATACTACAGATCGCACGAAGGACCTGATTCGCCAGGAACTCGAAATCCGCAAGGGCGAGCTCTTGGAGCAACTCCATTTCTACTCGCTGGAAAAGATCTTCATCGAGGAGCGCATCTATAAAGACAAGAAATTCGAGGAAGCCCCCAATGTGGATAAGGTCTGCGAGCATATCGACGAGCGACTGACACCCTACTACCCCAGTCTGATTCGTGAGGTGACGAAGGACGACATCCTGAAGTTGCTCGAAATCAAGATGCAGCGCATCCTGAAGTTCAATAAGGAGAAGGCAGAAGAGCTCATGGCCCGTCTGAAGGCTGAGATTGAGGAGATTGATCGCGACTTAGCCAATCTCGTGGAGGTGACAGCCAATTGGTTCCAGTTCCTCAAGGACAAATATGGTAAGGACCATCCGCGCCAGACGGAGATACGCAATTTCGACACCATCGACTCCGCGAAGGTGGCTGAAGCCAATCAGAAGCTCTACATCAATCGTGCAGACGGCTTTATAGGTACAGGACTGAAAAAGGACGAGTTTGTGTGCAACTGCTCCGACCTCGACGATATCATCATCTTCTATAAGGAAGGTAAATACAAGGTGATCCGCGTGGCAGAAAAAGTGTTCGTGGGCAAAAACGTGCTCTATATCAACGTATTCAAGAAGAACGACTCGCGTACCATCTATAATGTGGTGTATCGTGACGGAAAGAAGGGCTTCTGCTTCATGAAGCGTTTCAACATGACTTCCATGATTCGCGACAGGGAGTACGATGTGACACAGGGTACACCTGGCTCGAGGATCATGTATTTCTCTGCCAACCCCAATGGTGAGGCCGAGGTCATCAAGGTTACGCTCGATCCCAATCCGAAGATCAAGAAAACAATCTTCGACAAGGATTTCTCGGAGATTTCCATCAAGGGACGCACCTCGAAGGGAAACCTGCTGACAAAGTTCTCTGTTTATCGCATTGGTCTGAAGAGTCGTGGACACTCGACTCTCGGAGGGCGCAAGGTGTGGTACGACCCCGATGTGAAACGACTGAACTACGACGAGCATGGACAACTGTTGGGCGAATTCTTCGACGAAGACCAGATCCTCGTCGTCCTGAAGAATGGCGAATACTATCTGAGCAACTTCGACGAGAACAACCACTACGAGGACAACATCCTGCTTATCGAGAAGTACGATCCTGACAAGGTATGGACAGGCATCCTCTATGACGCTGATAACCAAGGTTATCCCTACATGAAGCGCTTCCAGATGGATGCCAACAAGAAGAAGCAGAACTGGATCTCGGAGAATCCTGTCTCCCAGTCGATTCTGCTTACTGATACGCCTTATCCACGCATTCAGGTAACCTATGGTGGCGACGATGCCTTCCGAGGTTCGGAAGAGATTGACGCTGAGCAGTTTATCTCCGTCAAGGGCTACAAGGCCAAAGGCAAGCGTCTGACCACCTATACCATCGAGTCGATTACTGAACTCGAGCCCATCCGCTTCCCTGAGCCCCCTGAAGAGCCTGAGGTTCCAGAGCCAGAAGAGCAGGAAGAACTCGAGGAGGCAGAAGCAGAAACGCCCCAGGTCGAGACAAAAGCACCAGGAACAGAGAATGTCAAGGAAGTTCGAGAATTAAGTCTGTTTGATGATGAGGATTAAACTGATAGGTCTCCTTTTAGCAGCATCTGTTGAAGCTGTGGCCCAGTCGTACACATTCGGCCTTGGTCCCTCACGTATCCTCGACACCTATCTGACACCTGAGCATTTCTCTGGTACGGGTTTCACCTTTTTATATATAAAGGAGCGCCAAAAGCCCGAAAGCAGGTGGAGCACGCAATGGGAGCACGAAGCAGACATCTCGTCAGCCAAAGACCGCAGTAAGAACATCTCTATGCTCGAAGGCAACTACTATTTCTACTGGGGAAAATACTATAACTGGCGACTGATGGACAACAAGCTGCGCCTACAGGCAGGCGGAATGGCCAATGCCAACATCGGTGTGCTCTATGGCATGATCAATTCCAACAACCCCGTCCAGGCTCGGGCTGCCCTGAATATCATGCCCTCAGGCATTGCCACCTACGATCTCAATATCGGACGTGCATGCTTCTCCATCCGCTACGAGCTGGCCCTGCCTTTGGTGGGCCTGATGTTCAGCCCTAACTACGGACAATCGTACTACGAGATCTTCTCACGAGGCAACTACGACCACAATATCGTGCCTACCACCTTTATCTCTGCTCCCACCATGCGACAGCTGTTTACCATCGATTGGCATACAGGCAAGAAGTGGGACCTCCGTGTGGGCTATCTCGGCAACTACCAGCAAGCCCAAGTGAATAACCTGAAGCAACACGTCTATACCCATCGTGTGCTCATTGGAATCGCCCGTAGCTTATGAAGAAAGTTCTGTTTTATCTGATCAGCATGCTGTTCGTAGCAACCTCATGTGTTGATACCGAAGAGTACGAGGATACCCCAAAAGGCAACTTCGAGGCACTATGGCATATCATCGACGAGCACTACTGTTTCTTCGACTACAAACAGCATGAATACGGCCTCGATTGGCAAAACATATATAATATATATAATGTACGCGCGGAAAGCAATCTGAACGACGAACAGTTGTTTGAGGTGCTTACCTCTATGCTTGGCGAACTCCGGGATGGCCATGTGAACCTCAGCACCGCCTTCGACTACGGACGTTACTGGAAATGGCACGAAGACTACCCGACTAATTTCAGCGATACACTTCAACGGCGATACCTGGGTACAGACTATCGCATAGCCAGTGGTCTGACATATCGTATCCTCGACGACAACATCGGATATGTTTACTACAGCAGCTTTAACAATGCCATCGGAGAAAGCAACCTCGACGAGGTGTTACAGTATTTGGCGTTCTGCAATGGTTTGATCTTCGATGTCAGAGGCAATGGCGGTGGCGACCTTACCAATGCAGAGAAACTTGCAGCCCGATTCTGTAATGAGAAAACCCTCGTGGGCTACATGCAGCACAAGACAGGCAAAGGGCACAACGACTTCTCCAGCATGGAAGAGCAATATATCGAGCCCTCATCACGCATCCGTTGGCAAAAACCTGTAGCCGTCCTCACCAACCGAGAGGTATATAGTGCCGCCAACGAGTTCGTGAAATATATGAAATGTATGCCCACCGTCAAAGTGGTGGGCGATCGTACTGGTGGTGGCGCAGGCCTACCCTTAACCTCCACCCTACCCAACGGATGGGTGGTACGCTTCTCAGCTTGTCCGATGTATGATCGTCAGCGTCAGCATACGGAATTTGGTATCGAGCCCGACTATCAAGTGGGCCTCTCAACGGAAGATTTTGTTAAAGGTGAGGATTCTATGATAGAATTTGCACGAAAACTTTTGGTGGAATGAAAAAAATGTCGTACCTTTGCACCGCGAATCCCAGCAGTGCCGCGGCTCAAAAACCCCGCGCTGCACGAACAAGGGCGCCTGTGGCGGAATTGGTAGACGCGTCAGACTTAGGATCTGGTGTCGTGAGACGTGCAGGTTCGAGTCCTGTCAGGCGCACCGAGACTACGCATAAAACAATTGGAAGCATAAAAATCCAAGGAAAAAATGCCCAAAAGGCAGAAATAACGCAGAAAATGATGATATTTTGAAAAAAAAAATAAAATTTTCTTGCACAATTGGAAATAAATGCCTACTTTTGTCACCGATTTATATAAATTAATGCATAGATATATCATATTTTTAATTGTTTAATTATAATTTTTAAGTTCAAATGAAAAAGAAAATTATTAATGGTATTCTGATGGCTGCAATGCTTTTTGCAGGCACAACATCATTTGTTTCTTGTAAGGACAATGTCGACGACGTTTCCGCTGGAATCTACAAGGACATGGACGTCATGAAGCAAAATCTTCTTGACAGGATCAGCAAGACAAATTTGCGTATCGACAGTCTTGGCAGGGAAGTCGATGTCGTTAAAGACACTCTCAAGAATCTTAGAACTGACCTAATTGCTACTCAGGGGCGTGTTAACAGTCTCGAGTCTCGCATGAAGACTGCAGAGGACAGTATCAAGTCTTACAACAATCGTATCAACGCTATCAACGACAAGATCGATGACCTGATCAAGAACGCCATCTATGACGTAAAGGTTGAGGAGACCATCGACGCTGTGATTGGTACAATCAACATTCCTGGAATCAGCATTCCTACTCTGTTCAGCTACTATGGCAAGAACATGAGCGACCTGACCGTATTCCCGACCACCAATCCTAAGGTGAGCGCTTACTACACAAGTCTGGACGAGGCTATCAACAATCCTAACGGCCAGTATCTGTATGACGCTAAGAACGGCGGATGGGAGAAGAGAACTGAAGAGACTGGTCCTTGGATTGGCAAGGTTAAGCAGATCCGCTTCGAGGATGGTGGTGCCCAGCTGGCTCAGTATGCTAACAACGTAGGTACTATCTACTTCCAGATGAACCCGAAGAGCGTTGACATTTCTAATGTTAAGTTCGACATCGTTGACAGCAAGGGTAATGTTTATCCTTATGAGATTTCTGACGTTAAGTCTTCTGACCACGATCTGACCATCGCTCTTGGTAAGCACGGTGAGATTCTGAACGAGGGTGAGACAGACAATGCATACCTCTATCAGGCTAAGGTTCACCTCCCCATGGCTAAGTGGGCTCAGGCTATCTCTTACAACCTCGATGAATCTTGGAAGCTCTTAGGCGACATGAGCAAGATCAAGGATATGGTTGAGAAGGTAAAGGCTGCCAAGAGTGAGGGTGGTAAGACCGAAGCCAGCAAGGTGCTCGTGAAGGAAGCTCTCCAGTGGCTCCAGAACCAGTATCAGAAGACTTACACCAACAAGTATAAGATGAAGTATCAGGCTCTCCGCGCTACTGGTAAGTACAATGTAGCTACTTCTGCAACTAAGATTCTCGTTGCTGCTGTTGAGCCTCTGTCTTATAAGACTTTCTGGGAGCTCGATGCAAACGGCAAGGCTGCCATCAAGGCTAACGTTGATGTTGAGTCTATCGAGAAGGCCGTTGCTGCCCTGATTAAGGCATCTGGTAAGAAGGTTTCTGAGATTGTCAAGATTAAAGAGACTGGTTATCAGATTGAGACTATTAATGGCGCAAATGTAGATGTTGCTACTCTCACTCAGGCTCAGATTAAGGCTATCGTTAGCAATATTCCTTATGCAAACAATGTGCTCGCAAAACTGAAGAAGGTTTATCATGCATCTTCAAGCGATGATATCGCAGCCCTCCAGGCAAGTGCTTCTAACTTCCTGTCTAAGGTTTCTGCTAAGATTGCTTCTGTTGCTGGTGACCACTACTTCTTCAACACTGTAGCTCCTATTGTACTGTTCAAGAATGCCGACGAGGGTGACGAGAGTATGTATCGTCTGTCTCCGGGCTTGCACATCAAGACCAATGGTCACAAGATGAACCTCATCCTGACTTCACCGACTGAGGAGTATCTCGTACCTGCTATGTACAAGTACATCGCAGTTCGTCATAACGACGAGATCGTTGACGCTAAGCTTATCAGCGGTCAGCAGAAGGTTATCGACCTGGATGTTAAGTACGACGGAGAGTGCGAGATCATCTACCAGACCGTTGACTACTCTGGTTATGTAGTAAGCAAGACCTATCCTATCACTGTTGAATAATAGTTAGGAGACGTGAGTTATTAACATTGTGAATTAAAAAATAATTAAGTAACAGATATGAAAATGAAGAAAGCAATATTGTCTTGCCTGATGCTGATGGCTGGTCTGTCAGTATCTGCTCAGGAGCAGAAGGGCACGACAGAATACGTCTTCGAGCCGCACTGGTACGTTCAGATTCAGGGTGGTGCACAGTACACCACTGGTGAGACTGACTTCGGTAAGCTCATTTCGCCTAACGTACAGGCTGCTGTTGGCTATAACTTCTCTAAGGCCATTGGTGCTCGTCTGGCTATCAACGCTTGGCAGGGTAAGGGTGGTTTCGACAAGGATAAGTTTGATCTGACCACAATCGGTATCGACAAGCAGGATTATAAGTTCACATACTTTGCTCCTTCTATCGACCTGACATTCAACCTCTCAAACATTATCGCAGGTTTCAACCCCAACCGTAAGTTCGAGTTCGGTGCATTCATCGGTGGTGGTGTTAACTTCCGCTCAAAGTGTGACGACGCTGCTAACATTGATGCTAAATGGAAGGTAAAGTATGCTGATGTAACTTCAGCTTCTAAGTGGACTCCTATGTATGAGAACAAGTCAGCCGTTCTGCCTTTCGCACAGGCTGGTCTGACTGCCGACTACAAGGTATCTGATAAGGTAAGCATCGGTGCTGAGTTCAACGCTAACATCCTGGGTGACAAGTTCAACTTCAAGAACGCTGGTAACCCCGACTCATACTTCAATCTGCTCCTCGGCGCAAAGATTGCTCTTGGCAAGACCTACTCTACCAAGTTCATCCCCGCTCCAGAGCCCGAGATCAAGTATGTTGAGAAGATCGTAGAGAAGATTGTTGAGGTTCCCGCTGAGCCCGCAGTAACTGCAGCTGAGCCCCTTCGCCGCGATATCTTCTTCCAGATCAATAAGACCGTTATCCGTGACTCTGAGGCACAGAAGGTTCAGGACATCGTAGCTTACATGAACCAGAACCCCACCTCTAAGGTTATGATTACTGGTTACGCTGACGCTGGTACAGGTAATGATCGCATCAACGATCGTCTGGCTGCTGGCCGTGCAGACGCAGTGGTTAAGGCCCTGAAGAACGCTGGCATCGCCGAGAGCCGTATTAGCTTCGACAGCAAGGGTGCTCGTGTACAGCCCTTCGAGGACAACGACAGCAATCGTGTATCTATCTGCATCGCTGAATAATATCAAGTAACAGATAAGACTTCAAAGCCCGGTCCCAAAATGGGGCTGGGCTTTTATCTGACTATAAAATATAGATTATGAAGAAAATTTTTACTTTGATGATTTTAGCCGGAATGGCATTAACGGCTTCAGCACAACTTGCTGATGGTTTCTACCGAGTAAGAAATACAGATTCTGGTCGTTATATTGTCATGTACGACGGTTACGTCTTTAAGAATGCAGCCACAGGCTCTGTAAACCTAAAGGCCCTACAGACTGTAGATGATTGGGGAACCGTTAGTTCACACATGGGATCAGTCTGGTACTTGAAGAATATTGGAGGTGTACAATACGATATGTTTTGCCAGAGTTCCAGTCTGGGTGCCAAAGGCAATTTCTACCCCAGCTTATTAGCAATTGGCGGTAATTACCAAATCTATGGCTCTTATGAAGGTTTTACCAAATATCTGAACGACGAAAGCAATGAAGAAGGTGGAGGAGGATTCGTTAGCATTTCCGGTTCAAGACCTGACTGGACTTTCATTCCTTTAGGAGGTGATAACTATGTTGGTATTCAACCGGAGACACAAGCCGATGGCCACTATTGGGCAACCTTCATGTCAGGTTTTCCCTTCACTTTAAGCGGAGGTATGAAAGCTTATTATGTTAGTTCTGTAAGCACAGATGCCTTCCAAATGACCGAAATGGGTAGCCAAATTCCTGCTAGGACACCTGTTCTCATCCGTCTGAATGGTGGAAGACCATCTGACAACATCATCACAATACAAACCAGTAATAGTGGTTCTGCACCTGGAGGTAACCTGTTGCACGGAAACTGGTATAGTTCTACGCTCGGCGGGGGCCACAGAGATTTCAATCTGGAAAACAATGATAGCTACCGTATCTTAGGAAACGTCAATGGTCATCTGGCTTTTGTAAAAGCAACTGAGGATCGCCTTGTATTAGGAACGTATATTGAGCACAATAGAGGTATCCTCGTTTTAGGTAATGGATATGCAGATGCACTTGAAGAGGGTGCCAGCGGCATCCATTCCGTAGACAAAGAGGAAGTAACAGAGAAAGGCATGTTTACCTTGACAGGACAAAAGATTCCTGAAGGAACTACCCCACGCCCTGGTATCTATATCAAGGATGGAAAGAAAGTTATAATCAAATAAAAAAAGCTCCCAATCGGGAGCTTTTTTATTTAGAAGAGAGTCTTTGTAAATCTAACACTTAAGTTAGGAAATACCGTAAACTTCTTAAACAAATCTACATAATCGCCAACTTGGCCCTTGATATTTGTAATATCCTCTGTGAGGTTAACACCATCATGAAGATACAAGTCAGGCTTTCCCCCCCAGAACATTACACCTGCATCAACGGAGATTTTCCAGTCGTCACGATTCTTCACCAGGCGTCCTCTATAACCAATACCAAGATAAGGCTTAAAACTATTAGACTTAGCAGTTACCTTCACCATATTATTGTCATCACCCTCCATTATATAAGGGTCACCTTTAGCATGTAAAAGGTTACCATTAGAATCGTAGATATCACGAGCATAGTCTCCAAGATGGAATCCCATTCGTCCAAAAGCCAGAATACGCTGCTCTATTTGGGGATCAAGACTAACAGGCATCATTTTTCCATCGGGATCATCAGGATCGGGGACCTGAAGGATGTACTGAGGCGGGTGATTTCCATCCTCATCACCATTGATATGAATATACGACTTGTCGTAAAGATTATTGTAGATAGAAAGAGCTATAAGGGAATTCATCGACTCTGTTGAATTAACAGCTTCAGCAAACTTAGAAGGTCCCCAATAGAAACCTGCAGTAACATGCCAATGCTTGTTATTCTTAAAGGGGAAGAAATCCAAAAGCAACTTCACGTTGTTCATTGTAGGTTTACCAATCATATCTACATGATCGTCTGCTATAACGCCTGTGAAGTCATGAAGCATTACCTGCATACGGTCAAAAGAAGTTTCAATACGATTACCATTGGCATCATACTGACGGGCTGGTTGATCACCAATCATCACGTCGAACTTCATCTTAGCGGTAAAGCGCGGCATATAATCAAAACCTGCACGAAGCTGGAAATACTCACCAATAGGCGAGGCAAGATCAATACCTATGCCAGTAGTACCAGAACTGACTGACAAATCCAAATGCTGGAAGATATTATGCTCTTTCCAATATTGTGCAACAGGGATATACTCCGAGTGCTTCTCATTGAGCACAGGCACTTGCTGAGTAGTTTCAGTCTGGGCCATGCTTGGAATTCCTAAACTGGTCATAGCCAGTAGAATCATCGCTTTTTTCATGTTGTTATCCTTTAAATTGATTGACTATTCTTATACAAAACTATTTCATCCGCCATCCATGGTCTTGTTGCACCATTGGAACAACTATCTCCTCATTAACGGAATCACCATAACAGAGAACCAGAAATACGCTCGTGAGATGCTGCACCGTATCTGTCGATGCCCTTGAGATACGCACCTCATGAATACCATGATGAGCTTTGTTCTGTAGCGCCATGAACTGTCTGTAAGAGGTCAGCAGCTGCTCACGATAGCCATCAGGCAGACTATCAGAACCTGCCTTCCCTTCCAAGAACTGCTCGTACTCACCACGAATAAGATGATCGTAGTAGCCCTTAGCAGCCAAGGAAGCCATTTCTTCTGGCGTCGTACCTGAACAAGCGGCAACACTAATCAGGACAAGAATCACCCACAGCAGGCTCTTCATTATTTCTGTCGTACAAAAACGTTAATAGGTGAGCCTGTAAGCGTCCAGTTCTCGCGAATCTTATTCTCTAAGAAGCGCTTATAAGGCTCCTTCACATACTGAGGCAGGTTGGCATAGAACACAAAGGTAGGAATCTGAGTGTCCGGCACCTGTGCCACATATTTAATCTTAATATATTTACCTTTTACCGAAGGCGGTGGGAATGCCTCTATCAGCGGCAGCATGACTTCGTTGAGCTTCGACGTTCCAATCTTCACCTTACGATTAAGATAGACTTCCTTGGCCGTTTCCAGCACTTTAAAGATACGCTGTTTGGTAAGAGCAGAGGCAAAGATGATGGGGAAGTCTACAAATGGTGCCATACGCTGGCGAATAGCGTTTGTAAAGGTGTCAATAACAACCTGCGACTTATCTTCTACCAGATCCCATTTATTCACCACCACCACCAGTGATTTGTTATTCTTCTGAATCAGTTGGAAGATATTCATATCCTGGGCCTCGATACCACGAGTGGCATCAATCATCAGGATACACACATCACTATTCTCAATAGCACGGATGGAGCGCATCACACTATAGAATTCAAGATCTTCTGTTACCTTGTTCTTACGTCGGATACCCGCCGTATCCACAAGATAGAAGTCGAAGCCGAACTTATCGTAGCGGGTATAGATACTGTCGCGGGTCGTGCCGGCAATCTCGGTCACAATATTGCGCTCCTCACCTATAAAGGCATTGATAATACTCGATTTTCCAGCATTTGGACGGCCAACGACAGCAAAACGAGGGATACCATCCTCTAAATCATCTTTCGCCTTCTCTGGCAACATCTCCAGCACCTTGTCAAGCAGGTCACCAGTACCACTTCCAGTTGCTGCACTGATGGGATACGGGTCACCCAAACCGAGCTTATAAAAATCATACTGGTCGTAAAGATCCTTTCCGTCATCGGCCTTATTAGCCACAAGCACCACAGGAAGCTTTGCACGGCGAAGAATCTGAGCCACATCCATGTCCCAGCCCGTCACACCATTACCGATGTCACAAAGGAAAAGCACAAGGTCAGCTTCCTCTGTAGCGATGATGACCTGCTTACGGATTTCTTCCTCAAAAATATCGTCTGAGTTAACTACCCAGCCTCCCGTATCAACTACAGAGAACTCTCGGCCATTCCACTCACACTTACCATACTGTCGGTCACGAGTTGTGCCAGCCTCATTGCTGACAATCGCTTGACGTGATTTCGTCAAGCGGTTGAACAGTGTAGATTTCCCCACGTTCGGGCGTCCAACGATTGCTACTAAATTTCCCATATTATTCAGGGTTATATCCAAAATTATTCAATTCTCGCTCAGAGCTACGCCAGTCCTTATCTACCTTGACAAAAATCTCCAGGAATATGGGCTTGGCGAAAAACTTCTCCAGCGATTTACGGGCCTCCGTGCTCACCTTCTTAAGGGCTACTCCTTGATGACCAATGATAATACCCTTCTGGCTTTCGCGCTCCACATAGATGACGGCATTAATATGTATATGCTTGTCGTCCTCTTTGAAACGCTCCACGCTGACCTCAACAGAGTAAGGAATCTCCTTGTCATAATAGAGCAGGATTTTCTCACGGATAATCTCCGAAACAAAGAAACGGGCGGGCTTATCCGTCAGCTGTTCCTTGTCAAAATAGGCCGGACTCTCCGGGAGCAGCTCCTGAATGCGCTTGAGAAGCATGTCGATGCCAAACTTATTCTTGGCGGAAATAGGGAGGATCTCCGCTTTGGGGAGTAGTGTGTGCCACTTCTCGACGATAGCCCCTAGCTGCGTCTGATTGCTCTCGTCAATCTTGTTGATGAGCAGGATGACAGGCACGTCCATCTTCTGCACTTTCACTAGGAAGTCCATGTTCTTCTCCGGGTTCTCAACCACATCAGTCACATAGAGCAGGATATCAGCATCCTGTAAGGCTGACTCTGAAAACGCCAGCATAGACTCCTGAAGCTTATAGTTGGGCTTTAGCACGCCAGGGGTATCAGAAAACACAATCTGCATCTCTGGTGTATTCACGATTCCCATAATGCGATGACGGGTAGTCTGTGCCTTGAAAGTAGCAATGGAAATACGCTCACCAACCAATTGGTTCATGAGCGTACTTTTACCGACGTTGGGGTTGCCAACGATATTGACGAATCCTGCCTTATGCATTAACTTTTCACTATTCACTCTTCACTTTCTACTCCGTATCGTAGGCCCACTTGTAATAAGATGCACCATGAACGAAACCAGCACCAAAGGCAGTGAAAATCATGTTATCACCTTTCTTCAGCTTACTTTCGTAGTCCCAAAGAGCCAATGGGATGGTAGCAGCACTCGTATTTCCATAGCGCTCGATATTTACCATCACCTGTTCCATCGGGAGTTCCAGACGCTTAGCCACTGCCTCAATGATTCGCATGTTTGCCTGATGCGGAACGACCCACTGGATATTATCCTTATTCAGACCATTACGCTCGGCTATCAAGGCACAGTCATTACTCATGTTCGTCACCGCATAGCGGAAAACCGTGCGGCCCTCTTGGTAGAGGTAGTGCAGGCGATGATCTACTGTGAAATGCGACGGCGGACAGACTGAACCTCCAGCCTTCATATGAAGGAACGGAAGGCCCTTTCCATCTGTACGGAAATAAGAATCCATCACTCCGATGTTCTGCTCCTCAGTGGCCTCTAATAGAACAGCAGCAGCACCATCTCCGAAAAGCGGGCATGTCTGACGATCCTTATAGTCAGTAACTGATGACATCTTGTCGGCACCGATAATGACAATTTTCTTATAGCGACCGCTCTGAATCATCGTTGCGGCAACGTCGAGGGTATAGAGGAAACCACAGCAGGCACCCCAGAAATCGAATGCAAAAGCATTCTTCAATCCGAGTTTACCTACCACGATGGATGCTGTGGAGGGGAACTTATAATCCGCCGTAGAAGTGGTGACAATCAACGCATCGATGGTATCAGGATCAACACCAGTCTTTGCCAACAGCTGTTTGGCAGCCTTACGGGCCATGTAGCTGGTACCAAGACCTTCCTCCGTGAGGATGTGGCGCTCCTTAATGCCAACGCGCGTCATAATCCACTCATCATTGGTGTCTACCATCCTAGACAACTCCTCGTTGGTGAGGATATAGTCGGGAACGTAGCCACCAATGCCGGTGATTATAGCGTTGATTCTATCCATTACTCAGCTACTTCGTCCTCTTTCTTGATAGCTACCTTACCACGATAGTAACCACAGGTGGGGCATACAGTGTGATAAACATAATATGCGCCACAGTTAGGGCATACTGCGAGTGTAGGAGCTACTGCCTTGTCGTGAGTACGACGCTTGAGGGTACGAGTCTTTGACTGTCTTCTTTTAGGATGTGCCATAATGTTTTACTATTTAAAAATTTCTACTTACTAATATTTAAATCTTTTAGTTTAGCCCAGCGGGGGTCTATCGGCTGGTTGGACTCCTCATCGCTGCTTCGGTCAGATGACAGCTCTTCCAGAGCTTGAGTCATGGCAGGATTGCACTTGCCAGGTGCATGCACATGCCTGATGGGTATAACCAGTGCAACAAACTCATAGATGAGCCACGCCATGTCGAGTATTCCTTCGTTCTCAGGCACCACAATGACATCATCCTCCTCTGAGTATACGCTTCCGAGTTTGACAATCAGGCAGTTGTCAGTATCAACTGGCAATGTCATGTCATCAAGACATCGGTCGCAAGGAATGACTATCTCGCCGTCTGTATGGAAGTTGAACTCGAAAAAACCGGTTGCCTTGCGTATAGACACCGACACATGCAAAGAGCCTTTCTTCACATCGGCACCGTCCAAAGCCTCGAGATAGGTATCATCAAGAGTGAATTCCAAGGATGTTTCCTCATCCTTCAGTCCTTTCAGATCTATCTTTAATGACTCCAAACTGTTCATAATCAAACCTAATGGGCTGCAAAGTTACAAACTTTTTTTCAATTAAGGAACTGTAATTTCGTTTTTTTATCATTTTACTACAAATAACATGATATTCAAAGACTTATATTACACACTTTTAGGGTAATTTGTGCAATATTATGAAAGAATAATCGTTATATATCTGTATGCAGTGGACAGATAGAATCCGACAAGTAAAAATACTTTTAGTGATAGCGGCCATACTGATTGCCGTTACCTCATTGCTCGTATCCCATTATCTGGTTAAGGACCTCTCACGAGAGGAGCGAAAGAAGATGGAGGTGTGGGCACAAGCTCTGCACGCTCTCAATCAAGCTGACGAAAATACTGACCTTACATTAGTACTTGACGTGATTCAGGGTAACACAACCATCCCAGTCATAGTCATTGACTCAAATGGCCATGTAAACGATTATCGAAATATTGATCTGGACGACAAGACAGCTACCGACTCAGAGAAGTATGTGTCAGACTATGGCCGTCGATTGTACAAAAGTGGGAAATATATCCGCATTCACCTCGGAGACTCCACCAAAACTAATGACTACCAATTAGTCTGCTATGACGAGTCGACACTACTGAAACGACTTTCACAATATCCTTATTGGCAGTTGGGCATCGTCATGATATTCGTCGTCGTTGCCATTTTTGCACTACTCTCTTCAAAAAAAGCAGAACAGAACAAAGTGTGGGTAGGTCTTTCAAAAGAGACTGCCCACCAATTAGGCACACCTATTTCCAGTCTAATGGCCTGGGTAGAAGTACTGAAAGAGAACCATCCTGACGACGAGATGATTCCTGAAATGGACAAGGACGTGAAACGCTTGGAACGTATTGCCGAACGATTCTCAAAAATCGGTTCTCTACCAGAGCCTAAAGATAATTCCATGAACGAGGTTATTAATCACGTTGTTGAATATATGCGCAAGCGCACCTCAAATAAAGTGGATATTATCTGTAAGCTCCCTGACAATGATGTGATTGTCAAAATGAATGCCTCACTCTTTGAGTGGGTCATTGAGAATCTATGTAAAAATGCTGTCGATGCAATGGAAGGCCATGGCCAGATTGTCATAACGCTAATAGAAGAAGGCAAGCATGTAGTTATTGAAGTAACAGATAATGGTAAAGGAATCCGCAAAAAAGATATCAAGAATGTATTCACACCTGGTTTCACCACTAAACAACGAGGCTGGGGACTCGGTCTCTCACTTGCTAAACGCATCGTAGAGGAATACCACAAAGGACACATCTATGTCAAGTCTTCCGAAGTTGGAAAAGGAACCACATTCCGGATTGAATTGTAACAACAAATAACAGCATGTTCCTCGAAAGACATGCCTATAACAAAACAAAGCCCCGAATCATTTCTGACTCGGGGCTCTCTAATAAAAGTGGCGGCCTCCTACTCTCCCGCATTGCATTGCAGTACCATCGGCGCAGGCGGGCTTAACTTCTCTGTTCGGAATGGGAAGAGGTGGGACCCCGCTGCAATAACCACCTGATATGGGGTTTGACTATTTCCACACAAGAACTGCGTTCTGACTATGTCATCTAAACTGACATTACATCTGATAATATGACTCAAGCGAAAGATTTCGGGCAATTAGTAGTGCTCGGCTTTGACGTCACCGTCTTTACACCTGCACCCTATCAACGTCGTAGTCTACGACGACCCTC
>NZ_FOCK01000018.1 GCF_900110085.1 Prevotella sp. ne3005
GTGGGTATTATGCTTTATCAGTTTATCGTAGGCAGTTTGCCCTTTGAAGGCACTATGGCAGAAATTATCAAGAAGCAGATTAATGAAAAGTTGCCTTTAAAGAATGTGCCATATAAGGCCATCCGCCGCATTATTGAAAAAGCCACAGCAAAGAAACAGCAAGACAGATACCAATCGGCATCAGAGATGCGTGTCGATCTTGAGCACCCCCTTAAGCCCATGAATCCCCATAAAGGGCAGCATAGATCTTCCACATCTGGTATATGGTGGCTGATTTCTGCTCTATTGTTGGCATGCTTAGCTGGATATCTGCTTATCTTCCAGTCTAGTGACGAGGATAAGGATCGTTATGAGGACCGAAGAGAATCTATAGAAAGGGAAAAGGATAGAGATGAGAACAGAGACAAAGATAATCAAAAGGCCAAAGAAGAGACAGATTCTACTTATCAGATGGAAGTCTCTCAAGCCAAGCAGGATAGTCTGCAAAATCTTGCCAAAGGGAAGCAAGCGACGCCAAAGAAGGAGAAAAAACAAAAAGTCTCATCCCGTCGCACATCTGGTGCAGCTTATAGTGAGTCATCGTCTCAGCAGCGAGAGCGCTCTACAATGACAACTGGGACCAAGAATTTCGGTTATGCCACTTTCAGAGGAGCATTGAAGAATGGAATGCCTCATGACGTAAATGGTCGACTTACATTTAAGACTTCACACATCATTGATAGCCGTGATCCTAAAGGCCGTGTTGCTGAGCCTGGCGATTATGTGATAGGTGAGTTTTCTGATGGGCATCTGGTCCAAGGTATCTGGTATGGAAGTGACCATCAGGTAAAAGGTAGTATTATTATTGGTAAGTAATTTGGTAGAATGGCAAAGATAAGAGTTCGATACATGTTCCTTTGTCTGTTGATGGCTTACGCCACCAGCTTTTCTGCTCAGAATGTGAAGTTCTTCAGTTCTGAGCAGCGACAGGCTGCTGGCAAATTACAGACAATTGTCATGGACTTTCTTGAGCGCTACGCTGCTCAGCACCAAGGGCTGGATGCAATCACCCTCAAGACGAGATTAGCCGATGACAAAGTGTTTTTCAGACGCGGCTCCATCGCGGATCTTAGTCAAGTGAATGATACAATGCCCTTTTCCATTAATCTTAATGATCGTTATTACGAGGTGGGATGGATGAAGGATCAGCGGCCTTTCGTGACAATCGCATTTCCTGCTCAGTACGATTTGCTACTCGGGATGAAGCAAGACGAGGCACAACAACGATTCAAGGAGTTTCTCACTGACTCTCTTCAACGAAAAGGAAAGCCGGAGATGCCACATTCCTACGCTCTGACAAAGGACAGCGTATTGAAATACCAATCGGAACGTTTTGAGTTGGAGGATATGACCAATGCCGTTTATTACCATCTTGATGACAGCCTACCCGTGTATGACAAGGCCCACCTGGAATATGCTGCAGCAAATCTGTTATTAGGCCACATTGCAGATACTCATCACCGTTTGTATATAGAGCAGTCGGTATATGGTATGAAGAGCATAAACTATTTCATCACTCTTGAAGAGTGGTTGAACTACTGTGCAGCATGGAATCTGAAATTATTCTTTGGCATAGAAGAACATCGGCAGGACGGCATTATCGCAATAGTAATCGCCCAAAGTCGTGAACTAGGGTTCAATCATCTGATGTCAGTCGTGATTCCTGACAAGTTCACCGCAGATAGAAACTGTATCCTCAAAGCAAGATTGACACCCTATATTCCCATTCACAATGTGAAAGAACTGTTTAGTAAGGAATCTAAAAATCGTAAGAAAATTCAATGGAAATGAGAAAATACATATTATTAGTTTCAGTTTGGTTTATAAGCCTGAACATTTCTGCTCAGGATATAGCTATAAATAGACAAATCAATGCTTTGAAGCGTGATACAACCCTGATTTATGCAGAAGCTACTATGGAAAAGCTTAAAGATGCTGAAACAAACGCAAATACAATTTTTAACATGAAGCTTTCTGAATGGGTTAAACTGCAATACGATATGGATCTTTCTGATGTCGAATTACGAGAAATCAGACTCCACCGTAAAGAAATTCAAATGATGCGTTACTACTTATATAGAGTATTTGTATACATTTCTAAAGACTCCATTAAGGTTGAGCATCCTGAACCTGAGATAAAAGAAGAAAAAATCATGCTGAATGAAGAGGAACTGGAAATGGTAACGTTAGACAGTTTCTATAAGATTGAGCCTTATATCAAACTATTGGAGAGTAAGGGTAAACTTAAAGCATACGGAAAATTTAAGAATTTGCCAAACAATGATTTATGTTATCTTTTTATATATAATAAGGAGGGAGAGATCGTTGCTGTCATGAAGCATACTGCCGACAAGGTCGTAAATCTGAAAACTTTAGAACAAGATATGGTTACAAATTATAAAAACTGTGGAGCCATCTGGTTCCAGCTAAAATAAACAAAAAAGATGAAAAATCGCGTGTTACTTTTACTTCTCTGCATGCTGACATTCAATTTGAATGCCAAAGCAATTAATGTGATTGTCTCGGATGGTATTGATAACCCTTCCGTTAAGGTGAAGATTGAAAACGCTGCAAGTCGAATCTTAAACGAAGTAAATGCAGCACAGAATGAGAATCGCAACTTGAACTTCAATGTGATGGGAGTCAATGCTCAGGTACAGCGGTCTATGTCAATGCTTTGGGAGAACACCCCCTTTGTCTGCATTGATGATGAAATCGTCGAACACGGCATTTCCACAAGTTCTGGTTATCAGATTCGCAACATCCCCCTGATGATGAAGCCGACAGGAGAACGCCCCTTCAACGAAGATGAATACCAAGAGGCTGTGATTAATTTCGACAAGCAGGGAAATGTAGAAAGTTTCAATCTCTCTATCTCTGTCAACCTATATATGAATGTGGTGAATAGTAACCTGGAGCTTACAGACCTCCGCCGTCGACAGATGATACTTGATTACGTTGAGCAATTCCGCACGGCTTATAACCAGAAAGACATAGATTTCCTGAGGATGGTCTATAGTGAGGATGCTCTTATCATTACCGGTAGGGTTATCACCCAGAAACAACCAGAAGGCTTTACTTCTCAAAAAATCAAATATAATAAGCAGACGAAGCAACAATATTTGAGGAATCTGACACGCGTATTCAATACGACGCAATATGTTCGTGTGACTTTTGACGAGATAGAGGTCATGCGCCATCCGACAAATCCGAATTTTTATGGTGTGACACTTCATCAGGGCTACACAAGTAACACTTATCATGATGACGGCTATCTGTTTCTGTTGTGGGATTTCCGCAACGAACAGGCACCAGAAATACATGTCCGTACTTGGCAACCAGACAGACTTGAGGGGCATGCACTTTCTCGGGACGAAGTTTTCAGCTTAGGTGATTTTGATATTAAATAATTATAAAGATGAGAAATTGTAGAACTATTTTTATAATCCTTCTATTTTTTTGGCCTTTGTTGCTGATGTCACAAGGCCAAGATTTTTGGATTAAAGACTTCCACCAAAACATGACTGATTTATCGGCCATAAGTTCCAACGTGAAAGACTTGAATGGCAAACCTACCGCTCTGATACGCTTTG
>NZ_FOCK01000002.1 GCF_900110085.1 Prevotella sp. ne3005
AGATAGAGCCCGGCCGTCCGGAGTTCATGATCGGTGCCCACTGCCTGAACCACAATGCCCACTCGATAGGCATCTGCTACGAGGGCGGGCTCGACATCCGCGGTCAACCCGCCGACACCCGCACACCCGAGCAGAAGGCTGCCCTCCGGGCACTCCTCAAGGATCTGCACCGCCGCTACCCGCAGGCCCTCATCGTAGGCCATCACGACCTAAATCCCCAGAAGGCCTGCCCCTGCATCGAGAACGTCGCCCGTGAGTACGCCGACCTGCAGCCATGAACGATGTTCGAGCCTGCTCACGCTCGACAAAGTGAACAAGCTCACTTTGTGCTCGCTTAATCGCAGCCTTGACAGCCAAGACAGCCTAAGTAAAGAAAATCCCCGAAACCGTTGGTGGTTTCGGGGATTATTGTTTATTGTTTGGGGTGGTATTCGAAGTGCTGGTAGTCTTTCACGGTGCGCCAGGAGCCGCCCCAGATGAAGCCGTGTTTGATGAACAGGCGGTAGCAGAGGTCGCCTTTATTGATCTTGTAGCGGAACTGCTTGCTGCGGTCGGCATAGGGCTTGCCGTTGGCGGGCTCAACGATCCGGCTGCCATCCTTCGCATGGCGGATATAGGGATTGTAGAGCGTGTTGATGTCGATGGCGAGGCCGCGTGCGTGATAGGAGAGCTTCTGCGTGCCCGAGACGACACGATAACAGAAGCAGCTGGTGTTGTTGTCGCTCATCTGACGCTCATCGTCGGCATCATACTCATCAGCCAGGCGGATGCGCTGGATAGGGTAGTGGGCCTTGTACAGCTCACGGAAGATGGAGAGCAGCTTGTCGGCTATCAGACGGTTGCAGACGATTTCTCCCTGATGGGTCTGACGGTCGTAGTCCCAATGGAGCACGCGCAGATAGCGCAGGTCGCTACGGCCGATGTGGGGATTGTCGACATAGCTCTTGCCCTGCATCTTCTGCCAGACGGCATCGGGGATGGGCTCGGCCGTAAAGCCATCAGAAACGTTCTGGCCCTGCACAGAAGTACAAAGCCAGAACAGGATTGCAGTTATTGTTATGCGGCTGTGGTAAGTCTTCATATTCTAACGGACTATTTTCTTTCGGCCCTGGATATAGATGCCATGACGGGACGGCTGGCCATTGAGGCGCACACCGCCGATGGTATAGATGGGGGCGTCGGCATCAGCCTCGGCATCAAGCGCTTGGATCGACGAGCCGCCCTTAAACTCCTGTATGGCGCGCTCCATCTGAGCGATGAAGTCCTTGCTACCATGCAGACGGGCAAAGACGGCGCCTGCCACCAAACGGCCTGCTATGATATCGCTCTGCCAGTGATAGCCCAGGATGACACGGCTTTGACCGAACTCATAGGCACGATGCATCAGGGACGTCAGTTGTGCGGGATTGACCTCCGAGAGAGCCATGGCAATGATCCATCCAAAGAAGGCGTGACCGGAAGGATAAGCGCCAGAATAGCGCAGATCATCCTCATCGGCAGAATAGCCTGTTGGCTCATCATATACTACATAGGGGCGCAGACGGTGGTAGTGTTCCTTACTGGCGTCGATAGCCTCAGAGGCGATGGGGTACATGCTGTCGAGCAGCCTGTACAGCTCTGGCGTATTGCTGGCAGAGATGGACTTTCCGAACTCAGGAGAGAACGTGTTGATGATATTCTGAAGCGACGCGTCGGCATCCCGTACGGCCATATCGCCACGGGAGGTTCCACGGATGGACTTACTGTCATAGTAGGTGGTGACATCATAGTCGTACTGGGCAGAGCCCTCCGTGGGCGGATTCGGGAGGTATTTCGTGGGGTCGGGCAGGTCGTCGGCATAGAGATAGGGCTCATCGGACCGGGTGCCGGCCTTCTTTTTCGCATATTCATCCTGTGCCGACTTCACCAGATGGAGGATGCCCTGATGGGAATGGATGAGCGCCACGATGGCACAGGCGAGTTCGCGGCCCGTCTCGGTATCGCTCTGCCAGCTGTAGCCGGCAATCACGGAACTGGTTCCTATCTCGTACGCACGTTTCAGAATGGCGTCCTGCTTGTCGGGACACGCTTCTGAAAGGAGCATGCCTAAGGTCCAGCCATAGGTGGCCTGGGCAGAAGGATAGGAACTGGTCTCCTGATATTGCTCGTCGCTTTCGGGAATCAGCGATGCTTCCTCATAGTAAACGTATGGCCGCAGGAAGAAATTCGTTGACTGTGAAGTCTCGACGGAGGATTTGGCATACCGAAAGCCATAGTCTAGTAAATCATAAATATTTTGTGTATTTGACTTTGATATCTCGATGCCAATGATGTCGGAGAAGTAGCTTAGATAGGAATCCAGTTCCCATGACAGATCCTTCACGGCCTGAGTGCCGAGTGCCGACTCGCGCACGCTCTTGCCCCAGGCATACTGAGCTGAATCGTTTAAGAACTTGGCCGAATGGGTGTTGTATACCGGCCCCGACAAGAAGTAGGAGGCATTAAGACCATCCTGTGCATGGAGATTCATGCACAGGATGGAAGAGAGTACTAATAATAAACTTTTCTTATTCATTTTTATGTTGTTATGAGAAGGCAACAGTCAGACCGGCCATGACGATGCTGACCATCGACATCAGCTTGATCAGGATGTTGAGCGACGGACCAGAGGTATCCTTGAACGGATCGCCTACGGTATCACCGACGATACAGGCCTTATGGGCAAACGAGCCCTTGCCGCCGAAGTTGCCTTCTTCGATATTCTTCTTGGCATTGTCCCAGGCGCCTCCGGCATTAGCCATGAAGACGGCGAGGGTGAAGCCACCAGCAAGACCACCTACGAGCAGTCCGAGGACGCCAGCCACACCGAGCACGATACCCACGACGATGGGGATGATGATGGCGAGGATGGAGGGAACCACCATCTCGTGCTGGGCAGCACGGGTGGAGATCTCCACGCAACGGCCATAGTCGGGAGTGCCTGTACCTTCAAGGATACCGGCAATCTCACGGAACTGGCGGCGCACCTCCTGTACCATCTTCTCGGCAGCACGGCCCACAGCCTCCATCGTCATTCCGCAGAAGAGGAAGGCAGCCATGGCGCCGATAAAGGCACCAACGATGACACGGGGGTTCATGAGGTTGATCTGGTAGTAGTTCATGAAGTCGGGGATGGTGGCCTCCGAAGCGGCGATGACATCACCTGCCACATTGGTCAGCGTCTGTCCGGCGCGTACCATCGCAATCTTGATCTCCTCGATATAGGAGGCGAGCAGGGCGAGGGCGGTGAGGGCAGCAGAACCGATGGCAAAGCCCTTACCTGTGGCTGCCGTCGTATTGCCCAGGGCGTCGAGGGCATCCGTACGATGGCGCACCTCTTCACCCAGTCCGCACATCTCGGCATTACCACCGGCATTGTCGGCGATAGGTCCGTAGGCGTCGGTGGCCAGGGTGATACCCAGCGTAGAGAGCATACCTACGGCAGCGATACCGATGCCATAGAGGCCGTGGGCCAGACTCTCCGACGACATCGAGAGGTCGAAGCCGTTGGCAAAGAGGTAACTCAGCATAATGGCCACGCCAATGGTGATGACGGGGATGCAGGTAGAGATCATACCCGTACCGATACCCTTGATGATCACGGTGGCAGCACCTGTCTGGCCTGCCTCAGAGATCTTCTGTGTGGGTTTGTAGGAGTGGGAGGTGTAGTATTCGGTGGCCTGTCCGATGATCACACCGGCAGCCAGACCAGAGATGACGGAGAAGGAGAGGCCCAGCCAGTTCTCAATACCCAGGAGGTAGAGGATGGCGAAGGTGGCGATGGCAATAAGCACGGCACTCACGTTCGTGCCAAGGGCGAGCGAACGGAGCAGATCCCTCATCGTAGCGCCCTCCTTGGTGCGTACGAGGAAGATGCCAAACAGCGAGAGGAACACGCCCACAGAGGCAATCAGCATCGGGGCGATGACCGCCTTCAGCTGGATCTCCAGACCTGCCACGCCAAAGGCAGCAGCGCCCAGGGCAGCGGTGGAGAGGATAGAACCGCAGTAGCTCTCGTAGAGGTCGGCGCCCATGCCGGCCACGTCGCCCACGTTGTCACCAACGTTATCGGCAATGGTGGCGGGGTTGCGCGGGTCGTCCTCAGGGATGTCAGCCTCAACCTTACCCACGATGTCGGCACCCACGTCGGCAGCCTTCGTGTAGATACCGCCACCGACACGGGCAAACAGGGCCTGCGTAGAAGCACCCATACCGAAGGTCAGCATGGTGGTGGTGATGGTGATGAGGGCCATCTGGTCGCCAGAATAGAAATAGTTGAGCACCAGGAACCAGATGGCGATGTCAAGCAGTCCCAGGCCGACAACGGTCAGACCCATCACGGCACCAGAGCGGAAAGCGATCTTCAGTCCGGCGTCCATGCTCTGGCGGGCAGCATTGGCAGTACGGGCAGAGGCATAGGTGGCGGTCTTCATGCCGAAGAAGCCGGCCAGTCCGGAGAAGAAACCACCGGTGAGGAATGCGAAGGGCACCCAGGGGTTCTGTACGTTCAGGCCATAGGCCATGAAAGCGAAGAGGGCACAGAGCACCACGAAGACAATACAAACGACCTTGTACTGCTGCTTGAGGTAAGCCATAGCACCTTTGCGCACATAGAGCGCAATTTCTTTCATACGCGGCGTACCTTCATCGGCCTTCATCAGCTGCGTGAAGAAGAAGTACGCCATACCCAGTGCCACGATCGATGCGACGGGCACGAGCCAAAATACTGCAGGAATCATCATACTGGTTTTTTTATTGGTTTATAAATATGGTTATCGTTTTATTCGTCGCTGAAGTCAATCAGCTCACCGGCTTCCTCGTCGGGATCATCACTGCCCAGATCCATCATCGTCGAGTAGTTGTCCTCGGTGATCTCGTCGTCGTTGGGATCCTGAACCTCGTCGTCCTCATCGTCGTGAGAGCTGTAGTTGTCTTCTACTACTACATCCTCATCGTCGTTCTCCAGATCGTCGTCCGACTCACTCTTTGCGAACTGCATGCGCAGCTTCTCCTGTTCGGGCTTCAGCTTGGCGAAGATGGCTTCCACCCAGCCGCCCTTCGGGATCTCGAGCACCTCGAATCCGTCTTCCACCTTCTTTTCATACATGCCGCCTTTCTTGTGCAGACGGTCCTTGGGAAGGGTAGTGGTGGAGATGTCGAAGCCGCTGAGGATGACATCCTGGATCGACTGTGACAGCGAATCCCAGCCACCGCCGAAGTTGCGGTCGATGACCTCCAGCAGCTTGGCAGCCGAGATATGACGGATGTTCTCATAAGTCAGGTCGGTGACACGCACGATGGGGCGCTTCTTGATGGCCCAGGTGAACTTCAGGTTCTCTTCAAACTTCAGCGTGGCCACCTTATAACCCCGTTTCTCATAGCTCTTCTTCACCGGCGCACTCTCGTCCTTGATCTCTTCGAAGAGGAATGCGCTCTTGAAGATATCCACGTAGTGCTGGATGCTCTCCTTCACTTCTGCATCTTTCAGGGCAGCCTCCCACATACGGAAGACATCGTTCTCCTGAATGTCCCAGACACTGCTTTTGGTGATTGACTTGATGGATAATGAGGGGTTACTTTCGGGTTGTTGTTGTTTTGTTCTTGCCATAATTCTACTAATTTTTCTGCAAATGTAACCACTTTATTTTTTATTCGCAAGTTTTTAGCCAATAATTTTTGTAATTTTCGCAAATTAACGTAACTTTGTGCCCGAATTATGTCACAACCATTGGCTGAAAGACTTCGTCCTCGCACACTCAACGATTATATCGGGCAAGAGCATCTGGTAGGCGAGGGAGCCGTCCTGCGTAAGATGATCGATGCAGGACGGATTCCGTCTTTTATCCTGTGGGGAC
Organism: Prevotella sp. ne3005; assembly: GCF_900110085.1. Taxonomy (GTDB): domain Bacteria; phylum Bacteroidota; class Bacteroidia; order Bacteroidales; family Bacteroidaceae; genus Prevotella. The sequence continues at coordinate 5,874 of NZ_FOCK01000002.1, forward strand.
CGCCAGGCGTAGGCAAAACCACGCTTGCCCAAATCATCGCCCACAAGCTCGAGACGCCTTTTTATACGCTCTCTGCCGTGACCAGCGGCGTGAAGGATGTGCGTGAGGTCATCGAGAAGGCCCAGAAGGGGCGTTTCTTCAACGAGGCATCACCTATCTTATTTATTGACGAGATTCACCGTTTCTCCAAGTCGCAGCAGGATTCGCTCCTGGGTGCCGTAGAGAAGGGCATCGTCACACTCATCGGTGCCACTACCGAGAATCCCTCGTTTGAAGTGATACGTCCGCTGCTCTCGCGCTGTCAGCTCTATGTGCTCAAGTCGCTGGAGAAGCAGGACCTCCTGAAACTGCTCGACCGCGCCATCCATGAGGATACCATCCTGAAGGAGAAGAAGATTGAGCTCAAGGAGACCGATGCCCTGTTGAGATACAGCGGAGGCGACGCCCGTAAGCTATTGAATATCTTGGAGTTGGTGGTCGAGGCTGAAGTATCGGATGAAATCACTATCACCGATGAACTGGTGGTGAACCGGCTGCAGCAGAATCCGCTGGCCTACGATAAGGACGGGGAGATGCACTATGATATCATCTCGGCCTTCATCAAGAGCATCCGCGGGTCAGACCCCGACGCTGCGCTCTACTGGCTGGCACGCATGATCGAGGGTGGGGAAGACCCGCAGTTCATCGCCCGCCGTCTCGTGATCAGTGCCGCAGAGGATATCGGACTGGCCAATCCCAACGCCTTGTTGCTGGCCAATGCCGCCTTCGACGCCGTGATGAAGATCGGCTGGCCCGAAGGCCGCATCCCACTGGCAGAGGCAACGGTCTATCTGGCCACCTCGCCGAAGAGCAACAGTGCCTATCTAGGTGTGGACGCTGCCCTTGAACTCGTGAGGCGCACAGGCAACCAGCCGGTGCCGCTGCCCATCCGTAATGCGCCTACAGAACTGATGAAGGAGCTGGGGTATCACGATGGCTATCAGTATCCGCACGACTTCCCCGGCCACTTTACACCCCAGCAGTATCTCCCCGATGCACTGGTGCACGAACGTCTGTGGCACGGACAGCATAATCCCAACGAGGAGAAGATGTATCAGCGGATGGTGAACTATTGGGGGGAGAGGTTTGAAGATTGAAGATTGAAAATTGAAAATTGAAGATTGAAAATTGAAATGTGAAACATCAAAATTGAAGTGGAGCAGGATCTGATTATAAAGATTATTGAGCTGTTGGGTACGTTTGCCTTTGCGATATCCGGTATCCGACATGCAGCCGCCAAGCAGTTCGACTGGTTTGGCGGTTACGTCTGCGGTGTGGCTGTGGCCATCGGCGGCGGTACCATCCGCGACGTGATGCTCGGTACCACACCCTTCTGGATGACGACACCTATTTACTTGATATGTACAGCCGTCGCCCTGCTGACGGTGGCTTTCTTCGGCAAATGGATGGAACCCCTGAAGAATGCGTGGTTCGTGTTTGACACCCTCGGACTGGCCCTCTTCACGATTGCCGGTATCCAGAAGAGCCTCGCCTTCGGTCAGCCGTTCTGGGTGGCCATCATCATGGGCTGTATCACGGGTAGTGCGGGCGGTGTGATCCGCGATGTGCTGTTGAACAACGAGCCCGTCATCTTCCACAAAGAGATCTACGCCATGGCCTGTGTGCTGGGCGGCGTGGCCTACTGGATGCTCGCATACCTCGGTTTCTCTACCGAGCTCAGCGCCATCGTCAGCTTCGCCGTCACCTGCGTCATCCGCTTCCTGGCCGTGCGCTACCACTTGTCGCTCCCTGTACTGAAAGAAAAGAAATAACAACATATAGATATGCCTGAACAGAACAATACCCCACGAAGACAGAGAAAACAGCAGCCTGTCGATAATACCTACGGACATCTTCCCCCACAGGCGCTCGATGTGGAGCGTGCCGTGCTGGGCGCCCTGATGATTGATAAAGACGCCTATGCCGTGGTCTGCGAGACCCTGCGCCCCGAGAGTTTCTACGAGCCCCGCAACCAGATGGTCTATGCCGCCATCCGCGACCTCAGCATGGAGGAGAAGCCCGTCGACGTGCTCACCGTCACCGATCAGCTGTCGAAGACCGGCAAGCTCGACGAGGTGGGCGGACCCGGCTATATCGTGGAACTCAGCTCGCGCGTGGCCTCTTCGGCCAACATCGAGTACCACGCCAACATCATCGCCCAGAAGTCGCTCGGACGACAGCTCATCTCCTTCGCCAGCAATATCGAGACCAAAGCCTTCGACGAAACCATCGACGTCGAGGACCTTATGCAGGAAGCCGAAGGGTCGCTCTTCGAACTTTCGCAGCGTAACATGAAGAAGGACTATACCGCCATCGATCCCGTCATCGCCCAGGCCGTGAAGACCATCCAGAACGCCGCCAAGAACACCGACGGCCTGACGGGTGTCTCCACTGGCTACTACAAGCTCGACGACCTCACCAGCGGCTGGCAGGCCTCCGACCTCGTGATCATCGCCGGACGCCCTGCGATGGGTAAGACCTCGTTTGCCCTTTCGATGGCCAAGAACATTGCCGCCGACTCCCGTGTGCCGATGGCTTTCTTCTCACTTGAAATGTCGAACGTGCAGCTCGTCAACCGTCTTATCTCCAATGTCTGTGAGATTCAGGGTTCCAAGATCCTCAACGGTCAGCTGCAGCGCGACGAGTGGGACCGCCTCGACAAGCGCATCAACAACCTCATCGGCTCTCCGCTCTATATCGACGACACCCCAGGCCTCTCGGTCTTCGAACTGCGTACCAAGGCCCGCCGACTGGTTCGCGAGCACGGCGTGAAGCTCATCATGATCGACTACCTCCAGCTGATGAATGCCAATGGTATGCGCTTCTCCTCGCGCCAGGAAGAGGTCAGCACCATCTCACGCTCACTCAAGGGTCTCGCCAAGGAACTCGACATCCCCATCCTCGCACTGAGTCAGCTCAACCGTGGTGTTGAGAGCCGCGAAGGCCTCGACGGTAAGCGTCCACAGCTCTCCGACCTGCGTGAGTCGGGAGCCATCGAGCAGGATGCCGACATGGTGCTCTTCGTACACCGCCCAGAGTACTATCACATCTATCAGGATGAGAGCGGTCACGACCTCCGAGGCATGGCCCAGATCATCATTGCCAAGCATCGAAAGGGTGCCACAGGCGACGTGCTGCTCACCTTCCGTGGCGAGTTCACCCGCTTTGAGAACCCTGAGGACAAGAACCTCGGCAACCGTGCCCCCATCGGTGGTGAGATCTTAGGCTCGCGCGTCAATACCGACATGAACGACCAGCCCGGTCCCGACGACGGATATAATCCCTTCTCCAATCTTCCGCCCACACCAGAAGGCAACGTTCCATTCTAAATAAAACAATAATCCCCGCTCTGCACTGAGCGGGGATTATTGTTTGTATTACTGGTATTTCTGAATGAGCCCTGCGGCTTGGGGATTGCCGAGCTCCTGGGCTTTCTGGAGGTTGGGAATGCCCTCTTTCTTATTACCCTTGAGGCATTGGGCGAGACCCAGGAAGAGATAACCGTCGCTGTCGTCGGCATTGATGGCAATACTCTCTTTGGCGCTCTCGATGGCTTCGTCGTAATAGCCCACGCGGATGCATAGCGAGGCTTTCTCGGCATAGTAGAGGGTCTCCTGAGGATTCATCTGGATGGCACGATTGATGTCGTTGAGGGCCTGCTGATAGAGGCGGGCCTGGATCTCCGTCTGATGGCGCACATAGTAGAAGTTGTCGTTGATCGTGGCCTGCATCAGCTCCTCGTAGTCGTTCATGTCGTTGACGGCATCGCGGTATTTGCCAGCATTGCTACGTGCTTCGGCGCGGGCCCAGATATAAGGCGCAGCTTCCTTGAGGTATGGGCGCGAGAAGGTGGCCATCGTCGAGTCGAGCAAGGCCAGCATGGCGGTGGTGTCTTTGAGCATCTCCTTACACTTGGCGGCGGCGTAGAAGGTCTCGGCGTTATGCAGCGAGGAATGTGAGAGCTCGTCGTAGATGGCGTAAGCCTCGTCGTATTTCAGCTGGGCAAAGAGGATATTGGCCTTGAGCTGATTGTAGGCAGGCTGGGGATTGGCCACGATGGCTGTCTGTATCTCGGCGAGAGCCTTGTCAAAGCTCCAGTTGGCATAGGGCTTCTGACCCTGGAAGATCTCCTTGTTGTAGATCATGTTGGCGTAGGCGTAGTGAACCTCGTCTTTCTTTTCGGCAAGCTTCAGCGCAGTCTCCATATCTTTCTCGGCTGCGGCGAAGTTGCCTCCGGCAGTAGCTAACTGCGCGCGCTGGATAAAGCCTTCGGAGGCTTGCGGGAACTTCTGGATGAAGTCGTTGACGAGCGTGGCGTAGGAGGCAGAGTCCTGTTGGCTGCTGGCGAGGAAGAGGGCCAGGATGGCCTCCTTGATATCGGCGGGCAGCTCTTTTTTGATGGAGGTGAGCATCAGCGTGGCCTCGTTCATGCCAAAGCCCGAGATCTTCAGTGAGTCGGCAAAGCGGGCACTGACGGCATAGCTGAGCGTATCTTTGTCGGAGGCGGGCTGCTGCATCATGCCGATGACCTCACCAGCATCGTTGATCAGCGGACAGCTGACGGTATTCTGTGGCATCGTCATCGCAACGGTATAGTAGGCATAGTCGTTCTGGAAGGTCTCTGCCTTGCGCACGGCACCGCTCTTGACGTTCTTCTGCTCGTGGTAGGGTAGGAGCCAGGCGGTGGAACCCGTGGGGGCTACCGAGGCACTGACGACGAGGGGCACGGTCTTGCCCGAGACACGGAACTTGACGACATCGTACATATCGTTGGCACCGATAATACTGACAACAGGCATCTCCTTACCCTGAGCGTCGATGATGACAGCACGGACGGCTCCCTTGAAGGGAGAGAAGTTGCTGACGGCCTCACCGTCGCTACCTGTAAAGAAACCGTTACTGCTGGCCAGCAGCGAACCGTCGGCAGCAAAGGTCTTCAAGGTAAATACTGACTTTGTGGCTTTCTTCACCCAGCCTGGCTGGGCACATAAAGGTAAAAAGGTTAAAAGGCATAAAGGTAAAACACCTAATACCCTCCTCATTACCATATTATTAATAATCGTTTTCATCATTATTATATACTTTTTTACTTTCTGACTATCTTACTTTTTTACCTTTTTACTTTTTTACCTTTTTACCTTTAAAAGTTGTTTTGCGTTCTGGATGGCGGCATCACTGATGTCGCTGCCACTGAGCATCTGAGCAATCTCCGTGATGCGCTCGTCGGCTGAGAGCTGACGCATGCGGCTGGTGGTGCCCTGGGCGGTATCTTCTTTCTCCACCTTATAGTGGACAGCGCCAAGGGCTGCAATCTGGGGCAGATGGGTGATGCTGATTACCTGACGGTCGTTGCGCCCCATCTCCTGCATGATCTGAGCCATCTGTTCGGCTATCTTGCCGCTGACACCCGTATCAATCTCGTCGAAGATGATGGTGGGCAACTTGACAGCGCCGCTGATCATCGCCTTCAGTGAGAGCATCACACGGGCAATCTCACCACCCGAGGCCACCTGAGAGACAGGCTGGAGTGGGGTAGAGGTGTTGGCGCTGAAGAGGAAAGCAATCTTGTCCTGACCGTTATGGCCCAGTTCGATGGTAGTCATCTCGATGCTGAAGCGGACATTGGGCATGCCTAAGGGCACGAGGCGCGTCTGGAGCTCTTTCTCCACTTGACGGGCAGCTTTCGTGCGAAGTTTCGTGAGCGTGTCAGCCTGTTTTTGGGCGTCGGTCTTCAACTGTTGGCAGCGGGTTTCCAACTCAGCCAGGGCCTCGTCGCTGTTCTCTATGTTGGAGAGCTGGCGCTGCAGCTCATCGCGCTTCTCAATGAGTTCTGAGACGGTCTCCACATGGTATTTCTTCTCGAGGTCGTAGAGACGGTCTAGACGATTGTTCACTGCGTCGAGTTCGGCAGGGTCGAAGTCCACACGCTCCAGTTGGCTGCTGATATCCTGAGCCAGGTCCTTGAGTTCGATATAGGTGCTGTCGATGCGCTGTATGAACTCTTCGGCTGCAGGCAGCACACGTTCGATACCGCGGAGGGCAGAGAGCGAATTGCGCAGGGATTCCACGACGCCGGTACCCTCGGCAGAGAGAGCGTTGTCGGCGGTGTAGAGGGCACTCTTGATGTCCTCGGCATGGGCCATCGTGTCGCTCTGCTGTTCGAGTTCTTCTTGTTCGCCTTCGTGTAGGTTGGCATGGGTGAGCTCGTCACATTGGAACTGCAGGAAGTCGAGGTTCTGGCGGTTTCGCTCGATGTCATCGCGAAGGGTTTCGAGCTCCTTCATGGCAGTATGATAGGCATTGAAGGCCTGCTGATACTGGGCCAACTGACGGGCATCGTCGGCAATGATATCAACCACGCTCATCTGGAAGTCCTGCTTGTTGAGCAACAGGTTCTGATGCTGGGAGTGGACATCGACAAGTCGTTCACCAAGTTCCTTGAGCATCGAGAGCTGCACGGGCGTGTCGTTGATGAAGGCACGGCTCTTACCGGCGGCTGTCAGCTCGCGGCGGATGATGGTCTCGTCGGCATCATACTCGATGTCGTTCTCGACAAAGAAGTCCTGCATATCGTAGCGCGAGAGGTCGAACTGCGCCTCGATGACGCATTTATCGGCTCCCTGCTTGATGGCTTTCGAGTCGGCGCGCTGCCCCAGCAGCAGACCGATGGCACCGAGGATGATACTCTTGCCGGCACCAGTCTCGCCTGTTATCACCGAGAAACCCTTGAAGAGGTCGATGTCGAGCTCATCGATAAGGGTAAAGTTCTTGATATATAAATGCTTAAGCATATATTATTCTATTGTTTAATTAAGTCCCAACTATTGCTCTGGGAGGCATTGATGCCCATCAGGAGTTCATAGATACGCTCTTTCTCTTTCTGGGTGCCCTTGCCTTTATAAATGGCGGTGAGCTCGTCTTTCTTATAGTCGGTCCATATCTGCGGCAGAAGACTCAGGGGCTTGTCGCTATGGGCTTGAGCCAGATGGGTTTCAAGGGCTGTAGTGATCTCTGTGCGCCCACGCTCAGCATTGTTGGCCATCTCGTCGAGACCCTTGCGGTAGTAGTCGTACTGCATCTGACGGAAAGGCTTCATGGCCTCGTCGAGATAGTCGTTGATGAAAGCAAAGCGGTTGCGGTTGTCCTCGAAGGGTTTCCATCCTGGGAAACTGAGGTTCTGGGTGTTGTTCACCAGATACTTACAGCGCTCGAGGATATCGCTGCCGCCTAACGGGGCGAAGCTGTCGAGGTCGAGACCGATAATGAGGTAGGCATAGTAGGCGAGGAGAGCGGTCAACTGGTTGTCGACGTTCTCGTCGGCGAAGTTCAACTGATCAAACTGCCGGAACTCAAAATTGAAGCTCGCGTCTCTATTATTATATAAGGTGGATGTATAGGCAGAGTTGAACACAGGGCGGTTGGCCTGGATGAGGGCTGTACACTCGAAACGGCTGTCTTCTCTGACGTATTTGGTGACCGTGAGGTTCAGGCTGCACTGGATACGCTCGCCGGGCTGGAACTGGAGTTCGGTCCACTGGCGCTCATTGATGAACTGTTCCATCGTCTGCTGCAGGTTCTCGAACACGCTCACGTCAGAGCCCTGTATCTGACTGTGGTTGATATTGACCTTTGCCTGCAATTCCTGAGCGTTACAAACTGAAAATTGAACATTGGAAAATGGAAGTAGCAGGCATACAGCCATCAGCCAAGAATGTCTTATTGTCATCTTCAATCTTCAATATTCAATTTTCAATTCTCAAATCACTTCTGTGCTTCGCGCAGACGGATGCGGGTGAGCACCTGCTTGGTGTTGTAGGTGAAGTCGCCCGAAAGAATCCAACTGTAGTAGCCCGGATCGATATGCAGTACATCGGCCACAGGGAGCCCCTTGTGCTTACCGAAGTTGAACACCTCGATCTTCTTGGGGTTACCATCCTTATCAAGCACAGGATTGCCCTTGGCATCTTTCTGATCGCCCCAAACGATACGACCTGCGAAGTCGACATTATTGTTCATCTTCGAGAACTCAGCCAGCGCATCCATATTGTTCTCCAGCACCTTCTCTTCGTCCTCGTTGGCGCCAGGGGCATACTTGTCGAGCTGTCCCATCAGCACGCGGTAAGTGGCCTCGGTATCCTGATCGGCACGGTGGGCCTCGAAATCTTCCTCCATCTTACGACCGCAATAGAACTTATAAGCGGCGGCAAGATTGCGGCGCTCCATCTTGCGGAAGATGGCACAGGCATCAATCAGACGACTCTTCGAGAAGTCGAAGTCGATGCCCGCACGAAGGAATTCCTCAGCGAGTAGGGGAATATCGAAGTTGTTGGAGTTGAAGCCGGCAAAGTCGCAGCCCGAGAACTTCTGAGCCAGCTGCTGTGCCAGCTGCTTGAAAGTGGGCTTATCCTTCACGTCTTCATTCGATATACCCGTCAGTTGGGTGATGTGAGGCTCAATGGGCTTCTCAGGGTTAATCAGCTCGTCGCCGCGTTCCTCCTGCCCATTGGGCATCACCTTGATATATGATATCTGTATGATTCGGTCTTTCACCAAATCAAGACCCGTCGTCTCCAGATCGAAGATGACCAGCGGTTTAGTCAGATTCAGTTTCATTGTTTAATCATTAATGAGCATGGGCATCATCAGCATGAGCACATCCTGCTTCTCTGGTTGCTCGGAAGGCAGGACAAGACCTGCACGGCTGGGATCTGCCAACAGAATAATCACCTCGGGACAATCGAAATTGCTAAGCACTTCGATGAATGAAGAGCCCTTGAAGCCGATAGACATAGGATTGCCGTTATACTCACAGGTCATGCGCTCTGTAGCAGTCTTCGAGAAGTCGTAATCCTCGGCATCGAGCTGTAAGGTACCACCTTCCACGTGGAAGCGGATGAGGTTGCTGGAGTCGTTGGCAAACGGCTGCACGCGGCGAAGAGCTGCCAACAGAGACAGGCGGTCTACACGAAGTTCATTAGGATTGGCCTGAGGAATCACACTGTTGTAGTTGGGGTAGCGACCCTCAATCAGACGACACTGGAGGGTTCCGTCGCCATAGTTGATCTCTGCATTGCGCTCATCGAAGCGGATGGTCACGTCGCCACCGTCCTTGCCCAGAAGGTTCTTCAGCAGGTTGGCTGGCTTCTTCGGAAGGATGAAGGACGAGGGCTGCTCACTCTTGACGGAGAGAATCTTATTACGCACGAGCTTATGGCCATCGCTAGCAACTACGGCGAGACAATCGGCGTTCAGGTCGAAATAGATACCGTTCATCACAGGGCGAAGCTCGTCCTGAGCCGTCGCAAAGAGAGAGCGGTTGATATTCTCTGCCAGAATGGCGTTAGGAATCACAATCGTATTGGCAAAGTCGCTGACGGGCTGAGTCATCGGGAACTCATCGGCATTCTCAATAGGCAATGTGAACAGACCGTTCTGATAGGAGATTTTCACGAGGTTCTGCTCCTGATTCACGTCGAAGGTGATGGGCTGCTCAGAAAAACCCTTGATGGCTTCCAGCAGGTCGTGGTTGCCAATAGCAAAACGGGTGTTGCCGTCGCTTTCTGTCAGCTGCAACTGGGTCTTCATGACATTTTCACTGTCTGAAGCAGTCAGTTTCAGCGTATTATCACTGATTTCAAATACAAAGTCGCCGAGGATAGGCAGGGCGTTCTTACTGTTAATCACTTTAGAGAGAGCGTTGAGTTTAGAACTCAGTGCGGTGCTTGATAATGTAAATCGCATAGTTTTATAGTTATTATATTTTTGATTACCTTATTAATAATTGAGGACAAAATTACAAAAAAACGTTGTAATGAACAAAATTTTAGGCAGAAATTTTCGCTATTCAAACTATTTTTAGTAATTTCGCCACCTGAAAAAGAAAAAAACAACAAATAAAAACAATTTAAGACATGGAATTAACAGGAAAAATCATCGCCGTATTACCAGCTCAAAGTGGTGTGTCGGCTCGTACAGGAAACAACTGGATGTCGCAGGATTATGTCATCGAGGTACCTGGTCAGTTTCCCCGTAAGTGTCTTTTCCGTATCTTCGGCGAAGACCGCATCAAGCAGTTCAACATCCAACAGGGTGAAGATTTGACGGTACAGTTTGACATCGACGCTCATGAGTTTAATGGTCGTTGGTTTAACGATATCCGCGCTTATAACGTAATCCGTGGTCAGGTACAACAGCCCGCTGCTGCACCTCAGGCCTCACCGTTCCCGCCAGCAGGTGGTGCTACAGCACCATTCCCTCCGGCTCAAGAGCCTGCAGCAGAGAACTCTGCCGACGATCTGCCGTTCTAAGGCAAAGACCTAACGTGAGACATGATCCCCGCCCATTTTTACTGAGCGGGGATTACTTTTTCATTGTATCCGTTCGAACAGATACATAAAAAATTTCAGATATTATTTGTTTTATTTCAAATAAAAATGTATCTTTGCAGCCGTAGAAACAATTCTATTAAGATATGAAGAAGTTTTTTCTGATGGCGCTGTCTTTCATTTTTGTTGGGACGGTTGGTAATGCTAAAGTAACAGGAAATGAAAACGATGCAAAAACGCCTGACGGCGTAGAGGCCGTTGATTTAGGACTTAGTGTGAAGTGGGCAAACATGAATGTGGGTGCAACGAAGGATTCTGGCTTTGGTTCATACTTCGCATGGGGCGAAATCAAACCCAAAAAGTTCTATTCGTGGGGCACCTATATTTGGAGCAAAGGCGACTCCCAGTTCCTGCTCAAGTATTCTACCACCGACAGAAAGATTCAGTTAACTCCTTCTGATGATGCAGCTCGCGCCAATTGGGGGGGCGAATGGCGTATTCCCACCGTTGATGAATGCGAGGAATTAGTAGACCCAGATAAGTGCAGTTGGGAATGGACGACAAAGGATGGTGTTAATGGCTACAAGGTTACAGGAAAGAAAACGGGTAATTCCATCTTCCTGCCAATCACAGGTTTCCGTTTTTATGGAGATGTTCAGTTCCGTGCCATCAACGGTATTTACTGGTCGTCAACCCTTTACTCTGGCAATCCCAATAAGGCTTGGTGTATAGAATTTGATTTCTCGGATGTAAACGTACACTTTGGAAAACTTTCAAGCAATCGTTTCAGCGGCCGTTGTATCAGAGCTGTGCGGTAGATACCCAGGACTTCTTAGGACATCCTAGGATTTCCCATGTAGTTATTTTTTAGAATCGGCATTATGATAAATAATGAATTCGGAGGACATTTAATAGATGTCCCTATCTTCCAATACTTGAAATTTCTCACGCTTCTGGCGAAGTGATACCAAATCCAACGAAAAAGAAGCGGTGGATGGTTCATTCGCCGGACATGCTGCAAGTGTCTTTCCAATCGGACTGATAACGGCACTCATGCCACGATAATGAGAATACGCATCATTGCCTACGCGATTGCAAGCAATGAGATACGCCTGATTTTCGATGGCCCGCGATCGTGTGAGAATATGCCAGGCATTTTGACGACTCTCCGGCCAATTAGCTACAACAACGATAGCATCGTATTGCAATTGGGAAGCATAACGACTCCAGACAGGAAAACGCAAATCATAACATGTCAACAGTAGCAGGCGAAAACCCATATAATTTACAATGGTATGCTCTACTCCTGGTTCATAATAACGATCTTCACCACCATAACGGAATAAATGATGTTTATCATAATATGAAACATCGCACGTTCTTCCATTGATAAAATAGTGACGATTTTTGTAAATTCCATTTATAGTCTTAACAGCAAGACTACCACATATGGCACATTGTTTTTTACGTGCTGTAGACTTCATCCATGCTAACGAAATACTGGATATTTCCTCTTCTGCGATATCGGACGGTTCTGTGGCGAAACCTGTACTCCACATCTCTGGCAGCACGTAAAGATCACTCTCGGGCTGCTGAGCCATCAGACATTCTATGCGTTTGATATTCTCCTCGGGATTACCCCAAGCAATGTCTAATTGTATGATTGTTACCTTCATTTAATATAAAAATCCTTAGTTAATTGTTGATACCATTCGCTTCTGACATTAGGCGATTTTTCAATTATGCCATCTTCTATAATCAATTCTATACCAGAATGTTTCTTAAATTCAATCAACTGACGCTTTGGCTGTTTCCTTGGCGTCGTTTTCACCAGACAGACGCGGGTCATGAAAAAGCCTTCTAGACAGGCAGCGGCCTCGATTCTAGAACGACTATCAGAGGGAATCACCACAGAGAAAACACCATCGTCTTTTAACAGTCGAAAGGCCTGCTTCATCAAACCTTCGTATGTCAGACTAATGGTATGCCGAGCCGTAGTCCGCTGATTATTAGGACATGTGAGTGAATCGACGAAATATGGCGGATTACTCACAATTGCATCAAAGCCGATTGTGTCATTGAATTTCATGATATCACAATAACGGATTACTACCCTATCGGAAAACGGTGAAAGTCTTACATTCTCACAGGCCTGCACCACAGCATCTTCATCAATATCAATACCAACAACTTCGCACTCAGGGTATCGCTGGGCCATCATCAAAGCTATCAATCCTGTTCCACAACCGATATCTAATATTCTTTTCCGTCTGTTATTCGTCGGAATCTCTGCCCATGCACCAAGCAGCGTGCCGTCGGTGCCCACCTTCATGGCGCATCGATCCTGGCGCACGGTAAATTGCCGGAATTCAAAGTAACTGTTTGACATTTCGCCGTCAAAGGTACAACGAAGCGTACAAAAAACCAAATAAATTGTTAATTATTGACCCCGATATACCAATTTCTTAAATATTATTAGTAACTTTGCAGCCAATTTTTGAGTATAATAGAAATATGAGCAACAAAAACAATAATGCGGCATTTCAGATGATAGCTGACATTGAAGGTGACATAAGTTCACTAATAGGTGATAAGACTCCAGACACGGCTCCCATTTTGCCCGTCCGCAACCTGGTGCTATTTCCTGGTGTCGTATCTCCGATACTGATCGGCCGTCCATCGAGCAAACAACTTATCCAGAAGTCAGAAAAAAAAGGTGTTATCATTTGTGTTATTCCCCAGCGCGATCCCGATGTGGATGTGCCAATGAAGGATGATCTCTATGAATATGGCGTATATGCTAAGGTGATGAAGCAATTGACGCTTCCAAATGGCAACATCACAGCTATTGTACAAGGTCTGGGACGTATGCGTCTTCGTGATATTATCAATACCCAGCCTTATCTCGAAGGTCTTGTTGAACCCGTAGAGGATATCGAACCGGAGAAGCGCGATCGCGAGTTCCGTACTGCTATACAGGATCTCCGCGAGTTGGTTGAGCAATATATCAATGTCACTGAGGAGATTCCCGACGAGGCTATCTTCGCCATCAAGAACATCTCCAACGGTATCATGGCCCTTAATTTCGTGTGCAGTAACATGCCATTCTCTGTAAAGGAGAAAATGGGCCTATTAACCACCGAAACCGTCAAAGAGCGTTTGTTTGGTGTGATGAAAATCATCAACCGCGAGATTAACCTCCAGAACCTGAAGGCCGACATCCGCAACAAAACCCGTGAAGACATCGATGAGCAACAGCGTAATTATTTTCTCCAACAGCAGATTAAAAACATGCAGGCAGAGATGGGTAACGGCGAGTCGATGGAGAAAAGGGAATTACTACGTAAGGCTGAACAAAAGATGTGGCCTTATGAGATTGATAAGGTTTTCCGCAAGGAGTGCGACAAACTCGACAATCTGAATCCCCAGAGTCCTGAGTTTAATGTACAGCTCACCTATCTACAGACACTCGTAGGACTCCCCTGGAACGAGTATACCGAAGACGACCTCGATTTGAAGCGCGCCCAGAAGATCCTTGACCACGACCACTATGGAATGGAAAAGGTCAAGGAACGCATCCTTGAGCATATGGCAGTACTGGCCTTGCGTGGTGACCAAAAGTCGCCTATTATCTGTCTCTATGGCCCTCCAGGTGTTGGTAAGACCTCACTCGGTAAGTCGATTGCTGCTGCCATGAAGCGCAAATACGTCCGCATGTCGCTTGGTGGACTCCACGATGAAGCCGAGATCCGTGGCCATCGCCGTACCTATATCGGTGCTATGCCCGGTCGTATCATCAAGTCGATTCAGAAAGCAGGCTCCAGTAATCCTGTCTTTATTCTTGATGAGATTGATAAGGTGACGCAAATGACTCACAACGGCGATCCCGCCTCTGCCCTGCTTGAAGTGCTTGACCCTGAGCAGAACAACGCTTTCCACGACAACTATCTCGATGTGGACTACGACCTCTCTCAGGTACTCTTCATCGCTACGGCCAATAACTTAAGTACGATTCCCCGTCCCCTACTCGACCGTATGGAGATTATTGAGGTGAGCGGCTATATTACCGAAGAGAAAATAGAGATTGCCAAACGCCACCTAATTCCCCGCGAATTGGAGAATACAGGTCTGAAAACCAAGGAGTTGAAGCCCACGTTCACCAAGGCCTCTATCGAGATGATTATCGAGCGCTACACCCGTGAAAGCGGTGTACGCCAGTTGGAGAAACAGGTAAACAAGGCTCTGCGAAAGATTGCTTACAAACGTCAGGTGGAAGATAGTGCGAACTACAAGAAAATCACCCCTGCAGAGATTGAGGACCTATTGGGCAAGCCGCCTTTCTATCGGGACATCTATCAGGGCAACGACTATGCAGGAGTGGTTACAGGTCTTGCATGGACCAGTGTTGGCGGTGAGATACTCTTTATTGAGACCTCGCTCTCGAAGGGTAAAGGCTCAAAACTCACGCTGACGGGTAATCTTGGTGACGTGATGAAAGAGTCGGCTATCCTCGCCCTTGAATATGTCAAAGCCCATGCTGAAACATTAAACATAGACTATCGAATCTTTGACAATTGGAACATTCATATCCATGTGCCCGAGGGTGCAACGCCAAAGGATGGTCCTTCGGCCGGTATTACAATCGCCACCTCTATTGCCTCTGCCCTCACTCAGCGCAAGGTACGAAAGAATACCGCTATGACTGGCGAGATTACCTTGCGTGGGAAGGTGCTGCCTGTGGGCGGTATTAAGGAAAAAATCCTTGCTGCCAAGCGTGCCGGTATTACCGATATCGTGATGTGCCGCGAAAACGAAAAAGATATCCTTGAGATTCCAGACATGTATCTGAAAGGTGTTACCTTCCATTATGTGGAAAATGTGCAGGACGTGTGGCAGTTTGCCCTCACCAAGGAAATTGTGAAGAATCCTCTCGACCTAACGGTAAAAGAAGAGGATAACGACAAAGATAAGGACAAGAAATGAAATTCAAAGTAGAACACAGCGACACTGCTAGTGATGCCCGAGCAGGAATAATCACTACCGATCACGGTCAGATTCTGACCCCCATTTTTATGCCTGTTGGTACGGTGGGCAGCGTGAAAGGTGTTCACTTCGCCGAACTCCGTGAGCAAGTGAAGGCACAGATTATCCTTGGCAACACCTATCACCTCTATCTACGTCCTGGGCTCGACATTCTACACAAAGCAGGAGGACTACATAGGTTTAATACTTGGGATCGTCCTATTCTCACCGACTCAGGTGGTTTCCAGGTATTTTCGCTTACCGGTATCCGCAAGCTCAACGATGAAGGATGTGAATTCCGCAGCCATATAGATGGCTCGAAACATTTCTTTACACCTGAAAATGTGATGGACACCCAACGTGTTATCGGTGCCGACATCATGATGGCCTTCGACGAGTGTCCTCCAGGACAAAGCGACTACCAGTACGCAGCTAAGAGTCTGAAACTTACGCAGGGCTGGCTGGAACGATGTGTGAATCGTTTTAACGACACCGAGCCTCACTATGGCTACCAGCAAACTCTCTTCCCCATCGTACAGGGCTGTACCTATAAAGATTTACGTCAGGATGCAGCCAAGCATGTATGCGATATGCTGGGGAAACTAAATGACGGCGGTGGCGCCAGTATCGGCGGACTGGCCGTAGGAGAACCCACTGAGGTAATGTACGACATGATTGAAGTCGTCAATGAGATACTCCCCAAGGACCGTCCTCGTTACCTTATGGGTGTTGGTACTCCCCAAAATATTCTCGAAGCTATCGAGCGAGGTGTCGACATGTTCGACTGCGTGATGCCTACCCGTAATGGCCGCAACGCCATGCTCTTTACATATGAGGGCACGATGAACATGCGGAATAAGAAATGGGAAGACGACTTCTCTCCTATCGATCCCGACGGCTGCGACATCGATCGTATTCATTCTAAGGCCTACCTCCACCACCTCTTCAAGGCTCAGGAGTTATTGGCCATGCAGATAGCTTCCATCCATAACCTCGCATTCTACCTGCGCCTTGTTGGCGATGCCCGTCAGCACATCCTGGCAGGTGATTTCGTAACTTGGAAACGAAGTGTCATAGAACAATTAGGACAACGCAGATGAACGAGAAACTGAAGGCAGACATCGAGAAGTTTAAAGCCCGCTTGCGAGTACTGAGAAGGCCGCTGCGGAAAATGCTAAGACCGCTTCGTTACCTCCATCCGAAGCGCTATCTGACACGCCTCGACCGCTACATCATCGCCAAGTTCATTGGTACATACATCTACTCTATCATTCTCATCATATCAATCTCCATCGTCTTTGATGTCAATGAGAATCTCGCTAAGTTCTCCACCTATGGTGCCCCGTTGAAGGCTATCGTCTTCGACTATTACGCCAATTTCGTGCCCTACTTTGCCAACCTCTTCTCGCCTCTGTTCGTTTTCATCGCCGTCATCTTCTTCACGTCCAAACTGGCTGGTAATTCTGAGATCATCGCTATGCTCGCCGCTGGAGTCAGCTTCAAACGGTTGCTTAGGCCTTACATGCTCTCTGCAGCGATTATCGCCCTACTCAATTACTATCTAGGTGCCCAGATCATTCCCCACGGCAATGTCGTACGCCAGGATTTTGAGGCCCTCTATAAGAACAAGAAAAAGACTCTCTCGGCTAACAATGTGCAGCTGATGGTGGCGCCTGGCGTCATTGCCTATCTCCAACAATACGACGACCGCATGAAGACAGGATATGGATTCTCACTCGACAAATTCGAGAATAAGAAACTCGTCAGCCACATGACAGCCTCTATCATACGCTATGACTCCATCAGCGACACCCGCTATCACTGGAAAGCGCAGAATTATAAGATTCGTACGCTCAAGGGGTTGCGTGAAGAAATCCAGTCAGGCGAAATGCTCGACACCATGATTATGATGGAGCCTATGGACCTTGTATTCTCTGAAGGTCAACAGGAAACACTAACTTCCCCAGAGTTGCTGCGATACATCTCCAAGCAAGAAGAGCGTGGTTCGAGTAACGTAGTGCCATACGAAGTGGAATACCACAAACGTATCTCCATGTCGTTCGCCTCATTCATTCTGACGCTCATCGGTGTCAGCCTCTCCAGCCGCAAGCGTAAAGGCGGCATGGGCCTGTATCTCGGTATTGGTCTTGCCCTGTCGTTCTCATACATTCTGCTGATGACCATCAGCTCTACTTTTGCCATCAATGCCGACACCCCAGCAATCTTGGCAGCCTGGATTCCTAACATTCTCTATGCGTTTATCGCGTATTTCTGTTATAAACAAGCGCCGAATTAAATGAATTTTGAAGAAACATATTTGAACGATAATATCCTTGACGCGCTCTACGACATGCGCTTCGAGGAGATGACCCCCATACAGGAGCGCTGTATACCCGAGATCCTCGACGGCTACGACGTTCTCGGAGTGGCGCAAACAGGTACAGGCAAAACGGCTGCCTACCTTCTGCCGATACTCTCGCAGCTCGATGATGGTGGCTATCCTAAGGACGCCATCAACTGCGTTATCATGTCACCCACCCGCGAACTCGCCCAGCAAATCGATCAGGCGATGCAGGGATTCGGCTACTATCTCGACGATGTGTCGTCGGTAGCCGTCTATGGCGGTAACGATGGTGGTCGCTACGACCAGGAGGTTCGCGGCATGAAGCTCGGCGCCGATGTGCTGATAGCTACGCCCGGCCGTCTGCTCAGCCACCTGAAGGTGGGTAACCTCGACCTCACGCGCTGCTCGTTCTTCGTGCTCGATGAGGCCGACCGTATGCTCGACATGGGATTTATCGACGACATCATGAAAATTGTCGAGCAACTGCCCGCATCGTGCCAGCGCATCATGTTCTCTGCCACGATGCCGCCGAAGATCCGCGAACTGGCTGTCAACCTGCTTCATGACCCCGTAGAGGTTAAGATTGCCGTTTCCAAGCCTGCCGAGAAGATTCGTCAGAGTGCCTATGTCTGCTACGACCCCCAGAAACTGAAGATCATCAATAGCATCTTTAAATCGGGCGACCTGAAGCGCGTCATCATCTTCTCCGGCAAGAAGGAACGCGTAAAGGACATTGCCCGCAGCCTGAAGCAGATGCACATCAACTGCGGCCAGATGCACTCCGACCTCAGTCAGCAAGAGCGCGACGAAGTGATGTACCGCTTCAAGGCAGGCATGACCGACGTGCTAGTAGCCACCGACATTGTGGCTCGCGGTATTGACATCGATGACATCCGCATCGTCATCAACTACGACGTACCCCACGATGCCGAAGACTATGTGCATCGTATTGGCCGTACGGCCCGTGCCGATCGCGAGGGCGAGGCTATCACCTTTGTCAACGAGGCTGATATGCAGCGCTTCCAGCAGATTGAGCATTTCCTCGGTAAAGAAGTCACAAAGAATCCCCTGCCCGAAGGCGTAGGTGATGGTCCTGAGTATGTGAAGCGTGAGAAGAAGCGCTCTAATACCCGCCGCCATGGGCGTTGGCACTCTAAGGGCGACGGCTCGAGAAATCAGAGTAAGCCCAAGAGCGCTCAGGAAGGAAGCAAGAAGAAGCGCAACCATCATCGTCCAAAGAATCAAAACCCATCATAAGATATGATTACTAAGCCTATCTGCAAAATCAATCTCGGGCTCAACGTCGTAGAGCGCCGACCTGACGGTTATCACAACCTTGAGACCGTATTCTACCCCGTTCCCATCACCGACGCCCTCGAGGTTTTTCCCATGGACGAGTCTTTTCCCTCGCCAGTCGACTGTGACCTGAAAGTCACCAACCTCCATATCGACGGCGATGAGCAGAAGAACCTCGTCGTAAAGGCCTACAACCTCTTGAAGCAAGACTTCCCTGCCTTGCCTCGCGTACACGCACATTTATATAAAGGTATCCCCACACAGGCCGGTATGGGTGGTGGAAGCAGCGATTGCGGCTTTATGATTACCCTTCTCAACCAGATGTTCGCTCTCGGACTTTCCGAGCAGCAGATGATTGATTATGCCGCCCGCCTAGGGGCCGACTGCGCCTTCTTCGTCGTCAATCGTCCCTGTTATGCAGAAGGTATCGGCGAGAAGATGCAGGACATCGCCCTCAACCTCTCAGGCTGGCATCTGGCTATCGTCCGCCCGGCTATCCCCGTCTCTACCAAGGAGGCCTTCTCTCTCATCACGCCACAGCACCCGGCAGAGAACTGCCGCGACGTCGTGCTGCAACCCGTAGAAACCTGGCGCGGTCGTCTGACCAACGATTTCGAGAAGAGTGTCTTTGCTCTCCATCCAGAGATTGGAGCCATCAAGCAGCGCCTCTACGATATGGGCGCTGTCTATGCCTCGATGTCGGGCTCAGGCTCTTCGCTCTACGGACTATTCCGAGAGCCCGTCAGCCTTGACTCGTTCAACGACGAAGGTACGTTTAAAACAATTATCCCGCTCAGTTGAGCGGGATAATCTGTTTTTATTGGATACCTTCTTCACGAAGTCTTTTCTGCCACTTCCAGGCACTCTTCAGCACCTCTTCAGTAGGCGTATCAGCCTTCCATCCCAATACTTTGTTGGCCTTGTCTACATTTCCCCATACCTGCTCTATATCACCCTCACGGCGCGGAGCATAGGTCCAGTTCACCTTTACGCCTGTAGCCTTCTCAAATCCCTCTACGACCTCAAGCGTAGAAAGGCCGCGGCCAGTACCGATGTTAAAAATCTCTACAGCATCAGTATCAGGCTTGTCGAGCACACGCTCCATAGCCTTCACGTGAGCCTTTGCCAGATCCACTACGTAGATGTAGTCGCGAATACAAGTCTTGTCAGGGGTGTTGTAGTCGTTGCCGAAAATCTTCAACTGCTCGCGGATGCCGATAGCCGTCTGAGTCACAAACGGAATCAGGTTCATGGGAACGCCGTTAGGCAGTTCGCCAATCAGCGCCGTCGGATGAGCACCGATAGGATTAAAATATCTTAGAATGACCGACTTGATAGGCGCACCCGAGTGGATATAGTCCTGAATGATTTCCTCGTTGATCTGCTTGGTATTGCCATAAGGACTCATAGCCTTCTGGATGGGCGCATTCTCCGTCACAGGCAGGTTCTCCTGGGAAGGCTGTCCGTAGACGGTGCAACTCGACGAGAAGATGATGCCTTTCACATCATATTTAGGCATCAACTCCAGGAGGTTGATCAGACTTGTCAGGTTGTTACGATAGTAAAGCAAGGGTTTCTCCACGCTCTCGCCTACAGCCTTCGAAGCAGCGAAATGAATAATACCCTCAATCTTCGGATATTTCTTGAACACACCTTCCAGAGCTTCCATATCACAACAATCCACCTTCTCGAAAGCCGGACGAACGCCCGTAATCTTCTCGATGCCGTCAACTACATTGGCGTTCGAATTAGAGAGATTGTCGATAATGACCACTTCATAACCTGCTTCCTGCAGTTCCACGGTCGTATGGCTTCCTATAAAGCCCGTACCACCCGTAACCAAAATTGTCTGTTTCATATATTAATAGTAATTAAAAAATACACATTAGAATCATTTAAAAAATTAATACTCCACGAGCTGCATGGTCATTTGTCCTTGATAGGACACAAGCGACTCTACGAGGTAACAACTCGCACCATCTGGGATGCAGAGTGTTGCAACGAAGTGGAGACCAGCTGCATCGACATGGCTAAACTCCATATTACCCAACACGGCTTCTTCAAGGAATTCGGCAGGCACCTTGCCGGCATACTGCTGCTTGCGAAAGTCACTGGAAAAGAGCTGACGCGAACCCTGAAACACGCTAACGTGCATAATGTTGTCGTAATAAACATTCTCAACCTCGAGACCATCATCGTTATAGGAACGTGTCGTGACTTTGTATTTTGTGGGATTGATAGCTATATACCAATGGTAGCGATTCCCCCCATAGACAATTACAGAATCAATCTTTACCTGATGGGAATAACTGAGCACAGGTGGCGTATCGCGCACGAACTCAGACTCATCAGCAGGATCGTCACTCTTGGAGAACTTTAGTAAGTCGCCATTCTGATTTTTAAACCAGAAGAGATGAGGCAACTGCTTGACAATACCATAGGATGCGCCTGAAGCGAGCACAAGCGAATCGCCCATAACACGGAAATAAGCAGGCATGCTAGTGGAATCGGCATAATAGATAGTGTCGCCCTGAACACGAAAAGAAACATCGCCTCCTTCTGCATCAATCCATATACCCTGTAACATCGCTTTAGCCTCTTTGTTTTCGGAGACCTCTTCGCGATGGTTACATGCCACCAAGACAACTGCCGTCAGACATACAACAATAATTCTGTTCATTTACCAATACAATGATATTCGAAGTTATTCTCATCGAGTTCTTCGGTATCGAAGATGTTACGACCGTCTATGACGAGCGGACGCTTCATTGCTTTTTTGATAACGCCCCAGCCAGGAAGACGGAACTCCTTCCACTCAGTGAGCAGTAGTAAGGCATCGGCATCGAGCACACAATCATACATGTCGCGACAGTAGGTTATAGCATCGCCAATACGGCGCTTACACTCGTTCATAGCTACAGGATCGTATGCGCGGACAGTGCAGCCTGCCTCGAGCAATTTTCCTATCATGACGAGGGCTGTAGACTCGCGCATATCGTCGGTCTCGGGCTTAAACGAGAGACCCCACATGGCGATGGTCTTTCCTTTCAGAGCTTCAACACTGCCAAATGCCTTGACAAGCTTCTCGAAGAGTACACCTTTCTGATTTTCGTTAACACGCTCCACAGCTTTCAGCACTTCCATCGAATAGCCATTCTGATCAGCCGTCTTAATGAGAGCCTTCACATCTTTGGGGAAACACGAGCCACCATAGCCACAACCGGCATAGAGGAACTTTCGACCAATACGCGTGTCAGAGCCTATCCCCGCGCGTACCATATTAACATCTGCCCCCACACGCTCACAGAGATTGGCAATATCGTTCATAAACGAGATACGAGTAGCGAGCATGGAGTTGGCGGCATACTTGGTCATCTCCGCAGAAGGGATATCCATGAAAATAACGCGGAAATTATTTATGAGAAAAGGCTTGTAGAGTTTGGTCAGCACTTTCTTGGCGTGCTCGCTTTCAATGCCTACTACGACGCGATCTGGGCTCATAAAATCCTTTATGGCATTACCCTCCTTAAGGAACTCGGGATTGGAAGCAACATCGAACTCGATGTCGACACCACGTCTCTGGAGCTCTTCCTCAATAGTTTTACGCACTTTGCATGCAGTACCTACGGGAACGGTTGACTTGGTAACAACCACCACATAGTGGTTGAGGTTTTGGCCAATGGTACGGGCAACCTGCAGGACGTATTTCAAATCGGCAGATCCATCCTCATCGGGAGGCGTACCTACAGCCGAAAAGACAATCTCCACATCGTCGAGCACAGAAGCCAGATCGGTGGTAAACTTGAGGCGACCTGCAGCGACATTCTTTTTCACAAGTTCATCGAGACCAGGCTCGTAGATAGGTATCTCGCCATTTTTCAAACGTTCAATCTTCTTCTCATCGACATCGACACAAGTCACATTAGCACCTGTGTCAGCGAAACAGGTTCCCGACACCAAACCAACATATCCAGTTCCTACAATTGCTATATTCATAAGCTCTTAACGTTCAATTAATCAAATACTTCCGCGTCTTTCAAAAAGGGTTGATTTAAATCCTTTTCACTAGTTTGTACTTTCGAGAAATCGATAGGCCATTCAATGCCAAGTGCGGGATCGTTCCAGCGGATGCCAGCCTCAGTCTTAGGTGAATATGGCTGATCGACCTTATACGTAAAAATAGCCTCTTCGCTAAGCACTAAGAAACCATGGGCGAAACCACGAGGAATGAAAAACTGGCGTTTATTCTCCTCACTCAGCTCCACCATCACATGCTTGCCAAAAGTAGGACTCGACTTACGTATATCCACTGCTACATCGAGCACACGCCCCTTGATAACTCTGACGAGCTTAGACTGGGAGGTGTTTCCCTTTTGGTAATGCAAACCACGAAGCACGCCAAATGATGACTTCGACTCATTGTCTTGAATAAAGTCAACCCTACCCACTTTCTCATTGAACTCGGATTGTTTCCAAGCTTCCATAAAATATCCACGGGCATCATTGAACACTTTTGGTTCGATGATAAAAACACCCTCAATATCAGTCTTAATAAATTCCATTCTCTAAAATTTTGTGCAAAGATACAGTAAAAAATCGATTTATTCGAAATTTTAAGTTTCTTTTATTTGCTTATCTCATTTTTTTGCTGTAATTTTGCAGTCGTGATTGAACTTGAGAGACATATAGAGATACTCCTGCTCAATAATGAATGCGTGATAGTCCCTGATTTAGGAGGGTTTATGACGCATCATGTTGACGCGAGGTATGACAAGGAGGAAGGCGTCTTTCTCCCACCTTTACGTACTTTAGGTTTCAATCCACAGCTAAAGATTAACGACTCACTGTTGGCACAGTCGTATGTAGAAGCCTACGACATTAGCTATCCCGAGGCCTTACAGCGCATTGAAGACGAAGTTAACGAGCTGAAGATGCACCTCCAGAACGACGGGTCATATGAGATGAACGACATTGGCACGCTCGCATTTAACGAGGATGGGCACTATGTGTTCACACCCTGTGAGGCAGGCATTTTGACCCCCAGTCTCTATGGTCTCGGTGCCTATGAGATGGATTGTTTGCAGATTGCCGCTTCTGGTGACAGGAATATTATTAAAAAGGTACAGGAAGAGCCTATGGAAAGTACCCAGATTATCAGCATGACACCTGCTGAGGAAGACGACGATGATGAGGATGTGGTAAAGATTAAGTTCTCCTGGATTCGTAATACGGTGGCTGTGGCTGCAGTCCTGATTGCAGTCTTCTTATTGGCACTGCCTTCTGGCAAAACTGAAATGATGACGCGCACAATTAGCAATATCAACAATGGCCTACTATTCGGAATGATGTCAAAGGACACGAATACGACACCGATAGACTACAAAAAAAAGGACATTCAGCAGGCAATGGTCAAGACGGATACTATCCTGAAGAATGACACGCTGTCCCCCGCCAAGGTGGCAACAAAAGAAAAGGGCCATAAAGGTTTTTGTATTGTGTTGGCAAGCCATGTTTCAAAGAAGAATGCCAATGCATTCGTTGAGGAGCTGCAAAAGAAAGGGTATGCGAAGTCTGAGGTGTATATCTATAATGATGTCACACGCGTTGTTTATGGAAATTTCGAGACACAGAGTGAAGCCTACGACACCCTACGTAAGGTGCATAGGATAAAAGGACTGGAAGAGGCTTGGGTCTATCAATTCAAGGAAAAATAATGAAAAGAGTTCGTTGTCCTAAATGTGACCAGTATATTACGTTCGACGAAACGAAATATACTGCAGGTCAGTCGTTGGTTTTCAAATGTCCTGATTGTGGAAAAGAATTTGGCATTCGGATAGGTGTGAGCAAACTGCGAGCGCGTCAGAAAGATGAGAACCCTGATGAACAAGCCAATGCTGAAGGTTGCGGTTCGATTGTGGTCATCGAGAATGTATTTCATTTCAAACAAGTCATCCCTCTCCAGATGGGCGACAATGTGATAGGCAGATACCAGAAAGGAAATCCTGCCAATTGTACCTTTGAGACTGTCGACCCCAGCGTGGATTTGAATCATTGTACTATCACAGTCTGTCGGGATAAACAAGGTAACCTGAAATATACCCTGAAAGACAATAATAGCAATACTGGCACTTTCGTGGACAATGTGGAGGTGACCCAACGTGAACGTCGTATCATCACAGATGGAACTCTTTTTACTATAGGTGCTACAAGCATCATTTTGCGCTCTGCCGACAGTAAAGATGAATAATTATCCATAATTTCTAAAGAAATTAACAGCATTTTATCAATTTCTTCTTATTTAAGCACGTTTTACCAACTTTTTTTGTACCTTTGCGCCTTGAAATTTCATAGAATCAAAAATTAATGGAAACGACAGCTATTCTACTTCTGCACTGCCCTGACCAGCAGGGTATCATTTCAGAAGTTACCAAGTTTATTACAGACAACAAAGGCAATATCGTCTACCTCGATCAGTATGTGGACAAGGTGGAAGGTATGTTTTTTATGAGAATAGAATGGGAACTTGAAGGATTCCTGATTCCACGTGACAAGCTCTACGACTACCTGACCACACTTTATGCTCAGCGTTATCAGATGAAGTTCAGCCTTTATTATAGTGACAAACGTCCACGAATGGCTATCTTCGTGTCTAAGATGAGCCATTGTCTCTATGATTTGCTGGCCCGTTGGAAAGCAGGTGAGTTCAACTGTGACATTCCTTGTATTGTATCCAATCATGAGGATCTGCGCTATGTGGCCGATCAGTTTGGAATCCCCTACTATGTGTGGAGCATCAAAAAGGATCACTCGAACAAGGCAGAAGTTGAACAGGCAGAGATGGATCTTTTGAAGAAGGAGGACATCTCGTTTATCGTGCTGGCACGCTATATGCAGATTATTAGCGACGAGATGATTGCTGAGTACCCTCATCACATTATTAATATCCATCACTCGTTCCTGCCGGCCTTCATTGGTGCAAAACCTTATCATCAGGCTTACGAGCGCGGTGTGAAGATCATCGGTGCCACCAGTCACTATGTGACAGCCGAACTGGATGCTGGTCCTATCATTGAACAGGATGTGACCCGTATCACTCATAAGGATACGCCAGAGAGTTTGGTGCTGAAAGGCAAGGATCTAGAGAAAATTGTGCTTTCGCATGCCGTTTCCAAACATATCCAGCGCAAGATTCTCACTTATAAGAATAAGACGATTATCTTCTCATGAACGTAGCAATAGTCAAATATAACGCAGGGAATATCTATTCGGTGTTGAATGCACTGAAACGGGTGGGCATAGATCCCGTTCTGACTGACGATGCAGAACTGCTGAAGAAGGCCGACCGTGTGTTGTTCCCTGGACAGGGACACGCCGCTGAGGCCATGGATTATCTCAAGTCCCACAGGCTCGATGAGGTGATTCGCGACTTGAAGCAGCCGGTATTCGGCATTTGCGTGGGACAACAGTTACTCTGTAAGCACTCAGAAGAAGGTGACGTGGATTGTATCGGTATTTTTGATGCCGAAGTCAAGCGTTTCCAACCAGAGAAGCATGAAGACAAGGTGCCATGTATGGGATGGAACAAACTGTACGACCTGAAATCACCACTGATGGCAAATCTGGGTACAGATCCCTACGTCTATTTTGTTCACAGTTACTATGTGCCGCTTTGTGAAGAAACCATTGCCACGGCAGATTACGTTCTTCCTTATTCTGCTTCTATGCACAAAAACAATTTCTACACCTGCCAATTCCACCCAGAGAAAAGTGGTAAGGTCGGAGAACAAATTTTAGAGAATTTCCTCCAGTTATGAAAATAGAACTAATACCCGCTATAGACATTATCGAAGGGCAGTGTGTACGCCTGACGAAAGGTGACTACGACCAGAAGACCGTCTATCGTGACTCTCCTGCAGAGGTGGCCAGGGAGTTTGAGTCCTTCGGCTTCAAACGTCTGCATGTGGTGGATCTCGATGGCGCAAAGTCTAAACATATTGTCAATGATGCTGTTCTGAATGCGATAACCAGCAACACATCACTCACCGTCGACTTTGGTGGTGGCATCAAGACGGATGGGGATATTGAGAAGGCTTTTGCTTCTGGTGCCGCTATGGTGACTGTTGGCTCTATTGCCGTTACCCAGCCAGAGCTCTTTATGGGATGGTTGGAGAAATATGGTTCTGAACGCATGATCCTGGGTGCCGACGTTCGTCATGGAATGATCAGCATCAATGGTTGGAAAGAAGATTCCAGTGAAGAATTACTTCCTTTCTTGAAAAAATATGTAGAGGCAGGCGTTAAAAATGTACTCTGCACAGAGATCTCGAAAGACGGCACGTTGGCAGGCCCTGCCATCGACCTGTATAAGAAGGTCATGGACGCCTATCCACAGCTGCACCTGATTGCCAGTGGTGGCGTGTCGTCGAAAGAGGATATTCTTGCTCTCGACAAGGCAGGCATACCTGCAGTTGTTTTTGGTAAGGCCATCTATGAAGGAAAGATAAATTTGAAAGAGTTATGGGACTGGCAAAACGCATAATACCCTGTCTGGACGTGAAAGACGGTGAGACCGTTAAAGGCACCAACTTCGTGAACCTACGCTCTGCAGGCGACCCTGTGGCTTTGGGCAAGGCTTATAGTGAGCAAGGAGCCGACGAATTGTGTTTCCTTGATATTACCGCATCGTTCGAAGGGCGTAAGACTTTTACGGAGATGGTGACCCGTGTGGCCCGTGAAATCAATATACCATTCACTGTAGGTGGTGGCATCAACGAGTTGGCAGACGTAGAACGGCTGTTGTTTGCTGGTGCAGACAAGGTGAGCGTAAACAGCGCAGCCATCCGACGTCCAGAACTCATTGACGAGATAACCAGTCATTTTGGCTCACAGGTCTGTGTCTGCGCCATCGATGCCCGTTTGGATGAAGATGGATGGCACTGTTATCTGAAAGGTGGACGTGAACGTACGGAACGAGGACTTTTCGAATGGGCTCATGAGGCTCAGGAACGAGGTGCCGGTGAGATTCTGTTCACCTCGATGAATCATGACGGTGTCAAGGAGGGATATGCCAACGAAGCGCTACGCGAATTGGCCGACACCCTTTCGATACCTGTCATCGCCAGTGGTGGAGCAGGTAAGAAGGAGCATTTCCGCGATACTTTTATCGAGGGACATGCTGATGCTGCATTAGCAGCCAGCGTGTTTCATTTCGGCGAGATTCCAATCCCCGAACTGAAGGAATATCTAAAACAAGAAGGCATTAATGTAAGATTATAGTATGAAAATAGATTTTGAAAAGTGCGGTGGACTAGTCCCCGCTATTATACAGGATGCCCAGACCAAGAATGTGCTGATGCTGGGATATATGAATCAAGAAGCTCTCGACAAGACGCTTGAAACCAAGAAGGTCACTTTCTGGAGCCGTAGCCGTAATTGTCTTTGGACAAAAGGAGAGACGTCTGGCAACTTCCTCCATATGGTAGACATCAAAATCGACTGCGATAATGACACACTGCTCGTAAAAGCCAATCCAGATGGTCCTACCTGTCATACTGGTACTGACACCTGCTGGGGTGAAGTCAACGAGCAGAATCCCCTACTCTTCCTGACAGAGTTGCAGGACTTTATCAACCGTCGTCATAATGAGATGCCAGAGGGTAGTTACACGACGAAGCTATTCAAGGATGGTATCAACAAGATAGCCCAGAAAGTGGGTGAAGAGGCTCTCGAGACAGTCATCGAGGCCACGAACGGCACCTCAGAGCACCTGGTCTATGAAGCCAGCGACCTGTTATATCACCTTGTGGTGATGCTCGCCAGCAAAGGCTTGCGTATAGAACAGGTGGCCGAAGAACTGCACAAGCGCCATGATCCTAATTGGGACAAGAAGCGCCGTGAGGCAAAGGCCAAGGGTGAGATGAAATAGTAAAAATGTCAAATAGTCATATAAACGATGCTGATAAATTACAAGAATGTCAATATCTACCAACAACAGGAAAACAAGGTGTTGGAGAATGTTTGCTTTCAGGTTGAGGAAGGTGAGTTCGTCTATATTATCGGACGTGTTGGCTCCGGTAAGAGTTCACTGCTGAAAACGCTCTATTGTGACCTTGATGTTGACGAGGCAGAAGAAGCCAATGTGCTGGGCTATGACCTTCTGACCATCCGACGCAAGGAGATACCTGCCCTGCGTAAGCAGTTGGGCGTCGTGTTCCAGAACTTCCTGCTGCTGAACGACCGTTCTGTCTATCGGAATCTCTATTTTGTTTTGAGGGCCACAGGATGGAAAGACAAAAAACAAATCGACGAACGCATCAATGAAGTACTGGCTTTGATCGGACTTCAGGACAAGATTGCCAAGATGCCCCACGAGTTGTCTGGTGGTGAGCAGCAGCGTATCGCTATTGCCCGTGCCATTTTGAACCATCCCAAGCTGATCATTGCTGATGAGCCAACGGGGAACTTGGACAAGGAAACGGCCGACAACATCATGCAACTGCTCCACAGCATCGCTGAGACAGGTACAGCTGTCATCATGTCAACCCATAACATCGGATTACTGAACAAATACCCGGGAAGAGCCTACCAGTGTCAGGATGGGCAAATTGGAGAAGTGACTATCAGAAAAGCAGAGTAATAATCATAAAAATATAAGGATCATGAAAGTAATGAAATTCGGCGGTACTTCCGTCGGTACTCCCCAGAGAATGAAAGAGGTGACCACATTGGTTACCAAGTCAGGAGAACCTGTTTTCGTAGTACTCTCTGCGATGTCAGGTACCACCAACTCACTTGTCGAGATTTCTGATTATCTCTACAAGAAGAATCCTGATGGTGCCAATGAGGTGATCAATCGCTTGGAGCAGAAATACGACAGACATGTGGAAGAGCTTTATACAAGTGCGGAAACGAAGGCTGCCACCCGTGATTTTCTGCGCGATGAGTTCGACTATCTGCGTTCCTTCACCAAGGAACTCTTTACTAGTTTTGAAGAGAAGAGCATCGTGGCTCAGGGAGAGATCATCTCAACCAATATGGTGGTCAACTATATGAAAGAGCAGGGCATCAACGCCGTTCTATTGAACGCACTCGACTTCATGCGTACCGACAAGAACTCAGAGCCGGACCCTGTCTACATTAAAGAAAAACTCCGTGGTATTCTTGATGAAAACCAGGGCGCACAGGTCTATATCACACAAGGCTTTATCTGTCGTAATGCCTATGGCGAAATTGACAACCTGCAGCGTGGTGGCTCCGACTATACCGCCTCACTTATCGGTGCAGCTATCAATGCAGAGGAGATTCAGATCTGGACGGATATCGATGGCATGCACAACAACGACCCTCGTGTGGTTGACAAGACCGAGCCTGTACACCAACTACATTTCGAAGAGGCTGCTGAGTTAGCCTATTTCGGAGCCAAGATCCTCCACCCCACCTGTGTTCAGCCTGCCAAGTATGCTGGCATTCCTGTTCGTCTGTTGAACACGATGGATCCTGATGCCGAAGGCACCACGATCAGTAATAAGACTGAATATGGTAAGATTAAGGCCATTGCTGCTAAGGATAATATCACAGCCATCAAGATCAAGTCAAGCCGCATGCTTCTGGCTACAGGCTTCCTGCGTAAAGTGTTCGAGATCTTCGAGAGTTACCAGACAAGTATTGACATGATCTGCACCTCTGAGGTAGGTGTATCTATGAGTATCGACAACAACTCACACCTTGGCGAGATTGTCGACGAACTGAAAAAGTACGGTACCGTTACTGTCGACACTAATATGTGTATCATCTGCGTCGTTGGTGATCTCGACTGGTCGAACATCGGCTTTGAGACCCTGGCGCTCGATGCCCTGAAGGATATCCCGGTACGTATGGTCAGCTATGGCGGCTCTAACTATAACATCTCCTTCCTGATCCGTGAGGAGGACAAGAAGCGTGCCCTCCAAAATCTGAGTAACACGATTTTCTATAAATAAATGGCAAAAGGACATTTCCCGGTAGAAAAATTGCAGTCGATACAGACGCCTTTCTACTATTACGACACAGAACTACTGCGCCAGACGCTTCGCACCATCAACGAGGAGGCAGGCAAACATGAGGGCTTTGTGGTGCACTATGCAGTGAAAGCCAATGCCAACCCCCGATTGCTTCGTATCATTCGAGAGGCAGGTCTTGGTGCCGACTGCGTCAGTGGCGGTGAGATTGAGGCCTCAGTCAAGGCTGGCTTCCCTGCTTCGAAAATCGTCTATGCAGGTGTTGGCAAGAGCGACTGGGAGATTAATCTCGGACTTGATAATGATATCTTCTGCTTTAACGTTGAGAGCATTCCAGAACTGGAGGTCATCAACGAACTGGCAGCCCAGAAAGGAAAGGTAGCCCGAGTGGCCTTCCGTCTGAACCCCAATGTGGGGGCACATACACATGCCAACATCACTACAGGTCTGGCAGAGAACAAGTTTGGCATCGCCATGCGTGACATGTTGACCGTGATTGCCGAAGCTGAGTGCATGGCCAACGTGAAGTTCGTGGGATTGCATTTCCACATTGGTTCACAGATACTTGACATGGGTGACTTCCAGGCTCTTTGCAATCGTGTAAACGAGTTACAGGACGAGTTGGAGCGTCATCGCATCCATGTGGAGCATATCAACGTAGGTGGAGGCTTGGGAGTCGATTACGAACATCCGAATCGTTTGCCCATTCCTGACTTCAAGGCCTATTTTGATACCTATGCCAAGAAACTGAAATTACGAAATGGTCAGACCCTGCACTTTGAGTTGGGACGAGCTGTGGTGGCACAGTGTGGCAGCTTGATTACGCGTACCTTATATATAAAAGAAGGCGCTACAAAGAAGTTCGCCATCGTAGATGCTGGCTTCCCTGATTTAATCCGCCCAGCCCTCTATCAGGCATACCATAAGATTGAGAATATCACAAGTGAGGAACCCATAGAATCATACGATGTGGTAGGACCGATTTGCGAGTCGACAGATGTCTTCGCAAAACAGACCGACTTGAATGGTGCCCGTCGTGGTGACCTGATGGCCATCCGTTCTGCTGGTGCCTATGGCGAAATCATGGCATCGCAGTACAACTGCCGTAAGCTTCCCATTGGTTATATGAGTGACGAGATATGAAAGAAAGTTTTTCTATAGTTATGACCGTCTATGATCAGGCCTCAGAGCTGGAGTCAAACCTGCCGGCATTCCTGACGCAGGAGTATGAGCCTGGCTATGAGGTAATCGTGGTCGACGAGACTTCTACAGACAATACAGAGGATGTGTTGAAGATTATGAAGAATGACTATCCACACCTCTATACCACTTTCCTTCCCAAGCCTAATCGGCAAGTTACCCGCCGTAAGCTTGCTATTAATATTGGTTCGAAAGCGGCTAAGAATGAATGGATTATCATTACGAAAATTGAACACAAGCCCATAGCGTCAGATATCTTGCAGGCCATCGGTCAGGTACATGATCAAGAGGCTGAGCTGACGTTAGGCTATATGGGTAAGAAGGGAATTCGCCTGCAGCCCTTCGACACGGTAGAGGAAGCCGGGAACCACATCCTGAAGGCAGAGCGAAAGCTCAGAATGATCTTCAATCGGAACCAGCGGATGAGCTATCTCTGGGGCAGATACGATTTTATCATCATCCCGAAGAACTGTCTTGTCAGATTACTGGGATTCTATGAACATAAGATTACCTGGTCCCATCTCATCAGCATCAGGTTCGGTATCTTGTGGCAGAGTTTGATACGGCGCTCCTCTACGACCACGCTTGTGACTCAGTAGTACCCTTCAGAAGTATAAGCACATGAAAGTCCTGCATGTTTATCCTGAATCCAACCACCTCATCCAGCATCATGTCATGATGCTGACAGAAGGCTTGCGGCAGAGTGCTGAGGTCTATACCGCCAGCAAAGGCAGTGCCGCCCGCCAGATAATAACAGATCGGGAACCCGACATCATCCATGTTCATGGCTGTGAACAGCTATTCCTGCTCCGTACGTTGCGTACGGCTCATAAGGAAGGAGTCCGTACGGTTATCACACCTCACGGACAACTTGAACCCTGGGGGATGCAACAGCAGGACAACAAGGACAAGGTAGGAAGATGGCTGATGCTACGCGACTGCATATCCAGTGCCTATGCCGTTATCACACTTGGCCGGTTGGAACGTATCAACTTTGAGGCATTGGGGTGGAACCCTCGTCTTGAGGAAATACACAATGCTGTTACCACGAATGCCACTACCCAGCAGGAGATGTGCTCCAAGACTTTTGCTGTCTATCAGAAAATCATCGACTCAAATACCATTGAGCAGATGGACGAAGACAGCGTCAAGACGCTTTCTGTCATCATCAAGGCGGGCATCACAGGTGATCGCAGATGGATCAGCGAACCTCCAATGACCAGCCCCGACTGGCGACGGTTGCTCATCTATGCAGAACAGGAGAATATCCGTAACTATGTAGATTATGGCATCAACATACTCGGTCTTTCTACGCCGATTCTCGACACCGAACACATTTGTGCCTACTACCCAAGCAGTTATATCCGGCCGCGACCACTGAAAGAGTTAGTGGGCAACTATCAGGGCGACGAAAATGCCTATATAGTCAAGATGATACAGCAGATTCATAAACAGCCGCTACTTCTCCACCTCATCGAACTGACCCGCGAGCTATATCGCGACAGCATCGACGACGAGCGCATTGCAGAACTACTGGAGAAGAAAAGCCTCACGGTATATGCCGCACGGCTGATGCAGGTGTTGGCTGAGCAGACACAGCTTGACGAGGGCTACATGCCCATCGCCCCTATTGACGACAAACGAACCCAACAAATACGTAATACGCTAAAAAACCACTTAAAGATATGACATCAAAGCATCATCAACACACACCAGCAGACATGCACTATCTGCAACTGCTCTCACAGTCATTTCCGACCATTGCTGCTGCATCTACAGAGATTATCAACCTCGAAGCCATCATGGCTTTGCCGAAAGGCACTGAGCACTTCCTGGCCGACATCCATGGTGAAAGCGAGGCCTTCCGTCATGTGCTGAAAAACGCATCTGGAAACATCAAACGAAAAGTCAACGAGCTCTTCGGCAACGATATCCGCGAGTCAGAGAAAAAGGAACTCTGCACCCTTATCTACTACCCTGAACAGAAGTTGGAACTTATCAAGGCCCGCGAAACCGACTTGGAGGACTGGTATCGCATTACCATCCACCAGTTAGTAAAGGTGTGCCGCGATGTATCTTCGAAATACACGCGTTCCAAGGTGCATAAATCCTTACCCGATGAGTTCTCCTACATCATCCAAGAACTGCTCCACGAGAGTCTTTCCGACATCGACAAAGCCGCCTATGTCAGCGTGATTGTCAACACGATTATCTCAACAGGACGTGCCGATGACTTCATCTGTGCCATCTGCAATGTCATACAGCGCCTTGCTATCGACCAGCTCCATATTTTGGGCGACATTTACGACCGAGGGCCTGGTGCACATATTATCATGGATACCCTGCGGCAGTACCATTCGTGGGATATCCAGTGGGGAAATCACGACATCCTTTGGATGGGTGCTTCGGCAGGTAACAATGCCTGCATATGTAATGTACTGCGCCTCTGTCTGCGCTATGCCAACTTGGCCACCATAGAAGAATACGGCATCAACCTCGTGCCCCTCGCCACCTATGCTCTCGAAGCCTACGGCAACGACCCATGTGAAGAGTTCTTGCCGAAGTTGCTGCCAGGCAACGCTATGGATGACAAGGACCTTCAGTTAACGGCCAAGATGCACAAGGCCATCGCCGTTATCCAATTCAAAGAAGAGGCCGCTATCATCAGTCGCCATCCTGAATGGGAAATGAACGACCGTCTGCTCTTCAACAACATCGACTATGAACGTGGCATTTGCACCATTGATGGTCGTGACTATGAGATGAAGAGCTGCCACTTCCCTTCCATCGACCCCAAGTCGCCCAATACGCTTACCGATGAGGAGAATGATCTCATGCAGAAGTTACACCACTCATTCCGCGTCTGTGAGAAGCTAAAGAAGCATATCCGCACCCTACTCTCCCATGGCTGTATGTACACCATTAGCAATTCCAACCTGCTTTTCCACGCCAGTTGTCCTCTCAACGATGACGGCTCACTCAAAGAGGTGGAAATCTACCCTGGTACCACCTATAGCGGTAAGGACCTCATGCACAACATCGGAATGATGATTCGTGCGGCCTTCACAAACGGTATTACCAGCGACCAACAAGAAGAATATCCTCGCGACTATGCACGCGACTACTTCCTCTACCTTTGGTGTGGCAAAAATTCTCCCCTCTTTGACAAATCGAAAATGGCTACTTTTGAACGCTATTTCCTCAAGGACAAGGAGACCTACAAGGAAGAAAAAGGCAACTACTTCAAACTGCGCGATTCGGAAGAAGTGTGCGACCGTATCCTCGATGCGTTTGAGGTGAAGGGCGACAACCGTCATATCATCAACGGACATGTTCCCGTACATGCTTCTAAGGGCGAGAATCCTATCAAGGCAGGCGGCAAACTGATGGTTATCGATGGTGGTTTCTCAGAGGCCTATCACAACGAGACTGGCATTGCCGGCTACACGCTTGTTTACCATTCCCGAGGCTTCCAGCTCGTACAGCACGAGCCGTTCACTTCTCAGCAAGATGCCATTGAACGCGAGATTGACATCAAGTCGACCACTCAAATCATCGAGATGTCGGCTCACCGCATGCTCGTTGCCGATACCGACAAGGGACGGGAACTTAAGGAACAAGTCTCCGACCTTAAACAACTACTATACGCCTATCGTCACGGCATCATCAAAGAGAAGCGTATATGAGATTCCGGTGGACGGCGTTTATCTTCATGGTTCTGTTGCCTTTAACCATCAGGGCGAGCAACAGGATTTTCAGTCAACAGATCAAAACTTTGCAGGCCGTTGTTAACGACGACTGGCAGTCTTCTCCTGCCGTCATGCGATTGGGTACCGACGACCTGCTCCGCATCAGTTTCGATGAACTCTCCCACGACTACCATCGCTATTCCTATCATATCGAGCGCTGTGAACCAGACTGGCAGCTATCGGAGGAAATCTTCGACAGCGATTGGCTCGAGGGGTTCAACGATAATGTTATCGACGACTATGCCACCTCTGTCAATACTGTTATCCCCTACACCCATTACAAGTTTGAAATTCCCAACAACCGCTGCCGCCTGAAGATGAGCGGCAACTATCGCCTCCGCATCCTCGATGACGAGGAGACAGTAGCCAGCGTCGACTTTATGGTGACGGAGCAGACGATGATCTTGTCACTTGAAGCTACCACCAATACCGACATTGATCTGAATCAAAGTCACCAACAACTATCTGTCAGTCTCAACTATAACGGCACAAGGGTAACCAATCCCGATGAACAAATCTTTATGGTGGTCATGCAGAATGGACGCACAGACAACCAACGGAGTAACATCCAACCTACCTTCAGAAATAGCAATGGACTCGACTGGAAACATGTGTCCGACCTCATCTTCGATGCAGGCAACGAATACCATAAGTTCGAAATCCTCGACCCTAGTCACCCCACGATGGGTATCGACCGAATCACATGGGACGGCGACAACTATCAGGCCTATCCTTTTATCGACGAACCGCGCAGAAACTATATCTATGATGAGGACGCCGATGGTGCTTTCTGCGTTCGCAATAGTGACAACCGCGAAAACAACACCACGAGCGAATATGTTTACGTGAACTACCGTCTGAAAACCCCTTGGACATCAGCAGGCAATATTCTCGTCGACGGCCAATGGACCACCGAGTCACCTGATCATTACATGATGACTCACGATGCCGATACAGGCCTCTGGCAGGCCCGAATCCTTCAGAAACAGGGTTACTACAATTATCAGTATCTTTTTGAAACTGCTGACGGCTCACGGAGATTTCTGTCCTCAGAGGGCAGCTTCCATCAGACACAGAACCGTTATCAGGTCTTTGTATACTATAAGGCTACAGGGGATCGTACGTGGCGGCTTACAGCGTTTCGCGGTATTCTGCTGGCGTCATCTGATGTTTATGATAGAACACTGCAATGAAATAGTTTGCCGAAACAAAGCCACACTCCTCTGCAATCATATCCAATGGCATAGCCCGATTTTTCAATAACTTCTCTGCACGTTCAAGCATAACTTTACGGAACAACGAGCGCGGACTTTTATAAATATTGTCTGATACCAGTTGATAGAATGCCTGCACGTCCAATCCCGCCTCGAGACTTAATTGGCGCATGGAAATCCTTGATTGTTTCTGGGAGGCAGTCACGAAGGGGATAATCTTTTCCATCACTTTAATGAACTGATCATCTACATCGTCCTGTAAACTGAGTTCTTCACCATTCATCTCTTCCACCGACGGTTCCAATAGCAACTCGCCCTTGTTCATACAACTCTTGGCGATTCTGCAAATACGCTTAATGATGACCTGTTCGCCACTATAACGCCTTGCACGTAGGTTTGCATTGCGAAGATAGAAATAGGCATTCACACCCAACAGGACCAGCAACAGGAAACTAAAGAGGGCAAACAGCCCAGTTGTGCGCCACCAAGGTTCATTGACCCTGACCACCCACTCGTAAGGCACAGTATTCCATTTGTCGGGTAACATCGAGGCTTGTAATTCAATGGTATAGACACCCGGAGGAAGAGCCATCAAGGGCAGGTGGAACAAACCGCGTGAGTCTACCAGACCACCCGAATTATATGAAGTATATACCTTCCAATCGTCTATCAAGCCCTTGATACGTATCCGATAACACGTCTGTTGCGGACGGAAGAAATTCAGTGCTGAGAACACTAATGAGGCAGAGTTTTGGTTGTAGTCTAAGTCTATCTCATAAGTGCGTGAAATAGCTCTATCCAAGATCACCCTTCCGTCAAACTCCTGCCCGGTGGAAATCTCATTACCATTAATCATCATACGGATAAGCTTCGGATAGAGTTCAAACGACTGGGCACCCGTACCGGCAGACATTCTGTTAGGATTGAACGTCACCACATGGTCAAGCGACTGCATCGCAATGTCTCCGTTAGGCAGACACATGGCCTTGCCATTCACAAACATCTCGTTGGGGATATTGTCATGCTGGTTAAAGCTGGAGACGTAACCAACCTTGCCGTCAGTTATCTGGATGGATGTGATACCATAGCTCGTAGCTACCCACATGCAGTGCATATGATCCTCCACCACCGAGTGGACAACGTTGTTCAGCAGTCCGTCTTTCTTAGTGAACAGCTGTGGCAACACATCCGACGGCTTACGATAGAGTTGCAGTCCCTGAGATGTTCCCACCCAGGTCCATCCACGTGAGTCAGTCGTCACGCAGTTCACGGGTCTATGCCTAAACATCACCTGTCTATCCATACCCTCCATCATCGTTCCTAAGTCATCGGCGCGTTTGTCACCCCACGAATAGACCTTGAACGGCGACTTATAAGGCATAGAATAAAGTAGGCCGCGCTTCTCCGTACCAGCCCAGAGGCCACCCTGACGGTCGAAGCACATCACATTGATATCTGTTTGAAGCAGCCTGCCACCCTCCAACTGGAGAGTTTCGGCATGCTTCAGTTTGTCGCCCTTAATATCATACACCCAATAGCCAAATTCCGAGGGCAAGTAGAGTAGTGTGTCATTTTGAGCGATATTATTCAGGTGGTAAGGCACGCGAAGGATTTCCTTCCACGTGTGTTTCTCCATGTCATACTGATTCAGCACCGACTCTTTGTCACCATTACGCACTTGGTACAGCAGGTTTTTGTCCATCTTCAGCACCGAAGTGTTCTGGTAGCGCTTGCGGTCAGACTCGCCATAGGGATAGCTCTCACGTATCTTTTGGCCGGTCTTCACATCGAAGATCTCTAACAGACCACTCTCGTAAAATAACAGCAGCTGATTATCCTTGAACACCTCCAGATCCTGTAGGTTCAGGTCTCTCCTTATTTTCATCGTCTGCTTCGTCTCAACATTGTAAAGCCCTTTATCGGTCAACAGCCACACGATGTTCTCGCTGTCCACAAATATATCCTTCACCTTATCTGTCACGCCAAACTTCTGGAACTCCTTCTCCACCGAAGAAGAGAATTTTTCCGTAGTTAGGTCCACGCACGTCACCGAATAGGTGTTCTTCAACCAGATATGGTGGTAGCGGTCGAAATAGAGATGGTAAATACCCCGGTAGCTGTCCAGCGGGAATACGTTCTCATCCGTCGGATCAATATAGATAAAGCGTTGTCCGTCATAAAAGTTGATCTGCCCCATGGTGGTTATCACCAATCGACCAGTCTTGGTGCATGCAACGATCTGGGCACTGTTGTCAGCCAGACCATCGGCAGCACTGAAGTTACGGAATACACGCGTCGAGGTCGTTGAACTTTCTGCCATAGCCGCCACAACCGGCCATAGCATCAGTAGAGCTAGAGCCGCTGCTTTCATTCTATTAGTTAATGATACGCTGCTCATCGTTTTATCAGCTTATTCATAATGACGGATTCTTACATCAATACCTTCAGCTTTCAACTGTTCTGGGAGATTCTTAACATCCGTCTGTCCATAATGGTACGGAAACAACACCTTCGGCCTGATCACCTTCGCGGCCTTCACCAACTGTTCGGTAGTCATCGTGTATGGCTGGTTACAGGGCAGGAATGCAATGTCGATATCCTTGATGTCAGCCATCTCAGGAATATCCTCAGTGTCACCGGCAATATAGATTCTCAAGCCATCAATGGTCAGAATATATCCGTTGTCACGGCCTTGGGGATGGAACATCGTACGGCCCTCGGTCGTGTTATAGGCGGGCACAGCCTCCACCTTGAAGTCATCGGCAATCTGCTTCTTGTCTCCATTCGCCATCACCTCACCAGTTCCGTACATCTCCACACAACGCTTGTTCATAATGAGTTGCGTGCCCTCATTCGTCAGAATTTTGATGGCCTCCTTATCGAAGTGGTCGCCATGCTCATGGGTGATGAATAGATAGTTGGCCTTGGGCATTGCGGTATAGTCGATCGTACGGTTTCCCAATTTCGTCACAGGGTCAATCTCTATCTCCTTGCCGTCATACTCCACACGGATGCTAGCATGTACTAGGGCGTGGAACCTGATGATTTTTCCACTCTTGGTGGTAAATTCATCCACTTCGTAGTTATCGGTAGTCACAGCCCTTCCTGCCTCTTTCCAAGCGATGATACCACCTTTTAGGTTCACACATTGGAAACCTTCGGCAGCCAACCTGTCGGCAGCATTGGCAGAGCGGCGTCCACTGCGGCAGTATACGCAAATCTTCTTGTCCTTGGGTAGCAAGGTCTTGGCTTTTTCCATGAAGTCACCCTGTGCCTGATCGATGTTTATAGCCCCAGGGATATGTCCCTCGGCAAACTCACTGGCGGTACGCACATCCAAAACAACGACAGCGGAATTTTCCATCAGTCCTGCAAATCCTTGAACGTCCACGTTCTCGTAGTTTCCCTGACCGCAAGCGGTCGTCAATCCTAAAGTGGCAAGTAGGCAAGTGATGATCTTCTTCATAAAAGTTTTGTTATTAGATGATTATAATCAAAATCTTGGTGCAAATATAACGATAATTCTGCAATTATCATTAATTTTCCCCAAATAATTAGACAAATTTTAAGTGATTTTAGATATTACCAAAACGGATATATGCTAATATTCACTTGTTAACGGCTTTTGGAGTCCAATTCTTAAAGAAGCTCAGCACTTTCTCCCGATCATAACCCTGTCCTTCTTCCAGGTATCCGGAATCCTGAATATGAATCACGTGGCCTTCCTTATCAAGCACAACAAGCACGGGGAATCCAAAGCGTCCGCACTGGTTCAGGCGCGCCATCAGGGCTTTACCCTGTTCCACCTTCGTAGCATCCTGTGAACGACGGGGATTATAGTTCACATGGATATACTCATAGTTGTCGGCGATGACCTTGCTGATGGTGG
Organism: Prevotella sp. ne3005; assembly: GCF_900110085.1. Lineage (GTDB taxonomy): Bacteria > Bacteroidota > Bacteroidia > Bacteroidales > Bacteroidaceae > Prevotella. The sequence continues at coordinate 46,948 of NZ_FOCK01000002.1, forward strand.
TGTCGTTCGTGATAAAGTCAGCAAAGCGCAAGCACCAGATACACCAGTTTCCACCAACCTGACAGATGACGAATTTATCTTCAGACTGGACCTTCGCCAAAGCCTGATCTATTTGCTCAATAGGGTTCAGGTCTTCGTTGTACACTTTCTTCAAAGTTTTCTGAGCATTTGCTGATAGCGAAACAAACGCAGACAGCAACCCAATAATTGCAATTTTCTTCATGAATATTTTGTTTTAATTAAAGACGAAGCCAAGGGAGGCAATGAATTGGATGAGGAGGATGGCAATGACGACAAGCGGGGCACTACGAGAGAGTCCGTTGCTAAGGGCACCGAGAATGTCGGAGAGGGTATTCAATCGGCCTGACATCATGCCAAAGACCACGGCAAACAGACTGACAGCAAAGATGATGATAGGCAGCAGACTGCGACTGAAGGCCGAAGGAAAGAGCTCGCCTGTAGCAGAGAGTAGGATGGCATGAGGCGGCAATGTAAGTAGTCCAACAACCATCCCGAAGAGGCAGAGTACGATAATGGATACACGGAGTGCGATACGGTCGCGATAGCCTCTTCCACCATCGAAGATGCCACTTTTCTGAAGAGCGCCAAGGGCGATAAGAATAAGAAGCAGCGAGACGAGCCAAGAAGAGGCTACATTTCCGGCAAAGGCCCCAAAAAACCAGCGAATGCCCTCGCTGGAGAGCAGTGAGCGCACACCCTCCAACCTCATGGCGGAAAAGATCCATGAGAGAATGAAGAGGAGCACTTGGAAGATAACAATGGTAGCCCCCACCCTTGCCATCAGTTTATTCATCGTCGGGCTGCAGGTTGTCGATGTCGAGGATGCGAAGTTCGAGGGCGCGGACCACGAGACGCGTGGCGTTGACACCACCCTGTGCCTCAGGGAAGAGTTTCTGAATAAGCTCGTTCTGCCGCTTCTCAAGACTTTTCACACCGAATGGCATACCACGCAAGTTGGTGATCTGTTCCTTTGTATATCCGAGAGCGAGATGACGAAGGAAGCGCTCGTCGTACTCGTCAATCTCATAGTTGACAAGTGCCTCCTGTTTGACGAGCTGGCCACTGACGGCTGCCTTGAATCGTTCAACAATCTTCTCGAGGATTGGCTCGTTGAATACAAGCTGTTTGCCATCCATGACAGCAGAGACATCACGGCGTGTAAGCAGTTCACCTGTCTTGAGGATAATTCCATCAGCTCCTGCATCAAGCACATCGACCCAGAGCTTTTCGTTGAGAATCTCGCCAGTGAAGATGAGCACTTTCACATCGGCATGAAGTTCCTTCGTGTGACGGCATATCTCTACGCCAACAGTGGTAGAGCCGCCAAGACCGAGGTCGAGTAGCACGAGGTCTGGCTTCTGCTGTTTTAGCAGACGCCAGTAGGCGGGCTCGTTTTCGGCTGTCCCAATAACATCTGCTTCAGGAATGTCGCTACGAATGATTCCTAAGGTTCCTTTGAGTTCGAGGGGAACGTCCTCAACAACAATAACTTTGAATGGTTCCATATTTTTACTATTTGCTTTTTCTCTATTTTATTGTTTTTTAGACGCTGGTAGTATGATGATAATCACGGTGGAACTGTCGATGATTTCGGCACGAATGCCGCAGCCACGGCGATTGGTAGCTTCGCCATGATCACGTACTATCTGTCGGCAGAGCAGATAAGGGATATGCTCACGGGAAGGATTGAAAAGGTCAGTAGCCTGCTGTTCTGTCAAGCGGAGTGCAGGCATAGCAAAACGTACCTCAACATAATATTCGTCTATCTGGCGGTATCTGATATCAGGCTTCTTTGATCCCGATTGCTTGCGTAGTATTTCAAAGAGATATCGGATAAGATTCTCGTCACCGAGGATGGTGACGGAGTCTTTCTCTATAGGTCGCAGATGTAGATGGGTACGCTCTATCTGTCGCATGGCTTGCAAGGAGAGCACACCATATAGTTCACGGTAGTAACTGGTGACCTCGCTCAGTGAAATAGTGTCACCCACATCCAGTAGTTGACGGATACGCGAAGGATAGTACATCGTCTCGTGTTTCAGTGTGGAGAGGCAGTTATCTAATACGGCATTCGACACATGGAGACTATTGTCTTCAAGTTCTGCACGCCGAAAGTCGTCATCGAGCATGTCTAAATCATTCTGCCGTTGTTGTTCACGGAGGAAACGACTATAAAGACGATGGCGGTAATAGAGTAGATAATAGGCAGGAACAATAGCCAGGGCTAACACCACAAGCATAATGATAGCGATGGTCTTGTTGGTCTGCGACTGTTGCATAGTGCGACAATAGTCACCCAATGAGGCATCTGCCGACATCTCCTTAAAGAGCTGAGTGTATATACGATTATTGTAGCTGTAGAGCTGCCACTCATGAAGGGCCAATGCAGCTACGGCACTCTCGTTGCGGATGTCGAGGATTATTTGGTAGTTGGTAGTAAGACCGTCATGAAACCATTTGATCTCAGGTGCAGTGAGTGATGGGTTCCCCATAGGTCGCATCAGATAACGACCATTTGGATATTGGGTGAGGTAATACTGGTTAAGACACTGTCTGCATGAGTCGGCAAAGAGTAGTGTACGTTCATATTGGCCTTTGATGTTACAGAAATAGGCAGAATCGGCATAAGCGCTAGCATGTGCGAGTGGCTCATTGGCTGACGTCATGACTGAATAGTGAAAGGTTAATACAACGATTAGAAGGCGCATGATGCCCATAGGCAGGCGGAACATCAGACGTGACCCCTTGCCAAGGGTGCTTGTGGCTGCCATCTGACAGACAGAGAATATCTGAGACATCTTACGATATTTCTCAATGATACCTTTGCAATTGACGAGTCCGAAGCCATGTCCTTCGACGATCTTATGGTCGAAGAGGTGTTCCAGCTGTTCGTCAGTCATGCCTCGACCAGTATCCTCAACGGCGATTTCCACATAATTTTCCGTTTCGTGTTGCGATGCGCTGACAGTCACTCGCCCACCCTGGTCGGTAAACTTACGGGCATTGTCAGCCAGTGTGTTGAGCATAAAGAGGGTGAGTACTTTATCTGCCTTGACTACGGCATCAGTAGGCAGCACATCGAGGGTGACACCCTTCATCTGGTAGGAGGTACGACTCTTGGCCAACAAGTCAAAAAGTTCCTGTAGGGGAAAACTCTCAATATGGAGACTGAGCTCACCCTGACGCAGTTGGATCCAATAGGTAAGCACATCATTGTAGTCATTAATCTGATCAGTCAGCTCTCGGATATAGGTAGGATCGGCCTTTTCGGGTGATTTCACCTCATGGAGAATGCGATCGATGAAAGGCGTAACGCTATTGACAAGCGACACTTTAGCCCGCTGTTCGAGGTTTCGGCGCTCACTGTTCTCTACGCGCAGTTCCATCGCAGCTATCTCCTCTGCTTTCTGTTCGAAAAGATCATCGCCAACCTCGGTCTTCGACTGTTTCTTGTTGAGGTGGTTAAAGAGCCATACCGAGAAGCTGAGCAGGATGATGGCTGCCACCACGGCAATGAGCATAAGGTTCAGTTGGGAGAGTGTGCGCTCGTACTGGCTGGCACGGGCTTCCAACTGACGGTCCTGACGGGTAAACTCCTGAAGGTCGAGATAGAGGTTACGGTTGTAGTCGCTCTGGGGTTTGTCGTCGATGGCGGCATAGGCCACACTAAGCTGTTCGCGGATGGAGGCCACGAGGTCGGGGGCTTGATTGATGGTGGAATCGGCGAGAGCCTGTTCTAGGTTATAGAGCGCCGACTCATAGTCGCCTATCTGTCGGAAACAGGAGGCCAGCGTTCGATAGGCACCTGCAATCTGATAGACATCGCCGTAGTCTTGGAACATGTAGAGGGCACTCTCGGCCAAATAGCCTGCCAACATCTCTTCGTTGATGCCGTCAGGATTGATAAAGCGCAGAGCTGGCATGTTATCCCTCAACAGCTGGTTGCGGTATTCGGGCTCCATGAGATGCTCGGACAGGGCTTCAAGGGCATTGGCGGCAAAGTAGGGATAGCCTCCTCGGCGGGCTGTCAGAAAACAACGCATGAGGTGGTCGAACTCCTGTTGGTTGATCTGCTGTTGGGTTCCCTCGGTGATGATGCCACCTGCACCGATGTTGTAGAGATAGTTGAGGAATTGGGCTGTGTCGCTCTGTACCTCATTGGGATTGATGGTATAAAGGGCTTCGACAGACTGACGCTCAAGACCCACATAATAATAATAGGTGGAATTGACGATGGCATATTCTGTTTCTGCATAGAGCAGACAACGACGGTCGTGGTCAGAAAGGGCGTCACGCTCTTCATTGATGCGACGGATGGTCTTGTCGGCCAACTCGCGGAACTCGTGGAACTCACGGTTACGGGAGCGACGCTGACAGAGGCGCATCTGTTGGACATAGGCAATAAGGCATTGCACCTGGTGATCAGTGGTCTCTACCACCTCTTTAAGAAGTCGTTCAGCCTCGTCGTATTCCATACGTACGATATGGACGAAGGCAAGGTTATTCAAAGCCTCTGCCCTACCCGCACGATACCCTATAGCGAGCTCTGCAGCACGCCGTGCATAGGATTCTGTGGAGTCGATGTTACGGTAGTGATAAGCGTAGGAAAGATGATTCAGCTTGTCGACCGCTTGCCTATCTGGACGGCTACAGGCTGATAAGAGAAGAGTTATTAATATGAATAGTTGAAGCTTCATCCGTATAAACATAGTTCCCCCTCGCCATAGGCGAGAGGGACTATATAATTATGCGCGAGCTTTGGCCACGTAACCAAGTGCTTCGCGACACTTATCGGTAACGTACTGCCAGTCTCCGGCTTTGACCTTGTCGGAGGGGAACAGCTTAGAACCCATGCCAACACAGAAGACGCCAGCCTTAAACCACTTCGTCAGATTTTCTTCGTCGGGTGACACACCACCTGTGACCATTATCTTTGACCAGGGCATCGGAGCCTTCAGTCCCTTGATCATGTTCGGGCCAACGACATCGCCGGGGAACACTTTCGTCAAGTCGCATCCTAACTCCTGAGCCTTGCCAATCTCTGAAACGGTCATACAGCCGGGACAGTAAGGCACCAGACGACGGTTGCACACAGGTGCGATGTCGGGGTTGAACAATGGCCCCACCACAAAGTTGGCACCCAACTGGATGTAAAGGGCTGCGGTTGGAGCATCCACTACAGAGCCGATACCAAGGGCTAACTCTGGGCACTCCTTGTCGGCCCATTTAACAAGCTCCCCGAACACCTCCTGAGCGAAGTCGCCACGATTAGTAAACTCAAATGCGCGAACACCACCCTCATAGCAGGCCTTCACCACATTCTTACAAGTCTCAAGATCTTTGTTGTAGAAGACGGGCACCATACCGGTATCACCAATCTTCTTCATGACTGCTATCTTATCAAACTTTGCCATAATCTAATTATTGAACATTAACCATTAGCGCTGAACGCGGCCGCTGGCGTTACCGCCGGCCAAGCTCTCCACCTCGTCAACAGATACCAGGTTAAAGTCACCATTGATAGTGTGCTTCAGAGCCGATGCAGCCACAGCAAACTCAAGGGCCTCACCTTGAGTGGCCTTGGTCAGCAATCCGTGGATCAAGCCACCGGAGAACGAGTCGCCACCACCTACGCGGTCAATGATCGGATTAATCTCATAGCGCTTGCTCTGATAGAACTCTTTACCATCATAGATAAGGGCCTTCCAGCCATTGAACGTAGCACTGTAGCTCTCGCGAAGCGTTGAAACGACATATTTGAAGCCAAACTCCTTCATCATCTGCTTGAAGATTCCTTCGTAGCCGGCAGCATCGGTCTTACCACCCTCTACGTCTGCATCGGGCTTGAAGCCCAAGCACAGCTCTGCATCCTCCTCGTTACCAATGCAGACATCCACATATTTCATTAATGGGCGCATGATGGAGATAGCCTTCTCAGAGGTCCACAGCTTCTTACGGAAGTTCAGGTCGACAGAAACGGTCACGCCATGACGCTTGGCAGCCTCGCAGGCAAGCTTCGTGAGCTCAGCAGCCTTATCGCTGATGGCAGGTGTGATACCACTCCAGTGGAACCAAGCAGCTCCCTCCATGATTTTGTCGAAATCGAAGTCAGCAGGAACAGCCTCTGCGATAGCACTGTGTGCACGGTCGTAGATCACCTTTGAAGGACGCATCGAGGCACCGGTTTCAGCATAATAGAGACCAACACGGTCACCGCCACGGGCAATGAACTCAGTGTTCACGCCATAACGACGCATGGCATTGACAGCAATCTGTCCAATCTCATGTTTTGGCAACTTACTGACGAAATACGCCTCGTGGCCATAGTTGGCTACTGAAATAGCCACGTTAGCCTCACCACCACCAGGGATGATGCGGAATGATTCACTCTGAATGAAACGGTCGTTTCCCTGTGGGGAAAGGCGGAGCATGATCTCGCCCAATGTTACGATTTTAGCCATTTTTCCTTGTTTTAACTATAGATTAAACATCATTTTTTCGTTTGCGACGACAAAGATAGGGATATTTTTCCATGTGACCAAATATTTAAGAGGATTTTAGCAAAAAACTTACGGAAACGATTTCGATTATAATATTTAGGTAAAGATGTTGGCGGTTTCAATTTTTATTCGTACCTTTGCAAAAAATATCGGAAGATTATGGCAAAGGAGATTATTACAATTAAGGATATTGCCGCACACGCAGGTGTTTCAACAGGTACCGTAGACCGTGTGCTGCACAACCGTCCGAACGTTAGTAAGACTGCATTGGAGAAGGTAAACAAAGCTTTGGAAGAACTGGACTATCGTCCCAACATGTATGCCTCTGCCCTCGCCTACAACAAGACCTATAATTTCTACTGCGTGCTGCCTAAGCACGAACAGGATGCCTATTGGGACGAGATAGAGGAAGGTGCTCAGGCTTGTACCGACTTCCGCCGCGACTTTGGCATCAACCTGAAGTTCATCTACTACGAGCGTTTCAATCCCCCTGCATTCACAAAGATGGTACGCGAATTCTTTTCGGCCAAGATCGATGGTGTCATCATCGTTCCCTCCACATTGGAGCAGACCCAACGATTCACAGAGAAACTGATGGAGCGCAACATTCCTTATGTATTGCTCGACTCCTACATGCCCGACCTGAAACCCCTCACCTTCTTTGGACAAGATTCTTTTGCCAGCGGTTATTTCGCAGCCAAGATGCTGATGCTTATCGCCAACAAAGAAAAAGAGGTGGCGCTGATGAAGCAGACGCGCGACGGAAAGGTGGGTTCCAAACAGCAGGCCAACCGTGAGACAGGCTTCCGTCATTATATGGTGGACCACTATCCTGACATCAAGATCACTGAGGTAGACCTGCCACTCGATGAAGAGAAGAAGGATTATGATGTCATTCTGGAGAAGTTCTTCAAGGAACACCCGCAGGTTCACCATTGTATCACTTTTAATTCGAAAGCCCATATCGTCGGGGAATTCCTGGAAAAGACCAACCGCCGTAACGTTCAGATCATGGGTTACGACATGGTGCCCAAGAATGAGGTCTGCGTGCGTAATGGCAGTATCTCATTCTTAATTGCCCAGCATGCCTACCAACAGGGCTATGCCAGCGTCGACGCACTCTTCAATGCCATCGTGATGAAGCGTGCAGTCAATCCCGTGAACTACATGCCCATCGAGATTCTGACGAGGGAAAACGTGGATTTCTACCGCAGGAAAGCAATATAATTACTATTATAAATAATAAAACAATGGAACAAACAACTTACTTGAAAATTAATCCGGCCGACAGCGTTATTGTATGTCTGGAGGCCAAGAAGAAAGGAGCCATCGTTGAGGTGGATGGCCGCCAGATTGTCCTGAACCAGGACACGCCCGCAGGGCACAAGGTACTCATTAAAGATGCCCCAAAGGGCACCGACATCATTAAATACGGTTATCCTATAGGTCATGCGAAGGAAGACTTGAAGGCTGGCGACTGGGTAAACGAGAATAATCTGAAGACTAATCTCTCTGGCACACTTGAATACACGTATCAGCCTGTAGACGAGACACTTGACATAGAAAAAGAAAACCGCACCTTTAAGGGCTATGTAAGGAAGAATGGCGATGTAGGTGTACGTAATGAGATTTGGATTGTGCCTACCGTTGGTTGCGTCAACGGCATTGCCGAACGATTGGTAGAAGAACTGAAGAAAGAGACGCATGAAGACGGCATTGATGCCATCCATGCCTGGCATCACAATTACGGTTGTTCACAACTCTCAGGCGATCATGAGAACACCCGCAAGGTGTTACGTGACATTTGTCTGCATCCCAATGCCGGAGCAGTACTCGTGCTGAGTCTCGGCTGCGAGAACAACCAGCCCGATGATTTCATGGCTATGCTGGGCGATTATGACAAGGAACGTATCAAACTGCTTGTAACCCAGAAGGTTGACGACGAGATGGAGGCTGGCATGGCCATCCTGCGTGACCTTTACAACCTGGCCCGTCAGGACAAGCGTCAGGAGGTGCCCGTCTCGAAACTCCGTGTAGGTCTGAAATGTGGTGGTAGCGACGGTTTCTCAGGTATTACAGCCAATCCGCTCGTGGGTGAGTTCAGCGACTGGCTTGTGGCCCAAGGTGGTACTTCCGTACTGACAGAGGTGCCCGAGATGTTTGGTGCCGAGACGATTCTGATGAATCGCTGTGAGACAGAAGAACTCTTCAACCAGACGGTATCAATGATCAACAATTTCAAGAACTATTTCCTCTCTCATGGTGAGCCTGTTGGTGAGAATCCAAGTCCTGGTAATAAAGCCGGAGGTATCTCCACCCTTGAGGATAAGGCTTTAGGATGTACGCAGAAATGTGGTAAGGCTCCGGTTAGTGGTGTGATGGAATATGGTGACCGTCTGGAGCACAACGGACTGAACCTGCTCTCTGCTCCTGGCAACGACCTGGTAGCTGCTACGGCCCTTGCCTCTTGCGGTTGTCACTTGGTACTCTTCACGACAGGACGTGGAACACCTTTCGGCACCTTCGTCCCAACGATGAAGATAGCCACCAACCCCGACCTCGCCCGTAGGAAGAAGAACTGGATTGACTTCTCGGCCGGACAGCTCATCGAGGGTCGCACGATGCAGGAGCTGGTGCCCGAATTTATTGATAAAGTGTTAGCTGTGGCCAGTGGTGAGAAAGCCCAGAACGAGGCCAATGGCTACCGTGAAATATCCATCTTCAAAAACGGTGTGACACTATAAAAGAATAAAGTAAAAGAGCAAAAAGTGAAGAAGGGACTCATCGCACTATCGCCATTAGGTGTGTTCATCGCATTCTATTTAGTCACCAGCATCATTGCTGGTGACTTCTACAAGATACCCATCACCGTGGCTTTTATGGTATCGAGTATCTATGCAATCATCATCTTTGGCGGTAAACCGCTGATGAGTCGTGTCAATACCTACAGTCGTGGTGCCGCCACCGAACAGATGATGCTGATGATCTGGATCTTTGTGCTGGCAGGTGCCTTTGCCAGTTCAGCCAAGGCGATGGGCAGTATCGATGCCACCGTCAATCTGACACTCTCACTCTTGCCCCCACAAATGATTTTTGCGGGGCTCTTTCTGGCAGCCTGTTTCATCTCCCTGTCCATCGGTACCAGCGTAGGTACCATCGCTGCGCTGACACCTATTGCAGCTGGTATCGCAACGGAGACAGGCACCGATGTAGCCCTTATGACAGCAATCATCGTCGGTGGTTCCTTCTTTGGCGACAACCTGTCGTTCATCTCCGACACCACTATCATGGCCACACAGACACAGGGATGCCGGCTACACGATAAGTTCCGTGTCAATGTCTTCATTGTAGCCCCAGCCGCCCTGACCATCCTGGTGGTCTATGTCTTCATGGGGCAACAGATGAGTGCTCCGCAAGCGATTCCACCGGTAGAATGGGTGAAGGTCGTTCCTTACCTGGCAGTCCTCGTGACAGCCATCTTCGGTATGAACGTGATGGCAGTGCTCACGTTGGGCATCCTTCTGACAGGTATCATCGGTATATTGTCTGGAAGCTTCGACATTTACGGATGGTTTGGTGCCATGGGCGAGGGCATCCTCTCGATGAGCGAACTGATCATTGTGACGATGATGGCTGGAGGCATGCTGGAACTGATACGTGAACGTGGAGGTATCGACTTCCTGATATGCCAACTCACTCGTCGCGTAAGAAACAAACGGGGAGCCGAGCTCAGCATTGCCGCCTTGGTGTCGCTCGTTGATGTCTGCACCGCCAATAATACGGTGGCCATCCTTACTGTAGGCAGTATCGCCAAACAGATTGGCGACCGCTATGGTGTCGATAATAAGAAATGTGCCTCCATCCTCGATACCTTCTCTTGTATGGTTCAGGGATTGATTCCCTATGGCGCCCAGATACTCATTGCCGCAGGACTGACGGCCTTAAACCCCATCGCCATCCTGCCCTACCTCTACTATCCCTTTGTATTAGGCATTGTGGCCTTGCTCTCTATCTTCTTTCGTTATCCCCGTCGTTACTCATGAATATCATCCAGCGTAATTTCTTCCGCCTGCTCCGAAGTGGCGCATTCAACATCAGCGAGCCTATCGAACCGATGTCAGTCTTCAAGTGGGAACGACTCTACCAGTTGGCCTTCATGCATCAGGTAGTGCCTTGTGCTTATGACGGACTGCTTAATTGCAAGTATCAGTTTACGGTGAAACTTTCTGACGCTCAATGGCAACAATGGCAAGATGCGACAAACACCGCCAGATGTCAGCAAGAGTCGGAGGAAGATGAGTTCTTGAGAGCCGACCACCTGACGAATCCCCTACTTAACCATAAACTGCAGAATATCCTTGACGATGAACAGTCCGACATCATTTCGCGCCAGTTGCTGCTCATCATCCTCCGCATCGTGCGACATATCATGAACGAGGGGATGCCTGTCCGACAATTGATAGAGCTAGGAAAATTCCTCCGCCAAGAGGGGAAAAAGGTGGATCAGCCGACATTCATGAAATGGGTAGGCAATCTCCACCTCTCTCCGATGTGCCAGTTGGAAGGCGAATTCCTCATACTGCTCTTCGGTTTTAAGAAAGAAGAACTGTTCTTCCTTGGAGATAAGACCAATAAGAACATAGAAAAGATAGCACAAGAACTGATTGATTTTACGAACACCCGCTCACAGGACTGGTATTTCTCTCAGGACAATGACAGCATCTTTGTCCACAACAGCAATACTTCAGCGATGTTCAGTCATGTGCGCCGTTCTGCCCGCTATTTCCGCTACTATCCTTCTGAGAGCGTCACAAACTTCTTTGCTTCGTTTGTCCACTCGCTCTCTCATATTGAGGAGTAGCCGTCTCTACGAGGTGGAAGTGCCGGAACCGTATTTCCTTGAGTCCGTGATTTCCCATAAACCGGCTTTTATCCACATAGCCGCTGATACCCTTTAATCGTCCCTTACTGGTATATTGCCACATGGTGATATCACGCCCGTCTTCGAGTACGGGTTCCTCGGGCTGATACATAGCTATCATCAGCTTATAGTCATTGACCTTACCCTGCAGATGCCAGTTGTAGAAATTCCGGAACGTATAGAGCAAGGGGGGCTGATGGTATTCTTTTTCCACCATACCCAGAAATTTGATCAGCGAGTCACAGAACTCAGCAGAAGGTAGTCCACCTGTCGTCTCAATATCTATCATGGGGATCAGGTCTTGTTCCGAGGGTCTGCATTGCATCTTGAAATTCCTCAACTGCTCAATGGCAGAGGTCTTCGGACGGAAGAAATGGTAAGACCCCACCTTGATACCGTGACGATGGGCCAACTGGATGTTACGTTCATAACGGTCGTCAATACGGTCACCGCCCTCAGTAGCCTTCAGATAGACATACGACATCTTCGTATTCTGACCAACATGCTCCCAGAACACCTGACCCTGATAATGGCTCAGATCGATGCCATGAACATGACTACAGGTATCCTCACATTGCAGTTCGGAAGGTACGTAGAAAGGATCACGCAAAGTGGGGTCCACTGGTGTACGCTTCCTGGTCTTAGAACGGTAGCGGGCCGTGCGCTTATGCGATTTATGCTTTGCCCTTTTCACAGTACGGACGGTCTTTTGACGACTACGGGCTTTATGACGTGAGCGCTGGGCATAAGCATCGCCAACAAAAATGGCTAAAAGCATGACGGCCAGCAAAATATATATCTTTTTCATTATCGTTTTTCTTATTTAGCTGCAAAGATAATAAAAATTGTGAATTCCAAGCCATGATTTCTTATTTATTTTGTACCTTTGCCGAAAATATTGATATATGAAGAAGATTCTGATTACCATATTCCTATTAGGTACCCTCTGCTCCTGTCATCACAATGATGATGAATCGGATGATACCATTGCTCGCAGGACGGTCTTTATTTACATGGCTGCAGAGAATAATCTGGCATCATTTGCTGATGATGACCTCGATGAAATGAAAGAAGGTTCAAAGTCTCTTGCCCAAGATCAGAACCTGGTGATTTATATCGACCGCGCCCAATCAAGCACCCCACCATTCTTAGCCCGCATATACAAGGGAGAGCTCATCGATACGCTCTTCATGCCAGAAGGGCTTGCCGCTGATCCCACCGTATTGAGACATGCCCTGGCGAAGGCAAAGGAACTGTATCCTGCCAAGAGTTACGGTCTGATACTATGGGGGCATGGCTCCGGATGGCTCATTTCCGAAAGCGACTCTATCTCACGCGCCAGCAGCAGGGCCTACGGAGGTTCCACGGGCGACAATACCTCGTATGGCTCTGGCAAATATTGGATGAACATCCCCGAGATGACAGAAGCCATCGAAACAGCCATGGGCAACGACAAACTGAAGTTCATCTTTGGCGACTGTTGTAGTTTCGCCTGTTTAGAGGTGGCCTATGAGCTGAGAAATGTCACCGACTACGTGTTAGGATCTCCCGCAGAAGTACCCGACATGGGAGCACCTTTCGAGCTGACTGTGCCGGATATGTTTGTTGAGAATGATGACTACAGCAGGCTTATCGACCACTATTATGATTATTATTTTGACGTGTTCCAAAACAAGAAGAACATGTATTATAATCACACCCCAGGTGATCTGGCAGGGTACAGTCTGCCTTTGGCAGCTATCAAGACCAGCGAATTAGACAATCTGGCAACGGCTACGGCACGTCTGCTCAACACCATTGCAGATAAAGTCAGCACCTCTGGTAATCTCAATCTTGAAAACGCCATGTACTATGCCATGTATGGAAGTTATCGCTATTCGTATGATGTGGGCAATGTCCTTAAGCTGAATGTAGCATCGGAAGATTTTGACAACTGGAAAAAAAACTTTGACAAAGCGGTGCCACACAGGAAATACTCTTCCAAATGGATGAGCGCCGTCTCCCTGTTGATTAGCGAGATGGATGATTTCAATGTGCAGGAAGAGGATTGCAGTTGCGTGAGTATGTTCTTCCCCAGCAACACCTATGATCATACACGCCCCAACTGGAACAAGGCCATACAGACCTATCAGTGGGATAGCATCATCCAATGGGCCCAATACGGCTGGTGATTACTGTTTCTCGTGAATCACGACCTTGATTTTCGAGATACGGTGACCGTCAAGTTCCGTCACTTCAAACGTGTAGTTCTGATAGTTGATACGCTCGTGCAACTCAGGGAAATCACCCTTGATCTCCAACAGAAGACCAGCCAGTGAGTCGGCATCACCTTCCACCTCCTCAAAAGTCTCATCGTCAAGGTCAAGGATCTTATAGAAGTCAGAGAGCAGCGTCTTGCCTTCAAAAATATAGGTATTGGCATTGATACGCGTATAGCTCTTCTCTTCTTCGTCGTACTCGTCATTGATCTCACCGACAATCTCTTCCAGGATATCCTCCAAGGTGATGATACCACTGGTACCGCCAAACTCATCCACTACGATGGCAATATGCACCTTGTTCTCCTGGAAGTCACGCAACAGGTCATCAATCTTCTTGGTCTCAGGCACAAAGTAAGGCGGACGGATAAGCGACTGCCAACGGAAATTGGCTGGTTTGGAAAGATGTGGCAACAAGTCCTTGATATATAGTATACCACGAATATTGTCGATGGTGTCCTGATAGACAGGAATACGGGAGTAATTGTTTTCCACGATACATTTCAGCACCTCAGGGAACGGCAGGCGGAAGTCAAGGTCTACGACATCCTGTCGAGAGGTCATCACCTCCTTGGCTGTCTCATCACCGAAACGCACAATGCCTTCCAACATATTCTTCTCTTCCTTCAGCTCGTCTTCGTCGGTCAGCTCGAGGGCCTGTTCCAGATCGTCTACGCTGAGCACATGATTCTCCTTCTGTACCACCTTCTCTGCCAGAATACCGGAACGAATCAAAACAGAGCTAAGGGGGTAAAACAACTTCCGCAATACGACGATGCCACCTGCCGACATACGACAAAACGCCAGGGCATGCTGTCCTGCATAGACCTTCGGCATAATCTCTCCGAAAAGCAACAACAGAAATGTCAGTAAGACGGTAATGACAATAAACTGCAACCAGTAGGCCATACCAAAGTCGATGACATGGGCAAAGAAATAGTTGCAGAGCATGATGATGGTGACGTTTACCAGATTATTGGTGATCAGGATGGTGGCCAACGTTCGCTCCGAGTCTTCACGAAGTGCTTGAATCTTCTGGTCAGCCTCATTCTTCTCCTCATCCAGTTCATTGAGATCATTGGGTGACAATGAAAAGAAAGCAATCTCCGATCCTGATGCATAGCCGGAGAATACAAGCAACAAGCAGGCAAGGATGCCCGCCACTACTGCGCCCGTAGTAGGCTCCAGCAGATGGACATCACTGAGAATCTGTTGTAAATATTCCATGATTAGAACGGAAGACTCTCGTCAGTCTTCGTGTCAGGCTCTGGTGCAGCCGTAGGTTCTGAGACCATAGTGGTATTCGTGGAAGCAGCCTTCGGTGAAAGCAGTTCCATGTTATCGGCCCAGATCTCTGTGGCATAGCGACGCTGACCCTGTTTGTCATCATAAGAGGTATAGCGGATACGGCCCTCAATATAGAGTTTGTCGCCTTTGTGGACGTATTTCTCCACTATCTCAGCCAGACGGCGCCAAAGAATCACATTATGCCAGTCGGTATGATCAGGCACCTGAGTACCATTCTGCAATGTGTATCCCCTTTCGGTGGTAGCCAGACGGATACGGGCCACAGCCACGCCCTGATCGACATAGCGCACTTCCGGATCCTGGCCAACATTGCCAATAAGCATCACCTTATTCATAAATACAATTATTTAGCTCTACCTAAGTAACGGAACTTGAAATTCTTTCCCTTGGCAGAAGGGAACTGGCTACGCTCATCGACACGCTCACGCAGATGCTCTACAATACGCTGGTAGCAGTCCATACCTGACATAGCCTTCACACGGGCAGCAAACTGCGTATCACGGTACTGGAACTTACCCGTTCCCGGCACCAGAAGCACTCGCTTGAACTCAAGGATACCCTCATACCAGCCTTCACACTCCTCGTTCAGCCTCACTAAGACTGGAGCGACAGGCTTCACGCGGTTTTCCTCAACGGAGTGAATCGCTTTCTTCTCCTTAAAGTCCTGCATATTGGAGGCATCGGTTTTGATGATGATAAAATAGACTCTGGGATGTATCTTGTAGCGTTTGGGGTAGAAGATGTCGCTGGCGACATACTCACGGATGTCTGCCTCAAGAAGCGGGTTCATCTCTATCTCATCTATAGAGCTCAAGAATTCAATAGCTTCATCAACTGTAGAAACAAGCGTTTCACGGTCAAAATATCTTAAATATAAATTCATCTGAAAAAGATTGTTGTTGTTTTCCTTAAAAAAAGAGCGGAAAACGGGACTCGGACCCGCGACCCCAACCTTGGCAAGGTTGTGCTCTACCAACTGAGCTATTTCCGCAAATAAAAGTGAAGAGGAGGAGACTCGAACTCCCACGTCGCAATTGACACTACCCCCTCAAAGTAGCGCGTCTACCAATTCCGCCACCTCTCCAACGTAGCTGAATAAAAAAGAGTGCCCAGAACAGGACTCGAACCTGCACGCCTCGCGGCACACGCACCTGAAACGTGCGCGTCTACCAATTCCGCCACCTGGGCATTTGTCATTAAGGCCAATCCTTAATGTCTCTTTTTTGTTCAACAAGTGAGCGGAAAACGGGACTCGGACCCGCGACCCCAACCTTGGCAAGGTTGTGCTCTACCAACTGAGCTATTTCCGCATATATCTTCTATATTAGAAGGCATCTCCCTCGATTGCGGGTGCAAAGGTAATGCTTTTTTCTGAACTGACAAACTTTTTACGGGATTTTTTTTCAAAAAAGTGCCATTTTATCGAATTACAGCCTTTTCTGGGGGTTAATCCATCCGATTACGATAGTCTTCATAGCCAAAACGCTTCAAGATCTCCAACTTCCCATCCTCATGCAACATGCCAATGGCGGGATGCGAAATACCGTTAAAAGTGTTCGTCTTGACCGTTGTATAATGGATCATATCCTCAAATATCACTTCCTCGCCCACCTGCAGCTCATGATCAAACTGCCAACTGCTCATAAAGTCACCACTCAAACAGCTGTTACCGCCAAGACGGTAAAGATATTGGCCATTCTGTTCCTCCACATGTTCGGCATGGCGTACATCGGGATAATACGGCATTTCCAGGCAATCGGGCATGTGACAGGTGAAGCTGACATCAAGGATGGCTGTACGGATACCTTGATCCTCGACCACATCCACCACATGCGATACCAGCGGACCCGTCTGCCAGGCAAATGCACTACCAGGTTCCAGGATGACCTTCAGCCAGGGATAGCGCTGATGGAATTGCTGCATCATACTGATCAGCAGATCCACATCATAGTCCTTACGTGTCATCAGGTGACCACCACCGAAATTGATCCACTTCAACTGTGGGAACCAACGCGAGAATTTCTCTTCGATATGTACGAGTGTACGTTGGAAGACATCTGCCCCACTCTCACAATGACAATGACAATGAAACCCCTCTATGTCTGCAGGCAACTGTTCCGGCAAGTGATCGGCTGAGATACCGAAACGCGTACCAGGAGCACAAGGATTATACAACAAAGTCTCCACCTCCGAATATTCCGGATTCACACGCAAGCCAAGACTACAGCCCTTGGCCCTTTCATGGAAACGCTCATACTGCGACAGTGAGTTAAAGGTCAGGTGCGACGAGCCAGGTGCTTATGCTCTTTGACATATTCGATCAACTGTACCAACACCTCCGTATCCGTATCAGAAACAAACTTCACGCCCTTGGCCTTGAGCTTCGCCTTCAACTCGGCATAATTCTCAATGATACCATTGTGGATAATGGCCAGATTGTGCGACTGGGAATAATGGGGATGGGCATTCACCGACGACGGTTCACCATGAGTTGCCCAACGGGTATGGGCAATGCCGATGGTGCCACTCACATTCTTGTCACTGCAAAACTCCACCAGATTGTCAACCTTACCCTTGGTCTTAAACACATTCAGTTCGGCATCCTTGTTAATCAAGGCCACTCCGGCACTGTCATAACCACGATACTCAAGTCTGCGAAGTCCCTTAATCAAAATAGGAAAAGCTTCCTTATTTCCAATATATCCTACGATTCCGCACATAGTCTGTTTCTACTTTTTGTCGTTTAATATTAGTTTTCGTCTGCAAAATTACAAAAAATCTTGCATTCTACAAACGTTTTGCTAAAAAAATCAAGAAAAAAGTGACAAAAAAGAAAAGGCTCACCAGAATCACTTCTGATAAGCCTTCCGCGGTGCGTACGAGATTCGAACTCGTGACCTCCTGCGTGACAGGCAGGCATTCTAACCTACTGAACTAACGCACCAAAACCTATGGAACGAATGAAAAAATAAAGCGGTGCGTACGAGATTCGAACTCGTGACCTCCTGCGTGACAGGCAGGCATTCTAACCTACTGAACTAACGCACCAGAAAGCTCTCTTTCTTATTAGCGGGTGCAAAGGTAGTAATAATTTCCGAAACCACAAAACATTTTGAAGATTTTTTTGAAAGAAACCCTCATTTTCCTTCAAAACACCAGTTGCATCATCACTGCATCACGGTACTCCCTACCATCATAAAGCCAATCTTTGATACGTGCCGACTCATTATAACCTGAGTGAAGAAACAGGTTGACCGATGCCTCGTTCTTACAGTCGACGAAGGCAAACAGCTGATGCAGGTGTAGCACTTTCAGCGCATAATCGGCAATTTTGTTCAGTGTGCTGCTGCCCAATCCTCTTCTGCGGAAAGCATCCAGAATGATCAGTCCCACCTCTGCCCTGCAGTTGCTGGGGTCGAAATTCACAAGGTCTACAATACCGACCGTCTCTCCGGCCTCATTCTCCACCATCATCCTGACCTGCCCGTCGGCATAGATGTCGTTCGATGCATTGGCCACATAGTCATGCAGCGTATAGCGTGAGTACGGCACATTTGAAGTACCTACGTTCCACAACTTCACATCGTTCTCAATCCGATAGAGCAGATCCAGATCCTCCGGTTCTATGGCTCTCAGTCTCACTGGTGGTTCTTTTTTGTTCATAAGTGCAGTTTTTTGCGTAAAATGTCCGTCAGTGCGATGGCGGCCCGGAAATAGATGGCCAGCTTGATGGGGATGGTATAAAACACGCTCAGATGACCATAGTGCTTACGCAGGAAGATCAGCATGGCCTGATAGAAGATATGCACATACCGATAATCCGTCTTCTGTGTCGACCGCCCTTTATAGTGTGTGATGGCATACGGCAGATACCAGTTCTCCCAGCCCCCCTTCAGTAGTCTGTACGAGAGGTCGATATCCTCGCCATACATAAAAAAGTCCTCGTCCAACAGTCCCACTTCATCCAAGGCCTTCCTTCTTAAAAAACAGAAAGCGCCACTGATGACCTCTATCCTGCCGGGCTCCTCCCATGGCAGATGACTCATATAATACCGTTTGTCGAAACCTATCATCTTCAGGCACGACACCCACGGTGTGGGCAAAGCCCTTCTGGACTCCGGGGCCAGCGATCCGTCTTCATTGCGCATCATCACGCCTGCCCCACCCGCTTTCGGATGCGCTTCCATGAAGGCCAGCACGTTTCTGAGCGTACCCTCCTCCACGATGGTGTCGGGATTCAGCAGCAGCACGTATTCGCCCTGTGCCTGGCGGATGGCAAGATTATTAGCCCGTGCAAAACCCTGGTTCTCCTGATTCTCCATCAGTTTCACCCAGGCGTAATCGCACTTCACCACCTCCACGCTGTCGTCCGACGAGTGATTGTCCACCACAAACACCTCACCCTCGATACCCTCGAGGGCTCTCTGTACGCTCTGCAGACACTGCTCCAGATAGCTGCATACATTATAGCTGACAATCACCACGCTCAGCTTCATGCCTTATCCTCTTCTGTGGTTTCCGCGATACAACGTGACTGAGTGGGGAACACAAACGGCAGACAAAGCAGCAGGATGATGGCCAGATAGCCGAACGTCGCGTTCATATACATATAATATAAATAGGTGTTCGACACCATCGGCACCTCCAGTATCAGCAGCCTCAGTATTCCCCACCTCAGCAGGGCGGGCTCCTTCTTGGTCACCAGTTCGTCGTGGATCTTCTGAAACTTAAACAGTCTCAGACCTAGGAAAGCCCCAGCCAGCGAGGTCAGCTCCATGCCCGTCATAGCCAGAAACTCGGTCTGTTTGCTGTTCGTCAGCACCCCCGACTCCAGCACCCCGCTCTCATATAGCACGATAACGCCTACCATTGCTACCAACAGCAACGTAAACACCAACATCAATTGTTTGCTGATCTTCTTCATATCCTATTCATTACTATTAAACGGTGTCCTGTTCATAATCGAGCGTCCCAGCGTCACCTCGTCCGTATACTCCAGTTCATTACCCACCGACACGCCCCGGGCTATCACACTCACCTTCACCTCATAGCCCGCGAGCTTGCGGAAGATGTAGAAATTGGTGGTATCGCCCTCCATGGTAGGACTCAACGCCAGAATCACCTCCTTCACCTGCCCTTCGGCCACACGGCTCACCAGCGAGTCAATCTCAATATCCGACGGACCTAAACCGTCCATAGGCGAGATGACTCCACCCAGCACATGGTAGAGTCCATGATACTGCTGTGTGTTCTCGATGGCCATCACGTCCTGGATATTCTCCACCACACAGACCAGACTGCCGTCGCGCTTGGGGTCGGCACAGATAGGACACTGGTCCGTATCGCTGATGTTATGACAGGTCTTGCAGTATTTCACTTCCTGCTTCAGTCTTCTCACAGCCTCCGCAAACTGTTCCGTCTCCTCATCCTCCTGACGCAGCAGCCAAAGCACCAGCCTCAAGGCTGTCTTACGCCCGACACCTGGCAGTTTAGCAAACTCTGCCACCGCCTTCTCTAACAGTTGTGATGGATATTGTTGTTGTATCATGCCTCAATCTTCAATCTTCAATCTTCAATTTTCAATCTCACTAAGCTCCAACCACCGCATGGACTTCTCGTCGAGTTCATCCTTCAGCAGTGGCAACCGTTTACTCTTCTCCGTCAGCTCATCGACAGACAGCGTCCCGCTGCACAGGGCCTCCTCTATCAGCTGCTGTTCCTCCTCCAAGGCGGCAATCTCTTTCTCCAGCCGCTCAAACTCCATTTTCTCCTTATACGTAAACTTCCGTTTCGTCTGGTTCTGTGGACGTTCTTTCGTCTCCTTCGATTCTTTGGCGGGCTTATTGGCCTCAGCAGTTTCCTTCGGTTGTAGCGACTGCCACTGACGGTATTGCGTATAGTTACCGGGGAAGTCCTTGATTTCACCTTCGCCCTTGAACACCAGCAGATGGTCCACCACCTTATCCATAAAATAACGGTCGTGGCTCACCACAATCACACAACCCGGGAAGTCCTGCAGGTATTCCTCCAGTATCTGTAGCGTCACGATGTCCAGGTCGTTTGTCGGCTCATCGAGCACCAGGAAGTTGGGGTTCTTCATCAGCACCGTACAGAGATACAGTTTCCGTCGTTCTCCGCCACTGAGTTTATACACATAGTTGTGCTGCTGTTCTGGGGTAAAGAGGAAATACTGCAGGAATTGCGATGCCGAGAAATGCTTGCCGCCCCCCATGTCGATATATTCCGCGATGTCCTTCACCACGTCGATGACCTTCATCTGCTCGTCGAACTGCAGACCTTCCTGTGAGAAATAACCGAACCTCACGGTATCACCGATGTCAAAGCGCCCACTGTCCAGAGGCACCATTCCCAAAAGCATCTTGATAAAGGTCGACTTGCCCGTACCATTATTTCCCACGATGCCCATCTTCTCAAATCGCGAGAAGTTGTAGTAGAAGTCTTTCAGGATCACCTGGTCGCCAAAGGCCTTCGACACATACTGACACTCAAAGATCTTCGAACCGATGTAGACGTTTCTCGACTTCAGACGTATCTGTCGTTCCTCAATGCGCTGCTTCGCCACCTTCTCCAGTTCGTAGAAAGCGTCCTCACGGTAGCGGGCCTTATGACCTCGGGCCTGAGGCATACGGCGCATCCACTCCAGTTCCGTACGATAGAGGTTATTCGCCCGGGCTATCTCCGCCTTGCGGTTGTCGATACGCTCCTGACGTTTCTCCAAATAGTAACTATAGTTACCGCGATAGGTATAGATGGTCTGGTCGTCGAGTTCCAGGATCACGGAGCACACCCTGTCGAGGAAGAATCGATCGTGGGTCACCATCAGCAGCGTCTTGTTGCCCCTGTTCAGGAATCCCTCCAGCCACTCTATCATCTCCAGGTCCAGGTGGTTCGTGGGCTCATCGAGAATCAGCAGGTCGGGGTCGGTAATCAGCACATTAGCCAGCGCCACGCGTTTCTGTTGTCCGCCGCTCAGCTGTCCCATGGGCTGGTCGAGGTCTCGTATCTTCAACTGCGTCAGGATCTGCTTGGCCTTGAGCACCTTCTCCGGGTCGCCCTGATGATTAAAACACGCATCGAGCACGCTCTCCATAGGGTCGAACACCGGTGCCTGTTCCAGCATCCCCACCTTCAGGTCCCTGCGGAAGATGATGTCGCCCGAGTCATAGCCCTCCTTACCCGAGAGCACCGACAACAGTGTCGACTTGCCCGTACCGTTCTTCGCTATCAGCCCCACCTTCTGCCCTTCGGCAATCGAGAAACTGATATTCTCAAACAACACCAGCGAGCCAAATGACTTCGTCAGCTGCTGCACATCTAAATATGGAGTATCTTTCGCCATTTAGTCTTTCAGTCCTGCATTGATGGTCTCAATGTAATCAAGTATCTCGTCTCTGCCCTGCTTCTTTTCCGACGACGTGACAAATATCGGGGGCAGTTCCTCCCACGTCTCACTCAGCACCTTCTTATAGGCCTCCACATTCTGAGCCACCTTCGCTGCGCTCAGTTTGTCGGCCTTCGTAAACACGATGGCAAAGGGCACGCTGCTCTGTCCCAGCCACTCGATAAACTCCAGGTCTATCTTCTGAGCCTCCAGTCTGACATCCACCAACACGAACAAGTTCACCAGCTGCTGGCGCTGCAGGATATAACCGTTGATCATCTGCTCCAGCTTCTGCACCTCCTTCTTCGAGCGCTTCGCAAAGCCGTAGCCGGGCAGGTCCACCAGATACCACTCATTATTAATAATAAAGTGGTTGATGAGCAGCGTCTTTCCCGGTGTGGCCGATGTCTTGGCCAGCTTCTTGTTGTTGGTCAGCATGTTGATGAGGCTCGACTTGCCTACATTCGACCTGCCTATAAAGGCATATTCCGGCTTATTATCCTGCGGACACATCGACTCTCTGGGCGCACTGAGCGTGAATTCTGCTTTCTTAATTTCCATATAATCCTTAAATTTTGCTGCAAAGGTAATATTTTTTTTGAAAATATTTGGAGAAATGACAAATAATCACTACCTTTGCATCGTTTTTCAAAACAATGCTTCCGTTCGCGAAGCATTTCCAATCAAGTTTTTGAGGTTAAATTCAGAAATTATTCGTTCTATTTTATGTATACAAAAGAAGAATTAGAAGCTATGGATATACCCCAGCTAGTGGGTATAGCAGACCAGTTGGGCATCAAGGTAAAACCCGAGGACGAGATGACAGATGTTGTCTATGCCATCCTCGACAAGGCTGCAGAAAACAGTGCTGTCGCCGATGATTCCCCCAAACGCAAGCGTACACGTATCGCCAAGAAAGATACGAGTAAAGTATATACCGTCAATGGCGACGAGGGCGAAAACCTCGACTCCAAGAGCAATCGCAAGAAAAAGAAGGTGGAGTCACCTTCGCTCTTCAGCGACCTGCCTGCTGCAGCGCCACAGCCCGAAGAGGAAGAAGCGCCCGCAGCACCCGCTCCCAAGCGTCGTGGTCGCAAGTCCAAGGCCGAGCTCGCTGCTGAGGCAGCAGCCGCCGAGGCTGCCGAACAGGCCGCTATGGAGGCAGAGAGAGTGCCTGAGGCAGAAGTACCTGAGGCCGAAGCGCCCGAGGCTGATTTCGTGGTGCCCGAGGCAGGCAACTTCGCCGACAATAATGCCGATGAGGATGCCACTAACGCTATCGAGCAGCTCCGCGAGCAGCTCTCCAACCGCAAGGAACAGCAGGCATACCCTGTCGATACCGACGAGGTTGATGAGGACGGTGTATGGCTCGGCGACCCGGGCGATGGTACCGACTTCATCACGATGATCGATATCCCCATCGAAGACCAGGAAGCCCTGCCCACGCTCGACATATTCGACCGTCCTGTGGCCCAGCAGGCACAGACCACAGAGAAAGAGTTCACCCGTCCGCAGGAAGCACCTAAGTACGATTTCGGTGACATCATCACCGGCAACGGTGTCCTCGAGTGTCTCACCGACGGCTATGGTTTCCTCCGTAGTTCCGACTACAACTACCTCTCCTCGCCCGACGATATCTATGTATCGCCCCAGCAGATTAAGAAATACGGTCTGAAGACGGGTGACGTCGTAGAGTGCACCGTCCGTCCTCCCCATGAGAACGAGAAATACTTCGCCCTCTCCAATGTCAACTCCATCAATGGCCGCCATCCCTCGGAAGTGCGCGACCGTGTGGCCTTCGAACACCTGACGCCCCTCTTCCCCGAAGAGAAGTTCACCCTCTGCGGCGACAAGGCAACCACCAACCCCAGCGTGCGCATTGTCGACCTCTTCTCTCCTATCGGTAAAGGTCAGCGCGCCCTCATCGTGGCCCAGCCCAAGACTGGTAAGACCATACTGATGAAGGACATCGCCAATGCCATCGCTGCCAACCATCCAGAGGCCTATATCATGATGCTGCTGATCGACGAGCGTCCTGAGGAGGTGACCGATATGGCCCGCACCGTCGATGCCGAGGTGATTGCCTCTACCTTCGACGAGCCCGCCGACCGTCATGTCAAGATTGCAGGCATCGTGCTCGAGAAAGCCAAGCGCATGGTGGAGTGCGGCCACGATGTCGTCATCTTCCTCGACTCCATCACCCGTCTGGCCCGCGCCTACAACACGGTAGCGCCCGCCTCAGGCAAGGTGCTCACCGGTGGTGTCGATGCCAACGCCCTGCAGAAGCCCAAGCGTTTCTTCGGTGCTGCCCGTAACATCGAGGGTGGCGGATCGCTCACCATCATCGCGACGGCACTGGTAGACACCGGCAGTAAGATGGATGAGGTGATCTTCGAAGAGTTCAAGGGTACTGGTAACTCTGAAATCCAGCTCAACCGCTCGCTCTCCAACAAGCGTATCTTCCCGGCCATCGACCTCGTTCAGTCGTCTACACGCCGCGACGATCTGCTGCATGATGACACTACCCTCAACCGCATGTGGATTATCCGTAAGTTCATTGCCGAGATGAACCCCATCGAAGCCATGAACACCATCCGCGACCGTTTGGTAACCACCCGTTCCAACGAGGAATTCCTCCTCTCCATGAACGGATAAAGAAACAAGAAAGCCCTTCCACATCGGAAGGGCTTCTTTATTTCCTGTCTCTTTTTACCACCCTAAGGGCAGCACGATGTTTTCCACCTCATGGGCTTTCTCAAACAGCGGAGAAATCTCCTCGTTGGTAAAGCCAGCGATACCACAACCTATACGAGTCACGAGGAAAGTCAGTTCAGGGTGCTGGCGTGCAAACGCTATAAACTCATCCACGTAGGGTTTGATGGTCTCTACTCCACCCTGCATTGTAGGAATGCCGTAGCTCTGACCTTGCAATCCAACGCCCTGACCCCAGATGGCACCAAACTTCTTGTAAGCGATATAAGCCGCTCCGCCACCATGTGCCCCAGCCAGATTACTGCCAAACACAAAAACCTCATTCTTCTCCAAATGCGTTATCCGCTCAGGTGTCACTCTCTGCTGTTCCATATTTATTCTACTTAATATCATTAAAAAGCCAAGCCTCCTTGGCAGTTTTCAACATTGCAACTTGCTGCAAGGCTTGCTCTCGCGTAGCATGCGATGATGGACGCCCCAATGAGAGGCGCACATCCCATGCAGAGTCCTGCATGCTCTGATAGATTGAATCTAGAAAAATCTCCTCTCCCATAAACCTTTTTCGGGTGCAAATATACAAAAAAGCCCTCTAATATCATTCATTAGAGAGCTTTTTCTTGTGTTAATCTATGTCAATCCCCAATCAGTTTGGGACATCGTGAATTATGTCAATGATCATATTACCGACTCCACATAGTGTCATAAACAGCTGTTGTCATTTCTTTATTTTGATTTTACAGGCCTTATTGCAAATCCATAGTATTGATTAAAACCAAAATCGGCACTCCCAAAAAATGAAGAATCTAATACAAGTGTCAAGACATATCCTAATGAATATTGAGTGGAAGTATAATACCTCAAATACTTGCCATCCTGATTAAAATCTGCGCCGCCAGCTGCAGGCATGAATATCGAATTACCATTATTACTTGTTACTTTATAACCATTCATACCATTAATTTGCATCCATTCCCAAGAGCAATTTTTTAATAACTCCGTCATTTCATCTCTTGTAGGCATTCTCCATTTACCTCCTAAATTTACAGTTGCAGCATCGTATTGAGTACCACTTATATCTTTCCCTATGAAAATATATTGTTCCATATTATTATCATAATATAAGTAATTATTCTGGTTATAGCTACTTTTCTCAGCAGTTTCTCCCCATGCAAAG
This sequence comes from Prevotella sp. ne3005, assembly GCF_900110085.1. GTDB lineage: Bacteria > Bacteroidota > Bacteroidia > Bacteroidales > Bacteroidaceae > Prevotella. Next base: position 73,244 of record NZ_FOCK01000002.1, read on the forward strand.
CTAGCTCCCACATTCTCAGGATTCTCAGCTCCAAGATTATATGCAGACCATAATACAGACAAACCTAAATCAACTGCTTCTGCTTTATAAACAATTTTTTTCTGGACATCTACACTAACCTTATCAGACTTCTTCCCATCTAACGTTGATACAGAAATAACAGCCACACCTTTCTTTTTTCCTTTGACAACACCATCACTATTTACAGTTGCAATAGAGGTATCAGAAGAATCCCATTTTAAGTTTTGATCTGTATTATTTTCATATTTGATTGCGTAAGATTCACCAACATATATGCTTATATCACGACTCGTAATATATAGCCCCCTTGTTTGTGAGATATGTACTTCCTTAGATAAATCCCATTTGGTGTTTTGTGATTTTAAAACAACTGTAGCAGTTCTACCTGAGTTGCTAGACAAGGGTGATATATTTAGTTTCTGAGTAAAACTAAGATCGTTATTATTGATTCTTCCAGCATCTATTATCCAGTCCTTATCAATAATCATTTCTAACTTTATATTCGTCTTTACTGATATCTCAATAGTTGAAGCATCTTCTAATACCGAATAATTCTCCTTTTCAATATCAATAAACGGGGTTAGTGATTGAGTTATTGTTATTGAAGACGAAGCTCTTGAGTTCTTGTCGGTTATGAGAACTGTAGCTTGTCTTTCGTCTCCGCTATTATTCTTTTCCGCACTCAATACAATTTTAGAATCTTTGAGGCCCCTTGTGGCTAATTTTTTTTGACTTAACCAACTCGAATTTGAAGGTATTTCGACAATATAATCTACATTGCTTTTAACATTAATAGTTATATCTCCTCCTTCTTCAGGAACATCATAGTTGTCCTTGTCTATCAAAATGGCATCATTCTGTTTTTGGACTACTTTGAATGATAGGATTGTACCATCTTCTGGATCTGTAAGTGTGATTACAGCCTGACGTTCCTCATAAGTATCATTCGGTTGAACATTAATAACAACCATGGAGGTTTGTATAGTAGCACTACACCAATTGGCACTGCTTGATACAGTACATTTGCTTAGATCTTTTGTACCAATTGTTACAGTTTTGCTGTTAGTTCCAGTTTCAAAGGTTTGATCGCTAACAATTTGACCTTTCAATGGACTGGAATAATCTTCACCACAAGACATAACACAAACGCTAAGAAGTACTGCCAATAAAGCAGAGAGCGAATACTTAATTGTTTTCATAATTATTGGTATTTTATTGTTAATAAATTGTTTTAGTCATTGGATAATAAAAAACGTGAGCAAATTACTTCGCTTACGTTCTCGAGGTATCTGCAAACACCTAACCTACTTAAACGAGTAAAAGCTCACGCCATCAGGCGCGAACGATCTCCTTTACTCTTGTAGGTTCTTTCAAATTTGCAGATTTTCGAGAACAAGAATCTAAGTCGACGCTTCACAATATGTCTGTTTTTAAATCTTCGTTATGTTACCATACGCAGTTTTATTAATGGGTTCAACTTTATAATACGTTTGCAAATATAGGAAGATTATTTGATAACACCAAATTATTCGCCTAAAATCTTCATTTTGTGACTGGAATTGAGGTTGTACTTGAAGTATGTCATATGATCAGGATTCAAGTGCATCTACAAGTTGAGAATTAAAAGAATAGCCTACATGCCTACATAAATAGGCTATAATCACTTGAAATATAATAGGATAGCCAAAAAGGAGCCTACATAAAGCCTACATGTAGCCTACATACAGCCTACACAAAAAAGGGGTTTTATGAGCAAAATAGCGTCTTTTTGTATTCAAAAATGTTCTTTTAGAACACGAAAGACTATCTTTTGTCATGCGAAAGACTATCTTTTGTCATGCGAAAGACTATCTTTTGTCATGCGAAAGACTATCTTTTGTCATGCGAAAGACTATCTAAAGTGCTGCGAAGGATAGTCTAAAGATCAAGGAAGGATATGGATGGTTCACCAATTCTCTAGAGAATTGCAGACTTTAGTCCGGGTAAAGTTCTAGAGAGTGACGACTAAACTCGTGAATTCTCTAGAGAATTTCAAAGTCATCAAGGAGCATACTGGATGTTTAAGCAACACAAATGGGAGGTTTAAAGTATCTAAACATGCAGTTTATGCCTGCGAAAACGATAAAAACATGTAGGTACTATGTAGGCTGCATGTAGGCTTTATGTAGGCTAACAATTTGCTAAATACTTAACACCTAGAATGATACGCACAAATCATGTAGGCATGTAGGCTATATTGTAATTTTCATCAAAAAACTGTGAGAATATCAAACATAGATAACGTCTTTTTGAATGTTAGACTTAAACAGGGGTCTCAAAGAATCACGAAACCGAACTAAGTTTACATCACATCCGAAAAGGGCTTTCAATGCCTCTTTCAAGTCATACATCATAGAGAGCGTTGGTTGTTTTACTTCAACAACGATGTCAATATCGCTCGTATCAGTATTCTCTTTTCTTGCGACAGAACCGAAAATACCGAGTTTTATAATGCCGTATTTAGCCCCAGAAGAACTTTTGAATTCGGCCAATTTATTTACACAGTCTTGAAGTACCAACATACACCTAAAACATTTTCTACGCTGCAAAGATCATTCCGATGACAGGTAACACTGACCCTTCACCGAGGCAACTGGGAATCATAAGCAACATGATCATCGTTCAGGCGATGGTTCTGATGCAATCATCGATGGGAACTCAAATTCGACCTCATTGAGTTCTGATAACGAATCTGCAGAAGTTCTGATTCGCCTCGCTAAATCATATAGAGCACCTTGAAGCTGAAGCTTCTCTTCATCGCTAAAGCCACCAACGCCACCATTACCATCAATACCATCCAGCTTATGATACAGCCATGATGATGACTTCCCGAAATAGCCTCTTGCAATCTCACGCCAAGATACAGTAAGAAGAATATCTTGAAGTTTCTCCTTTACATGCGTATCAACTTTTTCATTTAATAATGTTTCCATAATTCGTCCTCCTATTCAGGTAAATCAACCAATTTATCGAAGCATTGAACTGCATACCACAAAAGTTGTGGATGCCCATTAGGGAATGATAGCCTATAATTCCTAATTGCAGCAATCAATTCTTCTTCGTCTTTTGATAATTCAACTTTCATACTGTTTAATATGTACTGCAAATATACTACGAATTTTCGTACTAAGCAAATTATTTAAAGAAAATTATCATTTTGTAGCAGGTTGAAGGATTATACTCATACTCGTGCAAATATTTTTGCGCGAGTTGGGATAATTTTAAAATAATTTTATCTCTCTACACCCTCAAATAGAGTAATAAATCATTATCCTTACACACGATTTTCAATCAAAATCGTGGATACTATCCAACATTTTCAATCTTTATAATAAGGACTTGGGTGGTTTGGGGGGTGATGCGGTAGCGGTTGTCGGGGCGCTGGCCAACAAGCCAGAGGATGTTGCCATTAGCAGCGGTTACCACCAATTGACGGTGCTTTTCTAGAAGCGTCAACTTGCGGTCGGTAAGAAAGTCACTCACAAGCTTATGTCCTTCCATTCCAAGGGGGCAAAATGCATCGCCAGACTGCACTAAACGCACTGTTAAGGGGAATTGAATGTTTGCTGCATCGATCGTAGCACAATCGTCTAACTTTGAAATTGTTATATCATTGGACAATTTTACATCAAAAAGCATTTCAGATGAAAAACGATAACGTCCGGGCTCTGGAATACGGATGGGCTTGGAAGGATCGCTGACGGGCTCTAAGATAAGCATTTCGCGGTCGATGAGCAAGGTGTGGGATACCGATGAAATCGTCTTTCCCGGATGGCTGTTAAGACCATCGATCATCTGTTGAGTCTGGGCAGTATTGAAGCCATAAGGCGACAACCATTCATGGAGAAAAGTTGCAGGAGCAGGTTGCTGCAGAAGCGCTGAGATGCTGACAGACTGCGTCTGACCTTCTGTACGGACGAGTCGCTGTAGTGCAGTCTGCATGAATGAATCAAAGATTTTCTCCGTTTCTTGCAAGAAACGGGCGGTTTTATCGATGTTTTCCGCTGCACTGGGGTTGATATCCTTGAGCAGAGGTAACACATTGAGGCGCAGTTTGTTGCGGAGCACATCATCATGGAGGTTGGTGGAGTCGGTAACGTAATCCTGACCGATGGAATGGAGATAATCTACAATCTCCTGACGGCTCACTCCCAGCAACGGGCGGACTATGAGACCGTTTTTAGGACGGATGCCCGTCAATCCATGGATGCCAGAGCCTCGAAGGAGATTCATCAGGAAGGTCTCAACAGCATCGTCGCGATGATGGGCCACACATACCGTCTCCGCTCCAATATCCTGACAAAGTTGGCGAAAATACCCATAACGAAGTTCACGGGCAGCCATTTCAATGCTTACTTGATGTAAGGATGCGTATTCTACTGTATCAAAATGGATTAAGTGAAGGGGTATATTCAAGGAATTGCATAAATCCTTAACGAACTGCTCATCTCGGTCGCTTTCAGCCCCTCGTAAATGAAAATTACAATGGGCAGCCTCTATCCGATAGTCTAAATCGCGCAAAATCCGTAAAAGAGCAACACTATCGGCTCCACCACTCAGCGCGACGAGATGGAGACCAGAGGACGAAAGAAGCTGATGCTTCGCGATGAAATCGGCAACCTTACTCAACATAGAGCACAAGCCCCTTCAGGTACTCGCCTTCGGGGTGATAGATGTTGATAGGATGATCGGCGGGCTGATGCAACTGATGGAGGATGCGCACCTTACGGCCAGCCTGGGCGGCAGCCGTAAAGACGGCATTACGGAAATGATCCTTGGTGACCACCTGTGAACAGCTGAACGTAAAGAGAATGCCACCCTTCTGAATCTTCTGGAAGGCCTTATTGTTCAGACGGGTATAGCCTTTAAGGGCATTATGGAGCGCCCCACGGTGCTTGGCGAAGGCTGGCGGATCGAGGATGATCAGGTCGTATTGGTCGCCAGCCTGTTCCAGATACTTGAAAGCATCTTCGCAGAAAGCCTGATGACGCTGATCGCCAGGGAAATTCAGCTCCACATTGCGGTTGGTGAGTTCGATGGCTTTGGCACTGCTGTCGACAGAATGGACGAGCTTTGCTCCACCCCGCATGGCATAGAATGAGAAGCCACCTGTATAACAAAACATATTGAGCACACTCTTGCCTCGGGCAAAACGCTCAAGGAGGGCACGATTCTCACGCTGGTCGACAAAGAAACCCGTCTTCTGACCTCGGAGCCAGTCGACATAGAACTTCAAGCCGTTTTCGAGGGCCACATTATCGGTGGAACCGCCATAAAGGAAGCCATTCTGCATCTCTTCCATGAACGGCAGCGTGGTTTCGCTCTTGTAATAGACATGTTCCAAGCGGGAGTCCATCACCCTGACCAATTGCTCAGCAATCTCCTTACGACAGAGGTGCATGCCGATGCTATGGGCCTGCATGACGGCGGTTTTACCATAGACATCGATAATGAGTCCTGGCAAATTATCACCCTCACCATGAACCAGACGATAGGTGTTATTATCGGGGTTATCGGCAATGCCGATGGATTGGCGCATCTTCAGGGCAGAAGCCAGACGAGAAGCCCAAAACTCAGCATCGATGGCTACATCGCTGAACGTCAATACACGCACTGCGATAGAACCCTGTTGGTAATGGCCGATAGCGATGAAATCGCCATGATTGGTGACCACACGCACGATTTCGCCCTCGCTGACACCTTCGTCGGCACGCTGGATGGCACCTGAGAATACCCAGGGATGGAAGCGGAGCAGACTCTCTTCCTTACCTTTCTTTAGAGTTATCTTCTTCATTTTCTTGATCTGTTACAACCAGTTCGTAATCGCCAGTCTCTTTCAGACGGCATAGCTCACGATACATCTTCACACAGGCCCAGGCATCGATGGCTGCATAGCTCTTCTGACTATCAGTGAGGATATCGCGCTCCCAGTTGGAGAGCCGTTCGCGCTTGCTGATATGTCCACCCAGAAGGTTGGCATAGAGTTTGACGAGGCTCTGGTCTTCGATGCCAATCTCACGGACCATATCCTGCAGATCGACAAATGTGCCGGGAGTGAACTCGCCCAACTGACGGAGAGAGAGCAGGTCGTTGTTCCACGCCAATCCGACTTTCGTCACCGTCGTATCCTCGAGCAGACGGACGATGGCAGGAGCGAGCCCCGTATGGTTAAGACGGAACAGAAAGCAGCAATCGTCGGTGGACACCTGTAGCAGACTGCACTTATAGTGGACACCCCGCTGAAAGGCGGGACGTGTCTCTGTATCGAATCCGAGGACGGGCTGCGACAGCAGATAATCCACACAGCGGGAGGCTTCACTGCCCGATACGACGACCACAATCTTTCCAGGGAATTTTACCAACTCAAGATCGTTAATCCGGCTCTTTGTAAGCTTGTTATATATTAACTTTTTCATTTCTGTGTGCAAAATTACTAAAAAAATCGCGATTTATGATGAAATCTTATTTTTTTCGACTACTTTTGCAACAAATTTACGAAAAGAACGATAAAATGGCTAAGAAAAAGAAAGTAAAGAGCGAAAAAAGCAGCGCCAACAGCCTGAGTGGCGTATTAGGCTTCAAAGATATTTTCCTGAACGAGCGACTGAAGTTTATCTTCGGATTGGTGCTCTTCGGACTGGCAATCTATATGATGTTCGCCTTTATCTCGTATTTCTCGACGGGCGCTGCCGATCAGAGCCTGATAGAGGATCCACGCGAGGGAGAGGTGCTGAACCAAAACCATGAGTTTGCCAACACTTGCGGCAGTATGGGCGCCTACCTCTCATGGTATTTCATCAAGCGCTGTTTCGGACTGTCGGCTTTTCTGATTCCGGTGTTTGTGTTCATGCTGAGCATCCATCTGATCAAGGCCTATAAGGTGAACCTGCTGAAGTGGTTCTTTGCTCTGGGCATCCTGATGGTATGGGCATCGGTGACGTTTGCAAAATTCCTCTCACCACTGTTTACTGACGCCAGCTTCAACCCCGGTGGCGACCACGGACAGTATATCTCACAATTCATTGAGAATCTGATCGGCACACCCGGACTGACGGCGGTGCTGGCACTGATAGCCATCGCTTTCCTGACCTACGTGAGTGCTGAGACCATCTTCGTGATCCGGAAAATCCTGAATCCATCGAAGATTATAGATAAGGTGAAGTTTGCCGTGACCAACAATGACCCCAATGAGCCTGTGGACTCTTATGAGGATCAGATGGGGGACGAGGAGGAGCTCAAGGTGTTTGACGACCCCGCCACGCAGACGGTGGAGTTCAAGTCCAACGGTGACGCCATCGTGATCGACGAGGGGTATCAGAACGAGGACAACGGCGAGCCCGTACACCGTCCAAAGACCGTGAAGCCCAAGTCCACGGACGGCGACAAGGTGGATATGAAGGTGGAAGTGGCCGAGGGAGACAATGAGGCAGCCAATGGCAAGTCGCTCGTTGACCCCAGCAACATGGAGCCCTACGACCCCAAGCGCGATCTGGAGAACTACCGCTATCCGACGCTGGAGCTGTTGAAGAAATACGATAACGACGGTAAGCCGTATATCGATATGGCTGAGCAGAATGCCAATAAGGACAGGATCGTATCAGTGCTGCGCACCTTTGGTGTAGAGATCTCGAGCATCAAGGCCACGGTGGGTCCGACCATCACCCTTTATGAGATCACGCTGGCTCCCGGTGTGCGTATCACAAAGGTACGTTCGCTGGAGGATGACATCGCCCTGAGCCTCTCGGCCCTCGGCATCCGTATCATCGCCCCGATGCCCGGTAAGGGAACGGTAGGTATCGAGGTCCCGAATGCCAAGCCCTCGATAGTGTCGATGGAATCGATCCTGAACTCGAAGAAGTTCCAGGAGTCGCAAATGGAACTGCCCTGTGCTGTGGGTAAGACAATTACCAACGAGGTGTTTATGTTCGATCTCGCCAAGGCGCCCCACCTGCTCGTGGCCGGTGCTACGGGTCAAGGTAAGTCGGTAGGCCTGAACGCCATCGTCACCTCTTTATTATATAAGAAGCATCCGGCAGAGTTGAAGATTGTGCTCGTGGACCCGAAGAAGGTTGAGTTCTCAATCTATAATCCGCTGATCAACCACTTCCTGGCGAAGGTGCCCGACGAGGATGCCGATCCCATCATCACCGACGTTACAAAGGTGGTAAGGACGCTGAACTCGCTCTGTAAGCTGATGGATAAGCGATATGACCTGCTGAAAGAGGTGGGCGCTCGTAACATCAAAGAGTATAATAAGAAGTTCCTGGACCGCAAGATCGTGCCACAAAACACTGATCCTTCGTGTATGGGTCATGGCTATATGCCCTATATCGTGGTGATTATCGATGAGTTTGGCGATCTGATCATGACGGCCGGTAAGGAGATTGAGTTGCCTATTGCCCGTATCGCCCAGCTGGCGCGTGCCGTGGGTATCCACATGGTGATTGCCACCCAGCGACCCACCACCACGATTATCACGGGTAACATCAAGGCCAACTTCCCCGCCCGTATTGCCTTTAAGGTGAGTGCGGGTATCGACTCGAAGACCATTCTGGACCGTACAGGCGCCCAGCAGCTGATTGGTAAGGGTGACATGCTCTACTTAGGAGGTGCGGAGCCTATCCGTGTGCAGTGTGCCTTTGTCGACACACCTGAGGTGGAGCGCATCAATGAGTTCATCGCCAACCAACAGAGCTACGGCATGCCATTTGAGCTGCCTGAGCCCGATATGCCTGAGGCTGATGCTGGCGATGGTGGCGGCAGGGATGTGGACATGCAGCACCTTGACCCGCTGTTTGAGGATGCAGCCCGACTGATTGTCCGTGAACAGAGTGGTTCTACCTCACTCATCCAACGAAAGTTTGCCATCGGCTATAACCGTGCCGGACGACTGATGGACCAGTTGGAGAAGGCTGGTGTGGTAGGTGCCGCCATGGGTTCGAAGCCGCGTGAGGTGATGTTGCAGGATGAGAATAGTCTGAATAATCTCCTCAGTAGTCTGAGATGATTGAAGATTGAAGATTGAAAATTGAAGATTGAAGGTCGCGATTAAGTGAGAACAGAGCTAAGCTTGCTTAAGCTATGTCGAACGTGAGCGAGCTCGATGTAAAACATCAAGATTAAAATATGAAAAAGATTTGTTTTCTGATAACGGCGATGCTGCTGAGCGTCGCAACTTACGGGCAGACGGCGAAGAGCGTGCTCGACAAGGCTGCCGCTATGGTGTCGGCCAAGGAAGGCGTAAGAGCCAGTTTCAGGATGACAGGCGCACACGGCAGCACCCATGGTACCATTGCCGTGAAAGGTCGCAAGTTCTATGCTACCACACCACAAGCTACCATTTGGTTTGATGGCAAGACGCAGTGGACTTATATGAAGAATAACGACGAGGTGAACGTGAGCAATCCCACCGAGTCACAGCTTCAGGCCATTAATCCCTACAACTTCATCAATCTCTACAAGAAGGGGTATGACTGCACGCTGAATAAGAGCGGCAAGGATTACGTAGTACATCTGACGGCCTCGAATCCCCAAACGAAGATCAAGGAGTTGTTTGTCACCATTGACAAGACCAACCATCATCCCACGCAGGTGAAGCTGTTGCAGGGAAAGAAGTGGACCATCTTCGACATTACCGATCTGAAGAAACAGGCCATTGCTGACAGTCAGTTCCGTTTTAACTCCAAAGATTTCCCGACTGCTGAGGTCATAGATTTACGATGAACAAGTTACAGTTATATAGGCTTCTTAGGAAGAACACGAACCTGAGCTATAAGCGCAGTCCGGCATTTGAGCAGAACAAGTGGGCGAAGGCCATGATCTATTTCGGTGGTGTGATGTTCGCCATCTACTTGATTATGTATGGTGCCATCATCGGCTCTATGGCTGATGGCGAGGCTGGTATGATGATTGCCTTTGCACCGGTATTCCTGGTCATCGACTATCTGTTGAGGTTTATCTTCCAGTCTACGCCGGGTATGATGGTGAAGCCTTATATCCTGCAACCCATCTCGCGCTATACCGCCATCGAGTGTTTCCTTTTGGGCGAACACGTGAGCGGCTATAACCTGTTGTGGCTGGCGATGTTCATCCCCTACTCGATCATCATCATGATTGCCGGGGCTGGATGGATGACATTCGTAGAACTGATAACGGCAGAGCTGCTGATCATACTGAACAGTCAGATCTACCTCTTCTTCCGTACGCTCATCAACCGCAAGGTGCTGTGGTTCCCTGTGTCGCTGGTGTTCTATGCCCTACCCTTTATCCCGCTGTTCCTGAAGTTTAAAAGCAGCTCGTTCGAATGGATGCTCGACACCTATAAGGTGGTTGGCGTCTCTTGGTATTTCCTGCCAGCTCTTATCTTGGTCATCGTGGGATTGTTTTTCGTGAACCGCTGGTTCCAGTTCAAGTTTGTCTACGAGGAGATTTCGAAGAAGAAGGAGCAGGCGCTCAAGCATGTGTCGGAGTTTAAGTTCCTCGAGCATTTTGGTCTTGTGGGCGAATATATGAAGATCGAGATGAAGTCGAACATGAGAAACAAGACCATGCGCAGCCGCTGTATCATGAGCTTGGCACTGATCGTGATGTTCTCGGCACTGATAGCCTATACGAACATCTACGACAGTGAACTGATGCTGAACTTCTGGTGTATCTACTGTTTTGCCATCTACGGCATGACTGCCCTCATCAAGATTATGGGACAGGAAGGCAACTATATCGACCTGCTCATGATGCACCGCGAGAACATCATCGCACTACTGAAGGCGAAGTTCTGGTTCTACAGCCTGGTGCTCATTATCCCATTTGTCATCATGCTGCCTGCCGTGTTTGCAGGGAAGTTCTCTTTGCTGATGCTCTTTGCCTATATGCTGCTGACAGCAGGGTTCCTGCATTTTATCATCTTCCAGTTGGCGGTGTACAACAAGCAGACGATCCCCCTGCAGTTGAAGATGACGGCGAAGGGAAACTTCGAGAACGGCATGCAGATCGTGATTGAGATGACTGCGCTGATAGGCCCCATCCTCATTACAGGTCTGGGCTACCTGCTCGTGGGTCTGACCTATACTTATATCTTCATGTGCGTGGTAGGACTGGCGTTCATTCTGGCGCATCCATTATGGATCAGGAACATCTATAATCGCATGATGCAGCGCCGTTATGAGAACTTAGAAGGCTTTCACAGTACCCGTGAATAACTTTTTATGAAGAAAATCGCCAAAAAGTTTGGTGGAATCAAAAAAAGTATGTACCTTTGCACCCGCTAAACAAAAGGATGCACCCGTAGCTCAGTTGGTAGAGCACCTGACTCTTAATCAGGGTGTCCAGGGTTCGAGCCCCTGCGGGTGTACAAAAAAGGAGGCAAGCGGTCCTCCTTTCTTTTTGAAAAATAGCATGCACCCGTAGCTCAGTTGGTAGAGCACCTGACTCTTAATCAGGGTGTCCAGGGTTCGAGCCCCTGCGGGTGTACATCTCGAAAGGTTGCCGATATGGCTCAGTTGGTAGAGCAACGCATTCGTAATGCGTAGGTCCCCGGTTCGAGTCCGGGTATCGGCTCACAAGTAATCACAGATTTTATTTATTAAGCGGAATTAGCACATCGGTAGTGCACGGGCTTCCCAAGCCTGGGAGGCGGGTTCGATTCCCGTATTCCGCTCAGAAATAAAACATGCAGGGGCCTGCATGATTTGTTTTATCTCAGACGAAGACCTTCGCCTACCCTGATCTGATGGTCGGGCGACAGACGGTTCATCTTATAGAGGTTCTTCAGGCGGATGCCGTATTTCTGGGCGATGGAGTACATCGACTCACCGGGCTGCACATAGTGCAGACGACCCTTATACTCCTTCGGCGCTTTCTTCTGTTTCTTTTTCAGCCAGATGATTTCTCCTTCTTCCAACTGGTCGCGCTTGTTGCGCTCGTTGTATTTGGCAATCTTACGGTAGCTGATGCCCACCTCCTCACCAATCGACTTGAAGGTATCACCACGACGGGCTACCAGGTAATAGTTCTTGTTGAAGATGCGGATGACGTGGAGCGAGGCACCGTTGACCTGATGATCCTTCGTGCGCTGGGTCATGAAACGGTCGTAGCCCTTGGCATTGTCGTACTGATTAAGCTTATAGAGTTGGATAATCTCTATCAGTTTGTTGGCATACTGCGGATTGGTGGCATAGCCTGCCGCCTTCAATCCCTTGGCCCAGCCTTTATAGTCGGTGGTCTTGAGACTAAACAAAGAACTATAACGCCGACTGGTAGAAAGGAAACGGGAATGATCCTCATACGACTCATAGGCAGAGCGATAGGCACGGAAGCACTCGCTGCGCGCATCGTCATCGTGATAGCTGGTAGGCCCAGTCCAACCGTTATGACACTTGATGCCAAAGTGGTTATTGGCCTTACGTGTGAGTTCACTACGCCCGGCACCACTCTCCAGGAGTCCCTGTGCCAAGGTGATGGAGGCAGGGATCTTGTAGCGTTGCATCTGCTCGATGGCGATGTCCTTGTATTGATCGATATATTGCTGATAAGCCTGATTCCATCGCACCTGAGCAGCACTGCTCAAGGCCAGGAAAAGGGCTGTTGTCAAAAAAATCTTCCTCATAACCGTATATTTCTTTGCAAAAGTAATGATTTCTCTTGAATTATTTGTATATTTGCCGAAAAATTGCGCAATTTATGAGAGAACTTGAACTAAAATCCGTCATTAAGGTCTGTCAGATGGAGGAATTGACAGCCGAGGAACAGCATTTGATAGAACTGGCCATTGAGGCTACGGGGCGCAGCTATGCACCCTACTCCAAATTTCATGTGGGTGCTGCCGTGAGGTTGGACAATGGCGTGGAGATCATCGGCTGTAACCAGGAGAATGCCGCCTATCCCTCTGGCCTTTGTGCAGAGCGGACAGCACTCTTCGCCGCAGGAGCCCAATATCCTGACGTGCCAGTGAGACTGCTCTCCATCGCAGCCCGCGGTACTGATGGAGAACTGATGGAGGAACCCGTAGGGCCCTGTGGCAGTTGTAGGCAGGTGATCATTGAGTCGGAGACCAGAGCCGGCGGGCCTATCCGTATCCTGCTCTACGGACGGAAACATATCTACGTGATTGATGGCATCCGACAGCTGATGCCACTGACATTCTCGGAATTCTAACGGTAACAGCCCAACCCCTGGGCAGGCGACTTCGCATCTAAGTGGAAGTCATAGTCAAGGTGGTCTTCATCGATTCTGACGAAGTGGTCCTTACCTTGAATCTCATCATCAGGCTTTTCCCAGATGATATCGTTGAAATGGGCGGTATCATCGGTGATGGCAGGGGTTCTCAACAGACAATGACGGAAGGAATAGTTGAACTCATGGGAGGCATGCACCTGTTCACCCATCAGCACATCGTCGGCATAGCCCGTGAGGATGAGTCCTTCGGCATCGAGCTGTAAGAGTGGTGCGGCATTCGAGAAACGGAGGGCAGCCCCACGAGCGGCAGAGAAGGGATAGAACTGGGCTAGCGTACAATAACAGATTTCGGCCATTCCACCGTTGATATTCAGACAATCACCCTCTGTATTCGTCAGCTGACAGTCTTCCAAACGGATATTGGCATTGGAGACACGAAGGCCATCACCCTGACAATTATGTACCACACAACGTTGCATCAACAGCCGATATTGGGTCATATCAAGGGCTGCAGAGTCACAAATGATTCCTTTCATAGAACTATGTATCTCTGTGGCTACCAATTCATTATGCAACGAACTTGAATAGAAACGTATGCCTTCCCACTGACCGCTGACGTGATCGTAAGGCAGATATGAGAACATTCGGTCAAGACGGTCGCCTCGCAGCAGGCAATTCTCCATGTTCAGGTTGCCATAGACCTCCAAACCAGCACCTTCGTGAAAGAAAAGTGTGGTATTCCGGAGCGTGAGCGTTGCCCCTTCCTTCACCTGAAGACCACCATATATAATATAAGGAATACGAGTGTCGATGACAGAATCCGTCGCAATCACCGGTGAATAGAGTTTGACGGCATCCCATGCCCAGGCCTGCAACAGCACCTTCTGTTCGACACCACTCTCCAAGGTAAAGAGCAGGTCATCCTCAACGACCATCGGTTCTTCACGGAAGGTCTCGGAAGCCGTGAGTTCCACGAAGACCAGGATGCTATCTTTTTTCCGTATCTCCAGATTCTGGGTTTGTGAGCCATTGGCATTATCGAGATAGATGCCATCAACATTGACGCGATAGCCCGTCTGGTTACCGCGCTTCAGACGGACACTCTGCAGGCGCAGGCCATCGTTGTTGCGGTTATGTACCCAGAAAGAATAGGTGGACGAGGGTGTGCGACTGAAGACCGTATCGAGTCTCAGCGTATCCACCGAGAAGTCAAGCTTCAGTCCTGTGCTTGTGGAGAAGGAGTCATCATCGGCACAAGCCACACAAATCAGGAGCGTCAGGAAATAAAAAATCCGTTTCATCGTATGGATAAAACGGATTTATAATCATTTTATTGTGTGATTACTTGCCGAAATAGCGCTTCAGCAGTCCTGCGAAGCCAGCACCATGACGAGCCTCGTCCTTAGCCATCTCATGAACGGTGTCGTGGATAGCATCGAAACCGGCAGCCTTGGCATTCTTGGCAATGCGGAACTTATCCTCACAGGCACCAGCCTCGGCAGCAGCGCGCTTCTCCAGGTTGGTCTTGGTATCCCATACACACTCACCCAGCAGCTCAGCAAACTTCGAAGCGTGCTCAGCCTCCTCGAAGGCGTAGCGCTTGAAAGCCTCGGCGATCTCGGGATAGCCCTCACGATCAGCCTGACGCGACATAGCCAGATACATACCTACCTCACCGCACTCACCATTAAAATGGTTGCGCAGGTCGTCAATCATCTCCTGAGACACACCTTCGGGCTTGCCGTCACCAATTTTGTGAACAGTAGCATAGGTCATATCAGCATCATCTTTCAGTTCAGAGAACTTTGAGGCAGGAGCCTTACAGATGGGGCACTTCTCGGGAGCAGCATCGCCTTCATAGATATATCCACAAACGGCGCAAATAAACTTTTTCTTCATAATTTGTATTGGTTTAGTTAATAATTAAAAAATATAAACTCGTTGGCAAATATACAAAGAATTATCCAATTCGCCAAATTTATCATGGTTTTATTTTGCTTTTTACATTTTTTTTTGTATCTTTGCACCAAGATGACACGAATAACTAGATTTCTCGCCAGAACCATTTCATTAAGACTTAGTCTGATGGTTCTTGTAGCTCTGGCATCTTTGCTCATGGCTGCACTTTTCATCATGTTTTGTTATTCGCGAAAAGCCGTGAAGGAAGAGGCATTACAAAAAGCAGACCAAACCCTGGAGACGATTATCCAGAGCATCGATAATGTCATGTTGAGTGTGGAGCAGTCGTCGGGTAACATTTACTGGAAGATGATGGCTCATCAGGGGAAGCCAGAGAAAATAGAGCTCTACCGGAAGAAGCTGATTGAGTTTAATCCGTATATCATCGGCTGTTCTGTCATCTTAGATTCCACATTCAATGCCATTAACACTACCGTACCCTGTTGGACTGACGTGAAGGTGAACGACAGTCTGATGGATAAGGCCAGCACCTCTTTCTGTCTGCCCATCTATCTCGGGGAAAAGAAGGCGGGCATGCTGGTGTCGGATGTGTCGCTGACCTTGTTGTCGAAGATAGTCTTAGAGGCCAAGCCCTCTCCCAACTCCTATTGTACTTTAATAGGTAACAACGGCACCCTCATCGTTCACCCCGACAGTAGTGTTCTGAACCAGAACATGTTCACGTTGGCGAATAAGGCAGAAGATCCTGCCATGAAAGAGATTGTACAAGCCATGATGGAAGGAGACAAAGGCTATAGGCACATCAAGTTGGATGGCAAAGACTGTTATGTGTTCTATAAACCTTTCGAGCGCGCTGACGTACCTGGAAGATATACGGAGAGATTAGGATGGAGCGCAGCCGTCGTGTATCCAGAGGACGACATCTTCGGCGAATATAACGAATTATTGTATATCGTGCTGATCATAGCCGTGGTCGGACTTGCGCTACTGCTGTTGTTATGTCAGACCTTTATCCACCGTCAGCTGTTACCGTTAAGGCTGTTGGCGAAGTCGGCCCACCGCATAGCGAAGGGCTATTATGACGAGCCCATTCCATCGAGCAAACAACAAGATGAGGTGGGACGCCTGCAGAAACACTTCCAACAGATGCAGCAGTCACTGGCTACCCGTGTGGGAGAGATGAAACAGTTGACCGACACCCTACAGGAACGCGGAGATGCACTACAGACCACGTATGAACAGGCTCAGGTAGCTGAGCAGATGAAGACCAGTTTCCTGTATAACATGTCGAACCAGATGATGGCACCTGCCAGGGGCATCTATACGAACGTCATGACTATCAGCAAGAACTACAAGGAGCTGACAGACGAGACGACCAATCAGCTGGTGGACGAGATACATTATAGAGGTGAGAAAATCACGGAGTTGCTCAACCAGTTGATCTCGGATTCTGAAAAGCAAATGAAATAACCAACCAAACGACATAGAGATGCGCACTATCACCCAGTTCATACGTCAGTCGCTTTCCTGGAAGCTTAGCCTCGGTATCATACTGATGGCAATGCCCATCTTTATGCTGGCATTGGGTGTCCTGTTCGTGCAATCAAGAAACCAGTTGAAAAAAGAAGCCACGGAGCATGCCAGCAGCGTGCTCAATACCACGATGCAACGCGTCAGCCGATTCATGAATACCTTAGAGACGGCTACCGACATCAACGACTGGGAGATTGTGGAGAACCTAGACCCTGACTCCTTGTTGAACTACTCCCGTTTTGTCGTCTCACTCAATGGCAACATCGACGGCTGCTCCATCAGTACCGAACCCAATATCTTCCCCAAATACGGGCGGTACTTCTCTACCTATACCGTCAGGGAACCCGATACCATCAGAACCGTCATTGAAAAGAAGTATGAATACTTTGAGAAGGTATGGTATAAGACACCCCGTCAGCTGGGAGAGTCGTGTTGGGTGGTCTTTTACGATGAAACCGATTCCTTGGAGCTCACCCTTGACGGTATGATCGCCTCATATTGTAAACCACTGTACGACCATAGCAAACAGTTTGTGGGCGTCATCTCCACCGACCTCTCACTCATCCATCTCTCCAAGATCATCTCAAAAGAGAAGCCCTATCCCGACTCCTATTTCATCATGACAGGCGAAGAAGGGCGCTACTATATCCACCCTGATACGACACAGCTATTCACCTACACCATCTTCAGTGACGCCAACCCCCAGGAACAGGCAGACATCTTTGCCTTAGGTCATGAGATGACAACGGGTAAACAAGGAAATATGAGGGTCAAGATTAACGGAAAGCCATGTCTTGTCAACTACCGTCCTGTGCCAGGTACAAACTGGAGCCTGGCCCTTGTCTGTCCGGAACAGAGTGTCCTCCAGAGCTACTACCGTCTGGGATATATCATCGGCCCATTAACACTTGTGGGCTTGGTGCTCATCCTTCTATTCAGCAGTATCAGTGTGGCCCATGCCATCCTGCCGCTCAACAAACTGGCGAGTCAGATACAACTGATTGCGGCAGGTCATTTCGACGAACAGATTCCCAAGAGTCATCGGCATGATGCCGTAGGACACCTGCAAAACAGCTTTGCCAAGATGCAGGAATCGCTAAGTCATCATATCCATGATATCCAACAGATGAACGTGGAAACAGCCCGACGCAATGAAGAGCTGGTACATACCACAGAACTGGCAAAGGAAGCTGACAGGCAGAAAACGCTCTTCATACAGAACGTGTCGCATCAGGTGCGTACGCCCCTGAACATCATCATGGGTTTTGCACATGTGTTACGGGAGAGTAAGAAGTACCTACCGGAAGAGGAGGTCAAGAGCATCATCAACATGATGACGCACAATGCGATGACACTCGACCGTATGGCAATGATGCTCTTCGACAGTTCTGCCAGAGGTAACATGGAAGAGGTCTACGCAGACAGAGACGAGGAGGTGTCGTGTAATGAGGTAGCCAGTCAATGCCTCAAATATACGCTGAAGCACTACCCCGACCTACCCTTGTATTTTGGTACGGACCTGCCTGATGACTTCTGCATCCACACCAGTCTGAAATACCTGAAGCTATGTATTCGCGAGCTCCTGTATAATGCCTCTAAGTATTCCGACGGGAAATATGTGGCACTGCGGGTGTCGGAGATAGGCTCGATGGTCAGGTTCATCGTCGAGGATACGGGGCCTGGCATCTCGAAAGAAGAGAGTTCCCGCCTCCTGGAGTCATTTACAAAAGCCAACGATTTATCGGAAGGCCTCGGACTGGGACTTCCTCTCACAAAACGCCATGTCACTAACCTTGGAGGTGAACTCATCCTCGACACCAGTTATAAAGCCGGTTGCCGATTCATCATTCAACTTCCCAAGGTTAAGTCATAGCGTAAAAGTCACGATTTCACGATGTTTATCAGTTCTTCAGGAGTCAGCAATTGCTGATCTCCTGACAACATATTCTTCAGAGTCAGTTTGCCTTGTGCAATCTCGTTCTCACCAGCCAAAGCCACATAAGGGATCTCCTTGGCATTGGCATACGACATCTGCTTCTTCATCTTCGATGAATCGGGGTATATCTCCGTGCGGATACCTGCCTCACGAGCCTTGATGGCAATAGGCAGACAATAGGCTGTCTCTTTCTCACCGAAGTTGATGAAGAGCAGTTGAGTGCCATTGGTAGCATCTTTCGGATAACAGTCGAGGGCATTGAGCACATCGAAGATACGGTCTACACCGAAGGAGATGCCTACGCCCGAGATACCCGGCATACCGAAGATACCCGTCAGGTTGTCATAGCGACCGCCACCAGTGATAGAGCCAATCTGGACATCCAGGGCCTTCACCTCGAAGATGGCACCTGTGTAATAGTTCAGTCCACGGGCCAGCGTCAGGTCGAGCTGAAGCTCATTCTTCAGTCCCAGCGTCTTCAGCGTGTCGAGGATGAAACGCGTCTCTTCGACACCTTTCAGACCCGTCTCACTCGCTGCCAACACCTCTGCAATGGTATTCAACTTATCGTCGTTGGTGCCTTCGAGAGAGATGATTGGCTGAAGCTTCTCAATCTGGGCCTCACTCAGACCATCCTCACGGAGTTCTGCATTCACATTGTCAAGACCGATTTTATCGAGTTTATCGATGGCCACGGTGATATCCACAATCTTCTCCGCAGCACCGATGACTTCGGCAATTCCTGTGAGAATCTTACGGTTGTTAATCTTTATCTGTACACGAACGCCGAAACGACTGAAGACAGTATCCACGATCTGCATCAGCTCTACCTCATTGAGCAAGGAGTCGGAGCCTACAATATCACCATCAAACTGCCAGAACTCACGATAGCGCCCCTTCTGCGGACGGTCGGCACGCCATACGGGCTGCATCTGATAACGCTTGAAGGGCAGCTGGAGTTCCTCACGATGCATCACCACATAACGGGCGAAAGGCACAGTGAGGTCGTAGCGGAGACCTTTTTCACAGAGTTTAGCAGCCAGATGCAAGGCATTACGCTCCTGCAGCTCCTCATCGCTGACTTTATTAAGGAAATCACCACTGTTGAGCACTTTGAAGAGCAGTTTGTCACCCTCCTCACCGTACTTACCCATCAGCGTACCGAGTGTTTCCATGGCAGGTGTCTCTATCTGCTGGAAGCCATAGAGCTGATACACCTGCTTGATGATATCGAAGATATAGTTGCGCTTCGCCATCTCCAATGGAGAGAAGTCGCGCGTTCCTTTAGGAATACTTGGCTTTTGTGCCATATCGTTTATTTTACCTTTTTACTTTCTTACTTTTTTACTTTCTCACGATTGTTTGGTCACGATCAGGACCTATAGAAATAATTTTGATAGGAGTCTCTAACTGCTTCTCCAAGAATGAGATATAGTCGCTGAACTCTTTCGGGAACTGATCCTCGCTGGTAAACTTGGTCATATCAGTCTTCCAACCAGGCAACTCCTGATAGACGGGTTCAATACCCTCCTCGATGTTGTAGGGGAAATAGTCGATTTCAACGCCATTTTGCTTATAGGCCACACAAGCCTTGATGGTATCGAAGCCATCGAGCACATCGCTCTTCATCATAATGAGCTGAGTCACGCCGTTCACCATGATAGAGTACTTCAGTGCCACGAGGTCAATCCAACCACAACGGCGCTCACGACCTGTGACAGCACCATACTCATGACCCAGGTCACGGATTGTCTTACCCGTTTCATCGAACAGTTCTGTGGGGAAAGGACCTGCACCCACACGTGTGCAGTAAGCCTTCATGATGCCATAGACATCGCCAATCTTATTCGGACCGATACCCAGACCTGTGCAGGCACCTGCGCAGATGGTATTTGAAGAGGTTACGAAGGGATAGCTACCGAAATCGACGTCGAGCATCGTACCCTGAGCACCCTCACAAAGCACGCTCTTACCGCTCTTCAGGATATTGTTGATCTCATGTTCAGAATCCACGATGGGGAACTGACGGAGATACTCGACACCCTCCAGCCATTTCTTCTCGACCTCTGTGATGTCGTACTCAAAGTTGAGCGACTTCAGGATAGCCTCATGACGGGCCTTGGCCTTGGCATACTTCTCAGGGAAGTTCTCAAGGATATCACCCACGCGCAGACCATTTCGGCTGATTTTATCGGTATAAGTCGGTCCAATACCCTTTCCGGTGGTACCTACCTTATCCTTACCTTTCTGAGCCTCATAGGCTGCATCGAGCACACGATGGGTTGGCATGATCAGATGGGCCTTCTTAGAGATATGCAGACGGGAATGGAGGTCATGACCACTGGCCTCCAGCGCCTTAGCCTCTTCCATGAAGAGGTCGGGAGCCAGCACAACGCCATTACCGATAATGTTTACCTTGCCACCCTGGAAGATTCCGGAGGGAATAGAGCGCAGCACATACTTCTGGCCTTCAAACTCCAGCGTATGACCGGCATTGGGACCACCCTGAAAACGGGCAATTACATCGTACTTCGGGGTCAGCACATCGACCACCTTACCTTTTCCTTCGTCGCCCCACTGCAATCCGAGCAGGACATCTACTTTTCCTTTGTTCATCATACTATTTAATCTATTTTGACTGTTCTTGCTTTTCTGCCTTTTCCGCCTTCGCCCGTTTCTTCATCTTCGTCTGACAGGAACTGCAAACCCCATAGACATAGAGGGTGAAGCCATCCTTACGGAACCGACGGAGATGCATATTCTCGACGGCATGCGCAATCTCCTGCGACTTGACCTCAATCACACGTCCGCACATCGTACATACCTGATGGCAATGACTGTTGTTATCGTAGCAGGCCTCATACATGGTGGTTCCCTGAAAACGGTGTCTAGTCACCAGGCGCAGCTCAAGGAATAAGTTCAAGGTATTATACAACGTGGCACGACTGACGGGGAAGTTCAAACTCTGGGCCAGATGGTCATTCAGTTCCTCAATGGTGAAATGGCCGTTGAGCCCATAGATAGCCCTCAGAATCGTGTAACGTTCAGGGGTCTTGCGATGATGATTCATCTCAAGATAGTTGTCAAGAATACGCTCTACAGCGGTAACGACACTCTCCTTATTTCCTCTAATTGCCATGGATTTCCTTGAAAACCGGACAAAGGTACACATTTTAGAGGAGACAAAAGAGAGTTTATTTATAAAAAATCTAAATTAATCTGTTTTATTGCGCTTTTGGCTATTCTTTCGTAGACGAGACCAAGTTCAGCGAATCTCTGTACAGCCGCCATGGCGGCTTTCCTTACAGGAAGGCTGTTGCCCTGCAGGGCTGTCAGGGCCTGATCAACGAATTCATTGATGCCCCGTTCGTTGGGTTCCCGTTTGTCCATGAAGATTCGAGAGAGGACATGAAAGCCACAAAGCTGATACAGTTCTTTATCAGAGGCCATCCACTTATAAGCCTTTTCCGGAGCAAAAGGCAGATACTGAAAGAGGTTGAAGGCTGCCTGCTCGGCCAGTTCCTGGGTAGTGATCTGTTCCATCCAGATGTCCGTCACCTCTGGTAACATCACGTCGGCAGGCATTATCATCGTTGCCAGGATCTTACACTCGCGCACATTTTCCTTCCATAAAGCGATGGCCAGATCGTAATTCTTTCCGATTTCATCAGCCATTTCACGGAGTCGCGGCAGTGTGGCGCCCCAGTTAAGTTTATAATCCACACCTTTATCACGCATGGATTTAGCCACAGCCCCATCCATCATCTGACGGAAAGATTGCTTGATCTCCTTCACCGTCTGGTTGATATCTCCCTTAAACTCCATATCTCTCCTTGGCTCCCTGTCTCCCTGTCTCCTTGTCTCCTTAAACAAGCGTTCCGTACTCCGAACTGTAGCGCAGCATCTGATGAGCATAGCTCTCGCCATAGTTCAGTTGGATATCACAAATATCACCGTTTTCATCGTAGACTGGCAGCATCTGGGGATTGATAAAGCCCTTATACGGTGCCAGGTTCAGTTGACGATAGCGTTCGAGCACTTCCTGATGCAACGTAGGATCCACCTTGACGGCATACTGCTCCACCAGCTGGCGCGCAGCCTCGAAATCGCCTTCGCTCTTAATACGCTGGATCTCAGCCAACAAACGGGCAATCAGCTGACGGAGCTGTTGATAATCCGTGATTTCAACGAAGGTTTTACCCTCTCGCTTCACCAGACGGATTACGTCGCCCTGCTCATAACACCAATGGGCGATGAGGGCGCGATTGCGCATGTGGGCTTCCTCAATCTGACGACCTGGGGTGATACGGATGAGCTGGGTCATCAAACCATTCATCATATAGGTATAATACTGCGACTTATAGGCTTCCTCATCAGGAGTCAACCCCAGTTCCACCAGTTTCCTGTCTGCGATATAGTACAGTCCGAAGAGGTCGGCCCTCGCCTCCTCTATCGTATTTCCGTAAGCCTTGAGGGCATCAGGATCTACGCCTGGCAAGAGCTGTCCGCTGCCATGTCCCAGACACTCGTGGAGGTCGGTATGCAGGTCGTCACAGACATCCCCGTATTTCTCGATCATCCGGAGTGTCTCCGCATCAATCACGAACTCTTCCTTAAAACCATTACCATGGGCGGCTTTATTGTAGGCATCGGTGATATTACTGATGGTGATGCTCTTACTGCCATATTGGGCACGGATCCAGTCGGCATTAGGCAGGTTGATGCCTATGGCCGTCGAAGGATACTCATCTCCACCCAGCATGGCTGCACAGATGACGCTGGCAGACACGCCCTTGACCACAGGTTTCTTAAATCGTACATCTACAGGCGAATGGTCCTCAAACCACTGGGCATTCTCACTGATGGTTCTAGTCCGACGGGTGGCTTCTTCATCCACATACTCCACCAGACCTTCCCAAGAGCCCTTCAGTCCTAAGGGATCGCCATAGACTTCGATGAAACCGTTGATAAAATCAATGGCAGAATCGTGCTCCTGCAACCATTCAATACAATATTCATTGAATATCTGCAAATCACCTGAGTTATAATAACTTATAAGCAAAGAAATAACACTTTTCTGATGCTCGTTCTCTGCCACCTGAAGGGCTTTCCCGAGCCAGTAGACGATATGGCGGATGGCATTGGCATAACGCCCCTCTGCCGACCACACAATTTCCCTGATTTCATCGTGATCCTTGACCAGCGTCGAATTCAGACCATACGATGAGGGCGTCTTCGACTCGGCATGCTCCGATTTCATACGGGCATAGAAATCCTCAGCCTCCTGCTGGGTGACACCTTCATAGAAATGACAGGCCGACGTCAGGAGCAGGTCTTCACCGTCAGCTTTGTTCACCCGTTTGGGGAGTACGGTTTCATCAAAGATGACGGGAAAGAGTTCCTCGCACATCTCATCAATGCTCTCCCCTTCGCTCAAAGGCAGCTTGCGGGCATCCACCTGACGAAGTGCCTCACGCAGGTAGGCTGGTGAAAAGCCCGGAGCGAACTTCTCACAACCATAATGATGATAGATGCCGCTGGAGAACCAGACGCGTTTCAGATAGACCTCCAAAGCCCTGAATTCATCGGTATCATGCGGGATGGTCAGGTCACAATAGACCACCTCCAGCATCTTACGGATACGGAGATTATACTTACCAAATTGGTCGAAGGTGATGTCTCTTCCAAATAAGGTAGCCTTGGACAAATAATAAACTAAGACTTTCTGCTGAACAGAAAGTCTTTCAAAGCCATTCAAGCGGTATCTGAGTAGTTGTAAGTCAGCAAACCGCTCGTCCTGATAATTAAAACCCACGAAACAAGCCTCCTAAACTTTATCCCTTATCCTTACGTGAGCGCTTGGGAGCCTTCATAGACGGATGCTGCATGAGATGCTGCAGACGGTAGTCACGAGGGGTCATGCCCACGAGTCGATAGAAGGAAGCATAGAACGACTGGCGGTTAGAGAAACCTACCATATCGCTTACCTCCTCCATACGGAGGTCTTGATAACGCTTGTCCACCAACAGACTCATCGCCTCGTCAATACGATACTTATTGACAAATGATGTGTAGTTCATGTGGAAACGGACATTGACTACAGCCGAGATGTATCTCGTGTTGGTGCCGAGATCTTCTGCAAGTTTCTTGGCAGAGTAATCCTTGTCACGATACTTCTTCTGCATGACGATGATATTCATAATCTTTTCCTGCATCTCATCCATCATGCGAGGGCTTACAAGACTCCTGTAAGCCGCCTCTTTTTCTTTCTTTTCGGTAATGTTGTACTTAGCCATATACGACGTGTATTGTTGATTAATGCGCAAATATACTAAAATTTTTCATAACTTCAAAGGAAAATCAAAAAAAAATAACTATCTTTGTGCAAAATTTAAATATTATGGATATTTTTGAGGCTTTAAGGCACTATTTTGGTTACAATTCCTTCCGCAACAACCAGGAAGAAATCATACGACATATCACACAAGGTCACGACGCACTGGTCCTGATGCCTACAGGTGGTGGAAAGAGCATCTGTTATCAGATTCCAGCTCTCACGATGCCAGGCACGGCCATCGTAGTATCCCCACTCATCAGTCTGATGAAAGACCAGGTGGAGACCCTCCAGGCCAATGGCATTGAGGCCGAGGCTCTCAACAGCGGCAATGATCCTTCCGCCGACCTTGTCATCCGCCGCCGGTGCCTGCAAGGAAGCATCAAACTACTTTACATCTCCCCAGAAAAACTTTTGTCGGAGATTGACTATCTGCTGAGCCATATCCACATCTCGCTCTTTGCCATCGACGAAGCCCACTGTATCAGTCAATGGGGACATGACTTCCGTCCTGAATACACCCAACTGGGCATCCTCCGCGAGAAATTCCCCAAGACGCCTATCATGGCACTGACGGCTACTGCGGATAAAATAACCAGACATGATATCATCGAACAGCTCAACCTGCATGATGCCCGTGAGTTCATCTCCAGCTTCGACCGTCCGAACCTCAGTCTCTCCGTAAAACGCGGTTATAAGGCTGCCGAGAAGATGCACTTCATCCTTAACTTCATCAAAGCCCGTCCGCTGGAAGCAGGCATTATCTATTGTCTGAGTAGGAAAACCACAGAGAAGGTGGCCGAGGACCTGCGTAAGAAAGGTATCCACGCTGCCCCTTATCATGCCGGACTCTCCAACCTCGAGCGCAGTCAGACACAGGAGATGTTCAAGAACGACCAGCTGCTCGTGGTCTGTGCCACCATCGCCTTTGGCATGGGCATCGACAAGAGTAATGTGCGCTGGGTGATCCATTACAACATGCCTAAGAGCATCGAGAGCTTCTATCAGGAGATAGGACGTGCAGGCAGAGACGGAGCCCCTGCCGACACGATCCTCTTCTACTCCCTGGCCGATATCGTGCAACTATCGGAATTTGCCCGTCAGAGTGGGCAGCAGGATATCAACATGGACAAGCTGAAGCGTATGAGGGAATATGCCGAGTCGAATGTCTGTCGCAGGCGGATCCTACTGAACTACTTCAGTGAACAGACGGATCACGACTGTGGCAACTGTGACATCTGTGAAAATCCTCCACAACGGTTCGAAGGCACCCGTCATGTACAGATGGCCCTGAGTGCCGTCAAGCGTACCGACGAACAGATTCGTATTAGCACCATCGTCGAAATCCTCAAGGGCATGCGCTCACCAACGGTGGTGCGCCATCAGTACGACCAACTGAAGACCTTCGGCGTGGGCAAGGACATCAGCTCCAGCGACTGGCAGGACTACCTATTGCAGATGCTCCAGATGGGATTCATCGAGATTGCCTATAACGAAGGTAACAAGGTGCGGATTACCGACATCGGCAACGATGTGCTCTACGGCAGGAAAGAAGCCATGCTCTGCGTCATCGACCACAGCACGCAGGAAGAGCCCAGGCGCAAGCCGAAACTACGGTTGGAGATACCCTCCATCACCATCCCCGGACTTCCTCCCACCACTGGTATCGAAGACCCGAGACTCTTCGAGGCCCTCCGAAACCTCCGTTCCACCTGTGCCAACGAAGAAGGCTTCCCGCCATACATCGTTTTCACCGATAAAGTGCTCCATGCTCTGGCCACCATCAAACCCACC
Organism: Prevotella sp. ne3005; assembly: GCF_900110085.1. Classification (GTDB taxonomy): domain Bacteria; phylum Bacteroidota; class Bacteroidia; order Bacteroidales; family Bacteroidaceae; genus Prevotella. Next base: position 99,994 of record NZ_FOCK01000002.1, read on the forward strand.
TCTCTGGAACAATTTGGCAACATCTCGGGCATCGGAGAACACAAAAAGCAGAAATATGGCAACCGTTTTGTGGAAGTGATCAAAAAGTACGTTTAGGGGCGATTTTACACCTTATTAGATAATAAAAGGGGAAAAAAACCAAAAAAATCGCCCCAAAAGTGTCACTTTTTGCAAAAAAAACACCCGGAATGCTGATTTTGTGAAGTTTATTTTGTATCTTTGCAAGGCAAAACTTCCAAAGATGGCAAAGAAGAAAATATTATTCATCAATCAGGAGATCACTCCTTACGTTCCCGACAACACCTTGTCTGTCATGGGAAAGAGTGTTCCCCAAGCTATGCAAGAGCTAAACCACGAAATCCGTACATTCATGCCCAAATGGGGTACCATCAATGAGCGTCGCGGACAGTTGCATGAGGTCATCCGACTCTCAGGTATGAACCTAATCATCAATGATACGGACCACCCGCTGATCATCAAGGTAGCCTCCATCCAGTCTGCCAGGGTACAGGTCTATTTCATCGACAACGATGACTACTTCGGCAAGCGCCTGATGGAGAAGGACGAGAATGGTGAGGACTATGCTGACAATGGTGAGCGTGCCATCTTCTTTGCCCGTGGCGTACTGGAGACCGTCAAGAAGCTCCGTTGGGTTCCTGACATCATCCACTGTCAGGGATGGATGAGCGGTGTCGTGCCTTTCTATGTCAAGACCGCCTACCACGACGAGCCCTCATTTGCTGAGACGAAGGTAGTGACAGCCCTGTTCAACAAGAGCATCAATAAGGACTTTGGCGAAGACTTCAAGAAATGTCTTGAATTCCGCGATGCCAAGGCTGAGCTGCTCGAAGGCTATCAGGATAAATTCGACTTCAATGAGTTGGGCAAGTTGGCCATCGACTATAGCGACGGCATCATTCAGGCTGAGGCAGGTGTCGAGCCGGAACTGCTGAAGTATACGGCCGACAAGAACATCCCCTTCCTCGGTTATCAGGAGGATTTTGCTGATGCGTATGAAACGTTCTACAAGCAGTTGTTCCCTGAGGAACAAGCTCCTGAAGAAGAAGATTAAACATAAAGAAACCCTAACATGAAATTCAAATGGATTACGGCGATTGCAATCACAGCAATGGCAATAACATCTTGTAGTGAAGACACAGAAGGCATCGGAGCCTCACTCACCGATGAGAACGACATGCTCGAGATCACCACAGGCTCCTTCACCGCTTTCACCAGATCAATAGAGGTTGACTCCGTCTTTTCACGTAATTTCGACTGCCATCTCGGTATGGTCAAGGACCCCGAGACAGGTGCCTACGTGATCAATGAGTTTATGGCTCAGTTCAATATCCTGGAGAACATGAAACAGCCCGCCCGCGAGGACATCCTCGGCATGGACGACGGCGACATTGCTGCCGACTCCTGTGAGATATGGTTGCAGATCGACCGTACGAAGAGTTATGGCGACTCCCTCACCCCCGTCAAGATCAATGTCCTTGAGCTCGCCAGGCCCATGAGCGATAACGCCACTTACTACAGCAACTTCGACCCCATCTCCGAGGGATATATCAGGGAGGACGGACTGAGGAAGAGCACCTCCTTCGCGCTGGCCAACCTGACAGACAGAGACAGTCTGCGTAACCAGGCAAACTACCTCAACTATGTCAATATCTCCCTGAGCGACCCCTATACCGACAAGAACGGAAAGACGTATAACAACTACGGTACCTACATCCTCCGTAACTTCTACGATCATCCTGAGTACTTCAAGAACTGCTATACGTTTGTCAACAACCTCTGCCCAGGCTTCTATTTCGAAGTAATCGACGGCCTTGGCGTGATGGCAAAGATAGCGGAAATCGACATCAATGTGTATTTCCGTTCCAAGAATGGCGACGAAGTACAGCACAACTCCTTCTTCCTGTCATCCACACCTGAAGTGCTGCAGACACAGCGCGTCTACAACGACAAAGGAGCCTTGCAGGTACTCATCAACGACAACAGCTGCACCTATCTGAAGGCGCCCGCAGGCATCTTCACGGAGGTCACCCTGCCTATAGACGACATCGACGAATTCAACCAGAACGACTCGCTGCTCTCCGTCAGCATGAGTTTCCAAAGACAGAACAGTGGCCGATACGATCTGCAATATCCCATCAACGCCCCCTCGGCGGTACTGATGGTACACAAGGACAGTTTGAACAACTTCTTCGAGACGCAGACGATGTACAACTACAGGAGCACGTTCATGGCCACCTTGGCCTCCAATGCCTACACGTTCTCCAATATCGGCAATCTGGTGTCGCTGATCATCAGTAAGAAGACCGAAGGCTTAAAGACCGATCCCTACTGGCGTGAAAACCACCCGAACTGGGACAAGGTCGTGCTGGTACCCATTGCGCCGACCTACTCCAGCGACAGCTATGGCAACCAGACTGTCACATCCGTTGTCAACCAGATGGGACTCTCAAGTACCCGACTGGTAGGCGGCGAACATCATCCCATAGATGTGAATGTGATCTTTGCGAAATTCAAGGAGGACTGACGATGGCCGACGGATTCTTAGAGAAACACTATGAGGACTATGAAGCCCGGAAGGCTGCTTGGCTCCGTAAGAAAAAACATCTGCCAAAAGTGGCAAAAAAGATAGAGCGACCAGATAAAGAGTCGCTCTAATTCTTTATCCTATAATCTTAAACTTCGCGAACTTCAGCAACAACTGCTTCGTACCCACATTGCGGAACTGCACGGTGGCCTTCGTATTCTCACCCGTGCCCTCAATCTTGATCACTGTTCCTACGCCAAAGCGCTGATGCTCGATGGTACTGCCCTCCCGTAAGTCGCCAGCACTCGGGTCTGAGGCCATCGGCCTTGGGGCCACGGCATTATACACACGCTTGAACTGAGGTCCGAAGGGATCGACAGGCTTCTCGGGCTGTCGCGGAGCCACGGCCCTTGGCTTCGGATCGGCCTTAAACTGCGTAGCCACAGGCCTGGGATTCTGCATCCATGAAGCAGAACGGCTGCCTCCGAAGATGCTCGTTCCCCCACCCGCCTCAGAATGCACATCCAGCAATTCCGGGTCGATATCGCGGATAAACCTTGAAGGCGTGTCATACTCCATCCGCCCATAGCGGAAGCGGTTCTGCGCACAGGTCAGGACACAATGCTTCTCTGCCCGCGTGATGGCCACATAGAGCAGTCGGCGCTCCTCCTCCAGCTCGCGCATCGAGTTCGTACACATCGGACTGGGGAAGATGTTTTCTTCGAGTCCCACCACGAACACCGTCGGGAACTCCAGTCCCTTGGCCGAGTGGATGGTCATCAGCGTCACCTTGTCATTCTCGTCGCCATTATCGCTGTCAAGATCCGTCAGCAACGCCACCTCCTGCAGGAAGTCGGGCAGATACACCTGATCGCCCATATCCTCCTCACGTCGGCTCTCCACGAAATCCTGCAGTCCGCTCAGGAACTCCTCCAGGTTCTCCTGCCGCGAGATATCCTCTGGGTTGCGCCCGGAATAGATATCCTTGCTGATGCCGGAGGTCATGATGATATCATGGCCGAGGGTATACACATCCTCGGTATTGAGGCGGCTCACCCAACTCTCTATCAGTCCTCGGAAAGCCTGTATCTTCGTCATCGTCGCCTTGCTCACGTCCATGGGGAACAATATGGGCTCCGTGATCACCTGCCACAGACTCACACCATAAGCCTGTGCCGTCTGGACGATCTTTCCCACGGTTGTATCACCGATGCCACGCGCAGGATAATTGATGATACGCTTGAAAGCCTCCTCATCGTAAGGGTTGGCAATCAGTCGGAAATAGGCAATCACGTCCTTGATCTCCTTACGCTGATAGAAGCTCAACCCGCCATAGATGCGATACGGAATATTATCCTTACGCAACTGCTCCTCAAAGCTTCGGCTCTGCGAGTTCGTGCGATACAGGATGGCAAAGTCGCTCCAGTTGCAATGATCCTGCCGCTTCAGCCTCTTGATATCCTGCGCCACGATCATCGCCTCCTCCTTATCCGAATAGGCAGGCTTCAGCTGCAGCTTCTCGCCGTGCTCGTTCTTCGAATACACATTCTTCGGTATCTGCCGCTCATTCCTGCGTATCAGTGAGTTTGCCGCCTGCACAATCAGCTGCGTACTGCGGTAGTTCTGTTCCAGTTTGAAGAGCCTCGCCCCCTCATACTGACTGCGGAAATTAAGGATATTATCGATATTAGCGCCACGGAAGGAATAGATGCTCTGTGCATCGTCGCCCACCACGCATACCATCTGGCGCTCCTTCGTCAACTGATACACAATCGACTGTTGCGCGAAATTCGTGTCCTGATACTCATCCACGAGCACGAAGTGGAACTTATCCACATACTTCCGTCGGATATCCTCATGGTTCTGAAACAACACCCACGTCTGAACCAGCAGATCATCGAAATCCATCGCATTCGCCTGACGGCACCTCTCCGCGTACCTTATATATATATGCGACACCTGAGGGCGCTTCTGCTGAGCGTCGTCACTGGCCCAGGCACTCTGCGCATAAGCCTGCGGAAGTATCAGATGGTTCTTCGCCATCGAGATACGGTCGGCCACCGACGAGGGCTTATACACCTTATCGTCGAGCCCCATCTCCTTGATGATGGCCTTCACCAGCGAACGGGCATCCGTCTGGTCGTAGATGGTGAAATTCGAGTTATAGCCTATATGCTCGGCCTCGGCCCTCAGGATACGGGCGAACACGCTGTGGAAGGTACCCATCTGCAGATACCTCGCCTGCTCCTCGCCCACCAGCCGGCCTATGCGCTCCTTCATCTCACGGGCAGCCTTGTTGGTAAACGTCAGCGCGAGAATCTGCCAGGGCCTCATCCCCTGCTCCAGCAGCCAGGCTATCTTATACGTCAGCACGCGGGTCTTCCCCGATCCTGCTCCCGCAATCACCAGCGACGCCCCGTCGTTATACAGCACAGCCTCCTGCTGACTCTCATTCAGTTGCTTTAAAAACTCGTTGTTCATCTCTACTTTTCAAAAATGCAGATGCAAAGATACGAATAAAAAACGAAATTCTGACGACGTACAGCCAGTAATTATTATTTTTAACAGAATATCGTCGACATATTCTTGGTTGTTTCAGATAAACTTCGTATCTTTGCCCCGTTATTATCAACCACTAATTAATTATTTGATATGAAAAAGATTATGATGATGATTGCCGCACTGGCTATGACAGTGGCCATGCAGGCACAGTCAAAGTTCCACGATGTGGAGGCCAACGAGGCCAAAGGTGCTGTCAAATCCATTACCCAGGATGTTATGGGCATGTCGACTACCATTAACTTTAGCGAAGACGGTAAGATGTCTTCCTCTGAAATCTCAGACGCTGTGTACGACAGCAACGGCTACCTGCAGTCTGTAAAAAGAAGCATGCAGGGTCAGAGCATTCTCTTTAAGTACGTTTGGGAGAATGGACGTCTGAAGGGCCAGAACTTCGAGATGATGGGACAGGAAGTCAAGAGCACCTTTAACTATGACGACAAAGGCATCATCACCTCCTCTTCCATCGACTTTGGCGGTCAGGCAATGGAAACCCCATACACCGATTATAAGTTCGATGACCACGGCAACTGGATCAGCCGCAAGACCTCGATGATGGGTCAGGAAGTAACAGTTACCCGCTCATTCACCTATTACGAATAAACAAATAAAATTGAAATCCCTGCTAAGACAGCAGGGATTTCTTTTTTCGCGTTCTTGCATAAACATACCGTTTCTTACGCAGTTTATGAGGTTACGAAAAAAAGTATGTGGATTTTAACATAATCAGCACAAAAACTTTTTGGTGGTTTCGCAAAATCTTTGTACCTTTGCACGCGATTTAAGAACAAGGATATCAAAATCAACCCAAAATGAAAAAAGAACTGAAAAAGGTGTTGGTACTCGGATCGGGTGCCTTGAAAATCGGACAAGCAGGAGAGTTTGACTACTCTGGTTCACAAGCTTTAAAGGCGCTCCGCGAAGAAGGCATTAAGAGCGTACTCGTTAACCCTAACATCGCAACCATCCAGACAAGTGAAGGTATTGCAGACAAGGTGTATTTCCAGCCGGTTAATACACATTTCGTAACGGAAATCATCAAGAAAGAACGGCCCGATGGTATTCTTCTGGCGTTCGGAGGTCAGACCGCATTGAATTGCGGTACGGAGCTTTATCTGAACGGTACATTGAAAGAATACGGAGTTGAAGTTTTAGGAACAAGTGTCGAGGCCATCATGAATACTGAGGACCGCGACCTTTTTGTTAAAAAGCTGGCCGAGGTTCAGCTGAAGGTGCCTGTATCTCACGCTGTTGAGTCGATGGAAGATGCACTGAAGGCTGCTCACGAGATTGGTTTCCCCATCATGATCCGTTCGGCTTATGCCCTCGGAGGTCTTGGCTCAGGTATCTGCCCCGATGAGAAGAAGTTCATCGAGCTGGCAGAGTCAGCATTCACCTTCGCACCTCAGATTCTCGTAGAAGAGAGCCTGAAGGGATGGAAGGAAATTGAGTTCGAGTGCATCCGCGATGCTAACGATCGCTGCTTCACCGTGGCCTCGATGGAGAACTTTGATCCCCTGGGTATTCACACCGGTGAGTCGATCGTTGTTGCTCCAACTTGCTCGCTGAAAGAGGAGCAGGTTAAGATGCTGCAGGAGATTACCATCAAGTGTGTGAAGCACCTGGGCATCGTGGGCGAGTGCAACATTCAGTTCGCTTTCAACGCAGAGACCAACGACTATCGTATCATCGAGATCAACGCCCGTCTGAGCCGCTCTTCAGCGCTGGCTTCCAAGGCCACAGGTTATCCCCTCGCCTTCGTAGCCGCCAAGATCGCTCTCGGTTACACGCTCGACCAGATTGGTGAGATGGGTACCACCTCAAGTGCATATGTGGCTCCAAGCCTCGACTATATGATCTGTAAGATTCCTCGTTGGGACCTCACGAAGTTTGCTGGCGTAAGCCGTCAGATCGGTTCTTCGATGAAGTCGGTGGGTGAGATCATGAGTATCGGACGTTCGTTTGAGGAGATGATCCAGAAGGGCCTGCGCATGATTGGTCAGGGCATGCACGGCTTCGTGGGCAACGACCACACGAAGTTCGACAACCTCGACGAGGAGCTGGCTAACCCCACCGACCTTCGTATCTTCGCCATCGCCCAGGCTCTCGAGGAGGGTTATACCATCGAGCGCATCGAGCAGCTGACCAAGATCGACGTATGGTTCCTGGAGCGCCTGAAGCACATCGTTGACCTGAAGCACGAACTGCTGAAGTACAACACCCTTGAGGAGCTGCCCGACGAGCTGCTGCTCGAGGTGAAGCGCTGCGGATTCAGCGACTTCCAGATTGCACGCTTCGTGCTGAAGTCGAAGGGTTCGAACATGGAGAAGGAGAACCTGGAGGTGCGCAAGTATCGTAAGCAGAAGGGTATCCTGCCTTCAGTGAAGCGTATCCCCACGGTGGCTTCGGAGAATCCCGAGCTGACCAACTACCTCTACTTCACCTATACCCACACGCCCGCCTTCGGCAATCCTGAGGGAGAGAAGTATGAGGCTGCCCACGACGTGAACTACTATAGCCATGAGAAGAGCGTGGTGGTGCTCGGTTCTGGTGCCTACCGCATCGGTTCTTCAGTAGAGTTCGACTGGTGTTCGGTGAATGCCATCAACACAGCCCGCAAGCTGGGTTATAAGAGTATCATGATCAACTACAACCCCGAGACCGTATCTACCGACTACGATATGTGCGACCGTCTCTACTTCGACGAGCTCTCTCTGGAGCGCGTGCTCGACGTGATCGACCTGGAGTCGCCTCGCGGTGTGATCGTCTCTGTGGGTGGTCAGATTCCTAACAACCTCGCCATGAAGTTGTATCGTCAGGGTGTGCCTGTGCTGGGTACTTCGCCTGTGAATATCGACCGTGCAGAGAACCGCGACAAGTTCTCGGCTATGCTCGATAAGCTCTGCATCGACCAGCCCGCTTGGCAGGCACTGACCTCGTTCGACGATGTGAAGGAGTTCGTGGCCAAGGTAGGCTATCCCGTTCTGGTGCGCCCGTCGTATGTGCTCTCAGGTGCTGCGATGAACGTGTGCTACGATGAGGAGGAGCTGCATCGCTTCCTGAACATGGCTACCGAGGTATCAAAGGAATTCCCCGTAGTGGTATCGAAGTTCATGACGGAGACTAAGGAGATTGAGTTCGACGCCGTAGCAGATAAGGGTGAGGTGATTGAGTATGCCATCTCTGAGCACGTGGAGTACGCTGGTGTGCACTCTGGTGACGCCACGATGGTGTTCCCCGCCCAGCACATCTATTTCTCTACCATCCGTCAGATTAAGAAGATTGCCCGTAAGATCGCTGCCGAGCTGAACATCAGCGGTCCGTTCAATATCCAGTTCCTGGCAAAGAACCGTGAGGTGAAGGTGATTGAGTGTAACCTCCGCGCCTCGCGTTCGTTCCCCTTCGTTTCGAAGATCCTGAAGCGTAACTTCATCGAGACAGCTACGAAGATCATGCTCGATGCACCTTACCAGAAGCCCGAGCGCAGTGAGTTTGACATCGACCGCATCGGTGTGAAGGCTTCGCAGTTCTCTTTTGCCCGTCTGCAGAATGCCGACCCTGTGCTGGGTGTAGACATGAGCTCTACGGGTGAGGTTGGCTGTCTGGGCGATGACCTCAACGAGGCTATGCTGAACGCGCTGATCGCCACAGGCTATTCGATTCCAAAGGATGCCGTGCTGATCTCTTCAGGTGGTGCCAAGGGTAAGGTAAGTCTGCTTGAGCCCGCACAGCAGCTGGCCAAGAAGGGTTACACCATCTATGCAACAGCAGGAACAGCCAAGTTCTTCAACGACAACGGTGTGAAGGCCGTAACCGTTGCATGGCCTGATGAAGATGGCGACAACAACGTGATGGATCTCATCTCGCAGCATAAGGTGGGCTTGGTGATCAACGTGCCAAAGAACCACTCTTCACGTGAGCTGACCAACGGTTACAAGATCCGTCGTGGTGCCATCGATCACAACATTCCTCTGATGACGAACGTGCGTCTGGCTAAGGCTTTCATCGAGGCCTTCACCGCCATGAACCTCGAGGATGTGAAGATCAAGAGCTGGCAGGAGTATAATTCCTAGGAAACCTTGGATAGCCTAGGAAATCCTAGGGGAACCTAGAATAACTTAGAATGACTGACGAATTTCGTACAATAAAAAGCGGAGGCGAGGGCTACTACACCGAGAAACGTAGTAAGTTTCTCGCCTTCGCTCATCATGTATCATCGGTAGACGAGATCAAGGACCTCGTGGCTGGCTACCGTAAGAAATACTATGATGCCCGTCATGTGTGCTATGCCTATATGCTGGGGCCGGAACGTACGGAATTCAGAGCCAACGACGACGGGGAGCCTTCGTCTACAGCTGGCAAGCCTATTCTCGGACAGATCAACAGCAACGAGCTGACGGACATCCTGATTGTGGTGGTGCGCTACTATGGCGGTGTGAATCTTGGCACCAGTGGACTGATCGTGGCTTATCGCGAGGCAGCTGCAGATGCCATCGCCCATTGTGAGATAGAGACGCGTCAGGTGGAGGAGGTCGTCACCTACTCTTTCGCCTACCCCATGATGAACGACGTGATGCGTATTGTCAAGGAGATGAATCCGCGCATTGTTTCGCAGACCTACGATAACACATGCGAGATTAAACTCAGCATCCGCAAGAGCGAGGCAGAGCAGTTAAAGAGCCGTCTGGCCAAACTTTCTTTCGACTGACGTGAAGTTTCCTTGCAAATCTTTTGGTAGTTTCAGATTTTTGCACTACCTTTGCAACCGCTTAACCCAAACGAGGGTCCGATAAGCATTTGACACATTGGAAGGTTGGCAGAGTGATCGATCGCGCTGGACTCGAAATCCGGTATACCCCTTTCGGGTATCGGGGGTTTGAATCCCTCACCTTCCGCAAAGAAAAAGGCTCGTCATAATGACGGGCCTTTATTTATTTGTCTTCACAAATCTAACTGAGTTTATGGATGACGAGACCAGAGCGAAGCTTTGGTTCAAACCACGTGGCCTTTGGCGGCATGATCTTACCGCTGTCGGCAATGTCCATAATCTGCTGCATAGATACTGGATAGAGGGCTAGAGCGGCACGCATCTCACCAGAGTCAACACGGCGCTTCAACTCACCAAGTCCACGAAGGCCTCCCACAAAGTCGATACGCTGAGAAGAACGGAGATCACCGATATTCAGGATCTCGTCGAGAATCAGACGACTGGAGATATCCACATCGAGCACACCGATAGGATCATTGTTGTCGTAAGTTCCCTCTTTGGCCTTCAGGCTGTACCAACGGCCATCAAGATAGAGCGAGAACTCGTGGAGCTGCTGGGGCTTATAGAGCTCAGTGCCCTTGTCCTCGACGATGAAGTTCACCTGCAGCGCAGCCAGGAACTCCTCCGAAGACATACCGTTGAGATCCTTCACCACGCGGTTGTAGTCGAGAATGGTGAGCTGTGAAGCCTGGAAGCAGACAGCCATGAAGAAGTTGTACTCCTCAGTACCATTGTGGTTGGGATTCTGCTTCTGTTTCTCTGCACCTACCAAGGCGGCGGCAGCACTACGGTGATGACCATCGGCAATATAGAGCGAAGGCATTTTGGCAAACTCTTCCGTAATGGTCTGCATATCCTTATCGTCGTTGATCACCCAGAACTGGTGGCGGAAGCCATCGATGGGGGCAACGAAGTCGTACTCAGGTTCGGTGGCAGCATAGCGCATAATCAGAGTGTTGAGCACAGCATTGTCGGGATAGGCAAAGAATACGGGCTCGATGTTGGCATTGTTCACGCGAACATGCTTCATGCGGTCTTCTTCCTTATCGCGACGGGTGAGCTCATGCTTCTTGATACGGCCTGCCATATAGTCGTCGGTATGGGCACATACCACCAGGCCATACTGCGTCTTCCCGTTCATCGTCTGAGCATAAATATAATAATGTTCGCGCGAGTCCTGAACCAGCCAGCCCTTATCCTGGAACTTCTGGAAATTCTCGGCAGCCTTCTCATAGACACGTGGATCGTACTCTGAAGTACCAACGGGGAAATCGATTTCCGGTTTGATGATGTGGTAAAGGCTCATCTCGTTGTCGCCAGCCTCTGCCCTAGCCTCTTCACTGTCGAGCACGTCGTAAGGACGGCTCTCTACTTTCTCCACCAGCTCCTTGGGAGGGCGGATTCCTTTGAATGGTTTGATAATAGCCATGATGATTATTATTTGATGAATTTGTATCTGTTACTCAATCTTGATTTTAGTGGTGCAAAAGTACGCAAAATCTTCCGATTCTCAAAATCTTTCCAAAATATATTTGCCTACTTCATAAATAAATTGTAATTTTGCACAGGAATAAACTTAAAAATCAAAATAGAACTAAGAATTTATGAAGAAAACTCTACTTTTATTCTGTGGTATGCTGATGTCGTTCAGTATGCAGGCAGCTGATTTTGAGACAGCAAAAGATGCAGTTAAGAACATGGGCGTGGGCTGGAACCTGGGAAACACCCTCGATGCTGCTGATGCCAGCAAGACATGGACCACCACAGCACAGCATGAGACTTGCTGGGGACAGCCTGTTACGAAGCCAGAGCTCATGAAGATGATGAAGGATGCTGGTTTTGGCGCCATTCGAGTACCAGTGACCTGGTATCAGGAGATGGACAAGGACGGCAAGGTGAACGATGCGTGGATGAATCGTGTGAAAGAAGTGGTGGACTACGTGATAGACAATGGTATGTATTGTATCATTAACGTGCATCACGATACAGGTGATGGCAAACAGTGGCTGCATGCCAGCACCACCAACTACGATACGAACAAGGCAAAATACGAATACTTGTGGAAACAGATAGCTGAGAAGTTCAAGGACTACGGTCAGAAACTGCTCTTTGAGGCTTACAACGAGATGCTCGATGACAATAACAAATGGAACGAGCCTGCTAGCGACGACGGATATAAGGCCATCAACAGCTATGCCAAGAGTTTTGTAACCACCGTTCGTAATACAGGAGGCAATAATAAGGATCGTAATCTGGTGGTTAACACCTACTCTGCCAGCAGCACTCCCAACGCCATGAAGAATCTGGATCTGCCCGAAGAGACAGGGCACATCATCTTCCAGCTGCACAGCTATCCTAACTGGAAGAGTGAGAGTAACGCCAAGAGTGAAATAGACAACCTGATCAATAATATCAAATCGAACCTGCTGAACAGGGCGCCTGTGATCGTTGGAGAATATGCCACCTTTACCACATGGCCTGCCGACCTCGATTATTACACTACAGATCGTAAGGTAGCCCTCTACGCCATGGACTATTTCATTAAGAAGACGAAGGAGAATGGTATCGGCACTTTCTACTGGATGGGACTCTCGGATGGTGTGAACCGTACGTTACCCGCCTTCCACCAGGCTGACCTAGCCCAGACACTTATCAAGGCCTACTATGGTAGTATCGATGGGTATAAGTTTCCCACTCCCGACGACTTTCAGACGGTATATACGGTGAACTACAATAGTCAGTGGGGAGAGTTGTTTCTCTATGGCGACTGGAATAACACAACCGCACTCAAATTAACTGAGTATAAAGGTGTTCGTGTAGACCTGGACAATGATTATTCCGGAAAGTTACAGATCAAGGTCTATGGTGACAAAGACGGAAAGAATACCGACGGCAGTGATAAATTCAAGGAACAATATATCCCCCTGACTGCTGGTTCTAACACATCGACGCTCGACTTTGACGCCTCCGTACTGGGATCATCAGTCATGCGTATCACACTCCAGGTGCTTGAAGGAACAGCACTGACTGCCAAGGTGAACGAAGCAAAGCTGATTAAGAGTGATGGGACTGAGGTTTCAGGGGCCATCTCTGTGGGTTGGGGATGTACCGTTACTTCCGAGTCAACACCCAAGACCACAGCCATCCAAAGCATCCAAATCAATGAGTCTGATGCTGATGATGCCATCTATAACCTTCAGGGCCAGCGCATTGCCAAGCCTCATAAAGGTATCTATATTCAGAACGGCAAAAAGTTTATTGCCAAATAAAAAAGAAGAATCCCTCGCCAATTGGCGAGGGATTCTTCTTTTATAGAGTATTGTTTACTTGTTCACCTGGAACTTCGTGTCGCCATCCTTGAAGAAAGCGTTGATCTGCTTGGCAGCAGCGATACCTGCGTTGATGTTAGCCTCAGCAGTCTGGGCACCCATCTTTTTAGGAGTTGAGAAGTAACGACCCTCAAACTTAACGAACTCGTCGTTGGCATCGGGCATGATGTCGGTAACGAACTTCAAGTCTTCACGCTCAGCCATCAGCTTGATCAGACCAGCCTCGTCGATGACCTCCTTACGAGCAGTGTTCACGAGGATACCACCCTTCTTCAGCTTACCAACAAGTGCATAGTTGATGCTCTGCTTGGTCTCAGGGGTAGCAGGGATGTGGAGTGAAACCACGTCGCAAGTCTCGAAGAGAGCATCCTGATTAGCGACAGCGTGAACGCCAGCCTTCTCGATGACCTCTGCAGGGCAGAAAGCATCGTAAGCATAAACGTCCATACCAAAGCCCTTGGCAATACGGGCCACATTGCGACCTACATTACCGAAAGCCAGGATACCCAACTTCTTACCCAGCAGCTCGGAGCCGCTCTTGCCATTATAGAAACCACGTACAGCCATCACGAGCAGACCGAATACGAGCTCTGCTACGGCATTGGCATTCTGACCTGGTGTATTCTCAGCAACCACGTTGTGGGCTGTGGCTGCAGCGAGGTCGATGTTATCGTAACCAGCACCTGCACGAACCACAATCTTCAACTGCTTGGCAGCATCGAGCACCTCGGCATCCACCTTATCCGAACGGATGATCATGGCGTCGGCATCCTTCACTGCATCCAGCAACTGGGCTTTCTCTGTATATTTCTCCAGCAGCACCAGCTCATTGCCTGCTGCTTCAACTTCTGCTTTAATACCATTCACAGCAGCTGCTGCGAATGGCTTTTCTGTAGCTACAAGAACCTTCATAATCTTCAATTATCAATTGTCAATCTTCAATCTTCAATTTTCAATGATTACTCTCAAATTCCTTCATGCAAGCCACGAGTGCATTGCAACCCTCGATGGTCTGGGCGTTGTAGCAAGAAGCACGGAAACCACCAACAGAACGGTGACCCTTCACACCAACCATACCCTTAGAAACAGCGAAGTCAAGGAAGTCCTTCTCCAACTCCTTATATTCAGGAGCCATCACGAAGCAGAGGTTCATGAGTGAACGATCCTCTTCCTTAGCAGTACCTACGAAGCACTTGTTGCGGTCGATCTCACCATAGACAATCTCTGCACGCTGCTGAGCCAGCTTATCCATAGCCTGTACACCACCCTGCTTCTTGATCCAGCGGAGGTTCTCAAGAGCTGAGTAGATAGGTACTACAGGAGGCGTATTAAACATAGAACCCTTGTCTACGTGTGTGCGATAGTCGAGCATGGTAGGAATCTCACGAGGAGCCTTACCCAGAGCATCGTCCTTCACAATCACGATGGTCACACCAGCCATAGCCAGATTCTTCTGAGCACCAGCGTAGATGGCATCATACTTAGCAACATCGATAGGACGGCTGAAGATATCTGATGACATATCGGCAATCAGACGAACGGGAACATCCAGGTCCTTACGGATCTCTGTACCATAGATGGTGTTATTGGTTGTAATGTGCAGATAGTCTGCATCAGCAGGTACTGTCCAATCCTTGGGGATGAAGGTATAGTTGGCATCTGCAGAAGAAGCCACCTCTACTACCTCACCGAAAAGCTTTGCTTCCTTCATAGCCTTCTTAGCCCAAACACCGGTGTTCAGGTAGGCAGCCTTCTTAATCAGGAAGTTATAAGGAATCATACAGAACTCCAAACTGGCACCACCACCAAGGAAAATCACTGAGTAACCCTCGGGAATATCAAGCAATTCCTTCACGAGAGCCACAGCCTCGTCTACTACAGGCTGAAAGTCCTTTGCACGATGGCTGATCTCCATCAGAGAGAGACCCGAACCGTTGAAATCAAGACACTGCTGAGCAGTCTTCTCAATCACTTCGCGGGGAAGCATTGAGGGACCTGCATTAAAGTTGTACTTCTTCATTTGATTATTATTTATTAAAATGGTTTAAACTCTATGTTTCCGAAAAACGCTGCGAAATTACACTTTTTATTTCATTCCACCAAATATTTAAGCAGAAATTCACAATATTTCCCGTTTTTCTTTCATTTTGTCAACTCGGCTTGACACTTTTCTGTCCACTTCGTTGCAAATTTACAAAGATTCCCCGACATACGCAAGCCTTTTTCGGGATTATTTATTATCTTTGCACCCAAAACGTGAAGATATGAAGGTGCACGAAGTGATTATCTCTCTCGCGTCGAACGAGAACCAAGAAGCAAACATGGCTAAAGCCAGGGAGCAATTAACCCAATTGATGGTGGAGGTACATTTCACTTCCGCCATCTGGACGGAACCTGTGAACACAAGCCGTAAGGAACCCTATCTGAACCAGCTCTGCAAGGGTACGACCACCTTTGGTGAAGGACTGTTGTGTGAGGTTTTGAAAGAGACGGAAAAACGTTTAGGCAGAACACGCAATGAAGATGGCATCGTGGCCATCGACCTCGACCTGCTGCAGTATGATGACCAGCGACATCACCTTCGCGACTGGAGCCGCGATTATGTAAAGAACTTATTAAATGAATTATGAAAAAGTATTTGATAATCATTGGATTAACGTTAAGTACAACCCTCTCGGCCAATGCCCAGAAGTTTGAGGATTACTTCGAGGATCGCACCCTGAGACTCGACTACACCTTTGCTGGCGACGACATCCTCCAACAGATATATGTCGACGAGCTCGTCAGCTTGCCCCATTGGTATGGTCGCAGGGAGCGATTGGAAGAACTGCCACTGAGAGGTAACGGACAGATTACAATGCGTTCAAAAGCTGACGATGTGGTCATCTATCGCCACTCCTTCTCTACCCTCTTTCAGGAATGGCTCGCCACCGATGAGGCCAAGCACACGCAGAAGTCGTTTGAGAATGTGTTTCTTGTGCCTTACCCGAAAGCCCCTGTGGAAATAAAGGTGGAGCTGTTCGACTACCACAATGAAGTAACCAACTCGTTGACCCATACCGTTGATCCCAAGGATATTCTGATTCGCAAGGCAGGTGAGCGAAACATCACACCGTTTGAAGTACTGCATCAGGCTCGCGATACCTCCCGCTGCATCCATATCGCTTTTGTGGCAGAGGGATATACTAACGATGAGATGGACCATTACCTTGCAGACTGTAAAGCTGCCATTGGTTCGCTCTTCCGTCATGAACCCTTCAAGTCCATGCAGGACCGCTTTAACATCATTGCCGTCAAACCAACTTCTGAGGAGTCAGGCACCAGTGAACCTTCCAAGGGAATCTGGAAACATACGGCTCTGGGCTCGCACTTCGACACATTCTACAGCGACCGCTATCTCACCACACTCCACCTGAAGCGTCTCCACGATGTGTTGGCTGGCACACCTTACGAACATATCATCATCCTTGTGAATACTGAGCATTACGGTGGAGGCGGCATCTATAATTCCTATAATCTCAGCTATACAGGAGGTAAGTACTTCCTGCCCGTGGTAGTGCATGAGTTTGGCCATTCCTTCGGAGGCCTGGGCGATGAGTACACTTATGGCAACGACGACCCGATGTACTTTCCTGACACCGAACCTTGGGAGCCAAATCTCACCACCCAGGCCACAGCCTTCATCAAGTGGGATAACCTGATAAAGGAAGGCAAGGCCGGACTCTATGAAGGCGGAGGTTATCTGGAGAAGGGTGTATGGAGAGGTTGCGAGAACTGTCGTATGCGTACCAACGAAGAACCCGAATTCTGCCCTGTCTGTCAGCAGGCGCTTGTACAACTTATCAAATTCTATACCGAATGATCTTCGAGATTACTTCCTTGCAGGATGAGCGCATCGCGATGTTCAGTGTGATGACGGAAGCCCAGCTGAGAAATCGTCTGAACGCAGAACAAGGCATCTTCATTGCAGAGAGTCCGAAGGTGATACGTGTGGCATTACAGGCTGGTTATGAACCTCTGGCTCTGCTCTGTGAAAGGAAGCATATTGACGGAGATGCAGCGGATATCATACAGAGTCATCCTGAGATGCCCGTCTATACAGGAAACAGGGAATTGCTCTCCGAGTTGACAGGTTACACGTTGACTCGAGGTGTACTTTGTGCCATGCGTCGCAAGACAGAGCCTGCGCTGGATGAGATTCTGAAGGATGCGCATCGTGTCTGTGTCATCGACTCCGTATGCGACACCACCAATATCGGAGCCATCTTCCGTAGTGCCGCAGCCTTGGGGATTGACGCTGTACTACTGACGCGTAGCAGTTGCGACCCACTGAACCGAAGGGCTATTCGCGTATCGATGGGAACCATATTCCTGGTTCCCTGGACATGGCTCGACGCTTACCCCACCCTTCACGATCTGGGATTCAAGACGGCAGCGATGGCTCTGTCCGACAAATCGATATCATTGGATGATCCTGTACTGAAAGCGCAAGACCGTCTGGCTGTGATCATGGGAACAGAAGGTGAAGGACTACCGCAGGCAACCATCGACCAAGCCGATTTCACCGTTCGCATCCCCATGTTCCATCAGGTGGATTCGCTGAATGTGGCAGCGGCCGCAGCCGTAGCATTCTGGGAACTCAGAAAGTGAAAATAGATAAAAAAAACGAAACTCACGTACATTATTATAAATTAATTGCTAACTTTGCACCCGAAAATTAGATGTTTAACAATCAAAAACGAACAGAAATGAAAAGTTTAAAATCAATTGTAGTAGCTTTGTGCGCCGCTGTGGTGCTCATGGGATGTAACATGAACAACACCACTAAAGGTGCAGCTATTGGTGCTGGTGGTGGTGCTGCCCTGGGTGCAGTGATTGGTGCCCTGGCAGGTAATGTGGGTATTGGTACAGCCATCGGTGGTGCGGTAGGTGCTGGTGCTGGTGCTATCATCGGTAAGAAGATGGATAAGGCCAAGAAAGAGGCTGAGGCTATTCAGAATGCCCAGGTAGAGGAAGTGACAGATAACAATGGTCTGGAGGCTGTAAAGATGACCTTCGACTCCGGTATTCTCTTCCAGACAGGTAAGAGCGATCTGACAGCTGCATCGAAGACCTCTCTCCAGCAGTTGGCTACCGTTCTGAAGAATAATGCAGATTGCGATGTGGCCATTCAGGGTTATACCGACAATCAGGGTTGGAAGGGTTCTACAGCTGAGCAGAGTGCCCAGAAGAATCAGGCCCTGAGTCTGGATCGTGCCACAAGTGTCTCTTCTTATCTGCAGGCCCTGAGCGTCCCCGCTACTCAGATTAAGAGCGTTGAAGGCTTTGGCGAGGCCAACCCTGTAGCTTCTAATGCCACGAAGGACGGTCAGGCTCAGAATCGTCGTGTGGAGGTTTACATGTATGCTTCACAGAAGATGATTCAGGACGCTCAGCAGCAGGCTCAGTAAAATATACGTTTATCAAAAAAAACAAGAATTGATTATTCTTAAATTCATTAAGAAGACTCTGAAATGGATAGTGGTGGCATTCTTTGCTTCCACTATTCTTTCAGTTGTGGCACTACGGTTCCTGCCCGTTTATTTCACGCCGCTGATGTTCATACGCTGCTATGAACAGGTTTCTGAAGGCAAGGACCTGAAGCTGTCGCATCACTGGGTGCCGCTTGAAAAGATTTCCCCATCACTGCCTTTGGCTGTGATGGCCAGTGAGGACGCCAACTACCTGAGTCATCATGGTTTCGACTATGAGGCCATCGAACATGCAGCCAAACGGAATCGGGAACATCCTGAAAAACGCAAACTCGGTGCATCGACCATCTCTCAGCAGACAGCAAAGAATGTGTTTCTTTGGCCTGGTCGTTCTTGGATACGTAAAGGGTTCGAAGTATATTTCACCACCTTGATAGAGCTGATGTGGTCGAAACAGCGCATTATGGAAGTCTATCTGAACTCCATAGAGACGGGTGATGGTATCTATGGTGCCGATGCCGTAGCAAAAGAGCACTTCCGTACCGATGCCCTCCATCTCACAAAGGCTCAGTGTGCCCTGATAGCAGCCACACTACCTAATCCCCGGAAATTCTCCAGCCTCCATCCCTCAGCCTATATGCTGAAACGCCAGGCTCGCATCCTACGCGAAATGAAATTTGTCAAGGAATTGCCCAAAGAGGGTGAAGACAAATAATCATGATGAAACACGCATTTTATTTAAATAATGTACGCGAGTTTCGTATTTTTTGTGTAATTTTGCAGGCAAATTAGAATAATAGAGAAAATTACAATGGCAAAAGAATTAAAAGAATTAACGAAAAGGGCTGATAATTACAGTCAGTGGTTCAATGACCTCGTGGTAAAGGCCGACCTCGCTGAACAGAGTGCCGTGCGTGGTTGTATGGTCATCAAGCCTTATGGCTACGCCATCTGGGAGAAGATGCAGCAGCAGTTGGATAAGATGTTCAAGGAGACAGGTGCCCAGAACGCTTATTTCCCCTTGCTGATTCCTAAGTCGTTTCTGAGTCGTGAGGCCGAGCACGTAGAGGGATTCGCCAAGGAGTGTGCCGTGGTGACACACTACCGTCTGCGCGCCAAGGACGATAAGAGTGGCGTGGAGGTGGATCCTGCAGCCAAGCTCGAAGAGGAGCTGATTGTGCGCCCTACCTCAGAGACCATCATCTGGAACACCTATAAGAACTGGATCCACTCCTGGCGCGACCTGCCCCTGATGTGCAACCAGTGGTGTAACGTGATGCGCTGGGAGATGCGCACCCGTCCGTTCCTCCGTACTTCAGAGTTCCTCTGGCAGGAGGGTCATACGGCCCACGCCACCCGTGAGGAGGCTGAAGAGGAAGCACAGAAGATGCTGAAGGTGTATGCCAAGTTTGCTGAAGAGTGGATGGCAGTGCCCGTGGTTCAGGGCGTGAAGAGCGAGACCGAGCGATTCGCTGGAGCCCTCGACACCTATACCATCGAGGCGATGATGCAGGATGGTAAGGCCCTGCAGAGTGGTACCTCCCACTTCCTCGGACAGAACTTCGCCAAGGCCTTCGAGGTGCAGTATCTGAATAAGGAGAACAAGCCCGAGTATGTGTGGGCTACCTCATGGGGTGTTTCCACCCGTCTGATTGGTGCCCTGATTATGACGCACTCTGATGACAACGGACTCGTGCTGCCTCCGCGTCTTGCTCCTATCCAGGTGGTGATTATCCCTATTGCCACGAAGCCCGAGCAGATGGAGCAGGTGAACAAGGAGGTGACGCCTATCATCGAGGCCCTGCGCCAGAAAGGAATCACCGTGAAGTTTGATGATGCCGACAACAAGCGTCCTGGCTTTAAGTTTGCTGATTACGAGCTGAAGGGTGTTCCCGTACGTCTGGTTCTGGGTGCCCGCGACTTGGAGAATGGTACTATCGAGGTAATGCGTCGTGATACACTCGAGAAGGAGACACGTCCTATCGACGGTATCGTGGAATACGTAGAGCAGCTGCTGGAGGATATCCAGAAGAACATCTTCGAGAAGGCCAAGGCCTTCCGTGACGCCCACATCTATGAGTGTGAGAACTACGAGGAGTTCAAGGAGAAGGTAAAGGACGGCGGTTTCTTCCTCTGCCACTGGGACGGCACTGCCGAGACCGAGGCCCGCATCAAGGAAGAGACTCAGGCCACCATCCGCTGCGTGCCCTTCGGCGTAGAGCAGACACCTGGTGTGGATATGGTGACAGGCAAGCCTGCCAAGGCCCGCGTGATCATTGCCCGCAGCTATTAATAGGGCTCAAGGATATACACAAAGGAAAAAGGGAACATTCTCATGTTCCCTTTTTTTTAACCATAAAACAATATAGAAAATGTCTTATATTGTTTTAATGGAGGGCGAACCGCCACTTACCATCACGATAAATAGAGTTCTTAATTAACCTTAATAATCTAATACCATGAAAAACACATGGCAAAGATACAATTATTTCTTAATACCATCGTTAAAAAAAGAACAAAATTGGTTAATATTTAACGTTTGTTTAATACCTCTTCGTCTTTTTTTAGGATATTTTGCAATATATGTCCCTTGATCCTCTTCTTCTCTGCGGCACTCAGCACTGGTTCTGAAGGAAAACGCTGCCAATCTGGTGTAAAATAACTGACACGGGACTCACCATATATGGAGTCAACAAGGAAGGTTTCCACCATTGCCACAACCTGCGAAACACTGTCTATGGGCTGCGCCAAAGGCAACAGTAACAGGTCGGTCTTCAACGACTCACTCATCCGGATGGTGAGACTATCGTCAGCCAAAGCCGTCATCTCACTGGTTCCTCCAAGCGTATTCCTCACCTCCGCCTTCATGTGGGAGTCGAGAAAATCGATGAAGTCAAGACGATTGTTCTGAGAAAGATAGGGCATCAAGGAGTCGGGCATCTGCTTGAAGATGTCGCGTATAGTGACATCCTGGGCAGACACCTGACCTGTTATAGAGGCGAACAATGCCGCCACAATCCATTTCCTCATCCTCTGCTGGGTCTTAAGTCCTTCACGCGGACAGCCTTACCCTCGCTCTGAGGCAGCGAGCCTTTCTTCACGAGCTTGACCTGAGGCGTCAGCAGTATCTCGTCCTTCAGCGCGCGCTGGATGTCCTTCATCATCTTCTGCATCTCGGGATAGATCTCGGTCTCCAGACTATCGAGCTCTACTTCAACTGTCATCACATCGTTGTCATCGATAGTCTCCAGCGTGATCAGATAGTTAGAACCCAGACCAGGATACTGCACGAGAATCTTCTCCACCTGCATCGGGAATACGTTTACACCCTTGATGATGAACATATCATCGGTACGACCCTTGATACGGTCGATACGACGATGGGTACGACCACACTTACACTCACCAGGAATGATGCGGGTAAGATCGCGAGTACGATATCTAAGGATAGGCATCATCGTACGGTCGAGCGTGGTCAGCACCATCTCACCCATCTCACCATCGGGCACTGGCTCCAGGGTGTCAGGATCAACGATCTCAACGATATAGTTATCCTCCCAAAGGTGCATACCTTCCTGATACTTACACTCGAAAGCTACACCAGGACCATTCATCTCGGTCATACCGAAAGAGTTAAAGGCCTTCACACCCAGCATACGCTCAATACGGCGACGCTGTTCCTCAGTATGAGGCTCGGCACCAATACAAAGGGTACGGAGCTTAGTTGATGCGGGATCGACACCTTCCTCCTTGAACACCTCAGCCAGACGGATAGCATAAGAGGGAATGGCATGCAGGCAGGTCGTGCCAAAGTCCTTGATAAATTTGATCTGACGCTTGGAGTTACCAGCTGCAGCAGGAACCGTCATGGCACCCAGCCACTCTGCACCATACTGGAAACCCAGACCACCTGTAAACATGCCATAACCAGAAGAATTCTGGAACACATCGCTCTTACGACAGCCAACCATATAGAGGTTACGGGCAATCATATTGGCCCACGAACAAATGTCATGCTCGGAATAAACAACTACACAGGGGTTACCTGTAGTTCCACTGGTAGAGTGGATACGAACAGCATCATCCAGATGGCCTCCTACCAAACCATAAGGATAGTTATCACGAAGATCCTGCTTTGTGGTAAAAGGAATCTTACGCAGATCGTCCAGGCTATTGATAGAATCAGCCGTGATACCCAGCTCACCTAAACGCTGCTTATAGAAAGGGGATTTCAGGCATACGTTGATTGTATCCTTCAGTTTTTTCACCTGCAGCTGCTGGAGCTGCTCTCTTGGCATCTTTTCGATTTCCGGCTGCCAACACTCTCCGTCAGGCTTAATAGTAGCCATGATTTTCTCGTCAGTCATAATATTTTCGTTTTTACTTCTTTATTTTCTTACTTTTTCGCCAGTTGCATCATCATCACGGCACTCAAGCCTGCCGTTTCTGTGCGCAAACGACTTTTACCCAGATGCACCGACTGCCAGCCAGCCTCCATAGCCAGCTTCACCTCGTCGATGGAGAAATCCCCCTCGGGACCGATCATCACCGTTGCATCCTCACTGTCAGAGGGTTTCTGCAGTTCTTCAAAAAGATAGCTGCGCGGTATCTCCTCATAGCAATGGGCAATATACTTTCTACCCTCGCGAGGCTGTTGTACGAACGACTTGAAGGAGACAATCTCGTTGATGACGGGCTTCCAGGCTTTGTGACTCTGCTTCATGGCCGAAACCACGATCTTGTCCAGACGGGTGGTCTTCACCAGGCGGCGCTCAGAGAACTGACAATTGAGGAACGACACCTCGTCGAGTCCCACTTCTGTGACTTTCTCCATCATCCACTCGATACGATCCATCATCTTCGTGGGTGCGATGGCGAGCTGAACCCTACCCTGCCACTGTGGCTCTTGAGGCATGGACTCCAGAATCTCATAGTAGCAATGGTGAGTGGCAGCTATCGTAACCTGTGCCTTGAAATAGTTACCCGCACCGTCCATCAGAAACATCTCGTCACCACTCTTCAGCCTGAGCACCCTGAGGGCATGCATCGCCTCCTCGGCAGGCAACTCAGTCTGCTGGGCAGCATCGGGTACATAGAAATATCTAGCTTCTTTCATTGTTTTCTTTACTTGGTCTTTTCTGGATGGAACACCAGAGCGAACGATATACCCACAACGAGGGCAAAGGTGGCGAAGATGAACCAACAGGTGGTCCAATCACCCTGCAAAAATCCGTTCTCCCAATGACAATAATGGTTTACGATCTCTCCTGCCACCAATGTGCCAAACGTGGCTCCGACACCATTGGTCATCATCATGAAGAGTCCCTGGGCCGAGGCCTTGACACTTGGTTCGCACTCCTGGTCTACGAAGATACCACCTGAGACGTTAAAGAAGTCGAAGGCGACACCGTAGACGATACATGAGAGGATGAACATAATCACGCCCGGCATCGCTGGGTTGCCCACACCGAAGAATCCGAAACGGAACACCCATGCGAACATGGACATCAGCATCACTACCTTGATACCAAAACGCTTCAGGAAGAAAGGTATCATCAGGATACAGAGCGCCTCACTGATCTGTGAGATAGAAGTGAGCAGTGTTGCATTATTGGCGGCAAAGGATGTTGCTATGGCTGCATCCGCACTTCCCTTGAAACTCGTGATAAAGGGTCCGGCATAGCCGTTGGTAACTTGCAGACACATACCCAGTAATGCTGAGAAGATAAAGAACAGGGCCATCTTCTGACTCTTGAAGAGTTTGAAGGCATTGAGCCCCAGACTCTCTGCCAGAGACACGTTGGTTTCCTTCTTCTCCAGTTTGCACTCGGGCAGCGTGAAACAATAGAGGAACAGCACAATGCTCAGAACACCTGAGACAAAGAACTGCATATAAGTATACTGGAATTTATGGGCATTGTCTGAAAGTGTCATTGAGAAACCGCCGTCTTCCCATACTGCGCAATTGACAAACCACATCATAACGATAAATCCTACGGTGCCAAGTACTCGGATGGGCGGGAAATCCTTCACTGTGTCAAGACCGTTTTTCTTCAGAATGGTGAATGCCGTGGTATTGGTCAGAGCAATGGTAGGCATGTAGAATGCGACGCTGAGCGTATAGAGCGCAATGAACAATGCCTTGTTTTCCAGTTCGTTACCAAAGCCTGCCTGAATGCCGAGCCACCAGCAGCCCAGCATGAAGCCTCCTGCCAACAGATGGCAGAGACCTAACGCACGCTGAGGTTGCATGTACTTATCAGCTACAATACCCATCAGTGTAGGCATAAAGATACTCACGATACCCTGGATGGCATAGAACCAAGAGATCTTGTCGCCTAATCCTGCTATTCCAAGGTAGTTTCCCATACATGTAAGATAAGCCCCCCAGACGGCAAACTCCAGGAAGTTCATCAATGACAAACGGAATTTCAAATTCATAATCTTATCGAGTTATTGGTTTTAACTTAGTTTCTCTCTTTCTCAACGGTCCTCAGCACGGGGCGTTCACCTAAGCGGCGTACATGTGGTTTCAGCGAGTCGGCTTTCTCTGCCTTTACAGTGTCGGTCTTCGAAGCTTCCGTCTCCTCGGGCAATTTATTGTGGAAGCGAATAAGCCGGATGCCGTCAATGAACATGAGGCACATATCATTTGATGGTTTTTCCTCCATGCGCTGTCCCATCAGGATGTAACCCTTGATTTCTTTCACGCGTTCCCTGCACATCGCGATTCTCAATGACGTCGAGCCTTTGCCAGAGACGATGGTATTCTGGGATACCGTACTATCGTTCTCATAAGTCATGGCCAGATAGGCCAATGCCTGAGAATAACCCGCTTGCGTCAGTAACTCATTGTTGAAGGTCATCAGGAAATGGTCACCAGCATGATACGAGGTGTCGCACTTCTGGTAGAACTGCATCAGGTGATAAGGACGCCGTGGCATCAGGATCAGCCTTCGTGGACCCTCCCACACATCGGCCGTATCACCCGAGAGCGACAACATACTGTAACGCTCCACCTCACCAGCGGAAGCACCTCTGACGAGTGCCTCTTCGCCCAACCGTTCCTGCACATTCTTATAAATCTCTATAAAGCGGTCCGCACGCGTATAATAATAGACTAATGAGGAGTCAAACTCTGCCCTCGTCACGTTGTGTTTCTTCAGCAACGCCTCGAAGAAGTAGTTACGAGTGTAGTCAGTGCTCTCGCCTTCCCTTGAGGCAATGCCCTGTGACACATGATAGTCGTAAAGAATGTCCTCCATATCGTCAGGTTGGATCACATCTTCGGGCACACTGGGTTTACAGGCTGCAAACAACCACAGCCCCAATGCCAGCCACACTAGATGTATCCTACCCTGCTTCATGATGCCTGTTCCTCAGTTTTTTGTTTATCCTCCTGCATCGAGATCTTGCTGATTTCCTCACGATAGAAGAGTATCAACAACACCACACTTACGCTGATGCTCGCATCGGCGAAGTTAAATACAGGACTGAAGAATACGAAGTGATCGCCTCCCACCAAAGGCACCCACATCGGCCATTCAGTCTCTATCAAGGGAAAGTAGAACATGTCTACCACCTTACCCATCAGGAAAGGCGCATAACCAGTACCGAAGGGCACGAAATATGACACGTAGTAAGGCGATGACTCATTGAACATGAGCCCATAAAACATACAGTCTATCAAATTACCCACAGCACCTGCCAATACCATCGACAGACAAACGATATAGCCAGTACGAGCGCCCTTATTGACCTGTTTCCAGATATAATAGCCGAGTGCACCAATAGCCACCACACGGAAAAGCGACAAGACAATCTTGCTACCCAACTGCATGCCGAAAGCCATACCGTTGTTCTCAATAAACGCGATGTAGAACCAGTCAAACACATGGATGCTCTCATGGAGCGACATCGATGTCTTAACCCAGATTTTGATGGCCTGGTCAATAAGCAGAATGGCGACCACAATCAAAATCGCCAGTCTGCCTTTAGTGATAAGAGGACGGTTGCGGGTCACTTCTTCTGATTCATCTTTGACTCCACACTCAGCGTAGCATGAGGTACGGCACGGAGACGCTCCTTAGGAATGAGCTTGCCCGTGATACGGTCGATACCGTAAGTCTTATTTTCGATGCGAACCAATGCAGCCTTCAGTCCCTGAATGAACTTCTGCTGACGGGCAGCCATCGAGATCAGTTCCTCTTTCGACTGAGTAGCACTACCCTCCTCCAAAGCTTTGTAGGTGGGTGATGTATCATCCACGTCGTTTGAGTCCTGATTCGTCAGTACTCGCATCATCTGGTCGTAGTCACGCTTAGCCAAAGCCATCTTCTCGTTGATAATCTGACGGAACTCCTCGAGCTCTTCATCAGTGTAACGCGTTTTCTCTGCCATAATTCAGTTATTGATTTATAATAATTTATTTCTTTTCCACCTTAATGTTCAGCTTGAAGTCATCAAAGTCAACTTCCTGGCCATCATTGACTTCCACCATCAGAGCATCAGCCAATACCTGAGTCTTGATATAGTCGCCGAAGTTGTCTACAGCTTTCTTCACATCATCATTGGGAGCCAGTGTTACGTTGATACGATCAGTAATCTCCAGACCACTCTCTTTACGGATGTTCTGGATGCGGTTGATCAGCTCGCGGGCCATACCCTCGTTCTTCAGCTCCTCGGTAAGTTCCACCTCTAGAGCCACCGTCAGGTTACCCTCGTTAGCCACCAGCCAGCCCGGGATATCCTCGCTGATGATATCCACATCGGCAGCCTCGACGGTGAGATCCTGCCCCTCGACATTGATGGCAATGGTGCCCTGCTGCTCGAGTTCAGCAATCTGCTCCTGCGAGAGGGCGTCCATAGCGGCAGCCACACTCTTCATGAGCTTGCCGAACTTCTTACCCATCGTGCGGAAGTTACACTTCACCTTCTTAACCAGCACGCCGGCACCCTCAACGAAACGGAGTTCCTTCACGTTCACCTCGTTCATAATCAGGTCCTTCACAGCTTCGATGTGCTTCTTCTGATCAGCGTCGACGGCAGGAATCATGATGGCCTGCAGCGGCTGGCGCACCTTGATATTCACTTTACGACGAAGAGCCAGAACCATAGACGTGATCTTCTGTGCCATCTGCATGCGGGCCTCGAGATCCTTATCAATCTGGGATTCATCAGCAACAGGGAACTTATCGAGGTGTACAGAATCGAACTCACCGCCCAGATCCTTATACAGCTGATCGGCATAGAACGGCGCAAATGGAGCCAGCAGTTTGGCTACCGTCATCAAGCAGGTATAGAGTGTCTGATAAGCCGAGAGCTTGTCCTCGCTCATCTCCTTACCCCAGAAACGTTTGCGGTTCAGGCGCACGAACCAGTTGGAGAGGTCATCGTTAACGAAAGTGTCAATCAGTCGGCCTGCACGTGTTGGATCATATCCGTCAAGCTCTGTCTCCACACCCTTGATGAGGGTATTCAGGCAAGAGAGAATCCAACGGTCAATCTCAGGACGCTTGTCGAATGCCACCTGAGCTGCAGCAGGGTCGAAGCCATCCACATTGGCGTAGAGGGCGAAGAAGCTATAGGTGTTATACAATGTGCCGAAGAACTTACGGCGCACCTCGTCAACACCCTCTGGGTCGAACTTCAGATTGTCCCAAGGCTCCGAGTTGGTCATCATATACAGACGCACAGCATCACTTCCGTACTTACCAATCATATCGAATGGGTTCACCACATTACCTACGTGCTTCGACATCTTATTGCCCTTGGCATCGAGCACCAAGCCTGAAGAAATGACATTCTTGAAGGCTACTGAGTCGAAGATCATAGTAGCAATAGCGTGCAGGGTGAAGAACCAGCCACGCGTCTGGTCTACACCCTCATTGATGAAGTCACATGGGAAGGCTATACCCTTATCAATCAGATCCTTATTCTCGAACGGATAGTGGATCTGAGCGTATGGCATAGAACCGGAATCGAACCAAACATCAATAAGATCGGTCTCGCGCTTCATAGGCTTACCGCTCTCTGAAACAAGCACGATATTATCAACATATGGACGATGAAGGTCAATCTTATCATAATTCTCCTTACTCCAGTCACAAGGCACGAAACCATTGTCCTTCAACGGGTTAGAGGTCATAAAACCAGCCTTGACGGCCTTCTCTATCTCGTTATAGAGTTCCTCTACTGAGCCGATGCAGATCTCCTTGCCATCCTCGTCACGCCAGATGGGAAGCGGTGTTCCCCAGAAACGTGAACGAGAGAGGTTCCAGTCGTTCAGATTCTCAAGCCAGTTGCCGAAACGGCCTGTACCTGTTGATTCGGGCTGCCAGTTGATGGTCTTGTTCAGTTCGAACATACGGTCTTTCTTCGCTGTAGAGCGGATAAACCAAGAGTCGAGCGGATAGTAGAGCACGGGCTTGTCAGTACGCCAGCAGTGAGGATAGTTGTGAACGTGTTTCTCGATCTTGAGCGCTGTTCCCTCCTGCTTCATCTCCATACAGATGACGATGTTCAGGTCTTCAGCCTTCGAGGCAGCCTGCTCGTCGTACTTACCGTCCTTGTTGAACTCAGGCGCATAGGCGTTCTTCACATAGTCGCCGGCATGACGGCTATAGCCCTCTACGTTGACGCACTTCTCGACGAAGTTATTATCGAGCTCGTCCATCACGTAGTACTTACCCTGAAGGTCGACCATCGGGCGAGTCTCACCTTTCTTATTAATAAGGAAGAGGCTTGGGATATGAGCGTCCTTAGCCACCTTGGCATCGTCGGCACCGAAGGTAGGAGCAATATGCACGATACCGGCACCATCCTCTGTTGTTACATAATCGCCAGGAATCACGCGGAAGGCCTCGCTCTCCATCTCGACGAACTGATCCTTGCCGTTCTCGCTGGCAAAGACTTTCTCAGGATGGGCCTCTGCATAAGCCTTTACATAGTCGGCAGCATTCTGATCAAGCTTTGCCGAAGGCTTTACCCAAGGCATCAACTGCTGGTATTTCATACCAACCAACTCCTCGCCAGTATAGTGGCCAACGATACGGTAAGGTACGAACTTCTCACCTTTATTATATTCAGGCATCTCCTCACCGTCGGTGATGTTGCCCTCTGGAGCCAGATAGGCATTCAGACGGCTCTCTGCCAGGATGATGGTGATCTTCTCGCCGTTATAGGCATTATAGGTCTCCACAGCCACATAGTCGATCTTCGGACCTACGCAGAGGGCTGTGTTCGAAGGCAGAGTCCAAGGCGTAGTGGTCCAAGCCACGAAATAAGGCTCGCCCCATTTTGTCCACTCTTCCTTCGGATTGAGGGCCTTGAAGAGCGCCGTCACCGTCGTATCCTTCACATCACGATAGCAGCCGGGCTGGTTCAGCTCGTGAGAGCTCAGGCCCGTTCCTGCAGCGGGTGAATACGGCTGGATGGTGTAGCCCTTGTAGAGCAGACCTCTCTCGTAGAACTGCTTCAGCAGCCACCACAGCGTCTCGATATACTTGTTATCGTAAGTGATATAGGGATTGTCGAGGTCCACGAAGTAGCCCATCTTCTCTGTGAGGTCGCGCCACTCCTGGGTGAACATCATCACATTCTCGCGACATTTCTTGTTGTAGTCTTCCGTCGAGATGTATTTCTCCGAAGCTTTGTTGTCGATATCAGCCTTCGTGATACCGAGTTCCTTCTCCACGCCCAGCTCTACGGGCAGTCCGTGGGTATCCCATCCGGCCTTACGCTTCACCTGATAGCCCTTCATCGTCTTATAACGATTGAAAGTATCCTTAATGGTACGAGCCAACACGTGGTGAATACCAGGATGTCCATTGGCAGAGGGAGGACCCTCGAAGAATACAAACTGGGGACAGCCCTCACGC
Organism: Prevotella sp. ne3005; assembly: GCF_900110085.1. Lineage (GTDB taxonomy): Bacteria > Bacteroidota > Bacteroidia > Bacteroidales > Bacteroidaceae > Prevotella. The sequence continues at coordinate 130,545 of NZ_FOCK01000002.1, forward strand.
TCTTCGACAGAGCGCCAGAACACATTTTTCTCTCTCCACATCTCAAGGATGTCACTGTTCACCTGTGTCAGGTTCAAACCATTGTGCTCGGCAAATTTCTTAGCCATATTATTCTATTTTCTTTTTTACCTTTTTTACTTTTTATATTTGGGGTGCAAAGGTACTAATTTTCTCTCATCTAACCAAATGAAATAATTATTTTTAATATTTCTGCTAAAAAAGTACGTTATTTCAATTTTTTTGTTTATTTTTGCAGCAGTAAAATCAATAATTTAAAAACTTAAGCTTTATTTATGGTTACATTTACAATGATTCTTCAGCTCTGTATTGTACTCGGAGCTTTATGGGTAGGTTCTCGTTACGGAAGCCTCGCCTTGGGAGCAATTTCTGGTATTGGTCTCGCCATCCTTGTATTCGGATTTGGACTCAAGCCGGGCACACCTCCTACCGATGTTATCTACATCATCATTGCAGCAGTCACATGTGCAGGTATCATGCAGGCATCAGGAGGTATGGACTGGCTGATACAAATAGCAGAGAAGCTGCTGCGTAAGCATCCTGACCGTATCACATTCCTTGCCCCGTTGTGCACTTTCTTCCTTACCGTCTTGGTAGGTACTGGTCACGTGGTTTATACTTTGATGCCCATTATCTGCGATATTGCCCTGAAGAAAGGTATCCGTCCTGAGCGCCCATGCGGTGTGGCCTCTATAGCCTCACAGGTAGGTATCACTTGTTCGCCCATCGCCGCTGCTGTAGTAGCTTTCGTTAGTATATCCAATACCAACGGGTTTGACATTACGATCCCACAGGTACTCATGATTTCCATTCCAGCCTGTATCTGTGGACTGATGGCAGCCGCTGCCGCATCATACCGTCGTGGTCTGGACCTCGACAAGGACCCTGTGTTCCAAAAGAAGATTAAAGACCCTGAGCAGTACAAATATATCTATGGTTCGAATGCTACCACACTTGATATGGAGATCCCGAAGGAAGCCAAGCGTGCCGTATTCATCTTCTTGGGTGCCCTCGCCGTCATCGTTTTCTTCGCCATTTTCCAGGAAGCACTGCCTTCCTACAAAACGTTGCGTGCTGTTCATGATGCCAATGCGCTCTATATTAGCAAAGATATGGCCGTTACGGGCGATCAGTTGGTGAAGGCAAACGTTTACCTTAAAGGTACTACCGAATGGTATAACAAGACGCTGCCTATGAACATCGTCATCCAGATTGTTATGATCTCCGCTGCTGCTTTGATGATTATTTTATGTAAGGCTGCTCCGAAAAAGGCCGTCGCAGGTCCGGTATGGCAGTCTGGTATGGTAGCCGTTGTTGCAATTTACGGTATTGCATGGCTTGCCGATACTTATTTCTCTAACTACATGGGCGAGATGAAGACTATGTTGGCCGGTGTTGTAGCGCAGTATCCTTGGAGCATCGCCTTGGTGTTCTTCCTGGTGTCCGTACTGATCAATTCCCAAGGTGCCGTTGTGGTAGCGATGCTGCCATTAGCATATTCGCTGGGTATTGCAGGCCCCGTGCTCCTCGGCGTGTTGCCCTCTGTCTACGGTTACTTCTTCATCCCGAATTATCCTTCCGATATTGCGACGGTGAACTTCGACCGCTCAGGTACTACGGTGATTGGAAAATATCTTCTCAATCACTCGTTCATGATGCCAGGCTTGATCTGTGTGATTACATCCACCATCGTGGCCTACATCCTTTCAATGATTATCTACTGACTGCGATAACCACAAACAACCGAGAGGCCTTCCCTGCAACGGGAAGGCCTCATTATTTCGGTAGGTATATTGTACAATAATTTATGCCTGAAGCCTAAGGCGACGGCAGATGACGTAAGCCATCAGAATCGCGATAGCCGCCAACAGGGCTAAGGCGGCCCCCACATAGAGGAAGGGTTTCTGAACATCAAAGGTAGGTATGGCGAGGAATACGGACCACTCAAGACTTTCGATGGGGCCATAATAGAGTGTACACGGTTCACCTTCAATCTTCATCTGAGTCATACCTGTCTGACCATTTTTTACATCATCAAGCACATGGACATCATCGAGGGGTACATACTTCTCACTGGGATGAAGGATGCAAACGCCTTCTTTGTTCATAACAACAGAATAGAAATCGAGATTGCGACCCATCATATATTTGTTGACCTGGGGAGCCTGACGACAGGATTCGTTGATACGCTCCAGTTCTTTATCGAGCCAGTCGAAGGTGACATCAGCACCACAAACACAGACAAGTTGACCTTTCTTGTCGTAGATAGGCTTAACAAACGTAATATAATGACCGCTGATATCGGTGCCATCGTAGTAATAATAGGGGTCTGACCAGAAAGTCTGTTTCGTCTTCTTGGCGCTGACATACCAGGGTGAATTGATGTAGTCATGGGTATCGCTACCTACGAGAGAGGTTTGATAAGGGTCATTACCTATATGGTGGACATAAGGTTCAAACCAATGGCCTTCCGACTTAAAATAGTAAGGTTCGAAAGCAGCGAAATAGCCTAACACATTAGGATTCAACGGAGCCTCGCTCTGAAGGGCAGCGATGACGGCGTCGGGTGAATCGAGATTTTTTTCTACAGCGTTGAATACATTAACAGCACTCATCTCCATGCCTTTAATCGTATTCTCAAGATGGGTGGCAATTGCAGTCTGCAGGCCTGTATAGCGTAAGTTTGTCTCTGCGCGCATAGCCGTCCAGAATGCCCAATAGGACAAACTAATAACAAGGAGGATTGCAAGGGTTATGGTAAGGAATAGTTGCCAGTTTTGACGTTTCATAGAAATTAGGGATAAATTTTCAAAGATGGAGAGGCACCAACAACGGTGCCTCTCACGCGTGTGTTAACCCAAAAACTTACTTTTTATCCTCAGTCTTCTTGGTCTCAGCTGCATTCTTGGCAGCGGGTTTGTATCGTTTGTTCAGGCCGTTGATAACGTCCTGCGTAATGTCAAGTTTACTGCTACCGAGCAGAATGTTGTCACCAGCCTTGGAAAGAATCAGGTCGAAGTGCTTATCAGCATTATAGTCCTTAAGGAAATTCTGCAAAGAGTCACGCAGGGCCTCGTTGAACTTAGCGGTCTCTGTAGCAAGTTCATTCTCCAGACGTGCCTGAAGCTCCTGAAGATCGTTCTGCTGGCGCTGGATGGCATTCTGTACGCTGGCGGCCTGCTCACGGCTTTGGAAACCGTTGTTATTCAGTTTCTGTTGGAAGTTGTTGACAGCTGCCTGAAGGGCATTACCCTTCTGGGTAAGCGTATTGCGGGCATTGTTCGATTTTTTTTGCAGAGTGACGCTGTAGTCCTTAGCAAAATCATACTGGGTCATCAATGAGTCAACCTCTACGAAGGCAACCTTCAGACCATCACCAGAAGCGGCTGCGGGCTGTTCGTCCATCTTTGGAGTGGCATTGTTGCACGATACCATCATGGCAGCGATGGCAAGTGCTGAGAAAATGTACTTTTTCATCTTGAATTATTTAATGTTTATTGTTTATTCATTAATGTTTAATCTCTTCTGTTCTCTCATCTCACGATCCTGATCCATCACACAATGGATGCCTCTTTCGCGCATGGCCTCTGAATCGTGGATATGCTGCGACTTGAACTCGCCCTGCTTTACAAAAAGCACCCTCACGAGGAAAAATAACATCGCGATAGCAATTATTAACGTGCTGATGAGCAGAGTTTCAATCATTTTTTGTACTTTTGCGGGTGCAAAGTTACAAATAAAAGATTAAACATGTATAATTAAACATTAAAAAATAAATTAATAATGAATAAAAACGATTTAAAACCGGCTATTGTCTTCGAAGAATTTGCGAAGATTAACAAAATTCCCCGTCCTTCGAAACACGAAGAGAAGATGATTGACTACTTGAAGAACTGGGGCGTGAGCCGCGGACTCGACACAAATGTCGACGAGACTGGCAATGTAATTATCCGTAAGCCGGCCACCAAAGGCATGGAGAACTGCAAGACGGTGATTCTACAGAGCCATATGGATATGGTGTGCGACAAACTCGTGGATGTAGAGTTCGACTTTGACAAGGATGCCATCAAGACCTACGTCGACGGAGAATGGCTTACCGCAGAGGGAACCACACTTGGTGCCGACGATGGTATTGGCTGTGCCATCGAACTCGCCATCTTGGCTTCCGAAGATGTGAAGCATGGGCCTATTGAGTGCGTCTTCACCCGAGACGAGGAGACTGGTCTTACAGGTGCGGAGGGCATGAAAGCAGGTTTTATGACTGGCGATTATCTCATCAACCTCGACTCTGAGGACGAGGGTGAGATTTTTGTTTCCTGCGCAGGAGGTCGAAACACCCAGGCCAAGTTTACTTTCACCCGCACAGAGGCGCCTGCAGGCAGTTTCTTCCTAAAAGGTTCCCTGAAAGGACTCGTTGGAGGACATTCTGGCGACGATATCAACAAGAAGCGCGCCAATGCCATTAAGATCCTTGCCCGTTTCCTTTTCCAGACCATGAAGCGCTATGAGGGAACACAGCTGGCACAGTTCCATAGCGGAAAACTACACAATGCCATTCCCCGAGACGGACAGTTTGTCATCGCCGTCCCCAACGAACTGAAAGAAAATGTACGAGCTGATTGGAACGTGTTTGCTGCAGAAGTTGAGGACGAATTCCATGTGACGGATACGCAGATGGTGTTCTCAATGGAGAGTACAGATGCAGAACTGGTCATCGCCCCCGAAGTAGCAAAGAAATTTGTGTGGGCCATTCAGGCCGTGGACAATGGCATCTATGCCATTTGCCAGGACGAGGCTTTAGGCGGTATGGTGGAGACTTCGAGTAACATTGCCAGCATCCACACCTCTGAGACCACGATCGACATCCTAAGCAGTCAGCGTTCTAACGTCATGTCTAACCTCGACAATATGTGTGCCACCATCCAGGCTGTATTTGAACTCGCTGGTGCTGAGGCGAAGAGCAGCGACGGCTATCCTGCTTGGAAGATGAAGGCCGATTCGAAGCTACAGGAGATTGTGGTAAATTCTTATGTGAAGCTCTTTGGCAAGAAGCCCATCGTGCGCGGCATTCACGCCGGATTGGAGTGCGGTCTCTTCTCTGAGCGCTACCCACAGCTCGACATGGTGAGCTTCGGTCCTACCCTCAGATTCGTACACACACCCGACGAGCGGCTGCATATTCCCACAGTTCAGATGGTGTGGGACCATCTGCTCGATGTACTCCAAAACATACCACAGAAATGAGACTCTCGCGCATACCTATTATTATGTGTATACTCACCTCCGGACTGCTGTTCGCCTCGTGCGGACAGCAGTATAAGGCAGAGCAAAAGGTAAAAGCCTTCGTGGAGGAGAACATGGAAGTGGCAGACGAAATTAGCGGGCGCGATTTTGCCGATATTGGAACAACGCGCCATATCAGTGACTCGCTGATCGAGATGATGCGTCGTCGAGGTGCACCGGGATTCAAAAAGGACATCAGTTACGGACAGATTCCAACGGGCGACCTGCTCTATCTGCGGATGAAGTATGTATTCAAGGGCGATACGCTGCAGAACACATTCTATATGGACCAAGAAGCACAGGAAATCATAGCGTTCAAATAACAAAAAAATCCTCGCAATTGCGAGGATTTTTTGTAGTCGATAGGGGAATCGAACCCCTATGCCAAGATTGAGAATCTTGTATCCTAACCATTAGATGAATCGACCGCGCTGCATCTTCTGGAGTATCACCCCTGCGGAAGGAGGGGGATTCGAACCCCCGGTACGGGAACCCGTACGGCAGTTTAGCAAACTGCTGGTTTCAGCCACTCACCCATCCTTCCAAGGACTGCTTGCGCTTAAAACCGAGGGGTTATCTCCTCAAATGCGGGTGCAAAGGTACGACTATTTTTTGGTTCCTGCAAATTTTTGAGCAACTTTTTTCAAAAAAACTTGGAAAAACCCCAAAATCCCCCATTTCATGGGATTAACAATGAGGAATCACCATAGCTGAGGAAGCGGAAGTCGTGACTCAACGCATAGTCGTAAATCCGATGCCAATCACCTTTCACAAAGGCACTCACCAGCAGAAGCAGCGTAGACTGGGGCTGATGGAAGTTGGTAACGAGCATCTTTACGATGTGATAATCGTATCCTGGGGCGATGATGATCTGCGTGCTGCTATGGAGCACGGTGAGTGAATGGGCATCCATCCACGCAGCGAGAGCCTGCAAAGCTTCCTTGGTCCCCACCTTCGTTTCTTGTTCATACGGTTCCCATTGGGCGACATGCAGCTGTTCTTCATTGAGCGAAGGGTTACGCATCACCTTCAGTCCCATGTAATAGAGACTCTCCAAGGTACGCACACTGGTGGTGCCGACAGCGATGGCGCTACCTTCGTGATCGATGAGCTTCTGGATGGTATCACGACGCACACTGACATATTCGGTGTGCATCTCATGCCCCTCGATCTCCTCGCTCTTCACGGGTTTGAAAGTGCCAGCACCAACATGAAGGGTAAGTTCCTCGCGCTGGATACCGTGGGCATCAAGATCGGCTAAGACCTCTGGCGTGAAGTGGAGACCTGCCGTGGGAGCTGCCACCGAGCCCTTGATCTTCGAATAAACGGTCTGATAGGTTGTCTTGTCACTCTCCTGAGTCTCACGGTTAAGATAAGGCGGGATGGGCAATTCACCCATAACGTCAATGATCTCAGCGAAGCTGGCTTCACCCGTCCACTCGAAATCGATGCGGTGAGAAGTTCCATGAATAGGACCACGGGTAGCAGTGACGACAACGGTCTGACCGTTAATTTCAATCTCACGACGCAATGTGCCTTCTTTCCACTTTTTAAGGTTTCCCACCAGACAATACCAGGCGCAGCGACCTGAGGTCTGGAACATCAGTTCATAATCAGAAGGTTCAGCGGGCTCCAGCAGGAACACCTCGATCAAAGCACCCGTCTCTTTGCGAAAGTGCATGCGGGCCTGGATCACCTTGGTATTATTAAACACCATTAGCGCTCCCTTCGGCAAATAGTCGGGCAGATGATAGAACACATCCTCCCCTACCTCACCCTTGCGATAAATAAGCAATTTGGAGTGGTCGCGCTGGGCAATGGGGAACTTAGCAATACGCTCGTCGGGGAGCGGGTAGTTATAATCACTGATGTGGATATGGCGTGGATCAGAAATCATATGAGACAAGCTTTTAAAAGTGCGAATAAAAGGGTGAAAGTAAAGACGCTCACGGGGATGTTGCAATCTATACGATGATAGCCTGTCACAGTACTTTGTGTAGAAGACAGTTTACGGCCGAAATCCATGTCGCGCGTCAGACGATAATAGAGATAATAAACGCCACAGGCCACGAGGAATCCCCAGGTAAGGCCCACAAGGATATCGCCAGGGTAATGAACACCGAGATACAATCGTGTCCAACAATTAACCAATGACCAGATGACCAGGGTGGCTGAGAGCAGACGGCTGCGTACAATCCAACTAAAGAGGATGGCGATACTGAATGTGTTGGCAGCATGAGCAGAGAAGAAGCCATACTTACCACCACGATAGCCATCGACGATATCCACAAGCAGACCGATCTCAGGGTCATGGGTAGGACGCCAACGGGCAACGGTGGGTTTCACAATACCGTCATCGACAGCTCCTGCAAGCAGATAACACAGAGCAGCAGCACCAACGACGTATAGCACCTTACGGACGGTACTATTGTTGTTAAGTACGAGATAGAAAAGTGACAGATACAGGGGAATCCACGTGGCCCCATGGGTCAGTGTACGCACCACACGGTCGAGAAACAGCGAGTCGCTTCCGTTGACGCTCAGCAGCAACTGCTTATCGAAGGACTCGACCATCTGGCCGAAGCTTTGAGCAACCAATAATATGTCAACCCACATCATCACTTAAATCGTTTCTATCTTTTGACTTTCTATCCAGCCTTCCTTACCATCAGCCAGACGGATCTCCTTCCAACCCTTCATTGAGCCATCAGTGATGACGACCTTCGTACCCTCATGGAGGATGAAGAGATCCGTGCCATTCTTAGCGGGGGTACTTTTGACTGCTACTGAAGGAGCTGTGACGATGGCGCCTTTACGGAACAGGAGGTTCTGCTTCTGCTGCCAAGCCAATACATTACTTAACACAAAGACTGCAAGCATCAAGAAACCGCCGAAGAAACCCACCTTCCTGAGCCATATACGTTCTGAGAAAAGGTAGAGCAGTGAAAGAACGATGACTAATGCCAACGAAAGGATAGCCATGCGCGCCCATCCGTCGACACTCATCATATTAACGAGCGAATGATACCAGGTAACGAAGAACATCTCGGATTCAGGTACAATCTTATCGATGGTCTTACTTTGGGCCAATCGGAGGTTAAAGCGGATGTCACGATCGCCAGGCGAGAACAGCAGGGCACGCTCATAGTTGAGTACAGCCCGCGTGATATTCTCCGTACGATAGTAGGCATTGCCGAGATTGTAATAGAGGTCGGCAGAAGCTCCACCCTTCAACAGTTCTTCGTAGTCGTTGATGGATTGCTGGTATTCTCCACGGGCATAGGCGCTATCAGCCTCGGCCTTTGTGACAGCATTTGCAGAAGTAAAGAATTGTGGAAAAAGGAGCATAGCTATCAGCAATAAGAGACTCTTCATCCCCTTGCTACTTCTCACCTTATTTCCTTTCTTCATCGTTTCTTCAATCTTCTCTATGGCTGTCATTGCTTTTTCGTATACCTTATTCATATTACCCTTAGGATCACCTGGAGCATATCGTTCGAACTCACACTCGTCGAGAGCCTCCATGAACTGGGCGATGGTGGTTTCATCCACCTGACGCTCAGCAAGCCGTTGACTGATATTGTCGTGGGAGAGTTGTTCAACTGGCATACTGAGTTTATCACCCACATACCCCCAAAGGGCACGGAGTACTTCATCATAGAACTCGCCAGGTTTGTTGTCTGCCATCAGTCTCGAAGCTTTCTTCAAACGTTTGGTGGCCACCTTGTTGGCTTTCTTTCCACGCATCTTTGTGACATTGGCATTGTCGATGGCACGCTGACGGAAGATGACAAACAGCGAGATGAAGATGAGGGCAAGGACAACCAACGAGATCCAATAGGCCATAGAACCGAAGAAGAAATTGTCGAAGCCTTGAACGCTAGCATCACCAGTCTTGATATACCGGATGTCCTTGTTGAGTTCTCTGAGGTCTTCCTGACCAGAGAAGTCGCTGACCTTACCTGCGCCTGAGCCCTTTGCCACATCGAGCGTAAAGCCCTCACTCTTGGCAGTCTTATAACTGTTGGTAGCAGTATCGAAATAGGTAAACTCCACAGGAGGTATCTCGTATTTGCCCTGATGGCGGGGCACGATAAGTATATCATAGATCTTTGATCCTTCAAGACCATTGGATGTAAGTTTGGTCTGATCAGTGATCTTTGGCTCATACTTGTCGAAGTCCTTAGGGATGGTAACAACAGGCTGTTTGATGAGCTTCAGGTTTCCTGTACCACTGACGATTATACGCATCGAGATTGGGTCGTTGGCCTTGGTCTCAGTTTTATTAAGCTGGGCAGAGATATTAAACTGTCCCACGCCACCCGAGAAGTTGGCAGGTCGTGCAGGCAACGGATCAACCTGGATATCGATGCCTGGGGCCACAATCTTCTTCTTCACCTCGATATAGCCGGAACCTCCATTGAAGAAAGCCTCGAAAGGATCAACGTTACGATTCTGTTGAACCACGATGCCTTCAAAGGTGATACTCGGTATCTGTAACTTACCCGTCATCTGAGGGAACATCACATACTGGCTCCAGGTACAGGTACGATACGGACGACCGTTGACATGCTCAATCGTAAAGCTCTTCTGCTGTGGAAGATCCACCTCCTGAGTATAGAAGCTCTTCAGATCGGGCATATCACCACGCAACTGAGTGAGCGACACAAGGGTATAGACCTTATAAGTCAACAATACGGGCTCCTGTTCGTGGACGCGCTTTTTGTTAGCGGTAACTTTAATAAAGAGATCGGAGCCCGAGATATGACTACCGGCATCGCGCATCTCTCCCCCGTCATCATCGTTCTGGCGCTGACGGGCTGAGCCGCTGTTACTCTGTGGAGAGCCTGACACCTGGATCTTAATGGCATTGGAGGCAATTGTCTTCCCGCCAACCACCACATGTGCGGGCGAGATGGTATAGTTACCATTTTTCGTGGCAGCGACAATATAAGTATAGGTAATAGATGATGTAGAACTGGTGTGTCCGTTTATCATCTGATAACTCGACTGCATGGAACGATTAGGCCCTATGAGCACTTCGAGTTCATCGGGGATGTTGCCTGCACGGAAATCGCTGACGTCCTGTGTGTTTACAGTATAGCTCAAGCGAAACTGCTCACCCACGGCAACATGGGAGGGTGCAGATCCCGTAAGGGTCTGAGCAATGGCTGCTACCACAGCCAGCATCATACATCCTATCGTTAATAGTCTCTTCATTACCAATTCTTCTGAATATTACGGCGTTGAGGCTGTTGCTGCGCCTTCTTCATTTTATCCTGCGTTTGCTTCTCATTCTGGATAGCGGCATTCAGCAGCTGCTCGGCATTTTCTTTGCTCATCTGGGGCTTCTGTTGCTCCTGCTGCTTTTTGTCGTCTTGTTTATCCTTATTCTGATCAGGCTTCTGCTGGTCTTTATTCTTGTCTTTATTGTCATCGTTCTTGTTGTCACCGCCACCCTGGTTCTGCTGGTTCTTGTCCTGTTTTTGTTTTTGGTGTTTGCAGAGAACGAGGTTATAACGGGTCTCATCATCATTGGGATTCAGACGGAGCGCATTCTTATAGGCCTCGATAGCCTCACCATACTGTTTATGGGTCTGACAGATGACACCGATGTTATGGAAAGCCTGCGACTTTCTCAAGGGATTACTTTCAAGACGAGCAGCATTCTGGAACTGCTCCACAGCGGCAGAGTCTTTCTTCTGCGCCATCAGGGCATTTCCCAAGTTGAAGGCGGCCTGAGGATTCTTGCCATTCTTCTCTACAGCCTTACGGTAGGACACTTCGGCATTGGCATAATTACCGGCATGGAATTGTTTATTTCCCTGACGGATATACTGGCGATCCGTTGTTTGCGCCGCCGCAGTGAGAGTCATCATCAGGAGGGCAATCATGGCAACTTGTTTCTTTCGCTTAAAGAGCGAGATATTCTTCAACAGCGGATTGCGACGATCGAGGATGCATATCTCGAGTACGAGGAGGAACAAAGCCAAAAGGCCAAAAGCCTGGAACTGTTCGTCAAACTCGCTAAACACGGTTGCAGAGGTCTCTTTCTTCGACAATTTGTCGAGTTCGTTATCAAGCTGCTCCTGTGCCGCACTGTTGTTCTCTACGTGGATATATGCACCGCCGCCAGCCTGAGCCACCTGCTTACACATCTCCTCGTTAAGGGCCGACATCACAGTGTTACCTGCATTATCCTTCATAAAGTCATTGGTGCCAGGAATAGGAATAGGTGCGCCCTTGGCAGAGCCTACACCCAAGACATAGACACGCATGCCAGCGTCCTTCGCGGCCTCGGCAGCCTGCAGGGCCCCACCCTCGTGGTCCTCACCATCGGTAATCACGATGATAGCCTTGCCAATACCCTCTTCCTGCGTAAAACTGTGGGTAGCCATCTCAATGGCCTTGGCGATATCGGTACCCTGTGTGGCTATCATCTCTGGATCGATGCTCGAGAGGAACATCTTGGCCGAGACATAGTCACTGGTGATGGGCAGCTGCACGAAAGCATCACCTGCAAAGACAATAAGTCCGATCTTATCATTTGAGAAATGGTCGACAAGATTTTCTATCATCATCTTGCTACGATCAAGTCTACTCGGCACAATATCTTCTGCGCGCATAGAATTACTGATGTCCATGGCGATGATAGTCTCGATGCCTACGCGCTTCTCCTGACTGATTTTCGTGCCCATCTGCGGACGGGCAAGCATCACGATGAGCAACGCCAGAGCGGCCTGAAGAATCCAGAACTTCACCAAGGGGCGAAAGCGCGACACATCGGGCATCAAGGCCTTCAGCAACGAAGGCTCGCCGAACTTACGTAGACGCTTTTTCTGGTTTCTATAGGATATGAACCTAATGAGTGCCAATATGGGTATCAGCACTAGTAAATAGAGATATATGGGATCTTCAAATCTAAACATCTTACGGTATCCTCCTAAATATGGTTATGCGCAGCAGAAGCTCGAGCAACAATGCCAAAATGGCAATAATCGCAAAAGGTTGGTAGGCCTCATAGCGCTTACTAAACTTCTTGACGTTGAGTTTACTCTTCTCCAACTTGTCGATTTCATTATAAATCTGACGAAGTTCCTTGGTATTGGTGGCGCGATAGAAGTCACCTTCCGTCACACTGGCAATCTCGCTCAGGGTCTTCGTATCAATCTCTACAGGGATGTTTACATACTGTACACCTCCTGCTACAGGCATAGGGTAAGGTGCCACCTTATTGGTACCCACGCCAATGGTATAGACACGAATGCCCAGGCTCTTGGCAATTTCGGCGGCAGTCATGGGCGAGATGTCACCACGGTTGTTACTACCGTCTGTAAGCAGAATCACAACCTTACTCTTGGCCTTCGAGTCCCTAAGGCGCGAAACGGCATTGGCCAGTCCCATACCGATGGCCGTGCCATCCTCTATCAATCCTCGGGCAGCGATATCAGTACGAACATTCTGAAGCAGATTCAGCAGCGAGGTATGATCGGTGGTCATCGGACACTGGGTAAACGACTCTCCTGCAAAGATACAAAGGCCGATGTTATCGTTCGGACGGCCGATGATAAACTCTGACGCTACCTGCTTGGCTGCCTCAATACGATTCGGGCGCAGGTCTTCAGCCAGCATACTCGTCGAGACGTCCATCGCCATCATGATGTCAATACCTTCTACAGTCTCACTCTTCCATGAATTCTGCGTCTGCGGACGGGCCAGCACCAGCACCACCATCACGAAAACCAACAGGCGCAGCAACAGCGACAACGGCATCAGCATCACCTTCCAGCTTCTGGGGGCATAGCGGAAAGCGAAGGTGTCGCTCATCCGCATGGTAGGCTCTGTCTTCTTCCTGTACATCACATACCACAATATATAGGGTATGAGCAGCAGGAGCAACAGCAGATATTCTTTATTGGCAAATTCCATCTTTTTCTATTTTACCGTTAGTTCAATAACTGATACAGGGTATACACCACATACGTGAACAGCATCAGACACACCACAGAGATACCTATGATAATGGTCTTCAGCACGCGGCGGGCCTTCTGTGAACGCAGGTCTTCCTCCGAGAGTTCCGGCTTCACGGTCTCCTCCACAGGCTCATTCTCCAGTTTCGTTTGATTGATGAAGTCGATGGCGTTCACAAGATTCATATCGTTCTCATTGATGAGGGTCGAGTATTTGGCGAACTTCACGAGGTCGGCCGTAAGGAACAGGTGGCGCAGTTCACTCAGCGCACTCTCGTCCTGGGTAGCCGTCAGCTTCTCTATGATCTCACTGCTCGTCATCTCCATGGCATTGAAACCATAGCGCTCCTCAATATACTTACGCAGGGTGTCCGTCAGCTTGGTATAGTACTCCTTCGAATTCTCCGACGACACCATCTTGTCGGCCTTGATCTGCTCGATCTCCTGCATGGCTTTCTGATGAGGCAGCAGACGCTTCACAATGCGAATATGGGTGATGATAGGTTTGTTATCACGCAGACGGAGGTAGAGGTAGTAGCAGAGAGCCAACAGGACGAGCATCAACACACTCAACCAGAACGACAGGCTCCAATCGCTCCATTGGAACGGGTTGTCCTGCACATCCTTCGGGCCAAAGAACTGTTCCACATTCGTGGTATCTACCTCGATGGTGAGCACCTTCAGAGCAAGACTCTTACTCTTATAGGGTTTTCCGTCGATTTTCACCGTCATAGGCGGCAGATAATATAAGGTGTCATCAAACGAAGTCAGCGTATAGACTACCGATCTGGCGACAAAGCCATTATCCTCTTCTTTCTTCTCCAGTTCCTGGCTCGCCAACACTTCGACACCAGGGGTGATATATTCCGTAGGCTTGAACTGCGGGAATTCCACCTTCGCATTTTCCTTGGCATTGGCTGTCAATGTAACATGGGCCTGCTGACCAACGAATATCTGAATGGAGTCAATCACTGCCTCCACAGATACTTGCGCAGTAGACCGTAACACGCTCGTAACTAATGCTATAAGAAAAATAGTCCTTTTCATCAGCTTCTTTGTTTAAACAACAGCATCAACGCCTTGACGAAGTCTTCGTTTGTGGCGATGCTGACATTATCAACTTGGCTCTTGTTGAACGTCTCCAGCAACTGTGCCTGGCGATTCATCCAATACTTACGATAGGCATCGCGCAACCGCTTAGAGCTGGTATCCACATACTGTTCAAAGCCTGTCTCGGCATCTACCACCTTCATCAGTCCTACGTCAGGCAACTCCTTGGCGCGCTGGTCGTACACCTGAATTGCCACCACGTCATGCTTCCTACTTGCAATCTGCAACGATTGTTGGAAATCATTGCGCACATAGAAGTCGCTGAGGATGAAGGCTGTGGTACGGCGCTTCTGCACACTCGAAAGGAACTCAACAGCCTGCTTCACATCCGTACGCTTCGACTCGGGTTGGAAGTCCAGCATCTCACGGATGATATATAGGATGTGCTTACGACCTTTCTTGGGCGGGATATACTTCTCGATCTTGTCGGAGAAGAAGACGACACCGATCTTATCATTATTCTGGATAGCAGAGAAGGCTATGGTGGCGGCAATCTCAGTCACCATGTCGCGTTTCATCTGCTTCTGCGTACCGAAATCGAGCGATCCGCTGACGTCGATGAGCAACATCACCGTCAGTTCACGCTCTTCTTCGAACACCTTCACATAAGGACGATGGAAACGAGCCGTCACATTCCAGTCGATATCGCGCACATCATCACCGAACTGATACTCGCGCACCTCGCTGAAGGCCATACCCCTACCCTTGAAAGCAGAATGGTACTGACCTGCAAAGATGTTAGAGCTCAATCCACGGGTCTTGATCTCTATCTTTCTTACTTTCTTGATGATCTCAGAAGTTTCCATCTTCAATTTTTTACCTCTTTACCTTTTTACTTTTTTACTTTTCAGGGTACTTCAACCTTATTGATAATCTTCGATACAATTTCCTCGCTGTTGATATTGCTGGCCTCAGCCTCGTAGGTCAGACCGATACGATGACGGAGTACGTCATGGGCAACAGCACGCACATCCTCAGGCACCACATAACCGCGACGCTTGATGAAAGCATAAGCACGGGCTGCCTTGGCGAGGTTGATGCTGGCACGCGGACTTCCACCGAAGGAGATCATATCCTTCAGGTCCTTCAGACCATAACGGTCAGGATAGCGTGTAGCAAACACGATGTCAGCAATATACTGCTCAATCTTCTCGTCGATATACACCTCACGAACCACACTGCGGGCCTTCAGAATCTCATCAGCCGTCGTCACAGGTGTCACTACTGGCATCTCGCCTGCAATATTCTCACGGATAATCTTCTTCTCTTCCTCGAGCGAGGGATAGTCAATGATAACCTTCAACATAAAACGGTCTACCTGTGCCTCGGGCAGTGGATAGGTACCCTCCTGCTCGATGGGGTTCTGGGTAGCCATCACGAGGAAAGGATTCGGCAACTGGAATGTCTGGCTGCCAATGGTCACCTGCTTCTCCTGCATGGCTTCGAGCAAGGCACTCTGCACCTTGGCTGGAGCTCGGTTGATTTCATCTGCCAATACGAAGTTGGCGAATACAGGACCTTTCTTCACTTGGAACTTCTCGTCTTTCTGCGAATAGATCATGGTTCCGATGACATCTGCAGGGAGAAGGTCGGGGGTGAACTGAATACGGCTATAATCAGAATCAATCAACTGCGAGAGGGTCTTGATAGCCAGTGTCTTAGCCAATCCAGGCACACCTTCCAACAGAATATGACCATCACTCAGCAATCCGATCAGGAGCGAGTCTACCAAATGTTTCTGTCCTACAATGACGCGGTCCATTCCGGACACAAGGTTCGTCACAAATGCACTTTGTTGTTCTATCCGGATATTCAACTCACGGATATCAATAGCTTCTGCCATAATATTCTATTATTATTTTACTTATTTTGATTTCTTATGTTTCAGTTGTGGAATCTTGATCTCCTGCCCTGCTTTCAAAGGCGTGGAGGCTGTGATGTTATTATAAACCTCAATATAGCATTCCATATCCGGTCCCAGATAACGGCGAGAGATCCTGGAGAGGGTCTCGCCCTCCTTCACCTTCACCACCTGTGCCGTTCCTACAATGCGCCAAGCACCTGTACGCACTCTCGAATCTTTCTTCTGATACTGATCCAACTGATCTACAGCTTTCTTATCCGGCTCAGCGGCCTTGGGGGCCTCTGCCTTAGGAGCCTCTGCCTTAGGAGCCTCCACCTTTGGCTCAGCAACCTTAGGCGCTTCCGCCTTAACTTCCTCAACCTCGGGCTCTGCTACAGTCACTGAGTCGATGGAATCCACTGCAGCCTTTGTAGCTATCAACGCACTGTCAGGAACAACAGGCTTTACCACTTCCTGCTGGGGTGTCTGGGTGGTTGAGAACGGGAAATAGTTGCCGAGGATATATCCTCCTGCCAGACCAATCAGCAAAGCCAACAATGCCAGCCACCATTTCTTACCATCTGAAGCCTCTTCTTCATACTCTTCCTCCTGACTCTCAGATTCCTCCTCGGTCTCAGTCTCTGGATCAGCTTCCTGCTCGGGTTCAGCCTCTGGTTCAGCCTCCATAGCCGGCTCTTGAACTGGCTCGGACTCGGGAGCGGCCTCGGACTTGGGAGCAGCCTCGGACTTGGGAGCAGGCTCGGACTCAGATACAGGAATAAGTTCTGGCTCGGGTTCCGGCTCAAAATCCACCAAAGGCATGGCTGCTGGTTCGGATTCTGACTCCAAAGCCACAGGCTCCGTTTCCACAATCTCGGGTTCAGCGACTGATGGTTCGCTGGCAGCATCCTCAAAGTCCACACCGTCATTCAACACCACGGTCTCAAACTGTGAGAAAGGCTTATTCACCAACTCTTTCATCAGGGCATCTGGGGCGAAGGTAATCTTCGGATGACCTTCTATCAGCACACGCTCACCCGTATTCACATTCACGCTCTCACGGTCGTCGACATCAATGATCTTAAACGTGCCCAATCCCTTGATCTTGACAAGTTTATCCTGCTCCAGCGACTGCTGGATGATATCGAACATCTGAGTGACGAAACCCGTTGCGTCTTTCTTGTTCACGCCATAACGTTTAGAGAGCACAGCGGCCAGCTCTATCAAAGAAATCTTTCCCATTATTCCTCTCCTCCACTCTTTAAGCGTTCTTTCCAACTGACATGCGGCTTGAAGTTCAGTACCAACTTCGGTGGTACGAGCATCCGCTGTCCCGTTGACGGGTTCACCATCACACGTTCCAGCTTCTTCTTTACCTCGAAGGATCCAAACGAAGGAATCACCACATTGTCACTTTCCTGGAAATGGTCACCCATAGCCTCCACAATGCTGTTGACAAACCGCTGGGTGTCCTCTGCCGAGTAACCCGTCCGTTGTGCTAGTTCTGCGATAAAGTCTTTATTGTTCATATCATGTTGATAATTGTTGTTCCATACAAATCAAATTCTTCTGAGTCGGTGATGCGGACATCATAGAACTCACCTATCTTCAGTTTCTTCTCCTCAGCGGGTATCAGCACCTCAGGATCCACCTCTGGAGAACAAAACTCCGTGCGCCCTACATAATAGTCACCCTCCTGACGGTCGATGATGACCTTCAAGGTATGGCCCACCTTTTCTGCTTCGAGTTCAGCACTGATATTCTGCTGGATCCTCATGATCTTATCGAGCCTTGCCTGCTTCACCTCCTCAGCCACATCGTCGTCATAGTGCTGTTCCGAATAGGTGCCCTCTTCCTCTGAGTAGGCAAAAGCACCCATACGTTCAAAGCGAGCCCACTTCACAAAAGCCTTCAGCTCCTCAAAATCCTCCTCCGTCTCGCCAGGGAATCCCACCATCAGGGTAGTACGGATATGGATTCCAGGCACCTCTTCACGCATCTTGCGGATCAGTTCGTAGGTCTCCTCCTTTGTCACATGACGCTGCATGCGGGAGAGCATATTGTCAGAAATATGCTGGAGGGCAATATCCAGATACTTGCATACATTCTGCTTCTCACGCATCACCCTCAGCAGATCCCAAGGGAAATGGGCTGGATAGGCATAGTGCAGGCGGATCCACTCTACACCTGGGATATCCGCCATCTTCTCGATGAGCTCTGCAATATGCTGTTTGCCGTCGATGTCAACACCATAGTAAGTCAACTCCTGGGCAATCACATTAAACTCTTTCGTACCATCGGCCACCAACTGACGTACCTCATCGAGGATCTCATCCATCGGACGACTCTGGTGGCGGCCTGTAATCAAGGGAATGGCACAATAGGCACAATGGCGGTCGCAGCCCTCGCTAATCTTCAGATAGGCATAATGGCGAGGGGTGGTAACATGTCTTTTCCCCTCACAGACTTGCGTCTCTGCACCCTCCAGATCCTTCAACAGCTGCTTATAGTTGAACTTGCCGTACCAGCCATCGACTTCGGGTATTTCTTTCTCTAAATCAGCCAGATAGCGCTCTGAGAGACAGCCCATCACGAAGAGTTTCTCAATTCTGCCTTCCGTCTTTGCCTGTGCAAATTCGAGAATGGTATTGATGCTCTCCTCTTTGGCGTCGTTGATGAAGCCGCAGGTATTCACCACAACAATGTCACCCTGAGGGTCTTCGCTATCGTGCGTACACAGATAGCCGTTGGCCTCCATCAAGCCCATCAGCACCTCGCTGTCGACGAGGTTCTTAGAGCACCCAAGTGATATGATATCGATCGTCTTCTTCAATTTTCAATCTTTCAATCTTCAATCTTTAACGTCAAACAGCGAGTCAACGAACTGTCGTTTGTTGAAAAGCTGCAAATCTTCCATGCCCTCACCAAGTCCGATATACTTCACAGGCACCTTCAGCTGGTCGGAGATACCTATCACCACACCACCCTTGGCGGTTCCATCAAGTTTGGTAATGGCCAGCGAAGTGATCTGGGTCACAGCGGCAAACTGCTTCGCCTGCTCGAAGGCATTCTGTCCTGTAGAGCCATCCAGCACGAGCATCACCTCATCAGGAGCCTCAGGCAGCACCTTCTTCATCACCTCCTTGATCTTCTTCAGCTCGTTCATCAAGCCAACCTTATTATGCAGACGACCAGCTGTATCAATCAGCACCACGTCGGCACCATTAGCCTTTGCACTCGAGAGCGTATCGAATGCCACACTGGCCGGGTCGCTGCCCATCTGCTGCTTCACGACGGGCACGCCCACGCGCTCGCCCCAGATACAAAGCTGCTCTACGGCAGCGGCACGGAACGTATCGGCAGCACCCAGATAAACCTTCTTGCCAGCCTGCTTAAACTGCCAGGCAAGCTTTCCTATGGTCGTTGTCTTGCCCACGCCATTCACACCTACCACCAAAATCACGTAGGGCTTATGGTCGCTGGGCAGATCCCAGTTGTCATTATCTTCCGTATTATTCTCAGCCAGCAAATTGGCGATCTCATCGCGGAGGATGCCGTTCAGCTCCGAGGTGCTCACATACTTGTCTCTAGCCACACGCTCCTCGATGCGCTCGATGATTTTCAGGGTGGTGTCCACACCGACATCACTCGTTATCAGCACCTCTTCCAGATTGTCAAGCACATCGTCGTCAACCTTTGACTTTCCGGCTACGGCACGCGCCAGCTTATCAAACACGCTCGTCTTGGTTTTCTCCAGACCCTTGTCAAGCGTCTCCTTCTTATTCTTGTTGAAAAATCCAAATATTCCCATAAAAACCTATTTTGCACTGCAAAATTACATAATTTCGATGAAACCGCAAAAAAAAGAGGTTGCAATTTAACTTGCAACCTCTCTTTTTATGTAAAATTAAAATTAATTCTTGAAGAAGTCCTTAACGTCCTCATTGGGAACCATCTGCTCATCGAAGATGTAAGCACCAGTCTTGGGGCTCTTCACCATCTTGATAACCTTTGTGTAAGCGCGACCATCCTTTGAGCCTTCGTGGAGGGTAGCAACGGTTTTCTTTGCCATACTTCAGTCGTATTATTTAATTTCCTTGTGAAGAGTCATCTTCTTCAGGATGGGGTTATACTTCATCAGTTCCATACGCTCAGGCGTATTCTTACGATTCTTTGTAGTCACGTAGCGGCTTGTGCCGGGCATGCCACTGTTCTTGTGCTCAGTGCACTCCAGGATCACCTGAACGCGATTACCCTTTGCTTTCTTGCTTGCCATCTCTTAATCTCCTATCACTTTAATGTCCTTCCACTCTACATATCCCTTGGCAACAGCCTGCTTCAATGCAGCGTCCAGACCTACTTTGTTAATCATACGAAGGCCAGCAGCACTGATCTTCAACTGAATCCAGCAACCCTCCTCTACATAGTAGAATTTCTTGCTGAAGAGGTTGACGTCAAAGCTTCTCTTAGTACGGTGCTTTGAGTGAGACACATTGCAACCTATCTGTGCCTTCTTTCCTGTAATTTGACAAATCTTAGACATTTCTATCTACTTTTTACTTGTGATTTACACTTACTTATTCCAAACAGGGTGCAAAGGTACACATTTTTATTGATATTCAATCCATTGCTGGTTCGGAAAAACGAAGAATTAATGTTTTTTAACCTTCACGCACGGGTCGAGGGTCGTTTTCCTCCTTCAAGAAGTTCAAAAACAGCTCCATAGCCTTGTTCGTAGCGATGGCCAGATTGATGTCACGACCATGATCTTCCTCCACCTTCAACGTTACCACATGATCCAGACTTCCGCAGGCCAGCCAGATGGTTCCAACAGGGATATCCTTCGTACCGCCGGTAGGTCCCGCAAAGCCTGTTGCCGAGATGGCATAATCGGTATTCAGCGCCTTGCACGCTCCTTTCACCATGGCAATGGCAACTTCCTCACACACAGCCGTTTTCTCTTCCAGCACCTGAGGGTCCACACCCAGCAGGCGCTCCTTGATTTCGTTGACATACGAGATGATACCACCCTTGAAATACTTCGAGGCACCAGGCACTGCGATGATGGCCTCGGCAATACGTCCACCCGTACAACTCTCAGCCGTACCTACCGTCTTCTCCGTCTCCCAGAGAATCTCACTCACCTCCCTACTCGTTATCTTACTCTCAAAATCCATATCTTACCTTTTTACTTTTTTACCTTTTTACCCTTTTACCTTTACTCAAACGTCACTTTGCTAAATGCCGGTGCATCGATGGGACAAAACTCCTTATCAAGATACTTAAAATACCCCACCACACCGATCATCGCCGCATTATCAGTGGTATAACTGAACTTCGGGATATAAATCGTCCAGCCATAGCGCTTCTCTGCGTCATAGAACGCATTACGCAAGCCGTTGTTGGCACTCACGCCACCAGCCACAGCCACATGTTTGATGCCCGTCTGCTTCACGGCCTTCTTCAACTTCTTCATCAGAATATCCACAATCGTCCATTCCAACGAAGCCGCGATATCCTCCTTATGATGCTCGATGAAATCGGGATCTTCCTTCACCCACTTCTGCATCGAATAGAGGAACGAGGTCTTCAATCCCGAGAAGCTATAGTCGAGATTGGGGATATTGGGCTCGGCAAACTGATACGCCTTCGGATTGCCCTGACGCGCCAACCTGTCGATAATCGGACCTCCGGGATAACCCAATCCCATCACCTTCGAGCACTTGTCGATGGCCTCGCCAGCCGCATCGTCGATGGTCTGTCCCAACACCTCCATATCGTTGTAGGCATTCACCTTCACAATCTGCGAATTACCGCCAGAGACCAGCAGACAGAGGAAAGGCAGGGGCGGCAACTTAGAAGGCTGATCCGGCTCCTTGATAAAGTGTGCCATCACATGCCCCTGCAGATGGTTGACATCTATCAGGGGGATGCCCAGACTGCGTGCAAATCCCTTGGCAAAGCTGACACCCACCAACAGCGACCCCATCAGTCCAGGCCCGCGTGTAAACGCGATGGCCGACAACTGTTCCTTCGTAATACCGGCCCGTTTGATGGCCTGATCCACCACGGGCACCACATTCTGCTGATGGGCGCGCGAAGCCAGTTCAGGCACCACACCGCCATAAGCCTCATGGACAGCCTGCGACGCAGTCACGTTCGACAACAGCTCCCCATTCCTGAGCACCGCCGCCGACGTATCGTCACACGAACTCTCTATACCTAATATATATATATCACCCATTTCAATCTTCAATCTTCAATTTTCAATCTTCAATACGTCAGCACTTCCACGCCATGCTCCGTCATCACGAGCGTATGCTCCCACTGGGCACTCGGTTTCTCATCCTCAGTGATCACCTCCCACCCATACGGATCGTCGGCATCGATAAATACCCGCCAGGTGCCCATATTAATCATCGGCTCGATGGTAAACACCATACCTGGCACCAGCAGCATACCTGTGCCGCGATGGCCGTAATGGTTCACGTCGGGCTCCTCATGGAACTGCAGCCCTACCCCATGACCAGCCAGATCGCGCACGATACCATAGCCGTACTTCTTACAATGCTTCTCGATGGCATGCCCGATGTCACCCACAAAACTGTAAGGCTTCGCAGCCTCCATGCCTATCTCCAGACATTCCTTCGCCACACGAACCAGCTGTTCCTTCTCAGGCGAAGTCTTACCGATGATAAACATACGGCTGGCGTCCGCATAATAGCCGTCGAGGATGGTCGTGAAGTCCACGTTGATGATATCGCCCTCCTCGAGCACATCCTCTTCCTTGGGGATGCCGTGGCAGACCACCTCGTTGATACTCGTGCATACCGACATGGGGAAACCCTCATAGTTCAGACAGGCGGGAATGGCCCCGTGGTCCTCGCAATACTTGCGGCATATCTGGTCTATCTCCAGCGTATTCATACCAGCATGAATCTGCTTGGCCACCTCGTCGAGCACACCAGTATTAACAACACCCGCCTTACGGATACCTTCTATCTGCTCAGGTGTCTTGATCAGTTCGCGCGTGGGCACTAACTTTCCCTTATTCTCCCAATACATAATGGTTTTGTCCATCTCCGTAGGCTCCTGCCCCGACAGACAATGCCATCTTCTCTTCTTATTGTTCATGTACCTTATTATATATAATAGCAGCCAGACTCTTACGAATCCGGCTGCAAAGGTACAAATAATGATGCAAATTACCAAAAATTTGCATCATTATTCACTTATGAGCCCCTTCTTCCTTTTGTCATCTCAAGACAGAAAAACACACTTTTCTGGGGGAATTTCTTGCTATATTCAAATAAAACTACACCTACTTCGGCAACCTCTACACCACCGGCCCGAAAGACTTCTTCGTCAAGAAATAAAAGAAAATCCCCGAAACCACCAACGGTTTCGGGGATTTTCTTTACTTAGGCTGTTCATGGCTGCAGGTCGGCGTACTCACGGGCGACGTTCTCGATGCAGGGGCAGGCCTTCTGCGGATTTAGGTCGTGATGGCCTACGATGAGGGCCTGCGGGTAGCGGCGGTGCAGATCCTTGAGGAGTGCCCGGAGGGCAGCCTTCTGCTCGGGTGTGCGGGTGTCGGCGGGTTGACCGCGGATGTCGAGCCCGCCCTCGTAGCAGATGCCTATCGAGTGGGCATTGTGGTTCAGGCAGTGGGCACCGATCATGAACTCCGGACGGCCGGGCTCTATCTGTCCGTTACGACGGACCACGTAATGGTAGCCGATGCCGAGGTGGAAGCCCCGCTGGCGATGCCAGGTATCGATCTGAGCAGCCGAGCTGTTCTGGTCGGGCCTCACTGCCGAACAATGGATGACTAACAGTGTGATCGTTCTCATACGCCTATCTCATGCAGCTCTGCACGAAGAAAGTGGTGATTACCAAGGTGATCAACGATCCCACGAACTTCAGGATCTTCCCAATCTGGGTTCTCTTCAACTTAAACATCTTGTTCTGCCTTTAGGGGTTAGGGATTAGTGGTGGTGTTCTGCTGGGCAATCCAGTCAGACAGCGGTGTCACGCGCTTACCGTAGATATAGGGATCCTGCGTGGTGCCGGTGCCGCTGATCACGATCTTCTCCTCTACACCGTAGGTGGCCAGGGCGCACTTGCCCTTGAACACACGCGAGGTGATGTCCTTGTCGCCTGCGCCTTCGGGCAGGAATCGGATGTGGATGCCTCGGATGTAGGTGCTGGCGTTCCACTTGCCTGCGATGAGCTCGTCCTTCGAGATGCCGTTCTTCGTGGCCTCCACGGTGGGCATGAACGTGCCGAGGCCGTCGATCTTCACGGGGTTGCCCTGCGAGAGGAGCTCGATGATACAGCTCGACATCTTCTTGAGCACGCCGCCGATCACGTCGTCGCCGTAGATGGAGTTGTGGTCGGCCATGTGTTTCGTCAGACCGTCGAGTGAGATGGTCTCGCGCTCCTGCGCCTTAGGGTAGTACTGGCCGTAACCGGCATTGTACTGGTTGTCGTTCTTTCGGAGATTGATTCCGAACTGGGGGTTCTTTACTGCCATAGTCTTTTTTTTAATTGAAAATTGAAAATTTAAAATTGAATATTGAAAATAAATTTAGAGATTTAGGAGGCTGCGCGCAAAGCCGTCCGTTGCATCTTCATTGCAACGACAAAGGTACAACATTTCAAAGAGCGATTTTGGGGTTAGGCGGGGCTCGCGGAGATAAAGGGAGCTCGTGGAGATAAGGAGGACTCCAGGCGCTCCCCCTACCCTACTGTTTCCTACAGTTCGATGCAGAACTTCTCGGCGATGAACTTCACGATATGCGGTGGCAGCACCCGCATGTTCAGTCTCATGCCCAGGGCATCCAGTTCGTTCCGATAGGCCTTACACCAGTTCATCAGCGTAGTAACGCTCACGCCAGCCGCATCGGCCAGCTGCTGTTTTGACATTGCTTTCATATTTACTCGTAATATAAATGATACTTAGTCGTAATATAACTACCAGTTAGTCGTAATGTAACTATAACTGAGTGACAATAAGTTTGATTATAACATAATCTATTGATAATTAATAAGTTAACTATTAAGTGTGAAGCGAGTGAAGGAAGAAATACAAACTTTATATAAGGAAATTGATTCATCTCGAGATGAATGTATTTCTATAGAGGAAGTTATGAAAAGTTGCTTCACTCGCTTCACACTAGGGTCAGAACGGGAGTCCCTGTTCCATAGCACCGTGCTGATTATCAATCATATACGCATCCTGCATCGCCAGCATGTTTGACTGTTGTTCATCTGGCTTCAATTCATATATGCGGTAGATGTTGCCACTTCTGCTGTGCAGTGGTGTATAGCCCAGATTCTTCATCGCCAGACTAACCTTGCGCGACGAGATGGGCATGCGCCCGTAGGAGATGCGCTGGGCGATGGTGGCGGCACTATAGGTCTTGATGTCGATATCGGTGGGCAGGGGCTTGCGGAAGCGCTCCATGATCAGCTGCTCCTCGTCGCTCACGATACGGAAGTACTCGTTCTGCTGCTTCATCTGCTCCTCTTCCTTCTTATTAAAGAAATAGGGAAATCCGTCCAGATACTCATCGCGAAGCTGGGCATAGAGCTGGGTGTAGTCGAGTGCCCATTGTCTGGGATCGTCGATGCTGGCCACCCGGAAACAGAGCCAGCGGCGGTTACCGGTCTCGTCGACGAGGAACCGCTCCTGATTGCCCGTGGCGCAGAGCGATGCCAGTCGGTGCTTGTTTACCATGAACCTGTCGTAAGGCCGGCGTATCTTCAGCCTCACCTTCGTGGACAGCGACTTCAGGTCGGCATTGTGCTGGTCGCGGAAAGCGTCCACCTCTTCTATCTCCACCAGACAGTTCTCGGTGAGGGCTATCTGCTCGTCTTTATTACTGAACGAGTTGGTGGAGTTCTCATGGTAATAGGGCTGCAGCTCCACAGGAAGCAGATACCGGAAGAAGGTGGTCTTATAGATGCCCTGGTCGCCGATGAGGGTGAGGATGGTCTGGTTGGCATTGTCATCGCTGAGCCAGGTGGCCATCGAGGCTACGAGCCACTTGTGGAGTGCCCAGCGGAAGAGCTGATGGGCCTGACGCAGGCTCTGCCCTGTCTGCACGGGATCAACCACCACGTGGTCGGCCAGCTCAGCCACACGGTCGGTGCCGTCCCACTTAGGCAGTCTCTGTATGTAGTCGCGTACAGGGTGTATGAGCTTGGCCACATCGCTTTTCACAATATCATTCACATCGCCCTTGGCCACCCAGCGACGGGTCTCTATGTTCATGTCCTTGCGCAGGGAACACACAGCCCGTTCGTCGAGCTGTTCCCACACCCTGTCGGGCCCGCGGCGGAAGTACGACTGGTCGGTGATCTGATTATAGATGATCTCTATGCCCTGGTCGCTGAGCCACTGTATCTGGTCGTGCAGGCTGAGATTTTCGCCTTTCTTGTTGCGCCCCGACTTGTTAAGACGCCAGATGCCGTGCTGTGACTGACGGTGGGCATAGACCCACCTGATGATGGCGTTGCGGTCCTTCTGTCCGTAGTCGGCCCAGGCCTGTTCTGCCCACTCTGTCAGGCTCTCCTCCGAGGTGCCAAAACGGTTGAAGAGGTGGACGGCATGCATCACGAAGGCATGGTGGGTGCCAGGTCCATAAACCACATCGCGCTTGGCGAGCATCTTCTCCACCACGCTCCATGTCTCGTTGGCAGCGGTGTGATACGTACCGGGAGCTTCATTCTTGCGCGGCTTGCCCGACTCCGTACTCGGGTCGAGGTTGGCCTCTGCCGCCTCGGCATCGCTGACGGCAAAGGGTTCTGCATCGGGGTTATAGTAGGCCTCTGCATCGTGGGCCATGCCAGAGAGTCGTGTCAGGTCGCCACACTTGCCATCGTAATCCATCCCTGCCAGACCGGCGAAATAGGTGTTACCTTTGCGGTAGGCCGCCCGGTAAAGCAATGCGTTTTGTGGCGGCTTGCCGTTCTCGTCGACATAACGGTAGATACACCTGAGGCCCTTGCCGCTGATAGTACGGTAAAGCAGGAGTGTATGCGGATCGGCTGCAATCTTCTGGAAGACTTCATCCACTTGGTCTATGTGGTCGATGTCGCAGAGTGAGAGCCCCGTTACGCTGGCCACGTGCTGTGTCTGCCGGCCACGATCCTGGAAGACGACAGCCACCGAGAAGGCCGGCATCATGGCCTCCTTCACCTTCTTTTTGGCCTCTTCGGGGCTGATGGCGAGGGCCATATTCCGATAGAGCTCGGTTTTCTGGGCCACACTCTTGTCGTGACTGATCCACCAGAGGATGCTCTCCAACGTCAGGGGCTTACTCTCATAAGACTGTAAAGTGTTGAACACACTTAATTTCAAAATATCTGTCATAAGAGTACGCGAATTATTTAAACATTACTATGCATCGTCTGATGTAACCACGAATTGTCTCCGTTCGTGTATCATAGTTTTCGTTGTCTGCCAGATTGCTATGTTCCGCCAGGTATCTGGATAGTCCTTTCACACTAATCATCAGCCATCCGTTCTTGATCATATACGAAATCTCACGGTATACTCTTAACTTGTCACCTCTTGCCAAGTCGAACTCAACCTCAACAATCTCTTCGGGACACATAACCTTCAGATAATCTTTCATATAGGGACATTCTTTTATCATCTCCTTAATGTTACGACGATAAGCAGGATAGAACAACCCTAAAAGGGATTTCTCCCTTTTAATATTTTGCCTCATATTTCTTTTCCTTTTTATTTGAGGGTTAATATTCGGTATGCTCATAGGGACATACCATAACTATCTCACAAGTCAGATAGCCAGGTTCGGTGAGTTTTCGAGACGGGCACCCATTTCAAGAAATGCTGCCCAACAGATGGAGTTAAGGTGATTGTTAGTTCTCATAAAATGTTGACATAAACTTTTTCTTGGCTACAAAGATAACTATAATAACGCATATATGCAAAAATTCATCGAATTTTTGACCCAAAATAACGTCTAAAATGCAAGATTTATGTACCACCCTACGTTTTTTACCCTATTTTCAAGGCTATTTTCATGATTTATTCCGTTTTTGTTTGGTATTCTCCTCACTTATTCGTACCTCTGAGCTTCCGCTCTTAGGTACTCCCGTTCGACAATAAAAGAAAAAAAATCGATTTTTGTTTTGTATTGTGCTCACTTATTCGTACCTTTGCAAACGATCACCGGCACGATGTTCAAGTGTGAACGCCGGTGTGACTTTTGTGGGTAAAATATAACAAGCGTTTGCTGTTATTCGGAATTGCTCTAAGAATCTACCAAATTCAAAAAGAAACCGAAACCGAATGAATAAGTCGCAAACGTCTGTGCGATATGCATGGACGTGACTTATCCGGTTTTGGTAGGTTTTGGTAGAGCCTTTAGAGCATGGATTGGAATACCGTCCATGTTTTTTGTGCTCTATCTCAGCCTACCTCCGAAGATAAGCAATACGCCTTAATGCATAGCGTATGGCAAATACAAACCTTGCAAATGCAAAGACTGCGAAGAACGATGAGTTCTATACGCAGTATGCTGACATACAGAAAGAGATCAACGCTTATCTGGATTACAACCCAGACGTGTTTCGCGACAAGACGGTGCTACTGCCTTGCGATGATCCTGAGTGGAGCAACTTTACCAAGTTCTTCGCCCAGAACTTTCAGTTGTTCGGATTGAAGAAGCTGATTTCTACAAGTTACGCTCCTGAGAGTAAGAAATATAAAATGCCGTATCAGCCTACCCTATTCGAAACCTCTCAGCCCCATTTCAATGCAGACAAGACTAAAACGAACGGCAAAATTTTCGTGTTGGAGCGAGACATCACAGGCGACAATCGTATCGACATCAACGATTTGGAATGGCAGTACCTGGAGGGCGATGGTGACTTCCGCAGTAAAGAAGTAACAAAGCTTAGAGACGAAGCAGATATCATCATCACAAACCCGCCGTTCTCGCTGTTCCGTGAGTTCGTAGCGTGGCTGATGAATTCGGGGAAACTATTTGTGATAATCGGGAACGTTAATGCAATCTCTTATAAAGAGGTTTTTCCTTTAATCAAGGATAACAAAATGTGGATGGGCATAAGTATCAGTAGTGGCGATAGAGAGTTTGGTGTTCCAAGCACTTACCCACTTGAGGCTTCCGGATGGCGAGTTGATGAAAATGGGAACAGATATATTCGTGTAAAAGGGGTACGTTGGTTTACTAACATTGATCATGGTCGTCGCCATGAACCTCTGCAGTTAATGACAATGGTTGAGAACTTCAAGCATAGTAAACATAAGGAAATCCGCGGGCAGAAGGAATATATTCATTATGCAAATTACGATGCAATAGACATTCCATTTACAGATGCGATCCCATCAGATTATGAAGGAACAATGGGAGTGCCTATTACGTTCTTAGACAAATATTGCCCAGAGCAATTTGAGATTATTGGACACCCACATGGTGACTATGGTTTGGAATTGGGATTAAAGCCCTATCCTCGTGAACTAAAGAAACTAAATAAAGGACTTCGAGATGGAGATCTCTACTATATCAAAGACGGAATCCCAGAACTACCATATAGAAGAATACTAATCCGCAAAAAACAATAAGCTTATGAAGACAGAACTAAAGATCTATACCGTAGAACAGATATGCGACGGCTTTGACTACAACGAATTCGAAGGCAAGGGCGTATATGGTATGGCTGGTCAACTGGTGATTCAGCCAGAGTATCAGCGTAACTATATCTATGCCGACGGCAAGAAAGATGTGGCTGTGATAGAATCGGTATTGAAAGGCTATCCTCTCGGCCTTATATATTTTAATAATAATGTAGAGACAGGGAAATATGAAGTGCTCGATGGTCAGCAGCGCATCACCTCATTAGGTCGTTTCGTGAAGAATAAGTTTGCCGTGAAGGTGAATGGTCTGGAACAGATCTTTGATAGCCTGAACGAAGGTCTGCAACAGAAGATTCTGAAGACAGAGTTGCTGGTGTATATCTGTGAAGGCGAAGGTCAACATGCAGAGGAGGAGATCAAGGAGTGGTTTAAGACCATCAACATAGCGGGTATTCCACTGAACGAGCAGGAGGAGCTGAATGCCATCTACAGCGGTAAGTTCGTGACAGCCTGCAAGGAGGAATTCAGCAATTCACAGAACGCCAACATACAACGCTGGGAGAGTTTTGTGAAGGGACCAGCTAACCGTCAGCAATTCTTAGCTACAGCCCTGAAATGGGTGAGCAAGGGAAATGTAGATGTGTATATGAGTGCCCATCGCAAGGACGATAACATCAAAGAGATAAAGACCTATTTCAATACCGTCATCGACTGGGCTGACAATCTCTTCAACGACATCTATCCTGAGATGCAGGGATTGAACTGGGGCGACCTTTATGAGCGGTTCCATTCAAATGCCTATAACCACAATGAGATATCGGCAAAGGTAGCGGAGCTGTATGCTGATGACTACGTGTCAGACCATAAGGGCATCTTTGAATTTGTGCTGGGCGGTTGTAAGGATACACGCCTGCTGAACGTCCGTCTGTTCGATAAGCCCACCATGCGAAAGGTGTATCAGCAGCAGACGGATAAGGCCAAGGCTGAGGGTATCAGCAACTGTCCTTACTGCGCAATCAGTCACGATCAGAACGCGCATCGTATCTGGAAGCTGGAAGAAATGGATGCCGACCACGTAACGGCCTGGAGCAAAGGTGGCGAAACTACGATTGAAAACTGCCAAATGCTCTGCAAGACACATAACAGAGCAAAAGGAAATAGATAACTTTAAACAAAAAAAATTATGAAGAAATTATTATCAATCGCAATCATGCTGTTAATGACAGCAACAATTAGCGCACAAGAAGAACTGGTCAACGGAATGTTGGAAAAGAAACATGTTGTAATGGTGGAGGGAGTTTCCTCAGATAAACTTTATGTACGTGCTTTGGAAGCATTAAGTGATTGGGCAGGATCACAAGGTAAGTCGAAAATAGGAATAGACGTGCAAGACAAGGATGAAGGACTTGTGGTTTACAAAGGACGTCTTAATATGGGATTTCATAAAGTAAACTTCATGGCAGGCTGGGAAGTGTATGCCGACTTCACTATCAAAATTAAATGTAAAGATGGACGCGCCCAAG
The DNA here is from genome assembly GCF_900110085.1 of Prevotella sp. ne3005. Taxonomy (GTDB): domain Bacteria; phylum Bacteroidota; class Bacteroidia; order Bacteroidales; family Bacteroidaceae; genus Prevotella. The sequence goes on from NZ_FOCK01000002.1 coordinate 161,928, forward strand.
TATCTGCAAATGTTCCAAGTTTGACATTCGACTGGAGTGCTAAACAGTATCCAGCAACAGAAACGGTTCCCATCTCAGCCATTTATCCAGAATACAACTATAAGTCAAGTTTAAAAATCAAAAAGGCCGCAAAAGAGTTCGCCCCTCTTACACCATCTATGTTCGACAAAATCGTCACATCACTTGCAGATAAGTTAAAACTACAACCTGATGACGACTTCTAATGTTTTCAGTTGGGTACATAGACACGCATTATTAATCAAACGATGCAGGAACGATGAAAGTCCTGCATCGTTGTTTTAGTTCAGAGCGACGATGTATGAATGGTTGATAACTTCCTCGAAGTCTTTACCATCAATCTTCAAACCATCCCAAACCTCAGTAATGTCATCGAAAGTGGCAATGAGCTGGTCTTGATCGTGAGGATCGCATTCACACTGCCAACCAATGAAATCAGAACGACGTCTGTCACGAGGCATTGTATAGACCTCTACAGGTCGGGCATCATTATAGATTGCATAGAATGTGTCGGTGGGGGGATAATAGAACCCTAAGTTAAGACCTAATTTCTCTACATGATAGCGAAAGACCTCACGTGCCACTAATGAACGAGCTTCGGATTTATGCTGCTCGTCAAATCCCATTTGATCCTCGTAGATGTGCTTACCCTTGCCATAAAAGTCTTTAATGGCAATCTTTCTTTGAATCTGGTTTGTCATTTCTTCTTTATCTTATTTTTCTGTTTATTAAAATGGACTATTTTATCAATGAGCGGTTTATATTCATCAGGAATTGGTAAATGGCTATTCCCACCTTTCGGAACAGGCTTCCTTCCCATATTTCCATCAGATTGTTCTTCCCATAGGTGAGAATGAGAGCCACTTTTCTTCCCATTGAAAGGAACGAGATTACCATGAGAATCAAATACCAAATTAATCTCAGTACCTATTTTATGGCCTTTATTTGCATTGATATTTAGAATGGTCAGTGTTCCATCTTCATTCTGCTTAGCCATAAGATAAATAGAATTGTCTGTATTTGAATTCATAATGTTCTTTGTTTGGCTTTCTTTCCCTGTTTGAAGCAACACTTTGTGTCCCTCTATTGTATAGCCAGTTTCTGTATGGGTGCGTTTGTCTTTAGGCACTCCACCTAAGTTTTTGTCGTATGATCCGTTAGCTCCCATATCTGTAACCTGGTTTATTGTTATTAGGAAAAAAAGTACTTATATCTTTACGCTCTCCTTCTATGTAAGCGCCATACCTTATTATATGTGTAGGTCTCAAGATATTGAGCATGGCATTGTACCCTTCAAGCCAGATGTATCGACAGCGTTTGTCACTACCGACACCGGTGCTGTTGATGGCAATCAGACTATTCTTCGGCCAGCCTTCCATATATAATTCAATATTTTCCAGATCACCCCATGAGGGGGCAGGGATAAGATTGATGTCATTTCGCTGATAAAAGGCAGACATTAGTTTATTTCTGAAAGAGTTCCACAACTTCTGTATCAACACCATATTAGTATATATAGAGAAATCTGTAGAAATCACATAACCAAATTGCCTGAGCCACAGAAGGTATCTAAAAGGATTATTCCAATAAGGCTCAATGTTAGAATCGGACGTAAAGAAGTGACCACAGAGGTTACGCAGAAGAGATTCTGGCTTCTTACGAAGTCGGTGAACTGAACACAATATTTCTGGTATCTTACCAGAATATGGTTCTACTATCGGGAATTGATTCTTGGAAGTGAATTCAATTCCCTTACATATGACAGAATGCAAGGCTCCTAAGGTCTTATAGCTCTCTGTCAGTAATGGGGTACTGTCTGGGTTCTCGAACTCCAGAGGGAGTATCTTTTGATACGGGTATGTCATACTCAATATCGTTTTAATGATTTTTACTATAGCTCATGAAGTAATAGTGTTGATGTCGTTATCATCTACAAGCATATGTTACATCGATAAAGATGACATTCATTCGGCTATTTCCTTCAATTGCTAATTAATACTAAAAAACTCTGGTATGAGAACTCATACTGTGCAAATATCGGAAATTCTTCTTATCTTTGCACGGGAACTATAAGTAGAGATTTGGGGTAACTCAGATCTCCCTACCAGAAGAGAGAACCTATGGGTCTCGTGCTACTGCCATAGCATGAGACCTTTTTCGTTACCTTACTCGGTTATATTTTTTTTCGCTTCATAAGCGCCTCATTGTTTATTGTTAATAACATGCCACTTTCATATTTCAGAATAGGTGACCTTATATCATCTGCAAAGATAACATTTTTTGGGTTTGTAACCAAATCAAAACAACAAAAGTATTAGTCTTCAAACTATTTTTAGTAATTTCGCCATGTTAAAAAGAAAAAAACTACAATGTCTAATAATATTATATACATATTTGAGTTATTATTTGTATCTTTGCCCTCGCAAACAGGAATTTCCAATAACAATACGCCTATGAAATCGGAAGATAAGAACAAAGAGATTGATATTAACGAGGTGGCTATCACTTTAGAGGTGGCTGGTGATGTGATTGACAAGGTTCGCAGTGGTGAGGTTACACACATTGCATTACAGATTAACGAAAATAATCAGAACATGATCCTTGAGAATATTGATGGTCATCTGGTGTTGGTTGTTGATGATATGCCAACAACATTTCACGGCTGCTATCTATATAATAATGGTGTGTTTCCATACGCTATAAAGAGCTCATTAAGTTTCTTAGTCCTTGATGGCGGTGAAGACGATTGCCTAACACGCATTATCAGCGTTGACACAGAACCTGGTACCCGTTTCAATTTTCAAGGGAATGGCAAACCCATCGTGGAAGATTCCAACGGCGACAGCTGTATATGGGAAGTGAGTTTTGAAGTGTTGCCTATGCCTACAGAACCTCGACATTATCTGATGCGGTGGAATCCTTCTATCAGTTCCTTCAAAGAGAAGGATTATAAGGAATGCGTAGCAAATCTGGAACATGGCATGTTCCGCATGAACTGGAGCATCTACGAGTGGGAAGAGGCTCGAAGGGGTGACTACTTCTATATGTTGCGCACTGGTGACTATAAGGCTGGCATTGTGTTTAGCGGACAGTTTATCTCTGACCCCTACCCTTCTGAAGACTGGGCTGGATCAACCAAACGAAGGATGTATGTGGATATAATCTGTATGGATCCGACTGACCCAAGAGAAATACCGCGCATCTCGCTTGAAAAACTTAAAAAGGAGATTCCTGGATTTGATTGGTCGAAAGGTCACTCTGGTGCTCTGTTGCCAGAAGACGTTGTTAAGAAGTTGGATGAATTAGATAACGAGGAAGAAGATGATGATTCTCCATTAGCTAACTGAGGGAAGAGATCTCTCGACTGCGCTCGAGATGACAGGATGAGGTTCTGTCGAGATGACAAACCATGCTCTGTAATGGCAGCCTACGGCTTCCCCATCAAGACCATGACCGAGAGCCAGTGCGTGGCCGAACTCTTCAAGCTCTACCAGCAACTCACGAAATAAAATAGTTGGCCAATAACTTGCAAGTTACAAATTAAGTTCTTATCTTTGCAGTGTTAAACAGTCTGAGGACTATCCAATAGGCTAATAAATATGATTATTATGAGAATACTGGGAAAATGGGGAATGGCCGCCACCTTGGTTTGCTGCGGACTTTTGTTCCTGGCATGTGACGGCACGCTCCTCATCCAGCCAGCCACCGCCAAGGCATATTGCGACCGCTCCTGGGATTTCCCCTATAAGATTGATCACGAAGACCTCTGTTTCCGTCTCTTTACTGAGGCAGGCTTCGAGTGGGGCGGTGACTGGACTACACGTAAGGACTACCAGCACTTTGAGCTCATAGAATAAGCGACAGGCTTTTGCCGGGATGACAGAAGGTCATGGCCGGACGAAGCGCTTGGGCATTTCGACGGTCTTGGTGCTGTCAGCACCGTTGCCACGGGTGTAGCTGCGATATCCATTATAGTCGAAGCCCCAACGGTAATTGTAGTAGTTTGGACGGTCTACGCAGTAAAGCTCAAACTCCACATCATTACCGCCATCGCTGATATAGCCCCAGAAACGGCTGCTGGTGAGATGGTAGTCGCGGATGGCCAGCGATGAGCCTTCCTCAACAAAGTTGACATAGATGGTACCATAGTCCACTCTCCAGTTGATGTGATTGGCTACATAGTCCCAAGGGGCATCGCTGTAGTAGTCCACCCAGTATCCGCTACCGCTTGAGTAACGGCTGGGATCCTTGAGGAATGTGATCTCGGTATAGGTGGCATCGTATTCACGGCCGTCCCACTTGCAGGCGATATACATATTACCCTTCCAGGTGCCTTCGAGGGTGTTTGCGATTCTCTCGTCCTCGCAAGAAGTGAGAGATATGGTCATCAGTCCCATCACGGCCATCATCATCATTGTGTACAGCTTCTTCATAACTTTACCCTTTCTATCATTTAATTGGTTCGACATTCATTTATTATTTCTGGTGCAAAGGTAAGAAGATTTTCCCATACGCACAAGTGAAAAACCCTAAACATGGGTGGGGTTTTCCCTAAACCTCTATCATACAAGAAGAGGATATGCCTATGGTTGGGCATACCCTCTTCTTGGATAAGTTCGAAACGCTTTTATCCTCCGAAGTTGTCGTACATGATGCTCTCCGGATCGACGCCGAGAGAGTCGAGCATGGAGACGACGGCCTTCGACATGGGGCCAGGACCACACATGTAGTATTCGATATCCTCGGGAGCATCGTGGTCCTTCAGATAGGTGTTGAGCATCACCTGATGGACGAAGCCCGGAGTGTACTTCACGCCAGCAGCATCGGCTGCGGGGTCTGGACGGTCGAGGGCCAGGTGGAAGTGGAAGTTGGGATACTCCTTCTCCAAGCCCAGGAAGTCGTCGAGATAGAACACCTCGTTGAGCGCGCGGGCACCATAGAAGTAGTGCATCTCGCGATCCTTGGTGTGCAGCGTCTTGGTCATGTGCATGATCTGTGCGCGGAGCGGAGCCATACCGGCACCACCACCAACCCAGATCATCTCCTTCTTCGAGTCGAAGTGTGGGTGGAAGTCGCCGAAAGGACCACTCATGATCACCTTGTCGCCAGGTTTCAGCGAGAAGATGTAAGACGAGGCGATACCGGGGTTGACCTCCATGAAGCCACTCTTGTCGGCCTTGAACGGCGGGGTGGCGATACGAACGGTGAGCATGAACACATCACCCTCGGCAGGATAGTTGGCCATCGAGTAAGCACGAATGGTGGGTTCGGGGTTCTTACACTTCAACGGGAAGAGTCCGAACTTCTCCCATGAAGGCAGATACTCGTCACCAATGAGCGACTTGTCGAAGTCCTTGTCGTAGTCGATGCAGTCGAAGGCAGGAATCTTGATCTGTGCATACGATCCGGGCAGGAAGTCCATGTGCTCGCCAGCAGGCAGCTGCACCTTGAACTCCTTGATGAAGGTTGCCACGTTCTTGTTGGAGATGACGGTACACTCGTACTCCTTCACGCCGAGGATTGACTCGTCGACATGGATCTTGAGGTCGCCCTTCACCTTGCACTGACAACCCAGACGCCAGTGGTCTTTGATCTGCTTACGGGTGAAGTGAGGCTTCTCAGAGTCGAGGATCTCGCCCCCACCCTCAAGTACCTGTACCTTACACTGTCCGCAGCTGGCCTTACCACCACAGGCAGAAGGCAGGAAAATGCCATTCTGGTTGAGCGTAGCCATCAGGTTGTTACCCTGAGGCACGTTGAGCACCCTGTCACCATTAACTGTAATATTCACGTTTCCTGAGGGCGACAGGTATTTCTTTGCCACCAACAGGATAATCACCAGCAAGATGATTACCAGGAGGAAAACTCCTATGCTATATGCTATAAACTGAGCCATATTTTTACTTTTTTACCTTTTTACTTTTTTACCTTTATATGTTCAGTCCAGAGAAACACATCATCGCCATAGCCATGAGGCCTACAGTGATAAACACGATACCGAGGCCCTGCAGGGGCTTGGGTACATCCGAATACTGCATCTTCTCGCGGATGGCACCCATAGCCACGATGGCCAGTGCCCAACCGATACCAGAGCCGAAGCCATAGACGACGGCATCGAAGATAGAGGTGATGGCCTGCGAGTTGCTGGGATCCATGAGGATGCGCTGCTGCATGAAGAGCGAAGCACCCATGATGGCGCAGTTAACGGCAATCAGCGGCAGGAAGATACCGAGGGCGGCATAGAGCGAGGGCGAGTACTTCTCGACCGTCATCTCCACCAGCTGCACCATACCGGCAATCACAGCGATAAAGAGGATAAACGACAGGTAGCTGAGGTCGACACCCTCTACAAGGCAATCAGGACCCAGCACCTTGGTCTGCAACAGATAGTTAACGGGAACGGTCACCGTGAGCACGAAGGTCACAGCAAGTCCGAGGCCCAATGAGGTCTTCACCGTCTTCGACACAGCAAGGTAGGAACACATGCCGAGGAAGAAGGCGAAAATCATATTGTCGACAAAAATCGACCTAAACAGTAATGATATTGCGTGTTCCATAACTTACTTCTCCTTATAAAAATATGCACGATGTACCCAAATCACACAACCCACGAGAATCAGCGCCATGGCTGGCATCGTCATCATACCGTTGTTCACATAGCCGAAGTCATAGCAGGCATCAGGAATGATCTGGAAGCCCAGCAGTGAGCCGCGGCCCAGCAGTTCACGAACAGCACCTACGATAACCAGGATCATAGCATAGCCAAGACCATTGCCCACACCGTCGAGGAACGAGGGCCAGGGCTTGTTCTGCATGGCAAACGCCTCGAGGCGGCCCATCAGGATACAGTTGGTAATGATCAGACCTACATACACAGAGAGCTGAACGCTCACGTCGTAGGCGAAAGCTTTCAGAATCTGAGACACGATGGTTACGAGAGCAGCCACAACCACCAGCTGCACCACGATACGGATGCGGTTAGGAATGGTGTTGCGGATGATAGAGATAATCACATTCGCAAAGGCGGTGATGACCGTCACAGCGAGACCCATCACGATGGCAGGCTTCAACTGCGAAGTCACAGCCAATGCCGAGCAGATACCCAGTACCTGGCCCAGGATGGGATGGTCGAGGTTCAACGGATTGGTAAAAACCTCCTTATTTTGTTTACTGAATAATGCCATAGTTTACTCCTCCTCTGCTTTTGGTTCAACGACTGTAGAATCGGCAGGCTCTTTGGTGCACATCATCTTCACAAAGAGTTCGACGGCATTCTTTCCTGCGTCCTTCAGACCAGCCTTGATCATATCATTCACACCATTAGAAGTCAGCGTGGCACCCGTCACGACATCAACCTGAGTCGTAGGATCCTCCACTTTCTTCACAATAGAGATAGCCACATCCTGAGTGCCATCGACGAAGACCTTCTTGCCGATGAATTTCTCCTGCCATTCCTGAGAGTCCTTGATCTCGGCTCCCAAACCGGCAGTCTCACTTTCATGGTTGAAGTAAGCACCATAGACGGTAGGTGTCTCATCGCCATGGATAGACATGTAACCACTGATGCCGCCCCAGAGTCCCATACCCTTCAGAGCAACCACGAGGATATCCTCACCGTCGATCTCGCACAGGTAGTATTTCTGTCCGTCCTTCTCGCCTTCTTCCTTCACTACCTCAGCGTATTTGGCTTCTGCCTCAGCACCATCGAGGTCGCGGATGTTCAGCGAGTAGAGTATCTGTTTCTTCACATCGAGGGCCACATTAGCATCCTGCATAGGCTTTAAGGCCTGATAGACGAATGCTAACAGGAAGGCCACAATGACCACGAGTATCGCGCTATATATAATAATGTACGCGTTAGAATTTGTATTTAGCTTGCTCATAATTTTCAATTTTCAATTATCAATTTTCAATTAAGAGTTGCCTCTTCTCTTTAAACGTTTCGAGATATTGCGCTCAACGATGAAGTGGTCGATCGTAGGCGCGAACATGTTACCAAAGAAGATGGCGAGCATCATACCCTCAGGATAGCCGGCATTCATCACACGGATGATGATGGCCATCGCACCAATCAGGAATCCATAGATAAACTGTCCGGTGGTTGTGCGGCATGAGGTGACAGGGTCGGTAGCCATGAACACGGCACCGAAGGCAAAACCACCCAGCACAAAGTGATGCCACCAGGTCATCGACTGGCCCGTCTGCTCAAAGATGATAGCCATCAAGGTACCACCCACGAATACGCTGAGCATGGTGCGCCAAGAGGCAATGCCCATCCACAGCAGGAGAACGGCACCGATGGCGATGGCTATGACGGAGGTCTCACCGATAGAGCCAGGGATAAAACCACAAATCATGTCGCATATAGAAGCGTCGGGGTTGACACCCTGAGCCATCTGTCCGAGCGGTGTGGCTGCGGTGAATCCGTCGGGCAGGTCGTTACCCAGTCCGAAGATAGAGCTCTGGGCCACCCAAACGGTATCACCCGTCATCTTCGACGGATAGGCGAAGAAGAGGAACATACGTGCGGCAATGGCAGGATTGAAGATGTTCATACCCGTGCCACCGAAGATCTCCTTACAGAAGATGACGCTGAAGGCGCAAGCCAGAGCCAGCATCCACAGCGGACAGCCGATAGGAATAATCAACGGGATAATGATACCTGAAACGAGGTAACCCTCCTGGATCTCCTCACCCTTCCACTGGGCCCAGGCAAACTCAATACCCAGACCTACAATGTAGCTCACCAGAATCTTTGGCAGTACAGCGAGGAAACCATAGCAGAAGATCTCGCAGAATGAGGCAGAAGCCAGCGTTCCTGCAGCGAGATAGTTCTGATATCCGATATTGTACATACCGAACAGCATGGCAGGCATCAGGGCGATGACCACCATACTCATAATGCGCTTCGAGTCGATGGCGTCGTGAATATTGACACCCGACTTGGAAGTATCGTTAGGCACAAGCGCAAACGTCTCAAAACCGTCGAAGACACTGCGGAAAGCATGCAGTTTGCCGCCCTCTTCGAAGCTTGGCCTCATCTTGTTAAATAAGTTTCTTATAGCACTCATGTCTTTATGCATTTTCTTTACGTAAAATGTTCAGTCCTTCACGCACAATGCGCTGCAACTCTAATTTAGAGCTATCCACAAACTCGGCCAACGCAAAGTCCTCAGGACTCACCTCATAAATGCCCAGCGCCTCCTGACGGTCGATATCGCCAGAGATGATCGCCTTGATGAGGTATTCACCGTAGATATCCATCGGCAGCACCTTGTCGTACTCACCGCTCATGATCATGTGGCGCTCACCACCCTTTACACGGGCATCGAGGGCATACGATTTCTTGCCACAGAGCCAAGAGAAGTAGCTGCGACTGACAGAGAACTGCTTGAAACGAGGCAGAATCCAGCCCAGCGTCTCGTCGGCATCGTCACCCTCAGGGATCACGGTAATCTCAGAGGTGTGGGCTCCCAGGAAGCCTTCCTTGGTGGTGGGCTTGCCTGTCAGCACATTACCATTGATAATGCGGACACTCTTCTGCGCGTCGTAGCTGTTGGAGAGCAATGTAGAGAGCTCTTCGCCAACAAGCATATCAACATGGGCAGGGCTCTTGATCTCACTACCACAAAGGGCTACCGTACGCTTCAGGTCAACCTTACCGGTATTAAAGAGGCGTCCGATGAAAAGCACCACCGTTGGGTCGCCGACAGTCCATACCACCTCACCCTTGTTGACCGGATCAAGATGGTTCACCTGCACACCCACATTGCCAGCAGGGCACTTGCCTTCGAAAACGGTCACCTCAACATCCTTCGCGCCTTCGAGTTTGGAACCAACGCCTACACCCAGATAGGTCTTTGCAATCTTAGAGAGTGCCGTCAGACCCGTCTGGAAGTCCTGCTCCTGACCCGTCACCTCGTACTCGAAGTCACAAGCCAGCGGTTTGTCTCTCAGGGCGGAAACAAAGATGGCCTTAGGCATCACCGTCGGATTCGTCGACACAGCATAGGGCAGCTGGTTGATGTAGCCGAAGATGCCAGCCTCGAGAAGCGCGTCAATGACAGCCTTACCGTCGAGTTTGGAAACATCCTTTTTGCCGAAATCCACATAACTCTGCTGGGCATCGGCATCAACCTTCACACAGAGTACTTTCCTACGTTCACCACGCACCACGGCACTTACTGTACCGCTGACAGGCGAGGCAAACTTCACTTCGGGATACTGTTTGTTGACAAACAGCGCATCCCCGGCCTTGACAGCATCGCCTTCTTTGACAACGACCTTCGGAGTAACACCCTCGAAGTCATCCGGCACCAGTGCATACTTGCCATTTGACTTCAACTGGATCTTCTTCTCCTCGGCTTTGCCCTGAAGGTTAATGTCTAAACCTTTGTGTAACTTAATTACATTTGCCATTTATTGAGATATTAAGAATAGTTGCGCAAATCGATGGCAAAATTAATAAAAAATTAGTAGACAAAACCAAAATTTCGGAAAAAAATGCCGAAATACCAATAATTTGTAGTATTTTTGCCTCGTGAAGCTATTCAAACGGTTCGTCAGCTGGACGATTTGGGGCATCATCGGTCTTAATCTGATGCTCATGGGAATCTCCCACATCCCCGCAGCGCAACGCCATATAGGCTCCTTTGTGGCCAGTATGGTAGAACGTGAATTGGGTACACGCGTCAAAGTGGGGCGCGTTGACCCAGGCTTCCTCAACCGTATCATTATCGAAGACCTCACCATCTGGGATCAGAATGAGAAAGAGATGGTTCGCGTGGCCCGTCTTTCCGCAAAGATCGACATCGGGCCATTGGTAACTGACGGAAAAATCTCCATTTCATCGGCACAACTCTTTGGTGCCCACCTCTCACTTTATCGCCGAAACGCCCAGGCGAAGCCCAACTTTCAGTTTGTACTCGACTCTCTCGCCTCGAAGGATACTACGAGCCATACCCCACTCGACCTACGCATAAACACCCTGATCATGCGACATACCAATGTCAAATATGACCAGTTAGACGTGGCTCGTACAGACGGTAAGTTCAATCCTGCCCATTTAGGCATCAGCGACCTCAGTGCCAACATCAGCCTACGCACCTTAACAGACGATTCACTCAACGTCAGCGTCAAACGTCTCGGTTTCATCGAGCAATCAGGCTTCACCCTCTCGCGCCTCGGCTTTCATCTCGAGGCAGGCCGTCAGCAGGCACGACTCTCACAATTCGACCTCGAGATGCCCAGCAGCCAGCTTCACATCGACACCCTGCAGGCTACCTACTTGCTCGACAAGAATGGCCTGAAGAAAGGTTCACTTACCTATCATGGGATTATTAACAACACAAGCGTAACTCCCTCAGACCTAAGATGTTTTGAGCCATCGCTAAAGAATTCGCAGAGACCTATCGTCCTTACTGCCGACTTCAGCGGTACAGACTCAGGGCTCAGTCTTAAACAGCTCATCGTCAGCACAGAACAGCGTGATATCGACATCCGTGCCAACGGATGGATTCAGAACTTCAGTCCACAAGCCTCTTGGCATCTGCAGCTCGACAACCTAACCTTTGCCGACACCAGTCTCGACTTCCTCACGAAGGCTATCCCCCAGTTACCGAAAGAACTTACCCGCATCGGCAGCCTCCAGATGAGCGGTATCTGTGACCGTTCGCCTCAAGGCTCTGGAACCTTGAAGACATCCATCCGCTCAGGTATTGGCAATGTCGACATACAGTTGGATATGAATGACAGTCAGGCTTTCAGCGGACAGGTAGAGACAGAGGGTATCAACCTGCGCCAATTGCTCGACAATTCCAAGTTAGGCAACTTAGCCACGAAACTGACCGTCAGCGGACAACTTCACGACAAGCAGAAGCCCGATGTTGCCATCGACGGCACCATCCACCATCTCGACTACGACGGCTACGCCTTCAATGACATCGCACTTGGCGGTCAGTATGCCCAAGGAGCCCTCACAGGCCATATCGCTGCTGAAGCAGCAAATATCAAGCTCTCCGACCAATGGGACGGCGTTACGATGGGAGGCTATCTCTTGGCCGATTTCACTGGCCACAACCTCAACGACCTCCAAGGCGAGGTGCACATCAGCAACTTCAGCCTTAGTGCCACCGAAAAGAAACCCGCCTATTACCTCGACCACCTCGACCTCTCCTCCAATTTTGATGAAGGCATCCACTTCCTCAAGCTGAATAGTGACTTTGCCGAAGCCGAGGTGAGCGGACAGTTCGACTATGCCACGTTGCTGCAGAGCATCGTCAGTGCTTTAGGCTCGAAGCTTCCCACCCTGCCAGGACTACCGAAATACAGCCGACAGAGCAACAACAACTTCGCCCTACACCTTCTCGTCACTAAGACCGACTGGCTGCATCGCTTCCTCAACATCGATCTCGACTTGCCTAAGCCCGTCTTGCTCGAAGCACGCGTGAACGACAAGACCCACGAACTCTACCTCGACGGCCACATGCCCGCCTTCACCTACAACGGCACACGCTATGCCGATGGTATCATCCGTATCACCTCACCCGTCGACACCATGAAGTGCGAGGCCAGCATCACCACTTTCACGGACAATGGTCATAACCTTGGTCTTAAACTGCTCGCAAACGCCAGTCAGAACAATCTCACCACCACCCTGCGCTGGGACAACCACTTCCCGGAAAAGCAGATGAGCGGTGAGTTCAACGCCATCATGCAGCTCTACCGTAACCTCGCTGACAAGCCCGAGGCTCATGTGCGCGTACAACCCTCACACATCATCCTTAATAACAGCACCTGGAACGTAGAGCCCTCCGACATCATCTACCACGACAGCTACCTACTCGTCGACCATTTCTCACTGCACCACAACCAGCAGCATATCATCATTGACGGCATCGCCTCGAAACATGAGAACGACTCACTCACCGTCGACCTCAACGAGGTGGAAGTAGGCTATATCCTCGACCTTGTCAACTTCCATAGCGTTGAGTTCAGCGGGAAGGCCACAGGGCGCGCCCATGCCTCGTCGCTACTGGGTAAGTTTGCTGCCAATGCCGACCTCCGCGTCGACGACTTCAAGTTCGAGCGCGGCCACATGGGTGTGCTACATGCGAAAGCCAATTGGAACCAGGAGCTCGAGCAGATAGACATCAACGCCGTTGCTGATGACGGTCCAGACGCCAAGACCCTCATCAACGGCCATGTGTCACCCATCCATGAGAACATTGACCTCGCCATTGAGGCTCAAGGCACTGCCATCGCCTTCATGCACAACTTCACCAGCAGCTTCCTCACCAGCATCGATGGCCACGCCATTGGCAATGCCCGTGTAGCGGGTCCGCTTGACAACATCAACCTCACAGGCCAGATCATCGTTACCGATGGCGAAGCTACCGTGACGCCACTCAACACCACCTACACGCTGAAAAACGATACTGTCGTGATGATTCCTGATGATATCCAACTGCGCCATATGGCCCTCTACGACCGCGATGGTCACGAGGCATTCCTCTCTGGCGGCATCCATCACGAACATCTTACAAGCCTCACTTTCGACCTCGAAGTTGAAGCCGAGAACTTGCTGGGCTATGATTTCGGTGACTTCGGTGACAGCTCGTTCTATGGCACAGTCTATGCCTCGGGCAATGTCGATATCCACGGACGTGACAACGATGTCACCATCAACTGCAACGTCACACCCCAACCCGGCTCTGTCTTCGTCTACAATGCTGCGAGTCCTGACGCCATCTCCAAGCAGGAGTTCATCGAGTGGGAATCGAGCACCACTGCCTCAGGCACTATTACGAAGACAGCTCCCGCCCGTGCCTCGGATACCGATATCTACATTAACTTCCTCATCAACGCCACGCCAGAGGCCACCGTGCGCCTGCTGATGGATGCAGCCACCAACGATTACATCACCCTTTACGGCGATGGCACCATCCGCGCTTCATTCCACAACAAGGGTGCATTCAACATGTTTGGCACCTATACCATTGACCATGGAACCTATGGTATCACCATCCAGAACATCATCAAGAAGAATTTCACCTTTAACCCAGGCGGTACAATCATCTTTGGTGGCGATCCTTACGACGCGGCCCTCAACCTGCAGGCCGTCTATACCGTCAACGGTGTAAGCCTTTCCGACCTCAATATCGGCAACTCGTTCACCAACAATACTATTCGCGTGAACTGTCTGATGAATATTGGCGGCCAGCCAAATGCCCCACAAGTAGATTTTGACCTGGAAATGCCCACCGTCAATGCCGACGAGCAGCAGATGGTGCGTTCTGTCATCAACGGTCAGCAAGAGATGAACCAGCAGGTGCTCTACCTTCTCGGCATCGGACGATTCTATAATCAAGGTAACAACAACAGCAATAGTGAGCGCCCAGATCAGACATCACTGGCCATGCAGAGCTTCCTCTCTGGCACGCTCTCCACGCAGATCAACACCCTGCTGAGCCAGTTTATCAAGAACGACAACTGGAGCTTTGGCGCCAACATCTCCACAGGCAATGAAGGCTGGCACAATGCCGAGTATGAAGGCATCATCAATGGTCGTATGCTTCATAACCGGCTACTCTTCAACGGACAGTTCGGCTATCGTGACAATGCCACCCAGGCCAATCCTTCATTTATTGGCGACTTCGATGTACAGTACCTGCTGTTGCCCAACGGTAATCTTGCACTGAAAGTCTACAACCAGACCAACGACCGTTACTTCACGAAGTCGAGCCTCAACACACAGGGCATCGGTCTCATCATGAAGAAAGACTTCGATGGTTTCGGTGATTTATTCTCTTCAAAGAAAAAGAAGAAAAAAAGAGAGAAGAAATAGTCCTTCTCTCCTCAACTGCTTCCTATATAGAGGAACACCATTCCCAACAACACCAGCGCCAAATCGACGACCTTCGCCTTCAGGTTACGCTCATGGAAGAACCATGCCCCGAAGAGGAAGCTCACAATCACGCTACCTCGTCGAATCATCGACACAATCGAGATCATCGCCTCGGGCAGACTCAGGGAATAGAAATACATAAAATCAGCCATAGAGAGGAAAACACTCACCCCTAAGATCGACCACGACCAGTGGTACGGTGTCGTCTGCTCATGCTTCGGCCACCACAGCAGCCACAGCATAACGCCCATCATCGCGCACTGGTAGATGTTATACCACGACTGCACCATCATACGATCCAGTCCAACACCCCCGTTCTCCACGGGCGCCATCAGATACTTGTCATAGAGCCCACTCACGGCTCCCAGCAGCGCCGCTCCCACAATCATATAGATCCAGTGGTCGTGCTTGAAGTCGATACCCTCCTTCTTGCCACTACGGCTCAGCATCAGAAACGACATCACAGCCATCAACACACCAATCCATTGCCACACGTTCAGTCGCTCACCAAAAAACAAGAGAGCACCCACCAACACCATCACAGGCCGCGTAGCGTTGATAGGCCCCACAATCGTCAGAGGCAGATGCTTCATGCCAAAGTAACCCAAAATCCAACTCGACAGCACGATGAACGCTTTCAGCAAGATATATTTGTGCATTTCCCAGCCACCACTCGCTGTATACAAAATGGTGCCGTCGAGCACAGTCGTCGTACCGCTCAGAACGATAAACGGCAGAAAAATCAGACTCGAGAATAGCGTATTCAAAAACAAAACAGGAATCACCGCATTGCCCTTCAACGCTTGTTTCTTCAGAGAATCATAGCAGCCCAACAGAGCTGCAGACATAAAAGCTAGTATCAGCCACATCACTAATATTCTATTTTTTCAAGGAACAGCGCATTACCGGGCATGCTCTCGCCAGCCTCCGTGCGCCGCTTACCTTCTATCACTTTACAAAAATCTACGAGTGAGAGTCGTCCACGACCCACATCGATCATCGTACCCACTACGGCCCGTACCATATTCCTCAGAAAACGGTTTGCTGTAATACGGAAATACCATGTTGTTGGGGATGTCTGAACCCAGCGCGCTTCTGTAACGTGGCAGAGCGTGGTCTTCACATCAGCTCCCGCCTTGCAAAAAGCCCCGAAGTCGTCATAACCCGTCAGCAGCAGCCCTGCCTCGTTCATCTTCTGGAAGTCGAGTGGATAATGTAGCTCACACGAGTATGCCCTACAAAACGGATCTTTCGTCGTATGAATATAATAGTGATACGTGCGCGAGGTGGCCGAGAATCTCGCATGCATCTCCTCGCTGACAGGTTCCACTTTCTCTACCGCAATGTCATAAGGCAGCAATCGGTTCAGCTTATATGTCAGCTGTGTGCAATCCAAGGCTCCGTCATAGTCGAAGTGCGCCACCATCATACGCGCATGTACCCCAGCGTCCGTACGACCTGCACCTGTCACACCTATCTCTTGGCGCAACAATGTCGACAACGCCCCTTGCAGTCTCGCCTGCACCGAATCGCCGTTGGGCTGTATCTGCCACCCATGGTAGCGTGTCCCATCATAGCTAAAAGTAACAAAATATCTCATTTCCAGCTACAAAGAATCTCCCCTTTCTATGCTTCACCTTTAGGGAGTTCGAAAGGCGCGATGCCTTGGGGTTGTTGTTCAGGAATGCGGATGGGACCAAATGCATTTTCATAGCGCATGATATTCTCTTGAAGAGCACCAAGAAGACGTTTAGCGTGCTCAGGAGCAAGGATGACCCGACTCTTAACCTGGGCCTTGGCGACGCCTGGGAGGACGCGGGCAAAGTCGATGATGAAGTCACTACTTGAATGGGTAATAATGGCGAAGTTGGCATATTCTCCCTGCGCCACATCCTGTGGAAGTTCCAGTTGCAGCCCTTGCTGCTGGTCGTTTTGTTCTTTCATACCTACTCTATTTATTCATAATTTGGGTGCAAAATTAGGGAAAAGTTTTTATTATCCAAAATAAAACGTGTATAATTTTGTATTTCGACAGAATTGCACTACCTTTGCAATATGATATTCTATTTTTCAGGTACAGGCAATACGCGCTGGGTAGCTGAGCAGATAGCCAAGGGCATCGGCGAGGCGTTGCTATCCATCCCCGACATGATCAGGGAAGGACGCAATGAATTTGAGTTGCGCGAAGGGGAAAGAATCGGTTTTTGTTTTCCCACGCATGGGTGGCAAGTGCCAAGGATATGTAGGAACTTTATCCGCCAGCTGTCACTGAAGAATAAAACAAGTACGACATTCTGCTGGGGACTTACCACCTGTGGAGACAATACAGGTGAGACAATGACTATTCTGAATAAAGAATTACAAGCAATAGGACTACAGGCGGAAACGGTTTTCTCTGTGGTGATGCCTGAGAGTTACGTATGTCTGCCGTTTATGAAGACGGATCCTGAGGACCGCGAGCGTTGGAAGATTGAGAATGCGGAACGGCAGTTGTACCACATCATCAGTATCATCAAGGACTGCAAGAGAGGCATCGAGGAGCTGGAGAAAGGGGCCACTCCCCGACTCTACTCATACGTTATTGGTGCTTACTTCAATGCACGAATGGTTACAGACAAGAAATTCATGGTAGATCCGGATGTATGTATCCAGTGCGGCAAGTGCGCGAAAATATGCCCTGTGGACAACATAAAAGGTACACCGCCGAAATGGATTCATAACGGGAGGTGTACCTGTTGTCTGGCGTGCTATCACTATTGTCCAACCCATGCGATTAATTACGGAAAAATCACAAGGAAACGAGGACAGTACTATTTCAATAAACGCGTGGACCAAAGATAGAGGTGCCAATGCGCACCATTGTGGAGTGGGTATCGATGGCGATGAGATAGTCGTCGCTCATACCCCACGAGCGTTCACAGAAAGCATCATCATCGTTAAAATATTTCTCCTTAATTTCTACGAAGAAATCGGCAGCAGTCTGCATCTCGCGACGGATCTGGTCGCGGTTATCAGTGAGCGAGGCCATCATCATAAGACCACAAATCTGTACGTGTTGCATCTCTTTCCATTCACCGTCTGCGAGAAGCTCACGACATGCATCAAGGGTAAGACCATATTTGGTGGCTTCTTCAGCGATATGGAGCTCAAGAAGCACCTTGACAACCCGACCACAACGTTCAGCCTGGCGATTAATCTCTTTTAGGAGCTTTAGAGAGTCAACAGCCTCTATCATAGACACATATGGAACGATATACTTCACCTTGTTAGTCTGCAGGTGGCCAATAAAATGCCACTCAATATCCGAAGGTAGTGAATTATGTTTCTGACGGAGTTCCTGTTCGTGGCTCTCACCAAAGACACGCTGACCTTCCTCATAGGCGGCCATAATATACTCGTTGGGGTGATACTTGGAAATTGCCACAAGGCGTGTACCCTGTGGCAATGTGTCGAGTATTTGGTGCAAATGCCCTTTAACGTCGTACATAATTATCATTTCTTTTCATGTTCATAGACATCCATAATGGTCGTCTCAGCAACGGAGGCGATGACATAGTCAATCATAGTGCCGCCCATCACTTCTTCTATGTTCTTGACTGCGCCATTAAAAGTGCCTGCTTGCACGAGGTATGTAACAGCGGAACGTTTCTCTTTCTCAGTTTTCTCGTCGATGGTAATGAACTGAAGTTTGGCCTTAAACCAACGATCAGCCATTTCGTCATCGGAAAAGAAGATCTCCTTGTAGGCGGCCTTCTTGATGTCGGTTACATCGAATTCGCCACTGATATAGGATGACATTTCCTCTATGATGCGCTCCTCGGCCTCGCTGAAGCTGAGGGCATCGACGACATATGCTTCTGTTACTTTCTTCTGCAAACCGTCTTCCATAACTTTTTCATAACGGATTTTGCACTCAAACCAAATTGCTGTTTTGCTTCTCATTGTTTATTTCTTTTCTGTTGTATTTGTTGTCTTCTTATCTTCTTCAGCCTGCTTCTTGCGAATGCCAAGATAGTCCTTATCAAGTTCCTTCATCTTCTTGGTGGTAAGTTGGTCGATAATCTCCGAAGCAATACGTTGTGACTTCTCGTTACCGAGGTTAGCAGCTTTGGCCAGTTCGGCCTCTTTCTTGGCGAGTTCTTCGGTCACCGACTTACTACGCACCATGAAATCCTTCTCAGAAAGGTTCATTTTATCCTTATTGTAAATCTTTGAAAGGATAGCATCAGCCTCGCGTTGGAACTGTTTACGGAAAATCTGTTCTGCCTTAGCCTGATATTCACGCATCTTGCGATCATCAACCCTTACAGAGTCGTTCTGCTGGGTACGCATACGGACAATGGAGTCGATGGCAGCTGAGTCAAGATCGGCACCAAGACCAAAGAGTGTAGGATCATCGTCCATAAGGTCGTCGGGGATGGGTTCCTCTACAGGTTTTACGAACTCTACATCGTCGGGGCTGGGTAACATGTAGAAATAGGCGCCCACGATGGAGAGAGCGATGATGACTGCAGCGATGCCCGTGATGACCGAACGACGCAGTACTTGACGGGTGACAATGGCCTTGTAGAAGTCTGTCACCGAGGGATAGCGTTTGGAAGGATCTTCGTCGGTGGCTTTGGCAACAACGCTTTTCAGTTCAAGAGGCAAACCTGCCGACTCATAAAGCCAGGCCAGAAAGCGACCTAAAGAGTAGACATCGCAACGGGCGTCGATCTTACCGCCATTGAGCACTTCGGGGGCAACAAACTTTTCGTCGCCTTCCCATAGCACATCTTGCTCGAGTTTCTGGTAATAAGATCCGTGACAAAGCAGTCGCACAGTATTGTCGACCTTGCGCGCCAACACATTGTCAGGGGCAAAGCAGACATGGAAGATGTCGTGGCTATTAAGTTCCTCAGTAAGCGTACAGAGATCCCGGATAGTATCATCGATAAAATTCTTCTTTGCCACAACAGCAGGATTCTCATTGATGAGTTGTGCGAATGAGATAAAGTGTCCCACTTCAACAGCAATAGCATAGACGCCATCATCACCCTCGTTAGGTTTGAAATGCAGTTGGTGGCGGTCGCGGATGTTCTCCATCGCTTCTGCCTCACTTCTGACGAATTTGCCGAAGGAGATATGATCGGCAACCTCATCGTGGAACTCGACAAAGTTAGAATACTTGCCATCAATAAGCCTTTTATAGAAAAAGCCGTAAGGCATGCGCATCTTCGTGGTCTGCCGTTTGTCACGGGTTTCCAATAATTCCTCGAAATTCACCTTATAAACTACGATTTACTTATTTACCATTTATGATTTTCCCCTTTGAGGGAACAAAATCGATGCAAAGGTACACATTTTTTTTTAATTCGTACGTTTTTTCAGATTTTATGTGTACTTTTGCACGCAAATTAGGAAATAGTAAATTGTAAATCGTCAAATTGTAAATCAAAACGATGCCAGAAATATCTGTCCGCGGCCTTGAGATGCCCGAATCACCTATACGAAAGCTGGCCCCATTGGCTGCAGCCGCCAAGAAACGGGGCACAAAGGTGTATCATCTGAACATCGGCCAACCCGACCTTCCAACACCTCAAGTAGGACTTGACGCTCTAAAGCAGATTGACCGTGAAATCCTGGAGTATTCACCCTCACAAGGTTATCTTAGCTACCGCGAGAAATTGGTGGACTATTATGCTAAGTATAACATCAATGTGACGGCTGAGGATATCATCATTACCAGTGGCGGTTCGGAGGCAGTATTGTTTGCATTCCTGAGCTGTCTGAATCCTGGCGACGAAATTATCGTGCCCGAGCCTGCCTATGCCAATTATATGGCCTTTGCCATCTCGGCAGGTGCTAAGATACGTACCATCGCTACCACTATCGAGGAGGGGTTCTCGCTGCCAAAAGTAGAGAAGTTTGAAGAACTCATCAACGAGCGCACAAGGGCCATCATGATATGCAACCCCAACAACCCGACAGGCTACCTCTACACTCGCCGCGAGATGAACCAGATACGCGACTTGGTAAAAAAGTACGATTTGTATCTCTTCTCCGACGAGGTATATCGTGAGTACATCTACACAGGGTCGCCATATATCTCAGCATGCCATTTGGAAGGTATCGAGCAGAACGTGATTTTGATTGACTCGGTGTCGAAGCGCTACTCGGAATGCGGAATCCGTATTGGTGCGCTGATTACGAAGAACACCGAGGTGAGAAAGGCTGTGATGAAGTTTTGCCAAGCCCGCCTTTCCCCTCCACTCATCGGACAAATTGTGGCCGAGGCTTCACTGGATGCCCCAGAGGAATATTATCGTGATGTGTACGATGAATATGTGGAGCGTCGAAAGTGTCTGATCGATGGACTGAACCGCATCCCTGGTGTGTATTCGCCAATTCCGATGGGTGCCTTCTATACCGTTGCCAAGTTACCCGTAGACAATGCGGAGGAGTTCTGCCGCTGGTGTCTCTCCGAGTTCGAGTATGAGGGCGAAACAGTAATGATGGCACCAGCTGCAGGATTCTACACCACGCCGGGTGCAGGCATTAATCAGGTGCGTATCGCTTACGTCTTGAAGAAAGAGGACCTTGAGAGGGCACTCGTGGTTCTGCGTAAGGCATTAGAAGCTTATCCGGGTAGAGTGGATGATTGATTTATCAATATTGGAAATTGAATCTACCTCTTTTCATAGCAAGAAAAATCTATAGTGATCAAGGCGACAAGCGAAAGGTGAGTCGCCCTGCCATACGTATAGCCACCGTTGGTGTTGCCATTGGATTAGCGGTGATGATTGTCACCGTAAGCGTGGTACTAGGTTTCAAGCACAGCATCCGTGACAAGGTGGTGGGCTTCGGCAGTCATATCCAGATACATAACGTGATGACCTATAGTGGTGGCACACAGCATCCCATCTGCGTGGATGACAGTCTGACGAAGGCCATCAACGGCATCGAGGGAGTGGCTAATGCACAACGATTCACGATGACACAGGGCATTCTCAAGACTGATGACGATTTCCTTGGTGTGATGTTCAAAGGCATAGGTCCGGAATACAATACAAGCTTTCTTAAAACGCACCTTATAGAGGGTGAAATACCCCAGTTCAGTGATTCGACAAGCCATTACCAGCTGCTTATTTCACAAATGATTGCCGACAAATTAAGATTGAAGGCCGGAGACAAAGTATATGCCTATTTCATTGACGAGGGTGATGTCAGGACGCGCCGATATACTATTTGCGGCATTTACCAAACAAACATGACACGCTTTGATGAGAATCTCTGCATAACCGACCTTTATACAGCTAACAAGCTGAATGGCTGGCAAAAGAAACAGGCAACAGGCGTGGAGGTTAACGTCAAGGACTTCGAGCACCTGGCGGATATTGAGGAAAGGTTTATCATCCGCATTAACCGCACCTCCGACAGCGAGGGCAACATCATGACGACTGAAACCATCTACGAGCTCTATCCGCAAGTATTCTCCTGGTTGGAGTTGCTTGATATCAACGTATGGATAATCCTTGTGCTAATGGTCTGTGTGGCGGGGTTTACGATGATCAGCGGTCTGCTCATCATCATCCTCGAGCGCACACAAATGATTGGCACATTAAAAGCACTGGGTGCACGGAACAAAACTATCCGCAAGACATTTCTCTGGTTTTCTGTATTTATCATCAGCCAAGGACTACTTTGGGGTAACATTGTGGGTATCGGCATAGTACTTATCCAGCAGTATACAGGCATCATCCATCTTGACCCTCGCACTTACTATGTAAGTGAGGCTCCAATGGAGTTAAACCTAACACTCATTGCACTCATTAATGTGACAACACTACTGATCTGTGTCTTCGTGCTTATCGCACCGAGTTATCTCATTTCACATATCCACCCAGCAAAATCGATGAGATACGAATAAATTTGTTCTATTTATCCACTATTCTTATATTTTTCGCTAATAAAGATAAAAAATTGCACATTTTTTTTTGAAATGTGCAGAAAATGATATACCTTTGCACAAAATTTAAAAATTTGTGCAATTTTAGATGGAAACTATTAGCAGTTTTAATGCTTTAATCCAGAATGCCATCGTGGAGAACTGGAATGAAGATGCGCTTACCGACTATCAGGGCATCACACTTCAGTTCCATGATGTAGCACGCAAAATCGAGAAAGTACATATATTATTCGAGAACAGCGGTGTATTGAAGGGTGACAAGATTGCCATCTGCGGTCGTAACTCTGCCCACTGGGCCGTTGCCTTTCTGGCTACGCTGACCTATGGTGCGGTGGCTGTACCCATCCTGCATGAGTTCAACGGCGAGCAAATCCAGAACATTGTGAACCACTCTGGTTCAAAATTGCTCTTTATTGGTGACTTTGCTGTGAAGACCATCGATCCAGAGGCTATGCCTGATCTCGAGGCCATTATCAACATTCCCGATTTTTCGCTGATGCTCTCACGTTCAGATAAGGTTACGTACGCACGCGAACATCTTAATATGATGTTTGGCAGCAAGTACCCGAAAGCTTTCCGTGCAGAACACGTCAGCTATCATATCGACGACCCCGAGGAGTTAGCACTTATCAACTATACTAGCGGTACAACTGGCCACTCAAAGGGTGTGATGCTACCCTACCGTACGTTGTGGAGTAATGTGGAGTTTATCATCCGCATCCTGGGCCGTCAGGTTAAGGCTGGGGATAATATGTTGAGCATTCTGCCGATGGCCCATATGTATGGAATGGCCGTTGAGTTCCTCTTTGGCTTCTGCAATGGCTGTCACCTATTCTTCCTGACGCGACTGCCGAGTCCTGCGATTATCGCGAAAGCCTTTGCCGAAGTGAAACCCGCTGTAATCATCACTGTACCACTGATTATCGAAAAGATTATCCGTAAGAAAGTATTCCCCAAGATTCAGAACAACCGTATGCGCCTGCTCTTGCAGATGCCTATTGTGAACAAGAAGGTCAAGGAACGCATCTGTCAGGAGGTCATCAATGCTTTCGGTGGCAAGATGTACGAGGTTATTGTGGGTGGTGCAGCCTTGTCGAAAGAAGTAGAAGAGTTCCTGCTCTCCATCAACTTTCCCATTACCGTGGGTTATGGTACCACCGAGTGTGCACCGCTCATCTCTTTCTGCGACTATCACGATTTCGTCAGTGGTTCTTGTGGCCAACCCGTCGACCGTATGGAAGTGAAGATTCTGAGTCGCGACCCTCAGAACATTGCTGGTGAGATTGTAACCAAGGGGACAAATATGATGACGGGGTATTACCTGAACGAGGAGGCTACCCGCGAGGCTATTGACGAGGAAGGCTGGTATCACACCGGCGACCTTGGCACGATGTCGGAGGATGGACATATCTTCATCCGTGGACGCCTGAAGAATATGTTATTGGGAGCCAACGGTCAGAACGTGTATCCAGAGGAAATTGAGGACAAGCTTAACACGATGGCAATGGTATCGGAAAGCATCGTGGTACAGAAGGACGACAAGCTCGTGGCACTCGTTTATCCCGACAAGGACGAGGTTGTAAGCTTCAGTCAACAAGAGTTGGAGAACATCATGGAACAGAACCGCAAAGAACTGAACGAGCAATTGCCTGTCTACAGTCGCATCTCGGCGATTATCCTCCACAAAGAGGAGTTTGCCAAGACGCCTAAAAAAAGTATCAAACGCTACTTATATCAGAATATCTAATCGATTATGGGACAAATAGGAAGTTTTAATACGCTTATCCAAAAAAGCATTATTGACAATTGGGACCGCGATGCGCTGACCGATTTCAAGGGCCAGACCCTGCAGTTCCATGATGTAGCTAGAAAGATAGAGAAACTACACATTCTCTTTGAGAATAGTGGTATCCAGAAAGGTGACAAAATTGCCCTCTGTGGCCGCAACTCCTCTCAGTGGGCTGTAGCCTTTCTCGCTACTCTTACCTATGGGGCCATTGCTGTGCCTATACTCCATGAGTTTAATACGGAACAAATACACAATATCGTAAACCACTCTGAGGCACGACTGCTCTTTGTTGGGGATCATGTGGCTACCATCATCGACCCTCAGGCTATGCCAACACTCGAGGGTATCATCAACAACCCCGACTACTCACTGATGGTGTCACGTACTGATAAACTGACCTATGCCCGCGAGCACCTGAACGAGCTCTACGGCAAGAAGTTTCCGAAGTATTTCCGCAAGGAGCACGTAAACTACTATATCGAGCAGAATCCTGACGAACTGGCAGTTATCAACTATACCAGTGGTACAACGGGATTCTCAAAGGGTGTGATGTTGCCATACCGTGCGCTATGGTCGAACTACGATTTTGCGTGCGACGTATTGGGGCAGCGAATCAAGGCTGGCGATCCTGTTATCTCGATGCTACCGATGGCTCACATGTATGGAATGGCCTTCGAGTTCATCTTTGAGTTCCTGCATGGTTGTCACGTTTACTACCTGAGCCGCATCCCCTCTCCTGCCATCATCGCAGCAGCTTTACAGGAGGTCCGCCCAGTCATCGTGATTGCAGTACCCCTGATCATCGAGAAGATCATTCGCAAGAAGGTGTTCCCCAAGATTCAGAACAACCGCATGCGCCTGTTGTTACAGATGCCTGTCATCTCGAAGAAAGTAAGAGAGATGATCTGTCAGGAAGTGCTCAATGCCTTTGGTGGCAGGATGTACGAGGTGATTATAGGCGGTGCTGCCCTGAACCAGGAAGTGGAGCAGTTCCTCAAGCGCATCGACTTCCCCTATACAGTCGGTTATGGCGCCACTGAGTGTGCACCTATCATCTGTTACCGCGACTGGCAGACTTTCGCTCCAGGTTCCTGCGGACGTGCTGCCTTGCATCAGGAGGTAGAGATTGATTCGCCCGATCCCAGACGTATCCCTGGTGAGATTCTGACAAAGGGTCCGAATGTGATGCTTGGTTACTATAAGAATCCGGAGGCTACAGCAGAGACCATCGACCGCAACGGCTGGTATCATACGGGCGACCTTGGAACTATGGACGTTGACGGTAACGTCTACATCAACGGCCGCTCAAAGAACATGCTGTTAGGTCCTAACGGTCAGAACATCTATCCAGAGGAGATTGAAGACAAGCTAAACTCGATGACGATGGTAATGGAGAGTATCGTGGTTCAAAGAGATACGAAGCTCGTAGCACTCGTGCATCCCGATATGGACGAAGCAAAGAACTTGGGATTCTCGGAGGATGATCTGACCAACATCATGGAGCAAAACCGCAACGGTCTAAACGAGATGCTACCTGCCTACGAGAAAATAAGCGAGATTGTGATTCATAAAGATGAGTTCGAGAAGACCCCAAAGAAGTCAATCAAGCGTTATCTCTATCAATAAAAATAGAGCCTCCCGTGGGAGGCTTTTTTATTTGTCATATCTGTAATAATACCAATAGGTGCCTCGGTAGTGTTCCTCTACTTTCACCTTACGCTCGGTTTTGTGAGGATACTGACGCTCTAGCTGGGACAAGTTCTCGTAGTCCTCATCCATCACGCTGTTATGATAGACAATCACAGGGTGTGAACGCAGATGGGTATAGAGGGTGAGTGCCTCCCGATAGTGCTTAGGTAGGCTGTCGTTGATGGTATAGTAACGACATATCTCCTTTGCAAAAGTATCAATCTGACGATCAATAAGATAACCACAAAGTTGATAGTCGCTAACGACCTGATGATACACAGAATCCTTTCGTTCTACAAGTTGTAGATATCGCATGGGCGCCATTCGACCTACCGGACGCGCACCAATGAACTTATAGAGGCTGTCAGCTGGATAGATTGTTAGGTATGAGAGGCTGTCGGTGGGAAGCATCTGACTACTGTTGCCCGTGATCGGATATTCAAAAAGACGCTCACCGAGAGCTCCCTGTCGCGCAAGGGCATACATGCGCAGCATCAGAAGATGTTCATCGCTCTCGAGTGATTTGCGGCCAGTCTTTAGTGCTCCTTCCAGATCTCCATCCATCAGACACTGCTCGACTTTCAAACGATAATGGAACACAGCATTCGTATTACCTATCCATGCGGTACATATCATCAGCAAAGCCAGAGTAAGCATATTGTGCCACATCGTACTCGAGAAGATATGCGCATCATCGGCATCCTCCACCTGCTGCAAAAGACGGGCTATAAACACATAAAACAGCCATATTATCAGCAAAATCAGAGCCAGCCACCAAGAAGAGGCACAAGAGATATCGCCTCCGCCATCCTGCGTGACATCCGTAAGCAGGCCCAATAGCAATAACGAAGGACCAAATGTCAACGAATAGGCACGACGATTCAGTTTTGTCAAACGGTAAATGGCCATCTGGAGCAACATGAGCGCAAAAGTGATGAGGATGGCTCCCACCCAACGGTTATAGTGAGTCAGACCGCCACTGAGCACATGCTGTGCCATTATGAGCAGATCGGGCTGGAAAAAGAAGAGCCAGCAAAAAGAGAAGACGACAAAAACAATAGCACACATCAGACGAATGCCTGTGGTGCTATTGTTTTTATTCGAACGATTATAATTCATTAAAACTTGAACAGTTTATCAATTATATTTTCTTTAAGACAACGGCTGAGCGTGCAGGGATGTAAAGCTTCAGCCATTCTTTATGATCCTGTACATAAAGTGGATCGTAGTTCGTGAGGTGCGTCATCGTATCATCAGCAAAACCATTACCACCAAAATCTTTCGAATCAGTATTGAGCATCACCTTATAGCTACCCGTTGGTACAAGGAAGCCGTAATCGGTATAGCTACGTGTCGGCGAGAAGTTGAACACGAAGACGAGATCACCACGCATAAAGCACAGCACCTGATCGCCATCGTCATGCCATATCTCCACCACAGGCTTATCCTGGAAGTTGCGTACACTCTTGATGGTTTTCAGCATCTCACGGTCGAAATCGCCCAACCAGTGATAGCACAGGTCCTTATTGTCGACGAGATTCCACTGACGACGAGCGTACTTATAGCTCCAGCCGTTACCCTCACGTGGGAAATCAATCCACTCCGGATGACCGAACTCATTTCCCATGAAGTTCAGGTAACCACCGTTGATAGCTGCAGCAGTCACCAGACGGATCATCTTGTGCAAGGCGATGCCGCGCTGAGCGATATCGTTCACATCCTTCTTGGCGAAGTGCCAGTACATATCAGCATCAATCAGGCGGAAGATGATGGTCTTATCGCCCACCAATGCTTGGTCGTGACTCTCACAATATGAGATGGTCTTCTCGTCTGGACGACGATTCTTGACCTCCCAGAAGATTGAGCACACATTTATATCCTCATCGCGAACCTCCTTAATGGTCTTGATCCAATAGTCAGGGATGTTCATTGCCATACGGTAGTCGAAGCCGTAGCCACCATCTTCAAATTTTGCTGCGAGTCCAGGCATACCTGACACCTCTTCGGCAATGGTAATAGCTTCCGGATTCACCTCGTGGATGAGTTTGTTGGCCAGCGTGAGATAGCAGATGGCGTTATCGTCCTCATGACCGTTGAAGTAGTCTCCATAACCACCAAAGGCTTCACCCAGACCGTGAGAATAATATAACATCGAAGTTACACCGTCAAAGCGGAAGCCATCGAACTTGAACTCCTCAAGCCAGTACTTGCAGTTTGAGAGCAGGAAGTGGAGCACATCATCCTTACCATAGTCGAAGCAGAGCGAATCCCATGCGGGGTGCTCATGGCGATCACCAGGATAGAAGAACTGGTTAGGATCACCAGCGAGGTTACCCAGACCTTCCACTTCATTCTTCACAGCGTGAGAGTGTACGATATCCATAATCACAGCCACACCGTTTTTGTGAGCCTCGTCGATGAGAGCCTTCAGTTCCTCAGGGGTACCGAAGCGCGAGCTGGGGGCAAAGAAAGATGATACGTGGTAACCGAATGATCCATAATAGGGATGCTCCTGAATGGCCATTACCTGAATACAGTTGTAGCCGTCCTTAACGATACGTGGCAGTACGTTATCCTTAAATTCAGTGTATGTGCCTACTTTTTCTGCATCCTGGCCCATACCTACATGACACTCATAGATGAGCAGCGGGTTCTTCTTGGGCTTGAAGCTTTTCTTCTTCCAGACATAAGGTTTCTCGGGATTCCACACCTGAGCTGAGAATATCTTCGTGTTGTCATCCTGAACCACACGCTGGCACCAGGCGGGAATACGCTCACCCTCACCACCGTTCCACTTCACCTTCATCTTGTAGAGCTGGCCGTGTTTTAAGGCCTTGTCACTGAGTTTTAGCTCCCAGTTACCTGTGCCCTCAATGCGATTGCAGCGATACTTCTCATCTTCCTGCCAGTTATTGAAATCACCAATCAGATAGATGTCTGTAGCGTTCGGTGCCCACTCGCGGAACACCCAACCCTTGGCAAGCTTGTGAAGTCCGAAGTACAGATGTCCCGTTGCAAAATCTGAGAGTGTCTTTTTACCATTCTGTGTCAACTGGTTAATCTTCCACACAGCATGGTCATGACGTCCACGGATGGCACCTTCAAAAGGCTCCAGCCATGAGTCATTTCTCACAAGTCCAATATGCTCAGGAACTTGCTGTTCAACAATCTTCTGAGCAGCCACCTTTTTGGCAGCAGTCTTTTTCGCACTCGTTTTCTTTGGGGCTGCAGGCTTCTTGGATGCAGGCTTCTTTGTCGTTTCTTTTTTCGTTGCCATAAGCTTTTATTTCTTAACTTTAAAAATTGCTTTCTTAATCTCGGGCTCATCGATAATACATGGCGCATGTCCATCCTGCGGGAAGAATATAGCAAATTGTCCAGGATTTACAGTGACATAAGTCTGAGCCTTTGTGTCACCATACTTTGTAATATCTTTCTCGGCGTTGTAATCAAATGCAGGCAGGTCGCAAAGAGGCGTATAGCCGAAGGTCTCTGCGCAACTGACTGGAATCTGGATGTCGATCATCTCAATGTGAGTCTCCAAGAAAGCAGTGTCCTTGGTGCGCTGTTTGGCCACCTGAAGATTCAGGAACAGATCCTTGTCCTTGATGGGATACTTACCAGCCTCCATCGTCTGGAGGTCGTTAGTCTTCAAAAACTCTAATACATCAGCAAACAACGGGTTCAGTGTCACGTATTTGCCAAAGTTGTCGATAGTGTCAATAATCATAATGATATAATTTTTAAGTTGTTGTTCTTTTTATCTTGTTTGTCTATGTCCACGGGTGTAGTTTCCCTGGGCCTTGATATTACCATTGCGATCCTTCTCCACAAAACGGCCGTCACGCACATCGTCAACATAGGTGCCTTCAAAGCGATTACCATCCTTATCTTCTTCGATAGCCGGGCCATTTCGCTTGCCGTTCTTATACTCACCTTTGAACTTTGAGCCATCAGCAAAACGTACGACACATTCGCCATGAGGATGGCCGTTCTTGAACATACCTTCTACGGTGTCTCCACTTTTTTTGGTAAGCTTACCACGACCGTCCTGTTTGTCCTGTTTCCACTGTCCTATATAGCTGTCGCCGCTTTTCCATACAAAAGTACCCTGACCATGCTTATCGCCATTCTGGAATTGCCCAGTATATTTGTCACCATTGGCATAGCGGAAGATACCAGAGCCCGTACGAGCACCACGCACATAATCGCCTTCATAGACATCGCCATTTTGGAACTTATAAATTCCACGCCCATTCATCTCGTCATCGAGCCACTGACCAGTATACACATCACCGTTGGCATATTTGAATGTGCCTTTGCCTGAGCACATATTGTCTTTCCAATCACCATCGTATGTAGAGCCGTCTCCCCAATCGAAAAAGCCCTTACCGTTCTTCTTGTCATTCAGCCAGTCACCACGATAGAAAGCACCGCTAGAGAAAGTGTATATACCTTTGCCCGAGCGTTTATCCTGCTTCCACTCACCGTCGTACTTATCACCGTTGAAATAATACATGATGCCGTGCCCCTGCTGAAAGTCACGGAACCAAAGGCCCTCATAGCGATTGTTGTTAGAGAAATAATAGGTACCCTTACCATGCTGCTGATCTTGGAACCACTCACCTTCATATTTCTCGCCGTCAAAGAATGTATAGATGCCATAGCCCTGACGCTTACCCTTCTGGTACTCGCCCTCATAGACGTTACCATTCTTATAGGTTACCTTTCCTTTGCCGTGGGGTTTCCCCTGCATCATCTCACCCTGATATTGTCCACCGTCCTTCGTTGTAGTCGAGCCCAAAGTCATCTTCTGGGCTCCCGCCGCCAGCGGAACCATGAGTGACATGAGGATTATAATCGTATTTCTTTTAAATTGCATGATAGTCTGTATTTTAGTAATTACAACTGCAAATGTAGTGCTTTTTTCCGAGGTAAGCAAAATAATACGCAACAATTTTAATAGTTTTCACGTTTAATCGATTTTTTTGACTACCTTTGCAGCCGTTATGAAGTTTATGGCCATTATCCCTGCCCGATACGCATCGACGCGTTTCCCAGGCAAGCCGCTGGCAGTTCTCGGCGGAAAGACTGTCATCCAAAGAGTGTACGAACAGGTATCGAGCCTGCTCGACGAAGTATATGTAGCCACCGACGATGAGCATATCTTCCAGGCTGTTGTGGCATTTGGAGGGCGTGCGATTATGACGCGCAGCGACCACAAGAGCGGCACCGATCGTATCGAGGAGGCTGCAGAGAAAATCGGGGCCGAGGCCGATGTCATTATCAACGTCCAGGGAGACGAGCCTTTCATCCAACCATCTCAAATCAGGACATTAATGCAGTTGTTTGATGTACCTGAAACTCAGATTGGTACACTCGGGAAACCATTTGAATCCATCGATGCCATCGAGAACCCTAATTCGCCCAAGATAGTTACTGACAATCGTGGTTTCGCGCTCTATTTCAGTCGCAGTCCAATCCCCTATGTCAGAGGCAAGGAGCGCAACGAATGGCTCGCCTCCTATCCCTTCCTTAAACACCTCGGCATCTATGCCTATCGTCGTGAAGTACTCCGTGAGGTGACCCAACTGCCTCAGGGCCGACTCGAGAAAGCCGAGAGTCTTGAGCAGCTTCGCTGGCTAGAAAATGGTTATCGCATCCGCGTAGGCCTTACTGATGTGGAGACCGTCGGCATCGACACCCCAGAGGATCTCAAACGGGCAGAGCAATTTCTGAAATCCATATAATAATGAAGGGAGCACTTACGCTCCCTTCATTTGTCTTAACAGCTCCTTCTGACGTTCTGTCAGATTGGTTGGCAACTTCACCTGATAGGTAATAATCAGGTCGCCAAAAGTACCATCGCCTCTATCATAGCCCTTACCCCTCAGGCGGACCTTGGTACCTGGCTGTGTTTCAGGCTTGATTTTCATCTTCACCTTCTGGCCATTTGAGAGCGTTATCATAACTTCACCGCCCAGCATTGCAGTATAAAGGTCAATGCTGACGTTGGCGTTCATCTCACCCGTACTGGTACGCGCTTGACGACCGAAGCCTGAGCCACCCGAAGAAAAGCCTTGGAAGCCTCCGAATCCGCCCCCTTGGCGACCTTTACGGCCAAACAAGCTCTCGAAGAAGTCGCTAAAGCCGCCATTACCGCCACCAAAACCAGAGAAGTCAAAACCGCCAAAGGGATTACCACCAGCCTGGCCGCCACCAAAGCCGCCAAAAGCATCAGCCTGTTTCCACTGTTCACCATATTGGTCGTACTTCTTACGTTTCTCAGGGTCGCCAATCACGTCATAGGCCTCCTGCAAAGCTTGGAATTTTGCCTGAGCCTTAGGATCATCGGGATGCAAGTCAGGATGAAACTGCTTTGCCCGCTTCAGGTATGCTTTTTTAACATCCTTCTGCGGTATTGTCTTTTCAACGCCTAAAATCTTGTAATAGTCAATGAATGCCATATCTTTTATCCTCCTTTTCTTATGAATACATTTTTTCCACGAATCCTACTGCAAAAAGTATGCCGAATTTTTGGATAAAACATTTTTTTTTGTACCTTTGCAGTCAAAAATCAATGCAAACAGACAATGAGACATCTTTTTATCATATTTATCACCATGATAATAACCGCTCTTCCAGCTTCAGGCAAGGGTAACAAAACCATACGCCTGAAAGTGATTGAGACAAGCGACGTTCATGGGCATTTCTTCCCTTGGGATTTTATGGAAGGTCGTCCCATCAAAGGAACCCTTGTTCGAGCAAACAGCTATATCACCCGCCAACGCGAGGCTTATGGCAATGATCATCTGCTACTCATCGACAATGGAGACATTTTGCAAGGTCAGCCCTGTGTCTATTGGTCGAATTACGTGATGCCAGAGGATGAGAACCTAGCTGCACAGGTCATCAACTATATGAAGTATGACGCTGAAACGGTGGGGAACCACGACATTGAGCCTGGCCATAAGGTCTACGACAAATGGATTCGTGAGGTACGTTGTCCGCTGTTAGGCGCCAATATCGTCAAAGAAGAATATAAGAACGGTGAAGCTAATCCCAAAAACGTTTATAGCGGTTTGCACCCTTACTCCGTCCATTATATAGAAGGTGCGAAGATTGTTGTCCTCGGCATGATCACGCCCGCCATTCCTAACTGGCTTAATAGGTCCATATGGAAAGGTATCGAGTTCGAAGAGATGGTCAGCTGCGCTAAGAAATGGGTGAAGTACATTCAGGAAAACGAAAAGCCTGATCTGCTCTTCGGTCTTTTCCACTCAGGATTAAATGGTGGAATTAAGACTGCAGACTATGAGGAGGATGCTACCGAGTCCGTTGCGAAGGAGGTTCCAGGCTTCGACATCATTTTCTTTGGTCATGACCACATGATCCACAATCAGTGGGTCACCAACAATGCTGGTGGACAGGTTCTCTGCATCGATCCCAGTTGCTATGTCCGCAACATTGCCGAGGCAGAGATTACCCTCAGATACAAAAAAGGCAAGCTTGTCGGCAAGGATATCAAGGGGACCATTGTCAATGTTGACAATGAGCCCATCGACGAACAGATGCTCAATCATTTCCAGCCCAAAATTGATGAAGTGAAAGCTTATGTCAGTCGTAAGATTGGCCGCTTTGAGCATTCCGTTTACTCCAGCGATGGGTTCTTCGGGAACTCAGCCTTCACCGACCTCATCCACAACCTGCAACTCCAGATTTCTGGTGCTGACATTTCGTTCAACGCCCCACTGGCGTTCAATAATGTCATTAAGGCTGGAGAAGTCACACAGGCCGATATGTTCAAACTCTACCGTTTCGAAAACCTCATGTTTGTTCTACGTATGACAGGTGAAGAGATCCGCAAGCATCTCGAATTTTCCTACGACATGTGGACCAACACCATGACTTCACCTGAAGATCACGCCTTATTACTCAACGACGAATCGAAAGACGATCAGCAGCGTACAGGATTCATGAACTATACCTTCAATTTCGATTCTGCAGCAGGTATCGACTATGAAGTAGATCTTACCAAACCTAATGGTCAGAAGGTGCACATCCTGAAGATGTCCAACGGACAGCCTTTCGATGAGAAGAAATGGTATAAGGTGGTCATGAACAGTTATCGTGCCAATGGTGGCGGAGAGTTGCTTACCCGTGGTGCGGGCATTCCTCAGGACTCCCTTGAGAGTCGTGTAATCTTCCATACAGAGATGGATCAGCGCCACTATCTTACGGAAGAGATTCATAAGATGGGAAGCATCGATCCACAACCCAACCACAACTGGCGCTTCATTCCTGAGGAATGGGCCAAGCCTGCCCTTGCCCGAGACCGCAAGCAATTATTTGGAAAATGAAGACTTATTATTTCGTATTCTGCAAAGAAGACCTGCTATTAGAGCGTACCGCTGACGGCATCTACACCATACCCCTTCAGGAAGAGCCTCCCACGGAAGTTAAGCCTTGGACTCACCAGATGAACATCACCCCGATGCATGATGGCATCCCCGTCATCACCTACAGCATTGATGCCCCTGTCGTCGGACATGAGCGCTTTGAGATGTGCGGACTGCGTCAAAGCTATTACAAACTCTCACGCGCCCTCTACCTCAAGGCTGGCAAGTGCCAAGAATTGCTCTATTGGGACCACAACACCAAGTTCTGTGGCATCTGCGGCGCCCCCATGCGCATGGATACAGACATCTCCAAGAAATGCACCCAGTGTGGCAAAGAGATATGGCCCCAACTTGCCACCGCTGTCATCGTACTCATCCATAAGGGTGACGAGGTGCTGCTGGTACGCGCCAAGAACTTCAAACGCGACTTCTTCGGCCTTGTGGCAGGTTTTGTGGAAACTGGTGAGACACTTGAGGAAGCCGTAGCCCGTGAGGCGCTCGAAGAAACGGGTGTCACCATCACCAATATCCGCTATTTCGCCTCTCAGCCCTGGCCCTACCCCTGTGGCCTTATGGTGGGCTTCAATGCCGACTATGTTTCTGGCGAGATTCATCTCCAAAAGAGCGAGATTGCCAAGGGAGGCTGGTTTCGCAAGGACAACCTCCCCAACATCCCCGAGAAGCTCTCCATTGCCCGCATGCTCCTCGATGCTTGGCTTGAAGAAGAATAATACTTATCGATAAAATTAAGTAACATTGAAGAGGCTCTGTCATTACATATCTGAGTACATGGGCATACTGGTGTTGGTGGCTGCTTTACTAGCTCTGGCATTTCCCGATGTACTGAAAGAGATTCGTCCAACGGTAATCAATTACTTGCTGGGAGTGGTCATGTTTGGTATGGGTTTAACCCTTAACCTCCAAGATTTCAAGATTGTGTTCAGTCGTCCTAAGGATATTCTTATTGGCTGTCTGGCACAATTCACCATTATGCCTTTATTGGCTTGGTCACTAGCCCGAATCTTCTCACTCGATGAGGCACTGGCTCTAGGTGTAGTGCTGGTAGGCTGTTGCCCTGGTGGCACAGCTTCCAATGTAATAACCTATCTGGCAAAAGGCGATTTAGCCCTATCTGTTGGAATGACTGGTGTTTCTACCCTACTCGCCCCGTTCCTGACGCCTCTGCTGACATGGGCTTTGGCAGGAAAAAGCATCAATGTGGATGTTGCCAGCATGTTCCTGAGTATTCTCTGGGTGGTGATCCTACCTATCATCATGGGGCTCATCGTAAAGGGGCTTTGGCCTAAGTTTACTGAAAAAGCAACCGATTATCTGCCAGCCTTTTCTTCAATAGCCATTGCACTGATTGTTGCCATCATCATCGGAGCCAATGCCGACAAATTAATAGCAGGTGGATTCATCATCGTTTTGGTAGTCATTCTACACAACATCTTTGGCCTGAGTCTTGGTTATCTTATCGGACGGACGCTTAGATTGTCTGAGCCCAAGAAGAGAGCCATATCCATCGAGGTCGGCATGCAGAACTCAGGGTTGGCCAGCAGTTTGGCAACCATCCATTTTGCGGTTTATCCTTTGGCCACCATCCCTGGAGCCATCTTCAGCGTATGGCACAATCTCTCTGGAGCGGCTGTGGCTTATCTCTATAAGAAGATATCGTAGTCTTTGTTGTAAGCCGGCGACTGTATGGACAGCAGGTTTAGCACGGAATGGAAGATGTAATGCTGCTCAAGAACTGCGGGCAGTTCACCTTCCTGGGCATCCTGTTTGCCAGATGTGGGTTTGTAGTTTCTGAATCCTTCTGAGGTCCATACGAGGAAAGGTATTTCATATTGTACCTTGGGTGCCAATTTCATCGGAAGTCCATGCATAAACACCTTGTTCTCGCCGAGAGACTCACCATGGTCGGAAATAAATATCATAGCACTCTTCCAATCCGTCATAGAGCGCAGGGTATTGATAAGCCCATTCAGCAGGAAGTCGGTGTAACGTATGGTGTTGTCGTAGGCATTAACCAAGCGCTCAACGTTCTTTTCACCTTCCTCTACGTTTTCTGCCACAGGCTTATACACCTCAAACTCCTTAGGATATTTTTCGGCATAATTAGGCCCATGACTTGTTCTGGTATGTAATACAATCAGCACCTTGTTCTTTTGACTTGATTCTATACGCTCACGGAGTCCTGCAAATAGAAGGCCATCATAGGCTTTGTCCACGTCTGGATATTTCTTGGCAAGGTCTTTCTCATTGAGGTATTCATCAATATGTATAGGTGGTTCTCCCCAGTTATAGGTGC
Organism: Prevotella sp. ne3005; assembly: GCF_900110085.1. Classification (GTDB taxonomy): domain Bacteria; phylum Bacteroidota; class Bacteroidia; order Bacteroidales; family Bacteroidaceae; genus Prevotella. The sequence continues at coordinate 198,990 of NZ_FOCK01000002.1, forward strand.
GCCACGACACGTCAACCCCGGTTCTGAAAGCATAGTTAGGCAACAACTCATACAAGTCGCCACTTTCCTGGGGTTCAAGAATGGCTTTGACACCTGCTGTGGTGTAAGTTCCGCACGAGACAGCCTGATACACCTTCAGCTCTGGTTGTTTCGACAATAGCGGATTGGTGTCACGCTGATAGCCGTAGAGCTGGAAATTAGCTTTTCGTGCCGACTCTCCGATGACGAGTACAACCACGGTTTTCTCGTTGTCTGTAATCCTGCCATCGGGCAACTTGATTTCCTCTGCCTGTTTGGCAAGGTTCATGCTCGTCACACGAATCGTATTCACCAGATATGACCAAGGCTGCAATAATCCGCCCAATTCGGTATCATGCTGACCTATCCACAGCACCTGGTTGATATTGGCCAATAATACGGCCAAGATAATAGCCAGAGAGCTTCCACAATAGACTGCCATTTTCTTCGCCTTACCGAAAACCACAGGCTGCAATAGGCAATACAAGGCAGGAAGCACGCACAAGGCAATGATGAAAAGCCACAACGACCAACTAAAGAATCCTGAAGCTTCCGAGTATCTGGTATTGAATACGTTCTTAATGGTCACCTCATCTATGATGACACTATAGGTCAGGATGAAATAAACAGCCGTCGCATTGATGACAGAAAGGATGGCAAGGAGGATACGCCCACCCTTCCTCAACAAGAACATCACAAGATAAGTCATCATGAAGTTGACCACTAACATGATAACAACCAGCGATGCCATCAGGAATATCTTGCCACCTAAATTTTCATTCGTATTGTTGATGACATAATCAAAGAATGGTATGTTGTATAACAACAATGTTGCTATGCTGACAATACATGAAAAAGCAAAAAGCGAAATGGGCTTGCGTAATAGTTTCATCATATTATGTAATCTCATTCATTTTTGAGTTTCAGGATTCTGTTCCTACCAAAATAGAAAACCACGAACGGGATGATAAAGCCTATCATGCTGCCCACACAGACATCCGACAAGAAATGCTGGGAAAGGTAGATACGCGAGTAGCCGCCCAATGCAGCAAGTGCCAGCAGCAACAATGTCGCCAACTGAAACACCATCCATGAACGACAATTATCCTGCTTAGCCCTTTGATAATACCAGTAACCCAGAACAACGCAACAGGTAAAAAACATGAAGAATGTAGAGGTATGTCCGGATGGGAAAGAATTGCTATGATGCAAACTGACGCCGTCAACCAAAGGCAATACCAGATCAGGATAATTCTCAAACACGATGATGGGTCGTGGGGCATGGAAAAGGTGTTTTAATATCTGTATGATTACAGCGCCAGACAACTCGCACACAAGATAGAAGAGCGTGAATTCTTTCCTCTTCCAAATCAAAGGAAGCAGCGCCAACAGATAGAATGGCCACTCCGCCAACATGGAATAATATTTCAAGAACGTATCACAAAACTCTGTATGACAAGAATTTAGCATCAGGTGGAGTTCCACCTTGGGATATGCAAACAGCAATCCTAATACAATCATAAGCAGTACGAGATATGCTATGATATAAACTGAAAGTCCTTTCAACATCTGTTTCATGCTGCAAAGATAGTGCTTATTGGGCGAATAACCAAATTTGTAGCCCATAATCATGAGAAATAATGTTAATATTGGCCACAAAGTTAGCCATAATCGCTCTCTTTTCATTAACTTTGCAAACCATTCAGACAATTAACTATAGCATAACAAGTATATGGCAATAAGAAGAGCAAACAAAAACGACATTAGGCGTATCATAGAATTACTGCATCAGGTAGACATGGTTCATCACGTCATCCGCCCAGACCTTTTCAAGCCCAACACCACCAAGTATAATGAGCAAGAGCTGGAAGCCCTCTTAGGCGACGACTCCAAGCCTGTATTCGTCTTCGAAGACGGAGAAGTGCTGGGTCATGCATTTTGTTTGATAACAGAGGTCAGGGATGACAAACTGCTTCAGGACATCAAGACGCTCTACATTGATGACATCTGCGTGGATGAAAAAGCGCGTGGCCACCACGTGGGAAAAGCATTATACGAACATGTGCGCGATTATGCCAAGTCGATAGGCTGCAACAACATCACCCTTAACGTCTGGGAGGGGAACAACAGTGCCATATCTTTTTACAAAAACATGGGCATGAAAGTTCAGAAAACCACCATGGAAATAAAACTGTGATATTGTGAACTGTGATAAAGGGATGAGAGGGAGACGCATGCGCCTCCCCCTCTCTCTTCTGCTAAGCCGTCTTTGCATGTTTAGCCAGATACAACTCCGTCTTGCGGTAGACTCCTGTTAGCGGGTCCTGCTGGATATAGCCTCGGCTCTCCCATGTCCAGAGCATCTTATAGGGATCGTGGTCCTTCTTGCCCTGCTTCAGGCGCACCGACTCTGCATCAACATTGGAAAACTCCGTGGGCAGCATGTCGAGCATGTTTCTGGGGCCTCGGCTTGAACCTACTACCTCGCCAGCCAACTGCTTGCGCATCTCCTCGCCGAAAAACTCCATCTTGCACCACATGTCGTAGCGGAAAGCCCAGAGGGCAAAGTCCTCAATCTCCTTACTCCAACGGCCTTCAGCCACATAGAGCACCATAGCGCGCAACCAAGCGACAACTACGGCGCGATGGCTGGTATCCTCGTAGGCCTCATCGTCACACAAACGGGCTGTATCTACAGCCTCATCGTTCAAGCGTTCTATCAGCTGCTGTGCCTTCTTCAGGTCATAGTTGCCCTTGGCGGCATTCAGACGGTCGATGTAAGGCTTCAGCTTCGCCATGAACTTCTCATCGTAGAACCCATGCTTGGGTATCTTTCCATCGTTCGTGGGGATGATGGTAGAGAACGAGAGGCGATTGAACGAGCCATCGACAAGCATCGGTTCATAGAATTTCTGAGCACGATTGATGGTGCTTGAGGCATTCCAGTTCCAGTGCAATCGGAATCGGGCAGTGACCGACTTCTCTCCTACTCGCTCCTGACCAAACCAGTCGCAGTCGAAAGCTGTCTGGATGATGTTACGCAATCGCATCTTATCCCGTGAGGGGTCGAGCTGATTGAAAAGCTCCACCTCGTTGAGCAGTGAGTAGATGAAGTGCCCATTGGCATCCTTCCCTTTCTGTGCAAGGGCAGCAGTGGTGATGTCAGACATCAGTTCCTGCACAATCAGGTCGTCAGGACGGTCAGGCGACTGCTTGTTGGCTCCCTTCTTGGCAATCTCATCCTTATACTCCTGCTCACGCTGACGGTTCACGGCATCACGCTCTGCAATATCCTTCATGATGCATTCACAGACACGAGGAATACAAGCCTTACCCGTTGATGTCTTGGCCATCGTGTGGTGCATGAAGGTGGCCTCACGATAAGTGTTGTCGGCATAGAGGAAATGCACATCATAGAGATGTGCCCCCAATGGGGGAAACACGCCCAAGGCAATTGAAGGCCAGAGATTCTCGGGCTCCTTGCTCACCAGCAGTCTGATGAGCTTGGGCAGCTTCTCAGGCAACTGAGGAGGCAGAGACCCCATCACATCCTTCACAGGAGTCTTGGGCTTTACCTCAGCCATACTCTCTGCATAGATACGGCGCAGAGCCTGAGTCATAGGTGCATTGGTCTTGGTGTACTGCTCGTAGAAATCGGCCACCAGTCGCTGGCAATCCGATTCCTGTGAGTAGTTGGGCATACGGTCTTTCAAAACCTGCATCAGTTCGGACTGGGTCATCAGTCGGCAGATGCCAACGGAGAGCACAGCCACCAGCGAGTTGTGCCAGTTGTAGACACCCACCACATCGATACTCTCTGGCTTCAGGCCTGCCTCTTTCAGGCAGAGGTCGAAGATGCGCAGATTGCGGGCATGCTGCTCGGGAGTGATGGTTGCCAGCGGGGTCTTTTCCGATGCCTGAACGGCTTCCTTCTTTGGCTCCACTACCTTCACCTCACGATCCTTCAGCAGCTCCTCTTCATCAAGATAAAGAAGGTACGCGCGAGGCACGAGGTAAGAACAGCGTGCATAGTCCTTCACAGAACCATCATAGTTCTCATCGCCCAGCTGCTCCGACATCCATTTCTGAGCCTCTGCCAGAGTCATGCCGGCAGGCATCTCGAAAATGAGTCGCAGGCCCTCGGTAGAAGGTGTCTCGTGGGCCATGACGATGCCCAGTTCACTGATTCGGTCTTCTATCATCGAATGATAGTAGCCGCGAGGATTCTCGATGTGGTCGATGTCATACATCGAGAGCCCAGAGGGAATGGCTTCTGCATTCTTGCGTTCACCATTCTTAAAGATGGCGTGAGGAGTAAGTACCGGAAGTAACTTCTTCTGAGCCTTCTTGTAGTCTTCAAACTCGGTGCGTGTCATCTCGCCCTGCTTCACCTTCTGGAGTGCCTGGGCAATACGGTCGCACACATTCTTGGTTGTAGCTGAATCGAGTGCTTCGTTCAGCAGAGTGGAAGTGCAAGTCTGAACCTTGCTGAAGTTGTTGGTTGAATAACCTGTCATTGTTTTTTGAATTTAGTAATTAAACTTAATGTTAACCGGCTTCTGTAACCTACGGCCGCTTGGCGACATCAGCTGGTGCCTCGAAGCTCCTTTGGCCTCGAAAACCACTACAAAATTACTAAATTTTCCAAGGGAATGCAAGCTTTTTTTGATATAATCGGGGGCTGTTGGGAGTCAGCCGAACGAATGGATAATATTCGGCCGAACGAGCCGAATGGAGCCGAATAGACTGAGGGGCTATCTGGTGATAAAAGGGGCAAAAACCTTGTAGAAATCCCTCACCAGCTGCTGCATGTTTTTCACGGTTTGCCTATTGTTGCCATACCTCTCCAGCATGTCGCTATGAGCCCAGATCTGCATGGAGGGCAAGTGGTCGCCGTCGACAGCCCACTTCTTGTATTCATACGACAGCATATCGGTATAGGGCTTGTAGATACGATTGCCAGGCTCGTCGCGCTTGAGGTCCTTCAGCAGTCCGGGGAAGAGCGTATTGATATCCACGAAGAAATCCACGTAGCCACCTGCCCTTTCGCGCTCCTTGCAAACAAATCGCCAAGCAGCGTAAATACAAAACCACTCCTTCTTGCCATACATGTCAATCTTTGAGAGACAATTGCGCAATGCCTCCTTAAAATCCAAGAGCTGTTGAGGGCTTACCTGATAGAAGAACTTCAGCTCGGGCAACTCGGGTGTGTCTATCATGGGCAGGCTCTTGGGCTCGCTTTCGGGAGCCTTGGGCATCAGCTGGCGGAAATGGTCGCGTATCTGGTTGATGGCCTCCATAGCCTGAGCTACAGCGCCATGAACCGCTCCCCACTCCTGAATAAGGGTAATGAGGGGCAGCGCGTCCTTGTAAGTGGGTAACTGCAAGCAGTGTTCCACCAGATATGACAACTCAATCTTTGGAGTCATTCCTTACGCGTGCGTACCTTATTTATAATATTAGAGATGCGGGTTAGCATTCAATTCTGCGATGATATGCTGGGCCTCGGGCATGTTGCTGTGGAACACGATGTCGAACTGATGTTCAGAAAACGCCTTGTAGTAGCTACTGCGAGTCTCGCGGATTTTATTCAGTAAAGCCTGTTCTGAGACACAGCCTTTATGGTCGAAACAGAAGAAGTTATCGCCGCTCTCCACCCCCCAGCTACCATTCTCGGAATGGAATATGGATATGGGTATCTTGAACCAGTCTTCGGGTTCGTTAGTGTCAAAGCCTTCGGCATCCTTCTTCATGGGCCATTCGATGGTAATGCCTAGTGCCTTCAAACGTTTAACCAACCTTTCGGGATCGCTGGCAAAGGAACTAAAGTCGTACTTGCGCTTGACATCGCTGGATAGCATATAGAAGGCTACAGGGCTTAGTGGATTACTCAGAATCTCGCAATCCTCCAACGTCACGTCTTCCATCACAACGCCTGCATAGTTGTTATTACCATAATCCACTACGGGGTGACTTATGGTCTTGATGCGCTCCTCACGTGATCTGGAATCAAACACCTCACGCACTTCTATCAGCGTGGCTATGTGCCTTACCAGGTCACCTTCAATATTGAGCACATTATAAGGTGGTTCAATTTTTAAGAGATGTGTTTGTATCATTGTCACCTGATTTTCTTTTCGAGTGCAAAGGTACACAATAATTAGTAGACGACCAAATTAAATCCGTGTTTTCTCGCCCCTCGTTTTCCATCACATTATCACAGTTCACAGTATCACAGTTTTTTTTCTGCCACCCTACCCCCTCTTAAAGCTTTTATAAGTGTTAATAAATATAAATATATGTATATATAAATTAAATATCAAGGATTCAAGCACCCTCAACCATCGCCAGAGAAACTGTGATATTGTGATTTGTGATTCACCCTCCTCCGCCCTAATCGGATAATATTTTACAATCAATACCCCTCAAAACACGCTCAAAAATCCCCTCCCAGTAAACCAATCCCTTACTCCGAGTAAACCCAGACTTTACTTATTATAAAGTCAAACTTTATGACGGGCAAAAACAAATGGGTGATTTTAGCGGATTTGAAGAAATCCAAATAGTCATTGACTTTTTGGAAATATTTTTACAGCACGCAACAAGTCTGTCTTATTATTCAACTATAGTTTTTCATTTCCATTTATTTCTATGTTGTTTCAAGCAAGGAGTAGACACATTTTTGTGCCTACTCCCCCTATAGTAATTGGTATAACTCTGAATTATCTATAATTTGAAGTATAAGTATAAGTCCTTCCGTTATATGAATATTCCCAAACAAATGTATAGGATCTGGAAGTAATATCAATATACGAATTTCTTACAGATACGGACTTCGTCCCCCCTGCTTCCATTGTTCCAAAACCAGTCTCAGTCCCTAATAAAGAACCACCTTCATATATAGTACATTTGTTTACTGTAACACTTCGTTTACTGCCATTTTTAAGAGTACTACTTACAAAATAACCAGAGAAGGCTCCACTTGGACCTATAACAGTTGCATAACCGCTGTTAGTATCTGCACTTATTAACGATTCAATATCAGGTTCTTCTCTATTTGTCTGGACAATCGTTACTTTCTCATAGATATTCCATTTCAAATTCCAAAAAGTAACAGTTGTTGTTCTAGCTTCACCCTTTTCGGTAAAAGGTGCCACTTTGATTTTCTGAACGAAAGACCAATCTTGAGTATCTTCTCGACCTTCACTTTCCACCCAATAGTCATCGTAATCGGTATAAAGTCTTACATTCGAATTAACCTTCACTGCAATTATCCCCCCATCTTCATATAGCTCCACATAGTTCTTGTCTAAAGTACACCAAGGAGTCAAACTTTGTCGTATTGTAATTTTTGATGAGTCACCAGTCTTATTATTAATTATGAGGACTTCGGCATTTCTTTCATCACCACTATTATTCTTTTCCGCTTTTAATACTATTGTAGAACTTGTCAAGCCTCTTGTCGTTGATACTGATTGAGTGATCCATGAAGCACTCTCGGGTATTTCAACTTTATAACTAACGTTGCTTTGCACTTCAACACTTACTTCGCCCCCTTCTTCTGGGACTGTGAAGGAGTTACCTTTTATTATAATTGCATCTTTTTGCTTCTGAACGACCTTGAACGAACGTGTAGCTAATTCATCTTTAATATCACTAATTGTTACAATACAAGAGCGATCATCATAGGTGTCATTTGCATACACTTTAATTAATATCTTTGACGCATCAAAATCAATTCTTGCATCGCACCAAGACTCATTTGCAGAAACACTATAGTTCTTGAAATCCTCTCCAGGGAATGACATTGACTGTTCAGCATTATCTGAAGAGAATTCAAGATCATTTATTACCAACTGTGGCAAGCGGCTTTCATACTCATCTTTACTGCAAGCCGACATTAAAGCCAAAAGTACAAATAATAATATTATTCTTATATCTTTCATATCTTATCGCTTAACCGTGATGCGTAGGGCTTACTATAATAAAATGATAAACGTTATTTATTCAGTCGCTTATATCTTGAATTGTATATCTGGTTTCTGCCCAGCTACTTTTATAGAACCTTACTTTCTTTGTATAGTATTGCATATTTGATTTGTTTATATAAATAATTTTAAGATAGAAAGTGTTATCCAAGAAATAATTCTCCAAATAATCTGTATGATCTTGAATCTTTACAACTTCGTAATCTACAGAACTTCCACTAGGTAAATTGATACTTTCACTTTTATTATGGAAACTATTTCCAGAACTCGAGTATGCATTCATATTCTTTATTTCTATATTACATTTAGAATTATTCGTAATAGAAAAATCAATATAAGATGCAAAACGATCTCCATATACAACACCTGTTCCTATTTCGTATAAAGTTATTTCTTTTGAGATATTATTCATATCAACTTCTTTTCTTAGCTCTACTTTTACTGATATTTCATCACTATGGGAACCATCTTTTGTCATAACGGATATCCTTGCACTTCCTTCGCTTATACCAGTTAGTTTTCCTTTACTATCAACTGTTGCTACAGTTGGGTTCCATGACATCCATGTTACATCCTTTCCTGTTTCATTCACTAATTTTAGATTTTTCTTCTCACCTACTCCTAAAGTTACATTTTTGTCATCAATATAGAAACGTACTGTTTGTTTCAAGACGACCTTCTTTGATAAGCCCCATTTCGTATTGCTACATCTAAATGTGATGGTTGTAGATCTACTGCTCGAAATTGGTTCTACATAGAAATTCTGTACAAAGCTGAATCCTTTTTCATCAGTTCTGTCTTGAATATATACCCAGGAATCATCTCGAACAATATCGATATCAGTATTGGTCGAAACTGCAATACTAAATTTACCTCCATTCACATCAAGTAAAATTTCGTCTTTATCTATCTCAAGATATGGTGTGAATCCTTGCGATATTGTCACTTGAGTTTTAACACCTGTATCTTTATAAACAAAAGTAACTTTAGCTTCTCTCTCATCTCCACTTTCATTCTTCGACGCTCTTAGGACTACAGATGAACTAGTTAAGGATCTAGTACTTACCTTTTTAAGCCAATCTGCATCAGATGGTATCTCAACTTCATAAGCAACATTGCTCTGAACGTCAATTTTAACTTCGCCTCCATCTTCTGGGATTGTATAGGACTTATTATCTATCAGAATCGCATCATTCTGTTTTTGAACCACACTAAATGAAAGAGTTGTTGCATCTTCAGGATCGGTTAATGTAATCGTAGCCTGTCTTTCTTCATAGGTCTCATTTGGTTGTACATTAATAACAACTGATGATCCTTGAATGGATGCACTACACCATACAGCGCTACTAGTTATGGTACACTTACTTATATCTTTAGTACCAATACTGACTGTCTTATTATTCGTACCAGTCTCAAATGTTTGTTTATCAATAACAATACCCTTTAATGGGCTGGAATAATCTTCTCCACAAGAAACGGTACATGTTATACTTATCACCACAAGGAATAGTGATAATAGGGAATAGTTTATTGTTTTTATGTTCCTTATCATAATTGTTAATAGATGTTTTAGTTTTTAGTATACCAAAAGAAAACGTGGACAATTTACTTCGTCTACGTTCCTGAGGTATCGCCAAACACCTAATGTACTTAAACTGGTAAATGCCCACGCCATGCGGCGCGAACTATCTACTTCAGTTCTTGTACATTTCCTTGAAATTTTGGCGATTTTCAGGAACAAGAATCAAAAGTGGATGTTCATCCTATATGTCCTTTTTAAAAGTTATCTCAGCCCATAGGCAATTCCGTTTTGAGGGTTATACATTATTGTAATAGAATGCAAATATACAAACTTATTCTGAAACTTCCAAATGTTTTGCAATAAAAGTATTTTTCTCTCGATGATTTACACCCATAATCTCCCACACTATTCTTTCTTGGGGATGCGCTTCGTGGCGGTCAGGCAAATAAAACCAGACTTTACTACGGACAACGTAAAGGGCTTGATTTGAATCAATTATTTGGGGGTTATATCTATAAAATGGTATAAAATAATGCCCATGTGCTCCTTTTTTCATACCTTTGCACGTGAATTATCACATCTTTAAACTAAATTAAATTCAACAATGAAAAAGATTTTTTCTTTAATGGCTATTGCTGCTGTAGGAGTAACATTTACGGCATGCCACAATAGCTTAGACGATGAGCGAGCTGCTATTCAGGAGAATGAAATCGCAGCAAAGAAGACTGCTTTCCAGGAAGCATTTACAAAAACTTTCGGAGAGATTAGTGGTAATCAGGATTGGGGTTTCGGTGAGGATCTTAAGTATCCTACTATCGACATGTCTACTTCCTCCCCTCTTTTCACAGATGAGAACTCAGCTGCCAGAGCTTTGACAAGAGGTAGTCAGGTTCCTGTAAAATATACCGATTGGAATGAATTGCAGAAAAAGACTGATGCTACAGCATACTACTTCATTCGTATCGACAATACAATCATTGAGAAAGAGAGAAATAAAGCCAATAGTAACCCAAGTGCTTGGATTGGCATGCCTGCTAATGAGTATTGGCCAAAGACCCCTCAGTATAATGCGGACAGTAATGAAGGTAAGGTAGATATGGCCAAGATTTATGAGTTAACCGGCAAGAATTTTATTTTTAACGACCTCGGCGTGAATAATGAAGTCCTCCGTCAGGTTCCTTCCTTCGAGACGGTTATTTCCTGGATTGGTCAGGGCGGTACCGCTAGTGTAAAAGAATATGAGGAAATCCGGGAAGTTTGCAAGAATTTTAAGGATGTTATCTGGTACGTTGCCAAGTGGCAACAAGGTAATGACAATGTCATCCACGTTGACGGTATCCTGACCGATGTTTCCCGTACCATCATCTGCGAAGATCTGGGTAGCATTGGTGACTTCGACTATAATGATGCTGTTTTCGATGTTACTATCTATTCGGATGAGGATGGCAATCACGCAAAGATTACCCTTAAAGCTGCCGGTGGTACGCTGAAATTGACCGTTGGTAATCATGAGATTCACGAAGAATTGCTCAAGGATGGCAAGACCTATGAGAACGGTTCCTATCCTATGATCAACACTGGTGCTGGTGTGACAGCAGCTCCAGCAGTATTCACTTACGATTTCCCTGCTGGTGTGACGAACAATTTCATCAATAACATTCCTGTGGTCGTTACCTATAAGGATGGATCAACAAAGACACTGGAAGCTACCAAGGGTCAGGCTCCTGAGAAGATTGCCGTTTTGAACGGTTTCGTATGGCCTTCAGAGAAGCAGAACATCAAGAGTAAATACAGCCACTTCAAAGATTACGTTGAAGACGCTACAGGAGAATGGAATGCACCTAAATGGTACGAGAACTAAGTAGGCTGATAATAATTGAAGTATTATAAATAAAGGACAAGGCTCACAATTTCGGTTGTGAGCCTTGTTTTCGATAGGAGTGCTTTCACGCTATGAATTTTTCTTGGGGATGCGCTTCGTGGCGGTGATGGCGCCTGTGGGACATACCAGACGGCAGAGGTGACAACCCACGCACTTCGTGCCAACGATACGAGGCTGACGGGTGGCGGCATCGAACTCGATGGCCTGATGACCACCATCCATACACGACACATGACAGCGGCCACAGCCGATACAAACCTCACGATCTATCTTCGGATAGATGATGGTGCTGCGGTCGAGGTCGGTAGGCGTCACGAAATTGGGCAACTCCTCACCCACCAGCTCGGCCAGATGAGCGACGCCACGCTTGGCCATATAACGCTGCAGACCTAATATCAGATCGTCGATGGTACGATAGCCATACTGCATGACGGCCGTACATACCTGTACATTGTTACAACCCAGCTGGATAAACTCCAGAGCGTCGCGCCAAGTCTCAATACCTCCGATACCACTCAGCTCCACACGCTTATTGCCTGCTTTGCGCAAGCCGCTCATGATAGGATTCTGAGCAATCTCCATGATATGACGCAGGGCGATAGGCTTGACGGCACGTCCAGAGAGTCCCGAGATGGTCTTCCTTCCGCTTACCTCTCCGTCGCTGCTCATCGTCACGCTCTTGATGGTGTTGATGGCCGAGATGGCATCGGCATTACCGAAATAGGCCGCCATAGCGGGTTGACTGATCTGGGTGATATTGGGTGTCATCTTCGGGATGACGGGAATGGAGACGTTGCGCTTCACGTAGGCTGTGTAGAAGAGCACCAGCTCCGGGTTCTGTCCCACATCGCTGCCCATACCAGCCAGTCGCATCTGCGGACACGAGAAGTTCAGCTCAACGGCATCCACATGAGCCGCCTCAGCCATCTTGGCCAGTTCCACCCACTGCTCTTCGGTCTGACCCATGATGGAGGCTATGACCACCTTGTTGGGATAGTTCTGCTTCAGCCTCCTGAGGATGTCGAAGTCCATATCCACAGGGTTCTCGCTCAACTGCTCCATGTTGCGGAAGCCATAGAAGTCGCCGTGGGTACCATTGTAGTGGAGCGCATCGAATCGGGGCGACACCTCCTTGATTTCCTGCAGACAGATGGTCTTGTAGAACACACCACCCCATCCCGCATCGAAGGCACGAGCCACCATCTCATAGTTGGTGCATACGGCCGAAGAAGCCAGGAAGAAGGGGTTCTCACAGTGAATGCCACAGAAGTCGATGTCCAGCGACGGATAGTTGCTGGCATCCACCTCGTCGTTAGGAACGGCATGCAGCATATCCTTGATGCGAATAGGCATACCATAGTGTATACATGCCTTCTCGGCAGCCTCCAGATCTGCGTCGCTGCAATCCTTCACCCAGCGCAGGGCTGGCTTGCGGTTATCAAAGCGGATGGCGCGTATGGCACGTGCAGGATCACCCGTCTTACAGGCCTTGCTGCAGGGTGCATCCTGACAAAGCAGACAGCGGCTCGCTTCTTCGTAGATGTTTAGTTGTTTCATGATTGTTGTTTAGTAGGTAACTCTTGTTTTAATCAAACTCGAAGAGGGTGATAAAGCCCGTCAGCTTGAACACGTTCTTGATGTCGTCGTTCACGCCGTGCATAATCACCTTACTGCCAGTAGCCTTAGCGCCTTTCAGGATGACCAGCAGGATGCGCAGGCCACTGGAAGCGATATATTCCAGGTCAGTGCAGTCGATAATGACATCTTTGCCGTCGGAGTGATAAAGCGGTTTCAGCACCTCTTCAGCCTCCGTAGCTGCCATCGTATCCATTTCTCCTTCCAATGTGGCGACATACTTGCCGTCGATTTCTTCCAATTTCGTATTCATAATCTTTCTATTTTGTAAATTAACTTTTATCCTTTTAACTTCTTAATCAGCGTCAATACGTTCTGCCCGTCTATACGCTCATAGTTGATGGTGTCCATCAGCTCGCGAACCAGCAGGATGCCCAGTCCACCTATCTGACGGTCTTCGGCAGAGAGCGATGTATCGGCCTTCTCTTTCGCAGTGGGGTCGAAAGCCACGCCAGAGTCGGTGATGACCGTCTTCATAGTCTCACCATCGGACATGACGCGCACCTCGACTTCACCCGTCTGTCCTGCAGGATAGGCATAGTCGATGACATTCACCACAGCCTCCTCTATGGCCAGACGGAGCCTACGGGCTAGCGATTTCTCTACATTCATTTTCTCCAGCACCGACTTGATGAATATGCTGAACTTCGCCACTTCGTGTACATCGTTCTTGAGCACGAGCGTCTCTGTCAGCGTACTCTCGTAGCGCTTCGGCGTATAGTGGATCACCAGCATCGTCAGGTCATCGCTCTGCTGGGCTTCGCCAACAAACGCATGCACGCTGGCGGTTACGGCTTCGAGCAATTGCTGGGGCTGAAGCTGGCTGTTGGCCGCAAGCGTCTTTTGTATGCGCTCAAGACCATACAGCTTGTGCTTGATGTCCTTCGCCTCTGTCAGTCCGTCAGTATAAAGGAACAAAGTGGAGTCAGGCTCCAGCTGCGTTTCCTGAACACCATACTTCACGTCGTCGAACAATCCGACAGGGATGTGGGGCAAGGCATCGACATTCGACAATTTCCCATCCTTCAGGATGATTGGCGCATCGTGGCCAGCATCGCAATAGCGCAGACGACCTGTTGGCAGGTCGAGCACACCGATAAAGAAGGTGACGAAAATGCAGGCGTCGTTGCCCTCGCAGGAGACCTCATTGACGGATTGCATGATATGGGCGGGATTGTTCTCATGAGCCGAGAAGGCACGGAACAACGAATGGATCACGCTCATCACCATCGCCGCTGGTGCTCCCTTGCCACTGACATCGCCAATGCAGAAGAACAGCTTCTCATCTCGGATGTAAAAATCATACAGGTCACCACCCACCTCACGGGCAGGCACCAGCGAACCATAGATATTCACATCGTCGTGCTGCAGATGGCTGGGTGGCAGCATGCTCTGTTGTATCTGGCTGGCCACGTGCAACTCGCTGCCAATACGTTCCTTTTCGGCATTTGCCTTGCGTAAACGTTCTAAGTTACGTGAGCTACGCCACACAATAAATCCCATCAGTATCAGACCAGCCAGAACGGGCAGCAGGAGGGTTCTGCGTATGATGCTCAGTTTACTGAACACCTCGTTGTCGTTCAGGATATTAATCAGAATCCAGTTTGTATGGCCACCCACAGGGTGGTAAAACATGTGATACTTCTCACCTTGCTCATCTTCGATGGCTACATAACCCGTACTGTCCACATCGGCCCTAACCTGTTGGAGTGCTTTATGGAACATAGCGTTATCCTTGCCTGCCAACAAATGCCCCTTGCCAGTCACGACAAAACGCTGAGTGGCCTTATAGAGCTTCCCTTCTTCCACCACTTCCTCAAGCCAGTCAAGCGCTATATCCGCATCCACCACAGCCACAATCTTACCTTTATTGTCACGGACAGGCACACCATAGGTGGTCACCATCTCCCTGGCGCCCTTATTGTCAAAATAAGGCTCGCACCAATGACCGCCGTTTTTGGCTATCGGGGCGGTAAAGAATTCCATCTGCGTATAGTCATGCTCTTCCGAACTCAACTGCATGGTCTCAATGCTCCCGTCAGCCCTTCTGACGGAATAGGGCTCATACAAGCGGCCTATCTTCGGAAAGTAGTTAGGAATGAAGGTGACCGTAGCGCCCAGAACGGCAGGGTTGTTCTCCACCAGTCGGTGTGTAATCGAGAACATCCACTCAGGCTCATCCAGTCCATCGCTTACCACCCACGACATATTGTCAACAGTCACTTCCACCTTAGCCAGTTGGTTACGGATACAGAGAAAGAGGGCATTCATCTCGCGCTCTACCAATCTGTCTACCGTATTGTGGATAATATTCTGCGCTGAGTAGTACAAGACAGCCGATGTCAGCTCCAACAAAAGAGCTGCACCAATAATAAGGGACAAGGGTATATTGTGCCTTATGACCTCACTTATCCGATTCCAAACAGACTTTTTCTTCACAAGAATCTTTTGTATTGTTTTAAGCAACACAAGGCGCATTCAACACCTTGACGGAGCAAAAGTACAAAAAAAGATTCAAAACAACTATTATTTTATGTTAATTAACGATTTAGCAACCCTTATGAAGCGACTTTTTTGTATCTTTGCACACAAGTCCATCAATAACTAATTAGAATAATAATGGAAAATGATTTTACTATCAGACTGGAAGGGACTACCCTCTATATCTATTTAGGTTATGAACTGACGTCTCAAAATGCCCCAGAGCTGCAAGAGGCTCTGCAACAATATAGGAGTCAGAATATCACGAAAATGGTGTTCGATGCCACCGACCTCGTGTATATCTCCAGTCTTGGTCTCCGTGTTGTCACTTATACGTATCGGAAATTTGGCAATTCTCCTAAGATTGAGTTCGTGAACTGCGACAAAAAGATCCACGAAATCTTTGAAATCACCGGCTTTACCAACCTCATTAATTTCGTGGAGGACAAGGCCAGAAAGGAGCAGTCGGGCGTCACGGATATCAAATTGCAGAGAAAGCTTAATCAACTTCACCAACAGCAAATAGACTATTTTGCAGCCAACAATGATGTGGTGATGTACCAGATGAAATTGGGGCAGGAAGACGACGACTAAACCCTGACTTTTCGAAGCTACACAAAAAAAGTTAAACAGACACCAAAAACAAAAACCTATGGCAACAAATAATAAATATGTACTAACGATAGATGGCTATGAATACCGTTTCCAGGAAGAGCAGGAGTTAAACAACAGCAAGTTCAATTTGGAGAAGCTGTCGTATGTCGGACGTCGTTTTAGGTAAAGCACTGACGAGGCTGTGGCTGGTGGCAATCGTTCTTGGTTTATCTGCCTGCACAGACAACTCTGACCAGCCTGCGGAGGTGGGTGTCCAGACCATCAGCAACGAGATGGCAGCCATACGCGACTATGTGCCGCTCTATGCCGTGATGGCCCATCGTGGCTCCACCTATTGGGCGCCTGAAGAGACCGAGAGTGCTTGGAGGTGGGCACGCGAGATGGGTGCCGACTATCTGGAGTCCGACCTCCAATGCAGCAAGGACGGTGTGATCATTGCCAACCATGATGACAACCTGAAGCGCACCACCAATGTGGAGGAGCTCTTCGGGGCAGCCATTCCAGCCACCCGCATGCAGTTTTATGAATCCCTGGGGTTTTCGCACGAGGACGCCCTGGAGCAATATCAGCGCGACGAAGCCTCCTTCCGTCCCTACTACATGCAATCGTATTACTATGCAGAGCTGTTGATGCTGGATGCAGGAAAGTGGTTTGGCGAATCCTTTGCCGCCTCGCGCAACGGCTATTTTGCCGACGGCAGGCTGCACTATTGCACAGGACAATATGTGTCGGCCCTGCGAGACCAGATAGCCTATGCCAATGGCAGGATGCTGCAGCGTAAGGATGACGGCGAACGGCAACTGCCCTACAGCATCAAACCCGAATATCAGGGAAAGACGCTGCACGAGATTTGGCAGACCATTGCTGCCAAAGGCACCTATAAGGATGTCTACATGGATTTCCTGGACTATGACTTCACCAAAGCTTATGTGGACGACCCACAGGACAGCGGCCACCGCCCGGGCATCTATATCGAGTTTAAGGAACCGGAAGTGAACCCTGAGAATATGGAGCAGCGTGTCTACGACATTCTGGACCTTGAGGGGTGGAACATCATCACCAAGCCCGCCACGGAAACGGCTTTCTATGTCAATGGAAAGGTGAACGTAGGGCGCACGAACGGCAAGGTGATCCTTCAGACCTTCTCGAACGAGGCCCTGAACCGTGCCTATGCCATCTTCAAGGGACGCGTGCCGATGTGCTACCTGCTGTGGATCAACGTTCCGCCACTGCCCGGCGACTTTGAGCTGACCACGCCTGAAGGGTTTGCACAGGCCATCAAATATGGGCTCGACCACGGGGCGCATATCATAGGACCGTCCATTGCCGGAGAGCCAAACAACTACGACGAGCTCAACGCCCCGTGGCAGGCACAGCTGACGCGCCGTAGTGGCATGCTCAACCACCCCTACTCTTTCGATACCCAGATGCAGATGGAGAAATACGTGGACACAGCCGAGGGGAGCATCGCTGCCGACGGATGTTTCACCAACCGTTCCGATCTGACGCTGAAGTATATGATTGACAAGGGGTTACGTGGCCGTTCCGACATCCCCAACCCCTTCCATCCCGGAAACACCTACGACAACTCCCAGGCTCCCCGCACCGTCCCCGATGCCGTCAAGACCATACAGCGACTGGGCTACACGAGATAGAAGAAAATCCCCGAAACCACCAACGGTCCCGGGGAAATTCTTTACTTGGGTTGTTCAGATAGTCTCTACGCGCCATCCAGATAGTCTCTTACTCGTGTTCAGATAATCCCTTATAGGGTATAGAGATAGTCTGAATGAGTGGTTCAAGACGTCTGGACGAGCCTTAGATGACATCCCTTTTCCATAGTTACACGTTTTTACGTAAAGACCGCTGACTCTTAACGAATCAGCGGTCTTTTTCTTTGAAGTCGGGGCGACAGGACTCGAACCTGCGACAGCCTGGTCCCAAACCAGGAACGCTACCAACTGCGCTACGCCCCGTTTTTGCGGGTGCAAAGGTACTAATAATTATTGAAGATTGAAGATTGAAAATTGAAAAAAGTGCAATTCTTTATATTTATTAACACATCTCAATCTTCAATCTTCAATATTCAATTACTTAATGATACCCTGTTCTACGAAAATCTTCTTCAGAGCAACCACCGAGCGGTCTACCTGCTCATGGGTATGGGTGGCCATGAGAGCGTAACGCACGAGGGTATCCTGAGGAGCACATGCAGGCGGGATGACGGGGTTGATGAACACACCGGCCTTGAAGGCGAGGGAGGTCACAAGGAACGTCTTGTCCACATCGCGCACATAGAGCGGAATGATGGGACTCTCGGTGTCGCCAATCTCGAAGCCTTCTTCACGGAAACGCTTCAGGGCATAGTTGGTGACATCCCAAAGGGCAGCAATGCGCTCGGGCTCTTTCTGGATGATATGGAGAGCCTCCATGGCTGCCGCAGTGGCAGCGGGCGTGTTGGATGCCGAGAAGATATAGGTGCGGCAGGTGTGACGCAGGAAGTTGATGGTATCCCAGTCGGAGGCAATGAAACCACCGATGGAGGCCAGCGACTTGGAGAAGGTTCCCATGATGAGGTCGATCTCGTCGGTGAGTCCGAAGTGATCGCAGACGCCCCTACCCTGCTTACCGAAGACACCGATACCATGGGCCTCGTCGACCATGATGGAGCAGTTGTACTTGTGCTTGAGCTCTACGATCTCGGGAAGCTTGGCCAAATCGCCTTCCATGGAGAAGACACCATCGACGACGATAAGCTTGATGGCCTCGTAAGGAAGCTTCTGGAGCACGCGCTCAAGATCTTCCATATCGTTGTGCTTGTAGTGGAGCTGCTTGGCAAACGAAAGACGACGACCGTCCACAATACTGGCGTGGTCGCGATCGTCGCAGATGATATAGTCGTCCTTGCCTACTACCATGGCCAATACGCCCTGGTTGACGGAGAATCCCGTAGAGAAGCAGAGGCAGTCTTCCTTGCCGATAAACTCTGAGATCTCCTTTTCAAGCTGCACGTGCAGGTCGAGCGTTCCGTTGAGGAAGCGGCTGCCGGCACATCCGGAGCCATACTTGTCGAGTGCAGCCTTTGCGGCATCGATGATGCGCTGGTCGCCCGTTAAGCCTGTATAGGCGTTAGAACCGAACATGAGCACTTTGTGACCGCCCATTTCCACTTCCGTTCCCTGCTTTCCTTCAATAGCACGGAAATAGGGATATACGTCAGCCTCCATGAATTTCTGCGGCTCACGATAATGCGAATATTTCTCTTGTAACTGTCCCATTCCTTATAGGTATGTTCTTTATTTTTATTTTCAGGCTGCAAAGTTACACATTTTTTGGCAAATCGTGCAAGTTTTTATTAATAAATGTCGCTTTTTGGTATTTTTATTTCATTTATAACTGATTTTTCAGGCAATTTTTGTATTTTTGCACTCAGATTATGATGGAAAAGAAGAAAATCACATTTATACTGAACCCCATTTCCGGCACCCACTCAAAAGAGGAGATACCGAATCTGATTGAACAGACGCTCGATCAGGAGCTCTATGACTATACCATCCGATTCACGGAGTATGCGGGACATGCCGCAGAGATAGCCAAGGAGTGTGTGGAGCTGGAGGAAGATGTGGTAGTGGCCGTGGGCGGCGACGGCACCGTGAATGAGGTGGCCCGCTCGCTCGTACACACCCAGACGGCGCTGGCCATCATCCCCTGCGGCTCGGGCAACGGACTGGCGCGCCACCTCTGCCTGCCCCTCGATGTGAAGAAGGCCATCGGCATCATCAACAGCTATAATGTGGAGACGTTCGACTACGGCGTGATCAACGGTATGCCTTTCTTCTGCACCTGTGGTATGGGCTTCGATGCGTTTATCTCGCTGAAGTTTGCCGAGGCAGGCAAGCGCGGCCCCATCACCTACGCAGAGAATGTGCTGAAGGAAGGACTGAACTACAAGCCCGAGACTTATGAGGTGGAGGACGAGACAGGGGCCAAGCGCTATAAGGCTTTCCTCATTGCCTGTGCCAACGCCTCGCAATACGGCAATAATGCCTACATCGCACCAGGTGCCACGATGAAGGACGGTGAGATGGACGTGATCATCATGGAGCCCTTTACAGCCCTCGATGCACCACAGATAGCCGCCGACCTCTTTATGAAGACCCTCGGCAACAACTCAAAGATCAAGACTTTCCGCACCAAGAGCCTCCATATACACCGCAACGAACCGGGTGCCATCCATTATGACGGCGACCCCATCATGACCGATGCCGACATCGACGTTCACATGGAGCCGGGCGGCATACGCATCCTGGCCAATCCGAAGGTGGAAGAGGATAATGGGCAGCCCAACCCCGTGCTCAACGCTTTCAGCGACCTCTTTAATAATATAAATAATGTACGTGAGGACATCGAGAAGCGCGGCAAGCGGATCCAGCGCGTGAACAAGGTGTTGCTTCGTAAGCTTACGAAACTATAGTGGTAAGTGGGCGCGATGTGGCAGATTGTGGTTGTCGGAATCGTATTGACAGGGGCCGTGGGCTATGCTGCACGCCGCGTCTATATCAGCTTCAAGAAGGCCAATGATCCTTGTTACGGCTGCACCGGATGCGCCTTGAAAGACATAAAAGACAAGAAAAATTGCGAAAAAGGGCATTACGGCCATAAAAAGTAGCCGAAAAATTTGGCAGTATCAATAAAAATGGCTACCTTTGCACCCGCATTTGCAAACGGTGCGTTGGATGAGTGGCTTAGTCTACGGTCTGCAAAACCGTCCACGGCGGTTCGAATCCGCCACGCACCTCGAAGCAAAGTAATCCCCGTCAGATGATTCTGGCGGGGATTGTTTGTTTTTTATTCTTCAGAGTCGAAGAGATTCTGGATTTCACTGATCTCTTCTTCATCAAACCACTTCGAGAGCTTTGCACGGGCCTGCTCCACAATCTCGGGGTCGATGCCCGTCCATACCTTCTTGAGCACAAAGAGCAGCACGGCGAGGTCGTCGGTGAGTCCGGCAATGGGAATAGCATCGGGAATCACGTCGAGCGGACTGATCATGTAGCCGAGCGCTCCGATGATAATGGCCTTGTCGCTCTTGCTCACCTTGTCGCTCTGCAGCGTGTAATAGAGGATGAGGGCAGCATACACTAACTTGGCTCCGGCTCGCTTGGCGATGCGGGAGATCTTCTCAGCAAATTCTGACTGGGAGAATTTGTTGGCATAACTCATAAAATCGGGTAATTCCATCATGTTACTGTTTATTTGTTGATTCTAATGATTCTGATACCGGTGTGAGAGGGGTGCTTCTGCAGATACTGATAGAGCGTCATGGGCTCGAGCACCACCTTCTTATGCAGTTGCGAGGCATTCAACAGGTGAAGCCCATCGTTTTTCCATACCGCAAAGCCGAGGTGCGCGATGTCGAGCCCAGGCTTTTTGCAGGTGATGGCGATGATGTCGCCGTCGTTGACGGCCTTGCGCAGCTGCTGGCTGTTGCCAACGGCCGATTTGGGAATATAGCGAAACTGCTGGCCAGACACCTTTTGTTCCATCTTGCGGATATCGCCAACAAACTCCGGATGCTTCTTCAAAGCCTCGTAGCTCTTCGGGTGCTGGCTCATATAGTTGACACTGACTTGCTGAAGGGCGGTAAAGGGCGGATTCGGAGCCTGTATCTCATGGACGATGCCCGCCTTGGTGTTCTCGGTGATCCACTCGGTGAAATAATGGATGCGGCTGGTATAGCCCCGGATGAGCCCCCCACGATAACGCATATCCACGAGGGCATGCTTGAAGGCATAGTAGCTGAGATTATGCCGCTGGACACAGAGCGTGAGGGCCATCACATTCTCCACCAACGTAGTGCAGTCGAGCTGACGCGTGTTGACCACCAGGCATTCAGGGTCGTTGCCCTCGAGGGTAGCTGCCACGTATGGACGCCCGATAAACTTCTTGGCAAAGAAGAGCGGCAGGTTGGCGGATGCCGGCAACTGGCTGGCTTCGTGCAACAGCTGGCACACCGTGATACTGTCGGTGGTCAATTCCTTGACCTGTTTCCTTGCCGATACAGCCATCGGCCAAAGCAGCAGGATCAATATCGGGTATATCGATAAACGTCTCATCATACTTTCTTTTTCTTCTTATATTTTGACTTCAGCACAAAATTGTAACCTATATATGCATTGAACGAGCCGAAGATATTGTTAGCCTTAAAGCGCGATGTCCGGTAGTTGTTTGACCGGAGGATGGCACTAGCACCCACATACCAGCGGGTGTTATTATAGACCAGTCCGAAGCGCCAGATACCATCAAGGTTCACCTTCGAGAAATCGAATCCCTGCTTCTCATCAGCCACCTTACCGTAGCTCGTCTTGTAAGACAATGCCAACTGAGCGCTGGCACAGAAAAGCCAGTTCTTGGCAAACACCCAGTTGTAGGCATAGCCGCCAGAGATCATGAAATCGTTGTACTGGATATCCTTGAACATCATGCCGCTGTCAAGTTCCAGCTCCTGCGTGCCCATACGGTTTTGCAGCGCCTGCT
Source organism: Prevotella sp. ne3005 (assembly GCF_900110085.1). Taxonomy (GTDB): domain Bacteria; phylum Bacteroidota; class Bacteroidia; order Bacteroidales; family Bacteroidaceae; genus Prevotella. Next base: position 221,668 of record NZ_FOCK01000002.1, read on the forward strand.
CGAGCTCATCGTAGTCCATATCGAGCGTGTTGTGCGTATAGCCCGCCCCTGCGAGCCACGAGCCACAGCTTATCTTCTGGCAGGTGGACTGGCTGAAGGCTGCCGGATAGGAGAAGCGACCATGGTTGAAGATATAGTAGGCACTGACACCCGTTATCCCCACATCGATGCCACCGAACGGCATTCCCTCAAACAATTCGCCATCGACGCCATAGCCCAACTTCACATCGCGTATCTTATAATCATCGCCCGAACGCCTATAAAAGATATCGATACCTACCTGCGAGGAATAGATGCTCAGATCGAGCTGATTCTTCAGGCCGTTGTGGCCAAAACCGATGTTCTTAATATCAAAGGTGTAGCCTAAGAAGAACCATCGCCAGCCGAAATAGGGACCTACCTTGGTAAGGCCATCGGGTGCGAGCCGGATAGACTGGCCGTTGCTGCTCAACTCAAAGCTCTCGTAGGTGCGGGTCACCTGTCCCATCACGGTAAACTCATAGTGCTGCGGTTCGATGTACTCGTCTTCCAAGCGGTCAAAGCCTCGGATGGTCTGGCGGATGACACCCATGTCGTGGGATTTATCCGTGTGCAGCGAATCCTGAGCAACCGCAGTTGCAAAACCCAGCATCGCCGTCAGTATTATCACCACCCACTTCATCACCCAGACATCAGAATTTACCCAAGATACGATCCATCACCCAGTTCACAGGCGTTGCCGATATACTGGTACATGTACAGACCGCCAACCCCTGCAGATGCTCTATCACATTCTTAATGAGCGGATACTGCACATAAGGCGGGTTGGGCACCGTGATGCTCTCATCGCCCTCGCTGGTCTGCAGGCGGATAGGGTTATAATCAAACACCGAGAAGCTCACCTGCCCCTCTGTTCCAATGATTTCAATACAGTCTTCACGGGCACTCTCGTGAGCCACATAGCACCATGAGCCGCTTCCCGGCAGCCCATTCTCAAACCGGAAGCAGGCGCTCACCGAGTCTTCAGCATCATAGAAGCCACCACGATTGGCGCAGATGCCACGGGCTTCAAGGATCACGCCAAACATATCCTGAAGCAAGTCGAGCTGATGGGGAGCCATATCGTAGAAATAGCCGCCACCCGCAATCTCGGGTTGCAGACGCCAAGGCAGCGGTGTATGGTTGCTGATGGCATCGGCATCAGTCTGGCGCAGCGGCTCGGTATAGCGTATCTGTACATTGAGAATCTTACCGATGCGGCCACTCGACACAATATCCTTCACCTTTTGGAAATAAGGCAGATAGCGGCGGTAGTAGGCCACAAAGCAAGGGATGCCCGTCTGCTCGGAGATACGATTGATGCGGGCACAGTCTTCATAGCTGGCTGCCAAAGGCTTCTCCACATAGACCGGTTTACCAGCCTTCATGGCCATGATGGCATAAGTGGCGTGGCTCGATGGCGGCGTGGCTACATAGACAGCATTCACGTCAGGATCATCGATCAGCTCCTGGGCATCGGTATACCATTTACGGATGCCGTGGGTCACAGCATAGGTGCGCGCATGCTGTTCCGTACGGCTCATCACAGCCACCACGCTGGAGCCCTCAACCTCGCTAAAGGCAGGTCCGCTTTTCTTCTCTGTCACTTCACCGCAGCCGATGAATCCCCACTTCAATCGTTTCATTATGATATGTTTTGGCTGCAAAGATACGAAATATTATGCATTATGCATTAATATTTATGATTTATTTTGTAACTTTGCACCGAAAATCAAGTCAGACAATGGAAAAAAACAACGAAAATACCCTTCAGAAGATACGTAGCGGCCGCGCTTGCATCAGCGACGGCTACCAGTGGTTCAGTGCCCGATTCCGTCGTATCTTCCGCCTTACATGGCCCGCAGCACTCGTATTTGCAGTCATCAGCGCAGTAGCCTCAGCACTGCCAGTATTGGTATCCCCTGCCTTTGTATGGCCAGCCATCGGACTTTGGATTGTGGCAGTCATCTTATTCCTAGCCTATACTTCCAGAAGGCTCCGAAAACATCTGCTCGAACCAACAGGCCCCATTCCCTTTAGTGCCCGCATGCGCCATCTGGGACTGACCGTGCTGGTAACGATCGTCTGTCTGATAGCCGTCATCGTGCTGACGCTCATCACATCGTTGCCCATGGTTATTATGATGGCAGCCAACTGGGAGTCGCAGATTGGTGTGCTGATGGGCGACCCTGCAGGCATGCCCGATTACGTGAAATGGCTCTCTATCGGCGCCTTTCTCATAGCAGGTTTCTTGCAGGCCTATGTCTGGATGACCATCATAGCACCCCTCTACATGGCCAACATTACCATCGCCCTCAGAGAGAAGGAAAGGAAAGAACTAAACATTGAAAAAATATGAAGAAACGAATACTATTCATCGACCGCGACGGCACCCTGATTGAGGAGCCTGCAGACGAGCAGATCGACAGCTTTGAGAAGCTGAAGTTTGTCAAGGGCATGTTCCGCAACCTCGCTTTCATCCGTGAGAAACTTGACTTTGATTTTGTGATGGTCAGCAATCAGGATGGCCTCGGTACCGATGCCTTTCCAGAGGACACTTTCTGGCCTGTCCACAACTTCATTCTCCAGACGCTCGCAGGCGAAGGCATCACCTTCGATGAAATACTGATCGACCCTCACTTTCCTGAAGACAATGCCCCAACACGCAAGCCTAACACGGGACTGGTAGAGAAATATATCCAAGATACCGAGCACTATGACATCGAAAATTCATTCGTCATCGGCGACCGCGAGACAGACCGAACCTTTGCTCAAAACATCGGTTGTAAATCTCTGATTCTGAGCGACGAAAATATGTCTTGGGAAAAGATCTCTGAGATCCTGTTTGCAGGAGAGAGAATCGCAGAAGTAAAGCGTACCACCAAGGAGACCGACATCCATATCAAGGTGAATCTCGATGGTACTGGCAAGTGCGACATTTCTACCGGACTGGGGTTCTTTGACCACATGCTGGAGCAGATTGGCAAGCACGGCATGATAGACCTGACAATCCACACGAAGGGCGATTTGGAGGTTGACGAACACCACACGATTGAGGACACGGCCATCGCTCTTGGAGAGTGTATACTGAATGCTCTCGGCTCAAAACGCGGAATCGAGCGCTATGGATATTCATTGCCCATGGACGATTGTCTGTGCAGCGTTGCCCTCGACTTCGGAGGCCGTCCATGGCTAGTATGGGATGCCGAGTTCAAACGTGAGAAAATCGGCGAGATGCCAACCGAAATGTTCTTACATTTCTTCAAAAGCCTCAGCGATGCGGCAAAGATGAATCTGAACATCAAGGCAGAGGGGCAGAACGAGCACCACAAGATAGAAGGAATCTTCAAGGCACTGGCCCGCAGTTTGAAAATGGCAGTCAAGCGCGACATCTACCATTATGAGCTACCTTCGACCAAGGGGATGCTTTAATCGGACGAAAATTTGGAAGTTTCAATTAATTTTCGTACCTTTGCAGCCCAATTATTATAAATAAGGTATAGAAAGAGATGATAACAGTTACAAACCTGCAAATACAGTTTGGAAAGAAAGTCCTCTATAAGGACGTGAACCTGAAGTTTACGAGCGGTAATATCTATGGCATCATCGGTGCCAACGGTGCCGGTAAGTCCACCCTACTCCGTGCCATCAGCGGTGAGCTGGAGCCTAACAAGGGTTCGGTAGAGATGTTGCCCGGCGAAAGAATGAGTGTGCTCGAACAGGATCACTTCAAATACGACCAATTCTCCGTGATGGACACTGTACTCATGGGGCACAAGCCCATGTGGGACAATATGAAGGAGCGCGAGGCCCTTTATTCAAAGCCAGAGATGAGTGAGGAAGACGGCAACCGCGCCGCAGAACTTGAAATGGCTTTTGCCGAAATGAACGGCTATGAGGCAGAGAGCGAGGCAGCCCAGTTATTACAGAACCTCGGTGTGGCAGAAGGACAGCACTATAAGCAGATGGCCGAGATATCCAATAATGAGAAAGTGCGCGTTATGCTGGCCAAGGCCCTCTTTGGGCACCCCGACAACCTGTTGCTTGACGAGCCGACTAACGATCTCGACCTCGACACCGTACAATGGTTGGAGGAATATCTGTCGAATCTGGAACAGTGTGTGCTCGTGGTGAGCCACGACCGTCACTTCCTTGATGCCGTGTCTACCCAAACCGTGGATATCGACTTCGGAAAAGTAACGCTCTTCTCAGGTAACTACTCCTTCTGGTACGAATCAAGTCAGCTCGCTTTGCGTCAAGCTCAGAACCAGAAGATGAAGGCTGAGGAGAAGAAGAAACAGCTGGAGGAGTTTATCCGCAGATTCTCAGCCAACGTGGCCAAATCAAAGCAGACCACCTCGCGCAAGAAGATGCTTGAGAAATTGAACGTAGAGGAGATTACACCTTCTACCCGCAAATACCCTGGTATCATCTTCCAGATGGAGCGTGAGCCAGGTACACAGATTCTGGAGGTGGAAGGACTCAAGGCTACCGATCCGGATGGAACAGTACTCTTCGACAACGTGTCGTTCACCATTGAGAAAGGACAGAAGACCGTATTCCTTTCACACAATCCGAAAGCCATGACAGCTCTCTTTGAGATTATCAATGGTAATCGCGAGGCAGATGCCGGTACCTATAAGTGGGGTGTGACCATCACAACGGCCTATCTTCCACTCGACAATACAGAATTCTTCCAGAGTGAGATGAACCTCGTAGACTGGCTTTCACAGTGGGGACCCGGCAATGAGGTGACCATGAAGTCGTTCCTCGGCCGCATGCTTTTCAAGGAAGAAGACATCTTGAAGAAGGTGTGCGTGCTCTCTGGTGGAGAGAAAATGCGCTGTATGATTGCCCGCATGCAATTGAAGAATGCCAACTGCCTCATCCTCGATACCCCAACGAACCACCTCGACCTCGAGTCAATCCAGGCATTCAACAACAACCTCATCCAATTCAAAGGTAACATCCTCTTCGCCTCGCACGACCATGAGTTTATCAACACTGTGGCCGACCGCATCATCGAACTGACGCCAAAAGGTACCATCGACAAACTGATGACTTATGACGATTACATCTATGATGAGACTATCAAAGCCAAAAAGGCAGAGATGTATAATTAAAAAAGATTTCGGCACGGAATTTGCATAGACGTTTGCAGAAACATTTAAAACCATGCTATTATGACAGAAAAAGATATCAACATTGAAGACGAGGAGACTTTGGAAGAGGCTCCGGTAGAAGAAGCAGCAGTAGAGAGTGAAGAGGCAAAGGCAGAAGAGCCCGCTGAAGAAAAAGACCCACTGGAGAAAGCTCAGGCAGAGATTGAAGAGCTGAAGACACAACTGCTCTACAAAGCGGCCGAGTTTGATAACTACCGCAAGCGCACTTTGAAGGAGCGTGCAGAACTTATCCTAAACGGCGGCGAGAAGGTCATCACTGCCATCCTGCCTATCCTTGACGATATGGAGCGCGCCATCGAGAACGGTGAGAAAACCGATGATCCCGAGGTGCTCCGTGAGGGTATGACACTCATTCACCAGAAGTTTATGAAGACACTGGAGAGCCAAGGTGTGACAAAGATTGAGGCCAACAATGCCGACTTTGACACCGATCTGCATGAGGCCGTAGCCATGGTTCCTGGTATGGGCGACGACAAGAAAGGCAAGGTCATCGATTGTCTCCAGCAAGGTTACAAACTAAACGACAAGGTCATCCGCCATGCAAAGGTTGCTGTCGGGCAGTAATCAAATCGTATTTTCAAAAAAACGCATATAATCCGAATGGCACAGAAAAGAGACTACTATGAGGTATTAGGCGTCGCAAAAGGCGCAACAGAAGACGAGATCAAGAAGGCGTATCGTAAGATTGCCATCAAATATCACCCCGACCGCAACCCTGGTGACAAAGAGGCAGAGGAGAAGTTCAAAGAGGCTGCCGAAGCCTATAATGTTCTCCACGACCCGAAAACCCGTCAGCAATATGACCAGTTTGGCTTCGACGGACCAGGCATGGGTGGCGGTTTCGATTTCAGCGGCTTTGGCGGGGCATCCATGAACATGGACGACATCTTCTCGATGTTCGGCGACATCTTCGGAGGCCACGGCTTTGGAGGCTTCGGTGGCGGTTCACGCCGTCAGCAGCAACACCGTGGTACCGACCTGCGCTTAAAGGTAAAGTTGACATTGGAGGAAATCAATACGGGAGTCACCAAGAAGTTCAAGGTAAGAAAAGATGTTCCATGTCCACATTGCAGCGGTTCTGGTGCAGAGAAAGGCAGTGGTAAGGAGACCTGCCAGACTTGTCATGGTAGCGGTGTCATCACCCACACCACTCAGAGCATCTTCGGTATGATGCAGCAACAGAGCGTTTGTCCTGTCTGCGGAGGATCGGGCGAGGTGATCAAGAATAAGTGTACCCACTGTGGTGGCACAGGCATCGAAAAAGGCGAAGAGGTTGTAGAAATTACGATTCCCGCCGGTGTAGCTGCAGGTATGGTGGTCAATGTGCCTGGCAAAGGTAATGCCGGCAAGAACAACGGCGTGAATGGCGATATTCAGGTATTTATTGATGAAGAGCCCCACGAGACCTTCGTACGCGACGGCAATGATCTGATTTACAACCTGCTTCTTGACTTCCCCACAGCGGCTTTAGGAGGTGATATTGAGATTCCTACTATCGAGGGCACCAAGTTGAAGGTAAAGCTTGACAATGGTACCCAGCCAGGAAAGACCCTTCGTCTCAGAGGTAAAGGCTTGCCCGTCGTACAGGGATATGGCAGCGGCAAGGGCGATTTGGTAGTTAACATCAGCGTCTATATCCCCAAGACCCTCAGCCGTGAGGAAAAGCAGACCATTGAGCAATTCCGCAACAGCGACAACTTCAAGGGGGACAAGCAGACACGCGATTCCATTTTCCAGAAATTCAAGAATTACTTTAATTAATATATATAAATAAGGTATGACATATCAGGAAACGTGTGAATATCTCTACCACCAGATGCCGATGTTTGAGCGTCAAGGGGCTGACGGTTATAAAGAAGGGCTAAGCAATAGCATCACCCTCGATCAGCATTTCGGCCGCCCCCACAGCAAATATCGCACCATACATGTTGCCGGCACTAACGGCAAAGGATCATGTGCTCACACGCTTTCCGCCATCCTTCAGTCTTGTGGATATAAAGTGGGACTTTATACATCGCCCCATCTTGTAGACTTTAGCGAACGTATCCGTATCAACGGACGACCGATTGAAGAAGAATATGTTGTAAACTTCGTGGAACAGGAGAAACCATTCTTTGCTCCTCTGCAGCCATCTTTTTTTGAGGTCACTACAGCCATGGCCTTCAAATACTTTGCGGACAAGCAAGTGGATATTGCCGTTATAGAGGTTGGCATGGGCGGCCGTCTAGACTGTACGAACATCATCATGCCAATCTTATCGGTCATCACCAACATCAGTATGGACCACACGCAATTCCTTGGCAATTCACTCGAACTCATTGCCATAGAAAAATCTGGAATCATCAAGCAGGGCATCCCTGTAGTCGTTGGAGAGACCGCGCCAGAGACACGTCCTGTTTTTGAGGCAATGGCTTCATCACTGAAAGCTCCCATCACATTTGCAGAAGAACAGCAGGAGATTATATCCGTCAGCCAGAAACACAATCGGATTGAATACAACACGAAGAGCTTTGGTATTCTGGCTGGTGAGTTGAAAGGCAATTATCAGGAGAAAAATACCAATACCATTCTTTGTGCTGTAAAACAACTGGAAAAGCTTGGATATATGAACAAAGTCAATTGTCCAGCAAATACCGTCTGCACCAACAGAGAAGTCAGGGAAGGTTTTAAGAACGTTTGTTCACTCACAGGATTGAAAGGCCGTTGGCAGGTCATCAGTGAGGCACCCTTGACTGTCTGTGATACAGGACACAATGTAGCCGGATGGGAATATCTGAGCAAACAGATTAGCGAAGTCCCTTGTGAACACAAGCATATTATCTTCGGCATGGTAGAGGATAAGGACGTGGAGGGTGTGATCTCCCTGCTGCCGAAAGATGCCACATACTACTTCACAAAAGCTGATAATAAGCGGGCCTTGTCGGAGAATATTCTGAAACTCTATGCTCAGGGTGCAGGCCTTAAAGGCGAGAGCTATCCAGATGTTATGAATGCCTGGGAGGCAGCCAAGAAACAGACGGCAAATAATGACTTTGTGTTTATTGGAGGTAGCAGTTATTTGGTTGCAGACTTCCTCAAAAACTGCATTTAGGCTTTTTTAATACAACAAAAACATTTTTTTCGTTGAATCCTTCGTCATTTTGAGATTTTTTGTGTTACTTTGCAGAAAATATTAGTAATTGTAACTAAAAACATATTTTCAATATGGCGAACACAACAGAAACAGCGAATCTGTGTGGTCTGAAGCGGGAGAACTTCCAGGCCACCATCAATGGTAAGAAAACAGACCTGTACATCCTCAGGAATCGTAAGGGTTATGAAGTGGCAATCTCAAATTATGGAGGTGCCATTTGTGCAATTATGGTCCCCGATAAGGATGGCAAAGTAGCTAACGTCATTCAAGGACATGACAGCATTAAGCAGCTCACCAGCGGTAACGAGCCCTACCTCTCGACCCTTATTGGCCGATGGGGCAACCGTATCTGCAAGGGACAGTTTACGCTTAATGGCAAAGAATACCAGTTGGCTCTCAACGACGGTCCCAACCACCTTCATGGCGGTGCTGTAGGCTTCAATGCCAAGGTATGGGATGCTCGTCAGATGGGACCTCGCTCACTGGCCTTGCATCGTATTTCATCATATGGTGAGGAAGGTTATACCGGTGAGCTCGACGTTACAGTAGAATTCACATTCACCGACCTCAATGAACTAGTGATTGAGTATTTGGCCACCACCAACAAGAAGACGATTGTCAACCTGACACATCACGCTTTCTTCTCACTGGCTGGTACTGCTGATCCCACCCCAACCATCGAGGATCAAATCTGCGAAATCAATGCCGACTTCTATCTGCCAACCGACGCTACTGCCATCCCAACTGGTGAGATTCTAAAGGTTGAGGGGACTCCATTCGATTTCCGTACTCCGAAAACCTTCGGACAGGACATCAATGCTGACCATGAGCAGATTAAATTTGGTAAAGGCTTCGATCATAACTACGTACTCAACAAGCGCGAGGAAGGTGAACTGAGCTTTGCTGCCAGAATCACCGAACCTAAGAGTGGACGTACACTGGAGTGCTATACCACAGAGCCAGGAATGCAGCTCTATACAGCTAACTACGCTAGCGGATACAAGGGTGCTAATGGTTGTACATTCCCATTCCGTTCTGCCGTATGTCTGGAGACCCAGCACTTCCCCGACACACCGAATCGCCCGTACTTCCCCAGCGTTGTACTGCGTCCCGGTCAGACTTATAAGCACAAGACCATCTACCGCTTCGGTGTTGTTGAGTAAACCGTAAACTTATAACGCAAACTCTTTTATGACTGAGACAAAGAACAATGGCAAACTGATTGCCATCATCACGATGTGTTTCATCTTCGCGATGATTAGCTTTGTGACGAATATGGGAGCCCCATTTGGAAACATTTGGGGCTTCGAGTATCCCTTTGCCAAGGCTTGGGGTAACCTGATGAACTTCGCTGCCTACCTCTTTATGGGAATCCCAGCAGGTAAGATGCTCGTCAAGTTTGGATACAAGAAGACCGCCCTCATCGCTCTGATTGTGGGTATTGTCGGTTTGGTTTTCCAGTATCTCTCAAGTCTGGTAGGTGCAGGTACTTATGTGTTCACATATGATAGTATCCCCGTAGCCCTCAACCTCATTATCTATCTTTTGGGTGCCTTCATCTGCGGATTCTGTGTCTGCATGCTCAACACGGTGGTGAACCCGATGCTGAACCTCCTCGGAGGCGGTGGCAACAAGGGTAACCAGCTGATTCAGGTGGGTGGTACACTGAACTCTCTGACTGGCACACTTACCCCGCTGCTGGCAGGTATTCTCGTAGGCACCGTGACTAAGGACACCAGTATGAGTGACGTTGCTCCCCTGCTGTTCATCGGCATGGCCGTATTCGCCATCTCTTTCGTTATTATCAGCCGAGTCACCATTCCCGAGCCCACACTAGGTAAGGTTCAGCCGAAGTATGAACGCAGTCCACTGGCCTTCCGCCACTGTCTGCTTGGCGTTGTTGCCATCTTCTTCTATGTAGGTATCGAGATTGGCATTCCCATGGAGTTGAATTTCTATGTAACCGATCTTGGCTTTGAGGGTGCTGCAGCCGTCGGCGGTACACTTGCCGCTGCTTATTGGCTTCTGATGATGATTGGGCGTGCTTGTTCGAGCGCTATCTCAGGCAAGGTATCAACCAAGCTCCAGCTGTCTACGGTTAGTGCTGTGGCTATCATCCTGTTGCTTATTGCAATCTTCATGCCCGAGAGTGTCACCATCAGTTTCAGCGGCCATGACGTTCCTGCCAAGGCATTCCTGATTCCTGCTTGCGGACTTTGCACCTCTATCATGTGGGGAGGAATCTTCAACCTCTCTGTTGAGGGTCTCGGCAAATATACAGAGGCAGCATCTGGCATCTTCATGACAATGGTGGTTGGCGGTGGCATCATGCCGCTTATTCAGGAGGCTATGGCCAAGTCGGCTGGCCCCATCTTCAGCTATTGGCTTGTTATCGCCATGTTGGCCTACATTCTCTTCTATGCCCTCATCGGCTGTAAGAATGTGAACACCGACATCAAAGTAGACTAAATCACTAATCAATTTCATAAACGATTATTAATATGATGGATATCGAATTTGTAAGAAGCCGTTTCATCAAGCACTTTGATGGCAAGACCGGCAATGTATATGCTTCTCCTGGACGTATCAACCTCATCGGTGAGCACACTGATTATAATGGAGGCTTTGTATTCCCTGGCGCAGTAGACAAGGGTATCATGGCTGAGATGCGTGCCAATGGTACAGAAGATACCGTTATGGCCTATGCCATCGACCTGAAAGACCGCGTAGACTTCAAGCTCTCCGACCCTAATGGTCCTCGTGCTTCTTGGGCACGATACATCTATGGTATCTCTTTGGAGATGAAGAAGTTGGGCATACCTGTTAAAGGTTTTAACATCGCCTTTGCTGGTGATGTTCCCCTTGGTGCAGGCATGTCTTCTTCTGCTGCTATGGAGAGCTGCTTCGCCTGTGGCCTGAACGACATCTTCGGTGAGAATAAAGTATCTCAATGGGATATGGTCCTGGCAGGTCAAGCCACCGAGCACAATTATTGTGGTGTTAACTGTGGCATCATGGACCAGTTCGCTTCTGTCTTTGGAAAGGCTGGCTGCCTGATGCGTCTTGACTGCCGCAGTCGTGAGTTCGAGTATTTCCCCTTTAAGCCAGACGGTTATCGTCTCGTACTGCTTGATTCCGTGGTTAAGCACCAACTGGCGGGTTCACCTTATAACGACCGTCGCAATTCATGCGAGAATGTTGTTAAGCACATTGCCGCCAAGCATCCGGAAGGTAAGTTTGAGACCCTTCGTGACTGCACATGGGAACAACTCGACGAGGTTCGCGCTGAAGTGGGTGAAGAAGATTACAAGCGTGCTAAGTTCGTGCTTGGTGAAAAGGATCGCGTATTGGCCGTATGTGATGCCCTAAACGAAGGCGATTACGAGAAAGTTGGTGAAATGATGTACAAGACCCACGAAGGACTGTCAAAAGATTATGAGGTTAGTTGTGAAGAACTTGACTATCTGAATGATCTTGCCAAGGAGAATGGTGTAACGGGCAGCCGTATTATGGGCGGTGGTTTCGGTGGTTGCACCATCAACCTTGTACGTAATGATCTCTACAAGCATTTCATCGAAGACGCCAAGACTAAATTCGCAGCCAAATATGGTCACGAGCCAAAGGTATACGATGTTGTCATCGGTGATGGTTCACGTAGGATTTGCTAACTCCGAAATGCTATAAACACACTATTTTGTGTTTATAAAGGTTAAATTTGTGCGGTAAGGTGTAAATATTACACTTTACCGCACATTTTTATATCCTTTTTCATTGTCAGTTCAAAAAATAATTGTAATTTTACACCCAAAAAGAAAAGATAACATAATTATATACAAACTTAAAACCGATTTAAAATGAGAACATTCAAAGCAACATTGATGGGTATTGGCGTGGCTACGCTGATGCTCTCTGCTTGTGCTGGTAGCCAGCAGGCTCCACAACTCACGGTATCGGGTCTCGACCCTGCCAAGTTTGACACCACCATTCAGGCAAAGCCCGTAAAGCTCTACACACTAAAGAATGCCAACGGCATGGAAGTGTGTATTACGAACTATGGCGGCCGCATCGTATCGCTCTGCGTGCCTGACAAGGATGGTAACCCTACAGATGTTGTACTTGGCTTTGACAACATTGCCCAATATGCCGACACAATCAACACCCCCTCGGACTATGGTTCCAGCGTAGGCCGTTATGCCAACCGTATCAAGGATGGTATGTTTATTCTTAATGGTGACACCATCCAGCTGAAGAAAAATGACGGTCCTAACTGTCTGCATGGCGGTGGCAACACCGGTTGGATGCATCAGGTATACGATGCAGAGCAAATTGGTGACTCCATCTTAAAGCTGACCATCGTGGCTGCAGAAGGTGAGAACGGTTTCCCCGGAAAGGTGATGGCCATCACTACCTATAAGGTAACTGCCGATAATATCCTCGATATGACTTGGGAGGCAGAGACTGACAAACCAACCATCATCAATCAAACCAATCACAACTACTATAACCTGAGCGGCGACTTCACACAGCCAGGCTATGATCAGGTTCTCTATGTAAATGCAGACAATTTCACCCCCAGTGACAAGCTTTATATTCCGACAGGTGAAATCAAGTCTGTTGAGGGCACCCCTATGGACTTCCGTACACCACACGCCATCGGCGACAGTATCCAGTCTGAGTTCGATCAGATTCAGAATGCTACAGGCTACGATCATAATTTCTGCCTGAATACGTTTAAGGACGGGAAGGGTGACGACACACAGGTTTGCGCAAGTCTCTACTCTCCCAAGACAGGTATTTTCATGGAGATGTTCACCAACGAACCTGGTGTTCAGGTATATAGTGGAAACTTCCAGGGTGTTGGTGCTGACAAGGACATCGCCCGTAAGCATGGCATTACGTATCCCAAACACGTGAGCGTATGTCTTGAGAGCCAGAAGTATCCAGACTCTCCCAACCATCCCGACTGGATACTGCCTACGCTAAATCCAGGCGAGAAATACTATAGCCACGCAGCATATAAATTCTCAATCAAATAATTACTAATTAAAGACTAAATCAATGAATTGGAGTTCAAATGAATTTATCTGGCTCGACTGGGTAGTCCTTGTCGTTGGCCTGTTAGGAGTGGTGGCTGCAGTATGGTATGCCATCTGGAAAGACAAAAAAGCCCAGAAGGGTGAAGACTCTTCGGCTTATCTTTTTGGTAAGGGTGAGCCTTGGTATGTAATCGGTATGGCTATCTTCGCTGCCAACATCGGATCTGAGCACCTCGTAGGTCTTGCCGGTACAGGCGCCAAGGATGGTGTGGGTATGGCCCACTGGGAGATGCAGGGATGGATGATTCTGATTCTTGGATGGCTCTTCGTACCTTTCTATCAGTTGCTTATCAACAAAATGGGTAAGATTATCACAATGCCCGATTTCCTAAAGTTCCGTTACACACAGCGTACAGGTTCCTGGCTCTCCATCATCACTTTGGTTGCCTATGTACTGACTAAGGTATCAGTAACAGCTTTTACGGGTGGTATTTTCTTCAAGTATCTCCTCGGTATTCCATTCTGGTATGGCGCTATTGGACTGATTGCCATTACAGCCGTTTTCACCGTATTCGGTGGCATGAAGGGTGTGATGACACTGTCATCCATTCAGACACCTATTCTTATTATAGGTTCGTTCCTCGTACTATTTCTTGGTCTCTCTGCCCTCGGTGACGGCAGCATCACTCAAGGTTGGTCAAATATGATGGCAGCATGTAACGCCGCACATGATGGATTTGGAACCACACATATGTTCCATACAGATCCAGGCGACCCGATGTATCCTCAGTTCCCTGGCTACGTAGTGTTCCTCGGAGCCTCGATCATTGGTTTCTGGTACTGGTGTACTGACCAGCATATCGTTCAGCGTGTACTCGGACAGGTTCCTGGTGAAGACAATAAGGTGGTGATGGCTCGCGCACGCCGTGGTACCATTGCTGCAGGTTTCTTCAAACTACTCCCCTGCTTCATGTTCCTGATTCCCGGTATGATTGCATATGCCCTCTCACTGAAGACCGGCAGCGGTATCGAGATGGACATCTATAACCATGAGTCTACCGATGGTGCTTTCGCTATGATGGTGAAGAACATCCTGCCTGCCGGTATCAAAGGTATCGTGACGATTGGTTTCGTTTGCGCTCTGGTGGCTTCTCTGGCAGCATTCTTCAACTCTTGCGCTACTCTTTTCACTGAAGACTTCTACAAGCCGATGAAGAAAGGCATGAGCGAGGCTCATTATGTATTTGTAGGCCGTATGGCTACAGTTGTCGTTGTACTCCTCGGCCTGGCTTGGATGCCAATCATGATGAACATGGGCAACCTCTACAGCTATCTGCAGGATATACAGTCGCTGATTGCTCCGGCTATGGTGGCAGTATTCACGCTGGGTATCTTCTCCAAGAAGATTACACCAAAGGCTGGTGAATGGGGACTCATCGGTGGATTCCTCATCGGTATGATTCGCCTCGTTACAAATGTTATCACTGACTCAGGTAAGGCTACTATGGATGGTGCCTTCTGGGATGCCACCTCATGGTTCTGGCAGACCAACTGGCTCATCTTCGAGTGCTGGCTCCTTGTATTCATCATCATCCTTATGGTTGTTGTCAGCTGCTTTACCCCCGCACCTTCGAAAGAACAAGTTGACGCTATCACCTTTACACCAGAATTCAAGAAGAGCATTCGTGAGAGCTGGGGTGTATGGGATATCATCGGCACGTTAGTGGTTGTAGGTCTTGTCAGCTGCTTCTATGCTTATTTCTGGTAAGAATCATCAAATTAAGATACAAAGATGACAAAATTTTATGGTGAACATTCCAAAGTCTGGTTGTCGGTAGACTGTATCATCTTCGGTTTTGATGAAGGAAAGCTGAAGATCCTTATCGGTAGACGTAAGATGGATCCTGGTCGTGGCGAATGGAGCCTCTACGGAGGCTTCGTCGCCAGCGACGAAAGCGTCGATGACGCCGCTACCCGTACCCTATACGAGCTTACCGGACTTCGGAATCTATTTATGCGCCAGGTAGGGGCATTTGGCAATGTTGACCGTGACCCTGGTGAGCGCGTAGTCTCTATCGCCTACTATGCCCTTATCAATGTCAAGGACTACGACGATGACCTTCGCATCAAGCACGGTGTTGAATGGATGGACATCAACGATATTCCACAACTCTACTCCGACCACAACGAGATGGTCCGAAAGGCCCGCAAGATGATGAAGCAAAAGCTGTCACAGGAGCCTGTAGGTTTCCGTCTGCTTCCCAGTCTGTTTACCCTCACTCAGCTCCAGCGACTCTATGAGGCTGTAAACGGCGAAGAGCTCGACAAGCGTAACTTCCGCAAGCGCATCAAGGACATGGATTTCATCGAAAAGACAGATCTTATTGATAAAACCGGTTCCAAGCGCGGTGCCTATCTCTATCGTTTTAACAAACGAGCATATAACGAAGACCCCAACTTTAAACTGTAAAAGCAATGTTAGAAGAACTCAAAGAAAAAGTATTCAAAGCAAACCTCGATCTCGTGAAGCAGAATCTGGTCATCTTCACATGGGGTAATGTCAGCGGTATTGACCGTGAACGCGGATTGGTAGTCATCAAACCCTCCGGCGTAGACTACGATGTGATGAAAGCATCCGATATGGTGGTTGTTGACCTCAATACCGGAAAAGTTGTCGAAGGTGACTTGAATCCTTCATCCGACACCCCCACACACCTTGTATTATATAAAGCCTTCCCCAATATTCAGGGGGTGGTACACACCCACTCTACTTATGCCACAGCATTCGCTCAAGCTGGTCGTGACATCCCTAATATCGGAACCACTCATGCAGACTACTTCTACAAGGACATCCCTTGTACCCGTGATATGACAGAAGCAGAAGTAAAGGGCAACTACGAGTTGGAGACTGGCAATGTCATCGTCGACGAGATTCTGAACATCCGTAAGATCAACCCTGACCATACGCCTGCCGTGTTGGTCAAGAATCACGGTCCATTCTCTTGGGGAACCTCTCCCGACAATGCCGTCTATAATGCCAAGGTGATGGAGCAGTGTGCCAAGATGGCGTTCGTAGCTTTCTCGGTGAATCCGAACCTCACCATGAATCCGCTGCTTGTCGAAAAGCACTACATGCGCAAGCATGGGCCAAACGCCTATTATGGACAGAAAGGACAGAAACATTAATTAAAAACATATCATTAATAAACTTACAAATATGATTAAAGCATTTGATAATTTCGAGATTTGGTGGGTAACTGGTGCACAGCTCCTGTATGGAGGAGATGCAGTGGTTGCAGTTGACGGACACTCAAAGGAGATGGTAGCCGGACTTAACGAGAGCGGCAATATCCCCGTGAAGATTGTATACAAGGGCACAGCCAACAGTTCTAAGGAAGTAGAGCAGATCATGTTGGCAGCCAACAACGATGAGAAGTGCGTAGGTATCATCACTTGGATGCACACCTTCTCACCTGCCAAGATGTGGATCAAGGGTCTGCAGCAGTTGCAGAAGCCTATGCTTCACTTCCACACACAGTATAACGCAGAGATTCCCTGGGCAACGATGGACATGGACTTCATGAACCTGAATCAGAGTGCTCACGGTGACATCGAGTTCGGACACATCTGCACTCGTATGCGTGTGGCCCGCAAGGTGGTTTGCGGCTACTGGAAGGATGAGGCAGCCCAGAAGCAGATTGCCGTTTGGGCCCGCGTAGCTGCTGGTGTTGCTGATGCTCACAACGTGCGCTGTCTGATGTTCGGTATGAACATGAACAACGTAGCCGTTACTGATGGCGACCGCGTAGAGTTCGAGCTGCGTCTGGGCTATCATGTTGACTATTACCCCGTATCTTCCCTGATGGAATACTTCAAGAAGGTGACCGATAAGGAGGCCGACGAACTCGTAGAGGAATACAAGAAACTCTACACCATCAAGATCGATGAGAGTGGCGAAGAGGTTTACTGGGAGAAGGTGAAGAATGCTGCCAAGGCAGAGATTGCCCTCCGTCGCGTACTGAAGGATGAGGGTGCAACAGCCTTTACCACCAACTTCGACGACCTGGGCGATGCCGATATCGATGCTCCCGACTTCTGTGGTTTCGACCAGATTCCGGGTCTCGCTTCACAGCGCCTGATGGAAGAGGGATATGGCTTCGGTGCCGAAGGCGACTGGAAGACAGCCTGTCTGTATCGCACACTGTGGGTTATCCAGCAAGGTATGCCTACTGGCTGTTCATTCCTCGAGGACTACACGCTGAACTTCGCCGGCGACCGCTCATCTTGCCTGCAGAGCCACATGCTCGAGGTTTGTCCGCTCATTGCTGTCGACAAGCCCAAACTCGAGGTTCACTTCCTCGGCATCGGTATCCGCAAGCAGCAGACGGCCCGTCTGGTATTCACCTCTAAGACTGGTCGTGGTATCAAGGCTACAGTCGTTGACCTTGGCAATCGCTTCCGCCTGATTTCTCAGGAGGTTGAGTGCATCGAGCCGAAGCCCATGCCAAATCTTCCTGTTGCTTCTGCCCTGTGGATTCCACAGCCAACCTTCGAGATTGGCGCTGCAGCCTGGATCCTGGCTGGCGGTACTCACCATAGCGCTTTCTCTTACGACATCAATGAGGAATACTGGGAGGACTTTGCTGAGATGCTGGGTATCGAGTATGTGAAGATTAACAAGCAGACCAACATCGCCGACTTCAAGCAGACCCTCCGTAACAACGAGGTTTACTTCATGTTGAACAAAGCACTTAAATAATTGATAATTATGAATGCTAAGCAAACTATAGAAGCAGGTAAGGCCATTCTCGGTATCGAGTTTGGCTCTACCCGCATCAAGGCTGTCCTCATCGACGAGGACAATAAGCCCATTGCACAGGGCTCACACGAGTGGGAAAATCAGTTGGTAGATGGTCTATGGACCTACTCTACCGAGGCTATCTGGTACGGACTTCAGGACTGCTACGCCGAACTGCGCAAGGATGTACAAAAGCAGTACGACTGCGAGATCGAAGCCCTCGCTGCCATCGGCTTCAGTGCTATGATGCATGGCTATATGGCCTTCAACGAGAAGCAGGAGATCCTCGTGCCTTTCCGCACCTGGCGTAACACCAACACAGGCAAGGCAGCAGCCGAGCTTTCTAAGCTCTTCAACTACAATATCCCCCTGCGCTGGAGTATCTCTCACCTCTACGAGGCTATCCTCGACAACGAGGAGCACGTCAGCGATATCAAGTATCTCACCACACTGGCAGGCTATGTTCACTGGCAGGTAACTGGTCAGTTCGTATTAGGTGTAGGCGATGCATCAGGTATGATCCCTGTTGACCCCGCCACCAAGACCTACGATGCAACGATGGTCAAGAAGTTCGACGAGCTCATCGCTCCGAAGGGATTCTCATGGAAGTTGCTCGACATTCTGCCTAAGTCTCTGAACGCAGGTGAGAATGCAGGTTTCCTGACACCTGAGGGTGCCAAGAAGCTCGATGTCAGCGGTCACCTGAAGGCAGGCATTCCCGTATGTCCTCCTGAGGGCGACGCAGGTACCGGCATGGTGGCAACCAACGCTGTCAAGCAGCGCACAGGTAACGTCAGCGCCGGCACATCTTCATTCTCAATGATTGTGCTCGAGAAGCCGCTGTCGAAGCCTTATGAGATGATTGACATGGTGACCACACCCGACGGCTCACTGGTAGCGATGGTTCACTGCAACAACTGCACCAGCGACATCAACGCCTGGGTAGGTCTGTTCAAGGAGTATCAGCAGTTGTTGGGTATCAAGGTTGATATGAACGAACTCTATGGCAAGCTCTTCAACAAAGCCCTCGAAGGCGACACTGACTGCGGTGGACTGATGGCCTACAATTACGTGTCGGGTGAGCCTGTGACCGGTCTTGCCGAGGGTCGTCCGTTGTTCATTCGCTCTGCCAACGACAAGTTCAACCTCGCCAACTTCATGCGTGCCCACCTCTATGGTGCCATCGGCGTGCTGAAGATTGGTAACGATATCCTGTTCAAGGAGGAGAAGATCAGCGTTGACCGCATCACCGGCCACGGTGGTTACTTCAAGACCCCCGGTGTTGGTCAGCGCATGCTGGCTGCTGCCCTTAACTCACCTATCTCTGTCATGGAGACCGCTGGTGAAGGTGGCGCTTGGGGTATCGCCCTTCTGGCCGGATACCTTATTAATAATAATGGTAAGAACTTGGCCGACTATCTTGAGGATGTGGTCTTCGCTGGCAACACAGGTATCTCCATCGCTCCTACTGCTGAGGACGTGGCAGGTTTCGAGAAGTATATCGAGAACTACAAGCGCTGCCTCCCCGTCGAGCAGGCTGCTGTGGACAATAAGTAACACAAACAGACTAAGACATGAAAAAAGTAATTCTTTCCGCAACTATCGCATTGGCCTTTGCCGCATCGGCATCAGCCGCTGACGTAGTGAAGGCAACGGTTCATACCGATCAGGCTGGAGCCAAGATCAACAAAGAGATTTACGGACAGTTCTCTGAGCACCTCGGCAGCTGTATCTACGGTGGTCTTTGGGTGGGCGAGAATTCCCAGATTCCTAATATCAACGGTTACCGCAAGGATGTCTTCGAGGCCCTCAAGGCCTTGAAGGTACCCGTGCTCCGCTGGCCTGGTGGCTGCTTCGCCGACGACTATCACTGGATGGACGGTATCGGTCCTAAGGATCAGCGTCCCTCTCTGCGCAACAATAACTGGGGCGGCACCATCGAGGACAACTCTTTCGGTACCCACGAGTTCCTGAATCTCTGTGAGATGCTGGGCTGCGAGCCTTACATCAGTGGAAACGTTGGTTCTGGTACGGTGAAGGAGATGGCCCAGTGGGTGGAGTATATGACCAGCGACGGCGATACCCCTATGGCCCGTCTGCGTCGGGCCAATGGCCGTGACAAGGCATGGAAGGTAAAGTACTTCGGTATCGGCAATGAGGCATGGGGATGTGGTGGAAACATGACTCCCGAATACTACTCCAACGAGTACCGTAAGTTCAACACCTACCTTCGTGATCAGGGCAAGAACCGCCTCTATCGTATTGCCTCTGGTGCCTCTGACTATGATTACAACTGGACCAAGGTGCTGATGGAGAACATCGGACGCCAGATGCAGGGTATCTCCCTCCACTACTACACCTGCTCCGGTTGGAACGGGCCTAAGGGCTCTGCCATCAACTTCGACAACGACCAGTACTACTGGGCTTTGGGCAAGTGCCTGGAGATTGAGGAGGTGATCAAGAAGCATAAGGCCATCATGGACGAGAAAGATCCTCAGAACAAGATTGGTCTGCTCGTTGATGAATGGGGAACCTGGTGGGACGAAGAGCCCGGAACCATTCCCGGACACCTCTATCAGCAGAACGCGCTCCGCGATGCTTTCGTAGCCTCACTCAGCCTCAACGTGTTCCACAAATACACTGACCGTGTGAAGATGGCCAACATCGCACAGATTGTCAACGTGCTCCAGTCCATGATCCTCACCGATCAGGAAGGCACGGGCCACATGGTGCTCACCCCGACCTATCATGTGTTCGAGATGTACACTCCGTTCCAGGAGGCAACCTATCTGCCCGTAGATCTCGAGAGCGAAGTAATGGCCGTTAGCAAGGGCTATTACAAGGAGAAGAAGGAAGCCAAGGACGAAGGCTATCGTCCCTGCCCGATGCTCTCTGCCTCTGCAGCAAAGACTCAGGATGGCAGCATCGTCCTGGCTATCACCAATGTTGCTCTCGACAAGGATCAGACCATCGACTTCAACTTCGCCGGTTTCAATGCCAAGCAGGTGTCAGGCCGCATCCTCACCTCGAAGAACGTGGCCGACTACAATGACTTCCAGCATCCCGACGTCGTGTCTCCTAAGGCATACAAAGACGCTACGCTGAAGAAAGGCGTGCTCACCGTCAAGGTGCCCGCCAAGTCAATCATCGTACTGACTCTCAAATAATCAGTCATTCCTCAAAACAAAATGTCCCGCCGATTGGCGGGACTTTTGTTTTATTATTACTTGATCTCATCACAACGATTCTGATAGAACTGTTTGAAGTCCGACCATTTATAATAAGGATAGCAATCCGTCGGTACTGGAAGTTTGGCCTCCAGACCATTGAAGAGCATCTTCACCAACACGTCGTCGGCACCCTTCTCACCACGATAGAACACCAATTGGATGTTTGAGGCCTTACAAGTCTGCCAATTCTGGTAGATGTTCTTCACCTCGTTAGGATCCTCCGGATCGGTATCGGCACCGTTGATACCCATCAGCACCGTCAGCGGTCCTATACAGGTATCGTGACCAAAGCGCAGGTCGGCAATATGGTCGCTTGTGCCGTTGATGACAGCATCGGCCTTAGCAAGGATATCTCTCAGAATAGGAATCATGTCATACCTCGGACCGAACACCCAGCTATAGCTGCCTAAGTTGGTCATCTCCCAACGGTCGGCAATCTCCTGATCAGTAATAATGTTACCCATCATACCGTCGTGGCCGATGCTGGGCAGTGAAGTGTAGAGGTTGATCAGGTTGCTGGCCACATGATGCATGTTGCCGGGAAGTCCCTCTGTCGTCTTAAAGACTCTTGCCAATACTTTCTCCCCCAGATGGTCTTCATAGTGGAACTGGTCGCGATGACTCTCCCACTTCGGAGTCGACTTCGGATAGTCACGACGCTTCGGGTTCTGACGGTCGGTAGGCACGACACCGTCCAATGTGAAGCGCGATGACTGCTCACGTACCTCGATGGCAGGGTTACACTGCACCAGCTCCTGACAAAAGGCCGACATGCTGAGCACGCAACGGCCCGTCAGCGACGAAATGGCCAATACATTGCCGCCCTTCTCAAACACCTCGGGGAAGTTATTATACATCGTACGGGCTATCTTCTGATGCTGTTCCCAGCCTAACTGCGTCAGTTCACTCACACCCGTCTTCAACTCATCCTTTGCAGCCATGAACTTTTCATAGAATCCCTCACCCTCAGGGGTCAGCACCTGCATCTTGTGTGCTTTCGAGAGTAGGCTGTCCAGTTCCTGATAAAGGAAGGCGTTCCAATAATAGCGTGAGCCATGACGCGCATAATGGCTGATATAGAAGGGCCTATATCCATCCGGTGCCTTTGTCAAGTCAACGATGTAATGCGGATAAGGATAATCATTACCATACGCCTTTCTCGGATCAGCCTTCAGCTGGTCAAGAGCGTTTCCGTTCTGTGCACTCACATTTATGGCTAAAGCCATAAAAGACAACAATAATAGCAATTTCCTCATAAGTTAGTTATTTTAATGGTTTTTACGATGCAAAAATACAAAATATTTATGAAACTCATGATAGTTTCCGATATTTTTTGTAACTTTGCAAGCAAATTAACATTTTACCAAATTAATTATTCATTATGAACGACAACAAAGTTATGAACATGGCAGCGGATAATATCCGTATCCTGGCTGCTTCAATGGTTGAAAAGGCAAAGTCGGGTCACCCCGGCGGTGCTATGGGTGGTGCTGATTTCATCAACACGCTGTACAGCGAGTTTCTGGTGTATGACCCCGAGAATCCCGCATGGGAGGGTCGCGACCGTTTCTTCCTCGATCCCGGTCACATGGCTCCGATGCTCTACAGCCAGCTGGCCCTTATCGGCAAGTACACCCTCGAGGATCTGAAGAACCTGCGCCAGTGGGGCTCAGTGACTCCCGGTCACCCCGAGCGTGAGATTGCACGCGGCATCGAGAACACCTCTGGTCCTCTCGGTCAGGGTCATTGCTTCGCCGTTGGTGCCGCCATCGCCGCCAAGTTCCTGAAGGCTCGTCTGGGCGACGTGATGAACCAGACCATCTACGCTTATATCTCTGACGGTGGTGTACAGGAGGAGATCTCTCAGGGCGCAGGCCGTATCGCCGGTAACCTTGGTCTCGACAACCTGATTATGTTCTACGACGCCAACGATATTCAGCTCTCTACCCGCACAGAGGTGGTTACTTGCGAGGACACCGCCAAGAAGTACGAGGCATGGGGCTGGTTCGTCCAGAAGATCGACGGTAACGATGTCGACCAGATCCGTGAGGCCATCAAGAAGGCTCAGGCCGAGAAGGATCGTCCAAGCCTGATTATCGGTCACTGTGTGATGGGTAAGGGTGCCCGCAAGGCCGACAACAGCTCTTACGAGAGCAACTGCGCTACCCACGGTGCTCCTCTCGGTGGCGATGCTTACATCAACACCATGAAGAATCTGGGTGCCGACCCCGAGAATCCGTTCCAGATTTTCCCCGAGGTACAGGCTCTCTATGCTAAGCGTGCCGAGGAGCTGAAGAAGATCTGCGCTGAGCGCTATGCAGCCAAAGCAGAGTGGGCCAAGGCTAATCCTGAGAAGGCTGCCCAGCTCGAGGAGTGGTTCAGCGGCAAGGCTCCGAAGATCGACTGGAGCAAGGTTGAGCAGAAGGCTGGCAGCGCTACCCGTAGCGCCTCTGCAGCTGTTCTGGGTCAGCTGGCTGAGCAGGTGCCCAACATGATCTGCGCATCTGCCGACCTGTCTAACTCTGATAACACCAACGGGTTCCTGAAGAAGACTCACGACCTCGTTCGTGGTGACTTCTCTGGTGCCTTCTTCGAGGCTGGTGTGGCTGAGCTCACCATGGCTTGCTGCTGTATCGGTATGGCTCTGCACGGTGGTGTCATCCCCGCATGCGGTACCTTCTTCGTATTCTCTGACTATATGAAGCCCGCCGTTCGTATGGCTGCCCTGATGGAGCTCCCCGTGAAGTTCATCTGGACGCACGATGCCTTCCGTGTTGGTGAGGATGGTCCTACCCACGAGCCTGTAGAGCAGGAGGCACAGATCCGTCTGATGGAGAAGCTGAAGAACCATCACGGCAAGAACTCCGTACTCGTGGTTCGTCCTGCCGACGCCGAGGAGACGACCGTCTGCTGGCGCATGGCTATGGAGAACATCGACACCCCGACGGCTCTCATCTTCTCTCGTCAGAACATCGAGATGCTGCCCGAGGGCAACGACTATACTCAGGCCACGAAGGGTGCCTACGTTGTAGCTGGCTCTGATGAGGACTACGATGTCATCCTGCTCGCCTCCGGTTCAGAGGTTTCTACCCTTGAGGCAGGTGCCAAGCTGCTCGCTGCCGACGGCATCAAGACCCGCGTGGTCAGCGTTCCTTCTGAGGGTCTCTTCCGCTCACAGCCGAAGGAGTACCAGCAGAGCGTACTGCCCGCAGGCAAGAAGAAGTTCGGTTTGACCGCTGGTCTGCCCGTCAACCTCGAGGGTCTCGTAGGTGCCGACGGTTGCGTATGGGGTCTCGAGAGCTTCGGTTTCTCTGCTCCTTACAAGGTGCTCGACGAGAAGCTCGGCTTCACCGGTCAGAATGTTTACGAACAGGTTAAGAAACTCCTTGCATAATGGAAGTCAAGACAGTAGGCATAGCCAGCGACCACGCTGGCTTTGCCTTAAAACAGTTCGTTAAGAAGTACCTGGAAGAGAAGGGCTACGAGTATAAGGACTACGGCACCTATACTGAGGACTCTTGCGACTACTCCGACTTCGGTCATGCGCTGGCCGAGGGTATCGAGAAGGGCGAGGTATTCCCCGGCATCGCCATCTGCGGCAGTGGTGAGGGCATCAACATGACGCTCAACAAGCACCAGTCGATCCGCGCCGGCCTCTGCTGGATTCCTGAGATTGCCCACCTCATCCGTCAGCACAACAATGCCAACGTGCTGGTTATGCCCGGCCGCTTCATCTCTGAAGATACCGCCCGCCAGATTATGGACGAGTACTTCACTACTGAGTTCGAAGGTGGCCGCCATCAGAAACGTATTGACAAAATTCCTTGCAAATAAATAATCCCCGCCATCCGGCGGGGATTATTTATTTTATCTTAAAGTTATCCACCCATTCCCTCAAGGGATCCACTGCCTCATCGTGATCGGGCGAATACCTCAGCATGATGGTCACCACCCTCGTCGAGTCATCGTCGATCACCTTCCCATAGTAGTCCCAGTTCTCGTCGGCACCTGTCAGGATGCTGTAGTCATCGCCCACCTCCACCAGGTCGGCCCCCATGCCCATCATCTGCTGTCCGGCGCTGTAGTTCATGCCCATCAGCGAGTCCACAATTACCGAGATAGAGATGTCGTCGCGTATAAACACCTCTTGACACGTCTCCCCCGGCAATGCCTGATGGTAGAGAAACGAGGGATAGTTGATCTCCATGCCCAGCTTGTCGCTGTGGAACCTTGTCAGCTCCCACTGACCCAGACTGATAGTCAGGCTGTCGTCGCTTGTCAGCTCCGACACATACCCTTTTGGCTGCTGTTCGCTACTACCGCAAGCCGCCAGCCACAGGCATATTCCGACCACAAAACCCACTTTAAATCTCATCTCCAGATAGTTGGTTTGGTTTAAGTTACTCTCTATTGCGGGGGCAAAGTTAATCATTAATAAGCGAACCGCAAAATTTATTAAGAAATTTTTAATAATCTATCTTTATCTTGATTATTATTGACAAACCGACTCATGAGAATCGCATCCTAGAGCCCAAGCCATCGCAAGGCCGAAACGACGCGAGTTTTGAACCGTTTTGGTAAACATCTGATACTGTGACTGTTACGTATTATGCATCAAGGAGGGGTCATCTTTGGGTCGTCCAAATAGGGTCTTTCACCCGTCGAAACGGCATCTTTCGCTCATCCAAACGTTATCTTTCACTATATAGGAGATATTCCTTTGACTCGTAAAGACTATCCTAACCACCCGAAAGGACTATCCTAACTGGTAGTTTATCGTAATATAACTACTAGTTAGTCGTAATGTAAGTCCCAATCACCTCTAAACAGACTTCCCGTTTCCCTAAAAGGAGCAAGCTGAAAGTGTTAAATTTTGGCATATTTTATTTACAATCCGTCAGAATCGCGATTTTAGATGTCGTACTTATTCTTGCGTTTGTCAGCCTTACGGGGCTTCGAGGAATGGAAGCCCATGTGGGGGGACTTGACTCCTTGATAACCGGCATGGCGCTGACGGATACGGGATACATAGTCGACAGTCTCGGAACCACGCATATAGCCGTGCTTCACAATGGGGTCGTTGTAATACTGGGGCGAGGCGAGCTTCAGCACATAAGGCGACACGTCGGCCCAGCGGTGGGGATTCTTTCCGTCACGACGGGCCAGAGCCATCGCGTCACGGATATGGTGGGCACCGCCGTTATAGCTGGCAAGCACGAAGTTTGTGCGCTCAAAGTGTTCACGGATATCAGAGAAGGAACGCTCGAGTTCAGCGATGTACTTGACGGCAGCAGCAATGTTAGCCTCTGGCTCATAGAGCTTGCTGCGGGCGAGGCCGAGGTGATCGGCCGTACCTGGCATGATCTGCATAAGGCCTTTGGCACCGGCAAAGGAAACAGCCTTGGGGTCGAAAGTGGACTCCTGATAGCACTGGGCAGCAAGCAGGCGCCAGTCCCAACGGATTTCACGGCTATAGGTCATAAAGAGTTGGTCGTAATGGGAGATGATGCCGCCCTTGGCGTCGAGCATAGGAGAGAAGATACGGCGACGCACTTTCTTCGTGGTAAGCATGGCAGTCTCTTCCGCCTTGACTTCGGCGATGAGATGAGGACGATACCAGGACTCGAGGGTGGCGGCAAGGTCGGGCTTCTGGCGATCAGCCTCTATATGGCCGGGTGTAGGCCAGGCGATGAGATCGGCCTCGCAGGAGTCGAGGCGATGGACGAGCTCAAGACTATCGCGGCAGACATCGACACGAAGGTGACAGCCCAGAGAGTCGGCGAAGCGCTGACAGATCAGATACTGGGTGCCGAGCGACTTGCCGTGGTAGTCGTAGTAGGTATCGGGGCCGCTGACGGTAGCCAGAATGAGTTCACCACTGGTTTGTATGTCGCGGAGGTCGAAGTTTTCAGCACGCTCTGGCACCGTATCGTTGATGACGCCCCAAGGTACTACGAGTGGTTCCTGTTTCTTCTGAGAACAAGATGAAAGCAGCAGGATAGCCACCAAGAAGTACAAGTATTTATTCAGAATCTGCACGATTTATGAGTCGTAACATCAAAATTCGGTGCAAAGATACAAATAAAATGAATATTGAGAATTGAAAATTGAAAAATAATTTGTAATTTTGCAGCCGAATTACAGTGAAATATAGACTTTAACGTTATGTTACGTATTGCAGTACAATCAAAAGGACGACTTTTCGACGACACGATGAACCTTCTCAGCGAGGCTGACATCAAGGTGAGCGCGTCGAAGCGTACACTGTTGGTACAGTCGTCAAACTTCCCGCTGGAGGTACTTTACCTCCGCGATGATGATATCCCCCAGAGTGTAGCCAGTGGTGTGGCCGACATCGGCGTGGTGGGCGAAAACGAGTTTGTGGAGCGCGGTGAGGATGCCGACATCATCTCGCGCCTCGGATTCTCGAAGTGCCGCCTGTCGCTGGCCATCCCCAAAGAGATAGACTATCAGGGCGTGGAGTGGTTTAACGGCAAGAAGATTGCCACCAGCTACCCCGGCATTCTGAAGCATTTCCTCGATGAGAAAGGTATCAAGGCAGAGATTCATGTCATCACGGGCTCGGTAGAGATCAGCCCGGGCATCGGACTGGCCGACGGTATCTTCGATATCGTCAGCAGTGGTTCGACGCTGGTAAGCAACAATCTCCGTGAAGTGGAGGTGGTGATGAAGAGTGAGGCTCTGCTCATCGGCAACAAGCAGCTGAGCGCAGAGAAGCGGGAGATCCTGGAGCAGATGCTGTTCCGCTTCAAGGCCGTGAAAGATGCCGAAGATAAGAAATATGTACGCATGAACGCACCGAAGGCCCGACTGCAGGAGATCATCAACGTATTGCCGGGTCTGAAAAGCCCTACCATCATCCCACTGGCCGACAAGGAGTGGTGCTCTGTTCACACGGTGCTCGACCAGAAGCAGTTCTGGGAGATAATCGGCAAACTGAAGGAAATGGGCGCACAGGGTATCCTGGTGACGCCAATTGAAAAAATGATCCTATGAATATAATCAGATATCCTGAGAGAAGTGAGTGGGCCAAGATCGTGGAGCGACCACACTTGGACACATCGGAGCTGAACGAGACGGTTGCCTCGGTTCTGGCCGATGTTAAGAAGCGTGGCGACATTGCCGTGAAAGGCTACGAACTGAAGTTCGACCATGTAGACCTGGACACGCTTGAGGTGACTGCCGAGGAGATGGACGAGGCTGAGGGTTTGGTGACTGCCGAGCTGAAGGCTGCCATTCAGGTGGCCCACTACAATATCCAGGCTTTCCACGAGGCTCAGAAGTTTAAGGGCAAGAAAGTGGAGACACAGCCGGGCGTGGTGTGCTGGCAGAAGAGTGTGGCCATCCAGAAGGTGGGCCTCTATATCCCGGGCGGCACTGCCCCACTCTTCTCTACCGTATTGATGCTGGCCACTCCGGCAAAGATTGCGGGCTGCGATGAGATAGTACTCTGTACGCCCCCCGACCGCAAGGGTAAGGTAAACCCGGCCATTCTGGTGGCTGCCCGTATTGCAGGGGTGAGTAAGATCTTCAAGGCTGGTGGCGTACAGGCTATCGGCGCTATGGCCTACGGTACGGAGAGCGTGCCCAAGGTGTACAAGATATTCGGTCCTGGCAACCAGTATGTGATGGCTGCCAAGCAGCAGGTAAGTCTGCACGACGTAGCCATCGATATGCCCGCTGGTCCTTCGGAGGTGTGTGTGATTGCCGACGAGAAGGCGAACATAGAGTTTATTGCAGCCGACCTTCTGTCTCAGGCTGAGCACGGCGTCGACTCTCAAGTGTTCCTGATTACCACCTCGGAGCAGGTGATCCTCGATGTTCAGGCAGAGGTGAACCGTCAGTTGGAGTTGTTGCCAAGAAAAGAGATAGCCCAGAAGGCACTGGAGAACAGCCGTCTGGTGCTGGTCAAGGATAAGAAAGAGGCCATCGACCTCTCGAATGCCTATGCTCCAGAGCATCTGATCATCCAGACTACGGACTACGAGAAACTGGCACAGAAGGTGGTGAATGCAGGAAGCGTGTTCCTGGGTGAGTTTGCCTGTGAAAGTGCGGGCGACTATGCGAGTGGAACGAACCACACATTGCCAACGCACGGCTATGCCACGGCATATAGCGGTGTGAATCTGGACAGCTACTGCCGTAAGGTGACGTTCCAGCATCTCTCGGAGGACGGTATCCGCAGTATCGGTCACGCCGTGGAGCTGATGGCAGAAGCCGAACAACTCGAGGCACATGCCAACGCCATGCGTGTCCGCATAGCTAAAGTAAAATAATAGTTTATGAAGACTTTACAAGAACTGACTCGCAAGAACATATGGGACCTGGCGCCATATTCATCTGCAAGGAATGAGTATGCTGGCAGAGAGGCACGGGTGTTTCTCGATGCAAACGAGAATCCATACAATCAGCCATTCAACCGCTATCCTGACCCACTTCAGCTGGAACTGAAGGCTGCGCTGTCGAAGGTGAAGGGCGTTCCCGCAGAGAACATCTTCTTAGGTAACGGCAGCGACGAGGCCATCGACCTACCCTACCGCTGTTTCTGTAACCCCGGCGTAGACAACGTGGTTGCCATAGAGCCAACCTACGGCATGTATAAGGTGTGTGCAGACATCAACGACACGGAATATCGTACGGTATTACTCGACGAACAGTACCAGACCACAGCCGAGAAGCTGCTGGCAGCTACCGATGAGCATACAAAGATCATCTGGCTCTGCACACCCAACAACCCCACGGGTAACTGTCTGAACCGCGACGAGGTGATCAAGGTGATTGAGGGCTTCGAGGGGCTGGTCATCGTCGATGAGGCCTACAGCGACTTCTCTACGCAGAAGCCTCTTCGCACGGAGCTGGCTAAGTATCCGAATCTGATTGTACTGAACACGATGTCAAAGGCCTGGGGCTGTGCGGCCATCCGCTTGGGTATGGCTTTTGCCTCAGAGGAAATCATCACTATATTTAACAAGGTGAAGTATCCCTACAACGTGAACCAGCTGACACAGCAGCAGGCGCTGGAGGCACTGAAGGATCCGTTTGAGGTGGACAATTGGGTGAAGATTCTGTTGCAGGAGCGTACCCGGATGATGGATGCCTTTGAGATGTTGCCCATCTGTCATAAGGTGTATCCCACGGACGCCAACTTCTTCTTGGCTAAGATGACGGACGCAACGAAGATCTACAACTACTTGGTGGATAAAGGAATCATCGTCCGTAACCGCCATCGCGTGCAACTCTGTCAGAACTGCCTACGCATCACCATAGGCACCAAGACAGAGAATAGCGAACTGATTGCAGCACTTAGACAGTTTTAAGTCTAAGTGCTGCAGTCTTTTTATGACTTCTTATTCTTTACTCTGTGGCGAATAACTATAAGAAGCAAGAACAACGCCACAATACCGAATACAAGTGATATCAATGCACTCTTTGTGAAGCCAGCGACAAGGAATGTCAAGAACGACACAGAGGCAACCGTCAGCGCATAAGGCAACTGAGTGGTGACGTGGTTTAAGTGTTCGCACTGTGCGCCTGCCGACGACATGATGGTAGTATCGGAGATGGGCGAGCAATGGTCACCACACACCGCACCAGCCATACAGGCTGAGATAGAGATAATCATGAGCTGCAGATCAACCGATTGCAGACAAGACACCACAATGGGAATGAGTATACCAAACGTGCCCCACGATGTGCCTGAAGCAAAAGCCAGGCCAATGGCAACGACAAAGATGATGGCAGGTAGGAAAGCCATGAGCCCGTCGGCAGAGTTAGCCATCAGACTCCCCACATAAGTGGCTGCTCCCAGGCTGTCGGTCATGCTCTTCAGCGTCCAGGCAAATGCCAGAATCAGCATGGCAGGAACCATCTGCTTGAAACCTTCAGGCAAACAATCCATACATTCGCTAAACGACAACGATTGACGCATCAGATAGTAGGCAATCGTCATGACGAGCGCAACGGAAGAGCCCATCACCAAACCCACAGAGGCATCGCTGGCTGCAAAGGCATCGACAAAACTCTTACCCGCAAAGAAACCGCCTGTGTATATCATACCTACAACACACCCAACAATAAGAAACACAACAGGGATTACCAGATCTGACACCCGGCCTACTCTCCTCACATCCTGTCCCTGCCCCTCACTAATAGTCTGTTTACTCTTGCCTGTAGTAAAGAGATCGCCCTGACGAGCATTGTTCTCGTGCAGCAACATTGGCCCGAAGTCTACTTTTAAGAAAATGAGGAAGACCATCATCAGCAAGGTGAGCAGCGCATAAAAGTTGAATGGTATAGACTGCACAAAGATGCTGATGCCATTCTCCCCTTTTACGAACCCCGATACAGCTGCAGCCCACGACGATATGGGGGCAATAATGCAGATGGGGGCCGCAGTAGAATCGATGAGGTATGCCAGTTTAGCCCTACTTATCTTGTGCTTGTCGGTGACAGGACGCATGACGGAGCCAACGGTGAGACAGTTGAAGTAATCATCAATAAAAATCAGACAGCCCAACAGCATGGTCGACAATTGTGCACCAGAACGGCCCTTGATACGGCCGGAAGCCCACTCACCGAACGCTGCCGACCCTCCTGCACGGTTCATCAGTTGCACCATCGTACCCAGTATCACAAGAAATACGAGTATGCCTACGTTCCACTTGTCGGCCAACACAGCCATGATACCGTTCGGAAAAAGTTGGTTGAGTCCTTCCACTGGATGGAAGTCGGCATTGAGCATCGCTCCTGTCAATATACCCAGGAACAGCGAACTATACACCTCCTTCGTAATCAGTGCCAGTGAGATGGCTATGATGGGAGGGGTTAATGCCCATATCGTATTCTTAACAGGCATGTGATTAATGCCCACGGCATACCCCAGCCAAACTAAAAACAATACGACAGCTATCTGCGACAGAATTGTCAACCGTTTAGGCGTTCCTGGTTTTATACTTTCTAATGATGTCATCTTTTTACTACTTTAGTTACCATTAGTGTTGGTTATTACTTGCGAAAAGGATAGATGGTAGCCCCAATACTCAGTGCCCGGTTCTGATAGAGACCAGTAAGCATCTGCCACTCACCTGTAGTGTATCCACCAAGGTCATGGAATTCGGCAAAGACATTGCACTTCTTGCCCAATTGTTTGTTGGCCTTGACAGTAGCAAAGAGATGGGCCGACTTATCTTCTATAGCACGTCGACTACTATAGAGGAGCGTAGAAGAAATACGGAAGCCGTGAGAAAGATTGAGCACCGGCGCCAACTTGAGTGTTACGAAGTTATCGTTTTCTGAAGGCGTGTTGTCACCTGCGTTCTGGTGCTGATGATAGAAGTTGGCCCCCACCGTCAGATCCCAAGGACCGGTTCGCCAGAAGATGGAGTTTCTGAAACCCAGTTGCATTTTGTTGGGAGTGGCAAGATTACTGTACCAACTGTTTTCCAAGCTAGTATGCAAAAAGAAGTTCTTCTGCTGATAAGCATAATGCAACACGGCCTGATGAACGAGGTTAGTGCTATAGTCGCCGGCAACGTACTGTTGTGAAGTGGTTGGAGCAAACTCGTCAACTAGGAAGTCGCTTATTTCGGGCATGAAATAACGTCTGGTAAACAACGCTTGTAAGAAATGTCGCCCGGCTTTGTAGCCCACACTGGCCAGATAGGAATGGTTGTGGCGCACATGGGTCCACATACTGCGATCTGTAGAGTCATACTGTCGGTTCCAGAAATTCATGATGCGGAAGCGATCGCCAAGCGTCACCAGCCAAGGACCATGGGTATAGTCCACCTGTGCATAAAAATCGGTCTTCAAGTATTGCTCACGGTTCTGACTGATATTCCAGGTATTCTCGTAATCCATCTCAGAACCGATCATCAACCAAAGGTCGGGTGTGAAAACCGGGGTATTGAATTCAACAAAACCATAGGAATAGTTGTCACCCACCTTTTTATGGTTGTTGGAAGAGCTGGTATAGTCGCACCCCGCCTCAACAAAGAGGATGGCATCATTATGATAGGTATGCGAATAAGAGAGCACAAGCCCAAGATAACGACCGTAGTTAGGAATAGCACTTAAGAAATCGGGATTGAACAACTCCTGCTTTTGGTTATCAAACTTTTGGAAAACCTTAGTGATGAGCCTATCCTTATCGCTGATATTCCAGTCCAAGTTAAGATGCACATTCTCAGCCAATGCCCGATCTGTCATGCGATAGACATCGGTTGGATAAGCCTTACCGTAGGAAGTACGAGCCATGGCATACGTTTGCATGGTAAGTTTCTCTGAACGATTGGTCACATCGCCATAAAGCATCCCATTGCCATAGGTACTACCCGATAGTGCTATCTTGGCATCAGTCTTCACATCGGTACGATAATGGACATCTATAACGCCTTTCGTACCACTCACAGCCTTTGCTACAGAGGTATTGCTACAAATCTGGATACTCTCTATTTCACAAGCTTTCACGTTAGCCAAGAATGATTCTCTATCCACAGCGACATCAATATTATCAATACGCAACGAATAATTCAGATCTATCGTTTTACCGTTGAGAGAAATGAACTCCGGGCAAGTGTTCAGCACATCCAACAATGTCATTTCGCTGTCGGGCGCCATTTTATCTACATGGATAACATAGCGGTCGCCCCGGAACTCGATGATGTCATCATCAGCTGCGGCATGAGCCATCAAGGCACTCATGCACAGCACACATATCATAATGCAAGTAAACTTCATACAACTGCAAAGATACAAAAAGTTTCGGATGTATACAACATTTATGCACTTTTTTTGTCTACCGATTATGCCGTAAGCCATGAACCATATAAAATGGGTGTAACTTCCCGATGGAGGTTACACCCAAATATATAAGATGAATAATCTGATTACTCCTCAACAGCTGCCTGGGCGGCGGCGAGGCGTGCGATGGGCACACGGAACGGAGAGCAAGATGCGTAGTTCATGCCAATCTTAGCGCAGAACTTCACAGAGCTGGGCTCACCACCATGCTCACCACAGATACCGCAACGGAGGTCAGGACGTACCTCACGGCCTTCCTTCACAGCAAACTTGATGAGACGGCCAACACCCTTCTGGTCGAGTACCTGGAACGGGTCAACCTTCAGGATCTTCTTGTCGAGGTATACAGGCAGGAACGATGCGATATCGTCGCGGCTGTAACCGAAGGTCATCTGAGTCAGGTCGTTGGTACCGAATGAGAAGTACTGAGCCTCTGTAGCGATGCGGTCAGCGGTCAGGGCAGCACGAGGAATCTCGATCATTGTACCGATCTCGAACTCTACCTCGATGCCATACTCCTGGAATACCTCCTTAGCGGCGTACTGGATCACTTCCTTCTGCTGCTTCAGCTCGTAGAGTGTACCAATCAGCGGAACCATGATCTCAGGACGTGGGTTCTTACCTTCCTTCTTCAGCTCGCAGGCAGCACCCAGGATAGCCTTGGTCTGCATAGCGGTGATCTCAGGGAAGGTGATACCCAGACGGCAACCACGGTGACCCAGCATTGGGTTGTTCTCTGCGAGAGAGTCAACACGACGCTTGATGTCCTCTACGCTGACGCCCATCTCCTTAGCCATGGTCTCCTGACCAGCCAGATCGTGGGGAACGAACTCATGGAGAGGAGGATCGAGCAGACGGATGTTCACGGGCAGACCGTCCATAGCCTCGAGGATACCCTTGAAGTCAGCCTTCTGATAAGGCAGCAGCTTAGCGAGCGCCTTCTCACGTCCGGCAACGCTGTCGGCGAGGATCATCTCACGCATAGCGATGATCTTCTTATCCTCGAAGAACATGTGCTCAGTACGGGTCAGACCGATACCCTTGGCACCGAATTCACGAGCCAGCTGAGCGTCGCGTGGTGTGTCGGCATTGGTACGAACCTGCAGCTTGGTGTACTTGTCGCAGAGGTCCATCAGCTCCTTGAAGTCACCAGAGAGCTCAGCAGCCTTGGTGGGCACCTCGCCAGCGTAAACCTGACCAGTGGTACCATTCAGAGAGATGTAGTCACCCTCCTTATATACAACGCCGTCGATCTCAACGGTCTTGTCCTTATAGCTAACATTCAGTGAACCTACACCCGATACGCAGCACTTACCCATACCACGAGCCACAACGGCAGCGTGAGAGGTCATACCACCACGAGCGGTCAGGATACCCTCGGCAGAAGCCATACCTGCGAGGTCCTCAGGAGAGGTCTCGATACGTACGAGCACCACCTTGTGACCATCCTTGTGCCAAGCCTCAGCGTCGTCAGCGTGGAATACAATCTGACCACAGGCAGCACCAGGAGATGCGGGCAGACCCTGAGCGATGACCTTAGCCTGAGAAAGGGCCTTCTTATCGAATACAGGGTGCAGCAGCTCGTCGAGCTTCTGAGGCTCGCAGCGCATGATGGCGGTCTTCTCGTCGATCATACCCTCGTGGAGCAGATCGATGGCGATCTTCACCATGGCGGCACCTGTGCGCTTACCGTTACGTGTCTGGAGGAACCAGAGCTTGCCCTCCTGAACGGTGAACTCCATATCCTGCATATCGTGGTAGTGGTTCTCCAGGTTCTCCTGAATCTGATTCAGCTGTGCATAGGTCTCAGGCATGGCCTCCTCCATAGAAGGATACTTGGCTACACGCTCCTCCTCAGAGATACCGGCACGCTCTGCCCAGCGCTGAGAACCGATCTTTGTGATCTGCTGCGGGGTACGGATACCAGCCACAACGTCCTCACCCTGTGCGTTTACGAGGTACTCACCGTTGAAGAGGTTCTCACCATTAGCGGCATCACGGCTGAAGCATACACCAGTAGCAGAGGTGTCACCCATGTTACCGAATACCATGGCCATCACTGATACGGCTGTACCCCACTCGTCGGGGATGCCTTCCATCTTACGATAGAGGATAGCGCGCTCGTTCATCCAAGAACGGAACACAGCGCAGATAGCGCCCCACAACTGCTCGATAGGATCGTTGGGGAAGTCCTTACCGGTGCGCTCCTTGATGGCAGCCTTGAACAGCTGAACCAGCTTCTTCAGCTCGTCAACATTCAGGTCCTTATCCAGCTTCACGCCACGCTCTGCCTTCACCTTCTCAATGATCTCCTCGAACGGATCGATGTCAGTCTTGTTGACGGGCTTCATCTCGAGCACCACGTCACCGTACATCTGTACGAAACGACGGTAAGAGTCATATACGAAGTGAGGATTCTGGGTCTTCTTTACCATACCCTCAGCAACCTCGTCATTCAGACCGAGGTTCAGGATAGTATCCATCATACCAGGCATAGAAGCACGGGCACCAGAACGAACAGAGACAAGCAGCGGATTCTCCTTGTCGCCGAACTTAGAGTTCATCAGTACCTCGATGTGCTTCACAGCAGCCATCACATCGTCGTTCAACAGCTCCATAATCTTCTGCTGACCAACCTGATAGTACTCGTTACAGCAGTCGGTTGTGATTGTGAAACCTGGAGGAACGGGAACACCAAGCAGGTTCATTTCAGCAAGGTTTGCACCCTTACCGCCAAGTTCCTCACGCATCTTTGCATTACCTTCGGCCTTACCATTACCGAAGAGGTAAACTCTTTTTTGACTCATACTTTAAATTATTTGTTGATGATAAATTGTTTTTATTTTAATTCTGCAAAGATACTATGAAATCTTTAAATTACCAAGAAATTGAAGGGAAATTTGCAATGTAGACCTTACATTTTCACTTTTTTGGCACATTTCTTTGCTTTTGAACAAGGAAACTACACGGAAAATTCGTACCTTTGTCGCGAAAACAGGAAAAGATATGGCAAGAAACAAGAAACCCCTACCGCTCCTTGAGGGCGTAACGATAGAGGCTGTGGCTGCAGAGGGCAAGTGTCTGTTCCACTGGGAAGAGCTGGTGGTATTTGTACCTTTCTGCGTGCCTGGCGATGTGTGTGACGTACAAATCCGACGTAAAAAACACTCCTTTGCCGAGGGAGAGGTGGTGCGCTTTATAAAATATAGTAATGTACGCGCGACCCCTTTCTGTCAGCACTTTGGTGTATGTGGCGGTTGCAAGTGGCAGAACCTGCCCTATGAGGAACAATTGAAGTTCAAACAGAAACAGGTTCACGACCAGCTGACGCGTATCGGAAAGATTGAGTTGCCGGAATTCCGTCCCATCCTCGGAAGCGTGAAGACACAGGAGTATCGCAACAAACTGGACTTCGGTTGTGCCAATAAGCGATATCTGACAAAAGAGGAAATCCAGACCCTGCCCAACGATGAGAGTCAGAGTCTGAAGGATGTGCCAGCCATCGGCTTCCATATTACGGGCGCCTTTGATAAGATCCTTCCCATTAAGAAGTGTTGGCTGATGGACGACTTGCACAACCAGATTCGTAACGAAGTATACGATTATGCCACGGAACACGGCCTGTCGTTCTTTGACCTTCGTGCCCAGAAAGGACTATTGCGCGATGTGATTATCCGTAACTCGGCTACGGGCGAGTGGCTTGTTATTTTCCAGTTCCACTACGATGAGACTGGCGACGAAAAGGAGGCTCTTTCTTTAATGCAACATATTGCGGATAAATTTCAGAGTATCAGTTCATTAATGTATCTCGACAATCAGAAATGTAACGATACGATTGGCGACCAAGAGATACTGGTATTCAAAGGCAAAGACCATATTTTCGAGACAATGGAAGACCTGAAATTCAAGGTCGGTCCGAAGAGTTTCTATCAGACGAATACCGAACAGGCCTATCATCTTTATAGTGTAGCAAGGGAGTTTGCAGGACTCACGGGCAACGAAATGGTGTACGACCTTTATACCGGTACTGGCACCATTGCCAATTTTGTGGCGCGCCAGGCCCGTCAGGTGATTGGCATCGAATATGTGCCTGAGGCCATTGAGGACGCCAAGGTAAATTCCGAAATCAACGGCATCAGCAACACCCTTTTCTATGCTGGTGACATGAAGGACATCCTCACCGATGATTTTATTGCCGAGCATGGTCGTCCGGACGTCATCATCACCGATCCGCCAAGAGCCGGCATGCATCCGGATGTGGTGAAAACCATTCTGAACGCTGCACCCCAACGCATCGTGTATGTAAGCTGTAATCCCGCCACACAGGCACGTGATCTTCAGGACCTTGACACACAGTATAAAGTGGTGGCAGTTCAGCCCGTAGACATGTTCCCACATACACCTCATGTGGAGAATGTGGTATTACTGGAACGGCGTTAAAACAAAGATAAACATAAAATAATGGGGACAAAATTTGGAAAAATCGTTTTTTTTTCATATCTTTGTCCCCATACAAACTAAAACAGAAATATTATGTTGAAGAAATCATTATCATTACTCGCAGTGCTGATGTTCGGATTCATCGGTACAGCCATGGCTGAAGAGCCAGAAGTTCTGACCACCGAAATACAGGAGGTTCAGGAAGTACAGGGCACCCAACAGGACAAGAAGGCCATCATTGAACTTCCCGCCTGGGTGAAAAACATTAAGTTCAGCGGATATGGTATTCTGCAATACCAGGGACAGGATCCTGAGGGCAACCACTCCAACTCGTTCAACCTGCGTCTGGCCCGTTTCATTCTCGATGGTAAGATTGGCGACTTCGACTGGCGTGCCCAGATTCAGGGCACCAATGCCACTGGTCCTGGACAGCCTACCGTACAGCTCGTCGACCTCTATGCCGAGTGGCGCAAATACCCCGAGTTCAAGATTCGTGCTGGTCAGTTCAAACGTGCCTTCACCTTTGAGAACCCCACCAACCCCATCACTCAAGGTTGGCGCGGCTATGCCGATGTCATCAACAAGCTCTCTGCCTTTGGCGACCGTACAGGTGAGAAGTCTTCAGGTGGTCGTGATATCGGTATTCAGATCTCGGGCGATCTCTTCCCCAATGCCAATGGACGCAAGCTGTTCCACTATCAGGTTGGTGTTTACAACGGTGAAGGTGTGAACCAGAAGGATATGGATAACCGCAAGGATATCATCGGTGGCGTCTGGGTGATGCCCATCAAGGGCTTACGCATCGGTGCCTTCGGATGGACTGGTAGCCGCGGTGGCATGTTAGACCCTGTTACAGGCGAGAAGATCAGCATTGAGAAGAACCGTTACTGTCTTTCTGCCGAATACGACCTGAACGAATACACCTTCCGTGCAGAGTATATCCACAGCCAAGGTTGGGGTGCAGCCTCTCCTGGCAACAACGTACGTGAGATTGACTATTCCAAGGGCGACAAGGCTGATGGTTGGTATGTGTTTGGTATCGTACCCCTCATCAAGGGCAAGCTCCACGCTAAGGCTCGTTACGAGACCTATCGCAACATGAAGGAATGGGGCTCATCAGTCAATCAGGTGGAGGTTGGTCTCAACTACTTCTTCACCAAGAATCTCGAGCTGCATGCAGAGTACTCTCGTGTAAATGATCGTAACCTCGCAGACGACAAGCACAACTACAACCTGGTTGATGTCGAGCTGGCCTTCCGCTTCTAATGTCGTAGCGCTTTCAGCGATAGCAAGCCACTGAGCGTCACTATCAAGGTTCCAACAGCCCAATACGGATATCCATCAGCCACAAGCGTCAGGATATAGGCCAACAGCCCCAGTGCCCCTTGCACGATCGCATAACCATATACGGTTGCCGAACTCCGGTAACCGTATTTTTTATACGCATAGGCATTCACCAGAAGAAACTCAAAGACATGGGCCAACGTAATGGCGACACCCGTACCGAAGAGCCCCCAGTAACGATAGCCAAAGAAAATCAGAATGACGAAGGCCACAAAATAGGAGGTCTCAAGGAAGAGGTAAGAGAGTGAATAACCCCTCGCCAGAGTGATATAGGCAACAGGGAGCGTGAGCACTTTCATATACATGGCCAGGGCAGCCACCTGAGCCATACCGACAACAGGCAGGAATTCCTGACTGAACAGCAAGGGCACCACGACAGGCAATGCAATGATCAGGGCGGCCAGCATCGGTGACACCAAGAGGAGTGACACCTCCATCTGACGGTTGACGGTCTCATTGGTGGCCCGGATGTCATGCTGGACGGCAGAGAGCCGTGGATAGTAGTCGGTCTCCATAGCCGAGAACACCATCCCGGCATAGGTGATGGTCAGCATATAACCCGCATTATAAAGTCCCAACACGTCGAGGTCGCCCACCACATTGAGATACGAACGGATAAGCATCTCCGAGGCTGTTCCTATCACGGCTGCCAAGGTATAGGCAACACCCAGACGTACCATCTCCATCCCCTCACCCAGTATACCGTAGGTGCCACCAAACTGTAACGGGAACAAACGTAAAGAGAACCACAAGGTGGCACACATCGTTACAAAGGCCATCAGCACGATGACAGGCACTATACCTGCCTGCCAGAAGAAATAATAGATAGGGATCGATATCACCAGCGAAGCCAAGGCTGCCACTATCTGCACCAATGCCAAAGCCCCCAGTTTACGCTGACCTTTAAGTATGGCTGTTTCTCCACCCGTAATCGCGATCATACCAATGGCAGGAGCCAGCAAAACAAAGTGCAGCGTATGGTCGCCCCATGAGAAGGTCGCACTACTCAGAAACGGTCCCAGCACAACACATACAAGCATGCCCACCAGTGCCGTCAGCAGACACCAACCACGCACCACCTTCACATAGTGAGCCACCTTCTCGGTATTCTCCGCATCGTAATATTCCGAAATATGTCGAACCGCACTGAAAGAGATTCCCAGATGGGTGGCCTGCGATATAAGCTGAACGGTGGTATTAAAGAGCGACACGAGTCCCATACCTCCAGGACCCAACAACAAGGCCACGAACTTATTACGTACAAGACCTATCACCACATTCAAGCCCTGCACCCCGCCAAAAAGCCCCGTAAATTTCAGAACGTGGCTATATAGTTCGTCGTTCTCTTTCGCCATTATCTATAAAAACAAACGCAAAAGTAAACAAAAAATTACGTTTATCCAAATAAAATTGGTATTTTTGCAGCATGAAACTGAGTATCATCATTCCAGTATATCGCGTAGAAGCCACGCTCGACAGATGCGTTGAGAGTGTGCTTAATCAGAATCTTGAAGATTTTGAGGTGATACTCGTTGACGACGGATCGCCTGACAAATGTCCACAGATGTGCGACGACTGGGCAAAGAAAGATGCTCACATCCACGTTGTCCACAAAAACAATGGCGGATTAGGCGATGCACGCAATGCAGGGGTGAGTGCAGCTACAGGAGACTACATCACCTTTGCAGATAGCGACGACTATATTCAACCTGACACTTACCTGCCACTGATACAATTGTTAAATAGCAACACAGACTACGACTTCGTAGAATATCCTGTTGCAGTACATTTCGGTGGCAAACATCAAAGCATGCTCACTTTCAAGGATCAGGTATTCAGCAACATCAACGACTACTGGACGTCCCTACATTCACATAGGCACTGTTACGTATGGAATAAGATATTCAAGCGCCACCTGTTTGATGGTATTCAATTCCCCATCGGACATGTGTTCGACGATGCCAACACATTTCCCCGCGTACTCAAACGGTGCAAGACGGTTGCCACCTCAAGCTGCGGACTCTATTATTACTGCGACAATCCAAAAAGTCTGAGTGCGAATGCCGATGGCCGTCAACTGCAACTGCTGCTTGCGTCACACCTCAATCATGGACTTCCTATCGACGATGTCTGCTATATGGACCTTGTAAACATCCAGATGGATATCTACGAACTGTCTGCGAGCCCTATCATGCTCAGAAACCGCAGGGTTAGTGTTGGCATGCTAAAAGGGAGACAAAAGCTAAAGGGGATAGCATTAAATATACTTGGTCTCAAAAATTTGTGTATCACAAATAAAATCCTTCACAAGATATGGAGAAACCACTCATCAGTTTCATTCTGACCTACTATAACCTGCCAGTCAATATGCTCTGCCAATGTATCGACAGCGTGATGGCACTCTCGCTCACACCTGAAGAGCGTGAGATTATTGTGGTTGATGACGGCTCGAAAGACAGTCCCGTTAACAGTCTGATGAAATATGGCGATGACATCACCTATATCCGCCAGCGTAACCAGGGATTGAGCGAGGCTCGCAATACAGGCATTCAGATGGCTGCAGGCCAGTATCTTCAGTTTGTCGACGGTGACGATCTGCTGAACAAGGATGCCTACGAACACTGTTTGCAGATAGCAAAGACACAGAACCCCGAGATGGTGGTATTCGACTTCAGCAGTACACCCACAACCGCCCTCGACTATAAAGACCAACCCTCCCAAAGCGGTAGCCACTACATGCGCCACAACAATATTCATGGTATGGCATGCGGTTATCTGTTCAAGCGCTCTGTGCTGGGCGACATGCGCTTCACACCTGGCATATATCATGAGGACGAAGAGTTTACCCCCATGCTGCTGTTGAGGGCTGAGAACATTATCGTTACCAGCGCACAGGCCTATTGCTATCAGGAACGCCCAGATTCCATCACCAATCTCAGCAACACCAACAACCAGCAGAAACGGCTCAACGATCTTAAGATGATCCTTCATAGACTCCACATCACTGCCGACCGCATGCCCATCGACGACAAGACAGCCCTGCAACGACGTGTGGCACAACTGACGATGGACTTCATCTACCAGGTGATCCTCCAGACGCACTCACGTCGGCAATTGGAAAACGAGATCCAAGACCTCACCCTCCTGAGCCTGTTCCCCCTACCCAACCAGTCGTACACCACCAAATACACATGGTTCCGCCACCTTTCGGCAACATCCGTTGGCCGTATCCTGCTGATGCGCATCATCCCCCTAACCCATAAAGAACGATGAAGATACTACTGGTTGGTGAATATAGTAATGTACACGCCACTCTGGCTTTAGGACTAAAAGAGCTGGGCCATCAGGTCACGGTTATATCCAATGGCGACTTCTTTAAGGACTACCCTCGTGATATCGATGTGACGCGCCGTCCTGGCAAACTCGGCGGCATACGGCTGATAGCACGACTATATACCCTATTGCCCAAGTTACGAGGCTACGATATCGTACAGCTCATCAACCCCATGTTCTTCGAACTGAAGGCCGAACGGCTCTTTTGGTTCTACCGCTACCTACGCAAGCACAACAAACGGGTGTTCCTTGGGGCCTTCGGCATGGATTGGTACTGGGTTCATACATGCACCTTCGACAAGCCCCTGCGCTATAGCGACTTCAACATTGGCAACACCCTTCGTACTGATGCCGAAGCCGTCAATTATCAGCGCGACTGGTTGGGGACCGCCAAAGAACGGCTGAACAAACTCATCGCAGAGGATTGTGACGGCATCATAGCCGGCCTCTACGAATATTGGGCATGCTATCATCCCGTGTTTGCCGATAAAACCCGCTTCATTCCCTTTCCCATCAAAATGCCAGAAAGCTATCATACCGACAGGGCTCAGCCATCAAAAGTGGTCATTTTTATCGGCATCAATCGCCAACGCTCTGCCTACAAGGGAACCGACATCATGTTGCGTGCAGCTCAAGATGTTCTGCTTAAGCATCCCGACAAGATGCAGTTGGTAAAGGTAGAATCGGCTCCATTTGCCCAATACCAGAAACTGATGGAAGGCAGCGATGCCATTCTCGACCAGCTCTACGCCTACACCCCGTCCATGAACCCCCTGCTCGCCATGTCGAAAGGCATCATCTGTATTGGCGGTGGCGAACCTGAGAACTACGAGATCATCAACGAAACAGAGCTTCGCCCCATCATCAACGTCGAGCCTACCTACGACAGTGTCTATCACGAGTTGGAACAACTGGTATGTCATCCCGAACGCATCCCAGACCTAAAACGCCAAAGTGTGGAATACGTAAGAAAGCATCACGACTATCTGAAAGTAGCCCGTCAATATCTCGACGCTTGGCACAAAAAATAAGGGCCGCGCCTAAGCGCAGCCCTTAACATTCAATTTTCAATCTTCAATTTTCAATTTTCAATCTTCAATCTTCAATTGAATTAAGCCTCAGCAGGAGCCTCCTCTGCGGGAGCCTCTGCAGCAGCTTCCTCAGCAGCCTTAGCGGCCTCGGCCTCAGCCTTAGCAGCAGCCTCAGCAGCCTTCTTGTCAGCTACCTTCTTGGCGATGGCCTCGTTAACGGCCTTCTCTGCCTTCAATGCATTGGCAGCAGCATCCTTCTTAGCCTTAGCCTCAGCCTCAGCGATCTTGTTCAGGCCATTCTGCTTGTCAGCCTTCCAGGCGTCGAACTTCTTCTGGGCAGCAGCCTCGTCGAAAGCGCCCTTCTTCACGCCACCACGCAGGTGCTTCATCAGGTACACGCCCTCACGGCTCAGGATGTTACGTACGGTGTCTGTGGGCTGGGCACCAGTCTCAACCCAATACAGTGCACGGTCGAAATTCAAGTCTACTGTGGCAGGATTGGTGTTAGGATTGTAAGTACCAATCTTTTCAGTAAAACGACCATCACGTGGTGCACGAGCGTCAGCGATTACGATGCTGTAGAAGGCATAGCCC
This sequence comes from Prevotella sp. ne3005, assembly GCF_900110085.1. Classification (GTDB taxonomy): domain Bacteria; phylum Bacteroidota; class Bacteroidia; order Bacteroidales; family Bacteroidaceae; genus Prevotella. Next base: position 266,630 of record NZ_FOCK01000002.1, read on the forward strand.
TTACGGCCGCCGCGCTGCAATCTGATTTTTGTTGCCATAATCTTTTGTTTGTTTTTTAATTGTTAAATTTGAATTTCAAGCTCTTAACTCGTAAAAGCGGGTGCAAAGGTACTATATTTTATTGAAAATTGAACATTGAAAATTGAAAAATTGCCCCTACATACATATTTTTAACTAAATTTGGGCGTTTTCTTGATGATAATCCTCAAAAATTTGTATCTTTGCCCCCAAAAATATCAATATTCAATCTTCAATTTTCAATCTTCAATGCCCAACATTCAATCGTTGTCCATCCTCATCCCCACTTACAACGACCAATGTGTCTCCTTGGTGGATGCACTCAGGCGCCAGTCTGAGACAGCAGGCATCGCCTATGAGATCCTGGTGGCTGACGATGGATCCACCGACTTGAGTATTGTCGAAGACAACAGTCGTATCAACCAGTGGGAGCATTGCCGTTACATCGTCCGTACCCAGAACAGCGGTCGGGCTGCCATCCGCAACTTTCTTGCCCAGCAGGCTCAATACGACTATCTGCTCTTCATCGACAGCGACATGACCATCACCTCGTCCGACTTCATCTCCAGATACCTTGCCGTCACCGATGCCGAAGTCATCAACGGTGGCGTATCCATCGATGGCGATCCTGACGCACTCAAAGGTTGTCTCCGTTATCTCTACGAGAAAGCCGAAGAGCCTCATCATACCGCAGCCTGTCGCCAGCAGTCGCCCTATCAGCACCTCCACACGGCCAATCTCTTCATCCATCGCTCTCTCATGCTCGCCCACCCCTTCGATGAGCGTTTCCGCCATTATGGTTACGAAGATGTGCTCCTGGGCAAGACGCTCCGTCAGCACCACATACCTATCATGCACATCCATAACCCCGTCAGTTTCAGCATCTTCGAAAGCAACTCTCAATTCATGCTCAAAACCGAAGAAGGTCTTCAAACGCTCCATCAGTTCCGAAACGACCTCCGGGGTTACTCCCGCCTGCTCACGTTGGTCTCAGGCATCCACATCCCCCTCATCCTGAGCCTCATCCGTCTCTGGCATCGTCTCTTCGGAAAAGCAGAAAGGCGCAATCTCTGCAGTTCGCACCCCTCTCTACTCGTCTTCAAACTCTACCGCCTGGGCTACTTCCTGAGGCTATCATCCTAACCCCTCTCCGACACCACCAACTCCCTTGGCAGGGTAATCAGTTTCAGTCGCTGATACCAGATACGACTGGAGCCAACGATATGTTTTTGTGTATGGCTGCTGATGATGTAGTAGCTCGCAGTATACTCATCCATCATATCCAGAAACACCTTCTTGATTCTCGAGCACTTCTCGTTGATGGCATTATCCAGCGGGTTCACCAGATGGTCCACACCCTCCAGAATCTTCTCCTTATCCATCAACTTGGCTGTCGCCATATAATAATGCGTCAGTTCTTCCCGATAATCCGCCAGCTGTTTGAACTCGATGCCCTCCGGGTGAGCCAGGAACAACAGATACACGGCCTTATGCACTGGCTGCAGCTCCACCTCTTGATGATTATAATCAGCCAGAATGAATCGATAATCCTTCGTGATCACCAACCTGCTCAGTTTACCCTTGGCAGCCTCTATGCGCAGCTCCTCCAACAAGGGCACGCCAATAGCCTTCAGCAGCAGGTCTCTCCTACCCTCTGCCTCCAGTTGAGCCACAAGCCTTCTCAGCTCTTGTGCCCGCTCCTCAGGTGTCAGCAACTCATTCATTCCGTTACCACATTCATCATCTTGTTCATCCAGCCCTTCCACTTGTCCAGAGTCGTAGGCACCTTCTCCTCCACCTCTTCCTTTTCTGGTTCGGGTTCTGGTTCGGGCTCAGGCTCTGCCACCACGGCAGGCTCTGGTTCTGGAGGCGTCTCCACCTCAAAAGGCAGTTCCTGCTGTGTAATCACCACGCCCATCGTTTGCTTCACCACAGGCTTATACAGTTTCTTGATGATATCCTCAAAATAATCATCCTCATTCCTGTGAACGTCCATCTTCACCTCCTCTTCCAGATGATCCTCCATACCTGTGGCCAGGATGGTCACCTTGGCATCCTCGCCCAGCGTATCGTCTGTCGCCGTACCCCATATCACGTCGATGTTTGGATCCAGCTCGTCGAAGAAATCATCAATCTCCTGCAACTCCCTCACAAAGATAGGATGCGCGTCGCTGGCATAGATATTAAAGAGGATACGCTTCGCCTTGCCAATATCATTGCCATAGATCAGCGGAGAATCCAGTGCGTTCATGATTGCCTTCTCCACACGATGATCACCACTGGCGCGTCCCATCGCCATGATGGCCCCACCGCCATTCTTCATCGTCGTCTCCACATCGCGGAAGTCACTCTTAATACCCCCATCGCTGGGCAGTGTAATCAGTTCCGAGATACCCTTCACAGCATCCATCAGGATATTATCCGCCTTCACGAAAGCCTCCTTTACAGATATCTCCGAATCAGCGTATACGTCACACAACCGCTCATTATTCACAATCAGCAGGGCATCCACATTCTTCCGCAACTCCTCCACACCCTTCAGGGCCTTGATAATCTTACGTTTCTTCTCGAAATAGAAAGGAATGGTCACCACGCCCACCGTCAGGATGCCCATCCTCTTAGCCACGCCAGCAACCACAGGCGCTGCACCAGTACCAGTGCCGCCCCCCATGCCAGCTGTCACAAACGCCATCTTCGTACCGTCCGAAAACAGTCTCTCAAAATCATTGAGATTATTCTCTGCCTCCTCACGCCCCTTTTCAGGATTGCCTCCAGCGCCTAGACCCTCACCTATCTGGATCTTCACTGGCACAGGCGAACGTGAGAGCGACTGACTATCCGTATTACAAACAGCATACGTCACGCCCTCCACGCCCTCGTTATACATATTCCTCACAGCATTGCAGCCTCCGCCTCCAACGCCAACCACCTTGATGATGCCCTGCATCTGGTCCTTAATGTCGTCAAACTCCAACAACGTATTCATATCCATTCCCATACATTCACGAATTTGCTGCAAAATTACAAACTATTTTTCACATTTCAAAATCTCCGCAAGGCTTGCGACAGGGATTTTCCTTCAAAGAGGCATAGTATAAACCACTTTTTTATAACCAATACTTAATTTTTAAGTTAATTATTTGGATGTTTCAGGAATAGTTCTTATCTTTGCAGCGAAATAACTTATAAGTTAAGAACTGATATCTGTATGAATACGAAACAGCATTACTCTATTGAACTTGTAGAAGAGTACGAAAACGTCAATTTCTACAGCATACACCTTGATGGCAAAGAACTGACAGAACTCGAGGCTTTCTTTGAGAAATTCCCCATCGGTTGCGATTATGACGAAGATATAGACGTCATCATTGCGTGGATGGATAGGATAGCCGAGACTGGAGCTCTCGAAAGATACTTTCGTCCAGAAGGTCGGTATGGTGATGGTGTTGGAGTCATACCTATAGATGTTGGCAACAAAGTCCGTCTATATTGTCTTCGATTATCCGACAAGATATTGGTATTTGGTAACGGAGGAGTCAAGGATTCTGCTTCATGGCAGGAAAGCGAGTCACTTGCTCCTTATGTAAAGCTTCTGATTGATACGAGCCGTTTTGTATCCTCACGTATAAACGACGGCTCGTTGGTTTTGATTGACAAGGAAATCATTGGTAACTTAAACTTTTCGCGAGATGAAGAGAAGTAGTATTATTGAAGCAAGGCGTGAGCATGTTAATCCATTAGTCCGCCAGAGAGTTGATCTTTCGTTTCAGATAGTGGATCGCATTCATGACATCCTTGTGGCAAAAGGACTCAAACAGAAAGATCTGGCTCTGCTACTTGGTAAAAAGGAGGCAGAAATCAGCAAGTGGATGCGTGGTACTCACAATTTCACGATAGATACGATAGTATCCATTGAGCAGGCACTTGGCGCCCCTATCCTTCAGGTGGTAACTCAGGAAGAAAAGGCTCCTGCCTATGAGTTTGAGTCCATGATGGCCAGCGAACCCTTATTGCCCCCTGAGCCATAACTCATATTTATTCCCAGACCACCAATTCACGGGGCAGAGAAATCTTCTTTGCTTCACCACGCAGTCCATCTATAAATTAAAGCAAGTTTTGCATTTTTCTCACCGCTCGGCTTTGCCGCTTTGCTTGCAAAGAAGGCTTGTGGAGAGAAAATCACCACTACTCGGAGGGAGTAATGGTGATATAAAGGGATATACAGACGAAGGATTAATACGAATCAGCCATCAAATCTTTACGACCTATGAGGCTGAAGATACGGATATCATTGTCTTCGTTCAGAATTCTGAGAGTACGGAGAACCTCATTGAGCGTAGAGCCGCTGGTGGTCACATCATCTATCACCAATACATTCTGCTGGCGAATCTTTGAACATAGCTCCTTATCTTCATTAGTTGCATATCTGAGGAAGTTCATCATATAAGGACGGAAGCGACTCTTCTTAACATCCTTGGCTATGGTGAAGTAATCCTTCTGATGAATCAAGTCGAGCATGTCGTTAATGGACTTCTTAGCTTCCTCCTTTTGTGCCTCAGTATAGCGAGGACGGCCATTCTCTAAAACATCATTCAAATATGATTGCTCATAAGCATCCATATCAAAAGAGATACTTGCTGGCAACGATTTTACAAGTTCCATCTTCCTCAAAGTAGGCTGAGCAAACCTATAGATGTAACGAAGCATATACTGATTGACCTTACTCGATGATTCTGGCATCACGACCAAGTCATAATCGTACAAGTTAATTTGCTTATCGAGATTATCAATAGCTTTCTTTATAAAATGTGTAAGGTCTGGAGTCTCCTGCAAATCCTGAGTAAAATTAACGTATTTGATGAATGCACTTCTTACTGGGCCATCTACCTGATCAGAGAACTCATAACCATAATAGAAGCACTTACCGAATGCCTCTACTTGATAGTCATCACCAGTCAGACTGACAATGTCCTCTGCACCATCGTGCTCGAAATCAAACACGAACTCTTTCTCCGCATCGTCGAATGTTACGCCCATATCGTTTGCTCTTTAGGTGCAAATATACAACTTTTTTCGGAAAGAATAATGATTTAGAGGAAAAATATATTTCTTACCGCTCGGCTTTGCCGCTTTGCTTGCAAAGAAGGCTTGCGGAGAGATAAGTTGTGTTAATCAAAAAAATTCTTTCTGACAGATTTCATTAAAAATGGCAAAAGCCGTCACCATGGTAGTTAACTTGTTGGTATATAGAGGTTTAAGTGGTGACGGCTGCTCTTTTGAGCCGTCACCCAGCCGTCACCGAAGCGGCTTTTTGGTAAGAGATACGGACAAAAATGGGCTTTAATAAGGCTTAAAACATTGGTTATCAAGTAGTTCCCTAACAGCAAAGATAAGGGAAACAGTTTGTTTCCATAGGGGAAACAACTTGTTCCCAAGGTGGGAATATACTAGTTCCCAACGTGGGAACAAACTATTCCCAAGGTGGGAACTCTGGGAAAGCAGTGTCTAAAACGATGCACGAAATAGGTAGTTTTGGGTGAAAAACGGTTTGTGGTGATGGCAGGGTGACGGCTCAAAAGAGCAGCCGTCACCACTTAATATATTGATAGTCAGGAAGAAAGGTCGTGTGGTGACGGCTTAAGCCATTTTTTGTGACTTTTCGCGGCGGTGCCTTCAGGGAAACGATGCGATTATTCCAAGTGGAGCCTATGAGTTTGGTATATCATTCCTGTTCGATCCTCAGGAAAGCCCCATGACTCCCCATGACTATTGCGTAACGGAGGGACTTACGATTTATAGAACTTCATGGTGACGCAGTTGACACCATTGCGGTAGTTGTAGTCGATATCATCGCATAACTTGTTGACGAGGAGGAGACTGAGGTTGTTGCCTGCCATCATCACATCGGGATTGGTAGCGGGATCGCAGATGGGATTGACTGACTTGCCGCGCCACTTAATGAAGATCTGGACGCCATGTGCCTGCAACTCCTCATCAACCATCGTCTCCATGATGCGGATATCGAAGAAATGATGGTCGGACTTACGCTCGCTGCCTTCCATGCTTACGATACAGTTCATCATCTCTTCGGCACAGGCGGCAATATGATTAGACTCCCTTTTCGACAGTTCGCAGATATCGATATACATCAGGATGTCGCGTAAAGCAGAACGTACATCACCCTCATCGTAGTTCAGGGAGTAGTCGAGATAAGGCGCAGAGATGTTCCGGGGAGCGAGTGTGAAACGATCGATCATGGGATTGCGGCGAGAGATGAACCAGGCTGTTGCGAGGCAGGCGGCAAGGGCGATGACGACACCCACGGGGAAGAACCACCAGAACAGCCCGGGGAAGTAGTGCTCCATCACCCACTGCGTGGCCAGGATGAACAGCGGCTCGGAGAGGATGACACTTATCGACAGCCGAACCCGATTCTGGGTGACATAGACCGAGCAGTAGTAGAACAGAAGGGAATAGGGCAGCAGCGCGGTGCTGAGAATCATAATGGGCTGACGGGCAAAGGCTATCAGGCGCGCATCGGCTCCGAAACAGCTGAGCAGCAACTCGGGCGACAGTCCCATAACCAGACTGATGATGGCCATGCAGACAATAACGATGAGCAGGCTGCGATTGATGACCATGCGGTAACCACGAAGGTCGTCCTCGCCCAGGTAGGTCATGCCGAGCGACTGCATGGAGAAGATGACACCCATCGTAACCAGTGAACCGACAGACAGCATCTGCATGAACACGCTGACCACGACGAGACCGTCGGCTCCATAGAGGCGCTGGGCGGCTGCATTGACGCCCGAGAAGATGATGACTGAGACGAACGAGCCTGTGGCGTCGGAAAGTCCAAGTTTGCCGCAATGCCAGGTAAGCGAAGGGAACCAGGAACGGAGCACTGACGTCAGGGCGAACACGCGCCACTGGCGACGCACCTCGGGAACGACCATCACCAACGACAGCAGATAACTGCAGATAGTGGCATAGACGGCGCCCTGAATGCCCCAGCCGAAAACGACGATGAACAGCATGTCGAACACCAGATTAATCATCATCTGGACGATGGTGACTCTGATCACCAGACTGGCCTTGCCTACCAGTTGCAGGAACACGGTATAGCTGTTCTGGATGGCGAACGCCACACCGATAAACGCTGCTACGGGCAGATAATCGAGGGCCAGCGGATAGAGGCGCGCATTGTCGGTATAAAGCCCTACCAGCGACGGGGCAAACAGCGAGATGGGCAGGGCTGCAGCCAGCGAGAAGATCAGACCGCCTGCCAGGTTAACCATGAACGTGCGATTCACCTGGGGGTAGTCTTGCTCTCCAAAAGCGCGTGAACCTGCCACCATCGATCCCTCTGCCAGCAGCATGGGGACCATCGTTACCAAGATGAGCAGCGGAGCAAACAGGTTGATGACTGCCATCGCATCGGTGCTGACGTAATTGCCTACAATCACCGCGTCGATGAAGACATTGGCCTGCAGAATGATCGAATTGCAAACGCTGGCAATGATAAAGGTTTTCAACTCTGCGTATGTGAGATACGGGGTCCTGATATGCTTCACTTTCATATCTTTTGGTATTTGAAAAACTTATAGATTCTTACCGTAATACTTTTCAAGATTATAGTTCATCACTTTGACAATCTTGCGCTGCCAGGTAGGATCGATGACCACCTTCTTGGCGAACTTCTCGCAGTAGCGGCAGCTGGCGCAATTGCCTTTACAGCTGATCTTGCCACTGAAGAAGGCATCGCTGAAACTGTCGAGATCGCGATTGTCGATGCCTACGTGCCAGTCGGCAGATTCGCTCAGGAATTCACCTGTCCACTCCTCGAGCTGCTCTTCGGTAGCATGGTCGGGGTCGCACACCACATGGCCAATCTGCTTGACATCCTCACAAAACTCTGGCTGCAGGAGGTGGAAGAGATTGCCGTCGTAATGGCCAAGGAGATAAGCCTTGACCACGGTCTTGATGTATCGGGGCTCCTTGTCGCGGCCATCGATCTTGAACAGGTTGATACCCATATCGGCATACTGTTTCAGGTCTTCAGGACGTATCCAGTGGATTTTGATGAGCTCGTTGGGATTCTCGAAGAAGCGGCGACGGCAGTAGAAGTTACAATATGGTGTTGACATCGATGCATTCTTCGTGTCGTACTTCTTCTTGATCAGCGAGTTGGTGACCACAGATGTATAGATGCCATGATAGTGGACATTGATACAGTGGAACACGCAGGCTGAGTTGCACAGCAGTTCGATTTCGCCCTTGAACTGCTTGCGGATATCTTTGAGCAGGGCCATGTCGCGGTTCACGTCGCGATCGAGCACGATGCCCGTAGCGCCCAGTTCCTCGTATTCGAGTGACTCTCTGACCGTAGATATCTCGTTGACGATGGATACACGCACCTGGATATCAGGGAAGTGAAGGTGAATCAGGGTGATAAGCCAGGGGATGGTCACCGTAGCTGTTCTGACGCCGATATCGTGGAGGGTCTGAAGGAACTCCAGCACTTCGTCTCTGTACGCCTCAGTGATAGGCATCGGCAGCAGTTCGGAGTTGAGCACATAGTTGAAACGGATGCCGTGATCGCTCAGTTTCTTGATATGTGCGCCCAACTGCTCGGGGGTGACGGAACGGATGCTTTCGGGCGGACGCAGGTTACCCACGGGGCCCAGAGGAAGACATCCATAGACCTCATATATTCTCCGCTCAGCTGTTGCAACCGTTTGCTCCAACTCTATCAGATAGTCGATATACCCATCATCGTTGATATAAGGTGCGCAAACCTTGACTTGTGAATCTTTGACATTGTTCATAACTTCTATTATATTTGCCATTTAAGTTCAACATCATTTAAGACAAACCCTCACCATCTTGACGAGATATTGTCCGGTATCGTTCCATAGCAGACGCTCACCAGCCATCTTAAACCCGTTTTTCTCATAGAATGAGATGGCACGGATGTTCTTCTCAAGAACCCATAGATGGTCGGCTGATTCCTGACATACTGCATAACGGATCAATTCTGCGCCAATGCCCTCGCCCTGGAAGAAATGGTCGGTATAAAGTTCCTTGATTTCACCATCGCATATATGGATGTAAGCCTTGACGATATGATCCGATTCGTAAACCCATATGTCATCGAGAAAATCCCGTTGGGCTTTGATGGTATCAACGACAGTCAGTTTATTGAACGAGAAGTCATCGTCGCAAAAAATGCGCCGATAATTCACTCGTTTCACAAATACGGCAATCTCTGCAATTCGCACCAGATCGGCCTCTGTAGCTTTTCTAATCATCAGATGACAGGACCGACGGGCGGGGATTACATGTCGAGGGGGAGGACGGAGAAGGTGAGCTTCTCGTAGCCTTCGAAGTCGTCGAACTGCACCTGGAAGGTCTCATACTGGTAGTAGTTACCACCAGAGTTGTGGGTGTCCTTGATGGAGTTGCTCTTGGCGAGGGCGTTGAGGATCTGGTTATAGATGACCTTGTCGTTTTTCTCGTCCTCAATCTGGATTGCCATAGAGGTGACGTAGCCGTTTTCAATCTTATAGGTGTAGTCGCCAGCAGCATAGAGCTGGAAGGCATCGGTCTCGAGGATGGTCTCCAGCTCACCCACCTTGGCCTCCAGGTCTTCCTTCGACCAGTTGACATAGTTAATGGGCTCGCGGTTCTCGTCGAGCTTGATATAAGTGGTGTCACACTCGTTGGTGACATTGTTCTCCTCTGCGTACATCATGGGAGCGCCCAGTAAGAGGGCAAACATCAAAATTGTAATCTGCTTCTTCATAATCTTCATCTTTTCATCTCTTTACGGGTGCAAAGTTAGCAAATAATCAATTATGTACCAATTCTTTTTTGCAAATTATTCATAAAAAAGACCCTTACGGCTGCCTTTTTGACCAAAGTCAAGCCGTAAGGGTGTCATTTTGCTCAAAAACCGAACAATTACCGGTCTTTTTATTCAACGGGGCGAATCACGAAAGTGAAGTCGTATTCCTTGCAGGGAACCATGTATTCCTGACGAGGCCAGGCACCCCAGGAGTTGACACATCCGAGACCCATCTGACGCTGCTGGATATGCACCTGAGTCAGCGGACGCTCCACCAGGTCGCCACTGTGGCTGCCTATCAGCTTGTCTTTCGTCACACCATCGTCGAGATCTTCTACCAGATAGTTCAGCGCACTGGCTTCCATCGGGGCGTTGCTGTAGAACTCAAGACCCCTACCCTGCCCGTTGAGCACACGGAACCAGCGCACATCGGTATGGTTGCCAGACTCCTGCGGACGGACATAGGGGAAGTACTCGTCGGCGACGCTATTCTCATAGACGCCGAGGAACTCTGAGGAGTTGCGGTCAATATAGTTCTCGACGGGGCCACGACCATAGTACTGCACCTTATCAAACTGCTTTGGCATCTGAAGCTGCACACCGTAGCGGAACATGGGGGCGATGTCGGTAGCCGTAGGAACGAAGTGTTCACGGACGATCACCTCACCTTCGGCGGTCAGTGTGTAGGTCATGGTCAGGCTGGCCTTTACCTCAGGCATGTCGAAGGTAGAGACCACCGTATTGCCATTCACCTGACAGCTCTGGAGCTTCATCTGCGGAGCCTTCCAGACGGAGAACCTGTTCTGGAACTGGGCACCATAATCGTTGTCGGTAGGTGCACGCCAGAATTCAGGCAGGATGGAGCGGCGGTCGAGAAGCATGGGCTCGCCCTTGACGTCGAGGTAGTCGATCCAGCCTGTCTGCTTACCGATGGTGAGCGTGGTGGCTGCGGCCTCGAGCTTGACATAGCTCGTGGTTTCCTCAGTTGACAATTGACAATTGACAGTTGACAATTCAGGGAACTTATAGGGATTGAGTACAAACTGCTGACGGGCCAACACCTGACCTTTCTCGATGAGAGGCTGGGCGTCCTTGGCCTTGAACTGGAATGTCACAAAGATCTCCTGATCGGCATGATGACCCAGCACACGGGCGATGGTCTTTTTCATGGCCTCATCGGTGATGACCTTGCGCTGCTGGGGGGCAATACCGCTGAGGTCTATCTTACCACCATGACCGAAGGTCATACCCTCAGGACGTTCACCATCATGGTGCTTTCCTCCGCTGGCGCCGCCAACAAACCATGCCAGTTCCACATCGTCGAGCGACTTGAAGAAGTTCTCGTTGTATACCTCAAACGTACCGTCCTTCAGTCCCTTGTCGGTGACCCAGATGTTCTGATAGTAGTAACCCACCTCATGGGCATGGGGATTCAGTCGGCGGTCGGGGGCGATGATACCGTTGCAGTTGAAGTTATGGTCGCTGGCAGGATAGCGGCCGTAGTCGCCACCATAGGTAAAGATTTCTTTACCCGTCAGAGGATTCTTGTCGCGCAGGCCCTGGTCTACGAAGTCCCAGATATAACCACCCTGATATTTGGGGTATTTGCGGATGAGATCCCAGTACTCCTTGAAGCCACCCATCGAGTTACCCATGGCGTGGGCATACTCGCACTGGATCAGCGGACGGGGGTTGTCGCCTTGGGAGTATTTCTCACTGTGGTTGTAGTCGGCATACATCGGACAGTAGATATCGGTCTTTCCATCCTGACGGGCCTGTTCAAACTGACAGGGGCGGGTCTTGTCGTAGGCCTTCACCCAGTCGTAGGCTTTCTCGAAGTTAGGACCGTAGCCAGCCTCATTACCCAACGACCACACGATGATGCTCGGATGGTTCTTGTAGGTGATCACGTTACCCTCCTGGCGCTCGATATGTGCCTTGGCAAACGCCTCGTTCTTGGCAAGGGTCTTCTCACGATAGCCCATGCCATGACTCTCGAGGTTGGACTCAGCCGTCAGATAGATACCATACTCGTCGCAGAGGTCATACCAACGGGGATCGTCGGGATAGTGGCAAGTACGTACGGCATTGATATTGAGCTGCTTCATGATCTTGATATCCTGAATCATACGCTCCACAGGAACGATGTAGCCGCCATCGGGATCCAGTTCGTGACGGTCGGCACCCTTGATGAGGATGGGCTGACCGTTGACCAGCAGCTGACCACCCTTGATCTCGATATGGCGGAAGCCCACCTTCTTGCGGACAACCTCCAACACTTTGCCACCTTGACGGAGCTGGAGTTCCAGTATATATAAATAAGGTGTCTCAGCCGTCCAAGGCTTCGCATTCTCCACCGTCGCATTCAGGTCCTTGGCCACCTCCTTGCCCTCAGCATCGTAGAGCGTAGCCTCGACCTCGGCCTTGCCAGCCACCTTCACATCGACAGCGAGCAGGCCCTTGCCACCGACATAGTCCTGACCGATGGTGATATCCTGGATATGCGTCTTCGGAGTGGCGTAGAGATACACCTCACGGGCAATACCCGTGAAGCGCCAGAAGTCCTGATCCTCCAGATAGGAGCCGTCGCACCAGCGCATGATCTGCATGGCAATCAGGTTTTTGCCCGGCTTCAAGTATTTCGTGATGTTAAACTCGGCAGCCACCTTCGAATCCTCAGAGTAGCCCACGTATTTGCCGTTCACCCATACAGAGAGGTTGCTCGTGGCAGAACCCACGTGGAAATAGACCTCCTGACCTTTCCAGTCGGCAGGCAGGTTGAAGGTACGGCGATAGGAACCGGTATAGTTGTTGGTCTCGCCGATATAAGGGGGATTGCTCTCGAAGGTGGTACACCAGGCATAACCTATGTTCTTATAGGTCTTGTCGCCATAGCCATTCAACTCAAAGAGTCCGGGCACGGGGAAGTCCACCCACTGGGCATCGTCGTACTTCAGCGAGAAGAAGTCCTTCGGGGCATCCTGATGGTTCTTCACGAAATGAAACTTCCACATACCCTCCATCGAGAGGAAACGGGCAGACTGGGCCTTGTCGCCTTTCGCCTTCTCCACACTCTCGAAAGCAAAGAAGTGGGCACGGCGCGCCTCACGGTTCTGCTGGTTCACGGTTGGGTCCATCCATTGTGGTGTCTTCTGGGCATAGGCTGCCACAGAAGTCAAGCAAGCAATTGCTAATAGAATTTTCTTCATATCATATGGTTTTAAGTAATTTGACCGCAAAGTTACATATTTTTATTGAAAATTGAACATTGGAAATTGAAATTTAAAGAATATTTTGTACTTTTGCAGACAAGATGAGAAAAGAAGAACGTTTCGAGAAGATTCTGGCCCATTTCCGTGACCAGATGCCCCATGTGACCACCGAACTGGAGTTTGGCAGTGTGTTTCAGTTGTTGGTGGCCGTCATCCTGAGTGCGCAGTGTACCGACAAGCGCATCAACCAGGTGACCCCAGAGCTGTTCCGTCATTTCCCTGACGCCAAGACGATGGCGCAGGCCGAACCCGAGGATGTGCTGGCTTACATCAGCAGCGTCTCCTACCCCAACGCCAAGGCCGAACATCTGGTGAAGATGGCCCGGGCGCTCGTTGAGAACCACGATGGTGAGGTGCCCTCGGACATGAACGCCCTACTCGACCTGCCAGGCGTGGGACGGAAGACCGCCAACGTGATCCAGAGTGTGGCGTTCGGGAAGTCGGCCCTTGCCGTCGACACCCATGTCTATCGCGTGGCCCACCGACTGGGACTCGTATCGAAACGCGACAACACCCCTTATAAGGTGGAACAGGCGCTTATCAAACATATCCCTGCGGAAGATATCCCCGATGCCCACCACTGGCTGCTGCTCCATGGACGCTATGTCTGTACGTCGCGGAAACCCCACTGCGAGAAATGTGAATTATCGGATCTGTGCCCTAAGCTCATCGAGGGCTCTAAACTGACATAAAAAAAGCATCAGCCTATTTCTGCGGCTGATGCTTTTTGTTAGCTTGATGTCCTCTCCAGTTCCTGATGGCGGCCCGGTGGAACTTGGTCTCTGCGATGATGACGTCGTACACCTTCGAGGCGGGAAGCACTTTAAAGAACTTGTTGTGGTAAGTCTGAATGATACGTCGCTGTTCCAACTCCAGTTCGTCGCGCTTCTGTACGGCCTGCTTGATGGCGGCCTCTTCAGCCGGTTTGTTTCTGCCCAGGTCCTTCATCTGATTCCAGACGGCACGCTGCTTCTGTTGCATCTCCCTGTAGAGGGGGAAGAACTTGGTGACCTCCTCGGAGGTGAGCTGGGCCTCTTTGGTAATAAACTGCTCCATGTCGGCCTGGAACTTCTCGGGTGAGAACTGCTGGGGCTCAGTAGCGGAAGCAGTTAAAGGTAAAAAGGTAAGCAGGCAAAAGGGTAAAACCCGTTTCACCAACCTTTGTACCTTCTGAAATAAACAGCCTCTCATTATATTTTCAATCTTGATGTTTCACATCGAGCTCGCTCACGTTCGACATAGCTCAAGCAAGCTTGGCTCTGTTCTCACTTAATCGCGACCTTCAATCTTCAATTTTCAATCTTCAATCTTCAATTCTCCGAAAGCAGCGCATAGATCTCGTGATTGTCGAGCATCATGTAGTCGGCAGCCTTGTCGAAATCCTCATCAGTCACATCCTGCTGTACAGCATGCGCCTGCATGGGGTCCGTCGTCTGGGACGTAGGTTCCGACATCAACAGCCAGGCCGTGGCCGAGATCAGCAGGGCACAGACACAAGCCGCAGCATAATACATGGGCTTACGCAGCCACACCGTCTTCGCCTTGGGCTTCTGTTCTGGCAGGCTCTCCATAATCTGGGCCGTCAGGTTATCGAAATAACCCTCTGGAACACGGAACGGATTCCGCTTTCCCACCTTTTCTTCTATGTACTTTTCTTCTTCCATCGTAAATTTGACGTATTATTATTCAAATGGTTTAATTATGAGCCTTAAAAAATTCATAGATTTTTTTCACGGCGATATGATAGGATGCCTTCAGGGCCCCTTCAGTGGTGTGGAGAATCTCACTGATCTCACTATACTTCATGTCTTCGAAATAGCGCAACTGGAATACGGTGCGCTGTACATCGGGCAGCGTGGCGATGGCCTCCTGCAGCAACGCCTCGGTCTCCGTACCGTCGAAATAGGAGTCGGCCATCAGTGAGTTGGCCACTGAGAGGTCTTCATCGGCACTCGACACCACACGTTCGTTACGTCGCAGGAAGTCAATGCTCTCGTTGATGGCAATCCTCGAGAGCCAGGTGCCTATCTTGGCATCACCCTGGAACGTGTCGATAGCTGTCCATGCCTTGATGAAGGTATTCTGCAGCACATCGTTCGCATCTTCATGATTCAGCACGATACGACGAATCTGCCAGTAGAGGGGTTCACTATACTGGCGTACTATCTGTTCAAAGGCTTTTCGCTCCATCAGCGTATAGCTACCTTTCGAACAACCTTACCGATCTTGAACACATAACAGCCCTTGGTCAGGTTCAACTCGATGCGCTGCGAAGGACTGTTGATCTCGTACTGAGCCACCTTGCGCCCTGTGAGCGAAATAATCTCCAGAACCAAGCCCTCAGCACCGTTGACGGTTACGGTATTGCCCTCCACGACCATCGTCACCTCACTATCTATCTGCTCAACAGCCATCAGTTCCATCATCACGGGAACTGCCAGCACCGGAGCAGACAGCATGAGCGTCAATGTCATTGTGAGTATAATTTTCCTCATACGCAATACCTGATTCGTCTGTGCAAAGGTAGGATATTCTTTTGAATAATCAAAATTTTTTGAGGAAAAAGTCGCTTTTTACGGCCTTCAGACGTCGAAAACGTCCATTTCGTTCGTCAGAAAGCAGTTGTCGAACACACTTTTCGCCTCATCGAGCAGCACCTGTTCGTCTTCATATCTTGAACTGTAATGCCCCAACAGCAGCTTCCCCACCCCGGCATCACGGGCCACCATCGCCGCCTGACGCGCCGTGGAATGACAGTATTTCTCTGCATTGTTCATCCGGTCCTCGCCATAGGTGCTCTCATGATAGAGCGTGGTCACCCCTTTCAGCTGCTCATGCAACCCGGGCAGATATTTCGTATCGGAGATGTAGGCATAGCTCCTGACAGGGTCGGCAGCCTTCACCAGCCGTTCGTTGGGAATCACCTCCCCGTCGGCAGTGGTCCAGTCGGCTCCGTTCTTGATGTTGTTCACCTGACTGTTGGGAATACCATAGCAGTCCATCATCTCCCGACGGATATGGGGCAGCGACGCCTTCTCACGGATCAGATAACCGCAACAGGGCACACGGTGCTCTAAGGGAATGCTCTCCACCGTCATGCTGCGGTCTTCATAGACCACCTGCCTCACTTTGGTGTCTACCGGGTAGTAGACCACCTCGAAGCCCAGGTCGTGGGTGAAGAACTTGATCTGCCTGTCGAGTTCCGGTCCCAGAGCCTCTGGTCCGTGGACATGCAGCTTTGCCGTACGTCCCAAGAGTCCGAAGGTGGAAATCATACCAATCAGTCCGAAGCAGTGGTCACCGTGCAGGTGGGTGATAAACACATGACTCAGTTTCGTGAACCTCACCCTACTCCTCCGGAGCTGCATCTGCGTACCCTCCGAGCAGTCGAGCATCAGCACATGGTCGCGCAACTCCACCACTTGAGAGGAGGCATGATGACGAAGGGTGGGAAGCGCACTTCCACACCCTAAGATATGTACTTTAAACGGTTCTGCCATTAAATCTTATTGAACTCATCCTGTGTATCTTCCAGCTGCAGACCGCGCAGGTCGACCTTTGGTTTCTCCTTGAAACGGTTGTATTCGAAGGTCTCCTCCTCATCACGGGGCTTGCCGATGGTCTTATAGCACAAAGTGTCGGCACCCAGAGACAGAATATCGTAGAGGTTGGTCTCCTCCTGGTCGCCACCGCCCTCACGGATGGAGATAATCTCCAATTTGCCGTTCACGATCTTCCAGGTACGATAGATGATGTTGGTCATCTCGATACTCTCGGCCACACCACCTTCTTTAATACGGATACCGATCTCCGAACTGCCGTCGATGGGGTCAGGCATCACCCAGTCGCCCAAGAGGGTGTTCAGGTTGATCACCTCCGTAGCCTCAGTCTTCTTGTCATTAGCCATCACAGCCAGGCGGTCGCCTGTCTGCAGTCCGCCAAACACCTGTCCGGCTTCCTGGGCATTGACCATTGACAGCACCAGCGTGTCGCCGTTATCAGTAAGCAGCTCCAGCGTGTTCATTGCCGTACCTTCACCACACAAGCCATAAATCGTACGGTCCAATGGCATGAATTCCCCCTGGGAAGAGGTATTATTTTCCCCGCCGCCACTCTGTTGTTGTTTACCACCACAGCTGCCCAGCATCATCAAGCCGGCAACCATCATTCCAAATAACACAGTCTTTTTCATATCCTTTAGTTTACGTTGATACATGATTACTTTTCGTTCCGCTTCGCCTCTTCCCATAGTTTATCCATTTCTTCCAACGTCATGGATGTCAGAGGCTTACCAATCTTGATACTATGCGCCTCGATATAGTTGAAACGGTCGATAAACTTACGGTTGGTCTTCTCCAGCGCGTTGTCGGGATTCAGCTTATAGAGGCGGGCGGCATTGATCACGGCAAAGAGGAAATCACCCAACTCCTCCGTCGAACGCTCCTTGTCGTCCTTGTTCAACTCGGCCTCCAGCTCATCGATTTCCTCGCGCACTTTCTTCCATACATCACGACGATCTTCCCAGTCGAAACCCACGTTGCGGGCCTTGTCCTGAATACGATACGCCTTGATCATCGACGGCAGTGCCTCGGGCACTCCGGAGAGTACACTCTCGTTGCCGTCCTTCTCCTTCAGTTTGATCTGCTCCCAGTTCTCGAGGACCTGAGACACGGTGGTCACTTTAGGATTGCTAGGATTATCCAGGGTATCCCGAGGTTTGTCCAGGTCACTAGGCACATAGGGAAGCGGCTTGGGATCCTTGGCATCGATCTGCGAGGGATGATACACATGCGGATGGCGGGTGATCATCTTCCTTGTCAGAGCATCACACACATCGGCCATGTCAAACTGCTCCTTCTCCTCCGCAATCTTCGCATAGAAGCAGATGTGGAGCAGCACATCGCCCAGCTCTTTGCAGATGTCATGAACATCATTCTTGATGAGTGCATCGCAGAGCTCATAAGTCTCTTCGATGGTATTGGGACGGAGGCTCTCGTTCGTCTGCTTCTTGTCCCACGGACAATTCGCCCTTAACGCATCCAAGACGTCAAGAAAACGACCGAAAGCCTGCATTTTTTCCTCTTTTGTATGCATAAAACGTAAATTATTGGGGCAAAGATACAAAATAATTGAGAATTGAGAATTGAGAATTGAGAATTTTTTATAATTTTGCACCGAATTTTAGCGAACAACAACATTATTATATGGAATTAGCAAGCAAATATGACCCAAAAGAGGTCGAATCGAAATGGTATCAGTACTGGACGGACCACAAACTTTTCGCCAGTAAACCCGACGAACGTCAACCCTACACAATTGTGATTCCGCCACCCAACGTGACCGGTGTGCTCCACATGGGTCACATGCTGAACAATACCATCCAGGATATCCTGGTGCGCCGTGCCCGTATGGAGGGTAAGAATGCACTCTGGGTACCCGGCACCGACCACGCTTCGATCGCTACCGAGGCCAAGGTGGTGAAGAAACTTGCCGAACAGGGCATCAAGAAGCGCGACCTCACCCGTGAACAGTTCCTCGAGCATGCCTGGGACTGGACCCACGAGCACGGAGGCATCATCCTGAAGCAGTTGCGCCGCCTGGGTGCCAGCTGCGACTGGGACCGCACCGCCTTCACGATGGACGAGAAGCGCTCAGAGAGTGTTATCAAGGTCTTCGTCGACCTCTATAACAAGGGCCTCATCTATCGTGGACTGCGCATGGTGAACTGGGATCCGAAAGCCCTCACTGCCCTCTCTACTGAGGAGGTGATCTATAAAGAGGAGCAGAGTCATCTGTTCCACCTGAAGTACTACGTGGCAGATATTGAAGATGGAACATTGAACATTGAACAACTTCAGGCCGAAGGCAATGTAGTCCACAAGGACGAGAAAGGCTACTACGCTGTGGTGGCTACCACCCGTCCAGAGACCATCATGGGTGATACCGCCATGTGTATCAACCCCAAGGACCCGAAGAACCAGTGGCTCAAGGGCCACAAGGTCATCGTACCGCTGGTGAACCGCGTCATTCCCGTCATCGAGGACCGTTATGTAGACATCGAGTTCGGTACGGGTTGTCTGAAGGTCACCCCCGCCCACGACACCAACGACTACATGCTGGGTAAGACCCACAACCTCGAGACCATCGACATCTTCAATCCCGACGGCACCATCTCTGAGCAGAGTCCGCTCTATGTAGGCATGGACCGTATGGACTGCCGTAAGCAGATCAGCAAGGACCTGCAGGAAGCCGGACTGATGGAGAAGATTGAGGACTATATTAATAAGGTGGGCTACTCGGAGCGTAACCCCGACACCGCCATCGAGCCACGACTCTCGCTGCAGTGGTTCCTCAAGATGAAGCACTTTGCCGACATCGCCCTGCCCCCCGTACTCAACGGCGAACTGAAGTTCTATCCCCAGAAATACGTCAACACCTATAAGAACTGGTTGGAGAATATCCAGGACTGGTGTATCTCCCGTCAGCTGTGGTGGGGACACCGTATTCCAGCCTACTACTACAACGATCAGGATGATTATGTAGTGGCCGAGACGGCAGAGAAGGCCCTTGAGATGGCCCGCGAGAAGAGCGGCAACGCCAACCTCCAGGCCTCCGACCTGCGTCAGGAAGAGGACGCCCTCGACACCTGGTTCTCGTCGTGGCTCTGGCCCATCAGCCTCTTCGACGCCATCAATAATCCCGGCAACGAAGAGATCAAGTACTACTATCCCACATCTGTCCTCGTCACAGGTCCGGATATCATCTTCTTCTGGGTGGCCCGCATGATTATGGCAGGTTATGAGTATATTGGCGACATGCCGTTCAGAAGTGTCTACTTCACCGGTATCGTCCGCGACAAGCTCGGTCGTAAGATGTCCAAGAGTCTCGGCAACAGCCCCGACCCCATCGAGCTCATCGATAAGTTCGGTGCCGACGGCGTGCGTATGGGTATGATGCTCTCAGCCCCTGCAGGAAACGACATCCTCTTCGACGAGGCACTCTGTGAACAGGGTCGTAACTTCAACAATAAGATCTGGAACGCCTTCCGTCTTGTGAAGGGTTGGAAGGTGGCCGACATCGAGCAGTCTGAGGCTGGAAAGGTAGCCACCACATGGTTTGAGGCAAAATTGCGCCAGACCAATGCCGAGGTGGAAGACCTCTTCAAGAAATACCGTATCTCCGAGGCCTTGATGGCTGTCTACAAGCTCTTCTGGGATGAGTTCTCAAGCTGGTATCTGGAGATGGTGAAGCCCGCCTACATCAATGGTGAGGCCCAGCCCATCGACCGCGAGACCTACAACAAGACCCTTGAGTTCTTCGAGACCCTTCTGAAGATGCTCCATCCCTTCATGCCGTTCATCACTGAGGAGCTCTGGCAGCACCTCTATGACCGCAAGGATGGTGAGTCGATCATGAACGACAGTCTCTCACTCCCCGCTCCCACCGAGGCCGACAACTTTGTGGCTGCCCAGGTAGAGAGTGTCAAGCAGATTGTCTCTGGTGTCCGCATGGTCCGTTCTTCGAAGAACATCGCCCCGAAGGAGCAGGTAGAGCTGCAGGTGGTTGGTAAGGCTTCTATCAATGACCAGTTCATCATGACCTATGCCTCCAGCATCCAGAAGATGGCCAACCTGAGTGCCATCAACATTGTCGTTGAGAAGGATCCCACCGCTGCCGCCTTCATGGTTGGTACCGATGAGTATGCCGTACCCCTGGGTAACATGATCGACGTCGAGGCTGAGATTCAGAAGATGGAGGCTCAGCTGCAGCACCTTGAAGGATTCCTCGCCGGTGTGAAGAAGAAGCTCTCCAACGAGCGTTTCGTGGCCAACGCCCCCGAACAGGTGGTTGCCCTCGAGCGTAAGAAGCAGAGCGATTCCGAAGAGAAGATCGCCGCCCTCAAGGAGAGCATCGCAGCACTGAAGAATAAATAAGCACCCTGCCCATCGGGCAGGATGCTTCCTGATACGAAAAAAGCCTCACCAATCGGTGGGGCTTTCTTTATGTTATCTTATTCTATCCATAGACCGGACGAGTTTCTCGTCGGCATTGATAGCGCGACGGGCCATCAGGTAGAGGATGAGGGCGATGGCCGGCAGAACGGCTGGCCATGTAGGACGGAAGGATACCGTGCCCCACGACTTGTCGCCAACGGTCTGTCCCACCACGAAATAGCATACGTACCAACCCACGATGAGCAAGGCGTTGAAGAGACAGAAGAGTGCCTGCACCTTACGGTTGTGGTAGAGGAAGATGGCATAGGTGCCGATGACTGCGGTTGGCAGCAATACAGCCATAAGGGGCCAAGTGTCGAAGTGGTGCTTGCCGAGGGGATCGGTGTACCACAGGTTGAAGACACGAGCCACCTCAAGACCAGCAGCCTTGAAGGAACCTATCTGCATACAAAGACAAATGACGGTCATCACGATGGCCGCCAAAAGATAAAGTGTCTGTTTACGCTGAATCATAATCGCAGGGAATTAGTTCTCCTGATTCTCGCGAGAAGGGTCGCGCCAGTAGACCTTATTCTCTATAAACTCCTGGGTAGCGAGGAGTGTGGGCTTCGGCAGCTTCTCGTAGTAGCGAGAGATCTCGATCTGCTCACGGTTCTCGAAGACCTCCTCGAGGGAGTCGCTATAGGAAGCAAATTCTGCCAGTTTCTTCGACAGGTCTTCCTTGATTTGCAAACTAATCTGGTTGGCACGCTTAGAGATGATGGCCACACTCTCATAGATGTTACCTGTGTCGTTACAGAGATCCATGATGTTGCGTGTAACGGTGTTTACCGGTGCTTTTGACTTTTTGTAATCCATATCTATTAAAATTTCAATATTCAATGATTAATCCTTTATCACTTTCTTGCATTTAGCAATGTATTTCTCAACAGTCTCCACGTTCTTCGACTCGGGGAACTCGTTGATGAATCCATAACATTCGTCCTCGGCATCACGATAGCGCTCGAGACGCTTCTCATCAGAACTATTCTCGGCCAACTGGAACTTACTCTTCACAATCAGCATCATGAACTTCTCGCGCTCATTGCAGAAGGGATAATTCTTCAGGGCGTTCTGGGCGGTGATGATGCTGGCGGTGTAGTTGCTCTCCTCGTTGGAGTTGATATTTCCGAAATAACCACCAAGGTTATAGTAAAGCTCTGCTGATGAGAGTTCCTTCAGGATAAGCTTCTCGTGGAGCTCGTACAGACGATCCTGAGCCTGTGGGCGCAGCTTCGAGTCGGGATAGAGGTCGATGAACTGCTGATAGGCGGTGATGGCACCATTGGTAGGACTCTGGTCGAGGCGGGGCTCGGGGGCACTCTGATAGAGCGACTGACCTACATAGAAGGCGGCAGGCTCGGCATAGATACCACGGGGATAGCTCGAACCATACTTCTTGAAAGTCTCGGAGGCTGCCTCGTAGTCAGCATTACAATACTGGGCCATACCCAACATGTAAAGACACTCTTGGGCCTCGTCGGAACCTTTCTTCATGGTGACGACATCTGACAGCAAGGTGACGGCCTTCTCGAACTTGCCGCGGGCAAAGCACTCCTTGGCATATTCGTACCTCATCTCATTGTCGCCATACTTATAGACGGCATTGAATTCTGAGGCACAGCTGCTCATCAGCAGCGCCACACATGCGAATATGATTATACCTTTCTTCATTTCGGGGTGCAAAGTTACATATTTCATTGAACATTGAACATTGAACATTGAACATTTTCAAAGCATTTAAGGATAATTAACTCAAATATGATTATATTTGATACTCGAATGCACTACCTTTGCACCTCAATATGGGAAAATTTATTCTTACATCCAACTATCAGCCTACTGGCGACCAGCCGGAAGCCATCCGTCAGCTCACGGAAGGATTGGAGCGTGGCGACAGGGCTCAGGTGCTGTTAGGTGTCACAGGTTCAGGCAAGACGTTTACGATGGCGAATGTCATCGCCAACCGTAACCGCCCTACCCTGATTCTGAGTCATAACAAGACCCTTGCGGCCCAGCTCTATGAAGAGATGAAGGGTTTCTTCCCCCAGAATGCCGTAGAGTATTATGTCAGCTATTATGACTATTACCAGCCGGAGGCTTATCTGCCTTCCACTGACACTTATATCGAAAAGGATCTCGCCATCAATGACGAGATCGACAGACTCAGACTTTCTGCCGTATCTAATTTATTGTCAGGCAGAAACGATGTGGTCGTCATTTCTTCCGTCTCATGTATCTACGGTATGGGCAGTCCTGTGGCTTTGCAGGAGAATGTGATTGAGTTGCATGTTGGTCAGAAACTGGACCGCAACATGCTGTTAAGGAAATTAGTACAGGCTCTCTATGTGCGTAATGACCTCGACCTGCAACGTGGTAACTTCCGCGTAAAGGGCGACACCATTGATATTGCGATGGCATATAGTGAGGTGGTGCTGAGGGTGACGTTCTGGGACGACGAGATCGATGCCCTCGAGGAGATGGACAGTGTGACCTTCGACCGACTGGCTAAGTTTGAAGACTACAGGCTCTATCCAGCCAATCTCTTTATGACCTCGCAGGAACAGACCAACATCGCCATCCGCCAGATTCAGGACGATCTGGTGAAGCAGGTAGCTTACTTCGAGGATCTGGGCGATGAGATGAAAGCCGCCCGTATCAAGGAGCGTGTGGAGTATGATATGGAGATGATCAAGGAACTGGGCCACTGTTCGGGTATCGAGAACTACAGCCGCTACTTCGATGGCCGAAAGGCTGGAGAAAGGCCCTATTGCCTGCTTGACTTCTTCCCCGACGACTATCTGTTGTTCATCGACGAGAGTCATGTGTCGGTGCCTCAGTTGCACGCGATGTATGGCGGTGACCGTCGCCGAAAGGAGAACCTTGTGGAATATGGTTTCCGTCTGCCAGCAGCCTTCGACAACCGTCCGCTGAGGTTTGAGGAGTTTCAGGAGGAGGTAAACCAGGTGATCTACGTGAGTGCCACACCAGCCGACTTCGAGTTGGAGGAAGCTGAGGGTGTCGTTGTGGAACAAGTGATTCGTCCTACGGGCTTGCTCGACCCAGAGATTGAGGTGCGTAAGAGTGAGAACCAGATCGACGACCTGATGGAAGAGATTCTCGTCCGCAAGGAACGGGGCGAACGGGTGCTGGTGACGACCATCACCAAGCGCTTTGCCGAGGAACTGAGTGAATACCTCTTGAATCACGGCATCAGTACCTCCTATATTCATAGTGATGTGGCCACCCTCGACCGTGTGAAGACACTCAACGACCTGCGTCAAGGGGTCTATGATGTGCTGGTGGGTGTAAACCTGTTGCGTGAGGGTCTTGACCTGCCAGAAGTGTCGCTGGTGGCTATCCTCGATGCCGACAAGGAGGGATTCCTGCGTAATCACCGGAGTCTGACGCAGACCGCTGGACGAGCCGCAAGAAACGTGAACGGTAAGGTAATCATGTATGCCGACACCATCACGGCCTCGATGCAGCTGACCATAGACGAGACCCTGCGCCGACGCACGAAGCAGATACGTTATAACGAGGAACACGGTATCACCCCGAAACAGATTGTCAGGAACCTCACCTTCAACGCCCTGCAGCGTGACGACCGGGCCGACGTGAAAGAACTGAAGCGGGCATCTGGCATCACAGAAGTAACCCAGGAAGGTATGATGGTTGCCGACCCGATTGTAGAACGTATGACACGAGAGCAGTTGGAGAAGAGCATCGCCGAAACCACACGTCTGATGAAGGAGGCCGCCAAGAGCCTCGACTTCCTGCAGGCAGCCCAGTATCGTGACGAGATTATCCGTCTGCAGAAGGAACTTGAACTAAAATAACGTTAAATCCGCACGCTGGTGCGGATTTGTTGTTTTTTCTTTGTACTTTTGCACCCAAATTAAACATTAAAAATATGAAGAAGTTACTGATAGTCATATTCATGCTGATGCCCATGTTGGCAACGGCTCAGGACAACACCTGGGAGAGAATCGAGCAAGAGCCTGTAGAAAAGGAAAATCCCGACGCCAAATACCTCGTGAAAGGCGTTGTCCCCGAGGTGAACGGCAAGGTGTGCTTCGAGACCAACATCAAAGCACCCGGCAAGTCGGCTGAAGAAATCTACAGCATCCTGCTCCAGCAGATGGAGAAGATGGTGAAAGAGCCCAACCAGATTGCCAACAGTATTGTGGCCGTGAAGGACTCCGTGAACCACGAGCTTGGTGCCGTATTCCACGAATGGCTGGTCTTCAAGAGTGTAGCCCTCTCGCTGGACCGTACGCAGATGAACTTCCAGCTGCTGGTCTCCTGTAAGGACGGTGAGGCGAATGTGAGGATGACGCGCATCACCTATGACTACGATACGGCGCGCACCCCCCAGCACTATTCGGCAGAGGAATGGATTACCGACAAATATGCCGTAAACAAGAAGGGCACTAAACTCTACCCCATCTCCGGCAAGTTCCGTAGGAAGACCATCGACCGTAAGGACTTCATCTTCAATAAGTTTGAATCACTGCTGAACGAAAAGAAATGAGCAAAGACCAAATACGTAACATTCTGAACATCATCTTCATGATTGGAGCCGTGGTGGGCGTCATCCTCTATCTCCAGAAGAACGAGCAGACCCATCAGCTAGGACTCTACATCATCCTCATCTCGATGTGCTTCAAGATCGCAGAGTCTTCGTTGCGCATGATTAAATGAACTTTATGGGTAAAAGACTAAATACGTTGTTGACGATGTTGCTGGTACTGACAGAGCTCAGTGCGCAAAACACCCGTACCTATAATCAGGTTGACGAGAGCGGAAACTTCACCCAGCGCAGTGAGAACGGCAACTTCAACAAGCACAACAACGACACCACCAAGCGTAATAAGGAGATTCCCAAAGGCCTCTACGTGTGGACCATCGACAGGCGTCTGGGTGAGATCACCCCTGCAATACCCGACACCCTGCCCCACCTCTTTCCGAACACCACGCTGAACACGGGCTACTATGGCCAATACAACACCACGGGCAGCAACTATACAGCCCGCATGAGCCGTATCTTCATCGACCGGCCGGAATTCAACAACTTTATCTTCACCCAGCCCTATAGCTTTGCCACGAAAGAGGTCGACAAGTTCCTGTTCATGAACACCTTGTCGCCCTATACCAGCATACTCTATGACGACTGTGGTGACAAGCTCTACGGTGAGGACCATATCGACGGAAAGTTTGCCGTGAATGCCGGCAAGCGCTTCAACATAGGCTTTGACCTCGATTATGCCTATGCCCGAGGCTATTTCAGTAACCAGAGTATCTCGCACTTCAACAGTTCGATATTCTCCTCCTATCGTGGTGACCAGTATCAGCTGCACTTCTTCTTCAATGCCAACCACGAGAAAGCCTCAGAGAACGGCGGTATCACAGACGATCAGTATATCACCCACCCGGAGTCATACCAACAGAACTTCTCCGATGCTGAGATTCCTACGGTGCTCTCTTCCAACTGGAACCGTAACGACCACCAGCATATCTTCCTGAGTCACCGTTATAACCTCGGTTTCTACCGCCTGGTGAAGATGACCGAGGAGGAGATCAAGGCCAGGAAGTTTGCGATGGAGTCGAAGAAAGAGCGGGATGAAAAGAAACAAGACCCGAAGAATGCCGACAATCAGGGCAGACGCGATACAAGCAAGAAACCCCAGAAAGCACCCTCTGGCCGACCTGAAGGAGCCGTCGTGATGGGTAAAGAGCCCCAGAGGGACTCTCTCAACGTGGCGATGGCCGACAGCACCCGTATCAAGGTGAACGGTCAGGCTGCCATCGACAGTCTCAACCGTCTGCAGGCCATTCAGGACTCCATCGATGCCACGATGAAACGTGAGTTCGTGCCTGTCACCAGCTTTATCCACACCTTCGAGTTGAACAACTACGAGCGTATCTATCAGGCTTACAACACCCCCAAGGACTATTACAAGGACCGCTATTACGACAAGGGTGAGGAGTACGGCAACGACTCTATCTACGACACCACGAAGCACCTGCAAATCAAGAACACCTTAGGTCTGGCACTGCTTGAGGGCTTCAATAAATACGTCAAAGCAGGTCTGAAGGCATTCGTCAGTTTCGACCATCGCACATACAAGATGCCCGGTATCCAAAATGGTGTCTACTCCGAATATAAGGAAACTGAGGACGATATCTCCCTCGGTGGTGTGCTCAGTAAGACACAGGGTAAGACGCTCCACTTCAACCTGGCGGCTGAAGCCTGGATGGTGGGTCCCCACAGTGGAGACCTGACCATAGACTTCAGTACCGACCTGAACTTCCCACTCTTCGGCGACAGCGTACAGTTGGCCGCCAACGCCTATATCCACAGGAAGACCCCAGCTTTCTTCGTGAGCAACTACCACTCGAAGCACCTGTGGTGGGACTACGGCGACATGTCTAAAGAGACACGTACCCGCATCGAGGGACTGTTCAGTTATACCAAGACCAATACGGAACTGCGTGTGGCAATGGACAACATCAAGGACTACACCTACTTCGCCATGAGCTACGACGCTACGGAAACAGGTCGCACAAACATGACCTGCAGACCTCTCCAGGAGTCGGACAACATCAATGTGCTCACAGCCCAGCTGCATCAGAACTTCCGCCTAGGTCCCATCAACTGGGAGAACATGATCACCTATCAGCGAAGCAGTAAAGAGGATGTGTTGCCCCTGCCTACATGGAACATCTTCACGAACCTCTACCTGAAGTTCCGTATAGCCAAGGTGCTGGGTGTGGAACTGGGAACAGACGTCACATTCTTCAGCAAATACTACGCTCCAGACTTCTGCCCGGCCATCAACCAGTTTGCCGTCCAGCAGAACGAGGCCAGCCGTGTGGAGTTAGGTGGCTATCCCTTCATGGATGTCTATGCCAACCTGGCACTGAAAGGTGTGAGATTCTTCCTGATGATGACCAACGTGCTCAACGGCTCAGGTAACCACATGAAATTCCTGACGCCTCACTACCCCACCAACGGATCGGTCATCCACTTCGGTGTCTCCTGGCCGTTCTTCAACTAGGGGTCTAGGTTTTCCTAGGACACCCTAGGATTTCCTAGGAGATCCTATACCAGCAGCAGGCCCACGCTCACTAAAAGCCCATAGATAAAGATATTACGCGCTGTTTCTCCCAAGCAGAGATTCAGCGCTTTTCCTTGATAGATGCGCTTGATCTTCAGATAAGTAAAGACATGCATCAGCAGATAAATCAGCGGCAGGACGGTAGCCAGAGGATGCCCATTCATCCAGAATGTAGCCCCTAAGATGATGGCACCGATACCTGCACCCAGATAGAGCTGCAAGCCGCCCTCAGGACCTAAAAGTACGATGAGCGTATTCTTACCCGCCAATCGGTCGTTATCCCTGTCACGGAAGTTATTCACGATGAGCAGCGCATCAATCACCAGTCCGCAGGCTACGGAAGCCAGGAACACCTGCCACGTGACCGTATGCAGCTGGACATAATAGCTGCAGCAGACGGGCACGATGCCAAAGAACAAGAGCACCAGCGCATCACCCAAGCCCTGATAGGAAAAGAACGTCGTATAAAGGAAAGCGAAGATCACGCACAGCATACCCACGAGAATCATCTCCAGACCGCCATAGTAGACTAACGGAAGGCCAATGATACAGGCCAGACAGGTGGTAAGGGCGATGGCCCGCTTCATCGAGTCGAGCTTCACCCACCCCATCGAACAGGCTCGTCTCGGCCCCAGACGCGTCTCAGCGTCGTCATTACCGTTGGCAAAGTCGAAGAAGTCGTTGATGAAGTTCGCATCGATCTGCATGGCGAACGAGAAAAGCAGACAGAGTACAGCCGCCAGCCAACTAAACGAACCGCCCACGTAGAGCGGCGTATCCACCCAAGCCAGAGCCACACCTATCATCACAGGGACAGCAGCCCCAGAAAGCGTCTTCGGGCGGGCTGCCAGAAGCCACGCCTGAGGAGAATCGGTCTTAATTTTTCTTTCTTCCGCCATCATTTTTTCGCTTTTTATTTGCAAAAGTACATAGAAATTCGTATATTTGCAAAAATTTTCTTGATTTTTTATGATTACCAACACGCCAAGCCTGGATTTAGTGGAGTTCGTCGAGACACAGATACTCCCCAAATATGCCGAATTCGATCGTGCCCACAATATGGAGCACGTCACAAGAGTCATCCGCAGCTCACTCGATCTTGTTAAGATAACAGGAGCCGATATCAACATGGTCTACACCATCGCCGCCTATCACGATTTAGGGATGTCGGGCCATCGGGCCGACCATCATATCCGTGGCGGAAAAATCCTCGAGCGCGATGCCAGACTGAAGAAGTGGTTCTCGCCCGAACAGATCAAAATCATGAAGGAAGCCGTTGAAGACCATCGTGCCTCAGCCAGTCGAGCACCACGTAGCATCTACGGGAAAATCGTGGCCGAGGCCGACCGCGACATTGAGCCCCAGGTGGTGATTCGCCGCACCATCCAGTTTGGTTTTGGTCATTATCCTGAGCTCGACAAAGAGGGTCACTGGAAGCGTTTCCTGGAACACATGAACAACAAATACTCCAAGGACGGCTATCTGAAACTTTGGATTCCCGGCTCACCCAACGCAAAGAAGCTCAGCGAGTTGCGCAACCTCATTGAGCAACCCGTTGAACTCCGTAAAGCCTTCGACCAGATCTTTGCCGAAGAGACTGCTAATTCATAAAGTAGAGCCAGTAGATAGCGGCTAAGGCTACTACCATCGCCAGCAGAATCACTGACTTAATCATGCACGAGGCCACCTTCTTCACCACGATGAAGGCGACAATCAGTGCGACCAGAACAAAAATATAATATTCCATTATTTGAACATTTTTCGGAATTCTGTGGGTACAGGAGTCTCAAACTCCATCGGCTCGCCCGTGACGGGATGATGGAAACAGAGCAACCAGGCATGCAGACAGAGACGATGCAGGGGATCGTCACCATTACCGTATTTGGGGTCGCCGCAGACAGGATGCCCCATATCGGCCGAGTGGACACGAATCTGATTCTTTCTTCCCGTCTCCAACTTAAACTCCACGAGTGAGTGCTCCGTGGTACGGGCCAATGTGTGATAATGCGTGATAGCATACTTGCCGCCGTTGTCTACGGGCGACGAGTAGGTAATGTAGGCCTTATTGTCCTTCAACCAGTTCTCGATGGTGCCCTCATCCTGCTCCATCTCCCCCGAGCAGACGGCCACATAACGGCGGTCGTAGACGATATCATGCCAGTTGTGCTCCAAGATCTGCTCCGTCTCCATATCCTTCGCATAGACCATCAGTCCGCTGGTATCACGGTCCAGACGATGCACCACGTGGGCGGTACACTTCTGACGGCTCTTCTTGAAATAGTCGTCGAGCACGGTCTTCACATTAAGCGTAGAATGACCTGCAGCCATCGAGAGGATGCCGACGGCCTTCTCGATGACGATGAGCCACTTGTCTTCATAGACAATCTTCACGTAACGGCTCTTGAAACCCTGTTGGTTGCGCTTGGTCTTGCTCACGGCCACTTTCATGCCGGGCTCCAAGGGGAAATCAAACTGCGAGACGGTCTTGCCGTTCACCTTGATACCCCTACCCTGCAGCGTGGCCTTGATCTTCGTCTTCGTCTGCTGCACGTTTGCCAACAGCCATTCCAGCAGCGGCATGGGCTCGTTCACGACGTAATGGTCGTAGTCACCCTCACGGTTATATCCACTATTATATCTCATATTGGCTGCAAAATTAATAAAAAAACCGCAAACTCCAAAAGTCTGCGGCTCTTTTTCACAAGAATTCTCTTGTGCACTTTTAATTATATTAGTAGAATTTGAAATATCTGCGGGCGTTGTTGTACGAGATATCCTCGACCATACGTCCAAGAATCTCCATATCGCAAGGCAGCAAGCCCTTCTCCACATCGTTGCCGAGCAGGTTGCAGAGGATGCGACGGAAATACTCATGACGCGGATAGCTCAGGAACGAGCGGCTATCGGTGAGCATACCCACGAAGCGGCTCAGCAGACCCAGCACCGAGAGGGCGTTCATCTGACGGATCATGCCATCCATCTGGTCGTTGAACCACCAGCCGGAACCAAACTGGATCTTGCCCGGCTCTCCACCCTGGAAGTTACCCAGCATCGTGGCAATCACCTCGTTGGCACAGGGATTCAGCGTATATAATATGGTACGCGTAAGCTTACCCTTCATGTTCAGCTTGTTCAGGAAGTTCGACATAGCCTTGGCGGTATTGAACTCACCGATGGAGTCGAAGCCCGTGTCAGGACCCAGCTGATTGTACATCGCCGTATTGTTGTCGCGGATGGCACCATAGTGGAACTGCTGTGTCCAGTCGCTGTCGGCATCCATCTCGGCCATCACCGTCAGGAAACAGTTCTTGAACTGGCGTACCTCCATGGTCGACAACTGCTGACCGCGCATAGCCTTCTCGAAGATAGTCTCGATCTGTGAGTCGGTATACTCCTCATCGTAGAACTCCTCAATACCGTGGTCAGAGAGCTTACAACCGTTGCTGGCGAAGAAGTCGTGACGCTTCTGCAAGGCATCCACCATATCGGCAAACTTCACGATGTTCACACCGCTCACCTGAGCCAGCTGCTCCACATACTTGGCAAACTCGGGCTTCTCGATGTTCATGGCCTTGTCGGGGCGCCAGGCGGGAATCATCACAGGGTCGTTCTTTGCCTTGTGCTTGGCATACTCGATATGGTTGTGCAGGTCGTCCACAGGATCGTCGGTGGTGCAGACGCACTCCACATTATAATGACGCATCAATCCGCGGGCAGAGAACTCGGGCTGCTTCAGCTTCTCGTTACACTCGTCGAAAATCTCGCGGGCCGTCTTGGGAGAGAGCTGTTTCTCAATGCCAAAGGCGGTCTTCAGTTCCAGATGGGTCCAGTGGTACAGGGGGTTGCGGAAGGTGTAAGGCACCGTCTCAGCCCACTTCTCAAACTTCTCCCAGTCGCTGGTGTCCTTGCCTGTGCAGTACTTCTCGTCTACACCGTTCGTACGCATGGCGCGCCATTTATAGTGGTCGCCGCCCAGCCAGAGCTCTGTGATGCTCTTAAACCGATGGTCGTTGGCCACCATCTCAGGAATCAGATGACAGTGATAGTCGATGATAGGCATCTTAGCCGCATGGTTGTGATACAGGTCCTGTGCCACCTGGGTCTCCAGAACGAAGTTATCGTCATTGAATTGTTTCATAATTTTGAGTTTGTTTTATAGGTTCTTTAAATTTTTGTGCAAAGATAGCAAAAATCTCATAGAAATCCACTATCTTTGCAGAAAATTACCACGTAAACGTTTGTTTTATGCGCAGCAGAATACTACTCATCTACACAGGCGGCACCATCGGCATGAACCGCAACCCGCACACAGGCGCCCTCGAGCCCTTCGACTTCGAGCACCTGCTACTCAACGTGCCCGAACTGAAACAGTTTGATATCAAGATTGACACCTATCAGTTTGAGCCGCCTATCGACTCCAGCGACATGTCGCCCGCCATGTGGACCGACATCTCCCACTGCATTGCCGACCACTACGACGACTACGACGGTTTTGTGGTGCTCCACGGTACCGACACGATGGCCTATACTGCCTCTGCCCTCTCCTACATGTTGGAGAATCTGACGAAGCCCGTCATCTTCACGGGCTCGCAGCTGCCCATCGGACAGCTCCGTACCGACGGCAAGGAGAATCTCATCACCGCCGTAGAGATAGCCGCAGCGAAGGACGAGGAGGGTCACGCCATGGTGCCTGAGGTAGGCATCTACTTTGGCGGTCATCTGTTACGCGGCAACCGCACCACGAAGCAGAGCGCCGAGGAGTTCAATGCCTTCGAGTCGTTCAACTTCCCCCACCTCGTCGAAGCTGGCGTGAACATCACCTACCATCGCCACCTTATCCTCAAGCCCGACTGGAACAAACCCATGGTGCCCCACTTCCGCCTCGACAACAATGTCATCATCTTCTCGCTCTTCCCTGGCATCCGTGAAGACCTCATCCGTCATATCATCCACACGCCCAACCTCAAGGCCATCGTCATGCGCACCTTCGGCTCGGGCAATGCCCCGCAGAAGACCTGGCTGCTCAACGCCTTGCGCGAGGGTACGCGTAATGGCAAGGTGATTGTCAACATCAGTCAGTGTATGCAGGGTGCCGTGGAGATGGGGCGTTACGACTGCGGTTACCATCTGCAGGAGGCTGGTGTCATCAGCGGCCGGGACTCCACGGTAGAGAGTGCCGTCACGAAGCTCATGTTCCTCCAGAGCCACTATCCCGACGACCCAGAGACCGTCCGCCGCCTCATGTCCCAGAGCCTCCGCGGCGAGATCACCGCCTAGGGGCCTAGAGCCTAGGGGTTCCTAGGCATTCCTAGGTTTTCCTAGGCATTCCTAGGTCATCCTAGGCTCTCCTAGGCCCAGCCTGGCCCTCATCTCCGCGAGCTCCCGCCTCAAAGCAGCATTTTCCGCCTTCAGCTGCTGATTCTCAGCTTCAAGAGTACGCAGATGGTTCTCCTGTTGCTGACGATAGCCTGTGCGAACCGCATACATCCGCTCTTTGATACCACCTTCCGTCACGAAACGGTGCTCCAGTTTCTTGATATAGGCGCACATCATCTTGTCCGTCTGATGGCAGAGGGTAAGCAACATATTCGCCATTTCCTCATCGTTCATTTTTCCCACAAACGGAGCATAGGCTTCGTAGTCATTGTGCGAATGGCAGAATTCACGAAGCCGTTTCTGTCGATTGCTATGAGCCGCCCAAGTCTCAAGATGATGGGTATTCAGATAGTCCTGATAGTCTGAACGAAGCTCTTGAAGACTGCTACGAGCAACATTCAACAAATGGATCTCCATTTGAGAACTGGTCTGCCCGTCTTCGCTACCCTCCACAATATTCTGCTTGCCAGAACGCGCGGCCTGCACCATCTGGTCGACAGTACGATCTCCATAATGAGGCAGAAAACGCTTGCAGAACTCCACTGTCAACTGATATACGGTATCGCTCTTACGATAAAAGTAGAGCTCTTTCCATACAACTGCCTTTTTCAACACTGTCTTATTTGAATCATTTTCCATATTTTGTTAGTTTTAAGGAATTGTTGACGTTTGCGCATGCAAAGGTACAAATAAAATCCAAAATGGCAAAACAATTTGCCGAAAAGTTTGGTTGATGATAACAACCTCCAGACTTACCTGGAGACAAACCTTTACACAAAATTACAAATTACAAATTACAAATTACAATAAGGAGTTTTGGAAGAAAATAGACAAAAATCCTATATATACCTCATATTATATAATTATATATATATAATTATATAATATGGTCTTATATTTTCTACTTTTTAGCCGAAATCGAGCTAAAAAGGTCTTAATGTAATTTGTAATTTGTAATTTGTAATTCTTGGAGAATTTCTTACGAAATCGATTTTAACATATTTAATATATAGTCATATTCATCTATAGTCAGATAACTACGTTTACTGTGTTTGAGCGATGCGAGATTCGGATCATCGTGCATCAGCATCATGACCTGCCGCCAAATAAGATATGCCTGCCTTGCGGGCTTGGATTTAGGCCGTTTTAGCATTAACTTTGTACTCAGATTCGAGCCGACCGGATGCGGACTGAACGAAACTCGTAAGGGGACGCAGAGTCATACCGCGGACGACGCTGTGAAACTCGTAAGGGGACGGAAGGAAACTCGGTGGCAAAAAACAAACAAATTTCTTAATAAATCTCAAGGAATACGGCAGAAATTAAACAATTATATTAAAATTACTTGGGTGATTCAGAAAAAGTGTGTACTTTTGCAGCGTTTTAAACAAAAAAAACGATTTTAGCTTATGAAGAAATTAATGTTATTCGCAGTCATGATGCTCTGCGCTATGACCGCAAGTGCACAACAGGAAGTAGGAAAATTCTCAGTGGCCCCAAAGGTTGGTCTTCAACTTTCTACCGTCACCAAGATTGACAATTCAAAAATGAAGCTGGGTTCAGTGGCTGGTGCCGACTTCAACTATCAGGTAGCAGAGAAATTTGCTGTTAGCGCAGGTCTCTTCTACTCTATGCAGGGTTGCAAGTATGATTTCACGGAAATAGATGGTTCGAAGATTGACGCCAACGTAAAGCTCGAGTACATCAACGTTCCCATCATGGCTCAGTACTACGTGATTCCTGGTCTGGCCCTCAAGGCAGGTGTTCAGCCCGGCTTCAACGTGAAGCACAAGATCAAGACAGAGAGCGGCAAGGTTTCTGTTGAGGGCGACATTGACGACTTCAAGTCATTCGACCTGTCTATCCCCCTCGGCGCTTCTTACCAGTTTGGCGACTTCATGGTTGAAGCTCGTTACAACCTCGGTCTGACAAAGCTCTTTGATTCAATCGACGACAAGAGTCACAAGAACAGCGTGTTCCAGGTTACATTCGGCTACGTCATTCCTTTCGGAAAGTAATCTGAATTGAGCGTCACAGCATGTGGCGTTTCACATTCATCAAATAAATAATCCCCGCCAAGAAAGCTTGGCGGGGATTTAAATTTCGTGATTGGAAATTAGTTATTGAACGGGATGATGTAGCCGACAGTGAACTGGATCACACTGTTCTTGCTGCTTTCACCATTATCCACAATCTTGGTCAGACCTAAGTTGTAGCGGGCATCGATAACAAAATTGCTAAACTCGTAAGAAACACCGAGGGGGATTGAGAAGTCGAAAGTCTTGAAATCGGTATAGTCCGACTCTGCAGAGCTGCCACCAGACTCAATTTTAAACTTATGCTTCACATTGAAAGCTGGCTGAATACCTGCCTTGAGGGCCAGACCAGGAACCACGTAGAACTGAGCCAGAATGGGGATGTTGATGTAGTCGAGCTTCGCCGTCGTTTTTATACCATCATCCTTGCTTTTTGCACCCTGCATAGAGTAGAACACACCTGCGCTAACAGCAAATTTCTCTGCTATCTGATAGTTCAAGTCAGCACCAGCCACGAGACCTACCTTCATGCTGGCATCATTGGCGTCGGTAACTTTGGCCAGGTTGATACCTACTTTCGGTGTCACAGACCATGTTCCGACTTCCTGTTGTGCACTTGCGGTCATAGCGCTGAGCATCATGACTGCAAAGATCATAAATTTCTTCATAAGCTAATTGTTTTTGGTAATACTAATTATGTTGCAGTGATACAACTTTTTATTTCTTGATAAATTGGCTTGCGCTCTGCGCTCACCGTTTGATGAATTGGCTTTGCCGATTCATCGGCGCGCTTCGGCATAGATTGAGAGCGAGCTCTCATCTCTGCTCTCACCGCTTGATGAATTCTACGCGGCGGTTCTTGGCGCGGCCTTCGTCGGTCTTGTTGTCGGCAACGGGCTCGTGAGAGCCTTTACCCACAGCACGCATGTTGAAGGGATCGCAGCCTAAGCCTTCGAGGGCCTTGACGACGGACTCAGCGCGCTGCTGTGAGAGCGGATCGTTGATGGCGTCAGAGCCTTGATTGTCGGTATGTCCCTGTACCTCGAAGCGAGCCGTCGGGTTCTTCTTCATATAGTCAGCCACCTTCTGGATCTCGGCCATCGACTCGGGCTTCAGCGTAGCCTTACCTGTCTCGAAAAGGATGTTGTTCGTCACAAACTTACCCGTCTCGGCAATAGCCTTCTCAACGGCAGAAAGATCAGTAGTCTGACGCTCATAGAGTTCTACAGCACCCTTGGCGAGCACTACATTAGCAACGCCTCGGTAGGGATTTTCATCCTGAATAATGAATACGAAACGAGCAGGCGCTGCTACATTAGGCAGATTGATGAAGCGGTTTCCATTGACGTAGAGTTTGAAGGCTCTTTTGTTGAATGAGATAGCAAAATGGTTCCACTGACCAATCTTGATAAATTTCTTCATATGATCCCAGTCAAAACTGCCTGTGACATTCTCATCCACGCCACCACCTTTCTTAAAGCTGTAGTTGCCATAGAAATCTGGATTACCTGGGCGATACCTTTTATAAATATGGCCGACTTCGCTTCCGTTTGCGTCATAGAAATTAAAATCAGATGGAAAATCAGCTATATCTCCACTCTTACAGAAGAACTCATCCCACTCCAGTGTGAAGACCTCGGGCAAGTAAGATTTCATATTCTCCATCAAAGGAGAAAACCTAGAGTCAGGGGCATTGCTGTGCAAATACTTCTTTCCGTTGATAGCAGCTGTCTCAAGACTACCTTCACTGATATCCCACTTCGACGGGAATTCGCCCATCTGCTCGTTAGCGAAATCATCCTCGAAGAGAATCACGCTACCGCGAACGAAGTCGCTCTTCTGGTTCTGAGCTACGGGCGTATCGTCGCCAGACTGCTCCGTCACCTCGGCATCCTCGTAGTCGGCATCGTTGGATTTTGAGCTTTTGTCTTTCTTCTTACCGTCGAGCACATTGTCCATAGCGTCGCTGGTCTCGCGGTCTACCTTATTCTCTACTTTACGCGTTACGGCGTTCTCTGCTGCGTTCACAGCCCTGTCCTTAAGTCTGTTCAGCCAGCTCTGGGCGTTGGCACTCAGTGTGCATGCAAATGCTACGATGAGCATCAAGAAAATACGTTTGATCATAATTTTTAGTCTTTTAGTGATTGATTTATCGGCGACAAAGATAAGATTTTTTTCTGAAACTTCCAAACTTTTCCCTAAAATATTTGCACGTTCCAATTTTTCTTCGTATCTTTGCCACACAAATAACTATCTAACGGATTTTTTACTAAATAGACAATCATCTGACCTATGGCAACAGATACGGACAGTAAAAAGCAAAAAGCGCGGTTGGCACTGATCTTGAGAACAGGCCGACTGAGGATATGGTTTTATTACCCAGCCACGCGCCACTATTGCTACTTGTCGGAAGCAGGCGACTACGAACGCGAATATAACCCCTCGGAATTTGCCAAGCAGTTTTACCGCGAGGACCTTGAGAAGATGCGCAGCATCATCTTTGACATCTGCGACGGTAAACAAGACTCCGCAAAGGCGACCCTACGCAGCAGTGCGAAAAAGGAGTCGGAATGCAACCATTATGAGGTATCCATCTCAGTTGTCAGCCGAGGCGACAACGGGCTTCCCACCTCGCTGATGGGTATCCAGCACGATGTGACAGAAGAGTATCGTCGACAGGAGAAGACCAGGCAGTTGCTCCTGCGCTACCACACCATCTTCAACTCGTCGATGCTCGACATGCTGTATTACGATAAAAATGGTGTGCTGAGCGACATCAACGAGCGCGCCTGTGCAGCCTTTAACGTAAAGAGCCGCGAACAGGTGCTCGACGGCAGCTTCTTGTTGGAGAACAACCCCTTCTACAGTCAGATACCGCTGGAGCAGATGACGAATACGCTGACGGGCAGTATCATCAACTTCACAAAATTTGTGGAAAAGAAATACCGGCTTGATGAGTTCCAGCTGACGGGCAAGATGTACTACGAGTCGACCATCAACCCCATCCGCAACGAGCAGGGTGAGCTGGAGGGCGTCTATATGTCGGGGCGCGACATTACGGAGATGGTGAACTCTTACCATCGCCAGCAGGCGGGTGTGAAGAAGCTGCAGCAGGGAACGGACAGCATCAAAGAGTATATCGCCAACATCGACTACGCCCTGAGCGTGAGCGGCGTGCAGCTGGTGAACTATTACCCCAAATCCTATACCTTCGAACTCATCAACAGAGAGACCCACAAGCGGCTCCACATGTCGCAGCTGCGCTGCATCCGCCTGGCTACAATGCGATTCCGCCGTACGGTGAACAGTGCGCTTAACAGGATGGACCACCTGACGAAACGCGGCATTGTGCAGGCGATAGAGATAGAGATACGCGACAAGAAGGGAAGACAGATATGGCTGTTGTTCAACATGGTACCCATGCTGAATGCCCAGGGCGAGGTGGAGCGCTATTTCGGCACCTACCGCGATATCACCGACATGGTGGAGACAGAGCAGAGGCTGGCCATAGAGACCAAGAAGGCACAGGAGACAGAGGTGCTGAAGCAGGCTTTCCTGACGAATATGAGCTACGAGATACGAACGCCACTGAACAACATCATCGGCTACGCAGGACTCTTCACGAGCCATCATGAGGAGAGCGACGAGCCCTTCTTCATGGAACAGATCAAGCACAGCACCAGTGAGCTGTTGCTGCTCGTGAACGACATCCTATATATCTCGCGCCTGGAGGCCAATATGGAGGAATACAAGACAGAGACTGTGGATTTCTCCACGAGATTTGAGGAGATTTGCCTGAACGGCCTTTCAACCATCAATCAAGGCGTAAAGCCCGTCATCGTACAGCCCTACAACAAGCTGGTGGTTGACATCGACACCAATCATCTGGAGATAATTATCCAGCGCCTGTGCAACTTGTCGTGTCTGATGACCACCCAAGGCTCGATCAGTATCAGCTACGAATATCATCGCGGTGAGCTGACCGTCCGTTTCGACGATACGGGCATAGGATTCGCACCCGAGGTCATGCCCCACGTCTTCGATCACTTTACACGCAACATAAGAGGTGGACTGATCGGTTCGGGACTCGACCTGCCGATCGTGCAGCTGCTGGCGCACCAGATGGGTGGCAACATCGAGATTCAGTCGGAATATGCCAAAGGCACAAGTACATGGGTATCGATACCCTGTACGGCCTCAGTCATTGAAAAGAAAAGAACAGAGGTATGAGTACGAAGAATATGTTTGACGAGCAGGAGGCCATGACGATGGCGCTCGACATCAGCGGCAACCACGTGATGTGTTTTGACATACGCGAGAACCGTGTGTACGACATTCACGGAAAGTCGTTGTTTGGCAATAATGTGGGCATAGAGGTGTGTTATACTTATGTCCATCCAGACGACTGCGATAAGTTTCGTAATCTCATCAAGCGCCTGAGTGACGGCACCGATATGGAAGCCGAATGCCATTACCGATGGAACTTCAACTATACCGGCAAGGGCGAGCCAGACTGGCACAGCTATCACCTTGTGGCCATTGCCGAATATGAAGACGACAAGCCCGTGAGCATCATCGCCACCATTACTGACGAGACGGAGCCGAAACGGAAGGAACGGGAGGTTGAGCAGTTGTCGGAGAGATACAGGTCGATCTTCGAGAACTCCATCATCGGTATGTCGTTCTATACCCCAGAGGGCAGGCTGGTGGATGCCAACCGCATCATGCGCCGCATCTGTAACTTCGACAGCGATACGGGCGATGAGTTCTTCTCAAAGTTGAACCTGTTTGAGATATCGCCGTTCAACGAGGTGCTGGACCGCGATCATCCCGAGGACTACTGGGCCTGTTCGCTGAGTATCATTCCCGAGAGGAACATGCACGTGTATCTAGAAATCAGCGTACACCCCATCTACGACGAGAACGGACAGCTGATATACATCTCTGTAACGGCTAACGACGTGACAGAGGAGCGCAACATGTACCTGAAAGTGATGGAGAACGATGCCAGGATGAAGAAGATGAACGAGGCCATCAAGAACTACGAGGCCGAGTTGCGCTATATGCTCGAGGCTTCGAAGATGCAGACCTGGCGCATCAGTCTGGAGCGCGAGACCTTAGAGTTTTATAATGGTCTGAACACTGTAGCGCGTTCGTTCAACCTGACTCAAGTGCAGAAAATCTTCGTCAATCAGGAGGAGGACTTTGTGAAGGCTCTGTCGAACCCCTCAGAAGCCCTGAAGAAACCACTCATATATATCGGGCAGATGCATCCCATGGTGACACAGAGCTCTACCGAAAAGCAATGGGTGCAGATCAACTGTATTCCCGAATACGATAAAAACGGACACCTGTTGGGAGCCTTTGGCGTATGGCGCAACATATCCGACCTGATGCGCAAGCAGGACCTGTTGCGCAGCGAGACCCAGCGCGCCAAGGAGTCGGGACAGCTGAAGAGTCTCTTCCTGGCCAATATGAGCCACGAGATCCGGACACCTATCAATGCGATTGTGGGCTTCTCGGAGGTGCTGTCGTCGCTGACATCGTCGGAGGAGAAAAAGGAGGTTATCCAGATTATCAAGAACAACTGCGACATGCTGCTGCGCCTGATCGACGATATCCTCACAGCCTCATCGCTGGAGACAGGAGAAGTGAGCATCAAGCCCGTAGAGGTGGACTTCGCCAAGACATTCAACGAGCTGTTTGAGACGCTGCGACCCAGAGTGCAGGAAATTGGTGTGGACTTCTTGAAAGACAACCCCTATCCCACCCTGACGATCAAGGTTGATGCCAGCAGGTTGACGCAGGTCATCACCAACTTCCTCACCAATGCCGTGAAGTATACCCATCAGGGACATATCAAGCTGGGCTACCATCTGGAGACCAGGGCAATGGGCGGCAAACAGCATGAAGGCCTATACCTCTACTGTGAGGATACCGGCGACGGTATCCCTCTGGAGAATCAGCCCAAGATCTTCGAGCGGTTCTATAAAGTCAATGATTATATCCAAGGAACAGGACTGGGACTGGCCATCTGTAAGGCCTTCGCAGATGCCTGTCACGGCGACATCGGCCTCATGTCGGAAGGTATCGGCAAAGGCTGCACATTCTGGATGTGGATCCCATTATAACGAATC
Source organism: Prevotella sp. ne3005 (assembly GCF_900110085.1). Classification (GTDB taxonomy): domain Bacteria; phylum Bacteroidota; class Bacteroidia; order Bacteroidales; family Bacteroidaceae; genus Prevotella. The sequence continues at coordinate 308,431 of NZ_FOCK01000002.1, forward strand.
ATTATTCAACAAACTAAACAAATAAAGATGATGAAAGAACTGAAAGGAACAAAGACAGAGAAAAACCTGCAGGAAGCATTTGCAGGCGAGAGTCAGGCACGTAACAAGTACAGCTACTGGGCTTCGAAGGCCAAGAAGGACGGCTACGTGCAGATTGCAGCCATCTTTGAGGAGACGGCCAATAACGAGAAGGAGCACGCCAAGATGTGGTTCAAGTTGTTGGAGGGCGGTAGCATCAAGAGTACACCCGAGAACTTAGAGGCAGCTGCCAACGGCGAGAACTTCGAGTGGACCGATATGTATGCCCGCATGGCTCAGGAGGCTCGTGAAGAAGGTTTCGACGAGATTGCCGAGAAGTTTGAGGGTGTGGCTAAGATCGAGAAGGAGCACGAGGCCCGCTATCGTAAGCTGCTCGACAACATCAAGAAGGAGCGTGTGTTCTCGAAGGATGGTGACGTCATCTGGCAATGCTCGAACTGCGGCCATATCGTCATCGGCAAGAAGGCCCCCGAGGAGTGCCCCGTTTGCAACCATCCACAAGCTTACTTCCAGGTAAAAGCCGAGAATTACTAAACAAGGATTTGTAGGATCCTGTCTGCTGTGCGTCCATCCCAACGATCGGGAAGGGCGCACTTTTTCCATTCACCCGACACCATCTGAGCGACGGCAGTATGCAGCTTTTCGGCATCCTCCCCCACAAGTACGTTGGAACCCACAGTCACCGTCTCCTGATGTTCCGTATAATTGTTCAGCGTGATACAGGGAACACTGTTGAACGTGGCTTCTTCCGACACGTTACCCGAATCGGTGATGATGCCCTTGGCGTGGGCCGTGAGCCAGCCAAACTCCAGATAGCCGAGTGGATCGACCACCTCGATTGGTAATCCCATAGTCTCCACCACCTTACGCGCTTCACCACGAAGGGGAGCGATGATGGGGACATTGCCTGAGGCCTCAACCATCGCCTGAAGCATACGCTGGAGATTGGCTTGATTTGCGATGAGGGCCTTACGGTTGAGGGTGAAGACGATGTACTCACCTTCACGGATATCTGGCAGCGATGCGGGTCTCTTAAAACGGTTGTAGTTGAAGCGCAACGTATCCATGAGGATATTGCCCACCATATAGGTCTGCGAGTCACTGGACTGCTCGCGGTTAGCAATGCCCGTAGAGCGCACACCTGCCGTGAAGAGATAGTCGCTGAGGGCATCAATCACGAGACGGTTGATTTCCTTTGGCATGTTAATATTAAAGGAACGTGTGCCTGCGACGAGATGGGCCAGACGGATTCCCCGTTTTTTGGTGACGATAGCTGCCGCCATCGTGGAGGCAAGGTCGTCGACGACGATCACCACATCGACGGGATGATCATCGAGGAAGCGGTCGAAGGCAGCCATCACCTGACTAGTAATCTCATTCAGACTGGTAGACGAAACACCTAGATAATATTGTGGTCGCGACATCTGGAGATCGTCGAAGAGCGAGGCTTCGAGCGTGGGGTCATCCTCTGTGCCGGCATAGACGAGTAGGCACTGTGCGTCGTCGCGGCGGGCGATGGCCCGGACGAGTGGCGACACCTTGACAAAGTTGGGTCTTGCGCCCGCTAAGATACATATTTGCTTCTCCATAAGGCATGAATTTCTTTTTATTCTCATTTATGCCGCAAAGATAAGAAATTTTCGCGAAATAATTTGGTTATTACATTTTTTTTTTATAATTTTGCAGAGTAATATGATAACAGACTATTACCTTATGAATAAGAGTTTCAGACATATACAACAGCTGCTTATGCTATGGCTGCTCCTGCTACCGCTCACAGCAGGCGCCCAGCCGCTGCGGGCTATCCACACCCACCTCTCCACCAAGGACGGCCTCTGCAGCAATGCCATCTCCGCGATAAGACAGGATGATTACGGTTACCTCTGGATTGCCACCTGGAACGGTCTCTCACGCTATGACGGCTACGAGTTCTACAACTACCGCATGGGTAGCGGCAGCGGCGTAAAACATCTGCACAACCGCCTGCTCGACATCCGTATCGACCAGTTCCAGAACATTTGGATGCACATGTACGACAATCGTGTGTTTGTGCTCAACCGCCATACCGATAAGATTATCAACCCCTTCGAGGGGAAGGTTGGTTACGAGGAGTTCCTTCTGGGCAGTAGAATCCTGACCACCTCAAAGGGTGAGGTGCTGTTGAACATCCGCGACGTGGGTCTCTATGTGGCACATCTCGACCCTAACGACGGACTGAAGTCCACGTTGGTCGACACCCACGGCATGAAGATTGGATGTATGGCCGAGGGCGTTGATGACGATGTGTGGCTGGGTACGACCCAGGGGATCTATCGCGGCATCCGCAAGACGATGGCCCTCGACACATTATCAATACTAACTCATGAAGAGGTGACAGCCCTATGCGTCAACGCCTATTCCCTCTATGCCGCCACTAAACAAGGTGCCATCTACAGGATCACCTTCCCCACAAAAATCCAGCAAATCAGGAAACCCACTGGAAAGACGGTGTTCAACATGTTCTTCGACAGTCACGGTCTGCTGTGGTTCTGCGACGACCAGATGGGTGCCTCGTATCTGAACATCGAGACGGGCAAAGAAAAGCACTTCCAGCAGTTTGTGCCCGTGCCAGAAAGAGACGGTCGCGGCGGTGAGTTCAATGAGGTGAACGACCGCGTTTGGATTCTGATGAACAACGGCGGCTACGGCTACTACAACCGCGAGGCCGACTGCGTGGAGCACTTCTATAACGACCCCATGGAATCATGGAGCATCTCGAACACCGTCTACGCCTCGTTAGAGATGCCTGAAGGTGTGGTGTGGGAATCGACGAGCAGCCGCGGACTCGACAAGTTGGAGTTGCAGAAGAATAACATTGTACGCAGGAAACCCATCCCCAATGCCACCTCTACGGAGGAGAACGAGATTCGAGCGATGTACTACGACAAAGAACGTAAGCTGCTGCTCTTAGGCAACAAGCGCAGTAGCCTGTTCCTCTACCACGACAACGGTCAGAAGAGCGTCATCACCCACGACTCAAAAGGCGACCCCTTAGGACGCCTCTACGGTATCTCGAAAGACTCGCAGGGGAACTACTGGATCTGTTCGAAGGATAACGGTGTCTATAAGATGATGCCCAACGGCAGTGGATGGACGCTGAAGAACTATCGCCACGAGGATGGTAACCCCATGAGCATGAGCAGCAGTGCCGCCTATGAGGCTGTGGAGGATAAGGATGGTAACATTTGGATCGCCACCTATGGCGGCGGCGTGAATCTGCTGACAAAGGAGAACATGGCGAAGGATGCGTTCCTGCATCCCCTGCGCGGTATGGCAGACTATCCAGAAAGAGCCTACCAAAAGGTGAGAACCATCGAGGCCGACCCAGACGGTAAAGTGTGGGCAGGTACCACCGACGGTATTCTTGAACTCTCGTATGAAAACAAGAAGGTCGTGGTAAAAGAACTGGAGATGTCGACAGAAACAGGTTCTGCACCCCTGAGCATCGACATCATCTGTATCCGTCGCGACAACAAGGGGTCGATGTGGGTAGGCACCAACGGTGGCGGCATCGCCCACACACACAATAAGGATAAGAACGGCCGCTGGGAGATGCACATCTTCGATGCAGGCAACGGACTGCCGTCAGAAGAGATTCGCAGCATCACCTTTGACGAGAAGGGTAACACTTGGTTTGCCGCCGAACATATCATCTGCTCGTTTAATGCCGAGAAGCACATCTTCACATCCTTCGCAGAACTCGACGGTCTCGACGATACACGTATCTCAGAAGGCGGTGCCATCATGACCGGCAACGGCAATATCCTCTTCGGTACACTCGACGGATATTATGAGGTGGACCGCCAGAAGCTGATGGCTTCGGACGGAGCTCTACTGAAGCTGCAGATTACAGGATTCCTGTTGAGCGACGAATGGCAGAGTCCCCGTCTGGGCAGCAAGATAGACTACTACGTACCGGGCAGCACGCATGTGAGAGTTCCCTCTGAAGCCAGCAATTTCGGTTTCCGCTTTGCAGCGATGAACTACCAGTTGCAGCATCGCGTACATTATCAATATATGCTTGAGGGCTACGACAAAGACTGGCGCAATGCAGAGAAGGACCGGACTGCCACCTATTTCGACGTGCCCTCAGGCACCTACGTTTTTAAAGTTAAGGCATTCCTGTTGGAGTCGCCCGACAAATATGATATCCGAAGCATCGAGGTAGATGTGAGGAGCGCCCTACCGTTAGGACCTTTATTCAAGTGGGTGCTAGGCATCATGTTGTTGCTGTTGACAGCCTTCTTCGTTTATAAGTTCAACAAGGAATTCAAGCGGAAGATTGAATTCCCTGTAGAGAAGAAGTCCGACAAGGGCGACGATGAAGACAGTTATGAGATTATCGACGTAGACAAATTGGGAGAAGAAGAACAATAAAAAATGCTAAAAGGTTTGGCTGATTCAAGAAATAGCCGTATCTTTGCAAACAGAAAAGAATAAGAGAACGATAATACGGGTCGTGCCGCATAGATCGGGATACTCTACATTAACAAAAACAAACCGGGATCGTTTCCCTTGCCAATGGCGGGCCACAGTCATCCCCACGGGAGAGCAGTAATGCCGGTGGATTACAACAGCAGGGAGCACCCACATCGTGTGAAACAGGAGTTTTCACCAAATCATCGGCACGAACCCGCTTTTTTTATTAAAACAATTTTATATCGATATGTTTTCTGGAATAGTTGAAGAGTTTGCTACGGTTGTAGCGATAAAGAAAGACCGCGAGAATATTGATTTTACGTTGAAGTGCTCGTTTGTCGACGAGCTGAAGATTGACCAGAGCATCGCTCATAACGGCGTGTGCCTGACGGTGGTGGAAATCAAGGACGGCACCTATGTGGTAACGGCCATGAAGGAAACCCTCGACCGCTCGAACCTCGGTCTGCTAAAGGTAGGCGACAAGGTGAATGTGGAACGCTCGATGCTGATGAACGGACGATTGGACGGTCATATTGTACAGGGGCATGTGGACGAGACTGCAAAGTGTATCGCGATGGAGGATGCCGATGGTAGTACTTACTTCACATTTGAGTATCCCGAGGATCGTGAGATGGCGAAGAAAGGCTACTTCACGGTGGATAAAGGCTCGGTAACGGTAAACGGTGTCAGCCTGACGGTCTGCAATCCCACTACGAATACTTTCCAGGTGGCCATTATCCCCTACACCTTTGAGCACACGAACTTCTGTGACATCAAGGTGGGAACGGTCGTCAATCTGGAATTTGATATTCTCGGCAAGTATATTGCGAGATTACAGAGTCTGTAAGAGTTCTGACGGAGCGGAGATGAAAGTCTTCGCTCCGTTTGCTTTCAGGAAGTCCTTGTCGCGAAAGCCCCATAGTACACTGATACAAGGCAGACCGGCATTCGCTGCCGTCTGGATATCCACATCGCTGTCGCCAACATAGACGGCGTTTTGCTTTTCTACGCCTAACTGGCGAAGAGAGGCAATGACGGTATCAGGGGCGGGCTTTTTGCGAATACCGGCAGCTTCGTTCTCACCGATGGCCACCTCGATGGTATCGGAGAAGAAATGCTGACAGAGTTCCTGTGTAGCTGCCATCATCTTATTACTCACCACAGCCAGACGGCACCCTTTGGCCTTTAGGGCTGCCAACGTCTCAGGGATACCCTCATAGGGACGTGTGGTGTCGAGTGAATGCTGCATGTAATAGTGGCGAAAGGTGGCGAAAGTAGCCTCAAACTGAGGATTGGCTTCGCCTTCGGGAATAGCCCGTTCCATCAGTTTCCTAACACCATTGCCCACAAAACGACGCACATCGTCGATAGTGTGTTCAGGCATACCATGCGTCCGCAACGCATAGTTCACGGATGCCGCCAGATCACCTAACGTATCCAACAGCGTCCCATCCAAATCAAATATATAAGTCGAAAACACCTTTTACCTTTTTACTTTTTTACCTTTTACTCCTCGTAATGATCGTACGCACCTTATTATTATATTTGTCGGCCTTCAGCAGCTCGTCGATGGTGAGATGCATGCGATACTTCCAATGGTTATAAGCATCGCTGGGCACGTTGATACGCTCCTCTCGTGGATGTTTCGAGCGCAGTTCCCCATCCATCGCCAGCCAGTCTTGTAAGGAGAGGATGCACAGCATCGAGGGACAATAGAGGTGGCGTGCGATAATCTCCTCAGCCAGATGAGCCGGCAGATGCTCTGGTGCTCGTCCCTGTTTCTGAAGCATGGTGATATAGAAACGTTGGGTTCGCTCGGGATTCTCCTCCCACCAAAGGCGCAGAGGCGACATATCGTGGGTAGAGAAAGTAGCCACGCTGCGATAGGGATTACCATCAAGATGGGTAAACTCAAAGCCGCTCTGCTTGGGCATCGACTGAATCTCGAGCGTAAGGATGCGGAGATTGTCGAGTACAGGAGCCACACAGTCGGGCAACATTCCCAAATCCTCAGCACAACAGAGCATACGCGTCTCACCAAACACCTCACTCAAACGATGCATTGCCAGATCGCCCCAGAAGAGGTTGTGGCGCTGATAGTAATAGTTGTTGTACAGGCGCATGAAGGCATCTTTATCCTCAGCTGAGAGTGATTCAAATACAGGCTCCTGAAGAACGCCGATACGTGGATGATACATCTCTGGTTGTTGGGGATCTTCAAGGAAGAGTACACTACTGATGAGGCGATAGAGCCCATCGCGAATCCAGAGACTGTTCTCGTCTCCCCTACCCTCAAAGGCATCGCGTATCTTCTTCTGAGTGTTGTATTCTGCCTTCAGGTCGTAGAGGCCATAGGCACGAAGAACAAGGAAGTTCTCGCGAACATAAGGTGCATGCATGCCAAAGAGACGATCGAGCACACGGTCGTTGATGAAGGGCTTGGTGAAGAGAGCTTTTCTGAAGGGAAGACCAAAGTATTCTATCTCTTCCACCGTCATCGGCAGTGCGGGTGAGAAATGACCCAAAACACCAAAGACAGCATCCTCGGGAATCTCCCAGATACGGAAGAAGCCCAACACGTGGTCGATACGAATGGCATCGAAATATTGAGCCATCCAGCGAAGCCTGCGGTGGAACCAGTCTACCAGATTCTCACCTTTCGATTTTTGTTTTTCACTCCAATCATAAGTTGGGAATCCCCAATTCTGACCATAATGGGAGAAAGCATCTGGAGGTGCACCTGTCTGGGCATCGAGATGGAAGAGTTCTGGATGAGTGGCCGTCTCCACACTATTCCGATTCACCCCAATCGGCACATCACCTTTAATGATAACTCCCTTCGAACGGGCATAATCGGCAGCCGCTTTCAACTGGAGGTGAAGGTGATACTGGAGATAATAAACCATCTGCACTGGCTGCTTCAGCCACAGTGCATAAGGTTCCAGCCAATCCTTATTATCGTCAAACCAAGTCTGGAACTCTTTGGAGTCAAGCGTCTGCTGACCACGTTCTGAAAATATCTCTTGAACATAGACGGACTTCACACGATCCACCGCTTCATAATCACTATAATTGAGATTGTTAAGTTCCTGACGCTGACGACGATATGCCGTCATCTTCGCCTTACTCTTAAGCGAGCCCAAAGCCTCAAGATCGATGTAATGTGGATGGAGCGCGAAGGCTGATACGATGTTATATGGATAGGAGTCGCACCAGTTGTGAGAGGACGTTGTATCGTTGACAGGCAGAATCTGGATGACCTTCATCCCTGTGGTTACAGCCCAATCGACGAAGTGTTTCAGATCGCCGAAATCGCCCACGCCGTAAGAACGGTCTGTACGCAAAGAAAAGACAGGTACAGCCACACCGGCAGCACGCCAAGTCCGTTCCTTCACCCTGAGGTTTTCACCATAAGCAACCAATACCGTTCCATCAGGTACCGCATTCTGGTCGGGTGGCAGAAGCCCCTCGGTAGTGCGGTTATCACCCTCCTCCCATGTCAGCAACGCATGGGTTGCATCATCAACAATCACATATTTATATTCGATGGGCAATAGTACAGCATCGACATTGACGGAGAGCAGCCAGTCATAACAGCCTATATGCTCCATCTTCAGATAACGCGCTGGATTCCAACTTCCTAAGGCAGGATGGTTTCCGATAACCGCCAACGACTGTCCCTTCAGCAACTGAGGGGCAGAGACGCGGAAGATAACGGTCTTTCGATAGAGCGGCACCCGCAAGGCCTTTACCTCCTCCTCTTGAGGCATAAAGGCCATCGTCCTATAGGCTTGACTGTAAAGATGATATTGAAGAGGCACCTCGCGCCATAGATCGGCCATCACGTAGTTCTTCGAAGAATCAAAATAAAAGGTACGTGGTATCGCAGTCCACTCTTTTCGCAGAACGTGGCCATCGGCATCCTCTACCTGATAATAATAGGAAAACGACACAAGGGGATGCTGTCGCGACTCATGCGCAGAGGTTTCCAATTCCCACTGCCATCCGTCGCTGGTAAGCATCATCTGCCGACTCGAGCGCTCTGTCCCGTCAAGGCTGCGGTAGGTGATATACACAAAGAGGTTTTCGCCCCATTTTGTGCCATAGTTAATAGCAAACTTCAGTTTCATAAGCCATATTTTCATGCAAAGATACAAATAATTGCGAATAAATCACGAATAATTAAGAGAATTTTGTAACTTTGCGAAGAAATGTCGTAACTTTGCAGCAATTTTAGAAGAATCATGAAGATCAAGAAGTTAAAAAAGAAAGTTTACCTGATACCTATCGTTATCTGTCTCATAGGTATCCTGCTCCTGGGCTACTACTTTTTCATGGATAGTTTCTCAAAGGTAGAAGAGACGACGTATGTCTATATCGACGATAACGACAACATCGACTCTGTCTGTGCGAAACTGAGTCCCATTGCCAATGCCCACGCCATGATGGCCTTCCAGACGATGGCCCGTCACGGTGGATATGCCGAGAAGATTCGTACAGGCCGCTATGCTATCGTACACGGCGAGAACACCATCACCATCTACCGTCACCTGAAGAATGGCCATCAGGAACCCGTCATGCTGACGATTCCCGAGAGTCGCACGACAGACAGACTGGCCGGTGCGTTAGGGAAGAAACTGATGATGGATAGTACGGCACTGGCCATCTGCCTGAAGGACAATGATTTCTGCCAGCGTTGGGGATATGATACGACAACCATCGCTTGTATGTTCGTGCCCAACACCTATGAGGTCTATTGGAACACCACCATCGAGCACCTGATGGACCGTATGCAGAAAGAGCACCAACGATTCTGGAATAATGAGCGTCAGGCCAAGGCCCAAGCTATCGGACTAAGCCCCAACGAAGTATGTACAATGGCCAGTATCATCGATGAGGAGACTGCCAACAATGCAGAAAAGCCCATGATTGCAGGTATGTACCTGAACCGCCTGAAGACAGGTATGCCTCTGCAGGCAGACCCCACGATTAAATTTGCCATGCAAGACTTCGCCCTGCGTCGCATCTATCATGATATGTTGACCTATAACAGTCCCTACAACACCTACCAGAACATAGGGCTGCCCCCTGGTCCCATTAAGATTGCTTCGGTGGCAGGTATCGATGCTGTTCTGAACAGGGTGAATCATGACTATCTGTACATGTGTGCTAAAGAGGATTTCTCTGGTACTCATAATTTCGCCAAGACCTATTCAGAACACTTGAAGAATGCCGCCAAATACAGCAAAGCACTCAACGAACGGGGAATCAAGTAAAGGGAAAAAAGCAAAAAGGTAAAAAAGTAAAAAGGTTCTTGCAGGAGTTTCGAGAAAAATTCGTAATTTTGCAGCCGCAAATAAAAGATAAGGTATAATATGGAAGAGAAAATACTGAATGAGAGTGAGGAAAAGAAGTCTGTCAGCTTCATCGAGCAGAAGGTGATCAACGACTTGGCAGAAGGTAAGAACGGAGGCAGGATGCAGACCCGTTTCCCACCAGAGCCCAATGGTTATCTACACATCGGACACGCCAAGGCTATCGCCATCGACTTCGGTCTGGCCAAGAAATACGGTGGATTGTGTAACCTCCGCTTCGACGATACAAACCCCATTAAGGAAGATACGGAATATATCGAGAGCATCGAGCACGATATCAAGTGGCTGGGATTCCAGTGGGCCAACATCTACTATGCCAGCGACTACTTCCAGGAGTTGTGGGACTTTGCCGTGTGGCTCATCCAGCAAGGCCGTGCCTATGTTGACGAGCAGAGTGCTGAGGTCATCGCCCAGCAGAAAGGTACAACCACCAGTCCAGGAACCAACAGTCCTTTCCGCAATCGTCCTATTGAGGAGAACCTGAAGCTCTTCGAATTCATGAACAGCGGCAAGTGCGAGCCAGGAACACTCGTCCTGAGAGCAAAGATTGATATGACTCATCCCAACATGCTCTTCCGCGATCCGCTGATCTACCGCGTACTGAACATCCCCCATATCCGTACAGGCAACAAATGGAATGCCTACCCCATGTACGACTTCACCCACGGCCAGAGCGACTATCTGGAGGGAGTAACCCATTCCTGGTGTACGTTGGAGTTTGTAGAGCATCGTCCCTTGTACGATCTGTTCGTTACCTGGATGAAAGAATGGAAGGGTGAGACCGATAATATCGAGGACAACCGCCCGCGCCAGACGGAATTCAACAAGTTGAACCTGAGCTATACGCTGATGTCGAAGCGCAACCTGTTGGCATTGGTGAACGAAGGTCTTGTGAACGGATGGGATGATCCCCGCATGCCAACCATCTGCGGTTTCCGTCGCAGAGGCTACAGTCCCGAAAGTATCATCAAGTTTATCGATAAGATTGGCTATACCACTTACGATGCTCTCAACGAGATGGCTCTTCTGGAGAGTGCTGTCCGCGATGATCTTAACAGCCGCGCCATTCGCGTCAGTGCTGTATTGAATCCGGTGAAAGTAGTTATCACCAATTATCCAGAGGGACAGATTGAGCAGTTGACGGCCATCAACAATCCAGAGAACGAGGCCGACGGTACACATACCATAGAGTTCAGCCGTGAACTCTGGATTGAGCGCGATGATTTCCAGAAGGAAGCCGAGAAGAAGTTTATGCGACTGGCTCCCGGTAAGGAGGTACGTCTTAAGAATGCCTATATCATCAAGTGCGACGAGGAACACCCGTGCGACGAGGACGAGAACGGCAACATCACAACGATCTACTGCACCTACGATCCCGAGTCACGTAGCGGTCTGCCTGGCTCTAACCGCAAGATCAAGGGTAAGACGCTGCATTGGGTAAGCTGTCAACACGCTGTAAAAGCAGAGGTGCGACTCTATGAGCGTTTGTGGAAGGTTGAGAACCCACGTGACGAGATGGCTGCCATCCGTGAAGCACAAAACTGCGATGCCGTCACCGCTATGAAGCAGATGATCAATCCTGACTCACTGAACATTCTGAAGGAGTGTTACATCGAGCCCTATGCCGCCACAATGAAGCCTCTCACCTACCTGCAGTTCCAGCGTATCGGCTACTTCACACCTGATGCAGATTCTACGCCAGAGAAGCCTATCTTCAACAAGACCGTAGGACTCAAGAGTTAAATGCGACAAGACGAACTTGCATATTTTGATAGTGAGGATTTCCGTGAAATCCTGAATAAATACGAAGAGTCGGCCAAGTCGGGGCATCCTGTCTATATGGATGCCGACGACTTGGCTGATATCGCTGACTATTATCAGTATAACGGGCATCCCGAAGAGGCTGAAACGGCTATCGACCTGGCCCTAAGCTACAATCCACAAGCCGTGGGACCGTTACTCTATAAGGCTCGCGAGGCTTTGACGCTTCGCGACTATGACACTGCACGCGAATATGCCAGTCGTATCCAGGCTGCCGATGCCTTAGAATCGCTATTCCTTAAAGGTGAGATTCTGATATCTGAAGGCAAGGAAGAAGAGGCCGACGCCCTTTATAGGCAGTATATGAAGGAGGAGGTCATGACAGACGAGCTGATGGACTATGTCTATGATGTAGCCAACATTTTCTCAGAATACGGACTTCACGACAAGTCATTCGAATGGATGTGCCGCTCACGAGGTGATGACTCAGACGAGTTCAAGGAGCTGATGGCCCGTACACTCTTCGGTTTAGGCAAATACAAGGATAGCGAACGTATCTTCAACGAACTGCTGGACCATGACCCCTACTCCACCCGCTATTGGAACGCACTAGCCAGTGTCCAGTTCATGCAGGAGGACTACAATTCAGCCATCACCAGCAGCGAATATGCCATCGCCATTGATCCTAACGATGCAGAAAGTCTTTTGTCTAAAGCCAATAGCCTTTATAACTTAGAGAACTTCGAGACAGCTCTCTCCTATTTCCAGAAATACTCTGAGAAGATGCCCAACGACGAATTCGGTTTCTTACATCAGGGTACCTGTCTGATTAATCTCGGCCGCTTTGAGGATGCGATTAGTATTCTGGAGAAGGCGGAAGAGGTGGCGAGTCCAGAATCACAATATATGCCGGATATCTTTCAGGAGTTAGCGTTTGCCTATAGTGAACTACATCAGCCCGACACCGCTATCTACTATCTCGACAAGACCGACAATCTGGACTGCGACCACATCAACATACAGATTATCAGGGGGCATGTATACTTAGCCAATAAACGACAGAAAGAGGCCGAAAGCACTTTTAGAAAAGCGCTTGTAGACTCAGGGAACTCGCCTAAGGTCATGCTGCGTATCATCGTCAGCCTCTATGACAATCAATATCTGCGTTCATCATATATGCTGTTAAAGAGTTTCTTCAAATATATGGACGACGATTGGAAAGACGGCTATGCCTATATGGCACTGTGCTGTCTGGACATGAAAAAAGACGACGAATTCCTACACTATCTAAAGTTGGCCTGCGAGAAGAATCCCAAAGAAGCCAGAACGGTGTTAGGCAGTTATTTCCCCAAGGGCACTGAGCCCAAGGACTATTACGATTATATGATTAACAAACTAAGCAAGAAATAAATATGAGTTTCATCACTAATATCCTGAACAGCCTCGGCTGGTATCCCACAATTTTCATACTGATGCTGTTGGAAAGTACGGTAGTTCCAGTACCTTCAGAGTTTGTAGTAACCCCTGCCGCCTATCATGCCGCCAGTGGATCACTGAATGTATTCTTAGTGATTCTATATGCCACTCTGGGTGCCGACATCGGTGCAAGCATCAATTACTTTGTCGCCCTATATGTTGGTCGGCCTGTGGTCTATAAGTTTGCTAATAGCAAGTGGGGCAAGATGTGTCTGCTGAACCAAGAGAAAGTCGAGAAGAGTGAAAAATATTTTGACGATCACGGCGTAGCCGCTACCCTGACAGGCCGCTTTGTGCCCGTTATCCGTCATCTGATCTCCATCCCTGCCGGTCTGGCTCGGATGCATTATGGCAAGTTCCTGCTCTTCACCACCATCGGTGCCGGTGGCTGGCACAGTGTTTTGGCAGCGATGGGTTGGTATCTGCACGCTATCGTCCCTGAGAATCAGTTGAACGAGAAAATCAGTGAATATGCGGAATATATCAAAATCGCTATCCTCGGTCTCCTCTTGGTGGCCGTCATCTACTTCGTCATCAAGGCGAAAATGAAGAAAAAGCAAGATAAAGTAGCTTAAATAGAGATTTTTATCAAAAAATTCTTTATTTTCCAAAATTATTTGTAATTTTGCCGATTATTATCAACAAATTGTTAGTTATGGCAAAGACAAACAATCATCTGGTCATCATGGCAGGCGGCGTCGGCAGCCGGTTCTGGCCCATGAGCACATCTGAGAATCCCAAGCAGTTTATAGATGTACTTGGTGTAGGAAAAACCTTACTTCAGCTTACCGTGGAGAGGTTTGGAAATTTGGTCAAGTCAGAAAACATCTGGGTGGTGACAAACCAGAAATATGCAGATATCGTCAAACAACAACTGCCCGATATGCCTGTGGGGAACATCCTATGCGAACCCTGCCGCCGAAACACAGCTCCATGCATCGCCTATGTCAGCTGGCGCATCAAGTCAAAGGATCCTAAGGCCAATATTGTTGTAACGCCTAGCGACCACATAGTAACGAATACAGCTGAATTCCAGCGTGTCATAAAAGAGTGCATGCAGTTTACCAGTGAAACGGATGCCATCGTTACCTTAGGTATGAAGCCCAATCGTCCAGAAACGGGTTACGGTTATATCCAGGCCGATCTGAGCACCAGTTCCTTACGTAACAAAGAAATCTACCGTGTGGATTCCTTTCGTGAAAAGCCCAATCTGGAGACTGCGCAGGAATATATCAAAAGGAACTATTACTTTTGGAATGCTGGTATCTTTATTTGGAATGTAAGTACTATCGTTAACGCTTTTCGTATCTACCAGCCCACCATGTCCAAGATATTTGAGTCGATGCTCCCCATCTACGGCACGGATAAAGAACAGGAAGAGATTAACCGTCGCTTCCCCGAGTGCGAGAACATCTCCGTTGACTATGCCATCATGGAGAAGGCTGAGGAGATCTTTGTCTGTCCTGCCGACTTCGGCTGGAGCGACCTAGGTACATGGGGCTCTCTGCACGAGCAAAGCAAGAAGGACCTCTATGGAAATGTCAGCATTGGCGAGGACATTAATCTGATAGAAAGCCATAACTGTATCGTCCACACCACCCAGGAGAAAAAAGTCGTCATCCAGGGACTCGACGGTTATATCGTAGCAGAGAAAGACAACACGCTCCTCATCTGCAAGCTATCTGAGGAACAGCGAATCAAACAATTTTCAGGAAACGATTAAACATTAATATGGATAAAAAAGTTGCTCTTATTACAGGTATTACCGGACAAGACGGTTCTTATCTGGCAGAATTCTTAATTGAAAAAGGTTATGAGGTACACGGACTGATGCGCCGTTCCTCTTCATTCAACACCGCCCGTATTGAACATCTGTATCTTGATGAATGGGTACGTGATATGAAGAAATCCCGTCTGGTGAATCTTCACTGGGCAGACATGACGGACTCGTCATCGCTGATTCGTGTTATCTCAAAGGTTCGTCCTACGGAGATTTACAATCTGGCTGCCCAGAGCCATGTGAAGGTATCATTCGATGTACCGGAATACACAGCCGATACTGATGCCAACGGTGTTTTGCGCTTACTGGAAGCCGTACGTATCTGTGGCTTGGCCGATACCTGTCGCATTTACCAGGCCTCAACATCCGAGCTTTATGGTAAGGTACAGGAGGTTCCCCAAAGTGAGACCACTCCCTTCTACCCCCGTTCTCCATACGCCGTAGCCAAACTCTATGGTTTCTGGATCATGAAGAACTATCGCGAGTCATATAATATGTTCTGCTGCAATGGTATCCTCTTCAATCATGAGAGTGAACGTCGCGGTGAGACATTCGTAACCCGAAAGATTACGCTGGCCGCAGCCCGTATTGCTCAAGGCTATCAGGACAAGCTCTATCTTGGTAATCTCAACTCACTCCGTGACTGGGGATATGCCAAGGACTATATAGAGTGTATGTGGCTCATCCTTCAACAGCCCGAGCCAGATGACTTTGTGATTGCCACAGGTGAGTATCACACAGTTCGCGAATTTGCCACATTGGCTTTCAAGGAGGTAGGCATCGAACTCGAATGGCGTGGCGATGGTGTTGACGAGAAAGGTTACGACAAAGCTACGGGCAAGTCGCTCGTTGAGGTCGATCCAAAATACTTCCGTCCCGCAGAAGTTGACCAGTTGCTGGGTAATCCTGCCAAGGCCAAGGCTAAGTTGGGTTGGAATCCGCAGAAGACATCCTTCCCTGATTTGGTGAAGATCATGGTTCAGCACGATATGAAGTTCGTGAAGAAACTCTTCCTTAAAGCTCACATGGACGAATAATTATTAGGCACGGATTACACGGATTAACACTGCTTTTATAGCCGTGTCTTTGAAAAAGCCGTGTAATCCGTGCCAAAATTAAAGATGATCATGTTAAATAAAAATTCTAAAATATATGTGGCAGGCCACAATGGTTTGGTGGGTTCAGCTATATGGAATAATTTGCTTCAGCGAGGCTACACCAATCTGGTTGGTCGCTCCCACAAGGAACTCGACCTCACAGATCAGGTGGCAGTAAAGAAGTTCTTCGACGAAGAACAGCCTGAGGCAGTAGTGCTTGCAGCAGCTTTCGTAGGTGGTATCATGGCCAACTCGCTCTATCGCGCTGACTTCATCATGATGAACATGAAGATTCAGTGTAACGTTATCAGCGAGGCCTATGCCCATGGGGTAAAGAAACTGCTTTTCCTGGGCAGCACCTGTATCTATCCTAAGAATGCGCCCCAGCCCATGAAGGAGGATTGTCTGCTGACATCGCCCCTGGAATATACCAACGAGGAATATGCCATCGCCAAGATTGCGGGCCTGAAGATGTGCGAAAGCTACAACCTACAGTATGGCACCAACTATATTGCCGTGATGCCCACCAACCTCTATGGTCCCAACGACAACTTCCACTTGGAGAACTCCCATGTGATGCCAGCCATGATGCGCAAGATCTACCTGGCTAAACTCATCCATGACGAAGAATGGGATAAGATCGCCATCGATCTGAACAAACGCCCTGTGGAAGGAGTTACAGGCGAAGGTCTTCTCTCACCTCTCACCTCTTACCTCTCACCCCGCCAGAAGGTCCTCGACATTTTGGCCAAATACGGTATATATAATAATAAGGTGGTACTTTGGGGAACTGGAACCCCGCTTCGCGAGTTCCTATGGAGTGAAGATATGGCTGATGCATCCGTGCATGTGCTGTTGAACGTGAACTTCTCCGATATTATTGGTATCGAGAAATACTCCAGTGTCCATTATGGTGCAAGCACCGATGGCGCTGTTGACAGAAACCATTCTGCAGGCCGAGGTGGTGCCATTCCCCAATTAGGGGAGATCCGCAACTGCCACATCAATGTGGGCACAGGTAAGGAGCTCACCATTCGCGAACTCTCCGAGTTGGTTGTAAAAGCTGTAGGTTTCGAGGGCGAGGTTGAGTTTGATGCCTCCAAGCCCGATGGCACCATGCGCAAACTCATTGACGTATCAAAACTCCATTCTCTCGGCTGGACTCACAAAGTGGAGATTGAGGAGGGTGTACAGAAATTGTTTGATTGGTACCAGAACTCTTTGGAATAACCATTTCGGCAGCCCCAAATAATAAATATTGTTAAAGGCGAAAGAAAAATCGACGATATTTACCTACAAATAGAATTTTTTTGCTATATTTGCGCTTTACATTAGCCATTTAAGTTACATTTAAATTTGTATGAATATGAGAACGATGAAGTCTTTTTCATTATTGTTCATGACAACAATGATGATTTGGGGTTGTTCGAAGACCGACTTGTATCAGGGAAACAATCAAGACCCTGATCCAGAGCCAACGCCTGTCAAGCCAGAAGCCAATTTGTTCGATTTTTCAACAACCCAGTCTATCAATTTGGGCGTAGATTACTCTGCTTGTAAAGCAGGTGCCGTATGGTTCAGCATCTATGCCGAATACCCTTTGTCGGATGACACTGACCCTGTATTGAAGAATGACATCCAACCAGTATTTGAGGCTTTCACAAACACCTCTGGTATCTTTAATGAGATTGTTACGCTTCCTGCTTACGCAGAGCATCTCTATGTATACACAGGTAACTTCTTTGTGAAGGATCAACTGTTGGAGTGCGACGTACTGAGTGGTTCTGCCAAAGTGACAGCCCAATCTTCAGCCGCGGCTACCCGTG
Source organism: Prevotella sp. ne3005 (assembly GCF_900110085.1). Classification (GTDB taxonomy): domain Bacteria; phylum Bacteroidota; class Bacteroidia; order Bacteroidales; family Bacteroidaceae; genus Prevotella. The sequence goes on from NZ_FOCK01000002.1 coordinate 326,243, forward strand.
GAGCATTTGCTAGGACTCGCGGCGAAGACGGCACCCAGACTAGGAGTCTTGAGACGCTTTACCAATTGAGCTACATCGTAGACTGGAGAACTGGTGACAAGACAGACACAAGGATCTACAAAGACTGGCATACACCTCTCGGGACGTGGGATGCTAATACAGGAAGACCCTCATACCTGATGGCAAGCAGCGACGAGAGTTATTCGAAAATGGCATTCACAGAGGCAGAGATGAAAAGTATTAAGCAGACCATCGGTAATACTTTGGTCAATAAGGGTCATTGCCCCATGAAGTACAGGCAAGCGTATGACCTTGCATTGACTGAGACAAGCGAAGTGGCTGTTACCGTGGTTGGAGGCAATACCTGCTGGAACAGCACTATGGGCTACTATTATTATCCAGAGGGGCAGACACCGACAAAGCCTGAGGATCTGAACATCATCATGCTGTTCCCCAACACGCAGGATGGTATGTCGGATTTTATTGCTAAAAGATCTGGCTCAGGAGACAAATACAATGGGAACGTTGCCCTCCAGCCTGGCGATATGGTTCAGTTGATGTACTATCCAAACATTGCCAATGGTGACTACTCTGGTGCTACCAAGGAATTCCCCAAAGGAACAAGAATCGGATTTATCCTGAAATCAAATGGCTGGGGTATGCAGAAGCCTGTAGGCAACAAGAAATACCACAACATCTACCTTGGTGATTTGAAAGGTACTAAAATCTCACGCCAGTACAATTCTTGGGCATCGAGTACGGATGGCCTGTCGTATAGCACTGACGATGCAGAGCAGAACACAGCGGATAAAGGAACCTATGGAATTCCAAACCCAACTGGTCAGGCTCGTACAGCGAAGTTTGCCTATCAGAACGCAGAAGGAAAGCAGTATGCTATTGTGTCGTTTGAGGACGCTTGCAACGATGATGATTTCGATGATTTCATCTTGGCATTAAAGCCTGTAGGTGTGTTTGAAAATCTTCCCAACCCAGAGGAAAAAGAGACAAAGACGACTGGTGTCTATGCTTTTGAGGACCTGTGGCCCGCCAAGGGTGATTACGACATGAACGATGCCGTAGTGGACTTTGAACAAGTATGGAATTGGAAGACACCTGATGTAAATACAACAGAATCCAAGATCTATAAGGAGACAGTGAAGCTGACCACCTATCAGAACTACGTAACACTCAAGAGCGGCCTCGCAGTGACTATTGATAATAAGGAGGCTCCTACCAGCGTCAAGATGAAGACCATCAAGGGTGCTGATGTAAAAGAAGCAAGCTTTGAGAAGGACGGCAATACCTATCTCCTGACCAATGATATCACAGGAACCCTTGGCACACAATTCGTTATTGAGTTCGAATACAGTGGTGGCATTACGAATAATCAAAAAAGCAAAGTCAAGCCATTCATTTATAGAAATGAGGATGGCGGCCGTTGGGAAGTCCATATTCCAAAAGAAGCACCAACCAACAAGATGATTACATCTTATTTTGGCACGTTAGATGACCTTTCCGATCCTTCTAAAGGCATCTACTATGTCAGAGAAGGAAACTATCCCTTTGCATTCTTCCTCAGTGGCACAACGATCGAGCCGTTTAAGAAAACCATCCTGGTGAGAGACAACGAGAAGAAGCCTATCAATGAACTTTATCCAAAGTTCCTCGAATGGTCTACCTCAGGAGGTAAGAACAACAATGATTGGTATAAATGAATAAAGAAGCCCGCCGATTTGGCGGGCTTCTTTATTTGCTTTAAAACTTACTTCAGTTTACTTTCCAAAGTCTTTTTCCAAGCGGCATAAGCAGCAAGGTATTCCTCACGACGCTTAGCATCCGGCTCGATAACCTGCAGTTTGTCCAATGTAGCAAAAGCCTCATCGGCATTCTTATAGATACCAGCACCAATACCGGCACCCTTTGCTGCACCTACAGAACCATCAGTATCATAAAGCTCGATAGTGGCACCGCTCACACCAGCCAGAGTATCACGGAACAGCGGGCTCAAGAACATGTTGGCCTTACCGGCATGAATCTTCTTGATGTCCATACCCATCTGCTGCATGATCTCCATACCATAGCAGAAAGAGAAGACGATACCCTCTTGGGCAGCACGGACGAGATGAGCCTTATTGTGCTTATTAAAGTTCACGCCGTTAATAGAACATCCGATCTCCTTATTCTCCAAAACGCGCTCAGCACCATTTCCAAACGGAATGATAGTCACGCCCTCACTGCCAATGGGAACAGTTGCAGCCAAGTCGTTCATCTCTGCATAACCCACGTCAGGTGTAATGTTACGATGCGTCCAGGCATTCAGGATACCCGTGCCATTGATGCAAAGCAACACACCCAGACGAGTCTGATCTGCAGCATGGTTCACATGAGCGAAAGTATTCACACGACTCTGCTTATCGTAGTTCACCTCACCAAGCACACCATATACGACGCCAGACGTACCAGCAGTAGCGGCAATTTCGCCAGGATTCAGTACATTCAGTGAGAGAGCATTATTCGGCTGGTCACCACCACGATAGGTAATCGGTGTACCTGCCTTCAGGCCCAACTCAGCTGCAGCCTCTGCGCTCACCACACTCTGCTCAGCGAAGGTCGGCACAATGTCAGCAATCAGGTTCTGGTCGAAGCCATAATATTTCATTAAAAAATCTGCCACCTGATTATTCTTGAAGTCCCAGAACATACCCTCACTCAGACCGCTGACGGTGGTATTCATAGTGCCACTCAAACGCATAGCGATATAATCACCTGGCAGCATCACCTTATATATATTATTATAGAGGTCTGGCTCATTCTCCTTCACCCATGCCAACTTAGCAGCCGTAAAGTTTCCAGGAGAATTCAGCAGATGACTAAGACACTGGTCTGCACCTAAATCCTTGAATGCCTTCTCACCATAAGGAACAGCACGGGAGTCACACCAGATGATTGCAGGACGGAGCGCTTTCTGATTCTTGTCCACGCAGACCAGACCATGCATCTGATATGAAATACCGATGGCCTTAATCTCCTCGGCAGTTGCACCGGCATCTGCCATAATCTTTTTCAAACTTAACTTAGCATTCTCCCACCACATCTGAGGATCCTGCTCAGCCCATCCTGCCTTCAAGGCAAGAATAGGAGCCTCCTTTTCGGGATAAAACGCTGTTGCTACACACTTGCCGCTATCGGCATTAACGAGTGATGCCTTCACTGATGAGCTACCAACATCAAAACCTAATAGATATCTGTTTGCCATAATTAAATATGATAATAAGTGTCTGTTTACAGTACTTTTTACCGCAAATTTCCCCTTTTTTTTTCATTTAGGCAACTTTTTTACAAAAAAAAGTGATTTTTTTACTATTTTTTGAACACAATTAAAATATTTTGTTTACCTTTGCACTTTAGAATCACGTAATTCCGGATAAATTAATTCATATATGAAGAAAAAAATACTAATACTTGACGACAAAGAGACCATCGCAAAGGTTCTCTCCATTTACCTGATGAGCGACTACGATGTACAGTGGTTGCCCGATGGATTGCAAGGAGTAAAGTGGCTTCAGGCAGGCAACACACCCGACTTGATCATCTCTGACATCCGCATGCCGGGCATGCGCGGCGATGACTTCTTGGAGTGGATTAAGCAAAACGAGTTGTTCCAGCACATCCCGGTCATTATGCTCTCCAGTGAAGACTCCACAAGTGAGCGTATCCGCCTGTTAGAGATTGGTGCAGAAGACTACATTGTGAAGCCCTTCAACCCGATGGAACTTAAAATCCGAGTTAAGAAGATTATTCCTTAAGGACTATAATATATGTTAGGTGTAGTATATCTTGGTAGTAATCCTGAGACCGAAGAACGTCTGAGATACATTCCCGGTCGTCTGGTACAATATACGAAGAATTACAAAGATGCGGCAGCCGCCTGCTCTACTCATGTTCGCAATGAGCATTTCATTGTGTTCTATGAGCAGACTGAGCAAGCGGAAGACATCACGGCTATTACCTATCTGAAAAAGAGGAACAAGAGTGTTTACATCATCCTGCTCACCCACAACATGAACAAGGATGATCGTCAGGTATATCAGAGGTGCGGCATTAATGACACCATTGATGTCAATGCTTCGATTACAGAGCTCAACAAAAAGATCACTTTCATTGCCGACCGTGAGTCCCAAATGTTCGACGACACGACACCCCGTTACAAAATGCTGAAATTCAAGATTCCAGTATGGAAGCGTGTTTTCGACATTGTGTTCTCAGCTCTGGCTATTATTATTCTTTCTCCCGTCTTCCTGCTGACAGCCATTGCCATCCGTTTGGAAAGCAAGGGTCCCGTCATCTTCAAGTCGAAGCGTGTTGGAACCAACTACACCATTTTCAACTTCCTCAAGTTCCGTTCTATGTACTGCGATGCCGAAGAGCGTCTGAAAGAAGTTGCCAAAGAAGCCGGCAACCAGTATCTGGAGAAGAACGAAGAGAAGAAAGAAGAGGATCACACCATTACCGCCCCACTTGGTGCCGAGGCTGAGATGATGATGATGGACATGGGCATGGAATCTGATATGATGATCAGCGATGATGAAGTCATGCTTGTTGGCGATGACTATGTTGTAGCCGAGAGTGACTTTGCCAAGGAAAAACAGGAAGAAATTGACAGTGCTTTCGTGAAGATTGAGAATGATCCCCGCATCACCAAGGTGGGTAAGTTCATCCGTAAATACAGCATTGACGAGCTCCCGCAGCTCTTCAACATCCTCAAGGGTGACATGTCGATTGTCGGCAACCGTCCCCTTCCTCTCTATGAAGCTGAAAAGCTCACAGCCGACAAGAGTATCGACCGTTTCATGGCTCCCGCAGGACTGACAGGTCTCTGGCAGGTCGAGGAGCGTGGCAAAGGCGGCATGATGTCAGCTGAGGAGCGTAAGCAGTTGGATATTGAGTATGGTCGTAACTACAGTTTCAAGATGGACATGCAGATTATCTTCCGTACGCTGACAGCATTTGTACAAAAGAACAACGTTTAAAAATCATCATAACCCGATAACAATGAATAAGTTAAAAAGACTCCTATTTATTGTAGCCATCGCTGGAGCAGGAACTCAGGCTTACGCCCAGTTCGACGAGAGTGGTATCGCTGCTGGATTCTTTGACTCCAGTAATGATAAGGAAATCAATTTCTCAGAGTTCCACTTGCCACCTTTGGCCATTCTCTTTGAGAATGCGAAAGCCAACCCTCAGATATTGACCCTTGAAAAGGCACAACAGCTTGCTCAAGCAGAAGTGGCTAAGCAAAAAAGGCATATTTTCTCGTATCTAAGAGCCCATGCAAGCATTAGTTATGGTAAGGGTGATAGTTGGGGCACTTCAGAAAATGCATATTCCCCAATGTTGATGCAATATCAAGGCTCTGAAACCAATTATTGGAATTTAGGCGCAAGTTTAAATTTACCATTAGAAGATATCTTAGACTTGACAGCTTCTGTCAAACGAAAAAAAATGGAAGCAGATCAAGCTGTTTTAGCAAAAGATATTGCCTTCGACCAATTAAAATTACAAATTGCAACTTTATTTGTTAGAATTACCAATAACTTAGTAGCTCTTAAAGCTACGGGGGAGGCTGCCGCTGCATATATTGGAGCAGGTTCCCTTAATAGAGAAGATTTTGAAAATGGCAATCAAACTATTAGTGCATATGCATTTGATAAGCAAAGAGAAGTCGGATCTGTTCAATCATACCAAGCACTTCAAACGACGATTACAACCGACATCATTACTTTAGAGATTTTAACCCATACTCCAATCATCACAAACTCCACAACAGAAATTACATTGGATCAAAAAGAGAGTAAATCTAGCAAAGAGATTGCCAAAGAAAATAAAGCCGTTGAAAAGCGAATCAAAAAAGCAGTCAAGGAAGAGGAGAAAAAAGAAAAGAAGTTAATAAAAGCAGAAGCAAAAGCAGAAAAAGCAGCAGCTAAAGCAGCAAAGAAACAAAATAAATAATTAAATTCGAAGGATTATGGATTTGTTCAGATATATAGTTCGATTCTTATACAAAATTCGTTGGTACCTCATCATTCTACCATTAATTGCTTTGGTGGTAGCTTGGTTCTCCACCCGTCACATGGAGCGTATATACAACACAAACACAACCATCTATACAGGTATGATAACTGCCTATAACATTGAAGGTGGTACAGGTACCGCTGGTGGACAATCTCAAACTAATATGACAAACTTGATGTTGTTGATTACCACAGATGCGACTATTCATGAGGTATCTCTACGCCTGTTTGCCCGTTGCATGATGTATGGTAATCCGAATAAGGATAATAACTATATATCATCAGAACATTTTCGTCAACTCAGTAATAGCGTTCCTGCAGAAGTAAAAGCACTGATTAACCACAACAGTGAAAATGCGACCTATGCTAATTTAAAGGCTTACGAAAAGCCATCTGCAGATAATTTCATATTTGGATTAACAAACTATCATCCTTGGTTTGGAATTAATAGCATTACGGGACGGTTAAAAGTTGTACAATTAAACCGTTCAGATATTATTGATATAGGCTACTCTGCAAATGATGCTGGTATTGCCTATAATACTTTGGATATTCTAAACGAGGTCTTTGCTCGTCAATATGCATTACTCCGTTATGGTGAAACCAATAATGTCATCAAGTTCTTTGAGCGTGAAGTAGCTCGTCTTTATCGTATTTTGACCAATGCAGAAGATGATTTGATTCGCTATAATGTAGAAAAGCGCATTATTAATTATGGAGAACAAACCAAGCAATTAGCAGGACTTGATGCTGGCCAGAAAGTATCTGATAACAATTTGCTGATAGACAGAACGACTACTCGTGCTCTGATGGACTATTTGGAGCGTCAATTAGGTGACCGTGCAAAAATCATCAAAGCAAATAAAGACTTTACTAATCAGGTGACAGATATATCCCGTATTCAGTCTCGTATTTCCAACCTTCGCCTAATGAGTAGTGAAGGCGGTGGTAGTGGTGTCGAGTCCCAATTAGAACTGGCAAAGGCCGAACGTATGCTTCAAGATGCTCAAAATAATGTAAGAAGTTTAGTAAAAGACATTGAAGCAGGTACCTATAGTACTGAAAGCGGTGTGAAAGCCAGTGAAATGATTGATAAATGGTTGGAACAAGTTTTGTTGCTTGAAAAAACCAAGGCCCATGAAAGTGCCCAGGACATCATGCGTCAGAAACTAGATAAAGAAATACTATATTATGCGCCAATTGGTGCTACTATAGGACGAAAAGAAAGGCATATAGGCTTTATTGAAGGGAATTATATGGAGATGTTGAAGGCTCTCAACGCAGCGCGTCTTCGCCAAAAGAACCTTCAGATGACCACTGCGACATTGCGTGTGCTCAATCCACCTATGTTCCCCATGAATGCGCAGCCCACGAATCGTATGATGATACTACTGGGTGCATTTATGATTACATTTTTGTTAACAGCAATGTATTTCTTCATTATCGAGTTGTTGGATCGAACACTTCGCGACCGTATGCGTTCCGAACGAATCACAAAGATTCCTGTGATGGGATGTTTCCCAAAAGAAAGTACCTTACGCTATCGCCGCTTTAACAAGACAATAGCAGATATGGCGTTACGCAACTTGAGTAAAACGTTACTCCCCCACTTCAAGGAAGGCCAGCAGAATGTATTGAATCTTCTCTCTACCGATGCAGCTAACGGTAAAAGCTACATTGCTCAGGAATTAGAGAACTATTGGATATCTATCGGCCTTCAGGTACGCCGTCTTACATACGATGAAGATTTCTTGGCAGAAGATAGTCGCTTCATTATGGCCAACGATATCAAAGACATTTGTCCGGACATCCTGCCAAACGAGATTGCCATTATCGAATACCCCAACTTGGATGACAATTCCATTCCATCAGGGTTATTAAATATGGGAACTATTAATATGATAGTGACTCGCGCGAATCGTACATGGAAGGATGTAGATCAGAAAGCATTAAAGGAATTACAATCACAACTGAAAGATCAGAGCACATTATTTATGTATCTGACAGAAGCTCAGCGTTACGCTGTCGAAGAGTTTGTTGGCCAATTGCCACCATATACCAAATTTAACAACTTTGTATATCGCATCTCTCAAATGGGATTGACAGCAGTTGAGAATAGTCATGCAAAATAACAAATGACAAAGGATTATATTACATATTCCCGAGAAAACGGAGGAAGAGTTCTATTACTCTTTCTCCTATTTTTACTAAGCATCTATTCTCTCGTTAATTCTGGTATCAATGGTATGGCCATGTACTTGGCATTACCATTCACCATTCTCTTTGTCTATTTGGCATTCAGCTATAGAATGTTTACATTCTGGTTACTCTTTCTGATCAACTATTTTGTAATGTTTTTGGGGAAAGAGCGCCTATGGCCGAGCGGAATACCTTCTTCATTGCCCAATGAGATTCTTGAGATTATACTTATCGCCATTGCTATTATTGATTTAAGAGAGTCCCATTTTGAGAACCTAGCTAACCTTATGTTGGTAGGAATTTTAGGCTGGTGTTCTTTTTGTATTATTGAGTTGTTTAATGATACATGTGGATTAGGTATGAACGTCAGTGCTTGGTTTACGGGCATACGTTTAATGGCTTTTCAATTACTTTATGCAGTGATTGTCTTTGCCTTATATATTAATACGCCCAAGCGTATCTATCTTTTATTTTTCGCATGGGCATGTTGTGCATTATTTGCGGTTTTTTGGGGATGGAAACAGAAAAATATTGGATGGACCTCTGGAGAGACTTATTGGCTGTATGTCCAAGATCACCAAAGACAACACATGGTAAATGGTATCATTAGATATTTTGGGACATTCACGGATGCTGCAAATTATGGTATTCATATGGCTGCTGCTGCCGTTGGATTCTTCATTATTACTATTACTAATAGAATAAAGAAATATAGGTTTTTCTTTGGCATAGCTGGTATATTATGTACATGGGCCATGTTCCAGTCAGGAACGCGTACTGCCATTTTTTGCATGATTGCAGGTTTTATAGTCTTTCTAGCCCTATCAAAATCTGCTAAAATCATTATCCCCGTATCCATCATATTTGGTTTATTTATTGCAATGCTAATATTCACTAACATTGGGCAAGGAAATAATCAGATTCGAAGAATGCGTTCAGCTTTTAATACGAGTGATGCCTCTGCCAATGTTAGAGACATTAATAAAGCTGCTATTTCTAAATATATGAAAGATGCGCCTTGGGGTATAGGAATTGGCATTTTCGAAAGAGATATACCTGCATGGAATAAATACAAAATTGTTTCTCAAATCCCACCTGATTCAGAATATGTGTTTATTTGGGTAAGAACTGGTTGGATTGGTGTTTCATGGTTCCTGATTTGCAACATCATCATGTTATTAGGTGCATGTTGGACTGTTTTCTTCAGGATTAAAAACCGTTCATTGATGGGAATTGGGGCAGCTTGGTGTGCAGGTTTTACTGCAATTCATCTAGGAGGATATGCCAATCAGATATTGATGCAGTTCCCCAATATCGTCATTTTTTACGGAGGATTAACTACAGTTTTCTTATTGCCTAAACTTGAGAAAGAATTCGAAGAATATGAAGCCAAGGAGTTAGCAATAGAAACAGAAAAAAAACGTCTCAAATTAGAAAAGAAACTTGCAAAACGAGTATAAGTTGTCTATCATCACCGTCAATTACAATGGGCTTGAAGATACGTGTGCATTAATTGACAGCATCCCCTTCAACGACAACATGGAGGTGATTGTAGAAGATAATGCTTCAAAAGAAGACGAAGCTGCTCTAATTTCGCTACGCTATCCTCAAGTAAAGACTATCCGTAGCAACAAAAACCTTGGTTTTGCTGGTGGTAACAACATAGGAATAAAGGCAGCCAAAGGCAAGTATCTCTTTCTGATCAACAATGACACCATATTTAAAGACTATAATATACAGCCATTAATTGACAGGCTAGAATCTTCGTCAACTATTGGCATGGTCTGCCCCAAAATTCGCTTTGCATGGGGTAATAATCCTGTCCAATTTGCAGGTTATACACCTCTATCCAAGATGACGGTCCGCAACCAAGCAATTGGTTATGGCGAAGAAGATAAAGGTCAATATGATATTCCCCATCCTACGCCTTACGCCCACGGTGCAGCTATGCTCATCAAACGAGAAGCTATAGAGAAAGTAGGGCTGATGCCAGAGTGTTTCTTCCTATATTATGAAGAGTTTGACTGGTCAATGATGTTCGCACGAGCCGGGTATGAAATATGGTACGAGCCCGCTTGCACCATCTATCATAAAGAGAGTCAAAGTACTGGTCAAAACAGTCCTCTTCGAACATATTATATTACCCGAAATCGCCAGCTACTGGTCAAACGTAATTGGCATGGGTTAACAAAATATCTATCATATATATATATAATAGGTTTAGTTTCCACTCGTGACATTCTGAAGAATATGATAAAAGGAAATAAAAATCATGTAAAGGCAATCTATCAAGCGCTATGTGATTTTGCAAATTCTAAATTCTATGAGTATGAAGTTTGATTTTTGGATTCTATTATATATCATCGATTGGACTCTTTTCGCATTGGTCGCAATAACTGTGCTCTATCTCGGAGTATTTGCCATTGCATCCCTTTTTAATCGACATACAGCTTTTAATAAGGCAAAAAAACAAAACCGCTTTGTCATTCTGATTCCATCCTATATGCAGGATGACGTCATTGAGCATACGGTTGTTTCTATTTTAGGTCAGGTATATCCGATGCGTATGTTTGATGTGGTTGTAATTTCTGATCATCAGAGTGAGATGACCAACATGAAGTTGGCTCAATACCCAATTACCTTATTAACACCTGATTTTGCGGAAAGCAGCAAGGCAAAGTCCCTCCAATATGCTATTTTGAATTTGCCTGAATTTAAGATTTATGATATTGCTTTAGTTTTGGATGCAGACAACATTGTGGGCCAAGAGTTTCTTACTCAGGTTAATGATGCTTTTGAGACGGCAGCCACCAAAGCTATTCAATTGCATCGCATTTCCAGAAATCGTGATACAGCCGCTGCCAGGATGGGCTCTATATTTGAAGAAATCAACAATGCCATCTTCCGTCGTGGCCATATCGTTTTAGGTATGTCTGCAGCTTTAGCAGGCTCCGGCACTGCCTATGACTTCAACTGGTTTAAAACCAATGTGATGAAAGCCAAAACGGCAGGAGAAGATAAGGAATTAGAGGCATTTCTTTTGCGACAGGGCTACTTCATTGACTATTTTGATCATATCTTAGTATATGGCGAAAAACAACGTACTACGCTTAAGATGAATGAGCAGCATGGTCGTTGGGCCATCCAGCAAATTCAGAATTTCATTCGTAACATCAAGTTCTTGCCTGGTGCCATCTTTAGCAAACAATACGATTTAGCAGATAAGATCATCCAATGGATGCTACTTCCCCGAACCACAATGGTAGGTATTATCATGCTGATGAGTGTAGTACTCCCATTCATCTACATGACTTTGGTTATAAAATGGTGGATACTGGGCTCTTTGGCTCTCTTCTTCTTTGCTTTAGCCACACCCGACTATTTAGTTGATGAAATGTGGAACAAGACATTCCTTCGGTCTCCCTTTGTCACGCTTTGGGGCATCATCAGTACAAAACTGATTGGCAACAAATTGGACTCTCTAAAAAAGAAGATAAGATGATGTGGCATGTATTACATATTATAGATATTACCCTTTGGGTCATCATCTTGGGCTCTGTGGCCTACGTGGCATTCTTTGCCATCATATCCTTGTTCTATGAAAAGGAAGATCGCATTGCCATTCACGCAGCGGCTCTGAGCAACAAAATGAACAAATTCCTCATCCTCTATCCTGCTTATAATGAAGATCGGGTTATTATTAATGCTGTGGAACGTTTTTTGGGACAAAAATACCCCAAAGACCATTATACTGTTGCTGTAATATCTGATCACATGCTGCCTGAGACCAACGATTATCTCAGAACATTACCCATCACGCTGCTGACACCTACATTTGACAAGAGTTCTAAGGCAAAGGCCATGCAGTATGCCATCAACGAGGTTAAGGGCGATTTTGACAATGTAGTCATCTTGGATGCAGACAATGTGGTTCGTCCCGAGTTCCTGTCACAGTTGAATGTACTATGTTATATCTATGATGCGATTCAGTGCCACCGCTGCGCCAAAAATGCCAATAACGATGTGGCCGTCCTCGATGGCACCAGCGAGGAGATCAACAATACCATCTTCCGAAAGGCTCATAACCGCCTTGGTCTATCCTCTGCATTGATTGGTTCCGGCATGTGTTTCAGTTACAATCTTTTTAAAGAAAATGTCTTCAAACTATCCACAGCAGGTGAAGACCGTGAGATGGAAGCCCTCCTGCTTCATCAGGAGGTATTCATTAAATATGCGCCAGACATCCATGTCTTTGATGAGAAAGTCAGCAACCAAGAGAATTTCCAAAAGCAGCGTATGCGTTGGATGACAGCTCAGATACAAAGTCTCCTCAGCAATCTGCCCAAGATTCCCGATGCTATCATCCATGGTAAGATTAACTTTGTTGATAAAACTATCCAGCAGGCCCTTATTCCCCGTTCCATCTTAATTGTTTTACTGACGGGTATTTCTATATTCATCACACTTACTATTCCTGAATGGTGTGAAAAATGGTGGGCGCTATTTGGTGTATTGGCAGTTTCATTATTCATTGCAATCCCCAGGCAGCTTCGCCTACGCTCTTTCAGCAAGGTCTTAGCCATCCCCGGCCTTGTACTACGTATGCTCAAAAACATTCTCCATCTCGACCGCAAGAATACCGATTTTATTCATACCCAACACGGATAATGATTATACAATATGGCAAAAGACTGGGATATTATTATAACGAATAGAAGTAACCTTCTGAGTATTGATCTGGGGGAGGTTTGGAGATATCGCGACCTTCTAGCCATGTATGTCAAACGCGATATTATTACCTTTTACAAACAAACCGTCCTCGGCCCATTATGGTTTGTAATCCAACCAGTGTTCACAACCATCATGTTTATGTTTGTATTTGGTGGCATAGCAGGTATCTCCACCGATGGTATTCCACAGGCAGTTTTCTATTTAGCCGGACTTGTCTGTTGGAACTATTTCCAGGACTGCCTCAGCAAATGTTCTGATACGTTTAATGCCAATCAAGCAATCTTCGGAAAAGTTTACTTCCCAAGATTAGTTGTCCCTCTGTCTATCGTCATCTCAAATTTGATTAAGATGGCTATACAATTCACCTTGTTCTTAGTAGTCTATCTTTACTACTATGCTTCAGGAGTATCATTTCATATCAATGCAACAATCCTACTTATTCCAATTCTCATTGTGATGCTTGGGTGTTTAGGATTAGGTTTCGGTATGATTATATCCTCCATGACTACAAAATACCGCGATTTACGATTTCTTATCACTTTCGGTGTACAGCTCTGGATGTATGCCACACCAGTAATCTATCCCCTTTCTGTGATGAAAGATACATATCCAAAATATATCTGGGTGTTAGTTGCAAACCCGCTGACAGCAATACTCGAGACGTTTAAATATGCCTTCACGGGTGTTGGAGAATTCAATTGGATTTATTTAGGTTATAGCTTTTTAGTTACTATCATCATCCTGATGCTTGGCATTATTATTTTTAACCGAGTTCAACGAAACTTCATGGATGTCATCTAAAAAATGCAAGACTATGAGCAATACTGTTATAGAATTTAATAATGTAGGTAAGCAATATATTCTTGGCACGATCGGCACTGGGACACTGAGCCAGGACCTAAATCGCTGGTGGGCTCGAGTTCGTGGCAAGGAGGATCCATTCTTAAAGATTGGTGACACCAACGACCGCACCCAGAAAGGCAATAGTCGTTTTGTGTGGGCACTCCGTGATATCAACTTCAAAGTGGAACAAGGAGACGTTGTTGGTATCATTGGGAAAAATGGTGCAGGTAAATCTACACTCCTAAAAATACTATCTCGTGTTACCTCCCCCACTACTGGTAATATCAAGATTAAAGGACGTATTGCATCTCTTCTTGAAGTAGGCACAGGTTTTCACCCTGAAATGACGGGGCGCGAAAATATTTTCATGAATGGTAGTATCATGGGCATGACAAAGGCTGAGATTAGAAGCAAGTTTGATGAAATTGTTGACTTCGCAGGAGTAGCTAAATATGTGGATACTCCTGTCAAACGATACTCATCTGGCATGATGGTTAGGCTAGGGTTTGCCATAGCAGCCCATTTGGAACCAGAAATTCTCGTAGTTGATGAGGTCTTGGCTGTCGGCGATGCCGAGTTCCAAAAGAAAGCCATAGGCAAAATGCAAGATGTCAGTAAGGGAGAAGGGCGCACAGTTCTCTTTGTGAGTCACAACATGGCAGCCGTCCGTAGTTTATGCACTCGAGGAGTCATGCTTAAAAATGGTACTATTGACTATTTAGGTAGTATCCCCAACACTCTTGATCATTATCTTAAAGACAATGAGGGAAAACAAAATCAATTAATAATAGATAATATTAAATGGAAAAAAAGTTCTTTATCAATCAATAAAATCGAGATAAACAATACAAATCAAGCAATATCAACAATAAGATGTGGTCAACAATCTATTAAAGTTGTAATTGAAGGACAAACAGACGAAGATATGACTTATGATATAATGGTAATCTTCAAGAGCAAAGACGGCGTTCCTCTTGCAACATATGCCAAAGGGCATTATGAGGGAGAAATAAAACATCAAAAGATTGGTAATTTTATTTTTGAGAATAATATTTCACTACCTAAAATACTAACACGTGGAATCATAAACGTTGATTTATTCATTCATCATCCAACTGTTGAGTATTATCTAAAGGCTCCAAATTGTTGTGTCCTAGAAAGTGAAGGATACCAATCAGGTTTCGGTGTATCCATGCTTCAAGAAACGAATGGGTTAATTGGCTTATCAGACATATGAATGAAAATTACATTCTCCTTCTAACAGGCTGTATCAATCCTGATGGAATGCCTTTCACATCCTTAACAGAAAAATCAATAAGGAGGTCTCAGTATTTGAGTGCAATTGATTTTTATCTCACCAAAACAAACTTTCCTATCATATTTGCAGAAAATTCTGGAACAGATATAAGTGACTCCTATACTCAATATATAGATAAAAAACGCTTAGAAATATTATCGTTTAACGGTAATAAGAACAAAAAAAAAGGAAAAGGGTATGGGGAATCCGAGATCATTGACTATGCTTTATCCCATTCACATATCATTTCCTCATACTCTACTAATTGTATTATAATTAAAATCACTGGGAGACTAATTGTTAACAATATTAATCAAGTTGCATATAAGCATATGATTCTACAAAAAAGTAATAGTGTAATTAGTTCTTTAAACTCAACTCTCACTTTTGCAGATAGTAGAATTATTATTGCCCCTATCTTTTTTTTTAGTTCAATTCTTAAGCATAGAGAAGAAATAGATGACTCCAAAGGTGTTTATTTTGAAACTATTTTATTGAATTGTATCATACAAGAAAAACGATTTCATTACTACCCTTTTTATATTGAGCCTCAGATTAGTGGGCAGTCAGGAACAACACGCGAGAAATACGAGCCATATGTTTCAAGCCCCAAAAGAAGAAGAGAATATTTATTATATGTCTTACAAACTATTCTCAAGTTTGATAAAGAATTGTCAAATAACAAATTAAATAAACATATTAGATTATTATACATAATAACCTATTATGTTCTTAAAATCATGAACAAATATGTAATCAGGTAAGCCCTAACAATCGCTTTAAATGTTTTATCAAACGATAATATATCGTTGAGGGCTTTAGCAAATATCCCCCCCACCTATATTGCCGGGAGGCACATAAATTTCTAAGCTTATACTCAGAATAAAACAATTCATGTCGCAGTTCTGCTATTCTTAAGCGAGCAGTTTGCTCTCCTTCTGAGATTTCTGTCCCCTTAATCATGGGCAACAAATTACACCATTTATTATATAGAACATCCAAACTCTTATAAAAATCAAGCTGGGCATTACCCGCAGACATATGTTCAATTAACACATCCCAAAAAATATGCACCTCATATCCAGAGTTCCAAACTTGTAGTGAAATATCAGTATCGTAACCATGGAATCCATTGAAAGAAATATCATCCCATCTAATTAAATCAAACAGCCTTCTTCTAAAACACATCCACAAGCCATCAACAGAAACGACTAATGTAGGAATATGTTTGTATTCTAACCATTCATCTTTTCCTATTACCTTGTACTCACCATTTATCACCGAACCTTGTAACAATTGGCCTGAACGTATTTCCGTATCCCACCATGCTGCTGGCATAGCAGGCAAATAATGTGTTCCTGCGACTCCAACCATACCAACCTTATTGTATTGCATAAAATATGATTCTAGAGACTTACCCCAATTATTATTTCGATATATAATATCTTCATGCATAAAACACAGCAAATCTCCTTTTGCATGTTTTACGCCTTCATTATACGCAGAAAAAATAGAATATTTCTTCTGAGAATTATCTACCACAATCAGTTCATAGTTTGCGCCAATTGTTTCCTCAATATTTTTTTTTAAAGAAATAGGAATCGTAGAGTTCCTTGAACACACAATTATAGATATCATTATTTTCTTTTTTGCAAAAATACAAAAAAAAAATAATAACGACTTATTTATATCAAAAAAAATATATATCTTTGCAAAAAAACTTAGATGAGGTATTCAGTCATTACAATTAATTATAATAACAAGGATGGATTGATTCGCACCATCGATAGTGTTTTATGTCTATCAAATAAAGACTTTGAGTATATTATTATTGATGGCGGATCGACAGATGGCAGCTTAGATGTCATCAAACTACATACAAAAGACATCACGTCCTGGGTTTCTGAGAAAGATAAAGGAGTCTATCATGCCATGAACAAAGGAGTGGCTCAAGCTCATGGCGACTATCTTATTTTCATGAATTCTGGTGATAGTTTCCATTCGCCGGATGTCTTGAATGATATCGAAAACTATCAAGAAGACATCATTTGTGGAAAAGTATTAAAGGGTAATTCTACGATTCCAAGTGGTCATCATAAATTTACAATATCGTTAGTTGATTTGATGAGAGGTAGCCTCCCCCATCAAGCGATGTTTATCAAAAGAGAGTTGTTGGTTAAACATCCGTATGACGAAAAGTACAAAATACTCTCCGACTGGAAATTCTGCATAGAAGCCCTTGTCTTTGAAAATTGCAGTTTTCGCAATGTCGATACCATTGTTGCAGATTATGACACCAGCGGCATCAGTACCAATTCTAACGGATTGCTACCTAAAGAAAGAGATCTTATTCTGAAAGAGTTGTTTCCGCCTCGAATCATTACCGACTATCAACGACTAACCCCTGTAGATGATGAATTACTTGATCAATCACTCATGCTTACAGAAACGGTATATGCTAGAAAATTGATAAAAAAGCTATCTAGCTATGTATTAAGATTCACCAATAAAAAGAGCTAAGAAAATGGATGTAAGCGTTATCATACCTGTATACAATACCGAGAAATATCTGGCAGCCTGCATTGACAGCGTGCTCCAGCAAACCTACGTGTCGTTGGAGATTATTCTAGTTGATGATGGTTCTACAGATTCTTCTGCAAGTATCTGTGACGTATACACACAAAAGCATGATAATATTAAGGCTATTCACATCCAAAACTCAGGTCCAGCCACAGCAAAGAACGAAGGACTCAAATTGGCACAAGGTAACTATATTGCCCTAACTGATAGTGATGACAAAATGGAACTCTTGATGCTTCACAAAATGGTTACAGCAGGATATGAGCATCATGCTGACATCATTTGCTGCAACTATAAGCAGATAGATGAGAATGGGAATATTTCACATCTAAACAGTACCTATAAACAATATGTTTTGGATCACGAAGAAGGATTGGTCCATTTCTTCTCTAAAGACAAAATTTATTCTCAATGTTGGACGAAGCTATATAAACGTCAGATGCTTATTGACTATCATATTGAAAATGATCCTGGATTACGTACTGATGAAGACTTCATTTTTAATATCAGAGCCTTTGTGAAAGCTCAAAAGACAGTCATTGTCGATGAGCCATTATATGAATATACCCATCGAGAGAATTCACTTGCCCATTCCTATTTCAAAAAGAATATCAGCCAGTATATCGACAACCGCATTAAGAGAGTTCATATTACCCAAGAGGCTGTTAAAAACGAGACGGCAGCTGTCAAAGAGTGGAGCATCGTGCACATCATCATGTACTATAATGAATTGGTTGGCAAGGTATCACTTTTCCCAGAGTTTTATTCTGACAATCGCATCATAGAAATACTAAATTATATCAAGCATAACAAAAAAATACTACATAAATATTATAAGATATGTGGATTCAGCAAAATCGGCAAACTCATGATAATTAATATGCCAAATGTTATTTATATGAAATACAGACAATTAAAAAATATAAGGACCAAACATTTACAATAGTGGGAGAAAATAGGTTGGTAATATATTTATGAACTTTGATATAAATTTATTATATAGAATTGCTATCGGATATGTAAATGCAATAATGAAAAGGACACACAATATACCATTCATAATAGATGACAAGTTAAGTTGAAATACCCACATCAAATATCCCCAAAGGCTTATAAAAGGCATATGTAAACAGAATATTGGTAAAGAGTTTCTTCCAAGTTCTGAGAAAAATTTTCCAAACACACTTTTTTCAATAAGACATGAAAAGCCAAGGCATAGCAAACTGCCTACCAATGCCGTTGGCAATAATAGAAATAAAGAATTTCCATATTGTCTTACAGATAAATTAACCTCATATCCACAATAGTTCAGAAGAATAATATAGGTTGTACAAACACCAAATAAAAAACACCAATTTTTCAAATAAAGCCAACTAGCTCGTATTTTCACACCACAATATATAAATATTGCCATTAAAAATGCAGTATCCAAGCTCCATGGCAATAAAATAGGTAAGAAAGACAAAGAATAACTTATAATAACATATGATATCAACATCAATAAAACCCCAATAGAACTTTTACATTTCTGCACAAATGAATACAAGTAAAACGACATAAACATTGCCGGAAGGAACCACAAAGGTCCATTTCCAGATTGAAGTAAGAAGATATTATCATTATGGTCTAATGGGTATAAGCACCATCGTGAATAGAAAACACCCACAAAATCAACTGGTCGAAAAGACCTATATATAAGAAAAAGGACTAAAGTAAAAAAGAAATATGGGACAATTAGCTTTTTAACTTTTTGTGAAATTTTTACCAAATGATTAGTACAGAATCCGCTGGTAACAAAAAATAATGGTATAAAGAATGGACTTGCCCATTTTACCATGAATCCACATACATGACTAAATAATACTATAATAATACCTATTCCCTTTGCGATATCAATAAATGCCATTCGTCCCTCATCATTACTAAATGGAGATTGATTTACCAATACCAAATTATCAAAAGAATTTACTAGTTGCATCATATTTCTTCTATCACTATGAGAATAACTAATTCTATTCTAAATAATATTCATTTTTATGACTATTCAACTTAATACATTTTCCGTTTTCAAAAGTATTAAAAGATACAATTCGAGAGAAAGATTCTTTATTTATATCTATATTTTCATCAAGCAACATACAAAGTGGTACATTTCCATAAAACGAAGCCCATTGTGAATAGCTACTCGGAGGACCAATTATATAATCACAGCAACTTAATGCATAAAGATCTATCATTCCATCTGTGTTATCTATAGAGAAAATGTCACCATAGTTTTGAGGCACATTAAAAGGCTCATTCGAACAAATCAAGAAACGCACATTACCATTCCCATAAGAAAACAACTTTCGAACTTGCGTTATGGCATCCAAATATACTTCATCTGAAAAAAAATACTTTCCATCTAAATAATCTTTATAATCTCCTCGTCTAACATGAACACCTATAGTTATCCCCTTATATTTATCAAAATAATAATTAACTTTATGAATAACCTTTTCTTCTGGTTCAAAGATCTTCACTATTTCCAATTTCTGTTCAATAATGTATGACACATCACTGGAATGTTGCCATCCATCAACAAAAGAAAATAAGCCGACATGATTTATAGTCTTTAGATCCTCTTTTAACTCAAGATTATACTTTTCAGACAATAATGATAGACGCCATTCTAACGATTTGGGATGAATACAATTATGGCTAAACATAAACCTCACCCATTTGCATTTTTTTAGATGAGGGAAGTAACCCAAGTAACTTTTCTTAGCAAATATAACATATAACTTCTTCTTCTTTTGCAATGCATAAGCAATTACGGGCATTATTGCCCATAGCCTATTACACATCTGTCCATAATGCTTAACATATATCAGCATATTACTCTACTATTAAAGAAACATTATATTAATCTCAAATAACTCAAAAATAGTTTAACAAATATTGATGGTCCAAAAATCTTAGCTGATAATAACCAAATCTTATCTGTATTGTGAGATATCATAATCTCACGCCAAGATGGGGAAAACTCAGATATTATTTTTAGTGGAGTATGAATATCCGCATTAATATCTGATTGTTTTGCAGATATTAAACGTCTATATAATCGAGTAAATGCCGTGACTTTCTCAGTCACCATATCTGGAAACAATTTGAAGCAATTGAAGATTGCAGCATGCGCATAAAACAGATCAAGATGTTTTTCAAATGTATATTCCCCAAATGTATACGACTCTTCTCTAGCTCGTTGATAATAATATAATCCATTCTCAGAGATATAAACAATCTTCGCGCGATTAACGAATTTTGGAACGAGACAAGTGTCTTCAGAAATGTGATCTACATTAAAATGAATATCATGCCAAAGGCAACGCTTATATATCTTATTCCATATGACATACTCTAATGGACTACCAGACCACCAGTTCCTGAAGATTTCTTTAGCACCTACGAACACAACTGAAGATGGTTTATGATAGTTTGATATATTGTTATCATTGACATAATGACAATACGGATATTGAAGTATGTCAACCTCCTGATGATTCAATAGATAGTCCATATTACTCCCATAAGTATCTGGTGCAAGGAAATCATCAGGATCTACGAAAGTCAGGTATTCTCCTTTAGCCTTTCCCAATCCGGCATTCCTTGCAGAACTAACTCCGCCATTTTCTTTATGAATAACAATGATACGATTATCTTTTGCTGCCCATTCATCACATAAGATAGATGAGCCATCAGTAGATCCATCATCAATCATAATTAATTCAATATTAGAATATGATTGATTCAATATGCTCTCAACACATCTATTCAGATATGGCTTCACATTGTAAACAGGAGTTATGATACTCAATAATGGATGCATTTCCTTAATGAATTTATAAAAGATCAACTTCAAATAAAAAACACCAATTGCTTAATGAATTCTGTGAATCCCTTAGATTCCCTCGAGAGCCATTTACCCTTCCACCTTTCAGGAACTCACCATTGATGCCATAGCGCAACTTGCAGCCACTAGGTGACTCTGTACATTTGACTACAACAGTGTTCTGCTCAATCAAGACATCAGAGATGATATCCGTATCATCCTTTCGGATAACATTAAAGCCATAGTTGTCCGCCTTTCGAACGTTGATGGTATCAAAACATAAGGGAGGTTCTGGGACATTAAAGAGGATTCTGATATCATTGCCGTCAACTTCATATTTTATTGGCACAAGACCGATGTTTCGCTTTTCATTTCTAAGAATTCCCATCGCAGATTTTGCAGCAAGAAGACCAATACTTTTCTGTCCAACCGCATCAATATGAAGAGATTCGTTTACAAAGTCATAAGGATAGGTCGGTCCACTTACCCATATGAGAGAGTCATCCCTCACTAGTTCCATCTGTGCTGTTGGTGTACGACCTTCTACGCCCTCATAATGATTAGGCTTGTACTTTAAGCCTTTTGTAACTGTAGTCGTTTGGTAACTGATGATACGAATATCATCCTTTTGCCCTGTTACAGCCTTGATATCCGTATTCAGATCATTATACATTCGATGGAAATATTCTTTATAATCGTAATCTGGGTATTCCACGATATCCGACTCTCCCTGCATCCAACAGACTGCAGGAACGTAAAACTCCCACCCTCTACGCTTGGCTTCATGATTAGCATGAGCTATCTCAGCAATAAATTTGTTATAAGGATCAACGGGTTTCATCAACTCTTGTATAGTATTCATACCGTGTCCTCCAGGAAAGATGCAGATGAGCGTATCTTCACCTAATTGACTCGCTAGTGACTCTGCCATAGAATAGACTGAGAGTTCAAACGCTTTCCTATCGTAATGAAGAAGTCGTTTGAGATACTGTTTGTACCGACTGCTATGGTCGAAATAACCAAAGACATGCCCCATGTGCTCTGTTACGATTCTACCATTATATTTAATCCTTAGCGAATCAAAGTTGGTAATTCTCTGAGCTTCCTCTCCCAAAGCATAGCTCTGCCCATAAACTGGTATACAGACCACGACCTTATGACCAAAGCCTCTCTTCCCCACCTTATTATATATATATAAGGCTTGGCAGATGATCAATATCACAAGAATGACAGAAAACCTATTTCGTCGTTTCATCAGAATCATATTTAATAAATCGTTGCCAACCAATCAGAAAGGAAGAAATCATATACACGATAGCCAGTATCGGTTTTTGTCACAAGGTCATTGTTTAGCAGGAGTTTAACGGCTGACTGGACAGTACTGGCAGAATTGAGGTTGTACTTCTTGATGAATTTGCCAGAGGTAATATTTTGAGCAATGCCTTCCTTGGCTATAGCTTGGAGCACCATTTTCTGCTTTGGAGGCAGATTGGAAAGCAGGTCCTTGTAACTACCCTCCTGCGACATGATGACGTTTTTCCGGGCTATCGGTATCATCGGTGGCAGACAAGTCCCGCCATCCGGAGTCAAAGCAAAGAGTTCATTCATCATCATCTGAACAAACCATGTGTATCCATCATATCTTTGCCATATCGTTTCAACCACCTCACGCTCCAACTTTCGACTTCTTTCCTCAAATAGACGGATGGCAAAATCTGAATAAACATCCATGGGGAGTGGTTCCAAGCCCATACTGATAGCACTCTGATAGAATGGTTTCGATGGTGAGTTGAACATATTACTCATGATATGGCGTTTGCTTCCTGAGAAAATGAACTGTACCTTATTACACTGTTGGATCTTTGTTCGAAGTAAGGCCTCAACGTTCTTTTCTGCATATTCTCCTATCTGCTGGAACTCGTCTATAGCTATAACACAAGGCTTATCAGCTTCATTAATATAGGTGAAAATCTCATCTAGCGATGTTGTTGGAGTTTGGATATCACCAAGTCCAATGTCAAGTGTTGGCACTCCCGTATATGGATCCAACTTACATCCTATCCTAAAAGAGGAGATTATCTGGAAGAACTTTTCTTTCCAAGCGGTCGGCTGTGGTTTAAGTTGTTCGAAGATCTCTTTTCCAAGTGTATATACAAACTCTCCCAATGAAGTCGTTGCATATATGTCAACAAAAAACAGATAATAGTTCTCTTGAATATCCTGTTGATGAAAGAAATGCTGAATCAACCCCGACTTGCCAATACGACGGGGAGAAATAAGAGCAACATTTCGTCCATTAACGATTTGTTTTCTCAAGAATTCGGTTTCATTTTCTCTGTCACAGAAATAGCTGTCTGACAGATACTTACCTACAATAAATGGATTCTGGACATTCATCTCAGACATATGCAACCATAATTTTATTGCAAATATAATAATTATAATCGTAATAAAGAAGCATTAAGCTAAGAATTTCGTTTTATTTAACTTTTTGACGCTTTCATATTTCAAAGGAGTCATCTGCCATAGAGTGAGATGAAATAAATCGTGCTACTGGTGCTACTGAAACTTGTAACTATCTGATAATCAACCAAAGTGCGGTGCAAGATTGGCTAAAAATCGTGCTACTATGGTGCTACTGATCTTGCACCAGAAAACGTATTTGTAAGTCACTGAAAAACAAACGTTTCTGTTTTGGGCATAGGCGCAAGGTGTTTTGGCTATAGGCGCAAACCATTTTGGGCGTAGGCGAAAGGTGGTTTAGACGGCACTTAATCCCGATTTAGATAGGCTTTTACCCCTGAGGAGATAGTCTCTTTACCCAATAAGGAATATTTCCTTTGATGCAAAGAAGATATCTCCATCAACGTAAGAAGATATCTGCAACAACGTAAGATATACCCTTTTTGATGGAAAAAATCGCTTCAGTAGCACAATCAGTAGCACCATAGTAGCACGATTTTTAGCCAATCTTGCACCGTACTTTGACTGATTATCAGATAGTTACAAGCC
Organism: Prevotella sp. ne3005; assembly: GCF_900110085.1. Classification (GTDB taxonomy): domain Bacteria; phylum Bacteroidota; class Bacteroidia; order Bacteroidales; family Bacteroidaceae; genus Prevotella. The sequence continues at coordinate 350,847 of NZ_FOCK01000002.1, forward strand.
TCTGTAGCACCAGTAGCACGATTTTTCCAACTTCTTGTAGTACATGATTTGTATTCTCTTCGCTTAATCGAAATTTTGCACTATCTTTGAGCTTCGCTCGAAGATACTCACGTTCGGTTTTTCTCAAATAAATTTGGAAAATCTCTCACTTATTCGTATCTTTGAACATGTTCGAAGATAGGCGGCATCTCAGAAATGAAAATAAATCGCAATTTATTTTGCATTTCATTCGATTTATACTATCTTTGCACCCGATGATACAATACATCAAGCTGCTACGCCCACTGCAATGGCTCAAGAACGTGTTCGTCTTTGCGCCTATCTTCTTCAGCAACAATCTGTTGAAGTGGGATTTGCTGTGGCCAACACTTATTATCTTCGCATCGTTTTGTCTCATATCCAGTTCCATCTACTGTTTCAATGATTTGAAGGATGTTGAGGCAGACCGTTTGCATCCCAAGAAGCGTCTTCGTCCGATAGCATCAGGAGCCGTTAGTGTAGGAGCTGGTTACGCGATGATGCTGCTTTGTACGATTGCCGCCTTTGCCCTGGTGCCCTTGGCCCAGAGCGTGAATACACCTTATTTATATATGATCATGGCGGCGTATTGGCTGATGAACATCGCCTACTGCATCCGACTGAAGCAATATGCCATCCTTGATGTCTCGATTATCGCTATCGGATTCGTGATGCGAGTGCTCATCGGAGGTGTCACTACTGATATCTGGATCTCCCATTGGCTGGTGATGATGACCTTCTTGGTGACGCTTTTCCTGGCCTTCACCAAGCGCAACGACGACTACCGCATCTATGAAAAGACGGGTCAGAAACCGCGTGTTTCGATTACGGGTTACAACAAGACCTTCATCAACGAAGCCACAGCCATCATTGCTTCTGTCACTCTGGTTTGCTACATCATGTACACCATGTCGCCAGAGGTCATCGAGCGAATGGGAACCCGTTATGTCTATCTGACGAGCGGTTGGGTACTTGCTGGCATGCTTCGTTATCTGCAAAATATGATTGTATTTGGTCTTAGTGGCTCACCCACTAAATCGCTCGTCAAGGACCATTTCGTCCAGTTCTGCATCCTCGGCTGGCTTGCCTCTTTCTTTGTGATTATCTATCTGTAAAGTGTTGAGAATGAAGACTGTAATCGGTATATTACTCTTTCTGATGTTCCCTGTCTTAGTCAAAGGGCAGAAGGAATATCGTTTGGTGTGGAGTGATGAGTTTGAAGTCGATGGTCGTCCTTCGAAGGATTGGACTTTTGAGCGAGGCTTTAAGCGGAACCAAGAATTACAGTGGTATCAGTCGCAGAATGCTTGGGTAAAAGATGGTTGTCTGGTGATTGAGGGACGAAAGGAGCATCGTAAGAATCCTCTTTATGAAGCTGGCAGTAGTGATTGGCGAAAGAATCGCGAGTTTATCGAATACACCTCGAGTAGTCTGACCACGCGATTGGGTTTTCAATTCCTGTATGGAAGGGTTGAGGTGCGCGCCAAGATTCCTGTTGCCTCAGGTTCGTGGCCAGCCATCTGGTTATTGGGCAACAAATGGGAATGGCCGCAGAATGGTGAGATTGACATGATGGAGTATTACATCAAGGATGGCGTACCTTCTATTTTGGCCAATGCCTGCTGGGGTTCAACAGAGCGATGGAAGGCTGTTTGGGATTCTGTGGTGATGCCCTTTAGCCACTTCACGGAAAAGGATCCTGATTGGGCCGATAAGTTCCACATTTGGCGCATGGATTGGGACAAAGACTTCATCCGCCTCTATCTGGATGATGAACTCTTGAACGAAATCGACCTCTCAAAGACAGTTAATGGAGGCTATGGCGGCAACCACGAAAACCCATTCTCCAACACCATTCCAGGCTTCAAACACTATATCCTCCTCAACCTCGCCCTCGGCTCCAACGGCGGCGAGCCGGATTGCTCTCAGTTCCCTTTAAGATACCTTATTGATTATGTCAGGGTGTACCAGAAATGAGAGCTATTTCTCGTACTTCACCCCGAAGAGGTAATGTCCCAAGAAGGGACTGAGGCGGATGAGGTAGCTTGCCAGCAGGGTGATGGCTAAGACGACGAGGGCTATAACAAGAATCACTAGGAATTCGATGAACTGACTATCGTAAGCCCGCAACTGATCTGCATAAGGAATCAGAAATCGGGGCAGGAAGAAGTAGTGCAGCAGATAGATATCCAAGGTTCGCGTTCCTACATATTGAAGTGGTTTGGATAGATGAATCTTATTCAGCCACGATTCAGAGAGTCGGAAGCAGGTAAAGATCATCCACATGCCTGTAATTCCTCCCAAGAAGAATCGTAACATCTCATACCACAGTATGTCCTTGTGGGAAGTTGAGGCAATCAGAAAGAAGATGACGGCCATCGCAGGCAAGGCCCATGTGTGATTGGTCCATCGGATAAAAGCCTCGAAATGTCTACGCATCCAGGCACCGATATAGAAAAATAGGAAGAATCGCCATAAGGTAATGCTCAAAAAGCCGAAGGCATCCACCACATATTTTTGTGCGCCAACAGCAGAAAGATGAATTTCATTGTAATATCTAGCACAGCAAAAGGCCGTCAATGCAATGCCCAACGCAACCCAAGGGCGCCAAGCTTTGCCAAGACGGACAATCAGCAGATAGAGTACAAAGAACTCGAACAACACAAACGTGAACCAGTAGCCTCCCTTCAAGGTACCCAACTGATGGAAGAACTCTGGTGGAGGAGCCAAAAGCAGAAGAAATATAAAAGTAGGCAGCAGTTGCACCATCGCCTTGTGACGAATGACTTCCTTGAACGGACGACTGGCTATTGGTTCGAACAGCCAACCGCTAATCATAAAGAAACACGGCAATCGAAAAAGATAGAAGATGCGATTATATCCCATCAACGGGGCATCCATGCAGAAATAACAGACATGAGCAAACACAACGAGAATCATCGTGAATCCTCGCATTGCGTCAATATATGCTATACGTTGCTTTGCCATTTCATCTGCAAAAGTAAAGAAAAAAGTTGGGACTCTTGGCTGTTTCATGAGAAAAATGTAACTTTGTAGCATGAAAGAGAGAATCAACTGGATAGATTGGGCCAAAGCACTCGCCGTTTGTAGCGTAGTGTTCTGCCATCTGCCCCAATCGCAGGAGTGGTTCTACTATCGGTATCTTCAGGCACTGACAATGGTGATTTTCATTTTCATCTCAGGTTATCTGAAGAAAAATCGTGGGAGCGACAAGGAGAACTGGAAGAAATATTGGTACGGCCTCATCATACCTTATATTATATATAATGTGGTGGTATATCCATATTGGATCCTGAAATATTACCTTGTTCATGGAGGGATGCCCGATATGTTTCAGGCCATGCGACCACTGATTGGAGCCTTACTGATGGAGCATGAGAGTTCATTTGCCGAACCACTGAATGGTCCGCTCTGGTATCTGCCAGCCATTCTATTTATGCACATCCTGGTCGATCTCTGCAGGAAGACCGAATATCAGCATTGGATAATGACAGGACTTTGCATCCTCTCCGTCATCCTCTATGGCGCCAACAAATACTGGGAGTTTGCACCTCAGCTGACGCCCATTGGCATCATGCGGAATCTACCTTATTATTATATGGGGTACCTGTTTGGTCAATATCATCTATTTAGAGAGTGTCATCTCAGATGGGATATCACTGGCTGCATCGCATGTCTTTTGGCAAGCATCATGCTCTTTTCCTGGCATCTGGAAGCCTTCTATGCAGGGCAGCACATCCTACACATCGCCCTCTTCTACCCCATCAACGTACTATTTCTTTTTGGAGTGTTGTACGGTTGTAAGGTCCTTAATGGACTCAGATCCTCTATAGTCACCAACATCTCCATTGGAACCCTCGTCATCATCGGCCTCCACATCATGCTGGTCACGATTGCTAATTTCTCCCTCGAACATACCCTTGGAATCAACGGCATCATCTGTTATCACTGGTACACAGCATTACCCACAGCCATCGTCATTGTTGCCTTTCTCTACCCCATCATTTTGTGGTCAAAGACGCATGCCCCAATACTTTTAGGCAAAAAATGCAAAAGTATTTGGTTATATCGGAATATCTTACTATTTTTGTAGCAAAATATCCAAAATGGAAGAAACCATAAACTTAGCACTAAGTATCATTGTCCCCGTCTATAACGTAGAGGATTATATCCGTCTATGTATTGAAAGCATCTTCCGACAAGGACTTGATGAAGACAGCTTCGAAGTTATTATAGTGAATGACGGGACTCAAGACCACAGTATGGAGGTCATCCAGGACATCATAGACCAGCACAAGAACATCATTGTTATTAATCAAGAGAATCTTGGATTATCTTTGGCACGCAACAACGGTATCTCCAAGGCTAAAGGTCAATACATCCTGATGCTAGACTCAGATGATTTATTAATTGATAATAGTCTTAAGCCTCTCTTTGAAAAGGCCATTGAATCTCAAGTTGATTTAGTAGTGGCCGATTTCATTAGAATGACCAATGAGGAAATAATCAATCTCCAGGCTATACCTCAAAAAGACTTTTGCATTCAAAAGAAAACTGGAGAACAACTATTTCTAGAAGATCTCAATCCTAACGAATGTTATGTATGGCATACACTCTATAATAAGAATTTTCTAATTGAAGCCAATCTTAAATTCTATCCAAACATTAAATACGAGGACATTCCCTTTACTCACGAATGCTATCTGAAAGCAAAACAATGTTTAAGGATCTTTTGGAATTTCTACATATACCGTCAAAGGTCCAATAGCATAACTCACTCTTTTAATAAGGAGAATGCAATAAAATATTGTATCGCAATAAGTAGAACTATGGATTTAACACACTCAAATTTTTTAAATTCTGCCATTGACCATAAACTTCGAGAGGACATGTGGACATCTTTTTCATTCATGATCCGTCTTGTATGTAAATCTATAAAAAAAGATAAAGATAGAATTGAAATCATAGATTACATAAGGAAAGAAGGCAAAAACATCTCTTTTCATAACGGGAAAAGGCAGATCATTATTTCTTTTCTATTACAAAATACACCTCATTTATTTATTCGACTTCGTTATTTCTATAAAATTATCATTGAAGATCGGGTTTTGCCATTTTATTATCACCATCTAAAAGGATAGTATTTCAAACGTACGCAGAATAGCCTCATCAAACGGATAGAGAGGCAGACAGCCGATGGACAATAATCGAGAATTATCAAGAATGGCATGCATCGCAACGGAATAGCCCTTTTGTTCCACCTCAGACGGAAGGTCAAACACCACCTCCTTACCAGCCCAATGGGCACAGGCCCCAGCAAAGTCTTTCAACTTCACATTGCAATCTTGGTTTGACACATTATAGGCCTTTCCTGATTCTCCATGAAGCAGAATAAACAGCATCGACCTGACAACATCAGCCACATAAGTATAAGAAAAAAACTGTTCACCTTTACTCTTCAGAATAATATCCTCACCTGCCAAGGCCTTCAGGATAAACTGTGATGAGGCTTTGGTATCCGACATCAGCATCGTTGGCCCAAAGGCTCGGCTCAGACGAGCAATCTTCACATCAACACCACGTTCAGCCATATATGACAGACAGAGTGCTTCGCTCAAACGTTTCGATTCGGGATAGCAGGCACGGGCATTCTCAAGATTCAGTTTTCCTGTATAATCCTCCGTAAAGACATCCTCACCACGGGCATTGCCATAAACCTCTACAGAAGACGGATAAAGAACCGTGGCTCCACAAGCCAGAGCCTTATTCAAGGCATGTTCAGCACCTTTCACATTAATCTCAATGGTCTCTATCGGATATTGGGAATAGGCCAGCGGATGGGTGTTGGAGGCCAAAGGGATAACCACATCCACTCGAATATCCTCCGGCAATGGCTGACGAACATCTTGTTCCATGAAATGAAAATGCTCATCCTGCTCATACTCCCCAAGGCGAGATTTTGCCCTCTCCCAACTTCTGCCAACGGCATAAATTTGAATATCTGCGCCTTGACTATTGTATCTCATCAGAGCATCAATCATGCAGACGCCAATCAGCCCAGTCGCGCCAGTAATCAGAAAAGACTTACCTTTAAGTTGCTCAAATTCAGGAATATCTAGGATATTTTTCAAGTCTTCCTGATAAAGTGGGTGTTGTTTATTGATCATTTCAGCCATGTGTCTTTATCCATATTAAGGTAACCCTTAAAGAGCTCCAGGTCATCCTTCGTTGTCAATTTAATATTCTTATCAGAGCCTGCCGCAAAATGTAGTGTCTCACCCAATTCCACCATCATCGTGTTGGTATAGGCTGAGCCATAGATACCAATCTCCTTTTCGAATGCCTCATGGTAGGCCCAGTCCAACTTCTTGAATTGATAAGCCTGCGGAGTAGAAACACGCCGTAAGGTTTCACGGGGGATATATGCCTTCGTTGTCGAATCATCCTCGGAGTTAACAATAAATATCTGCTCATTATAAGGCAGTGAGGTCACTGCATTACCATATTGCTTGGCTTTCTGGATAACATCCGTCAGGACCGTAGCATCCACCAATGGCCGAATACCATCATGGATAATCACGATATCGTCATCACCCGCTTTATCCTCCAGGTTATAAACACCATTGCGGATACTCTCCTGTCCTGTGTTACCACCAGAAACGACCCACTTCAGTTTCGTGATATTAAACTGATGGGCATAAGCCCAAAGCACCTCATGCCAACCATCGAGGCAAACCACCTCGATGGCATCTACCATCGGGTGTCGTTGAAAACTCTCCAAGGTATAAATCAGCACAGGTTTATCATACACATTGATAAACTGTTTGGGAATATCTTGTCCCATCCTATTTCCTGACCCAGCAGCTATGATAATTGCAACATTCATATATAAAAGGCTTCAATTTTATCAATAATTCACAAATAAAAAATGGACAAATAAATCAACTTATCATCATAATAAATTTCGCTATTTTATCATAATATCGACGAAACCACCTAAATTTAGTAAGAGCATTTAAGGGCTTTTTTGTTGTTAGGAAGAACATATACATGAAATACAACTGTCTATCAAACACCTCAGTAAGAATCCGGTCTCTTAACTTGAAAAGATCATCGCTATATCCTCTTACAAAACTGTCTGATTTATTTATCTCAAATAGATTTATCGCTCTAGTCAAAATATAAAAAAGATACATATAATATTCAATGAACGATAATCTTGGAAGATAGTTTAATATCGTATTACATATTATAATACGACTATATATTCTCTGAGCAATTCTTTCTGAAGATGTATTCATTATTGAGCCTGGATTATCTTCATATATATATGTTGTTTGGGGCAACACCCAAACACCTTTTGCATAATAAAAAACAAGATAAGACCATAGCATATCTTCGTCTATTATACCTTCTTGAAAAAAAACGTTATGCTTCAATATCAATTCACGTTTCACCAATTTATTACATGCAATATGATATAAATCTCGATTAAGCAAACTACGAAGTGCTGTCTCGTCAGAATTATCAAGGAAAAAGGGGGATACTTCCTTATAATACATTGACTGTTTACCATCTTTACATATAAAGGTATTACCAATAATCACATCAACATCAGAGTTTATTTCAGTATCTTTCCTAACAGTATTAATCATATACTTAAAAGCGCCAACTTCAAGTTTGTCGTCAGAATCTAGAAAAAACACGAAATCTCCCTTGGCATGCCGCACACCTGTATTCCTAGAAGCAGATAACCCTTTATTATCTAAATGATTAACAATAACAAATTCAATCTTGCCAACGTAATCTCTTAGTTTACGTTCAACTACATCCATACTATCATCTGGCGTACAATCATTGACCAAAATACACTCCAAATCAAAGTCTTCACATTCTTGACATATGACAGAATCTAAGCACCTTTCTACATAATCATGTACATTATAAATAGGAATTATAATCGATATTTTCATTCTATTCAATTTATAATTTTACTCTTTTTATTATTTTTGACTGCAAATATAATATTTTATTTTAAAAATAAGACCAAATATTTGCAAATTTCACAAAAATGCTGTATATTTGCAGAAAAAACATAGCAAAGAAACAAAAAAACAAAGTGTGAACTTAGACCGTTACATATGAAAATTGTATATATCCTACCCTCTTTAGGAAAAATGGGAGGAGCAGAAAGAATTATAGCCGAAAAAGCTAATTATTTAACAAAGCATTTTGGCTATAATGTATATTTTATAAATCTATTTCAAGACAATGACACTCCGAATTTATATCTTTTATCAGATTCTATTCATCAAATCAATTTAGGAATACCATATCATATACAATACCGATACAAATATCCAAAACGCTTATTCATAAAACTAAAGATAATGTATGATATGCGTAAAAAATTGTCTTATCATATTAACTTGATTAAGCCTGACATACTAATTGGAGTAAGTTATTCTCTGGCAGATTTAGTATGTTCCATCCCATGTAATGCAAAAAAGATTATTGAGTGTCACGAACCCAGATCCCTTATATTTTCAAGTATCTATTGTGGATCATTTATCTCCAAACTCTACGCAAAATGGATTTACATCCGTAATATCGAGAAGAAGGCAGATATTATAGTCACATTAACTAAAGAAGATAAAGCACAGTGGAAAAAAGCTAAACAGGTAGAAGTGATACCCAACTTTTCATCCATGCGTATATCACAATACAGTACTTGTAATAAGAAAAGGGTGATTGCCGTTGGACGATTAAACAAAGAAAAAGGGTTTGATAGACTTATTAGCATATGGCCATCAATTAATACCCATTTTCCTGATTGGCAGTTAGATATTTTTGGTGATGGAATAATAAAAGACCAACTAACACTCCTTATCAATAAGAATAATGTCAAGAACCTCTCTTTACGAGGTGCCACCCAAGATATAAGTATAGAATATGCTAATAGTTCCATTTGTGTTATTACTTCCTATTTTGAGGGTTTCCCCTTAATTATATTAGAAGCCATGAAACACGGTGTACCTTGTATCGCTTTTGATTGTCCAAACGGTCCAAGAAATATTATTGAAGATGGGAAGAACGGCTTTCTTGTAGAAGATGGTAATAGTTCTTTGTTCATAGAGAGACTATGTTCTCTAATGGAAAACGATCATTTACGGCAACAGTTCTCTGAGGCAGCAAAGATCAGAGCCAATGATTTTAACATTGATATTATTATGGGCCGATGGAAAGCCCTTTTCGAAAGTTTTAAATAGTCTCCCCGAACTTAGAATGGATTCAGAATTAAGGCAATTGCAACTGAAATGTCTGGAGATTTTCGATATTGTTGACAGAATCTGCAGGGAGCACCACATAAATTATTCTCTATGTGGAGGTTCTGTTGTAGGTGCACACCTATATAAAAGAATTCTTCCATGGGATGATGATATTGACATAATGATGACACGTGAGAATTATAATAAATTTCTGAAGGTTGCTGAACAAAGTTTGCCTAATGGTTTTTCTATAATAAACTATCAAAATAGTGACTATACAACAAAATTAAAAATCTGTTTTACCAAAATCGTCAATGACAATACGACAGTCATTCATTATGATGGTAATATTTTGGGAGCTTTCGTTGATATTGACGTTTACGATAAAGTACCTGAAGGATTCTTAAAAAACATAGACTTATTTTTGTGTAAAAGAATAATGACTATTGACAAAGACAGGACACCAAGCAACGGACTAAAAGATAAACTAAAAAATTTTGCAATAGATACTATCTTATCTAACCGACGATTATATTTGATGTTCTTCCAGAAAGTTGTAGAAATACTCAGTCATGTTTCTACCCAATATACATATCGTGAACTTTTTGGGGGATATCATTATTATAATATGATACCCTATCAAGCTTCCATATTTGAGAATTATACCACAATAGAATTTGAAAATAGAAAGGCTATGATTGTTCGTGATTACATAGAATATCTTAAAACCAGATATAACAGGACAGACTTCTATGAACCAAAAGAGAAGCAAGTTCCCCTTCATATAAAATTTATCGATCTAAATACACCATACAAAAATTATATGTAAAACCTCATAATAACAGAGAAACATATGAATGAATATAAATACAAAGTAACAATAGGAATGCCGGTTTATGGTGTAGAACCATATATTAGGAAATGTATGTTGTCTGTTTTAAACCAGTCGTTTGCGGACGATATCGAAATTCTTGCTGTAGATGATCGCGGACCGGACAAATCGATTGATATTATTAAAGAGTTACAAGAATCACATCCAAAGGGTAAGAATATTAGAATTATCACCCAACCTCAGAATATGCGTTGTTGGGCTGCTCGGAATCGTATTCTTGAAGAAGCTCAGGGCGAATACATCATGTTAATAGATTCTGATGACTATATTTCAGAAGACTGCTTAGAAAAGCTATACAACCAAGCTGTAAAGCATCAAGTGGATGTGGTTTATGGTTCTGTACTTCCCGTGGACATTGATGGAAATCCCATGGACATAGGCCAAGATTTTCTAAATCAACCATATTTAGTCTTAAGAGGCGAAGATTGTTTAGCAAATTATGCCAATAAAGATGTTCACCCTACTCTAAGGGATTTCATTTGGAATATTTTGTTTAAACACGACTTTATTGAAAAGAATCATATCCGTTTCAAACAAGCAAGATTTAACGACGATATGATTTGTAGTTGTGATATGATCCCATTAGTAAAAAGTGCCGTTATTATTCCTGATCATACTTACTATTATGTAATTAGAGACAACTCACTATCTAATTATCAACATCGGAAGGAAATCAAATTAGATGAAATAGAGGAGTTTATCAGGATATACACCTACCTCAAAAACAAATGTCTCGAGTTAAAAAGTAAACCCTATTTTGAAACTCGTTGTACTAAAGGGATGATTCTAATGTTTTTCATGATATGTGGTGTACTTAAAAATAGGGATCGTATTAAACCTGCATTAAAAAATGAAATGGTTAGAGATGCTATGAGACATCCTTTGTCATTATCAAACATAATAGGGTTTAAAAAGCACAAACTTATTAATATTGGCTTTTATGTCATAGGCAAGATGCCTTCAAATCTTTCAGTCCAGGTTATAAAAATAATAGGAAAAAGAAAGCGCGTACTGTAAAAAGTTAGATCCATCGGATTAACTTTCCTACTATATATGTCAAACTTACAGCTAATGATTGTGGTAGCTTACTGAGAGTATAAAAAAACAAATGGAATAATTTATAACGTTTAAAGTTTATAATATCTGAGATAGATGCAGGATGTTTCAATTCTTGACAAATTTCTTGATTTGTCAATGGCTCTGTGAAACGTTTACGGTGTCTTAATGCAACACAAGCGGCACGAAATTTATGTTTCATAACCCTTGCACAATGAACATCATAGAATGAGCGGCCTCTTAATCGAGCACAATGCTCTGTCATGATAGCGTCAGTATTGAAACGTTCGTGAATCTCCCTAATGGGAATCATTTTTCTTGCCATATAACCCATAATAGAATCTGGGCGTGCAACATAGTTATAGGTTATATCTGGCATTATTACAGCACTTTTCACTTCTGAATAATAGTCTGAGAGAAATAATGCATCTTCATCTTTTCTGCCAGCAAACAACAAATTATTAGTCCGAAGGAATTCTACAGAAAACAAGATATTCCATACAACAATCGCAACATGCCATCTCAAATCTGAACATACATAATTTGCAAATGCATCATCGCCTTGAAATAGTTGGAATGATTTATATTGGTACGTAGGTAATTCTTCTCCCGTTTTTAAAGCAACTTTTCTATGAGAAGCAATTGCGACGTCCGTTTCAAATTTCTCTGCTTGGGCACATAACAGATCTATAGCATTAGGTTCTATGAAATCATCCGAATCTATGAAATAGACATATTTACCTTTGCACTCTTTTATTATCGTATTTCTTGCTTCTCCAATACCTTTATTCAGCTTATGATGAATAATCCTCACAATATTTCCTCTAGAATGTGTCTGTATCAAACCCGAAACAATAGCCATAGAATTGTCGGAGCCACAATCATCTACCACAAGAATCTCCAGATTCTCGTAGGACTGACTCAATGCAGATAACAGACACTTTTCAATATAAGGCTCCACATTATATACAGGAATGCCAATGGAAACAAGAGGACCATTCATATTTCTTCAATTTTTGGCAAAGATAACTATTTATATGGAAACAAACAAATAAAGGACCAAAAATCTTTCTATCTATTTAACAATTGGGCAAAAAGGTCTATCCATAGAGGCATGATTCGACCGGAATCATAGTTTTTTGAGGTTAGCGCTCCTGCTGATCCCATTTTCTTTCTCAGCTTTAGGTTATCCATCAACAAACTAACTTTATTTGCAAAAGCCTTCATATTACCACATTTAATTAAGAAACCATTCTCACCATCCAGAATAAGACTTGCTGGCCCATAAGGACAATCATAGGCAACAACTGGCAAACCACAGCTCATGGCCTCGGGAATGACAAGTCCGAAAGGTTCAAACAAGGAGGTTGAAACCAGGATTGAACTCTCCCTATAACATTCAAAGATGTCTTCTGTGGGTTGATGAATCACAATATTCATACCTAACGAACGAGCTTTATTCTCTAATTCCTGCCGTTGTTCTCCTTCCCCATAAATATCCAATTGCCAATCAGGATGCAACGGATAAATTTTCTCCCAGATACGAATCATTTGCATGGGGCGTTTCTGATAGTCAAACCGACCTACCCATATCACCCGTTTATTCCCAAGTGTGGAAACCGCGCCATCATTCAAATGAAGAAGATTTGGGATAACAACCACATGAGGGTGCACCTTGCGCCATTCGACGGCATCCCCTTCTGTCAATGCCACTAGAACATCGACTTCTGAAAGGGCTTTCATATAATGATAACGATGCCATTTTCTTCTAAGCCAGCAATGACCATCTTCTATGGTACGTATGCAAATTGAATGTGATTCCACTACCAAAGGAATCGATCCTTTCAATTTGCCCAACGAATCAATATGATCGGCCGTTGTACATATGATGATATCAGGTTTAATTTGGCATATACGTTCAGACAAACATTTCTCATATTTTCTCTTTAATGTTCTTGCCACCCATAACCTTCGAAAGAATGAGTATTGATATTGTTGATGAAAACGAATGTTCAAGTCCTCAAAATGTACATTATCATCCAAATGATAGGGAATAGGATGATTGCCCTGATCTGATGTCAACATATAGACATCATAGCCATAAACTTGGGAGAGATAATTCATCTTTTCAACCAAGATGCGCTCAATTCCTCCCCAAACAGCCAAAGAACGGAAGACATACAGGACTTTCATTCGATGACACTATGGTTTCACCAGATTATCGTCACTATCCTCATAGTGTTCTTTCTTATAAAAGATTCGAGAGATGCCCTTACTCTGTATCTTGACATGTTGGATAAAACTCTGCCACATGGACTGATTGCCAATTGTTCCATAGCCAGTAATGGCACGGCATCGACGATCACGAACAAAGACAATCTTACCATATTTTTTCAATGCCAAAGCCATGGAGCCATCCTCACCACGGATGATGTCTACACGATACTCCTCTTGACGGCCATAGTCAGCATTATAGGCAAAAACCAAGCCTCGTACACTCAGCTCAGGTCGCTTAAAATGCTGAATCCACAAGAACAAGTCACGGCACATCTCAAACATCCTTAATTCGAATTTACTATGATTGGCGTCTGGGAAATAAGACCATGTGGCTGAAACACAGGAAACACCCGGTTTCAAAAGATTGTTAAGCATAATCTCATAATACTGAGGCGGATAAAGTGTATCACCATCCACATCAAAATAAAACTTCCCTTTTGAATGTTGCAAGCCACAACGGCGGGCATAGCCACAGGAATGCTGATATTCCGTGTAATAAGGTATACCTGATTTCTCAAATATCTCAGCCGTACGGTCCTTGGAGTCGTTATCTACGCCAATAATCTCAACAGGATATTTACACTGGATCTCGCTAATAGCCCAAAGACAAGCCTGAAGATGGGTTTCTTCATTATAGGCAATCACAACAATGGAAGCTAATGGCTTATCACTTTGCATAGCTGCCAATCGCTCGCGAGTACCATCTATAATTTCTTGAGAAACCTCGCTAAAAGGTTTGCCGTAAATGCTGAGATATTTATCGTACCAGTTGGACATAAGAAACATATTTAGGATTTGTCTGCGAAGATACGCATTTTTCAGTAAACCACCAAATTTTAAATCAACTTTTTAATCTTTCGTAATCCCCATATCATAGATACACAAAGGAATGATGGCAGTTTCCCCATCAAAAATAACAGCATGTTCTTTATACGTGAATGTCGGAATGTACCAATCTGTTTCCAAGTCGCCGGATGCTGTACCAAGTTTTTTATCTCACGATTAGAGATTGATGGAACAATATTATTACGACGCTTCAGAATATGGCAGGCGATATAAAAATCTGTCATAACGATATTATAGCAACGGTTAGGGAAGTACACCTTATTATATAATAAAGAGGAAGATCGTTTCAGATAATTGATAGCTGCCACATTTTTCATTATTTCATCCTTCGGGATATGATTCCGCTGCTGATAATGGGAAAGCGAATTCTCACGGCACAAATAGGTGTAGGTGATATTTGGTAATAAAATGGCCCGAGAAATATAGGTAACCAGATCAAAAGTGAAAACCAAATCTTCCCAATAATCCGTATCAATAAACTGGAGATGATTTTCACGTAACAGTGATGTTTTAACCAAATAATTGCAGGCCGAAGCTTGTATACCTGCATATTTTCTATAAGCAAAAGATGCCAATGCATCTGTTTCTAAAAGTTGTAAAGAGGGATAACGATATACGTATTTCTCTCCTGACATTTCTATTTTCTCATAAGAACCGAAAACGATCTCTGCCTCATATTGATGGATATTCTGCATCATTAAAGATATCGTATTCTCCGCTATGACATCGTCAGAATCCATGAAATACAAGTATTCTCCCTGAGCCTTATCAATAATCTGATTGCGTGAAGCCGAAACGCCCTGATTCTCATGATGAGTAAGGATACGGATATCCTTTCCTCTCTGGTGTGCAGCCTGCAGTTCGCGAACGATATCCATAGAGCCGTCATTGCCTGCATCATCTACGATTAGAAATTCTATTGAGGGATATGACTGAACGAGAGCAGACTCCAATGCCTGCCGAATATAGTCTTTTGACCTATAAACAGGAATCCCTATCGTTACATCGTATTTCACTAGTTCTGCATCAGCTCATCAAACAATTGTTTCCACTGTTTTCCTATAGAATCAATATGATAACATTGCGATTTCTTTTGGCCTTTTTCTCCCATTCTTTTTCGAAGATCCTCGTCTGACATCAGTTGCTTAAGTCGATCGGCAAACAAATCAACATTGAATGCCGGTACCAAGTAGCCTTCTTCGCCATCCGTCATAATAGATCGGGGTCCGTTCTCACAATCGAAAGCAATAACAGGCAATCCGCATGCCATGGCCTCAACAATCACCAATCCGAATCCCTCCGTACGAGAGGGTTGAACAAGAATAGAACTTCTGAGATAACCTTCTTCTACAGAAACCAAACTCGCATTCAGATGGCAACGTTTCTTGTCGATAGACAGGTTATCCAACATCCTCACGTATGGTGTCGGATCTCCCATACCATACACATCCAACTGCCAGTCTTTAAAATCTTTCTCAACCAATGACCATATTCTTAACAACAAATCCCAACCTTTTTCATAAGAGTATCTGCCAATGGTTATGATACGCTTAGACGATAATGAACTCTGACAATTTGGCGATATGGATAACGGATCAGGTATCAACTTGATATTACTCAATTCAGGCCATTCCAATGCCGCATTTTGGGTTAAAACCACAAATCGATCTAGTCGTTGCAGATGACTTACAATACCTTTTTGCCACCAATGGGAGAAAAGCCACTTAACAATATTAGTCTTACTACTATCTATTAACCTATAATTATCCCGACTCAGATGAAGCTCACCAATCTTAAAACTTCCATCATTTATATCACAAATAAAATTGATTTCCCTGCGTAAAGTCGTAATAGTAATGTCAGGTTGGATACGCATCAATTCCGCAGTAAGCAGTTTCTTGTATTGCCTTTGTTTATATAAATAAATGAATACCTTTTTTACAAATGGAACGTTCCAGAGCTCCTCAAAGCGCAAGGCGAAATTAATCACATTGACATTGGGAGAAAGTTGGAAAAAAGAATTACTTCCATGACCTTCGGTCACGATGATAGTCACATCATAATTCAAGACGTCTGCGAAATAATTAGCCTTCACAGACACCACTCGTTCCACACCTCCTGCAGAATATAATGCTGGTGTGCAAATGACTATTTTATATGGACTAGACTTCATTAATAATCTCTTTTCGGCATGCAAATATACTATTTTTCTTTGTAATTAACGAAAAAAATACATATTATTTGGTTATTTGCAGTTTTTTAGTTACCTTAGCACTCAAATTTTAAGTAGTCTTCTTATGAATGTTCTATTTCTCATATTTCATGGTTTTGATCCTAATAATGGCATCAGCAAAAAGATTTCCTATCAGTTGGATGTCTTTAAAGTATTAGGTATGCAAACACATATCTGCTTCATGGATGAGCATGGAACAAAGAAAAGAATTGTAGATGATACAGTTATTGCCGACTATGGAAATGGTGTCTTTAGCAAGATTTTGAAAAGAATCGAGTTTGCATCTATTTCAAATTATGCTATACAAAATAAGATAGACTTTGTATATATCCGATCTAATCATAATGCGAACCCCTTTACTATTCGGATGGTCAAACAGATGAAACAAGCGGGGATGAAAGTTGTGATGGAAATTCCGACCTATCCATATGATACAGAATACAAGGCTCAAGGCATCAGTAGGCAAATCTTTCAAGACAAATTATTCAGGAATCAACTAGCCAAGCATTTGGATGCCATTGTCACCTTCTCCGACTACGATGAGATATTCGGGAAAAGGACTATACGCATTTCAAATGGCATAGATTTCAATAGCGTCAGGATGAAGTCAACAGTCAATGATACATCCAAAGAACTCAATCTAATAGGCGTAGCAGAAATCCACGAATGGCATGGTTTTGACAGAATCGTCAAAGGCCTTGCAGAATACTATTCTATACCACAGAATTATATTGTCAAATTCCACATTGTTGGCTATTTCTTTAATTCAGAAATAGAACAAGAATTCAAAAAGTTCATTGCTGACCACCACATGGAAGATTATGTGATTCTTCATGGCAAAAAACATGGAGTAGAATTAGACAAGCTGTTTGAGCTATGTGATTTCGGGATTGGCAGTTTAGGGCGCCATCGCGTTGGTATTCAAGCAATTAAGACACTAAAGAACAGGGAATATGCTGCTAGGGGCATTCCATTTATCTATTCAGAAACAGACAGTGATTTTGATCAAAAGCCATATGTATTGAAGGCGCCTGCTGATGACTCTCCCATTGATATCAACAGCATTATTAGCTTCTATCAGAGTTTATCTTTAACTCCCTTAGAAATCAGGGACTCCATCAAAGATCTGTCATGGAAGAACCAGATGGAGAAGGTACTCAAGAACGTATTTAAATCATGAAGAAAATCTGCTTCATAGTTGATAGTATCTTCACCATTGGAGGTGTGCAAAGGGTGACGGCGGTAATTGCCAAGGAATTGGCAAAGGAGTATGACGTGACCATTCTTACCTTTGATAAAACCGAGAAGAAGGATACAACCATGTATGGCTTGAATGAGGCTAACATCACATACAGATTTATTCAGTATCCCAAAGTCGGGGAGCTAAAAAACAAACTTTGTAAAACATATAGTGGTATTTATCTAAAACTTCAACCACAAAGCAGATGGAGTTCAAATCTTTATGCCAGAAGTTCGTTTCCGTCTGAACTACGACAGGTTTTGCTGGCAGAATTGAAAAGAGAGGATTTCGATATTATCATTGGCGATCATGCGCCATTGGCAGCCAGATTAGCAACACTCAAGAAAGATTTGCCAAAAGCAAAACTCATCGGATGGTTGCATAATTCATACGAAGCCTTGTTTGGCGACAATTCACATTATTATATAGGTGCTAAGAGGAGAAGGCATTATATTTATCAATTCAGGAAATTGGACGATGTCGTAGTGCTTTGTCAGGATGATGCAAACCGTTTCCACCAATACGATCATCAATTCTTGCCGACAGTCATCTATAACCCATTGACACTCAAATCTGGGAGTCCTTCACAAGGGAAAAGCAAAAGATTCCTCACTGTAGGGCGTTTTACACCTCTTCATAAAGGCATCGACCTTTTAATAGAGGCATTCCACTTGTTTGCACAAAAGAATCATGGCTGGATGCTCGATATTGTTGGAGAGGGTAAGGAAGAACCAAAATACAGAGCACTCATCAGCAAATATGAGTTAGAGGATCGGATTACGATTCATCCGTTTACGAATCAGATCCAAAACTATTATTCCAATGCTCAAGTATATGTACTAAGTTCTAGATGGGAAGGAATGCCGTTGGTTTTGGTTGAAGCCATGTCACACGGATTACCGATTGTCACATCAGACCTACCTGTCTGTCAGGAGATTCTTAGTGACTTTGGACTTTATTTCGAAAACGGAAATATTGAGGGCCTAGCTCAACGATTAGTGGAAGCAACGCATATTGACTGGCAGACGAAATCACAAGAAGCATTAAAAATTGCCCAACGATTTGACTTACATCTTATCGTTGAGCAATGGAAGCAACTCCTTGAGTAGTCATTCTATTCAAACAGTCCCATGACTTTTTCAACAATCGGGGCCATGTCGTAATACTTATATTCGGCAAGGTGGCCTCCAAGGATGAGGTTGGGTTCTTGGTCGGCAAGGGCTCGGTATTGTTGATAAAGCGACATATTTTTCTCATCATTGACACTATAGTATGGTTCCATGCCTTCTTTCCATTCCGTAGAATATTCACGGGAAATAACCGTTTTGGGGCACTTATAGACATCATCACCAAACATCTCAAAGTGTTTGTGCTCGATAATGCGGGTATAGGGGACTTCAGCATCAGTGAAGTTCATGACAGCATTACCCTGATAGTTGGGCATATCAAGGATTTCTTCCTCGAAACGGACGGTACGGTATTCAAGTTTACCTAGACGATAGTCATAGTATTCATCGAGTTTGCCAGTATATAAAATCTTATCTGCAATATGCTCCCAATGTTGACGATTGTCAAAGAAATCCGTATTCAGTCTGGTCTCAACTCCTTCGAGCATGCCATCGATGAGTTTATTGAATCCGCCCATCGGGATACCCTGGAAACGATCGTTGAAGTAGTTGTTGTCATGCACGAAACGAACGGGCAGGCGCTTGATGATAAAAGCTGGCAGTTCACTGCACTTACGTCCCCATTGTTTCTCTGTATATCCTTTGATTAGTATCTCATAAATGTCTTTACCAATCAGTATTTGCGCCTGTTCCTCAAGGTTACGAGGTTCTGTAGCACCTTCGGCTCGCATCTTTGCCAGTGCTTCCTGACGCTGTTCCTCAATCTTAGCCTGAGCTTCAGCAGGAGTCAACACGCCCCACATCTGATAGAAGGTATTCATGTTGAAGGGAAGATTGTACTGCTTTCCTTTGTAATTGGCAATCGGAGAGTTGGTATAACGGTTAAACTCAACAATCGAATTGACGAAATCCCACACCTTTTTATTAGAAGTATGGAAGATATGTGCTCCGTATTTATGGACGTTGATACCTTCAATATTTTCACAATAGATATTACCACCCAGATGATTGCGTTTGTCAATGACCAGACAACGCTTACCATGACGATGGGCCATACAAGCAAACGTGGCACCATAGATACCTGCACCAACTATCAGATAATCATACTGCTTATTCATCTATTCAACGATTTTTCTGCAAAAATACGGAAAAATTTGCAATTATACAAAATTATTTGTACTTTTGTAGTCAGAAAAGGTAAAAGAGATGAATAAGGATGTTGTAAGAGAGAGGTTTAATAGGAATCCCAAATGGAAGAAATTCCTTGACTGGGTGATTATGAACCAAGTGGAGACGAGGCCGCGCTGGTTTATCAGATTACTGGCTCCGCTTTACCAACATCGGGGCAGACATTCTGTCATCCACCACTCTGCCCGTATGGACACCCCACCCTATCGGAAGTTCTCACTTGGCGATTACTCCGTCATTGAGTCGTATGCCTGTATCAATAATGCGGTAGGCGATGTGATGATTGGTGACCATACAAGGATCGGGTTGCATAACACAATCATAGGTCCTGTCATCATTGGCAGTCACGTGAATTTAGCGCAGGGCATTACCATTACAGCCCTGAATCATAATTTCGAGAATTCTAAGAAAAGGATTGACGAACAAGGTGTGAGCACCAGCGCTGTTGTTATTGAGGATGACATCTGGATAGGAGCCAATGCCGTGGTCTTGCCAGGTGTGACCATAGGCCATCATTCCGTGGTGGCAGCTGGAGCCGTTGTTACCAAAGATGTACCACCCCACTCGCTCGTGGCAGGCGTCCCCGCAAAAATTATCAAGCAAATATGAGAATAGGTATAGAAGCACAAAGGGTATTCCGCCAGAACAAACACGGCATGGATTATGTCGTGTTGCAGGAGATCAAGGAGTTGCAGACGATGGATACAAAGAACGAGTACTTTGTGTTTGTAGCCCCTGGAGAAGACAGGTGCTTGGAAGACAGCAAGAATTTCCATATTTTCGAGATTGGCGGCAATTTCTACCCACTTTGGGAACAATTTACTTTGCCCAAAGCAGTAAATGAACTGAATCTTGACATTCTACACTGCACCAGCAACACTGCGCCAATACGCTGTAAGATTCCCTTGATTCTGACCTTACACGACATTATCTTTTTAGAGCCCAGGGACAAAAACAATAAATCGCTTTACCAGAATATGGGTTGGCTATATCGAAGATTGGTTGTCCCACGGATCCTCAAGAAGTGTAAGAAGATTATCACCGTCTCTGACTATGAGAAAAACAATATCATGACCAAGTTGGGCATTCCAGAGGAAAGAATGGCGATGATATACAACGGCTATAACGAATGGTTTAAACCTGTACATGATATTCAGCATATCTATCAAAGATATATCGATCATCCTGGCTACTTCTTCTTCCTCGGCAATACAGATCCAAAGAAGAATACGGAACGAACCCTGATTGCCTATTCAAGATATCTGGAGAAATCGATTGTGAAGCGGAAGCTATTGATGGCAGATCTTGACCAAGCGTATTTAGACGGTATCATTGACAGGAATCATATTGAGAATATCAGCAACTATATCGTCATGCCTGGCTATATTGTCAACAAGGACTTGCCCTTTATCTATAATAGTGCCTTTGCCTTCCTATATACCTCATTACGGGAAAGCTTTGGCATTCCTTTGTTGGAAGCGATGGCCAGTGGAACACCCGTCATCACATCGAACACCTCATCAATGCCAGAGATTGCAGGACGCAATGCCATTCTCATTAATCCGGAGAATCCAGATGAGATTGCAGAGAAAATGCTACAATTGGAGAATGATGACGACTTCTACAGCAGACAAGAGAAAATCGGACTGGAAAGGGCGAAGATTTTCTCATGGCGGCAGACTGCAGAACAGCTGTTAGCTGTCTACGAGAGCGTATACAATCACTAAAGATTAAGAAAACAAATCAAGAGAGAGGTCTACAGCGGGCTTCTCTTCTTTTTCGTCTATCCGATGGGATTCCTTGAATTCAATCATCAGCTGGCGGGCATCGGAATTGTTCTGGGTGTTTAATCGATAGAAGCCCCGTTTACCTGTAGCTTCTATCAACGAGAGGGGGGATTTGGAGTTTTTCAACAGATATTGCTGGACATAATTACGGATATCGATCAGGTCTGGCGTGAAGAACAAAGTGGAATTGCGGTTATAGACATGCTTGGCCAACAGTTGAACACTGATGCCCTTCTCACCTACTTCCATGAGGATGTCTAATATCTGTCTGTCGTATGTCATCCGATTAAAAAAGGCCGGTAAAAGTAAATTACCGACCTTTTCCTATTGTACGTTAATTGTCTTTATGCCAATGTAACATTCTCTCCCTCGTTAGCGAGCTTGCCCTCCTTGAAGAGCCAGCCGAGACCAAGAAGAGTCTCCTCCTCTGAAATCTTTGCAGCCTTAGCAATCTCCTTAACGGTGAGAGCCTTACCTGCTGCTGCCAGTGCCTGATAAACATCTCCTGCCTTGAAACCTGCATTCTCAGCGGTGATAGCGAGAACTGCCTTCTTTGCGGCTGCCTTAGGAGCAGCGGCCTTCTTCACGGTTTCCTTCTTAGCTGCGGCTGCCTTTGTCTCAGTAGCCTTCTTAGCTGTTGCTTTCTTTTCTGCCATAGTTCTTAAAAAATTAATACTTTATTGAAGTTTTACCTCTATATTCTAAATTTCGAGTGCAAAATTAACACTAATTATTCAGACAAGTTATTGATAATTAAGACTTTTTGGCAAAAAGTAAATTATTCTTGATGAATATCAAGCGACGAACGAAGTTCAAGCGACAGATTCAATTCCTCCAGCTGTTTCGGGTCGAGTTCACCTGGAGCATCCAGCATCACATCGCGGCCACTGTTGTTCTTCGGGAATGCGATACAGTCGCGGATGCTATCGAGACCAGCCATCAGGCTGACAAAGCGATCGAGACCGAAGGCAAGACCTGCGTGGGGAGGAGCTCCGTATTTGAAGGCATTGATCAGGAAGCCAAACTGAGCCATAGCCCTTTCGGGGGTGAAGCCCAGAATCTGGAACATTTTCTCCTGCAACTTTCCGTCATGAATACGAAGTGAGCCACCACCGACCTCAACACCATTGCAGACGAAGTCATAGGCCACTGCACGAACTTTTTCAGGAGCAGTATCGAGCAGAGGAATATCATCAGGATTCGGCATCGTAAACGGATGGTGCGTAGCCATCAGGCGCTGCTCCTCATCACTCCACTCAAAGAGCGGGAAGTCGACAATCCAAAGACAAACGAACTTGTCCTTGTCACGAAGTCCAAGACGATCGCCCATCTCCAGACGAAGAGTGCAGAGTTGAATACGAGTCTTGTTGGCATTGTCGCCAGAGAGGATCAACACAAGGTCGCCATCTTTGGCACCCATAGCCTCCTTGACCTTAGCCCACACCTCAGGCTCATAGAACTTATCGATGGAAGACTTTACTGTACCATCGGCATTGAACTTGACATATACAAGGCCCTTGGCACCTACCTGCGGACGCTTCACGAAATCTGTCAGCTGATCCAACTGCTTACGGGTATAGTCAGCACAACCAGGCACACAGATACCACCAATATAGTTGGCTTCATTGAAGACGGGGAAGGTACCCGTACCCTTCAGCTGATCCATCAGCTCCACGAACTCCATACCGAAACGAAGATCGGGCTTATCTGAACCAAAGCGACGCATAGCCTCATGCCAGGTCATACGCTGAAGAGTAGGAAGTTCCACACCACGTACCTCTTTAAATAAATGGCGGGCCATATCCTCGAAGAGCTGAAGCACATCTTCCTGCTCTACAAACGACATCTCACAGTCGATCTGGGTGAACTCTGGCTGACGATCAGCACGCAGGTCCTCATCACGGAAGCACTTGGCAATTTGGAAGTAACGATCGAAACCGCTGACCATCAGCAACTGCTTGAGGGTCTGAGGAGACTGGGGCAATGCATAGAACTGGCCTGGATTCATACGGCTGGGAACCACGAAGTCGCGAGCACCCTCAGGCGTAGAGCCAATTAGGATTGGCGTCTCCACCTCGATGAACTCCTTACTGTCAAGGAAGTTACGAATCAGGATGGTCATGCGATGGCGCAGTTCCAGGTTCTTACGAACGGCACTACGACGAAGGTCGAGATAACGATACTTCATACGGATATCGTCGCCACCATCGGTATTGTCCTCAATGGTAAACGGAGGTGTGAGGCTCTCGCTAAGGATGTTCAGTTCCTTTACCAGAATCTCAATGTCGCCCGTCGGCATCTTGGGGTTCTTGCTTTGGCGCTCACTGACCTCACCTTTCACTTGAATACAAAACTCACGTCCCAGCTTATTGGCACGTTCGCAGAGTTCGGCATTGTCAGCCTCGTTAAACACCAACTGTGTCAGACCATAACGGTCGCGAAGATCAACGAAGGTCATGCCTCCCATCTTTCGAGTACGCTGAACCCAACCTGCGAGTGTCACAACACTTCCTGCATCGGAGAGACGAAGCTCTCCACAAGTCTTACTTCTATACATATTTATAATACTTTTATTCCTTTTGAGGTGCAAAGGTACAAAGAAAATTAAAAATTAAAGATTAAAAATTAAAAATTATGTATGCGAACGCACTTTTTTCACTTTTCACTTTTCACTTTTCACTTCTTTTTAGTATCTTTGCCCCCGTTAAACCAATAAAACGATAAAAAGATGAAGAAATTAGTCATGATAACCATGATGCTGATGTGCGGCTTGACAGCTGCACTGGCACAGAAACCAGCAGAGATTAAGTTCGACAAGTTGACACACGACTTTGGAACCTTCTCAGAGAAAAATCCTGTGGTAACCTACACTTTCACCTATACGAATGTAGGCGAACAGCCATTGATCATCAATCAGGCTGTGGCCAGCTGTGGCTGCACCGTTCCTGAATACACCAAGTCGCCCATCAAGCCAGGTGAGCAGGGACAGATTAAGGTGACCTATAATGGTACAGGCAAGTTCCCTGGTCATTTCAAGAAATCAATCACCATCCGTACTAACGGAGTTGTGGAGATGACACGACTCTATATAGAAGGAGAAATGACAGAATAAAGAAAGCCCGCCAGAGTTTGGCGGGCTTTCTGTTTAAAACGCATAGGAGAAACCTACTGACGAATATTCCTTGAATTGCCAATAACCTAAGTCGTCATGATATAAGCTGGAGTCATCGAAGCGAGGATAGAGGAACAAGTTGGCTGAGATATACTTAGACACTCTCAACTCAAAGGTATTTTCCCACTCTATCAGACCACGTTTGTAAGAAGTAAAGGCATAAAGACGCGTCTTCCAGGTTACCACATCATTGATCTTCCAGACAAGATCGGCTGTCATGTGAGAGGCGAACTCCAGATTATCATGATCGCCCTCATCCAGTCCATTGGCCGGGCCTAATGCCTCACGACCCACATACAAATAGTTGAGTGAGAGTGGTGAGAAGTTCAGCGAACCCGTCAAACGCTTATTCTTTGTTGCCACCTTATAATCCATACCAAGACCAAGGTTCAGGTTGAATGGCGACATAAAATCAGAATAAACCTTCTTGTCATTTGATTTCAAGCCCTGGGTAAACTGGGTATAGGTCAAAAGCTGGAATGTATAGTACCAATTCTTAGCTGCTTCGAGTCCTACCTTGCTGGTGAAACGTAACAGGTCCTCATTTGCCTTGAACCTATGGACTGAGTCATCACGGGAATTGAGGAAGCCCAGTTTCATCTCCAGTTTATTATCCCACTTCCACTTGTTCTTATTATCGTAATTGGCCTCTAAGGTCAATGAGCCAACGGCAGAATAGTTACTTTCGCCACCCTTATACCAGTTTTCCGACACATAGTTCTGCATAAACTGCAGATAGCCATCGCCTTTCTTGGTCCAGAACTTTGGTTTCTGAACAAGGACATCCGTCGGGATATCCTCTGGAACGTCAATCACAGGCTCCTCCACTTTCTCAACCAGTTCCACCTTGTTTAAGATAGGCGTATCCACATCCTTACGGATATCTCCCGTCTCCTCGAGCTCCGTTTCCGTAGTACTAACAAGGTCCGGACGATTCAGGTAGATGTTGAGCAAGGCTGCATCGACGGCATCTGCCACAGGATCTTTTCCTGCATTCTCGGAATGGAGCGACAGCGTCTTATCTGCGACATTATGATAGAACGTCAATGGGACGAACAGACGATAATAGCGTCCGTCAATACTATCATTTGACTGTGCGGCACTTGCGCTGAGCGCAACGACTGCCGCGAATAATAAGGCTATTTTTCTCATAACTGAGTGCAAAGTTACAAAAAGAAATGAAAAGTGAAAAGTGAAAAGTGAAAAAATTGCAGCAATTAATACAATTTCTTAATTCTTAATTCTTAATTCTTAATTAAAAGTTGTACCTTTGCACCTTGATTTATTGCGTACATTATTTATAAAGGAAAAATAGAATCAAAAATTAAATAGAAAATGAACAGAGACACTATCATCGGCTTCGTTCTCATTGCATTGGTACTCATCGGCTTCAGCTGGTGGAACCAGCCTTCTGCAGAGGAGATTGAGGCCGCACGTAAGCAAGACAGTATTGCCTCAGCCATTAAGGATAACGCTGCCAGACAGCAGCAGGCTAACGAGGCAGCCAAGAAAGCCCAGGCAGAGGCTGCAGCCAAAGGCGACAGCACAGCCCTTTTCTTCTCGGCCCTGAACGGACAGAATCAGCCCGTGGTGCTGAAGAACGACAAGGTTGAGCTGACTTTCAATACCAAAGGAGGCAGCATCGCCAAGGCAGTCATCAAGGGTTTTGAGGATCGCGATGACAAGATGGACGTAACGCTCTTCGACGAGAAGAGCCAGCAGATGAACTTCATGCTGGCAGGAAAGTCGGAGAACATCATCACTCAGGATTTGTATTTCACACCTTCGAACGTGACTGACTCTACCGTTACGATGACAGCCCAGGCTGGCAACGGAGGAAGTCTGGTTTTGAACTACCAGCTGGGCAAAGACTATATGCTGCACTTCAACCTCCAGGCTCAGGGTCTGAACGGTATGTTTGCTCCCAACTATAAGGAGATGGACATCGAGTGGACGGATATGGCGCGCCAGCAGGAGAAGGGTTTTACTTTTGAGAACCGCTACTCTACCCTGACCTATAAGGAGAAGAATGGTGGTACAGACTACCTGAACGAGACTTCGGAGAAGATCGACGAGAAGATTGAAGAGCAACTCGACTGGGTAGCTTTCAAAAACCAGTTCTTCTCTGCAGCCCTTATTGCCAAGAGCGAATTTGCAGCCAACTCACTCATGACGAGCATTCCGCAGGAGAAAGGCTCTGGCTTCCTGAAGCAGTTTAATGCCAAGATGAAGACCAGCTTCGATCCCTCAGGTATGAATCCCACGGAGTTCGAGATGTATATTGGTCCCAACGACTTCCGTCTGATTAAGGATGTGGAGGAGCAGAGCACCTTTGGCAAGGATCTCGACCTGGAGCAGCTGGTTTATCTCGGATGGCCCTTGTTCCGTTATATCAACCGTTTCTTCACTATCTACGTCTTCGACTGGCTCACCTCTTGGGGCTTTGGCATGGGTATCGTACTGATTCTGATCACCCTATTGCTGAAGGCCATCACCTTCCCCATGGTGAAGAAGAGCTATATGTCGAGTGCCAAGATGCGTGTGCTGAAACCAAAACTCGACGAGGCCACCAAGCAGTATGACAAGCCTGAGGACTCGATGAAGAAACAGCAGGCCATGATGCAGATGTACTCCCAGTATGGCGTATCGCCCCTGAGCGGCTGTCTGCCCATGCTGATCCAGATGCCTATCTGGATTGCCATGTTCAACTTCGTGCCTAACGCAATCCAGCTGCGTCGCCAGTCGTTCCTTTGGATCGACGACCTCTCTACCTACGATCCCATCATTGAGTGGGGAACCCAGATTTGGGGTATTGGCGACCACCTCTCCCTGACCTGTATCCTCTTCTGCGTATCGAATGTGCTCTACAGCTACATGACCATGCGCCAGCAGAAGGACCAGATGGTAGGCCAGCAGGCTGAGCAGATGAAGATGATGCAATGGATGATGTACCTGATGCCCATCATGTTCTTCTTCATGTTCAATGACTACTCTTCAGGTCTGAACTTCTACTACTTCATCTCACTCTTCTTCTCTGCTGCCATCATGTGGACGCTCCGCAAGACGACCAACGACGAGAAGTTGCTGGCTATCCTTGAGGCGAAGTATCAGGAAAACAAGAACAACCCCAACAAAAAGACTAGCGGACTGGCTGCACGTCTGGAGGCTATGCAGAAGCAGGCAGAGGAATTGCAGCGTCAGCGCCAGAATCAAAAGAGATAAGATTATGAGAACTAAAAACATCGTTATCATTCTGGCAGGCCTACTTTTCCTAGGTTCTCCAATTAAAGCAGAAGACGTGAAAATCGGAAAGCAGAACATCAAGCTCACCAGCAACCTGATGACCCCCGAGGCTCTTTGGGCCATGGGGCGCATTGGTGCTGCCGAGGCTTCAGCTGATGGCAAGCAGATTGTCTATCAGGTGGGCTACTATAGTGTGAAGGCCAACAAGAGTCAGCAGAAGATTGCCATCATCAATGCAGATGGTACAGGCAACACCACGCTGACCACAGGCACAAAGAGTGAGACAGACCCCAGCTGGTATCAGGGTAAGATTGCCTTCCTTTCCGGAGGTCAGCTCTGGACCATGAATCCTGACGGTTCAGACCGCAAGCAGATTTCGAAGACCTCGAAGGATATCGAAGGCTATCAGTTCTCACCTGACGGCAAGAAGGTAATCCTGCTCCACTCGATTGACTTCTATGAGATTATCAAGAAGAACCCAGACGACCTGCCTAAGGCTACTGGCCGTTTGGTGACTGACCTGATGTATCGCCACTGGGATCACTATGTGGAGTCGATACAGCATCCCTTCGTGGCCGATGTGACAGAGGATGGTATCAAGGACGGTGTGGACATGCTGGAGGGCGAGCCCTACGAGTGTCCGATGGAGCCCTTTGGAGGTATGGAGCAGTTGGCTTGGAGCCCTGACTCAAAGTCCATCGCCTATACTTGCAGGAAGAAGACGGGTCTGGCTTACAGCATCTCGACGGATTCTGACATCTATATATATAAAATAGGTACGCGCGAGACGAAGAACCTCTGCAAGCCTGCAGACTATGTGGAGCCAGAGATCAATCCCACCGTCTCGATGAAGTATCAGAAAGTGAACGACAAAGAGAATCTGAAGAACAATGTGGGTTATGACACCAACCCTAAGTTCTCTCCTGACGGCAAGTGTATCGCTTGGCTCTCGATGGAGCGCAATGGTTATGAGGCCGACCGTAACCGCCTGTGTATCTACGACTTATCCACTGGCGACAAGAAATACGTCACAGAAAGTTTTGACTCTGGCGTAGACGATTTCGTATGGAGCGACTCAAAGGATGCCATGATTTACTTCATTGGTGTATGGCATGCTACAGAGAACCTCTATGCCATTAACTGGAAGGGCGAGCTGAAGCAGATGACCAACAATGATGCAGACTTCGGATCCATCCACCTGATGAACAATGGCAAACAGCTGCTGATGGAGCGCCACAACTTCGTTTCGCCAGCCGATCTCTATATCGTAACACCCAACTTCAAGAAGCCCGAGAAGACTGAGATTGCTCAGCTCACCTTCGAGAATAAGCACATCCTCGACCAGTTGGCAAAGCCCACCTTCGAGAAGCGTTGGGTTAAGACCAGCGACGGTAAGGAGATGCTCACCTGGATCATCCTGCCACCAAACTTCGACAAGACCAAGAAGTACCCCACCCTGCTGTTCTGCGAGGGTGGTCCTCAGAGTCCTGTTTCCCAGTTCTGGAGCTATCGCTGGAACTTCATGATCATGGCCTCTCAGGGCTATGTGGTGGTGGCTCCCAACCGTCGTGGATTGCCTGGATTCGGACAGGAATGGCTTGAGGAAATCTCAGGCGACTGGACAGGCCAGTGCATCAAAGACTATCTGGCTGCAATCGACGATGCAGCAGAGAATCTGCCCTATGTAGACAAGGATCATCTGGGTGCTGTTGGTGCCTCGTTCGGAGGTTTCAGCGTTTACTATCTGGCTGGTGTCCACGAAAAGCGCTTCAAGGCTTTCATCGCCCACGATGGTGCTTTCAATCTGGCAGCCATGTATACTGAGACAGAAGAGAACTGGTTCTCCAACTGGGAGTACGACGAGGCATACTGGCATCGTCCGCAGTTGCCCAACGCCAAGGAGACATACCATAATTCCCCACATAAGATGGTTGAAAAGTGGGATACCCCCATCCTCTGCATCCATGGTGAGAAGGATTATCGCATCAATGCCACTCAGGGTATGTCGGCCTTCAATGCCGCTCGCATGAAGGGTATTCCTGCAGAGTTGCTCATCTTCCCTGATGAGAACCATTGGGTGCTGAAACCCCAGAACGGCGTGCTCTGGCAGAGGACCTTCTTTAACTGGCTGGACCGCTGGTTGAAATAAGCTGGGAGTTTAGTCGGAGTAAAACCGGACTTTACTCGGAGTAAAGTGGGACTTTAGTCGGAGTAAACCTATAGAGGCAAAATAAAAAGAAAAAGGATAATGACTCAAGCAATTCAAAAAACTTTACGCGACTCTGCCGGAATGAGGTGGACCGCATTGCTGCTGCTCGCCATGGCGATGTTCTGCAGCTATATCTTTATGGATATCCTCTCGCCCATCAAGGACCTGATGCAGGAGACCCGTGGTTGGGACTCTACGGCATTCGGAACCATGCAGGGCTCGGAGGTGTTCCTCAACGTATTCGTGTTCTTCCTCATCTTCGCAGGTATCATCCTCGACAAAATGGGCGTTCGTTTTACGGCTGTGCTCTCTGCTGCTGTGATGCTGGTGGGTGCCTGTGTGAAATGGTATGCCGTGAGCGAGAGCTTTATGGGAAGCGGACTCGAGACGTGGTTTACCAACAACCTTAACTACATTCCTGTTTTCGACGAATTAGGCGTTTCTCCCTTCTACGAGGGCATGCCCGCTTCAGCCAAGTTTGCCGCTTGCGGATTCATGATCTTCGGATGTGGATGTGAGATGGCAGGAATCACCGTTTCAAGAGGAATCGTGAAATGGTTCAAGGGTCGTGAGATGGCGCTGGCCATGGGTTCTGAGATGGCACTGGCCCGTCTGGGTGTAGCCACCTGTATGATCTTCTCGCCCTTCTTCGCCCGTCTGGGTGGCGAGGTAAGCGTGAGCCGTTCTGTGGCCTTTGGTGTGGTGCTGATGTGCATCGCTCTTATCATGACCATCGTCTATTTCTTCATGGACCAGAAGCTCGACTCGCAGACTGGAGAGGCTGAGGAGAAGGATGATCCGTTTAAGATCTCCGACCTGGGTAAGATCCTGACGGATGCAGGTTTCTGGATTGTGGCCCTGCTCTGCGTGCTCTACTATTCAGCCATCTTCCCCTTCCAGAAATATGCGGTGAACATGCTGCAGTGCAACCTGACGCTGACGGCTCCTGATGCCGATTCATTCTGGGCTTCATCGAGCGTAACCATCGTACAGTATGTCATCATGCTGATTGTAGCTGCTGCTGGTTTCGCCTCCAATTTCCAGAAGAAGGCCAACCTGAAGTATGGCCTGCTGGGCCTCTCGATTGTGGCTCTGATTACCTATTGTTATATGGGTTTCATGCGCCAGTCTGCTGAGAGCATCTTTGCTGTGTTCCCCTTGCTGGCTGTGCTGATTACGCCCATCCTGGGTTCTTATCTCGACCATCATGGAAAGGCCGCTTCGATGCTGGTACTGGGAAGCATTCTGCTGATTGCCTGCCATCTGACCTTCGCCTTTGTCCTGCCCATGTTCAAGGGTAATGCCGTGGGGGGCATCATCATCGCCTACACCACAATTTTAGTACTGGGTGCCAGCTTCTCACTGGTACCTGCCTCGCTTTGGCCTTCAGTGCCTAAGTTGGTGGATGCCAAGGTGATAGGTTCTGCCTATGCCCTGATTTTCTGGATCCAGAACATTGGTCTGTGGCTGTTCCCACTGCTCATTGGCAAGGTGCTCGACAAGACGAATCCTGGCGTAACCGATCCTACGCAGTTCGACTATACTGCGCCTCTGGTGATGCTGGCATCGCTGGGTGTGGCAGCCCTCATCTTAGGCTTCGTGCTGAAGGTGGTAGATAAGAAGAAAGGTATTGGTCTTGAACTTCCAAACATCCAAGAATAGTATGAAAACAGGTTTCGATAACGAGAAATATCTCAAGATACAGTCTGAGCATATCAAGGAGCGCATTGCTCAGTTTGATGGCAAGCTCTACATGGAGTTGGGGGGAAAGCTGTTTGACGACCACCATGCATCACGTGTTCTGCCTGGTTTCAAGCCCGACTCTAAGCTCCGCATGCTAGGCCAGTTGCGCGACAGCATTGAGATTGTGATTGTAGTCAATGCGGATGACATCGAGAAGAACAAGGTTCGTGCCGACCTCGGCATCACCTACGATGAGGATGTGCTGCGTCTGCGCGATGAGTTTATGAGTCGCAGCTTCATGGTGGGCAGCGTTGTGATTACCCACTATAATGGTCAGCATGCTGCCGATCAGTTCCGCCATCGTTTGGAGCGCGAGGGCATCAAGTCGTATGTCCACTACCCCATCGACGGCTATCCCCACAACGTGGAGCTGATTGCCAGCGACGAGGGCTTTGGCAAGAACGACTATGTAGAGACTTCACGCCCGCTGGTTATCGTTACGGCTCCTGGTCCAGGTAGTGGCAAGATGGCTACTTGTCTTTCTCAGCTTTACAATGAGAACAAGCGCGGCATCCATGCTGGTTACGCCAAGTTCGAGACTTTCCCCGTTTGGAACCTGCCTCTGAAACACCCTGTGAACATCGCCTACGAGGCAGCTACTGCCGACTTGAACGATGTGAACATGATTGACCCCTTCCATCTGGAGGCCTATAACAAGACGGCTGTCAACTATAATCGCGACATCGAGATTTTCCCAGTTCTGAATGCACTCTTCGAAGGTATCTATGGTGAGAATCCTTATAAGTCACCCACAGATATGGGTGTTAACATGATTGGTTTCTGCATCAGCGACGATGAGGTTTGCTGCAAGGCTTCGAAGGATGAGATTATCCGTCGTTTCTATGACGCCACCAATAAGATGGCTGATGGCGCTGACAATGAGAGCGAGGTGAACAAGATTCGTATGCTCTTCAATCAGGCCAAAATCACCACAGCCTTCCGCCCTGTAACCACAGCTGCATACGAGAAAAAACTGGAAACAGGACAACAGGCAGCAGCCATTGAGTTGGAAGATGGAACCATCATCACAGCCAAATCTACGCCACTTCTGGGTTGTAGTGCAGCCCTTCTGCTCAACGCCACCAAGCATCTGGCAGAGATCGACCATGAGTCGAAACTGATTCCTCAGAGCCTCATCGAGCCTGTTCAGAAGACAAAGATTGAATACTTGGGAGGTAAGAATCCACGTCTGCATACCGACGAGGTGCTCGTAGCCTTGAGCGTGCTCTCTACCCACGATGAAAATTGCCGCAAGGCCTTGGCACAATTACCGAAACTGCGTGGTTGTCAGGTACATACCACTGTCATGTTGAGTGAGGTAGACCGTAAGATCTTCAAGAAACTGGGTTGTGGCCTGACCTGTGATCCTGTAAAGAAGAAATAAACGAAACAGCTGGTGGCAGAGACGATTATCAAAAGACTGAACGATTCGCCTATCGCGAGATGGACGGTGCTATTTATCGTAGCAACGGCTATGATGATGGGCTACTTCGTGAACGATGTCATGTCGCCACTGGAGACACTGCTTGAGTTGCCCATAAAACAAGGTGGACTTGGCTGGAGTCCGTCAGACTATGGGTTCTTCTCCGGAGCAGGGAGCTTTATCAATGTGTTCCTGCTGATGCTCTTCTTCTCGGGACTGATTCTCGACAAGATGGGCATCCGCTTTACGGGAACCCTGGCCTGTAGTCTGATGGTGGTGGGCACATTGGTCAAGTACTATGCTGTGACAACTGATTTCGGAGGGGCTGACTTTACGTTTTTCAGTACGCATCTGCCAGCCTCAGCAGCCTGGGCATCACTTGGCTTTGCTGTGTTTGGCGTAGGTTACGAGATGACAGGTATCTCTGTTTCGAAGGCGATGGTACGATGGTTTACGGGGCATGAACTGGCACTCGCCATGGGACTTCAGTTAGCGATGGCCCGTCTTGGCACAGCTGCAGCCCTGAGTATCTCTGCCCCCATAGCACGCCACTTTGTGTTGTCAACACCTCTGCTCGTGGCTTTGGCATTCCTCATCATCGGATTGTTGGCTTTCCTGGTGTTCTGCGTCATGGATCGCAGACTGGATGCCTCAGGTTACTCCTGTGAGGCAGACAAATCAGAGGAGTTCCGTCTGGCAGACATTGGCATCACCCTACGCAATCCGGGCTTCTGGCTGATTACACTTTTCTGTGTGCTCTTCTATTCTGCTGTATCGCCATTCCTGAAATTCTCTACCAAGCTGATGGTGATGAAATATGGTGTGGATACGGATATCGCAGGCTTCTTCTCCAGCATTGCACCCTTTGGCACCATCCTGATGACACCACTCTTCGGACTCATCTACGACAAATACGGGAAAGGGGTGACGCTCGTCATCATTGGCGCCCTGATGCTCACTGCTGTTCATTTCGGATTCTCACTGCCTATCCACAGCAGCACGGTTGCCATCGCCCTGATGGTGATTCTCTCGATTGGCTACTCTCTGGCTCCTGCTGCCCTGTGGCCCTGCGTACCCAAGATCATTCCCCTGAAATGTCTGGGTACAGCCTACTCGATGATCTTCTTCATACAGAACTTCGGGCGTGCCATCATCCCCATGTGTGTGGGCAAGGCCAACGAGACAGACCCCACCTACACCACCTCGATGCTCATCTTCGGCTTTACAGCCCTCGGTGCCGCCCTCACCGCCATCGCCATGCTCATCGTAGACCGCAAGAAATCCTACGGCCTTCAATTGCCTAATATCAGAAAATAGTACAGAAATGAAACGTCTTTTAAAACCATTCATACATAATATTCCTCTTTTTATCATATCCACATTATTATTAGGGATTTTAGATATTGCATACCATCAATACCTGTTTCATGAGAATACGGCCTCTGCAATGGTAAAGGCATATGGTGAGATTGTTTTCATGGCATCTATCTTCTGCATCCTTTCATGGGTGCTTCGAAAAATATATTTCAAGATATTGATATACATTTTCCTATTCATTATATACATCATTAACTCTTATCTCTATTATGCATATAGCACCGATATTACTCCTAATATAGTCTTGATTCTTGCAGAAACAAATAACAAAGAGATCTCTGGTTTCTTTGAGACTTATCTTACTACCCCCGCATCCTATAAAACCATCTTTGTCGTTGTTGTTTTCCTAGTCGCGACAATTATTGGCGAATATTACAACAGTTATATCTCAAAAAAGATGGAGAGCAAGTATCTCAGAATTGTTCTCTCACTGACACTTCTCTTTGGAGTCATATTTGGTTCGAGTGCAATAGGCAGATACAATACTCTTTTTGCGAATGATAATCCATACTATTCTGAGCGATGGATTATAAATAATTTGTTCTATAAAAGAATGCCTATTGGTAACCTTTGTTATTCCATCAATGCTATTTATCTTTCTGGAAAACAAATACATGCTATGGTCGAGACGACAGAAAGGAATCTAAACCATGTGGCATCAATTAACAATGACTCATTAGACATCGTTTTAATCATCGGAGAATCATATAACAAATACCACTCTGGCCTATACAACTATCTCCCTAACACAACCCCCTTACAATGTAGAGAGAGAGACAAAGGCAACCTATATGCATTTACCAATGTGAAAGCTCCGCACAACATGACAAGTATTGTCCTGAAGAATGTTCTATGTTGTAATAATGTTCATGAAAGCGAGCAATGGTATAACTCACCTTTCTTCCCTGCACTTTTTAAAAAAGCCGGTTACAACGTGTATCTTTGGGATAATCAATATCAGCAAGATCATAACTATCCTTGGAGTTTCACACTCAACTCGGTAATGTATAATGATCGAATCATGCAAATGGCATATACTGAAGTCAATGAGAAAGGATATGCGTATGACGATGGCCTGATTTCTGATTTTGAGAATAAAAAATTGTCAAAGCTTGGCAAGAAGAATCTTATTGTCTTTCATTTGTGGGGTCAGCATTTACCTGCAAACACTCAATTCCCCAATGACAGCAAGCATAAAGTGTTTTCTATCAAAGACGTTAGAAGCAAAGCTAGCTATTTAAATAATGAAAGCCGTCAAGCTATTGCAGACTATGACAACGCTACACTATATAATGATGAAGTGGTTTTCCATGTCATGAATCTATTCCGAAACAAGAATGCTATTCTTGTGTACTTTCCAGACCATGGAGAAGAAATTTATGATTATAAGAACTCATGTGGTAGGTTTGTTTTTGGGAAAGCAGACATCACTCCTCAACAATTAAAATATCAATTCGAAATACCATTTGTCGTATGGTGTTCTGACCAATGGAAACAAAAGCACAATGATGAATGGCAAAATATCGGACAGTGCCTAGAGAGAGAATTTACCACTGACAACGTGTGCCATTTGCTATTCAGACTAGCAGGGATTAAAACTCAAGAATACAAGCCTTCCCGTGATTTATTCAGCCCAGAGTTTATTCCACAGACAAAGAAATATAGTATCTTTACGCTTTAATCTTTTTTATAAACGCAAATATATTTTCTTCTTATACATAAAGTAGAGTACTAAATATATAATAAAAACATTTGATCCTGCAATTATTACCTGATAGTACTCCCCTACATAAGGCTCAATGGGATGAAATAAAGCATTACTGATTATCGTAAGTCGCTTTGTAACATTTGGTATTTCAGTCAGCACATATGCTGTAATGCTATTCATACCATATACCATAAATAAAACCAAGAACTTCTTGTGACCACAACAATCTATCCAATAATAAAAAAGCCACATTAATAACATACAGTAGCCACTACTCACTAAAGTGAAAGAACTGGTCCATATGTGTTTGTTGACAGGATGGACCATGTTCAATATCCATCCAACAACAGACCACGCAATACCCATCCCGAACATCAACCAAAGCTTTCTTCGATTTGACATTGTTGATCTCAATATCTCACCAGCAAAAAGCCCAGATAAAATTGTAACAACAAAATTCAAACTACTTAAAATCCAAGTATAAGTATATGAAGGAAGAAATACAACTTTACCATCTATCACACGCGCACAATCACGAAATCTACCAAGAACGACACGATCTACATATTCTGAAAGATTTCTCTGAGGAGTATAGTCACCTCCACCATATCCATTTATAGTCACAAACTCCATTATGCCCCAATATGCCAAGAGCAATATAACAGCTACGCATATTTGAGACTTAACACTCACATTCAAATATAATAATGAGGAAATGAAATAACCTACCGCAATAGCCTGAAGGACATTAGTATAAATAAAAATCAAATTGGGGTCAAAACCAAGCAGATTTCCTTGAATCATCATTCCTATAATCCATAAAAGGATTACTCGCCTGATTAGTCTCAAATATATATGATACGTGGCAGATTTTTCACGATATTTCCCTAGAGAATATGGAATAGTTACACCCGACATAAACATAAACAAAGGCATCACAATATCCCAAAAAGAGAAGCCATTCCAGTCTGAGTGCAAGAAAAAAGGTATTAAGTAGGAAAACAGTTCATTATTTGCATATTCTATACTTGATACGACTGGGTACAGTACAACAAGAAAGAATATATCCAATCCTCTTAGCACATCAAGGGATACAAGTCTTTTTTGCATATTCTCATATATTATTATGCAAATATACAAACTAAAAATAATATAAACAAAAAAAAGTAGCTAATTTAATAAAAATTGGACAACGAGAGGCAGGTGATCACTATAACCAGGCTGATAGCGCATGCCGTTATAGGTGCGGCGGGGTTTGAAACCTCCATAGATACGTTCGTCTTCTAATAAAAACTTAGGAGAATGGATACGCGCTGTTTCCACCTTATTATATATATGAGGACTACCGAGAATGTGATCAATGTTCTCCCACTCGCCTTTATAGCGGTAGGTGCCCTTAACGTCGTTGGCTCCATGTGCATCCTTAGTGAGATTATATAGACCATGCTGACAAATCTGTTGGAGTACAGGACCGTCAGGACCATCATTGAAGTCACCAGCTATCAGGAGTTTCGCCTCAGGTGAAATGGCATAAATGGAGTCTATTGACTGACAGAGCCGCTCTGCTGCAGTTTGACGGAACGGTCGACTATAGCGTTCGCCACCAAACCGACTTGGCAAATGAGCCACAAAAACGTGGAGCGTATCTCCCGAACTCGTCTCGCCACAGACATAAAGCAAATCTCTGGTGGGACGCATGCCCTCAATGGGAGTAACTCGGATAGGATAACTACGGATGGGGGCAAACGAGAATGACGAATACAGCAGTGCCACATCAATACCACGAAAATCGGGCGAAGAAGTCATCAAGTATTCATAGCCAGCATTACGTAATAGCGAGCGCTTTGTCAGATCATGTAGTGCACTATCGTTTTCCACCTCACAAAGGGCAATCAAATCAGGGATGCCATCTTCCGAACAAGAAAGAATTTCCTGAGCAATGTTGTTCAGTTTTCGCCAATAACGTTTCTTCGTCCAATGGCGGGTTGCTTCTGGAAGATACTCCGTATCATCCTTGCCCTCGTCGTGACGATAGTCAAAAAGATTCTCGCAGTTCAATTCAACGAAAGTCAGCGACTGCGCCCTTACAGGGTTAAAGGATGAATAATAAATGATGAATGATAAACATACAAAGCTTTTTATAAATACATCCCAATTATGCTTTATCATTTTTCATTCATCATTTATCATTCTGGGTGACAACCCGCTTGATTTTCCAGCCGATGGACGCCACCACAATACTCGTAAGAGGCGACAGATAGTTAAAGAAGCAATAAGGCAGATAAGTCAGTGTAGCCACACCTAGCACCGTACTTTGCGTCAGTCCACAAGTATTCCAAGGTACCAACACGGAAGTCACTGTAGCACCATCCTCACAGCTACGACTAAGCAGACGGGGTTCGTAACCCTTCTCACGATAAGTATCCTTAAACATCGAACTGGACAGCATAATCGACAGATATTGATCAGCCGTGGCAATATTACAAAAAATGGCCGTACCGACCGTAGAGGCCACCAACGACGCAGCACCCCTTACCCCCTTGAGAACAATCCGCATCACATCCCGCAACTGTCCTGTAGCTGTCAGAGCGCCACCGAATGTCTGGGCACAGATAATCAGCCAGATGGTGGGCATCATTCCCGCCATGCCACTGGTATGCACAAGTTCATTCAACATGGGCACACCTGTCTCAATGTTCGTCGAGCCATAGCAGACCTGCATTATTCCCTTATACGATGCCAGGAATCCCACACCCTCCGATCCGGAAATGGTGTGGACAAGTGAAGACTGTACCAGCAACCCAACGACTGCTGCCAAAAAGATGGCCAAGAACAGTACCACCATCGATGGCCAACGGCGGGCAATCATGATACCCGTCAACACAGGTACTATCAGCAGCCAGGGGGAAATCACGAACGTCTGTTGCAAACCGTCCATAAACTCTGCCACATTACCATGTCCCTGCACATCCATCGTAAAGCCTGCAATCAGGAAAATAAGAAGTGAGATGCAGAAGGTTGGTACCGTGGTAAAAAGCATATAGCGGATATGTGTAAACAGCGGTGTACCTGAAACACTCGACGCCAGCACGGTGGTGTCAGAGAGTGGCGATAGCTTGTCACCAAAATAGGCCCCAGTAATGATGGAACCCGCAATCCACCCATCTTCGAAACCATGAGCCTTGCCAATACCCATCAGAGCCAAACCAATTGTAGCCACTGTAGTCCATGATGAACCAATCATCAGACTAACCAATGCACAAAGCAGGCTGCTGCTGACGAAAAACACCTCCGGACGGATAATCTGCATACCATAATAAATCATGGTAGGCACAATGCCCGACACCATCCACGTGCCACCAATGGCTCCAATCAGCAGCAGGATGATGATTGCCGGTGTACAGCTGGCAATCTTGTTGGTGAGCTCCTTTTCAAGATTCTCCCATTCCAGCCGTTTCGAGAAATGACCAATCAGCACACTGACGGCTGATGCAGCCAATAGCGAGACCTGTGAGGCACCATCCAATGTTGCGCTACCAAATACGGTAACGCAACATGTGATAAGTACGATCAGTACTAGGAATGGGATAAACGATATCATCTAGCAAACCTTCTCGAGTCGTTTCATCATAGCAAACATAAAGATGGCAGCCACCACGCAAACAGCAATAAACACACCCCATACAATGGTCAGAGGGATGTCACCCCAGAGATAGCCGCCAACACCTACCAGCTTATTACCAATAGCCGTAGACACAAACCAGCCACCCATCATCAGACCCTTCAATTTCGGAGGAGCCACCTTCGATACAAACGAGATACCCATGGGGCTCAGAAGCAACTCACCAAATGTCAGAATCAGATAGGTACCAATCAGCCAGTAAGGCGAAACAAACGAAGCGGCGTCACCAGCCTCCTTCTGCTCATTTGGCGTTAACAATCCCTGAGAGGCCAGCATCATCACGATAAAGGCCGATGCAGCCACCAGCATGCCATAGGCAATCTTACGTGGTGGCGTGGGTTCTTTGCCTTTAGATGCCAACGAAGCGAATATCGCCATTGAAACTGGTGTGAGAGCTACCACATAGAAGGGATTGAACTGCTGGAAGATAGGTGCAGAGATGGCCACCTCGCCAGTAGCCTGTGTATACTTATAGTACAGCACACCAAGTGCCACTACGATGATGGCGGCAGAGATGCCCTTGCCCTTTGAAGTCTTGCTCTGGAAAAGTGAGAAACCAGCATAGACGATAAAGATGATCATTACCAAGTTTATCACATCGAACGGCATGGTATCAGCACCCGTAGCCGACTTAGCCGTAAACTCGTCTGCGAAGTAAGTCAGCGACAATCCGTTCTGGTGGAAAGCCATCCAGAAGAAGATTACCACGGCAAACACCAGACACAGGGCTACCACGCGTTGGGTCGTCTCCTCCTTGCTCAGTTCTGGCTCCGTGCTGGCAGCCTGAGCCTTGTCGGCCTTACCCTTGCCACCCTCTACATGACGGAAGGTGCCGCGGAAGATATAGTAGATGGCGATAGACAGAATAAGCGAAGCACAGGCGATGGCAAAGGCGAAGTGATAACTATCGTTCACGCTTGTGCCGAGGTTCTGCTGCGACCACTCCATGATACGTACAGCTGCCGTCGGTGCAAACAGCGCACCAATATTGATGGCCATATAGAACAAAGAGAAGCCCGCATCACGCTTGTTAGCATACTTCGGGTCATTGTAAAGGTCGCCCACCATCACCTGGAGGTTACCTTTGAAAAGTCCCGTTCCGAAGCCGATGAGCACCAGAGCCACCAACATCACAATCAGGGCAAAGGTGTCGCCACCGAGGGGTACGGAGAGTAACAGGTAACCCGCAAACATTATCAGGATACCGATGGTCACCATACGGCCGAAACCGAAACGGTCAGCCAGCCAACCACCTACGATGGGGAGGAAATACACGAGCATGAGGAAATCACTGTAGATCTCTCCTGCCCAACCAGCATCGAGTCCGTAGTTTGCACGGAGAAACAATGCAAAGACTGCGAGCATCGTATAATAGCCGAATCGCTCGCCCGTGTTGGCCAATGCCAACGCAAATAAACCTTTAGGTTGTCCTTCAAACATGATTATTTAATTTTAGAATTTTTGGTCCTGATAATATCAAAGAGGTACGTACATTTAATAACGATGTTGCCAAAGTTAGATCGGCCAAAGTAGTCACGCTTCGTCGAGCCGTAGATATTCCCCAACCCATAATAATAGCGCGCCTCCACCATGAAATGGCCGAAGTGGCGGTTGCTGTATTCCAAGCCTGCACCCACAGCAATGCCATAGTCAAACTTATTCTCTACAGCCATCGAGTCCTGTGCAACCACCTGACTAGCTCGTTTATCACCATACAGATAGTCTGGACTGTAATAGCCCTTGTCATCTACTTTCGGATTAAAGGCAGGGTCGTGTACATCGAAATTACTCTCCGTCTTCTCACTAAGGAACATACCGAACTGCGGTCCCAGGTGGATAAACGCCTGAAACCCATTGCGCTCACGCCCCCAGCCCATCCTTGCCAGCAAGGGCACCTGCACATACGTCATCTTCCTCGTATAACTGAGGTTCTGCGAAGGATCAGTATGCAGCGGAACGGGCTTGTCGTTCATGTCCAGGATATTCTCTTTCCAACCTATCTGCGCATAGTTAAACTCTGCCACCACGGCACAGATGCTGTTGAAGTACTTCTCACAGGTATATCTGGCCGATAGTCCGCCAGTCACACCGCCCAGCATCGACTGGGGTACCTTCGGAACAAACGAGATATTGCTCAACACGTAGCCCCCGTTCACGCCCAAGGCAAAGTCTGTGCGATATTCACCCACCTGAGCATTCGCAGCGAACAGTGAACAGAAAACAGAGAATAGTGTTACTAATAGAACTCTACGCATGCACTAAAACTTAATCGTTTCTACCTTGTGGTCGGGCTTATAATGCACTAATTCCAACATTCTGTTTCTCAGTCCACCATTGCCATAACGATCAAACTTCAGTGGCGTCTGCACTGGCTCATAGCCCAGCATGCCTGCAGCTCCATTGAAGGTCTTACCGTATTTGTGCAGACCACGCAGGAAGAAATAAGCCTGGTCGAAACCTGTAATGGCCAGTCTTGGCAAACGGTTTTGCATGTCACTGTGGAAATTCCAGCGATACTTCTGCTCAATGCGCTGGGTTGCCAGTGACAGCGGGTTGTAGTTGAACGTCGATGGGATATACGTGTTATACTTATAGAAATTCTCCAGATGCGCTTTTGTGTACATCAGCCACTCCGCATAGCCGTACATCGTAATATTCAGCTCCGGACTCACCACCTTCAGACCGTTCAACTTTGAGAAGGCTACACCCAACTCCTGCGAACGGGCCGTATTCAGGATTACCACATTCGACTTCGTCCGACTGAAAGCCTTCGAGAAGTTCTCCTCACCCGACTTCAGACTCGTTACCGAATACTCCAGTCCCCGCTGCTCCAGCTGTCGGCGCACAGCAGCCGTAAACGAGCCCTTCTTGCTTGTCGAGTCGTTGCAGTCCACGATTACCGTATGGAAATTCCTGAACTGATCAACAAACAGGTTCACTGAAGCGTCGTTGATCTCCTGTGGCGACTGCCACACCTGAAAGATATTCCTATTAGTGGTCAGCTGCGGTGCATTGATTGAGAAGGGAATCACCAGCTGTATGTCGTGCTTTTCCACAAATTTCGAGAGAGCTTCCATTTGCTTAGAGTAAAGAGGACCGATAATCAGGTCGCACTTAGCCGCATGCTCATCGA
The DNA here is from genome assembly GCF_900110085.1 of Prevotella sp. ne3005. Lineage (GTDB taxonomy): Bacteria > Bacteroidota > Bacteroidia > Bacteroidales > Bacteroidaceae > Prevotella. The sequence goes on from NZ_FOCK01000002.1 coordinate 394,491, forward strand.
GCAATGTCTGACGGATATCCCAGTCCTCTGGCGTATTCCAAGCATGTACGTCTACCGAGATGCCCAGTTTCTTCACACTGTCGCAAGCCATCAGCACACCACGGTAATATTCCACCATGCGCCGCCCGTCACCATTAATGTCGTGCAATGGTAACATCACTCCCAGTCTGATTTCACGATTGCGCACATCATCGGAAGAGGCGGTCACTGGTGCCGGAGTCTCTTGTGGTTTCACCGCATGGCTCTCATAGGGAATCTTCAGTATCATACCCTTCTTCAGCTCATAGCCTGGCTCCTTCATCTCCGGATTGGCATCCAGCAATTGCTCGATGGTGATGCCATAGGTTCTGGAGATGCCGAACACGGTCTCCTTCTTCTTCACCTTGTGCAGACCACGGATGGATTCAGACTCCTGAGCCGTCACCAAACCCGCCGTCAGACAAAGTACTGCAAGCAGCAGAAAATATCTCAAATAGCGTCTCATAATCTCTATTATTATGGTTTTCGCCTACAAAAGTACAAAATAATTGTGAATAACGCACTCAAATTAGGAAATATTTCGTATCTTTGCACGATAATGCATTAAAAAATGAGCAAACAACGACTAATTATTGCCCTTTTTACAGTCCTAATGCCACTCATCGCCTTCAGTCAGGAAGTCGATGAAGAATATGGCAACATCGGCGGAGAGGCCAGCCAGCTGACCTTCCCCAACGCCTTCTCGCCCAACGGTGACGGAAACAACGACCTCTATCAGGCCAAGACTTGTCAGAACATCGTCGAGTTCCGTGCCACCATTATCAACCGCTGGGGGCATAAGCTCTACGAGTGGAGCGACCCCGCTGGGGGCTGGGACGGCACGTCGGGAGGCCGCAATGTGGCCGACGGTGTCTACTTCGTCATCGTCAAGGCCAAAGGTGCTGACGGCAAGGATTACAATATCCGTAAAGATGTGAATCTGCTTCGCGGACATTCCAATCAGAACCGCTAAATTATGAAACGAGAAGACGATAAAATCAATGTATATGGTGCGAGGGTGCACAATCTGAAGAACATCGACGTTGAAATTCCCCGCAACTCCCTCACTGTCATTACGGGTCTCAGTGGCTCGGGTAAGTCATCGTTGGCCTTCGACACTATCTTCGCCGAGGGACAGCGCCGTTATATCGAGACCTTCTCTGCCTATGCACGCAACTTCCTCGGTGGTATGGAGCGCCCCGATGTCGACAAGATTACGGGGCTCTCGCCCGTCATCAGCATTGAGCAAAAGACCACCAACAAGAATCCCCGCTCCACCGTGGGTACTACGACAGAGATCTATGACTACATGCGTCTGCTCTTTGCCCGTGCAGGCCGTGCATACAGCTACGCCACTGGCGAGGAGATGGTGAAATACACCGAAGAGAAGGTACTCGACATGATTCTTCACGACTATGCCGGCCGCCGCATCTTTATCCTTGCCCCACTGGTCAAGAGTCGTAAGGGACACTACCGCGAGCTCTTCGAGGCCATGCGCCGCAAGGGCTACCTCAACATGCGCGTCGATGGCCAAATGCTCGAAATCGTCCGCGGCATGAAAGTCGACCGTTATAAGAACCATGACATCGAGGTGGTCATCGACAAGTTGCAGGTCAGCGAGAAGGACGACGAACGTCTCCGTAAGTCGGTCGCCATCGCCATGCGTCAGGGTGAAGGACTTATCATGATTCTCGACAAAGACACCAATCAGGTCAAACATTTCTCCAAACGATTGATGTGCCCTACTACAGGCATCAGCTACTCAGACCCGGCGCCCAATAACTTTTCGTTCAACTCCCCCCAAGGAGCTTGTCCTCATTGTAAAGGACTGGGCATCATCAATCAGATCGACCTCACGAAAGTCATCCCCGACCGCAAGGTGAGCATCCACGAAGGCGGCATCGTCCCCCTCGGCAAGTACAAAAATCAGATGATATTCTGGCAGGTTGCAGCCATCCTCAAGCGCTATGAGTGTGACCTGAAGACCCCCATCGCCGACATCCCTGACGAAGCGATGCAGGAGGTGCTCTATGGCTCACTGGAGAACGTGCGGATAGACAAAGAACTCGTCCACACCTCCAGCGACTATTTTGTCTCCTTCGACGGCATCATCAAGTACCTGCGCAATGTGATGGACAACGATGACTCCAGCGCAGGACAGAAGTGGGCTGATCAGTTCCTTGCCGAGTGCGAGTGTCCAGAATGCCACGGCCAGCGTCTCAACCGCGAAGCCCTATCCTATAAGGTCTGGGACAAAAACATCTCCGAACTGGCCTCAATGGACATTGCCGAACTCCGCGAGTGGCTCGATGAGGTAGAGCCTCACCTTGACCACCAGCAACAGCAGATTGCCCATGAGATTCTGAAAGAGATACGCACCCGACTCGACTTCCTGCTCGAGGTAGGTCTCGACTACCTCGCCCTCAACCGCCAGTCGGCCTCGCTCTCCGGCGGTGAGAGCCAGCGCATCCGACTCGCCACACAGATAGGTTCCCAGCTCGTCAACGTGCTATATATCCTCGACGAGCCGTCCATCGGCCTCCATCAGCGCGACAACGTGCGACTCATCCGTTCGCTCAAGGAACTGCGCGACCTGGGCAACACCGTCATCGTCGTCGAGCATGATCAGGACATGATGCTCAATGCCGACTACATCGTAGACATCGGTCCCCGTGCGGGTCGGAAAGGTGGCGAAGTCGTTTTCCAAGGCACTCCCCAAGAGATGCTGAAGACCAACACGATTACCGCTCAGTACCTCAACGGCCAGCAGCAGATAGCCCTGCCCGAGAAACGGCGTGCGGGTTCGGGGCACAGTCTCTTGCTGAAAGGCTGTACAGGCAACAATCTCAAGCACGTGGATGTCGAGTTCCCGCTCGGCAAGCTCATCCTGATTACTGGCGTCAGCGGTTCCGGCAAGTCTACCCTCATCAACGAGACCCTGCAGCCCATCCTCTCCCAGCATTTCTATCGTTCGCTCAAGGTCCCCATGCCTTACGACAGTATTGAGGGACTGGAATATATAGATAAGGTGGTGAACGTCGACCAAAGTCCCATAGGCCGCACACCCCGCTCCAACCCCGCCACCTATACGGGTGTCTTCTCAGACATCCGCTCGCTGTTCGTCAACCTTCCGGAAGCCAAGATCCGAGGCTACAAACCTGGCCGCTTCTCGTTCAATGTCAAGGGCGGACGCTGCGAGACCTGCGGCGGCAATGGCTACAAGACCATCGAGATGAACTTTCTCCCCGACATCCAGGTGCCCTGCGAGGAGTGCCACGGCAAGCGATACAACCGCGAGACGCTCGAAGTGCGCTACAAAGGCAAGTCCATCGCCGACGTGCTCGATATGACCATCAACCAGGCTGTTGAATTCTTCGAGAACGTGCCCGATATCCTCCGTAAGATCAAGACCATCCAGGATGTAGGCCTCGGATATATCAAACTCGGACAACCCTCCACCACCCTCTCCGGTGGTGAGAGCCAGCGCATCAAGCTGGCCACCGAACTCTCGAAACGTGACACTGGCAAGACCCTCTACATCCTCGACGAGCCTACCACAGGACTCCACTTCGAGGACATCCGCATCCTCATGGACGTGCTGCAGCGTCTTGTCGACCGCGGCAATACCGTCATCATCATTGAGCACAACCTCGACGTCATCCGCCTCGCCGACTGGATCATCGACATCGGTCCCGAAGGTGGTCGCAAGGGCGGTCAGATTCTCTCCACTGGCACACCTGAGCAGGTGGCTCGCTCCAAGAAAGGCTATACCCCACGCTACCTCAAACCCCTTCTCAAATGAACCGCGTAGAACTCCACTCCTGCCCCGAGCTCATGGACTATATCCAGCAGGTGGGCTTCCTGCCGTTGTTGGATAGCGGCATCCCTGGCTATTCCGCCGAGGAGTTGGTAGATGCCGACTGCCGTTACGTCGTACTACCCGATGGCGGATGGGACTGGCCCCTGTGGAAATGGAAAGGTCCCATCGTCACTGAAGGACATTGTGTCTATGGTAAGTTCTTTGCAGGTAAGGCTGGTTTCGTCAGTCGTGAGTGGTGGCCAGACCTTTGTCACTGGCGTCGCAGTCATGCGCCCGTCCCAGCTGCGGGCAGCATCGAGGAAGCCATCCTCTTCACTCTTGCCGAGCACGGCAGCCTCATCACCCGCGAGCTTAGGGCAGCCTGTGGCTTCACAGGGCCTAAGATGCGCAGCCGTTTCGATGCCTATGTCACCCGATTACAGATGCAGTGCCGCATCGTCACCGAAGACTTCGTCTATCCCCTCGACAAGCACAACCGCGAATACGGCTGGGGTTGGTCGCTCCTCACGTTGCCCGAGCGATTGTTAGGCCGCGAAGCCTGCCAATGCCCTCGCACCCCCGAGGAATCCTTCGCCCGCCTCAAAACCCATCTGGAAGCACTCCTCCCCACTGCCTCCGAGAAACAAATCCTCAAACTCATCGGATAAGCCTTACGATTACCATCAAAATGTGGTCATGAATGCCCGCTGCAAAATGACAATCTTTTGCAAGCGAATTTGTATGATTATACCAGTAAGGCGGTTAATAAATGTTAAGAACAAGCATTTCGTAGTTGTTTTCTTCTTGTTTAACCGAATTATTTTGTATATTTGCATAAATAATCAATAAATATCAGGACACGTATGAAGAAAATAATTGTAATTGCGGTTTTAGGATTAATTGTATCCAGCTGTTCAAAAGGCCTTGATGGTATGAAACCAGAGCCAACACCAACCCCAGAACCAACCCCAACAACGAAGGTTCCAAATTCGTTTGATTTCTCAACAGTTCAAAAGGTAAAACTCAATGTCGACTATTCTGCATTTAAGACTTACGGGCCGGTTTTCTTCGGTGTTTATGCCCAGAATCCATTCATAACAGTTGATGATGCCCCCGAAGATCAGTGGAATGAGGCTGTTGCTCCTTTATTTGAGGATTATACAGAGGCAAATGGTAAGTATAGTGCAACTATAGAGTTGCCCACTTATGCCCAGCATCTGTATATTGCGACGGGCAATTTCTTTACGGGAATGCTCCTGATGGAGGCCGATGTACAGAACGGAACTGCATCTGTGGTTGCCGAAAAAGTAACTGTTGCCTCAACCCGTGCAGCAACCCGTGCGGAGGGACCAGGCGAGTCGACAGATGATATAGCAAAACTAAAAATGGGCCTCAAGACTGATGGCAAGACGAGGATCTATCAGGAATGGAAGAACTGGCTTGGTACATGGAACTCGGCTTCAGGTTATCCTGACTATATGCTTGATAAGACAACTGCAGACCCCAAACTGGTTATCAGTGAATCGGAATTGGAAGGTCTTTATGCCGCAGTGGGTACAGCATTTGTATCAGGTAGTGCCATGAATAAGGAGTATTGCTCATCTCCAGACCTGTTGCTTGAGAATGATTCTGAGGTTACATTTACCCTCCTTGGCGGTAGTACATGTTGGAACTCTTCATTGGGTTACTATTATTATACAGATGATAATAAGCCGACAAAACCTGAGGATATTAATATCATCATGGTGTTCCCGAATACCCAGGATGGTCAGTGGGCAAGAGCGATAGAGAGAAAGTTGGAATCTTATCAAGGAAATATAGGCGTAAACCGTGGTGACGTGGTTCAGCTGATGTATTATCCTAATATTGCCAACGATGACAAGACGGGTGCAACCAAGACATTCCCTAAAGGAACAAGAATCGGTTTCATTTTGAGAACCCAGGGATGGGGCAAGCAGGGTAATGCCTATTGTATCAGATGTCAAGGACCTAAATATTGGTCCAATAAGTATAATACATGGTGTGCTACCACAGATGGCTTGTCGTACTCTAGTGATGGCGGAAAATTCCCCAATCCTAATGGGGAAAGCCGTGGTGCCAAGTTCAGCTACAAGACAGCTGATGGTCAGACCTACACAATCGTGTCGTTTGAGGATGCCAACGACGACCAGGATTTTGATGACTTGATTTTTGCGCTTAAGCCGGTGGGAGTATTTGCTCCATTGCCAGAGATAGAACACAAGAAATCTTCAACCAATGGCGTATATGCTTTCGAGGATCTATGGCCAAAGGCTGGTGACTATGACCTCAACGACGCTCTGGTAAACGTGAAGCACGAGAAAGAGTTTAATGAAAACGGAAAAATCATCAAGGAGACATTCTATCTTACCACCTATCAGAACTATGTTACTTTGACCAGTGGTTTGGCTCTTACTTTGAATACGAAGAAAAATCCTAAGTCGATAGTGATGAAGAAAATGGCCAAAGGCTCAACGGTGGCAGAGGAGGTCTCGTTTACTAAGGATGGTAATGATGTGTATTATCTGACGTCAGACGTCAAGGGTGAACTTGGAACCACATATATCCTTGAACTAACGTATCAGAGTCCATTGGGCTCGTCTGCTGATATGGCATCAGTAAAGCCTTTCATCTATCGTTCTGAAGGCGAAAAGAACTGGGAGGTACACATCCCAATGGAAGCTCCAACTGCAAAGATGAATACCAGTTATTTTGGTACAGAAGATGACTGTTCTGACCCAAGTAAGGGATTGTATTTCGTTCGCGAGGGCAATTATCCATTTGCATTCTACATGCATGGTGTAAATATCAGTGTATTTGAAAATACCATCCTGAAGCGCGAAAACGAAAGCAAACGCATCGATGAGTTATTCCCGGGCTTCCTGGAGTGGTCAACTTCAGGTGGTACAACGAATCAGGATTGGTATATCAAATAATCAAATAGGGAATAATTGAATTTAAAGTGTGTGGCTCAAAGACAGAAAACGTGACACGCGACTTTGAGACATTAAGCACCGACCAACATGAAGGCTCACCCACTCTACGAAGAGTGAGGGAGCCTTTCCTTTTGAGGGAGTTAGTTATTGTTTTTTCTCAAACTTGTGGAGAGCATCGATGATTTGCTGGCGCTTTTCACTGGGGATGCTGACCAGACGGAGGGTTGTCTTTTTATTCAGACAATAGGTGTTACCTTTCTGGTTGTATTCTACATGAAAGACGAATTCGCCAGGTTTGCGCTCTGTGATGATTCCTTGTTCATCCATCAACACAAAACCGTGCTTAAAGTCTGATTCCTTTTTACCATTTTGTTTTTTTACATGCAGAGTAGTTATTATTGACAAACGGGCTCGTAATACGGGCGTTTTAGTCAGCAACTTGTCTGACGGCTTCAAATACACGATTTTGGGGCCATTATGATAACCGCCTGATTCATTGATAGTTACGTTTATATGCAAAAAGAGGGGGTAACTTTTAGGTCGTCGAAATATAGTCTTTCACCCATCGAAACGGCATCTTTCGTTCATTCAGATATAGTCTTTCACTATATAGGGAACGTTCGAACGAGTTGTTTAGACTATCTAAACACCTCAAAAGGATAGTCTAAACTCATGGTTAGTCAGTATCTAACCTCAAAAGAGCCTAAAAGTGCCTCTCAGTTTTCCTAGATTGAGCAAACTGAGAGACCTTTTTTTAGGCACATATTCTTTACTTTTCCGAACCGTCGGGAGAGGTAATGGTTAAGCAATACTATCGACCGTCAGACATGAAAAAGACAACTCCCCCACTCTGTGAAGAGTGAGGGAGCCTTTTTCTATTGAGGGGGTTAGCATTACATTCCTGCAGCGGCAATCCACTCGTAGACGCAGCTGACGACACCGAAGAAGGCGATGCCAGCGGTGCAGATGGCCAGAGCCGTGCGAGTGTAGCAGTCGCTCTGGAAGGTGGGCAGCGGCGTGTCGGTCTTGGTGATGTACATGGCCTTCACAATGAGCAGGTAGTAGTATAAAGACACTACCGTATTGACCAAGGCAACAAACACCACGAAGTAAGCCATGGGCTCGCCGTTCTGGACACCTGCCATGAATACGAAGAACTTGGAGAACATACCTGCAAACGGAGGAATACCTGCCAGAGAGAACAATGCCAAGGTCATGAGGAACGAGAGCTTGGGATTGGTCTGGTAGAACCCGTTGTAAGCAGCCATGTCTGTACGGCCTCCGTTGTTCTGCTCCACCACGTTGATGACGGTGAAGACGGCCATATTGGCTACGATGTAGACAAGTACATAGTAGGTCAGCGACGCAATGCCGAGCTGAGAGTTGCCTACTACAGCAAGCATGATGTAGCCCGCCTGTGAGATACTGGAAAATGCCATGAATCGCTTGAGCTCCGACTGACGGATGGCAAACAGGTTGGCCACCGTGATGGAGAGCACAATCACGATATAGAGCATGTAGTCCCAATACTCAACCATGGGGGCAAAAGTCTTCATGAGGATGATGCACAACGTAATAGCGGCAGCACCCTTAGAGATAACACTCAGATAGCCGGTAACAGGTGTAGGAGCTCCCTGATAGGTATCGGCCGTCCAGAAGTGGAAGGGCACGAGGGAGATCTTAAAGCCGAGACCACTGAAGAAGAACACCAAGCCCATGATGGTCAGGGGCGATGCTGCAATCTTTGCGGCTACATCGTCGAAGTAAAGTGTACCAGTGGCTGCATAGATGAACGAGATGCCAAACAGCATGACACCGCTGGAGAAGGTTGCCACAAGGATATACTTGGCAGCTCCCTCAGCGCTGTCGTTACGATCACGGTCGAAGGCCACCATACAGGCCAAAGGCACTGAGGCGGTTTCGAGGCCAAGGAAGAACAGCAGGAAGTTGCCACTTGACATCATAATAAACATACCCAGCAGGGTGCTGATAATCAGCATGTAGAACTCACCACGAAGCTTCTCAGCTCCCTTTTTGAGCCAAGGCTCAGCCATAATCAGCACGATGACAGAACCAAAAGCAAGAATAGTCTTCATGACATTCACAGCTGCTGAAGCCACATAGAGACCGCCAAAAGCCTCGGAGGGCTCAGAAAAGATTGCTATGCGGAATGGCAAGACGGCCATCAGAGCGACAGTAACAGCAAACAACACGTCGTGTTTCTTCTCGCTCTTATGCAGACAGAAGTCAGTGAAAAACACTACTATCAGGATGATCACGAGGTAGAACTCGGGAATCATATTTAAGAATTGTCCGTAATTCATATCTTATATCCTCCTAACTTTTACATGACACCTATTGACTGAAGAATCGTACCTGCGGCGGGTGAGATCATGTCGCTGAAGAAGAACGGCATGCAACCCAGACCAGCCACACAGAAGATAAGGCAGATTACTGCGACGCGCTCATCCCATGTAGCATCGGTGAGCTCGAGGAAGTGCTTGTTCTCAACCTCGCCATACAATATCTTACCAACCACACGCAGGATATAGACTGCCGTTACGACAATCGACGTACATGCAATGATGGTGGCCACCATGCGGAATGAAGCATTGGGATCGCCAAACTGCTCTGCTGCACCGAAAGAACCCACGAAGATGGTCATCTCAGCAATGAAACCAGAGAAACCTGGCAATCCAAGATTGGCAAGACCAGCAATCACATAACCCACAGCGAGGAAAGGCATGATCTTCATCAGACCAGCCAACTCACGGATGTCACGGGTATGGGTACGACCATAGATCATACCGATCAGGGCAAAGAAGAGGGCCGTCATCAGACCGTGAGACAGCATCTGGAGCACAGCACCGGTAACTGCGGTCTGACTCATCATCAGGAGAGCGAAGAGCACCAGACCGCAGTGAGACACTGAAGAGTAAGCATTGATATACTTCAGGTCGGTCTGTACACAGGCACTCAAAGCACCATAAACCACAGAGATAGTGGTAAGGATGAGGAAGATCCAAGAGAGATCCTGGGCAGCCTCAGGCAACAGATACATGGCGACACGGAAGCAGCCATAACCTCCCAGCTTCATCAGCACACCAGCGTGCAACATGGACACGGCGGTAGGCGCTGAGGCGTGACCGTCGGGAGACCATGTATGGAACGGGAACAGGGCTCCCAGTACACCGAAACCGATGAAGATGAAGGGGAAGAAAATGTTCTGTATCCAACTGGGGATAGCGTGGGCAGCAGCAATCGCAGTCAACTCGAAAGTGTAGGTGCCGCTATACTGGCCGTTGAAATAGTAGATGCCCAACAGGCCGAGAATCAACAGGGCCGATCCTCCCATCAGCATCAGGGTCAGCTTCATGGCCGAGTACTCCTTACGTCCTGAGCCCCAAACACCAATCAAGAGGTACATGGGAATCAGAGCCACCTCGTAGAACATGAACATGGTAAAGAGGTCGGTAGAGATAAAGAAGCCGAACACACCCGTAGAAAGTAGGGTAAACCAGAGGAAATACTCCTTGGTGAGCGGCTTGAGCTGCCATGAGGCGAAGGTGCCTGTGAACACGATGATACTGGAGAGCAGCAACATCACTACCGATATACCGTCGACACCTACTGAATAGGCAATATTCAACGGCTTGAACCAGGGCACACTATAAGTGAGCAGCATCTCTGCCGTGTTACCGGAGGCGCGCTCCTGGACAAAATAGATGGTCAACCATATAGAGAGGGCCAGCAGACACGAAGCTCCCGTTACCATCACACCACGCACCTGATTGAGATTCTTGGCAAGCCACAATCCCAACAGCATCAGGGCGGGAATCAATACGAAAACACTTAATATACTCATATCTTTAGATGCATAAAAGGATTAATGTTAATGCTACCGTGCCGGTGAGGAACCAAACGGCATACTGACGAACATCGCCACTCTGCCAGGGACGGATACTCTCGCCAGCCTCATTAGCACCCCATGCCAGGAAGTTGAACGTGCCGTCAACAACGTGGCGGTCGAACCAGGCAATAGGCGTAGAGACGCAACGGAAGATAATACGGTGTGTGACATACTGCCAGATCTCATCCTGATAGAAACGCTTGTAAGCTGCACGATGCAGACGCGGGAACTGCTTGTACAGACGATCGGCAATGGGCTGGGTCTCACCCTTATAGATATAGGTGGCCAGGCAGATGCTCAGGATGGCTATCACTGTGGAAGTGGCAGCAATCTTTACATCGAAGTGGATGGTATAGTCGTAGCCACTGGCAGTGACGAAACTACCAAACGAGCCACCCCAGCCAAGGAAGCCAGCGAGCGTCGTGTAGACACCCACACCCACCGTGATGACACTGAGTACAATAAGAGGAATGGTCATCGAGAGCGGAGCCTCATGCGGCGTATGATGTGCATGGGCCTCCACATTCTCCGTGCCCCAGAAGATACCGTAATAGAGACGGAACATGTAGAAGGCTGTCATGGCGGCAATACCCGTCATGATCCAGCCAACCACAGGACTATAGTGCATGCAGGCGGTAATGATCTCATCCTTTGAGCTGAAGCCCGAGAAGAAGGGGATACCGGCGATGGCCAAGCACGAGATAAGGAACGTGATATGGGTAACAGGCATGTACTTACGCAGTCCGCCCATAAGTGCCATCTCGTTAGAGTGTACAGCATGGATGATGCATCCGGCACCAAGGAACAAACAAGCCTTGAACATGGCATGAGTGAACAGGTGGAACATACCAGCCATGAAACCGAGCTGTGCGTGATTGTCCCACAGACTGTCATGACCAACAGTGCAGACGCCCAAAGCCACCATCATAAATGCAATCTGCGAGATGGTGGAGAAGGCGAGCACACGCTTGATATCACTTTGGGCACAAGCCACGGCAGCAGCATAGAAAGCGGTGAACACACCCACCCAGACCACAATGCTCAATGCCTCTGGAGCGTACTGGATCCAAAGGGGGAACATACGGGCAATCTGGAACACACCAGCTACCACCATGGTAGCAGCGTGGATAAGTGCAGATACTGGCGTCGGACCCTCCATGGCATCAGGCAACCAGATGTGCAACGGGAACATAGCACTCTTACCGGCACCACCAATGAACATCAGCACAAGAGCCGTGGGGACAATCAATCCGCCAGCGGTAATAGCCTTCAGCATATTGCCAGGGATAAACGGTGTCGTTCCCGCACCCATCACGATGTCCGCACCTCCATCGGAGAACCAGAAGCTGAACGAATCGGTGAAATAACCGAAGGTCAGGATACCTATGAGGAAGAACATATCGGCAAAACGCGTCACGATAAAGGCCTTCTTTGAGGCGGCAATGGCGGGCTTCAAAGGATAGTAGAATCCAATGAGCAGGTATGACGATACACCTACCAACTCCCAGAACATGTACATCTGGAAGATATTAGTGGCCAGAACCAAGCCCAGCATTGACATCGTGAAGAGAGAGAGGAAAGCGTAGTAACGCTGGAATCCCTTCTCGCCGTGCATATAGCCGAATGAGTAGATATGAACCATCAGGGATACCGTCGAGATGACTATCAGCATCATCACACTGATAGGATCCAGCAGAATACCGAGATCGAAATGCAGATTGCCAAGAGGCAACCAAGTGAAGTTATAAGGAACATACGTCTGATAGACATCCTCCACACGGTCCAGTCCAAAATACTGGAAAGCAGTGAGGTATGAAAGTATCGTGACGATGCCCAGCGAGCAGGTGCCGATGAGTCCGGCCACCTTGTGCTGCATCTTCATGCCAGCCAGTCCAAGAACGATGAACGACAGCAGCGGCAGAAGCATAATGAAAATAGTATATTCAAACATAATGATCAATTTTCAATGTTCAATTTACAATGTTCAATTTACCACTATCGTTTCATATTCTTGATAGCCTCAACGCTGTCGCTCTTGAATCGGCGATAGACATTGATAATAATAGCGATAGCAACTGCACTTTCGGCAGCAGCAACGCCAATCACAAAGAGCGTCATAAACATACCCTCCATACCGTTGGGATAGAGCAGACGGTTGATAGCGGCAAAGTTGATGTCAACTGCATTGAGCACCAACTCAACAGAGATGAGCATGGCAATCAGGTTACGACGGGTAACGAAGCCATAGACACCAATAAAGAACAACAGGGCACTAAGTGCGAAAAAACATTCAACGGGAATCATGCCTTATCCTCCTTTCTTGCTACTACCAAGCCTCCGATGATACATGCCAGCAGGAATACTGAGATGAACTCGAAGGGTAATACATACTGATACTTCTCTGAACCAACCAGAGCCATACCGATTTCCTTCATCGGCACCTCTACGTTGGCAATCTCCTGAGTGATGAAACCCGTCTTGACCAGAATCAGACTCACGACCACCAATCCGGCAAAGGCTGCCAGACCGCCAGCAATCATCTTACTAGACTTGACTCGCTCCTCAAGCCCCTGAAGGGTGCGCTTGCTCACCAACTGGATGGCGAACACATAAATCATCGTAACGCCTCCAGCATATACTGAGATCTGAGCGGCGCCCAGGAAGGTGTAGTCGAGCAGGAAATAGATGCCTGCTACACCGAAGAGCACAAACAACATAAATGTTGCGGCTCGCATAATCTTCGTCGTGGTGACACACATCAGTGCTGAACCAATGATGAACACCGCGAGAATGATAAACATAATTGTATTGCCCATAACGCGTTACTTCGTTTTAGTGTTAAACTTACCGACCTCCCACGCTGCGCCTCCTTCAATCAAGTTAGGCAATGAACCGCCTTGGTAAACCTCCTGATTCAGATGGAGCACCAGCTTGCTGCGGTCGAACACAGCATTCTCGAAATCATTCGTAAACTCGATGGCGTCGAAGTTGCAGGCGTTCGTACAGAGCTGGCAGAACATGCAGTCACCCAGGTCGTACTGATAATCGTCGAGCACCTTCTTTTTCTTGCCCGTCTCAGGATCCTCTGCCATGTGGGCAGTAATCTTGATGGTTCCATTAGGACAAGCCTTCTCGCACAATGTACAAGCCGTACACTTGTAGCTGCCATCCTCATTACGCTTGAAGGTCAAGCGACCACGGTGACGCTTTGCTACATGGAGTGTGGTCTTGCGGTTCTCGGGGTACTGCTCTGTTGACTTGTTGGTGAAGAAGTCCTTGAAGTATTCCTTCCAGGTGGTCTTCATACCTGTAGCCAAAGTCTTCAGGCCATGCCCGATTTCTCCGAAATATGTTTTATTATCTTCCATTGCTATACCTTATTTAATATATAGGCCCAGGGCCACAACAACAGTCATAATCACCAGGTTGACTAGCGCCAGTGGCATCAAGTACTTCCACTCCAGCTTCAGGATCTGGTCGATACGCAGACGGGGGAATGTCCACTTAATCCACATTAGGATCCAAACCAGGAAGAAGGCCTTACCCATGAACCAGAAGATGCCGGGGATGTAGTTCATCACCTCGTCGAAAGCATCGATACCGATGTTCACAGGTGCCCAACCACCGAGGAACACCGTAGCGGCGATACCTGCGATGATAAAGAGGTTCAGGAACTCTGCGAGGTAGAAGAAGCCGAAGCCCATACCAGAATACTCGGTATGATGACCAGCGGTCAACTCACTCTCAGCCTCAGCCATATCGAACGGGCCACGGTTAGCCTCAGCATTACCAGCGATGAGGAATACGAAGAAGGCGATAATGGCGGGGATATGACCCTGGAAGATGAGCCACTTCCAAGGACCCGTCTGTGCCTCAACGATACCACTCATCTGCATAGTACCTGTCAGGATCACAGCAGTGATCAGACAGAGGCAGAGCGACATCTCGTAAGAAATCATCTGCACAGCACCACGCATGGCAGAAACCACAGAGTACTTGTTGTTAGAACCCCAACCTGCGAGGAAGATACCTACCACACCGATAGAAGAAACGGCAGTGAGCAGGAACACACCTACGTTGAAGTCGAGCACCGTAGCACCATTGTTCCAAGGCAGGAACGAGAAAGCACCCACGGAGCCGATAATCACCAGGAGCGGAGCCACGAGATAGAGCAGCTTGTCAGCACGGTCTACGATGAAGATCTCCTTGATGAGCATCTTCAGCACATCGGCAAACACCTGCAGAAGGCCCCAGTAACCTACTCGCATCGGGCCTAGACGGCACTGGAAGTAGGCACAAACTTTACGCTCCATAAATATCAGTACAATCGCAATCAGCGCATATCCTACGAGGATAGCCGTGCCAACCAAGATGCACTCAATCAATATTGCCAACCAGTCAGGACACCCGATGGTGAGTCTGAGGAGTTGGTCGAACCATTGTGTTACTATAGAAAAATCGAACATAATCTTATCTGTCAATATCAGGAATAACTACATCAATAGCGGCACACGTTGCAATCAGGTCGGCAATCTTCTGACCACGAAGCATCGGATCGAAGGCACCTACCAATGAGAGACCCATCGGACGCATCTTCATGCGGTACGGGCTCTTGTCACCACGAGAGTCGAGATAAACACCAAACTCACCAGCCACACCCTCAACAGAGTAGTACCACTGTCCCTCGGGGCACTTGATGATAGGCTTCTGCTTCACATAGAAGTCGCCCTCGGGGATGTTGTCGATCAACTGCTCGATGATGTTCAGGCTCTGGTACATCTCGTTGATATGAACGAGATAGCGGTCCATAGAGTCGCAACCATTGAGTGTGCACTGCTCCCACTCTACCTTGTCGTACATATCGTACGGGTGGTTCTTACGAACGTCGTTCTTCCAACCAGAAGCACGGCCAGCAGGACCAGTCACTGCATAGTTGATACAATCTTCAAGACTCATCGGACCACAGTTCTCAAGACGGTTGTGGGTGATGATATTGTCGCCGAAGATATCCATATACTCCTGAATCGTAGGACGCAGGTACTTCACCAGATCCTTACAGTTCTTCACGAAGTTAGGATCAATATCATCCTGCAGACCTCCGATACGGTAGTAGTTCTGAATCAGACGACCACCAGTAGTCTCCTCCATACAGTTCAGCACGTGCTCACGATCACGCATACCATAAAGCATACCTGTCAGAGCACCCAGGTCCTGAGCCACACAAGAGGTGTACAGCAGATGAGAGTCCAGACGCTGAAGCTCATCCATGATGGTACGGATGTACTTGATACGGTCGGTCAGTTCTACCTCAAGCGCCTCCTCAATAACACCAACAAGCGCATGGCGATGTTGCATAGCACCCAAATAGTTCAGACGATCAGTCAGAGCGAGTGTCTGGGGATAGGTCATGCTTTCCCACATCTTCTCAATGGCACGGTGGATATAGCCAAGGTGCGGATAGATGCGCTTCACGGTCTCACCATTCAGCACGGTCTGAAGACGGAGCACACCATGAGTAGCTGGGTGCTGAGGACCGATGTTGATCACATAGTCGTCAGCGCTGAAAAGTTTATTCTGTTTGCTCTGCAGAACACCATCCTTGTCGAGATAAAACTCCAGACCATAGTCGGGTTCTACATCGTCTTCAAGCGTGTATTTGTCGTTGAATTCCCAATCCTTACGGAAGGGGTAGCCCTTAAAGTCGTTACGCAGGAAGAGGCGGCGCATATCAGGATGACCCAGGAACACGATGCCATAGAAGTCATACACCTCGCGCTCCAGCAGATCGGCTACACGCCAGATTTTTGAGACTGTAGGCAGATAGGCAAGCATCTGACCGTCCATCTCACCAGTACCATTAGATGACATACCGTCGCCACAAACCTGAGTCTTGGCAATCATCTTGACAGAGCAACGCTCATGGGTATTGGTATTCTCGAGGATATAGATACAGCCGAGACCCTCTTCCTTTCCAAAGTCCTCGCCTACGATGGTGACAAGATAGTCAAAGCCCTTCTTGTCCTTCAAGTTTTGCATCTCCTGTGCAAACTTGTCAAAATCGAATGATAAGAACTCTAACTTCATGCCTTGCCCTCCTCTTTCTTCAATTCTTCTACAAACTCCTGGGGAACATTCGTCACCACGATAGGCTCACGACGATGATCGTTGTGCTTTGAGCGGAAGGTCAGCTCCTCATTAGATACGCCAAGCTCACGCTCCTCTGCAGTCTGCTTGTGGTTGGCACCACCGAAGAACTTCTCGATCTTCACCTTACGCTGCAACTGCATCATGCCATACATGATAGCCTCCGGACGTGGGGGGCAACCAGGAATAAACACATCTACGGGCACAATCTCTTCGATACCCTTCACTACATGATAGCTCGATTTAAACGGACCACCGCTGATGGCGCAGCCACCTACGGCAATCACATACTTCGGCTCGGCCATCTCGTCGTAAAGACGCTTCAGGGCTGGTGCCATCTTATGGGTGATGGTACCTGCACACATGATCAGGTCGGCCTGACGAGGAGAGTTACGCGTTACCTCGAAACCGAAACGGGCAAAGTCGTAACGGGCACAACCACATGCCATGAATTCGATACCACAGCATGAGGTGGCAAAGGTCAATGACCAGAGAGAGTTGCTTCGACCCCAGTTAATCAATTGGTCAAGCGTGCCCGTAATCACATTGACGCCACCCTCATGGAGCTCGTCAATAATTTTCTCCAACGAGGCATTATCTTTCCATTCCTCGTAGGGAATACTCTTGATGTGAGGCTTTCTTACTTCCATTCCAAGTCTCCTTTCCGCCAAGCATACGCCAAGCCTAAAACCAGAACTACCAAGAAGAAACCGATGCTCAGCAGAGCCATCGCACCGAACTCCTTCACTACTACTGCCCATGGATACAGAAACACCGTTTCCACATCAAACATGAGGAACAAGATGGCGAAGAGGTAGAATCCCACGGAAATGGGCAGCCACGAGCTGCCTCGCGTGGGGATACCACTCTCATACGGCTCACCCTTCACCTTCGCATAGGACCTCGGTCCTATCAACTTAGCTACGACGTAAGCCGCCACCACCAATGTCAAAGCCGTCAACAAGACGGTAATTAACAAAGTAAAGTTCATAAAATAATTATAATGTTATAACAATATTGTTCTCGCTCTTAAGCAGTTAGGGCAAAAAGAAAGTACCTTCACGGCTATTCAGCTGCAAAGGTACTAAAAATATTTGTAAATACAACGAATAATTATAAAAAAATCGTTAATTCCCTATTTCTTCATATCAGTCGTCGATAATTTCCGTGATAGGTTCTCCAACACATGCATTGGGTTGCTGAATATGCAACTTCTGGCAAACGGTGGGAGCAATGTCGGTAATATGCACTTCACGACTCGTTGCACCATGCTCCACTTTCCAGCCATAGAACAATAGGGGTATATGTGCATCATAGGGGTTCCACTCGCCGTGGGTCGTTCCTACAGGCGACGAATATTTGCCGAATCCATACCAGCCAGGTTCGAGCATGAAGATGATATCACCAGAACGGTCGTGGTGATAGCCTTTTAGGGCACGCTCTTTCAGAAACTCAGGCACAGGAGCCGTAGCAGCTTTCTTGAAGTCGAAAGCAAACGACACATGAGGCAGTTTCTGTATTTCCTCCACGATAGCATCGCGGATTGCCTGTTCGTCGAGACCCTGCTCGCGGATAGCTTCCTTGTCGAGAACAACACGATAGTCCAGACAGTCCTTGATGATATTTTTCGTCAAGCCAAACTTCTCTGTCAGTTGCTTGGCAGCCTCTTTCACATATACCCCATCCCATTTCCATGCACCTCCATTGAGCTTATGATCCTCCATGAACTGGAAATTATGGGCACCACCATGATCAGCAGTAAGGAACACTAGATAGTTGCCTTCTCCCACCTGTTCATCGAAGGCCTTCAACAGTCTGGCTATGTCCTTGTCAAGTTCCAGATAAGCCTCGTCAGTATGTTGACCCCGGGTGGCCCACTCATGTCCGATAATATCGGTCTGTGAGAAGCTAATACAAAGCATAT
The DNA here is from genome assembly GCF_900110085.1 of Prevotella sp. ne3005. Taxonomy (GTDB): domain Bacteria; phylum Bacteroidota; class Bacteroidia; order Bacteroidales; family Bacteroidaceae; genus Prevotella. Next base: position 413,240 of record NZ_FOCK01000002.1, read on the forward strand.
CCGTTTCCTTGCCCTTACCCAACTGCTCACCCTTGAGGGCACTGATAGACATATCGGCAATAAGATGACCGCAAAGGGGATATAGTCCCACGTCCTTGCCCACCTTCTGCAATTCTTTGTTTTTCTTCATCTGGGCATTAAAGTCTTTTGCCCACTGTGGCAGTTCCTGCATGTACCAGGTGCTGGTAATGAACTGACGGTTGTCGGTGTCAATCCAATAGGCGGCATTGGCACTGCGGCCTGCCGGCAAGGCAGAGGCGCGGTCCTTATAACTTACGCCGATCACCTTCGACTGGAAATCGGTATGCAACCTCAGTTGGTCGCCGATAGTCGAGGCCAACAGGTTGACTGGTGAAGACTTACCCTTTTTCTCATTGTTTGTGCCTACAGGCATCACGTTGGGATCCTCACAACTCGAGCGTTTAACACCATTGATATAGAAAGTGTTACCACAAATGCCATGGAAAGCCGGCGTACTACCTGTGTAGATAGAGGTGTGACCGATAGCGGTGATCGTTGGCAGGTAGTTGATCAGACAGTTGTTACAGCTATAGCCTTTGTTAATCAGACGCTTGAATCCGTCATCCTGAAACTGGTCGTAATACCTGCCGAGATAGTCCCAGCGCATCTGATCGACCACGATTCCCACTACGAGCTTCGGACGTTCGTTAAACCTCGTCTGCGCCTGCAGCTGAGCCGCCCAGCACATTGTCATAGTTAATAAAAGCAGCAGTTTCTTCATATCTCTTTTGTTCTTTCAATGATTTCCAAACACATACGGCTGTTATGATAGGGACACTTCCAAAAACCAGCCTTATCATCCGTGGTGTTGAGCGACCCGTCAGGATGCCGACTCCAGAACCACTCACCATTTTCCCAGTCTACAAGTTGTGTCTTGATGTACGTCCAACAATGCACAGCTTTCTCCAGTGCGTCCTCATCACCAAAATACTGATAGATGTTATACCACCCTACCACGTTCTCAGCCTGTACCCACCAGTGAAGGTCATCGTCAACGTGACCAGTATCAAGGTTCGCCTCATGTATCATCGACCCGTCAGAGCGCAACCCCTTTTCGGAGGCTTTGGCCACCTCACGGACTACCTGTTCCACCTTCTTGAGCACTTTCTGATCACCCAGCACCAAGGCTGCCTCATGCATCAGCCACGAACATTCAATATCGTGCCCATAACTCTCAAGATGGCCAGCACCTCGCGTCCAGTCCATCTCGAAGAACAGATCCAAATGGTGGGTCTCCGGGTTCAGAATCTTATCTGTAAAAATATCTATCAGATTACGTAATGCCCCCTCTACCCTCGCCAGGGTCTCTACTGGAACAGTGACACCTATGGGCAGGACGGAGCCGAGGACTGGCACATAGTTACATGATTCTGCAGCCTGCATCTCTTTCAGGCACCGATACAGGTTGGTATAGGGTTCAATGATGTGCAGATGGGTATTCTGCGATTTGGGATAGTTGGCATCGAAGTCCGACAGCCGCATATCAGCCATCTCCCCCCACTCTCTTGTACAAGCCTCTATATAACCGTTATACTGGGTATCAAACGAATGTTCCTCCACACACTCAAATAGTTCGATAGCATAGTCGAGCGCCTCACGGTCACCTGTTGCACGAGCGTATTCCGATAGTCCGTAGATAGCAAATCCAATGGCATAGAACTGTTTCTTGGTATCCAGCGGATTTCCTTGATAGTCCACGCTCCAGTAAACGCCCCCATACTCTTTGTCGACAAAATGTTCTATCAGATAGTCTTTGGCTCGTGTGGCAGCCTCAAGGTATTCCTCCTTCTGGAGCACACGATATGCCGCAGAGAACGACCATAAGATACGGGCATTAAGTATTGCCCCTTTCTCAGCCTCACGATGAAGCACGCCCTGTCCGTCGATACGACCATAAAAACCTCCGTTCTCATGATCCTGCATTTTGTCAAGCCAGAAACGCAGGATGTTACTTTCCAGCACATCCAGCATCTCTTGTTTCATTGTTTTGATATCCATAATCTTTTTATTCTATATCACGATACTTTCTCAATTCATCATTGATGGCATGTACACGCTTCGTTGTCAGCGGATAGAACCATACCACGATGATTGCGAAGGCTGCCACGGCAGCGGGAATAAAGCTCATCAACCAACGGAGCACCATCAGGGCACTCTCAGGCTGAGTGGCTCCTGCAGCCAGCGCCGCTGCATCTGTCTCATAACCAAAGCCCGACAGCAACCACAACACAGCTGCACCACCAATAGCACCACCAAATTTCTGAGCCATAGAGGCCGATGAGAAAATCAGGCCCGTAGAGGCTGTGTGATACTTCAACTCGGCATAGTCACTCACGTCGGCATACATACTCCAGATTAATGGTGACATAATACCAGTAAAGATAGAGATTACTACCTGCAAGATGAGCATCACCCAGAAGCCGTCAGGGGTACAAGGTACGAAGAAGAAGGCCACACTGAATACCACGAGGGCAGCGTTCACCAGGATAAAGGTCGACTTCTTACCGAGCTTATTGGCGATGGGAACACAAAGAGCCACACCAGCCATGTTCGACACCTCACCGATACCCAGGAACAGACCTGAGTAGAAGAGGAACATGATACCAAAGAACGATAGGCTGACATCCGGACCGATAATATCGAGGAAGAAGTAGGCTACCGTAGCACCACGCACCGTATTGAAAAGGTTCGAGCAAAGGGCAGCACCAATGAGCAGCCACCAAGGTTTGTTTGACAGTAATGACTTGAAGTCACTACCCACACTCACATTCGATGTTGTCTTCAGATGTTCCTTTGTCAGCAGGAAGCAAAGAATAAACATCACAAAACAAGCCGAGGCGATGCATACCATACCCCAGAACCAACCGTCGGGGGACTTATAGCCACCAAACATGTTTGTCAGCGGTTCCCAAAGGAACAGGGCAATGAACGAACCACCATAGGCGAAAAACATACGGAACGAAGAGAAAACCGTCTTCTCGTTTGTATCATCTGTCATTACACCCAACATGGCGCCGTAAGGCACATTGATACCTGTGTAGACGGTCATCATCATGATATAGGTAACATATGCCCAACAAAGCTTGGCACCATAGTTCCAGTCAGGAGTGGTAAACAGTAGGATACCACAGATAGAGAACAGCGGTGCTATCCACAAGAGATAAGGACGATACTTACCCCACTTAGTGTTCGTTCGGTCGGCGATGATGCCCATCATCGGGTCTGAAACAGCATCCCAGATACGAGTCACAAGAACCAGCACACCCGCATCGATGAGCGATAGGCCGAAAATGTTTGAATAAAAGATAGGAAGATAGTAAGAGAACACCTTCCAGAACGTCGACGATGACATATCACCGAAGCCGTAACCGATTTTCTCGATTAATTTAGTCTTTGCCATAGATATTGTGAATTATTTATTTCTTTCAGGAACAATACGTTCTTTTTAGCATACATCTCATTGAAATAAGGCGCATCGGGTTTCGACGGGGACGGACCGAACCACTCTTCCTTATAATTACGCCATACTAGGAAATAGCTAATCTGATACTTGTCGAGCACAGGTGTTAGCGTTGATGTCCACCATGTGGGGTCCGTCAGATTCTTTAAGCCGCACTCCGTCAGAGCAGGGATTTTCCCACGATCAGCGGCAAACTTAGTCAACATGGCGAGGTTGGCATCCAACTGGGTTACGAAATCCTCCTTAGACCCCCACTGATATCCATCAATGCCCACCAGCTGTATTCGGTCGTTGCCTGGGTAACGTTCTAGATATTTTGCCTCATCGAGATTGGAAGCCATACCTGGCGAGTATGCCCACAACAGGTTATCAAAGCCATCGGCCGTCAACTTATCCTGCAACATATTCCACAGGGCCTTATATTCCTCTACCGTACAGAGTTTCTCACCCCACCAGAACCAGCTGCCCGTATTCTCATGCCAAGGACGGAAAATGATAGGTATTTTCTGTCCATCGGAAGTTTTTAGTCCTGCCAAGAAGTCGCTCACACGCTGCATCCAGGTTTTAAACAGTTCGTGTTTTGACCCACCCTCAAGGATACTCTTTACAACGGTGGTATTTGTTACATCCCAAGCTGTGCCCTCCGGGAATTTCTGTCCGGCCAGACCACCTCCCTCAATAGTTGTCAGGGGGTTACGAGGGTGCCAACTGATGGTCACGATGCCACCACGCTCATGGTGCTTGATAATCTCCTCTGCCATACGGGTAAACGGCACGCTATCCAGATTCTTTTTGTCACCCATCTCAATGCCGCCAAGTTCAAAACCCATCACGGCAGGCCAATCACCACAGACGTTCTTCACATCGCTGGAGTCGGGCTGGTAGTCCCATGTCAGACCATAGAACGGATCATCCTGATGGCCGAACATATAGCCTTTCTTACGGAGCATTTCCAATCGTTCCATCAACCGCTGAGACTGAGATTTTCTTGTCCTGTCTATCTGACGTTTGATGACGGATAGCGTCGTTTCATCGGAAGCAAACACAGAATTCAATCCCTGAGCTTCTTGGGCAGGGTCGTTCGTATAATCGTCACCCACTTTCCATTGCTCGTGTTGTGGTTTGGCAAGTCCACCCCACCCCCAGAAGTTACAGCCGGCAAAATAGCCGCCTTTCTCCATGTTATCACAAACCAGCGAGAACACATATTCATAAAAACTGTCGCGCCCCCGCGTTGGTGTGCCCAGTGCAAACTTGAATCCGTCTCTCGGATAACCAAATTCCTCCATCACCAGCGGTTTCTTAATTCTCTCGCAGATTTGCAGGTGCCGGTCAATATAATCCTTCGTATTCTTCTTGGCCCTTGGCAGGTTCTCTATCAGCGAGTCCTGCTTGGCCCACCCCCAGTTGTAGGGCCAGAGATGAATGTTCGCATAATCAATGTTGTTGTCGGCTGTAATGCGTTCCCAACAGTCGTAGTCTCCTTCACAGCCCCAGGCTCCTTCTGAGCCTATCGAAATCAGATGATTAGGGTCGAGACTACGAATGAGGGCCGATGCTTCAGCGAGCCACTTCTCGAAGGCAGGCAGTGCCTCCTTGGAGAAAGCACGAGGCTCGTTGCCTATCTGCCACGACATGATGGCTGGATCATCCTTATAAGCTACACCCGTATAACGATTCGTACGACCGAGAATAAACTTCACATAATCATAAAACAGCCGATGCGCTTTCTCATTAGTAGCGTATTTACTCATAGCCTGCATAAAAGCCGGATAACCCACATCGTCGGGCCTCGGCTGCTTACCGGCTCCTGCGTGCTCCAGATAGAATCCATAGCCGCCGCTCCACTCCCAAGAGTTATTCAGGTAGAGTACGGCCACCATCTGCCGCTTGCCCATCTCCTGCAACAAGTAGTCGAGACCTGCCAGGATGGTATCGTTATATACGCCGGGCTTTACCTGCAATGTTGGCTCCACCTTGGTGGTCACGCCACGCTTGCCGTCAGAACCCACCAGAATGCGCAGGTTGTCAATACCCATCTGCTTCATCAAGTCAAGCTCCTGGCACAGACGCTCACGGTCTCCCCCCTGCCCTTCCGAGCCGAGGATGGCGCCATACCAGAAATTGGTCCCTACGTAATAATAGGGCTGACCGTTTTTGACGAAATGTCCATTCTCCACCTTCACAAACGAAGACGATTGAGCCAAGACTCTCTGCTGACAAAACGCCAGCATCACACACGTGATAGTTGTAAATGAAAACAGTTTTAGATTCATCGTATTTTAATTTTGTTGCAAAGGTAGTAAAAAAAGATGGAACAAAAGAATTTCTTCTATAAAATATTTATATTTTAACAATAGAAAGTCACATTGTAACTTTGCAACATTGTAACAATAAGGATGTAGCAATTTGGAGAAGGAGGTATATAAAAATTATTATATATTTTAATATATAATAATTAATAATATCTAACTTACGCATTCTTGAAGGTGCTTATTGTGACAAAGTGACAAAGTGACAAAATGACGTTGCAAAAATCCCGCTGCCTGCGAGATTACGGCACACAGACAACGAGATTACGACTCAGCAGGCACGAAAAGCCTTACGACTTCTCCTGATGGTATTTGATGAGACCCTCCAGCGGACTGCGGAAAATGGTGCCCACCTTGAAGTGGACGCGATCAGCAGCTTCGCGGAGCTGGTGCTGGTAGTACCAGGCAACACTACCTACAAAAGAGACGGGCAGGTCGGGACGGCCATAGGGATTGATGTTGATGGAGAGGAAGTCAGTGAAGTTGTCGTGAACCAAAGTCTGGAGTTCTTCCTCTTCATCGATATGGCGAGAGATAAAGTCGGACAGCGAGGCAAGGAAGCGATTAGCCAAGGGCTGACGGTAGACACGCTCGATAAGGATGGGAAGCGTAAGCTTTGTCTCTTGCTCGAAAAGGTTCTTAAGATCTTCGGAAAGTTGTCCGCTGTAGAGGTGATGAATGAGTCGCTTGCCGAGGACCGCCCCACTACCCTCGTCGCCGAGGATATAGCCCATGGCGGGCGTATGCTTCACAATCTGAGTGCCGTTGTAGAGGCAGGAGTTGGCTCCAGTGCCGAGGATGCAGGCTATACCCTCCTTACGGCCACAGAGGGCTCTGGCTGCGCCAAGCAGGTCACTATGGGCCTCGACGGTCGATGCCTGTGGGAACACCTCATAAAGAATCTGCGCCACAAGGGCCTCTTTTTCCGGACGGACACCACTGCCGTAGAAATAGACGGCATAGGGGAATTCGGGTGTCAGGCGGCCAGAACTCTTAAGTTTGCGCACTTCCTGGTTCTCGGACATGCGGGTTTGAAACTCGTCACTGAGGATACGTACAATTTCCTCACGCGACTGATGGACGGGGTTGATGCCCTGAGTCTGGATGACAACAGGTTCGGTACCGGCTGCAATGATGGCCCAGTCGGTCTTGGTGCTTCCGCTATCTGCAATAAGTATCATATTAATTTGACTGTTTTAATGTTCCTGACTGCAAAAGTAGTCAAAAAAATAATAATGAGCAAGAATAATCGCCTTTTTTTGCAGAGGAATCAGAAAAAAAGCCGTACCTTTGCACGGCAAAAATAAAAGAGGAATGAAAAGACTGATACTGATACTTGTTGCCGTGATGGGCTTGAGCTTCGAAGCCGATGCCGTTCTGAAGGAGAAAGATCTGGAGCAGACGATGGCCATCCTGCAGGCAGAGTTGGAGCAATACAACAACGAGCTGAAGCAGCGCACAGAAGTGCGTAGGGCGAGAACGAAACAACTCATCACCCAGCTGATGCTTACAATGAAACAGGCTGACCAGAACGCACTGATGCTCTATTCGCAGGAACAGGGTAACGTGTTCGACCTGACCTATGCCTGCCATGAGGCTACAAAACAATATCGTGAGTTCCACAAGCGACAGCTGCCCTTTACTGAGTTTCTGGAGAGAAACCAAACGGAGCTGGCGCGCTATGACAGCCTGATTACACGTCTAGAGTCGCTGCCGGAGATGATGACTACAAAGTACGGCAATCAGCGGCGCGACTCTTGCCTCGTACTGGCCCGTAGCATCCACCAGATGCTGTCAGAGGGTCAGACTCAGCTGAAACGTAACATCCGCTATTACAACCAGACCGAGCAGCGGCTGAGCAGCCTGAACGACTATGCCCACAAGCGCTACAGCGAGATACAGCGTAATATTTTCATTAATGGTGGAGAAGATTTCCTGACCATCCTGAGCAACCTGGGACGCCGATGGCCCACGATGACGGATACGGTGAGAAAGAAATACAGCTTCGACAAGACTTCCAACTCACAGTGGAGCGCACGTTGGATTGTGTTCACCTTCTCAGCTATCCTTTTCTACATCATCATCGCGGTGGTGCTGAACCAGTTGTTCTTCCGGTTCTTCATGCCCAAGCGACTTGATACAGAAGAGTTCCGCAAGAAGCGAGCCTGCATTATCATGACTACCACCACCATTACCTTTGCCATCATCCAGGGAGCCATCAGCATCATTGGCACTGGTGAGAACTACCCCTTCCTCTATATGGCATCAAACCTGTTGGTGGAGTATGCCTGGCTGTTGGGCGTCATCCTCATCTCGTTGCTCCTGCGTGTGGAAGGCGAGCAGATAGGCAGTGCCATCCGCATCTACGCCCCCCTGATTACCGTGGGGTTCATCGTGATAGGCTGCCGCATCATCCTCATCCCCAACGAACTGGTCAACATTCTACTGCCACCAGTGCTGCTGATCTGTGCTATCTGGCAGCGCATCGTGATTAAGCGACACAATAAAAATATCCCCCGTTCGGACATATTCTATACATATATCTCACTAACGGTATTCATCGCTTCAGTGGCCTGTTCATGGGCCGGCTATACACTTTTGGCCGTACAATTACTCATCTGGTGGATCATGCAGCTGACGTGTATCCTGACCATCACCTGCATCAGCCGATATATCGAACTCTATGCCAAGCGCCGGCACTTGGAAGAGGCTCCCATCACGAAGTCGTGGAGCTATCTACTTGTAGAAAAAGTGGTAATGCCAGCGCTGAGTGTAAACAGCGTTATGCTCGCCATTTTCTGGGCTGCCAAAGTGTTCAATCTCAGTGATTTATGCTGGCGTATCTTCAAGTATCACTTTATCGACTTAGAGAACCTTCAAGTATCGATCTTAAAGCTGGCAATGGTCATCACAATGTGGTTCGTTTTCCGTTATATCGTACACACCATTCTGGCCCTGCTGAAACAGCACTATGTGGCTACCGACCCCTCGACAGCCGACTCGAAGGAGGTGATGGGCAAGAACGTGATTCAGGTATTTGTCTGGGGTGTATGGCTGATGATCGCCCTCTCGCTATTCCATATCAGCGTCACCTGGCTGTTGGCCATTTCTGGTGGTCTCTCCACTGGTATCGGTTTCGCCTCGAAAGATATCATTGAAAACATCTACTACGGTGCCTCGCTGATGGCAGGTCGTGTGAAGGTGGGTGACTGGATTGAGGTCGACGGCCGTATGGGCAAGGTGGTATCCATCAGCTATACTTCGACGGTTGTAGAGTCGCTCTACGGTGAGGTTATCACCTTCCAGAATGCTCAGCTCTTCAAGAGCAACTATAAGAACCTGACAAAGAATCATGGCTATGTGCTGGCTGTGGTGCCCTTCGGCGTGGCCTACGGCTCGAACCTGAAGCAGGTGACAGAACTGGTGGAGACTGCTCTTAATAATATGCGTCACCAATGGATGGACAAGCGGAAGCCAGTGAAGTGCGTCTGTTCGGAGATGGGTGATTCGAGCGTGAACTTCAACCTATTTGTATGGGCCGACGCACCGAAGAAATCGTATGTGGTGAGCGATGTGCTGAAATGTGTCTACGACACGCTGAATGCAAACGGTATCTCTATCCCGTTCCCACAGCGCGATATCCACCTCATCAAGGAGTGATTAAACTACGGAAAAGAAAAAATAAATCGAAAAATTTGGTGGTTATAAATAAAATGCGTATTTTTGCAGCTAAATATGAATAATATGACAACCATCATAGCCGGCCCTTGCGTCATCGAATCAGCAGAACTGCTCGACACGGTGGCGCGTAAGTTGGTGGAAATCAACGCCAAACTGGGCACTGATATCATCTTCAAGGCTTCGTTTGACAAGGCCAACCGCACTTCTATCCACTCCTATCGTGGTCCTGGCATGGAGCGCGGTTTACAGATGTTGGCAGATGTCAAGGAGAAATATGGTCTTAGAATCCTAACCGACATCCACGAGCATTTCCAGGCTGCGCCTGTTGGCGAGGTGTGCGACGTCATCCAAATACCGGCCTTCCTCTGTCGGCAGACCGATTTGCTTGTGGCAGCAGCAAAGACTGGGCGTACGGTAAACATCAAGAAGGCGCAGTTTCTCTCAGGGCGCGACATGTGGTATCCTGTGGAAAAATGCCGTGAATCCGGTGCCAAGGAGGTTTGGCTCACTGAGCGAGGCAATATGATGGGATATAACAACCTCGTAGTCGACTTCCGTAACATCAGCGACATGCAGGAAATCGTGCCAAAGGTCATCATGGACTGCACCCACAGCGTACAGCGCCCTGGGGGCAGCGATGGCAAGACAGGCGGCGACCGCCGTTTTGTGCCGATGATGGCGATGGCAGCGAAGGCCTTCGGGGCCACTGGTTATTTCTTCGAGGTACACCCCGACCCCGACAAGGGGCTCAGCGATGCGGCCAACATGCTGGAGCTCGACAAATTGGAAGAACTCATCAAGAAGCTGATTGAAGATCGCGATTAAGTAAGAGCAGAGCTAAGCTTGCTAAGCTATGCCGAACGTGAGCGAGCTCGATATGAAATATCAAGATTGATAATTGAAAGATGAAGACGTCAAGGGAATTAGCAATACAATGTTTTAAAGACGAGGCAGAGGCCGTGATGGGACTGACCGACCAACTCGACGAAAACTTCGACGAGGCGGTCAGACTGATGTATGACTGCAAGGGAAAAGTGATCGTGACGGGTGTCGGCAAAAGCGGACACATCGGGGCGAAGATTGCCGCCACCCTGTCATCGACAGGCACCCCCTCATTTTTTATCAACCCCCTCGACGTATTCCACGGCGACCTCGGCGTGATGACACCTGACGACGTGGTACTCGCCATCTCAAACTCAGGACAGACCGACGAACTGCTCAGGTTCATCCCCATGGTGCTCCACATGCAGATACCTATCATCGGTATGAGCGGCAACCCAGAATCGTTGTTGGCCAAATACTCCACCTGCCACCTCTATGTAGGTGTAAGGAAGGAGGCCTGTCCACTGAACCTGGCACCCACCAGTTCTACGATGGCACAGCTGGCCATGGGCGACGCCTTGGCCGTAGCCCTCATCGAGAAGCGTCACTTCCAGCCGAGAGACTTTGCACAGTTCCATCCTGGCGGAGAACTTGGTAAGCGCCTGTTAACGACCGCACAGGATGTGATGCGCTCAGATGACATGCCGATTCTACCACCGGAGATGCATCTGGGTGAGGCCATCATCCTCGTGAGCAAGGGCAAGCTTGGACTGGGCATCGCAGAGGTCGACGGGAAGATCGTGGGTCTCATCACCGACGGAGACATCCGACGCGCCATGGAGAAATGGCAGGCAGAGTTCTTCGACCGCACGGTGAGCGATATCATGACCCGTACCCCGAAGACAGTGAAGCCCGAAACGAAGATTACAGAGATACAACGAATCATGAACAAATATAAGGTACACTCGGTGCTGGTAACCGACCAAGAGCAGCATCTGCTCGGCGTTGTAGACCATTACTCGTGTATGATATAGAAGTGAGAAGTAAAAAGTTATGAAGCACATAAAAAGACTACTGATCGTATTGATGCTGCTATTGCCATTGGCAGTGGTGGCCGACTATCTGTTTAAGACGATGGATGCCCGCGATGGTTTGACATCCAGTCAGGTAAACTGCATCCTTAAAGACTCACGCGGCTATATGTGGTTCGGTACCCCTGCCGGCCTCTACCGTTTCGACGGCTACACGTTCCGCAACTTCCAGAGTGACTCTCAGGACGGTTCGTCGCTGAACGACAGTTACATCAACTCCATTCAGGAGATGCTCGACGGCAACCTGCTTGTCGAGACCTCGTCGGGTTACTGCATCTATCATCCCCAGACGGAGACGTTTGAGCGCGACATGAAACAGACATTCGCCCGTATGGGTATCGAGACCATCCCCTCGGTGGTATTCATCGACCGCCATAAGAACCTCTGGGGTGCAATCCCCAACAAAGGCGTGGTCTGCTATAACCAGCAACAGCAACTGCTATTTGAGTTCGGCTATACCGACGACGCACAAGGTGTGCCACAGGGTGTGATCAGTTCTATCAGCGACTGCCGCGACGGTGCACTCATCGTCTATAATGATGGTCGATTGGTGTGCTGCGACGTTATGCACCAGCAGCATACGGTATGGGCTACCGACGGAATCCCACAACTGAAGAGCCGCCATTCGAAGTCGTACAAAGCCTTTGCCGACCAATTAGACAATATCTGGCTCTACGGGCAGGGCACACTGTGTATGTATAACAAGAGTTCCGACACCTGGGATACCAGCATCGGTGAGCGCTTAGGATTGACGGGCATTGGCGTCGACCGTAACATCAACGGCATGGCCGGCGACAAGAGAGGAAACATCTGGATCGGTTCCGACCAACTGGGACTGATGAAGATGGATCCTAACACCCATGAGATTGAGTCCGTACAGCCACGCAATATCAATGAACAGCAGTGGATGCATGACAAAGTAGGCATTCAGAGCGTTTATGTCGACGATACCGACCTGCTGTGGGTAGGTACGGAGAAATCAGGTATAGCCTACTCCGGACAATATATTTACCGCTTCGGCTCAGACCTCAAGGGTGACATTACCGCACTGGCACAGGATGCCAACGGCACCATCTGGTACGGCACCAGCGATAGAGGTATCATCGGCTACGACGGGCAGCTGGCCAGTCTGAAGGTTTCATGCATGGCTACGACACCTGACGGTAGTCTGTGGATTGGTTCGAAGCGCAATGGTCTGACGCGCATCAAAAATGGTGTCACCACCATCTTCTCGCTTGCAAAGGATAGTGCCTCGACACTTATCGACGACCATATCAACGCCCTCTGCCAAGACAAGATCGGCAACCTCTGGATTGCCACTAATGGCGGTCTGCAGGTGTATAACCCCAGGATGAACTCGTTCAGCTCATACACCCGCGAGAACGGCAAGCTCTCGACCAACAATATCACCAGCCTTTTCTATAAAAACGATGGTACAGGCAACAACCTGCTCATTGGTACGGCCGAAGGACTGATCATCCTGAACCTCTCGACGACGGAGAAGAAGGTTCTGACGGGAAACTCGAACAATATCGAGCCCTTCACCAACAACTACATCACTCAGATTTTACAGGACTCAAGAGGACTCATCTGGGTAGGAACACGTGAGGGTCTGAACATCCTGAACCTTGAGACCGATGACATCGACTACCTGACAGAAAAGCAGGGACTCTGCAACAACAATATTTGCGGTATTGCCGAGGATAAGAACCATAACATCTGGGTCACCACCAGCAAGGGTGTGTCGCGTATCGTCATCCAGCGTAACCACGAGGACGGCACAAACAACTACGGACTCTACAACTACTCCACTGCCGATGGTCTGCAGAGCAATGAGTTCAATATTGGTGCCATCCTGACGAAGAACGACGGCAACGTGCTCTTGGGCGGCCTCTACGGTGTAAACTGGGTACTGCAGTCACAAGCCAACGACAACAACTCCCTGCCTCGTGTGATGCTCACACAGATGTTCATCGGAGAGGAAGAGGTACTGACTGGTCATGTATACGACGGTCGTGTCATTCTCTCACAGGCCATGAACGAGACTAATAAGATTGAACTCGCCCACGACCAGAACACCTTCACCATCAAGTTTGCAGCAGGTAACTACAATCAGAGTGAGCGCCTGCAGTTCATGTATTGGATGGAAGGTAAGGACGAAGACTGGCGCAACGGTAATGCGCTGACCCACGGTGTGACCTTCAAAAACCTGAGTAGCGGCAAATATACCCTCCACGTGAAGGCCATCAGTGCCGAAGGAGCTGTCAGCAACCAAGAACGTACACTCGCCATCACCATCGAGCGCCACTGGCTGCTCTCCTGGTGGATGATTGCAACCTATATCATCATCCTCCTCGTCATCATCTACTTCTGGCGCATCGGTATCAAGCAGCTGAAGGCCATCAAGTCAAGAAAGCTTGCCGTTATCCAGGAACTGAAGATGCAGCGCGAGGAGATCAAGGCAGCCAGCGACGACCTGCGTCAGCCCATGGCCCGCATGACCTCCATCATCGGTAACCTCTCAGAGAAAGAGAAGAGCCTCGAGGAGAAAGAGCAGCTGAACGCCCTTCACTCGCAGATGCTGCAGATCATTACCCGTGTGGCCGACATGCAGATGAACCTCGAACACCCAGAGGAGAAAGCCAAGAACGTGGTTCAGGACCGTCTGGAGATGAACAGCAAGGGCGAGCTCGAACTGCCTGAGATCGCCAGTGAGACACTAACGGCAGAGACCACCCGCTCACGTGCCGCCCTCGACTCACCGACAGCAAAGTTCACCGTGGTGATGATTGATGACAACGAGGACTTCCTGAAGTTCGCCTCAGCCCGACTGAAATATGTCTACGACTTCCATGTCTACAACGACATCGAAAAGGCTGCCGACGATCTGGACGAGATGAAGTGCGACATCGTCGTCTGTAAGCAGGAGATGCCTGTCATGACGGGTAGTGAACTCTGTAACCAGCTGAAGACGAACCCCAACACGCAGAAGATTAAGTTCGTATTGATGACGGAGGGTGTGCTCACGCCACAGGATATGCACTCGAAGAATATCACCGTCTCTGCCGATGACTATCTGGCCAAGCCGTTCAACATGCAGGAGGCTACGATGCGCTTCAACCAGGTACTCGGTCTGGGTGCTGTCAAGATGAACAGCAACCTCATCGAAGGTGCCGAGACACGTATGCTTGAGGATCATAACACCAGTATGACCACCGCTACGGAGAGCATTGATGGCGAGACCATCGATGAAGAGCAGAGCCTCATGGTCTCTCCCGACGATCCGATGAACATGGTCGAGACATCAGTTATCAAGAAGACCTCTATGGTGAAGAAGAACAACCTGCCAGAGGGCATCCTGCCCGACAATCAGGAGAGCGAGGAGTCGATGTCCGACTACTCAATGCTCGACGCCATGGACCAGCAGCTGATAAAGAATATTGAGCAGTATGTGATGCAGAATATGAGCCGTGGTCAGATCAGCCTTGAGGAGATGGCCAGTGCGATGGGAATGGGTCGTGTACCCTTCTTCCACCGCGTGCGTAACCTCACAGGCAAGACGCCCGCCGAGCTGGTGCGCGACATGCGACTGAAGCACGCCTGCATCCTGCTGAAGCGTACGAACATCAACATGAGCGAACTTGCAACGAACGTTGGCTTCATGACGGCAGAAAACTTCATCAGTATCTTCCGCGAGAAGTTCGGCATGACCCCGTTGGAGTACCGGTTGAACCACAGAAAATAAAAAGTGACAATCGTAAAACATAAAATGATGAACACATTGAAGTGGTGGCGGATTATTCTGCCACTACTTTTCAGTATTCACTATTCACTTCTCACGGCGTCTGCACAGTCCAGCGATTCCATGACCGTTGAGCAGATGAGCGCACTGGGCATTCATTTCACCAACGACAACAAGGTGGAACTGCTCATGTCGGGTCGGGAGAAGTTTGAACGGCTCTTTGAGGATATCCGTCAGGCCAAGCAGAGTGTGCATCTGGAGTACTTCAACTTCCGCAACGACTCCATCGCCTCGCTGCTCTTCGACATCCTCAGGGAGAAACGCAAAGAGGGTGTAGAGGTGAGAGCCGCCTTCGACGGCTTCGGCAACGACTCCAACAACCAGCCCCTGAAGAAGAGCCACCTCGCCGCTCTCCATGCCGACAGCATCAACATCCGCGAGTTCGACCCCATCCGCTTTCCCTGGGTAAACCATATATGGCCCAGAGACCACCGTAAGATTGTAATCATCGACGGGCGTATCGGTTATACGGGCGGTATGAACGTAGCCGACTATTACATCGTGGGAACAGAGCAGGTGGGCGAATGGCGCGACATGCATTGCCGCATCGAGGGACCAGCCGTCAACGACCTGCAGGCCATCTTCGCCCGTTTCTGGAAGAAGCTCGGCAAGGAAGACCTCTCCGACCCTCGCTACTATCAGGGCACCTGTGCCGGCAGGAAGATGATCGGCATCGTCAACCGCGAGCCAAACACCTCTAACGAGATTATGCGCCGACTCTATATCCATGCCCTCGACAATGCCAAGGACTCGGTAAAGATTGTCAACCCCTACTTCGTCCCTACCCCCTCCGTCATGAAAGCCCTCAAGCGCTGTGCCGAACGGGGCGTGAAGATGGACATCATCATGTCGGCAAAATACGACGTGCCTCTCACGCCCGATGTCGTCTACTATAACATGCGCAAGCTCATCAAAAGGGGTGTCAACGTATGGCGCTATCGTCTGGGATTCCATCATTCGAAGATTATGATGGTCGACGGGAAATTCTGTACCGTAGGCAGCACCAACCTCGATGCGCGCAGCATGCGCTTCGACTATGAGATCAATGCCCTCATCATCGACCCGGAGACCACGGCTAAGCTCGATGCCAAGTTTATCGAAGACACCAAGCAGTGCGACCTGATTACGATGGAGGAATGGAACAAGAGCCGTTCGACATGGCAACGATTCCGCGGATGGTTCGGACATTTGTTGACCCCGTTCCTGTAGCCGATGAATCGCGACACCGTCATATCGATTGCCAAGGGCATCGCCATCATCCTGATGGTGGTGGCTCATGCCGAGGCCCCAGGCTGGTTGTGCAAGTTCATCTTCGAGTTCCACATGCCCCTCTTCTTCATCACGGCGGGTTACTTCTTCTCACTGAAATACCTCAACGACGAGGCCACCTTCGTCAAGAAGCGTGTCAAGGGGCTCTACTGGCCCTTCGTCAAGTGGTCGGTATTTTTCCTCATCATCCACAACTGGATGTTCGACATCGGTATTCTCAACGAACGCTTCGGCAACGAGACGGGCGGCGTCACCCACCCCTACACATGCCATCAGATCCAGCAGAACCTCTGGCATATCTTCACCGCCATGGGTGGCTACGACCAGTTCCTCTGCGGTGCCTTCTGGTTCTTCCGCGGACTCTTCGTTGCCAGCATCCTATACCTTATTATATATAAGGTGGTGCTCCACGTGCTCCCAGAGAAGCGAGCCAACGCAGCCCCTTACCTCATCTGTCTCATCATGCTGCTGCTCTGCGCCTGGAAGACCTATGAGGGTCTGAAGATTATCACCCTCGTGCAGGGTGGCTATCGCGACCTGATGGGCTGTTTCTTCTTCGGATGCGGCTTCATCTTCCGACAGTATGCCGGTCAGTATCGTCAGTTCATCGGCCGTCACTACGCGGCCCTGTGGACTACCATTCTCTTCGCCGTCATCGTGTTTCTTTTCTCGAAATACCTGACGGCCAACATGAACTGGCGCTCCACCTTCGTGCAGTTCCTGTCATTGCCCATCCCTGCCCTACTCGGCTTCCTAATGACCTACAACATCAGCCTCTGGCTCGACAGGCACGAAGGCCGTCTGAAGCAGTTTCTCGTCTATACGGGCAACAACACCCTCAACATCTTCATCTTCCACATCGTTGCCTATAAGGTGGTTAGTCTGCTGAAGATATGGTACTACGGTCTCGACATCCGGCAGATTGGCTGCCACATGGTCATCCACGAGTACTCCCAACAGGATCTGTTCTGGATACTCTACACCATCGCCGGCGTGGGCCTACCATTGGGATGCACCTGGCTCAGTAGAAAAATCAAGGAAAGGGTCAGAGGATATAAAGCATCATCTGGATCTCGGCCTCAGTGATGCCTTTTTCACGGATCAGGCTGTCCTCATTATCAATGATATACATCTTCGGTTCTCCCGTCTCCTCCAGATAACGGCGGAAACAGGCGGCTGCGTCATCGATTCGACCATTGAACCAGAGACAATAGCCTTCGTTCAACAGGTCGTTAGGCGACGGCTTCTCGATGTCCAACAGTTTTTCATATAGCTTCTCTGCCTGCTCGTATTTCCCATTGCAGGTCAGCGTCCAGGCCAGCACACGGTTCACGTTCTCATCGTCGGGCGCCTCATAGTTCAGACGGAACAGGATCTTCTCTGCTTCCTCATACTGACGGAGGTTAGTCTGACACACGGCCTTGTTCAGCAGATAAAGCTTCTTGTCTGGCTGCAGCTGGAGCAGTTTCTCATACATCTCCAGAGCCTCTTCATAAAGGGTGTTGGCAAACAAGGCACGGGCATAGCCAGCCAGGGCGCGCTCGTTCTCGGGCTCCAGTTCCAGGGCTTTGGCATAGTTCATCCTCGGGTTCTCACCGATATAGCCCGACATCATGTAATACTGGAAGTCGCGACGGCTCACATCATAGCATCTCAGCATCGTCTTCGCATCCCCTATACGTTTCTTCTTGAGAAGGAAGGCTGTCACCTCATTGAAGTGGGCCTCCAGCGGTGTACCGAAGAACAGTGGACTGGAGAAGAAGAGATAATTGCGCTCCTCGAGGTCGAAGATGCTCCTGAAGGCATTGCGCTGCGAGAAGATACGGAAGAGTCGGTAGAGATCCTGCAGATAGAGCCTGCGGATATAGGCTGGCGTCCGTGTCTCCTCCGGTGCCATCTCCGTGAAGGTTCCCTCCCCACGGTCCAGCAACTGTCGGATGTTCTCGGGCAATTGACTGATCACCTGTTCAAACGCCAGCAGGAAGGAGTACTTGTCGCTATTGCAGAAAGGACCGTTCTTCATCATAGACTGCAGGAATCGGTTCTCCTTGAACTTTCCGGCTGCCGACTGGATGTCAGGGTGATTCATATCGAAGGGCATGAGCCAGTTCACAATCTCATTGAAGAAGGGGAAGCGCTTCATCTGTGAGAAGCCGCCGAAGTAGATGTCCGACCCCTGCTTCTGCATGTCGATCATCTTCCTGTAGCTGTTTTCCATCTTCTCCAGTCGCTCCTCAGCCTCGTTGGGGTGCAGGATATCGTTCAGCGGATCCTGGTCTTCCTCGCTGTTCCAGTCGATGATAATCGGCGAGTCCTGGCTCTTCTTCGTCTTGATAAGGTCGGGAATGATCTCATCACGGATGGTAGCCTGGTCCTGCTCCACATTGATGCAGTAGATCATCTGCTTCTGCAGGTCCACCAGTTCCTGACGGCATTGCTCATCGTCGAACAGGGTCTTCAGCAGTTCAGTCTCCTCAGGGAAGATGCCGTCGAGTTCGGCATCCATAGAGAACACCCAACCGACGAGGGCTCTTTGGCGCACCTGTTCGTCAATGGCCTGCTGATAGACATGCACCAGCGTACGGAACTTCGCCATATCAAAATAGCTCATCGACGAGAGCATCACACTGCTGATGAGCAGCAGCTGGTCGTTCACGTCGACCGTCGGCGACAGCAACAGATCCTCCATCGCCGTCGCATAGCTGTCGGTCCACAAGCCAGAGGTCAGGATATTGTCAAACAGCTCCACCATCTGGTCATGATGCTGTGCATAGAGTTCACTACGCTTGGCAGCCGAAGTGTGGGCTGGCTCCAGATCGAGCACGGCCACATCCGACACAAAGGCCTCCAACTCCTCTTTCACCACCTGCGGCGACCAGTCGCGCGCCGTCATGTGTCCCTTATAGAAGAGCGACGAGAGGTAAGGCATGTGCCTCACGGTATAGTTGCTGGCCATGTTGGCATAGAGCACATACATCCTGCGCAACAGGTTGTCGTAGAGCTGCGGCAGCTGGGGATCCTTAAATCCACGACGCCAGTAGTCGGCCATCAGCTGATAGTCGGTCTTAATGGCAAAAAGCCGGTCGGTATTGATCTGATGGGGATGTACGGCCAGGAAATTGTCCATCGCCACGATGGCCTCACCAAGGTTGCGATTCAACAAATGGTCAAGGACGGTATCAAGTGCTTCGTTTCTAACCATGACTTCTTACTTTTTCTTCGACAGCCACTGGCGGGCCTGTTCCACATCCTTCTCCCTCGGCGCTGCAGCATGCTGGAACTTCAACGTGTCGGGCAAGGCCTTCAGCGCCTGTTCAGAGATCTTATAATATTTCCTGATAACGTCCCGGTATTGTTTCACCCCATAGTGGTTCAGCGAGTCGCAAGCCTCATTGTAGCCTTTCAGAAACACCTCCATCTGTCGACGGCGGTTCTGGTCGTCCATACCCTTCTCGCGGAAGGCCAGCACGCCCATCTGCATATCCAGCTGACGGGTATCGAGCAGCACCTTGTGCTTACCCAACAGGGCCTGTGTGGCCTGCGGCTCCGTCATCAGCAGGGCGTCCATCTCGTTATTCTCCAACATCTTCAGCCGCACGTTCACATCATTGATCTGGATGCGGAACACGCGTTCAGTCTTCAGTTTCGCACTATCCACGGCCAGGTCGCTCAGCAGGTCGGTCACCGAGTAGCGCGTCATGGCCAGCATACGGTCGTCGAGATGCTTCAGGTTCGACATACGCAACTGTCGGTTGCTGATGAGCAGCCAATAGGCATTCGTGGCAGCCACATACTTCAGGGGCGTTCCCTGCTGGATCATCCGCTCCGTCCTCACCAGGTCGCTGATGGAGCCCTCTACCCTGCCCCGCATCAGGGCTGTATCACAGTCCATCTGGGCATTAAAGCGCTTCAGGCGGATATCCACCACCGTGTCAAACATCTGGTGGTCTTTGGCAATAAACACGGGCAGACAGTCGAGCGTCGGCATCACAGCCACCTTCAGGGCTGCCGAGTCCTCACGCCACAACTTCAATCGCTGGGCACGCGACAGTCGTTTCGTCTCCTCATACGACTGTCCGCAGCCTGCAATCAGTAATATCGTTGCGAATAACAATAGAATCTTTCTCATATCGCCTGCAAAGGTACGTTTTTTTTTTGGAATAAAGAAAAATTTTCGTAACTTTGCACTCGTTATGGCAAAAGATAAGATCGCATACGTATGCTCCAACTGCGGCCAGGAGTCGCCGAAGTGGATAGGGAAATGTCCGGCCTGCGGACAGTGGAACACGTTTAAGGAAATCCGCGTCGCCGGCGACACTGGCACTCATGCTGCACGCTCGGCAGCTGCCTCGCTGCGCAGCAACTTTGTCAGCCACCCCAAGGACAACCGTGCCCTCCGCCTCCGCGACATCTCCAACCACGACGATCCCCGTATCGACATGCACGACGAGGAGCTGAACCGTGTGCTTGGCGGTGGTCTGGTGCCAGGCAGCATCGTCCTCTTAGGTGGTGAGCCGGGCATCGGCAAGTCCACCCTCTCGCTCCAGACCATGCTCCGCATGCCTGAGAAGAAGATTCTCTACGTCAGCGGTGAGGAGTCCGCCCACCAGCTCAAGATGCGTGCCAACCGTCTGGGAGGCGAGAACGACCGCCCGGCCCAAACAGAGAACTTCCTCATCCTCTGCGAAAACTCCCTTGAAGCCATCTTCGACCATATCAAGGCCGAAGCCCCCGAACTCGTGGTCATCGATTCTATCCAGACCATCATGACCGAAGATGTAGAGTCGTCGGCAGGCTCCATCGCTCAGGTGCGCGAGTGTGCCTCGGCCCTACTCCGCTTCGCCAAGACCAGTGGCGTGCCCGTCATCCTCATCGGCCATATCACGAAAGAAGGCACCCTCGCAGGCCCGAAGATCCTTGAGCATATCGTCGACACCGTCATCCAGTTTGAGGGCGACCAGCACTATATGTACCGCATCCTGCGAAGCATTAAGAACCGATTCGGAAGTACCTCGGAATTAGGCATTTATGAGATGCAGCAAAACGGGCTCCGTCAGGTCTCCAACCCCTCCGAGCTGCTGCTGACACAGGACCGCGACGGTCTCTCTGGCATCGCCATCACCTCGGCCATCGAGGGCATCCGCCCCTTCCTCGTCGAGACGCAGGCACTTGTATCAACTGCCGCCTATGGAACCCCCCAGCGCTCTGCCACTGGCTTCGACCAGCGAAGATTAAACATGCTGCTCGCCGTACTTGAGAAGCGCGTAGGCTTCAAGCTGATGCAGAAGGATGTCTTCATCAACATCGCCGGCGGATTAAGGGTTACCGACCTTGCGATGGACCTCTCCGTCATCGCCGCCGTGCTCTCCTCGAATGTCGACACCCCCATTGAGTCTGGCTGGTGTATGGCTGGCGAGGTAGGCCTGAGTGGTGAGGTGCGCCCCGTCAACCGCATCGAGCAGCGCATCGCCGAGGCCGAGAAACTGGGCTTCACCGATATGATTATCCCCAAGTACAATCTGCAGGGCTTCGATGCCAAGAAGTACCACATCCAGCTCCACCCCGTCCGCAAGGTGGAAGAAGCCCTACGTGCAATCTTCGGATAACAAATTGCCAACCTTTTGCACATTTCACTTACAATATTTATAAAGAGCGCAAAAAAAGTATAAATTCTCAATTATCAATTCTCAATTATCAATTAAATATCGTAACTTTGCACGCGTTTTAAGAGACATATTTCACATTATTAATAATAATACAATTATGACAATCAACGAATTCAACTTTGCCGGTAAGAAGGCAATCGTACGTGTAGACTTCAACGTACCCCTCGATGAGAATGGTAAGATCACTGACGACACCCGTATCCGTGGTGCCCTGCCTACCCTGAAGAAGATTCTGGCTGATGGTGGTGCTACTATCATCATGTCGCACATGGGTAAGCCCAAAGGTAAGGTAGACATGAAGAAGTCTCTGGGTCAGATCCGTGAGGCCGTAGAGAAGGCCCTCGGTGTTCCCGTAGCTTTCGCTCCCGACTGCGCTAAGGCTGCTGATGCTGCTAAGGCTCTGAAGATGGGCGAGGCTCTGCTGCTCGAGAACCTCCGTTTCTATCCCGAGGAGGAAGGTAAGCCCGTAGGTATCGACAAGGCTGATCCTGCATACGACGAGGCTAAGAAGGCCATGAAGGCCAGCCAGAAGGAGTTTGCCAAGACCCTCGCATCATATGCTGACTGCTACGTGATGGATGCCTTCGGCACCGCTCACCGTAAGCACGCTTCTACCGCTGTCATCGCCGACTACTTCGACGCCGACAACAAGATGCTGGGTCTGCTGATGGAGAAGGAAGTACAGGCTGTCGACGCCGTGCTCTCAAACATCAAGCGTCCGTTCGTAGCCATCATGGGTGGTTCTAAGGTATCTTCTAAGATCGGTATCATCGAGAACCTGCTCGGTAAGGTTGATAAGCTCATCCTCTGCGGTGGTATGACCTACACCTTCGCTAAGGCTCACAATGGTGAGATCGGTAACTCTATCGTTGAGCTCGACAAGCTCGATGTAGCTCTGGGCGTTGAGGAGCTGGCAAAGAAGAACGGCGTAGAGCTCGTGCTCGGTTCTGACTGCACCGCTACCAACGGCCTCGACTTCGGTACCATGACCGTGAAGCCCGGTTCAGAGATCATCACCTGCCCTGCCAACAATGTTCCCGCTGGTTTCGAGGGTGTTGACGCAGGTCCTGCTTCTCAGGACGACTTCCGCAAGGCCATCAAGGGTGCCAAGACCATCCTGTGGAACGGTCCTGCCGGTGTATTCGAGTGCGACGACTTCACAGCTGGTAGCCGCGCTATCGGTGAGGCTATCGCCGAGGCAACTGCCGAGGGTGCATTCTCTCTGATCGGTGGTGGCGACTCTGTAGCTTGTGTCAACAAGTTCGGTCTGGCCGACAAGGTGAGCTACATCTCTACTGGTGGTGGTGCCCTGCTCGAGGCTATCGAGGGTAAGGTTCTCCCCGGTGTAGCAGCCATCAAGGGCGAGTAATTCCCAATACACATTTATTAATAATAGCACAGCCCCCACAAGGGGTTGTGCTTTTTCAAAACAAACTATGGTAGAACTACGAAACGAACAAATCTCCATCACCGTATCGGAGAAAGGAGCTGAGCTCCAGAGCATCAAGGATGCAAATGGTAAAGAATATCTCTGGCAGGGCGATCCCGCATTCTGGCCACGCCGTTCCCCCATCCTCTTCCCCATCGTGTGCAGCGTCAACAACGACACCTATCAGGCCGAAGGTCAGGAGTACCATCTGCCCCGTCATGGCTTTGCCCGCGATACCGACTTCAAGCTGATTAGCAGAAGCGACCGTAAGGTGACCTTCGCCCTCGAGTCGTCCGAAGAGACCAGGAAAGTCTATCCTTACGACTTCACCCTCAGCGTGAGCTATGTCCTCGACGGCAATAAGATCGGCGTCATCTGGCATGTGCACAACACCGACACCCGCGAGATCCATTTCCAGATTGGCGGCCATCCCGCCTTCAACATCCCCGACATGAAAGCCGGAGAGAGCCAGTACGGCCGCATCCGCCTCGACAATGCCGAGCCTCTCGACGGACTGAAAAGCTATATCGACGGTTCACACGAGATGATTGAGGTGCCCGTAGAGACCGAGCAGGGCGTCATCGAGTTCAGCGACAACACCTGGCGCAACGACAGCGTGAAGATCCACAAGAGTCAGGTGCATCGTGCCGAGCTGCTCAACAAGGCTGGCAATCCCGAAGTCACCCTAGAGTTCCGCACCCCAGTGATTGCCTTCTGGAGCCCCTACGGCAAGGAAGCCCCGTTTGTCTGCATCGAACCGTGGTACGGTCTCGGTGACCCGCGCGGCTTCCAGGGAGCGTTCAAGGACAAGCCCCTCATGAACCACCTCCAGCCCGGTGCCTCCTTCATGTCGAAATACGACATCATCATCGGATAAACTTATTTCTCTTAACCTAGGTTAAGACCCATACCCTCGGCAACCAGTTTTCTTGGTTTCGCCGAGGTTTCTTTGTTTGCATTTTTGTATCTTTGCTATATAAATCGTACAATAAAAGTTTGTTATGGGGTTAGCATTTCGGACGGCTAAAGGGTATTACTATAAAAAGACGTGATGGAAAGACATGATATCCAACGGCTGTTCAAGCAGCACTATGCCAAGATGCTGAGGGTGGCACGCACAATCCTCTACGATGAGCAGGAGAGCAAAGATGTGGTCAGCGACATCTTTGAGGGATTGCTCCGTGGACAAACGGTGTTGATGCTCGACACAGAGGAACGCTACCTGCTGACGAGCGTTCGCAACCAATGTCTGAAGCGTATCCGCCATCAAGAAATGAGGATCCGCATGGAAACTGATACTGCAGAACAGACGTCTGATACAGGGGATGAAGACGAGCGCATAACCGACATCGTTGAGTTTGTCGTCAGTCATCTGACAAAACAAGAGCAGCGCATCTTCCACCTTCGTTTCACTGAAGGGTGTAGCTATGAGGAGATCGCTTCAATCGAAGGGATCAGCCGAGTGGCCGTATGGAAACATCTTTCACACGCCTTGAAAGGAATCAGAAACCGTTTTAATCCGAAAGGCTTATGAAAACAAACAACCACAACAAACAGCTTTACCGCGATATGCAGGAAGCCCCCGACAAGTATTCCGACCAGGAGATAGAGGCCATGATGGACGATCTTGACCAAGTGCCCGACGTAGATGAAGCATGGCAGCAGTTTGCCCAGCACCATTTACCCTTGGTGCGCCCCATGCATACGTGGCGTAAGGTCGCTGCCATACTCATTGGCATATTAACGCTATCAGGTATTACCATTGCATCAGTTCACATCGTGCGCCAGTCGCAGCATGAGGAAGTGAATCACGGGGACAGGTTGCGTGATTCAGCCGTCTTGCCGGCGAATCATGAACCTGTCCCCGTGATTCACGCCAAGGCCGGACCTGTAGTTTTCGACAATGTCCCACTCGATAGCATTGCCAAGGACATTGCTACCTATCATCACCTTGATATGGACTTACAGAATGAGCAGGCCAGTCAACTCCGTTTCTATTTCGTATGGAATCAGGAAGAGAGTCTGCAAGAGGTCATAGAGAAGTTGAATATGTTCGAGCAGGTCAATCTGGCTGTAGAGGACGGAAAACTGATTGTCAAATGATGAAGCATCTTGTTATTTCTCTTATCGCCCTGTACTGTTTCTTTGATGTCCAGGCGCAGAAGGTTACGCGCAATTACGATAATGTCTCAATGTCTGAGGCATTGCGTGACCTCAACGAGCAATCGCGGGACTATACCATCAGTTTCATGTACAATGAGTTGGAAGACTTCCGTGTGACTACTAGCATCAGGCACCAATCCGTGCCCGATGCTCTCCGCCAGATTATTGGTTTCTATCCTATACGGGTATCGGAGAAGGGCAAGGGCTCTCTGTTTGTGGAGTGTATTCAAAAGACAAGCGCTCGCTACAAAGGCCATATTATCGACGAAAAGGGGCAGCCCGTTGCCTACGCCAATGTTTACCTGCTTTCTCCATCAGACTCTGGGCGAGTTATCGGTGGTGGTGTGAGCAATGAGGCCGGCCTTTTCGTCATTCCCTGTGATGTAAGGCCAGTTGTGGCCCGCATATCATTCATAGGTTATAAGACTCTCACCAGACAATTCAATAGTAGTGAACTTGGCACAATACGGATGCAGCCTGACAGTTACCGACTAAATGGTGTAGAAGTGAAAGGCTCTCGCCCGCTAGTCAGAATCAAAGATGATGCCTTTGTGACAACTGTTGAGGGCAGCTACCTCTCGAAGATGGGTACTGGCAATGATGTACTGACACATATACCAGGCGTCTTGCACAACGGCAGCAACATCGAGGTATTAGGCCGAGGTACGCCACTCGTCTATATCAATGGTCGGCAGATGCGTGACCTTGGTGAGCTTAGCCTACTAAAAAGCGACCAAATCAAGGATGTGGAAGTTGTCATGACACCTGGTGCCAAATATGATGCTTCGGTACGTTCTGTCATCCGTATCAAGACTATCCGTCCTGTTGGTGAAGGATTCAGCTTCGACAATAAGACGCTGATAGGGATAAACCATTACCTCTTCGGGCAAGAAGAGATAAATGTCAACTATCGCACGGGTGGCCTCGACCTCTTCGCTACGGCTGACATTGAAGACTTTCGGATGAAGGTGGAGAACAAAAGCCGCCAGGATACCTATCTCCAGCACCCCTTTCAGCAGAAGTCCAGCACTCACTATATGCAGCAGGGTATTACAAATTATAGGCCACATACCAATATCTATTATGGGAAGCTGGGATTCAACTATATGTTCGACGATCATCACGCCATCGGCATGACCTACACAGCCGCCTCGCGACCATCCCGACAGAAAAGCAATTTTATAACAGATGCATTCGAGGACGAAACGGTCGATGACCATCTGGCAGGTGACGGTTCCGAAAAAATCAAAAGAATCGAGCACAATGTTAATGCCTACTATTCGGGCACTATTGGCAAGTTGTCGATAGATGCCAATACCGACATGGTGATTCAGAATGAGACCACTGATGCCTTTACTGTGGAGATGGCCAAGGAAAGCGAAAGCCGTAATGTGACAACACGCAGCGAGGCAAAGAACAAACTCTATGCTGCCAAACTTGTAGTAGGCTATCCCGTATGGAAGGGGAAAATCGAATTGGGTGCAGAGGGCAGTTCTGTTCGTCGTACAGATGACTTTCTCAACCCAGAGAGGATCATTATCAGCAGCAGTACAGAGACCAAGGAGTCCAGCGGAGCCGTATTCGCAGAACTGACCCAGCAGATCGGAAAACTGACAGCCAAGGCAGGCTTGCGCTACGAACATGTCGATAGCCGGTACTTCGGAACGATAAACAGTGATACGACCCGCACCTATAACGATATATTCCCCTCGGCTATGCTATCATACCCTATAGGTAAGGTACAGACACGACTCAGCTATGCCCGTAACATCAATCGTCCTGCTTTCAGTCAGTTGACGAGTGATCTGAAATACATCAACCGATATCTCTACGAGAGCGGAAATCCCTACTTGCGTCCAACCTATCGTGATAACCTCTCACTTGCCATTAACTGGAAGTGGATGATGGCGATGATAGACTACGCTTATGTACACGACTATATCATCAGTTCGTACTCCAGTTACAATGGCGACCCGACAATCGCCCTGCTTCAGAAAAACAACACCAGTGGTTTCAATAATCTGCAGGCCATGCTCCATCTTGCGCCGACATTCGGCTGTTATCACCCCCAGTTGATGCTTGCCATAATGTGGCAGGACTTGGAGGTGAAATACTTGGGTGAGACCAGAAAGATGAACGAGCCGATGCACATCGTCCGCTTTAACAATGCTGTCAACCTGCCCAAGGATATCTGGCTGAATGCCGATCTGTCGTGGCGCTCTGCCGGGGATTCGGAGAATATTCATTTGACCCAGTCGTGGCAGTTTGACCTGAGTCTTTACAAGGCATTCTTCCATGACCGCTTGAGCGTGAAACTGGCTGTTAACGATATCTTTGCCTCCATGCGCCAGAAGATCACCATCTTCAGCGATATCCATCAGTTCTACCTGGATAAGCGAACAGACAACCGCAGCCTGAAACTCACTATCCGCTATAACTTCAACCCTGCCCGCTCGAAATACAAGGGTACAGGTGCTGGTAATGACGTCAAGAGCCGACTATAATATGCAACAATTAGACCAATCTTCTTATCAGAAGATCAACGGTTCTTTCCGCAAGAGACTCATCTACCATGCCGGCATTGACTGTGGCTTCTGCGTAGAATTGAACTATATGATCAATGCTATGCTCTATTGCTTGGCAAAGGGGTATCGGTTCCAACTCTATTCTGAAGACGCGAACTTCGGAACAGGTAAGGGGTGGACGGAATATTTCGAGCCTTTCTGCGAGGAAGTCCACGAGACGTTTCATCACAAGTACAACTTGCATCGTCCACCCACATGGCGACGTGTTATAAAGAATGTTACAAAGACAAGATCGCTTTCTTTCGTCTTCTGGAAACTAAAGTTCCTGTTGAAATCGCTTATGGGCCATTGGCTTGCTTATCGGGCGTATGGCGAATATGTAAGGTTGAGTCAGGATGTGGTTTCCGATCCCGATATGCACTACCATATCCTAGCCCTTGGTTTCGATGGCTCCTATTATGAGGCATACACAATGCTGGCAAATATGGTTTGGCGACCCCAGCCGGATGTGAAACGGCAGATAGCAGAGACCATTGGCAGTCTTTCACTTCCCTGTGTTTATTCTGGTGTTCAGATTCGGGGTGGTGACAAGGCAAAGGAAGCACGACTGATCAGTGGTAAGCAAATAATAGAAGCTCTGCATCCTGCCGATGGTGAGTGTATCTTCGCACTTGCCGACAACTACATCAAATTAGAAAAAGTGCGGAGTGAGTTTCCTAAATTGCGTATTGTTTCCCTATGCCAGCCAGAAGACCAAGGCTACTTTCACCAGACATTTAGCTATTCAGAACCACAGGAGAAGAAAGCAGCAATAACCAGACTCATTGTTTCTGTTGACCTGTTGCTTCATGCCAAGAAATTTGCGGGCAGCATCACGACTGCACCCAGCGTATTCATCATGAAACTGAGATATGCAGAACCTACAGTTGTGGCGGTCGATTGTTCGAAAGATACATTAGAATCAGTCCTTACCCTTCCCATAGACAGTCGTGCTGCCATCTCTGCAGAAAGAATAAGGTCAGTGTAGTGAGGGCTAATATTATATAAAAGGTCATGTCAGGGTGGGCTTTTTCGTAAAAAAGTTGTAACTTCGCACAAAAAACTTGCCAAAAGAGTTTAGTAATTCGGTTTTCGTGTGTATTCATGCTGGACAAAACGAACGCAACCGACTATAAATTCTCTCTCGTCTGGGCAGTTGTCAGCCTTCGTGCTGACGCTGCCCTTTTCAAAGAAATCAAAATCACAAGAAATATGGAAACAATCTCATTCCGTCTCGTTCTGCATAGCTTAAGACTTTGGCCGCAATAAGGCCAACGGCGTCTATCATGACAGCAAGGAAAGAGAACCAAACAGAACGTATTAGAATAAGCAAAGTACCATAGAAGAGGGTTCCCCTGTAAGTGCGGGTGATTGACAAAATTGTTCTCAACGAATGTCAATTGGATTCGTTGAGGACATTTTCTGTGAGAAAAACTTGTAGTATCAGAAAAAAGTTGTATCTTTGTCCCCAGTTAAATAAGGTAATACAAAATTATGTTTAGCGTAAAAGACATTGCAGAGTACATCGTGGCACTCATTGCTGCCTTTGCCAATTATTATCAGATGACCGAGGTCGAGGCATATCGATATCTGAGCAGTCACGGCGCTATCAAGGTGGCCCACGACTTTTACGATGTGATGCATACCCAGTCGTTTGACGACATGGTGCAGAGCATGGCCAGCTATTGCCGCAGAAATGGAGGCAGCCTATGATAACGCTCTACCACGGCTCGACGCAGGACATCGATCATATTGATCTGCAGAAGTCACGGCCCAATAAAGATTTCGGACGCGGTTTCTACCTTTCTGCCGATCGTCAGCAAGCATGGCGCATGGCTGAATTCAAGGCACTCACTGAGGGTGGATCGCCCGTGATGAATGCCTACTGTTTTGATGAGCAAGTGCTCAGCAGCGGTGAATTGAGAGTGTTGACCTTTGAGAGCTATACTCGCGATTGGGCTGAGTTCATTTTCCTCAACCGCAACAATCCCTCAGCACAGTCTGCTCACGACTACGACATAGTATACGGCCCTATCGCCAATGACCGCGTTGGTGTGCAGATAGGTAAGTACGAGGCTGGCGACATCACGCTCGACCAGTTTCTGGAGAACTTGAAGTATATGAAAGGTATCACGTTCCAGTATTATTTCGGTACGGAACGGGCCATCGCAAAACTCACAAAGCTATGAGTACCCAGAACGTAACACCACAGGAGTTCAGCTATCTGAAGGAACAACTGACTGCCCGAATGATTCAGATCCTTGTCGAGGAGCATGGCTATACCATGGAAGAAGCTATAGACAAAATCTATACTTCACCTATCTACGAAAAACTCTCCGATGCGAACACGGGGCTCTTTTTCCAGTCGCCCCGCTACGTATTATCATACATTGCTGTGTAACTCGAGGCCCAAGAATAGCAGGAAAAAACTTTAACTAATGACATCAGGTTTATTTGCCAGTAAACCTGCCGACGAAGAGAATAACGCCTGAGGAGGACTCTCGGATAACGTAAACGAAGGGACGGTTGGCGTGGAAGGTAGCCTTGGGATTTTCAACTGGGGCTGCAGATCCAAATTTAACTCCTGCTATAGTAACGGCTGCGGCCTCAGAGCCTTCTTCATTTACCTTAATAGCAGCCTTTTGGCGCATCATACTGATATAGACCGGTCTTTCGCACATATTGGGAATCTCTGCCAAAGATGGGTCGAAAACCAGATTGATGCCCATCTTTTGCAACAAGCCGATAAGGCCATGATTAATATCAAGTCCATCTGTATCCGAATTTGTCTCGAAGCGTGGTAGTTTCAGGTCTACCTCATGGGGAGCGAAGTAGTATGCATACATCGTAGCAATTCCATCTTCTATCTCACAGAAAGCTCCACCATTGTCAATACCGCCTGCCGATATTGAGTTGATAACATCGTCTATGGTCTTTCCTTCTTCTGGAAGCAATACTGTCATGTTCCACATACCATTGCCATAGGGGATCTTAACGGCTGAATAGAGACGATTCTTCATATATTGGATGAGCACATTCTGGTGCATCAGGGGAAGTTTCGTCTTGCCATCTTCTGTTGTAAAAGTCTCTTCTTTGGTGTTCTTCTTGTCGAACTTCGAGGCCCAGTCAGCCTTGAAATAGATAGCGTTGAGCAGATACGACACCGTCGCAGGATCCACCTCGTCGAGAATGGTAGGAATCATGCCTTTAGTCTTTTCGTCACACCAGCCGTTGATATGGTTGAGTGTCTGAGGATCCGTGAAGTCGAGTGCTTCAGCTTTGGCATCGTAATAGGTCTGCATGTCCTTTTGAAACTGCTCCTTGAGGGTGTATAATTTGTTTAGGAAGATGGCGTTGGCCATGTTTAGCGTCACCTTCTCGTCCACTTTCGGCAGACCATCAACCATCTTCTTGCAATATTCATTGACTGCTTGGATCCCCCCTTCGTGGAAACCTAACACTTGCTCCAACTCTTTCTCAGTCATTCCTGTGGCAGCATCGTTCACCATTCCCAAGACATAGGTGATGCTCAATGGTGAGTAGACGAAGCTCTTGCCAGTCTTATCAACCTCATTCACTGTTTTCAGGAAGTTCAACGTAAAGGCGTTGTTGTCGTTAGTAAACGTCTGTTGTTCTTCTGTCAGTTGTATCGGCTGTGCCTCCGACAGCATATTCACCAATCGCTTGGCCTCACCAAGATCAACATTCTCATCTTCTGATGAGGAACACGACGACATCGCGCTAATTATCACAACAGCAACAATCACAAACAGATTTTTCATATTTTATTATTTTTTTAATTTCGAGAAAACCTAAGATACAGACTATTGTCGCTCCAGTATTCATTGGGGATCTCATCCCATTCCATCTCGTCTCTTGATAATTTAACAATAGTATATTCAAAGACTATCTGACCGTAATAGGATTCAGTATTCGTAAGATGCACAGTAATACGATTTCCCTCGATTTCGTATCTGAAAGATTTTGTGGGAAATAGTTCCGAACTGCCAGTACCATCGGCATTGAACTTGAAACTAATCATGTCAGCAGTGTCTCCATATTTTGGATTCTTACTCTGATGACTCGCTTCCCATTCTCCAACAATCAGTTTAGGATTGACAATAATTGAATCATAATCATCATCACTGCTACATCCTGCCGACATCAGCAGAAGCATGCACAACCAGATTATACTTTTCTTATTCATAACATCATTACTATTTCTTTCTGCAAATATAACACGGGAAAAGGGTAAATCTTGTATGTTATTGTGTTAAAGAATCAAAAAAACCAAGCAATTCCATACAAGATTTGCGTAATTTTGGATTCTTAAAATAGAAACAAGGAATTAAAATGGTCGAACAACTCGTTGAGCGCATACGGCAGAAAGACCAGAGGGCGATGAGTCAGCTCTATCAAATGTATATTGAGGAGCTCTCATCGGTCTGCTATCGCTATGTGCCTTCGGAGAGCGACGCCAAGGATGTACTACAGAACAGTTTCGTGAAGATATTCACATCGGTTCCTACTATTGACTATCGCGACGAGCCATCGTTTCGAGGTTGGATGAAAAAGGTGGTGGTAAATGAGGCGCTGACCTTTCTAAAAGAAAAGA
This sequence comes from Prevotella sp. ne3005, assembly GCF_900110085.1. Classification (GTDB taxonomy): domain Bacteria; phylum Bacteroidota; class Bacteroidia; order Bacteroidales; family Bacteroidaceae; genus Prevotella. The sequence goes on from NZ_FOCK01000002.1 coordinate 446,135, forward strand.
AAAAACTACAGTTTATGGCACAGGAAATAGATAACCTGGATATTCCCGACGATGAGCCCTCTACGGAACGAATCACTGCAGACGAGTTACACCAGCTAATCAGCGAATTGCCCGACGGCTATCGCACGGTGATGAACCTCTATGTCTTCGAAGGTTATTCGCATAAGAAGATTGCAGAATCATTAGGCTTCACGCCCTCAACATCAGCCTCTCAACTATATTTCGCCAAACGGCTATTATCAAAGAAGGTAAAGGAACTTTTGAACAAAAGAAAATGAAAGAAGACTGGATAAAACAACAGAGAAAAAAGCTAGAGGGGCATCGGAAGACGCCGCCTGCCGGACTTTGGGAGGGCATCTGTGAACAGATGGGGCTCACTCCTGAGCCTGTTCGCCAGTCGTTTACCATTAGGCACAGGTATTGGGTTGCGGCTGCAGCAGTCATAGCCCTTATAGGGCTCTTTATGGTCTATCAGTTCCAAAGCGAGCCGGAAAAGCCGTTGTACTCTACAAATTCTGAACCGTCAATAAATTCTAAATCCTCTATCAGTTCGGAATCATTTATAAGCTCAGAGACACTTGTTAGTTCAAAGCCGTCTATAGGGCCAAAGCCGTCTGTAAGTTCAGAGCATCCCCATCTTCTGGCAGAGGAAAAGGAAGCCCACTCCGATGATGAAATGCTTCAGCAGTCTCACATCGACACTGATACGCTTCAACAAACAGAAAGTCCGCCCATTCCCACTAATCCTGTAACCCATAGCTATTCTCATTTTGAAGGTAATCAAACCTCTTACGCCTCCCCCACTACTCAGTTTCATAAGTGGTCTTTGGGTGTGAACGCCTCGGGTGGACTTCTTGCAGCCAATACCTCTCAGCGAACGAATCATTACTATGGGAATTCAAAAGAGACAGGCTACACTGCTGGCAATGAAGTAAAAGACGTGTCAGAGCACCATCTCCCAATACGTTTCGGACTAAGTGTAAGCTATCAGCTAACACCCTTCTTAGCCCTGAACAGCGGCATCAGCTATACCTATCTATATTCAGAATTCAGCAGCCCGCTTGATAAGAATATCAATTTCGACCAGAAGCTGCATTATCTCGGAATCCCCCTTGGCGTAACCTGGCAGTTGTGGTCAGCCAACCGTTTCCACTTCTACGTTTCTGGCGGCATGATGCTGGAGAAGTGTATAAGTGCTGAAAGGGACGGCAGTTCTATAAGCAAAAAACCTTGGCAGTGGTCCGCCGAAGCTGCGGCAGGTGCCGAATACACCTTCACCCGTCGGTTTGGTGTCTACTTAGAGCCTTCACTTGGCTATTATTTCAATGACGGCAGTTCGCTGGAGCACTATTACAAGGAGCACCCATGGACACCATCCCTTGAGTTTGGTATACGGCTTCACCTAAACAAATAGGGATTGTTGAAACCTCCAAGGCTTTCAACGAAAAAAAACGCTATACCCCCATAACACGAGATGGAATCACGCATATAAATCCCCGGGACTGTTAGTGGTCTCGGGGATTTTCTTTACTTAGGCTGTCGAGCCTGCTCAGGCTCGAACATCGTTCATGGCTGTAGGTCGGCGTACAACGCCACCCGCTCGAAGTACAAGGGCACCGGTGCCGGCAATGCCGAGAAGAGCCGCCTGTGACAGCATAAATAAAGTTAAAATACTGGCTGGGTTCTTGTTTTATAATAAGATTATAATTATCTTTGCATAAAGTTTGAACCCTTTCAGTATCAGCACGCTATGACTGTTGTGAATCCATTCATCACCCAAGGCTACCTGTCGCCGCACTATTTCTGCGACCGTGTAGAGGAGACCAAGTACCTGACCGACCTTGTCGTTAACGGCAACAATGTCGCCCTTATCTCCCCGCGCCGCCTTGGGAAGACCGGGCTTATCTGCCATTGCTTCGAGCAGCCACAGATGAAAGACCATTACCATACATTCATCATAGATATCTATGCCACCAAGAATCTGCAGGAACTGGTGTTCTATCTGGGCAAAAGCATCCTGGGGACATTAAAGCCACAAGGCCGCAAAGTGTGGGAACGGTTCGTCAATACACTCAGTTCCTTGCGCAGCAGCATTTCGTTTGATATCAACGGACTGCCGGAATGGGGGCTTGGCGTGGGCGATGTCAAGGCACCTCAGACTACACTCGATGAGATTTTCATGTATCTCGAACAGGCAGACAAGCCATGTATCGTGGCAATCGACGAATTTCAGGTTGTGGCAGACTATCCTGAGAAAAACGCAGAGGCGATACTCCGTACACACATACAACGTTGTCAGAACACGCGGTTTATCTATGCAGGTTCGCAACGGCACATGATGGCCGAGATCTTCGCCACACCCTCACGTCCGTTTTATCAAAGTACCAGCATGATGTCGCTTGCTCCTATTGACATAGAAAAATACGTGGAGTTTGCACAAAGCCTGTTCAGGGAATACCGCAAAGACATAGGACAGGAGACCATAGAAGAGGTCTATCAACGCTACGAAGGTGTCACCTGGTATGTCCAGACGATACTCAACGCCCTGTTCGCAATGACGGAGCCTGGGGGTAAATGCTTGTCAGAATCCATAGGCTATGCTATCCAGCAGGTTATTACCCAACAGAGTTTTGCCTATAGCGCCCTTCTCTTTCAACTGCCATCGAAACAGAAAGAGGTATTGATGGCCATTTGCAAAGAAGGAAAAGCCACCAATATCACCTCGCGCCCATTCCTGCAACGTCACCATCTTACCGCCAGTACTGTTCAGGGAGCCGTCAAGGGGCTGCTTGAGAAAGACATCATTACGCAGGACTTGGGAACCTATAGCGTTTACGACAATTTCTTCGCTATGTGGCTGATGCAACAATAACAGAATTCCGCTTTTTTACTGAAAGGCGGAATTATTTTGTACTTTTGCTTAGGAAAACGGGGTGCCCGATTGTATATAGAGTAAAAGACAAGCGACAAGATGATTGAAAAGCAAGCGTTCGAACAGATCTTCCGACGTCACTACGACGGGATGTTCCGGCTGGCCAGACGGATGCTCGGCAGTGACGAGGAAAGCAAGGATGTGGTAAGCGACGTGTTCGCCCAATTGCTGAACAGCCATGCCGACCTGCGGCCGGATACGCTGCAAGGCTTTCTGCTGACGAGTGTTCGTAACCGCTGCGTCAATCTGTTGGCACACAAGCAGCGGGAACAGGCCGCGCAGGTGGAACTGAGACCACTTCAGCAGGAGACTTTCCAAGAGCCAAAAGATCAGGATCAGCTCGACGCCCTCCACCACTACATCGACACTGAGCTACCCCCACTCTCGCAGCAGATTCTCCGCCTACGCTACCAGCAGGGGCTGAAGTACCGCGAGATAGCCGAGACGCTCAAGGTCAGCGAGGTCACCGTACACAATCACCTGTCGCAGTCGCTCAAACAAATGAAGGAATACTTTAAAGCAAAAGGTTATGACATCTAACGACAAACTGGAGGATCTCCTCAAGCAAATGTATGCACAAGAGGACGAGACCATAGACACCTCGGACATCATCGACGAGGAATGGCAGAAATTTGAGGCCAGGCACTTTGCGCCCAAGCGCCGTTCCTGGGGCTGGATGCAGATAGCAGCAGCCTTTATCGGCCTGCTGATGCTCTCGGGCATCGCCTACGCTGCCATCCATCTCGTCAGCAGCAGCCGCTCGCAGCAGGCTGAAATGGCGGCAGACACTACGGCGGTGGCCCCCACCCTGCCCACTGCTGTCGACTCTAAGCTATCAGCAGCCGACAGCATCCCGCAGACACGCATCTTTGAGAACGCACCACTCGACGAGATGATCACGGAGATAGCCCAATATTATAATAAGGTGGCAGACATCGAGAGCGAAGAGGCTCACGAGTTGCGCCTGTATTACAAGTGGGAACCGAAGGATGCGCTCGAAGACGTGGTGGCCGACCTGAACCACTTCGACCACGTAAGCCTCGCCATCGAGGATGACAAACTGATTGTGAAACCTTAACCCCACAAAAAGACACACATGAAAAAGATATTGATACTGCTATTGCTGTGCGCTGTCGTCAGCAGCGCACAGGGGCAAAAGATTACCCGTATTTACCAGAGCCAGTCGCTCAGCCGCGTGCTGGAGGATCTGAATGCCGCCACATCGCACCACGAAATATCCTTCGTCTATAACGACCTGGAAGACTTCACCGTCACTTGCCGACTGGATCAGGCAAGCCTTGAGGATGCCTTGATGAAGGTCGTAGGCTTCTATCCCGTCCGCATCGTCCGCGACGGCGAGAAGTATTTCGTGGAGTGTACCCACAAGACAGAGCGCCACCTGAAGGGACGGCTCATCGACAACCAGAACCAGCCAGTGGCCTACGCCAACGTCTCACTGCTCAGCCCCGCCGACTCCTCTCTCATCGGTGGTGGCGTGAGCAATGAGAACGGCGACTTCGTCATCCCTACGGAGGCCTATCGCGTCATCGTGAAATGCACTTTCATCGGTTACAAGACGCTGCTCCGCACCTGCGAGGTCGGCGACATCGGCACCCTTCAGCTCCAGCCTGCCGAATACACCATCAATGGCATCACCGTTGAGGGCACACATATCATGAACTATGTGGATAAGTCCGTCCACTCCTTTTCTGCTGATCAGATTAAACAAGCACGCAATGTCCGTGATCTTTTGGAACATGTGGAGGATTTAAAGATTGATCCCACTACCAATAAAATCAAGCGCATGGACGGTGGTGACGTGAAGATTTTACTTAATGGCGTCAGTGCATCAGACATAGACCTGAAGGGGATCCCTGCCAATAAGATCGCCAAAGTGGAGTATTACAACATCCCTCCTGCCCGTTATGCCGATGCCGGTATCGTGATCAACGTACTGACGAAGAAGATGGACAATGGCCTCAATGCAGGTATTGAGGCGCGTACCGCCTTTACAACTGGCTTTACTGATGACGAGGCTTACTTCAACTACACTTCAGGAAACCATCAATTGGCTCTCTCTTACACATTCAGCCTGCGTGAATATACCAAACGGTATTCAGAGCATGAATATAACTATTTGCTCGATGGCCAGCCGACACGCTATTATCGTAAGATGCATGACAAGTTTGGCTATACATGGAATGACCCCGTTATCAAATACACCTATAACAAACCTGATAACATCGCAGTACAAGTAGTGGCCACACCCCATTTCGATACTTTCCATAGTGACGGAAAGAGCGATATCAATATCCACTCTGCCGTAAACGACATCAAAGGAGACGGCACGATGAGCAGCCGGGAAAGGTCCTTCGGTCCAAACCTGAATGTCTATATCCAGAAGACCCTGCCCAAGGGTCAAGTGCTTGACATCGATCTTGTAGGAACCTATTATCATAACAAAGATGCTTCTAAAAACGAGCAGACAGACCTTGCCAATGGTAGCAGTCTACTATCGGATGCACAGAACAAGAAAAATGACAAGTACTCTTTCATCGGAGAAGTGGCTTACACAAAAAAGTGGAAGAAGAGCAGTCTTAGCCTCGGCTATCGCGGCACATTCGGACGCTCCACTGCCACCATCAGCAATGTCCTCTCCGACTATCAGAATTACGAATATTCATCAGCCAGTTATAAAAACTATTTCTATGCCGAATATATTGGCTCGCTTGGTCAGAAACTGACCTACCGCATCGGCGCTGGTGCCACTTTGGTGACTCAGGACAATAATGATACCCACGATTCGCGCTGGCTCTTCACACCCAAACTCATACTGAACACTAATCTCTCGAAGACAATGAGCCTACAATGGGTTACATCCTCTTCGTCCAACATACCGTCCATCTCACAACTGAGCAACAATGCAAGTTTGTTGATCCCTGGTGTGATGACAATAGGCAATCCTTATCTGAAGAGCTACAATTCCTATACAACGGAATTGATTCACAGATGGAACCTTGGATGGCTCAATACCAGATTCTCCATATTATATACATATAGAGATTCGCCTATCAGCCATTACTATACAGAACAGCAGATTAAAGGTCGGAAGTATATTGTGGGAATGAATGAAAATGCCAACTACTCGTCAGATTTCGGAGGCTCTTATATGCTGACGGTCAAACCATTCAATAGTGAGATCCTGACTTTAGTTATGCAAGGATATGTTTATTATCAGACCGTCAGTAGTCCCATTATCGGACTTTATCATCACACCTGGGCACCACTTTATTTCGGCATCAACTTCCGTAAGGGCAACTGGGGTGTCAGCTATCAGGGTAACATTGTATCAAAACGCCTAAGGGGCTCTTCTTTGGATGCAGGTGAGAATAAGTCGCATCTGCAGGTGTTCTGGCAGAAGAACAACTGGCGGATCTACGCGGAAGACTATTGGCTCTTCACCCGCTCGCACTATTCGGGCAACAGTTTACCCACCAGCATCCTGCAAAGTACACACAAGACTTGGATTGACGACAACAAGTCAATGTTCGTCCTCGGCTTCAGTTACGATTTCTCCAGTGGAAAGAACCTGAAGATCAAACGCAAACTGCAGAATAAAGACTCGGATACAGGTGCTTTCTGAAGCATTGAGCCGACTGTTAAATTGGTAACTCTTTGTGTTCAGATAAATTCGTCACAGGGAGACTATCCCCCCATAACACGAGATGGAATCACGCATATAAATCCCCGGGGCCGTTGGTGGTCTCGGGGATTTTCTTTACTTAGGCTGTCGAGCGTGAGCAGGCTCGAACATCGTTCATGGCTGCAGGCTGGCGTACTCACGGGCGACGTTCTCGATGCAGGGGCAGGCCTTCTGCGGATTTAGGTCGTGATGGCCTACGATGAGGGCCTGCGGGTAGCGGCGGTGCAGATCCTTGAGGAGTGCCCGGAGGGCAGCCTTCTGCTCGGGAGTGCGGGTGTCGGCGGGTTGACCGCGGATGTCGAGCCCGCCCTCGTAGCAGATGCCTATCGAGTGGGCATTGTGGTTCAGGCAGTGGGCACCGATCATGAACTCCGGACGGCCGGGCTCTATCTTTGATTTCGCTTTCATAATGATTCTGATTTAGTCGTAATATAACTACCAGTTAGTCGTAATATAACTACCAGTTAGTCGTAATATAACTACC
>NZ_FOCK01000013.1 GCF_900110085.1 Prevotella sp. ne3005
GTGCGGGTGTCGGCGGGTTGACCGCGGATGTCGAGCCCGCCCTCGTAGCAGATGCCTATCGAGTGGGCATTGTGGTTCAGGCAGTGGGCACCGATCATGAACTCCGGACGGCCGGGCTCTATCTTTGATTTCGCTTTCATAATGATTCTGATTTAGTCGTAATATAACTACCAGTTAGTCGTAATATAACTACCAGTTAGTCGTAATATAACTACCAGTTAGTCGTAATGTAACACAGACTGAGTAGCAACAAGACTGATTACAACATAATCTATTGATAATTAATAAGTTAACTATTAAGTGTGAAGGAAGTGAAGGAAGAAATACAAACTTTATATAAGGAAATTGATTCATCTCGAGATGAATGTATTTCTATAGAGGAAGTTACGAAAAGTACCTTCACATCCTTCACACTAGGGTCAGAACGGGAGTCCCTGTTCCATAGCACCGTGCTGATTATCAATCATATACGCATCCTGCATCGCCAGCATGTTTGACTGTTGTTCATCTGGCTTCAATTCATATACCCGGTAGATGTTGCCACTTCTGCTGTGCAGTGGTGTATAGCCCAGGGCTTTCATCGCCAAACCTACCTTGCGTGATGTTTTCATGACGGGCAATAATTACAAAATCTATTTTTCTTGTCTACAAAGATAACAAAAATAATGCATATATGCAAACTTTATCGTATTTTTAACCCAAAATAACGTCTAAAATGCAAGATTTATGTACCACACCGCGTTATTTGCCCTATTTCTTGCTTTCGAACGTGATTGACTTGCGAATCGTGCTCAGATAGTTTGGGGTGATGCAGAGACGCTATTTTTTTCCGAATTTCTGTTCCATTACCGACAACGCTACTCAAACTAATTATTATTGTCCAAAATCCACTCTTTGAAGAACGGGTCTTCTAACTCATAATGGTCAGAGTAGATGACGTAGCCATCCTGTCCCATGCCACGGAATCGTTCTCCGCTGTAGTCTTATTCTGTGCCTGTGTTACTATGGTCATCAGGCAAACCGTTGAAAATAGAATCTGTCTTTTCATTTTAATATGATGATTTAATCATTATAGCATACACACTTCCTTAGGAATCGTTCAGGCTTTAACATTCGCGAGTGCAAAGGTACTGTCATTTATGTCTGACAAACGAATTTTCTTCCTGACATTTGTCTGACATTTGCCTGACAGTGCCTATTTTTCATCTTCTTTTATACAATATACCAATATGGTGTCGGCCTGCATATCAAGGCCATATTCGCATAATTCCTCTTTAGTATCATATCTTCCGTATGCCTCTGTAACAGGGTGGATATTATTTAAGATAATTGGAGGCCACCATCCATTTTTAGTGTAATACTTACCTGTATCTTTCCTATAAAAAACAGCATGAATAAATTTCTTATAGGCGTTTTGGAATACAAGCACACAATTATCTGGCAGATCGGCTTTCTTCAGAACACTATATTTGCAGGGATAGTTGCCTTTTTGTGTGAGAATATGGTCGAAGAATGCATTGAGTTGATCCCCATCGGTAAATGTAGTATTACGTGTGATAATCGGTGCAGGGTTGATGCCATGAAAGTCCAACAGAAGATTCAAGGCATAGAAGATACAGGTCTGCCCGTTATTCATCAATATATCTGCTGTTTTCATCTGTCGCATAGAATCAATCAATGCTATTATCTCCGATTCTTTCAGCCCGCTAATCTCGACTTCAAACCTCTGATAAGGAGCCTTCTGACTCTCCACTTCAAGCATCCTTTTCCCCATAACAGAATCAATCACGACCTCTTTCCTTTCTTCGTAGCAAAGTGTATCTTTACCAAATATGGCCCTATAGTAGCGAAAGCGAATAGAGTTTCCCGTCTGACGATTGTACTCTTCAATCTTATCAAAATATCTTGTGAGAGAATCACGATAAACTCCACCAAACATCGATTGCACTCCCATCTGTTTTCCTCCCTTCAATGAAGCAACTTTTGGCGAAGTTTTCTTGGGAACAAAAGAATGAGTTATTCCTTCTACGATTTTCAGTTGTTGCGCATGATTATCTTGTGCCGATGCAAATATCACTGCCGAAAGCATGGCCAGCAAGATTAGAAGTCGTCTATAATGTTTCTGTTGTCTCATGTTTCTTATTTTGATATTTTCAAACCGAGTTTGGCAGATGGTGTCCTGCCTTTATAAAAGACCTGTGCCTCTTCGCTCTTATATGCGGGTTCGTCTTGTTCTCGCATCCAATCCATGCCTCGGCGCTCGGCTCCACCGCTTTGCTTTGCAAAGAATGTCTTTTTGTTCCAGGTTCTGTTTTCCTTCTCATTCAAGGTCATATTGAGGGAAGGAACAAGATTGCATGATTCTGAGACCTTCGCTGTGGTTATCCATTCCACTACAACAAATACGCCAGTCTGGGGAAATGGTATAGGACATGTAAGGCTGACACCGTCTTTGCCGAGTCTCTGACCGGAAGGGAGTATGATGCCGCCATTAATGAGGGACTCGTCTTTGGGAGCACCAGTCTTGGCATCTGGCAGTCGTAGGTCAAAGCGGAGAGTGGCATAGATGGGTGTCTTGATTTCCGTGAACACCAGCCAGTGGGTGGAGTAATCGAGACTCGCTAATATGGATTGGATGTATGGCGTTTCAGTCCAAGTGCTGTCGTAGGGGATGAATAAAGCCATCTCAAATCCATTAGCACCTTTGTGCTTGGTTTGCGTCTTTGTTTTCATCAATCCCACTTCTGTGGTCTTTATTCGTTTGGGAGCCTTTGCGCTAATGGCGACTTCATCAAGATTGATGCTCTTCGGAACAAGAATGATCGTTTGCGAGTCGGCTGTTATCTTAAAGATACTCTTTGTCTCGTAGCAGATATGAGACAACCGTATCTGTGCTGCTTCGTTTGGAATGGCAATTGCCCCTTTTTCGTCTGTGTAGCCACCAGTGTCATTCCCGAAATAGACACTCACAAACGGTATTGGCTCATTGGTGATGCTGTCCTTGACAATTATCGTCTGAGACATTCCGAATGTCGCTGTCAACAACATTGTCAGCAGGAGCAGGAATCGTCTTGTTTGTCTCATATTCATTTCGTTTTATTGTTTGACGTTCTCGACGTGGAGACCGCGCGACTGTAGCAATGCCGTCAAATGAGCGGGCGATGTGTAGGTCTTTGAATAATGTGCCATAAGAAAAAAAACGACCCGCCGATTTAAGCATTGTGAAGAGGCTTGGCGGGTTCTCGTGGGTGCATTTATTCCGCCTCGGCCTCTTTGATCTTTGCTAACAGTTCCTCGCGCTTCGTCTCGTTGGTGCCGTGGACGGCGTGGCGGACGATGCCCTTCTTATCGACAACGATGGTCAGTGGGAAACCCTCATAGCCAATCCACGCCATCATATCCTTCGCCTCGACGAGGTGCGTCCATGTGAAGTGGTGCTTGTCGGTGATGCGTTTGGCGGTCTCAGCATCGTGGTAGGTGGCCGAGAAGAACATTACGCCAGGCAATTGCTCCTTCCACTCGGAAAGGATGGGCATTTCGGCACGGCAGGGGCCACAGCCGGAGTACCAGAGGTTAATCACCATGACGCGACCCTTCACGCTGTCGTTCGTCCATGTGCGGCCGTCCATATCCCTTTCCGAGAACTGCGGGAACGGCTCACCCTCCTTGGGTGAATACCACGTGCCGTCGGCCTTGACGCCCGCCTGTGTCAGCGAGGTCATCGTGGCCATCATATTAAGACCGCTTAGGAACTGGTCGGCGTTGTGAACCTGTTCGCGGGGAATAGCCTTGCGAATGACTGACTTGGGCAGCGTGGCGTTGACGTTGATGACGGTGACGCTGTTACCCTCCTTGTCCTTCAGTCGCGACATGGTTTTCTCTCCGTCGGGCAACTGTGGCATTTCGCGGAAGAAATAGCCGTTGGAAAGGAACTTTGGGATAACTGTGTCGATGCGCTCTTCCTGTGCCTGCCCCGTCATTGCAACGAGGGCAAGCAGGATGGTGATGATGGTTTGCTTGTTCATTATTCTTTGTTTTTTATACGTTTTGAGCCACAAAGTTACAGAAAATCCCACGAAAAAGCCCCGACATGACCGAAAAAGTGTCTGTCGAGGTGAAAGTCTGAACAAATGTTCAGGGGTTTTGTGAATATTTGGAATTATTTCTCCGAAAACGTGACGGCCTTGCGGATGCGTGACAACTGTTGGGGAGTGACGCAGAGGAACGAGGCGATGGCATTCAGGGGGAGATGGCGGGCGATGCCTGGGCAGCGGCGGAGCAGCAACTCGTAGCGTTCGAGGGGCGTGGCGCGGTGGAGGTCGGTGTAGCGGGCGCGGGCCTGACTGAGCAGGTGCTCGGCAATGAGGCAGCGCAGATCCATCGACTTCTTGTCCTGACTGAACCGCTTCACCAGCTGTTCGCCGCTGACACGGATGATGCGGGTAGGCACCATCGCCTCGATCGTGGTCAGCGCGGGGCCACCGTCGAGGCAGGCGGGATAGTCGCCCGCAAACTCGCCTTCGAACGAGAACCATGTGATGTGCTCCTTGTCGTCGCTGATGCCGTGTGTCACGTACTTGAAGCACCCTTCGGTGACGAAGCCGAACCACCGTGCGGGGTCGCCCTCGCGCTCCAACTGTTCGCCCTTGCGGTACTCCACCATCTTGCCCTCGCGCTCGCAAAACTCGCGCAGCGCCTCAATGTCAATACTGTTTTTTCCGAATTTCTGTTCCATCGTCTGTGCTTGTTTGGCTGCAAAGTTACAAAATTTCCTACGAAAGCGTTCATAGCAAGACAAAAAAATGCTTTCATAATTATGCTGTTATTCCGATACTGCTTTGGGCGTTTGTGACTCGCCTTGCTTTAGTTGTAGATGCGGACGTTCCCAGATTTGCCAGTCGTCTATCTCTTTGAAGAGACGAGTAAGGACGTCTTTATAATCGTCGGGATAGATCATCGTATAGACGAACCATAGTTTATGATTGACCATAATCTTGGTGTAATAACTATAGCCGTCGATGCGACTGCCATTTTCACATTGTGGGCCAGAGAGGATGAAGTAATCGCTGCCGAGTTTGCGGTCTGTTGCTTGAAGCACCTGTGCCAGCGAGTCCATCCCGTCCTTTAATGACTGGCCGTTGTTATGCATCACATAGCTTTCGATGACGACGGTGATCCACTGGTCGCCGTACTCGAAACGTATACGGCCTTTTTCCTCCTGAAGGGAATCGGGTTGGGCGGTGAAGAACGAGGGCACGCGGACAACGTAGTCATAGTCCTTATCCTTGTATTCGTACATATCGGCATATGTAAGGTAACGCCCGAATACCTCCTTGTGTGACTTCAACTCGGCACAAGAATGAATCCAGTCGATGCTTGCAGCCATGAGGATGATGGCAATGATTATGAAGATGGCCTTTCTCATTTGCTTTGTAGGATTCCTGTTTCTGTATCCCGATGATTCATGGTACGCTGAATGTCGCGATATTTGCGTCCAGAAGAGAGATGCCACGTAACATTGAGTGTCATCATATTGCCGAAGTCACGGCTGTGCTGTGACACTTCCTTGTGGATATAACGGCTAAGCACCTCCGTCTTGTTGGTAAGCGGACGGGCGCAGAAGGGATGCTGGGCGTAGAGGGAAAAGGTGATATTCTTCAACTGATAAGAGGCTGTGAGATACCATGCGGGTGCCTGATGTCCCCGATGCTCACCCTCCATGAAATTCCAACCATTATCTGCGTATGCAGTCAGCGTCCATCGGCCAAGATAGGCTTCTACGCTGGCACCACCGTTGAATGCCGTATAGGTATGGCGATAGTCATCCGTGAAGTTGAAGAAACGGTAGATGCCTCCATAGAGGGTGACGGACAGATGCTCTGGTATAGCCTCCCAGCGGTTGTAACTTTGGATAAAGAAGAAACTACACTCGTTGTCATCGTTCGTTTGTGTTTGATAGAAATGCCCGTCCTTGCGGGTGTATTTCTCCATGTTGCAGTTGGCATTCAGTCGCCAATAACCTTGCAACTCGCTCATGATACGGGGCGTAGAGTACGTCAGACGGAGATCGTGCGAAGTGACGCGATTGGGAGTGATCTCAGGATTACCCACTAACGTCTCCATAGCGTTCTGTTTGATTGAGACATCGCTGACGAGGGCTATCTGTGAGACGTGCTGCGATATTTCAAAGTCGTACTTCGCCTTCAGGTTCCTGGCCAATGGATAGGCAAGCGTCATCTTTGGACGGAACAGCAGGAAACGGTCATTCCATTCGCCTTGTCGATAGTAGCGTGAGCTCACGCCGAGTCCTCCCATATAGCCAAGTTTACCAAGACGACCTTTCAGTTGTCCGAAGAAGTAAAACATGGACGAACGCATGGAATTGTCGGCATTGGCATCGCCCGAATACACATTATTAATATATTTCTGCCCATACTGAGTACCCAAAGAGAGCGTGAAGGGCTTCAGACGGTTTTCGTAGACGGCCTCTGTCCAGAGCGAATACGTTTTGCCCGTCACGTCGTAGGCATAATTGCCTCCTTCGTTGTGCTCTGCATAGCTGTCGGTCTTGATATACGTTCCCACGGCATTGGCAGTAAGCGACTGATGCCCCCTGAAATCGCGATGGAAATAAAGATCGAGCACTGGTGATGAAGTGCGGGAGGCGTAATGGTCTTCGAAGTTGTCAAACTTAGACCACGACCTGTGAGGCTGAATATCGCGACTGGCAGAGAGTTTCGATTGGAACACGTAGTTTGAATCACTCAGGCTATAGGTGAGTTGGATGTTGTGATTGAGACTCTTGTTTTGCCCATCTGATTGCCGGCGCAAAATGCTTCGTTTCTCACCGGACTCCAGTTCGTATGTCGCCTGTTCTTCATATTCCGTCCCCTTGAAGTTTTGGTAGCCCAGAGAGTAGTTCGCTCCAAACTCGCTCTTTCCATAGTTGAACTTCCCATAGACGGTCTCATCACCATTCACAGCAGTGAGTGTATTCGTGAGGTCTGCCCCGATATCGTAACCGCTGACGGGTTTCTTCACGATGATGTTGACAACATAGGCTACACCTTCGCCATAGCGTACTCCTGGATTGTCGATATAGTCGATATATTGCACTGCCTTCATGTCGAGCGCCAACAGGTCCTCTTTCGATGCCACGATGTCGTTGATGCGTACTTGCACGCTGCCAAGATTGGAAAGCGCCGTAATGGTATGCATCACGGGGTCGATACGCAGATGAGGAAGTGTCAGTTTCGACAACAGCGAGTAGCCATTCGTGGAACTCTCCAACTGCTGGCGTGTGGGATAGATGGTCTGACCATCTACACGTTGTACGACCTTCGAACCTTTTACAGTAACCTCTTGCAGTGTTTCTCCCTCCTTGACGTCCTGGGCATGAACTGCTATCATTGCGGCGAGAAGGGGCAAAAATAATAATCTCTTCATACGTTTGCTGTTTTTGATTGCAAAGGTATGAAGAGATTGCTCGTTATCCAAAAATACTTCCTGACATTTGTCTGACAATTGTCTGACAAACGGCTAACTACCTCATAGTCAGCCCGTAGGATTTACCCCTGTCTGATTCGATTTTGAGGTCGGAATGTTCTTCTATGATGGGCTTCAGTCGCCGGATAAGCGTATAGAGCGTCTCGCTGGCATCCTCTTTCTTGGGCCAGAGGGCATCGCATATCTCCGCCTTCGACAGTTTGTGCGAGGGCGACTTCCACAGCATCTCCATCAATTGCTGCTGCATGGGGGTAAGTTTTATGATGCAGCCTTTCGCATCCACGAAATTCCCTTCCTGCAATGCCAACCCGCCATACAATCCCAAAGTCATTCCGCGCAGATATATACAGAAGAGTCCCCATAGCAATGCCATCGACCACAGCACCATCGCTGGCCGTTGGTCTGACAGCGACAGGATGGTTGCCGTTGACACCTGCGGACGTGGGCGGAACTCCCTTCTGGTATCTACCGCCAACACAGCCCTACCTCTCAATGCCTCCATCTGCAGGTGCTTGTTGAACACCTGTATCGTGTCAGCACTTATCACGTCTGACTGCTGTTCGTCCAAAGCCTTGGCCAGTGCCTGGTTCATATCCTCAGTCACCAACTCCTCCGTAGCCTTATAGCTTGTCAGGCTCACCATGCTCGAAGCTATTATCAGTGCAAAGAGCACCACTACTGCATATCGTTGTTTCATCGCAGAGAATAATTGTTTGATATCGGTCGCAAAGTTACACATTTTCCTGTAAACTTGTCGCGATTACATGGGGAAAAATACAAAAAAAGTGTTATTGCGACCATAGAGGCAGGCGGAGATGTCAGTATTGTTATTTCAGAGAAACATTGCGGATGACAAAGGCGCCATCGCCGTCACCCTCTTTGAAGTCGAAGTTCTCAGGAAGAGCGTCGAATGGTTCAAAGGTAAGCGTGAAGTCAGAATAGCATAATCCACTCAGGAGGTATTCCGTTGAAGCTGTTGCTTTCACGGTGGGATAGTTGTTTTCGTCAAGCTTGATGCCGTCTGCAGCCGTCAGTTTATACTTCTTGCCATTGGCCTCAAGATAGGAATCCTTGGCGATGCGGAACCAGTAGTCTTTATGGCCATAATAACGGAAACTGATGGTGGTGCCGTTGGCTGTAGCATTAATTTGGCGGACGCTGAACTGGTAATTGGCACTGTTGTCTTGCTTGATCTCGAGTCCGTTTACGACGTCAGCTATTCCTATAAACCATCCCGGATTATAACCCATATCTTTCCAGACGATGCGCCTATCAGGCGAGATCAGAACGTAATAAGGTATGGCTCCCATATCGCAGTATATGCTGTTGACGCTGCTTCCCCTCATGCCATCGCTCCAGTTCTTCCAAACAATATTTTTGCTAAAGCCGTTATTTTTCCAGGTAGAAACATCATCTTCATTAATACCAATGATCTCAAGCTTTCCTTTCACCCTCTCATAGACCTCTCTCATCTCTGGTTCTGACATTCGGCACGGGCCACAACCGATGGCCCAGAAGTCGAGCAATACGTATTTACCATCGGCGAAGGCGTCAAACAACCGGTGTTTGTTGCCCTGCATATCGAAAAGCTCTGCATCAACAGCCTTATCGCCCAACTGCAGGACTTTTGGGGGATAAATATAGGTGTGTATCTCTGCCAGTTGGGCTTCAAACCCTTTCGGCGCACGAGCAGCAAAAGTCTTCTCAAGATTCTTCAATTGCTCCATGTATGGAAAGTCTTTCATGTTTTTCGGCATCCTGGCTATGTTACTTAGTTTGCTGATTGAGGCAACATCCACAGGTAATGAGGAAAGAATGTCAAGCTCTTGCTTCATCAACACCAAGTTGATAGAGTCGAACTTTGCCCTATCTCGATTCTGTTCTATTCGGATTAAATCTACGATGGTTTCACGACAATAGTCTCTTATGCGGTTTAATGTCTGCTGTTCAGGAATCGGACTATCTACTTTCCATAGTGGAAAGAGGCAATCTGTGCCCGATACTTTCACCGTCACTCCAGGCTTCAGCATCAGGTTCAAAGTAAAATTGGGGCAACCTTCGCCAATACAAGACATACCGCCCACAGAGAGTTCTTCTACTGGAACAGTCAGGCTGAAATGTCCAGCCCTAACGCTGTCTACAATTTCCCATGAAGTGCCAGCACCACCAATAACCAATGTGCCTTCTTTGAGTGCGGGTGAATAACCAGTGATAGTTGCTGTCTTTGTCTGTGCCAGCCCCATCAATGCGACGAGGGCGAGCATCGTTGTAATAATAGTCTTCTTCATATTTTGTTGTATTTTAGTTAATTGAATTCTTCTTTAGATCAGCACCCGTCATCACGACGGATGCTGAAGACATGTGGAATTTTAAAATTATAAAGCAATAATTCTATTTATTGCTATTTCACAATGATTCTTGGATGATAACCGAACAATTTCTGGTTATCGCGAAGTTGTTGGATGCTTAAGTTGGGGATGACTTTGCCAGACCAGTTGGCGCCCCAGGCATTAAAGGGTTCTCCCTCCGGTTCGATGTATGTGATGGCAGATATACTGAGAGGCAGGGGATCGAAGACCAACACATAAGCTACATAATCGCCAGCATTGCCCTCCATAAAGAACAGCTCGTCGAGCGGAAGGCCCTGTACTTCACGAATCTTGTACTGACGACCAGCATTGTCGAGCAGTTTGATGTCATGACCGAAACTCCAATACTCTGTAGTCCAGTTTTGTTCGTAGCCAATGGCAAGATAGGTGGCCTCGGGTGTGCGCCATAGAGCCATCGTCTCATTGTCCAGAGGTTTGATCAGATGAGCTTCCCTCATCACCTTCCAGGTGTTCCAGTTCTGCATATCATAGGGTTTGTCTTCGCTCATGTGTTCTTTATGCACTATGGGCTTATGGAACTGCGGAATGGTATCGTAGGCCAGTGGTTCGGATGTACCATCGGACTCATGGCGGATGGTGATAGGAGCACCGGGACTACCCATCATTCCCCAGTTGGGAAGACCGTAGATCCTTACCTCTTTCGTCGTTTCTGCCAAAGGTGCGAAGAATACTTTCAGATCTACCACATCGCCCGTTTTCGCCTTGATGGTGAAATGCTTGCGGTAGGTGTCGGGCTCTGTACGGCGGATACGATATTGTGCGCCAGTCTCCTGATCTACGATACACGTCTCCTCAGAGGCCAGCCACATGTCGGCCACTTCATCGGCAGGCATAGTAAAGTAGCAATGCAGCACGGTCTCATTATTCTCACTCGTCAGTCGCCAACTCATAGGAACATATGATTCGTCGTATGGCAAGTTTGGCAGCTCGGGGAAGATTTTCAGGATATCCTTCTCCGTGGCGACATTCTCTACTTCGCAATAGTCCTTGATCCACGCCATATTCGTCGCATACCATTTGGCTGTGGTCTTTTTCGTCTTCGGATCCTTTTTTACTTGAGGACAAGAGAAGAATATGCCCATTCTCTTGGCGTATTCATGAGTTTGTGCCTGCGAGGTGAGACCTGTCACCACCAGAAGGCCTATTAAAATGATTCTTTTCATACGGCTTCGTTTTTAAAAGTTTGATGTACTATAGTTAGTATGCATCAGCTGTTCGCGATAATTCTGATAACAGACTGAAGAGACGTCCGCTTCTATCGGAGAGTGGGAACTGAAGAGCAGGATACGATCGCCTATGATGCGCTCTGCTATCCAGAGGTATTTCTCGTTCTTGCGCAGATCCTTCAGGGTGAAGAAGAACTGCTGGTGGGAGAAGTTCAACAGGTAGCCGGGCGTCTTACTGTCGTACCAGCAGGCGGCCTGCAGCAATCGACCGAAGAGGTTGAGTTCCTCCTTGTCCTCAAAGACGTAGGCCATGCTGACGGCCGTGCTGTCGCTACTGCCTATAGAGCACATTAGCGGCACTGCCTTCACCTTATTATAATCGGCTATCTTGGTAATGAATTCAACCATGCGGCTAGGAGCCTGATAAGTGGAATCTTCCTCTGGGCTGTAAACAGCATAATGAAGGTTGGGGTCTGTATGCAGACTAACGGCAACGGTATCCACTGGGGTTTTAGGAGTGACCTTAACGGGCTTGGGGGTAGGACTTGTGGTTGTGCAAACTGCCTGGGCGGATTTTACAGTCTGTTTGGATGGAGTGCCCGTACTGTCAGTCCTGACAGGTTGCACGGTCTGGACGATGAGCGAACCGGCTTCTGTCTGCTTGTTGAAGGGGACTAATGCCACGCCAATACCTATTAACAGCAACAGTGAGGCGGCAACAGCCACCCAGCGCCAGAGAGGACGACGGCTCCGCCTGGGGACAATCTCCTGCATGATGCCGTCGCAGAAATCGGCAGGCACTTCGGGCTTTGTCCTTCGGGCTTCCCTCCGGCTTAGAGCCTCACGCAAATCCTTATCATTCAATTCATTCATTTTCCTTTTGTCTGATCATTTGTAAGAGTTTCTTTCTGATGCGATGGAGCCGGGTGGCCAATGCGTTGGGTTCAGCATCCATGATGTAAGAGATTTCCCGTAACGGGCGATCCTCGTAATAATAGAGATGTAACAGCATCCGTTCGTCGGGCGGCAGGTCGTCAATGACCTCTTCCATCAGTATGATACGCTCCTCGCGCCCCGTTGACAGTTCCTCGTCATCTTCCAAAGCAGGAATGTCGGCGATGTCGACATAGTGAGGCTGTTGGTGCTTCAGACGGTTCAGTGACTCGTGGTAAGCGATACGACAGACCCATGTGCAGAACGACGAATGGAATCCGAATGAAGCCAGTGAGCGGAAAGCTTTCACGAAGGCATCTTGTGCTACCTCTCTGGCATCCTCGGCATTAGGCAGCATCCGCGATGTGAAGTCGAGCACGTGTTGTGAATAGGTATTCACAAACCAGGCATACTCCTCAGGCTTACCGTCGAGTATTTGCCCGATACGCTGACGTTCGCTTTGCACGTCTATGCTGATGATCTCTGTCATTCTACCTAATAGACAAGAGAAAAATCAAATGATTACAGGTTTATGTGTTAAATTATGTTTTTGATGTTATTTTGTCCTGATGGTGGTAATCGTCAGTACACCCGCGGAGAGGGCGGGAACGGAGAGCACAACATCGCCTCCGTCGGTCTTGGGGGCGGCTTTCTGAAGGGCGACAGCTTGTTTGTTCTCCA
Source organism: Prevotella sp. ne3005 (assembly GCF_900110085.1). GTDB lineage: Bacteria > Bacteroidota > Bacteroidia > Bacteroidales > Bacteroidaceae > Prevotella. Next base: position 12,677 of record NZ_FOCK01000013.1, read on the forward strand.
TACTGTTGGCCACGGTGAGCGAACCAGGAGCGTAATACTCGAAGGCTGCATCCAAGACACTGGCCCAATCGCCCTTGATACGCAGGGTAGCAGGTTCGTCGGTAGGGTTCACCACCTTCACGATCACACCCGAGCCATTCTCCTGCATGGTGGTGCTTACACTCAGGTTGCCGGTATCGCCGTTGAAGGCCAGACGATATTTCGAGAAGTGATCGTACCAGAGTTCGGTCACCTGGCAGTTGGGAGCCTTGAACAGGTCCTTGTAGTCGAAGTTGATAAAGGCATTGTTCCAGTCGGGAGCATCGGTACGGCGGATGAATAGTGCGGCAGCACCCATGGCCACCACGTCGCGGGCCTCACACATGTTGAGGAATCCTCCAGCAAAGAGACCGGTGCGCCAGTCAATACTGTTCAGGTTCCACTCTGAGATGAACAGCTTAATATTGGGATTGGGGCCTTCGGCAATCATCTTGGCATAGTTGTCGTACTGCTGAGCGAGACGAACGGGACCGGTGGCATAGCCGCCCTGCTGCTCATAGTGGTGCAGACTCAGGTAGTCGAAATATTGGCCGCTGCGATTGATGAACTGCTCGTCCTCGCGGAACCCGCCGCAGGCGATGATCTTGATGGAGGGATCGATCTTGCGCATCGCGGTACTGAAGTCGCGTACGCACTTCTCATAACGGTCGATACCCATCTCCCACATCTCATTGTCGATCTCCCAATATTTCACGTTGTAGGGCTCGGGATGGCCGTTGGCGGCACGCTTCGCACCCCACTCGTCGGTGGCTGGGGCATTGCAGTAGCGCAGCCAGTTGACCGCATCCTGAAGAATCTGGTCGTATTCTTCGGCAGGACGCTCGAACTTCACGCTCACCACGATGACAGGCTCGGAGTTGACCTCACGGCAGAAGCGGATGAACTCATCGGTGCCAAAGCAGTTCTGGTCATAATCCATCCACATCCAGTGGGCCCAGCGCTCACGGTTCTCCTGCGGGCCAATGCCCCATTTCCAGTCGTACTGCGCCACATAACCGCCGCCTGGCCAGCGCAAACAGGTGGGATGGAGTTCCTTGACGGCCTGCAGGATGTCGGGACGGAATCCGCCCAGGCTGATACCTGTCTGAGTGGTCATAGTGGCCATGTCGACCTGAACTGTACCGCCCTTGACGGCAATGGCAAAGTCGCCGTCGCAACAGGTCTGCGGTTCGAGCGTGAATGCATATTTCTTCCATTCATTGCCGACTTTGCCAAGCGACTGACGCGCCACATACTGGCCCTCAGCATTGCGCAGGCCGACTATCAGCTCACCTTTGCCTTTGGCATAGATGGAGCCTACATATTTTTCACCAGAGATAATGCTTTGCGGTCCCTGGAAGATGCCAGCCTCGGTCTTGCCTGCCGTCATCTCCTGCGAATAGCGCATGTTCACGGCATCGTCCTTAACCAAACGGTACTTGCCGCCATCGCCGAAGGCCGTCCACTGCTGTGCCACAGCCGGTATGCGGACATCGCCAGGCGTGCCCTCAAAGAGTACCTTACCGTCGGCTGATGTGACTTTGATATTGCGGTAGGTGGCCTCGGTATAGTTAACCCAGAAGGTCAGGAAGTTGCGGTCTACCTTCTCCAGACCATCAAAGTTGAGCACCTGCTGGCCATCCCAGAAGACGGTCACCCTGCTGCCACGGCTCTCTATACGCAACTTATGCCACCGCTGTTCCTCGTTGACCTGTTCTTTGGTAGCCGGGGCCGAGGCCAACGGTGAAAGCACGTTCATGCGGCGACCGGGGCGTCCACCGAAGCCTGGCATCTCACGCTCTTCCATGGTGCAGATGGAGAAATCGGCCGTAGCGTTCTGCTGCTGAAGTTTGGCACGTGCAGCAGCCTCATTGGCAGCTTCTATCTGCGCCTGAGTCTGTGCCGGGGTGAACATGCGACTCTCATAATAAGGGTCGTGTATGCGGACGAAATAAGACGAACCGTCGGCCTTGTTACGGACAGCGAAACGGATGTCCATCAGTCCCCCACTCCATGCGCGTCGGGCCAGTTTGTAAGCACGCCAGTTGACGTCCATCGTCAGGTCGAAGTCACTAGTATCTATACTATCGATCTTGAGCGGCTGCTCATAACGGGTAGGTGAATGCAGCACCATGTCGTCGTCCATAAACCATCCGTCGAAATAGCCGTCACGCGGATGGATGCCCGGATACTGCTCGGGCTCAAAGGAGCGTTCCTGTATGAGCTCCTGCCAGACACCATTGTTGGCACTGAAGTAGATGTGTTCAAAGAGCTGTCCATAGAGCATCTCATCGATGATTCCTGAGGGCTGGCGGCTCTCAACTTTGATTTCATACTCGCTTTGACCTTTGGCAATCATCCCTGTCAACAGGAATGCCAACAATAGATACCTTTTCATTCTTAAGATGTTTTTAGTTTATGATGACGATGCAAAGGTACGAATTTTTTCCAAATACTCAAACGTTTACACGACTTTTTCAGGGGTTGGCGGTACAACTTATCGGAAATGTGCGTACCTTTGCACCATCAAACAAACAAACTACAATTAAAATATAGACAGCTATGAGTAAGAAATTTGTAATCGGAGACCGTTTGAAGGATGAGTGGATCTCAGTATTGGACACTGAAAAGAAGAAGCTCGAGTTTACCAACCACTTGGCCAGCGCCAAGGAGTATCTCCTCGAAGAGGATGCGCAGGCCAACCTGCAGAAAATCCAGGAGACAGGCTACTTCTCTGACCTCCAGATCTATATGAAGGAGGACAACAAAGCCTACAAAATTGACGAGAGAGATTCCTTCCAGTCGTAAAACAATAATCCCCAGCCGTTTGGCTGGGGATTATTGTTGCAAGCTAAGCACGGAATGTCTCGCGCTTCATCTTGGCGTCGAAAAGCCACTTGATGACCTTCGGATATCGCATGGCCCAGCGGATGAGCCGCCAACCGAAAGGACTGAAGAAGAACTTGAAGACATGCACCTGGTGCTCCATCTTACGGAACTCCTCGGCGTTGGCCTTGCGGAAGGGAATACCCTCGACAATGGCACGCTTAGCGTTGGCAGCGGTTTTGAAGGCATCGTACAGACCCTCACCAGTCAGTTTGTTGGCAAAGCCACCCGCATCGCCTATGAGAATCACATTGTCTGCCGTAGGCGGCACCGTATTCAGCGGAATATATGCACCGCAAATACGGTCGACAGGCACACCGAACTTCGTAAGCGTCTTGCGGAATGTCTCCTTGTGGCGAGGCACGTCATCGTTGGACTCCAGCGAGGCAAAACCGTACATCTCGCGACCGATGCTGGAGAACTTATAGAACACGCCTGGCTTATAGTTGCTGGAGAAATGGACAAACACATCGTCACCAATTACACCCTCGTTGAACTGTTCGAGGAACAGAGCATGCAGCTTAGGTTCGCCATGAATCTGACGGCGGATGAGACTGTTGGCACCATCAGCTGCCACGAGGTAGCGGCATGAGAACTGTTCGCCTGACTTCAGGGTGACTAGCACTCGGCCGTCGGCCTGCTGCTCGAAACGGGCGAATGAGCCCTTGAGGAGCTCACCACCCTGGGCCTGATAATACTTCACCAGAGAATAGTCGAAATCCTTACGGCGCGTCATACGAATCTCGTACTCCGCACGGAACTCGCAAACGGGATCGTTCTCGAACTGGCAGCGCATACGGTAGATGGGGCGATAGTCGTACTTGATGCCAGGCAACAACATATCAAGGAGGCGCCAGGCCTTTACCGTCAGTCCTCCGCCACACACTTTGTCACGAGGGAAAGTGGCGTGATCCACAATCACACACTCTACCCCAGCCCGCTTCAGCAGACTGCCACAAACGGAGCCGGCAGGGCCGGCTCCGATAATCAATACTTCTACTTGTCTTACTTCACTCATTTATTCTTTATCAAGCAGGATATTCATCATCTCAACGGCAGCCTTCGCTACGGAGGTGCCAGGACCGAAGATGGCAGCGACGCCAGCCTTGTAGAGGAAGTCGTAGTCCTGGGCAGGAATCACACCACCCGCGATAACCATAATATCCTCACGTCCAAGCTTTTTCAGCTCTTCGATCAACTGAGGAATGAGGGTCTTATGACCTGCAGCCAGTGAAGAAGCGCCCACCACATGGACATCGTTCTCCACAGCCTCACGGGCAGCCTCGGCAGGTGTCTGGAACAATGGTCCCATATCCACGTCGAAGCCACAGTCGGCATAACCCGTTGCCACAACCTTTGCACCACGGTCGTGACCGTCCTGACCCATCTTAGCGATGAAGATACGGGGACGACGACCTTCCTTCTGTGCGAACTCATCGGTCAGCTTACAAGCCAACTCGAAGTCACTGTCGTTCTTTGATTCTGAACTATACACGCCTGAAATTGTTCTGATTACTGCTTTATAACGGCCTACGATCTCTTCGCAGGCATCTGAAATCTCACCCAGCGTACAACGGAGCTGTGCAGCCTTCACGGCCAGGTCGAGCAGGTTGTTCTCACTCTTACGGCCTTCGTTGAAGTCGCGCACACAATCGGTGATAGCCTTCAAGGCAGCCTGGCAGGCAGCCTCGTCGCGCTTGCTGCGAACCTCCTTCAGACTCTCTTCCTGCTGCTTGCGAACAGCGGTGTTGTCGACCTCGAGGATATCGATAGGATCCTCGTGCTCGAGGCGGTACTTGTTGGTACCCACGATGGTCTGAACACCTGAGTCGATACGAGCCTGAGTACGGGCAGCAGCTTCCTCGATACGCATCTTGGGCAGACCGGTCTCGATGGCCTTGGCCATACCACCCAGCTTCTCAATCTCCTGAATATGCTCCCAAGCCTTGTGAACGAGCTCGTTGGTAAGGGTCTCCACATAGTAGGAACCAGCCCATGGGTCGATCTGCTTGCACACCTTCGTCTCGTTCTGGATGTAGATCTGGGTGTTACGGGCGATACGGGCGGAGAAATCGGTAGGCAGAGCAATTGCCTCGTCGAGGGCGTTGGTGTGCAGCGACTGGGTATGACCCAGCACAGCAGCCATAGCCTCGATACAGGTACGACCTACGTTGTTGAACGGATCCTGCTCGGTGAGCGACCAACCAGAAGTCTGAGAGTGAGTACGGAGAGCCAATGACTTCGGATTCTTGGCACCGAAGCTCTTCACGATCTTTGCCCACAGCAGACGACCTGCACGCATCTTGGCAATCTCCATGAAGTGGTTCATACCAATGGCCCAGAAGAAGCTCAGACGAGGAGCAAAAGCATCCACATCGATACCAGCATTCACACCAGTACGCAGGTAGTCCATACCGTCGGCCAGCGTGTAAGCCAACTCGATATCAGCAGTAGCACCTGCCTCCTGCATGTGATAGCCAGAGATAGAAATCGAATTGAACTTAGGCATCTTCTGCGAGGTATACTCGAAGATATCAGCGATAATCTTCATCGAGAATGCAGGGGGATAGATATAGGTATTACGCACCATGAACTCCTTCAGGATATCGTTCTGGATAGTGCCTGCCATCTCCTCAAGCTGAGCACCCTGCTCCAGACCTGCCACGATGTAGAATGCCAGAATTGGCAATACTGCACCATTCATAGTCATTGATACAGACATCTTGTTCAAGGGGATACCAGAGAAGAGCACCTTCATATTCTCCTCGTTACAGATACTTACTCCAGCCTTACCAACATCACCCACAACACGGGCGTTGTCGGGGTCGTAACCACGGTGTGTAGGCAGGTCGAAGGCCACAGAAAGTCCCTTCTGACCAGAAGCCAGGTTACGGCGATAGAATGCATTCGACTCTTCAGCAGTAGAGAATCCGGCATACTGACGGATAGTCCACGGGCGGAACGGATACATCATTGAATACGGACCACGAAGATAGGGCGGGATACCTGCCGTGAAGTCGAGGTGCTCCATTCCTTCGAGGTCTTCTTTCGTATAGACAGGGCGTACCTCGATGTGCTCGGGGGTCTTCCAGTTCTCTACGATTCCATTGTCTTTAATCCACTTGGCACCATCCTGAGCCTTGATGCCTGCATAGATATCAATATCTTTAAACTGTTTACGCATAATTCAAGTCTCCTATTCTTTAAATACCAAGTTTCTGATTATATTCTTTCAAAGTCTCAAGTACGTTACACTTCACGTGAATGTAGTTCTCGATGCCGGCAGCCTTCAGGTCCTCCATACATGCAGGAGCTCCAGCCACGACAAACATGGCGCGGCCATTCAGATACTTGAAGGCAGGGATGGCATACTCAGCATACTCATCGTCGGAAGAGCAGATGACCACGATGTCGGCCTTAGCCTCAAGCGCTGCATCGACACCTTCCTCAACGGTCTTGAAGCCGAGATTGTCAATCACCTTATATCCAGCACAGGCAAGGAAGTTGCATGAGAACTGGGCACGTGCCTGACGCATAGCCAGATTACCAATGGTCAGCATGAAGGCCGTAGGAACCTTGGTCTCCTCTGTATGGATACGAAGGTCTTCAAAGTCGGCGGCCAGACGGGTACTCTCAATAGCTTTAAAGGGGTGCTCCTCTTCGTCGGCCTGACCACAGCAGCAACCACAGGCCTTAGCCTTCTTACCTTCACTCTTCTCTGTGAAGTTGGGGAACTGGTTGGTACCCAGCAGGAACTCCTTACGCTTAGCAGCATCACCATGACGCTTCACATTCGTAGCATTGATATCATCCTGAATAGTGCCAGCCTTGACAGCAGCGAGGAAGCCTCCCTCCTCTTCTACCTTCAGGAACAATTTCCATGCCTCAGTAGCCAAAGCATCGGTTAGGTGCTCAATATAATAAGAGCCTGCCGAGGGGTCAACGATACGGTCGAAATGACTCTCCTCCTTGATCAGCAACTGCTGGTTGCGGGCGATACGCTCAGAGAAGTCGGTTGCTTCCTCGTAGGGTGCATCAAATGGTGTCACCACCATCGAATGGACACTACCTAAGGCAGCACTCATGGCCTCGGTCTGAGAGCGGAGCAGATTCACGTAACTATCGAACAATGTCTGGTTATACACTGAGGTTGAAGCATTTACAATCATCTTGCAGGCCTCATCGTTCTTCGGTTCATACTGCTTCACAATCTGAGCCCAGAGCAGACGGGCTGCACGGAACTTGGCAATCTCCATGAAGTAATTCTCAGAGACACCCATGTTGAATTTAATGCTCTTGGCAGCAAGATCAACATCGACGCCAGCATCGGTCAACTGCTGCAGGTACTCATTACCCCAAACCAAGGCATAGCCCAACTCCTGAGCGATATAAGCACCGGCATTGTTCAGCGCATCGCTGCTGACAGCGACGCAACAGAAGTTAGGATACTCCTTCAGCGCTTCAACGAGCTTCGGAGCAATCTCCAGAATCGGGGTCACGTCCTTACCCTTCATCACCATCTTGGCCATGGGGTCCCACTCGATAGAGCCGACAACCTTTTCCTTATCATAACCCTTCTTGGCGAAGAACTCCACCAAAATCTGAGCCAGCTCAAGTGAGTGTTTCGGACAAGTTGCGAAGTTCACCTCAATGATGTCGCAATAGATACCATCAAGCAAAGCCTCAACAGTCTCCTTGCTCACTAACTTACCAGGAAGCTTGAAGCCTAAGGAGTCGATACCCTTGTTCAGGATGTCAAGAGCCTTGGCGTTGGCTGCCTTGGGATCGTCCACCTTGATGTTTTGACGGACATACCACACGTTGGAGTCCTTCTTGTTACCACGCACGAACGGGAACTCTCCGGGGAGAGCGTCGGGCGTCTTCAAATTCGCCAAGTCTTCGCGGCGATAGAAGGGCTGTACATTAAAACCTTCATTAGTTCTCCATACCAGACGTTTCTGGAAGTCGGCACCCTTGAGGTCGACCTGAATTTTGTCGAGCCACTCCTGAGTGGTCGGCGCAGTAAACTCGGTAAAGAGTTTTTCTTTGTTTGCCATAAATACGTTAAATTATTATATAAGTATGTTTTAAGTTACACCTAACAGCCGACAAAGATACAAACTTTTTAGCCAAATCAGTCAATTGAATTGTGAAAGAAATAAAAAAACGGTTTTTATTCAAAATTTAGTGCACAAAATTGCACATTATGAGCAATTTTTTGAGTACCTTTGCAGCGTGTTTGGAAAAAACACGCTTCGAGTACAGGCAAATTATAGGTTATTTATTATACGTATATGGAATCAATTCAATGGTTGAAAGACCTCTTCACAACTACCGATTCTGTGGCACACATCACATTGCTCTATGCCATTGTGATTGCCATCGGTGTGTATTTGGGTAAGATCAAGGTCTTTGGAATTTCACTTGGTGTCACCTTTGTGCTCTTCGCCGGCATCTTGGCAGGACACATCGGATTCACCGCCCCCACTTCTATCCTCACATTCGTACAGGACTTCGGCCTGATACTCTTCGTCTTCATGATTGGTATGCAGGTTGGTCCGGGCTTTTTTGAGAGTTTCGGCACCCAGGGCATCAAACTCAACGGCCTGGCTGCCAGTGCCATCCTGTTGAACATCCTCGTGATGTTTGCCTGCTATTACATCTTCTTCGACACCAACAACACGACAAACCTCCCCATGATGGTGGGTACGCTCTATGGTGCCGTGACCAACACCCCGGGACTTGGTGCTGCCAACGAAGCCCTCAACACCGTATTCCCTAGTGGCGGCGCCCCACAGATTGCCTCAGCATACGCCTGTGCCTATCCGCTTGGCGTGTTGGGCATCATCGGTGCTACTATATTAATAAGGTATATATGTAAGGTCAAACTGGAGAAGGAAGAAGAGGAACTGAAAGCTCAGGAAGAGACTAATGCAAATAAGAAGCCCTACAAGATGCACTTGGAAGTGACCAATAAATATCTTGAGGGAAAGACTCTGTTGCAGGTACACGACTTCCTGAACCGCGACTTCGTGGTTTCACGTCTTGTCCATGAAGGTGAGCTCTGCATCCCCAACCGCGACACCATCTTTCATCTGGGTGACCAGATGCTTATTGTGTGTGCAGAAGCCGACCAAGAGGCAATCATGGCTTTCATCGGTCCGAAACTCGACATCGACTTCGAGCAGCAGGACCAGCCGTTAGTATCCAAACGCATCCTGATTACCAACCCGAAGATTAACGGTAAGACCTTGGCATCACTCCACTTCTCAAGTGTACATGGCGTTAACGTCACCCGTGTCACACGTCATGGCCTAGACCTCTTTGCCTCTGCTTCCCTACCCTTGCAGGTGGGTGACCGAATCATGGTGGTGGGTCCGGAGGATGCCGTAGACCGCGTAGCAAACAAGATGGGCAACTCCCTCCGCAGACTTAATGCTCCAAACATCGCCACCATCTTCGTGGGAATCTTCCTTGGCCTTATCTTCGGTTCACTGCCCATAGCCATCCCCGGCATGCCAGTTCCCGTGAAACTCGGTCTGGCTGGCGGTCCGTTGATTATTGCTATCCTCATCGGCCGTTACGGCTATAAGATTCACCTTGTGACCTATACCACTACATCGGCGAATATGATGCTCCGTGAAATCGGACTCGTGTTGTTCCTCGCCTCGGTGGGTATCAAGGCTGGTGCAGGCTTCTTTGAGACAGTCATCGAGGGCGACGGTCTGCTCTATGTGCTGACAGGATTCCTGATTACGATCATACCTATTCTAATTATAGGTCCTATCGCCAGGATACGCTATAAGTTTAACTATTTCACCATTGCCGGTATGATTGCAGGTACCTATACCGACCCCCCTGCTCTGGCCTATGCCAACAGCATCTGTTCGAAGGAGGCCCCTGCCGTAGGTTACTCAACGGTATATCCGCTGTCAATGTTCCTGCGTATCTTCACGGCTCAGATTGTGGTGCTCTTTTTCTGTGGGTAATCGCCTAGGCCATTCTAGGTTCTCCTAGGTCATCCTATAAAGAATAATAATACACCAAATAAACAAAAAATGAATAAAGTAAAGATCCTGCTCAGCGGGCTATTGTTGTTAAGCGCCTCAGGGGTGATGGCTCAGGGAGCCAAGAACATCCGTCTCAATGAGGTACTGACCAACAATACCACCAGCATTGTGGATGAGTTCGGGCAGCGTGAGGCATGGATTGAGTTGGAGAACGTATCGTTCACCACCTACAATATCCGTGGCATGTATCTCACGACTGACCGTAGTGTACTCGATCCTAAGATGAGCGTTCCCGAGCGTATCAAGCGCATGAGTGTCATCCCCAATGGTGAAACGCGCACACAGATCGGTGGACGTCAGCACATCACGTTCTTCTGCAACTCCAACCCTGCACAGGGGAAGTTGCACCTATCTCTTTCCGTACCCATGTCAGAACCTGTATGGATAGGATTCTACAACGGTAATGCCGTGGAGCTTATCGACTCCGTCACCGTCCCAGCCCTAGCAGCTGACCAAAGCTATGCCCGTCATGGCAACAGCTGGAGCGTCAAGTCGGCAGAGAATGTGACACCCGGCATCGAGAACTTCATCATGACCGACGAGACCAAGGATGCCAAACTGAAGCGTGACGATCCTCACGGATTCGGTATCACCCTGCTCGCCATGGGTATCGTGTTTTTCTGCCTGGCCGTGCTCTTCCTGTTCTTCTGGCTCTTCGGACTGATCATGCGTCACTTTGACGAGGCAAAGAATGTACAGCCCATCAAGGCCGTAACCAAGACCGTGGAGGTTACCCATGACATTGCCCATGCCACAGGTAACATCCTGCAGGATGGTCTGAAGACGAAGGGTATTGACAAGGAGGTCTACATCGCCGTAATCTCCATGGCCCTGAAGCAGTATCAGGACGATGTCCATGATATCGAGAGCGGTATCATCACCATCAAATCCCGTCAGACAGGCTGGACCGATGAAGGCAATCAGATGACTCACTTCTCCAAGCCCGTCATCCCGTCATCACATAACGCTCCGCAAATTCCAACAACTCCAGAAATCCATTAAGACTTATGAATAAGTATCAGTATAAAGTACAAGGCGTCGATTACGACGTAGAGATAGAAGAAGTAGAGGGCAACGTTGCCAAGGTTGTTGTCAACGGCATCCGCTTTGATGTGGAATTGAAGCAGCCCATCAACCCCTCCAGTACCCTGAAGAAGGTGCGTGTAGAAGCTCCGAAGCCTGTAGCCCGTCCTTCTGTGGCTCCTGCTCCGGCAGCAGCACCTGCCGCACCTGCCGCACCTGCAGGTGCAGGTTCTGCCGTCAAGGCTCCTCTGCCCGGCACGATTATTGAACTGAAGGTCAACGTAGGCGACAAAGTCAACGTAGGCGATGTCGTACTCGTGCTCGAGGCTATGAAGATGCAGAACAATATTGAGTCTGAATACGCAGGTACCGTTACCGCCATCAACACCAAGCCTGGTGAATCGGTCATGGAAGGTGCATTACTCTTAACCATCGGATAAGCTATGGATTTAGGACAGTTTATCATTCAGAACTTTCAGGAATTCCTGACCTATACGGCCTTTGCCAATGCCACGGTCGGGAATCTGATCATGATTGCGGTGGGAGCCTTCTTCATCTGGCTTGCCATCAAGAAAGACTTCGAGCCGCTGTTGCTCGTCCCCATCGGACTGGGCATCATACTCGGCAATATTCCCTTCCGTGCTGATGCCGGACTGGAAATCGGTCTCTATGAAGACAACTCTGTACTGAACATCTTCTATCAGGGTGTACGTCAGGGTTGGTATCCGCCACTGATCTTCCTCGGCATTGGTGCCATGACCGACTTCACTGCCCTGTTGGCCAATCCAAAGTTGATGCTTATTGGTGCTTCGGCACAGTTTGGCATCTTCGGTGCTTACATGGTAGCATTGGCCATGGGTTTTGAGCCCTCTCAGGCTGCAGGTATCGCCATCATTGGTGGTGCCGACGGTCCTACCGCCATCTTCCTCTCGTCGAAGCTTTCGCCAAACCTGATGGGAGCAATCGCCGTGTGTGCCTATAGTTACATGGCTCTGGTACCCGTCATTCAGCCGTTTATCATGCGCCTGCTCACCACTAAGAAAGAGCGTGTCATCAAGATGAAGCCCGGTCGTGAGGTGTCTCAGACAGAGCGTATACTCTTCCCCATCATCGGATTGCTGCTCACCACGTTCATCGTACCTTCAGGTCTGCCTCTGCTGGGTATGCTATTCTTCGGCAATCTGCTGAAGGAGAGTGGTAAGACCACCCGTCTTGCCAAAACTGCCGGTGCTGCCCTGAACGATATTGTCGTGATGCTGTTGGGTCTCACCGTAGGCTGCTCAACGCAGGCCAGCGAGTTCCTGACTTTCAACACGATTAAAATCTTCGCCCTCGGTGCCATGGCCTTTATGATTGCCACCGCCTCGGGTGTCTGCTTCGTGAAGATTATGAACCTCTTCCTGCCGGAAGGTAAAAAACTGAATCCGCTGATTGGTAACGCAGGTGTGAGTGCCGTGCCGATGGCAGCCCGCATCTCCAACAACCTCGGTTTAGAATATGACCGTCACAACTTCCTGCTCATGCACGCCATGGGCCCGAATGTGGCAGGTGTCATCGGATCGGCCGTTGCGGCCGGTGCCTTGCTAGGCTTCCTGTCATAGACAATAATCCCCTGCCAGTTGGCAGGGGATTATTGTCTATTATTTGATGGGGTCTACATAACCCTCATACTTTATCTCGTCCTTACCTTCTGGTCTTAACGTTACCTTTGCCAACCCATCGCTCATTACCTGGATATTGAAACTGTATGCGTCGGAGCCACTCTTGGCCGAGAAAGTAATCAACCCTGCTTTCTGTTTCGGCATCAGAGTCAGGTTATAGCCTTCCATCTGCGTACGGAGAATGATGGACCTGTCGAATTTACGTTCTCCACGAGTCTTAAAATGAGGCACATCGTCACGTCCCAGGTAAGGAAGATCGGTACTAATCTCATTACCGTCAACTTTCAGATAATACATTCCTGTCAACGTGATAGGAGTACTGCGCAAGGGTGTCATCTCACGCATGCTGATTTTGTACTGCTGAGTACCAACGGCAGCCTTCACTTTCTGCATGTGTTCTGCCTCACGGGCAGCCCTCTCTTCCGATGTGGCACAGCCCATAATCGTCAAGGCAGCCACAAACAATAGAAATAGCTTTTTCATAAAACTTGGTTTTTAAAGTCAATTTATTATCTGCAAAATTACAACTTTTTCCTTAATTTACATCCTTTTCATTATTTTTTAACGAATAGAACCTCACTTTTCGCTTTTTTATCGTACCTTTGCACTATGATTTACACGGAAGGAAGACCAAAGATTGCCATCATCGATCCCAACACGCTGGCCACGATGGGATTGAAACAGATGCTACTGAACGTGATGCCCATCATGTCGGTAGACACTTATGGTTCGTTCATGGAACTGGAAGCCAACCAGCCGGATCAGTATTTCCACTACTTCGTCTCGATGGCCATTGTTCTTGAAAACAAGCCTTTCTTCCTTGAACGTAGCCGCAAGACCATCGTATTAACCCTCAGCCTCGACTCCATGTCGCAGCTATCGGAATTTCATAGTCTTTGCATTAATGTGCCGGAACAGGAACTGGTACGCTCCCTACTGATGCTTGAACAGCATGCTCATGGCCAAGGGCATAATATGCCTCCGATGCCTTCTGTCCTGACTCAGAAGATTCTCTCCGACCGTGAGATTGAGGTGATGAGTCTTATTGTACAGGGATTCATCAACAAAGAGATTGCCGAGAAATTGAACATCGGGTTGGCTACTGTCATCACCCACCGCAAGAATATCATGGACAAACTGGGGATGAAAAGTGTCTCCGCCCTGACCATCTATGCCGTGATGCACGGTTATGTAGACATCAACAAGATATAAGAAATCCCGCCGTTTGGCGGGATTCTTTATAACTTCACACTCGAGATATCAACCAATCTGTTGACGATAGCATAGATCGTCAGACCTGCCGGAGAATGGATCTGTAGTTTCCGGGCAATATTACGCCGATGGGTAATCACCGTGTTGATGGAGATACACAGATGGTCGGCAATCTCCTTGTTCGACATGCCTTGCACCAACGAGATAATCACATCTTTCTCTCTATCGGAAAGGGCATCAGGATTCTGTACACCACCCTTGAACACCATGCCCGTGATATTCCTCGAAACATCCTGCTGCTTCGTCATCTGCTCTAACCGACGGATGGCAGGCACAAAGATATGATCCTCTACTTGGGCATGCTGGCGTAACCACTCCTCGTTGTCATAGATATCATGGAGGGTAGCCGTCAACTGGTTGTTGTGGAGTCCGTCCTGAGGCAGGTATTTGATAATCAGGAGTTTCAGCTCCCGAAGTTTCTTGTCGGCAGCACCGTGGTGCTTTGAGAAGGTCTCTACATTATAATCATTGGCAGGCTGTCCTTCCAGCAAGGTATTGACATAGGGGAACAGCGTTTTCTGCTCATACTGCATATGACGGCGAATCTCATGGGCATACTCATCATAGAAACGCAGGATCAGTCTTGCAAGCGAGTCGTCCTCATTCAGCGATTCCTGCAACTCCCTACGGATAAAAGGCAACTGGAAGTCGAGGAAATAAGCATGACTCGCCTCCAGATAGTGCATCAGGGTCTGAACACTGATCTGCTCGTCGGCCTCAAACTCGCCATAACCGTTGATGGTATAGTTAACCACCGCCAAAAAGGTATAGGTATCTACATTATTATCCTCACAAGTCTCCTGCACCGTCTTGTCGCCAAAGCCCAGACTGATACCGAAGCTGCCAAGCGACTGCAGCAGGTCATAATTATCGCGGATCAGGGAAATCATCTTGTCATCCGCCTCATACATCTTCTGATTTTTCATCGTCGTATGCTACCTAATAATGATTATCGGGTGCAAAGGTAGGCATATTTTCCGACTTGTGCAATAATCAGAAGTAGGTATTTTTCGGGGTCTAAACCTTCCAAAATCCCCATTTTTAGGCGATTTCACTATTTTTAGGTATTGGTGATTTGGCAAAGAGGCTGTACCTTTGCACACGTTTTTTAGGTATATTAAGTGATTATTAAGATCATGAATAGTATTATTAATAAGGTATTATTAAGTGTCACGATTGGTCTATCCACCATGACTACACAGGCACAGGAAGTGGCTGGCGACAGTGTGATGCAGCATGTCAAGGGCAACAAGTTTTCAATCGGCGGCTATGGCGAGGTGGCTTATAGCCGTAATTTCTTTAGTGACCATGTAAGCCGATACAGTCAACCCGAACAGCACAAGGACGATCCGAGCCATGGACGCTTCGACATCCCCCACGCCGTGGTCTATATGGGTTACGATTTCGGAAAGGGCTGGACCTTCGGCACCGAGATAGAGTTTGAACATGGCGGCACTGGCATCGCTTACGAGAAAGAAGACGAGGAAGGTGGCGAATGGGAACAGGAGACCGAGAAAGGCGGTGAGGTGGAACTGGAACAGTTCTGGATTCAAAAGGCTTTCTCTAAGGCCGCTCACCTGAGGTTCGGACATATCGTAGTACCCGTCGGCCTGACAAATGCACATCATGAGCCTCTTAATTTCTTCACTGTCTACCGTCCGGAGGGCGAGAACACCATCCTGCCCTGTACATGGCATCAGACGGGTGTTTCGTTCTGGGGACGATATAAGGACTTCCGCTACGAGGCCCAGTTCCTGGCTGGTCTGAATGCCGACAACTTCACCAACATCAACTGGATCAAGAAAGGTCCGAGTTCACCACTGGAGTTTGAGGTGGCCAACAAGTATGGTGTGGCCCTGCGCATAGACAACTACTCCATTCCCGGTCTGCGCATCGGTGTGAGTGGCTACTATGGCGAGAGCATCGGCAACAGCTTCCCTAGGAATGCCAACGGTGTGGATGCAGAGTATAAAGGCCAGGTGGCCGTGGGGGCCATCGACTTTACCTACCAAGGTCATAACTGGGTGGTACGCGGCCAGGCCGACTATGGTTATCTGGGCGATGCCGACCAACTGAAATATGTATATAACCGACTAAACTCGAAATCGCCTTACAAGCACTCGGCCTTCGTCAGCAAGAATGCCTATGCCATTGGCATCGAGGCAGGTTATGACGTTTTCTCTCAGATTCAGAAACTGCGCAAAGACGATCAGAAACTGTACATATTCGGACGCTATGAACAGTACAATCCCTACGCCTGCAATACCAAGGGAACAGCCTACGACTATACTGAGGTGAAACGCATGGCCGTAGGTGTGAACTATCACCCTGTGCACCAGATTGTCATCAAGGCCGAATACTCCAAACGATTCCTGAAGAGCCTTTATAACAACGAGCCGTCAGTAAATATCGGCGTGGCCTACGAAGGATTCTTTTTATAAAAGGTAAAAAAGTAAAACAAGGTAATAACGTAATAATAAAAGCAACGATGAAAAAGATTCTTATTCTCTCAGTAGCGTGCCTGATGGGCGCTCTGACCATGACATCATGTAGTGACAATGACAGCAACAGTAATGAAGACACGGAATTCAATGTTGTGACAACAGCTCCAATCGTTGATCAGGACAGCTATACTGCCAACACTACTGCATCCAACTACGCTGTAAAAACATTCGGAGAGACTGCCATCGACGGCTGTAGCGACCTCGTTGACGAACTGACAGCAGCCAATGCCACCATCGCATCGTCTAAGCTCTCCGAGGCTCAGGAAACTTATCTACGGGAGGTGCTCAAAAACCTTGTTAACAACGTGATTATACCTACCTACACCAAACTCGCCGACGAGACAGAGGCTCTGGAGAAGACCCTGAACGGACTGACCACCAACACCATCAGCCAGACCCAGATCAACGCTGCCTGCGAAGACTTCAAGAAAGCCCGTCAGTACTGGGAGCAGAGTGAGGCCTTCCTCGGAGGTGCCGCCTCCGACTTCGACGTCGATCCCACCATCGACTCATGGCCGCTGAACCGTTCGCTGCTGTTGAGCTACTTCAACAACGGCATGGACGATGAGATGCTCGACGATGCCACCATCCTCGGCTTCCATGCTCTGGAGTTCATCCTCTTCCGCGACGGACAGCCCCGTAAGGTGGCAGAACTGCAGGCAAACGATACCTACAAGAACTTCGAGAAGATTACCGGTGCCCAGGAGCTGACCTACGCACAAACCATCTGTAAGCTGCTGAAGGAGCGCACCTTCCAGTTGCAGTGTGCCTGGGACGGTGGTGCCAATGCCAGTCGTCTGGCCATCGTGAAGGCTGCCGGACTGGACTATCAGACGGAGAAGGGTCTCTCGTATGGTGAGAACCTGACCACGGCAGGCTTGGATGGTAGCAAGAGTTCTTTCCCCACGCTAAAGGCAGCCATCGCACAGGTACTCTCCGACGATGAGGGAAGTTGTGTAGCCATCGCCAACGAGGTGGGTACCGCTAAGATTGCCAACCCCTTCTCTGCAGGTGACGTGTCGTATGTGGAGTCACCCTATAGCTATAACTCTATCACCGACTTCCGCGACAACATCCGTTCTATCCGTAACGTCTGGCTGGGTTCAACCGATAAGTCGGCTAACAAATACAGTTTCCACACCTTCTTTGCCAGCGTGAAGAACGAGGCTGTGAACAACAAGGTAGAGAACGCATATGTGAGTGCCATCGAGGGCATCTGCAACATGCCGTCACCCTTCGTAAAATACTGCTGCACCATCTGGGGCATCGCCTTCGAGGACGATGAGGATTGGGAATAAGCAATATAAACATTCTAAATAAAACCCTTTATGACAATCAATTCAAAATTACACCACATGATGTGTGCTGCGCTTCTGATGAGTGCAGCACTCGTCAGTTGTACAGACGACACCACCACCAGCAGTCTGGGACCGCTCGTTCCCGAAGAAGAGACCTTCGGTAAAGCTAATGACGTATTCAGTGCCGAGGAATGGTTCCCCGGCGGAGAACTGGGAACCACCGAAAAGGCCAGTTACTCAGCTTCTACTCCTGCCATAGAGAATATTGCTGGCATGGAAGATGACTTCAATACCGGTGAAGATTTCTTCGAACATCTCTACACCTTCGATGTAGCTCCCCGTAAGGGTCTTGGTCCAGCGTGGGTACGAAACAGCTGTATCGCCTGCCATCCCAGCTACGGACATGGCAAGCGCCAGACGGAATACCGTGCCAACACCATCGGTAACGGTTATCTGCTCGTAATCTACCATCCCGACAACAATGCTTACATCTCAGAGGTGACAGGAATGCCGCAGACAGCAGCCATGGCTCCATTCAAGGCTCCTATCGACGAGAACCAGATTCAGATTGAATGGAAGACAGTCGATGCAATGGAGAGTGGACTGGCCATGAATTTCCCCGACGACGGTGAGAAATATGAACTCATCTATCCCGAGGTGCGCATCCCGCAGTCGGCTTTCAACACCAACCCCAAGCCCACGAACTACGATGTACGCCTGGAGTCGACCATCGGCGTCTATGGCACTGGACTGCTCGACGCTCTCGACGATGAGGATATCGAAGCCCAGTGGAAGGCAGAGTCAAAATATGTGGAACTGAACCCTGCCATGTGGGACAAGGAGGCTGGAAAGTTCAAGGCTTCAGCTTATTACAGCGCTCCCTACAACGACACTGGTTCGCACCGTGGCTCTCATGGTCCCCTCAAACGTTTCACCTATGCCATGACGCGCGGTTCTCTACAGGACGGTGCCGGTGCCAATGCCATTTGGAACATCACCAACGTTACCCGCAGCGACCGTCACTGGCTCTATACCACCACAGCCTGGGCCAAGGCTCAGAGCGAGGATCCTGAGGTCATCAGCTATATCAAGGAACATGGTTCTTCGACTGCCAGCATTCTGCATCCTTATTATGCCGACGGCACAAACGAGGGTATCGCCAACCGTGTCTACGAGGTTCTGAACACCCCATCCGTGGCATACAAGGAGACCTTCGAGAAATATCTGCTTAACGATACCTATTATGGTGGCCAAGAAGAGATGAACGACAAGCAGTACTACCAGTTTATGGTGTGGCATCGCGGACTGGCTGTTCCCGCCGCCCGTAACCTGAACGACGACGCCGTGAAGCGCGGCAAGACGCTCTTTACCGAGATAGGCTGTGCCAACTGTCACCGTCCATCATGGAAGACAGGCTCAGACAACATGTGGATCGATGCCAGCATCAAGGCCTATGCCCAGAGCATCGGAAAGGATGCCCGGAGTATCATGCCCAGATATGCCGGCCAGACCATCTGGCCCTATACCGACATGGTGCAGCACCGGCTCTTCATGATGAACGACATCCGCACAGGCTGGTGCCGTACGACACCTCTTTGGGGACGCGGTCTCTCACGTCAGCTGACTGGTGCCGACGACCGTCTGCATGACTGTCGTGCCCGAACGGTCATCGAGGCCATCATGTGGCACGGCTACAGCAAGAAGTCGGATGCCTATAAGCCCACGGAGAAATTCTATAACCTACCGAAGGCCGACCGTGACGCCATCGTGAAGTTTATCGAATCTATATAAAATGTTGAGGATAATAAAACGTTATTTGTTGATGCTGACCCTGCTATCCTACGCAGGGTCAGTTTCTGCTATTGTTACAGAGGCCCTTCCCAAGGCGCAGGCCAAACACTTCTGCCAGTTGCTCATCAACGACGGCAATAGCATCGCTCCGCTGAACTATCACGCCCGTAGTCTCATGACACAGGAAGACAGTCTGACCGCAGAACAGCTGTTTGCAGGCTACATCTTTTTCCAGGACAACTGGAAGACCATGCGCTTCTTTCCCCACACTGGCGAGGACGGCATCGTCACATGGTATGCACCGACAGACCAGCTTCCGTCGACACTCAGCCCAGAGCATCAAAAATATATCCGCGAGGTGTTTCCCCGCCTCAGCAACGAGATACAGGCCGGTAATTGGGAAACCGTCGATGCCTATATCGACAAGATGATAGAATATCAATGCAAATACGGGGGTAGTGAGGCCGCAGATACCATTGAGCCGTCCCACCTGATAGGGATAATCGTACTTTTCTTGATAGGTTTGGCTGTTATTTCATTTTTAATTCGTAACTTTGCAGCCAAAATAACAAAACAATGAACGAACAACTCTCACATATCGATTTTGAGAATACCCGTGCCGATATCTTTTGCTTTGATACATGCACGGAGGTCAGAGAATATCATGCGATGATTCACGTCACCCAAAAAGGGCTGACGTATGCCCAGCAGCTGGAGGCAGTGATGGATGCCTACAATGGCCTGCTCAGTCAGTTGCCCGACACCCAGGCCGTGTTCAAGCGCTACTTCCTGAGCGACGCCGCCAACCAGGCCGACGACATCATCGTTACCGACGTCACCGACTGTGCCAAGAGCATTATCCAGCAGGCACCCCTCGACGGTACGAAAGTGGCCCTTTGGGTCTATCTGATGTCAAACGTTCAGACAGGTTTGACCAAGAGCGGCCTTTACGAAGTGCGCCATGGTGAGTTCCGTCACCTCTACAATGCCTCGGCCCATAACCTGGCAGCCAACTCGGAGTACCAGATGCGCCTGCTCTTCAACGAGTATATCATGCAGCTTGCTGAAGAGGGCTGCACACTCTCCGACAACTGCATCCGCACATGGCTCTTTGTCAACGATATCGACCTGAACTACGGCGGTGTGGTTCGCGCCCGCAATCAGGTATTCTTTACCCAGGGCCTCACGGTACACACCCACTTCATTGCCTCTACAGGCATTGGCGGTCGTCAGGCCGACCCCAACGTTCTCTCGCAGATGGACAACTACGCGGTTGCAGGTATCAAGCCTGAGCAGATACACTATCTCTACGCCCCTACCCATCTGAACCGCACCAGCGACTATGGTGTGAGCTTCGAGCGCGGCACCTATATCGACTATGCCGACCGTCGCCATGTGTTCATCTCGGGTACCGCCAGCATCAACAACAAGGGCGAGATTCTTTTCCCCAAAGATGTAGAGAAGCAGACCCGCCGTATGTGGGAGAATGTAGAGGCCCTGCTGAAGGAAGCCGATTGCACCTACGATGATGTCTGTGAGATGATTGTCTATCTGCGTGATGTGGCCGACTACGAGCTTGTACGCAGTCTCTACGAGGAGCGCTTCCCCGGCAAGCCCTATATCATTGTCCACGCTGCCGTCTGCCGTCCCGGTTGGCTGGTAGAGATGGAGTGTATGGCCTTGAAGAAGATTGAAAACAACGCATATAAACCGTTTTAATGTGACGACTATGAACAAGAAATATCAGTTCCTTTTGCTGGCTGTCGCACTCTGTCTCCAGAGCTTTATGGTAGGTGACGACACCATGACAAAAGAAGATGGCGTGTACGTCATCAATACAACCGAAATCGGTAAGGACATCGAAGGCTACCAGGCTACCACCCCATTGAAAGTCTACATCAAGAAAGACAAGGTCGAGAAGATAGAGTTCCTCAAGAGTCAGGAGACGCCTAAGTATTATGCGAAGGTGAAAAAGGCCTTGCTCAACACATGGGATGGAAAGAAAGTCAAGGACGCCAAGGCGCTGAAGGTCGATGCTGTCACAGGAGCCACCTTCTCCTCCGATGCTGTCATCGAGAACGTTCGTCTAGCCCTCGATTACTACCAGAATCACAAGTAACCCTGATCTCCGAGATAAGAATCTTTGAATCCTAAGAAGTAGAGCACACCGTCGAGGCCGATGGTGTTGATGCTTTGTTTGGCATTGGCCACCACACGCGGTTTGGCATGGAATGCTATGCCGAGACCAGCCTCAGAAATCATCGGCAGGTCATTGGCACCGTCTCCTACGGCAATCGTCTGGGCAAGGTTCACCTTCTCCACCTGGGCAATCAGTTTCAGAAGTTCGGCCTTACGGTGACCGTCGACGATCTCACCCACATAACGACCCGTCAGTTTGCCGTCGTCACCAATCTCCAGTTCGTTGGCATACACATAGTCAATGCCGTAACGGCGCTGCAGATACTCTCCGAAATAGGTGAATCCACCCGAGAGGATGGCAATCTTATAACCACAACGCTTCAGGATGGTCATCAGGCGGTCAACGCCCTCGGTGATAGGCAGATGCTCGGCAATGTCCTGCATCACGCTCACGTCGAGTCCCTTCAGCAGGGCAACCCTTCGGGTAAAGCTCTCCTTGAAGTCAATCTCGCCGCGCATAGCACTCTCCGTGATGGCTCTGACCTCGGCCCCCACCCCGTTGCGCTCGGCCAGCTCGTCGATACACTCCGTCTGAATCAGCGTGGAGTCCATATCGAAACAGATCAGACGGCGCATCCTTCGGAACATATCGTCGCGCTGGAACGAGAAGTCCATCTCCATTTCCGACGAGAGCTTCATCAGCTTCGACTGCATCTCCTGACGGTTGGCAGGCTCGCCGCGCAGCGAGAACTCGATACAGGCACGGGTGTGCTTGGCCGGATTCTTGATACTCTTGCGGCCTGTCAGTCGGATGATCGAGTCGATATTGAATCCCTGATCGGCAATAACTTTCGTGGCAGCTTCTATCTGGCGGGCCTCCAGTTCGCGCCCCATTACCATCAGGATATAGCGGTTCTTGCCCTGATGACCCACCCAGTCCTCATACTCATCGTCGCCAATGGGTGAAAAGCCTATCTGCACGCCAAGCTCCGTAGCCTTGAAGAGCAGTTCCTTCATCACCTGCCCCGAGTGTATCTCGTCCATGCGGATAAGGATACCCAGGGAGAGTGTGGAGTGGATGTCGGCCTGGCCGATATCGAGAATCTGCGCATCATACTTGGCCAATATGCCCATCACCGAAGCCGTCAGTCCCGGGCGGTCCTGACCTGTGATTCTCACGAGTATTTGTTCCTTACGATTCTGCTGTTCCATTTTCATTCATTCATTTTGTGCGCAAAGGTACACAAAAAAGCCGATAAAACCAAATTAGTTTGAAAAGATTTTCGTACCTTTGCCATCAGATTCATTCAAACAACAAAAAACGATATGAAAAGACTAATTCTCATGACCATGGCAGCATTAGCTACCACTACAGTCCCGGCACAGGGGCTGCAGTACCCCAAGGCCGCGAAAGACGGCACTGTTGACGAGTATTTCGGCACGAAAGTGGCCGACCCCTACCGCTGGCTGGAGAACGACACGAGTGCTCAGACTGCCGCCTGGGTGGAGGCAGAAAACAAGGTAACCAATACCTATCTCCAGAAGATCCCCTTCCGTGGAAAACTGCTGAAGCGCCTCACCGAGCTGGCCAACTACGAGAAGATCACCGCCCCCCGCAAGCGTCACGGCAAGTGGTATTTCTACAAGAACAACGGCCTACAGAACCAGTATGTGATGTATGTCATGGACAAGCTGGGCGGTGAGCCCCGCGTGTTCCTCGACCCCAACAATCTGAGCGATGACGGAACGGTGGCCCTGAAAGGCGTCTACTTCTCCAACAACGGCAAGTATGCTGCCTACACCATCTCGCGTAGTGGCAGCGACTGGGAAGAGATCTTTGTGATCGACCTGAAGACCGGCCAGCTGACCGACGACCACATCGAGTGGGCCAAGTTTACCAGTGCCGCCTGGAAGGGCGACGGCTTCTACTATAGCGCCTACGACGCCCCTGTCAAGGGTAAGGAGTTCTCAAACGTCAACTCTGGCCATAAGATCTACTATCATAAGATCGGTACGCCCCAGAGCGACGATGTGCTGTTCTATCAGAATGCCGCCTACCCCATGCGGTTCTATTATGTCGACGTCAACGAAAGTGAGACCAAGATGTATCTCTACGAGTCAGGAGCAGGCTCTGGCAACAACCTCTTCGTGCGTGACCTGACGAAACCGGAATCGCAGTTCATTCAGATGACTTCCAACATGGACTATCAGTACAGTCCTGTCTACGACGACGGCAATCGTATCTGGCTCTACACCAACTACGGGGCTCCCAAGGGGCGTATCATGACAGCCGATATCCGTCAGCCGGGTGTCGACAGCTGGCAGGAGCTGGTGGCCGAGCAGGAGAACGTGCTCGGTGGCGCCGATGTCATCAACCGTCAGCTCATCCTCACCTATCAGAAGGATGCCTCCGACCATGCCTACCTCTATGGTCTCGACGGCCAGCTGCGCCATGAAGTGCAACTGCCATCGGTGGGTAGCGTAGGCTTCACCGGTGACGAGAAAGAGGCCGAGTGCTTCTACACCTTCACCTCGTTCACCATCCCCGGCACCATCTACCGCTACGACATGGACAAGAACGAGAGCACCCTCTACATCTCGCCGAAAGTCAAGTTCCGTCAGGACGACTACACCTCCGAGCAGGTGTTCTTCCAGAGCAAGGACGGCACGCGCATCCCCATGTTCCTTACTTATAAGAAAGGTCTCAAGCGCAATGGCAAGAACCCCGTCTACCTCTATGGCTACGGCGGCTTCAATATCTCGCTCGGCCCCAGCTTCTCGGCTACCCGCATCCCCTTCCTCGAGAATGGTGGCATCTATGCACAGGTGACGCTCCGTGGCGGCAGCGAATATGGCGAGGAATGGCATCTGGCAGGTACGAAGATGCAGAAGCAGAACGTCTTCGACGACTTCATCGGAGCTGCCGAATACCTGATCAGCGAGGGCTATACCTGCAAAGACCGGCTGGCCATCGTCGGTGGTTCCAATGGCGGTCTGCTCGTCGGTGCCTGCATGACCCAGCGCCCCGACCTCTACCGTGTGGCCATCCCTCAGGTGGGTGTGATGGACATGCTGCGCTACCATAAGTTCACCATCGGTTGGAACTGGGCCAGCGACTATGGCACCAGCGACGACTCGAAGGAGATGTTCGAGTATCTCAAGGGCTACTCCCCACTCCACAACCTGAAGCCCGGCACAACCTACCCTGCCACCCTCGTGACCACTGCCGACCACGACGACCGTGTGGTACCCGCCCACTCGTTTAAGTTTGCAGCCACCCTGCAGGAGTGCCATCAGGGCAGCAACCCCGTACTCATCCGCATCGACACGAAGGCGGGTCACGGCGGCGGCAAGCCCCTGGCAAAGGTGCTCGAGGAGCAAGCCGACATCTACGGCTTCATCCTCTACAATATGGGATTGAA
This sequence comes from Prevotella sp. ne3005, assembly GCF_900110085.1. GTDB lineage: Bacteria > Bacteroidota > Bacteroidia > Bacteroidales > Bacteroidaceae > Prevotella. Next base: position 37,761 of record NZ_FOCK01000013.1, read on the forward strand.
ATTCTAATCAAATAAAACAATAATCCCCGCTCGGATTTGAGCGGGGATTATTGTTTTATTTTGCGTAGGCAACGCTTCGTGTTTCTCGGATAACGGTAATCTTCACCTGTCCGGGATAGGTCATCTCGTTCTGGATCTTCGTGGCGATATCACCGCTCAGAGCCTCTGCCTCTGCATCGTTCATCTTATCGGCACCCACGATGACACGCAGCTCACGACCGGCCTGAATAGCATAGGTCTTGGTGACACCGGGATAGCTCATGGCGATGGCCTCCAAGTCATTCAGACGCTTGATATAAGCCTCTACGATCTCACGGCGGGCACCAGGACGGGCACCGGAGATGGCGTCACACACCTGAACGATGGGCGCCAGCAGCGTCTGCATCTCCATCTCGTCGTGGTGGGCACCGATGGCATTGCAGATGTCGGGCTTCTCCTTGAACTGCTCGGCAATCTTGGCGCCGTAGAGTGCGTGAGGCATCTCACTCTCCTCGTCGGGCACCTTACCTATATCGTGCAACAATCCGGCACGCTTGGCCTTCTTCGGGTTCAGACCCAGCTCGGCAGCCATCACGGCACAAAGGTTGGCCGTCTCACGGGCATGCTGCAACAGGTTCTGACCATAAGAAGAACGGTATTTCATCTTACCGATGATACGGATGAGCTCAGGATGCAGACCGTGGATACCCAGGTCGATGGCAGTACGCTTACCCGTCTCGATGATCTCGTTGTCGAGCTGCTTCTTCACCTTGGCAACCACCTCCTCGATACGGGCGGGGTGGATACGGCCGTCGCTCACCAGCTGGTGCAGGGCCAGACGACAGGTCTCACGGCGTACGGGGTCGAAACCGCTGATGACGATGGCCTCGGGCGTATCGTCAACCACAATCTCCACACCGCAGGCAGCCTCCAGGGCGCGGATGTTACGACCTTCACGGCCAATCACGCGGCCCTTCACGTCGTCGTTGTCGATATGGAACACGCTGACGCTGTTCTCCACAGCCGTCTCGGTAGCCACACGCTGGATGGTCTGGATCACAATCTTCTTGGCCTGCTGGTTGGCATTGAGCTTTGCCTCGTCCATGATCTCGTTGATATAGCTGGCGGCTGCGGTCTTGGCCTCGTCCTTCATCGACTCCACCAGACGGTTCTTAGCCTCCTCGGCACTCAGTCCCGACACCTCCTCCAGCTTCTCGCGCTCCATCAACTGCATCTTCTCCAGCTCCTCGGCCTTCACGCTGAGCAGCTTCTTCTCGTTGTCGATGCGGTTCTGCTGGTTGTCGAGCTCGTTCTTACGGCGGCCCAGCTCTTCCTGGCGCTGGTTCAGCGAAATCTCACGCTGCTTCAGTTTGTTCTCACTCTGCTGGATGTGCTGGTTGCGCTGCTGCACCTCCTTCTCCAGCTCGCTCTTCTTGTTCAGGAACTTCTCCTTCACCTCGAGCAGTTTCTTCTCCTTGATGACGTCGGCCTGCTTCTCGGCAGCCTCAATCATCTCCTTGTATTTCCCTTTCAGTACGTAACGGAATACCAGATATCCGCAGACACCTCCAAGTGCGAGGGCGCCGGCAGCAATCAAAAGTACAAAAATTAAATCCATAAAAAATCTATATTGTTAAAACGTTCTCACTCTCAAGTGCTTCCTCAATCTCAGAAGTCAGCTTGGCGAGAACGTCATGGAAGGGAGCCGTATCGTTCTTACCGTGCTCCCGCTCATACATCAAGGCCACATCGATCAGCGTCATCAGCGCGATGGTGTGATCTGCCTTCCGCCCCTTATAAGCCTGTGCATAGGCATTATAACGGTCGGTGATGAGCTTGGCTGCCTTGCGGAAATACTCCTCGTCGGAGCGCTTCACCGTCATCTCGATTTCCTCATCGTAGACGTGCAGCCTGATATGTAGTTTCTCGTTATTCACTTCTGCCATTGTATAGCACCGTTATTGTTCCTCGTCGCTTAGGATGACGATGCACTTGTTCACGTCGCGGATCATCCTGGCCAGCCGGGCTTTGGCACTCTCCAGGTCACCGTCGGTGATCTCCATCATCTTTGCCGTTTTCAGCGACATATAGTCGTTTTCCGCCTGAGCCAGCTTAGCCTGCAGGTCCTTGATCTCCTGCTCGTTCTTCGCAATCACCGTGCGCAGCTCCTCACCCTCCTTCTTCAGCTTCTGAAACTGGAGGATCATTTGCCTCACACGCGTCTGAAAAGTTGCTAATGCCTGCTCGTTTGGATTCATCTCGTAACTATTTGGAGTACAAAGGTAAACCTTTTTAATTGAAAATAGAAGATTGAAGACGGAAGATTATTATTTTTTAACAATCCATCCCCCTTTCAATTTTCAATCTTCAATCTTCAATAATCACTCCTCCGCCTTCTTTGGTTCCTTCTTAGCAAGCATCACGACCTTATACACAAAGTCGGTCACCCACTTCTGCGAGAAGCCCAGGCGCTGGTTGTATTGGCGCACGGCCACCACCGTCTTCATCACCGAGGCGTCCGAGAAGTCGTTCTTATTAAAGATGTCGCCGACGGTCTTCTCCGTCATCGTGTAGAGCGCCTTCTTCATGAAGCCTGGCAGACGGAGTTTGAACTTCATCAGGTTGCCTGTCAGCATCATGATGTCCTGTGTAAAGCCCTGGAACTGCAGCAGATAGGTCTGTGCGTCCTGTATCTTCTTACAGCGCTTACGCAGGCTCTGGTCGATCTCCTTGAAGAAGTCGTCCTCCATGCCATACATCTCCTTCAGCATCTTCTTACAGCGGCTACGCTCGCCAACACCTAATTTATTATTCACAGTCGGCACCTTCAGGGTAGCCTTGAAGACACGTAGGTCGGGCAGCGCAGCCAGGTTGGTGATACCCAGGTCGGCAGCCATCGCCGCCTGGAAATACACGCGGATCAGCGACATGAAGTCCTCCATGCCGCCCACATTCTGCTCGTCGCTCTTTCCGAAAATTTTATTCCAAAATCCCATAATTATTCGTAATTTATCAAATTTCGCGTGCAAAGTTACTAAAAATAAAATAAATATCGTACCTTTGCAGCAACAAAATAACAAAAAATATGAAAGGTATCGTTTTAGCCGGCGGTTCTGGCACACGCCTCTACCCCATCACCAAGGGCATCAGCAAGCAGCTGATTCCTATCTTCGACAAGCCAATGATCTACTATCCCATCTCCACGCTGATGCTTGCCGGCATCCGTGAGATCCTGATTATCTCCACCCCTTACGACCTGCCGGGCTTCAAGCGCCTCCTGGGCGACGGCTCCGACCTGGGCGTGCGCTTCGAGTATGCCGAACAGCCCTCTCCCGACGGACTGGCCCAGGCATTCATCATCGGTGAGGAGTTTATCGGCGACGACTGCGCTTGTCTCGTCCTGGGCGACAACATCTTCTATGGCGGCGGCTTTACGGGCATGCTCAAGCAGGCTGTGGCCAATGCCGAACAGAACAATCGTGCCACCGTTTTCGGCTATTATGTCAACGACCCCGAGCGCTATGGCGTGGCCGAGTTCGACAAGGATGGCAACTGCCTCAGCATCGAGGAGAAGCCCGAGCACCCGAAGTCGAACTACGCCGTGGTAGGACTCTACTTCTACCCCAACAGCGTGGTGGAGATTGCCAAGCACATCAAGCCCTCCGCCCGTGGAGAACTGGAGATTACCACCGTCAACCAGGAATATCTGGCCAAGAAAGAGCTGCTGGTGCAGACGCTGCAGCGCGGCTTTGCGTGGCTCGACACCGGCACCCACGACTCGCTCTCCGAGGCATCCACTTTCATCGAGGTCATCGAGAAGCGCCAGGGTCTGAAGGTGGCCTGTATCGAGGAGATAGCCTACAAGCGCGGCTGGATCGACAAGGAACAGCTCCGCCGTCTCGCCGAGCCCATGGCCAAAAATGACTACGGCAAATATCTGCTAAACTTATGATACAAAAAATTTTCGGATTCAATCCCGCCACGATGACGCTTCGCAAGGAAGTGATTGGCGGCATTACCACATTTCTGACGATGGCCTACATCCTGGCCGTCAACCCCAGTATTCTATCGGCCACAGGCATGGATGCCGGAGCCGTGTTTACCACCACCTGCATCTCGGCTGTCGTAGCCACGCTGGTCATGGCGCTCTATGCCAAGCTGCCCTTTGCGCTGGCTCCGGGCATGGGCCTCAATGCCTTCTTTGCCTACACCGTGGTGCTCACCATGGGCTATAGCTGGCAGTTTGCCCTGACCGCCGTGCTCATCGAGGGTGTCATCTTCATCCTGCTCACCATCACCGGGCTGCGGCAGTACATCGTCAATGCCATCCCGCTGATCCTGCGCCGCGCCATCAGTCCCGGTATCGGCCTGTTTATTGCCTTTGTCGGTCTGAAGAGTGCAGGTATCGTCACCTCGTCCGAGGCCACCTTCATCACCCTGGGCAATCTGCACGATCCCGCTGTGCTGCTGGGCATCTTCGGTATTGTGCTCACAGCCTCTCTGCTGGTCAAGGGCATCACCGGCTCGCTGCTCATCGGCATCCTCGTCACCACCGTTGTGGGCATTCCCTTGGGCATCACCAACTTCGGGGGCATCGTCTCTGCGCCTCCCTCCATCGAGCCCATATTCTGGCAGTTCGAGTGGCACAACATCCTGACGGTCGATATGGTTGTTGTCGTGTTGACATTCCTGTTTATCGACATGTTCGACACCATCGGCACCCTTATTGGCGTGTCCAACCGTGCCGGTATGGTAGATGACGATGGCAACGTGAAGAATCTCAACCAGGCTTTCATGGCCGACGCCATCGGTACCACCGTGGGCGCCATTCTTGGCAGCTCTACCGTGACCACCTATGTGGAGAGTGCCTCGGGTGTCAATGCCGGCGGCCGTAGTGGTCTCACCAGCTTCACCACTGCCCTGTGTTTCATTGTCGCCCTACTCTTTGCGCCGCTCTTCCTGGCCATTCCCGGTCAAGCCACAGCAGCCGCCCTGATACTGGTCGGTGTGATGATGATGCACGACATCCGCAAAGTTGATTTCTCCGACTATGTCACCGGCATCCCCTGCTTTATATGCATTGTGCTGATGCCGCTTACCTACAGCATCTCCGACGGTATTCTGATGGGTGTCATCTCCTATGTGCTCATCCACTTGCTGACGGGCACCCTCAAGGACAAGGATGAACGCAACAACATCAACTGGGCAACCATTCTGTTGGCCGTCCTCTTTGTGTGTCGCTACGCATTCCTATAGATTCCTATAGCAAATAAGAGGGGCCTGCCCCTTCTATGCACAATAGTAAAACAATTTGTTTTGGTCTGTAAAAGACTATCTCCACGAGGTGAAAAGATAGTTTCTTCGAAACCAAAACAAGTTGTTTTACTGTCATAGAATACATCTCTATGATGCTTTATATTTATAATAACAATCCCCGCCAGAATTCACTTCTGACGGGGATCTTATGTCTAAATAACTTGAAATCTTAGAGGGCGAACTTGTAACCAACGGTGAGCTGGAATACCTGGTTCTTTACACTCTCGTCGATATCCTTAACAATCTTGGTCAGACCGAGGTTGTAACGAGCGTCGATGTAAACGGGGACTGTGGGAACCTGATAAGAGACACCAATGGGAATTGAAACATCGAACTTCTTGCATTGATCCTTGACATCTTCGTCGTATTTGACGGTAGCACTCGAACCACCGATAGAGCCTGTCATATCATACTTTCTCTTTGCACTCAGCAGGAAACCAAGCTGAACACCAGTCTTGACGGCAAAGCCCTTGAAGAGATAAACGTTGGCCACAATGGGGAGGTTCAGATAGTTCAGCTGAATTTTGTTATCCTTCAACTTAAGAGATTCGCCACCTATTTTCAGCTCAGTATCTTCCCACTGGCATCCCTGCATAGCGAAGTTCAAACCAGCAGCAAGGCTGAACATATCGGCCAGCTGATACTCAGCCTCAACACCAATCAGAGCACCTGCGTAGAAAGATTTGTCGGCATCCAAGCTGACACCTGCAGCGGTAGGGATCTTAATATCAGGCATATTGCTTACCTTGCTGATAACACCACCGATCTTCGGCTGCAGAGAGAATGTACCAGCCTCAAACTGTGCATTTGCACTAACTGTAGCAACCAAGAGGGCTGCAATCATCATTAATTTCTTCATAATCGTGTTAATTTTAAACGTTAAAAATGTTTTATTTATTTCGTTCACGGTGCAAATATATATATAATTTCCCAAACTAGCAAGAAAAAATGCAAAAAAGTGCACTTTAAACATAAAAAAGTTAAAATAGGACAGAGAAGCATGCCCTTTTTATTTACTGTATTCCTCTATGGCGCGGACGAGGGCGGTGGGGTTGCCCATGTCGAACATGCGGCCCTGGAGGCGCACACCCATCATGCCACTACGCTTGCGAACAGCCTCGAGGGCGGAGGTCAGCTCTATCTCGGTGACATGGTCGCCCTCAATCTCCTTCTGCATGATGTCTTCATGCAACTGTGAGAACACCTCCGGGGTAAGGATATACTGACCGAAGACGCTGTAGTACTCCTTCTCTCCATTCTTATTGCGCACACCAAGGAACTCCTCAGCATAGCTGGCCTTGGGCTTTTCGTGCATCGTATCGACACTGAGCACATGGCTACCCTTGTCTTCCCATACACCGTGGAGGATGCCATAACGGCTCACCTCGGCCAGAGGGATAGGATGGATGCTGACCATCAGGGAGTTGTAACGCTCGTATTCCTCGACCATCTGCAGGGCACAGGGCTTGTTGGAGTCGCTACGATAGAGCGTGTCGCCCAAAAGGAGCATGACGGGCTCGTTGCCGGCAAACTGGGCAGCCTGATAGACAGCGTGACCAAAGCCACGCTTCTCTTTTTGATAGACATAGTGGAGGCGCTTGCCAATGTCGAGGATATGGTTCTCGTACTCCTGAGCCTCGGGATTGAGTTTGCGCAGATGTTCCTCCTCCAACGGACGCTCAAAGTAGTCGGCATACTGCTGGCGTTCCTCTTCTGAGCCAAGCACCAGACAGATCTCCTCGATGCCGCTCAGAACGAGTTCTTCGAGCAGGATGAGGATGACGGGGCGCACCATGCCGTCGGGACAAGGTATGGGGAAGAAGTCCTTCTTCAGTGCACGGGTGGCGGGATACAACCGGGTGCCAAAGCCTGCCACGGGGATGATGGCGCGACGCACGGTGTGTACGGGCTTCAGCGTGAGGGAGTAGGCCTTCATGCCATGCTCGTTGAGATAAGCCGTCAGCTGGGTCTGAGCCTCCTCGCTGCGAGCCAGGAACTGCACCGAGCCGTCGCCATGGGAGCCGACGCCCTTACCACCCCAGACAAGGGGCAGGATGGCGGGATCGGCCAGAACGGCATCCAGCTTGGGCGACTTCAGGGCAGGCGACATGGGAGCCACCTGACTGTTGAAGAGTGCCTCGGCCTCGGTCATCAGACGTCCCAGCGACTCGGCATCGCCCTCGGCCATAAAGCGGATGGCGCGGTCGACAATCTCAAGGTTTTTCTCACCCAGTGCCTCGTGCTCCCTCCGCTCGGCCTCGGTGGTGGGGAAGGGATAGGCCTTGTTCAGGTCGGACAGAATCTTGATAGTATCCTTCTCGGCACAGAGGTCGGCAAATACCCAGTAGAGGTGTTTCTTCACGTTGAGCGAGCGCACCTCGATCTCATCGCCGTCGAAGGTCATGAGGTTGGGCTTCACACCAAAGGCACAGGCCTGGTCCAGACGGCCACATCGGCTACTGGTACGGAGTTCGCCCACATAGGCGATATTCATCTCGCCCAGGGTATTGAGGTTGAGATTATACAAGAGGTTGAAGGCGCGGGCCACGAGAACACAGATGGCTGCCGACGAGGAGAGGCCGCTTTTCATGGGGAGCGTCATCGACGTGATGCGGATGCGCACACCACCCACCTTATACCATTCGAGCATATAGGAGGCCACACCGGCACAGTAGCAGAAGAAGCCGCCCGACTTGGCGACACGCTTCAGCTCGGCCTCGTCCATACGACAGGAGAAATCCTGCCACACGCCACCGATCTCCGGGGCGTCGCTATAGAGTTCGAAGATGCTCGACTTCTCGACTTCGGCATAGATACCTTGTTCAATACCCGTCACGATGGCGGCACCCGGTTTAATATCAGCGTTCATTGTACGATAGTGTCCAGCCCAGTCTGTATGTTCTCCAAAAAGGCACAAGCGCCCAGGAACGAATAGTTTCATCATTTGTGTTATTTTAGTTCTATTAATGTGTGCAAAGATAATAAAATAAGTAAATAGTAAAGAGAGATTAGTGAAATTTTTTAAGAAAAAAGGCTATTTTCTTGGTTATTTCGGGAATTATCACTACTTTTGCGGCAGATTAATAACCCTTTAAACAGATTATTGCCTATCGAAACAGACTTTACTCCATTCAAAATTTGAAGAGTATGAGTACACTGAAAACAATGTCCGACGAACAGTTGGCATTGGCTTACATCGATGGCAATAACCGTGCATTCGACGAGTTACTTTCAAGGAATCAGGACAGAGTCTTCACCACGATCATGTATGCGGTGAAAGATGAGGATCTGGCCAACGACCTTTTTCAGGAGACCTTCCTGAAGGTGATAACCAAGTTGCAGAACGGCCAGTATTCGGATACGGGTAAGTTCTCGTGGTGGCTGACACGTATCGCCCACAACGTGGTGATCGACCACTTCAGGGCCCAGAAGAGCAGTAAGATTGTGGAAGCCCCGAAGGACAACGACCTGAGCAACCTGCGCGGTGAGGCCATCCACAACCAGAGCCGTGAGAGCGAGCTGAACAACGAACAGGTGATGGAAGACGTGAAGCGTCTGGTAGAAGCCCTGCCGGAGGCACAGCGCGACGTGGTGAACATGCGTTATTTCCAGGAACTGTCGTTCAAGGAGATTGCCGAACAGACCAATGTCAGCATCAACACGTCGCTGGGGCGCATGCGTTATGCTCTCATCAACCTGCGCAAGCTGACAAGACAGTACGGGGTAAACCTGAACTTGGAGTAATTACAGGGCTCTCAGATGACGGATGACCTGCTCAGGGTCGGTGGCACCGAAGACATAGGAGCCGCTGACGAGCACGTCGACACCCGCCTCTACCAAGCGCGGAGCCGTCTCGCCCTGCACGCCACCATCTACCTCAATCAGGGTCTGACAGCCTTTCTCGTCAATCATCCGACGCAGGCGCTTCACCTTGTCGATGGTATTCTCGATGAACTTCTGTCCGCCGAAGCCGGGATTGACACTCATCAGCAATACCATCTCCACATCGCCGATGATATCCTCAAGCACGCACACGGGTGTTGAGGGATTCAGCGTCACACCGGCCTTCATGCCGGCATTGTGGATCTCCTGAACCGTGCGGTGGAGATGGACACAAGCCTCATAATGCACATTCATCATCATGGCACCGAGCTTGGCCGTCTGCTGGATGTAACGCTCGGGATGCTCAATCATGTAATGCACATCCAGCGGTTTCTTACAGACCTTTGCCACAGCCTCGAGCACAGGGAAGCCGAAAGAGATGTTGGGAACGAACGAGCCGTCCATCACGTCGAGGTGGAGCCAGTCGGCCTCACTCCGATTAATCATGTCGATGTCGCGGTCGAGATGCAGAAAGTCGGCAGCGAGTAATGATGGGGATACTAATGCCATAATCCTTTTGCTTAATTCAGGCTCACAGCCTGATTGATGTTTGTACGATAGGTGTAGGCTACCTGACGGATGATGTCGAGTGTCTGCGCTCTCGGTTTGAACTTCTCTGGAGTAGAATCCTTCATAGGCAATCACACTTTTTGGGGGTTCTTTACCTAAGAAACGCTGATACACCTTATTTTATTATATAGCGGTCGAAATTTTTGTTGCCGTTGAGGAAGTCGCGGGCCTTCATGCGGTTCTTGCCAGCCAACTGCAGTTCGTCGATCTGCAGCAGGAAATCGGCAGTGGTGATATAGAGCACGCCCTTATAGACCACAATCATACCAGGACGCATGCCAGGATTCTTCTCGGTCTTAGTGGTCTTAAAGATCTTCAGGTCGACGGGCTTTCCGTCGGGGCCCATCAGCGTGGTCCACGCCCCGGGATAGGGACTCAGTCCGCGGATGAAGTCGTAGATGCGCTTCGAGGGGCGGTTCCAGTTGATCTCACACGTCTGCTTGAAGAGCTTCGGTGCGTCGTAGAGGTATTTCACATTACCCATCAGATCATCCTGCGGGATGCTCTCGGGCATGCCGTCGGCGGCGATAATCTTCTCGATGGTCTCCAGACATATCTCAGCCCCGAGGTGCATCAGTCCGTCGTAGACATATTCCGCATCGGCGGTGTCGGGGATGTCGAAGGGCTTCTGCAGGATGACACGTCCGGTATCGATATCCTTGTCGAGGAAGAAAGTGGTGACGCCTGTTCGCTTCTCACCATTGATGACGGCCCAGTTGATGGGGGCAGCACCACGATACTGAGGCAACAGGGCGGCATGGACGTTGAAGGTGCCATACTGCGGCATGTCCCACACCACCTCGGGCAACATGCGGAAGGCCACGACCACCTGGAGGTTGGCCTTATAGCCACGCAACTGTTCCACGAAGGCGGGATCCTTCATCTTCTCCGGCTGCAGCACGGGCAGCTGATGTTCCAAGGCGTATTTTTTCACTTCCGAGGGTTGTACCTCCGTCTGATGACGACCCACGGGCTTGTCGGGCTGTGTGACCACTGCCACGACATTGTACTCATTCTCTACCAACGCCTTTAGTGTCTCCACCGCAAACTCCGGCGTTCCCATAAACACAATACGTAAATCTTTCTTCTCCATAACTCCTTATCTTCTTAACTCCTTAACTCCTTAACTTCTTAACTCCTAATCTTCACTCATGTCATGTACCATCTTACGATAGAGTGTATAGAGGCGCTGACGAGAGATATAGCCCTTCAGGCGACTCTCAACGTCGAGCACGGGAAGCCAGTTGGCACCCGTCCGTTCAAAAGTACGCATCACATCAGCCATCGGCGTAGCATCGCTCAGCAGGGCCTTCGGCTCAGTCATCAGCTGCGAAGCCTTGAAATGATGGTATAGTTCAATACGGAACACGACACTACGGATCTTCAGAATATCAATCTCGCCCAAAAGCATACCTCCGGCATCCATTACTGGCAGCACCGAAGAATGGCTGCGGCTGATCTTCTGGACTATCTGCCCAAGCTCCATGTCGGGCGTCACACCCAAGAAGTCCTTCTCGATTACCGAGTCGAGGTTCATCAGCGTCAGGGCGGCATGGTCGGTATGGTGGGTCAGCAGCTTACCCTGACGGGCCAGACGGTAGCCGTAGATACTATGGGGCTCGAACATGATAATCGTGAGATAGGCACACACGCTGACAATCATCAGGGGCATGAACATCGAGTAACCGCCCGTGAGTTCGGCAATGAGGAAGACACCCGTCAGCGGGGCATGCATCACACCCGACATCACGCCAGCCATGCCCAGCAGGGCGAAGTTCTTCTCGGGCACATAGACACCAATCTGGTTGATGTTCCACAGACGAGAGAAGAGGAAACCCGTGAAACAGCCGATGAACAACGAAGGGGCAAACGTACCACCGCAACCGCCACCGCCATTAGTGGCCGAGGTGGCCACCACCTTCGTAAACAGCACGAGGGCGATATACGGCAGGAGCATGGCGCCCTGACCGGCAAAGAGGGAGTTGTTGAGGATGCGGTTCCAGTCGGCCTCCGTCCGTCCGTTGAGCAACAGGTTGATACTGGAATAACCTTCACCATAGAGTGCCGGGAAGAGGAAGATGAGCAGACTCAACGCCACACCGCCGATGGCCAGTTTGATGTGCGGATGATCCTTGAACTTGGCAAACACGCCTTCGCAGGCACCCATCATCCGGATGAAATAGAGCGATACCAGACCACAGCTGATGCCCAAGAGGACACAGGCAGGGATGCGCTCCACCGACCAACCGCTGTCAAGATGGAAGGTAAAGAGGGCTGCATCACCACTGAAGATATAGGTGAAGACTGTGGCTGTCACACAAGAGACGAGAATAGGCAGAAGGGCCGACATCGTCATATCGATCATCAGCACCTCAAGCGTGAACACCAGTCCGGCTATCGGGGCCTTAAAGATACCGGCAATAGCACCGGCTGCACCACAGCCCACGAGGGTCATAAGCATCTTACGGTCGAGATGGAACAGCTGTCCGAGGTTCGAGCCGATGGCAGAGCCTGTGAGCACGATAGGAGCCTCAGCACCCACAGATCCACCGAAACCGATGGTAATGGCTGAAGCGATGACCGAAGACCAGCAGTTGTGCGACTTCAGCCGCGACTTGTTCGTAGAGATGGCATAGAGTATGCGGGTAATACCGTGCGAGATATTATCCTTAACGATATACCGTACAAAGAGCGAGGTAAGATAGATACCCACGACGGGATAGACCAGATAGAGCCAGTTGGCGCCGGTGCGGTCGAAAGAGCTCGTCAGGAGTAATACGATCTGGTTGATAATCCTATGGAGGAAGAAGGCAGCCACGGCAGCAAAGAAGCCCACGATGAGGGCGAGGATAATCATGAATGCCCTCTCGCTCACGTGCTCCACCCGCCACTCATGCAGCCGCTGCAGCATTGTCGGACTATTTCCTGATGATTGTGACTTCACCGTTCTCTTTCAACTTGATAATACTTGAGGGCGTATGGGGCTTATGCTCCTGACGGCGCGACCAACAGACATAATCGACAGCCTCCAGAATGCGGGGGTCGATGTCGCCATAGTTCTGTGCAGCTGGTTCTCCACTGATATTGGCGGAGGTAGAGACAATAGCCTTTTGGAAGCGGTAGCAGAGCTCCTTGGAGAAAGGCTCGTTGGTGATACGGATACCCACACTACCATCCTCGGCAATCAGATTCGTGGCCAGATTGATGGCACCGTCAAGAATCAGTGTGGTAGGTTTCACGTCACCTTCTTTCAGACTGTCGATGAGCTGCCAAGCCACATCGGGCACCTGACGGAAGTAACGCTGCATACGGGCATCGCTGTCGACGAGGCAGATAAGGGCCTTCGAGTCGTCACGCTGCTTGATTTCATAGACGCGTCTCACCGCCTCGGCATTCGTAGCATCGCAACCGATGCCCCATACGGTATCCGTAGGATAGAGGATCACCCCACCCTTCCGCATCGTCTCGACGGCACGCTTGATATCTTCTTCTCTTGTCATTACGTCATTATTATTTATTTTGCAAAGGTACATATTATTTCCGAAACAACCAAATCTTTCTTCAGAAAGTACATTTTTCGCCACTGATACACAAAAAAAGAGGAAAAACAAACACAAAAAGCACTGTTATTATTGTGACAATAAAAGTTTTTTTGTATCTTTGCAGCAGATTAATATGCTCATATATCATTCTAAATGACAAAGCATTACATTTTTTATATAGTCCTGCTTTTGGCAATCCTGACAGGATGCGAAAGAGGCAGCAACAAGAATAACAGTCAGCGTATAGACGCAGAGAACATGGTATATGCTGCCTACTTAGCCAAGGACTACCCTCGCATCATTGAGCTCGCCGACAGTTTCAAAAAGCAGAAAAGCTTCTCTGAAGGCAAGGCCTATTATTGGCTGGGCTACGCCTACGACAGGCTGATGCAGAAGCGCATGGCAGAACTATACTGGAAAACGGGAATCGAGGCTGTTGAGAACTCCACCGACGAGGAGAATATAAGAGTCTATGCCGGCATCACCAACCGTCTAACAGGACTGATGAATACGTGGGGCGAGTATGAGTCTGCCCTCAAAGTTGCCATACCCGCCACGGAACGGTTGAAAAGCCTGGGGTGTGACACGACGAGCGAATATACCAACCTGCTTATCTACATTGGATGTTGCCAGAGCCGCTTCGGACTGGGTGAAGAGGATACCAACAAACATATGGAAGAAGGCTATCAATCCCACCTCAGCCTCATCCAGCGCCATCCTTATGCCACGACATACCGCGATGCCATCATCGGCGTTATCAACATCTGCTACACCCTTATGGAGGTAGAAGACTACGAGAAAGCTACCGTATGGCTAGACCGCCTTGCCGAGTTGATCAGCAAGTATGAGAAACAAGAAGATGCCAAGCCTGATTATGCAGAAAAGCAATGGGCACGCTATTACATCTACCTTGCCAGAGCATTAGAGGGTTTGGGGCGAAAAGATGAAGCTACCGAGGCCTACAAGCAGTTCTGCAAGACAGACTTCTTCAAGACGGCTGAGGGAAAGATCCTGGCCAGCGACTACCTGAAACTGGCAGGTCTATGGCAGGAAGCAGCAGACAACTTCGGAAGCATGGAGGTATTTATGAAGGAATATGGTACCAGCTATTCGCTGGAGAACATACAGAAGCTGCTCCTGAAGAAGTTCGAGGTTAACATGAGAGCCGGACGGCTAGACACAGCCCGTGCAGTCAGTATGGACATCACCGAACGTCTCGACTCAGCTATCACGCTTTCGCGCATCGCCGAAGCCCGTGAAGAGGAGGCCGTCCACAAGAAAGAACTGGAGATAACGGCCGAAAACGAGCAATACGTGCGCCAGCGCCACATCGGACGAGTAATCGGTATGTCGGCAACCATCCTGTTCCTCATCATCTACATTCTTGTGCGCCATCGCATGGGAGTCCGTCTGAGAAAGGCTCACAACGACCTAAAGGTAGCCTACGACCAGCTTGAAGAGGCCACCACAGCCAAGGAGCGAATAGAAAGTGAGCTCCGCATTGCCCGCGACATACAGATGTCGATGATTCCCAGTGTATTCCCCAAGGTTGAGGGGCTCGACATGTACGCCTCGATGACTCCCGCCAAGGAGGTGGGCGGCGACCTTTACAACTTTCTTGTAAAGGGTGATAAGCTATATTTCTGTATCGGCGACGTCAGCGGCAAGGGGGTTCCCGCCTCGCTCTTCATGACGCTGGCCACGCGAGGATTCCTCACACTGGCCTCTACGGGTAGGAAACCCGCAGAGATTGCCACCCGTTTGAATGTCGAGCTGTCGAATAACAACGAAATGGGCATGTTTGTCACCATGTTCATCTGCTGTTTCGATCTGAAACTGGGACGAATAGAATATTGCAACGCCGGGCACAACCCACCCGTCATAGGCAATGCCGATGGACAATTATCCTTCCTTGATGTTGAAGAGCCTAATGCCCCCATCGGACTATGGCCAGATCTGGAGTATAAGGGTGAGGAGATTGAATTCTTTAACGATCGGTTGATGCTACTCTACACCGACGGACTCAACGAAGCCGAGAACCGCCAACAAGAGCAGTATGGCGAGGACCGTATTATAGAGCTGATGACACCACTCTACCACAACAGCACGCGTGACATCATCGAGGCCCTCAAGGCTGACACGACCCTCTTCCGAGACGGTGCCGAACAAAACGACGACCTCACCATGCTCGCCCTACGGGTATCGTCATCCATTTCATCAAGAACAATCAATCCTGAATAGATTTAGCAAAATAAATCAGAACTCACTGGTAAAGTGGAACTTAATATGCTTGAAGTCCTCCTGCGCCATGGAGAGCACGTAGCCTGAATCGGCGAGGAACACATCACGTCCTTCCTTGTCCTTGGCCATATACTGATACTTGCGCTTCTTGAAGTTTTCAAGTTCTTGCGGATCGTCGCTCTCTATCCAACAAGCCTTGTAGAGATGCACAGGCTCCCAACGGCACTTGGCGTTGTACTCATTCTCCAGACGGTACTGGATGACCTCAAACTGCAACTGACCGACGGTGCCGATGATCTTACGGTTGTTGAACTGATTGACGAACAACTGAGCCACACCCTCATCCATCAGCTGGTCGATGCCCTTTTGCAACTGCTTGGCTTTCATGGGGTCATCGTTCTCGATATACTTGAACAATTCTGGCGAGAAGGAAGGCAGTCCGCGGAAATGCAACTGCTCACCTTCGGTGAGGGTGTCGCCAATCTTAAAGATACCATTGTCTGGCAGTCCGACGATATCACCGGGCCAGGCCTCGTCGATAGTACTCTTTCGCTGAGCCATGAACTGTGTGGGGCTCGAGAAGCGCAGACTCTTTCCCTGACGCACATGCAGATAGGGCTGGTTACGCTGGAACTTACCGCTGCACACCTTACAGAAGGCAATACAAGAACGGTGGTTGGGGTCGATATTGGCGGTAATCTTGAAGATAAAGCCCGTGAACTTGGGTTCTTCGGGATTCACGTCACGCTCCTCGGCTTTCGTAGGACGGGGACTGGGAGCAATCTCCACGAAACAATTCAGCAGTTCCTGCACACCGAAGTTGTTAAGGGCAGAACCGAAGAAGACGGGCGCCACCTCGGCCTCGCGATAGGTCTCCACCTCAAACTCGGGATAGACGCCATCCACAAGTTCCAGGTCCTCACGAAGCTTGGCAGCATTCTCCTCGCCTACCCGCTGGTCGAGTTCTTCGCTGTTGATGTCCACCTCTACCTTGTCCGTCACACGCTGTTTGTCAGGGGTGAAGAGGTCGAGCTTCTGCTCATAGATGTTATACACGCCCTTGAACTTGGCACCCTGATTAATGGGCCAACTCAAAGGACGCACCTTGATTTCCAGTTCCTGTTCCAGTTCGTCGAGCAAGTCGAAAGGATCACGACCCTCACGGTCCATCTTATTGATGAAGATGATGACGGGTGTCTTACGCATACGACAGACAGTCATCAGCTTACGGGTCTGCGTCTCCACACCCTTGGCACCATCCACCACGATAATGGCAGAGTCGACTGCCGTGAGGGTACGGAAGGTATCCTCGGCAAAATCCTGGTGACCCGGGGTATCGAGGATGTTCACCTTATATTCTATGTCTGAGCCTTCAGGAGTGTAGTCGAACTCCATCACAGAGGTCGACACCGAGATACCACGCTGCTTCTCAATGTCCATCCAGTCGCTGGTGGCAGTCTTCTTAATCTTATTGTTCTTAACGGCGCCAGCCACCTGTATCTGTCCACCAAACAGCAGGAACTTCTCCGTCAGTGTTGTCTTACCCGCATCCGGGTGCGAGATGATCGCAAATGTTCTTCTTCTTTCTATTTCTGTATTCATGCGCTTTCGCTAAATGATAAATGATGAATGACAAATGATAAATACTTTAATCATTTAGAAGTTTGCGCACGCAAACTTCGAGACTCTCTTCCCAATAAGGGACCTCTATACCGTATACAGTCTTGATCTTTGTCTTGTCGAGCACGGAATAATGCGGACGACTGGCGGGTGTTGGATATTCCGACGTGTGGAGAGGGCGCACATGACAGGTTGTGATACCTGCTATGCGGTGGATGGCTTTCGTGAAGTCGTACCATGAGATGACACCCTCGTTGGAGAAATGATAGACACCTGGCACCACCCCTTGGTTGATGGCAGCAAAGATGGCCACAGCCAGGTCATGGGCATAGGTGGGTGTGCCAATCTGGTCGAAGATGACACCCAACTCAGGTTTCTCTTTACCCAGACGAATCATTGTCTTAACAAAATTATTGCCGAAGGTGGAATAAAGCCATGCCGTACGGATGACCATCGTCTTCTCACAAGCTTTCTGAGCAGCCTGTTCACCTTCGAGTTTCGTCACACCGTAGACGCTGTTCGGACATGTGGGCGCATCTTCCGTATAAGGCGTGTGGTTCGTACCGTCGAACACATAATCGGTGGATATCTGAATCATCCAACCGCCCCGTTTCGCAATGGCTGCTGCCAGATAACCGGGTGCCAGACTGTTCAACTTTCGGCAAAGTTCCTGATTATCTTCTGCCTTGTCCACAGCGGTATAGGCGGCACAGTTTACGATGCCATCGATGGCATGGTCCATCACCATCTTCTCAATGGCAGCCTGATCCGTAATATCCAGTTCTGCTACATCCGTATTAAAATAGGTGTGCTGGGGATTTTCCTTCTCCAGCAACTGCATCTCATTACCCAACTGGCCATTACAGCCTGTTATCAATATATTCATGTTATTCAAATTTCAGTCCTTCTTCCTTGTCTTTTTTATAATAGTCTGAGAGCATACCAATGAAGGTGGTAATCTCCTTGACGGCATGTTGCGTGTCTGGGGAGATATCCTTCTTCTGCAGGCGCAGCAACATCACGCCATAGAGCGAGTTGAAACAGGTTTCAATCTCATTCTCCTCCTTGTTGGCTCCATGGTTGCGCAGTTCCACAATATACGGCAGCACCTTATAGTACGCTGTATTATAGAAGGGAAACTTCGGCGACTGCAACAGCTGGTTGTGGAGTTCGACGAGCATCTGCAACGTCACCTGATTGATCTGCAGGTGGCCTTTCTCACGACACCCCTCCTGGTTCATCATACGGATAAGGTTGCCAAACCAGTCTATCTCTTCCTCTTTCTGCTCCTCGTCATAGTCGAAGCGTTCCACATACTCTCTCTTGATGCGGGTCAGCGAACAGTCGAAGGCCCGTATCGTATCCTCTATCTGCCACATATACAACAGATATTCGGCAATATTCTTCTTTCGTAATTCTTGAGCTACAAACATAATCTAAAAGAATCTCACGAGGTTCGTTGTAGTACCTAACAGCATGATGACGCTGCCTAAGATCACGGCCACACCGATAACCTCATTGATGATCTTAATGCCGTTAGTATCGAACTTCGTACGTATTTTATCCACCAGCCATGTCAGTCCCCACCACCATAACAGGGCACCGCCAACAATACTGGCAAAGCCCACCAGCATCTCAAAGGGATGATCGGGCAGCACGAAGGCAAACTGAGCATACATGGCCAGGAACAGGAAGATAATCAATGGATTAGAGAAGGTCACGAGGAAAGCAGTCCACGTGTTGTACCAGAGGGTACCCTTCTGCTGTCCTGACTGGTGCATTTTCCTGGTAGGATCAGAGCGGTAGGTATAGACACCGAAGCAGAGCAACATGACACTTCCTACAATCTGCAGATAGAAACGGTTCTGCGTATTGGTGATAAAGTCCATGACGAACGACATACCGAAACCGGCAAAGGCCGCATAGATGATATCACTTACCGCAGCACCTATACCAGTGGCAAGACCATACCAGCGTCCTTTGTTCAGCGTTCGCTGTACACAAAGGATGCCGACAGGACCCATCGGGGCAGAGGCAATCACGCCGATCATCATCCCCTTGAAGATAAAGTCCAATATGTTTATTGGCACATGAAAAGGCATAACGGGTGCAAAATTACAAAATTATTACTACACTACCAAATCTAAATAGCCCTATTTTATTCTACACGTAAACAGAGCATCGTCATATCATCGTTAGGCTCAGCGCCATCACGGAACCGCTCGACATCAGCCTTGAGAGCCTCAAGCAACTTTCGGGCATTATGGAAACGGGCGGCACGGAGGAAAGCCAGCAGGCGTTCGTCACCATACTGTTCCTGGCTGGTATTCTCCGCCTCATTGAGTCCGTCGGTATAGACAAAGAACGGCCGGCCCTTGACATTTTCAATCGACTCGCCCACGAACTCCAGTTCTGGCCAAAGACCAATCGGCGCATTCGGTTCCATCTCAAGAAACGCACCATGTTGTTGATCGTCATAGATAATCGGGGGATTATGGCCGGCATTACAGAAGTCGAGCCTGCCAGACTGTAGGTCAACCAGTCCGAGGAACATGGTTACGAACATGCCCTGTTCGTTGCCCTCAGTCAAAGCATTGTTCATGCGTGTGGCTATTTCCGCCGGCATCATGCTCTGGGCTGCCAGCGTACGGAAAAGACGGGTGGCCTGAGCCATGAAAAGCGAAGCGGGCACGCCCTTACCCGAGACATCACCCACACAGAAATAGAGTGAATCGCCTATGAGCAGATAGCCGTAGAGGTCACCACCCACCTCCTTGGCAGGTGTCATCGAGGCATAGAGGTCGAGGCCCTCACGATCGGGCGACACATTGGGCACCATCGACATCTGGATATCCCTTGCAATACGCAGCTCACTCTCAATACGCTCCCGGTGGGCTGTAGCCTCCTCCAACTGATCATAAGCCTTTTTCAGTTCGTTATGCGCAGCCGCCAGTCGATGAGAAGCTTTACGTTTGTAAAGGGTATAGACAATGAAGAAGGTCAGGAGCATAAGCATCGACAAGCCTGTAGCCATCAGGCGCTGTCTCGACATCTCTGCCTGTTGTTTGGCAATTTCCATCTCTTTGCCTTGCGTATCATAGATGGTAGCCAACTCTGCCATCTCACTGTTCTTCTGAGCAACAATAGCATTGTCCAGCACCGAGAATATCTTCTCTGCTGTGGCACGGGCAGAATCCCTGAACCCAGCCTTCTCATTGGCATGATATTTCGGCAAATAATAAAGCTGTATATTGTCAAGCGACATCTCTGCTCCCTTGTCACTTAGAGCCTTGTCCAAATTGGCATAATTCTTGGCTGCCTCCCTATAGCGATGGGCTGCCACCAGATAGTCATTAGCATTAATCTTACCGCTTCCTGTCTTTGAATAGGCCGTCTTCAAAAAATCATTATAGGCCTGGGCAGCCTCACCGCCCTTATCCAGTCCCTGCAAAGCAACAGCCCGCATGATGTCGATACGTCCTTGATACTCATCAAAATATTCCGTACGGGCATCGGGCCACTGGCGGTATTTCTCCAACAGCATCTCCGAACGGTCTATCCAGTAGATGGACTCTGCATAACGACGGGTATTGATATAAGCCATACTAGTATAGACAGTGCCAAGCACTGCCTCCTGATAACCTCGGCTCGTAGAATCCTGACTCCAGCGGTTGGCATAGTGGCCACGGGCCTTGAGGAAACTCTCGTTAGCCTCCCTATCTTGCCCGAGATTCAACTGACAGCAGCCGATATTATTCAGCAAGATGGCATAGTCAATATCGGACCCTATCCCCGATTCGTCCATTTTCTTTACAGCAGGAACAGCCACGCGCAAAGCTCCTTCGAAGTCACCCTTAATCACCAGGAGCTCCGACAGGCGACGTGCCGACTTGTTATAGCTGAGCTGATCTTCATCACTCTTCACCTCACAGTCCAAGGCTTTCTTATAGCAGATTTCCGCCATACGGTACTGTCCTTGATGATAGTAGGCCACTCCACGCCAGCGGTTGGCATCCAGCATTGAGAGCGTTCCTTCCAACTCAAAACTGTCAGTCAGCACCAGCATCCGTCCATATTGCTTCTGGATTCCCAGGTCAAAGAGCATACTGTCTACGCTGTTAGCACGGGGAGAATGAAGCTTTTTTCGCTGAATATTACATGAAAGAATGAAGAGGACAAGCATCATGCTCGCCACGACCAAAACCCTACTCGACATTCTGTTCATCATCAGACACTTTTAGTTTTTAATGGTGCAAAGTTACAAAATAAATCTGAAACACAAGGAAAAACGTCCTTTTTTCCGCAAAGAAATGGTTAATTTCCGTAAAAATAGGGAAAGAAAGGAAGAATATTCGTAACTTTGTAGCTTGAAAACAAGAATCAATCTTAATTATTAGAACTATAACAAAAATGAATGAGCAAAATGCAGCAATCAAGCCTTACGTCATCGGCTTGGATTTAGGAGGAACGAATTCTGTGTTCGGTATAGTAGATGCCCGTGGCGACATCAAGGCCACGACAGCCATCAAGACTGGCAACTATGAAAAGGCGGAAGACTATGTCGACGCCTGTGTGGAGGCACTACAGGTCATCATCGACCAGGTGGGCGGTATCGAGAAGATCAAGGCCATGGGTATAGGTGCCCCTAACGGCAACTATTATAACGGCACCATCGAGTTTGCCCCCAACCTCCCTTGGGCCCACAACGGCGTAGTCCCCCTCGCCAAGTTGTTCAGCGAGCGTTTGAACAATATCCCCGTAGCCCTGACCAATGACGCCAATGCAGCTGCCATTGGTGAGATGGTTTATGGTGTGGCACGCGGTATGAAGAATTTCATTGTCATCACCTTGGGTACTGGCGTAGGCTCTGGTATCGTGGTCAACGGTCAGCTGCTCTATGGTCATGACGGTTTTGCCGGTGAGTTAGGTCATGTGACGATGGTACGCGGTGAGGAAGGCCGCCCCTGCGGCTGTGGTCGTACCGGTTGTCTGGAGTGCTACTGCTCTGCCACTGGTGTAGCCCGCACGGCGCGTGAGTTGTTGGCAAAGACAAACCGTCCGTCGTTGCTGCGTGAGTTGGATCCCGAGAAGATCACTTCTCTCGATGTGTCCATCGCTGCCGGCAAGGGCGACGAACTGGCCAAGGAGATCTACGAATTCACAGGAAAGATGCTGGGTGAGGCCTGTGCCGACTTTGCTGCCTTCTCTTCTCCCGAGGCATTCATCTTCTTCGGAGGTATGGTGAAGGCAGGTGAGCTGCTCATGAAGCCCATCCGCGAGGCCTACAACGAGCATGTATTGAAGATTTTCAAGAATAAAGCCCAGTTCCTCGTGAGTGGTCTTGACGGTGCCAGTGCTGCCGTTCTGGGTGCTTCTGCCATCGGTTGGGAAATTCAATAAAGGAATCTCACCATGACAGATATCCTAGAAACTATCGTTGCACATAAAAGAAAAGAGGTGGAGCTCTTCAAGAAAGAGCTCCCGTTAGAGACGCTTGAAAACAGAGTAAACATCATTATGGGTGCCCGACCCGTATCGATGTCAGAAAGTCTGCGCAATTCAGATACTGGCATCATAGCCGAGTTCAAGCGGAAATCGCCCTCGAAAGGATGGTTTAACAAGCAGGCAAATGTCCGGACTATCACCAAGAGCTATCAGGAGAATGGGGCCACGGCCCTAAGCATCCTGACAGACATCAACTTCTTCGGTGGTAACAACCTTGACATGCGGGATGCACACCTGGCAAAAGTCAAGTTACCGATGCTCTACAAGAACTTCATCATCGATGAGTACCAGCTCTACCAGGCCCGTCTGAACAAGGCCAACGCCGTATTGCTGATTGCCGCCTGCCTCTCAAAGGACGAGTGTCGGCAGCTGATGGCAAAGGCTCACGATCTGGGGATGGAGGTCTTGCTGGAGATGCACACTGAGGAAGAGACGGAGTATGCGGAACTGGAGCCCGACATGTGTGGTATCAACAACCGCAACCTCGGCACTTTCGTAACCGATGTGAACAACTCCGTCAATCTGGCTTCGCGTTTGCCAGAGGATGCCGTGAAGGTCAGCGAGAGCGGCATCTCCGACCCTGATACCGTCAGGATGTTGAGAAGCATTGGCTACAAGGGGTTCCTCATGGGAGAACATTTCATGAAAACTGCTGACCCCGGTGCCGAACTGGCGCAGTTTATCGCACGGTTATAAATCATCCGGTCATTCTGCAAAAAGATAACGTTTACGTTGTTTTTTTCACGTTTTAGTTCGTAGTTTTGCTTTTTTTGTGTATCTTTGCACAAGCAAACTACGAACTAATCATTATATATTATATGAAGAAGTTTTTCCAATTGATGACGCTCTGTCTGCTTCTCCCCTTCACTGCAGCTGCCCAAAGCTGGAATGAGGCTGAATATAAGCAGATTGAACAGAGCATCCGCGTACCTCAGTTTGCGGATAAAGTGTATGTAATCACCAAGTACGGGGCAAAAGTGACCAATACTGCAGCCCAGAACCAGAAAGCGATTCAAAAAGCGATTGACCTCTGCTCGAAGAAGGGTGGCGGTCGTGTGGTCATCCCTGCCGGACAGAAGTTCCTCACGGGTGCCATCACCCTGAAGGATGGTGTGAACCTCCATGTCGAGGAAGGAGCAGTGTTGGAGTTCGCCTTCCAGCCTGAGCTCTACCCCATCGTAGAGACCTCGTGGGAAGGACTGGAATGTTTCAACCTCTCACCCTGTGTCTATGCTTTCAAGGCCAAGGATATTGCCATCACAGGCAAGGGCACCATCGACGGTGGTGGGTCTAATGAGACATGGTGGCCCTGGAACGGTAATCCCCGCTTCGGATGGAAACAAGGCATGATCAGTCAGCGTGGCGGTTCTCGTGCCCGTCTGTTGAAGAACGGCGAGGACGGCATCCCCATGTATAATGAAAAAGGTGAGCGTTCGCCCGAGCGCATATTTGGTCCGGAAGACGGTCTTCGTCCCCAGCTCGTCAGCTTCAACAAGTGCGAAGGAATCCTGCTAGAGGATGTGACGCTGTTGCGTTCACCGTTCTGGGTGATCCATCCCCTCCACTCTACCGACATCACCGTCCGTCGTGTGAAGATGATCAACGACGGTCCTAACGGCGACGGTTGTGACCCTGAGTGCTGCGACCGTGTGCTCATCGAGGACTGTTTCTTCAATACTGGCGACGACTGTATCGCCATCAAGAGCGGACGCAATCGCGACGGCCGTGAGCGTAACATGCCCTCAAAGAACATCATCATCCGCAACTGTGAGATGAAGAACGGTCACGGTGGTGTGGTGGTAGGTTCTGAAATCTCTGGCGGTTGTCAGAATGTCTATGCCCACGACTGTGTGATGGATTCTCCTGAGCTGGAGCGTGTATTGCGCATCAAGACCAACAGCTGTCGTGGCGGTATCATCGAGAACATCAACATGCGCAATATCAAGGTAGGCGTCTGCAAGGAGAGTGTGCTGAAGATCAACCTTGACTATGAGCACAATGAGATCTGCTGCCGAGGCAACTACCCCACCGTGCGCAATGTCTATATGGAGAATGTCACCAGTGAGAAGTCGCAGTATGGCGTACAGATCATCGGTCTCGAAGAGGACACCTATGTCTATGACATTCTCGTCAAGAGCTGCCACTTCAATGGCGTAAAGGACGGTAACTTCATGAGTGGCAAAACGCGCAATGTACAGTTCGACAACCTTTTCATCAACGGCAGTCTGTCGCTCCTAAAAGCTCCCTACGAGCACTACTCCGAGTGGCTCACCTACTCCGAGATGAAGCGCGTGCCCAAAAGCTATCTGCTCGATTTCTCCAAGAGCCCCAAGTGGAGCTACGTGATGGGTATCGAACTGGAGTCGATGCTCGACACCTATCTAAAATATGGTGGTGAGGATATCCGCACATACTGTCAGGAGTATACCGACACGATGATTAACCAGAAAGGCGAGATCCGCACATACGACATCAAGGATTACAACCTCGACCAGATCCGTACCGGTCACTTCGTAGCCCGCATGTATCAGCTCTATCCGGAGAAGAAGAACCTGCTGGCTATCCAGACTTTGATGAAGCAGTTAAAGGACCAGCCACGTACCGTTCAGGACAAAGTATTCTGGCACAAGGCCATCTACAGCTATCAGGTATGGCTCGACGGTATCTTCATGGGGCTGCCCTTTTACACGATGACCGCCCGCGACCTGCTCAAGGCCAAGGATGCCAAGAAAATCTACGACGATGCCGTCGACCAGATCAGCGTCACCTATCAGCGCACCTTCGACCCCAAGACGGGTCTGAACCGTCACGCCTGGGACGAGACGAAAGAGATGTTTTGGGCAGATAAGGAAACCGGACAGACACAACATTGCTGGGGCCGTGCCCAGGGTTGGTACTCGATGGCCCTCATCGAACTGCTCGATGCCCTGCCCGAGGACTATGCCCGCCGTCAGGAAGTCATCGACCTGCTGCAGAAAGACCTCGATGCCATCATCAAGTGGCAGGATCAAGAGAGTGGCGTGTGGTATCAGGTGATGGACGAGCCAGGCCGTGAAGGCAACTACCTCGAGGCCACCTGCTCATCGATGTTTGCCTACGTTATGCTGAAAGCCTACAATAAGGGCTACCTCGGCACCAAATACCGCGATGCAGGTGTGAAGGCCTATCAGGGCATCATCAAGAACTTCATCCGCGTGAACGCCGATCAGACCATCTCCCTGACTAAATGTTGTGAGGTGGCAGGTCTCGGACCGGGTGTCAGCGCCAAGGTTCTGAAGGCGGCTCCCAACGTCAAGGAAAACAAACGGCGCGATGGTTCGTTTGAGTATTATATCTCTGAGCCCATCCGCGACAATGATGCCAAGGGCGTCGGGCCATTCATCTGGGCATCGCTTGAAATGGAGAAATTAGGATATACAGTTAGCAACGTGACGGCCTCTATAGACCGTCACGCTGTCGTTAATCGCAACAACCCCGTCATCACGGATACCGACTTTCTGGCCGCTCTGACCGTGGGCAATGGCCACTTTGCTGCCACTGTCGATGTAACGGGTCTGCAGAGCTACCCTTTTGAGTATGGGGCAGGTGTGCCCCTGAACGCCATGTCCGACTGGGGCTGGCACAAGTTCCAAAACACCAGCCGTCTCCAGCCCTCCGAGAGCGAGAAGTCATTCGATTTCGGCCATGGGCACCCTGAGGTTTATGCCGTAGAGTTTAAGAAGCCCGAGGATGGTCGCCACAAAGAGGCTACAGAGTATTTCCGTGTCAATCCCCATCGTCTTAACCTCGGCACCATCGGCCTCGATCTCAAGGATGCCGCTGGCCGTCAGATTCCCCTGAGCGCCCTCACCGACATCCGTCAGGAACAGAAAATCTTCGATGGCGAGATAGAGTCCACCTTCAAAGCCGACGGTGAGCCTGTGGAAGTCACCACAGGTGTCCACCATGCGAAGGACGCCCTCTATGCACGCATCAAATCCAACCTATTAAAAGACCAGCGGGCCACGGTGACCCTCCGCTTCTCCTACCCCACTGGAAAGCATGCCGATGATGCCAACGACTGGACCAAGCCCGAGCGTCACCAGTCAAAGGTTATTGCCCAGGATCACCACTCTGCCCTCATTGAGCGTACCCTCGATGCCACAAAATACTACGTGCTTCTGCAATGGGAAGGCAAGGCTACGCTTCAAGAGTGCGACAAGCATTATTTCGAGCTGTCAACCACCGACGATATACTCACCTTCTCCGCAGAATATGCTACCAATCCTACTGACGCTGGCGTGGCGTATGAGTACGACCAATACCATAAAACCACCCAGCGCCATTGGAACTACTGGTGGATCGACGGCCCCATCGTCGACTTCTCCCAGTGTACCGATCCTCGCGCCAAGGAGTTAGAGCGCCGTGTGGTGCTCTCGCAATATCTCACCCAAATCAACTGTGCCAACAACATGCCCCCTCAAGAGACGGGTCTTACCTATAACTCCTGGTTCGGACGCCCCCATCTCGAGATGACGTGGTGGCATGCCGTAGACTTCTCCCTTTGGAACCGTCCGGAGGTCATCGAGCAGATGCTCAAGTGGTATAACCAGACGGCCTACCCCGTAGCCCGTCAGATTGCAGAGCGACAAGGATTCAAGGGTGTACGCTGGATGAAGATGACCGACCCCTGGGCTGGTGAGGCTCCCTCAAACACAGGATCGTTCCTCATCTGGCAACAGCCTCACTACATCTATCTCGCTGAGGAGATGTATCGCGCCAATCCTACTGCCGAAATCCTCAAGGAATATGGCGAACAGGTAGAGGCCACCGCTGAGTTCATGGCGGATTTCGTCACCTTCGATAAACGCTCAGGCCGTTATCAGCTGCGAGGTGCCACGGCCATGCAGGAGTCCATCACCAAGGACATCTCCTACAACCAGCCTTTCGAGCTGGCCTACTGGCAGTATGGTCTCAGTGTGGCTCAGCAGTGGCGCGTGCGCCAGGGTAAGCCACGCATCGCCTTGTGGGACGATATCATCCAGAAGCTGTCTCCCCTACCCGAGGTCAACGGCATCTATACAGCTGGTATACCGACAGGAGAAGGTGCATCAGAGGCTTTCGATCCTTTTGACGCCTCAGGAAAGAAAATCGAGACTTTCACCGACAAATGTCGCAACGACCACCCCGCCGTCTTAGGAGCCTGTGGTCTGTTACCCAGCCAGAACACAGTCTACACCTTATTATATAATAAAGAGAAGATGAAAGCCACCCTCGACTGGGTGATGAACAACTGGAACTGGCCCACCACATGGGGCTGGGACTACGGTATGATTGCCATGACCGCTGCTCGTCTCGGTGATCCTGAGACCGCCCTCAAAGCACTGCTCATCGACACACAGAAGAATACCTGGCTACCCAACGGCCATAACTTCCAGACGCCCGATCGCCTGCGCATCTATCTCCCCGGCAACGGAGCCCTGCTCACTGCCATCGCCATGATGTGTGCCGGTTGGGACGGCTGCACCGAGCCCCTCAACCCAGGCTTTCCCCACGACGGCACCTGGAACGTCCGCTGGCAAGGCCTCCAAAGAATGCAATAAAAATAAAAACAGTGGAAACGCCCCATTTGATATTCCACCAAGAGCCCTTCAGGAATCAATCTCCCGAAGGGCTCTTTCGTTTACGCTCCAACGCAACTCGTAGTGCCTAGGGCCGTTACGATCGCCGTAGCGATGGTCGCAATCAGATGCACGATAAACTTCACAGTTTCCTTTTTACTCATAAAATACCTCCTTTCTTGTTTTAAGCAGGGACTACAGAACCTTAACGGTCCCTGCGCTTGCCGAAGGGTTCAGTCCTGTAGTCCGTTGCTAAATTAAACACTAATCTCCGTTGCCAGCGGGCTCGGTGTGAGTAGCCACTGCGAAGCTGCCGATGGGAATCTTCTCCTGATAGGTACGCTCCTTGCCGTCGATGGTCTTCTTCTTCGACTCGATCACGTAGGCGGCCTTAAAGGTACACTCGTCCTTCAGCGCTCGCGAGGTGAGCTTCTCTCCCTTCGAGTTCTCGGGGGTAAAGCGCAGGTGTACACCCGCAATCAGATTCTCGATGCCCACGTTGAGCGACTTCTCCACCGTGTCCTGCGCCTTCTTGCCGTCGCTCTCAATGCTGGGGCTGAAGGTACCGAAGCCGTCGAGCTTCACGGGCTGACCCTGCGTCACCATCTCCTTCAGACAGCTGACGATGTTCTGCAACACGAGCACTGCCATCGGATAATCCACGAGCTTGCCATGCTCAGCGAGGTGACGGGCGAAGCCCTTCAGGTTCAGAGGCTCCTTGGTGTCAGCCTCGGGATAGTACTGGCCGTAACCGGCGTTGTACTGGTTCTTGTTCTTCCGGAGATTCACCGGAAATGCAATTACTTCACTTGCCATAATCTACTTTAGTTTTTGTTTTGAATGTTAATAATTAAATGTTACTTACTCTCTTTGTCAACTCCCGAGGCTTGGGCCCGATGTCTCATTCATTGACGTTACAAGGGAAGTGCAAGGTGAATGCAGAGCCGAGCTCGCTCGAGCTATGCTGAGCCGCAGCCTTCACTCGCGATGCAATCCCTAATTGCATCGCAAAGGTAATCATTTTATTTGAACTATCCAAATAAAAAAATCACCTAAACC
>NZ_FOCK01000004.1 GCF_900110085.1 Prevotella sp. ne3005
GCCTCGGGATGCTTGATCATATCCCTGTTGAAGTCGAGGCTGTCTCGCAGATAATCATCTGCTGACGATGGGAACCCTGCCTTGATGGACGGTGCAAACAGCAGATCCAGCCTCTCTTTGAATTCTCCTTTTATCAGTTTCATGTCATTATCATTCTTTTCACGCTGCAAATATAATAAAAGGGCTGTACCAAAGGTCGGTACAGCCCTGAAACTTTAACTATCTTTATCAATTTCTCCACGCGGTTACGCGGTTACACGGTTTCATTTTGGATTTCGTAGTTTGGTATTTGGGTGTGAAAAGGGTCTTATAGATTTATTATATATTATAATATATAATAAATTAATATATAATATATAATAAATAATATAGATGTTTTGAATCTCTCCCTTCTTCTTCTCTCCCTCTTCTCGGAGCTGGGCTGAAAATCGGAAAAACAAAATGAAACCGCGTAACCGCGTAACCGCGTGGATTTTTACTTTACTCCGACTAAAGTAGGAGTTTACTCCATGTAAACCTTTGGTTTACTACGGGTAAACATTTCGACACCCTTCGACAAGCTCAGGGACCGAAGAAGGGCACCCTTATGGGCGCCCTAGGTGTTGGTAGATCATGGAGACCTCGTTTGGAAGAAACGTCCGTCGGCGCAGTTTAACTAAGTGTGCCAGATCGGGATCGTCACTGAGCAATGGCTTGAGTTTCTGCCATGCTGAACGTGGTTGGATGTAAGGAAAGTAGAGTTGGGCGAGTTCCATGCGCCCCATAGTGGTTGATGTTTGCATAATAGATAGATAAGATTGGTTGTTTTTCTAAAAGCACTGCAAAGTTACTAAAAATCGGTGAGATTACCAAAAGAAAAGCGCAAATTATTTGGTATAAGTACTAATAAGTACTCGTAATTACTCATAAGTACTTTTAAGCATCATTTTTGCTTGCATATATCAGAAAAAATGGTTAACTTTGTACTCGCAAACAAGAAGTTGCGAGTACGAGTGAAGGCTGCGGCTCAGCATAGCTCGAGCGAGCTCGGCTCTGCATTCGCCTTGCACTTCCCTTGCAATGCATTTGGGAAATGGTACCACCTAGATTGCAAAGAGAGAACACTAATCATTAATCACTAATCACTAAACACTAAAAAAATATGGCAAGTGAAGTAATTGCATTTCCGGTGAATCTCCGGAAGAACAAGAACCAGTACAACGCCGGTTACGGCCAGTACTATCCCGAGGCTGACACCAAGGAGCCTCTGAGTCTGAAGGGTTTTGCCCATCACCTCGCTGAGCATGGCAAGCTCGTGGACTACCCCATGGCGGTGCTCGTGTTGCAGAACATCGTCAGCTGTCTGAAGGAGATGGTGACGCAGGGACAGCCTGTGAAGCTGGATGGCTTCGGTACCTTCAGCCCCAGCATCGAGAGCGACGGCAAGAAGGCGCAGGACACGGTGGAGAAGTCGCTCAATGTGGGCATCGACAACCTGATTGCGGGTGTACACCTGCGCTTTACCCCCGAGAACTCGAAGGGCGAGAAGCTCACCTCGCGTGCGCTGAAGGACGAATGTACCTTTAAGGCCGCCTACGTGATCGAGTCGAAGAAGAAGACCATCGATGGCAAGGAGCGTACCTATCAGGAGAAGATTCCTATCAGCTCGTTCGCAGTAGCAACTCATCAGGATTCCACTTCAGGAGGCGAATAAGCGAGAGGGGCGAAAGCCCCCACTCGCTTAGCTCGAGAGTTAAAAGTAAAAAGTTAAAGCAGAAAGGAGGTAAAAAATGAAAAAGAATGGTGTTTGGGAGGTTGTGCTCCGCATTTTTATCGCAGCAGCTACAGCAGCTCTGACGGCACTCGGAACTACCAGTTGCATGGGTAATGGCCCCATCTGGTTTTAACTGAAAGACAACAAATGGGAGTATCTTTGCAAACAAGGCATCCGATTCGGGTGCCTTGTTTTGTTTTAATAATCTATAGATTCTATTCTATATAGGTTCAAAATGAGCAAGAAAGCTCTACATGAATTTAAATTTATGTTAATAATGTGAAAAGGAGCAATCATTTAAACTAAAAAGCGTATATTTGCATCATAATACTAATCTAAAGAATTATTAATATGATCATTAAAAGATTATTTCATGTATATATTGTTGTCATTGTATCAATGATAACGTGTAGCACTATTAATGCTCAACCTAAATGGGTTAAAGTAAAAAACCAAAATTGCGAATATTACGAACCATATTATGTAGAAGGCTTCGAAGCTCATTGGGATGGCGGAAATAATAACGGGAAAGCCAATGGTGATGGAGTTTTAGAGAAATTTGTAAAAGGGCGTAAATACGGAATATATCAAGGTCCAATTGTAAACGGGCAGGTTAATGGCATGGCGACGTACACCTATTTTGGTGACGATGGAACAAAAAAAGTATATAACTGCATTTTTGAGAATGGAGAAGCTATTGGTAAGGGTACTATTAAATTTTTTGCCCCAAATGGCCAAATAACTTCATATGAAGGCGAAATTGTAAATTACTATAGCCACGGTTTTGGACAAGCGAAGTACCCAGATGGTTCCTCTTTTGAAGGACTATTCCGGATGAACCAACCATTCACCGGACAATTTAAAGTTATAAATAGCAAAGCATTCTGGATATACCAAGGTTCAAGAGTTGACAAATTACCCAAATCATATAAACCCAATTATTCTCCTCAAATAGGTACTCAATTAACCGAATACTTTGATGAAGAATGGAAACGTTGTAATTTAAGCAACGCTAAATTTTACAGGATAGTAACATACAAAGCACCAAATCGTCCACAAGGTAAAATTCGTGATTACTACATTTCTGGTAGACTCCAATCTGAATTTGATTGTGTTTACATTAATTATGATGATGATAACCTGAATTTTAATTCAGGGGAAACAATATGGTATTATGAAAATGGACAAATCTCAAGAAGGTGTAACTTTAAAAATAATATAATTATAGGCAAAGATATAAATTATTTCGATAATGGAAAAACAAATATTATAATAGAATATGACAACGAAGGAAGAATCTTATCGCATAAAAGATGGTACAAAAGTGGTAAACCAAACATCGTTGCTGATTATAAGGATGGAAGACTTATAAATGACCGATACACCGAATTTGACGAAGATGGCTTAGCCTGCCAAGTGATGGATGAGAATTTCAATCTTAATAAACAAACATGGGAAAGTAAGGACGATAATGCAAAATCAGAAGTATCGTCAAATCGCCTTTTTATTTCTGATGAAGGCGGGAACACAACAATAAGAACTAATTATATCGAGATTAACCAAAATGAAGATTTTTCTGTCGAGGGCATCGTGGATCTTTTAGATGAAAAAAACAACAATGTGGGATATGGTTTAGTTCTCGGATTTAAAGACTGGTCAAACCATTGTTTCTTTATCATTTCAGGAGATGGTCAATATAAAATTCAAAACACCTTTGAAGGCATAAACATAGTCATAAAAGATTGGTCAACATCTTCTGCAATTAATAGAGGTAAAGCAAGAAACCTTTTAAAGGTTATGAAAATTGGAGATAAAATGATGTTCTCAATCAATGGAACATTGGTTGAAAACATTGAAGCCATTCGATTCCGCGGTGGTTATACGGGTATGTTAGTTGGTGGCAAAGGGAATTTTTGTCTAGAGAACTTGTTATATAAAGAATATTTTTCATCTCAAGCTGCAAATTCTAGTAATCAACAAACGCCTTCTGAAAAATCCACAAAAGAAGAGCAGTGGGATGGGAACGGCACTGGATTCCTTATTGATAGTAGAGGTTATTTTGCTACAAATCATCACGTAATAAATGGTGCGAAAAAGATACAAATAAATATCATTAGAGATGGCTTGTTATGTAAATATAATGCCGAAGTGGTGCAAGCTGATCCACAAAATGATCTTGCAATAATCCGTATTAACGATCCCAAATTCACATCATTCAATAAAATTGCATACAATTTCAATACATCCGTAAAAGATGTAGGTACAAGCGTGTTCGCCCTTGGTTATCCAATGGCAAGCATTATGGGCCAAGAAGTAAAATTTACGGATGGAAAAATTAGCGCCAGAACAGGAATTCAAGGAGATGCTACAGTTTATCAAATCTCAGTTCCTATCCAACCTGGAAATAGTGGCGGTCCATTATTTGATTATGATGGCAATCTTGTAGGTATAACATCTTCAGGACTGAATAGGGCTTTACAAACAGAGAATGTTAATTATGCTATAAAGTCTTCTTATCTGAATGCTCTTATAGATGTTCTGCCTATTAGATTAAATATACCCAATGATATAACAATAAAAAACAAGTCTCTTACTGAAAAGATAAAGATCTTAGACGACTATGTTGCTCTTATTTTAATTAAAGAATAGAAAAATCGAGATTTGTACAGGGAATCCCTTGACTCTACAGGTCGCACTGATAGGCATCGAGCGATGTCTTTCTCCATATTCGCATGCAAAATTACGTTATTATTTTGAGATTTAGAAAAAATATCGTAATTTTGCAGCCGTATTATATATAATAAGGTGAAAATGAAGATTCAGATTATCAACGGACCGAACCTCAACCTGCTGGGGCAGCGTGAGCCAGGCATCTATGGCACAGAGTCGTTTGACAACTATCTGCCAGAGTTACGTAAGCGGTTTCCCGAGCTGCAGATAGACTACTATCAGAGCAACGTGGAGGGCGAGCTGATCAACAAGATGCAGGAGACGGGCTTCTTTGGCGGCTACGACGGCATCGTGCTCAACGCAGGGGCCTATACCCATACCAGCGTGGCCCTGCACGACTGCATCAGGAGTCTGAAGTGCCCCGTCGTCGAGGTACACATCTCGAACGTACACCAGCGCGAGGAGTTCCGTCATAAGTCGCTGATCTCGGCTGCCTGCAAGGGTGTGATCTGCGGATTCGGACTCGACAGCTACCGTCTGGCCATTGAGGCGTTGAAGAAGTGAATAGTGATTAGTGATTAGTGAATAGTGAATAGTGAGTTAGAGCAGTACGTTCTGGGGCATATTGAGCCGGAACCGGAGTATCTCTATAGGCTTTGGCGGGCGACGAACATCCACACCATCCACGGAAGGATGGCCAGCGGACATCTGCAAGGACGACTGCTGAAGATGCTCGTGAAGATGATCCGCCCGAAGAACATTCTGGAGATAGGAACGTTTAGCGGCTACAGCGCCATCTCGATGGCAGAGGGCCTCGACGACGACGGACGACTCTACACCTACGAGATCAACGACGAGATGGAGGACTTCACCCGCCCCTGGATAGAGGGTTCGGAGGTGGCCGACAAGATTGAGTTTATCATCGGCGACGCCCTGACAGAGGCTCCCAAGCTCGGCATCGCGTTTGATATGGTCTTCATGGATGGCGACAAGCGCACCTATCGCGACTGTTACGAGATGGTGATGACGATACTGAAGCCTGGCGGATTCATCCTCGCCGATAACACGCTCTGGGACGGACACGTGGTAGACCCTGCCTACGATAAGGACCACCAGACGCAGGGCATCGAGACGTTTAACGATTACATTGCCCAGGACTCAAGGGTGGAACAGGTGATATTGCCGTTAAGAGACGGACTGACGCTCATT
Source organism: Prevotella sp. ne3005 (assembly GCF_900110085.1). Lineage (GTDB taxonomy): Bacteria > Bacteroidota > Bacteroidia > Bacteroidales > Bacteroidaceae > Prevotella. The sequence continues at coordinate 5,633 of NZ_FOCK01000004.1, forward strand.
AGGAAAATGTAAAAAGGTAAAAAGGTAAAAAGGTAAAAAAAGTAAGATATGCAAGAGACAAGACAAAACAAGATTGCGCGACTGCTCCAGAAGGAGCTCTCGCTGATATTCCAGCAGCAGACACGCGCCACACACGGTACGATGGTATCGGTGACGCGTACGAAGATATCCCCCGACCTGAGCATCTGCACAGCCTATCTGAGCGTGTTCCCCAGTGAGAAGGGCGAGGAGATTCTGACCAACATCAACGCTAACACCAAGTCCATACGTTATGAATTAGGTACGCGCGTGAGAAACCAGCTGCGCATCATCCCCGAGCTGCGATTCTTCATCGACGACTCGCTAGACTACATCGAACACATCGATGAACTGTTGAAAAAGTAAAAAGGTGAACTTTTGGAACAGCGAGAGCCATCAAGCTTGCTTGTTTGGCCGAGTCGTGACAAAAGTGCATATCGAACAAAGTGAGATATGAACTTCCCATTCTTTATAGCCCGTAGGTACTTATTCTCTAAGAAGTCGACCCACGCCATCAATGTGATCAGCGGCATCTCCATCATCGGTGTCGCTGTGGCAACGATGGCCCTGATGGTGACGCTCTCCGTATTCAACGGTTTCCACGACCTGGTGGCTTCTTTCTTTACGGATATCGATCCGCAGCTGAAGGTGGTTCCTGTAGAGGGAAAGACGGTGGCTGCCGACGATCCTATACTGACGGAGATTCGCCAGCTGCCACAGATCGACGTGGCCACCGAGACGGTTGAGGATATGGCGCTCGCCATCTATAAGGACCGTCAGGCGACGGTGGTCATCAAGGGCGTGGAGGATAATTTCCAGCAGCTCACCCACATCAATGATATCCTCCTGGGCAATGGCGAGTTCTGTCTTCACGCAGCAGATATGGACTATGGCATTCCGGGAATCCGTCTGGCAGAGATCCTGGGCATGGGCTACACCTATGACGAGCCCCTGCATATCTATGCGCCCCGAAGAGAGGGCCAGCTCGACATGGCCAATCCAGAGGAAGCCTTCGAGGAGGATGACCTCTATTCGCCAGGGGTGCTGTTCAACGTCAAGCAGTCGAAGTACGACCAGAAGTATATCCTCACCAGCATCGCTTTTGCCCGAAGGCTCTTCGGACAGCAGGGCATGCTCTCGTCGTTGGAACTGAGGCTGAAGCCAGGCAGCAGCTTCGACGGGGTGAAGAAGGAGATCAAGCGCCTCTGTGGCGACAAGTTCCTGGTAAAAGACCGTTTCGAACAGCAGGACGACACGTTTAAGATCATGAAGATTGAAAAGCTGATAGCCTACATCTTCCTGACCTTTATCCTGATGGTGGCCTGCTTTAATATCATCGGCTCGCTCTCCATGCTCATCATCGACAAGAAGGACGATGTGGTGACGCTGCGCAACCTCGGTGCTTCCGACAAGCAGATTGTGCGCATCTTCCTTTTCGAGGGGCGTATGATCTCTGCCATCGGTGCCATCGTGGGCATTGGTCTGGGGCTCCTGCTCTGCTGGGCTCAGCAGCAGTTCGGCTTGGTGGGGCTCGGATCGTCGAGTGGCTCGTTTATCATCGATGCCTACCCTGTGAGCGTGCATCCTGAGGATATCATCCTCATCTTCTTTACCGTCCTGATTGTAGGCTTCCTCGCAGTCTGGTACCCCGTCCACTACTTCGCCAAGCGTCTGCTTTCGTAGAATGAGCAACAGCAAAGACATCGTCAAGAGTTACGTGCGCTATCTGAAACTGCAGCGCAACATGTCGGTCAATACGCTCGACGCCTATCAGCGCGACCTGCGGAAACTGCTCGACTATCTGGAGCATGAAGACAAGAGCGTGAGCGACGTGACGCTGGAAGACCTGGAGCACTTCGCTGCAGGACTGCACGACATAGGTATCCATCCCCGTAGCCAGTGCCGCATCCTGAGCGGCATCAGGGCTTTTTTCAGATTCCTGCAGCTGGACGGCTATCGCGACGACGACCCCACGGAACTGCTGGAGTCGCCACAGATAGGCGACCATCTGCCTGAGGTGCTCTCAACGGCAGAGGTAGACCAGCTGGAGGCCAGCATAGACCTCTCGAAATGGGAGGGCCATCGCAACAGGGCCATCATCGAGGTGCTCTTCTCGTGTGGCCTGCGCGTCAGTGAACTGGTGAACCTGCAGCTGTCGCAACTCTATCTGGAGGAGGAGTTCGTCAGAGTGCTGGGTAAGGGCAGTAAGGAACGGCTCGTGCCCATCTCCAAACGGGCCATCCAGGAACTAGGCTATTGGTTTGACGACCGCAACCACATGACGATCAAGCCCGGTGAGGAGGACTACGTGTTTCTGAACCGCTACGGCAAGCACCTGACCCGGACCATGATCCTCATCATGATCAAGCGACAGGCCGAGGCGGCAGGCATCACCAAGACCATCTCACCCCACACGCTAAGACACTCGTTTGCCACTGCCCTGCTCGAAGGCGGTGCCGACTTGCGCGTCATCCAGGCACTCCTGGGTCATGAGAGCATCGGCACAACAGAGATCTACACCCATCTGGACACATCGCAGCTGAGACAGGAGATCCTGGAGCACCACCCGAGAAACATGAAAAGGTAAAAAGGTAAAAAAGTAAGAAGGTAAAAAGGTAAAAAGGTAAAAAGGTAAAAAAGGTAAAAAGGCGTAGTTTTTTCGATATTGCTGCGTCTAATCCATAAAAAAGGTGTATCTTTGCACCCAAGATTCCAAAAACCAAAATCTTATGAAGATGAAGAAATTACTCATGACCCTGCTGCTGGCGATAACTGGAGCAGTGACAATGACGGCTCAGCAGATGCCGCCGATTCCCGCAGATCCCGATGTACGTGTCGGAAAACTGGACAACGGACTGACGTATTACATCCGTCACAACAACTGGCCCGAGAACCGTGCCGAGTTCTACATTGCCCAAAAGGTGGGCTCTATTCAGGAAGATGACGACCAGCGCGGACTGGCCCATTTCCTGGAGCACATGGCCTTCAACGGCTCGAAGCACTTCAAGGGCAACGAGCTGCTGCGCTGGTGTGAGAGCGTGGGCATCCAGTTTGGTGGCGACCTGAACGCCTATACCAGCATCGAGGAGACGGTCTACAAAATCAGTAATGTACCCACCACCCGTGAGGGCATCATCGACTCTTGTCTGCTGATACTCTACGACTGGGCCGACGGACTGCTGCTGGAGCAGGATGAGATAGAGAAGGAGCGTGGCGTGATCCACGAGGAGTGGCGCCTGCGCACCAGTGCTGAGATGAGAATGCTCGAGCGCGACCTGCCCAAGCTCTATCCAGGTTCGAAGTTGGGCTACCGCATGCCTATCGGACTGATGGAGATTATCGACAACTTCGAGCGTCCGTTCCTGCAGGCATACTATGAGAAGTGGTATCGTCCAGACAACCAGGGTATCATCGTGGTGGGCGACGTGGACGTAGACAAGATTGAGCAGAAGATCAAGGATCTCTTCTCGCCCATCGTACTGCCAGAGAACCGTGCACTGGTAACGAAGGAGCCTGTGCCCGACAATGCCGAGGCTATCTACGTGATCGACAAGGACAAGGAGCAGCGCACCAACCAGGTGTGGGTGATGATGAAGCACGAGGCTTTCCCCGACTCACTGAAGGGAACCATAGCCTTTATGGTGGCTAACTATAGGAAGAGTGCAGCCCTCTCCATGCTGAACGACCGACTGAAGGAGTATGCCGAGAAGCCCGAGAGCCCGTTCCTGAGATCTTCAGCTTCGTATAGTGAGTATCTCTATTCAAGTGGCGCAGATGCCTTCGAGCTGGACGTTTATCCCAAAGACGGACAGACAGAGGCTGCCGTTCAGGCTGCATTGACCGAAGTCCGCAGGGCTGCTGAATTCGGATTCACGCCTACGGAGTACACACGCTTTAAGCAGGACTACATCAGCCAGCTCGACAAGCAGTACTCTAACAAGGACAAGCGTTACAACTCACAGTTCGTGGACCAGTATGTGGAGAACTTCCTGAACAACAAGCCCTTCCCCAGCATCGACTACTCATACTCGACAATGAAGCAGATAGTACCGATGCTGCCCGTTGACGTCGTGAATGCCATCATGAAGGAGTACTTCCTGACCAACGACAGCAACCTCGTGGTATTCAGCCTCAACACCGAGAAGGAAGGAGCTGTCTATCCTACGGAGGAGGGTCTGAAGGCTGCCATTGCCGCTGCACGCACAGCCCAGATTGAGGCCTACGTAGACAATGTGAAGGACGAGCCGCTGATCACCACACTCCCCAAGAAGGGTGCTATCACGAAAGAGACGAAGAACGACCTCTTCGGCTATACCGAGCTGGAGCTCTCGAACGGAGCAAAGGTTGTGCTGAAGCAGACTGACCTGAAGAAAGACCAGGTATTGATGCGCGGTGAAGGATTTGGAGGCTCAGCACTCTATGGCGAGAAGGACTTTGCTAATATCAAGATGTTCAACAACGTGATTGACGCCAGCGGTCTGGGTAACTTCTCCCACACAGAACTGGAGAAGGCACTCGCAGGCAAGATTGCAAGTGCATCGCTCTCAATAGAGCCCAACCGCGTACGTGTCAACGGCAGCTCTACGCCGAAGGACGTGGAGACCATGCTCCAGTTGGCATATCTCTACTTCACCAACATCGCCAAAGACCAGAAGTCGTATGACAACCTGATGCAGACCGCTGAGTTGAACCTGAAGAACCGCCTGTTGCAGCCCGAGTCAGTGCTTCAGGACTCGATGACAGCCACGCTGACCTGCAAGAATCCGCGCTTTAAGCCTATGGCAACGGAAGACCTGCCACAGGTGAACTATGACCGTATCCTCCAGATGGCCAAGGAGCAGACCGCTAATGCCGCTGCCTTCACCTTTACCATCATCGGTAACTACGACGAGGAGACGATCCGTCCGCTGATCGAGACCTATCTCGCATCACTGCCCGCTCAGAAGAACGTGGTGAAGAGTCAGGATGTATCCACCGATTTCAAGGGCGTCGCCATCAACAGCTTCAAGCACAAGGCTGAGACACCCAAGGCCTATGCCATCATGGAATGGTATACGAAGGGCATGGCTTATACACCCGAGAATGACATCAAGATGGACATGATTAGCCAGATTCTCGACATGGAGTATCTGAAGAAGATCCGTGAGGATGCCAGTGCCGCCTATACGGTGCAGTCAATGTCTTCCATCAACCGCAACGACTTCGAGACGACGGCTCAGATCCTCGCCATCTGTCCCATGAAGCCCGAGAAGGGCGATATAGCCATCACGATTCTTCGTGACGAGGTGGCAGCCCTGGCCAAGACCTGTGATGCCGACAAGCTGCAGAAGGTGAAGGAGTATATGCTGAAGAGCCACGCCGACCAGCTGAAGCAGAACAACTACTGGCTTGGTGTCATCAACGCTTGGCGTAAGTGGGGCATCGACTTCCACACCGACTACGAGAAGCTGGTGAATGCCCAGACACCGGAGAGCATCAGTGCTTGTGTTGCTGAAGTGCTGAAGGCCGGCAACCGCGCTGAGATCATCATGCTCCCCGCAGAGTAATGGAAAAAGGGAAAAAGGTAAAAAAGTAAAAAGGTAAAAAAGTAAAAAAATAGAGAGAATGAGTTATTTGTTTTCATCAGAATCAGTATCTGAGGGCCATCCCGACAAAGTGGCCGACCAGATTAGTGACGCAATACTAGACCAGTTCCTGGCATACGACGACAAGGCTCGCGTGGCCTGTGAGTCGTTTGTCACCACAGGTCAGGTGGTCATCATGGGTGAGGTGAGCAGCGATGTATATATCGACCTGCAGACCATCGCCCGCAATACCATCAAGCGCATAGGCTATACCAAGGCCGAGTACCAGTTCGACGGTGACTCGTGCGGTATCCTGAGTGCCATCCACGAACAGAGTGCCGACATCAACCGCGGAGTGGATAACGGCAATGAAGACGAGCAGGGTGCCGGCGACCAGGGTATGATGTTCGGTTATGCCACCAATGAGACGGAAAATTATATGCCCGTCAGCCTCGACTTGGCACACCTCATCATGCGCACTCTGGCCGATATCCGCAAGGAGGGTAAGGAGATGACCTACCTGCGCCCCGATGCCAAGAGTCAGGTGACAGTACAGTACAGCGATGCCGGCATCCCCGAGCGTATCGACACCATCGTCGTCTCTACCCAGCACGATGAGTTTGACGAAGACGAGAAGATGCTCGCCAAGATCAAGGACGACGTGATCAATATCCTCATCCCCCGAGTGAAGCAGCAGATACATTCGCAAAAAGTGCTCGATCTCTTCGGACTCGATATCAAATACTACGTGAACCCCACTGGTAAGTTCGTGATTGGCGGTCCTCACGGAGACACTGGTCTGACGGGTCGTAAGATCATCGTCGACACCTACGGTGGCAAGGGTGCCCATGGTGGCGGTGCCTTCTCTGGCAAGGACTCGTCTAAGGTAGACCGTAGTGCTGCCTACGCAGCCCGTCATATTGCCAAGAACATGGTGGCAGCAGGCGTTGCCGACGAGATGCTCGTACAGGTGAGTTATGCCATCGGTGTGGCCAAGCCCATGAACATCTATGTGAACACCTATGGCCGTAGTAAGGTACAGATGAGCGACGGTGAGATCGCCAAGAAGATTGAAGAGCTGTTCGACCTTCGTCCGAAGGCTATTGAGCGCACGCTGAAATTGCGCCAGCCGATGTACAGTGAGACTGCCGCCTATGGACATATGGGCCGTAAGTCGGAGATCATCAAGAAGACCTTCACCAGCCATTACCACGAGACGAAGACCATCGACGTGGAGCTCTTCACTTGGGAGAAGCTGGATCGCGTAGACGATATCCGCAAAGCATTCGGACTATAAGCTATGCTGGAACAGGATAGCATCACTATCAATGAATCAACGACCGTCATTGCCAATGACACGATGACGAGTCGCCCGGCAAGACCGCAGACACCCTATCAGGTGCTGCGGTCATTGCCGAAGGATGCTACGCCTGCCCAACAGGACTCTGCCATCCAGGCATGGTTTGAGCCTGGAGAGATCCACTACAGTTCACAGCCCGACACGCTGCACCTGCCAGGTCACGAGATTCCACGCGACCTGAAGAAGGTGGACCTGCCACAGTATTATCGCGAAAACTTCTTCTCTGCCAACACGCTCTACCATCCAGAACTTGACGGCGGACGCAATGGCGTGGCGGGCGACCCCGTACCCTACGCCATCCACAACGACCATATCATTACTGGTATTCTGATCTGCAGCTTCCTGCTCATCATGTTTGCCCTGTCGCGCATCTCCAGTTTCATGATCAACCAGGCCAAGCACTTCTTGTACATGCCAAAGGTCGAGCAGGAGTATACGGAGACGGGTACGGAGGTTAAGTTCCAGTTGGGATTCTCAGTCATCACCAGCCTTTATTACGCCCTCCTCTTCTATTTCTATGCGACCCGGAGGATTGCCGATACATTCATTCTGTCGTCAGAATATGCCATATTGGGTATCTACTTTGGAACCATGGTGGGCTACTTTGTCATCAAGGGCCTACTCTATACAATAGTCAACAATGTATTCTTCAGTCCAAAGAAAAATTTACAATTCCTAGGCACATTGTTGTTTATCGTTGCCATTGAGGGGGTGTGTTTGTTCCCTCTGGTGTTATTGCTGGCATACTTCCAGTTTTCCATGCAGAATGCTATCATTTATTGTATTTTTATACTCACTTTAGCCAAAATACTGACATTTTACAAGTCTTATACCATCTTTTTTAAGCAAAATAGGCTTTTTCTGCAAAATATTTTGTACTTTTGTGCCCTCGAAATGGTACCTTTAGTCATGATTTGGAGCGGACTAGTAGGAATCACATATATTTTGAAAGTAAATTATTAGGACACAGATGATCAAGAAGATTTTGGTTTCACAACCTAAGCCAACAAGTGAGAAGTCGCCATATTTTGATATCGCGAACAAATTCGGAGTAGAACTGGTCTTCCGCCCCTTTATTAAGGTGGAGCCCATTAGTTCGAAGGATTTCCGTGCACAGAAAGTGAGTATCCTGGATTACACCGCAATCGTATTCACTTCGCGTCACGCCATCGACCATTTCTTCAATATGGCCAAGGAACTGAGAGTTGCGATCCCCGAGGAGATGAAGTACTTCTGTGTCACAGAAACCATCGCCCTCTATATACAGAAATATGTGCAGTATCGCAAGCGTAAGGTATTCTTCGGAGAGACAGGCCGCATTGACGACCTCGTGCCTACGATGGTAAAGCACAAGACTGAGAAATATCTCGTTCCGATGAGCGATGTACACAACGATAGTCTTGCCCAGCTTCTCGACTCCAAGAAGCTGCAGCACAAGGAGTGCGTCATGTACAAGACCGTCAGCAACGATTTCACCCCTGAAGAGGTTAAGACATTCGACTATGACATGCTGATCTTCTTCAGTCCCTCTGGAATAGAGTCGCTCTGCAAGAACTTCCCCAACTTCAAGCAGGGTAAGATTGCCATTGCGACCTTCGGACCCACTACCGCCAAGGCAGCGAAAGAGGCTGGACTGAGACTGGACATCGAGGCTCCCTCAGAGAAATATCCCTCGATGACGGGTGCCCTGCAGCATTATCTGCTTGAGAAACAAGGTTAGGGAGTATGATGATGGCTCCTACCTTCAGGAAAAAGGAGCGCATCGTCAGCAACCTGCTGATAGAAACGCTCTTTGAGAAAGGCAACAGCCAATCGCTGGCAGCCTATCCGCTAAGGGCTGTTTTCCTGAAAAAGGAACGCCAGCAAGGACATGCCCCTGTACAGATTCTTATCAGTGTACCGAAAAAACGGTTCAAGCACGCTGTAGACCGCAACAGGGTAAAGCGGCAAATCCGAGAGGCCTATCGTCTTCACAAGCAGTTGCTCAGCAACTGTATTACGGATGATCAGGAATTACTGATTGCCTTTATCTGGCTCTCCGACAGTCATTGTCCGAGCAACGAGGTGGAAAAGCGAATGATCAGTCTGCTGCAGCGCATAGCAAAGAAGTGAAAAGTGAAGTGGTTGTCTCACATATTGTCCTCTCTGCTGGTACTACCCATCCGTTTCTATCAGCTGTGTATCTCTCCCCTGCTCGGGCCGTCCTGCCGATTCCAGCCCACCTGCAGTGAATATGCACGTCAGGCCATTATGAAGCACGGCCCCATCAAAGGATTGGGATTGGCCATCTGGCGCATCTTAAGGTGTAACCCCTGGGGAGGCAGCGGATACGATCCGGTTCCCTAATAATATATAAGGTATATAATAATAGAAAAAGAGATATGAAGAATTTTGTTGAAGAACTGAAATGGCGTGGCATGCTGGCTCAGATCATGCCAGGGACAGAGGAACTCCTCCAGAAGGAGATGGTAACGGCCTACTTAGGTACCGACCCCACAGCCGATTCTCTGCACATCGGACACCTGTGTGGTATCATGATGCTCCGTCATCTGCAGCGTTGCGGCCATAGGCCCATCATCCTTGTGGGTGGTGCTACAGGTATGATTGGCGACCCTTCGGGTAAGAGTCAGGAGCGTAATCTGCTCAATGACGAGACCCTGCGCCACAATCAGGAGTGCATCAAGAAACAGGTGGCCAAGTTCCTCGACTTCGAGTCGAAGGAGCCTAATGCCGCTATCATGGTTAACAACTACGACTGGATGAAGAACTTCACCTTCCTCGACTTCGCCCGTGAGGTAGGTAAGCACATCACCGTCAACTATATGATGGCCAAGGAGAGTGTACAGCAGCGACTGAACGGTACAGCCCGTGACGGTCTGAGCTTTACAGAGTTCACCTACCAGCTGTTGCAGGGTTATGACTTCCTCTATCTCTACCAGCACTATGGTGTGAAGCTGCAGTTAGGCGGCAACGACCAGTGGGGAAACATGACCACGGGTACGGAACTCATCCGTCGCACCCTCGGCAATGAGGTGGAGACTTTCGCCCTCACCTGTCCGCTCATCACGAAGAGCGACGGTAAGAAATTCGGTAAGACCGAGAGTGGTAACATCTGGCTCGATCCCGCTCGTACCACTCCTTATAAGTTCTATCAGTTCTGGCTCAACGTCAGCGACGAGGATGCCGAGCGCTATATCAAGATCTTCACCTCACTGGAGAAGGATGTTATTGATGCTCTTATCGAGGAGCATAAGCAGGATCCGGGACGCCGTGTACTGCAGAAGCGCCTGGCAGAAGAGGTTACAGTCATGGTTCACTCTCAGGAGGCCCTCGACACAGCCATTGAGGCTTCAAACATCCTTTTCGGCAAGTCGACGAAAGAGGGATTGGAGAAACTCGACGAGCAGACTTTCCTCGATGTGTTCGACGGCGTGCCTCAGTTCGAGATTAGCAAGGATCAGTTAGGACAGCCTGCTATCGAGCTGCTGACCACAATGGCTCCCGTCTTCCCTTCAAAGGGTGAGATGCGCAAGATGGTACAGGGTGGTGGTGTCTCTCTGAACAAGGAGAAGCTGACCGACCAGAACCGTGCCATTACAGCCGAAGATCTCATCGATGGCAAGTATCTTTTGGCCCAAAAAGGCAAGAAGAATTACTATCTGCTGATTGTAAAGTAAGAAAGATAAGTGAAAATTTGGCGGAATGCCAAATTTTCACTACCTTTGCAACCGCATTCTGGACGATGGTGTAATGGTAACACTACAGGTTTTGGTTCTGTCATTCCCGGTTCGAATCCGAGTCGTCCAACTCTACAGGAACAAATCACAAGCTTATGAAGACTAACTACGAGATACGATATGCTGCCCACCCGGAAGATGCCAGGCATTATGACACAGCCCGGTTACGCCGTGACTTCCTGATTGAGAATTTATTCGTCTCTGAGGAGGTGAATATGGTCTACTCCATGTATGACCGTATGGTCGTAGGTGGTGCAATGCCCGTTAGTGAAGCTCTGAAGCTTGAAGCTATCGATCCATTGAAAGCCGACTTTTTCACCACCCGTCGTGAGGTTGGCATCTACAATGTAGGTGGCTCTGGAATGGTCAAGGTGGGCGAAGAGATCTTTGAGTTGGGTTATAAGGAAGCACTTTATATCGGGCGTGGCGACCGCGATGTCATCTTCAGCAGTAAGGATGCCCAGAAGCCTGCCAAGTTCTATTTCAACTCCACCACTGCCCATACAGCCTATCCCAGCCGTAAGATTACGAAACAGGATGCTGTTGTGGCACACATGGGAAGCCTTGAGATGTCGAACGAGCGCAACATCAATAAGATGATTGTGAATCAGGTGCTCCCCACCTGTCAACTGCAGATGGGAATGACCGAGCTGGCCACAGGCTCAGTATGGAACACCATGCCAGCCCATGTCCACTCACGCCGCATGGAGGCCTACTTCTATTTCGAACTCCCCGAGGATCAGGCTGCCTGCCATTTTATGGGGGAACCGCAGGAGACACGTCACATCTGGCTCCACAACGAGCAGGCGGTGATTTCACCGGAATGGAGCATCCATAGTGCAGCTGCCACCCACAACTACACCTTCATTTGGGGTATGGGCGGCGAAAACCTCGACTATGGCGACCAGGACTTTTCAAACATTACTGATTTAAAATAAACTTCTAAAACAAAACAAATTATGGCAAATTTATTTTCCCTCGAAGGTAAGAACGCCTGGATCACAGGTGCCTCTTACGGTATTGGTTTCAACATTGCCAAGGCTTTCGTAGCCGCAGGCATTAAGACCATCATTTTCAACGACATTAACGAAGCAGCCCTGCAGCGCGGTCTCGACAACTACAAAGAGGCTGGCATCGACAACGTGAAGGGTTATGTTTGTGACGTAACTGACGAGAATGCCGTAAAAGCACTCGTAGAGAAGATCCACCAGGAGGTAGGTCAGATTGACATCCTCGTCAACAACGCCGGTATCATCAAGCGTATCCCCATGCACGAGATGAAGCGTGCCGAGTTCCAGCAGGTCATCGACATCGACCTCGTTGGTCCGTTCATCTGCTCTTCAGCCGTTATTCCTGAGATGATGGAGCGTCGTGAGGGTAAGATCATCAACATCTGCTCGATGATGTCTGAGCTGGGTCGTGAAACGGTATCTGCCTATGCAGCTGCCAAGGGTGGTCTGAAGATGCTTACCCGCAACATCTGCTCAGAATATGGTGAGTATAATATCCAGTGTAACGGTATCGGCCCGGGCTATATTGCTACCCCGCAGACGGCACCACTCCGTGAGCGCCAGCCAGATGGCAGCCGTCATCCCTTCGACAGCTTCATCTGCGCCAAGACACCTGCAGGGCGCTGGCTCGATCCTTCAGAGCTGGGTGGTCCCGCTGTATTCTTGGCTTCACACGCCTCTGACGCTGTCAACGGCCACGTGCTATATGTGGATGGTGGTATCCTCGCTTACATTGGCAAACAGCCGAAATAAACAATACAACATAAAAGAAGGGGTTCCGATTGGAACCCCTTCAATTTTTATTTACAATTCGAAGATTACAAAGCAGCTGTGAGCTCAGCACCAGCCTTGAACTTAGCCACCTTCTTAGCAGCGATCTTGATCTTAGCCTTAGTAGCGGGGTTGATACCCTCACGAGCTGGGCGCTCGTTTACGCTGAACGTACCGAAACCTACAAGCTGAATCTTGTCACCTGCTACGAGAGCATCCTTGATGGCTGCAACTGTTGCGTCGAGAGCCTTCTTTGCGTCTACCTTTGAGAGACCAGCACCTGCTGCAATCTTCTCGATTAATTCTGTTTTGTTCATAATTGAGATAATTTTAAAGAATTATTAATAGTAATAACTAATATTTAGTCGAATTCTTTGGCAAATATAGTAGAAAGTATTCAAACAAACAACAAAAAAACGGAAAAAATTACTTTTTTATTGAAAAATAGTTGTATTCAGGCATATTTCAGCATAAAAAAGAGATAATTTTAGTAATTTTGCGACCGAATAGCGTAATAAAGCGCAAAAGCAGAGAATAGAAATTCATTAAATAGTAAATCGATAATCAAATGATGTTCCGCATACCAACTATCACGAAGAATCTGCTGATCATTAACTTGATCGCATTTTTAGCCACAATCGTTCTTGAGTTAAGGGGAATCGACCTGAAAGATATCGGTGGCCTCCACTTTTTCATGGCCAGCGACTTCCACCTGTACCAACTGGTGACCTATCTTTTCCTCCACGCCAATTTCATGCATATCCTGAGTAATATGTTCGGACTCTGGATGTTCGGTTGCGTGATTGAGAACGTATGGGGTCCTAAAAAATTCCTTTTTTATTACATCTCATGCGGCATAGGAGCTGGATTACTACAGGAGATTGCCCAACTTGGCTCGTTTTATATGACCATCACAGCCCAAGACCCAAGTGTCAGTTTTGGTGAAATCTTTGCCATCGGACAGCAACTGAGTCATCAACTGAATGCCTGGACCACCATCGGTGCATCGGGCGCCGTCTATGCTGTGATATTGGCTTTCGGTATGAGCTTCCCCAACGAGCGGCTCTTTATCATCCCGTTCCCCTTCCCCATCAAAGCCAAGTGGTTCGTACTGTTCTATGTCGCCATAGAGTTCTTCTCAGCCCTTGGCTCTTCTGGCGACGGTGTAGCACACACAGCCCACCTTGGCGGTATGCTCTTCGGATTCCTGATGATACGATACTGGAACCGTCATCCCAGTTCTGGATTCGACCGCGGAAGAGGGCAGCAGTTCTTCGAGAACCTGAAACGCAACTTCGAACAGCGTCAGCGCCAACACCAGCAGAACAACAATAATCACATGCATGCTGAACGGGGCAGTTCTAAGGAAGACGACCGCGAGTTTAATGCCCGTAAACGTCAGAATCAGGAGGAGATAGATGCCATTCTCGACAAAATCCGCAAGAGTGGCTACGACAGTCTGACCAAGGAAGAGAAGAAGAAGCTCTTCGACGCAAGCAACCAACGATGATCAAGCAACTGAAGTCATTTACCATCAATATCGTGGCAGGCGCCAATGCGGCGACTATCCTGCTCATGGTGCTGTCGGGCTATTCCGACCGCATTCATCCACAGGAATATCCCACATTGTCGGTCATGGGCATGGCTTTTCCTGTGTTCCTGATTGTCAATCTGCTGTTTCTCTTCTTCTGGCTGACGTTCAAGTGGAAGAAAATGTGGATTCCCATCCTTGGATTTGCCCTCGTCTATGTGCCACTGACCGTCTACATGCCCATCCACAAGACACAAGAAGTGCCAGAGGGAACCATCAAGCTCCTATCATACAACGTATGCCAATATGGTGGTAACTATAAGTATGAGTATGGTTTCGAGACGGTTTATGAGTATTTGAAAGATCAGGATGCCGACATTGTCTGCCTGCAGGAGGACGTGGACTCTTGGCGCAGGTTCTGCTTCCAGTGGTATAAAAAGATCTACGCCTACAACGACACGACCATCTTCCGCAACGACCGCAATGGCATGAACGGCGTGGGCATCCACACGAAATACCCCATCCTGAAGAAAGAGCGCATTCCCTATAAGTCGGTGGGAAACGGGTCGGTGGCCTACTATCTGAAAATACAAGACGATACGGTCATCGTCATTAACAACCATTTGGAAGGCACCCATCTTTCTAATGAAGACCGTGATAACTATAAACGCATGCTAAAGGGTGAGATGAAACGCGACACCGCCAAGGCAGAAACGCTCATGCTGATTGAAAAGCTGGGGAAATATGCTGCCAAGCGGGCGCCTGAGGCAGAGGCTGTACACAACTATATCAAGAGCCACCGCCAGTACCCGATAATTGTCTGCGGCGACTTCAACGACAACCCCATCTCCTACTCCCGCCGAACCATCGCCCAGGGACTCACAGACTGCTTCAAGGAAACAGGCTGCGGCATCGGTTTGTCATATAATCAGAAAGGATTTTTCTTCCGCATCGACCACATTTTCTGCTCCGATGATTTCACGCCCTACAATTGCGAGATAGACTCCAAAATGGACGCAAGTGACCATTATCCTATCATTTGCAGGCTAAAATTAGTCGATAAACCTTAAAAAAACGACGAAAATCGCCTATAAATTTTTCCTTGTCTAAAAAAATGTCTATATTTGCACGCTAAAATTGTACGCGAACAGAATTAAATATAAATAAATAACATTAAAAATCAAAATGCAAAACAAAGGAATTGTAAAGTTTATCGCAGTGCTTCTGATTCTCGTGTGCTGCTTCTACCTTTCCTTCTCATTCGTGACACGCCACTACGAGAGTAAGGCTGCCGCTATGGGTGAGGAGGCAGGTGCGGAGTACCTCGACTCAATCAAAAACGAGAAGGTGTATATGGGCATCTATTCTCTGAAGCAGTGCCGTGAGATGGAGATTGGCCTGGGTCTTGACCTGAAAGGCGGTATGAACGTGATTCTTGAGGTGTCAGTGCCTGATGTGGTGGACGTGCTCGCCGACCACAAGACCGACGCAGCCTACAAGAAGGCTATGGAGCTCGCCAAGAAGGAAGAAGAGACCAGTCAGGCAGACTTCGTTTCTCTGTTCGTGAAGTATTGGAAACAGGAAGGCAACGGCCGTCCCCTCGCCGCCATCTTTGCTACCCAGCAGATGAAGGGCAAGGTCAGCACACAGTCAAGCGACTCCGAAGTGGAGGCTGCCATCCGTGCTGAGGTTCAGAGCGCCGTTGACAACTCATTCAACGTAGTCCGTAACCGTATCGACAAGTTCGGTGTTGTACAGCCGAACATCCAGAAGCTCGAAGGCCAGAGCGGCCGCATCATGGTCGAGATGCCTGGTATCAAGGAGCCCGAGCGCGTTCGTAAGCTCCTCCAGGGTTCTGCCAACCTTGAGTTCTGGGAGACCTACAACAGCAATGAGATCACCCCGCTGCTGGCTCAGTTGAACCAGCGCTATGCCGCTCAGGGCGGTGAGGCCACAGCCGACACTACAGCCGTAGAGGCTACCGCTGAGGCTGCTGCCGACACCGTGAAGGCTGCTGCTGGTGACCTGGCTGCCAAGCTCGCCAAGAAAGACGACAAGGCTCAGGACAGCAAGGCCATCGAGGCTGCCAAGAAGCAGAACCCCCTGTTCTCTATCTTCCAGCCCACACAGGGTAACACCCTCGCCGTTGTTGGTTATGCCAATGCCCGCGATACTGCAGAGATCAACAAGATCATCTACTCTGAGCTTGCCCGTCAGATTCTGCCTGCAGAGCTGAAGCTCCGCTGGGGTGCCAAGCCCGAGGACTTCGGAGGTCAGGACACCAAGGGTGACATCTTCGAGCTCTATGCTCTGAAGATCACCGAGCCTTCAGGTCGTGCTCCGCTGGAGGGTGATGTTATCACCAGCTCTAAGGATGACTTTGAGCCCAACTCTGGCCGTCCCTGCGTATCTATGCAGATGAACTCTGACGGTGCCCGCCGCTGGAGCCAGATCACCAAGCAGAATATCGGTAAGGCCGTAGCCATCGTGCTCGACGACGCCGTCTATACTGCTCCCCGCATCCTCACTCAGATCGACGGCGGTAACTCTCAGATCACTGGTAACTTCACCATCGAGGACACCAAGGACCTGGCTAACACGCTGAACTCTGGTAAGATGCCCGCCCCGACTCGTATCGTACAGGAAGAGGTGGTTGGTCCCTCACTCGGTGCCCAGTCCATCCAGCAGGGTATCATGTCATTCATCGTGGCCTTCGTGCTGCTGATGATCTACATGATCATGCTTTACGGTTTCATCCCCGGTATCCTCTCCGATATCGCCCTGCTCTTCAACCTGTTCTTCACACTCGGTATCCTCACCTCATTCCAGGCAGCCCTGACGATGCCCGGTATCGCCGGTATCGTGCTGACCCTCGGTACTGCTGTGGATGCCAACGTGCTGATCTACGAGCGTATCAAGGAAGAACTGAAGAAAGGTCTTGGCGTGAAGGAAGCCCTCAACAAGGGTTATGCTAACGCCTTCAGTGCTATCTTCGACTCTAACTTCACCTCTCTGATCACTGGTATCATCCTGCTCTACTTCGGTACAGGTCCTGTCAAGGGCTTCGCCACCACATGGATCATCGGTATCGTCTGCTCATTCTTCACAGCCGTATATCTCACTCGTATCGTCTACGACTACATGCTGAAGAAGGACAAGTGGACCAACCTCACCTTCGTGACTGGCTACTCTAAGAACCTGATGCAGAATGCCCACTACAACTTCATGGGTACCTATAAGAAGTCGTTCATCGTCTACGGTGTGTTCGCCATCCTGTTCTGCATCTCATTCGCCGTTCGCGGCCTGAGCCAGAGCATCGACTTCACCGGTGGTCGTAACTACGTGGTGACCCTCGACAAGGAGACTCCCGTTGAGACCGTTCGTCAGGCTATGGCTGGTGCTTTCGTTAACACCATGGGTGAGAAGGCCAATCAGGAGGCCAACACCTCTGTCATCGCCCTGGGTACCGATGGTAAGACCGTACGTATCTCTACCAACTGGGATATCGAGTCAAACAATCCTGAGGTCGACGACCAGGCAGAGACCATCCTCTTCAACACCCTGAAGAAGGCCGGCCTCGTCAGCCAGGAGAACGTTGAGCACTTCAAGAACCCCGACGTTCGTGAGGGTGGTTCAATCATCTCTTCTCAGAAAGTAGGTCCTTCAGTGGCTAAGGATATCACCTATGGCGCTATCATCAGCGTACTCATTGCCCTGGTGGCCATCTTCCTCTACATCCTGCTGCGCTTCCGCAACCTCGCCTTCTCTGTAGGCGCCATCGTTGCCCTGGCCCTCGATGCACTGGTTGTGCTCGGCCTCTACTCTGCCCTCTGGGGTATCCTGCCCATGTCGCTGGAGATCGACCAGGTATTCATCGGTGCCATCCTGACCGTGATTGGTTACTCTATCAACGATAAGGTGGTGGTGTTCGACCGTATCCGTGAGAACATCGGCCTCTATGGCAAGCGTGACCGCCAGCAGTTGTTCAACGACTCGCTGAACCAGACTCTGGCCCGTACCATCAACACCTCTGTGACGACCTTGATCGTGCTGCTGGCTATCTTCATCCTCGGTGGTGATAGCATCCGCTCGTTCTCATTCGCCATGATCCTGGGTGTTATCTTCGGTACCCTCAGTTCACTCCTCATCGCCGCCCCCACGGCCTACCTGACCATGGGTCGCACCATCAAGGAAGACGAGACTCCCGAGAAGTAAGGCTTACACCTTATTAATATATATAGGAAGGCTGCACTCGAAAGGTGCAGCCTTCTTTTTTCTCTTAAAAAAGAGTAAATTGAGAGAATTTACACACCTAAAGCAGAAAAAAACAGCAATAATGTGCTGACATATCGAAATTCTTCGTAACTTTGCAGTCGAAAATTAGTTAGTAACCATTTTAAGTTTTTTTCGACTTGACTAAGTTTAGTACAAAAATGATGGCCCTTGCGGCACTGGTGCTGGCCCTGATGATGACCAGCTGCGGAAATCGTGCCCAAACGGTAGCACAGGCCGAACCTCAGGTTGTAGACAGCTCTGAAGATCTGGCCTTGACAGGCGTGATGAATATGGAAATGCGCACAGAGGCCGAAAAGGGAATGGTTCTCGAAAGAGTAAAGGACATCTACCGACTGGTGAAATCCGATTATATGCTCCATGGAGGTTCCTATGAGAACGAGTTATTTGATAAAGCCTTCTGTTCCAAATCATGGAACAAACTGCTCATGGCTGTGCGCTGCAAGGAAGAGCAGACTGGCTCACTCTTCTTCGAGATGAACCATTGGTCGATGACTCGCTACTCAGGCGTCCTGTTGTCATTCGATGAGTTTGAAGTGGAGTCGCTTGACCTGTTCAGCGACGTCAAGCGCGCAACGGTGACGTTTACCGTTTATGAGTCCGACACCTACACACCAGCCCGTATCTACCTTGTTTACGAAGATGGCCGCTGGATGATTGACGACTTCCGCAATCTGAAATACATGATTGACGTACGCAATGCCATGTGGGACTACATTGCCAAGCCGGATATGATTTAATTCCCCCATTACACAGATAAAGATTTCCCCAGCCATCACCGGCTGGGGATTTTTCGACTAGTACCCCGACCGAGAATCGAACTCGGAACTAAGCTTTAGGAGAGCCTTGTTATATCCATTTAACTATCAGGGCGCACAGTATCCTGCAAAAGGGAAACAAATTTGTGGCTGCAAAGATACAGCATTTTTGGCGGACTACCAAACTAATGGGCGACTTTTTGCTGAAAATAGTCAAATCGGGCCTCTCCGCTGATGCCGTAACAGAACAATCCCGTGCGGATGCCCTTCCAATAGCCAGCACGCATGGGGAAGGCCTCACCAGCTGAGATGAAGTGCTCGCCATCGAGGCTGTAGAAGAACTGGTGGCGGTTTTGCTGCGAGTCGTTCGTGACGCGAAGCCACACTTTCGTGAACCGTCCTTTCCTGACCAGTTGCCGTTGTCCGCCAGCCTCCACGCAGATGCCATCCTTGCACAGACCGACAGCACGAAACAGCTTGCCAGAACAGAAGAGGCCAGCGAAGTTGTCGCCAGAGGAAGAGGTGACCAGCGTCGTACTCTCACTCTGCCAACCCACGATCTTCTGCGTGAGCATATTTCGACAGGTCTTCAGACTGTCGGCAGGCATGGCCTTGAGCGTAAGACAGCCTTTGTTCAGATTCCAATGGGAGGCGACGGGATTGTGGTTCCACTGCCACTGCAGGCCGAGGGGGCCAGAGAAGTCGTCATCGGTCTGAAGCAGAGGAGCAGAGGGCGATGGAATGGGCTTTGTCCATGCTGCCACAGGCTCGCCGACTCCATTGCCATCGTAGTCGACACCCATCAGCGGCCAGTCGTCCTGCCAGCGGGCAGGCTGGAGATGGACCACACGACCCAGAACGGGCGTTTCCTGAAAATGATAGAACCACCAACTGCCGTCAGGTGCATCAACCAAAGCTCCCTGATGGGGACCGTTGACCTTCGTGGAGCCCTGCTCCAGCACCACACGGCGCTGATAAGGACCATAGATGTTGCGCGAACGGAGTACCGTCTGCCATCCCTGACCTACACCTCCCTCTGGGATAATCAGGTAATACCAGCCATGACGCTTCAGGAACTTCGTACCCTCAGCCACAGGCCCTTCGTAGACCGTGGTACCCTCATCGAGCAGCGTCTTGCCATCAGTAGACATCTTATGTACGATGATAGGGCCTGCCCCATGACGGCTGCGCCCCAGATAGGCTTGTCCATCTTCATCCCAGAAAGGACAGGGGTCTTCCCATTTCTCCACACGACGCACGAGATGGAGAGGCGACCAAGGGCCGTGGGGATCTTTGGCAGTAGACATATAGAGACCCTCTTCGGGGGTGCAGAAGTAGACGTAGTAAAGTCCGTCGTGATAACGTATGGCTGGTGCCCACGATCCTCCTGCATAATGCTGATTGCCGTCCCATCCAGGCTCATCGAAGCGTGAATAGATCTGGCTGATATATTGCCAGTTCACCATGTCATCGCTCTCCAATACCTGCATGCCGAGGAAATGGAAGTCGGATGCCACCATATAATATTTCGCGCCCACACGGATGACATCGGGGTCGGAGAAATCGGCATTCAGCACAGGATTACGGTAGGTGCCGTCGCCCTGATCGCCCCAGCCTTCCGTATCTATCTCCACAAAGTCGGGACGGGCATCGGGCTCATCCGTCAGGATGCGCACATTCTCAAAGCTCACGTTGCGGGCATGGCGCACAAAGAATCCCTTGGCGGGCAGGTTGCCCCACATCGTGGCTTCAGGATAGGCTTTCTCCTTCTCATTGGCGATGGAATCGTAGATTTCTGCCAATTGCGCGGCCTTTATACCCCCCTTATGGTGGAGGGAGATGTTGGATAGCGACACATGGCGCACAGGATAGTCGGGCAGGCCCGTAATGCTGCATCCCATGGTGCCCGCATTCCGAATCTGGATATTGTCAAGATGCACACCATCGATACGCCCCACATGGTCGATGGGAACGATCGTCTCCATATTAGCCCCGCCAGAGAGATAACCCCGTCCACGATTACCCAAGCGGATGAAGATGGGCGACTCGGTGCCCTCAACGGTGACATCAGAGACATTGACATTTTCCAATACACCACCATCGACGATCTCCAGCGAGATGGCCGAAGAACCTATCCACTGACCGAAGAACTTCTCTTTCTGATCACTGCTGGGCTTCACCACAATGCCCGAGATGTTGATGTTGCGGAAGCCACCATTGGTCTCTGTTCCCAGTTTGACAGCATTGCAATGGCTCGACACCACACAATCGGAGATACGCACATTCTCACACAAACGGGGCGAAGTGGACTTCAGGGTGATGCCGTCATCATCGCTATCGGCCATGATCCCTTTCACAATCACATCGTGGCAGCCATCGATATCAAGGGCATCATTATTATAGTTATTGCGGTTAAAAACCTTGATTCCATCGATGCGCAGGCGGTTGCAGGCCAGATAGTGCTGCATCCAACAGCCACTGTTTTTCAGCGTGATATCCTTCACCGTGATGTCCTCGCTCTGGATGAACCGCAGCAGGTGGGGACGGGTGATGCCCTCATCGTTCCACGAGAGTTTCTGAAACGCCCTGCCCCGTCCATCGATAGTGCCATGACCAGAGATCACCACATTCTTGACCTTATCGGCATAGAGGAGTTGGATAGTGGTGGTATGGGTGCGCAGCGACACATAGTCCGATTTCATCGGCAGATAATCCTTCAAGTCAGTACTGCCGTAGAGCGTGGCCCCCTGCTCCAGATAGAGATGCACATCACTCTTCAGGATCACCGTACCTATTTTATATATACCAGCAGGCACCACCACACGTCCGCCACCGGCCTTCGAGCAGTCGTCGATGGCTTGTTGGAGTGCAGCAGTGCTATGCTTGGTGGTATCGCTCTTGGCACCATAGTTCATGATGTTATAGTCAGCCGCCTCCGATGGAATGGCCATGAACGCAAGGAAGGCATTCAACAGAAAAAACAGTCTTTTCATCGTAGAAATAGTCTTAAGTGTTCAAGTAATCGTATCATTTTGTTTTATTGATGTTGCAAAGATACATTATTTTCCGTAAAAACCATTTCCGAATCTGATTTATTTGCTAACTTTGCACAAATTTCATTCTTAAAACCAATCACTTATATGAAACGACTATTCATTCTCCCCCTTCTGCTGCTGGCTGCCCTTTCGGCTCAGGCGCAGAACCCCTATCTCCCCTTGTGGGAACATCTGCCCGATGGCGAACCACGTGTATTCGAGGATCCCGACCAGCCTGGCAAGTTCAGAGCCTATATCATCGGCTCGCACGACACCAATTACTCGGCCTACTGTGGTAGCGACATCCGCATGTGGTCGGCTCCCGTTGAGGATCTGAGCCAGTGGCGCGATGAAGGTCCTATCTTCACGCATTACGTCGATGGTCAGTGGGACACGATGTTTGCCCCCGATCTGGTGGAGGTTAAAGACAAGGCCACAGGTAAGAAGACCTATTACCTCTATCCCCACTCCCGTGGTTGGCGGCGCGTGCCGATGGTTTGTAAGGGCGATCGCCCCAATGGGCCTTTCACTCCCATCAACCTCACAGAAGACGGGCGCCAGTGTGTAGAGGGCTCACTGATTGATTTCGACCCCTCCGTATTCATCGAGACAATCACCAATAAGAAGGACAAGGACTTCGATAAAGGTTTCCGTGCCTATGTGTTCTACGGTTTCCAGCACTCTACGGCTTGCGAGCTCGACCAGAACACGATGTACTCGAAGCGCGAGGGCACAGAACTCATCGACCCGTTTATCCCTGCCAGCAGCGCCGACGGCCGTCTGCTCGACAAGGAGGGCTCAGAGTACAAGGCCCTCTATCAAGGGCAGAACCCGCTCGACTTCAACTTCTTTGAGGCCTCAAGCATCCGTCAGGTAGGCAATAAGTATGTGATGGTATTCTCCGGCTACAGCGGTAAGGAATACGGACTGAACAACACTAACTCTGCCCTGCGCTATGCCTTTGGCGACTCTCCACTGGGTCCCTGGCGCTCAGGTGGTGTACTGGTTGACTCTCGTGGTGTGGTTCCTGGCGAGGACGGCTCAAAGCTCATCACCACCAATGCAGGCCACAACACCCATGGCTCGATTCAGGAGATCAATGGTCAGTGGTATGTGTTCTACCACCGTCCCCCACGTGGCTTCGGCTTTGCCCGTCAGGCCATGGTGGCTCCGGTAAAGATTACCTGGGACAAGAAGCCTGTGGCCAAGGGCGGCATGGTGAAGATTACGGGTTATGACCCCTATGCCAAAGACAATGAATGGACGGCCAAGGCTGCCGACGGCAACGAATATACTGGTGCCGAGGTTACCTCCGAGGGCTTCCAGATTTTTGGTCTGCCTCCTTATCAGTATTACTCTGCTGGTTATGCTTGTTTCTGGACAGGTGGCACCAACAGCAACGAGTGGATGCAGGACAACCATGACATCTGGAACAACTCGATGGATCTCGCCGGAATCACCAATGGTGGTATCGTGGGCTTTAAGTACTTTGGCTTTGGCGGTCTGGCTCAGGCCACGAAAGGTCTCAAGGCTTTTACTGGCATCCAGAAGGGCGATGGCGCTGTATTAAACCTGAACCTGACAGCAGGCGGACATGGTGCCTTTAAGATCCACGTCAAGTTGGACGATCCCTGGAAGGGCGATGAAATCGCAGTATTTGAGATTCCTTCCGATGCGCCCAAGACTGCCATGATGTATCAGCAGCCTGTACCAGCCGTTGAGGGGCTTCAGGGCAAACACGCCATCTACCTCGTGGCAGAAGGAGCAGACATCCAGGCGCCTCAGCGCCCACAATGGGGTCCCCGCAGGCCCCAGCGCCCCCAGGGTCTCTTCGACCTTCACGGCATTGGATTCTCGAAGGGCGAAGCAGCCTTTGAGGCCCCCGTTGTACCTCAGGTAACGATAGAGGCCGACGGTCAGACGCTGATCATCCCTGCCACGCCGATCCGTTTCACCAATCTGAACGGCTATACCGATCAGACGCGCTATCAGGTGTATGGTAAGCTCTGTAAAGACTCCAAGCTCACTGCTACAGCCTCCGATCCATCGGTGAAATTTGAGATTAGTCCCATTGTCGAGGGCCGCGCTACCATCAAAGCCACCTACAACGGACTGACCAAAATATTCCTGATCAACTAAGGGATGACCTCCCTTAAAGTAAAACAACTTGTTTTACCTTCGTTAAGATAGTCTTTTACACGCTAAGGAACTATCTCTTTCTGGGTAAAACAAGTTGTTTTACTTTTAGCCTAAATACTTCTTGATTCTCTGGAGGGCATCTAAGAGCCGACTGCGCTGGATGGCAATGTTGAAGCGCACATATCCCTCACCCGTCTGGGGGCCATACATCGTGCCTGGATTAATCCACACCTTAGCCTCTGCAAGTAACTGATCGCAGAGCTCCTGCGAGGTGATGCCCATCGCAGAGATATCCACCCAGGGAAGATAGGTTCCTTCGAGACGGCACACCTTCCATTGGGGGATGTTTTCTCCGATGAAATCGCACAAAAGCTGATAATTGCCCCAGAGATACTGGTTGAGTTCATCGATCCAATCTTCACTCTCGTTATAGGCAGCCTGAAGGGCCACAATACCGAAGGGATTCACGTCGCACACCTCATTAATATTGATGGCACGATCGATTCTACGACGCCACGAGGGATGCGAACAGATGATGTTGGCAATCTGAAGACCAGCGGTATTGAAGTTCTTCGAGGGTGAGTTCATCACCACGCCATCGTCGGTAATCGTTCCAAAGGGCACAAACTCATGGCCAGGCATGATAAGTTCGCAGTGGATCTCGTCGCTTGCAACCTTCACCCCATGCCGTTTGCAGATGTCATACATCCGCTGCAGCTCCTCCTTGGTCCATACGCGCCCTGAGGGGTTATGAGGATTACAAAGCAGGAAGAGTGTGGTCTTCTCATCGGCACATTTGGTTTCGAAATCATCGAAGTCCACCTCGAAAGTATCGTCTACGGCCTTCAAGGGCGACCCCAACACCTCACAGCCATTGTTCTTGATACTGGAGAAGAAGCAGTTATAGGCCGGCGAGAGGATAAGCACCTTTTCCCCAGGCATGGTGAGCGCCTTGATGACACACGACATGGCAGGCACCACAGCCGTGGTGTAGAGGATCCACGAACGCTGGATATCCCACTGATGACGACGATGGAACCAGGAGATCACAGCCTCGTAGTAGCTCTCTGGCACGATATTGTAGCCAAATACGCCATGCTCCACGCGTTGCTGCAGGGCCTTCTGGATGGCAGGAGCCACACGGAAGTCCATATCGGCCACCCAAAGGGGAATGACCTCAGGCGACGGACTTATTCCCGAGCTTTGCTCGCCTACCCGTGGCCTTTCATCCCATTTCACGCAGTTAGTACCTCTGCGCTCGATCAATTCGTCAAAGTTGTACTTCATTTTCTAACCTCTATCACGCAATTGTTTGGTTGGCGCACATTCTCATCGATAGTGATACTACCGATGGAATCGGCGATAATATGTCCTGAGGTGGGATTCTTGATGTTCTCGATATGCCCCTTGATATCTGCCTCAACGGTGGAATACTCAAACATACGGTCACACATCGGATCGATGGTACAGTTCTCCAACACGAGGTTCTGTGTGTAGCAAAGCAACTGCTCTCCAGCCAAGTGACAATTCACAAGGCGCACGTTCTTCGAATGCCACGCCAGATACTCACCATCGAGCACAGAGTCGTAGACCGTTACATTCTCACACTCCCAGAAAGAGTCCTTGGTCAGGATATTGGCGTGATGGATCTCTACGTTCTTGCAGTATTGGAACACATACTTCGAGTCGCTCTCCAAGCCATCGACGTAGATATTCTCCGAGAACATAAACGGATAGGTGCCGCCATGCAGCTTCACGTTCTTGAGCTTGATACCATTCACTTTCCAAAAGGTCTCATCGGCATCAGTGATCTCCACATTCTCGAGTTCGAGGTTGTTCATCTCCCGGAAGAACTTCGGCCCGTCGATGCGTGAGTTCTTCATCACCATGTCGTTGGAATACCAGATAGCAGAACGGGAGCCAAGGGCGAAATAGCAATTCTCAATATACGACTTGTCCACGTGCCACCAGGGATATTTGCCATAGAACTTACAGTCGTAAGCCTCCATATTCTGACATTGCTTGATACCCGACTCGCCATCGGTGATCGTTACATTCTCCAGTCGCAGGTCATGGCAAGCGAATAAAGGGCGCTCACCTCCGAATTTCTTGTCCTTAATTAATTCCATTGTTTTGTATTGTATTGTTTCGGTTGCAAAGTTACAAATAAAAATCCGTAATCTTTCTACCAAGATCACGGATTCTTTAACCGATTTAAGGGTTTTTATATTTTGTAGAGAGAGATTTTTCAATTATTGGTGGCCAGCAGATGACTGTCGAGCGATTCCATCACCATCATACGACTGGACAGATACATATTATCCTGGGTCTCATTCATCTTATACGTCTTAACAGAAGTCAAAGTGGGAGCTACCTGACGATAGAGGGTCACCTCTGAGGGCAGATCGTAAGCCTGCTTCTCGTCATTCCACTGGCTAACCTCCACATTATAACCATTCTTGTAATATTTGTAAGAGAGGCGGGTGCTCTTCTTCCACATCTTCTTGGCCTCATCCCAGCTCAGCATCTCCTTGTTGGAGAGACGGCCCTGCTCGTCGTACTCATAGCGGTATTCCATCTTCTGGGTCATCTGCTGATCA
The DNA here is from genome assembly GCF_900110085.1 of Prevotella sp. ne3005. Lineage (GTDB taxonomy): Bacteria > Bacteroidota > Bacteroidia > Bacteroidales > Bacteroidaceae > Prevotella. Next base: position 32,449 of record NZ_FOCK01000004.1, read on the forward strand.
GCATTCTGGGCATACACCTCAATCTTGTTAACCACTCCGTCCTCCATGTCACCGTTGTACATGTAGTTTGCATCGTTGCTGTTGATGGCGTTGAAGTACATTGTCAGTACTGTTGCTGCTGTGATAATTGATTCCATAACTCTTTGCTTTAAAAATTAAACTTTGCCTGTTAGACGTTGCAAAGGTATGAAAAACTACATGCATTTAAGGTTATTTAAATGTTATCTTTAGGTTAAATCTTTTGGCCGAATCATTTTTTTGTGTTACTTTTGCCCTCGGTTATGCAGAAAAACAAGTATAAATATGTGTCTGTAGGGGCGATGGTGGCGGTGATGCTGCTATTGGGTCTCTATATGTGGATGACCTACCGTGCCGAGGTGCGCGACATCTCGGAGCGTGCAGGCAACCAGCTGCCCTGGGCCATGTTCTATGAGAGCTACAACCGCGCAGAGATCCTGTCGCAGGGCGATACGCTCAGTCTGCCAGAGTTACGTGGCAACCTCTCGCTGGTATCATCGGTAGAGGGCATGAACGATGTGCTGAGCCATAAATACCATTCCGAGGTGTCGCTCGACACACTGTCCCAGTTTGTCGACAGTCTACTCAGCGTGGTGAACCTCGACCGTAACTTCACCATCATGGAGGTGGACCATAACGGGAAGATACTCCGCAGCAGTAATGACCTCCTGACGCCTACCTCGCTGAAGACCCGCGTGTTCAGCATTCGTCGCGACCAGTCGAAGGGACTACAACTGGCTCTTAACAACCCCTTCCCCACACTAGCACGCAGACTCAGTCCGCTGTTCTTTGCCAGTGCCATCATCCTCATCCTCTTTGGCGCTATCCTCATCAGGCTGTTGCGCTATCTCGACGAACAGCAGAAGATGGCAGAATTGCGTAACGACTTCAGTTATGCAATGGTTCACGACATGAAGTCGCCCCTATCGAGCATCATCATGGGAACGCGTTTCCTGCATAGCGGTAAGGTTGACAACAAACCCGAGATAAAGGAAAAGTACTTCTCCATCATCGAAGACGAAGCCAACCATCTGCTGGCACTCGTCAACAAGCTGCTCACCATCTCGAAGCTCGAGAACAAGAAGCTCATCCTTAACAAGCAGCGTGTAGCCCTCGTGCCCATCATCGATGATCTCGTAGAGAAGGCCAAGGCCAAGACGGAGAAGCCCATCCACTTCACCATCGACCTGCTGGCAAAGCATGTAATGGCTGATGAGCAATATCTCTCCGAGGCCATCTCCAATCTGATCGATAACGCCATCAAATACTCCAAGCCCGATGCCATCGAGATCAAGATCACCTCGCATCCCACAGACAAATACGACGTTGTCAAGGTGCGCGACAACGGCATTGGCATCTCCAAGGACGACCAACACATCATCTTCGACAAGTTCGGAAGGGCTGCCATCCACGAACACAACCGCAAAGGCGGCGTCTCTGGCTTTGGCCTCGGACTGAACTATGTAGACCAGGTGATGCAGGCCCATGGAGGTAAGGTGACCGTCTCGAGTGAGATAGACAAATTTTCAGAATTCACCCTCTATATTCCTAAGAACGTATGATCAAACTACTGATTGTTGAAGACGACGCATCGCTCGCCTATATCGAGAAGACAGGACTGGAAGATATCATCGGAGGTTACGAAGTGACCACTGCCGCCAATGGCAAGGAAGGTCTGAAGGCATGGGAGGAATCACACCCCGACGTCATCATCTCCGACATTGACATGCCCGTAATGAACGGCTTTGAGATGGTGGAGCGCATCCGCGAGACGGATGGCGACGTGATCATCATCTTCACCTCAGCCCTCACCTCACCCAACGATGTCAAGGCCGGCTATCGTCTGGGAATCAACAACTACGTAAAGAAGCCTTTCGTCCCTGAAGAGCTCGATGCCCATATCCAGGCCCTGATGAAGATGCGTGGAGGAGCCAAGACCCAGAAGGAGACCAACCACTATAAACTGGGCAAGCTAACCCTCGATGCAGAACACGCCACCTTGCGCAACGACGAGACCAACCTGTCACAGACCATCACCCTGCGTGAGGCCCAGATCCTGCAGCTGTTGGCAGAGAATAAGAATAATGTGGTACGTCGTGAGGCCATCCTCAGCCGTTTCTGGAATACGGAGGATGACTATTTCGCCTCGCGTTCGCTCGATGTTTTCGTCAATAAACTCCGTAAGCTCGTGGCTGATGAGCCCAGAATCACCCTGAAGACTGTGCGTGGCATCGGCCTGCAACTCATCGTCAACGCCTAACCCCTAACGGACTATTTCCCCAAGTTCACACGCAGACCCACCTGCAGGTTCAGACTCGTGGGCTTATCCTTGAAGAAGTTCCTGACGCTGCTGCCATTGTTGAAGTAGCGTTTCACACCTGGTTCTACATAGATACCCAATTGTGGAATCACATCATACTCTATGCCTAACGATCCCTGGACAGAGAATTGCCATCCGTCATGAGAGACAGGATAGTCCACACCTTCTTGCTCCATGTGGGCCTTGACGTTATAGTCGACTTGTCCACCTGCAGCGGCATAGACACTCAAGCCCTTATAGCTCCACACCTTATATTGTGCATTCACAGGGACACCTATATAATATAATGTCTGCTCTTTCGAAAGCGGAGTGCCTGCCATGATGTTCACAAAATCAGAGCGCAGGCGGGTATAGACCAAGCCCGTAGTGATGGAAAGACGCGATGAAATGGGAATATTTGCAGTCAGTCCGAATGAGATTGGCTGATAGTGCTTCTGACGCTCCTCATAGTCCACCAGATAGATAAGTTCCCCATTGGAAGCCCGAGTCAGAGAACGAGCAGGCAACTGATCACGATAATTATAGTTTGCTGCCATCGTCGGACTCATCAGCACGCCATTGGCACTCATCTGACTTCCAGAACCGCCTTGGGCATAGAGGCCAAAGCTCACGTGGCCTCGCTGGCGCTTCTTGGTGGCCTCAGCAATCTTGGCATCGAGCACTCTAAGCTGCTCCTGTTCATTCGTCAGCGTTTCTTGCTTCTTTTGAACAGGTTTCTCCGATGGAATGGGCTTTTCTTCCTTTGAGGGCTGTTCTGCTGTAACCGCTTCAGGGGCCATCGCCTGTGCCTCTTCTGTCTCAGACGTGATGTCCTGCGAGAAGAGAGCGGTCTGCTTAAAGTGCTGTATTGGGGGGATGATGGCATCTCCTTCAGAAGGAATCTCTGGTGAATCGGACTTCGGTTCTTCCGATTTCATCGGAGTCGCAGGAGCCTCCAAGGCTTGAGCAGCCTCTCTTTTGGCCATCTCGTCGCGCCCCAGCTGCCACATCAGATAGCCATTGCAGGTGATAACCCCTATGAAGGCTGCTGCCACAGCGATGCGCTTGCCCCACAACGGGATGAGACGGGCTGGGCGCTTCGGAGCCTCCTTTTCAGAAGACTGCATGATTCCCTCCTGCTGCAGACGGGCCTCGATGTCAGCCCACAAATCGGCTGGAGCAGGCACCTCGTGGTCTGCCAGCTTGTCGCGTAGCTGTTTTGTCCAATCTTCTTGTTTCATCTCTTTTGTGAGTTTAAATAGTCACTAATCATTTCCTTTAAAAGCTTCTTCGCGTGGAAGAACTGAGAGGCTGAGGAGTGTTCCTTGATGCCTAGTCGCTGGGCGATGTCTTTGTGCGAGAGTTGTCCGAAGACGTAAAGGTTGAGCACCATTCTGCATCCTGCAGGAAGCCTTCCTATCATTTGGTCGAGTATGTCAGGCGGTACTTCGTCTACATCCGGCACCCCTTCGTCAGTAGTCTCCTCTGGTATCTGGGATATCATTGTCACCCGTTCATGTTCTTTTATCCAGTCGATGGCGCGATTGGCAACGATCCTGGCCACCCAGTTTTTCAGCGAGCCCTCGCCACGATAGTCGAACGTCTGGATGGAGGTCAGGATTTTCACGAAACTGTCTTGCAGCACGTCCCTCGCATCGTCACGATCAGGAACATACCTCAGCGCTATGGCCATGGTATAGCCTGAAAAGCGGTCATACAGGCGTCGCATCGCCTTGCCATCACCGCCAAGAATCGCGTCGAGCAGTTGCCGTTCTGTCTCCACAGTCCCTCTTTATTTTTTCTTCCTGCCCGTCGTCTGGAATGATAGAGTCAAAGGTGGATTGAAACCATATCTTTTTATCTCCAGATTCTCACGATTCACAAAAATACAACTATCCATGTTAACTGCTCCAGACCACACATCTTTATTATAATCATACATCAACGATGATGAATTGGCTTCTAGCATAGAAGTTCTGATTTCAGGAATAAAAAACCATTCTACCCCATTCATTTTAAATGTTGTGCTAGGCTGACTTGGACTATTTGCATAATAAGCATTCCCTGTTGATATACCTACAAAAGACATCTTAATTGGCCAATAAGATTGCTTATTATAAATGATGGATGCGTTTTTGCCAACCAATTTCCTATACAGATACTCAACGGGAAAATGGCTAATGATCCTATACTCTGAATCCCATTCAGTGGAAAACGTAGCAGTATCCACAACCTGCTTGTCCACTATCCACGCCATATCGAAAGTGCCACTTGACCTAATGTCGATATCTGAATTGAGTCTTTCTTTGTCCTCGTATATGGATGCAACTGAATCCAAAGCAGGATCTGCTGTACATGCCATCAACAAGGCTATACCACCTATTATAAAAACTGTAAACTTCTTCATATCTCAATATAAATATAACTCTGATTCAACTGCTTCAAACTCTTCTTTTGGAGCAAAAACAAGACAACTGTCCTCTGGGATTACTCTTTGGCTAATCATCTCTTCCTTCCTGACTCGATATTGGTGCTTTCCTTGAATGGGACACTCAGCAGGAGTGATGCTCAAACGCCAACGACAATTGTAGAAATTATAACCTTCAGAAGCCAGATCATATTTATGAAACATCTCATCATTAGCACCATATATCTCATAAAGTCCAAAGTTCAGCGTTTCACTACCATCAATAGCATTTCCACAAATGAAGAATAATAGTCCATTAGGGTCAGGACCTATGGGTTTCATCATGATCCTCTGCAAATCCATTGTTACTTCACGACGTCCCTCTGTCCTAATGCCTACATGCTGTGTACTTAACACCTCTTTCAGCTTAAAGGTATATGCAGGACCATCCATAATCATCGGATTAGTGGTAGTAGCTTCTATTTTCAGTCTATAACGATAACCCTCCTTAAAGAAAAAGCCACTAATTTCATTAATGCAGAACCTTACTGGTATTTCACCTTTCTTGGTATGATCGCTATTCTCAATATGGCCCTCCATCTGAGGGACTTGAATTGGATAGTTACCCCAGCACGAATTACCTATTACAAATTCTGGCTCGATGGTTACCGTCCATATTTCCGTTTGGGGTTTCCAGTTGTCAGGTTCCGCCTCAAAATCGTCAAACGTGCAAGCCGTAAACAAACCTGCCCCTATTATCAGTATGATTACCAAGAATTTCTGTTTCATTTCAATCTGTTTCATTTGTTATTCCTATAGATATAACTGCAAAATTACAAAACCTTGCACGCAAATCCAAAGATTTAAGATTCATTAAGAAAAAGATTCCCCTTGGCCCATTTGTTAATCATTCTTAATTTCACTCCTAATCCATGCAAGGTTTTTAAAGTTCTCAGTTATCTAAGTAGTAACAAATAATAAAAAGGTATATGAAACGAGCATTTAAAACTATCGGAATTTTTCTTTCTGCCATCCTTTTGCTGGCCAGTTGTAGTAGCGATGATGATGAACCTGAGATGAAGAATAGCGCAAACGAAGGCGTTGTTTATAACGGACACGGGGAAGCAGTAAATTCATCTCCTTTATCTGTGTTCTTAAGTGAAGAACTACGTCTGCCTTATTGGGATGTTAAAGGCCTTGGACATTACACATTCTTTAGCTACAAAGTTTTAGATGGTCATATTATAGACTATTTGCAGGACTCATGTATTGTTATAAATAGCATAGAGGAATTCCGTCTAGCCTATCATGGAACAAAGACCATTCCAGAAATCAATTTCACCAACAACACACTCCTTATCTGCAGAACCCATGGGAGTGATATTTCCAGATTAGGTGAGGTGGGGTTAAGTGACCAGGGCGATGAATACGAACTAAGATACAAGATTCTTCATTATCTTGAGCGTACTTCATTGTGTGTTGAGTGGCCTATCTATTACTGGCGTTTAAGCCCCAAGTTGCAGAAAAAGCCAATTGTAATGATACGAAAGGATATACATATAGGTGAAGGATAGAATGAATTTTCAGATCCATGCAAGATTTCTATCTTTTCTACAATATAGATACACCTGAAAATGAGTCATATAAATTAATAGTAGTAATTCCATATGAAGATTGCAGAGCCATGATTGACACATGATTATTTATGGTGAAAAGTGCCATCCGAATTATCGGGTGGCACCTTATTACAATTGATTAGTTGTTTCCAATTATGCAAATCACATTATGCAAAACGCATAATTCAAGTTAAATATTTTAAACCATGTCTATCATGTTTTTGATGGTAACACATATTATAATCAGAAAGCTATGCGCGAGGCGTTTGATCAGCCAGTAGTGTTCAGAGTTCTATCAAGAAATTGCTGGAGTACGGCCTTATCTCAGTAGATGCAGGAACTTATTTTATTGCAGATCAGTTGATGCGCCTTTGGCTTATTGAATAGATGGACGTCATCTATGGTTCGTTCAGACGTCTTGAACAACTCATTCAGACTATCTCTATACCCTATAAGGGATTATCTGAACACGAGAAAGAGACTATCCGAATAGCTCATAGAGACTATCTGAACAACCTAAAGATGACCCTACATGCATACTTATGCACTTGGGGTTTGGACGTCATAAAGGGGGACTTTACCCGGAGTAAAGTCGGAGTTTATGACGGGTAAAGTCGGAGTTCCCACGGCGGGAACTATTTCGGCGTAAGTTTTGAATAAATACTCGGATAATTATGCGAACACGATTTTGCATAATTAAAGCGTTTTTTTTGCTGAAACACCCCACCATCCCACCCAAATCTCTCGGAAGGCCTTTGTTTACTGGGGGTTGAGCATGGTGGGGTGTTTGCAAACACCCCACCAACACTACACCAACACCCCACCACTCTCATTCCAAAGAATTAGGCTACTTTCACAGGGACAACCTTGTAATACGACTGGTTACTATGGTTCTTACACTCAAATCCCAGTTCCTTCAAGGCCAATCCCAGATGCACCTTCGTGCTATGGTCGCTCTTGATGGAGGGGTACTCCTTCTGAATCAGCTTCAGGATATCCCCGCTCTTCATTCGGATTCCCTGCTCTCCCTCTCTGGGCTTGCGGATACAGACCTCAATGACTTCAGCGATGTCCTTCTGCTCCATGTAGTTGAGGTTCAACTCCTGAATACGGGCCACCTCGTTGGGGTTAAACCAGTAGGGGGCCTTCAGTTCACGAATCTCGTAGACCACCTGGGCATAAAGCTGCTCATAATCAATCTCGCCCGTATTGTCTATCAACATACCGTCTGGAATCTGGATGCAGATGTAGCGACGAGAGCCTGTAGCATCCGTCAATGGATGGGGATTGTTGGTGGTTGCCACAAACGAGGCATAACGAGGTCGATCCTCCTGGGCACAACCATAGATGGGGCGCCCATTCACCTTGCTCTTAGAGAGCGTCTGCTTCAGAGCCGCATGCTGGCTGGGGCGGATAGCCTCGAGTTCGTCGAGGTTCACAATGAGGTTGCTCGTCAAGGCCATCTCCTTGTCGAACTTGTTCGAGAGGTTCAGATGGTCCAGGAAGTACATGCGCAACTCTGGAGGGAGCAAACGGGTCACAAAAGTGGTCTTTCCACAACCCTGACTTCCGATGAACGTAGGCACGCACTCATTTCCATGAAGCGTGTCCATCTGTCGCCAGTGGGCCACAGTAGAGCGTAACCAGATGGTGAGGAAGTTCAGCACCTCAGAACTGATGCCGGGCAAGCGCCCAAACAACTTGGCGAAATGTGCAAAGATACAAAATTTTTTCGCGATTTGCAAATATTTCCTAAAGAAATATGGCAGAAAAGTCTTGATATTAACAAAACTTAGCAATTGGCACTTTGTAGCCTCAGATTAAATTAAAGGCCTTAGGTGGAGTGTTGGTGTAGTGTTGGTGGGGTGTTTGCGAACACCCCACCACGCTCAAACCCCAGTAAACAAAGGCCTTCCGAGAGTTTTTGGTGGGATGGTGGGGTGTTTCAGCGAAAAAACTCAAATAACATTTGGTTTTTTGCTCACTTATTCGTATCTTTGTCCCCATAATCATTTAATTGTTATGGACTATGACATTCTTCAATCAGTTTCACAAGGAGGTGACGGAGCGCAAGATGCGGAAAATAGCCGTATCGCAGCTATCGCCGATGAACTCGAACGACTTTGCGCAATATATGAAGCGCAATGTAGAATTGGCCAAACAGATGTGACACACTTCGATGCAGAGCAGCGTGCTGCAGAGCAGATGGCAAAGGAGCATGGTTTTTGGATTCCCATGATGGAGGTATTCGATCTTGGAGTTGTATCTTTGCAGTTATATAAGAAAGAATGATAGTCCCATGAGTACAAATGATAAAAGTGATTTGGAGGCCCCTCCTATGTACCAATGGAGTTTTTTATACAACTATTGGCTACTATTATGTGTTCCGCTCTATTTCCTATGGCTCCCAATAATTGTCTGCATTTTCGTAGGAGTCCCTTCGATTATTGTTTGGCTTTTCCTGTTTTATATTCTTATTTGCTCAATATTGCAGGCAATTAATATTCATCATGCTTTGAATAATAATGATAAGCCACTGGCAATAAAGATGATCCTTCTTCAAATCATTGGTATAATATTCGCAGTTTGGCCAATCCTTGTCGATATAGACTATTCTATTCGATATATGGTACAGCACGATATTTTTAGTTCTTTTCCTTAAACTTTTCAATACACCTACGAACATAATGGCAACATGACGCAAAAATAAACATGATAATTGAAAAGAATTCCAGATAAACGATAGAAAGAGGTGTTATACTATTACGGGGTAACACCTTTTGTTTGTTAGTATTTAATCCACTCGTTGAGGGGAAAACGATGCCCAAACTATTTCATGATTATTTTGGCTTCTTGTGCATTATTTAACATTTTAGCCCGATTGTTTAATTGATGAGCATTTGTTTTGTGTTTCACGTTTTTATCTATCTGAAATGTGTTTTTCTCCCAATTCCTTCTTTTATTCACTAATAATTCTTATATTTGCAGCGGAAACGTGCAAGATTTATGAGGCTTGGCAGTTATACAAGTAAGCTATGACAAAAGAGAATAAGGAACTATTGCTGCGGTTACTCCAACAACACAAGGAGTTGGGCATATCCAATCAGATAGACTTTGATAAGTTCTATCTCTATTCCATCATTACCCACTCCACAGCCATTGAGGGCAGTACAGTGACAGAAGTGGAGGCCCAATTGCTTTTCGATGAGGGAATTACGAGTAGCAAACGCACCATGTTGGAGCAGCAAATGAATCTTGACTTGAAGGTTGCATACGACTATGGACGCGAATGGATTAAAAAACACGAACCTATCACTGTTGATTGGCTCATCCTACTGGCCTCGAAAGTAATGGCTCGTACGGGTAGCGAGTACCATTCAATAGGTGGAGACTTCTCTGCTGCCAAAGGTGAACTCCGCAAGCTCAACGTTACTGCCGGCTTTGGTGGCAAATCGTACATGTCATACCAGAAAGTTCCTGCTCGTCTTGCAGCCTTTTGCGAGGAACTTAATAAACGACGCAAAGCCATTGATCCTTCTGACATTACAGCCGTTTACGATCTCAGTTTCTGGGCACACTTCGAATTGGTGACCATCCATCCCTGGGCTGATGGTAATGGACGTACATGTAGGTTGTTGATGAACTTACTGCAATGGGAGTTTGGTGTATTGCCAACCAAAGTGCTCAAAGAGGATAAAGCCGAATATATTCAGGCACTGATTGATACTCGTGAGAGCGAAGACATTAATGTTTTCCTCGACTGCATGGCCCGTCATCATTGTCAGCATCTGCAGGCCGATATCGACCAATATGTCAAGTCTGTAGCATCGGAAGTGGTCGATAAATCTGCTTTGGCGCAGGAAATGGTCGATAAATGGTCGATTAAGCCCTCTTTGGCCGAGAAACTGGTCGATATTCTGAACTATGTGGCCGATAAAGGAGAATTCACAACAGAGACAATCGTACAGCATTTCGGCATTCCAGCCACTACCGCCAAGCGATATCTCCGCCAACTCGCCGAGTTTGGCTACCTCGAAGCCCATGGCGCCAACAAGAACCGCACGTATTCAATGGCAAAATAACATAATAGGTGCCACCCGATAATCCGGATGGCACCTTTTTCTGTAGTATATTTAGAACTGATATCTGAGGCCAGCGTTGAAGACGCCCTGAATGCCAACACCTAGTTCGCCAAAGACTCGCAGACGATCACCTGCCTCAATTCCTAACGGCGTGACCTGTCCGATAAGGCCTACTTTTCGATCGGTATATTCATCACAATGGTCGATAACCGTTGTTCTACAATGTTCGGCACCACAACTTATTATCATTGTGGATGACTCCACTTTATCAGTCTTTGTATGAAGACAAGGGCCAGCGACAAGTTTTGAATAAAGGCCGAAATGCTTGCTTCTCACCCAATTGAACTTAATGGATGGCATCAAGGCATAGTAACGCTCCGTAAAATCGCCTATCTGCACCTTGCCTTGTACGATGTCCTTCTGCCTATTGATAAATGTAAACACGCCACCAACACTGATCCAGCGCGAGATGCGATAAAAGTACTCCAACGACAATGGACCAAAATTACGGTCGTTTTCATAGAAGGCTTGTTCTGCATGCGGACAGGATGGGTCGCTGTCTACAAACATGGCAAAAGCAATGGTGGGATAGCCATAGCTGGCTGAAATCTCATGTTTGGGCATCTTTTCCTGGGCTTGCGCACTGACGCTAGCCAGAAGTAGAATGCCAAGAATTGTTTGTTTCATCTGTTGAATTTAATTGGTTCATCTACCATTAAAACAGGAAATAAGGAATTAGTTGCATGAAAAGCATGCAATTTATGGTTAATTAACAAAAAAGCGGTTGTCTTTCCCTTACGAGCGTTCCTTGTAGATGACATTATTGGCTCCGCTGGTGATCTTGAGGGCCTCAGGATGCTCCTTGATGAACGAGTCGATGTGGCGCACACGCTTGTCTTCAAGAATCTCATCGATGGCAATCAGGATACCTGTCTCCTCCACATCGCCAAAGCCGTAGTTGATGGCTGTACCAAAGAGTTTCATCGTGGGCGAAAGGCTCATGTAGGCATTCACCAATGGGGGAATATTGTATCCGAGTTTGCGAATCTCAGTATTCAACACCTTATAGTCTTCCTTAAAGCTCTTGCCACTGAAGAGTTTCTCCAATTCAGAAGGATCAGTATCCAATTTCAGCGGTTTCATCGGGATAATCAGCTTTTCCTTGTCATCAAAATAGGTCTTCAGGAAGTAAAGAATCATATCGCGACCCTTACGGATATACGAGGGATACATGGTCATCTTGCCAAAGAAGTACTTCACATTGGGCTTGATGACAGTCAGTGCACCCAATCCGTCCCAGAGGTTATCGAGGGCAAAGAGACTCTTGGCACCCATACGCGAACTCTGATAAGGCAGAGCGACAAAGGAGCGTCCGAGTTCAATGGTCCAGGGAGCATAGTCTTTTATGAAGGTCTCTGAGAAGTGGAACATGTGGCTCGTAGCCAGGATGGGCTGACCCTTCTCATCGTACTCCCAGTCCTGTCCCAGCAGATAGCGATAGCCTCCGATGATCTCCTCGGCCTCAGGATTCCAGACAATCAGTTGCTTGTAACAGTTCTCACAAATATCGAATTCATCGATATCCATCGACTTTCCCGTACCTCCACCAGCTTCACGGAAGGCAATCTCGCGAAGGCGTCCAATCTCCTTCATCACGTTAGGTGCATTGTGTGCCGTAATCACGTAAATCTCGTTATGACTCTTGTTGGTCATACGAAGCTGGCGCTCTGAGGTAAGCTCGCTCTTGAGAACTTCCTTTTCAATCGGCTGGATAATCTCCTGTTCCATTTCCTCTTTCTATGATTATAGTTTATAGACTTGATCTTTCACGAATTGTGCCCATTCCATCGGTGTTTTACTCTTGTCGAAGGTCTGCCAAGGGATGGGTTTCCCAATACTGATCTGGAAGGTCTTGTGAACGTTTTTGTACATCTCATCGACCAGGAAAAGCATGGCAAGGTTGAATGGCAGACATTTGTCGCTGAAGTTGGCGAGGCGATAGAAGAATTTGGAGTTCTGGCCACTGAAGTGGATGGGCACCACATCGCGCTGATATTCCACACTCTTCGAGATGAAGGTCTTCGACCAGGGGATGTCACAAATCACACCGTTTTGCTTGCGAGAACAGAGTCCTGCAGGGAACATCAGCATGTGATTATCGCTCTCAAAACCTGCCTTCACCATCGCAGGGAAGTTACGGCTCTGGCCTCCTGTCTTGTTGATGGGAATACAGACTGGAGCCAATCCTGGCAGATTCATCAGCAAGTCGTTGACCAAATAACGGAAACGCCCGTCGTAGTGGCGCCCGATAATAGCTCCCAGAGCCACACCGTCTTCTCCGCCAAGGGGATGGTTGCTGACGAAGGTATAGAGCTTTCCGTCCTGAGGATCAGGCAGATTCTCCTTCCCTTCTATCTCAAGTGTCATATCGAGGTACTTGACACATTCCTCCAGCCACTCGACACCCGATTTGTCGCGATTCTCCCAAAGAAAGGCGTTCACATCGTCCTGATGGGCAATACGCTTTAGCCAGCCCACGAGAGGCCGGGGGATGTACTTTGCCTTACTACCCATCTTGCTTTTTAAGATCTGATCAATGTCGATGGTCTTCTCTGTAACAATTGCCATTTTCTCTTCAAAAACACTAACGTGGTGCAAAAATAGCACATTTCTTTCAATAATGAGCATAAAATGACGAAAAATCTTTCTTTTTAAAAGTATTTTGTACACAACGGCCACTTTTTGACGACCAATCTATCACAAATTAACCTTAAAAAACACTTCTTTTGTCATCCTAACGGAAGGAGGCAAATCAATAAATAAAGTTAAAATTGAAAAAAAGTGGGGAAAAGTGGCGGAAAGTGGGGAAATTTATCTATCTTTGTAACCGATTTAAAATATAAAGATGTACGTATGCGTTTTTTAGGGAATATAGAAGCAAAAACCGACACGAAGGGAAGAGCCTTTCTGCCAGCCGTTTTCCGCAAGGTGCTCCAGGCATCTGGCGAGGAGAACCTGGTGCTGAGAAAGGATGTTTTCCAGAAATGTCTGGTCATCTATCCCGAAAGCGTATGGAATGAACGCCTCGATCAGCTCAAGCAGCAGTTGCGCCCTTGGAAGCAGGCTCATCAGCAGATGTTCCGACAGTTTGTTTCGGAAGCCGAAGTGGTGACACTCGACGGCAACGGGCGATTCCTGATTTCCAAGCGTCTACAGAAAATAGCAGAAATTGACCAGGACATCCAGTTTATCGGCATGGACGACACCATAGAAATATGGTCGCCCACGAATCTGGAGAAGACCCTAAAGACCGATGAAGAATTCGGTACTGAATTTGAAGACATCATGAACGTCGAAGACAACCGATGACCACCGCCGAGACATATCACATTCCAGTACTCCTTCAGGAGAGCATCGACGGGCTTGATATCAAGCCCGATGGTGTTTATGTAGACGTTACCTTCGGTGGCGGCGGGCACAGTAGGGAGATACTGCGCAGACTCGGAAAGAAAGGCCATCTTTACAGCTTCGATCAGGACGAAGACGCAGAACAGAACATCGTTGACGACGAGCGGTTTACCTTCGTCAGAAGCAACTTCAGATACCTGAAGAACTGGATGCGCTACTATGATGTGGATCATATCGACGGACTGTTAGCCGACCTAGGGGTTTCAAGTCACCACTTTGACGATGAGACCCGCGGTTTCTCGTTCCGCTTCGACGCACCACTCGACATGCGGATGAACAAACGGGCTGGCATGACGGCAGCGGAGATCCTGAAGACCTATGATGAAGAGCAGCTGTCGGACATCTTCTATCTCTACGGAGAGTTGAAGAATGCACGGAAAATAGCCTCGGCCATCGTGAAGGTGCGCTATGAGCAGCCCATAGAGACCACAGGCGACCTGATCAAGGTCACGGAAAAGCTGTTTCAGCGGGAGCGCGAGAAGAAAGAGATGGCAAAAATGTTCCAGGCCCTGCGCATTGAGGTGAACCACGAGATGACAGCCCTGAAAGAGATGCTTAACGGCGCAAAAGACGTCCTGGGCGAAGGCGGCAGACTGTCGGTGATCACCTATCACTCGTTGGAAGATCGTATTGTGAAGAATTTCATGAAAGCTGGCAATGCCGAAGGGAAGGTCAAGCAGGATTTCTTCGGAAGGACAGAGGCCCCTTTCCGGGCCATCAGTAACAAGGTCATCGTACCGAGTGATGAGGAACAACAGCAGAACCCGCGTAGCCGGAGTGCAAAATTGAGAATTGCAGAAAGAGTTGAGATTGAAGAAAAATAGATATGAGTAAGACTGACGATATAAAACTGGAAATCCAGGATGGCATCGAGGAAGAGCCTGCCGTCAAGAAGGAGGAACATGACCTGATAGACGAGGCCGCCGAGATGAAAGAGCAGGCCAGGAAGACCATCCAGCTGATTAAGGAGAAAGCCAAGGAGGAAGACCCCAAGCTGACATCGACGATGACACTGAGGACGATCCTGGGTGGCGACTTCCTGACAGCCGATATGGTGCGACGTCAGATCTGGCTGTTTGTACTGATGGTGATCTTCACCATCCTCTACGTCGCCTTCAGATACCAGTGTCAACAGGATATGATTGCCATCGACAAACTGGAAAAGGAAGTGCTCGACGCCAAGTACAAGGCCCTCTCCAGCTCCAGTACCCTCACGGAGAAATGTCGTGAGAGCCATGTGCTCGAAGCCCTGAAACAGAACAAGGATAGTCTGCTTCATATCGCAGATCAGCCACCTTATATTATATATATAGAGGAATGAGCAAGTTTAAGAGCGACAAAGTAATGCCCCGCTACTTTGCTATTGCGGTAGTCATGACATTGATTGGTTTTGCCATCGTAGGCAAGGCCATGTACATCATGACTGCCAAGAAGCAGTATTGGAGCGATGTGGCTGCCCGTCTGAAGCGCGACAGTGTCATCGTGAAGCCCAACCGTGGTAACATTCTCAGCAGCGACGGCCAGCTGATGGCCAGCAGCATCCCCGAATATAAGATCTACATGGACTTCCAGGCTGGTACTGATGACTCGTTAGGCCAGGCCCGTCACGACTCCATCTGGGAAGTGGAGATAGACAGCATCTGCGACGGTCTGAACAAGATCTTCCCCAAGAAAACAGCTGCGGAGTTCAAAGCCCACCTGCTCGAAGGCAAACAGAAAGTATTGAAAAACGGTTCTGTAGGTGCCCGTCACTGGGCTATCTGGCCTCGCCGTATCGACTATAACACCTTCTGTGAAGTGCGTATGCTGCCCATCTTCAAGGAGCGCACCTATAAGGGTGGCTTCCACTGGGAGGAGTTTAATGCCCGTCGTAAGCCCTTCACCACCCTCGCCCGCCGCACCATCGGCGACCTCTATGGCGAGATCGACAGTGCGAAGAACGGTCTGGAGTTGGCCTTCGACAAGGAGTTGCGCGGCACCAACGGACTCATGCATCGTAGAAAGGTGCTTCAGAAATATCTGGACATTCCTGTTCTGGCACCCATCGACGGTTGTGACATTGTGACCACCATCGACGTAGGTATGCAGGACCTGGCTGAACGTGCCCTGATTGAGGAGTTGAAAGACCCACAGGTAAATGGTGAGATGGGCGTTGCCATCCTGATGGAGGTGAAGACTGGCGACGTGAAGGCTATTGTAAACATGCAGCGTGCTGCCGACGGCGAATATTATGAGATGGTAAACAATGCCGTCAGCTTCCGTTGTGAGCCAGGTTCAGTTTTCAAAGTGGCCTCTTTCCTCGTAGCTCTCGACGACGGTGTGGCCGACACCAGCCTCGTGATTCATACGGGTAGCGGTGTGATGGAGATGCACGGCAGACTGATGAAAGATCACAACTGGCGCCGTGGCGGTTATCAGGATATCAATATGGCCCGAGCCCTGGAAGTGAGTTCCAACATCGGTGTCAGCTGGGTTATCGACAAGTTCTATGGTGCCAATCCCACAAAATATGTACAGGGTCTCTACCGTGTAGGCATCCACGAGGATCTGAAACTGCCTATCCAAGGCTACCATCCTCCCTATATCCGTATGCCAGACACCAAGACCACCGACCGTGCCAA
Organism: Prevotella sp. ne3005; assembly: GCF_900110085.1. Classification (GTDB taxonomy): domain Bacteria; phylum Bacteroidota; class Bacteroidia; order Bacteroidales; family Bacteroidaceae; genus Prevotella. Next base: position 48,960 of record NZ_FOCK01000004.1, read on the forward strand.
GTACTGGAGTAAGACCACCTTGCCCTGGATGAGTATCGGCTATGAGACACAGATTGCCCCCATCAACACGGTGGCTTTCTATAATGCCATTGCCAACAACGGCAGGATGATGCAGCCCCGTTTCGTAAAACAGTTGGTAAAAGACGGACAGGTCGTCAAGGAATATGAACCCGTGGTGCTCAAAGAGCGGATTGCCAAGCCTCAGGCCATCAAGACGATGCAGACCATCTTGGAACATGTCGTCAGCCAAGGCCTTGGCAGGAAAGCAGGATCCAAGTCGTTCAAGGTGGCAGGTAAGACAGGTACGGCCCAGGTGGCTGACCAGCACGGCAGCTACCACTCGGGAACCACCCGCTACTGGCTCTCGTTTGCAGGTTATTTCCCTGCTGACAATCCTAAATATACCTGTATCGTCTGCATCAAGAAGTCGGGACTGCCCGCTTCTGGCGGTGGCATGAGCGGTGTTGTATTCCACCATATTGCAGAGGGTGTGATGGCCCAGAACCTGAAACGAAGCGTAGATGATGCCCATGACGAGACCTCCGTGATGACACCTGAAGTCAAAGGAGGCGACATCGCCGCCTCAGACTATGTGCTCAGACAACTTGGTGTCAAGGCAGGCAACAGCATCGACGAACAAAAAACCTCGAAAGGCATCGTGCCCAACGTGCTGGGCATGGGAGCCCGCGACGCTGTCTACCAGTTAGAGGTCCGTGGCGTAAAGGCCAGGTTAAGGGGCAGAGGCCGTGTGAAGTCACAAAGCATCTATGCGGGAACAGCCATTAAGCAGGGAATGGTGTGCGACTTAGTATTGGAATAATCTATAATAAGGAATAAGATATGAAACTGAACGAACTGCTCAAAAATGTAGAAGTACTCAACATCCTCGGTGATGCGGACATCGAGATTACGGGTGTCAACATTGATTCCCGCCGCATCGAGGCAGGACATCTGTTCGTGGCCATCCCAGGTACGCAGACCGACGGCCACAAGTTCATTCCTAAAGCCATCGAACAGGGAGCGGTAGCCGTCTTGTGCGAATACTTCCCTAACAGACGCGAACCGGGTATCACCTATATCGCCGTAGAGTCGACGGAAGACTGGGTGGGCGAGGTAGCTACACAGTTCTATGGCGATCCGTCACGCCAACTGAAGTTGGTTGGTGTGACAGGTACGAACGGTAAGACCACCATCGCCACCTTATTATATAATATGTTTCGCCAGTTCGGCCACAAGTGCGGTCTGCTCTCCACCGTCTGTAACTATATCGAGGGTGAGGCAATCCCGGCAGACCACACCACTCCCGACCCCATAGAACTGAACCGTCTCCTGGCCCAGATGGTGGAAGCCGGCTGCGAATATGCATTCATGGAGTGTTCGAGTCATGCCATAGCCCAGAAACGTATTGGCGGACTGAGATTTACTGGTGGACTCTTCACCAATCTGACCCGTGATCATCTGGACTACCACGGCACGTTCGAGAACTACCGTGATGCCAAGAAAGCTTTCTTCGACGGACTCGACAAGGATGCCTTTGCCATCACCAATGCAGATGACAAGAACGGCATGGTGATGGTGCAGAACTGTCGCGCTCAGATCAAGACATACTCTACTCGTACGATGGCCGACTTCAAGGCTAAGATCATCGAATGCCATTTCGAGGGTATGTATCTCGAAATCGATGGCAGAGAGGTCGGCGTACAGTTTATCGGCAAGTTCAATGTCAGCAACCTGCTCGCCGTCTACGGAGCTGCCGTCATGCTGGGTAAGAAGCCCGAGGATATCCTCGTTATCCTGAGTACACTGAAGAGTGTCAACGGACGACTGGAACCCATCCATTCACCTGAAGGCTACACCGCCATTGTAGACTATGCCCACACCCCCGATGCACTGGAGAATGTGCTGAACGCCATCCATGAAGTGCTCGATGGCAAGGGAAAGGTTATTACCGTCTGTGGTGCTGGTGGCAACCGCGACAAAGGCAAGCGCCCGCTGATGGCACAAGAGGCCGTGAAGCAGAGCGACAAAGTGATTATCACCAGCGACAACCCCCGTTTCGAGGAACCGCAGGATATCATTGATGATATGTTGGCTGGTCTGGATGCCAAGCAGATGAAAAAGGTTGTCAGCATCGTCGACCGTCGCGAGGCCATCCGTACCGCTTGTATGATGGCTGAAAAGGGTGACGTTATCCTCATTGCCGGCAAGGGGCATGAGGACTATCAGGAGATTCAGGGTGTAAAACACCACTTCGATGACAAGGAAGTGGTAAGAGACATTTTTGGTATTTAGAAGTTTAAAGAGTTATGCTATACTACATCTTCCGTTTTTTAGAGCAGTATGATATTCCGGGAGCGCACATGTGGAGCTACATCTCCTTCCGTGCGCTGCTGACGCTGATTCTCGCCCTGCTGATCTCTGCCTGGTTTGGTGAGAAGTTCATACGATGGATGAAACGTAAGAAGATCTTCGAAACGGAGCGCGACCCGGCAATCGATCCATTTGGAGTCGAGAAGAAAGGTGTGCCGACGATGGGTGGTATCATCATCATCGTCAGTATCCTGATTCCTGTCATTCTGCTTTGCCGAATGCGAAACATCTACATCATCCTCATGATTATCACCACGGTATGGCTGGGATTCCTCGGATTCCTCGATGACTATATCAAGATATTCAAACGCAACAAGGACGGACTGAAGGGCAAGTACAAGATTGTGGGACAGGTGAGCATCGGCTTCATCGTGGGTCTGACACTTTGGCTGAGTCCCGATGTCGTCGTCAGGGAGAACATCAACGTTTCGCAACAAAACCAGGAGATTGTCGTTAAACACAAGAAGGAAGCCGTGAAGTCCCTGCAGACCACCATTCCCTTCATCAAGAACCACAACCTGAACTACTCAGACGTGATGGGTTTCTTAGGCCAATATAAGGTTGCCGCCGGATGGATGCTCTTCGTCTTTGTCACCATCTTCGCTGTGACAGGCGTTTCCAATGGCGCCAACCTCAATGACGGCATGGATGGTATGTGTGCAGGCAACTCTGCCATCGTGGGCGTTGCATTAGGCATACTCGCCTATGTGTCGTCGCACATCGGCTATGCCTCGTATTTCGACATCATGTATATCCCCCACTCTGAGGAACTGGTGGTGTTCCTTTGTGCATTCGTTGGTGCCATGATCGGTTTCCTGTGGTACAATGCTTTCCCCGCCCAGGTATTTATGGGCGACACGGGTTCACTAACCATCGGCGGCATCATCGGTGTGTGTGCCGTCATCATCCATAAGGAGCTGTTACTCCCGATTCTCTGCGGTATTTTCTTCGTGGAGAGCCTGAGTGTTATCATACAGACCCAGTGGTTTAAGATCCAGAAGCGGAAAGGTAAGCGGGTACGTGTGTTCCGTGCCACACCTATTCACGACAACTTCCGGAAACTGGATTCACAGCTCGACGCTACCAGTACTTATATTCTTAAAGGATGGCCCCGCCGTCCGTTCCACGAGTCAAAGATCACCATCCGCTTCTGGATTACATCCATTATCTTAGCGGCTTTGGCCATCATAACATTAAAGATGAGATAAAAAGAAAGATGAAAAGAATCGTTATATTAGGAGCAGGAGAGAGCGGCGCAGGTGCAGCCGTACTTGCCAAGAAAGAAGGCTTCGACGTGTTTGTATCAGACATGTCGAAGATTGCCGACAAATACAAGAAACAGTTGAATGACCATCAGATTGAATGGGAAGAGGGACATCATAGCGAGGAGAAAATCCTCAATGCCGACGAGATTATCAAGAGTCCTGGCATCCCTGACACCGCCCCCATGATACAGAAGGTCAAGGAGAAGGGCATCCATATTATCAGCGAGATTGAGTTTGCCGGCCGTTACACACAGTCAAAGATGGTATGCATCACAGGCTCAAATGGTAAGACCACTACCACCTCGCTCATCTACCACATCTTCAAGGATGCAGGCTACGACGTGGGACTGGCCGGTAACATCGGTAACTCACTCGCCCTCCAGGTGGCAGAGGATCCACACGAATACTACGTCATCGAACTCAGTTCGTTCCAATTGGACAACATGTACGACTTCCGTGCCGACATCGCCATCCTGTTGAACATCACCCCCGACCATCTGGACCGCTACAACTTCGAGATGCAGAACTATGTGGACTCCAAGATGCGAATCATCCAGAACCAGACACCCAAAGATGCCTTCATCTACTGGGCCGACGATCCCATCATCAAACGGGAACTGGAGAAATACGACATTAAGTCCATACAATACCCCTTCTCTGAGCTGAAGGAGAAAGGTGTCATCGGCTATATCGAGGAAGGCCAGTACAAGATTGAAGAGCCAGAGCCATTCAACATGGAACAGGAGAGTCTCAGTCTCACTGGTAAACATAATATCTACAATTCGCTGGCAGCCGGTATTGCAGCCAACATCGCAGGAATCAAGAAAGAAGAGATCCGCAAGTGCCTCAGCGACTTCCCCGGTGTGGAGCACCGTCTGGAGAAGGTCTGCATGGTTCGTGGCGTGCAATATATCAACGACTCTAAAGCCACGAATGTCGACGCCTGCTGGTATGCACTGGAGGCCATGAAGACTAAGGTCATCCTCATCATCGGCGGCAAGGACAAGGGCAATGACTACAGCCCCATCAAGCCGCTGGTGAAGGAGAAATGCTCTGGTCTGGTGTATCTCGGTGCCGACAACCAGAAGCTGCACGACAACTTCGACGGCATGGGCATCCCTGTCCGCGACACCCACTCTATGAAGGAGTGTATCGAGGCCTGTTACGAGATGGCCCAGCCCGGAGAGACTGTTCTGCTCAGCCCATGCTGCGCCTCCTTCGACCTCTTCAAGAATATGGAGGACCGTGGTGAACAATTCAAGGAATTGGTAAGAAACCTATAAGATATGAACAAAAGGATAGGTAACATCTTCAAAGGAGACAAGGTCATCTGGATGGTATTCTTCTTCCTCTGTATGATCAGCATCGTCGAGGTCTTTTCGGCCTCGAGCAACCTGACATACAAGAGTCAGAACTATATCGGGCCGATTGCGTTCCACACGGTCACCATTATCATTGGCGCCATCGTGGCTGTGGTCACCCTGAACGTCCCGTGCCGTTACTTCAAGTTGATGACACCTTTCCTACTGGTAATCTCAGGCTTTACACTACTCTGGGTACTCATTGGCGGAGAGTCCATCAATGGTGCCAACCGCGTTATCTCCCTCCCCGGCGGCATCACCTTCCAACCCTCAGAGATTGCAAAGGGCACGATGGTGCTCATCACGGCACAGATTCTCAGTGCCATGCAACGGGAGGAGGGTGCCGACAAGAAGGCCTTCAAATATATCCTCTGGATTGTTGTTCCGACGGCAGCCCTTATCGGCATCGAGAACCTGTCGACAGCAGCCCTGCTCTTTGCAGTCATCTTCCTGATGATGTTCATTGGTCGCGTGCCGATGATCCAGATGGGAAAGTTGGTGGGAGCCTGTGCTGTCCTTGTAGCCGTATTCCTGACCTTGGTACTCACTTTGGGAAGTATCGGGGAGAGTCAGGAGAGCAGTGAGCAGACGACAGAAGCAGTCAGTGGAGAGACAGATACGAAAGTCATCAAGGGCGGCGGCGTCTTCCACCGTTTTGTGACCTGGCGCAACCGTATCGTCAAACACCTCGACAAGAAGGACATCTCTCCAGATAAATACGATCTTGATAAAGATGCCCAAGTGGCTCACGCCAACATTGCCATCGTGTCGAGCAACATCATCGGCAAGGGTCCAGGCCAATCGGTTGAACGAGACTTCCTTTCACAGGCCTTCTCCGACTTTATCTTTGCCATTGTCATCGAGGAATTGGGCATCATCGGAGCCTCGTTTGTAGTGCTGCTCTATATTGTGCTGCTTTACAGGACGGCCCGTATTGCCAGCCGTTGCGAGAATAATTTCCCGGCTTTCTTGGTAATGGGCCTGGCCTTGCTACTCGTAGTCCAGGCAGTCTTCAACATGCTGGTGGCAGTAGGCATCGCCCCTGTGACGGGACAACCGCTGCCTCTAATCAGTAAAGGTGGTACCTCAACCATCATCAACTGCGCCTACATTGGTGCAATCTTAAGTGTTAGTCGCTCTGCGAAAAAAAGAGAGCAAAAAATGGCGCTAAAAGAAATTTAATTTGTAATTTTGCACCCTCATATATAAATAAGGTATGGAAAAAGAGTTGAGAGTCATCATTAGCGGAGGCGGCACAGGAGGACATATCTTCCCTGCTGTCAGTATTGCAAATGCAATCAAGGCACTACGTCCGGATGCAAAAATCCTTTTCGTCGGTGCCTTGGGACGTATGGAGATGCAACGCGTTCCTGCAGCGGGTTATGAGATCAAAGGCCTGCCCATCTGTGGCTTCGACCGCAAGAACCTGCTGAAGAACTTCAAGGTGCTCTATAAGATCTGGAAGAGCCAACGGATGGCCAAACAAATTATCAAGGACTTTCAGCCACAGGTCGCTGTGGGTGTGGGTGGCTATGCCAGTGGTCCCACACTGAACAAGGCTGCAGCGATGGGTATTCCCTGCCTGATCCAGGAGCAAAACTCCTATGCCGGTGTTACAAACAAGCTCCTTGCCAAGAAAGCCGAGAAGATTTGTGTGGCATACGAAGGCATGGAACGTTTCTTCCCTGCCGAGAAGATTATCCTGACAGGAAACCCTGTCCGCCAGGCATTGCTCGACACAACCATCTCTCGTGAGGATGCCATCAAGAGCTTCGGTCTGGACCCGACCAAAAAGACCATCCTGCTCGTAGGTGGCAGTCTGGGGGCCAGGACCATCAACGAGAGTGTATTACAGCATCTCGACCTTGTCAGATCATCCGATGTACAGTTCATCTGGCAGACAGGCAAATACTACAGTGCCGCTATCGCTGAACAGTTGAAGGGTCAGGACATCCCCAACCTGAAGGTGACCGACTTCATCTCCGATATGGGTGCTGCTTATAAGGCCGCCGACCTCGTCATCAGCCGTGCTGGAGCGAGCAGTATCTCCGAGTTCTGTCTGATTGGCAAGCCCGTCATCCTCGTACCCAGTCCGAATGTGGCAGAAGACCACCAGACCAAGAATGCACTTGCCCTCTCCACACGCAGCGCAGCCATCTACGTGAAGGATGCCGAGGCCCCCGCCACACTGCTGGAACTGGCCATCAAGACCGTCAACGACGGAGCCAAGCAGAAGTCGCTCAGTGAGAATGTCCTGAAACTGGCCCTCCCCGACTCGGCAGAAATTATCGCAAAAGAAGTAATCAAATTAGCACAATGAATACAGAAGATATCAAAGCAGTCTATTTCGTAGGAGCCGGTGGCATCGGCATGAGTGCCATCGCCCGCTACTTCCTCAAGAAAGGACATGTCGTGGCCGGCTATGATAAGACCCCCTCAGATCTGACACGCCAGCTTGAGAAAGAGGGCATGCTCATTCATTATGAGGAGGATATAGAGCAGATTCCCTTTGCCTGCAAGCAGAGCAAGTCATGCCTCGTCATTTATACACCGGCCATCCCGGCAGAACACAAAGAACTCGTCTTCTTCCGTGAGAACGGCTTTGAGATCCAGAAACGCGCCCAGGTTCTCGGAACCCTGACGCAAGCCCATAAGGGACTTTGTGTGGCCGGTACCCATGGTAAGACAACCACATCAACCATGTGTGCCCATATCATGCACCAGAGCCATCTCGACTGCAACGCCTTCCTCGGTGGTATCTCGAAGAACTATGGCACCAACTATATCCTCTCCGACTCCGACTTCGTGGTCATCGAGGCCGATGAGTTCGACCGTTCTTTCCACTGGCTGCGTCCCTGGATGAGCGTCATCACCAGCACGGACCCCGACCACCTTGACATTTATGGTACGAAGGAGGCTTATCTGGAGAGTTTCCGCCACTATTCGGAATTGATCCAGTCGGGCGGTGCTTTGATTATCCACCGCGACTTAGAGATGAAAGAACATCTGCAGGAGGGTGTCCGCCGTTATGACTATAGTCTCAACGAGGGCGATTTCCATGCAGAGAACATCCGTATTGAGAATGGTGAGATCACCTTCGATTTCATCTCGCCGATTGAGAATGTCAAGAATGTGCAGCTCGGACAGCCCATTCCCATCAACATTGAAAACGGCATCGCTGCCATGGCAATGGCACAACTCAACGGTTGTACGGCTGAGGAGCTCAAATACGGTATGCAGACCTACGGTGGCGTGGACCGTCGCTTCGATTTCAAGATCAAGACCGACAAGCTGGTCTTCCTCAGCGATTATGCCCACCACCCGAAAGAGATCTACCAGAGTGCTAAGAGCATCCGTGAATTGTATAAGGACAAGCATATCACGGCCATCTTCCAGCCACACCTCTATACCCGCACCCGCGACTTCTATAAAGATTTCGCCGACGCGCTGAGCCAGCTCGACGAGGTGGTGCTCACCGAGATCTACCCAGCCCGTGAGGCACCTATCGAGGGTGTCACCTCACAACTTATCTTCGACAACCTGAAGCCGGGCGTGAAGAAAGAGATGATCCAGAAGGATAAGGTACTGGACTATGTCAAGACCCACCAGTTCGAGGTGCTGATCGTTCTCGGTGCTGGCGACCTCGACAATCAGGTTCCACAGATTACCAAGATATTAAACAGTAAATAGTCAAACAAAGAAATATGCCGGCCATCAACTGGAAGAAAACCGCCATCGTTGTCTGCGACATACTTGTCGCCGCCTACCTGTTGCTCGCCATCACCGCGTTTAACAAACCCGGTGCAAAGGAGACGCATTGCACAGAGGTGAAGATCAATATCGAGAAAAGCGAGGTGGAAGGCTTCCTGAATGTCGGCGAAATCAAGCGCATCCTGTCGCAAGAGCATGCCTACCCGCTTTCTCAGCCTATGGAGGCCATCAGTTCCAGAAAGATCGAGGAGTGCTTACAGAAAAGCCCCTTCGTGGAAAAGGCGGAATGCCATAAGACCCAGAGCGGACATGTCTGCATCAGCATCAAACAGCGCACACCTGTCGTACGGGTTATGCCCGACAATGGTGAGAGCTATTACATCGACTCACAGGGTAACTTCATGCCGGAGAACCGTTATGTGACAGATCTTCTCATCGCCACAGGAACCATCTCCCGCAAGTATGCCCAGAGCAGACTGACGACGGTTGCAAAGACCATCATGCAGGACGACTTCTGGAAGAACCAGATTGTTCAGATTAACGTCCTCTCCAACGGCACCATAGAACTGGTACCACGGGTTGGCGACCATATCATCTATCTGGGAAGTCCCACCATGATTGAACAGAAGCTGGAGCGCACACGTAAGTTCTACCTCTATGGTCTCAACAAGGCGGGATGGAACAAATACTCATATATCAACGTAGAATTCAGTAATCAGATTATCTGCAAAAAAAGGAAGAATCATTAATAATAAATATATCAGATGATGGCAGCAAAGGAATTTATCGTAGCAATCGAACTCGGCTCATCCAAAATGACCGGTATCGCGGGACAGAAGAACCTCGACGGGAGTATCAATGTACTCGCCGTCGTCAAGGAGCCCTCTTCCTCGTTCATCCGCAAGGGAGTGGTCTACAACATTGACAAGACCGCTCAATGCCTTACCAGTATTGTCAGGAAACTGGAAAATCAACTCAAGACAGGGATTACTCAGGTGTATGTGGGTGTTGGCGGACAGTCTATCCGCGGTGTGAAGAATGTCGTCTCCAAAGACCTTCCCACAGAGACCATCATCTCCCAGGATATGGTCATTGAACTGATGGATGCCAACCGTAACATGACCTATCAGGATCAGGAAATCCTCGATGCTGCCGTTCAAGAATACAAAGTAGGCTCACAGTTCCAGCTCGACCCTGTCGGCATTCAGGCCAACCGTCTGGAGGGACACTTCCTGAATATCCTGGAGCGTAAGTCCTTCTATCGCAACCTCAACAAATGCTTTGAGACGGCAAACATCAATGTGGCAGAGATGTATCTCGCTCCTCTGGCCCTCGCCGACAGTGTACTGACAGAAACGGAGAAGCGCTCAGGCTGTGCCCTCGTCGACATCGGTGCCGATACAACCACCGTATCCGTCTATAGCAAGAATATCCTGCGCCATCTGGCCGTCATCCCCTTAGGCAGCAACAATATCACAAAGGATATTGCCACCCTGCAGATGGAAGACAGTGATGCAGAGCGTATGAAACTCAAATACGGCTCTGCCTACACCGACAACAACGATATCGACAACGACCTGAAATACTCCATCGACTCGGAGCGTCAGATAGAGAGTCGCAAATTCATTGAGATCGTTGAAGGTCGCATGGAGGAGATTATCGAAAACGTCTGGTATCAGATTCCTTCAGAATACTACGATAAGCTGCTGGGCGGTATCATCCTCACTGGCGGTGGTTCAAACATGAAGAATATCGAGAAAGCGTTCATCAACCACACCCATGTGGATAAGATACGCATCGCCAAGTCCATTACCCACACCATCAATACTACCAATGAAGAGATTAAGGCTAAGAATGGTATGTTGAATACGGTACTCGGACTGCTGGTAAAGGGCGACATCAACTGTGCCGGTAGCGCCATCAATCCCAACGGCGACCTGTTCAGCAGCCAGAAGCAGCCTGTCCATCCCACAGCCGACCAGCGCCCAGCCCGTCAGGCTACCGATACCCCAGCAGGCGTTATCCGCACAGAGGCCGAGAAGCAGAAAGCTGAGGAGGAGAAGCGTCGCCAGCAGGAGGAAGAGGAGCGCATCAAGCGTGAGGAGGAACTCAAGAAGAAAGAGGAAGAAGAGCGCATCCGTAAGGAGAATAGCACTTGGAATAAACTGAAGAAAGGCATTCTCAAATTTGGCAAGTCGATAGTAGAAGAAGAATAAAAAAGGAAGAAGATTATGGAGAACAATATGAATATGGATATCCTGGACTTCGGAGCACCGGAGAAGGAGCACAGCATCATCAAGGTGATTGGTGTTGGCGGCGGTGGCGGTAATGCCGTTAACCACATGTACCGTGAGGGCATTCACGATGTCACATTCGTACTATGCAACACGGATAACCAGGCACTCAACGACTCACCTGTACCCGTTCACCTCCAGCTTGGCAAGGAGGGTCTTGGTGCAGGCAACAAACCCGAGAAGGCCCGTGCGGCAGCCGAAGAAAGCATTGAGGACATCCGTGAGATGCTCAACGACGGCACGCGCATGGCTTTCATCACTGCCGGTATGGGCGGCGGTACTGGTACTGGTGCAGCACCAGTCATTGCCCGCGTATCAAAGGAGCTGGGTATTCTGACCGTTGGTATCGTCACCATCCCCTTCCGTTTCGAAGGCGACCGTAAGATAGACCAGGCCCTCGACGGCGTAGAGGAGATGCAGAAGCATGTCGATGCCCTGTTGGTCATCAACAATGAGCGTCTGCGCGAGATTTATCCAGAGCTCTCCGTGCTCGATGCCTTCGGCAAGGCCGATGACACCCTGAGCGTTGCCGCCAAGTCGATTGCAGAGATTATCACCGTACACGGACTAATCAACCTCGACTTCAACGATGTGAAGACCGTACTGAAAGATGGTGGCGTTGCCATCATGTCGACAGGCTATGGCGAGGGCGAAGGCCGTGTGAAGAAAGCCATCGAGGATGCCCTGAACTCACCGTTGCTCAACGACAACGATATCTTCAACTCGAAGAAGATCCTGCTCTCCATCTCGTTTGCTGGTTCGAAGGACGGACAGCAGTCACTGATGATGGAGGAGATGAACGACGTGAACGACTTCATGGCAAAGTTCGGCAACGACTTCGAAATCAAGTGGGGTCTGGCCACCGACATCGAACTGGGCAAGAAGGTGAAGGTCACCATCCTCGCCACCGGTTTTGGTATCGAGAGTATCGACGGCATGGGCAACCACCTGAAGAAGCAGAGCCAGGAAGAACTGAACCGTATCGCTGCAGAACAGGAAAAGGCCGCTGAGCGTCAGGACCGTCGCAACCGCTACTATGGCAACGAAGGTACCACCAAGCGCTACAAGCGTCGTCCGAATATCTACCTCTTCCGTCCGGAAGACCTCGACAATGACGATGTTATCTCTGCCGTTGAGCAGACGCCCACCTACAAGCGTACCCGTGAGATTCTCGACAGCATCAACAGCCAGGCTTGTGGCGAAACGACGACAGACGATCCTGAAGAGAATTATTCCGCTCCGGAAAATGCCATCCAGGGAACGATCAAGTTTGAGTAATCACTGATATAATTCCTGAAGCACGCCAACCGACTTCATCTCCGGGAAATCCGGCAGGTGAAGTCGGTAATATGTTAACGACACCTCTAAGAGCCTGTTGCGCTCCTCATGCGACATCTTGAAAAGATGCATCGTCGAATAGTCCATACGCATCATCAGCTGCACCTTCTGTGCCTCCTCTGGATGCAGGAAGTCACGATGGACAGGCGGTGACGGGAGAAACACGCTCTCCCGCAGGTCGAAATAGTCGCCGGCCTCGTAATCATCCAGATTCGGATAGAAACCCAGAAAACGTGAAAGCCTCATCAGAAACACCAGATGAAAATTGGCATAATGCCCGTCCTGTCCGTCAAGCCAGAGGATACTGCTCTCCATATAGTCATACAGCAGCTCGTTTCGCTGTTCGGAACGGAGCGCATAATACAGGAACTCAGCCACAAACAGCGAGATAGACAACTTATGCGGATTGAAGGGGATGGAGAGAAAGGGGGCTGCCAGACGGACGTCCGACAACTTCTGCAACTGCACCTTCTGACGCACGTCGACCTCAATCTCCAAGAGCGTCAACGGCTGAAACAGCTGTTTCTTTACCTTGGCCTTCGACGACTTCGGTATATTAACGATAAACGACAGTCTACCGTAGCTTCTGGTGAACATATCCACAATGAGACGTGTCTCACCATACTTAAGTGAATGGAGCACAATGGCCTGGGTTTTCGTCAACATACGGATGCAAAGATACGATAAACATTGAACATTGAACATTGAATATTGAACTTTTTTAGTGCACGAAAGTTAATAATCCTTAAATGTGACCATATTATTCATTCTTCAATGTTCAATGTTCAATAAAATTTGTACCTTTGCACCCGCTTAAAAAGGCAATGGTCCGTTCGTCTATCGGTTAGGACGAGAGATTTTCATTCTCTAAAGAGGAGTTCGACTCTCCTACGGACTACCAAATTAAATCTGTCATCTGCACAGCCAGGTGCTACTGAAGATCTTCAGGAACGGTGACAGAGGCTCCTCCGGGAGCTGCCCAGGGCAGTCATAGCGGCGTAAGACCCATAAGCTTTAAATTAACAATTAAAAAATTAAAATTAAAAATGGCAAATCACAAATCATCAGTGAAGAGAATCCGCCAGGACAAGAAAAAGGCGCTTCACAATCACTACTACGCAAAAACCATGCGTAACGCTGTGCGCAAGCTGCGCGCTATGACCAACAAGGACGAGGCTGTTGCTCTCTACCCGAAAGTTCAGAAGATGCTTGACAAGCTCGCTAAGACTAACATCATCCACAAGAACAAGGCAGCCAACCTGAAGTCAAGCCTGGCACAGCACATCAATAAGCTTTAAGAATAAAGTTTAGGGAAATAAACAAAGAAACCGCAACCCTTAGGGGCTGCGGTTATTTTTTGTAGTTTTTTAGCAGATAAACTATGTTTATCTGAGTTTTTTTTCGTACCTTTGCACACAAAATGAGCAAATAGAAGAAAATGACAGAAGAACAACTGATTCAAGAACAGAATTATTCCGCGAGTAACATTCAGGTACTCGAGGGTTTGGAAGCCGTACGTAAGCGCCCCGCCATGTATATTGGCGACATCAGCGAGAAGGGTCTTCACCATCTGGTCAACGAGACCGTCGACAACTCTATCGACGAGGCGATGGCTGGCTTTTGTACGCATATCGAAGTAACCATTAATGAAGATAACTCCATCACCGTACAGGATAACGGACGTGGTATCCCTGTCGATGAGCACGAGAAGATGCACAAGAGCGCCCTTGAGGTGGTTATGACTGTACTCCATGCCGGTGGTAAGTTCGACAAGGGCTCCTACAAGGTGTCTGGTGGTCTCCATGGCGTGGGTGTCAGCTGTGTAAACGCGCTCTCCACCCACATGATGTCACAGGTATTCCGCAATGGCCATATCTACCAGCAGGAATACGAGAAGGGTAAGCCCCTCTACGACGTGAAGATTGTGGGCGACACCGACAAGACCGGTACCCGCCAGCAGTTCTGGCCCGATGGCTCCATCTTCACCACGACAGAATACAAATACGATATCATCGCCAAGCGTATGCGTGAGCTGGCCTATCTGAATGCAGGCATCACCATCACGCTGACCGACCTGCGTCCTGACGAGGAAGGAAATCTCCGTCAGCCCGAGGTGTTCCACGCCAAGGAAGGTCTGAAGGAGTTCGTGCGCTACGTCGACCGTCACCGCACCTCTATCATTGGCGAGCCCATCTGTCTGAAGACGGAGAAGGACGGTGTGCCCATCGAGATTGCCCTGCTCTACAACAGCGACTATTCTGAAAACATCCACTCCTACGTCAACAATATCAACACCATCGAGGGTGGTACCCACCTGACTGGTTTCCGTATCGCCCTGGCACGTTCTCTGAAGAAATATTCTGATGAAGACGACCAGCTGCGCAAGCAGATTGAGAAAGCCAAGATCGAGGTGGCTCAGGACGACTTCCGCGAAGGCCTGACGGCCATCATCTCCGTCAAGGTGGCCGAGCCCCAGTTCGAGGGTCAGACCAAGACCAAGCTGGGTAACAGCGAGGTGAACGGTGCCGTACAGAAGGCCGTTGGTGAGGCGATGACCAACTATCTGGAGGAACACCCGAAAGAGGCTCACACCATCTGTGAGAAAGTGATTCTGGCCGCTACGGCCCGTATTGCAGCCCGCAAGGCCCGTGAGAGCGTACAGCGTAAGAACCCGATGACGGGTGGTGGTCTGCCTGGTAAGCTGGCCGACTGCTCCAACAAGGATCCCAAGGAGTGTGAGATCTTCCTCGTCGAGGGTGACTCCGCAGGTGGTTCTGCCAAGCAGGGCCGCGACCGCCACTTCCAGGCCATCCTGCCTTTGCGTGGTAAGATCCTGAACGTGGAAAAGGTTCAGTGGCACCGTGTGTTCGAGGCAGAGTCTGTGATGAACATCATCCAGAGTATCGGCGTACGCTTCGGCGTTGACGGTGAAGACTCTAAGGATGCCAACATCGACAAGCTGCGCTACGATAAGATCATCATCATGACCGATGCCGACGTCGATGGTTCTCACATCGACACGCTGATCATGACACTCTTCTATCGCTTCATGCCTCAGGTGATCCAGGGTGGCCACCTCTATATCGCTACCCCACCGCTCTATAAGTGTACCTACAAGAAGACCTCCGAATACTGCTACACCGAGCAGCAGCGTCAGGCCTTTATCGATAAGTACGTAGCTGGTAATGGCGATGACAAGGCCCTGCACACACAGCGCTACAAAGGTCTTGGTGAGATGAACCCCGAGCAGCTCTGGGAGACCACCATGAATCCCGAGAACCGCTTGCTCAAGCAGGTGACCATCGAGAACGCCGCCGAGGCCGACGAGATCTTCTCCATGCTGATGGGCGACGACGTAGAGCCACGCCGTGAGTTCATCGAGAAGAACGCCACCTACGCCAACATCGACGCGTAAGATACCATTAATTATTTCTCATACGCCCCATCCGTATAGGCTAATGCCTCCACGGGTGGGGTTTTTCATGAATTAGCTGCTCTACCTCCTGTTAAAGGAGATGGGCAAGACCGACAAGGAAGTCTGCGACATCATGGGCCTCTCCGATGCCGGCCTCAGGAGCATCCGCAACCGCACAAAACCGCTGAAAGACTCTGCGGGTTAAACAAACACCCCACACCCCACCAAAATCTCTCGGAAGCCCTTTGTTTACTAGGGGTTGAGCATGGTGGGGTGTTCGCAAACACCCCACCAACACTACACCAACACCCCACCCTATCACCTCTGACATTGAAAATGTCGTTGAAGTACGATTCGCAAAGTTTTGTTAATTTTGGAATGTTTTGCCCAGATTTATTAGGAAATATTTGCAAATCGCGAAAAAATGTTGTATCTTTGCACATTGAAAAACAGAGCTATGAGAAGCATGGCCTGAAACAGTAACCAATTTAAAAATCTTTTAGTTAATGAGTCAGGATTTGACAATCAATGGCGTAGCTGTATCAGCTTCGCAGCAGGGACCTCTCGCAGTTGAGGAGTTCCTTCAGGAGAACTACCTTTTTCGTAACAATGTGCTGAGCGGAAAGGTGGAATTCTTGGCTAAGCCAAGCGGCGAAGCCGAGCGTGCAATCGTGCCCTCTGAGGACGAGCCCCACTATCGTGTGCTCACTCAGGAGGCACTGAACAGTATCATTATCCGTGCCCGCAAGGAGCCGGCCTTCGAGAAGGTCAACCCCAAGCCGCTGATCATGGAGTTGGTACATTCTGAAGAGGTACGCGCGTATGACCCCATACGCGACTATCTCGAGAAACTACCCAAGTGGGACGGCGAGAACCGCATTGCAAAGCTTTTCGGGCGCTTGCCTGGTATCAGCTCTGAGATGCAGAACTTCCTCACCATCTGGTTGCGCTCTGCTGTGGCCCACTGGCAGCAGATGGATACGCTTCATGGAAACGAGTGTGTGCCTACGTTCATCGGAAGTCAGGGTTGTGGAAAGACCACTTTTGTGACCCGTTTGCTCCCTCTAGAGTTGCGCATGTACTTTCTGGACCATCTGAACCTTTCGAACAAGTTCGACAAGGAGATGGCCTTGACGAGCAACCTCCTTGTGAACCTCGACGAACTCGAGGCTATCCGCCCCAGCCAGCATGCGGCCTTGAAGCAGACGCTCTCTAAGAGTAAGGTGAATGGACGCCCCATCTATGGTTGTGCCCAGGAGGATCGACCCCGTTATGCCTCGTTTGTGGCAACCACCAACAATCCCCATCCATTGACGGATGCTACAGGCTCTCGTCGCTACATCTGCATCCAGATTCCAGACGGTATGTTGATAGACAATACGGGCGAGATTGATTATGAGCAGCTTTATGCCCAGGTGGTCTACGAGATTCGTGAACTGAAAGCCCCCTACTGGTTTAACCCCAACGAGGTGGCCCGTATTCAGGAATTGAACCTCAACTACATGGAGCAGAAGGACATCGCTGAAGTCATTGAGGTCTGTATCCGCAAGCCCAAAGAGGGAGAGCAGGGAATCCGAATGAAGAGCGGGGATATCCTGAAGCTGATTCAGAAGGAATACCCCTCCATCAAGAGCGACCATAGCACGAAGGTGCATCTGGGATTGGCCTTGAAGGAACTGGGATTTGAGTGTAAGAACCATAGTAACCAGTCGTATTACAAGGTTGTCCCTGTGAAAGTAGCCTGATTCTTTGGAATGAGAGTGGTGGGGTGTTGGTGTAGTGTTGGTGGGGTGTTTGCAAACACCCCACCATGCTCAACCCCAGTAAACAAAGGCCTTCCGAGAGATTTGGGTGGGGTGTGGGGTGTTTGAGGCGTTTTGTTTTTATTTATAGCCTAGCAAACTGTCCGTTTACAGGGAGTAAACCCAGAGTTCCCACGTTGGGAACTCAGAGAAACTCCTAGGCAAACTCCCAGTAATCCCGTAGCGGACTCAAGAGATTCTCCATCGGTTGTTCAGATAGTCTCTACGAGCTGTCCGAATAGTCTCTTACTCGTGTTCAGATAATCCCTATAGGGGTATGGAGATAGTCTGAATGAACCGTTCGGAACGTCTGGACGAACCATAGATTACAGTGTGTGAAGAACTTCACAGCCATAACCCCTTCTATTCAAGACTTTTCATATTTACCATTATGCAATTTGAATTATTTAACTTGAATTATGCGATTTGCATAATGAATACTGAATAAAAGGTAGGCTGCATCTCGGAAATGAAAGAAAAACTTCTTTTTTCTTTGTATTTCGCTCGATTTGCACTATCTCTGGCTTTGCCGAAGGTAGGCTGCATCTCGAAAAAACTCAAATAAATTTGGTTTTTCGCTCGATTTGCACTATCTTTGCAGAAAAATTGACTATTATGAAGATATTAGCTATTAACCCTGGGATGATCTCAACCAAGGTGGGAATCTTCCAAGACGAGGAACTGCTGATGCACGCCACACTCAACCACCCGTTTGAAGAACTGTGCCGTTATCCGTTCATCATGGACGAGTTTGACTACCGCAAAGAGAAGATACTGGAGGAGATCAAACGCCAAGGCTATACGATGGACTTCGATGTAATAGTTGGTCGCGGCGGACTGGTGAAACCCATCGAAAGCGGTGTCTACGAACTGAATGAGAAGGTGATTGAAGACACCAAGAACCCACGTCTGCACCATGCCTGCAACCTGGGCTCGCTGATAGCTCTGAGCATCGCCCGCGAGATTAAGGGTTGCCGCGCCTTCACCGTTGACCCAGGCGTCGTGGATGAGCTCGACGATGTGGCACGCATCACTGGTCTGCCTGAGTTGCCACACCAGACTATCTGGCACGCCTTGAACCAGCGTGAGATTGCGAAGCGTTATTGTCGTGAGCACAACCTCAAGTACGAGGAGCAGGATCTCATCGTCTGCCACATGGGTAGCGGTATCTCCTTCGCCATGCACCACCACGGGCGGGCCATCGAATGCAGCGATGCGCTGAGTGGCGACGGCCCTTTCTCACCCTCGCGGGCAGGCATGTTGCCTACTGCGGCCTTAGTGAAACTCTGCTATAGTGGACAATACACCGAGGCAGAGATGCTGCGCAAGATCAATGGTCATAGCGGACTAACGGCCCACTTAGGCACAAACGATGTCCGGGAGGTAGAGAGGCGTATCGCCGAGGGCGATCAGAAGGCCAAACTGGTGCTCGACGCCATGATTTACAGCATTGCGCGGTGGTTGGCCTCATTGGCTCCGTCAACTAACGGACATGTGGATGCCGTCATTCTCACTGGTGCCATTGCCCACAGCCAGTATGTGACTGACGGGTTACGCCAAAGAGTGAGCTTCCTCGCCCCGGTATTCGTTTATCCTGGCGAAGACGAACTGACGGCATTGGCCATGAATGTGCTCAGAGCCATGCGCGGAGAGCAGGAAATCAATGTCTATTCCTAAAAAGACTCAGAACCCACCTTAATTATATAGCGGCGAGGGCGAGAGAGTAGTACTTCGACTCAGGACTGTCGGCACGTGAGGGCAGCACACAGCAGCACTGGGTGCCCTGAAGCACACCAGCCGTCTTGGCATAGCCGAAGAGGGTGATGGTCTTATAGAAGACGTTACCCGCCACGATATCCGGGAAGATCAGGGCATCTGCCTGTCCGTCGATGACAGAGCGGATGCCTTTCTCACGAAGGCTCACGGAGTCGAGCGAGGTCTTCAGGTCCAGCGGGCCGTCGATGATACAGCGCCCGAACTTTCCCGTCTGGGCCTCGGCAATGATCTCAAGATAGTCGACAGTATAAGGGAACGCCTTCGCGCTGACTTTCTCGGCACAGTGGATGAGCGAGATGCGTGGCTCCTCGATGCCCAGGGCGTGGCAGACGTAGTTGACATAGTGGATCTGCTGACGGCGCTGGGCCTCAGTGGGTACGGGGATGACAGCCGCATCGGTGAAGAAGAGCAGCTTCTCGTATTTGGGAATCTCGGCCATCGCCACATGGGTGAGCACATGCCCGGGGCGGATGATACCTTTCTCCTTATCTAATATCGCGCGCAGGAGAACGTCGGTATTGATGAGTCCTTTCATCAGGATGTCGGCCTCACCGTTCTTACAGAGGGCAACAGCCCTACGGGCACACTCTTCCTTGTCGTCGCCATCCACATAGATAGGCTCGATGAATCCCATCTCCACACCTTTCTCAATGGCATAACGGGTACTGGCATCATTGGCACAAACGACGGCCACACGCTTCTTGTCGCCCCGCTGCTGGAGGAAGACAATCATATCGTTTAGGGTTCTAATTGATTGCATTGGTAATTAATTTTTTGGTTTTATGCTGCAAATATACAAAAACTTTTGTATCTTTGCAAGCGGAAACAACTAAAAACAGCAATTATGGGGAAATATCTGCTAATTACAGCGGTCCTAATAGGGAACTTTACCTTTAGTAAAGCTCAGACAGAACAAGCGCCTATGGTTCTGGAGTACGACAAGCCAGCCACCTTCTTCGAGGAGTCGTTGCCCATCGGCAACGGTAAGTTGGGTGCCCTGGTCTATGGAGGTACCGACGATAACCTGATCTACCTGAACGACATCACCCTGTGGACGGGAAAGCCCGTAGACCGCAACCTCGATGCCGATGCCCACCAATGGATACCCGCCATCCGCAAGGCACTGTTTAATGAGGATTATGCACTGGCCGACTCTCTGCAGCTCCACGTTCAGGGACCGAACTCACAGTTCTACCAACCCCTGGGCACACTCCACATCAAGGATCTGGGCTTAGGTGTCATCACCGACTATCGCCGCACGCTGAACCTCGACTCTGCCATCGTTCGCGACAGTTACAAGCGAGACGGGCGCCTCATCACAAGAGAATACTTTGCCTCGAACCCCGACAAACTGATTGCCATCCGACTGCAGGGCGACATCAACTGTCAGATAGCCCTCACGGCTCAGGTGCCCCACCAGGTGAAGAGCTGCCTGGGACAACTCACCATGACGGGCCACGCCACCGGCGACCCTCAGGAGAGTACCCACTTCTGCACCATGCTCCGTGTGAAGACGGATGGTGAGATGGCAGCCAGCGACTCGTTGCTCACCATCACCAAGGCCAAGGAGGCCATCATCTATATCGTCAACGAGACCAGCTTCAACGGTTTCGACAAGCATCCTGTCAAGGAAGGTGCGCCCTATCTGGAGCAGGCAGCCAACGACCTGTGGCACACGCAGAACATGAGTTACGATGAGTTCTATGCCCGTCATCTGGCTGACTACAAAACCATCTACGACCGTGTGAAGATCTGCCTCAACAAAGAGGGCCGCAACCCCAGCGACCTGCCTGGTGCCAAGAATCGCAGAACGACGAACCAGCTGTTGCTCGATTATACCAACGGGGGCGAACAGACCGCCTATCTTGAAGAGCTCTTCTTCCAGTTCGGACGCTATCTGCTCATCTCGTCGTCGAGAACAAAGGGTGTGCCTGCCAACCTGCAGGGCCTCTGGGCACCGCAGCTATGGTCGCCCTGGCGGGGCAACTATACCGTCAACATCAACCTCGAAGAGAACTACTGGCCTGCCTTTGTGGCCAATATGGCCGAGATGGCCGAGCCCCTCGATGGATTCATCGCCGGACTTGCCGCCAATGGAAAGCATACGGCTAAGAACTATTATAATATAGGTGAAGGATGGTGCTCAAGTCATAACTCCGACATCTGGGCGATGACCAACCCTGTAGGCGAGAAAAACGAGAAACCCGAATGGGCTAACTGGAACCTCGGAGGGGCCTGGCTCGTCAATACCCTCTGGGAGCGCTATCAGTTTACACAGGACAAGGCTTACCTGAAGACGGTGGCCTATCCCCTGATGAAGGGGGCCGCCATGTTCTGCCTGCGTTGGCTTATCGACAATCCCAAACAGCCAGGAGAGCTGATTACCGCCCCTTCGACATCGCCGGAGAACGAGTACAAGACGGACCAAGGCTACCATGGCATGACCTGCTATGGTGGTACTGCCGACCTCGCCATCATCCGCGAACTCTTCATCAACACCATCGCTGCAGGAAAGATAGTTGGTGAGAGAAATAAGGAGATGGAGCAGGCGTTAGCCAAGCTACACCCCTATACCATCGGCCACATGGGCGACCTCAACGAGTGGTATTACGACTGGGACGACTGGGATTTCCAGCATCGTCATCAGAGCCACCTCATCGGCCTCTATCCAGGCAACCACCTCACGGATGCCACCCTGCAGAAGGCTGCTGAGCGCTCTTTGGAGATCAAGGGCGACCAGACCACTGGTTGGAGCACTGGCTGGCGCATCAACCTCTGGGCCCGACTGCATAACGCCAAACAGGCCTATCATATCTATCAGGTATTGCTCACCCCCATCGCCCCACGAGGCTCGAAGAGCTCTGACTGGAAAGAATGGCACAAGGGTGGCGGCACCTACCCCAACCTCTTCGATGCCCACCCGCCATTCCAGATCGACGGCAACTTCGGAGGTACGGCAGGTGTCTGCGAGATGCTGATGCAGAGTGGAAACGGACAGATAGAGCTCCTCCCCGCTGCACCTGAGGCCTGGAAGGAAGGAAGCGTCAGCGGACTCTGTGCCCGTGGCGGCTACGAGGTGTCGTTCGAATGGAAGGGCGGCTATGTACGCAACTGCACCCTCAAGGCCAAGCAGAAGGGTACCGTCACCTTATTATATAATGGTCAGCAGAAGACCATCCAGATGAAAGCAGGTCAAACTCAAAATATCAAGACGTGGTGAAACTAGAAATCAAAGAAACCGACATCAACAAGGCCAAGTCGTGGAGTGAATCTGTCTACCTCGACGACGACCTCTTACTGACAGAACACATCAACAAGGCGCCCATGCCTACCGAGCCGCGTAAGATGAACTTTATCCTCATCGGACTCTGTATGAAAGGGCAGATTGAGTATCGACTCGACACCCAGGAAATAAATATCAACCCTGGGGATATGCTCATCGTCAGCGATAAACACATTGTAGACAAATACAAGCCTTCGCCCGACATGGAGGGACTGTGTATGATTCTGAGTGTCAACTTCTTCCACGAGATCATCAAGAACGTGAGAGACGTCAACAGCTTGTTCATTTTTTCTCGCAGTCACCCCGTCATCGGTCTGACAACGAAGGAACAGGAGACGTTCAAGGAGTATTTCCATGTGATCAAGCACAAGATTGGCGACCAAGACAACTTCTTCCGCAAGGATCTGATACGGACGCTGCTGCTGGCCATGTTCTACGATGTGGGCAACATCATCTACCGCTTCAAGGAAACCGACAAGCCCCAGACGCGTGCCGAGGCCATCCTGACCAAGTATATCAAGATGGTGGAGGCCAACTTCCGTCAAGAGCGTCGTGTGGGATGGTATGCCCAACAGCTCTGCATCACCCCCAAGTACCTCTCGGAGATGGTGAAGGCCGCCAGTAACAAAACGCCCAATGAGTGGATCGACAACTACGTCACGATGGAGCTGCGCGTCCTCCTGAAAAACTCGTCGAAGAGCATCAAGGCGATTACTGAGGAGATGAACTTCCCCAACCAGAGTTTCTTAGGCAAATACTTTAAGGAGCATGTGGGCATGTCGCCCTCGAAATACCGCAAGCTATAGGTAGCCTTGCTTCTTGAGTTCCTCCACCATGTTGAGCAACTCCTGATACCACGCCTCGCCAAAACGGCGAACCAGTGGATCGCGCAGGAACTCATACAGTCGGAGGTTCTCCTCAATACCTTTGGCTACAGCCATCTTGCACACAGCCCAGCGGTTGTAGTTCAGGCCAATGAGTCCCTCGCCAAGCCGCTTCTCACGGATGGGATACAGCGCACAACTGACAGGCTTGCAGAATCGGGTCTTCCCGGCTCTGTAAGCCTTTTCCAATGCACAAAGGCAACAGTTCCTGATAGGCAGATGGCTATGCCAGTCTTCAATATCACCATAATAGGTAAACACACAATCCTTACCCCTGACGATGCTCGTCACCAGGTCGCCCTCCTGATCGGTATAGGCCACGCCCTGCTTGTCGATGACGGCCTGTGCCGAGGCAGAGAGGTCGCCCCAGACAGCATCCAGACAATCCTCGATCTCGCCGATCTCCTCCACCGTCACAGGTGCCCCGGCATCACCCTCCACACAACATTCGCCCTTGCAGACACTGAGGTCACAACAGAATTTCTCCGTCAGTATCTCTGACGAAAGCAGCACATCGCCGACTTGGAGGATAGGGGGAAGCATATTCAGTGAAAATTGAGAATTGAAAATTGAAGATTGAAAATATGATTACCACTGGATGGGTGACATTCCGTTCTGCTCTAAGTAAGCATTACAACGAGAGAACTGATGCTGACCAAACCAGCCACCACGATTCGCACTCAAGGGCGAGGGGTGGACACTCTCCAGCACGAGGTTCTTCTGCTTGTCAATCATATAAGCCTTAGAGCGGGCATAGCCTCCCCAGAGCATATACACCAGATGCTCACGATGGGTGGCCAAAGCCAGAATAGCCGCATCGGTAAACTTCTGCCATCCCAGCGAAGAGTGACTGTTAGCCTGATGCGCCCTGACTGTCAGCGAGGCATTCAGAAGCAGCACCCCCTGTTCAGCCCAGCGCGTCAGGTTGCCGGTAGTGGGGATGGGTTTCCCAAGGTCGGCCTGTATCTCCTTGAAGATGTTTTGCAAGGAAGGGGGAAACTGGATGCCATCTTGTACGGAGAAGCTCAACCCGTGAGCCTGACCCGGCTCATGATACGGATCCTGTCCGATGATCACCACCTTCACCTTGTCAAACGGGCACAGGTTGAAGGCATTGAATATCAGCTTACCTGGCGGATAGCAGGTGGTCTGCATATACTCCTGTCTCACCGCTTCAGTCAGCTGTGAGAAGTAAGGTTTTTCAAATTCACCGTTAAGATGCGCCTTCCAACTCTCTTCAATTTGAACGCTCATATACGCTTTTTTTTATTTTTGCTTGCAAAGGTAAGATAAAAAATGTATCTTTGCAAACAAATTAAGAAAATATGAGGCCTTTTTTCAAGAAAAAACAAACAAACGCCTATCCGAGATCTTTTGCCAAACGACTCACATGGCGTATCATGCTCAGGATGATCATCATCATGGGCGTTCCCGTATTCCTGCTCTTCTGGCTGACTTACGCCATCGTGGCTTTAGGTGCATTAGGCATCAGCGAACGTATCTTGAAAGGAAAGAGCGAACAGGTGAAGGGGATCACGTCCGACCTCTACATGGCGGCCATCAACACGGCACCTTTCATTGAAGAAGACCTGGACAAGCCCGACAGGATGTATGAAATCATCAACCGGATAGTCAAGTTGAATCCATACATCCGCAGCAGTGGCATCTATTTCATTGAAAACTATTATCCCCAGAAAGGACGCTTGTTCGCACCCTACGCCTTGCGTCGTGACAGTATCATCAAGGAGTCGCAAGACGCAACCGATCTGGGCTATGACTATTTGAAGGATGAGTGGTTCAAGGAAGCCATCAGCAGGGGGGAAGGCTACTGGGCCAAGTCATTCCTCGACAATGACAGCGCAAAGACACCATTGGTATCCTACCTGTTGCCCATCCGAGATCGCCAGCATCGCACAGTGGCCATCCTGGGAGTCGATCTGTCTCTTTCATGGTTGAACGAGGAGATTCAGCCATTCGTCTCGCACTCTAAGGAATGGGATCCGGATAAAAAGGCCTATTACTTTATGACCGACAGTACGGGCACCCTGTTGGCTCATCCTTATGCGAAGCGTATCGTCAACGAGAACATACTATCCTATGTAGACAAGGAGGTACATGAGAATCTGGGTAGTCTGACCATCGAGGATAGCCGAGAAGACGAGAGAGTGGTAGAAGGTGTGGAGGCCCTCGTCTGCTCGCAGGGCGTCACAAACAGTGGCTGGACCATTTCTATGGTGTTACCCAAATTCTATATCAACGTCGCAGGTTACGTGATAGCGGGCATCGCCATCATGTTTATCCTCATAGGCCTGCTGGTGGTTTACTTCTTTGGCCGCCGATCCATCAAGAAGGCCGTCAACCCACTGAAGCAGTTGGCCACCACAGCCGACGAGGTGGCAAAGGGTAACTTCAAGACAGAACTGCCTGCATTGAAGAGTCGTGATGAGATTCACCATCTGCGCGACTCGTTTGCCCAGATGCAGCAGTCGCTGACCCGCTATGTTGAAGACCTGCGTACTGCCACAGCCCAGAAGGCAACCATCGAGAATGAGATGAAGGTGGCCCACAACATCCAGATGTCTATGCTGCCCAAGACGTTCCCTCCCTACCCTGAGCGTCATGACCTGGACATCTATGGCACACTGACACCTGCCAAGGGTGTTGGTGGCGACTTGTTCGACTTCTACATTCGCGACGAGCAGCTGTTCTTCTGTATCGGTGATGTCTCTGGCAAGGGAATCCCCGCCTCCCTTTTCATGGCCGTTACGCGATCGCTGTTCCGCAATATCTCCCAGCATATAACAGAGCCCAATCCCGTCCATATCGTCAGCGCCTTGAATCAGGCACAGTCGGAGGGCAACGACACCAATATGTTCGTCACACTCTTTGTGGGTGTGCTCGACCTGAAGACTGGCAAGCTGAACTACTGTAATGCGGGGCATTGTTCACCGCTGCTCTTAGGCAGCGAGGTCTCGCTGCTGCCTTGTGAATGCAACCTGCCTATCGGTGCCTACGCCCATTTCAACTTCAAGCTACAGGAGACCACCCTTGAGCGCCCCACTACCATCTTCCTCTATACCGATGGACTGAACGAAGCTGAGAATATCAATCAGGACCGGTTTGGCGATCATCGCGTCATGGACATTGCCAAGTCGCTGGTAGCCAATGGCCAACAAGAGCCCTTACAGGTTATCAGGCACATGTCGGATGCCGTCCACACCTTTGTGGGCACAGCTGAACAGAGCGACGACCTCACCTTGCTGGCAATACAGATAAAATAAACAGAAACGGGGAGCCGATTGGCTCCCCGTTCTTCTTGCATTCTATCGGATTAGTCTGTAATCAGATTCTCACCCGTCATGTCAGCAGGCTGCTCCAATCCCATGATATGCAGGATAGAGGGAGCCACGTCAGCCAGACGACCGTCCTTCACCGTAGCGCTATTGTTATTCGTTACATAGATGAAGGGCACTGGGTTCAGCGAGTGGGCTGTGTTAGGCGTACCGTCGGGGTTGATGGCATTGTCGGCATTACCGTGGTCGGCAATGATGATAGCCTCGTAGTCGTTGGCCTTGGCAGCCTCGATTACCTCCTTCACGCAATTGTCCACGGCCCATACAGCCTTGGCGATAGCGTTGTAGATACCCGTGTGACCCACCATGTCACCATTGGCGAAGTTCACCACGATGAAATCATACTCCTGTGTGTTGATGGCACCCACCAACTTATCCTTCACCTCGTAGGCACTCATCTCGGGCTTCAGGTCGTAGGTGGCCACCTTCGGAGAGGGTACCAGGATACGGTCTTCGTTCTCGAATGGGGCCTCACGGCCACCGTTGAAGAAGAACGTCACGTGAGCATACTTCTCAGTCTCAGCGGTATGGAGCTGCTTCTTGCCCTGCTTGGAGAGATACTCACCTAAGGTGTCCTCCACGTTCTCCTTGGGGAAGAGGATGTGAACCCCCTTGAAGTTAGCGTCGTATGGGGTCATGCAGTAGTACTGCAGGCCGGGGATGGTCTTCATACCCTGCTCAGGCATATCCTGCTGGGTCAGAGCGATGGTCATCTCCTTGGCACGGTCGTTACGGAAGTTGATGAAGATCACCACGTCGCCCTCCTCGATGCAGCCATTGACGCTGGCATTATGGATAGGCTTGATGAACTCGTCGGTGACACCCTCATCGTAGCTCTCCTGCATGGCCTTCACCATATCAGTAGCCTGCTTACCAGTACCGTTCACAATCAGGTCGTAACCCTCCTTCACGCGCTCCCAGCGCTTATCACGGTCCATAGCGTAGAAACGGCCTACGATAGAGGCGATGGCGGCATCGTTGTCAGCACAAACCTTGCTCACCTGCTCGATGAAGCCCTTACCACTCTTCGGGTCGGTATCACGACCGTCCATATAACAATGTACAAACACCTGATTCTTCAAGCCGTAAGCCTTACCAATCTCGATGAGCTTGTAGAGGTGGTCGAGGCTGGAGTGCACACCACCGTCAGAGGTCAGACCCATCAGGTGCAGCTTCTTACCCTTCTCCTTGGCGTAGGTATAGGCAGCCTTCACCTGGGGATTCTCCATGATAGAGCCGTCTTTGCAGGCGCGGTTAATCTTCACAAGATCCTGATACACAATGCGTCCGGCACCGATATTGAGGTGGCCCACCTCCGAGTTACCCATCTGTCCGTCGGGCAGACCAACGTCCTCACCTGAGGCCTGGAGCTGAGAGTGAGCTGAAGTAGCTGTCAACAAATCGAGATACGGGGTGGGCGTGTTGAAGATCACGTCACCCTTACCATGCTTACCGATTCCCCATCCATCGAGAATCATCAAAAGTGCTTTCTTTGCCATAAATCTATCTATTTTTACGATATAAATCCAATCTTTGCGGCTGCAAAGATACAAAAAATGTCGGATATGGAGACACTGAGGCTGAGAGAATTAATCTAAAAAAATTAAAAACGGAGGCGAGATTTGCAATAAGTTCAATTAATTATATTACCTTTGCAATATCAATATATCAAAAACCATTATAACCTATCAACTTATTTTTTTATTAAAATCCAACCTGATTCAGAGGATTATTACGCAAAAAAATGCCTTTTTGTTTCATTTATGCTGATTTTTTCCTATATTTGCACCATGAATAATTAAAACGAATAATTATCTACAACGAAATTCTATTAACAAAACTAATTCAATGATGAGAAAAAACTATCTATGGATGCTGGCAGCGCTCCTACTCTGCTGCCTTTCGTTCACAGCTTGTACCGACGAAATGACGGACAATGCTATAGAACCTGGTACCGACACACCCACTGAGGATCTGGCCGACTATACGGTGATGCTCTATACATGTGGTGGCAGTAATCTCGACAACGCTATCGAAGCCGACATCATAAAGGCTGCCAAAGCCATCAAGGCCGACAACAAGAAGGTGCGCTACATGGTGCAGTACAAATACTCGCGCGAAGACAACATCAGTAAAAATCTGACGAATTTCACGCCCAGCGGCAAAGAAAGCCATCTCTATCGCTTTGAGGCTACGCCAGCAAAGCTTAAGAAGCTCGAAAATCATGAGAAGATCAATCTGACCAATGCCGATATCTATGGCACCCAGAACGAGAAGGCAGAGCTCTTCCAGCCCGACTCCATTGCCAACTTCCTGAAGTACTGCCAGAAGGTGGCTCCTGCCAAGAACTACATCCTCGTGCTGAGCGATCACGGAGGCGGCTATACCGTTTACGAAGACTACGACAAGAGCCTTCAAGCCAAGACACGTGGTGTCGTCATGGACGACAACCTGGAGATGCAGTCTATCTCCTGCAAAGAACTCAGTGCCGGTATCGAGCAGAGCGGCATGCATCTGACGCTTCTCAACTTTGACTGCTGCCTGATGAACAATATGGAGGTGCTCTCCGAATTTGTGGATCTCACCGACTATGTGCTGGCATCAGGCCACACCATCGCAGGCGAAGACCATAAGGCGTTCATAGAACTGCTCTATGAAGCAGCGGAGAAAGACAACTTCGTAGAGGCAATGACGAAATTTGCCAAGGTCAATGCTGAGTATAATCATAAGATTTACGAGAACAACAAATTGAGCACTTGGGCGCGCAATGTCGATTTTGTGCTGACCGACATGAAGAAATTCCCCGCAGTGCTCACTGCACTCAAGGAGTTTACCAACTTCACCATCAAGGATTATAAAGCTGATTACGCTGATGAGTATCAGTTTGCCGCTGCCAGCTGCTATCAATATACACCTAATCTTCCCCTCTACGACCTGAGAAACTATTGTGAGCAAGTGGATCAATACATTCATCATGTCAAGCTCGACGGTGAATGGGTGTATATCGACAACCTGATTGATGCCATCGAAGCAGCCCAGCTAGCCCACACCTACGCCATCAGCTCAGAAGGCTATGAGGAAGGCTCGTTCCACCTCAGCTATTCTGTCAGCGTTGGCGGTAAGGGATTCATCGGCGCATCAAGGACCAAGGATGCTCCCAACATCATAAAAGGCTATACCAAGGATGGCAAATATGCAGAACTGAACATGGAGACGCTGAAGCTGGAGGCGAAGGGCGTAGCTGCCAATCACCTGACCTGGGCAAACACCTACAACAGACTCAAGTTTGACATTGCAACGGGCTGGAGCACCTGGCTGGAGAAGAACCCAGGCTTCCCCGTAAACAATCCGCCTTACGACAATAAAAACGACATGCTGCCAACCGGTATGCCCCTAAGCGCTGCCGACTGGGATATTGCTATCAAAGCATACTATGAAACCGATTTCCCGACGTTCAAGAACTTCAAGTTTAAAAATACGTTTTATATCCTTGGCCGCGAGATGGTAAATCCGCCTGTTTACCCAAAGATATTCACTTGGCAGCAGTTTGCTCTTCCAGCCCCAGTCAAGGGTCAGTTTATCGTAGAGGTAACACCGAAAGAGGGTAAGACAGGACCTTGGGAGTTAAATGTATCTGAAATAATATACAGTGCCCTCATCTGTTATAAGGGTAAGTACCAACCTGTAAAGGCTTTCAAGCTCGATGGTGTCAAGCTGAGCGGAACATCCATAGAGACCGAAGGTGCCGAGGCCGCTAAGAAAGCCTACATCAATTTAGACATCGACATCGATAAAGACGGTAATGTGAAATTCACCCAGCATAAGCAGGATGAGAATTTCATCCTGAAGTAAGCAGAATAACGATTAAAAAAGAGGTGGAGCCATTGTGAAGTTCCACCTCTTTTATTTCTTAATGAGTAGCCTAATATTTCTTACCAGAAACAGAGCCCTTATTCCATTCGATGTTGGGATTTAGCGAAAAGTCTGGATTTTCTTGGAAAATCCAGAATAATTGCTTATATTTGCAGCAGAAACAACTAAAAACCAAGCTTATGGAAATGAAAAAAGTATTTATGACATGGGTGCTTCTGGCTGTTGTAGGCAGCGGAATGGCACAAAAGAAGTATCACGACATGGAGGTAAATGAGGTGAAGGGACCCGTGAAGTCGGTTACGATGAAGAACTGGGGCAAGCCCATCGTCACGTATATCTCACCAGAGGGAAAGATGGAGTGTGAGAAGATGTCGGATGCCGTCTACGACGAGAACGGCTATCTGCAGTCGATCGTTACGCAAATAGGAGGTAAGAGGACCATCACCCATACTACTTTCATCTGGGAGAATGGACGCGTGAAGACACAGATTGCCACTAGAAAGAATAAGAAGGTGATCACGAATAACGTGTATGACGACAGGGGCATCCTGGTGCGCCAGATTATCGAAACGGACGGCAACGAGGTGACGTATGACTTTTATGACATCCAGCTCGACGACCACGGCAATTGGACATCGCGCAAAACGAAGGTGGCTGGCATTGAGATCATTTACCCCCGCACCATCCAATATTATTAAATCTTATCATCTGACGGGCTATATGTCAGGTTGTAGTATGACACTATTGATTTTAATTTGCAGCAGCTATGGATGAAACTATAGGTAATAGGGTGACGTTGTTTCCTGACGGGAATTATAGGTGGGTGTATGAAGTAAAAATGCTCACCAACCCAACGATATTGTTTGATGTCTACAAGGTACTGGGCATCAGCTTTGGTGTAGTGTGGCTATTCATGCTGCTGATCAATGGCTGTGAAGGTAACCTGACGCTGGGTTCCATCTGGGAGTTTAGTTATGGATTCCTGGTACTGATGGCGGTATTCGTGGTCATCGGCATTGTGGCCTATTTCATTGTGGCATGGGTTTACGACTGGAAATACGTGGTGCTCTATACACTCAACGAGAAGGAGGTGATACACCAGCAGATGCCACGACAGGCGAAGAAGGCCCAAGTGCTTGGAGCCCTCACGGCGATGGTTGGTGGTTTGGCAGGTAAGTCTGGTGTCGTTGGAGCGGGATTGCTGACGGCTTCAAAGACTTCATCGATCTCCAAACTGGCCGACGTGGCGCACCTGATTCCTAATCGCCGTCGGAACCTCATCAAGGTGAACCAGCTGTTTAACAGAAATCGCATATACGTCCCTGACGAAGATTTCGACTTCGTTTACGATTTCCTCCGTAAGCATTGCACCAAAGCCTAGTTGTTTTACTTTAGCAGTCAACAACTCGACAATCCAAAGTTTGCATTCTTTATTGCGGTCTACTCTGTTGTAACTGTCCAGGAAGGCGTTCCCGACTGTGGCACAATTTCTGTACTATTTGTCCAAAGGGAGGCTAATATACTGATAACAAGCTGGTTGTACAAAGAACGAACCCTACTTAAGCTCTACTTATGTTCTACATAAGTTCTACTTAAGTTCTACACAAGTTCTACTTAGGCTCTACTTAAGCCCTACCTGAACCCTACTAGACATTCAGTACTTCTTCGTAACTTTAGACCGACTAAAGCCTAACTTAACTCGGAGTAAAGTCGGACTTTACTCCGAGTAAACCTCTGAATTCTCTAGAGAATTGACGAGTTATATACCGACTAACTGGTAATCAACCGGTATATAACTATGACTTTAAACGTATATAACAGGCAGTAAGCTGTAGTTTTGTTGGACTCAAACAGCGTTTTTGTAGGGTTTAAGTAGAACTTAAGTAGAGCCTAAGTAGAACTTAAGTAGAACTTTTAGTAGAATTTAAAAACCACACAAAAACCTGATTATAAACAAGATAACTTAATTTTTGTAGGGTTCAATCCGAGATTCCCAAAATTCACTACGGCTGATCTTTAGTGAGTGTCCATGCAGGGGTTGAAGGTACATACTTGATAGGTTGGGAAAGGGTTACTTATTCACTCCCAGCACTCGAGGTCGGACTCCAGCTCGGGGAGCTGGCTACGGTGGAAGGTGGGCTCCTTGATGCCTTGGCGCTTCTGGCGGCGATAGTCGTCAAGCAGTCGGCAACGCCTGAATCAGGCTCAGCCGCCGTTACCTGGTGCGTCTAGCGGTTGGCGTGATACCTTTGAATTTCTTAAAATTACGGTAGAAGGCACTGGTAGAAGTAAAGCCTGACTTAAACATCACATCGTTGATTGACAACTCGGGATGCGCTTTGAGCAACTGCGAAGCATAATCGACGCGCTGACTGTTGATGTAATCAGAAAATGAGATGCCCATCTCTACATTGATGGCATTGTAGATGTAGTTGCGGTTGCTGTTCAGCAGTCTGGCCAAGTCGCTGACCTTCAGGTTCGGATAAAGATACAGTTTCTCTTCGCTCATCAGCTTGCGGATCTTCTCCAAGAGTTCGCTATAGGCGCAGTCCTCTGGAATCGGCTCTGATTCCAAGAACACCTCGGCTTCAATATCCTGCACAGAAAAGCGCTGGTTCAGGCCCACGTGTCCTATCAGAAGGAGCAGCATGGAGAACAACACGGCAGGTATGGCAAGGGGCACAGCCTCGTCTATAAAGCGCTGACGTCCTATCAGGTTGAAGACAAAGGAAACGAGCGACGTGACAGCAAAGAGCACCAATAGGGTCTTCACCCAGACAATCCGTTTACCCTCAATATCCGAATAATTCGTTTCGACAACGGCATTATAAGCCGTAATCCGGCGGAACCCGAAATAGAGCACTAAAGGAACCTGAAGTGCAAACACGATCCTGACTGCGACATGAATCATGGCCTGCCAGAAAGTAAGCCCGGAAAGGGAGGCGAACTCATTGCCATATAGATAATGCTCAATGAAGAGGGTCATCTCCTGACGATCCATCAGGATATAGAGCAGACCTACGGCCACGCCGCCAAGCAGCGACGGCAGCAGGCAGAGGGCCTGTCGCCAGCGATTGGGACGATAATCCGTCAACTCCTCTATATACAGGTAATAAAGTGGGAACACCGCCAGATTACAGAAGCAGTAGATGGCATCCGTCAAGGGAATCACGGCCATCAGACGATTGAAGTAGATGAAATGGGCCAGATAGAGCAGCGTTGCCGTTGCCATGAAAAACAGCAATCTCGTCTTTGCCATATTCCGACAATCGTAGAGGCTCAGGACTATCAATACCGAGAGAACGCCACATACAATCATGGGCAAGGAGGACACCAGAATTGCTAACATGGTTGCAAAAGTAATGCAAATTCTTCAATTATGCAAATAAAAAAGACGTAAAGGTTATAAAAAAGCAAATAAGTGTAGAATGACACCTGCCAAATACGGAAAACCCTGTAGAATAAGGGGAATTGGACTATAGAGATGCAGATTGGGGAAGAAATCGAATCATCTGATAACGGAAATTTGCGAATTCGGGAAAACTTTCTAAGAATAAGAAATCGTAAATTCACCTCTTTTTTATATCTTTGCAATAATTAGACAACTATAAATGATTAATCTATGGGAAAGTATCTATTATTTTTGGCATTTATAACGATGGGCCTGATGGCTTGTTCAACAAAGGAAGATGTGGCAGATGAGCGCGAGCCTCTAAAGCCCGAGACCCCAGTAGAGAAAGACGAATGGGAGACTATCCAGCCTGATGGCGGTGTGATAGAAAGAGATGATATCACCATCCAATTCCCCAAAGGAACGTTCAGCAGCGAGACGAAAGTGGCTGTGACTGAAGTGAGCAAAGGTCAGATCTTGGGAGAGGATGAGGTGTCGAAGTTCTATCAGATTACATTGCCTTATTCTTGTGCGAAAGAATTTAAGGTAAAAATCAAATGTGACAAGAATGGCGATGATATCAATGCCGTTGTACATGCACCTTCAATGGCCATTGGTCCTTACAAAAAGAAATATTCTGACATTACCTTAGAAAGCACTTATTCTAATGGGGAGTATACTTTTACCATTCCTGCTTCCAGCAATGAAGGGGTGTCAGACAATGCCAACCTTTCTGTAGGAATAGCAAAAAGAAACAGGATCGCTGGCGAGTCAGCTGGGACAAGAGCCGTGGGTGGCATCTCATGGCATTACGACATTGGTACTTTTCATCAGCAAAAGTATCTTGCAAATTGGACTAAGGCTGATTATCCAGGTACAATAAAAAGTGCTCTTCAACAATTACAGGAACTTGGGTTCAAAATAGATGGGACGCGCAACCTGCCTGTCTCTTTTGAGGTAATGGATGAAGGGACGAGCGGTTATCTGGATCAAGATGGATGGAGTGATATATGGAATGGTATCGTTTTGAATGATCGGTATATAACTGACTTTGATAATTACAATGCCAAATACCCCGTCAAACGCACGTGTATACATGAACTATTACATTATTATCAGTCATATTATGACCCACGATGGCCCAGTGTAAAAATGGCTACTGATGGGGATGAGAGAATGATTTATGAATGCGCTGCTGTTTGGTCGGAAAAGTTTAATGACGGAGGGAGCCCTTCTCTTGATTTTGTATCTCAATATCTTCCTAGATTCCTGACGAGTTTAACGGAAGTAAAAAAAGCTCACGAGGATGACAAGGAGTCCAAGAACTATTATGCAGACCATGGCTATGGTATGGCAGCATTGATAGAATATTTAACGACCCAGCGAAAATCAGAAGGTATTGATGACAACTCGGTTGTAGAACTCTATGAGATCATAAAGAGTAGTTCTGCCAAAATAGGTTTTTCACTATCAGGGACTACGTTTGATTTCCTAAAGTCGTGGGTAAAAAAACACAATTCCACTTTCTTTGAGAATGATGGCTACGATGACTTCATCTTAAAGCTGATGACTGGAAAAGTGTATACTGAGATAAAACCTTCTCAAGCAGTTAACGGTAGCACCAACCAACTAAAAACAGATGGAGAGGTTTCTTTTAATGGTACGTGCTATCCATATGGTGGTTACATCTGCAGGACTCAGTTATTAGCAAATGGTGAAGAGGATCAATTCAAAGAAAAAGGTTCGCTAACAAACAAGCAACTCGTTATTGAGCAAAATCAAGATGGGGTTAAGACTTACGTAGTGGCCCAATACCAGGGCGGATTAATGCAAATTGACGGAAAGGCTACCAAGGGCTCTCCTATAATTATTGATGGTAAAACTCTGGAGTCGTTCCGCAAAAACGAGAATTACAACGTTAACTTCTATACAATTAGTACCAATAGTAATAATCAATCTACATTACCAACGGAGGTAAAAGTAGAATTGAAGGATATGGAAGAAACAGACATTAAGATTACGAATGTTAACAGTGTCTATTTTTACTGTCATCTTAATTCCAAGATAAAGCGTAACAACATGGATCTCAGCACCAATCTGGGGTTCTATTCTGATTATTATAAAGATGTTAAGTTTACTGTATCACAATCAAAAGAGACCGTTCATGTAGAGGGTAGTCATAAAAGCCAATATTCTGCTGACAAGGGAGAGAAGGGCGAATCTGAGACGTATATTTCATTCGATATCACAGGTTTTACCGACAACTTAGCAAAATGCAAGATAGAAAACTTTACATACACCTATTCTTCTGAATTAGTATATCCAAACGATTGGGATTACGATATTTCAAGGGATATTGACAACATAAAGTGTACTCTTACCGATATTCCTGCATCAGAAGTTAATCTGTTACCCAACGTCTGGACGGAGGATGGTATTAAAAGTATGGGGATATTGTCATTTGACGGTAAGGGGGAAAAAGCGTTTAAAGTTGTGGAATTCGAGCATACGGATACTATGTATGATAAAAAAGGTAATCCTGTTACTGACGAATATGAATTAACTCCATCAGCTAACGATGAGATCGAGTTTTCTATCACATTCTATTATACTAGCAAAAAGAAATAATTATGGATATGAAAAAAGCATTTATAACATGGGTATTTCTGGCTGTGGTAGGCAGCGGAATGGCACAGATCGCGTCGCAAGCCTCTGACAATTTCCCTACGGAGGGAAATATGTTTTACATGGAGAATGGGAAAACGACCAGGGGAGACAGTGAGGTCAAGTGGTCATTCAATTCGGTTGTCGAGCATTGTTTTGATAAAAACAAGGAAGGCCAAGAAGCATGGTTGATGACAGCTGACGGAGAAACACAGCTGAAGGTAACATTTGAATACAATACCGACGATGAACGCTATAAAATCGAGTCGTCAGATGTTCAGTTCTGCTTCTATGAAGGCAATGACCTTTTTCATGACAACAAAGAGTTGATCAATGATCCGGAAATCATCGGTACTTATAAAAAGACAGTATCAGGGAAATCGGTCACTTTGTATATGACGGCACCTCAAGCGTTCCAGGATCCCACCATTTCGTGGTACAAATTCTATGTGATTCTAAAAATGAAACTCAAGGGTATAGGAGACGCTTCTGTCGCCAGGCAAATCGGCGTCAGCCGTAATGGTCTTTTCCTGTTGCATGGACTGAACAGTAGCAGAGAATGTTTCTTCCCGTTTAGAGAATACTTGCTGAATACAGCCCAAAATTATTTTGTGAACCAGATATATCTGGGAGACTATAGTTCAACGAACACCAGTTCATTCTCTGACAACACACATGTGAATCGTGTCGTGGAGAAAGGCTTGCACCAGCTCTGTGAGAATTTGCTCAAAGCCGGTATTGCAAGTACCAAGTATGATATGATAGGTCATAGCATGGGGGGTATCCTGGAGCGTCTTTACATCCAGGAAATCGACGAGGGGCACACGAACAGGCTGATTACCCTGAACACGCCTCACTTCGGATCGATATTGGGTAATATATTCGTAGAGTATGATGAATTCCGAAAGACTCCAGGAGTGGAATACTACAGGGCTATAGAATTGTTCAACGGGCTATTGAATGATGCCTTTTCAAAAGATCACAGCATGCAAGCTGTGAAAGACCTTGCCAAAAACAGTCCAGCCATTAAGAAGTTGGCGTCGAAAAGGAATAACATCATAGGAATACCCGTGTGTGCTGTAGGCTCCGAAATTAATGACCTGACTTTCAAAATGGTTGCCAAGGAGAGCTTCTACGCCATTTTCCCCAAAATAGCCTCTTTCCTTTTTGACGCGAAAGCCGGAACGGGGAAAGCCTATCTTGACAAGGAAGCGGAAAAGGGGTCGGACTATGTGGTCTCAGTGGAAAGCCAAAAAGGCGGATGTGAGAAAACCTATATTTACAAGGGAGATTATTCCCAGGCTATGCATTGTAAAGTTACCGAATGGAATATTATACACGAGGAACTGAACAAGCTGCTGACAGCTACCAGTTACTACGGCATCTTTTCCTCTGATTCGTTTGGGGATGTACCGGCACCCGCAAGTACCAGAGCAGAGGAGGGCGACATAGAATTCGTTACAAGGTTTGAGGAACCGAAGCCAACCTCTTTTATTAAGATTGAGGCCAAGAAAGTTAACGATCAAGACTATACCCATGAGATCAAGCTTACCAACAGCGACGATATGATGGCGAAGGTGGCCTTCTGTCTGTTGAGCCCAGACGACATGATTGCCGACTACGAGAAAGATGTGATGTATTTCGATATGAGTGGCTTTGAAGGCGAGAAGTGGATCTATGCTTTCGGCCGCACCAACTACAATGCGTTGGTGGTAGATTCTGTGAAAGTGACACTGGGAGAAGCCGGAAGTGGAATCAAGTCGGTGGAAAACAGTTCTGATCTTCGCTATGCTTTAGCGGGCAACATCCTGACGATTAAGAATGTGACCGGGCCTTACAGCGTTGCCGTATACAACTATGCCGGCCAGATGCTGACTGAAATGAACAGTAATCCGTCACACACGTATGCACTTCCCTATAGGAAGGGTCTCTTGATTATTGGTATCCGTTCGAATAAAGACGAGCGGTTCATCAAAGTTGTGACAAAACATTAGTATTCACCATCAATAATGATACAACAATGAAAAAGTATGTTTATCTTCTGATAATGGCTTTCCTCGCCATCCAGTTCCAGTCATGCTCAAATGGTGATGAATCTGAAGAGATGTCTGATGACATTAACGCAAGTACGAGGCTTTCCCAAGGGAATAAGATCAATGGTGGTCATAATACTCCGCCTGTTGAGGGTCCCATGTTCTACTTGGAATCCCCTTCCGATATGAAGGTCGTGCCAGAGGAACTCACCATTAAGGCTGAGGGCGGAACCGATAGCATCACCATTTACGTGAGTTTCGATATTAATGATAATGCTTATGAGCGGACTGTATCTTTCGACTTCGCCGACAAGAAGGCAAAACCTTGGCTTACTGGCGAATGGGTTGACAACAAATATTTGGTAACTGCCGAGAAGAATGACAGCGGTGATCCAAGGACAGTCATCCTCACCTTTAACATTTTCAATGGAGACAAGAGTGTCAATCTTGAAGCGAAGGCCCTTGTCATCCAAGAGGCAGTAGACGTAGCAAGCGTAGAGCCGACGTTGCTCGAATTCCCTGCCGAAGGCGGCGCCAAGTATGTTAAATATACTTGGGGAGGATTTAAGTGGATGAACAGACAGTTGACAGATGCTGGAAAGGAATGGATCAAGCCGGCTTGGTCGTATGATTATTATGATGAAAACAGATTCCCTCGGGAGATGTATGTGCATATAGGTCCTAACACGACAGACAAGGCACGTCAGGATACAATTAAAATGGGATTCACCCTCGAAGAGGGTTCTGATTTTGATACTCGTTTCATTATTCCTGTTGTCATCAAACAGGCGGCTGGTCCATATAGCCCAAAGGATGCCAAGAGCATCATCGTCGGCAAATGGCACCACTATATCATAGGAACCAATGCACTAACAGGCAAACCGTATACAGAATGTAACTATGATGTGGTATTCAATGTCGATGGCTCCTACAGGGAGGACAAGCATGAAGTTGGCATCAATAGAGACTATAAGTTTGAAGGATGGGAGCAAGGCACTTACGAAATAACCAAGGTTTTAATAGATGACAAGAACTGCCTCAGAGTATATCTAAACCAAACCTATACATATGGTCCAACTACGGCAGAAGCTGGTTATTCATCAGGTTCCAGGGAGACATACTTCGTAGTCTATCCACATTTCATGATGTGGGCTACTGGACGATCAAGGTATTACGACCGAGTAGAATAAAAACAAATAGCTTATGGACATGTTATCAACAAAACTAAACAATGTACTTGCCCTTTTGGTGTTTCTGACAGTCTTTTGCGTCGGAACAAGGGCAGCACAGGTAGAGACGCTCGTCGTTAAGTTGAAAAATGGTTCAGAGACAGCGTTTTTCCTAAAAGACAAGCCCCAAGTTAAATTTGAGGGCACCAATCTCAAAGTGACCTCCTCTGCAGGTGATACTACATTTGCCCTTGCAGATGTGCTGCAATTCACCTACGACAAGAGGGACACCTCAGGTATCAACGAAACAGTGACAGAACCTACTGGCGTCATTTTCAAAGACGATGTTCTGGTCGTAAGTCAGTTGAAGGTCAATGCCGTCGTGAGTGTCTATGGGCTTGACGGCATACTGGTGCGCCAGTGGAAAGCCCCTCATGCAGGCACTTTCCGCCTTAGTCTATCCGAACTGCCTTCTGGGCTGTATCTTGTAAAAGTCGACAATATCACCTATAAGATCATGAAGCGATGAAACAATACCAATACATGTTCTTTAGCCTGTTGTTGGCGCTCGTCGCACAAACAACCTTGGCACAGATAACTCAGGATGCGCTTTACGTATTCCGTAACGACGGGAGATTCAATGCCTTCTTTTACAAGGATATCGACCACATAGAGTATAGCAAGATTGACACCCTCGGCGTGGAGCAAGCCGACTACGTGGTACAGGAGGTCTATGCGCTCGACTCTGTCTTCCGTATTCCCCTATCGGCAATTGATTCCGTATCTTTTGTCACCCCAGAGATCAAATATAAGGCTGATGTGATTCTGCTCGACAAGAGCATTGCCGACTATATCACGGCTTCCGATACAATCAATTGGATCCGTTTGGCTAGCAATACGCCTGAGAACCTGATACCCCATAAGGGCGACAAGATTCTGATTGAACAAAGCAGCAAGTTCATACCCGAAGGCTTCGGAGGACGAGTGACGGAGGTGACAAAGGGTAGCGACGGCATTACCATCAGTACCGAATCACTAGCGCCTGAGGAGGCCTTCGAACGGGCCATCTTCAAGGGTTCGTTCGGCACCCAGCCCGAAGGTGGGGCCTCAACCCGTGGTTCAGCTATCGGAGGGGAAGAGACCATCGAAATGGGACCCTATACTGGCCGTGCAGCCCTCGGAGGCTCGAAGGACCTGATCAATATCGTCGACCTCTTTGCTGTAACGGCATCGCCTGAGGGAGAAATCAGTTATAGCATCAAGCCAACCATACAAGTACGTTCTTTCATGTCCATCGATGGGCTGGCTGGCGTTCACCTCGACAGCTATGCGGGTTTAGAGGCCGATGTGGAACTCTATGCTAAGGTGGCTGGAACACTGGCAGCCAGACTCGACGCTCCATTCCCCAAGATAGGTTTCTTCAAGGGGCAGTTAGGTGAGAAAGATCAGCCCTTCTACCTCAAGGGGCTTCTCAAACTCGGTCTCTTCATTGAAGGTACGGGTGAAGCTCATCTGGAAGGAGGCGTAAAAGGCCGACTCAACATGTCGCTATCAATGAAGGCCGACAAGCCTCTCCTCGGCATCGGATCTGTAAGTATCGAAAGGGATGCTACGTTCACACCACCCTCGTTTGATGCCGACTATGGTATCGGAGAATTCTCCATTGCAGATGGCCTTTTCTTCGAGGCAGCACTGGAGTTTAACAACCCCTTGACAAAGGAAGGCCAGCTAGGTTTTGGTCACCGTGCAGAGTTCGCCCCCAGAATTCTGATGAAGTCAGTGGCACTGACCCAAATCCCCGACGATCTGGTGATGACCCTCTATGGATTTGATGAAGGTGACGGCATCTACGCAAGACTTGACAGGGATGATATCTTCACATATAAAATCTATGCCAGTTGGGATCCCTATGTGAATATTCATGGATGGCAGTTCTCAGTCGACAAGACCGTTGTCGACCTGATGACTCGCTATATCGGTGTGGTGCCCGACATCAACGTCTTCAACTGTTACCCCGATCCAGCCAGACCTTTCGAGGGTATAGCCAAATACGAGATGCAGCGTCCACTGGCCTTCCCCTGTAGGGCAGGCTTAATCATGTACGACTGGAAGTATGACGAGGTGGAGACCTACTGGCGTCCAGAAAGCTATTGGAATCAATTTAGCAATACTTCCGTTGAGCATATCTTCACGTTTGATCCTTTAGTAGGCGATTCCACCTACTATTTCATCCATCCTGTGATAGAATATGCAAAGAGGCCCATCCTTTACTACGAGGACTACTATACATTAGTGAAGCCAGCATATGCAAATACACCAGAGAAAATTGTGCTCAACGATAAGAAGGAAGATAAAGAATTGTTTATCGACACAAACATCCCCAACGTGGAGTTTACGGCCGATGCCGACTGGGTAGAGGTCGTTTGGTCGCAGTATATTTGTCTGCTTACCTTGAAACATGACGTGGTGCCACCTGGCGAAGCGGGGCGTACCTGCACCCTCCACATGAAGGCCATGAACTCAAAGGGCGAAGTGCTCATCGAGCGCGACATCCCTGTGGTTCAGGAGGCTGATGAGAAGGAAGAGTTTACCGTGACACCCACCTCCTTGAGTGTACCTGGCTACAGCAAAGAGTTCCAAGGCGGCAATCTCACCCAACAGATTACCGTTACCTATCCGAAGAGTGCCAAGAGCATCCAGCTGACCAGTAGCGACGAAACGTGGTTGACGGTGGACAAAGAGAGTGCCGGCACTACTCCCACAGCTGTGAATCAGAAAGCCACCTACAATGTATACATTGCACCAAACACCAGTCTCAAGAAAGCCCGAGATGCCAAGATCACCATCGAACTAACAAAGGCTGACGGCTCTACTGCCACAAAGACTGTAACAGTCAATCAGGCTGCGATGGAAATCAAAGTGGAGATAAAACCCGAAGGTGTCATCCTCGAGGCTGAGGAAAAGGAAGGTGCCCAATACAGTGACACCAAGTCGGTCACTGTAGAAATTACGCCTTACGATGATTACGTTGCCTCACTCATCCAAAAGCAAGAAGTGAAACCCGATGCAGAATGGATAGAGGCTGTTCTCAACGGCTCGATTATCAATATTCGCGGAGAGGCCAATCCCGTCAATGAGGATCGTGAGAATACAGTAACTTATACCCTGACGCTGACCTCCGGCGATGTCATCACCAAGACCATCAAGGTGACCCAGCTGAAAAAGGCCAGCAACGAGGCATTCACCATCAGCACTAGTCCACTGCGTTTCAAGGCTGAGGGAGGTGAGATTACAGTGGTGATTCAAGGCGATAACGTAGATCATGTTAAGAGCGTTGACTTCCGAGGTCGTACGTGGCTGGGTGGTGCAGGCATGAATAAGAGCATCACCGTCTTGTGCCAGCCGAATGATAATCCAGAAGAGCGCGTAGGCGACTTCTACGTCACCGTGGTCATGAAGGACGGTAGCGAGGCAACGCAATATTTCATGGTCTACCAGGATGGATCAGGAGAAACGCCCGTCAATGAGGCTAAGGTCTCAGCTGTCACGATGATAGGCAAATGGTATCTCTCCGTCAATGGCGAGCCAGTGGAGAGCTCTGGTGAGGGCATCGGATTCGGTTTCACCAAGGAAAATTCAACCTTCTCCACCAGAATGAATGGCGACAATCTGCACGTCACATGTAAAGGTCACGCCGAATATGATATCCAAGATACAAAGATAGATGCGACATTGTCGTTTGATATCATCGATTTCAAGCATCTCGACAGTGATAAAGCGAAGATAGCCAATGTGGTCATCAGGACAAATTCTTCCAATAAGATAGAGATGAACTTCATGGGTGTCAAGATTGTTGACAGTGCAACCAGCATCGTCAATGTCGATTGTACCGATATCCCACTTACATCGGCCTCCTACAGCTATATCCGAGCTTATGGCACTGTCGGCGATGGCGTGAAGATTACCAACTACCAAGCAACGTCAGATCAGCATGCAACCTATAGCGACCCAGAGATGGAGCCTGTCGATGTCCATACCACCTATGACATTATCCCCAGTTCTGCCAACAGCATGGAGATCGACATATGGTTTGACGAATAAAATGGGATAAGTAAAGGGGACTCTTACGATGAGTCCTCTTTTTATTCCCCGAAGTCGAGGGAAAGTTCTTCTGTGCCGAGGAGGTTGTAGCTCTTGCGGTGGTAGGGGGTGATGCCATATTGGCGGATGGCATCACGATGTTTCTTGGTGGGGTAACCCTTGTTGGATAGCCAGTCGTATTGAGGGTATTCCTCGGCCAATTGATTCATGTAATCGTCACGATAGGTCTTGGCGAGGATTGAGGCCGCTGCAATGGAGAGGTATTTGCCGTCGCCCTTGACGATGGTGGTCGAGGGCAGGGCTTTGCCATCAGCAGGATCCTTGTAGGGTTTGAAACGATTGCCGTCGACGATGATGGCCTCTGGGCGCACCTTCAACTGATCAAGTGCCCGATGCATGGCGAGAATCGAGGCGTTGAGGATGTTGATTTTGTCAATCTCTTCGGGGGTGACAATGCCCACAGCCCAGGCTACGGCATCGCGCTGGATGATCTCACGGAGTTGGTAGCGACGTTTCTCCGTCAATTGCTTCGAGTCGTTAAGGAGCTCGTTTTGGTAATTATCTGGCAGGATCACAGCAGCAGCATAGACGCTACCAGCCAAACAGCCACGACCAGCTTCGTCGCAACCTGCCTCAACCTTTCCTTCGTAGAAATGACTTGCCAGCATATTACCTTTTTACTTTTTTACCTTTTTACCTTTAGAACATCTGAG
Source organism: Prevotella sp. ne3005 (assembly GCF_900110085.1). Lineage (GTDB taxonomy): Bacteria > Bacteroidota > Bacteroidia > Bacteroidales > Bacteroidaceae > Prevotella. The sequence continues at coordinate 93,756 of NZ_FOCK01000004.1, forward strand.
CCACGCGACGGATACCAGCCACAAGGGTATCAATCTCGGCCTTTGTATTGTAGAGGGCAAACGAGGCACGAACAGTGCCTGAGATGCCCAGGCGGTCCATCAGGGGTTGGGCGCAGTGATGACCCGTACGAACGGCTATGCCCAGACGATCCAAGAGCGTACCCATATCCAAGTGGTGGATGTCGCCCACGTTGAAGCTGACAACCGCATCGCGGCTTTCGGCTCCAGAGCCATAGATGTGCATACCTTCGATGGTCATCAATTGCTCCATGCAGTAGCGCGTGAGCTCCTGCTCATGCTGTTGGATGGCGTCGAAGCCCAGCGACTCGATGTATTCGATGGCCTTGGCAAGTCCGTGGGTGGCTACATAGTCGGGGGTACCAGCCTCAAACTTAAAGGGCAGGCGCTCGAAGGTGGTCTTCTCCCACGTCACCTTGTCGATCATCTCTCCCCCACCCTGATACGGAGGCAGTTTCTCGAGCCACTCTTCTTTGCCATAGAGTACGCCAATGCCCGTAGGTCCATACATCTTATGACCACTGAAGGCGAAGAAGTCGCAATCCATGGTCTGAACATCGACCTTGAAGTGGGGTGCACTCTGGGCTCCGTCCACCAAGACGGGGATGCCATGCGCGTGGGCTATCTTGACGATCTCTTCAACAGGGTTGATCGTGCCCAGCACATTGCTGACATGGGCGACGCTTACTAACTTCGTCTTTGTTGAGAGCTGAGAGTTGAGGGTTGAGAGATCGAGGAAGCCATCGTCGGTGATGGAGATATGCTTAACGACGATGCCACGCTTCATGGCCTGCAGTTGCCACGAGACAATGTTGGAGTGGTGTTCCATCTCAGTGACAAGCACTTCGTCACCAGCCTGCATCTGCGATTCGCAGAACGACGAGGCTACGAGGTTAATAGCCTCTGTGGTGCCTCGTGTAAAGACAATCTCCTCCGTCTTACGAGCATTGATAAACGCACGCACTTTTTCACGCGCTGCCTCATGGAGGTCGGTGGCCTGTTGAGAGAGGTAGTGTACCCCACGATGCACATTGGCATTCACGTTGAGGTATTCATCCCTCATGGCATCGAGCACCATAAGCGGCTTCTGCGTGGTAGCAGCATTGTCGAGGTAAACCAAGGGCTTACCATACACCTCGCGAGACAAAATCGGGAAGTCGACCCGTACCTTATTTATATCGTACATATCACTTACAGAGTTTACAGCCGTCGCACTTGTTGAGCTCGCCACGGAAACGCTTCTCTACAAGATAGTGGAGACGATCGCGAAGGGGTTCGAGCTGCATGTGGTCAATGACCTCGTTGATAAAGGCATTCTGCAACAACAGTTTGGCCTCCTGCAATGAGATACCACGCTGACGCATATAGAAAAGGGCTGCATCGTTGAGCTGTCCAACGGTAGAGCCATGGGCACACTTCACGTCGTCGGCATAGATCTCAAGCATGGGCTGGGTATACATACGTGCCTCCTTGGTGGCCGTCAGGTTCTGATTGGTCATCTGAGAGACGGTCTTCTGGGCACCATGTTCCACCAGCACACGACCAGCAAAAGCCCCAACAGCCTTATCATCGAGCACATACTTATAAAGTTCGTTCGAGGTGCAATGGGGCACCTTGTGGGTGATCAGCGTATTATTGTCCACATGCTGCTGCTTGTCGGCAATCACACAACCAAAGCACTGGCACTCGGCTCCCTCACCAGAGAAGGTAAGATCGAGTTTGTTACGGGTGGTGCCATTGTGGAGGGTGATGACGTTGTGGTTCACACGACTATCGCGCCCCTGATCAATATAGACATTGCTCACTCGGACATTCTTATGATGGGTCTCTTCAAGACAATAGAGGTCGAGCGAGGCATTATTGCCTACGTAGGCCTCGATGACCTGAGTGGTCAGGAAGTGACGATCGTCAGCCGCATGGTCACAGAAGAGCATCTTGATTTCGGCACCCTCCTCGAGGATGATAAGCACACGACGGTTCACCATCAGATCGGCCACCTGGCGCTGAGCATTGCTGGGAGTAGCCTTTAAGATATTGATGACCTGAATAGCACGATCGACCTTCACATTCTTGGGCACATAGACCAGCATACCGTCCTGAGCCAGCATGGTGTTAAGGGCGGTCACAGCATCCTCGCTGGTCTTGGCAAGACGAGCGTAGTATTTCGAGATGAGTTCAGGATAATCGCGTAACGACCCCACGATAACACCCTCAGGTAAGGAGGGGTGGAAATTGCTCCTCAGCTCCTTATTCCTCAACTCCTTATTGCTCAACTCCTCTCCTCCTTTATAAAACATATCGTTCACCACGAAATAGAGGCTCGTGGAAAGGTTGGGCACATCACAGCGGAAGGCCTCATAAGGATCGACGGGAATCTGCAGACGACTCAGGTTCACACCATAGTCGGGGGCGAAGAGCTTCTGTATGTCCGTATACTTATAGCGCTCCACCTTTTTCGAGGGGAAGCCCTGACGACAGAAGTCCTCGAATGCCTCATCGCGAACGGCATTCATAGACTCAGGGGCATGGTCGAAGATGACTTGCCGGGCTTGCTCGTAGAGTTCTATATACTGTTGCTCACTACTCATTCTTCTCCGATTTCTTCTTTAATCCAATCGTAGCCATGCTCCTGAATCTGAACGGCCAGCTCTGGACCACCAGTCTTCACGATGCGACCCTTATAAAGCACATGCACATACTGGGGACGGATCATCTCCAACAGACGGTCGTAATGGGTGATGACAATACAGGAGGTCTCAGGAGTCTGGAGTTTGTTGACACCCTCGGCCACGATACGCATGGCATCGACATCGAGACCAGAGTCCGTCTCGTCGAGGATAGAGAGCTTTGGCTCAAGCATCGCCATCTGGAATATCTCGTTGCGTTTTTTCTCACCTCCACTAAAACCCTCATTCACAGAGCGATTGGCGAGTTTGGAGTCTAGTTCCACAATCTTCCGTTTCTCGCGCTGGAGTTTCAAGAACTCAGCAGCATTCATGGGCTCCAAGCCCTGATACTTACGCTTCTCATTGATGGCAGCCTTCATGAAGTTGGTCATCGAGACGCCAGGAATCTCTACAGGATACTGGAATGAGAGAAACAATCCCTCATGAGCCCTGTCCTCAGGCTTCATCTCCAACAGATTCTTCCCATTGAACCAAGCCTCGCCCTCTGTGACCTCATAGAGCGGATTGCCCACAAGCACAGCACTCAGCGTACTCTTACCTGAGCCGTTAGGCCCCATAATGGCATGCGTCTCACCATCGTTGATCACGAGGTCGATGCCCTTCAGTATTTCTTTCTCGCCAATCTTGGCATGCAAATTTTTAACTTCTAACATCATCTATCTGTTTTCAGGGTGCAAAGTTATCAAAAAAAGCGTAGATAACGAAATTTTTCCGATTAAAAGGAGGCTTTTTTCTATAGGAAACAAAAAAGTTGCCTAAAAATGAAAGGTAAATAGATTTTTTTTCGTATTTTTGCCAACGAAATAAAACAAGGACCTATGAGAAGGATATATTTGATGGCAACCGTTCTGATGTTTTCTCTATTCAGAATGTCTGTCTGCGCCCAGGAGAAATTGGTGTACACCCCCACCTGGACGGCTCAGGCACAGTTTGCCGGTTTCTATGTGGCTGACGCAATGGGCTTCTTTAAGGATGCAGGACTGAATGTGGAGATTAAGCATCCGACAGCCTCAAGCACAAACGCCAATCGTCTGGAGAGTGGAGAGAGCCAGCTTGTGTCGCTTCAGCTGGCATCGGCTTTGGAGATGATAAATGAGGGAAGCCAACTGGTGAATGTGCTGCAGTATTTCCAACAGAGTGGGTTGATGATTATCTCCCATCAGCCAATGAAGGGTCTTAATAGCCTGAACGGCAAGCGCGTTGGTCATTTCAGGACAGGCGCTTCCATGGTGCCCATCGCGATAGGGCGAAAAGCTAAGCTCAATATTGACTGGGTGCCCTTTATATCCCATGCCAATCTTTATCTTTCTGGTGCCATTGATGCCACACTGGCCATGAGCTATAATGAATATTTCCAATTGAAAACCGCTGGACAGCGACTGAAAAAAGAACAGATGTTGTACCTGCGGGATATTGGTTATAATGTGCCAGAGGACGGGCTTTATGTGACGAAGGATTTTTTTAAGAAGCATCGGGAGGAAGTCTTGAAGTTTGCTGAAGCCACTCGTAAAGGCTGGGAATGGGCTGCCCAGCACCCTAAGGAAACGCTTGACCTCGTGATGCTATATATGCGTCAGAGTAATGTTCCCTCTAACGTCTATGCTCAGCGATGGATGTTGGAGGAGTGTCTCAGATTGCTTACAGATCCAAAGACAGGCAAGCGTACTTACCGACTGGATCCCCAGGCGTTTGACCTTACGAGCCGCATTCTCTGTGAGGGAGGTATCATAAAGAATCGTATTACTTATCAGCAAATTACACAGCCATGAGTTCATTCCGTTTTTCACTCCCCACTTTCCACTCCCTTTACGCCAGACTTACCGTTTGGGTGATGCTTACGGTGATGACTGTTACAATTATTACCGCATTGATTGTGTCGTATATCAGTTCGTCGGCTGTTCTGTTGGGAACGAAAGAAAACGTGCAAAGCCGCATGGAGATAGCTAATCAGCATATCAACAGTGTCCTTGTAAGTGTGGAAGTCGCCGTGGCGAATACTATACCGGAGGTGGAGAACTCACTCTCAAATCCAGATAAGATGTATAGTGTTGTCCGTCGTTTGCTGGAGTTGAACCCCAATATCATTGGCTCCACGGTGGCTTTCGAGCCCAACTACTATCCTTCGAAGGGTAAGCAGTTTTCTCCATATGCCTATCGTGATATCGACTCAACAGTTCTCACCAAGCAGCTCGGCAGCAATAACTATGAGTATCATTATATGGATTGGTATCTCATTCCCAAGCTCTTAAAGCGTAATTATTGGAGTGAGCCTTATTATGACAAAGGGGGTGGTGAGCAGATGATGACCACGTATTCGCGTCCGCTCTTTGATGCTTCGGGCAACATCTATGCCATCATCACCGCTGACGTGTCATTAGAGTGGCTTACAGAGCTCGTGACGGAAAGTGACGCTGACTTCAATCAGCGGGTGCTGAATATTAAAGATAAAGAGGAAGAGGCAATGCGGGCTGTCATGGAGGGCGACAGCTCCTTCTTCTATCATCATGCATATACCTATATTATGGGTAAGGGCGGCACTTATATTACCCATCCTATGCGTGACCGTATCCTGAACGAGACCTATTTTGTCCATTCAGAGGCAACTTCCGACACGATTGATGACCATATAGGCTATGAGATGATTGACGGCAAAACGGGTATGGAAGCCGTCAATCGAGACGGTACCAAGTTCTACATCAACTATGCTCCAATAGAGCGTACGGGCTGGTCGATGGCGACTGTAATCCCTGCAAAGCTCATCTTCTCTCGCTCGATGATCTTTGGAGGTATTGTCGTGGCCATTATGCTGATAGGACTGGTGATACTGTTCTTTGTATGTCGTCATATCTTAAAACGAGTCACCAAGCCATTGGCCCTTTTTGCCAAGTCTGCCGATGAGATTGCCCAAGGCAACCTGAATGCCTCACTGCCCCAGATCGTATCACAGGACGAGATGAAGCGCCTGCACGACTCGTTTGCGCTGATGCAGACTTCGCTGATGGAGCAGATGGAGGAACTGAAAAATGTGAATGCAGCCAAGGGACGCATTGAGGGAGAATTGAATGCTGCCAAGGATATACAGATGTCGATGTTGCCGAAGTTCTTCCCGGCCTATCCTGACCGTGACGATATCGACATTTATGGACAATTGACATCAGCCAAAGAGGTAGGCGGTGACCTTTTCGATTTCTTCATACGTGACGAAAAGCTGTTCTTCTGTATCGGTGACGTCTCGGGCAAGGGTATACCCGCCTCATTGGTGATGGCCATGACACGTAGCTTATTCCGTAACGTGGCTAGTCATGAGAGTAGTCCGGAAAAGATTGTTTCACTCATCAATGAGGCAATGGCCGATGGTAACGACTCGAATATGTTCGTGACATTCTTCCTTGGAGTACTCGACCTGCATACAGGACAATTATACTATTGTAATGCCGGACACGATAAGCCTTATCTCGTAGGTAATGGTATCACAGAACTGACCAGCAATCCTGACCTGCCCGTAGGTACGTTTAGCGATACTGTTTATCATCTTCAGGAGTATCAGGTGCCAGAAGACACGCTACTCTTCATGTATACCGATGGTCTGACGGAAGCACAAGACGGCCAGGGAAAGCAATTTGAAGAACAGCGAATCGTGGATGTGCTGAAAACTGGTGGCAGTTGTAAGGAGAGCATCGCCAAGATGACAGAGGCTGTCCATAAGTTCGTGGGGGATGCCGAGCAGAGTGATGACCTGACCATGCTGGCCATCCACTATAAGTTTAAAACAAAATAATCACAAAATCAAAATATCAACAATGAAAACAACGATTGAGCAATTGGAAGACTGTACTCTTGTAACTCTTGAAGGAGAACTGAATACGGCAGCTTCTGCAGAAGTGAACACTATTTTAGCACCCCTCATTGAGAATGGGAGTGGACGTATTGTCATCGAATGTAAAGATCTGACGTATATTGCATCCAGTGGTCTACGTATCCTGCTCAGTATTCTGAAGAGTACGAAGTCGAATGGCGGTACATTGAAACTGCGGAATGTCAACGACAATGTCAAGAAGATATTCGCCTTGACAGGATTCGTAAAAATCTTCGATTTTGAATAAATACCATCATCCCACTGTGCCTTCAAGAGAGACAGAGAGCAGTTTCTGAGCCTCGACGGCGAACTCCATGGGCAGTTTCTGAAGCACCTCCTTCGCATAGCCGTTGACGATGAGTCCGACAGCCTGTTCAGTAGGAATGCCACGCTGATTGCAATAGAACAGCTGGTCTTCCGAGATCTTGGAGGTGGTTGCCTCATGCTCAAAAATGGCTGTATCGTTGTGGACATCCATATAGGGGAAGGTATGCGCACCACAGTCGGAACCCAGCAACAGCGAGTCACATGACGAATAATTACGGGCATTATCAGCTGTAGAGGCTGCCCGTACCAATCCACGATAAGAGTTCTGAGAATGACCCGCCGAGATGCCCTTCGAGATGATGGTTGACTTGGTATTCTTACCCAGATGAATCATCTTCGTACCTGTATCAGCCTCCTGATAGTTATTGGTAACAGCAACGGAATAGAACTCTGCTTGCGAATTGTCGCCACGCAGAATACAAGAGGGATATTTCCAAGTGATGGCACTTCCCGTCTCTACCTGCGTCCACGAAAGTTTGGAGTCGACACCTCGCAAATCGCCACGTTTCGTAACCAGATTTAGCACACCACCCTTACCATTCTCATCACCTGGATACCAATTCTGAACGGTGGAGTACTTCACCTCTGCCCTATTCATCACAATGATCTCGACAATGGCGGCATGCAACTGGTTCTCATCACGCATCGGAGCCGTACAGCCTTCAAGATACGACACATAGGCATCGTCGTCGGCAATGATCAATGTTCGTTCAAACTGGCCTGTATTGCGAGCATTGATACGGAAATACGAACTTAACTCCATAGGACAACGAACACCCTTAGGGATATAGACAAACGAGCCATCGGAGAATACAGCCGAGTTCAGGGCAGCAAAGAAGTTATCCTTATAGGGCACAACAGTTCCCAAATACTGGCGCACGAGGTCGCCATGTTCCTTGATGGCTTCACCGATAGAGCAGAAGATGACGCCTTTCTCACGCAATTTCTCCTTGAAGGTGGTCTTCACACTCACTGAGTCCATGATGGCATCAACGGCCGTATTGCCACTCAAAGCCAAACGTTCTTCAAGTGGAATGCCCAGTTTATCGAACGTCTTTTCGAGCTCAGGGTCTATCTTCCCGTCGCCCTCAGGTTTCTTGGCCAAAGGGTCGGCATAGTAGCTAATAGACTGATAGTCAATCTCCGGAACATGTACATGTCCCCATTTAGGCTCCTGCTGCTCTTTCCAATAGCGAAAAGCCTTCAGGCGGAACTCGAGCATCCACTCAGGTTCACCCTTCTTGGCAGAAATGAGCCGAACGATATCTTCGTTCAGCCCCTTCTCTATGATTTCCGTATGTACGTCCGTGGTGAAACCGAACTCATACTTCTGTTCGGCCACCTGACGGACAAACTCATTTTTCTTTTCTTCCATTAAAGCTTCTGTTCAACCTCAATCTCTGTGAAGGTCTCAATGATATCGCCCACCTGGATGTCGTTGAAGTTAACGAGCGAGATACCACACTCCAGACCTGTCGCCACTTCCTTAGCATCATCCTTATAACGCTTCAAGGCATCGATAGGAGCAGTATGGATCACGATACCATCTCGGATTATGCGGGCCTTGTCCTTGTTGTGTACCTTACCCTCGGTAACCAGACCACCAGCCACAGTACCCACCTTGGAAATCTTGAATACCTGCTTCACCTCAATCTCACCAGAGATAACCTCCTTCTTCACCTTATCAAGCATACCCTGCATGGTCTGCTTCACATCGTCAATGGCATCGTAGATGATGGAGTAGGTGTTAATCTCAACGCCCTCACGATCAGCAGCACGACGAGCATCGGCAGAAGGACGCACCTGGAAGCCGATGATGATAGCCTCAGAGGCAGAAGCCAGCATAACATCGTTCTCTGAGATCTGACCCACAGCCTTCGAGATTACATTCACCTGCACCTTCTCTGTAGAGAGTTTGATGAACGAGTCGGAGAGAGCCTCGATAGATCCGTCGGTATCACCCTTCACGATGATGTTCAGCTCATGGAACTCACCCAGAGCGATACGGTGTGACAACTCGTCGAGACCCAGTTTCGTGGTGGTACGCAGACTCTGCTCACGCTGGAGCTGGATACGCTTGTTGGTGATTTCGCGCGCTTCCTGCTCCGTTTCCATGATATGGAAGGAGTCACCAGCGGTAGGTGCACCATTCAGACCTAAGATGATGGCGGGCTCTGCAGGACCAGCTTTCTCAATACGCTGGTTACGCTCGTTAAACATTGCCTTTACCTTACCCCAGGCAGTTCCAGCAATAACCACATCGCCCACCTTCAGCGTACCATTCGATACGAGAACAGTAGAGACATAGCCACGACCCTTGTCGAGTGAAGACTCGATAATGGAACCAGTAGCCTTACGGTTAGGATTAGCTTTCAGGTCGAGCATCTCGGCCTCGAGGAGCACTTTCTCCAGTAGCTCGTCGACACCAATGCCCTTTTTGGCACTGATCTCCTGGCACTGGTACTTTCCACCCCAGTCCTCAACCAACAGGTTCATGTTGGCAAGATCCTCTCGGATCTTATCGGGATTGGCACCCGGCTTATCAATCTTGTTGATGGCGAATACCATTGGTACATTAGCAGCCTGGGCATGGGCGATAGCCTCCTTAGTAGTAGGCATCACAGAGTCATCGGCAGCAACGATGATGATGGCAATATCCGTCACCTGAGCACCACGAGCACGCATAGCGGTGAAGGCCTCATGACCAGGAGTGTCGAGGAAGGTAATCTGACGGCCATCCTTCAGCTTCACATTATAGGCACCGATGTGCTGGGTGATACCTCCTGCCTCACCAGCAATCACGTTCGTATTACGGATATGGTCGAGCAGAGAGGTCTTACCATGGTCAACATGACCCATCACCGTCACAATCGGAGCACGAGTAACGAGATCGTTCTCATCGTCCTCCTCCTCAGTAATGGCGTTCTGTACCTCAGCACTTACATATTCTGTTGTGAATCCAAACTCTTCGGCAACGATATTGATCGTCTCAGCATCCAGACGTTGGTTAATGGAAACCATGATACCAATGCTCATACAAGTACCGATGACCTGATTCACGCCTACGTTCATCATGGTGGCGAGCTCGGAAACAGTCACAAACTCTGTCAACTTCAGCACCTTGCTTTCTGCTGCCTGCGACTCCATCTCCTCCTGCATGCGCTCTGCAACGGCATCACGCTTCTCACGACGGTATTTGGCACCCTTCTTATTCTGGTTCTTGGAAGTCAGACGGGCCAGTGTCTCCTTCACCTGACGGGCTACAGCCTCATCGTCAACCTCAAGAGGCTTCTGGATGGGGCGGTTCTTCTTATTCTTCTTACCACCCTGCTGGTTGCCACCATCCTGGAAGTTCTGGTTGCCGCCTTTATTCTTATTCTTCTTATTGTTCTGAGCCTTGTCCTGATTGGCAGCAGCCTCGATATCCACGCGTTCCTTACCACCACGGATACGCTCGCGCTTCTTCTTTTCACCATTGCCATTGCCTCCGTGCATCTGGGCCTGCTTTTCCTCACGCTCCTTACGACGCTCCTCCTTAGACTTCTTCTTCGGACGGGTGCTCTGGTTCAGTGAGTCGAGATCAATTTTACCCACAACGTTCAGGTTGGGCATCGCTTTCTGCTCTATCTTCAGTTTGTAGACACTCGGTTCCTCGGCGACCTCTTCTTCGGGGGTATCGTCATCAACAGGCTCAACCTTGGGTTCTGGCTTGCTCTCGGGCTCTGCCTTTACCTCTGGCTTAACCTCATTCACGGGCTCTGCTTTGGGCTCTTCAACCTTTTTCTCCACAGGAGCATCTGGCTGCTGGACCTTGACATCCTCCACGGTTTCCACCTTCGGAGACTTGATTTCCTGAGGCTTAGCAGGCTTCCCGATGCTTTCCAAATCAATCTTTCCTAAAGGAGTGAAAGTCTGGCGCGGCTCTTCACGAACCTCAACAACAGGCTCAGGCCTCACCTCTTTCTTGGGTTTCTTCTCCTTTTTGGGGAACATCATGCTGGCCTGGGTCTTCACGACCTTGTCACCCTTGAACTTATCGACCAATGCCTTATACTGCTCGTCGGTAATCTTGGTGTTGACATTCGCGTCATCTCTGATCTCACCCAGATCCTTATTGTTCTTCAGAAAGTCTACTGCCGTCTGAAGACCGATATTCAACTCTGTTAGTACTTTATTTAATCTGACACCCATTCTTTACTTCTTTACTTTTTTACCTCTTTTCATTATTACTCAAACTCCGAGCGGAGTACTTCCAACAGATGGTCTACAGTCTCCTCCTCGAGGTCGGCCTTCTCAATCAGCATCTCACGCGGCGCATTGAGCACAGCCTTGGCCGTATCCAGACCGATAGCCTTAATAGAGTCGATGACCCACTGGTCGATCTCATCAGAGAACTCATCCAAATAGATATCCTCATCAGCCTCGTTCTCATTGACAACACGGAAGACGTCGATGGTGTACTCTGTCAGCATAGAAGCCAGTTTGATGTTCATACCGCCACGACCAATGGCCAGCGATACCTCCTCAGGCTGCAGATATACCTCAGCCTTGTGGTTTTCCTGATCAAGCACGATGCTAGAAACCTTTGCAGGACTCAAAGCGCGCTGGATATAGAGCTGAACATTGCTGGAATAGTTGATCACATCGATGTTCTCATTGCAAAGCTCACGAACAATACCATGTACACGGCTACCCTTCACACCTACGCAAGCTCCTACCGGATCGATACGCTCATCGTAACTCTCAACGGCCACCTTCGCACGATCACCAGGCATACGGGCAACTTTCTTAATGGTAATCAGGCCATCATTGATTTCAGGCACCTCAGCCTCAAGCAGACGCTCTAAGAACACAGGACTAGTACGAGAGAGGATGATGCGGGGATTGTTGTTCTCGTTCTGAACCTCCTTAACAATGGCACGAACAGTCTCACCTTTATGGTAGTTGTCCGAAGGAATCTGTTCCTGCTTGGGCAAATGAAGCTCATTACCCTCATCGTCCATCAGCAGCACCTCACGCTTCCAAATCTGATAAACCTCACCACTGACAACAGTGTTCACCTTGTCCTTGTATTTCTGATAGAGAGAGTCATGCTCCAGTTCCAGAATCTTAGAGGCAAGGGTCTGACGCAGGTTCAGGATAGCACGACGGCCGAACTTCTGGAAGTTCACCTCCTCACTCACCTCCTCACCAATCTCATAGTCTGGCTCAATTTTCTGTGCCTCGCTCAGGGCGATTTCCTTATTCTCATCCTGCACCTCACCATCGGCAACCACCACACGGTTACGGTGAATCTCAAAGTCCCCCTTGTCGGGGTTCACAATCACATCAAAGTTCTCATCCGAACCAAACATTTTGGCAATCACGTTACGGAAGCTTTCTTCCAGCACGCTTACCAATGTGGTACGATCGATGTTCTTCGTCTCCTTGAATTCCTGAAAGGTCTCAATCATTGAGGGGCCTTTCGCATCTTTCTTAATAGCCATTACTCTTTATTATTTAACTTTTTTACTTTTTCTCTTTTATTTGAAGGCCAACAGATATTTGGCATACTTGATATGATCCATCGAGTATGTCTTGTCAACATCGACCAACACAGGACGCTTCTTACCTTCCTGCTTCTGCTTCTCACGGATGGTCAGGGTAAAATCACGGCCTTCTACTGACTTCAGCACGCCCTGCACCTTCTTTCCATCAGCGCCCAACACTTCGAGGGTATCGCCAATATGGTTCTGATATTGCTGAGCCACCTTGAACGGCTGTCCAAGGCCGGCACTGCCCACCTCCAGTTCGTATTCGCCAAGTTCATCACCAAGTTTCTCCTGAAGGAAACGGCTCAACTCAGCACAGTCTTCAATCCACACACCATCGGCATGGTCAATCTCGATGACAATTCTGTCATCAGCACCAAAAATAACGTCTACCAGAAAATAGTCGTTGCCCTGCAACCACTCTTCCGTCAATGTTTGAATAATTTCCTTATTTATCATCTAACATTTATTAATATCGAAAATGAGAGACTCTTTCGAGCCTCTCATTCCGCTGAACGGGTGCAAAATTACAACTTTTTCTATTAACTTCCAAACTTTTAGGCAAAAAACTATCGAAGAAATGCCATTTTCACCTATTTACACTTGCAAAGTCATATAAAACCTTCATTTTTGCTTCACGGCATCCTCAGTAGCATTGGTAGCTGCATCAATGACGTTACCATACTCTACTAACGAGTAGAAGATAAAGCAGAACACGGCGGTACCCGCTAGCATTAAGGGGATATAAGGCCAGATATCGTGAGGGAAAGCTGCCGTAATGGCAACACTACCCAATCCAAAAAGCACAATCAGATGACACCCGATGACAAACGAATGGTGGAATCCCAATACCGTACGCTTCGCCTCTGCTGTCCACCAGCTAGGTGCATTCCCATCGGCCGGCATCTTGACAATATTACGTCTTACCTTATAATAAGTCAGATAGAAATTATAGACAATATATGAGGCATGAACGAAGAAAATCGAGAAAACCCAATCGGACATGACAGTCCAATAGACAACAAGGCCTATGGCAAGTATTGTGAGGTCGCGAATAACAACTCGTCTAGACATATAGTCAGGCCGCATCAGCGAGATATGGCTCCAACCAAAGAGCACGCCGCCAGAATGGAAGTAACTAACCGTAAGTGCCGAGGCAGCCTCTGGCCACGTTGTACGCCAACCAAGCCATGCATGAAGCAGGAAGCCGATGCCGAAGATGGCATAATTGAGTGCCACCAGCGAACGGGAGCGATGGTAGACATCATAGATACGGAAGTCGACATTGTTATGCAACAAGGCGAGGGCAATCAACAAATTGACCACTCCTCCCAGTATCAACACAGTTCGGTATAGTTCGAATTCCATTTACTTGGTCTTAATTTGGTTACAAAGGTAACACTTTTTATTTGAAACAATCTCATTATATGTATCACGGTGTTGAAAAAATACTAAAAAGGTGTGCAAATTAACAAGAATTCACACACCTACCCATAAACTGTATCAGGATTTAGTTTTTGTAGACTTTACTTTGGTCAGGACTCATATACCACCATGTGGAATTGATGGGATTTTGGCCCCAATTATTGAATTGTGGATAAGCATCCCTAATGCAAATACGCTCCAGAGGATACAGGAAGTCGCAGGCGACCATAATACCATGAGGATCTTGTCCTGCTTTCGACAAATAGATATTCTTGTTCTTTGTTTTATTGAAAATATATGGTTTCTCATTATCGGGCTCTTCTGAGAGCTTGAAGTCTTTGTCGACAGTTCTGGTACCAACGACAAACGTATAAGAGTCGCCGTTTTGGGTATTGACAAAGTTCTGAGGCGTTGTGCCAAAGAGTTCGTGCACCTCCTTACTGTCGCTGATAGCACCATAATTGAGGTTCTTCACATAGAGTTCGTCGTGGGCTCCACAGGCAACAATACGATATTCAATGGTGGTCTCGTTCAGGCGCAGAGCCTTGATGACAACGTCGTTCATATCATAGTCGCCCAATTCTGTATCCTCAAAGCAATAGGTAAACACCTGAGGGAAAACGAAAGGAGGTGGCACAATAATGTCCTCAATACCGCCTTCTATCTCAAGAATAATGTCATTAAAGTCGGCATCGGTACCTGACTCCCAGGTAAGCATCATCTTCTTATTAATGTTCAACCAAGCAGCACGGGGGTCATTGGCAGCCAATTTGGAGCTACTGAAATTATAGTTCTTGTCTGTATTGATATGGCCATTGAGACGGCCGTCACCATAAACCTCACCCTGTTTCTTATTGTTGTCAGCAGTGGTCTTGGCACGTATCATAAAACCAATTTTGTAACCCTTGGGGAACATAAAAGATCCAACAGAGCCATTTTCACCAACCTCAGGGGTTCCATCTCCAAAATAGAGGAGCGCAAAAGATCCATGCTTGGCGATGATGTCATCTTCTGTTTTGTCGAAAGACTTTTCAAAAGGAATGGCTTTATATTTCGGAAGAGACATAAAGTAGGCAGCAGCCTCATCATCAGTCATTCTATTAACAGCATCAGCCTTATAATAATAATAGTATAAATCGGAATTCCAGACTTCGTAACCGTACTTCGAGGGGTTATCGCACTTATAGGTGGGAGTTACGATGATTGGCTCATCGCCAGTGGTAATCGGATAAATCTTATCATTAAAGAAATTACTCTCTTTCACAAGATCGATATTACGGTGGCTTCTTCCGTTAGGGAAAATGTCAAACACGATATCTCTGAAAGTAGTCTTAAATTCATCGGAGTAATCAGGCGATATCATCTTCAACCTATCATAGTCATCATCACTCAAATCATAGAGCATCTCACCTTCCACCCAACCACGTTGATTAGCATAGGATTCGATGGCTTTTGCAAGTCTGAATTCTCCTGAAGGCAGGACATAGTCTGCAGATAGAGTACGCGTCCGTGCCGGTTCCTCAACAGAAACGGTATTACCCTTAACTTTCTTATAAACATTACCCTTATCAGTAATAAAGGCAACATAGAAACCAAGATTCTCCTTCGGAGCATCATAACTCATCTTGATAGTGGTCTGACCTTTAACCTCGGCCTCATTCAGCAGTTTTACAGCATCGCGCGTCACATACGAGGGTACATCATCATATACCTCACGAACCTTTACCAATAACTGTACCTTGCTGACAGAGGCATCTGCCAGAATCGTCAATTCACCAGAAGTGGTAGTGCACCAATCTTGATTGGAAGCAAAATCGACACCGAAGACACCTTTTACATTATTATTAATGTCTTCCTCACTTGTCTTGTTCTCGGGATCCTGATACAAATCCACACCCCGAGAACAACTTGCCAATAACATAAGACTTGCTAATGCAAATAATACATTTATTTTCATCGGTTGATTTATTTAGTTTTTTAAATACGGGTGCAAAGGTATACACAAGAAATCACATAAAGTGTGAAAAATACAGCAATCATGTGTAAATTCTCACTAAAAGGTGTGGATTTTGTTCAAATATCCACACTTTTTCGCAAATTTTTAGTACTTTTGCCACCGAATAATATTAACGAGATGAAACTTTTTCAGTTCACAGCCATCGTTATAATGGTTTTACTGGCGATGAAATTACTGATTCTGCCCAGGCGGGCAGTAAGCAGTTATGCAGCAAGCAGATCCCGTTGGCTGATGGTCGGCGGCACGGGGCTACTGGGGACACAGTTCCTGTTGCAATACATGCTGGGGCTACGTGAACTGGGAGTGACACAGGCTGCCATGCTTAATCTGTCATTGTTCGTCCCAAGCTCTTGGATGATGTCATTAGCTGTACTCTTCATACAAAAGGGGCGCATCACCAAAATCGATAAGTACATCGGGCTGATGGCATGGGCGGTGGTTCTGGTACTGCTCTTTGTGGCTGCCATCACTGATAATCGACCATTATTAAGCGACACACCAGAACTGCGATGGGCAGAAATCGCCGGATCAAGCTGCTATCTAGCAATGCAAGGATATTACACATGGCGCCAAATGATAAACCTTCGTGGTATGCGCCAGACTCTGGCCAATTACTACGATAGCGATATGGGCTCTATGCTCAACTGGATGCAGATTAGCATCATCACACTGGGCATCATGGCCATGATGGTTCCACTTCTTATTTTCATTTCCGGTCCTGTACTTGCACTTTTCGGCCTACTGTTCTTTGTCGGCATCTTCTATCTTGTAGACAGTTTCTGCCTCTATACTGTCAGCACTACTGCCGCCCAAATGACGGAAGCAGAACAAAACGAGCAAGAAGTGGAGATGGAGGAAGTCAGCGAAGAGGGAAACAATTCAAATGCTATTTCTGACGATAATCTACAACGAGTGGAACAAGCCGTAAAGAAATGGACTGCAGAAGGAGGACATCTGAGGAACGGCCTCAAATTGCCAAATGCTGCCGAAGAGATGCAAATACCACGTTACCTGCTATCTGTATGGCTGAAACAGTCAGGACGGCATTATAGCGAATGGATCAATGATCTACGTATTGAAGAAGCCAAACACACCATGAATGAACACCCAGACTGGAGCAATGAAGCCATTGCCCAACACTGCGGCTTCAGCGACCGCTGCTATTTCCAAAAGAGATTCAAAGAGAGTACAGGCATGACACCCGCACAATTCATTGCAAACAAGTAGATAGCATCAGGCAATAGCACCAAAAAGCGCTTCCTTTTTCTGTTTTTTCGCAATAGGAGCCAACGTCTTAGCCTTCAATTGGATGATTGAAGAAGTCTCTTTCGGCTTTTGGGGAGCAAGAATCTTCTTATACTCCTCAGGATTCTTCAGCAGACGGACGGCCTCATCCAATTGTCTGTCATGGCCAAGACCCGACTCAATGGCTCCAGCTTGAAAATAGTAGGCTGCGATGATATCTGTCTCAAGAATATGCATGAGCACCGCCTTATGTTTCTCCAAGTCAAATGCCACATTATGGCTCAACTTTGCCTCAAGGCTATCGAAGGCAGCCTTCGATTCCTCATAATAACCCTCAAACTTAGCCGTCTTCACCAAATCGGCAAACTGCTTTTTGCTTACTGGATCATAAGTAAAACCACTCCTGATAACACGCTCCTTGAACTCCTGCCAATCAGCATCCGTCAGATGGAACTCTGCTACAGGGGCGATTGTCGGATGCTTCGCAATGTAGTCGACCACCCAGTCAAACATTACCTCCGTTGAATCCTGCCCGCTGGCAGAGAGGTAGAAAGCAATATTGGGAATCGTATCGGCCTTAACCTCCACATCGGGCTTGATACCACCACCATCTCTCACCTCACGGCCATGACGGGTGTAGAACACCTTCGTCAACGAGTCAGGGATATACTCCCTGTATCCACTGCCGTCATGCTTATAGTTGATGGCCTGGATACAACGTCCGCTAGGAATATAGTATTTCGAGGTCGTTACCTTCATATTCGTATTGTATGGCAGATCGATGGGAATCTGCACCAAACCCTTTCCATACGTGCGCGTACCTAATATTATACCTCTATCCAAGTCCTGGATGGCACCACTGGTAATCTCACTGGCACTAGCCGTCTCACCATTGACAAGCACCACAATCGGCATCACCGTATCCACAGGTTCCACACTGGTCTTATACTCTTTATTCGACTGCTTGAACTTACCACGATTCTCCACCACAGTGATACCCTTTTGTAACCAGATGTTCAGGATATCCACAGCCTCCTGCTCAGAGCCGCCGCCATTGCCTCGCAAGTCCAGGATCAACGAGGTGGCTCCCTGCTTCTTCAGGTCAACGAAAACACGACGCATCTCCTTGGCGCACCCTTCGGTGAACTGATTCAGGTTGATATAGCCAATATTACCTTCACGAATGCCATAGTAGGGCATCTCAGGCAACTTGATATTCCTACGTGTAATCTTAAAGCTCATCAGCTTTCCTGTGGAAGGTCGCATCACCTTCAGCAAGAAGCTCGTGCCAGGCTCTCCACGCAGATGGTCGCTCACATAGCCCACGGGCTTTGTCGTCATCATGGAGTCGTCAATACTCAGAATGACATCACCTTTCTTCAAGCCAGCCTCAGCAGCAGGCATATTGGCATAGGGCTCATCGATTACTACACGATCCAACTTCTGGTGCTTCCTTATAAGGGCTCCAATACCTGCATACTTACCAGTAAGCATCATCCTCAGGTCCTTTGTCTCATCCTGAGCATAATACTCTGTATAGGGGTCCAGACTCCTGAGCATGGCTGTGATACCCACACCAATAGTCTCCTTCGGCTTCAAGGTATCCACATACAGCAATTCCAGATTCTTATACACATTATTGAAGATATCGAGATGTTTGGCCACCTCAAAGTTGTGGTCACTAGTTTTCTGAGCCCGTGCCGTCAGCGACAAGCTCAAGAACATGAACAGCGGTACGATATATCTTTTCATATTTCCCATTTAACTCTTTTACCTTAATTTGCTGCTGCAAAATTACATGATTCTCTCAACAAAACACTCTTTTTACCCGCTTTTTTGCAAAAAATTTAAGATTCCTTGAAATTTTTCGCTTAAAAGTTTGGTAGTTTCAAAAATTCGCCGTACTTTTGCACCCGCTTAACAGCAATACTTGCTTCAGTAGCTCAGTTGGTTAGAGCACCTGACTGTTAATCAGGGGGTCGTTGGTTCAAGCCCATCCTGAAGCGCCTTAGAAAGAGTCCTGTAGGTCAATGACTTACAGGATTTTTCTTTTTTATACATTTCAAAATTGTAGCCAATTTGTAGCCAATTCTGTTTCGTTGTAGCCAATCCGTGTTTCTCCTTTGCAGAATTAACAATCCAAGATCCTGCAAAGAATAATTATTGCGACCGTTGTCAAGTTCTAACGTTGACAAGTTGAAAATCATTAGGGTATTTCAACTGTCAACAACCTTTTTTGATGATTTCTTGCAAAATAATTCTTGCTACGCAGAAAGGCTGCATAGGGCTATTGTACCTTTGCACCCGAAATCCAACGGAAGTATGGGTGAGCGGTCGATACCAGCACATTGCTAACGTGCCGAGCCGCAAGGCTCCGAAGGTTCGAATCCTTCTGCTTCCGCACAAATTGGAGGTTTGGCAGAGTTGGTCTATTGCACTAGTCTTGAAAACTAGAGGGCGGTCAAACGTCCCAAGGGTTCGAATCCCTTAGCCTCCTCTGATGGAACTTTGGCAGACTTGGTGTATGCGCAGGACTGAAAATCCTGAGAACGTGGTTCGACTCCACGAGGTTCCACAAGAATATAATGAGGTGTTCTCCAGCGGCAACGAGAGCTGACTGTAAATCTGTCGCCATTCGGCTTCGTGGGTTCGAGTCCCGCCACCTCAACGATGGGAGCATAGTTCAGTTGGTAGAATGTCGGTCTCCAAAACCGAAGGTCGGAGGTTCGAGCCCTTCTGCTTCTGCTAAATAAATGGAGTTTGTAGCTCAGTAGGTAGAGCACCAGATTGTGGCTCTGGTGGTCACAGGTTCGAAACCTGTCAAACTCCCTACAATGTGAGGATGTCCGAGTGGTTTAAGGGGGCGGTCTGCAAAACCGTCATTCATCGGTTCGAATCCGATTCCTCACTCAATCATTAAAGACTCCGATTTCCCCAAACAGGAAACCGGAGTCCTTCCTTTATCCATAGTTCAGAATGGCTGTTAGCCTTTTCTTAACTCTCGCAAGTACTCTGCCCATCTGCTGAAGTTCAGGTTTCCCCTCTGTCTTTTCTAACATCTTTACTGCCTTCGTGATAAGTTTGAAATCATCAGCTGTCAGAGGCAGTTCAGTGATAGAGTAGTCAGGATCAGCGTACCTGTAGTACTTCTGATCGTAAACCTCTATGGGCGCATTGTATCCGAGTTTGTCAGAACGCATAATCTGAATATCGTTCTGAACTGTTCTAAGAGAGATCCCTTTGCGAATCCCTTCCATATCGTACAGCGCATCAGATACTTCATCAACCAGGTCCTCTATCGTCCATCTTCTGTACCTGTTGCGCAGGCTTCTGTCTATTATCTTGTAACGCAATAATGCGTTTTTGTTTACTGGCATGTTTGTATTTATAATCTAAAGAGTCCATAATCAATTTTTATCGCTATTAAATGGTTCATAATGAAAACTGTGCAGAAAACAATCTACATCTTTCTGCGTATACCAATACTTGTCGCCCTCCCTTGAAAAGCCAAGGTAGCCGTTATCTCTCAACTTCTTGAGATATTTATCCTTAACTCCCAATAATTCCATGATTTCCTTATTGTTGTATATCCTCAAAGGATTTGGAACTATCATTTCTAGAGTCTTTTTCTGTTCAGTTAGGGTCTGCAGAATTTCTTCCAAGATTTCCCTTTCGCTTTGCTTCTTGTTATTGTTCATTCTATTACAATTGTTTTGTTTGGTTCAAATCCGTTTGTCAGATGTTCATTGTAGTATATATATCCCATCTGGTTACATATTATTTTTGTATTGCCTATCATGGTGTCAATGTTGGTATGCGAGTGCCCATAAATCCAGGCATCAATGCGACTGTCGGCAATATAGTTTCCCAGTTCTGTAGCAAAGGCTCCGTTTAGAACGGAACCCATGTGCTGGGCTGCCACCACTGATAATGTCGGAAGATGATGTGTAACCACAACGATATGCTTGGCGGTACTCTCCTTTACTGCTTGTTTCAAGAAAGTCAGGCATTTCTCATGCTCCAGATTGAAATCATCAGGTGTGAAGCGTCTGCCATCATACATTATTTGGCGGAAGTCGTTCATGCCACGCTGAACATGGAACATATCCTGCTCTGGTATTCTCGACCACAGCGTAGTCAGAATGAAGTCCGTATCGTCTATGCGCACCACCTTATTATAATAATAGCCCACATTCTCACGTATCATCCATTGCCAACTGTCGCCACGTGCTGTTACGTCGCCATTGCTGTAGAACTCGTGATTACCAGGTACTAATAGCACTTGCTGGAAGTTCTTTGATGCCCAGTTCCAAAATCGCTTCTGAGGGGCAATGATGTCCCGCAGGTAGAACGTGTCACCTGCGAGCACCAGAACATCGCCCACAACTTCAAACTCATTCGCTTTTATATACCGCGAATTGTCATATAACTCCATATGGAGATCACTCATGTATTGTATTCTCATTGCTCTTAAATATACGTTGTTCATATCAAATCAGTTAATTATTCGTATGGCCTAACAGGCATAAAATACGAGTCGGATAGAATCCTCTGAGCACCATTCATCAGTCAAAAACTCATGGATGAGGGCGATGCCTGCAGCAAATTCCTTCAACCAGATGATTTCGTTCAGTTCTTCCCCCAAGTAATACTCCAGCATTTCTCCCTGGTCAATGTAGTCGTCCTCGTCTTCCTGCTGCTTCTTTTTAGTTTCAATCTTTTTCCCATTGACAGCCGCAAGAATCGTATCGAGTTTCTCTGAGATGCCATAAGAGAGTTGTTTGGAGTGCTCCGTCAGTATAGCCGACTTACATTTCTCCAACTGCTCATCCAAATATGACTGCAGTTCTGTCAAGTAGCACCACGACTTGCCCCATCGCCAGTCTCCGCCAAATACGCCGACATCCTTCTTCGAATCTATTCTTTCCTGAACCTTGTCAAACATCTCTTTCAACTCAGGGCTCAAGTCGTTTGGAAAGCCCCTGTCATTGAATGGCGCATCGTGACCAACCAACAGGTCTCTAACGCATCCTTGGCGTACAAGAGTAAACATACAACCCATCTTCACTCCGCCAATCTCTATGGGGTGATTATCGTCGGGAGAGGGGCCTTCGCCAAAATATCTCCATTCTTTATAATCGAGGGGCACAATTCCTTCAAGCAAATGCCACTGATCCTTTTTCATGAATTCGATAAAAATACTGCTATAAGTTCCCATATTGTTTGTTTTTTGTTAATTCATTACCATTTGTTTACCTCACTTCACTACGATAGTTGTTCTGTGCATACTCAGCAAAGGTGTTGCAATCGTACTGCTTAATCTTCTCTGTGGCAGCGTTGTAGATATCTTCTAGCGTCAAGAAACGCAGATTGGCGAGAGACCCGTCTATTCCCACGTCAAAGCGGAGGTCCATTAACAAAGCATTATAGTCGTCAAGTTTGCCGTGACTATGCCCATGCAGCATTATAGATCCTCGAGGTTTCTGGTTCCATGTCACCATCGGGTAGTGGCACATCACCACGCATAGATCCTCTTTTAGGAACGGTGCCACAGAAGGCTTGAAGCGCATCTCCTTAATCTGATAGACCTCCTTGAAATAGTTCTTGTACGCTCGAATCGAACCATCGTGGTTTCCCTCAATCAGAAACTTCTGCCCAGGCAGTTTCTCCAACAGATGGCGGGCATTCTCACTCTTCAGGAATGTCAAATCACCCAGAATATATACCGTATCACGCTTGTCAACCGTGCTCTTCCAAAGGTCAAGCAACCATTCGTCGTGTGCCACGATATCCACCGTATCCGAAAACGGGCGCTTAGGTGAATGTTTCAATATGTTCGAATGGCCGAAATGCAAGTCGGCTGTAAAATAAATCTTGTTCATTGTTCTATTCTTTTGAATTTTCTACCTATAAGTAGGGATAAATATGAAATGTTACATTGCAGAAGAGAATAGATCTTTCTTTATGTCTCCCCCAGCCTTTAACTGGGAGAGACGAATTACTATTCCATGATATAAGCCTGGCTCATATAGACCTGCTTCACAAGGGCAGTACAGAATTTGTTGAGTTCCTTGTTCAATAGTTTCTGCTCGCTCTTTTCAAGTGCAGTATACAAATTGCCATGCTCCTTGAGGAAGTCTTCGAGTACATCCTTGGAGAACAAACCCATCACCTTGCCGAAGTCCTTGGGGAAGTGCACCTCACCGATATGGCTCACCACGTTTGCCAGACGGTTCTCAGTGACGTAGGTTTCACCCTCGACAATCAGGGCCTTCAATTCATCACTATAAGGCACTGGCTCGACAAAGAGCTTGGTACGGCGCTTGGCGCTCTTCCGCTCTGCGAACCGCTCGTTCTTACTCTTGATAAGCACTCGAGAGCCGTTCCTTAGATACATTGGAGTGACAGGACGGATAACGATACCCTCGCAGATGTTGTCCTCGATAGCAGGAAGTTCAAGCCACTCGGCAATCTTGCTTTGGAAAGCGTTAGGCTGCTTCAGGCACTCGGCCAAAGTCCCTCTGAAGAGAGTCTTGGCATAAAAGAAACCACAGGTCTCAAAGATCTCGTTAACCTCATCAACAGGGAGGAACCTTCCACCCTCCTCAGTGAAGAGGTAGATGTCGAAGCCATAAAACTCATGGTCAGGAGTATAACAGACACCTCTTTGGATTAGGCCGACTTTCTGTTTTGCTTTAACCCCATCATGAGGATAAAGACCGCCGAACATCTCACCGAATACGGAGATGTGAGTTACCTCTGGATACTTAGCCTTGATGTCACCGAAGAGTTTCAGCACTCTGTCCCTGTATCTCTCGAGCAACTCAGGGTAGTCATAGAACTGCTCTCCGTCCTCCAGCATCGACGTACGCTTGGCAAACCTCACGGTCTCACCATCGCAGAGGAAGCTGGTGTTGGCACCATGTACCTTCTCCTGTACCACATATTCCAAATCCTGTGGCATCTCTGCCACTACGTGCTCCATAAACTCACGGCTAAAGGAGTTCTCGATAGAGCTGTACTTCTTGAATTCTAACATTTTCTTTTTCTTCTTTTGTGCGCATCGCGGCGCGGTTAATACTGTTGTGATTAGCGTATGCCCAGCTGCTAAGGCCGTGGAGAAGTACGGGAAATGGACACACAAATAACGAAAAAACCGTTGGAAAGTTTGGTAAACTCTTTCCAACGGTCTCGCTATCTTCTATGCTCTGATGGTCGGCTGCATCTATGCCGTCCGGTCAGATTCTCTATCTAATGATGTTCGTTGGAAATTTGGCGTGTACCAGTCACGTGCTGCAATACTCATCGAGTCGTTCGTATGAACATAGCAGAAGCCTCCAAAGCTCTCTTTGCCCTGGAGTGGTAACAGTGTTGATATGTTCATTCTTTGTTGCAGCATTGCTCTTAATTTACATAAATTTGAAAAACGGCGGCAAAAATATACATTTTTTCACAAACCACCAAACTTTTTCGTATCTTTTTTGCATTTTTAGTCAATTTCACCCAAGAAAGATTGGATATTTCGCATAATCTTAGTATTTTTGCACCCGAAAGCATCAAGAGCAGTCATCTTCGGATGGACTCGCCAACCGAGCAAAACGTAGCCACGGTGGTTAGTACGATGCGGAAGCAATAGTATTCACTTCAAAACAAAACGTTATGCAACAGCACATTTATTACATCAAGTTTGCTCTGCGCTTCGCAGATATGCAGATTCTCGAGTTAGTAACAGTATTCAACGCTCACGTGCAAAGCCGAAACTGGTCTAGTATGCGTTCTTATCATGATAAGGCGTTAGTGGATGAGTTCCTACAGAGAGGCATCGACGTATCATCAGTTTATGATGGCAAGGTTCTCTCCTTCGCCCATCCAGTCAAGTATGACCTACCCGACAACAAATTAATAGCCATCGGGTAACCCTATTCAATACACTCTGTCCCTGCCGTCTGCTCTTGGCTGTGGCAGAATTTACAATTATTATCCCT
The DNA here is from genome assembly GCF_900110085.1 of Prevotella sp. ne3005. Lineage (GTDB taxonomy): Bacteria > Bacteroidota > Bacteroidia > Bacteroidales > Bacteroidaceae > Prevotella. The sequence continues at coordinate 118,847 of NZ_FOCK01000004.1, forward strand.
TGAATACTGTACTACGATGATATTCTAAATATTTTGCGCGAGAATCATTTATGGGCAGGAATTGAAATAATTGATTCTCCTTTATACCTATGCGTTCTTTCACTTGGCGTGACAGCCAATTGGAAATTGTTACTCGCTTGTCAACTGTGAAAGTGATATAACCTCGATCAAACAATTTGTCATATAGTGGTGAAAGTATGAAGCCATTGTTGGGATCTATACGTTCCTGAGAGTCAGAGACCGCCCAAGGCTTAATGTGGCTAGCAATTAACAAAGACTCTTCGTTAATCATGGTGATAGGACAAAACGGGCATTCTTCCAGTAATTTCCTGCGGTATTCATCCTGACCTTCACGGCTATATCTTATTTGAGGTCTTGGTTCTACATAATCTTCTCGCACACCATAGAAAGGATCTTCATTTTCCTGTTTAATTGTCCCGTAGTTTTCGATAAACGCTTTACGTTTCTCTATTTCTTCAAAATCAGCAAACAATTTCAGATAGAACATTGGTTGCCCGTTGTAATCAAGACGCATAGCAGAAATATAAGATACTAATGGCAGGGATATCTCACGTATCAGCTTATAGACTTTATCTGTTGAATTGACATATCCTCGCGAACCTGTAATTTGCGATTGTTCTTTGACCGTGAAAACAACAATGCCTGATGGCAGCGCGTTAATCTTCTCCATTCGTTCTGACCACAACATCCGCATTTCATCTTTTCCTCTGTATTCTTGTGAGGGAGTTAAGTATTCTGATTTAATGGCCAGCATATAGGCTTGTAAGTCTTGACGAAGCACAAAACATGTAGCTGTAAATCCAATCTCTCCAAAGAAACTCTCCATTTTGTCACGAGATCCTACATACAGCTTTGCTTCACCATTACCATCACCCAATTTGTTTTTGGGCATTACCCAACTATCAGCAACGGTAATGGGCGTTTCGAAAGTATCTTCAAACTTAAAGTTCTCCCCCTCAATAATCATAATTGAATTCCGTATTTAGTAATGTCCATCTGTTTCAAAATAGCAATCAGCACATCGACAACTATACTATTGCCTGCCTGTTGGTACATAGAGGTGTCCGAAACGACAATCTTGAATGTATCTTTGAAGCCCATCAGACGCAAACATTCCCTTGGAGTCAACTTACGGATACGCCCTTTATGAGTAACATAGTTGTCTACGCCAGCCCTATGCATTTTGTGCATGGATTGCAGTAGCGGACGAGCTACATCTAGATCTGTTTCTGTCGAAGTTTTAAAGTTTTTGGTACCTCCTGCCAACACATAGCGTGCCACCTTATCCGACAAATAATACTTTTCTTCCACATCGTGTACATCGAAAACGAATTCATCAAAAGCCTCGTCGGTAGGTGTCAATTCAGAATCTGGATGATACACAAAGTCACCATGCCAATTAAATTGCTGATTACGTTTCTGGCAAAGTTGAATTTCTCCATTTATCTGAGTGTAGAACTTGTCATGGTTCTTATGGCTGGTCACAAACTTGATACCTTTCTCCTTAAGAAAATACTTAGTGTCAATATAGTCTTCTAAAAAATCGTACATCTTATATTCTAACTCAATCGGTGCGGGGAACTCAAACTTCGTCTTTTTCTTGAAGCCAAGACAATAAACGCGTTCACGATGCTGTGGTATGCCATAATCACAACTGTTCAACACACGGAACTTTACGTCGTATCCCAATTCATTGAAGATGTCGTACATTACATGCCAGGTACGTCCTTTATCGTGATTAAGCAATCCACGTACATTTTCAAACAAGAACACCTTCGGCTGCGTTTCTTTTACCACACGGGCAAACTCATAAAACAACGTTCCACGAGCATCTTCAAAACCAAGGCGGTGACCCACCATAGAGAATGCTTGACAGGGCGCACCACCGATGACGAAATCTACATTTCCCTTATATCGGCGGGCATCGAAGTTGCGTATATCAGTAAACCAATCTTCCTCTTTAATGTCATAGTTTGCAAAATAGCTTTCCTTACATTTGGGTTCGATATCGCCAGCAAACATAATCCGATGCTTTAGCCCAAGGCGCTGGAAAGCGTGTTCAATAGCACCTATACCACTGAACACAGTCCCTATCCTAACAATGTTTCTTGGTTGAGAGAATTGTAAATCCTTCCACGATGGTCCTTCTGAAATCGGTGTTTGTGGTATCTGCTTTTTGTATTCCAGTGCCAACGCACGATCTTTTACGATGCGCTTTACTTCGTCTATCTTCTCTGAACTTTCGTTGATATCCTTTACTACTGTTGACATAAAAAGCCCTCTCCTCGTTTCGAAAAGGGGGCGTGGAGAGATTGGTAGAAGCAAGGCTTAGGACGGCCTACATCAGGCAACAATCGTATAGTCCACGCCCGTATGAGCGTAAACATCCGTTGCCTTGTCTGACTGATGTGTTTCCAGAGGTCCTAATTCTGCTTCTTCAGCCTAATCAAGGATGTCAAAGACTCTTATTACTATTCCTTTATCGTTAGTTCGTTCTTTTATAGTTGTTCGCCTTCACCCATACGAACAAGTATCACATTCGGTTAACTACAAAAGAAAAAACGTGGGTGCTTAACTCATGCCTGTTCGCTGTTCGAGGCCTTCCACAGCCATAGCAAGTAAACAGACAGAGTAAACACCCACGCAGGAGTATATAGACACCCGTAAAGTGTGCTAGTGAGGACATGATTAGCCCTCGCAGCACACTACGGAGAGTATATACTACACCCCGTGGAGTTACATCTGCATTTGTCTTGACTTGCTATTTCGATTGTGGAAGTTTCGAACAGCCAAAAACAAAGCGTCAGTAACGCCTTTCAATATGTAGTGCTCCGCCCATCGGCTCCGTCATCCTCAGATGACATCACAGCCCTATGGGCAGATAGCATTTGCAAAGATACAAAAAATTCTATTATCTTATTAAAATAAGGTGTAATTTAAATCAATTTTAACCGTCTGAGGCATATAATCCCACCTAAACGGCAATTATTTCTCGCAGAGCCAGTATTCCGAGCAGCCGTTCACCATGCGATGCTTGAAGCCGAAACGATAATTATTCATCGACTTGCCCAAGACAGTGGGTGTCGCCCTTTTCGCATCAAAGTAGGCATAGCGGCTGGCAAAAGTAGAAAGGATCTCCGTGGTTCCCCACCAACGGCCCTCGCCGTCTTTCGGCTTGCGGAAGGTCTCGTTGATCATCTCCACCAGATCGACGGTACGCTGGTAAGGCACGTTCTCCTCTATCAGCGTCTGTATCTCGTCATCTTCCAGCCAGAACCGTTCCCCATTATTAAACAGATGCAAGGCCTGGGCATAGAGCTGGCGATGGTTCAGATTGTCAGTGAAGTCGATGTTCTTGCCAGCAGGAATGCCCACGCAGACGAATCGGCGGGAGCCAGTAGGATCAACCAGCGGTTGCAACTGATTGGTGGTTCCGATGAACGAGGTATAGCGCCTGTACTGCTTGATGGTCTTGCCGTAAGGCGGACGGAACTTCACATCGCTCGACGATAACAGGTACTTCAGCCCTTTCTGCATCTCCTTATAGTTCATGCATTCTGCGGCAAAGAGCAGACAAGGCAGGTTCACCGTATGCTTCGAGTCATCAAGGGTAATCTGTCCGTCAGGCAACCTCTGGGACTTATAGAACTGATAGTTCAAGCGAAGATCGAACACTTTGTCTTTTTCAGGATTCTCACGGATCATCTTTGCAATCTCCCTTAATTCAACGCGCTTTATGACCTCCTTCTTTCGCGCTATTTTCAACAAACTTACTTTCAAATAAACGTTATTTTAGTTCTACCTCTACTAAATAATCACAAACTGCCTGCAAATATACTGATTTTACTTGGTATTTGCAAGTTTTTCATTAGATTTTTACCTCTACTTTACTTCTACTAAAGTTCTACTAAACCTCTACTAAACCTCTACTATATCTCTTCAAACTGAATAAGCGTTCCTTAACCAGCAATAAGGGCACCTTATTCTGCAATAAGGATGCCTTACTTGTCAATAAGTGCCTCTTATTCTTCAGGTCATAAAGCCTCTGGCTCAGTATTTATTCCCACCTTGGGAATGTTTTATTCCCAGGCTGGGAACATTTCATTCCCAAGGTGGGAATAATTGTTACCTTTACTATAAAAGTACACAAAGCAGTAGAGGTTTGGTAGAGGATAAGTAGAGGATAAGTAGATGATTAGTAGATGTATAATTTCATCCAAACTACTAATATACATCAACTTACGCAGTATTTGTAGATGTAAACTGTATTCTCCATTATATTATACCAGCTCTAACTGTTCACGGACTACGTAGATTGACTCATTCAGCAACTCTGATGCCTTGGAAAAGCTTATCAGTTCAGATGCCAAGGCACGATAAACCAGGCTACTAAAACGATTAAACTTTTCTTCGTGGAAGGTGCTCTTCTCAACCTGTTCCCTGAATGCTTGATTCTTGTTCTTTGTAATACAAAAATACTTATAGCGCGACTCGCTAATTATGCCCAGCTGCTTTGCTTTGAACATCTGAGCTTCTACTGATATACCATAATTAGATTGAATAGCCCGAAGTTCGTTCAAAGAAATGTCGTGGCGAGATACACCCAACAACTTCTTAAATACATCCTGAGATATCAGCATTTCGTTGGCAAATAGATTGCAGAAGCGCTCAACATCCTTTTGTGGGAGAGTGTCATCAAAGTCAAGCAACAAATGTCCCAGTTCATGCATAGCGGTAAAGCGCTTACGCTCAACAGGAAAGCTTAATGGGCGGGAAATAAATCATAAAATAATTGCAGAAATTAGAGTTTTCTCTTGGAATTTCGAAAGAAAACTCTTATTTTTGCAGAAATTTCACAAATAAGCGAGTTATCTTTATGATTATCCAATTTTCTGTTGAGAATTTCCGCTCTATTATGGAGCCTGCCACTCTGTCGTTGGTAGCATCACCACTTAAAGATGCTCGCGTTGCGGCAGAGGATGTGATGTTCGACATTGACGGAATGGATGTCAGTCTCTTAAAGAGTGCTGTCATTTTAGGTGCCAACGCTTCAGGCAAGAGTAACGTTATAAAGGCTCTCGATTTCTTCAAGAGCTATATTATTGATTCATTTAAGAATCTGCAAGCTGGGGAGGAGATTGGCGTTGAAGCGTTTAAACTGAATACAGATAGTGCCAAGGCACCCAGTTCTTTTGAGATGATATTCATTCTGGATGGGTACCAATATCGTTATGGCATGGATGTCAGCCGTGAGTCTGTGCATGGCGAATGGCTGTATAGGAAAGCCTGTCGTAAGAGAGCCAAGGAGGTGGAATTGTTTTTCCGTGAAGGAGAGGAAATGAAAGTCCATACATCTTTCTCAATCGCTACTGACTTAGTGAACAGGAAGATGATACGCAACAATGCCCTCCTGCTTTCTGCCGCAGCTCAGTTTAACGACCCTACTGCAGTTCAGATTATCAATTGGCTTGGGGAAACAACCATCCTTACATGCTCTGACGAAGAAAGGATGTGGAATATGGCCGTAAATCATCTTGACGATGTAGAGATGCGGTCAAGAATCGTGGAATTTTCCAAGTTTGCCGACCTTGGTATTGAGGATATAGAGAAAAGTGACAATCACATCCTTAGCCGACATCTGCAGTATGACACAAATGGAGCGGCAAAAGGTGAAACCAGCTTCCCATTCCTGAGCATGGAATCGGAAGGAACCATCAAGTACTTCTCTATGGCTTACCCTATCATCAAGGCTCTTGACAACGGATCGAGACTTGTCATTGATGAGTTCGACTCCAAACTGCATCCGGTTCTGACAAATCGGATTATCTCTCTGTTTAATTCTCGCGAAACCAATCCACGAAACGCTCAGTTGATACTAACGGCACACGACACCAACATCCTCAGTTCTGGTTTATTCCGTCGTGATCAAATCTGGTTCACCCAGAAAAATCGATTTGGAGCCACCTCTCTCTATTCTTTGTCAGACTATAAAGTCAGAAGTGATGCTCCTTTCGAAAAGGATTATCTCAGTGGTAAATATGGAGCCACACCCATTATCGGTAATCTGGAGTCAGTATTAAGGAGGGCAGAGTGATAGTTGAGCAACTCCTACAGTTCATAGAGTAAAGATTTCTATTGGTTTCATCTTCTTGAATCCAAGCCCATCCTGAAGCGCCTTAGAAAGAGTCCTGTAGGTCAAAAACCTACGGGACTTTTCTTTTTCTCACATTTCTTTTCCTACGGAACTGCGAGTTCCCATGGTGGGAACAAAGGGGAACAAACGTCTGAATGATGTACGAATAAGATAGTTTCTGGGTAGAAGAGATGATATAAACAAAAATTAGCACCAAATTCATCGTCAATTAAAAAATATGTATTACCTTTGCAGCTGATATCAGAAATTACGATTTGATCAGATGAAAGAAACATATATTATTGGTGAGATTGGTCAGAATCACAATGGTTCTGTCGATTTGGCAAAGCTCATTGTTGACCTGGTTTCCCGCCCTATCAAGGAAGAGGCATTCGGCTTGACGTTAAAACCCATGAATGCTGTCAAGATGACCAAGCGCGACCTTAAAGAGGAGTTGGCAGATTCGCAGATGAACATGCCCTACGACTCGCCCAACTCTTTTGGAAAGACTTACGGCGAGCACAGGGCTTTCCTGGAGCTTGACGAGCAGCAGCACTTCGAGGTATATAAATATGCCAAGTCGCTGGGATTGGATTTTGTTGAGACGCTCTGCGCCAAGAAGTGTCTGGATATGCTGAAGCTGTTTATGCCAGACAAGTTGAAGGTGGCAAGCCGTGATCTGACGAACCTGCCCCTGCTGGCTGCACTGGCAGAGACGAAGATCCCCATCATCCTCTCGACGGGAATGGCTGGGAAGAAAGAACTAGACGAGGCACTGGATGTGATTACAAGGTATCATTCGGATATCTCAATCCTGCACTGTGTGTCACAGTATCCCACCCGTCCGGAGAACCTGAACCTGAACACCATCACCTATCTGAAGAAGCACTACGGACAGTATAAGATCGGCTTCTCCGACCATACCATTGGCATTTCAGCCCCAGTGGTAGCCGTGGGTATGGGTGCGGAGATTATCGAGAAGCACATTACGATCGACCGTAGGATGAAAGGTACCGACCAGATTGGTTCGCTGGGTCCCGACGGTGTGAACCGTATGGTGCGTGACATCCGCTATATCGAGATGAGCATGGGTAAGGAAGACATCTATATTGACAAGAGCGTAGAGGCCTCAAAGATTAAGCTGGAGCGCTCCATTGCCACCAGGCACACCATCAAAGCGGGCGAAACCATCACTATTGACGATATCCACATGCTCAGCCCTGGCGATGGATTCAAGTGGGATGAGAAGGATATGGTCGTCGGTAAGGTTGCCAAGCACGAGATCAAAGGCAACGAGATTATCTATCCTGATGACATCAAATAGAATTGATCATGGGAAAACTACTTTGTATCATTCCTGCAAGGGGCGGAAGTAAAAGAATTCCCCACAAGAATATCGCCCTTTTTAAAGGAGAACCTATCATCTCGTATTCCATCAAGGCAGTACAGGAGAGTGGCATTGCTGACGAGATCATGGTATCGACAGACGATCAGGCCATTGCCGATGTCGCCATCAAGTACGGTGCGAAGGTGCCCTTCTTCAGAGATGCCTCCACCTCAAACGACAAAGCAGGTGTGGCAGCCGTACTCGTAGAGGTGGTAAATGAATACAAGAGGCGAGGCATGGAGTTTGACTACGTACTCAGCGTATATGCCACCCAGCCCCTCCTGAAGCCAGAGAATCTGGTAAAGGCTTTCGAGCAACTGAGCACTACGGAGGGGGCAGAGTCGATCTGTACCGTAGAGGCATATTCCTATCCTCCCCAGAGAGCCACCGTCATTGTGGATGGCGAACTGAAGCAGTTGCACCCTGAGAACTACTATGCCCGTTCACAGGATCTACAGAAAATCTACCACGACTGTAACCAGTTCTTCCTCTTTAAGACCTATGCCCTGATGCGCGACCAGAAGCTCTATACAGAGCACACTCTGCCCTTTATCCTGGCAGAATCGGAATCGCAGGACATCGACACGATGGAGGATTGGAAGCTGATGGAGATGAAATATGATTTGATGCACCAAAAGGACTAATCTCATGAAAGTATTATTTACAGCAACAGGCTCTATCGGATCCCGTCATATCACCAACTTCTCAGAACTCTGCAAAAGCAGGGGTATCGCTTTGGAGATTGACGCCATTAGATACAGCAACCGGGTTCTGCCTGAAGCCATCGCCCAGAAGATCAGGCGAGAGATCAGAAGCGAGGCAGACCTCGACAGCCACTATGATATCCTATTTGTGACGGACGAGACCAAGACACACTACTATAACATCATGAAGTATCGTGATATCTGCGACTCGATGTTCATCGAGAAGCCCATCTTCGATACACTCGACTATCCTATCGAAGCCATCCGCCCCAAAAGGGAGGAAGATGTGTATTACGTGGCCTGTCCTATCCGTTTCACGAAATACGTAAGAAAGCTGAAGGCTTGTGTGGACAGCCATCGGGTATATTCTGCCAGAATCATCTTCTCAAGCTATATGCCGAGCTGGCAGCCTGGCAGGGACTACCGCAAGAGCTTCCGCTGTTTCAACGACAGGGGTGGTGGCGTAGATGTAGACCTGTTGCATGAAATCGACTATATGATCCACCTCTTTGGCAAACCTCAGAAGGTACATCGTGTTGCAGGAAAATTCTCACACTTGGAGATGGATGCCTGCGACCTCGCCACCTATATCTTTGAATATGGGGACAAGGTGGTGGAGATGCACCTCGACTACTTCGGAAGGGTAAGAAACCGTCAGACGGAACTCTATGCAGAGGACGACGTCGTGGTGGTGGACTTCAACAAACAGAGTTGTGAACTAAAGGCCAAGGAAGAGGTGGAGCACTACGGAGCTGACGACCATTTCTATCAGGACGAGATGGCCTACTTCCTGGACCTCTACCTCTCGAAGGGCAAGATGGAGAACATCAACACCCCCGAGATGGCTTACGAGACACTAAGCATAACAAAAGGTTTAATTTAAAACAGATACGATGATGGATTATAAAAACATGTTTTCCCTCGAAGGACGGAAGGCCGTGATTACAGGTGGCTGTGGCTATCTGGGCCGTGAGATTGTCAAAGGAATGGTTGACTACGGAGCTGACGTCTATGTTATCGACTACAAGATCAGCGAGATTGAGGATATCAGCGATAAGAACAGAATCCACTATATTGCCTGCGACTTGGGCGACACCGAGGCCATCAAGGCAGCCTTGAAGCAGGCAGCAGGTGAGGCTGGTGTCATCGACAACCTCATCACCATGGCTGCCAATCTGGGTGCTGGTGTGATGACGGATGTGGAGACGATGGACGACGCCTATTGGCAGAAGGGTATTGACGGAACAATTGGCTATACCTTCCGTACCATCCGTGAAATCATCCCCTATATGAAGAAGAGCAAGAGCGGCAGCATCGTAAACATCGGATCACTCTATGCCGTAGGTGCTCCTGACCCCCGTACTTACTTCGACACACCCTTCAACAGCACGCCCAACTACGGTGCTGGCAAGGCAGCCACAGTAGAACTGACGAAATATTGTGCTGCTTACCTGGCCAAGTATAATATCCGTGCCAACAGCGTCAGCCCTGGCTCTTTCCCTCATGAGAACGTACAGGAGAATAAACTCTTTAAAGACAGGCTGGCCTATAAGACGATGCTTGGCAGAATCGGTTACCCCGACGACTTGGTGGGTGCCATGATCTACTTATCATCAGAGGCTTCCAAGTATGTGACTGGTGTCAACATCATGATTGACGGTGGTCAGACAGCGTGGTAAGGACAGACTTCTATTTTTCTTGCAGTCGATGGAGATGGCACAGCAACAGCTTGCCATCTCCATCGCGTAGATGCATGCCATTGCCACGGCAGTAACGGAAGTATTTGCAGGTGGCACACTCACCCGTCTTCATCCACTCGTGATTGCGGTAGGGATGATAGCGGTTTTCCCATACATCCATGAAATCATCCTCATAGATATTGCCCTGATTATAGTCGGCACGGATGCTGGCACAGGCAGCAATGGAGCCATCTGCCATCACAGAGCCTACGGTGATACCTGCCTGGCAGGAGAAGAGACGGGTACGCACCTCACCTTCGTAATTGCCAAGGAAACCCTCGCATCCATAATCCACTCGGATACGACCTTCCTCCCGCGTCTTCTTCAGATACTCAAAGACACCACGAAACTCCTCATTCGTCAGCCTCATCATCGGATCAAGGGCTGCACGACCTACGGGAAAGACGGTAAAGAGACGCCAGCGTTTCACACCCTTGGAGATCAGGAACTCCTTGATATCGTCAAGTTTAGGATAATTGCGACGATTGACGCAGGTGACGATATCAAACACAAAGCCCTCAGTGGCAACAAGCATATCGAGTGCCTGGCTCACCATCTGGAAACTCTTGTCGTTACCCCGCATCCAATTATGGTCTTCCTCCAATCCATCGAGGCTGATGGCCATCGAACGGATGCCAGCCCTGAGTAAGCCTTTCCAGCGCTGGGGCGTCAGATGAAGGGCATTGGTGACCATACCCCAGGGGAAGCCCATTTCATAGATAGCCCTTCCACACTCCTCAAGATCGCGTCGCATCAAGGGCTCACCACCCGAGATGATGACAAACACCTGATGGGGATCAGTCTTCTGGGCAATGCTGTCGAGTACTCTTAGGAAGTCCTCCTTGGGCATGTCCATGCTCTCAGGCTGCATCTTACAGTCGCTGCCACAATGGCGGCACTTCAGGTCACAACGCAGGGTACACTCCCAGAAGAGCTGCTTCAGGGGATGTTCCTCCCTGATGATCGCCTCCCGTTGGCGCCAGAGTTCCAGGGCGAGTTTCTTCTTGAGGGTTAGTGGGGTTGGTTTCATTTCTTCTTCAACTTAATATCTTGTGTTATGGCAAAGGTGCCATCGCTCCAATAATCATCCTTATCGGGCTCCTTCACCTTCTTGGCGTTGTCGAAGTCAATGTCGATAGTGTCGTTCATAAAATTACCGCCATTGGCCTCGCCATCGAGATCCTCGACGATCAGTTTGAGGATGTGCTCACCTAAGAATGCCTCGCCTTCGACGGCATACTTACCCTTGCTGTCTGTCAGCGTGGAGTCAACACCGTAAGTCTCTATAAGAGTACTGTCATAACGGCGATAGACATTTTTGGCCGAGACCTTGATGCCCATTACTGCTGAGCCACTTTCGTCAGTCACCGTTCCCATGAACTGATAATCAGCATGTGGCGTTCCATACATACATATATATTCAGGATCATCAGATGACGAGCATCCATAACCAATGATTGACAGCAGAGCTGTTAAAACAGCATTGTACCAGCGATTGAATCTAACTTTCATACTTCTTCTTTTAATGGGTTCTTTCTCTAAGAACTGATGATGAGAGGAAAGCTTGCATCATATTCCGTTAATTATTCTTAATCTATACCAGATGGTCTGCAACACACCCCTCATGGAAAGGTAGATGACTAGCGAGAGCCAAAGACCATGATTGCCTAAGAAAGGCTCTGTCAGCAGATAGACAGCGAAGAAGCAGAGGGCAGAGACGAACGACGAGACGAGCATCCCTCGGGTGGCTGTAAGTCCGATGAAGACGCCATCCCAGATAAAAGCCACACAGCCTGCAGCAGGTATGAGCCATATCCACCAGAGATAGTCGCTTGAGGCTTCTATCACCTGAGGCTCATCTGTCAGGAGGCTGACAATCCATTTTCCCCCTCCTATATATAATAAGGTGTAGGCTGTAGTCACGATCAGCATCCAAAGCCAGAGCCTGTTGAGGGTTTCCCGGAAGGCAACACCATTCCTCGCCCCGTAGGTTCTGCCTCCCAAAGCCTCACCAGCATAGGCGAAGCCATCCATAAAGTAGGAGAAGAAGAGGTAGAGCTGCATCATCACCGTATTCACAGAGAGGATAACAGCCCCCTGACGGGCACCTGCTGAAGTGAAATAGAGGTTCACTGCCACCAGACAGAGTGTACGGAGGAAGATGTCGCGATTGACATTAAAGAAGACTCGGATATCGCTGAACAAACGGTCCTTACTGAAATACTGGAACAATCGCCCATAATACCTCGTCAACAGTCCCAAAGCCACGATGAAACCGGCATATTGTGCTATGACTGTACCCAAGGCCACGCCCTCTATCTTCATGCCAAAACCATAGACAAGCGTCAGCGAGGCAAGGATATTCACGATGTTCTGCATGATGGAGATAAACATCGGAATGCGTGTGTTCTGCATACCGATATACCAGCCCATCAGACTGAATAGTGCCAACGAGGCAGGCGCTCCCCAGATGACGATATTAAAATAGGTGGATGCGAAAGGCGCCACGTCGTCTGTAGGGCCTATCAGCGCAAAAGCTGCCCATTTCATCGGTATTTGCAGCACCAGCAGCAACAAAGCGATGGCTAGGGCTATCAAGACAGAGCGCACCAGCAGCCTCATCACCTCCGTCAGATCCCTGCGCCCTAAAGCCTGCGAGGTCATGCCACTGGAGCCCATACGCAGAAAGCCGAAGAGCCAGTAGACGAGATTGAAGATCATGGAGCCTACAGCCACAGCCCCTATATAGACAGGACTCCCCATATGGCCCACGATGGCCACATCGATCATCCCCAGCAATGGAACGGTGATGTTCGACACGATGGAGGGCAGGGCTATCTGCAGAATCTGGCGATCTCGGATATTCATATCGACTGCAAAGTTAATGTTTTTTTTGGCACTAACCAAAAATTTGCCTATCTTTGCACCCTGATATGATGATACTCCTGACAGTTCTGGCCTATTTCGCCGTTCTTTTCTGCATCAGCCGCTTGACGAGCAGGCGTGCTGACAACCAGACCTTCTATCGTGCCAACCGTCGTGCCCCTTGGTACATGGTGGCTTTCGGTATGGTTGGCGCCTCTATCTCTGGCGTCACCTTTGTCAGCGTGCCAGGTATGGTGCTTACATCGCAGATGACCTATCTGCAGATGTGCCTCGGATTCATCGTGGGCTATATCGTGATAGCCTTTGTGCTCCTGCCCTTGTATTACCGTCTGAACCTTACGAGCATCTATACCTATCTAGGTCAGCGATTAGGCAACCGTTCGTATCAGACGGGTGCCTGGTTTTTCCTGCTCTCCAAGATGATAGGCGCCAGCGTCAGGTTCTACGTGGTGTGTATCATCCTCCAGCAATTTGTCTTCGACCCTGCAGGCATACCCTTTATCGTGAATGTGGCGATGATGGTGCTGCTCATCTGGCTCTACACCCACAGAGGGGGCATCGCCACGCTGGTGTTCACCGATTCCTTCCAGACCATCTGCCTGTTTACTGCCCTGATACTGATCATCTTCGATGTGATGGGCCAGCTGCATCTCTCTGTCGGTGAGGCTGTTAGCGCCATTGCCGAGAGTCCGATGAGCCAGGTGTTCGTATTCGATGACTGGGTGTCGCCCCACCACTTCTGGAAGCAATTCCTGAGTGGAGCCTTTATCGCCATCGTCATGACGGGTCTTGATCAGGACATGATGCAGAAGAACCTGACCTGTAAGACCCTGAGGGATGCGCAGAAGGATATGTGTACCTATGGTGTGGCCTTCGTACCTGCCAATCTGCTCTTCCTTGCCCTGGGTGTGTTGCTCTCGATGGTGCTGGGCACAAGTCTTAAAGGCGACGAACTGCTCCCCTCTTTCATCCTCTCGTCCTTTCACCCCCTCACCCTTCACCTCTTTATCCTAGGCATTGTGGCAGCCTCATTCTCGAGTGCCGACTCTGCCCTGACTTCGCTCACCACCTGCTTCTGCGTGGACATCCGTCGACAGCCAGACAACGAGTCGTTGCGAAAAAAGATGCATGTGGTGATGTGCCTGATCTTCGTGGTGTTTATCCTCTTGTTCAGGGCATTCAACTCCACCTCGCTTATCGATGCCATCTATACGCTGGCCAGTTATACCTATGGTCCCCTGCTGGGCCTTTTCGTCTTTGGACTCTTCACCAAGAAGCAGACCAACGATCGTCTGGTGCCCTATATCTGCATCGCCTCGCCCCTTGTCTGCTATGCCCTCGACACCATCACCCAACACCTCTGGGGCTACCATTTCGGCTACGAACTGCTGATGCTCAACGGGCTGTTTACCTTCCTCGGACTGTCAATAAAAAGTGCCAAAATTTAACATTTTCTATTTGCTCCTTCTAGAAAAACAGGAAGGCTGTTTCGGGCTGAAAACAGGTCAGGTTACGGCAGAGTATACGTTTACCGTAAGCAAACCATGACTTTAGTCGGACTAAAGTATAGGTTTAGTCCGGGTAAACCCTATCTATTTCCGTAGCAAACCTGGGGCATTTTACGATGAAATCGGGGCTTTTTCAGGCTTTTTCAGGGTGTTTGGAGTAAAGAATCATGACAAGAAAAACATAACTTCCACACTATCAGCCACTTAGCAAAAAGGCTCATATTTCGCGAAATTTCGGCCTCGGATCGACTTGAGCTCTAAAACGCGATTCTCACGAGGCGGTTTGTAAAGGGTTTTTGCCTATTAGCCATACAGACATACATATACTCCGCCAGAACTGAAAACAAAGTTTTCGGCCTTTTTGACGCAATTCTCAATTAAAATATGTACCTTTGCACCCAAATTTCAAGATAAGGTATGAATATAGAAGCATTGATCAGCAAAGCTGCAGGTGAGGCCGTGAAGGCGCTCTATGGCATGGATGCCACAGAGAAGATGCTGCAGTTGCAGAAGACGAGAAGTGAGTTTGAGGGCAACCTCACGTTGGTGGTGTTCCCCTTTGTAAAGGCTGCGAAAAAATCACCTGAGCAGACAGCCCAGGAGATTGGCGAATACTTGCAGCAGAATTGTTCTGCCATTGAGAAGTTCAACGTGGTAAAGGGCTTCCTCAACCTCAGCATTGGCGACGGTGCATGGACAGAACTCCTGAGCGCCATCGACAACGATGAGCACTTCGGCATGAAGCAGGCTACGGAAGACTCACCCCTCGTGATGATTGAATACTCCTCGCCCAACACGAACAAGCCCCTCCACCTCGGCCATGTGCGCAACAACCTGCTGGGTTGGTCGCTGGCTCAGATCATGCAGGCAAACGGTAATAAGGTGGTGAAGACCAATATCGTGAACGATCGTGGTATCCACATCTGCAAGTCGATGCTGGCCTGGCTGAAGTGGGGCAATGGCGAAACCCCCGAGAGCTCTGGCAAGAAGGGCGACCACCTGATTGGCGACTACTACGTGGCTTTCGACAAGCACTACCGCGAGGAAATCAAGGAGCTCGTGGCCCAGGGCATGGACGAAGAGAAGGCCAAGCAGGAGGCTCCACTCATCAAGGAGGCCCACGAGATGCTGGTGAAATGGGAGCAGAACGACCCTGAGGTGCGCGCCCTCTGGGAGAAGATGAACAACTGGGTATATGCCGGCTTCGATGAGACCTACAAGAAGATGGGCGTCAGCTTCGATAAAATCTACTACGAGAGCCAGACCTACCTGAAGGGTAAGGCTAAGGTGGAGGAAGGTCTTGCCAAGGGACTCTTCGAGCGCCACGACGACAACTCCGTATGGGCTGACCTCACCAACGAGGGTCTCGACCAGAAACTGCTGCTCCGCAGCGATGGAACCAGCGTTTATATGACTCAGGACATCGGAACGGCTGAGATGCGCTTCCAGGATTTCCCCATCGACAAGATGATCTACGTCGTAGGAAATGAGCAGAACTACCACTTCCAGGTGCTCTCAATCCTGCTTGACCGCTTAGGCTTCAAGTGGGGCAAGGAACTGACACATTTCTCTTATGGAATGGTGGAACTCCCCAATGGAAAGATGAAGAGTCGCGAGGGAACGGTAGTGGATGCTGACGACCTGATGGAACTGATGGTGGAAGATGCCTACAAAACCTCGATGGAATTGGGCAAATTCGACGATATGACAGAGGAAGAACGTCGTGAGATAGCCCGTATCGTAGGTATGGGTGCGCTGAAATACTTCATCCTGAAGGTCGATGCCCGTAAGAACATGCTCTTCAATCCTGAAGAAAGTATCGATTTCAACGGCAATACAGGTCCTTTCATCCAGTACACCTATGCCCGTATCCGCAGTATTCTCCGTAAGGCCGAGGCAGAGGGACTCAAGCCTGCCATCACCTCTGTCGCACTCTCAGAGAAAGAGGTGGAACTGGTTCAGAAGATGAACGAGTTTGGTGCAGCTGTAGAGCAGGCTGGTAAGGACTACTCTCCTTCAGGCATCGCCAACTACTGCTACGAGCTCACCAAGGTGTTCAATCAGTTCTATCATGACTACTCGATCCTCAACGAGCCTGATGAGCAGAAGAAGCTCTTCCGCCTTGTTCTGGCCAAGAATGTGGCCAAGATCATCAAGAACGCCATGAGTCTGCTGGGCATCGAGGTGCCAGAGCGCATGTAACATATTAAAGATTCAGAATTGAAAATTGATAATTTAAATCCCCCGACAAATCGTCATGATACCGTACTTCCATTACCTTTGGAAGTACGGGCTGACGCTTGGGCTGTGGATGCTGCCTGTTCAGGCAACCCCGGGCCTATGGAATACCAGGCCATCGACCTGCAGACAGGCTATCGTGTATTCCACTATGGTCCTGTCCACGGCACCAACAACATCGGGGAGTTTCTCGCCATCGTCCATGCCCTTGCCCTTTGCTGGAATCAGGGTTTGCACGACAAGGTTATCTACAGCGATTCTTACAATGCCATCCTCTGGGTTCAGAAGCGCAAATGTAAGACAAAACTTGAGCGCAACCCCAAGACGGAACCGCTCTTCCAGATCATTGCCCGAGCAGAAAACTGGCTCAACACCCACAACTATCGTAATCCCATCATCAAGTGGGAAACGCAGAAATGGGGTGAGGTCCCAGCCGATTTTGGGCGCAAATAAGGTGGTTTAATTCTTTTTAACTAACATAACAAGCTTGCAATCTGAAATTTTTAATATATTTGCAAGCAAAATTGCAATTTGGACATTGTGTTAGTTCGCATTTAGGAAGATGACTGATATACTACTATCCAGTTTTCTGAGCTTGTTTGCCTTGTTTGGCAAGGAAGAAAAAGTTGATACGGCATGGGCTCAAGCCATGCTGGAGAATTATTTGCGGCATCATTTCGGAATCAGAAATATTGAGGCCTATCTCGGCTTTTACAGTGATTTGCGAAACGTCTATGAGATGTCGAGTAAAGGAGGCGTGGACCCACAAGTGACTGTCGACGGTATCTGCAAAGAGCTGAAAAGCAAGATTTCCCGCAATGCGGCTGCTCTGTTGCTCTTGCGCTTGATGGAATTCTGCAGTTACAAAGAAGGACATGCAGACTTCCTGTTTACCACAATGGCCAAGACACTGCAGATTCCTGATTCGCAATACAATACCTTTGTTGATTTCGTCAACAACCGTCAGAACGAGCATGTGATGATTCACCAGCTCGATGACACCCAAGGAGAACTGAAGACATTGCTGGATCCAGAAAGTGGCAACTTGCTCTTTACCTACACAGGTCCAGACACTGTGATGCTCAATGACGTGCCTGTACTCTCGGGGACTTATCAGGTGTGGATCCAGAGCAGTGTGCTGAAAGGCGCCAGTGGCAAGCCCGTCTACTATTCCACCATCCTCTCTGCCTATAAGAATGTCAAAGGACTGGACCTGGACAAGGCTGAAGAGGTGGAGTTCTGTGGGCGCAACATCAACTTCCGCTTCCCCAACAGCGATAATGGCATGCACGACCTGAGCTTTACGCTCCGCAATGGTGAGTTGCTGGCTATTATGGGTGGCTCAGGTACAGGTAAGACCACCTTACTCTCCCTGCTGAATGGCACACTGAAGCCACAGGAAGGCAGCATCACCATCAATGGCCATGATATCTCTGAACCAGCAGCCAAAGCCTTGATAGGCTACGTGCCACAAGACGATCTGCTGATTGAAGAGCTCACCGTCTATCAGAACCTGTGGTTCACGGCTAAGCTTTGTTTTGAGGGTATGAGCGAAGAAGACCTCGACAAACGCGTGATGAAGACCCTCAAAGATCTGGGTCTCGATGCCGCCAAGAATCTCAAAGTGGGCTCCGCCATCAATAAATTCATCTCTGGTGGTCAGCGCAAACGCCTGAACATCGCCCTTGAGTTAATACGCGAACCAGCTGTGCTCTTCCTGGACGAGCCTACGTCTGGCCTCTCCTCTGCAGATACCGAGAAAGTGATCAACTTGCTCAAGGAGCAGACCCAGAAGGGAAAACTGATCATTGTGAATATCCATCAGCCATCGAGCGACGTCTATAAACTCTTCGACCGTCTCTGGCTACTTGATAAAGGTGGTTATCCCGTCTTCGACGGTAATCCCATCGACGCCATTACCTATTTTAAGACGGCAGCCAAATATGCTGATGCAGAAACCAGCGCCTGCCCCACTTGTGGTAATGTGAATCCTGAAATCGTGCTGAACATCATCGATGAAAAGGCACTTAACAGTAATGGAGAGATCTCTGATGAGCGAAAGATGAGTCCACAGGAGTGGCACAAGCTTTATCTGGAGAAGAGGGCAGAGTTGCCTGAGCCTGTCGTCAAGGATGTACCACACTCTGACCAGAAGAAACCCCATGCATTCAAGCAGTTCCTGATATTCCTACGTCGTAATTTCCGTACGAAAATCACCAATGTCCAATATCTATGTATCACCCTGCTTGAAGCACCGCTGCTGGCTGTGGTCTGTGCCCTGCTGACACGTTATGCACCACCAGAAGGTTACTCCGTGATGGACAACAAGAATCTGGTGAGCTATTTCTTCATGGCAGTCATCGTCGCCACCTTTATTGGTATGAGCGGTAGTGCCGAGGAGATTATCAAAGACCGTGCACTTCTGAAACGAGAGAGTTTCCTTAACTTATCCTACGGCAGTTATATTTCCTCGAAGATTGTCTATATGGCAGGTGTTTCATTGGTACAGACCCTGCTGTTTATCCTCATCGGTAATTACATCATGGGGCTCCACGGACTGTTCCTGACTTGGTGGGTCATCCTCTTTGTCACAGCCCTCCTGTCGAGCTTGATGGGTCTGCTGCTCTCCCAGTGTCTGAACTCCGTGGTGGCTATCTACATCTCCATCCCCATCCTGTTGATTCCTCAGATTCTGCTTTGCGGACTGGTAGTCAGCTTCTCTGACCTGGCCCCCAAGAGCACCACAGGCAACGTTCCTTTGATTGGTGAAATCATTCCTTCACGCTGGGCTTATGAGGCATTAGCCGTCACCTCCTATTCTGACAATATCTATGAGGCGCCATTCTTTGAGATGGACCAGAAGAAATATGAGACACAGTTCTATAATTTCGGATATGTCAACGAGCTCCAATCACAATTGGAGACCATGAAGAGTGAACAAGAGCAGGGCAAGGAGGTTGATCCGAACCATCTGAAAACCATCCGTATCAACCTGCCACTCGTGACTTCCTATTGTGACATGGAACCTTATAAGGGTGATTACGATTACCCGTCACTTCGCCAGTATCTGAAAGATGCCGAAAAGATTCTTGTGACTCGCAGCAACACCATCTCACTCAAAGCCGACAAGCAGATTTCCGCCATGGTACGTGAGATGGGCAAGGATGCCGTATTGAAACTGAAACGTGATAACTACAACATCAAACTGGAAGACTGTGTTGCAGGGGCTGACCAAAAGAACATGCTTGAAGTCATCGACGGATACATCGTGCCACGCATGCAGACCATATTCCTCACACCGCGTAATCACTGGGGGCGCGCTCCTTTCTACAGCAGTGTGAAGATTCTGGGTAGCTGGCATATCAAGACTCTATGGTTCAACATCTCCGTCATGTTGCTCATGGGACTCATCCTCTCCATATTCCTCTTCACCGATTGGCCGGGAAGAGTGATCAGAAAGTAGAAATAATTATTTAATTCATTTATTAATAACAATCAATTCAAAAAACAATGAAAAAATTATCAATTGTCGCTGTAGCATTTGCAGCAGTCGTATTTGCAGCATGTGGAAACAAGACTGCAAACAATACTGAATCAGCCGATTCAGTAAAGAGTTTCGAACAGGAGCAGATTGAAGAGAGCATCAAGATGCACGTTGACAGTCTGGCAAGTGAGATCGGTAAGCTGAAGCAGCTTCCTTTCCTGCAGAAAGACAACGATGGTACCTTCAAGCTGACAAAGGAAGAGAAGCAGGTGAAGCCCGACTATCTGCTGAGCCCTTCTGTAGCAGAGGCTGCCACCACACTCGCAGAGAAGTATCGCGTATTGTCTGCTCTCGAAGTTGACAAGAATATTGCCAAGCTCTATGAGATGCCTCTGGATGAATATGAGAAGGCTATTGCCAAGTTGGCTGCTGATATCAACGATCCTTCTCTCAAGGTCATTGAGGATGGTACCAATGCAGCAGAGAACACACAGGCTCTTTACGATGCAATGAATGAGAACGGTCGTATCAACTTCTTCTGGCAGATTGCTGCCGCCTCTCTCGTTGAGCAGATTTATTCTGCCAGCAAGAACTCTGACAGATTCCTCGCTGCTTTCGACGACGATGCTGCTGCAAACACCACCTTCCGCCTGGTGCTGATCCTCGATGCTCTGAATCGTCTGGCTGAGTACGATCCCGAAATCAAGCCCGTTGCAGATGTCCTTTCTACCCTCGACGCACTCAACGCTACAACCGTTAGCGAGCTGAAGGCTCAGCTGGCAGAGTCTAAGGATCAGATTGAGGCTGCCCGTAAGGCTCTCACCAAGTAAGAGATTACACCTTATTAATATATATAATCCCCGGAAGTCGTCAACTTTCGGGGATTATTTTATGATAACATACTATCTGATTCTCACCATCTCTGATGGTTTCTTTCACCTCTGCCTTTGCAGGTATCCGTGGTGCATGAGTACCATCGCTGACTGTCAATCCATAGTTTGTCTCTACACGAAGCTCATCCCAAAGGTCCTCATCAAGAAACGACTGTAACGTTTTAGCTCCCCCCTCCACTATCAATGACTGGATCTGATGGGCATACAGACTCTCCAGATTCAAGGGATGAGCATGGTCGATGACCAGGCGTTTAGGGTCTGAGCCACTCCACTCACGAACATTCAACTGTGGTTTGTCTCTTTCATCCGTCACGCGACCCACAAGGATAGCATCTTCCTCTGAACGGAGTTTATGGGAGAGCATCTTGGTAAAGTCTGAAGATATCTGCGTAGGCTTGAAATGGTCGTCAATAAAACCATTAGCCGTCTGAGCCCATTTCAGGATGATATAAGGCCGTTTCTCGCGATGGAATGTGAAGAAACGGCGATTCAGTTCCTTGCACTCCTTCTCAAGAACACCCACCTCTACCTCAATACCTGCCTCACGGAGTTTACGGATACCCCGACCTTGCACTTCTGCAAATTCATCAATACAACCCACGACAACTCGACGCACCCCTTTCTTGATAATCAGATCAGCACAAGGAGGAGTTTTGCCATAATGCGAACAGGGCTCCAGAGAGACGTAAATGGTGGACTCTGGCAACAGGGCCTCGTCTTCTGCACTTACAGAAGCAAAGGCATTCACCTCGGCATGCCCCTCACCGCAGCGTACATGATAACCTTCACCAATGATACGGCCATCAGCACTCACAATCACAGCTCCCACCATGGGATTGGGCTTGGCATTCTTCTGGCCGTTCTTCGCCAACTGGATGCATCGTTGCATGTATTTCTCGTCGTTTGTCATACGCTTTTCCATTTCTTTGCCACAAAAGTACACAGAATCTCCGAAACTACAAAACATTTGAGGCAAAAAAAGAGAGGGTATGTCTATAAGACACACCCTCATCTTATATGATGCAACAAAATGTATCAATTATCTGATTATTTATTCGTTATTGGTCAGAACTCCATCAACCAAAATGGGATTCACGGTGTAGGTCCAGTCAGATGGGCTCAAAATACTAACCCACTCAGTAAATGGAGTATAAGCATCACTGATCTTGACATACTCATCAGGATAATCTGTACCAATAGGAACACATATCTTTTGTGGGGCTGAGCCTACTTTTGCTTCCAAATTATAGGTATTCTCGGCATTATTGTTGGATTTAACCGTCACAGGAATTAAATCAATACTTGCATACTTTGGCTGACCATTTACTGCTTCTATAGTGAATTCCTGATAATCAGCATGGTTCACGCCAGTATTTGTCATTTGACCAAGTGTTACATCAACATCAGCAATACTGATAGGAAGTTTACCACCATGTGCGAGAACCTTAATCTTAATCTCACCTGTCTTCATAATCCAAGCATCAAAGACAACGTCGTTGAAGTCGAAGTCGTTTGCTCCCATATCCTCACAAAGCACACGGCCTTCAGCAGCAACGGGATTAGGAGTTGTCGGAGTATATTTCTCGGCTGCAGCAATCTTAATAACCCAGAAACCTGTTTTACCATTTTGTGGTGAGGTAAAATAGAAACCTAAGAAATCTCCATAAATGCTTTGGGCATCATTCTTATGATAAGAAAAATCGGGGAGGAAATAATAATCATAGTTATAATAATAACTAGTTTGGCCCTTCACCTTTTCTTTCATCTTTACACGGAATATTTTATTGCCATTTTGGGGGTCGCCATTACCACCCATATCAGTCATCAAAGTTGTACAAGCAGCAGTTGTATTCATTTCAGCGAGGAAATTTATAGATTCTGCTGTGATCTCAACATCGTATTCTTTTTCGATTTGGAAATCTGTCTCGTTCTTTCCAGCATTGAAATTTTTAACTTCCTCCCAGGCTTTGCTATTTGAGTTATAAGCCTCCAGACATACGATATCAACCTTAACATTCTTAGGCATATCTACATGCTGTAACCAATAATTCTTAAACTCCATATTGAGAGTCTGAGAAAGGTTGGTATTAAATGCAGCTTGCACAGCATTGGCAGCAACTCCTTCCTTGGTTCTTCTACCATGTGTGAAGTTCTCTGGAATAATCCACACCTCATGAGTCTTGTCTAAAGATGTACGTGTTAAACTACGACCTGTGGTCTGGTCGAAACCCCACTTATGACCACTAGCGATGGTACCAAACTCCTTGGTAAATGCCTGATCATAGTCAAAAGATCTCTCTTTTTCTACATGCTTCTCATCGTAAACAGTCTCATGAGAACATGCGGCGAATGCAAAGCCCATTGTCAGCAATGCCATTCCTTTAAACATAATTTTCTTCATACGTGATTATTATAAAAGATTTTAATAAAAGTTTTTGTGCAAATTGTTTGCGGTTGATTAAGGCCGTTTTTGCCTTTGTGTTTGCAAAGGTACATATATCACGTACATTATTATATATTTAGGATGTTTATTTACGTTTTTTTAACTTTATGACTCTTTTGGTCATTTCGATAAAAATGTATATCTTTGCAGGCGCTATGTCATACGAAGCACTCTGGCACAGACTAACACCCATTTATGATGCTGGCGAGGCGAAGGCTATCGTCCGCTGGTTACTTGATGTGCGTTTTGGACTATCAATGGCGGATATTCTTTGTGATAAGATGAAGGAATTATCCAAAGAGGACCAAAAAGCATTGGAGAGGATGATGCAAAGACTCGAAAGTGGTGAGCCCATACAATATATATCAGGTGTAGCTGACTTCTTTGGGCGATCCTTTCATGTGGCACCAGGGGTGCTGATTCCTCGTCCAGAAACGGCAGAACTCTGCGAATATGTGCTTTCCTGCAGAAAGAGTGAAAAGAAGATCCTCGATATCGGCACAGGGAGTGGGTGCATCGCCATTACCTTGGCTTTGGAGATACCTGAGGCTAAAGTCACAGCATGGGACATCTCCGACGATGCCCTTCTGATTGCCCAAGAGAATGCCAAAGCCCTAGGTGCGAACATCGCCTTCGAGAAAAGAGACATCCTGGATACCTCTCTTTCCACTTCGCAAACATGGGATGTCATCGTGAGTAATCCGCCTTATATAAAACCAAAAGAGCGCAATGGAATGGAGAAAAACGTTCTCGACTATGAACCCCACCTCGCCCTCTTCGCACCAGAGCAGAACCCTATCATCTTCTACCAGCGCATTGGCGACTATGCCTGGCAGAGCCTCAACCATGGTGGACAACTCTTCTTCGAACTGAATCCCTTGACAGCTGATGACGTGGAGAGCTATCTTAGCAACCTCAGATTCTCAGACATCGAGATTCGCCAGGACCAGTTTGGTAAGCAACGATTCCTTAAAGCTAAAAAGATATGAAAAAAGAAATGAACGAGCAAGAAGCCTACCTGCAATTAGCAGCACTTTGTGCCCAAGCAGAGCACTGCGAACAGGAGATGCGCGACAAGATGAAACGTTGGGAACTCGATGAAATGGTGCAAAACCGCGTAATCGATCGTCTGACAGAGGAGCGATATATTGATAATGAGCGTTATGCCAGAGCCTTCGTCAAAGACAAGATCCGCTACAACAAATGGGGACGGCGAAAGGTGCAGCAAGCCCTCTGGATGAAACGCATCGATACCGACATCCAGCAACGGGTGCTCGATGAAATCGACGAAAAAGAATATCTTGACGTGCTTCGCCCCCTGCTGAAGCAGAAACGCAAGAGCATAAAAGCCGGGAATGACTATGAACTCAATCAGAAACTCGTGCGCTTTGCCCTTAGCCGAGGCTTCACGTTCGACATCATCCGCCAATGCCTGAACGTCGATGAGATCGATGAATATGAGGAAGATTTCTAAATCGAAAGCCAAATGATCATTAGTTTCTGGCGACGTCTACTCGACTTGATATCCCCACGACTCTGTGTGGTCTGTGGCCATAGGCTGACAGTTACGGAAGAAGTCATCTGTACCAAGTGTAACTTCCATTTGCCCAGAACCGATTTCCACCACAATGCCTACGAGAACGAGATGGCCAAACTCTTCTGGTATCTGATACCCATCGAACGGGCTACGGCCTATTTCTACTATGAGCCCCATTCCAGCACGGCCAACATCATCTATCAAATGAAATACAAGGATCATCCTGAAATAGGTGAGGTTATGGGGCGGATGATGGGAAAAGAACTGATGCCATCAGGATTCTTCGATGGAATCGACGGAATCATACCCGTTCCCTTGACGAAGAAGCGCCAACGCCAACGAGGTTACAATCAGAGTGAAGAGATAGCACGAGGTATCAGCGAGGTTACTGGCCTCCCTCTCTTCGGCAAGGTCGTCAAACGTGTGAGCTTCAAAGGCAGTCAGACCAATCTGGGCCGTTGGGAGCGCAATGAGAACGTAGAGAAAGTCTTCGAACTCATTGATGGCGCAACGATTCAAGGCAAACATCTCCTCGTCATCGACGATGTGGTAACCACAGGTGCCACCTGTATAGCCTGCTCCAAGGAACTGGTAAAGGCCAACAATATCAAAATCAGCATTCTTTCCCTCGGCTTCGCCAAGAGCTAACGGTAATCGTGAGGTTTACTCCGGGTAAAGTGGGAGAAAGGTACGGGTTTACCTATTATTCAGAAACAACTTAACTGCCTGGGGGGTGAGATAGGGTCTGATGGCGGCATAAGGGATAGTGAATTCCGGTTTGCCTGCTGCGTAGTAGGAAATCTCGTAAGGCTGATAAACGAACTTAACACCTTTTACCGTCAGGTATGGCTCTGAGTCGGGCAGAGGGAGTTCATCAATGCTGCCACTATATGAAACAAGTTCTTGCAGGAGATCATCGTCGCTTATAGGCTCCTGACCCTCAGTGCTGAAATACTTTCTCAGGCCTTCCTTGATAAAACGCTTGAACTCAGGAGAGTCAGTGCCCTTCATCATGTCGTAGCCAAAGGTCTTCCCATTGCTCTTGCTAAAGGTTACGCCTGTTTCGAAACCTATGCCATGAAGGCCGCCTGTGTAATGACCTCCCGACGTCATGAAGGTGATGAAAGCGTTGGTTTCATAGCCCCTTTCCACAGACTTATAGTAATACAGCTCAGATACATCCTCCAGATCAGCATCGCCACACATCTCCACGAAATTACCATACATAATTTCTCCGTTCTTCTTGATCATCGCTTTTCCATCGTCCAGCGAGCCATCATAAGCCCCACCCAGAAAATCGTTGATAAACCCACGAACGACTTTGACCAATGTGTCATCGCCTTCCACTGGATAATCTGCCAAGAGGTTAAAACTATATTTGCCCTCCTCTTTAGAATAGGATAAGGTATCTGTCTTTAGCGAATCTTTGCGCAAATCATCACTTGTCTCTGGAGCAATGGTATCCACCGCTACAGAGTCCTTACTATCAGCAGGGCGAGTTTGGCCCTTGCTATTGCAACTGATGATGGCCATCATACCAAGGATGGCAAATAAAAGTTTTTTTCTCATTGTAGTGCAAAGGTAAGGCATTTTTTGGAAATATCCAAATAAATTTGGTATTTCACTCACTAATTTGTATCTTTGCACCCAAATTAAGTATTACGTTATGGACATTAAGAATCAATTAGCAAGAAAGCTGATGGACATCAAGGCCATCAAGTTGCAACCCAACGACCCGTTTACATGGGCCTCTGGTTGGAAGTCACCCATCTACACCGACAATCGTAAGACGCTGTCGTTTACCGACTTACGTTCGTTCGTCAAGTTGGAGTTATGTCATGCCATTCAGGAGAATTTCCCTGAGGCAGAGGCTGTGGCAGGTGTGGCAACAGGCGCCATTGCCCAGGGTGCATTGGTAGCCGACCAGTTAGGGCTGCCGTTCTCTTATGTCCGTCCAAAGCCGAAGGATCACGGTATGGGCAACCAGATTGAGGGCGAAATCAAGAAAGGTGCCAAGGTGGTGGTAGTAGAGGATCTGATCTCTACTGGCGGCTCTTCGCTGAAGGCTGTGGCTGCCTTGCGTGAATATGGTGTAGAGGTTGTTGGCATGGTGGCATCGTTCACGTATGGCTTCCCTGTGGCAGAAGAGGCTTTCAAGGAGGCAGGTGTGAAGCTCATCACATTGACCGACTATGAGCATGTGGTGGAGGAAGCTGCCAAGACTGGTTATATCAAAGAAGAGGAGAAATCTGTTCTGGCTGAGTGGCGCAAGAGCCCCTCAACGTGGAAACAATAAGAAAGGAGGAGAATATGGGTATTTTTGGAGGAGATTCAAAATTCGAGAGTAGTGTAAAGCTGGTGCCTTATCCGCAGCAGGCAGTCTATAACAACATTAGCGACCTGAGCAATCTGGAGAAGGTGCGCGACCGCATTCCAGAGGACAAGGTCAGTGACTTCAGTTTTGATCAGGATACCGTCAGTCTTCAGGTGCCTCCCGTTGGCGAGCTGAAGTTGCGCATCTGTGAACGGGAGGAGCCTAAGTGCGTCAAGTTTGAGACAGTACAGTCGCCCGTTCCCTTTAATGTCTGGGTACAGGTGCTGCCCGTCGACGAGAACAACTCGAAGATGAAGGTAACGGTGAAGGCCGAGCTGAATCCGTTTATCAAGAGTATGGTGGAGAAACCTCTCCAGGAAGGCGTGGAGAAGATTGCCGAGGCGCTGGCACAGATCAAATATGAGTGAAGAGTCATGAAACTTTGGGAGAAGAATTTCGAGATTAACAAGGAGATTGAGCGGTTTACCGTTGGGCGTGACCGTGAGATGGATCTCTATCTGGCCAAGTACGACGTGCTGGGCTCTATGGCTCACATCACCATGTTGGAGAGCATTGGCCTCTTGGAGAAAGACGAGCTGACACAGCTGTTGGCTGAACTGAAGAACATCTACCATCTGGCAGAGCGCGGCGAGTTTGTGATTGAGGACGATGTGGAGGATGTTCACTCCCAGGTGGAGATGTTGCTGACCCGTAAGTTGGGTGATATGGGCAAGAAGATCCACTCAGGCCGCTCACGTAACGATCAGGTGCTGGTAGATCTGAAGCTCTTCACCCGTCACGAACTGAAAGAGATAGCCGACGAGGTGAAGATTCTCTTCGATGAGCTCATCCAGAAGAGCAATCAGTACAAGGACGTGCTGATGCCAGGATATACCCATCTTCAGATTGCGATGCCCTCGAGTTTTGGCCTCTGGTTTGGTGCCTACGCAGAGAGTCTGACAGACGATATGCTCTTTCTGCAGGCAGCCTATAAGATGACCAACCGCAACCCCTTAGGTTCTGCTGCAGGCTATGGTTCCTCGTTCCCCCTGAACCGAACGATGACAACAGAACTGCTGGGCTTCGATTCGATGGACTACAATGTGGTGTATGCCCAGATGGGTAGAGGCAAGATGGAGCGCAACGTTGGTTTCGCCATCGCCACCATCGCTGGTACCATCGCCAAGATGGCTTTCGACGCCTGTATGTTCAACTCGCAGAACTTCTCGTTCGTGAAGCTGCCCAAGGAGTGTACCACAGGTTCGAGCATCATGCCCCATAAGAAGAATCCCGACGTGTTCGAGCTGATTCGTGCCAAGTGTAATAAGTTGCAAAGTCTGCCGCAGCAGATAACACTGATCATGAACAACCTGCCTGTGGGCTACTTCCGTGATTTACAGATTATTAAGGAAGTGTTTCTGCCCGCTTTCGGTGAACTGAAAGACTGTCTGCAGATGGCCGCATACATTATTAATAAGATAGAGGTCAACGAGCATATCCTCGACAATCCGATGTACGATCCGATGTTCTCCGTAGAGGAGGTGAATCGCTTGGCTGCCAATGGTATGCCTTTCCGCGATGCCTATAAGAAGGTGGGACTTGACATCGAGGCTGGATCATTCAAGGCCAGTCATGATATCCATCACACCCACGAAGGCTCCATCGGCAACCTCTGCAACGACCAGATTCAGGCCCTAATGCAGCAGACGCTCGACGGATTCCATTTCGAACGGATGATGTCAGCAGAGAAAGCTTTGCTGGCATGAAGCGACTACTGTTTATAAGCCTTTGTGCTTTGTTGATGAGCTGTGTTGGCGAGAATAACATCTCCCGTGAATACGAGTGTTACTTCGTATTCGACACCTCGCTCCATCCCCTGCCCTGCCAGCTGACGGGCATCCTCGGCAACCCTGGACATTTCTGCAAGGTGGAGAGCAGTATGGTACAAGGTGTGCGCCATCTGAAGACCACCCGCAACTACGACAATGCCACGGAAGACATCATGCTTCGTAGTGAAAAGGAGTCGAAGACCGTCTGTGAGCTTGGTGCCAACAACTGTATCATCGTGGGAGTCAGCAGTTTCAACGGGCTGGTGGCTTACGATGGACAATGCGCCAACTGCCTGAAAGAGCTAGGCGGCACCAACTTCCCACTCACCTGGCAGAACAACGGCACGCAGCTCCACTGCGCCAAGTGTGGTCGTACCTACGATGCCAACAACGGGACTGTCGCCAGTGGCACACCAGGTCGTCAACTTCTGAATTACAGGGCAGTGTTCAACGGCACGATACTGAGCGTTTCCAATTAATTATCTGCCGCCATATATTAAATAATGTAGAAAAGTTTGGCTATTTGCAAAAATTGCCTTACCTTTGCAGACGCAAAACGAATTTTGCCGCGATGGTGGAATGGTAGACACGAGGGACTTAAAATCCCTTGGCCCGAAACGGCTGTGCGGGTTCGAGTCCCGCTCGCGGCACTAATACTAAGGCACTTCCAAACTATGCTGATTACCCAGAAGAAGCAATTGTACGACTTTGGCAGAAGGGTCTTTCCCCTCTACCTGATTCTTCTTTTGTTGACTTCATGTGGCGGCAATGACGGGAAATTCAGAATCGAAGGCAGTTTTAAGGGTATGAACCAAGGCGAGCTGTATATCTATGGCATCAATGGAAATCAACAACTCGACACAATCTCCCTTGCCCGAGGAGAGTTCAAGTATCAGATTGCACTGGAAGAGCCTACCACCATGGTTATCGTATTCCCCAACTTTTCGGAACTGCCCGTCTTTGCAGAGCCTGGAGCAACCGTTGAGATCAACGGCGACGCCACCCACCTCAAGGAAACGAAGATTAAGGGTACCGACCTCAACAAGCAGATGACAGCCTTCCGCCTACAGACAGCAGAGATGACACCCCCTGAGGTCATAAAGACCGCTAGTCAATTTATCAAGGATCACCCTGACTCTCCCGTCAGCCTCTATCTGCTACGCAAACATTTCATTCTTCCTGTTGATGCCGACTATCGGCAGGCCCGAGAGCTCGCAGAGCTGATGAGCAAGGCCTTGCCCGAGAATGAAGATTTGAAGGCATTATCCCAAAAGCTGTCAGGACTACAAACCCTGAAAACCGGAGAGAAGATACCTTCATTCAGCGTCACCGACATCAATGGCAAGACAGTCTCCTCAGCAGATTTGAACGCAAAGGCCAATGTCATCATTGTCTGGGCATCATGGAACTACGAGAGCATATACATGCTGAGCCAGCTTCAGAAAATGATGGGACACTACGACAACAGGCTGAAAGTGCTTCTCGTCAGCATGGATGCCGACGTCAAGGACTGCCGGCGCATCCTCAACAGAGACTCCATCAAATGGAGCACCATCTGCGACGGACGCTTTTGGGAGTCGCCTATTCTCCAAAAGACAGGACTCTCCCATCTACCCGACAATCTCGTCTTCGACAGTCAGGGAAAAGTCGTCGACCACTCGATGAACTACCAAACGATGTTGGAAACATTTGACAAGATGATAGAATGACACCATAATTAATACTTAAATCATTGATACTATGCTTGTTAAAACATTCTGTGCAGCCGTAATGGGGCTGGAGGCAACAACCATCACCATCGAAGTCAATTTGGCAAGAGGCGTCATGTTCCACTTGTCGGGTATGGCAGATACTGCTGTGAAAGAGAGCTATGACCGCATCCGTGCAGCCATGTCCAATATAGGTTTTAAACCACCGACAGCTGACCTGACTGTCAATCTCAGTCCTGCCGATATTCGTAAGGAGGGTAGTGGTTACGATTTACCTCTGGCTATCGGCATCCTTGCTGCTCACGGGAAAGTCTCCGACGCCATGCTGGCAGATTACATGATGATTGGCGAGTTAGGTCTCGACGGGAAACTGAAGCCCGTCAGCGGAGCCCTTTCCGTAGCCATCCGCGCCAGAAAGGAGAAGTTCAAGGGTCTGTTTATGCCAAAGGAGAACGCTCGTGAAGCAGCTGTTGTCAACAATCTCGATGTCTATGGCATGGAGAACCTGAGCGATGTCATCAGCTTCCTCAATGGTAATGAAAATAGCTACGAGCCTACTTTCGTCGACACTCGCAAGGAGTTTTATGAACAACAATACTCTTGTGACCTCGACTTTGCCGATGTCCGTGGACAAGAGAGCGTGAAACGTGCTTTAGAGGTGGCTGCTGCTGGTGGCCATAATCTGATTATGATTGGGGCTCCAGGCAGTGGTAAGTCTATGATGGCCAAGCGGTTACCAGGCATCCTTCCCCCACTCTCACTAGCTGAGAGCTTGGAAACCACGCAGATCCATTCTGTGGCAGGAAAACTCTCCAGCGGCACGTCACTCATCTCCCAGAGACCCTTCCGTAGTCCTCACCACACCGTATCACAGGTCGCCATGACTGGTGGCGGCAATAGGGCTCTACCAGGAGAAATCTCAATGGCCCATAATGGTGTCCTCTTCCTCGACGAGCTACCAGAATTCTCAAAATCCACTTTAGAGGTACTGCGTCAGCCCTTGGAGGATCGTAAGATTACCATCAGCCGTGCCAAATACACGGTAGAATATCCCTGTTCATTGATGTTCGTTGCCTCGATGAACCCTTGTCCATGTGGCTATTATGGTGATCCGACCCACCATTGTGTGTGCACCCCAGGACAAATCAGCCGTTATCTCTCGAAGATCAGTGGTCCATTACTCGACCGTATAGATATCCATTGTGAAGTGCAGGTAGTGCCCTTCAATCAACTATCGCAGATGCAGCCGGGAGAGTCGAGTGCCGTCATCCGAGAGCGCGTCATCAAGGCCCGCCAGATACAAGAACAGCGTTTCCACGATTTCAAGGGTATCCACTGCAATGCACAAATGACAGAAAGGATGATCCATCAATTTGCAGAACCCGATGATGCCAGCCTCGACATGCTGCGCCAGGCCATGGAACGACTCAGTCTCTCTGCCCGTGCCTACAGTCGTATCCTCAAGGTGGCGCGCACCATTGCCGACCTCGAAGGGGTAGAACAGGTACAGAGCCAACATATCGCTGAAGCCATCGGCTATCGTTCGCTGGATCGTGGTGATTGGGCCGAAAGAGCCCTATAACCACGGGAACTTCTTTTTCTTCTTTTGCCCCTTTTCAGCATTCTTTTGCTCCTTAGTCTTGGCATCACCCTTGTCTTTCTTCTGCCAAGGCCACTTGACGTCGTGAACCTTGAGGTTAGGTTTCACTTTCATCTTGTGGACGGAGTCGGTGTCGGTAAACGTAAAGTCACAAAGCAAGTCAACGTTTTTGTTCTTCTGACGGAGATTACCCTCTGCAACGGCACCATCACTGTTGACGACAACAACGATATCCTTGACCTTCACCTTTTTGTAACTGACCTCAGTTACTGTGGCATTAATCTTTCCGATAGGCAGCTTACCACCCTTCTGTTTTCTCATCACGGCTGTACGGGGCTTGGACATATCGAAAGTAAAGTTGGCATTACAGGCCACATCGCCGATGTCCTTCATTTCAAGCACCTTGCCTAAGTGGATGGCTGAGGTATTGACCTGTCCTAATACATACTTGGTGTTCTCGTCGAGCGTCACGTTAAAGTTCAGACTGCCTACATCCGTACGGAGCAAACCCTTGAACAGCTCCTTCTTATAAAGGATTTGTACATCGCCTGTATAATTGATGGTTCCCAACGCCTTGAGTTGCTTCATCATGAACTTCTTCACAGCAAACTGGTTGATGATGTCTATAGCCGTCTTAGTTGGTGTGGTCATGTTCTTCACGTGGAAGTGGATGTTCAGGGCCTCCTTCGGACTAAAGTGCTCCATACCGCCATCAGCATCGAGCTTCAGTTTATTATCAACGGTATTGACATGGATGTCTCTGAACACCATTGAGGTGTCGGTACCGCTCAATTTTACCTTCAACTCCAGAGGAATAGTAAAATTGGCCAGTACAGGAGCAAAGGGCCTCGAGATATCCTTTAATAGCGTACGACCAGAGATTTCCGAGGTGTGGTAAGTCAGCTTCCGCCCCTGTTTCTTACTTGGAAGAGTCAGCTCACCTTTATCGAACGTCAGCACTGTCGAGTCGTGCTGGATGGTCACATCACTCAGATACACCTTTTCTTTATTAATACCAGCCGTGAAGTGCAGGTCTCTCACGTTAAAGCCCGTCACTGAGTCCTTCGCCACAAACTTCGTCATCGTCACATTGGCCGTATCCTTACCATAGTGATTGATCCTCAATTGCATATTGGATGTCACGTCGAGATGTCCCACATCGAAAAAACCTCGCTTTGGTTTATCTGCGTTCTTACGGGGCAGATGATTGTCAATGGCAAAGTGCAGGTCCCCGATGTCAGCCATCAGATGGTCGCTCTTCTCAGACAATGTCAGATGGTCAAGTTCCACCAGATGGGTTCGCATTTCGCCCTTCTTCGTTGCCCTATCGAACTTTCCATGCAGATGGCGAATCTCTCCCTGCTGATGTCCCAGCCACGTCTTTTCATAGGTCATTTTCTCCAATTGGAACGTATCCTCATTAAAGACAACGTCGATGTTTTGCACCTTCAACTTCTTCAGGTCGAGATCCAACTTACTCTTCGATTTCTTCACCGTGTCCGTCTTCTCGGCCTTGGGTTTGTCGCTCTTAAAGGCATCTATCACGAACTGGAAGTTGGCTGCACTGTCCTTTGGTTGATACAAACGAGCCCTCACAGCATTGATCTCTGCTGATTCTATCTCCAGTTTTTTCGTAATCAACTTCCATAGGTCCAGCTTTACACTCAACTTTTCGGCCTGAAGCATCTTCCGCTGCTGACGGTCCTCCACGTCGAGTCCCATCAGATTAACGTCGAAGGTCAGGAAGTTGATGTGTATACTGTCAATCTCCACCTTCGTCTGCAACTTCGTCCGTAGTTGTTCTGTTGCATAAGTCAGGGCTTTGTTTTGTACGGAAGAACTATTCAGTAAGAAGGCGGCCACCACTAAAATCACCACAATCGCAGCCACAAATCCGCCAACGATCTTCAGCGCAAGAACCAAGTATCTTTTCATCGTTTTATCAGTTTTTAGTATATTCGGCTACAAAGATACGAATAAATTAAGAATTTTGAATGAAGAATTAAGAGTTTTTTGTACCTTTGCAGCAAAATCAAGTAATAACCCTATCATCATGGACGAAACAACCTACGTCTCACTGCTCGAAGAGCACGGCATCAAGCCCACCGCCAACCGCATCGTGTTGGCCCGGGCCCTCGCATCCTCCATGCAGCCCCAGTCGCTCGCCGAACTGGAGCGCAGAATCCTGACCATCGACAAGTCGAACATCTTCCGAGGTCTTATGCTCTTCCGTGAGCACCATCTCGTACATGCTATCGAAGGCAGCAATGATGGTACGAAATACGAGCTCTGCCATAGTCATGACCATGATCATGACGACGACCAACACCCCCACTTCTACTGTGAGCAGTGTCACGAGACCTACTGCCTCGACTATGCTGACATGCCAGAAATTGCTCTCCCCGAGGGCTTTGAGGCCACATCGGCCAACCTGATGATTAAGGGTACATGCCCACACTGTCAGAAACGATGAATAACTTCAACGACATACGTGTCATCGCCTTCGATGCTGACGATACCCTCTGGGATTGCCAGTCGCATTTCGAGGCCGTAGAGAACCACCTCTACTCACTGATTGCCCCCTATTGCATTGAGCCTGCCCAAGAACTATTTGTAACTGAATCCGGCAATATGGCAGACCTCGGCTACGGTTGCAAGGCTTTCACCATCTCTATCATCGAGACAGCGCTTCGCGTGGCTGGCGACCATCTCTCTGCCGAACAGCTCGCCGACCTGCTCAGCCACAGCAAGTCGCTACTCCACTTGCCTGCCACACCGCTCCCTGAAGTAGAAGAGACACTCCAACGTCTTCAAGCCTGGCCTTTCCGTCTTGCAGTATTTACCAAGGGCGAGCTGCAGGATCAGGAAAACAAGCTCCATCGTAGCGGTCTTGCCAAATACTTCTCCCATGTCGAGATTACCAGTAACAAGACTGAACAGGAGTTTCAACAGCTCTGTGAGCATCTCGGCATCCTGCCCCATCAGTTGCTCATGGTGGGCAACTCACTGAAGAGCGACATTGCCCCAGCCCTCGCTATCGGTGCCTCAGCCATACACATTCCATTCCACGTCACCTGGCAATTAGAACGCCATACTGAAGACATTGAGCACACGAATCTTTACAAGATTACCCATTTCAACGAAATCTTCAAAATCCTCAATTCATAATGAATTATATCTTTGAAACCCGCATGGAGGTTCGCGATTACGAATGCGACATCGAGGGCATCGTCAACAATGCCAACTATCTCCATTATGCCGAACATACCCGTCACCTCTTTCTCCGTAGCCTCGGCGTCAGTTTTGCCAAGCTCCACGAGCAGGGGGTTGATGCCGTTGTGGCCCGTATGAACCTGCAGTTCAAGACACCCCTGCGATGCGATGACGAGTTCATCTCGCGCCTCGCCCTTTCTAAGGATGGCATCAAGTACGTGTTCCACCAGGCCATCTACCGAGCCAGCGATGAACAGCTCTGTTTCAAGGGTGACATCACCCTCGTCTGTCTCATCAATGGTCGCCTCGCCCCTAGTCCAGACTACGACGAGGCTTTCAAACAGTTCATCTAAAGCATCTGATTCAACTTCACTTTTGTTCGATAAACTCACTGGGGAGCACACCAAATTCTCTCTTGAAGAGTTTAGTGAAGTACTTTGGTGTATTGAAACCAACCGACATTGACAGTTCGCTCATCTTGATGTCGGGTCGCTGACGCATAATGCGGCAGGCCTCTTTCAGGCGGATACTGTTGATGAAGCTTGTCACATTCTGATCAGTCAGTGCACGGAGTTTATTATATAAAGTAGAGGACGAAACACACATGTCAGAGGCAAACTGCTCACGGTCATAGTCTGCATCATCAAGATGTTGCTTCACACAGTCGATGGCGCGGCTAAGGAACAACTCATCGGGCGAAGAGTGCTGCTGCTCCTCGGCTTCGAGAGTCTTTCGGGCACCTTCATACTGTTTCATGACCATCATCTCACGATAATGGAGCAACTCATTAACACGCTGCTGCAGACGGGCACGGTGGTTCAAACGGTTCTTATACCACTCTTTGACACCATAGGCAGCAGAACCCAATAGCAATAAATAAATAAGGTATGCCCACCACGTACGATACCAGGGTGGCAACACACGTACTTGAATGGCATATGGCAACTCCACCAAGTTACCATAGCTGTCAATGGCACGGAGCTTGAGTTGATAAGTACCGGAAGGGAGGTTCTGATAGGCGGCCTGACGATTGTCGGCATCAACATGATGCCAATCATGGTCATAACCCTCAAGGCGATAGGCATATTTACATTGTTGTTCGTTTTGATAGGCCAATAGTGCAAACTCAACCGTGAACTTCCGAATACTGGCAGGAATCGTGATTTGACGAGTGGTATAGGGTGGCTCGGCAGATATACGGTGTTGTAGAACGGAGTCAAGCCATTCGTAGGGACGGTCGTTGATCTGTAAGCCAGTAACTAATAAAGAAGCAGAATCCGCTGGTTGCCAGTGATCCATCTGAGCTGGCTTGAAGGAAAAGAAGCCATTGGCGCTACCCAGGAACAATTCTTGGCCGAAACGCGAAAGGCCGTTGGCAGAGAAACGGATCTTCTCCAAGCCATCCTCTACGCTATAATAGGCAGGATGACATTTCCCTTTATCATCAATCTTCAGACAAATAAGTCCTTTGTCCGTGGAAAGCCAGAGCTGTCCCTTCTCATCGCCGCCAATAGCATAGATACGGTTGACATTGAGATGATAACGTTGGTTTACCACGATGAACTGATCTTTTTCCACATCATAAAGGAACAGTGCTCCACCATTAGATATGGCCCAAATCCGATGGTGCGAGTCTTCGTAGACTGCCGTGGCATCTTTGAGGGGATAGTTGCCTTTGACAGGAGCGTACAGCCTACTCTGTATCGATTGTGGTTGATGCATATCGCCTGTGAAGCTAATGATACCAGAATTATCGGTTGCAACCCATATACGATGATCGTGACCCTCGATGATGTGACGCACATCAACATTGCTCACCAAGAGACGACCTTGCGTATCGGAGAATGCCACACCGATACCGGCACTTTGTCCCACAAGCACCGTTCCATCGTGGAGCTGGCAGAAGGTGTTCACATTTCCATCACCTATAAAAGGGGTCCTCTCACGAGGCAGCAGCCGGGCTGGTTCGCCAGTCCGACATACCACAATACCCTGTGAACTGCCCAACCACAATTCCTGCTCACTACGCTGTATGAAAGCATAGATTGTCTGGACATGTATACCACTGGTACCCGTCATCTGCTGCATACCCGGTATATGGGTATTATAGTTGACATGATTTGCCCTGCGATCATATAACGCCAGCCCATAAGGCTGCAGTCCAAGCCAAAAAGAATTGCCATCGGAGGTATAGACGGTTTGTATGCGATTGACGGGCAACTCTAATCCTGTTGTATCGAGATGGTAGAAATGGAAAGGCGACGGCTTGGTACTAAGATGAACCAGACCTTGATTACGGGTAAGCACCCACAGATTGCCATGCCCGTCGGTAGCGAGACTATAGCAGAAACAGAGTTCGGAGTGGTTCTCCACCTTTTGTTCGTCATCAAGGTCAACGCTGGTAAGGCCCTCAATGCAGCAGCCCCAGATGGCATGGCTTACAGAATCCTCTACCAACTGATGGAACGTCCTGAAGTCAGGCCGTCCCTCGTTCATCCTATGGACGCCGGGATTAGACTCATTCTCGGGATGATCCAGACGGATGATACCATTCTCCCATGTACCAATCCAAAGTCGGCCACGACTATCCACCAGTTGCGATTGTACCGTATTGCGCTCACTCAACCGGGGATAAGCCACAAGCTTACCGCTTTTAGGGTTTAAACGGAAGAGACCGCCTTCCCAAGTTCCAATATAGATATTACCTTTCTTATCTTCGGAAAAAGACCGCACACCAGCAACCATGCTGATGTCTGTGAATTCGTCGGTTTCAGCATCATAGCGCGACACGCCATTAGACGTTCCTACCCAAATCGTTCCATCAGAAGAAGTAAACAAAGCATCAATCGTTCGAGCATTCTGACTCTGAAGATGATAGGACCGGAACGTATTCCGACGGCGATCGAAACATGTCAAACCGTCGCGTGTGCCAAGCCACAAACGATCCTCAGGAGCTTCTGTGATTCTGAGTACATAGTTATTGGGCAGAATACCTGGCGAATAGGCATCGTTTCGGTAAGTCCTGAAACGATAACCATCGTAGGCACACACGCCCAGATCAGTACCTATCCACATCAATCCGTTGTGGTCAAACTTCAGACAACGTGCCTCCTCAGCCCCCTCCACTGGAGTCTGAGACACAATCCTGACTGGCACATGCCATGCTACCATTGAGATACTGCACATCAGGACTGACAGTAGCAGTAATCCTTTTTTTGTCATTAGTTAGCTCTTATCGCCCGCAAAGTTACAAAACATTCTCCAAATGGCAAAAAAAAAGCTGAAAATAGTTAGTTTTCACGATTTGTTCCCACAAAATAACGCTGAAGAACCCTTGATATAAATCAATCTTCTTAATTTTGCATCCGAAATCATCAACTAACAATTACAACATGAGAAAGCTACAACTATTACTCTGTCTGGTAACCATTGTTTTTTCATCCGCAGAAGCTAAAAGACAACAGCAACTGTCGGAAAAAGATATGGGAGCCTATCTTTTCACCTATTTCAATGATCCTACACATTCGCTCTTCATGGCCATCAACTATGACGGCTATACATTCACGGCGATTAACGGCTGTGACCCTATCATTTCTGGCGATTCCATCGCAGACCAGCGGGGAATTCGCGATCCTCACCTCTACCGTGCACCCAACGGAAAGTTTTACATCGCCATGACCGACCTACACGTATTTGGCAAGCAGAAAGGACTCCGTACCTCACAATGGGAGCGCCCTGACAAATACGGCTGGGGTAACAACCGCGGATTGGTACTGATGGCTTCAGACGACCTAATACACTGGACCCATACCGAAGTACACATCGACGAACTCTTTCCCGAGAAGTTCGGAGAGATTGGTTGTGCCTGGGCACCCCAGACTATCTGGGATCCGGAAGTTGGTAAGCCGATGGTCTACTTCACCATCCGTCAATCCGCGGGCGGTCGTACCAAATTATATTATAGCTATGCTAATGAAGACTTCACAACCTTGGAGACAGAGCCCCAGATGCTTTTCGAATACCCTGACAAGAAGATACAGGTACTGGATGCCGATATCTATCCGATGCCCGATGGCCGTTACTTCATGACTTATGTGGCCCAAGAGAATCCCGGCGGCATCAAGTATATGATTTCTGACAAAATCAACCATTTCGACGACTATCACGCTGAGCAGATCGACGGTGAAGACCGCGGCTGCGAGGCACCGAACGTGTGGAAACGCATTGGTGAGAACAAGTGGGTGGTGATGTATGATATCTACAGCGTCAACCCCCACAACTTCGGATTCGTGGAAACCAGCGACTTCAAGAACTTCAAGCCTTTGGGACGTTTCAACGAGGGTGTGATGAAAGCCGCCAACTTCGTTTCCCCTAAACACGGTTCCGTCATTCAGATTACCAAGGCAGAAGCCAAGCGCCTGGAACAGTATTGGGCTGCGCAACCCAAGAACAAGACCATCAAGAGTGGTGGGCTATGGCTCGATGACAGCGGCCGGCATATCAACGCCCACGGCGGTGGCATCATGAGATATGGTGATACCTGGTATTGGTTTGGGGAGCATAAGGCTGACACCACTTCAAGTGCTATGGTGGGTGTGATGTGTTATGCCTCGAAAGACCTCGTGAACTGGAGGAATTGCGGTGTGGCCCTTTATGTGAGTGACAAGAAGGGCTCGGACATTGAACGCGGCTGTGTGTTGGAACGTCCGAAGGTTATATATAATAAGGTGACGGGCAAGTTTTGCATGTGGTTCCATCTGGAACTGAAAGGAAAAGGCTACAGTGCCGCCCGCTACGGCGTAGCTGTCAGCGACAGACCCGAAGGTCCTTACAAGTTCCTTTACTCCCAGCGTGCAAATGCAGGCACTTATCCTATTGAATTCGGGGACAAAGAGCTTACAGTGCTCGACACTATGGACATCAACCACTTTAAGGAATGGTGGACACCTGACTGGTACGAAGCCATCAGACAAGGGCTCTTTCTGAAGCGCGACCTCGGCTCAGGGCAGATGTCGCGCGACATGACCCTCTATATTGACGATGACGGGAAAGCCTACCATATCTTCTCGTCGGAGGATAATCTTACCCTGCACATCGCCGAATTGACAAACGACTATCTACATCACTCGGGCCGCTATACCCGTGTGGCCCCAGGAGGACAGAACGAGGCACCAGCCATCTTCAAGAAGGATGGCACCTATTGGATGATTACCAGCGGTTGCACAGGTTGGGCACCTAACGAGGCACGCATGTTCTCTGCACCCAGTATCTGGGGACCGTGGACACAGCACCCCAATCCGTGTAGGGGACCGAAGTCAGAAATCACCTTCGGGGGACAGAGTACCTATATCCTACCTGTTGGCGAACAGCTGATCTTCATGGCAGACATCTGGCGTCCAAAACATCCCAGTGATGCACGCTACATCTGGTTGCCTATTGAGTTTGAGGACGGCAAGCCCGTCGTCAGGTGGCAGGACGAATGGGAATTATCCGTTAAGTAAGGTAAAGGCAGCGGTAAAATCGGCAGTTTTCACGATTTGTTCCCCCAAAATCACAATAAAGAGACATTGATATAAATCAATTATCGTATCTTTGCCGCCAGAACCGCAATCGTTTACGCTAACATATTTATTCATTATCATAACTAACAATTAACAATTAAAACAGTAACAAATGAAGTATGCTAAATTAACTCTTCCATCCAAGAAGTTATGCTTTGTGATGGCGTTGGCAGCAGGAATGGTGGCATTCCCATTGCCGACTATGGCAGAACAGGCTGTACAGAACGTCCAGCAGGCTGGCGTTGTGAAAGGCCAGGTAACTGACAAGAACGGTGATGCCGTCATCGGTGCCACCGTAAAAGTCAAAGATGCCCAGACAGGTACAGTGACCGATTTCAACGGAAACTTCTCACTCAGTGTCCAGAAGGCAGGTTCCATCGTTGTTTCCTACATCGGCTACCTGACGAAGGAAGTGGCTTTCACCCCGGGCCAGAGCCTCAACATCACGATTGAGGAAGACGCTACGGCACTCGATGAAGTGGTAGTCGTAGGTTATGGTGTTCAGAAGAAGTCGGACGTAACCGGTTCTGTCACCTCTATTAATAAGGATCGCCTGAGCAAGCTGCCTGTAACCAATGTATTGCAGGCTGTACAGGGTGCCGCTGCTGGTGTCACCATCTCACAGGGTTCTTCTATCCCTGGTGACGCTCCCTCCGCATTGGTTCGTGGACGCAACTCCATCAATGCCGGTACAGGTCCTTACATCGTTGTCGACGGTATCCCCATCTCGAAGAGCGGTGGTTCGCTCAACGATATCAACCCCGGCGATATCGAGTCCATGGAAATCCTGAAGGATGCCTCAGCAACAGCTATCTATGGTACGAACGGTGCCAATGGTGTTATCCTGATCACCACCAAGCACGGTAAGGACGGTAAGCCTTCAGTAAGCTACAATGGCTACATCGGTTTCGAGAACTTTGCCAAGAAGATGGACTTCTGTAACGGTGCTCAGATCACTCAGCGCTACAAGGACTATGTAGCACAAAATCCTGGCGAGACCATGTACAACGACTACGTGAAGAACCAGAACGAGGCCGACGCTCAGGCTGCAGGTAAGGAGACTGACTGGCTCTACGATATGGTTTCACAGACAGGTATCATCCAGGATCACAATGTGACGGTTAATGGTGGTGCTGATAAGATCAAGTACTTCATCTCTGGCGACTACATGAGCCAGAAGGGTGTACTGAAGGGCTTCAACTACAAGCGCTACTCACTCCGTATGAACATCGATGCCGACGTGACCGACTATCTGAAGATCGTTACCAACAGCTACATCGTCAGCCACAACCGCGATGGTGGCCGTGTGAACTTCCTGATGGCCGAGGCCATGTCACCTTATGGTAAGGTCTATGAGGACGACGGCAGCTACTGCATCTACCCGATGTACACTGAGAGCTTGTTCTTCAACCCGATGCGTGATGTGAACCAGGATCACGAGCGCCGTCAGTGGAACATTAACCTCAATGCATACGCCGACATCAACTTCGGTAATATCTGGAAGCCGCTGGAAGGCCTGAGCTACAAGTTCAACTTCGGTTACTCTTTCGTTCCCAAACGTGAGAACTATTACAATGGTGCCGAGCAGAATGACCAGAACGGTTATGGTTACATCTTCAATGCTGAAACCCAGAGCCGTACGGTCGAGAACATCCTGACCTATGCCAAGGATATTAAGAAGCACCACTTCGATATCACATTGCTTTATGCTTCTTCACGTAAGAAGTATCACGACAACACCGCTACCGGTGCCAAGTTCATCAACGACGAGCTGCTGTGGCACAACCTTGGTGGTGGTGCTACTCAGACAGCTAAGTCATACACCGATCTCTATAAGACCGTTTCTCAGATGGGACGTCTGAACTACTCTTACGATAGCCGCTACCTCTTCACCTTCACAGTACGTCGTGACGGATCGTCAGTGTTCGGTTCTGACAATAAATACGGTACCTTCCCCTCTATCGCTCTTGGTTGGAACATCGCCAACGAGAAGTTCATGGAGAAAGTCGACTGGCTGAACAACCTGAAGCTGCGCCTCTCTTACGGTAAAGCCGGTAACGAGGCCATCGGCGTCTACGAGACCCTCGCCAAGATGTCGAATGCAGCGCTCACCATGGACGGACAGTCGGCCACAGCCCTCTACCCAAGCTCTCGCATGGGTAACAGCGGACTCGGCTGGGAAACCACGAAGACCTTCAACATCGGTATCGACTTCGGTATCTTGAACAACCGTATCAACGGTAACATCGACTTCTACACCTCGAAAACCACAGACTTGCTGCTGCAGCGCAACCTGCCGAAGATTTCTGGTTATTCGAATGTATATATGAACATGGGTGAGACCGCCAACAAGGGTCTTGAGATCACCATCAACTCTAAGAACATCGTCACCAAGGACTTCACCTGGGGCACCTCACTCGT
Source organism: Prevotella sp. ne3005 (assembly GCF_900110085.1). Taxonomy (GTDB): domain Bacteria; phylum Bacteroidota; class Bacteroidia; order Bacteroidales; family Bacteroidaceae; genus Prevotella. The sequence continues at coordinate 162,467 of NZ_FOCK01000004.1, forward strand.
ATGGTCATGGAACAAGAACGAGATCAAAGACCTCTATGGTGACAAGCAGGACGACCTGGGTAACCGCTGGTTCATCGGTGAGCCTATCAGCGTCATCTACGACTATGTGATGGAAGGTATCTGGCAGAAGGACGAGATTGAACGTGGCGATCATCTGAATCACGATCCACAGGCTCAGCCCGGTGACGTGAAGCTGGCCGACCTCGATGGCGATGGTAAGATCACACCCGAGGGCGACAAGAAGATTCAGGGACAGACCACTCCGAAATGGATTGGCGGTATGACCAACACCTTCACCTACAAGAACCTCTCACTGAGCATCTTTATCCAGACCGTTCAGGGTCTGAAGCGCAACAACTCCCTGCTGGCTATGGCCAGCGACGAGATGGGACGTCGTAACTCTACCACAGAGATTGGCTATTGGACAGAGAGCAACCCCTCCAACGAGTACCGCTCACTGAGCAAGACCTCTAACCGCTGGGGTTATGGATTCCCACGCAGTGCCGCTTTCACTCGTATCAAGGACATTACCCTGAGCTATCAGTTCCCCGCACAGATCTGCAACATGCTGCACCTCAACGCCCTGACTGTCTATGCCAGCGGTCGTAACCTCTTCACCTTCACCGACTGGAAGGGATGGGATCCTGAGTCTGACATCACCCAACGTGGTTGGGGTGGCTACGAGAACAACTACCCAATGACGAAGAGCATGGTATTCGGTCTTAACGTTACATTCTAAACTAAAGGAGAAATAATTATGAAACTAAGAAACATTATATATTCAGCACTGGCTGTCAGCGCTCTGGCTCTGACCTCTTGCAGCGACAGCTACTTGGATGAGAAGATGTACTCAAACTACGGCACCGATGTGGCCGATGTTGAGGCAAAGCTCATTGGTCTGCATTACAAATATGGTGCCCTCTGGGGTATGTCAAGCCGTCAGGGTTTCACAGGCATCTGGCAAGACGGTACCGATGTTGGTGCCCCTGGTGATACAGAAGGCGTTGAGGTGCCTTTCTTCCAGTATGGTTCACTCGTATCAGATAATGGTGGTGTAAGCTTCCTCTGGGAGAATCTTTACAGCATGATCAACAGCGCCAATATCGTTATTAACACAGAAGGCGTTGACCCTGCCGCCAAGGGCGAGGCAGAGTTCTTCCGTGCCTATGCTTATAACCTGCTCGTGACCCTTTGGGGACCAGTACCCCTCATCACCGAGAGCAAGGCTGTGCCACGCACCGACTTCACCCGCAATGCCGTTGCCGAGGTGGATGCCGTTATCGCAGCCGACCTGAACGATGCCATAGCCAACCTGCCTGAGGTAGGCAAGACGAAGACACAGAACCGTATCAACAAGGACTGTGCCCGTATCCTGGCTGGTGAGGCTTTCAACCGCATGGGTAAGTACAGCGAGGCCGAGGCTGCCGTATCCGCTACCATCAACAGTGGTAACTACAAGCTCATCTCTGAGCGCTACGGTAAGTACCTGAGCGAGGCTGGAGACTACTACAGCGATATGTTCCGCTGGCACAACCAGCGCCGTTCCGAGGGTAACACCGAGGGTATCTGGGTATATCAGATGGAGTACAACCGCGACGTAACAGGCGGTACCATCGACAACCCACAGCAGCGTCGTAACTGGGTGGCTGCCTTCCACAAGATCGACGGTATGCAGAATGCCGACTCTATCGGTGGCCGTGGTAACGGACGTCTGCGCCTGAGCAACTACGTGAAGTATGGTATCTACGAAAAGGGTGATATCCGCAACTCTAACCATAACATCCGTCGCATCCTCTATTATAATAAGCCTAACTGGTCGGGATCTGTATGGGTCAAGGATGGATTCAAGGTTGACGAGGGTACCGCTGGTGCCACCAAGATTAGCGTAAAGACTGGTGACAAGGCATACTGGACTGTTAAGGATACGCTGAACGTGATGTATCCGCATACCACCAAATGGGGTGGCTATGACCCGACCGATGACTTTGGTTATGCCCTGGTTAAGGACTGGCCTCTGATGCGTCTGGCCGACGCCTATCTGCTGCGTGCCGAGGCTCGTATCCAGCAGAACAATGCTGCCGGTGCCGCTGAGGATATCAACGTGCTGCGCGACCGTGCCTTCAAGCAGTATCGTGCTGAGACTGGCAACGCTGATGCAGGTAAGGTGACTGCAGCCCAGATGAATATGGACTTCCTGCTCGATGAGCGTATCCGTGAGTTGGTTGGCGAGGAGAACCGTCGTTACACCCTCTGCCGTACCGGCAAGTTGGCTGAGCGCGTGAAGATGATTATGGACCATTGGGCAGAGGGTACAGAGAGCAAGAAGATTACAGGCTTCGATGCTTCTAAGCACTGCCTGCTCCCGATTCCTCTGTCAGAGATCCAGCTCAACAAAGATGCTGACCTGCAGCAGAATCCTGGTTACTAAGAACATTTCATTTCGTTCATACATAATTAGGTTATTAGTTAGTATTTTTCTAAGGCGGAGGGGCAGTCTGCGCGATGTAGGCTGCCCCTTTTGTAAGAATTAACAATCTGACAGCCTGATTTGTGACCAATTATTTGTATCTTTGCAAACACCAAACACAAACGATTATGAGAAGACTACTATTAGCTATCACACTGCTCTCAGCCCTGACCCTTCAGGCTAAGAAATGGACGCCTGATGAGATAAAGGACATGATCAGGAAGGTGAACATCTACTGGCAAACCAACAATTCCGCAGAGGTGCGCTCGTTCTGGGACAATGCCGCCTACCATACGGGTAACATGGAGGTCTATAAACTCCTACAGGATCAGCAGATGCTCGACTACAGCATCCGATGGGCAGAACACAACCAGTGGAAGGGCGCTACGGAGCCCGACCCTGCCAAGTGGAAATACAAGAACTACGGCGAGGGACAAGACTACGTGCTCTTCGGCGACTGGCAGATCTGCTTCCAGACCTACATCGACCTCTATAACCTCCAGCCCGATGAGAAGAAGGTGGCCAGAGCGAAGGAGGTCATGGGCTATGAGGCCGATTCGAAAGTTCACGACTACTGGTGGTGGGCTGATGCCCTCTATATGGTGATGCCCGTGATGACGAAGATGTACAAGCTCACTGGCGACACCAAATACCTGCGCAAGCTCTATGAGAACATCTGCTATAGCGACTCTATCATGCTCGACCACGAGACAGGATTATATTTCCGCGACGGCAAGTATATCTACCCGAAGCATAAGACGGATAGTGGCAAGAAAGACTTCTGGGCGCGTGGTGACGGCTGGGTGCTGGCAGGACTGGCCAAGGTGCTGCAGGACATGCCTGAGACCTATGTGCGCCAGCCGTTCTTCGTAGAGAAATATGTGAATCTGGCCCGTGGCGTGAAGAAAGTACAACAGCCACAAGGCCATTGGACCCGTTCGATGATGGATCCGAAGCAGGCCCCCGGCTACGAGACCTCGGGTACGGCTTTCTTCTGCTACGGTCTGCTGTGGGGCGTCAACCACGGCTACCTCTCCAAGAAAGAGTTTGGACCAACCATCGAAAAAGCATGGAACTACCTGACCAGCATCGCCTTGCAGAAGGACGGAAAGATTGGCTATGTGCAGCCTATCGGTGAGCGTGCCATCCCTGGACAGACGGTAGATGCCAACTCCCAGGCAAACTTCGGCGTGGGTGCCTTCCTGCTCGCCGCCTGTGAATACGTTAGATATATCAGCCGATGAATCTGCTTCTAACGATAGGTCTGGCGATAGCCAGTCTGCTGCCACAGGCTGATGATACGTTCTGGCGCGACTCCATCCCCGTGGAGATGCGCCAGAGCTATGTCACATATGGAGAACAATATATCGGTAAGCCGTGGACAGTCTTGCCGTGGACGGTCTTCGCCGAAAACAAGATCACCGGCAACCGCGTCAACTACGAAGGGCTCTGCTTTGAGAAGCGCCGCCAACTGGCTGCCCTCGTCATGGCCGAGATCATGGAGGGGAAAGGCCGTTTCATAGGCGACATTGTCAATGGATTGGGCAGCTTCTGTGAAGAGACATGGTGGGGCATCCCTGCCCACTACGGCAAGGCCATCCCCCTGGCAGAGCTTCAGGAGGTGGACCTCTTCAATGCCGAGACCGCCAGCCTCATCGTCTGGACCAAGTACATGCTCCAGAAGCAGTTCGACGCGTTCTCCCCAGACCTCTGCCAAAGGATAGACCGCGAGATAGAGCGGCGCATCCTGATACCTGCCCTCGAGAGGGACTACTGGTGGAAGACGGCCGGCATGAACTGGAATCCCTGGATTTGTAGCAACTGGCTCACATGCGTCTTGCTTTGCGAGAAAGACGAAGCCCGTAAGGCAGAAGCCATCGCCCAGATAAAAAAGGCCACCCAGGCCTTCATCGATGCTTATCCAGAGGACGGCGGCTGCGACGAAGGCCCCGGCTATTGGGACCGTGCGGCAGCATCGATGTTCGAGGTTATGCGTCTACTGGACTTCGGTGCCGATCATCCGAAGGTTCAGAAGATGGCCGCCTATGCCTATAAGACCTATATCGGCAACGACTACTGTGTCTGCTTTGCGGATGCACACGAGAACAAGGCCGTGCAACAAGTGAACATCGTTTACCCCTTCGGGCTTTGGCTGAACGACCAGACGATGCGGCAGTTTGGTGCTTACCTGGGTCGTCAGAAAGGCGTGCTCGTCAATCCGGCAGTCCTCTACGACAAAAGCGGCAACTTCCCAACCTTGGGACGGGAATTGTTCTTCCTGCGGCATATCCGCGAATTCATCAACGAACAGCCTCGCGAGCCATTATTAAAAGATGTGTGGCTGCCCGATCTCCAGATCATGACGGCCCGCCGTGGAAATCTCTATGTGGCCATGAAAGGCGGCACCAACGGTGAAAGCCACAACCACAATGATGTGGGCTCCTTCGTGGTGTATGCCGATTGTGAACCGCTCTTCATTGATCCTGCCGTCGGCGAATACACCGCCAAGACCTTCAGTAAGGATCGTTACGACATCTGGACCATGCAGTCGGGCTACCACAACCTGCCTCAGATCAACGGGTTCGACCAGAAGGACGGCAAGCAATATGCCGCTAAGGTTGTCAGCCATAAGGACGGTCAGCTCACCCTCGACATCGCTGGCGCCTACCCTGCCGAGGCAAAGGTGAAATCATGGAAACGAACGGTATCGGCAACGAAATCGGGGGTGACGGTTACTGAGGACTACGAACTCGACAAGTACCGTCAGCCTACGCGACTGATGTTTCTTACCCTCGATGCTGATGCCCTGAAGCATCTCCACTTCGATGCTACTCAGATGGAAGCCACTGTCGAGGACATCAGCGACCAGCTCGACCCTGTGCTTCAGGGTATGTGGGGGAAGCACATGTACCGCATCGTTCTCACTATTAAACCCGGAAGACTAAAGAATCGGATTAAATACATCATCAGGTAAAACCGAAGGGATAGGCTTTCCACATGAAAGAAATAGTTTCCGAATAAGTAAAACAAATTGTTTTGGTGTCGTTAAGATAGTCTTAAACCTGTAAAGGAATGGCACTTTCAACACCAAAACAAATTGTTTTGGTATTATGATGGTATATGATGCTTTTGCAAAAAGGGTCATATAACCAAACAGGCAGATAATCAATAAGTTAGCATCGATTATGATGCTTTTACAAAAAAGCACTTTAAGAAATAATGGCAGTACATGTGAAATTAAAATTGTAAATGGATGGTAATCTCTAATCTTTTTTGTAAATTTGCAAGCAAATATTAAACAATAAAACCAATCTGATAAAAACTGAATAAAAATGAAAAAGCGCTACTTACTTGTCTTGACAGCAGTCTTTGCACTGCTTTTGCCCTTACACGCAGCAAAGAAAGTAAAACAACAGACTCAATCCGACCGTGAGTACTGGTGCTCGCTGGCCTATAAGATGGCACAGCCCGTATTGGAAAACATGGCCAAGGGAGAGTTGCAGAAGAACATGAAGACGGAGTTCTCGCCTTCCTTCGACAACCGCGACCGCTCTGTGGTCTATATGGAGACCTTTGGCCGCCTGATGGCAGGCATCGTCCCCTGGCTCACCCTACCCGACGACGGCACGCCCGAGGGCCAGCAGCGCAAGCAGCTCCGCGAATGGGCACTCCAGTCGTATAAGAACGCCGTTGACCCCGAATCGCCCGACTACCTCTGCTGGGGCAAGGCAGGACAGAACCTCGTGGATGCCGCCTACATCGCCGAGTCGTTCCTCCGTGGCTGGGACACCTTCTGGGTACCCCTCGATGATGTGACCAAGCAGCGTTACATCAAGGAGTTCCAAAAACTGCGCAAGATCGACCCGCCCTACACCAACTGGTATCTCTTCTCGTCAACCATCGAGAGTCTGATTGCCAAGGCCACTGACCGTAAGGAATACGACGAGTTCCGTGTGAACATCACCATCCGCAAGGTGGAAGAGTGGTATATGGGTGACGGCTGGTATGCCGACGGACCCGTGTTTGCTTTCGACTATTACTCAAGCTATGTCTTCCACGCCATGTATCTGGAGACCCTTCAAGCCATGGTCGATGCCAAGGTCAATTCACGCCTCGACTACCAGAAGTACTACGACCGTGCCCTGAAGCGCGCACAGAAGTTTGCCATCATCCTTGAACGGTTTATCTCGCCTGAGGGCACCTTCCCCGTCATTGGCCGCTCTATCCCCTATCGCACAGCCGCCATGCAGACATTAGCCCTGATAGCATGGTATCAGAAACTGCCTGCCGAACTCTCTAACGGACAGGTACGTGCTGCACTGACGAAGGTACACCACCGTATGTTTGACTTCCAGCAGAACTTCAACGACGCAGGTTACCTGACCATCGGTTTCTGTGGTTCCCAGCCTGAGGTAGCCGACTGGTACACCAACAATGGCTCGCTCTATCTCACAAGCCTCAGCTTCATGCCCCTGGGCCTGCCCGCCGACCATCCCTTCTGGACCGATGCCCCGCAGCCCTGGACCCAAGTCAAAGCCTGGGGAGGCCAGCCCTTCCCCAAGGATCACCGCTGGGGTGATGACATCCGTACTCACGACAAGTGGTAAAACGATTAAACCATAATAATATGAGAAAAAGAATTGTACTGATGATGGCCATCGGATGTGCGATGGCTGTGCAGGCTCAGAAGGCGCCTGTTTTCGAGACTTCTGCCAAGGAGGAGATTATGGCAAACCGCTTCCTCGCCGGTAGCAACTATCTGGACTACGACCGTCAGCTGCCCACCAAGGCACTGACCCCTACCCCGAAGGGCTACGAACCTTATTATATGAGTCACTACGGCCGTCACGGCTCGCGCTGGCTCATCAGCGACGGCAACTACTCTAGGCCCATCGCCACACTGGAGACAGCCAAGGAGATGGGCAAGCTGACAGCCAAGGGCGAGGAGGTGCTCGAAACGCTGAAGGCTATCTACAAAACGAGCACCAAGCGTCTGGGCGACCTGACCACCGTCGGTGAGCGCCAGCACCACGGCATCGGCAAGCGCATGACACAAAACTTCCCCGAGATCTTCAAGAAGAAAGATGTGATGATCGATGCCCGCTCGACCGTTGTCACCCGCTGCATCCTCTCGATGATTGCCGAGTGTGAAGAGCTGGCAGCAGCCAACCCCACAGCCCGCATCCACAACGACGTCAGCGAGAGCCTGCAGTACTACCTGAACCAGCCCTGGGAGGGTATCGTGAAGGAGATGGGGCGCAACACGGGCGACAAGGAAGACCGTGACTACTCCATCAAATGGACACACCCAGAAAGACTGATGAAGGTACTCTTCAACGACCAGGAGTTTGTGTACAACAACATCAGCGCGGGCGCCCTGATGCGCCAGCTGTTCCATGTGGCCTGCAACATGCAGAGCCACGATACCGACCTTGAGCTCTTCTCACTCTTCACCGACGAGGAGATCTACGACCAGTGGCGTCAGAAGAACATCGGCTGGTATCTCGACTACGGCCCCTCACCCGTCAGCGGAGGCAAGATGCCGTTTAGTCAACTGAACCTGCTGAAGAACATCATCGAGACGGCCGACACGGTAACCAAGACACAGGCCACGCTGCGCTTCGGCCATGAGGTGTGTGTGATGCCGCTGGCCTGTCTCTTAGAGCTCGACAACTGCGGCATGGCCGTCGACAACCTCGACGAGCTCGACAAGTATTGGCGCAACTACCGCATCTTCCCCATGGGCTGCAACATCCAGCTGATATTCTACCGTCCGCTGCCGATCAAGCCAAAGGGAAAAGGAAAAGGTCTGCCCAAGCCCGGCCCTGTGCTGGTAAAGGCACTGCTCAACGAGCGCGAAGCCTACCTACCTATCGAGACCAACCAGTGGCCCTACTACAACTGGCAGGACCTCAGGGAATACTATCTGAAGAAGATAGAGGATTTCAGTAAGCACTAGACAAATACAGAGGGAAGACACTTATCTTCCCTCTTTTATCTGATTGTACCAAAAGAATCTGTGCTGCTTAAATATTCATAAAAGAATGCTGAAAAACCCTCACTCAACTCCTTCTTCATCAAAAAAGTGCTATCTTTGCAACAATTTAGTAAAGAAGCGACGATGAGAGAAAACATAAACATTGTTTCCCTTATTCTTTTCACCGTGCTAGCGTTGATGACCGCCTGCTCGAAGCCTGACCGCAACGATGAGTCAGTGGCATTAAGCGAAGAGATTGTCAATGAGGGATCAACCAACATTGAATATGCTTTGGTCCGTGTGGATAGCGCTGAGGAGGCTGGAGTGTTCTCGGCGGTTCGCGCCAACACCCTCAAAGCCATCATCTATGAGAATGCCTCTCGATGGCGGCTGGCGGCCTATTACGCAGAGAAAGCGATTGCAGCAGAGGCGGGGCATGCTGTTACCACGTCTGCAGACAGCAACCTTTATTCTAAGGCCCGCTGGATTCTGGGCGACTGCGCATACGCCAATGGCGAGTATGGAAAATCGCTCGCCCTCTCCAATGAAATTCTCGCATTTGTGGGTGACAGTAAAATGCCAAAAGATATTGAGATGAAGTGCAGGGCTCTGTCGCAGATGGCAGATTGTGAGAACAAACTGGGGCATATTGAGGAATCCGAGCGGCTGTTCCTGCAATGCATCGATGATTTGATGGCGAGTACACAGCATGCCACCAGTTTTGGTGAGATTGATCCGCTCATCTACACGCTGCTTTCGCTCAACGACCTGTATATCGACCATAAGATGCCAGAGAAAGCGCTGCCCCTGATGGCGAAAATGGACACGGCCTTGAATCGTTTTATACGCTGTCCCAATACGCCCGACTGGGCGATGCAAAAGCGCCGCAACAACGTGACCATCAGTAAGGCGATGGTCTATGCTGCTAATAATCAGAAAGAGCAGGCAGAGACCCTTTTCCGCGAATATCAACAGTTCAAAGGTCCTGGCGTATTAGACAAGGCAGCCGAAGGCCTGTACCTCTCGCTGACAGGCCGTTACGACGAGGCCGTCCGCTTGTTCGACGAGACCGACTCTATGATGCGCTCGGATGATGAACCCATCACCGACCTCTATGTCAAGACCCTGCTCAATTACAAGTACGACGCCCTGCAGAAGGCGGGACGCACGGCGGAGGCTTTGGCGATGAGCGACCGTATACGGCTGTTGACTGACTCCATACGCCAGCAGGAGCGGCAGGCCGACGTGGAGCAGTTGCAAGAAATCAATAGGCAGGAAGAGGAGATCATCCGCAAACGTCAGTCGCTGACGATACACCGCATCGTCCTCGTTGCCGTCATCCTACTGCTGTTGATGGCCATCTACATCATCAGGCGCGTCCACCGCGACAACCGCCGATTGGCCGAGAAAAACCGTAGCCTGTACGAGCAGAAACAGCAACGCCAGCATGCCGAGGCCGAGGAACAGCGACAGTTGGAGGCGCAGCCAGAAGAGAAACTAACACAAAACCAGCTGCTCTATCGCCGCCTGTGCGAACTGGTGAAGAACCCGGACGTATATACCGACTCTGACACCAACCATGAGACACTGGCCCGGCTGCTGGGCACCAATTATCAGTATGTGTATGCCGCCTTGCGCGAGTGTGCCGACACCACGCCAGCCGACTACCTCAATCACTTACGCATACAGTACGCAGCCCAGTTGCTGGAAAAGACTGACGACCCGATAGGGCTCATCATCGAGCAGAGCGGGTTTACCAACCGCACCACTTTTGCCCGTCTCTTTGCCTCCTACTATTCAATGACACCTTCAGAGTTCCGCAAAATAGCGCATAAACAGTAGTTTTTCAAGATTTGTGGAAAACATTTCAAGCAGTGGGGAAGGCCTTTCGGTCTTTCCCACTACCTTTGCATCCGTATTCAAACATAGAAAAAATGACTGACATCACATTTATCATCATTGGCGCTCTGGCAACGGCTTTCCTGCTGTTGACCGTACTGCTCATCCTGGGGCTTATCTATTACCGCTGGCGGCTCTCCGACAGCCAGCACATGCTGGTGCGCTTCATCCGCGAGAATTTCCGTCTGCACGAGAAATTAAACGAAAACGGTATATATTAATAAGGTATAACAATAAAAACATGAAGAGTATGAAAAAGATTATGATGACGCTCGCAGCCGTCCTTTGCTGCACAATATCCATCTTTGGCCAAGACGAACCAACGGACAGGAACCGGACGTATAGGATTACGTTGAACAACGTACAATATGCCCACCACGACGAGAAGATGTCGGCGGGTGATGCTGTAGGCAAGATTCTCAGTGGCGCACTGACTGGACAGACCTCTGTACAGGCTACCGAGTATGAAGATGATGTTAAGAACGCTATCATCAAGGGGCTCTCTGGTGCCTACCGCTTCAGATACAACGACGGACTGGTGCAGTTGGACGATGTTACGGAAGAAGGCAACCTTGTGGTCGATGCCATCATCACCAATATAATGTCCAATTCAAGCAGCCGCACATGGAAGGATAAGAACGACAAGACACAGGTATCCACCACATATACGGGCGTGGCTGAGGTGATGCTTACACTGAAGGATGCCAAGACGGGTGAAATCTTGGCCAATCCCTCGTTTAAAGGTCAGGGAACCTCAGCTTCATCTTATTCAACCTCCGGTAAGGCCATCCTGGATGCGCTCAATGGACTCTCAAACCGCATCGCCGCCTGGCTCAACAATTACCGTCCGATACGTGCCAACATTATAGAAGGCGGTGCTGCCAAGAAGGACAAGCAGAAAGAAGTATATATCGATCTTGGTAGCAACGAAGGTGCTTTCGTTGGTTTGCACATGGGTGTCTATAAAGTGAAGACTATCGCCGGTCGTGAGGCAAAAACACAAATAGGCAAACTGAAGATTGAGGCTGTAGAGGGCGACGACATCAGTCGCTGCAAGGTGCAGAGCGGTGCTAAGGAGATAAAGGCCGCCATCGATGATGGTGAACAACTTAAGGTAATAAGTCTTGCCAAATAAATCATTTGATCCTCGAGGTCATTGGACTGCGGACACCCTTATACGACTTCAGGTACGCCTTGGCACTTCCGAACGAAAGGAACATGTCGAGGCGTACTGGTATATGATTCTGATCATCGGTGATGTAGAAGCGGATGAGCTCATGGGTCTTACCCTCATCGCGCTCATAGAACGAGAACACCAGGCAACGGAACTTCTCCTTCGAATCATTCATCTTGAAGTTCTCCTTGCCTCGGTACTCCAGCCACGAATTAGTCAGGCTCTTGGCATCGCTGATAGGCATGGGGATCACCTCGCCCTTCTTCATCTTGGCACCGTCGAAGTTACGGGCACGGAGGAAGATCGACATCATATCATAGATACAGGAACGATAGGTAGAGGTCTTCCACGTATGTTCGCCATCGGCAGCGATGCGGTGCTTCTTCAGCTGGCAGAAGCTGTTGGGATAGCTGTACCATATCTCGTCGACATAGTAGCGGTCTCCCTCACGGGCCCCTTTGCGGAAGTAGAGGGGCGACAGGTCAGGGTTGCAGTATGACATCAGCGTGTCGCGCATGGTAAAGTACTTGTCGAGCTTTTCATTGCCTCGCGTGATGAGATATGACATCCAGGCATCCTTGCCCTCAAACTTGGTCATCTTCGTATCCATCTGCGCCGTACCTACCCTCATCCAGATGAACTTCCAGTTGAAGAAGAGTTCGTAGCTCAGAGACTCACCACTCTTAAAGGCTGTGTTCTCTATACCACATTGAGCCAAAGAGGCTAAAGGCAGTAAGGCATAAAGGCATAGAAGCCATGTGCGCATCGTCTTATTCATTTTCTCCATCTTTCTTGTCTGATTTCTTTTCTGATTTTTTACCTTTTTCTTTTTTTACCTCTATTTTATTATAGGTAATGCCTAACTCCTCGGCACGCTTGATATTACGGTTCTTCAACTTCTTCTCAGCATCAGGCTTCTGCTTGGTAATCTTGCCGGGCTTCTGACGATAGCGCGGCGTGGCACTGACATCCCACACTTGCGACACATCCCACTTCTCCTTACACTCAATCTCACGGGGGTAGTAGTACATGGATTCAGCCTGTAGGTCGGCACCATAATCACCTGTATCCCAAAGACCGTTGCCGTTGCGGTCGATGAAAACACGCACATAGTACTGGCCGGGCTTGACGAACGTGAACAGGGCCTCATGGTTTTTAGCATACATTTCCTTGATGGGGGCATCGGAGCTGTTGAGCAACTGGACGATGGCCAACGAGTCGTCGGCAAGGCCAGAGAGGGTGAGCTTCAGACTGCAGAAGTCTTCTTCGCTATTTACTTTCAGTCCTTGTTTGAAGGGGGCAGACACATGGCCGTAGATATCCTCAAAGGCAGCTGAGTCGATTTCAAGACTGTACTCAATACCCTGGCGCCAGTCAGCAAGTATCTCATACCGTCGGAGGTTGTGGGGTACGGGCACCATCTTGCAAGTGGACTCATACCATACGGAGTCGATCATCGAATAGAGGTGTATGGCCGAGGTGTCGCAACGCGATAACGGCACGGGGGTCTCCATCGTTATTTTGTCAGCAGGGTCTATGGCCGAGGGGACGCTGATCTTGACGTCCAAAGGCTTCGCGGGATAGATGGAATCGTATTTCTCTCCGCGCTTCTTACGTTTGTCCTGATCCTTCTGCCACTGTTCCATATCTTTGGCAAGCGCCTTCTGACGCTTCTCGTACGAGGTCTTGGCGACGGCATCGAGGGTATCAGTCTGAGCCACCAGGTTACCCAAGGTGTCGGTCATCATATACGAAATCTCCATGCGGAGGGTATCCTGATTGACAAGAGCGGTGTCGCGCAGCCAGAAATGGATAGTATCCTGCTTCTCACCAGTTTCCACGACAAAAGCGCTGTCGGCATCAAAGTTCAGACCTTTGATCTTTGGCAGTTCCTCATGGCCGTAGCTGAAATACATCGAGAATTTTTCGGCCTCCGCACGCTCGGTCTTGATGAGATAGCGGTCGGTGAGCGTCTGCGTGAAGGCAAGCAAGGTGATGTCGTCGGGCAGGAAGTGGGTATAGGGCACTTGCAACAGCCGGTCAATGTGCAGGGAGTCGCGCCATACGGTATCTACCCTGATGTCGGGTTTCGAGCTGGGCGAGAATGTATCGTGGCTGAAGGCTATCATCTCACTCTTCTGCGAGAAGCGGAAATCGCCGTCAACATCCTGCAGGGCATAGGCACGATAGGTGCCGGGAGCGATACCCTTGATGACGAAGCGGCCCCGGCTGTCGGAACGCGACACACGGAGCATTGGCTTGGTCTTGAAGGCCGAGTCGGCGAGGTCGTCATAGAGACCGACGGAGATTCCCTTGACAGGCTCCAGGTTGCTGGCATCAAGCACATAGCCCGACACTTCGAAAGTGTCGATCTGCTCACCCGTGGAAAAGCTATAGGTGAATGAGCCCATAGGATTGCCCTCATTGTTGTCGCTGATGGCATCGCTAAAGTCGATGGTATAGGTGGTGTTGGGCTTCAACGAGTCCTGAAGCTCCACAATCACCCGCTTTCCTGAGGCCTTGATCTCGGGCATTTCCAGCTGTGGGGGCGACACGATGACCTTGCTCGTAGCATCCTCGAGCTTGATATATTCATTGAAGAAAATGGTGATCTTCTTGGAATTAACGTTCACCGACTGGTCAGCAGGCGAACTGCTCACCACTATGGGCGGGTCATCGTCATACCAGCCACCATCAGGACTACCCATTCGGGCGCAGGAGACGATGGCACAAACCACACAGAATATATAAACCAGCTTCTTCATGCGTTGAGTTTCAGTAATTGATCAATACTATCGCGGCTGTTGCTGAGACGGGGCACCTTGTGCTGACCGCCGAGCTTACCACGCATCTTCAGCCAGTCGTTGAAGAGATTCGGACGGGCCTCGATAATCTCCAGGTGCTGGAGCGTGATGTCCTTATAACGCTTGGCCTCGTAGTCGCTATTGATTTCCTGTAGCCGCTTGTCGAGCAGGTCTGCGAACTGCTGCATATCCTGTGGACGCTTCGAGAACTCGATGAGCCACTGGTGGCGGCACTTCGCATTAGCATCCATAAACACAGGGGCAGCCGTATATTCCAGCACCTCGGCACCCGTCTGCTCACAAGCATAGGCCAGACCCTGCTCGGCATTGTCGACAATCAACTCCTCGCCAAAGGCATTGATGAAGTGTTTCGTGCGCCCGGAGATGATGAACTTATAGGGATTGGTCGACGTAAACTGGACTGTGTCGCCAATCTCATAGCGCCAAAGGCCACACGAGGTGGAGATCACCATCGCATAGTTCTTTCCCGTCTCCACGCCCCAAAGGGGAACGGGGTCGCCACCGTCCATAGGAATAAACTCATAGAACACACCGTAATCGAGCATCAGCAGCATTGACTTGTCTGCCGGGTCGTCCTGAATGCCAAAGAAGCCCTCGCTGGCATTATAGGTCTCCATATAATGCATACGGGGCGAGGTAATCAGTTGCTCGTACTGTTTACGGTATGGCGTAAAGGCCACGCCGCCGTGGAAGAACACCTCAATGTTGGGCCACACTTCTTCGAGATGCTTCTTGCCTGTCATCTCCATCATACAGGTCAATACGGAAAGCATCCATGAGGGCACACCCGAGATATTCGTCACGTTCTTGTTCATTGCCTCCTTGGCAATACGTTCGCGCTTCACCTCGAAGTCGGAAAGCAGGGCTGTCTGCTTCTTGGGCACACGCACCAGGTTGACCAGCGGATTGATGTTCTCGATAAGGATGGCACTGAGATCGCCCACCAGTGAGTCCTTGAGGTTATAGTTCGGGGCATGGCTGCCGCCGAGAATCAGCCCCTTGCCGTCGAACATCCTCGACTGGGGATTGTTTCTCAGGTAGATAGCCACCGAATCACGGCCGCCAGCATAGTGTATCTTCTGTAATCCCTCGTTGCTCACAGGGATGAACTTCGACTTGTCGTTGGTGGTTCCTGAGGATTTGGCATACCACTTCACACGCCCTGGCCAGAGGATATCCGTCTCGCCCTGACGCATACGGTCGATATCGCCCTTCAGTTCCTCATAGGTATTGACAGGCACCTGACTAATAAAGTCGTCATAGCCCTTCACGGCCGCAAACGCATGGTTTCGGCCGTACTCCGTATCCTTGGCCGACTGTATCAGATGGTTGAGCACTGCCCGCTGCAAGGCCTCACCCTCCTGCTGATACCGTTCGAGGGCATGCTGACGAGGTACAAAAACTTTTCCTACAATCTGAGTCAGACTCATCTTTAGCGTAATTTTTGGTGCAAAATTACGCTAAAGTTTTGTAACACGGGAAAAAATTACATTTTTTTATCACTTCTTCGGCAAATCGAAGATAAAGCGCGAGCCTTCGGTATAATCGGGATCGAGCCATATCTTACCTCCCAACAGCTTGACGATGGCCTTGCAGATGGGCATACCAAGACCATTCAGCTTGACGTTCTCGCCCAGTTCACGGAAGGTGTCGAACACATGCTCACGACGCTCTGGCGGTATGCCTCTACCGGTATCCGTCACACTGGTGCGCACCATGTCGCCATACTCTGTGATGGACAATGTGATGACGCCCTGATCCGTGTACTGTATAGCGTTATCGAGCAGATGTCTCAACAGTGCTTCAATCGCCTCATAGTTGGTCTCTACGGCATAATCATCAGACAGTTCGGATTCAAAGAACATCCTTACGCCCTCCTTACAATGGGGGCGCATACTGTCGACCATGTGACGGCAGAGATGATTGGGCGAAATGGTGTAGTTCTTCGGTAGTGACTTCTTACTCTCATAGAGCGACAGCTCGGCCAGCTCGTCGATGATCTTCGTGATATGCTTCGAACTCATCTTAATATGCTGGGTCAGTTCCTCACGCTCCTCAGGCTGCAGTTCCATGTCCTTCATGCCAAGGATATCCGAGAAGCCCTCAATGGGGTTCAGTGGTGCCCGCAACTCGTTGGTGATATTGTTGATAAACTCATTCTTCATGTCGAAGGCCTCCTCGGCTTTCTTCCGGGCCTTTTCAAGTCGGGCATTCTCCTTCTCCAGGCGCTTGATGCGCATATGGTGCTGCCAGATGACGATGGCCAGAATGAGCACTACGGCACCAAATAGTGTATAGAAGAACAGTCGTTTCCATTTTTCACTCTCTTCTTCCAACAGTTTCTGCTCCAGTTTCATGCGCTCATTGTTCATCTGAACATAACAGCTCGCCACCACGTTGCCATGCGACACCAAGACTATCGAGTCGTTGATCTTCTTGAACTTCGCCATATATTCATAGGCCTTGTCGTTGTTGCCCATGCGGTGGTAAATCACGGCCATGCGCTCAGCCCGGCTCTCGGGTGAGAGATCCTGACAGAGGCGTAAGGCCTCTTCATAATTGCCATTGATAATATGGTAGTTCACTTCCACCACTGGTTCGATGGTACCTATGCCGTCGCTCTCTTTTAGGGCTTTAAGTTCGTCGTAGATGCTGTCGTAGAGCTCCTTCTTGTTCTGGTTGAAGGCAAACTGACTCAGACGGAACAGGGCCCTTCCTTTATGGATGGGCGCCACGTTCGGCTCTGCCAATATCTGACGGGCATACTTTAATCCAGCCTTCTGGTCCTTGCGGTGGTTGGCAATCTTCATCAGCTCCTGCAGGTCGTCGCCCGCACTCTCGCCGGGGAAGTATTTATGTCGGAAGTCCACGGCTTTCAGGAATCCCCCCTCAGCCTCTTCATAGTCCTGCTTCTGCAAGGCGTTCACCGCCTTTACATGCAGGGCGACATAGTTTCCCCAATAGCTGTTTTGCCCTTCAGCATATTCGGCAATCTGATTGGCTATATCGTCAGCCTTCATATAGTTCTGGTGCGTAGCCTCATAGGTAGACAGGTTACCCCACGCGGTGTAGAACAGTCGCTCATCGCCTATTTTCTGGCATTCAGCTTTCAGCGCCTCGGTCACCTCATAAAACTTGTCTTTGTCATCTGTGCTGATTAGTCGCAACATTTCCGACTGCATCTTCATGATGTAGAGATGGTCCTGAGCCATGGCGTTTAGGCTAGTTAGGCAGATTGCGGTTAATACCAAAAAGTTAGTCTTTAGTTTCATAATGTCTGTTTTTTTTTACTGACAATTACTATTTTTGCGGATTGATTCCGTTGGCAAAGGTACAAAAAAATATTTAAATTCATTTGGTTTTATCAGAAAAATAATTTATCTTTGCAAAACTTTTTTTAATAGGAAGCCATATAAAGATGAACAGATTGTTGATAATCTTATTGTGCACACTACTCATCAGCAATGTTTACGCCCAGACGGACAGCGCTCAGGTTTATCCTGTGGAGAAGACTCTGATTATTGAAGACTCAGAGAGCATTTGGCCCTATTCTTTCCTAAATGAGAAGGGCGAGCCAGAGGGATATTGTATTGACCTGATCCGCCTGCTGATGAACGAACTTCACATCCCATATGAAATCCGCCTGAAAAACCACCAGGAAGTGCTTCAAGACCTGAAAGAAGGCCGTGCCGACCTTATCCTCGGCTTGGCTGACGTCTATGAAAAGAAGTTCGGTCATTATGGCCGCACAACCATTACCTTGCTCACCCAGAGTGTCGCCACCCCCAAAAACAAGAAGGTGACCATCAAGAATTTCGGCGACCTTAAGAACCAACAGGTCATGGTGAAGGACTCTAGCCTGTGTCATCACCTGATGGTAGACTATGGCTGGGGTGATCGTGCCATTGTAACCCACGATATGACCAAGGCCATCCAGGAGGTCAATGATAAGAAGGAGGGGCAAATTGTATGGAACACCCTCACGCTGAAATGGCTCATCAACCACTATCATCTCGACAACCTGGAGCTCACCCCCGTGAACATGCCCTATGGCGAAACCAAGTTCCTAGCTTCCGACCAGCGCCTGCTCGACCTTATCGACAAGACCTATGCCGAGCTCAACGCCACTGGACAGCTGTTGCCGCTCGAGCAGAAATGGCTCTATCCCGACCGTAAGGAGCCCGGACGCCCTATTTGGGAGTGGTATCTGGCAGGTCTGGCACTACTGGTGCTCGCCTTTGTCCTCTATCTATTCCTACGCATAAGGAATAATAAACGTCAAGCGTCAGCTGAACACCAGACACTATCTTCGCAGATCTCCCAAATTACCCAGAACGGTAAGATACGCTTTTGGATCTACCTCGTTCAAAAGGACCAGTACGTGTGGTATGACAAGACCGGGGCACCCTCCGTTGCCTTTAGTGCCAATGACTTCATGAAACGTTACAACAAAGACGATGCCGCACAGCTGACAGACGCCATTGACCGGCTCGTCACCCGTCATAAAGACAACAGGGGACATGAAGTACAGGAAGAGACTCTTGAGCTGAGAGCCAAGGATACGGAGTATGGCGACATGGAACTCCACGACTTCATCGTCAACCTCACCATTCTACAGCGCAACAGAAAGAGAAGACCCACCGTCATCGTTGCTGTCAAGCGCGACATTACCAAAGAGCATCGTCTCAAGCGTATTAATGCAGAGCGCTCGCTGCGCTACCTCTCGGTATTCTACAACGACGAGTCGGGTAACATCTTATTCAATAATGAAGGCGTGTTACAGAACGCCAATCCCAAAGCCAGCGAACTGCTTGAGTGTGACATCGACGAGATGGTCAAGAATCGCGTACACATCAATGATCTCTTCCACACCTCTTTCACCAACCTAGAGGAGGCTGACGGCCACCGCGGTTCTATGACCACAGGTAGTCACACCGTCGACTTCCAGATGAAGGCGATATACAATGACAAAAAAGAATTGATAGGTTTATTTGTTTTCTGCGTATGAGACTCCGATATATCACCTTTTCGGTCCTGCTTCTGGCTGGTATTCTTCAGGTTTCGGCTCAGTCACTGACCGAGAGATACAGCAAACAACGCCCCGTCGTCATTGCCTGTGACAATGAGCACCCGCCCTATATGTTCATCAACTACAAGGACGAACCTTCTGGCAGTTGCGTTGCCATTTCCAAGACCATCACTGAAAAGATGGGACTACCCTGCAGGATTGTGATGAAGCATATGGCCGGAACCCGCCAAGCCTTTGAGCGCGGTGATGCTGACATCATCCTCTCCGATAGCCGGAGTTACAACAATCCCGCCTATTTCATTTCAAAGAATGTCATCTACTACTTCTACGCCAACGAAGACTCCGTGGCCGAGATCCGCTTTATCGGCAAAGACCACCAGCTCATAGAACAAATTGACGATCAGTTTACACGCATGAAAGAGAGTGGCGACATTGCTGCCATCCAGAAGCGTTGGGCCCATCCTGAGGACTCTATACCCGAAGCGCAACCTATAGCTCTCTACATCGCCAAGGGGCTGCTTGGCATTGCGGCCTTAGTCCTGTTGGTCACGATAATATTCATGCTTTTCATCCACCATATTCATCGCAACACGGCTGTACTCAAAGGGATGGTCAGTCAAGCTCCAAACGTGGATCATTACTATGATATTGAGGACAATCAGGCTGCCCATGACCTCATCCACAAGTATGAGGCTATCCTCAGCAACCCCTTTGTCGCCATCTCGTTCTATGACCACAACGGCCATCTGATTACAAAAAACGACGCCATGCGATTGCTCGATGGCAAAGATATCTCCTCCTACCGCCAGCCGCTATACAATGCAGATGGTGAGGTGACTAATTACTTTGTCGCTATTCGGCGCCCAAATGCTACTTAAACTGGAACAGGTGTACAAATCCTGTGGTCTGAAATACATCGTACACCTCTGCCCGCAGGCCCTTGATATAAAGGTCGCAATGGTTGGCACAGCAACGTTGGTTAATGGCCATGAGCAGTCGCAGTCCACTCGATGAAATATACTCAAGTCGGCTACAGTCGATGACGATCTCATAGTTCTCATAGTTAAAGATCGGCTCCACTTCTTTCTCTGTCTGTTGTGTCACCGAGGTGTCCAGGCGCCCGTCCAGAATCAAGGTTACCCGGTGGCCGTCATCCTTTCTGATTGTTGCTTCCATATTACTTTGTGTTATTATTTGATTTCAGATTCTTCTTCATTGTTAACACGTTGTGTCCATCAGTGTACTGATAGCTCACTTCGTCCATATAGTGACGTATCAGGTGGATACCCAATCCGCCAACAGAGCGTTTGGCCACATGATTATGCACGTCAACCTCAGGCATGATAGTAGGATCGAAGGGCACACCGCTGTCCTTGAGTACAAAGGCGATGGTCGTCTCATCGGCTGTCACCTCTAAATGGATATCGCCTCTTTCACCTTTCTTGTAAGCATAGTTCATTACGTTTACAACGGCTTCTTCGATGGCCAAATGGACACCGGCTCTCGACATGTCATCGAAACGCATGTCATCGCAGATACCCCCGATAAACACTGTCAGCACCGGCACCTCCTGCACATCGTTGTTAAGTAGGATGCTCCGGTAATAAATCTTCGGGTCTACCTTTCCGCGGTATTTGATAGCCAGCAGTGAGATGTCGTCCATCTGGGGTATTCCACCCACAAAAGTTCGCTCCGTCTGTCGGATGTCTTTCACGAAAGTACGTGAGTCAAGTCGCCTAGCCGCCAATCGGATTGCCTCCTTGAACATTCGGTCTCGGCCATACTGCTTGTTGTCCACAGTCTCCGCCTCAGTGAATCCGTCGGTATAGAGGAACAGCGTCGTGCCGGAAATGATGGTCACCTCTTGCTCGGTGTACTCCCATTCCGGACGCAAGCCCAATGGAATATTGTTCTGCACAGGCAGGAATCGGGTGTTAGAACCCACCAGCACGGGTGGCTCATGCCCCGCATTCGCATAAAGCAGCTTTCCACTGGCCAGGTCGAGCACACCCATAAATAGCGTTACGAACATATACGAGTCGTTACTTTGGCATACCGACCTGTTGATCGACTCCACAATCTGCTTGGGTGAGGTGTACTGCATTGATGCACTGCGGAACATCGAACGCGCCACCGCCATTAACAGCGAGGCCGGCACACCCTTACCGGCCACATCGCCGATGCTGAAGAAGAGTTTTTCGTCGCGAATGAAGAAGTCGAACAAGTCGCCACCCACCTCTTTGGCCGTCACCACCTCACCATAAATATCTATGTCGGTACGTTCGGGGAAGGGAGGATAGCTCTTCGGCAGCATCCGCATCTGAATGTCACTGGCAATCTTCAGCTCCTGCTCCATTGCAGCCTTCGAGGCCGTTGTTTCCTGAAGTTCTCCAATATATTTCGTCAGCGAGGCCTGCATATCCTTGAAAGCATTACGCAGGGCGTCAATCTCACGGCTCCTCACCTCCGGCAACTCAATGTCGAAGTTTCCTTGTGCCAGTTCATCAGCAGCCATTACAAACCGCTTCAGCGGCCTCATGTTTTTCCGGATATAATGGCTGCAAAGGAAATAAATCAGTAGCAGGCCCACAAAGAATACAGCTAAGATCATTGAAGCCAACACGTCACCATTATGATAGATGATGCTGGTTGGCACCACCACAGCCACTGTCCAGTCCGCATATTTCACGAACGAGTAAAACACCCATAAGTCAATGCCCTCATCCTCCAGTCTTACGGTTCCACTCGAACCCGCCATCATCTGGCGCACCATCAGATCATCCTTTAAACTAGGTGTCTTCACCGTCATATCTTGCAGTTTCTGCTTCAGCACCCGATTCTCGTCGGGGTGAATCAAAAACGTTCCATCGTGGTCGATGACGAAGCTGTACGACTTTTCCTTAAAATCCCTCTCGAACCGCTCGTGGTTTTCCGTATCAATACGCTTGGTTCGTTCACGCAGCCACTCCAGCGATACGTCGGCACCCAGCATACCTACACGTCGCCCCTTATGGTCCCTAATGTGGGTCATATACGTCGTCGTCAACTGTTGTGAGGCCGCTCTATCGAAATAAGGCGGTGTCCAATCACCTTCCTTATTGTCGAAGGCAGCCCTGTACCAGTCGTGTATCAGGAAGTCCGGATGATCCTCGTTCATCTGACGGCTATGCACCTTACCTGTCGAATCACGCCAAGCATAGATCTCAAAGTTCTGCCCCTTAGCGGGAAACACGTCCGGCTCGAAGATCAGTCTGCAACTCGACATATACATGTTGTCACTCACCATCCGTTCCAAATGAATCTGCAACTTATCTGGATTGTCGAGGTCGCTCTCAATGACATTGATATTGTTGATGGCCGCCACGTAAACGTCCGAGAGCACACCACGAATCTTCTCATTTGCATGCAGGATGACACTTTCGTAGCGCGACTCCACCTCACGGGCCATCGACTGTCGTGTGATAAAATACACGAGCAGCATGATGGCCGCCGACATGACAATCAACACAGCCATGATCCTGATACTTAATCTGTTCGCAAGCGTTAACTTCTCCATTGCATCAAAAAGTTTGCAGCTGTTCTAAACAACTGCAAAGATATGGTTTTTCAAGCAAAGTACCAAATCTTTTTGCAAAAAAATGCTTTTTCAGAAACTCTGGAGCCAAGCTTGCAGCTCGAAGATGACATTGTAATGGAAGGGGAACGACTCGCGATAGCCCCAGCCATGACCGCCTGAGGGGTAGATGTGGATAGAGGCGGGCACGTCGTATTTATAGAGTTGTTGATAGTAATTAAAACCGTTGGCGGCTGGCACAGCCTTGTCGTCGTCGCTGAGGGCGAGGAAGGCGCGCGAGGTATTACGGTTAACCTGCAGCTCATTACTGAACTCCGCCTCAAGTCTTCTCAGTTCTTTCTGGTCTTTCTTGCCGTCAGTGAAGGAGCCGAGGAAATTATCATGAGAGCCCTTATGGGTGAAACCGAGATCCATGGTGATGACCGGATAGAAGAGAATCTGGAAGTTGGGCGCGGCATCGCCAGAGGCATGGGTGGCGATGGTGGAGGCGAGGTGTCCACCTGCAGAGAAGCCCATAATGCCCACGTCATTGACATTAACATGCCACTCGGCGGCATGGCGACGCACAGTCTTCATGGCCTCTTCGGCATCGGAGATTGGGATAAGGCGATTGCCGTGAGGCATACGGTATTTAAGCACAATAAAGGCGATACCCTGATTATTGAAGAATGTAGCCCACTGGTGACCCTCATGATCCATGGCAAGATGTGTATATCCACCGCCAGGGCAGCAGACCACAGCACGCCCCGTGGCACGCTTGGCATCAGGCAGATAAACAGTTATTTCTGCGTGGTCGTTAGTATCAGGGCTGACCACTGTTGCCCCTTTGGGCCATAATTCCATCGTTGTTCCTTTTTGTGAATAGGCGGCTGCCGAACAGGTCAGCAATAACGCGGTGAATACTGTTTTTAGACTTTTCATTGTTGGATTTGTATATTTTTGGGTGCAAAGATAATAAAATTAATTATTTTTTCGTACCTTTGTCCGCTGAAAAAAAACTTAAAAACCCAAAAATGAAAAAAATTCTCTTAATTGTGGCACTCATGGCACTGGCTATCGGTGTTGAGGCGAAGGTAAGGCTGCCGCACATTCTCTGCGACAACATGGTCATACAACAGCAGACTGATGTCCGCCTCTGGGGCTGGGCTGAACCAGGAAAGCAAGTGAAGGTAAAAACCTCATGGAGCGAGACCACAGCCACGGTAAAGGCTGACAAGGACGGACGCTGGTTGGTAAAGGTAAAGACACCCAAGGCTTCGTACGAGCCACTCAGCATCACTTTTGACGACGGTGAGCAGGTAAGCATCAACAATGTGTTGGCCGGCGAGGTGTGGGTCTGTGCAGGACAGTCGAACATGGAGATGCCGGTAAAAGGCTTCTGGATGTGTCCCGTGGAAGGCTATAATGACGTAGTGGTTGATGCCAAAAAGCATGCAGGCGTGAGAAGCGTGAAGATTCCAAGCACGATGAGTGCTACACCTCAGGACGATGCCCAGTGTGCGTGGCGGGTGTGCACGCCAAACACTGTAGGCGACTTCTCGGCCACGGGTTATTTCTTCGCCCGTAAGATGCACGAGGCCCTCGACATACCCATCGGACTCATTGAAGCTAATAAAGGAGGTACGCGCGCGGAAAGCTGGCTGACAAAAGAGAATCTGGAGAAGTACACCAACGACCCGACAGACTCGGTAGAGATCTGTAAGAAATGGTCACAGTGGGACTACCACCGATCACTGCTTTGGGGCAACGGCACATTTAACCCTATTCTGAACTATACGGTGAAGGGAATCCTCTATTATCAAGGCTGCTCGAACGTGGGCGACCCTGGTGACCAGTATTCTGAGCGTATGAAGTTATTGGTGGACCAGTGGAGAGGACAATTCGGTCTGGGTGAGATTCCCTTTTACTTCGTGCAGATTGCACCCTACCGTTATGATGACGACAACAACGCCATCAGCGGTGCCCTGTTACGCGAGCAACAGTTCAAGGCCTCACAAATCATCCCCAACAGTTCGTTGGTGTGTACCAACGATTTGGTGTATCCCTATGAGTTCTCACAAATCCACCCCACACAAAAACAGCAGGTAGGTGAGCGGTTGGCCTATACGGCACTGGCCCGTGACTACGGCTTCGAGGGACTGATGTACGAGAGTCCTACCTATAAGGACATGCTGGTGAAGGAGGATGCCATCTTCATCCATCTGGACCATAACTACCATACGGACGCACCTTTTGAGGACATACAGGGTTTTGAGATTGCGGGTGAGGATAAAGTGTTCCATCCGGCAAAAGCCCAGCACTTCTGGCAGCCGGGCGGCGGTTATTGGGACGAAGCCATTAAGATCTCGTCTCCAGAAGTAAAGAAGCCCGTGGCAGTGAGATATTGTTTCAGGAATTTCCAGATTGGCAACGTAAAAAATGGAGGAAACTTACCACTCTTTCCGTTTAGAACAGACAAGTGGGAGTAAGACGGCGTTTGAGTTATGAAAGATCATCCATTAGAACTGTTTCACTTCTGTCCGAAATGCGGGAGTAAGAATTTTGAGATTCATAATGCATTAAGCAGGCATTGTAATGACTGCGGGTTTACATACTACCAGAACCCGAGGGCCTCAACGGCAGCATTCATCCTAAACAGTAAGGGGGAACTGCTGATTGCGCGTCGTGCCAAGGACCCTGCCAAGGGTACCCTGGACCTGCCTGGCGGATTCGTGGACAATGCAGAGACCGCAGAGGAGGGTATGGTACGTGAAATCAGGGAAGAGACGGGTCTTGAGATCAAGCCAGACCGCGTAGAATATCTTTTCTCTATACCCAACATATACCGCTACTCAGGCATGGACATTCACACACTCGACCTCTTCTTCCTCTGCCATGTCGAAGACGGGCAAGAGGTTGCCGCAGATGATGATGCCGCAGAGCTGACATGGTTGCCATTGAGGGAGGTGTATGTGGAGCGCTTCGGACTCAAGTCTATCCGACAAGCCGTACACCGATTCCTGGCACGAAACTGTTAATAAAACAAAAATTCTCTATATAAATAAGGTGGGAGCAACTTTTTTATGTACTTTTGCAGCCCGAAAGTAAAAAGAAAAGAGTAAGATATGCAAAAGAACTTAGTGATTGTGGAGTCTCCTGCCAAGGCGAAGACCATTGAAAAATTCCTTGGAAAGGACTTTAAGGTCATGTCGAGCTATGGCCACATCCGTGACTTGAAGAAGCGTGAGCTGAGCATCGACGATCGGACTTTGGAGCCCGAATATGAGATTCCCGAAGAAAAGGCCAAGCTTGTGGCCGATCTGCGCAGCAAGGCAGACAAGGCAGAGAAGGTATGGCTCGCATCCGATGAAGACCGTGAAGGAGAGGCTATATCCTGGCACCTTTGCGAGGTGCTGGGATTAGACAAACAGAAGACGAACCGTATCGTGTTCCATGAAATCACCAAACCCGCCATCCTTGAAGCTATTGAGCATCCGCGCCACCTGAACATGAATCTGGTGAATGCCCAGCAGGCACGTCGTGTGCTCGACCGCATCGTAGGTTTTAAACTCTCGCCAGTACTTTGGCGCAAGGTTAAGCCCGCCCTCTCTGCCGGACGTGTGCAGAGTGTGGCTGTGAGACTGATTGTGGAGCGTGAGCGTGAGATACAGAACTTCCAAAGCGAGGTTTACTACAGTGTAAGTGGCATATTTGCCATTACCAATGCCGATGGCTCCGCCTCAGAGGTAAAGGCACAGCTTGCCAGCCGTTTCAAGACGGAAGGCGAGGTGATGGCGTTCTTAGAGAAGTGTAAGGATGCTACGTTTACTGTGGAGAGCATCTCGAAGAAGCCCATGAAACGTACACCGGCACCCCCCTTCACCACATCAACCCTGCAGCAGGAGGCCGCCCGTAAGCTGGGCTTCTCGGTAAGTCAGACGATGATGGTGGCCCAGCGCCTGTATGAGAGTGGACGAATCACTTATATGCGTACAGACTCTGTGAACCTCTCGAAACTCTGTCTGAGTGCCAGCAAGAACGAAATTGTGAACCTCTACGGCGACAAATACAGTAAGACACGCCAGTATCACACGAGTGCCAAAGGTGCCCAGGAGGCCCACGAGGCCATCCGCCCCACTTATATGGATCAGGTGGAGATTGACGGAACGGCTCAGGAGAAACGCCTCTATGAACTGATCTGGAAGCGCACCATCGCCAGCCAGATGGCAGATGCAGAGATTGAAAAGACCACCGTGAACATCCAGATAAGCAACACCAACGAGATGTTTGTGGCCCAGGGTGAGGTGGTGAAGTTCGACGGATTTATCAAGGTCTATCGCGAGTCGTCAGACGATGACGAGCAGCAGGATGAGTTCGGTCATATCCTGCCTCCGATGAAAAAGGATCAGGAGTTGACACGCCGGGAGATTCTTGCCACGGAACGATTCAGTGCAGGACCACAGCGCTATACCGAGGCCAGCCTCGTGAAAAAGATGGAAGAACTGGGCATCGGCCGCCCCTCTACCTATGCACCCACCATCTCAACCATCCAGCAACGCGACTATGTGCAGCGTGGCGACAAGAAGGGTGAGGAGCGTTCCTACACGCTGCTGCAGTTGAAGGGCAAGCAGGTGACACAGAAGACACGAAAAGAGATTGTCGGCTCGGAGAAGGGGAAATTGTTGCCTACTGACATCGGTATGGTGGTGAACGACTTCCTGATGGAGCATTTCAAGGATATTATGGACTACAACTTCACCGCCAAGGTGGAGCAGGACTTCGATAAGATTGCCGAAGGCGGCGAGATGTGGACGGACATGATGAAGCAGTTCTATAATAGTTTCGAGCCCGTGGTGGAGGAAACGATGAACAGCCGTCAGCAGCACAAGGCTGGTGAGCGCCTCTTGGGCAACGACCCCAAGACGGGACGTCCGGTATTTGTGAAGATTGGCCGTTTTGGCCCCGTGGTACAGATTGGCAGTGCCGACGACAGGGAGAAACCCTTGTTTGCCCAGTTGCCCAAGGAACAGAGCATGGAGACCATTACCATCGACGAGGCTATGGAACTGTTTAAGTTGCCCCGTGAAATTGGTGAGTATGAGGGTAAACCCGTTACCATCGGTGCCGGCCGTTTCGGACCCTATGTCCTCCACGACCGTCAGTACACTTCGATTCCCAAGGGTACCGACCCGATGGGCATCACGCTCGATGATGCCATCCTACTCATTCAGGAGAAGCGTCAGCAAGACAGCAAGAAACACATGAAGTTCTTCCTTGAAGACCCGAAGTTGGAAATCCTGAACGGCCGTTACGGTCCATACCTGACTTATGATGGCAAGAACTACCGTCTGCCTAAGAGCCTGCACGAAAAGGTGACAGAACTGACGTACGGCGAGTGTATGAAGATTATCCAGTCAACACCTACCAACCGTAAATGACGAGGATTATCCTGATAGGCTATATGGGCGCCGGGAAGACTACCGTTGGAAAGGCGCTGTCGAAGGAACTGGGTATTATCTTCTACGACCTTGACTGGTATATCGAGAGCCGTATGCGCAAGACGGTAGCCCAGATATTTGCCGAGAAGGGCGAGGAGGGATTCCGCAAGATAGAGTACAACATGCTGCACGAAGTGGCAGAGTTTGAAGATGTGATCATCAGCTGTGGCGGTGGTACGCCCTGCTTCTTCGACAACATGGACTACCTGAACCAGCAGGGGAAGGTGGTATATCTGAAGGCCGACCCCGAGGTGCTGTACAAGCACTTGCTGATGGGAAAGACGGAGCGCCCCCTGCTGAAGGGCAAGACGCCCGAACAGCTCATCACCTTCATCCGCGAACAGCTGGAGAAGCGCGAGCCCTATTACACCAAAGCCAGGTATACCCTCGACGTAAGCCTGATGGACAATTATGAGAAAATCAAAATCAGCGTACAGAAGATACGTGAATTACTAAACCTATAGACCGTCAACACAAATGAAGAAATGGACCATTGAGGATTCGAAGGAGCTCTACAACATCAACGGTTGGGGCACTTCGTATTTTGGCATCAACGACAAGGGCGATGTCTACGTCACTCCGTGTAAGAACAATACGCAGATTGATTTGCGTGAGGTAATGGACGAACTGGCGTTGCGCGACGTCACGCCACCAGTATTGTTGCGCTTCCCCGACATTCTCGACAACCGTATCGAGAAGACCTGGAGCTGCTTTAAGAAAGCCTCAGAGGAATATGACTACAAAGGTGAGAACTATGTGGTCTATCCCATCAAGGTAAACCAGATGCAGCCTGTGGTAGAGGAGATTATTTCCCATGGCAGGAAGTTCAACCTCGGTCTGGAGGCCGGTTCAAAGCCCGAACTCCACGCCGTGATAGCCATGCAGTGTCAGAGTGACTCCATCATCGTGTGCAACGGCTATAAGGACCAAAGCTACATCGAACTGGCCCTGCTGGCCCAGAAGATGGGCAAGCAGATCTTCATCGTCGTAGAGAAGATGAACGAACTGGAAATCATTGCCCGCGAGGCCAAGAAGATGAACATCCGTCCGAACATCGGTATCCGCATCAAACTCGCCTCGTCAGGTTCTGGCAAATGGGAGGAGAGCGGTGGTGACGCCTCGAAATTCGGACTGACAAGCTCTGAGTTGTTAGAGGCCCTCGATTTCCTCGACAAGAAAGACATGCGCGACTGTCTGCGACTGATCCATTTCCATATCGGTTCTCAGATTACGAAGATACGCCGTATCCAGACGGCCCTGAGGGAGGCCTCGCAGTTCTATATCCAGTTGCACAAGATGGGATATAACGTAGACTTCGTAGACTGCGGAGGCGGACTTGGCGTCGACTACGACGGAACCCGTTCACCTTCGAGCGAAAGCTCTGTGAACTACAGCATCCAGGAGTATGTGAACGATTGTATCTACACCTTTGTGGATGCCGCCAACAAAAACGACCTGCCCCACCCCAATATCATCACTGAGAGCGGACGCTCACTGGCTGCTCACCATTCAGTGCTGGTGATCGACGTGCTGGAGACGGCCTCTCTGCCCGAGATGCCTGAGGAATTCGAGCCCGACGAGAATTCACATCAGTTAGTGAAGGACCTCTATGAGATCTGGGACAATCTCTCGCCACGCAATGTATTGGAAGACTGGCACGATGCTGAGCAGATTCGTGAAGAAGTACTCGACCTCTTCTCGCATGGTATCGTCGACTTGAAGACCCGTGCCGAGGTGGAGGCTATGTACTGGAGCGTGTGTCACGAGATCCATGCCCTTGCCAAAAGTCTGAAACATATCCCCGAGGAGCTGATGAAGATCGACAAGCTCCTGGCGGATAAATATTTCTGCAACTTCTCGCTCTTCCAGAGCCTCAGCGACTCGTGGGCCATCGACCAAGTATTCCCGATTATGCCCCTCCAGCGTCTGGATGAGCGCCCAACCCGTAACGCCACCATCCAGGATATCACCTGCGATAGTGACGGTAAGATTGCCAACTTCACCACGAATCGTCATAACACCCATTCACTGCCTGTACATGCACTTAAGAAGAACGAGCCTTATTATCTGGGTGTGTTCCTCGTGGGTGCCTATCAGGAAATCTTGGGCGACATGCACAACCTGTTCGGCGACACCAATGCCGTACATATCTCTGAGAAGGACGGCACCTATCACATCGACCAGATCATCGACGGTGAGACGGTAGAGGAGGTGCTCGAATACGTACAGTACAATCCCAAAAAGCTGGTACGCCAGTTGGAGGTCTGGGTGGCCAAGAGTGTGAAGCAGGGTAAGATCTCACTCGAAGAGGGCAAGGAATTCCTCTCGAACTATCGTTCTGGGCTCTACGGCTATACCTATCTGGAGTAAAGGTAAAAAGGTAAGAAAGTAAAAGGGTGAAAGAGAAGCTGACTATAGTCAAGGTAGGTGGGGCCGTTGTCGAGGACGAGGCCCAACTCGCACAGCTCCTCAAGGACTTCAGTGCCATTGAGGGGAAAAAGGTTTTGGTACATGGTGGAGGCCGTCGCGCCACACAAGTGGCTGCCAGCCTCGGCATCGAGTCGAAGATGGTGAATGGCCGCAGAATCACCGATGCAGAGATGCTCAACGTAGTAACGATGGTCTATGGCGGTCTGGTGAACAAGAATCTTGTGGCCCGTCTGCAGGCCAACGGTGTTAATGCCCTCGGACTGACGGGAGCCGACATCGACGTTATCCGTTCACACAAGCGTCCCCTGAAGGATGGCATCGACTATGGATTCGTGGGTGATGTAGACAAAGCCAATGGCCAGATGCTCAGTCGTCTTATCGAAGAAGGCATCACCCCCGTGATGGCTCCACTGACGCACGATGGTCAGGGAACGATCCTCAACACCAATGCCGACACCATTGCCTCGGAAACAGCCAAAGCCCTGGCACCCTATTACGATGTTACGCTGATCTTCAGCTTCGAGAAGAAAGGTGTGCTTAGCAATCCTGATGACGACGACTCTGTGATTCCCGTCATCACGCACGCGGACTTTATTAAATATAAGGAAGACGGCACCATCAGTGGCGGTATGCTGCCAAAGATTGAGAATGCCCTTGCAGCCATCGACGCCGGTGTAGGCCGTGTCATTATCACTCTTGCTACGGCCATCGATGGTCATGCTGGTACAGTAATTCAATAAAAAGGCGAAATTTTTTTCGCCTTTTTGTAACTTTCCCCCGTTTCAATCGTCATTACTATTAGAGAGGATGAAAAAAATCAGTTTCCGGAATGATATCCTGCCGCTCAAAAATGAGCTCTACAGGCTTGCCCTCCGCATCACTCTCAACCCTGCGGAGGCGGAAGACATTGTTCAGGAGACAATGATTAAAGTATGGAACAAGAGGGAGCAATGGAATGACATTGAATCGATAGAAGCCTTCTGCCTCACCATCTGCCGGAACATCTCGCTCGACAAGATGCGGAAGATGGAGAACCAGAACCAAAGCTTAGAGGAAAGTGAGCATGATGCTCCAGACCAAAGCTACGCATCCAATCCCGAGGAACAGGCCATGCAGCAAGACAAGCTCATGCTGATACGCCGCCTCATCAACGCTCTGCCGGAGAAACAGCGAAGTGCCATGCAGCTCCGAGACTTTGAGGGGAAGAGCTATAAGGAAATCGCCCAGATCATGGACATCAGTGAGGAACAGGTGAAAATCAACATCTTCCGAGCTCGCCAGACCATCCGGCAGAAATTTTTAGAAACAGAAGAATATGGACTATAAGTATATTGAACAACTCTTGGAGCGCTACTGGCAGGGAGAGACCACCCTGCAGGAGGAGACCATTCTGAAGACCTTCTTCAGTCAGCCTGATATTCCTGAGGATCTCAGGAAATACAGTGCCCTTTTCACCTACGAGGCAGAGAAAACCGAAGGCTTAGGCGACGATTTCGATGCCCGCATGCTGGAGATGACAGGCGAGGCTCCCAAGGCAAAGACCGTGACACTGACGAGCCGTCTGATGCCGTTGTTCAAGGCTGCTGCCATCGTGGCCATCGTCCTGACCTTAGGCAATGCTGCCCAAGCACCATGGAACTACGGATGGGAAGATCCGAAAGAGGCCTACGCCAAGTTCCACCAGCAGAAGGTTGACTCAGTGAACGCTCTGGGAACCATCCAGGCAGAAAACGTTGCCGACAGTGCCAAGACCACGACACCTGCAGAACAGCCTGCCTATTATGAGTAAGAAATTAATTCTATGCTTTCTTTATAACAATCATTATTAAACAAAAGAAACTGTGAAGTTTCATTCTCTCAAATCATTGGAAAATACTAACAACGAAGAACGGGCTGCCACCGAATATCGGGAGCAGCCCACTTCATTTTCTTGAGGTTCCACTTTTATCTTTTCACTTCGCCAACCGCTGATTCAACTGAAAGAGCGACGGCAGGAAGATAAGCAACGAGAAGCCCAGTGCCATCAGCACCTTCTGTTCGCTGCCAAACATCTCGACCAGTGTGAGGTCGGGATCAGAATAGATATTATATAAAATGTAAGCCACCGTATTGTTCACCCAGTGATAGACCACCCCTGGCACGATGCTGTCCGTACGCCAATACATCCAGCCCAAGAGCAGTCCGATGAGGAAGGCATGCGGCATTTGGGCTGGGTTCATGTGGACCACGGCAAAGAGCAATGCCGAGATGGCGATGCCTACCCAAGGATTCTGTTTCCATCGGAGCAGACTGCGCAGGATGGCCCCACGGAACACCATCTCTTCGGCCAATGGTGCCAGCAAGCCTACGACAAAATAGCCCCAGCGGTCTTTCATGATCATATCGAATTCCCCCTCTACCACATTGGGCAATTCGGGCATGTGCTCCTGTAGCCATACCGATGGCACAATGGCACCCAAAGCTGCCACGACACACCAGAACAGTACAAACCAAGGACGGGTACGCACCCAATGGCGCGACACCACACTCCACTTAGCCAGCAGGAACACGGCCATCGTAAGTATACTGAACACAGCCATCGTGATGATCAGCCCTGTGGCATTCATCACCGTGTCTTTTCCCATCACCAGTGTCCAGACGCCCTGGACGATGAAACTCACCACCACCTGGATGGCTCCAAAGATGACCGCA
Organism: Prevotella sp. ne3005; assembly: GCF_900110085.1. Taxonomy (GTDB): domain Bacteria; phylum Bacteroidota; class Bacteroidia; order Bacteroidales; family Bacteroidaceae; genus Prevotella. Next base: position 196,010 of record NZ_FOCK01000004.1, read on the forward strand.
TAAATCAAAGCATTCTTCATACCAATATCTTTCTTACTCTTTCCTTGTCTTCTTTCAGTTGCGCCACCAATGCCTCGGGGGAAGAGAAACGCTGTTCCTCGCGCAGACGGGTTACAAAGGCGATGGTCACCTGCTGCCCATAGAGGTTGCCTTCAAAGTCGAGGATATTAACCTCTAACGTCTGGCGCTTTCCCTCAAACGTGGGGCGCGTACCTATATTCATCATGGCAGCCCGCCGCTGGCCGTCCTCAAGTGTGGCCCATACAGCATAGACCCCAGGGGCCGGAATCAGCTTATCTGCAGAAAGGGGCTCCAGATTGGCCGTTGGGAATCCCAGCTGGTGGCCGATATGCTCACCTGGCATCACCTGGCCCGAAAGCTGATACTGACGTGTGAGACACTGTGGCATCAAGTCGACACGCCCCTCTTCCGCCAACAGCTGACGAATCACTGACGAACTCACGGCACAGCTGCCATCAGCCATCAGCTCCTTATCGCCACGCAGTACCTGCATCCCCAGCTCCTGACCATAACGCACATAATCGTCGAAACCTTCAGCACGGTTACGGCCGAAACGGTTGTCGTAGCCAGTGATGAGAGTCTGCACATGCAATTGCTGGCGTAACACCTGTTGCATAAAGTCACGAGCCGTCAGTGCAGCCAAGTCCTTCGTGAAAGGCAGCACCACCAGGGTCTCTACGCCAAGGGAGGCGATGATAGCCTCCTTCTCCTCCAGGGTGGTCAGCACCTGAGGACGGAACGTAGGATCAAGCACCTGACGAGGCTGACGGTCGAAGGTGATGACCATCGGACACAAACCACGGCTGCGAGCCTCTTCCCTGACCATACGGATCAGCAGCTGATGACCTGCATGCACACCGTCGAAGACTCCGATGGTTGCCACACTCTCAGAGAGCTGAAAAGGCCCCTGATTCAGACAAATTGTTCTCATAAGGGCGCAAAGTTAAGCATTTTTTCGTTATTTCCGCAAAAAAATTTGGATATTTAATGAAATTGCTGTAACTTTGCATCCCAAATCACGGACTTGTAGCTCAGTTGGTTAGAGCAACAGACTCATAATCTGGAGGTCCCAGGTTCAAGCCCTGGCTGGTCCACTCTCCTAAAAGCCAGCCGTATGAAGCAGAGTTTTTTAACTAAATATGTGGTTGCCCTTGTTATTGTGTTGATGGCAACCAGCTGTTCCAAACAAGGTTCTTACAGTCAACCGGAAATAACAGAAAGTTTCAGGGCACTTGTCATGGGTGGTAAGGATATCGACCCTAACCAGACATGGAGTACGGCCACAAACACCTCCGTCACCATTAACGTCAACTTGAAGGCCGACGAAGAATATACCGTATATATCTATCACACCCATCCGGCCACCAGCACCTCGACCCCATATCTCGGCATGGCCACTATGAAAAGCGGTGAATCGAAGACCATCTTTGTGGCCCAGCCCGTCAATGCCAAACAGCTGTATGCTGCCTGCTATGATGCCAAGAAGCAGGCCATCTGTATGCCTGTCATCAACGGTCAGGTAACATTCAGTGGCAGCATCAACACCTCCACAGCTATCCCGTCTATCACTACCGGCAACAATTGGAGCGTTCCCTATAAGGCTCTACCCGATCTCTCCAAATACACAACAGGCGACTTGATAGATATCGCCAACCTCAATCCCGAATTGCCTGAGGATGCTGAGGCACACCTGAAGATCAGCAGCAGCTATTCAGGATTCATCCCCTTCCTGGGTACCCATACCAATATGTCGGTCTATGTCACCTCTGAATGGACACTCACCTTCGACCAGCGTATCAACAGTGGCAACGTGATTGTCGTGGGCCAGGGCGGAAAGCTCATTATCCCCAAAGGCTTTAAGCTGACCACCACTCCTCAGGGCGAGTCGAGTGTTATGGGCAGGATCTACGTGATGAAAGGCGGAGAGATTTCTGGCGAGGGAACGGTAGAGTTCTCCAATGAGGCCGATGGCTACAACTACAGCGAAGGCACCATTTCTACAGGAGAGATTGCCATTGCCAGCGGTTCTTTCTATAATGGCGGAACTATCCAGAATGCCCGTCTTACTGGCTCTGGCACAACAGCAGAATTCGTCAACCTCAACTCAGCATATCTCTCTGAGGCCGATGGCACCTCGCTCTCCATCATGAACGCAGGTACCATTAACATCACTGGTAAACTGACATTAGCCAACAATACCCGTATGGATGACGGCAGTAACATCCGTTGCGGTTCGCTCACCCTTCAGGGCAATGGCAATAGCGTGCTCTATATGGGTAACAATGCCTACCTGAACTGTAGAGGAAACATCAGCGTCAGCGGCTACGGCGTATGGGGTCCCTCTGGCGATAAATACAAGGCCAATGCCCGCTTCAGGGCTGGGGGCTGCTCACAATACAGTGCCAACTCAGGTAATGCCAACGAGTTCATGCTCGACAACGTACAGTTTGAGACGCCACTGGGTGCTTCAAACCTTGACCTCCTTGCTGGTTGGGTGAACGGCACAGGCATCGATGGCAATCGCCAGACCTGTTTCTATGTCCTGGAAGGCAATCCTGATACGCCAAAGAGCAACTACATCTTCTATGCCTTCGAGGTTCCTGACAACTACAATGTACGCGACTTCGACTATAACGACCTCGTGCTGCGTATCAGCACGCCCTTCGACAATGGCGACGGCACCTATACCGTTTCCGTAAATGTGGCAGCCATCGGCAGTGACCAGCAGATGAACGTCGTCTATAATGGTGAGGATTTCGGTAAAGAGGTCCACGAGGCCATGGGTATCGCCACTTCTGCCACAATCAACAACAACAGCGTGACCCGTTCTCCCGAAGTCTTGGGAATGATTACAATCAACGATCCCAACATAGCCATCGACAAACTGGCATTCTCACTGCGCAAGACCAACAAGGCAGGCACCTCAACGACCTTTAGACAGTCGACCGATTCGGAGGATGCACCTCTCTTCCTGGCCGTCTGTGGTAATGCTCAGGGGAAATGGCTATGGCCAAAAGAGAGCTCGAATATCGGACTGGCCTATAAAGACTTCAGCACCTGGGCCAATAATGCCCAATCTGCCCTTGACTGGTACGATAGCAAGAATGCCAGTTCCAGCAGAATCGTCAGTTGGTAAGAAAAGAGGAAAAGCTCTTTACCAGATATAGACCTGGCTCCTTGTGGCGTAGTCGTTCAAATACCAGTCTGTAGCCTTATTACGATTTACCGACCACTCACCAAAGGCATGGCCCTTCTCGGAATAGGCGCCAAAGAGAATCTCTACTCCCTCATTATAATCCTTTCGCATGCGGAAGCCGATATTCTGGCCATGCAGTGGATGCCAGAACGAACCTGACGGGATGACCAGTGCCCAAGGCAGGTTCTGAACATCAATATACTTATTCTCATAAAGCGCATCCACCTTACGGTAAGGGAAGGTGTGAATCTCCCTGCGCACATTGCCATAGAGCTTCATGACGAAGGGGTCAATATCCTCAAGGGTCAGGTAGCTCAGCTTCAGCGGATCCTTAACCTTCAGCACGTAGACTATCTCGCGAGGCAAGAGCTCAGCCGTCGTAGAAGTGGTACCATAATTCACGTTATACTGCTTACGGTTGAACTGACCATATTCATTATTCTTGACATCACCAATGGCCCAGTGGGCATCGGCAAAGAGGTTGATGATGGGCTCACCGTTTTTACCACTCACTAAGAGCTTACCCAACAGGTCTTTGTCCTCCACATAGCTGTTCTGCTGCTTGATTTCATCGCCAGCCATATTCACATTAAACGAACTGCCACCCACAGCATACAAGGAGTCGATGTCGTCCATCGTGTATTCAGGCAGACGGATGAGACCAGCCAATGGGGTAGTGGAACCCACGGCAGCCAGTTTCACGTGGATTCGCATCTCTTTTTCGCCAGTGCGCTCTAAAGCCAGATGCATCACCACCTCGTTATAGTCGTAATCGCCAGGCTCAGGCATCTCTCCCTCATAGCAGTAGGCATAATACAGCAGCGAAGGCTGTTTGTCCAGTGACCTCGACTGATAGGTGGGCTTAGAGAAATCCACACGGTTCGAGCTCGACGGCTTAAAGCTCATGACCGTATAGTTCCCCTCGGCATCGACGAGAGCACCATAGAGCGTACTCAAGCGCCGAGGATAAGAAATGTTCATTGAGAACTGGTCGCCCTCCTCTACAGCTCTCTGGGCAATGATGTTTGCATCCGAAGAAGCCGACGGGTCGTCTGTCAGCACCTGGAACATCTTGGCCCCCACGCCACCGTTGATATTCACAATCAGCGTTTTCTTCTCCGTCAGTACCCACGTGTGGTTAGGATCAACCGTATCTACTGGCGACTTTATCTCTATCAGTGAGTCATACATCTTCTCACTGAATGCATGCTTCGAACATGATGAACTGACACCCGTTATGACACAGATGCCAACGAATATGGCAAATACCAATGCTATCTTTTTCATACCTTATTATATTATAAGCAGATTTCGCGCCAAAATTACAAAAAATATCGCATACAAGGTATATAAAACGATGTGTTTTGCAGATTTTAACACCAAAATAGATACAACTTGTGGATTTTTTGCTTAAATTTGCAGCCGAATCGATTCAAAATATATAAGTTACGTAACACTATTAAGTATTTTTTGTGCAATGAAAAAGTATTTGATTACAGGAGCAATGGCTCTTTTAGCTGGGTTCTATCTTACCAGCTGTACTCATGATGACATCGAGTACTCTTCACTTTATGAAGAGAAGACGCAGTCTTTCGAGAAAGTTTTCAAGGATTTGTATGGCACGATTGACCCCAATCACGACTGGGGTTTCACACCTTATGTTGTTGACAACAATACGACAGAAGCTACCGCTGGTACTCGTGGTACTCGCGCCTTAACTCGAGGCGCATATCCCAATGCCAACGATTGGGCAAAAGAAGGATGGAATGTGCCCGATCCCCTGCATGCAGAACAGATTGCTATTGTCAGAAAGTATTTCCAGCAGTTTAGAGATCCAGTTGATGAACCCATCAACTATAGCGACTTCTTTGTTCAGGATGTCTATAAAGGTGGTACTTATGCCAAAGACAAAGACCCAGATTCTAAGACCACAGAGACATGCTATTCTGCCTATGGCGATCCCAACAGCCCTTTCTATGGCAGTAACCAAATGGATCAGCTGAGCGCTGGTATGGGCGACCATATTAGCAACTATAACAATGCCCAGTGTTCACCTAACACCAACGTATCTAGTGCTAATCCAGATTTAAACCCACATACTGACAAGATTATGCTCATGACGGGTTCGAGCACCGCTTATTTCGGTTATAACAACTCTCTTCAGAGCAGCTATAAGTATAATGATATGTTTACCCGTGTATCTGGTAACACCATCATGCAGTGGGCGAAAGACAACAATATCACTGTTCCTTCAACTGGTGATGTAACCGGCATGCATTTCGTGGGCTTTGACTATGAGGCAGACCTCAGTCATGGTCTCACAGACAATATGCAGGGTAATTCATATTTGGTCACTGAAGTTCCCGCTGGCACTGCTGGAGCCTTCCAGATTCCCAACAAGCAGAACGACGACAACTGGCAGAAAGGTAAATGGTATATCGCTGGCGCTCGCGACCACTATTATTCTGACTGGATTGTCCGCATTATCCCTGGCACAAAGAGGGACACCAGTAAGGATCAAGATAAAGAAGAAGAGGAGACCACAACCAGCAAAAAGTATACAGCCAAGCGCCACGAAATAATTGCCATCGGCCGTGTCTTTGTAGAGGACCTCTATAATGCATCCCGTGCTGATATCGACTATAACGATGCCGTGTTTGATGCCATCATTTGGAAAGATGACAGCATTTTGGTAGAGCCTAATTTCTGGGGCCAAGAAACAACCACGACAATTAGCAGAAAATATCGAGTAGAAATCGCCTTGCTGGCAGCAGGTGGTACTATCCCCATGAAGATTGCAGGCAGCAAGTTTGGGGATGTACACCAAGCCTTCGGAGTAGGACTTACTACTATTGTTAACACTGTTGGCGAAGCTTCCAATGTCTTCGGCTCTTTGGTAACAGGTAAGGATTATGTTTATAAAGAGTTCGACTACACAGACGAACTTAAGTTAAAGAATAAAATTTCTCTCAACGATATTCCCATAGACGTAGAGTGGATTACAGGCGATGTCAAGGTGGCTGCCCGACTGAACAATAAAGAAACCCATACTTACAAGAAGGATGCAGAAGGCAAACTGGTTGTAGATGCTAATCGCGATCCTATCGTAGAGGATGCTGGTGCACCTGTTGTTCCTCATGTATTACAGGTGCCTATAGGTACAGCATGGGCTCAAGAGCGTGTAAATATTGGTCTTGGAAATGAAGGCCCATACCACGATTTCCCAAAATATGTTAAGGATCATACAGTAAACTTCTGGGAGAACAATGTGGACAAGTTCTATCTCTACTTGGGCAACCGCTCACCTCTTGCTTTCAAAGACAAAAAGAAAGGCTATACTTATCTGACAGACATCAAGACTATTATTTGGGAAGGTCCTAAAACATTCAAATATTATCCAATAATAAGTGAAATCGTTAATTATTTTACTTCTGAGAAACTAAATCTTCCAGAGGGTGGAGTAAAAGAGGGTCAAGTAATGACATTTATATTCACAAATTATCCAGGATATTTCAAAGCCCAAACGAATGATGGAGCAACTATTTATGATGGTAATGTTACAAGTGAATCTATTTCCATCACTTTGACCAGTGATCAGGCCGCCAAGATTAATAGTCAAAAGAAAATTAAAGTTTCGGGTAGTGATTTGACCCTTAAAACTATTACAATACGATAGAATAATCAAATACAATAATATTTTGCACATTTATGTGAGGGGGCTTCTGCGTGAGCAGAGGCCCTTTTTTATATTGATGTCCCCAAGTCTGTAGCCCTAAAGATAGTGGCAGCGGACTGTCCGAAAGTCGTAAGAGGACTCTGAGTATTACCGTAGCAAAGTGAGCGAAAGTCGTAAGGGGACGTTGAGTAATGCCGTAGCGGACTGGCAGGGAGAAAGCATGAGAAAGGCAGGGAGAAGGCAGGAGAAGGGGAGTTTTCGCTCGACAGAAAGACGGATTCCCTACACAAATTTTTAGCCGTTAACTTTGTTTAACTACGAAAATACCCCTTCGTATCTATATTTTTCGTATATTTGCAGCAAAGAGCCCGAAAAAGGAAACATTCTAACGGAAATATTAACCAAAGATTAAACTTTAAAATTTTACAATTATGAAGAAGTATTTGATGATAGGTGTAGCAGCCCTCGCTTTCGCTGTCACACTCACCAGTTGTTCAAAGGCTGGAGACCTTTACGACGAGAGTAGGGTCGAGCAGCAAAAGGAAGCGACAGTAAATGAGAAGTACGCCGCTGCCTTCGAAAAGGCATTCGGCAAGGTAGGTCCTAATGTAGATTGGGGTTTCAGCAGCAAGAGTTCCAGTACGCGTTCGTTTACCCGAGCTGTGGGAACTTATGCTCAGTATAAAGGTAACATGCAGCCAAGCATTACTTTCCCATCAGACTGCAACGCCAACAATTTTAATCCAGATCTCACGAATGTACCTTCGTATAATGATTATTTGATAAGCAAAGGTACACAATGGTGGACCCCAGAGGAAATAAATGATGGAGGAGTGGTCTATATCAACGCAGTCCAGCCTATTAAAATCTCTGGCGGCTCTGAAGAACAGCATGCAAAACTTTACATCAAGGCAGGAACGTATGATTTCAGAGGTGTATCGTTTGATCTAAACATTAATACAGACTTGGTATTATTAGAAGGTGCAACAGTTACATTCGATAACACTGTTGCTTCAACCGCCATATTTGATATATACATCGCTCAAGGAGCAGAACTGATAGCAAATGGCGAAAAAGGTTTGGTAGCGAATTCCGGTATCCATGTATATAACCATGGTACAATTACATGTTCTAAATTTGAGGTTAACTCGACCAGTTTTCTCTATAATGTAGGTACATTGACAGCAGATAGTGTGAAGGCCGAAAGCAATGATAGCAGAATCGTCAATGATGGCACTATTAATTCTACCACTGTTGTAGTTAATGCAGGTGCTGTGCAGAACAATGATATTTGGACTGTTTCGGGCACCACTAAGATCAATTCCAACAACTCTGGCTGGGTAAACAATGGCCATTGGACGACTTATGATTACGCTTATATCGGTGGAAGCGAGAACGTGATTAATAATTGCTTGCTTACGGTGACTCACGACTTTGAAATGAATATTTCATCAGAAACTGGAGCATTTAAGATTGATGGTGGCGGCGGTGTATTGACTAAGAATTTCTATGGAGGTAGGGATTCAAGTACAGGTGCCATTTCGGGTCCGTTTAGAATCAATATGGGTGCGAATGCCGTATTTGTCGTTGAGGAAACCGCTCAGTTTGAGTCTGGACGTGGCGACGATGAAGGATTTGGAATCTTTGGTGTCTCTTCAGATGCCCCTGCCGTATTCCAAGCCAGGGATATCGTCAGAGACCCAACGCTTCTAAGTCAGAGAAGTCATGGTGCTGTAACCTATGGTGGCAACTTGTACGTTTCTGCAGAGACTCATTTTGCACAGGGAGATGATGGTTCCAAACCATTTATTTATGTAAAAGACGGTTTCACCATAGAAAACAACATCTATGCCTCAGGCTTCAAGTCTGGCAAGCCCAGCATCACCATTCCAGAGACTCCATGTAGCCCAGGCTTCATTGGCGGGAATCCGCTCTATCGCGTGATTGCTGAGGACCTGTCAGCTTCAGAAGCTGGTGACTTCGACTTCAATGATGTAGTGTTCGATGTTGTGAAGGCCGAAGGTGGTAAGACAACACTGAAGCTGATCTGTGCAGGTGGTACGCTTCCACTGAGAGTAAGAGGAGCAAATCAAGCTGAAGGCGTAGAAGTCCACAGCGTATTTGGAGAAGACGCTCCAGGCGAAAATGGTAAGTATCAGATGTTTAACACTGGAGCTGGACCAACTGTACCTGAAGCAACCTTTACTGTACAAGGCGAATACACCACTCCCGAACAGATTAAGAACATCATCATTGAGGTCAAGAAGGACAACACGTGGATGCCTCTCCCTGCTAAAACAGGCGAGCCTGCTTGCAAGATCCTAGTTGACGATACGTTCAAACCTGTTATTGAGAGGAGGAATATTGCTAACGAGAACAAGAAATTCACCAACTATGTACAAGGTACGTTCGTGGATGACTTCTGGTGGAAATAACAACATCATCAAATACCTAAATGGAGGGGGACTTCTGCGTCATGCAGAGGTTCCCTCCTTACTTTTTGCCCCCCAAACGGATAGGGAAAGCCCCTTATTAACAACGATTCCGCAACTGACCCAAAGTTGTAGCAAAGCGGGAGTTTGCTCGACCAAGGAATTGATTCCTCGAACGATTTTGCCCAGATTAACTAAATTTAACTCACAAACTATTGCTTGGCATTATCTTTTTTTGTACTTTTGCCAACGATTCAGGGAAATAAATGCCATTAGAGTCGAAATATTAACCAACAATTATAAACATTTTAAATTTTATCAATTATGAAGAAGTATTTGATGACAGGTGTCGCAGCCGTCGCATTCGCTGCCACACTCACCAGCTGTTCAAAGGCTGGAGACCTTTATGACGAAGGTAAGGTTGAGGAGCAGAAAATTGCTTCTGTTACAGAAAAGTATGACGATGCCTTTATCAAGGCATTTGGACAGCCCGCAGCAAATCAGGACTGGGGCTTTGCCTCTAGAAAATTGCCCGCTTCGTTTGGAGCAGGTACCCGTACTTCTCAGACTAACTCAAATCAGTGGGGTACTAATCAGTGGGATGGCAGATATCTCAATTACCCGAAGCCTGCAGACATTACTCCAGAAGAAAGAGAGGCTGTGTTGGCTGTATTTAATCAGAAAGGAAAAGAATCCTATAAAGATTTAGTAAATTTAAGGAACTTTTTTGTGCAGCAAGTTTATTGTGGACCGAACGGTTCTAAAATGAACCAACTTGCTTGTGTAACTAATTGGGTTAACGTAAACGCAAACTCATGGCCTGAAAAATGGGAGCAAGGTGATACATATACAGATGATGAAGTTAACAATTTCAATACAGGAAAATATAGTGGTAATGCAGAGCAAGGCTGTATGTTAATGTTTAACTCTTCAACATCTGACTGGAGCTTTAAGACTTCACAGAGTGGTGGGCAAAGAATCTATGGACATTGGCGTATGGAAAAGATCAATGGAAATTATTATGTCGGTCTTGATCATGAAGCTTGGAGACAGGCTCCTGCAAACGCAAATGAGGAAGATAAGAGAGACTTTATTTATAATGACTGGATTATTAAGATTGTTCCGGGTGTAGGTACTATTATTGAGCCAGAAAGGTATACTGTCCGTATCATCTGCGAGGACTTGATGGCTTCAAATAGTTCAGACTTTGACTTCAACGATGTTGTCTTCGATGCTTCATACGTTAAGGGACAAACCAAAACTTATATTACAGTCAAAGCAGCTGGTGGTACCATTCCTCTCTATATTGAAGGAAATGAGGTTCACAAGTTGTTCCAGGATCAGTATCCTAATGATGGCATTATTCTTCCTGCTGATGGCGTAAAGGGCACAATGATCAATACCCGCGCTACAGGAGGCGTTGAGGTCGGTGACGCAACGCTGATTATTGATAGGATTATCGCTCCATGGGATATTGCTATTACCATTAACAACGGTGGAACCACTATCCCCCTGAAAGCCGAGGTTGGAAGCCCTGCAGCAAAGATTGCTGTTAATCCATCATTCGATTGGCTTGATGAGAGAGCTGATATTACAAAGGTATGTCCAAACTTCTCATCTTACGTTCAGGACACGACTGTAAATTGGTATTAAAATACATCAAATACTTAAAATAACTAAATTAAGAGAAGGGGCTTCTGCGTGATGCAGCGGCCTCTTTTTCATTTTGTACTAAGGGGACTCGGAGAGACTGCCGTGTAAAGTGGGACTTTAGTCGGAGTAAACCCTGACTTTATGACGGGTAAAGTCCAAGATTCTCTAGAGAATTTCCGGGTTTGGACTACCCTTTCTGATAGTATGTCGTAATACGACTTTGGGGTTAGATAGTGCAAAAAAAGAAAGTTTTGCAATAAAACACCCACCACCTAACCAACATCTCTTGGAATACCCTTATACACTGGGGATTCAGTTGGTGGGGTGTTGTTCTAACTCCCCACCAACACCCCACCAACACCCCACCGACAAATGGAAACAGACCAATAGGCTAGGATAGATGCTACAGCGGATACACTTACCCATTGGGTGGGGTGTTGGTGTAGTGTTGGTGTAGTGTTTGCAAACACCCAACCCTGCTCAAACTCTAGTAAGCAAAGGGACTCTGAGAGATTTGGGTTAGATGTTAGCATAAAAATAGAAATTCTTCATGAAATGAAGATAATCAGAACCTCATTCGTGAATTTCTGTTAAATATAAGGCAAAAGAGTTGCTTGTTATCGATATTTTTCTTATCTTTGCACGAATAATAGTATCTTTTAATAGAAATTAGCTAATTGAATAAAAGTATTTGAGTATGAAGAAGTATTTATTGACCAGTGCAGCAGCCCTTGCTTTCTGCGGGCTTTTCACCAGCTGTACACACGATTTTGACAATGATGGGGGATCTGCCGCCCAGAATTCTGTCATGAAAACCTATGAGCAGGCTTTCGTAACTGCCTTTGGCCAGCCCGATCCCAATCAGGAGTGGGGCTTCGGCTCTTCAACTGTTGCTAGTACAAGGGCTATGACGAGAACTGACAAGCCAACCAAGCCATCATTCCGTGATGGAAATGACGGTATGCCTGATTTTAGCAAACCAGAAAAGCCGAGTTTCTACAATACCGTGGCAGAAGCAGAAGCAGCTGGAGTAACTGTTGTAGTAGCTGGAGCCAATACTGAACCACAAGCTAACACGACATATGCCATTAGCAATAATACGTCTTTTAATAATTTGCAGAATAAGTCTGGTATCACTCTTTATGTAACGGAGAATATGAAATTTGCCCCCAGTTTTAGTGCTGGTGGTAATACTATTGTCGTAACTAGAGATACGAAATTAACGTTAGGAGGAGTACTGAATGAGAAAGTTAATGTGTATCTGGCACCGAACGCAGAACTCATATTGCCAACGTACGAATATAAAAATATTATTTGGTGGCCGGAATATAAGGAGGAAACAGTATCTACTGATGAATACTCATTTAATAATAATTCTAGCGAGACTCCCTATAAATTATACCTAAGTTCAGGAAGTAAGATTACCGGAGGATCCATTCAAATTGACAATGGCTATCAGGTGTTGAATGACGGAGGTACGATTAATTCAACTAGCATCAGAGTCCAGAAATCCACTTTGTGGAATGAAGGAAAAATCGACCTTACAGGAGACCTTTGGTCATATAACGGTGAGGCCAGTATCTTCAATGCTGCGGGCGATACAATTAGTGTTGGAGGTAAGCTTGAATTAACCAATAACAATGACCTCCTTTACAATAATGGTTATATGCCCATTACAGGAGACATTAAAATGAAAGACGGTTCTAACGAAATCGTCAACAATGGTACCCTGAATTCATCTAGTGACCTTGATATGAAAGCGGGCGGTAAGTTCCACAATGTTGGTTATGCAACTATTTCTGGTCGCTCATACATCTATAACACGAATTCATACTGGGTTAACGATGGTCATTATACCACTGGTACCTTTGATGACCAGAACTGCGAGAAAGTTTTCAACAACTGTTACATGACTGTAACTGGCGATTTCCATCTAGGTGTCCCTGCGGCTGCAAACGGCCACTCTTTCTTTACAATAGAAGGTGGTGGTGAAGGTGAAAGAGAATCAGGTGCCTATGTATATTGTGGCGGTGATTTTATATATGGTGGAAATACTGATCTTTGGTTAGGAAACAAATCCTATTTGGAAGTGATTGGCGAGTTCAAGTCCACAAATATTAACAAACCATATGGTGTTCACGGTCCCGAAAGCGGTTCTTATGCTGTCATTAAGGCAGAAAGCTTTACACAAGATAATAATGCTAAGGCCGCTGAACGTTGTATAACATTTTTCGGAAAGTTATATATTGACGCTCCAATTCAATATAACAACTATGTTGCAGAGGGTACAAACGTACAATTCAGTTCCAGTCATCCAGAGAAGCCCGTTAAGATTCCTAGAACAGAGTGTAATCCTGGTTATGGCAGAGATCCTGAGCCAGATCCTTCTTCTGACGTTATCCGTGTGATCTGTGAGGACTTGTCTGTAAGAGAAAGCACCGACTGGGACTTCAACGATGCAGTCTTTGATGTACAATTGTTAGATAACGACAGTAAGGTTAAGATTACGCTGCTTGCTGCAGGTGGTACTCTGCCTCTGACCGTTGCTGGTGAGGAGGTTCACGGAAAGTTCAAGGAGTTTAATCCTGATCTTGGCATTTCTACAGGAACAATGTTAAGTACTGGCTCGACTAACTCTACAGGAAAGTACGACCATATTAATTGTGTCGCTCCCTATTACATTATCGACAACATCTTTGGCTCGACAAATATTAGAGAAGTTGCTAAGAAAATTCCTGTACAAGTACAGAAACTAGTTAATGGCGAAAAGACTTGGGTTACATTAGAGTGTGAAAAGGGTAAGGCTACTGCAAAAGTTGCAGTAAGAGATAATTACAATTGGTGTGATGAACGTCAACATATCAACATAAAGTATACACTTACTGATATGCGTGGCAATGAATATGGAGGATTTACCCTTTATACAGAAGGTATCGTAGGTGGTGCTGAGGATCCTGAGCGCTGCTGGTACAATTATAATGGCCCTATCACAGACGAGATGGTACAAGAGCACTTAGGTCATTAATAAAGAAAATACTTCAATAAGACAATACTTAAATACGAGTGGTGGGCATCTGCGTGAGCAGGTGCTCACTCTTATTTTTTCTTAAAATCGAGAAAACGGTCGAGTATTGTTGTTTAATTGAAGTATTTGTTGTACCTTTGCAGTCAGTATGGTACTAAATTGGATTTGGGTTGCGTTTTTCATCGTTGCATTCGTGATTGCACTGGTGAAACTCGTATTCTGGGGAGACTTCGAGGTGTTCCCAGCTATGATGGATTCGACGTTTGCTTCGTCGAAGACGGCATTTGAGATTTCGTTAGGTCTGACTGGTGTGCTTTCGCTCTGGTTAGGTATCATGAAGATTGGCGAGAAGGGCGGCGTGGTGAATGTGCTGGCCCGACTGCTGAGTCCTATCTTCACCAAGTTGTTTCCTGATATCCCCAAGGGCCATCCCGTGACGGGCTCCATCTTCATGAACATCGCAGCCAACATGCTGGGACTGGATAATGCAGCCACACCCCTCGGACTGAAGGCGATGGAACAGCTGAAAGAGATTGAAGACGGAAGATTGAAGACGGAGAAAGAACAAGGCAGGATCAGTGACAGTCAGATGAAGGAGATGAGCGTCACAGCCACGAATCCGATGATCATGTTCCTCGTGCTGAATACCTCGGGTCTGACGCTGATACCCATCTCAATCATGGTGTATCGTGCCCAGATGGGTGCTGCCCAGCCTACGGATATCTTTATCCCCATCCTGCTGGCTACGTTCTTCTCGACACTGGCAGGTATCGTCATCACGAGCTTCTACCAGAAGATCAACCTGCTGAACCGCACCATCCTGCTCACCCTGGGTGGAGCTGCCCTCGTGGTGGCTTCCGTCATCTGGGGCTTCGGACAGATGGACTCGATATTGATGAACAAGGTGAGCACCTCGACAGCCAATATCATGCTGATGGTGATTATCATCGCCTTCATCCTGGCTGGTGTGAGAAAGAAGGTAAACGTGTATGATGCCTTTATCGAGGGAGCTAAAGAGGGATTTACGACAGCCGTCAGGATTATCCCCTATCTGGTGGCCATCCTTGTGGGTATCGGCGTGTTCCGTGCCTCTGGCGCGATGGATATGCTCATCGATGGCATCCGTTGGTGCGTGGAGGCCTGTGGTGCCAACAGCGATTTCGTGGGAGCATTGCCCACAGCCCTGATGAAGCCTCTCTCTGGCAGTGGGGCACGAGGCATGATGGTCGACGCAATGACCACCTATGGTGCTGATTCGTTTATTGGACGTCTGAGCTGTATCTTCCAAGGCTCGACGGATACCACCTTCTATATTCTTGCCGTCTACTTCGGTAGTGTGGGCATTGTAAAGACACGCCATGCTGTGGCTTGCGGACTTTTGGCTGATCTGGCTGGCATCATCGCCGCCATCGCAATAGCTTACCTGTTCTTTGGGTGAGATTGAAAATTGAAGATTGGAGATTGAAGATTGAAAATTGAAAATTGAAATAATGGCAAATCTGAAATCACTGGCAAAGGATACGGCCATCTACGGCCTGAGCAGCATCGTTGGCAGGTTTCTGAATTATCTGCTCGTGCCGCTCTATACGCACTATATGCCCAAGGATTCGGGCGACTATGGCATCAGCACAAACATGTATGCCTATACTGCACTGATTCTGGTGATACTGACCTTCGGTATGGAGACAACACTGTTCCGCTTTGCCAACGACGAGCGGTTCAAGCCCGATACCGTCTTCTCGACAGCCATCGTGGGCATTACTGCTCTGACAGGACTGTTCGTAATGCTGATTTTCGCCTTCATCACGCCTATCAGCGAGGCCATAGGCTACGCCCAGCACCCTGAGTATATCTTGATGATGACGATCGTGGTTGCACTCGATGCCATGCAGGCCCTGCCTTTCAGTTATCTGCGTTTCCAGAAGCGGGCCGTCCGCTTTGCCTCGCTGAAGATGCTGTTCGTCGTCCTGAACATTGGCCTGAATCTCCTCTATTTCGTTGTATTAGGCAAGACTTCAGTCTTCTATGTCTTCTTCATCAACCTGCTCTGCACAGGTTTTATCACCTTCTTCTTCCTTCCAGACCTGTTCCGTATTGATTTCTTTTTCAACAGGTGGTTGTTCAAGAGGATGGTCAGCTATTCGTGGCCCATCCTTATCTTGGGTATTGCAGGCATCCTGAATCAGGTGGCTGATAAGATTATCTTCCCGTTGGTCTATCCCTACGAATCGCAGGCCAATATACAGCTCGGCATCTATGGATCGTGTGTGAAGATTGCGATGATCATGGCAATGATTACCCAGGCCTTCCGTTATGCCTATGAGCCCATCGTGTTTGCCAAGAACAAGGATGCAGACAAGACGGAATACTACGCCACAGCGATGAAATTCTTCCTGATCTTCACGCTGCTGGCCTTCCTCTGTGTGATGGGCTGGATGCCACTGTTGCAGTATATCATTGGTGCCGACTATCGTGAGGGTTTAGGCGTGGTGCCTATCGTCATGGCAGCAGAGATCATGATGGGCATCTACTTCAACCTCTCGTTCTGGTACAAGCTCATCGACAAGACTGTCTATGGGGCGTGGTTCTCGCTGGCAGGCTGCTTCGTGCTCTTCGCCGTGAACATCATCTTCATCCCAAGGTTCAGCTACTGGGCTTGTGCATGGGGCGGTGTGGCTGGCTATGGCACAGCAATGGTGCTGAGCTATATCGTAGGCCAGAAAATGAATCCTATCCCCTATCCTTTGAAGGATCTTTGCCTGTATGTGGTATTCACTGGCTGTCTCTTTGGTCTGATGCAGATAAGCAAGGACTGGCCCATGATTGGTTCGCTGGCCTTTAACACATTGCTCATTGCCATCTTTGTGGCCTATATTATCAAGCGCGACCTGCCACTCAGCAGCCTCCCCGTCATTGGAAAGTATTTTAGAAAATAATCAAAAGCTACAGATATGAAAAAGTTTTTTCTATTGGTTTTACCCTTCTACCTTTTTACTTGTTTACCTATAAAGGCTGATGAGGGTATGTGGACACTGTATAATCTGCCCAATGCCGTCTATGAGACGATGAAGCAGGAGAATTACGAGTTGCCTTACGGAGCACTCTATCAGGGCGATGATGCCATTAAGAACTGCGTCGTCAACTTTGGCGGCTACTGTTCTGGCGTGGTGGTATCTCCTGACGGACTCGTGTTTACTAATCATCATTGTGGCTTTGAGGCTATCCGCAGTCACTCTACTGTGGAGCACGACTATATGTTGAATGGCTTTGTGTCGAACTCATATGAGGAAGAACTGCCCAACAAGAACCTCTTCGTCAGTTTCATGGTGGAGCAGAAGGACATCACAGCCTATCTCAACAGCCTCGGACTTGACAAGATTGCAGAGGGCAAGCGTAGTCATTTCGTCGATTCCATCGAGAATGTGATGCTGAAGGAGATTGAAAAGCAGGACTCTACCCTCCGTGTGGAGATCAAGCCTTTCTATGAGGGAAACCAGTATTACCTGACCACCTATCGTGACTATAACGATGTACGCCTGGTGTTCGCCCTGCCCAAGTCGATGGGTAAGTTTGGTGGTGAGACCGATAACTGGATGTGGCCCCGCCAGACCTGTGACTTCTCCGTGTTCCGTATCTATGTAGACCCCAAGACGGGCGGTCCTGCCAAGTATTCGAAGGATAATGTACCCATGAAAGCGAAGAAATGGGCACCTGTATCGCTGCAAGGCTATGTGCCAGGATCGTTCTCGATGACCATCGGCTACCCTGGAAGCACCAGCCGTTATCTCTCGAGCTATGGTATCAAGGAGCGTCGCGATGCAGACAACGAGCCACGCTATAAGACCCGTGAGGTAAAACAGAATATCATGATCCGCCACATGAGAGCCGACGAGGCTGTACGTATCAAGTACGATTCGAAGTATGCCCAGAGCTCCAACTACTGGAAGAACTCCATCGGTATGAACAAATGTATCGACAGCATCGGACTGATTCAGCAGAAAGCCCAGTTCGAGCAGAAGATCCGCCAGTGGCAGGACTCTACAGGCTTCCTGAAGGGAAAACTTGATTTTGCCAAATTGGAGCAACTCTACCAGAAGCGTTTCAAGGCTGTACGTGCCTTGACATTCTATAGCGAGACCTTTGGTAGGAGAAACACCGACGAGATGACCCGCAGAGCTGTCCGCGTACAGAATGGTGCCATCATCAACGGTAAGGACGGTAAGCCTAAGTCGCATTATATTGAGTTCAAGAACAACAGCGACGAATGGGATTACGATACTGACCGCGAGATTCTCGCTGCCCTGCTGAAACATTACCGCGAGCAAGTGGAGGTCAAATACCAGCCAGATTTCTTTAATGTCATCGACCACGATTTCAAGGGCGACTACCAGAAGTTTGTCGACCATATCTATAAGAAGTCAAAGCTGATGAAGAGCGACAAGAAGATCTATGTGAACAAGAAAGGTTATCACAAGGATCCTGGTGTGGTCTATGGCGAGAGCCTGGTGAGCACCTTAGCCGACATCCAGGCCGACATTGTGGAAACCTACGATTCCATCGAGGTCTTAGAGCGTTATCTCTGTGCTGCCAAACTGCGTATGGAAGAAGATATGCCCAACTACAGCGATGCCAACTTCACCATGCGACTCTCTTACGGACAGGTGGGCGAATACCTGTTGGCAGGACAGCCCTCAGGCTACTACACCACCGCCGAGAGCATCGTGGAGAAGATGGACAAGGCCAGCCAGATTATCGACTACGAGGCAGAGCCCATCATGAAGGAACTGCTATCTGTCAAGGACTTCGGAAAGTATACCGATAAGACCACTGGCAAGATGCACCTCTGCTTCCTCTCCAACAATGATATCACTGGCGGCAACTCTGGTTCACCGATGTTCAACGGCAAGGGTGAACTGATAGGTCTGGCCTTCGATGGCAACTGGGATAGCCTCTCGTCAGACATCTTCTTCGACAAGCAGTTGGCACGTTGCATAGGTGTCGATATCCGCTATGTGCTCTATATGATGGAGTCATGGGGCAAGGCCGACCGCCTGCTGAAAGAGATCAACGCGAAGTAAAGGTAAAAAGGTAAAAAAGTAAAAGGGTAAAAGGGTAAGAGCTCAAGAATAAACTGAAGACCAAATGAAAAAACTAACTACGTTACTACTAATGACTGTCCTCTGCCTGCATGTTCAGGCAGAGGATCAGTCGAAACGAATCAACCTGAGCGGCACATGGCAGTTTGCCCTCGACCGTCAGGGCACCCTCAAGGCTGGCGATCCGCTGGCAGACACCATCCTCCTGCCAGGAACTACCGACACCAACAAAAAGGGTGATTTCACCGCAAAAAGCGAGGAGACCACCTTCCTGACGCGCCCTTGGTCATATAAGGGTCGTGCCTGGTATCAGCGCGAGGTTAACATCCCCGCCAGTTGGAAGGGAAAACCCGTCTACCTCTTCTTGGAGCGCACCAAACCATCGGAGGTCTATGTAGACGGCAAGCTCGCAGGAAGCAGTAATGACATCTCCACTCCACAGGTATTTAACCTTGCGAAAAGTCTCACCCCTGGTAAACACCAGCTGACTATCATGGTCGACAACGGCAGCGGAGTGCCCAAGCAACTTTATGAGAGCAGTCATGCCTATACCGAGAGTACCCAGACCAATTGGAACGGTATCATCGGAAAAATCGAGTTGTCGACATCCTTACCAAGCGCTCCTGTCGCCAAGGAGATTCATTCGAACTTCAAGAATTTCTGTATCAAGGGACAACATTTCTATGCCAACGGACATCCCATCTTCCTCCGAGGCAAGCACGATGCCTGCGTCTGGCCATTGACGGGACATGTGGCGATGGATGTCGAGTCATGGCGCGACTATCTTGGTACTTGCGATGCCTATGGCATCAACCATATCCGCTTCCACTCCTGGTGCCCACCAGAGGCTGCTTTCGTGGCTGCTGATGAATTCGGCATCATCATGCAGCCAGAGCTTCCCTTCTGGGGCAGCTTCGATGAGAAGGACGATACGCTCATGACCTTCCTCCATAAAGAGGGAGAAAATATCCTACGCACCTATGGTCATCACCCTTCCTTCCGCATGTTTGCCTTAGGCAATGAACTTTGGGGCAGCATCGAGAAAATGGCAGAGTTCATCGAGGACTTCCGCAAGATAGCCCCAGACAAGGTTTACACCTTCGGCTCCAACTACTACCTCGGTTATCAAGGCGTGAAGAAAGGCATGGACTACTTTACCACCTGTCGTGTAGGCGGTGAGGGCTGGGGCAACTACAACACCCATACCCGTGGCTCGTTCTCGTTTGCCGATGCTGCTGACGGTGGTATGATCAACCACTTCTACCCCAACACAATGATGAACTTCGAGGAAGGCTGTAAGCTGGCATTCCCTGAGGGTGAGCCGTGGACCAAGGCCGTACCTGTCATCTCGCACGAGACTGCCCAGTTCCAGACCTACCCCGACTTCGATGAAATCAAGAAATATACGGGCGTGCTCTATCCTTATAATATGGAGGTGTTCCGCTCTCGTCTGGAGAAGGCTGGCATGTCAGATCAGGCCAAGGACTTCCATCAGGCCAGCGGACTCTGGTCGCTCCAGCTCTACAAGCAGGATATCGAGATGGACCTCCGTACCAAGAATATGGCTGGCTTCCAACTCCTTGACCTGCAGGATTACCCTGGGCAAGGCTCTGCTTATGTCGGCATCCTCGATGCCTTTATGGAGCCTAAAGGTCTCTGCACGGAAAGAGAGTGGCGCCAGTGGTGTGCCCCCGTGGTGCCCCTGCTGATTGCCGACCGCTTCTGCTTTACCAACGAGGGAGGGCTACACGCTTGGATTCAGGTGGCCAACTACAGTGGACAGTCGCTGAATGGCAAGACCCTCCGTTGGGAACTCACAGCGACAGAAACCGTCAGCTCTGGCGAAATAAAACTCCCCTCTACCGAGGGACTCTTCACGGCTGGGGAGCTGAATGTCGACTTGTCGGCCTTTACCAAGCCTACGCAGTTGCAGCTTAGCCTCAGCATTGATGAAACGGAGTATTTCGGAGTGCCCTATCACAACACCTACGACCTCTGGGTCTATCCCTCATGGGTCGACCTGAGTAAGTTGGAAAGTATGGTGACGGTGACCAATGTGCTCGATGAGAGAGCCATCGCCCAGTTGGAGAAAGGCGAAAGTGTGTTGCTAATGCCCGACTCTACGGACCTCTGCGTTGGCGGACTCTTTACCACCGACTACTGGAACTACCGTATGTTCAAGACCATCTCGGAGAATAACAAGAAGAGTGTTTCGCCTGGTACGCTGGGTATCCTGACAGATCCGAAGCATCCTATCTTCAAGAGCTTCCCCACCCAGATGCATACCAACTGGCAGTGGTTCCCCATTATCAAAGCCAGCCACCCGATGATGCTCGACAATACGGGTAAGGACTACCGCCCCATCGTACAGGTTATCGACAACATCGAGCGTAACCATAAGCTCGGACTCGTCTTCGAGTTCCAGATTGGCAATGGCAAACTGCTCGTCTGCATGGCCGACCTCGAGGCTGCCTCATCCTATCCCGAGGGTCGCGCCTTCTATCGCAGTGTGTTGGAATACATCACTTCCCCAGACTTCGCCCCCAAGACCCATATCACACTGGAGGACTTCCAGAAGCTGATGACCACGCCTGTTACGGAAGGAAAGATCGGAGAACTGAACAATATCTCACCTTATTAATAATAAAGAAGCCCCGCAATCGCGGAGCTTCTTCTATGATATGAGGCGGCTGATTTCTTCAATGGAGTCAGCCACTTTGATATACTGCCGCCAGTCACCACGAATCATCCCCTTTGCCTGCAAGCCATCGAGTAAGGCTATAAGATCATTCCAGAAACCTTTCATATTGTATAGGATGACAGGTTTGTGATGATATCCTATCGTGGCGGAGGCTGCCACCGTAAACACCTCATCGATGGTGCCTATGCCACCTGGCAGGGCGATAAATACGTCGCTCTGATCCATCATCAGCTGCTTACGGTCTGTGAGGTTATCACACGGAATCTCTATTTCTACATAGTCACTGATACGCCCTGTCTCCTCGACTTTAGTCGGTATCACACCAATTGTGCGACCTCCAGCCTCTTTTGTTGCCTTGCCAACACACTCCATGAGGCCTTGGTTCACACCACCAAAGACTATCGTATGACCATTCTCTGCAGCCCACTTTCCCAACGCTTCCGTCATGGTGAAGAACTCAGGGTCTATCTGCTGATTTGCCGAACAAAATACACATATTTTCATAATGCTTGCAAAATTACTATTTTTTTTGTAACTTTGCAAGCGAAATGAGGAAATAAGAAGTATAAACCATAAAATAATTGAACTTATGAAGAAGTTATTATTATCACTCGCTGTGGTAGCTGGTATGACTACAGCATGTACACAACAGAAGGCTGTGGAGAAGACCAATCGTCAGCTGGTGCTTTATTATTCTGAGAACGGAACCACCAAGGCGGTGGCAGAGGAGTTACAGAAACAACTGGGTGCTGACATCGAAGCCATCGAGGCAGTAGAGCCTTACAGTGGTAACTTCCAGGCAACTATCGAGCGCTGCAACAAAGAGAGGGAAAGTGGTCAGACGCCAGCCTTGAAGGCTCTCCAGTCTAATATTGCTGATTACGATACCATCTACCTGGGTTATCCCATTTGGTTTGGTACATACGCCTTGCCTATTGCCACGCTTGTCAAAGAACAGACTTTCGAAGGTAAGACCATCATCCCCTTCTGCTCTTTCGGAAGTGGTGGTCTGAACACCTCGACAGCTGATCTGGAGAAAGCCCTGCCTAAGGCCAATATTCTGAAGGGGTATGGTGTTCGTACGGCTCGAGTAGCCTCTGCTGCAAAGGAACTGAATCGCTTCCTGATTGAGAATGGCTATAAGGAAGGAAGTGTAGAGGAGTTGCCAGAGTATTCTGCCCAACAGCCTGTGACAAAAGAGGAGAAAGCTATCTTTGATGCCGCTTGCTCAGATTACCAGTTCCCCCTCGGCACACCTGAGACCGTTGGCAAACGTGAGACAAGCGAGAGCACCGATTATCAGTTTGTCGTCAAGAGCAAAGGCCAGAATGGTGAAGAGGCCACTTCAACCATCTTTGTCACCGTAAGTAAGGAAGAAGGTGCTAAGCCGGAATTCACAGAGGTTGTAAGATAAGGCGGATGAGGTCATTCGAAGAATTAGGCGTCTGCGAGGAGATTCGCAAGGCCATTGAAGAGTTAGGATTTGTGCAGCCGATGCCTGTGCAAGAGGCAGTGATTCCGTATCTGTTAGGCAACGAAAATGATGTGATTGCTCTTGCCCAGACGGGAACGGGTAAGACTGCCGCCTTCGGCATCCCCCTGCTGGAGCGCATCGACACCTCACGCCGTGAGACTCAGGCATTGGTACTCTCGCCAACGCGTGAGCTCTGTTTGCAGATTACCGACGATCTGCGTGACTTCGCCAAATATATGGATGGCATACACGTGGAGGCTGTCTACGGTGGTGCTGCGATAGAGCCCCAGATGAGAGCCCTGAAGAAGGGCGTGGAGATCATCGTGGCAACGCCTGGTAGATTGGTGGATCTGATGCATCGTGGCTATGCTCGTCTGGACTATGTGTCGAATATCGTGCTCGACGAGGCCGACGAGATGCTGAATATGGGCTTCTCGGATAGTATCAACGAGATATTCGAGTCGCTCTCAGTTGATCACCATACCCTGATGTTCTCTGCCACCATGAGTAAAGAGGTGGAGCGCGTGGCCAAGAAATACCTGAACAACTATCAGGAGATTGTAGTGGGTAGCCGTAATGAGGGAGCGGAGAACGTGAACCATATCTATTATATGGTGAATGCCAAGGACAAGTATCTTGCCCTAAAGCGCATCGTAGACTACTATCCGCGTATCTTTGCCATCATCTTCTGTCGCACGAAAGTCGAGACACAGGAGATTGCCGACAAGCTCATCAAGGACGGCTATAATGCCGAGTCGCTGCATGGTGACCTGAGTCAGCAGCAGCGCGACCTGACGATGCAGAAATTCCGCAACCACCTGACGCAGTTGCTGGTGGCTACAGATGTGGCAGCCCGAGGACTGGATGTGGATGATCTGACACACGTCATCAACTTCGGATTGCCTGATGATATCGAGAACTACACGCATCGCTCTGGTCGTACTGGCAGAGCAGGAAAGAAAGGTACATCGATTTCCATTGTCCACTCTCGTGAGAAGTTCAAGATCCGTAATATTGAAAAGGAGATTGGCAAGGAGTTCGTGAAAGCAGAGATTCCTTCGGCTGAGGAAATCTGCAAGAAGCAGCTCTACAAGGTGATGGACCAGATCGTAAAGACAGATGTAGACGATGAGGAGATTGCACCCTTCATGCAGGATATCAACCGCTATTTCGAGTATATCGACAAAGAAGAACTCATCAAGAAAATAGTATCATTAGAGTTTGGTAAGTTCCTGGCCTACTATGCCGAAGCACCTGAGATCGAAGAGGTGAAACCCGATAAAAAGGAGAAGAAGCCCCAGAGCGACAAGCAGAAACTGCAGAACAAAGCACAGAAAGGCTATCGCCGCCTGTTCATCAACCTCGGCAAGCGCGATGGCTTCTATCCTGGTGAACTGATGCAGACGCTGAACCGTTTTGTGGGTGGCCGTCAGGAGGTGGGGCATATCGACCTGCTTGATACCATCTCTTATTTCGAAGTACCCGAGAAGGATGCCAAGAAGGTGATGATTCAACTGTCTGGCATCAGATATAAAGGCCGCACCGTGCGCTGCAATGATGCGGATGAGGGTGGAAAGCCATCTGAAGGCAGATCAGCAAAGTCAGGATCAAAGCCCAAACATCCCCAAAAGGACGACTGGCGCGGATTGATGGAAAGAGCCCAACGTGGTTTCAAGGGGCCAGAGCCTGATTTCAGCGAAGAAGGTTGGGCGATGCGTAAACCCCGAAAGAAAAAGAAATAAAAGAAGCCCCGCGATTGCGGGGCTTCTTGGTTTATTTCAGCAAATTATCAGCCAGCTGCTCGAGTTGAGCCTCGTCGGCCGCCTTCATGCGAGAGCGGATGGTGACCATTGGCTCTACGATTTCACAGTCTTTCAGGGCCTCAATCATGCCACGCATCACGCGACCTGCCGTAGGCGCCCAACTGCCGTTCTCGACAATGCCGAAGCGACGCTTCTGATAGTTTTTGATCTGAAGGTGGTAGAGGAAGTCGTGCATCACGGGGAACACGCCTGCATCGTAGCTCGATGCAGCCACCACAACGGTAGGATAACGGAAAGCATCCTCGATGACCTCGGCCATATCGTCGCGGCTCAGATCGCTCACCACCACCTTCTTTGCACCCTTCTCGCGGAGAATCTCCCCCAGACGTTCGGCAGCAGCAGCCGTTCCACCGTGAATGCTGGCATAGGCAATGAGTATACCCTCGCTCTCGGGCTCGTACTTGCTCCAGGTATCGTAGAGTTTGACGGCAGCAGCCAGCTGCTCACCCTTGAGCACAGGACCATGCAGCGGACAGATGGTCTGCACATCAAGTCCTGCCATCTTCTTGATGACACTCTGCACCTGAGTACCGTATTTGCCACAGATATTAAAGTAGTAACGGCGAGCCTCGCAAGCCCAATCATCAGTCTCGTTGACCAACGCACCGAATTTACCGAATCCGTCGGCAGAGAAGAGCACTTTGTCCAAGCTATCGTAGCTCATGATGACCTCAGGCCAGTGTATCATCGCTGCCCCGATAAACTTTAACTCATGACGGCCCAGCGAGAGTGTATCGCCCTCCTTGACGGTGATGACACGCCCCTCAAAGTTGCAGCCTTCGAAGAAGTTGGAAAGCATCTTCACAGCCTGAGCGCTACACACCAGTTGCAATCCGGGATAAGTCTCCAGCATCCAGGCGATAAGAGCCGAGTGGTCGGGCTCCATGTGGTGAGCCACCAGATAGTCGGGCTGGCGACCATTGAGTGCAGCCTGCAGGTTTGCCTTCCACGCTTCTCCTTTGCGACGGTCGGCAGTGTCCATGACTGCAATCTTCTCGTCGTCGATAAGATAGGAGTTATAACTCATGCCTTCAGGCACCACATACTGACTCTCAAACAAATCGATGTCCAGATCGTCGACACCGATGTACTTAATGGTATCACTTATCATATTCATTGTTTTAATTATTCTCTTCCATTTCCTTCAGACTTGCTTCCCACTCGCGTTTCTTCTGGTCGGCAAAGTCCTGGTCGATGCTGTTGTTGATACTCTGGCACACATTGGCTGCAAACTGCTGGGCCTCACCGACCAGCTGGCCCCACTGCTCGGCAGAGAGACCTGCCTCCAGCATCTGCCGGGTAATGCCATATTTCACCAGCCCATAGACGAAACCTGCGTTGAAGTTGTCGCCAGCACCAATGGTACTTACCGTCTTCGTCTGTTCCACTGGGTACTGACCACTGAATCCACCCATGCCCCGGATCTCCAACGGATCGGCCCCCTGAGTATAGATGAAGTACTTACAGTAGAACGACACCTCTGAACGGTATACCTTCTCAGCCTCCTGCATGCCAAACATCACCTCAAAGTCCTCCTTGCTGCCCCTGACAATGCTGGCCAACTCCAGATTTTCCAGGATATTGGCCTTCACCTTCATCAGCTCAGCACGGTGAGAGGCGCGGTAATTCACGTCATAGTAGAGAATAGCGCCGCGCTCGCTGGCGTAAGTCAGAAACGCCGCCATCTGGTCGCGGATAACGGGATTGACGGCATAGAACGAGCCATACATCACGATGTCATCGGGCTGGATGTCAGGATAGATCATGTCCAGACGGTCGTGGGGATGATCTTTATAGAAGATGTACTCTGCATCGTTCTGCTCGTTGAGGAATGCGAGCGACACGGGCGATTTCGACTCCGGATAGACACTCACACTGCTGGCATCGACGTGGTTCTCCTCCAAAAAACGGATGATACGCTGACCGACACGGTCGTCACCTGTCTCACTGATGAAGGCTGCCGACATACCGGCACGGCCTAAAGAAATCAGGCCATTAAACATGGAACCTCCAGGCACAGCCCCTATCGGCTGGTCGTTCTTGAAGATGATATCGAGAATGGTCTCGCCTATTCCTATTACTTTACGCATACACTTTTAACTTTATGGCTGCAAAGATACGAAAAGTTTAGAAATATCGTGCGAATTAATTGTTTTTTCTCCAACTTCTCTCTATCATTCAGCGAACTCTCCACCTAAAGCTTTATACAGTTGTATGGTGGAATCCATAAATCCATAGCGATGGCTGAGCAGGGAGAGGCGCCTTTCAATCCGCTATTCGCAGACAAAAGACTAACCCCAGACCTCAGCAGCAAGGAAGGCTGCGAAGGACTGGGTCTGTGCCTCATCAACAATCTCGTGGAGAATATCTCCTACAAATATATGTATGGCTTGAATATCGTCCTTATCAAAATCACTAACGAAGAATCCAAGCCATGACTCTACCTACTTCTCTTTAAAGGGGCCATGGCTTTTTGACGACATACAACTAGCCATACCAGCCCCGTCTAATTCCAATTTCACATAATCATCCAAAGCAATAGCCTGTGCTGCAATAATCTCACTAGGTGATTTCCTAATTTCAAAAGGATTCTTTTTCATATCTTTAACCATTAAATTGTTTTATTGCTGCAAATATACGTTTTTTATTTCAAACAACCAACAATTTTCCTGTTTTTTTTCATTTTTCTCAAAATAGCAGATGTATCGACGACTGTCTGAATAATGTTCCGCGTTTTGATTTAACACGATACCCTACCGATATTATGACATCAAGATTGTATGCCGTATATTCATATGGCTGATCACCTTCTTTACCCATATGTGCAAATTTTGCACA
Source organism: Prevotella sp. ne3005 (assembly GCF_900110085.1). Classification (GTDB taxonomy): domain Bacteria; phylum Bacteroidota; class Bacteroidia; order Bacteroidales; family Bacteroidaceae; genus Prevotella. The sequence goes on from NZ_FOCK01000004.1 coordinate 223,945, forward strand.
TGTGATGTCTTGTACCAATTCTCCTTCTTTATAGATGTAAAATTACAAATTACAAATTACAAATTACAATAAGGATTTTTGGAGTGAAAAAGACAAAAATCCTATATAATATGGCCTTATATTTCAACTTTTTAGCCGAAATCGAGCTAAAAAGGTCTTAATGTAATTTGTAATTTGTAATTTGTAATTCTTGGAAACTTTCTTACGAAAGAGTCTTCAACCTATTTAATATATAGTCATATTCATCTATTGTCAGATAACTGCGTTTGCTGTGTTTGAGTGATGACAGATTCGGATCGTCGTGCAGCAGCATCATCACCTGACACCGAATAAGATATGCCTGCCTTGCGGGCTTGGATTTAGGCCGTTTTAGCATTAACTTTGTACTCAGATTCGAGCCGACCGGATGCGGACTGAACGAAACTCGTAAGGGGACGCAGAGTCATACCGCGGACGACGCTGTGAAACTCGTAAGGGGACGGAAGGAAACTCGGTGGCAGACTCGACGAAAGTAAAAGCTTAATTTTCAATCGAGATCGAGAAGATGGGCGAGGCCCCCAACATCAAGCGTGTGCGTACCCTCGTGCCGATGGACACCTGGCGACAGCAGAACCCGATTACGCAGTAAAGGTAAAAAGGTAAAAAAGTAAAAGGGTAAAAAAGTAAGAAGGTAAAAAAGTAAAAAGGTAAAATGATGAAGAAGAATGGCGTTTGGGAGGTAATCCTCCGCATATTCATCGCTGCAGCTACGGCTGCTCTGACGGCACTCGGTACCACCAGTTGCATGGGTAACGGACCCATCTGGTTCTAGAAGAGAGGGGGAAGATTAAGGTCTTCCCTCTTTTTTTTAGCGCTCGGGCATGACATTGGTCATGACAACTTGCTCTGCGTCGTCGAAGACAAAGGGAGGGCGGAAGTCCGAATCGGCAAGAGACAGGCGGACGTTCTTGAAATGGATGCCGCTGACATGGCGGACATAGAAACCCCATGAAGGCAATTCGCCGAACATGGTGAATTCAGGGTATTTCCTAATCTGCTCGGGGATATCCTGAAGACGCCATAAGGGGATATAGGCCATGCCCTTGGTGGCCCGCCCAGGATACTGGATTTCGATATTCTCAAGCAGGATATCCTCGATTCTATTGTCAGGAATGCCACAGATGCTGCTAGGGAAAGGATTGTGGAAGAAGTCGACCTCAGGCCCTCGCAGATCGTAGCCCTCGTCTGGTCGACCGAAAGGCACGTCGCAAGTGAGGTTGCGGATCGTGATGTTCCTCAGAACACCCTTGCGATGACCAGCCCGCTGACCAAGGCGCATAAACAGAGGATTGCCAGTATTCCTGGCCACGATGCCGTCGGCCACCACATCTTCCACGATGGCACCGTCGACGCTCTCAATGGCCAAAGCAGAACGGAAGGTGTCGAACACCCGGATATCACTGATACGGATATGACGGAAACCACCCCAGGAGGCTGAGCCGAACTTGATGGCAGAGGCACTACTGCGAATCTCACAGTGGCGGATAGTGATGCTGTCGTTGCCGCTGTCGGGGTCATAGGACTTCAGGCAGATACCATCATCGGCACTGTTCACGTTGCAGTGCTCTACCAGGACCCGCTTACAATCGGTGAGGTCGATGCCGTCGTTATTCCAATAGGCACGATTGAGGATATCAAGTCCACGAAGCGTCATGTCGCAGCACTGATGGAAGGACAACCCCCAGCCAGCACTGTTACGCAGACGGACATCCTCTACACGAACATCCTGACAGTCTACAAAATTGAATAAGGTGGGACGAGCCAGTTCGCTGGGACGCTGCCGCCTGACATTATAATGCGCATCGACGAGCTCACCCTTATGGTGCAGGCTGTCGATGGTCAGGGCCAGCTCCAGACCCTGTCCGTCGATGGTGCCCTTGCCCGTGATGGCAATATGGTGGGCATTCTTGGCAATGATAAGACCCAGTTGCGACTTGTCGTTACGCTCATCGCCTGCCGTCGGCCTGGTATCCACCTGATGATAGTCGTAAGGTGAGGTGCTGCCCAGAATGACGGCACCCTCCTCCAGGTGCAGCTCCACCCCACTCTTGAGTTCGAGCTGGCCTGTAGGATACTCGCCCTTGGGAAACACGATCCGCCCTCCGCCCTTATCGGAGACCTCGTCGATCAGCGACTGCAAACCAGGGGAGTCAGCACCGCATGGTACTACAATCTCAATAGAATTCTGGGCAGCCACGGCGGTGACTGCCCAGAAAATCATAGAGGTTATAAAAAACTTGACGTTTCTCACTGTAGGCTCTTCACTTCTTAATAGCCGGCATTCTGCTTCCAGGTAGGATTCAGGTTGAGAATATCCTTGTGGATCGGGAAGATACGACAGGTCTTCTCGAAGCGGGCTGTTGGGAAGTTCTTGTAGTGGGGGAAGTACTCGTCCTCATAGTGACCGAAGCGGATCATGTCGTTACGACGCCAGTTCTCATCGAAGAACTCACGGCCACGCTCATCGTAGATCTCCTCCAGTGTGGGCTCTCCATTGATGGTAGGAGCTCCAGCATAAGTACGGATCTGATTGAAGAGCTCCTTGGCACCACCCTGTCCCTGACGGGTAAGGGCCTCGGCCTTCATCAACAGCACGTCGGCATAACGGAAGAGGGGCACGTCGTTAGACTGGTTACGGCCATTCTTAAAGTCGTCGTCGATCACATACCACTTCACTGAGCGGCAACCCTGGCTATAACCATTGATGTTATCACCCATGTCGAGAGTAGGATCGTCAGGTGTAGCCAACTTCACATTCACCTTGAGTACGATAGGATCACTACCGGCTCCTTCAGTGAGAGCAATCTCATTGGTCATCTGCAGATTAGACTTATTATAAACGAATACCTTGTTCTCGTCCTTACCCTCTACATAACGATAGTCGTCAAAATTCTCTGACAGGCCTATCACGCACTTGTTACGCTCGTCGCCCTTCAGGATGAAGGTCTTCTTCACGAACTCCGGGGTCATAGTGATGTAACCACCACCCGACTGTGAGAGTGCCTCGCCGAAGTAGCTCTTAGCCATCTTCTTGATGTTCTTCCAGCAACGGCTACGACCATACTGCATACCCTGACGGGTCTGGGTGTCGAAAGGCATGGCATAGATGAAGTCTTCTACCTGAGGACCATTGTTATAAGAGAACTTCTCGCGATAAGACATCGAACCGAGGTTGAACTTACCAGAGTTGATGATATCGTTACACTGAGTGATACAATCAGCCAGTTTCTCGTTCTTGGCAGTAGCAGCATCGTAATTCTCTACAGCAGAGGCAGTGTAAACGGGCCAGTTGATGTAGAGCTTAGCGAGCAGAGCCTTGGCCATCCACTTGGTCGGTTTACCATAGGTGTTGGCGCTAACCTCCTCTGTCAGGTCGGGAATAGCAGCGAGCAACTCAGACTCAATCCACTTTGCGACTTCAGCACGTGGTTTACGATCAATCGTCTCACCATCCTCAGGGATACGGTCGAGGATGGGCACATCGCCCCAACCATCCATGATAATCCAGTGGAAGTAAGCACGGATAGCACGGGCAGGTGCGATAGCTGCGCCAGCCTCGCTACCACCCAGGTCGACAATGGCCTTGTTGGCCTTAGAGATACCCTCGGTGATGGTGCCGAACCAGTCGAGTGTAGCATCCTCATAAGTGTAATTGTGGAGAGCGGGGTGAGCATAAGCACCACCATCGTACCAACCACCACCAAAAGATGCTGCTGAATACTCATCGCTAGAGAGACACATCTGCTCCATGTAACGACGGCCGAGCACACCACTGAAGTGGTAGTAGATATCTGCCATCTTTGCCTCTACGGCGATATCATTCGTCGGATATTCTGTGTATTGGGAATCCACATCCACATCCAAATTTGTACAGCCGACAGCCATTGCAGCAAGGCCGGCCAGGAATAGTCCCTTTATATTTGTTTTCATATGCTTGTTCCGATTATAAATTAGAAATTAATCTTTGCGCCGACCATGATGGTACGAGTGTGGGGATAAGTGCTCCAACGATAGTCGATACCAGGATCAATACCACCCAAGTTAACCTCGGGGTCAAGGCCCTTATAGCTGGTGATAGTAAATACGTTGTTGCAAGTAGCATAGAGCTGCAGGCTCTGTACCCAATCTGCAAACTGATCGAAGGTGTAGCCGATGGTCAGCGACTGCAGACGGAAGTAAGAACCATTCTCCAGATAACGGTCAGACGGATAATTCGGCAGATTGTCCGTAGCAGGACGATCTGTTACAAACTCCTTCAGCACGTTCTTGCCGTTGGCAAACATCTCAGGGCTGGTATAATTGGCACGAGAACCGTTGTAGATCTTGTTGCCGAAGACACCAGTGAAGAACAGAGAAGCACTGAAGTTCTTGTAGTTGAACGTGTTGTTCCAACCAAGGTTCAGCTTAGGCTGTGCACAGCCTGTGATGGTACGATCCTTGAAAGCAGGCTCGTTGGTTACCTCACCTGTGCGCTGGCCAGTTGCCTCATCGCGAACATAATAGGTAGACTTCCCACTAGCATCATATCCTGCGAACTCATAGGTGTAGAAGGTTCCAAGAGGCTCTCCCTCGATGATGCGCTGTGTGTAACCGTTAGAAGATACACCTGCAACCATCGGGTCACCCTGTGTGAAGGTTCCAACCTCAAATTTGTCGTTTGACAACTTATTAACGGTGTTCTTATTGTGTGACAGGTTGATCGTGGTCATCCAGTTAAAGTCTTTCGTGCGGATGGCATCGATGTTGACAGTAAACTCAATACCTGTATTGGTGATCTCACCCACATTGGCAGAGATGGTGCCGAAGGGATATATATTGGTAGAAACGGGATAGTCCCAGATCAGGTCCTTGGTCTTCTTATTATAGAACTCGATAGTACCGTTGATGCGGTTTTTCAGGAAACCGAAGTCAAGACCGATGTTCAGCATACCCGTACTCTCCCACTTCAGGTCGGGGTTCGGGTTCTTCGTAGCAGCCAGTGTGCGCCAGCTCTTACCATTGTAATCAAAGAAGCCAGATGCACCATAGGTAGCATAGGCAGTGTAGGCACCGAAGCCCATGGCATTACCTGATACACCATAACCTGCACGGAGCTTCAAATTAGACAGGAAGTTCTGATTCTTCATGAATGCCTCCTCTGTGATGTTCCAAGCTGCAGAAACAGAGGGGAAGGTACCCCAGCGGTTATCTGGGCCGAATACGGAAGAACCATCACGACGGATAGTAGCCTGCAACATGTACTTACCAGCGAAAGAGTAGCTAGCACGACCATAGAATGAGATGTTGCGGACCATTTCCTTTGTGCCACTTACCACACCACCTGCGATACCGTCGATGGTGCTGGCATAACTCAGGTTGTTCCACTTCAGATAGTCATCATAGAAATCGTGTACGATCAATCCGAAGCCGTCGCCATTCTTCTTCTCTTCCCAAGAGTAACCAGCCATCAGGGCTAAAGTATGCACGTCAGCGAAGGTCTGGTTGTAGTTGGCAAAGATCTCGAACAGATGCTCATCACCAAACCAGGTGCTGCGGTCAGCACGACCGTTGTAGGCGCTGACACCCTCAAGCTGAGTGTTGTGTGTGTCGTAAGCGCTATAGGTACGCTGGTAGTGATTGAAAGAGTAGTTGGCATTCAGTACCAGACCGTCGATAATCTTCAGCGAAGCCTTGGTGACAACCTGATTACGCTTCCAGATATTCTCCATCGTGTCCTCGTTGATGAGCGACAGTGGGTTGTAGTTCTTTGAGCCAGAACCCTTGAACCAATTGCCGTTCTCATCCTTAATAGGATTCAGCGGAGAGAAGTAGTTCATGGCATCGAGTACAGAAGCACCCTCATTGTCCATCTTCACACCCACGAACTTACCATACATGGCGTTCAGACCTGCTGACAGCTCCAAACGGTCCTTCAGTACCTTTGTAGAAAGCAATGAGCGAACATTCAGACGGTTGTTGTAAGAACCGCGAATGACACCCTGACGATTAGAGTAGTTCACGCTGACCATATACTTGGTGCGCTCTGAACCACCATTGATAGCAACGTTGTGGTTGTGGCTGACAGCAGTGCGGAGCACCTCATCCTGCCAGTTGGTGTTGCCACCCTTGTCATAGCCATAGTCGATGCCATTATTAGAAACGTAGTTGCGGAGGTCACTGGCCGTAGCGATATCGAGTTTCTTAGAGATATTGTCGATAGCCAAATAGCCATTATAGCTGACATTAGTACGCTCAGACTTGCCACCACTCTTAGTAGTGATAATGATCACACCGTTGGCAGCCTTAGAACCGTAGATAGCGGTAGCAGTAGCATCACGGAGCACGTCGATTGACTCGATATCATCGGGAGCCACCATCGAGATATCCACACCAGGGATACCATCGATCACATAGTAAGGCGACATAGCACCACTACGTAGAGAAGAGGCACCACGCAATGTGATAGAAGGCGCACCATTCGGGTCACCATTAGAGGTTACAACCAGACCTGCCACCTTACCTTGTAACATAGAAGCGGGGTCGGTGAACACACCTCGGTTCAGGTCTTCGGCCTTTACGGTGGTGATAGATGAAGTCACATCCTTACGGCGCATGGTACCATAACCTACGACCACCACTTCGTTCAAGACGGTGTTGTCCTCTTGAAGCGTTACCTTCATGCCATTCCTGGCAGCGAGCGTCTGGGGAGTGTAGCCGACATACGAGAAAGTCAGCTGGGCACCCTGTTTCACTGTCAGCGTGAAGTTACCGTCGAAATCGGTAACAACTCCGTTTGAGGTTCCTGCCTCCAGTACGCTTACGCCAATGAGAGGCTCACCAGTAGCGTCCAGTACAGTTCCCGACACCTTGTTCTGTGCCAGCATCACTGTACTGCACAACAGAAAGAACACGAAGAACATAGCCTTCTGCGTTCCTTGCTTGAGATTTAGGATCTTTTGCATAATAATAAATTAAAGTTAGTATAATTAAAATAAAAAAACTAATCTTGAGTAAAGTCTGCATTCTCAGTGACAATGGGGAAATTGGCTCCTTCCAACTCCTTCGCACTGACAACGATAAAGCCATCGCCCTTACAAGGACGCTTGTCAAACACGTACTTCTCTACCCTGGGACCAACCAGTCGCACGCGTACATTATCAAAGGATATGTTGTCCACCTTGCCTTCCTCATCACAGCCGATAAAACAGCCGTTCTCAGAGTTAGCAAAGATATTGACGAAGCGGATACGGCTTACCTCACCGCTCTTGCCTTCTATCTGGCCCTTGGGGAATCGCCAGTTGGCATCCTTATGGTTGCCGTTGGCACGAGGATAGCTGGTGACGTAGATAGGCTCGGCCTTTCCCCACCACACATCGCTCCACAGGCGACAGTCCATCTGGATATTAGAGAAGATCACATCCGTCACGGTTCCCTCGTCACGATTCTGGATGCCCAGACCGCGGTTAGAGCCTGTGATGATGCAGTTGTCGAAGACCACATTATAGATAGAGTCTACATTCTCACTTCCAATCTTGATGGCACAAGAACGGCTGGACATCACGCAGTTGGTGACGGTGATATCGTGGCACGAGCCATAGCGCTCTGTCTCACGACGGTTCTTCAGACAGATACAGTCATCGCCAGAGGTGATATGGCAGTTGGCGATGCGCACATTCTTCGAGTGGTCGAGGTCGATGCCATCACCATTACGGATCTTCAGGTTGTTGAGCAGGTTGATGCCCTCGATGACGGCCTCGTTGCAACCCACGAGATGTACGGTCCAGTAGGCTCCCTCCTTGATGGTCACATCACGGATGGTGAGGTTACGCACATTCGTCAGCGTCAGCACATGGGGACGGGGGTCGAAGGTCTGGTCTGCCAGAGGCTTCAACTCATAGCTGTCGCTCAGCTCTGCTCCCATGAAGGCGATGCCATTGCCATGGATGGTGCCCTTGCCTGTAATGCTGATGTTCTCGGCATCGTCGGCCCAGAGCCAGAGCATACCCTCACCTCGATTTTCTCCAAAGGCACTCAGGTGGTAGATGCTCTCATCGGGATTGGCTTTCAGCGTGGCAGTGGCTTCAAGGTACAACTCCACGTTGCTCTTCAACTGGATGGGTCCTGCAAGAAACGTATGATTGCGTGGCAGCAACACTCTGCCACCGCCTTCAGCAGAACAACGGTCGATCACCTGCTGGATGGCCTTGGCATCATCGGTCTTACCATCACCTCTTGCGCCAGCAACAGTTACATCGTAGACTTGCTGAGCAGCTGATGACAGTGCCAACATCCAAAACAAAAAGCTCCACAAAACTGTTCTTCTAATCATTACGTAATTAGTAGTAGCTAATAAATTTGTGGCAAAGTTAGCATATTTTTTGAATAAAACAAAACTTTTAAGAAAAAAATAGTATCTTTGCACAGCAAACTATCGTTATCATCCGTTAAAATGTCGATATAATGACACATATCTGTTGTATTGGTCACATTACGCGTGACAGAATCATCACCCAGAATCCGCCCAACACTGTCCATTGCGCAGGGGGCTCAGCCTACTATATGGCCTGGGCTTTCCAGGCCCTGCCCCATGATGTTGGTTTCCATCTCGTCACCGCTGTCAGTCATGAGGTGATGCCAGAAGTCGAAAAACTCCGCGAAGCAGGTATTCCCGTCACTGCCTTCGACAGTCCTGACAATGTGTTCTTCGAGAACAAATACGGGGTGAACATGGATCACCGTACCCAGCGCGTGCTAGCCCGTTCTGCACCCTTCACGATAGACCAGCTCAAGGATGTGGAGGCCCGTGTGTTCCATCTTGGCAGTCTGATGGCTGACGACTTTGCGCCAGAGGTGGTGGAGTATCTCGCCACGAAGGGCGATGTGTCTATCGATGTCCAAGGCTATATGAGAATGGTAAAAGGCGAGCAGGTGCTATCGACGGAATGGAAGGATAAGCTCAGACTACTGAAACATACTGCCATCCTGAAGGTGAACGAGTGGGAGTGTCAGACGCTGACAGGCATGACAGATCCTTATGTCGCTGCCCAGCAGATTCATGAGTGGGGTGTGCGCGAGGTGATTATCACCTTAGGTGGTGGCGGGTCTGTCATCTATGCTGACGGACAGTTCTTTGAGACACCAGCCTATCCGCCAAGTCGTCTTGTGGATGCTACAGGTTGTGGCGACACCTATAGTGCAGGCTACCTCTATGCCCGAGCCAAAGGGATGTCGTATGCAGAGAGTGGTCAGTTTGCAGCTGCCATGTGTACGCTGAAGCTGGAGCATACAGGGCCTTTTGACCGTACGATAGAGGATGTACGGAGAATCCTGGCGAAGTAACAGTCTTATTGGAAAATAAGCGTAGTCAGACGGTCTGCAGCGAAGAGCTCGCAGGCCGTTTGCTGTATCTGCTCTGCCGTGATGGCGTCGATACGTCGATAAAGGGCATCGAGGTCGCGCTCATGACCATGGTGCAGGTAGCTCTTGCCAAAGTCGAGGGCAAACTGCTCACGATTGTCACAGGCGATGGCTATCTGTCCTTTCAGCTGGCACTTCGCGGCAGTGAGCTGGCGTTCGCTCAGAGGTTTCTGCATCATGCGGTCCAGTTCGGCACGAACCAGACGAAGACAGCGCTTCACGTCGTGGTGGTCACAACCAAAGTAGATGCTCCACAACCCAGTATCGCTGTAGCTGGCCAACGTACTCTCAACCGTATATACCAGTCCGCGACGCTCACGGAGGGAGAGGTTCAGACGGGCATTCATGCCTGGGCCGCCTATCATATTGTTCAATAGGTAGAGTGTCATGCGACGTGGGTCGTCATACCGATAGCCACGAGTGCCGATCATCACATGGGCCTGATGGGTGCCTCGCTGACGGGTAATGGTCTTTTCTGCTCGTGAAGCCTCTGTCAACGGCATCGCCGCACTATCCTGTCTTTTCGACTTCTCTGGGAAGTCCGCATTCTTCAGCGTCCTCACAAGGCGCTTGAAGTCGATGTCGCCATAGACGAAGAAGACGGCATTGGCAGGATGGTAATGACGACGGACGAAACGCAGGGCATCCTCTGTGGTGTAGTTGCGGATATGGTCTGCCTGTCCGAGAATGTTATGTCCGAGGGGATGACCCTCGAAGAGGATATTCTCAAACTCGTCGTAGATGAGTTCCGCAGGCGAGTCGTTGTAGCTCTCTATCTCGTCGCAGATCACCTCCACCTCCTTGTCAATCTCTTGCTGGGGATAAGTACTGTGGAAGACGATATCCGTCAGCACATCGACAGCGTGCATGAAGTGTTCTTTGGAGATGGCTGCATAGAAGACGGTATCCTCCTTATTCGTAAAGGCATTCAACTCGCCACCCACGCCTTCGAGGGCATTGATGACCTGCAGGGCATGGCGGCGCTCAGTACCCTTGAAAGTCATGTGCTCACAGAAATGGGCCAGTCCTTCTTCTCCAGGCAGCTCGTCACGCGTGCCAACAGCCAGCTGGTAGCCACAATAGACCACCTGCGAGGATGAAGGCAGATGAATCACCCGCAGGCCATTGTCGAGGGTAGAAGTGTTATAGCTCGTCATTTTGCGTATTCCGTAGGATCGTCGATACCAGCCTCAGCGAGGGCCTCCTTGCGTTCTACACAGGTGCCACAACAGCCACAATGCTTCTCTTCACCCTTATAGCACGACCAGGTCTCAGCATAGTCGATGCCCAGTGCCTTACCTCGTGCAGCTATCTGCCCCTTCGTCATATTACAATAAGGTGAGAGCAGATGCACCCCATTATAGGTTCCTGCATGGGCTGCACCATCGAAAGCCTCCACAAATTCAGGGCGACAATCCGGGTAGATGGTGTGGTCGCCTCCATGGTTGGCCATCATCACATACTGCAGGTCGTTGCTCTCTGCCATGCCTGTGGCGATGGCCAGCATGATGCCATTACGGAAGGGCACCACTGTCGACTTCATGTTCTCTTCAGCATAATGTCCCTCAGGGATGGCCTCGGAACCTTCCAACAGCGAACTCCTGAAGTACTTGGCCATGAAGTCGAGGGGAATCACCAAGTGCTTGATACCCAGGCGTTCACAGTGCAGACGGGCAAAGGGAATCTCCTTGGCATTATGGTTCGAGCCATAGTCGAACGAGATGGCCAGGGCGATGCGCTCCTGATAGTCGTAAAGCAGCGTTACGGAGTCCATGCCTCCACTTAAAATCAGTATACAGTCTTTCATTCTTCTGAAATTTGGCTGCAAAGTTAGTGCTATTTTTTCAGAAACCTTTTGTTTTTCCAGATTATTTCGTAACTTTGCAACATGAAACGAATAAATAGGATACTAACTACTTGCCTGTGGTGTCTTTCTGCAGTATCGGCCATGGGCCAAATCTGGACGAATGTCGACCCCAAGATCGGGATGGAGGGTGTGGGGCGCACCTTCCCTGGTCCGTCGATGCCTTTTGGCATGTGCAAGCCAGGCCCTGACTGTGGCGTATTGCCCAATGTCGGCTGGGCCAAGATGCCTGAGAAGGTGACGGGTTTCTCGCAGACCCATGTCAGTGGGACTGGTGGAGGTCAGAAGTATGGTAACATCCTGATACAGCCAGGTGTGGAGCCTCAGAAACGAGTCAATGAAGAGATTGCCTTAGGCTATTATGCCACCACCTTCGAGAATGGCATCCGGACGGAGATCACCACCTCTGAGCGATGCGCCTTCTATCGCATCCATTACCCCAAGGACGCCTTGCTGCTGATTGACGTGACCCACTATCTGGGTAAGGACTCCGTACCTGACAAACGCGAGAAACAGCAGTTTGTGGGGGCAGACATCGAGATCATCAACAACCACGAGGTACGGGGTTTTTCGCGCATTCGTGGTGGCTGGAACAATGGCGATGCCTATACGGTCTATTTCTGTCTGCAGTCAGACAAGCCCTTTGAGCAGAAAGGGAAAGACATCGTGGCCTTTGCCGACACGCTGGTGAACATCAAGGTGGGCATCTCGTATGTCAGCGAACAGCAGGCAAAAAGGAATATCCCTGCCAACGATTTCGACACCCAATTAAATAAGGTACGCGAGTGTTGGAATCAACAACTCAGTAAGATTCAGATCAAGGGCAGCGAGAGAGACAAGCGCATGTTCTATACAGCCCTTTACCATACGATGCTGATGCCCGTGGATAAGTCGGGGGAGAACCCCAAGTGGACGGAAAGTCCCTACTACGACGACTACTACGCCATCTGGGACACCTATCGCACCTCCACCCCACTCATCACCCTGCTCGACGAACAGCGAGAGGCCGACATCGTGAACGCCCTGCTGAATATCTACAAGCGAGAGGGATATATGCCTGATGCCCGTAGTGGCGACTGCAATGGACGAACCCAGGGAGGTTCGAATGCAGAGGTGGTCATCGCCGATGCCTTCGTCAAAGGCTTGAAGGGAATCGACTACAACCTCGCCCTCCAGGCCATGCTGAAGGATGCAGAAGTAGACCCAGGGGCTGATCATGAGAAGCATGGACGAGGCGGACTGAAGGAATATACAGAACTGGGCTATATCCCCTATGGCATCGACCGTGCTGGCAACCGTACTATCGAATATGCCTACAACGACTATTGTATCGCACTGGTAGCCAAAGGATTAGGGCGCACAGACATCTACGAGCAATATCTCAAACAGTCGAAAAACTGGAAGAACCTCTGGCGCTCCGACTATGAATGGGATGGGGTGAAGGGGTATATCATGCCCAAGGATGCCCAAGGCCGCTGGCTCGACTCCGTACCCTGGGGCCATTCGAAGGTCTATCATCCACAGATTCCCTATACGCCCATCACAAAGGTGGCGCCCTGGTATCTGCCTTGGTGGAGCACCTTCTTCTACGAGGCCCTCTCGGCAGAATACTCGTTGAGCATACCCCACGATGTGCCAGGACTGATTGAGGCCTGTGGGGGGGCAGAGACCTTCCGCAAGCGACTGGACATGTTCTTCGACCGCAAGCGCTATAACGTGGGCAACGAGCCCTCGTTCCTCACCCCCTGCCTCTACCACTGGATAGGGCGGCCTGACCTGAGTTCAGACCGTGTGCGCGAGATTGTCACCTCGAACTATACCGACCAGCCCGATGGCCTCCCTGGCAACGACGACAGTGGAGCCATGTCCTCCTGGCTCGCCTTCCACATGATGGGCCTCTATCCCAATGCAGGCCAGAGCTACTACCTGCTCCATGCCCCCCTGATTCCAGAGTGGACCCTGCAGCTCTGCAATGGCAAGACCCTGCGAGGCATCGTGAAGGGCAAAGGCACGCACTTCGAGAAGGTGACGCTGAATGGCAAGGTGCTGGACGATGCCCGCCTGGAGCATGCCGACCTGATGGAGGGTGGAGAACTCATGTTTCACGTCTCAACGAAAAAGCCCCAGAAAGCGGCCTCAGACTTTACTCCGAGTAAAGTGGAGGTTTACTCCGGGGAAAGTCCAGGTTTACTCCGAGTAAACCGTCAGTCGTGTACACCCCTCTTTACAGCACAGATATGTTTCACGCTCAATCGGCAATATCGCACATGGCCCCTCGTCTGTCGCTGGCTTGGCGACACATTGGTGGTCAGCTGTAAAGATGCCACCTATCTCACCCCCCGAAGCATCGTGGAGCATGGCAAGGGCTTCTGCTGGGACATCCCCTCAGACGGGGCTGTGTATGAGGCCAAAGGCACCTTCGCCTTCATCTCCCTGGAGGCCCTGCACGATCTGCAGGAGAAAGGCTTCTTCGTCTATGACGGCGTCACCTGGCGCCTCGTGGACCAAGGCGACAGCCTCCATGTACGTGCAGACATCGACCAGACGGAGATGTGGATAGCCCTCAAGGACGACTTGCCCTTCGTCGTGGAAATGCGGAACAACCCATTAGGAATAGACTGGAGAATAGAAGAATAATGAAACGACTATTGACAATTATTGGCTTTTTGACATGGTGGGGGCTACTTTACGCAAGTAACCCTGATGGCAGGGATGCAGAAGAAGCCCTGGCACAGATCGACAACCAGATAGCCCAATACCATCAGAAGGGTGACACAGAGAAAGAGAGTGAGGCCCGATGGCAGAAGATTCAGACCCTCAAGAACTTCTCGATGACAGAGAAACAGGCAGAAGAAGCCCTGATCCAGATGGAATGGTTCCGAAACAACCAGCAGTGGGACAACTATTACCGTAGCTGGCAGCTCAGGTCGAATGCCCTGAGTGCAATGGGAAAGCTGCAGCTGGCACTTCAGGAGACACAACGCATGCTGAGCGATGCCAAGGAGCGCAACAACAAACTGGGACATGCGATGGCCTACAAGCAGATTGGCGTCATCTATCTGAACATGAAACAGACGGAACCAGCCGTAGACGCCTTGCAGCACTATGCCGAACTGATGAAGGACGAAGAGAGTGACATCAGTTCGCTGAGCAATATCTACTACCGCATGGCCAAGGCTTACGACTACGATGAAGCTTACGATAAAGAACTGCAAGTGACAAACGACTGGCAGAGATTCCTTCGTGAAAAGGTAGGCCTAAGGACAGACCCGGAGGCAAGGGAGTGTTACAATGCCTGGTATCTGGCAAAAGCTGCCGCCTACATCGGACTGAAACAATTCGAGAATGCCCGAGAGGCCCTCGACTCAGCAAGCTACCACGCCCACCTGATCAATACGTCACTCAGTCTGCACCACACCTATAAGATGCAGGCCCGTTACTATCTGGCACGAGGCGATGCTGCCAACGCACTGCTCTATACCGACAGCGTCAGACTGGTCACCAATGAGAAAGACGACCATACCAGCGAGATCAGGGCACAGGCGCTGATGATGCTGGACAGGGGTTCAGAGGCCGCAGAGATCTATCAGAGACTTTACCACGAGAAGGATTCTGTCTTCGGACGCGATGCCCGTCAGCACCTCGACGAGCTGAACACGCTGTTCCAGATCGATGAGCTCAAGACTGAACAGCAGCGCACCAAGTTCCGCTACACGCTGATTGCCGCATCCTCCATCGTCCTGGCACTGGTGGTATTACTCATCTTTGGCAGGCGCAACACCATCAGACAGAAGAAGGTCAATGAACAGCTCCGCATTGCCAACGAACGAGCCATCGTATCATCAAAGATGAAGACGGAATTCATCCGTAACATCTCCCACGAGATACGTACGCCACTGAACATCGTCTCTGGATTCACGCAGATACTGACCTCACCAGACATGGAACTGCCAGCAGGCAGCAAACGCGATATCCAGGAAAGGGTGACGGAGAATACAGACCGTATCACCAAGCTCGTGGACCGTATGCTCGAACTGAGCGACGTGAATAACGAAACCCTCATCGATCGAAACGACCAGACCAATGCCCTCAACATCGTGTCGCAGGCCATCGACTACTCTGGCATCGCCCTCCATACGCGTCCTGGCAATGCTGACGCCGCCGTAGTGTTCAATACTCTCGACAACGAAGAGCTCGCCTCTTCCGAGGCGCTGCTCACCAATAGCCGATATGCCGTCCACGCTCTGGCCCAGCTGTTGGAGAACGCAGTAAAGTTCACAAAGGAGGGCAGCATCACGCTGCGTATGACATCATCTGGCACCAAGGTCTGCTTCTCCGTTGAGGATACTGGCATCGGCATCCCTGCAGATCAGACGGAGCACATCTTCGAAGAGTTCGTACAGCTCAACGAGTTTGCCGATGGTGCTGGCATCGGACTGACTGTGGCCCGTTCCATCGCCCAGCGTATGGGCGGCAACCTGTGGTTGGATACTGACTATACTCAGGGTGCACGTTTTGTACTTGAACTACTTAAGTAAAGGTAAAAAGGTAAAAAAGTAAAAAGGTAAAGATATGAACCAGAGAGTTTTTAATATGGTAATAGGTGCGGTAAAAGGTCTTTTGCCCTTTTGCCTTCTTACCTTTTTACCTTTAACGATGTCTGCCCAGACGAATGAGCAGATGGGTGGCGTCTATTACGCCTATCCTGTGACAGAGACAGTGTTGGCAGAAGCCCCCGAGGGCTACAAACCCTTTTATATCTCCCACTATGGGCGTCATGGTTCACGCTGGCTGACGAATGACAACCGCTATATCTGGGTGAACAAGCATTTTGAGGATCAGAAGAACCTGACGAAGCTTGGCTTGGATGTTCGCAAGCGTTTGAATAAGATTTGGAAGAACGCCAAAGGCAATGGCGGACAGTTGACCAAGCTTGGTGGTCGCCAGCATCGTGGTATCGCCAAGAGGATGTATCAGAACTTCCCCCAGCTCTTTACGGCTGAGGCCCATCTGACTGCCCACTCCAGTACAGTAAGCCGTTGTAAGACCAGCATGGAAAATTTCGTGGCAGAGCTGAAGTCCCAGAATCCGTCCATCCTGCTCGACCCCATCACCCGTGAGGAGGATATGGCCTGGATAGCCTATACCTCACCAGAGCAGAAAGCATTGGAGGGTCGCACAAATGTACCTTTGAAGATCTCACCTGACAGATTTGTCAAGGCGCTGTTCAAAGACCCGTCGAAGGTGAAAGACCCAACAAAGCTGCTCATGGAACTACACACCATCGCCTCAGACATGCAGGATGTGGAACTCGACGTCTCGCTCTACGACCTCTTCACCCCAGAAGAGATGCAGGCTGTCTATGCCAAGAACAACGAGAGCATGACCATCGTCCATGGTGACGTGATAGGGAATGAAGGCATCCCAGCCCGATGTGCCATCTCACTCTGGCAAAGGATAGAGGCAGATGCCGAGACAGCCATCGCCTATGGAGGTGTGGGCGCTGACCTCAGATTCGGACACGACTCTAACCTCTTCCGACTGATGACGCTGATGGGGTTGGATATCCAGGGGAAGCCCATGGACGATCTGCTGCCCATGGCTGCTAATCTGCAGATCGTGTTTTATCGGAACACACAGGGAGAGGTGCTTGTGCAGTTTTTGCGAAACGAACGTTCCATGGGTTTCATGACCTGGAAAGAGCTGAAGCAACAAGTGAATGACCGCATCCATCACTTCGGGCATCTGCAACGGCTTTGTGCCCTTAACACGATGGTGGGAACGGCCCCTGCCAATACCAAGACGGCAGGCCTCTTTGGCAAAGGTTCCGAGGAACATGGTCAGACCCTGCCCGCCGTCCTCGTCCCCAATGGTCAGAACTTCTGGACCCCTCAGACTCGCGACACAGAGAAGAAGTGCGTGGCACCTTATTATTATACGGACTCTCTCTTTCAGGGCATCCGCAACAGCCACTGGGTCGTGGGAGGTTGTACACAGGATTACGGCTCCTTTACGCTGGCAGCACTGGGTGGCTCACTCCGTCTCAGACCAGAGGAACGGGCTACGCCTTTTTCCCATTCAGAAGAGGTTTCACATCCCCACTACTATGCTGTACGGCTGCCTGACGAGCATCTGAAGCTGGAGCTGACAGCCACGAGCCATACGGCTATCTTCCGCATCACACCAGAACAAGACGGACCTGTGCATATCGTCCTCAACCACAACAGCGACGAGGGCGAGGGGTATCTGGAAGTGAACAATGTCGATGGCATCGTCTACGGCTATAACCCCGTCCATCGAATCTATCAGGGTTGGGGGGAGCAGGCTGGCATCGACGGACATTATCTGTTGCAGTGTTACGACCCTATTACGGATTATGGCTGCGACAGTCTGTGTGTGTGGCTCACCTTCCAGGGGAAAGCCCATGAGCCGATTATCCTCAAGGCTGCTTCCTCTTTTACCAGCAAGACAGGAGCAGAGCGCAACTTCGCCTTCGAGGCTGAGGGACATGATTTCGAGAGTATGATGCAACAAACGGCCCAGCAATGGATTGACCGTGTGCATACCATAGACGTGGAGGATCAGGATACGGCCAAAGTGAATCAGTTCTATGGCGCCTTGTATCGGGCCTCGTTCCTGCCTCGTGAGATGAGCGATACGGATGGCACCTACCCCAAGTTTGCCAATGGCGAACTCGTAGAAGGAAGTGAGAGAAAGTATTATGGCGACTTCTCCATGTGGGACACTTATCGTGCCCTGCATCCACTCTATACACTGATAGCCCCTAAAGAGTCGGCAGACATGATGCAGTCGTTGGTGACGATGTATGAGGAAGGCGGCTGGTTGCCTATCTTCCCTTGTTGGAACTCCTACACTGCAGCCATGATTGGCGACCACTGCGCAGCCACCCTGGCAGATGCCTATGTCAAGGGTATCAGGGACTTCGATTATGAAAAAGCCTACGAGGGTATGCGTAAGAACGCCTTCGAGACACCAGCCTCGTTCGAAGACTACAAGAACGGCATGGGTCGCAGGGCCCTGACATCATATCTGAAGTATGGTTATATCCCCTTGGAGGATGGGGTGAAAGAAGCCTTCCACCAGGACGAGCAGACCTCACGTACCTTGGAATATGCCTTTGATGACTTCGCTGTTGCCCAGCTAGCCAAAGCTCTTGGTAAGGAGGAGGACTATCAGGAACTGATGCGTCGCTCCGAGAACTGGCGTAATGTCATCAACCCCAAGACAGGCTACTGCGACGGAAGATATCAGACGGGAAAGTTTGAAGACAACACTGACTTCATCCATCGCAAACCATATATCACGGAGGGTGCCACCTGTCACTACACCTGGTACGTGCCTCAGAACGTTGAGGGATTAGTAGGGATGCTGGGTGGCCAGGAAAAGTTCGAGGCCAAGCTGGATTCCCTGTTTACTGAGGGCAGGTACTGGCATGGCAATGAGCCCTGCCACCAGATAGCCTACCTCTATGATTTCGTTGGCAAACGTGAGAAGACCATTGAACGTGTGGCCCATATTCTCGATACTGAGTATAATGATACCCCTGGAGGACTCTCTGGCAATGATGACGCAGGACAGATGTCGGCTTGGTACGTCTTCTCGTCGATGGGTTTCTATCCCGTCTGCCCAGCAACCAGCCGTTATATGCTGGCAGCCCCCCGTTTCCAGAAGGTCACGCTCAATCTGCAGGATGGCAAGCAATATACTATCACGCCTACCTCACTGCCTAAAGACAGGAACTATATTACCCAAGAAGAGATTCTACAGGGAAATTAATGGTGTTTCTCCATGCCCGTCCACTTACGGAGGCGACGGGAGAGGGATTTCCAGATATGGCTGAAGTTACCATAGCGCAGATTCAGCCATAGTTCTTCCAGTGAGTTCTGAACCTTAATCCATGGATGGTTCCAGGCATTGGCTTTATAGAGCCGTTCCAGATAGGCCTTGTTCTCAACAACTGCCGAGGAATGACGCAAGGGGAAGCTGAGTTCATAGCGCTGCATGGTGAACATCCTACGAATACGATGAGGAGTTGTCTTCAGCTCTGCAGAGAAATGGGTGGAGTCCGCCATCAGTCCGATGTTGTTGATCTGGTTCTTCGCAGGCATGATGGCCAACGAATTGTGTAACAGCATGTCTGCCCAATAAATCGTCTCGAAATACTCCTTGCCACTCTGACTGTGATCATGGAACATCTGCATCATATCGCTGCGCAGATGGCGCTCACGGGCTATCTGCTCCAAGTGCTGGCGCTTTTGGGAGTCGCGCATGAATCCATACGTTGGATCCCAGCGCTCTGCCACCCGTCGCCAGGATGCCCAGCCCCAGATAGAGAAGGCGGAGGTGAAGAAATAGCTGTCCTCGCAATCAGGCGACACCTCATCGATATTGAAGCCTGCCACCATCGAGACACGTTCGTCATGCTCATACTTATCGAGCATCTCCTTACAAAAGGGGAAGAACGACTGCGAGGGCACCACATCATCCTCCAACACGATGACCTTATCGGCCAAGGAAAAAGCCCAACGATGGGAACGGAAGCCAGAGGGGTCACAGCCCTCGTTATGGTCGAGGTAGTTGCGATGCACCTCACACTCCCAGTCGATATGCTCATCGCTGACTATCTCCCTGCAAGCCTCGATACCTGCCATATCCTTCTCTCCACGAGGCCCATCCTGATAGAGCAACAGCTTTGAAGGGCGCGCCTGGCGCACGGCCTCAAACACCTGTCGGAAAGTGTCGCTACGGGTAAAGAACAGCATCAATACGGCAATATCTGTCTTGGCGGGGTGCTTCATATGAGTTCTGGCATGATGAATACGGAATGAATCTTCTGCTTCTCCTTCGGAGGAATCTCCATGTAGTTGCGATAGAGATCTGAGAGATAAGCATCAGGATTGGCAGGCGCACTAAACGACCTTCCTTCGAAGGTAATCGTGCTCAAAGGGAATACAGAGTCCTGGCGGTGCATGATGCCATAACCATTATTAATCAGAATGTTGGACATATAGACATTCTTAGGACGCATGGCACACAGCAAATGCCACAAACATTTGTTCCATGCGTATTTGGCACCAAACCAGAAGAACTCTGCAAATGAGCGCAATGAGTAGTAATGGGCCTTGTGCAGGATGGAATAACTCTTCGAGATACCTAAGGTGATACGCTTCACAAGCCCTTTAGGCAATGTGGGGTAATCAATCATGGGGAAGATATCCACATAAAGCCCCTTCTGGTAATCAGCCGCAAAATTGTCAGCTCCCTCCACATAGAACGAGTTCAGGTCTCTCACCTTCACAATAGGCTCCTTAGCCTGAGGCTCATTCTGTGGGGTCTGCAGAAAAAGGCCCTCACGCAGTTCTTTGGGGGCAATGGCTATAAATCGCTCCAAGTCCTCCTGGCGCATGGCGATGTCGATGTCATCGTCCCAAGGAATAAAACCCTTATGGCGCACGGCTCCAAGAAGCGTTCCTCCATCGAGCCAGTAGCCTATCTGATGTTTCCGGCAGATTCGGTCTATCTCCTCAAGGATGGAGAGCTGCTTCAGCTGACAAGCCCTCAGCTGCTGCTCTTTGTATTGTTTCAGATATTGATTCTCCATTTCTTTTGAATAAAGTCCATACTCTCTTTCAGTATCTGGGCACCACATAACCGCATCACACCGAGATAAAGCAAGGCAGCCAACACGACACGACTCAACAGGAGCAGCCACAGGTTATGGAGGCCAGCTGTCACCAATCCTGTCACAACCATCACACCAGCTGCCGCCAAGGCGAAGGGCAAGACGTCCTTCAGGAAGTGCAACAGTCTATAAGTCGTCAGCTTGTGAGCGAAGAAAAACCACACGAAAAGCCACACGAGATTAAGGGCGACATAGGCATGTACCATCGTACCAATACCATAGGGATGGAGCAGGATCAGAGCAACAATTTGACAGACTCCCAATACCAGCGTCGACCACATGAAGATGTCGCTGCGCCCCTTGCTGATAATCAGATCAGCCAACAATGTGCTGATAGGGATGAAGGCACCCGCAATACAGATAATCTGCAGATAGCCAGCACTCGTCAGCCATATCTCGCCCAGCGCCAGCACGATAAACTCCTTGGCCACCAAACCTATACCCAACAACAAAGGGAATGATACGAAGGCGGCAAAGCGGATCATCTTACGGAGCACCATCAGCTGCCGTTCCTGGTCGTCACGTACACTCACCAGCACAGCTTGGTCTACTTGCTTCACCATGTTCTGCACTAGCGAGTATCCCTTGAAGTTCCACTGGTAGGCCTGATTGTACTGTCCCGTTGCCGTAGAGCCGAAATAACGTCCCAACAGGATGTTCATTACATTGTTGTTAATCTGGGTCAGGATCTCGCTCAACAGAATCTTGATACTAAAAGGAAATGTCCTCTTGATGAAACTGAAATCAATGGAGAGGGTTGGCCTCCACTCACTGAAATGCCAGCGTATCAGTGTCGAGATGAGGATAAAAAGGTTCGTCTGTGTGGCAATTGCCCAGTAGGTGAACCCCAGCCACGCCATCACCACGGCAATGCCGCTCGACAGGAGCACGGCGATGATATTAGCCTGTGCCAGTTGCTTGGCACGCAGGTTCTTATAAAGATAGGCTGCCTGAGCCACGCCCCAGCTGGAGAACACAAAACTCAGAAAAGCATAGCGACAGAGCCATACCAAGCGGGGCTCATCGTAATAGCTTGCAATCAGGGGTGAGCAGAAAAAGAGGATGAGGTAGACAACTACGCCCATCCCGATATTAAACCAGAAGACAGCATTGTAGTTGCTGTCTTTCTGTTCCTTTTCATTAATGAGAGCTGTGGAGAACCCACTATTCTGAAGCGCGTTGGCAACGGCAGAGAATACGGTAATCATCGCTACCAGTCCGAAATACTCGGGCACAAGCAGACGGGCCATGATGATACCAAACACGAAGCCCAGCAACTGCTGTATGCCGTTGTTCATGCCTCCCCAAAAGAGGCCTTTTGCTGTTTTCTCCTTCAGCGACTCCTCTTCTCTCAACTCTCAACAATCAATCACCCTACCTGGCTACCAGGTTTCACATCCTTAGTGGTAGTAACGACACTGAGACTCTCATCACTGTCTACGGCAGAGAGAATCATGCCCTGGCTCTCTATGCCCATCATCTGGCGAGGGGCAAAGTTTGCCACGAACAAGATGCGCTTACCAATCAATTCCTCTGGGTTCTCATAGAAAGCAGCGATACCCGAGCAGATGGTGCGATCTGTGCCTGAACCATCGTCGATGGTGAACTGAAGCAGCTTCTTGCTCTTCTTCACCTTCTGACAATCCTTCACCAGACCTACGCGGATATCGAGTTTCTCGAAATCCTCGAATGATACGGTATCCTTGACAGGAGCGGCCTTATAGTTGGCTGCCTCATTGGCCTTCTTGGTAGCCTCCAGCTTGTCGAGCTGTTTCTGGATGACCTCATCCTCAATCTTCTCGAAGAGCAGGGCAGGCTCACCCAACTGATGGCCGGGCTTCAGGAGGTCTGTGCTACCGAGCTGCTCCCACTCGAAAGAGTCGATGGCAAGCATCTCGCGGAGCTTCTTGCTGCTGAAGGGCAGGAATGGCTCAAACGCGATAGCGAGATTAGCTGTGAGCTGCAAGCAGATATTAAGGATGGTCTCACATCGCTTGGGATCAGTCTTCCATACCTTCCAAGGCTCACACTCAGTGATATAGCGGTTACCGATACGGGCGAGGTTCATGGCCTCGAACTGAGCATCGCGGAACTTAAACTGTTCCAGCAACGCCTCTACTTTCTCCTTCACGTCCTTGAACTCTTCAAGGGCTGCTTTATCTACATCGAGCAATTCGCCACAGGCAGGAACCACACCATTCCAATACTTCTTAGTCAACTGGAGGGCACGATTCACGAAATTGCCATAAACGGCTACCAGTTCGTTGTTATTGCGATCCTGGAAGTCCTTCCAAGTGAAGTTGTTATCCTTAGTTTCAGGGGCATTGGCTGTGAGCACATAGCGCAGCACATCCTGCTTGCCAGGCATATCTACCAGATACTCATGGAGCCATACAGCCCAGTTGCGTGAGGTAGAGATCTTATCGTTCTCCAGGTTCAGGAACTCGTTGGCTGGCACGTTATCAGGCATGATATACTTGCCGTGAGCCTTCATCATCACAGGGAAGATGATACAGTGGAACACGATATTGTCCTTACCGATGAAGTGAACCAGACGAGTATCCTCATCCTGCCACCACTTCTCCCAGTTACCCCACTTCTCGGGCTCACGCTCACAGAGTTCCTTGGTGTTGGACACATAACCAATAGGTGCATCGAACCATACATAGAGCACTTTTCCTTCAGCATCCTTCACTGGCACAGGGATACCCCAGTCCAGGTCTCGGGTCATAGCACGGGGCTGAAGGTCCATATCGAGCCAAGACTTACACTGACCATATACATTGGGGCGCCATTCCTTGTGCTCCTCCAGAATCCACTGCTTCAGCCAGTCCTGATACTCATTCAAGGGCAGATACCAGTTTTTGGTCTTCTTCAGTACGGGGGTAGAACCAGAGATAGTCGATTTAGGATTAATGAGTTCTGTAGGCGAGAGATCACGTCCGCACTTCTCACACTGGTCGCCATAGGCACCCTCATTGTGGCAGTAGGGGCACTCGCCAGTCACATAGCGATCGGCCAGGAACTGCTTGGCCTCCTCGTCGTAGAGCTGCTCAGTGGTTTCCTCTGTCAGCTTACCCTCATCATAGAGCTTCTTAAACCAGTCGGCAGCAAACTTATGGTGCGTCTCACTGGTAGTACGGCTATAGATATCGAATGAGATGCCAAACTCCTCGAACGAGTCTTTAATCATCTTATGATAGCGGTCAACCACATCCTGAGGCGTGATACCCTCCTTACGGGCACGAACGGTGATGGGCACTCCATGCTCATCCGAACCTCCGATAAACAATACATCGCGCTTCTTCAGACGGAGATAGCGCACATAGATATCAGCGGGAACATACACACCAGCCAGGTGACCAATATGCACACCACCATTAGCATAGGGCAGCGCCGACGTCACCGTCGTGCGCTTGTAATTCTTGTTTTCCATTCTTATAAATACGTATTTTTTGAATTTGGGTGCAAAGATACGAATAAACAAGCGAAATGCAAAAGGAAAACTCGTTTTTCTTTTCATTTCCGAGTGATAGAAACTTCGACAAAGGTCAAAGTTATGAATAAGTGAGCGAAATACCAAATAGATTGGAGATTTTCCGAAAATGTTAATCTTCCCTAACAATGGCATGAGGCTTTTTTACTTTTTTGATATTGAAACGTCAGAATGAAAAAGTAAAGTGTAAAAGTAACAACCAAACTTAAAACTTATGAAAAAAATTATTCTTTCGTTGATGGCTCTTGCGAGCCTCACAGCAGTGGCTCAGAACCCCACGGTTCCTTCTGTAACTGAAAATGTGGTTGAAGACTTCAAGCCTGCATCAACCAATCAAGACAACAAGCAGTTCCCAATGGTAAACTCACAACGCATGGTTCGTGCACAGATTACAGCACCTCAGGCCTCTTTCGTAGGACTTGACATTGCAGGTAAGATTTATGCGATGACCAAGGACGAGAATGGTGTGTGGACTGGCACATCTGCTCCTCAGGACGAAGGATTCCACTATTATCAGCTTAACATCGACGGTGCTTCTGTTCCCGATCCGGGCAGCAAGTATTATTATGGTGCCAGCCGTTGGGGTAGCGGTATCGACGTGCCTGCCGCCGACGAGGACTTCTACACTGTTAAGAACGTGCCGCAGGGCTCTATCAATGAAGTGTACTACTGGTCATCGGTAACAGAATCCATGCGTCATGGCTACATCTATCTGCCTGCAGAATATTACGCAAATCCTGATAAGAAGTTCCCCGTCTTATATCTGCAGCACGGCATGGGTGAGAACGAGACAGGATGGAGTGCCCAGGGTAAGACTGGCATCATCATGGATAATCTGATTGCAGAGGGTAAGGCCGTACCTTTCATCATCTTCATGGATAACGGATTGAACGCGCGTCGTCCTGGTGAGCAGCCCATGGGCTTTGGTGGTCCTCGTCCTGGTGGCGCCCGTCCTCAGGGTGCTCCTCAAGGAGGTCCTCGTCCACAGGGTGGTGCTCAAGGCCAGCGTCCCCGCATGAGTGGCGCCGACTTTGCCAAGATGGCTCGTCGTATGGGTGGGGCCTTTGAGGAAGTGCTGATTAAGGATATCATCCCTATGGTGGAGAAGAACTACCGCGTGATAGCCGACAGCGAACATCGTGCGATGGCAGGTCTCTCGATGGGTGGTATGCAGACACATGGCATCACGCTTAACAACCCCACCACATTTGCCTATGTAGGTATTTTCAGCGGTGGCACTATTGGTGCTGAAGAGTTGACAGATGTACCTGACTTCAAGAAAACCAACAAGGTGCTCTTTATGAGTGCCGGCGGCAAGGAGACAGGTATGGCCGAAGGAGAAAACAGCGTTGGCAAGGCTGCTGAGGGCATGAAGGCTATCGGCATCAACGCCCATAGCTATATCTCACCAGAGACGGCTCACGAATGGCAGACTTGGCGCAGAAGTCTCTATCAGTTCGCACAGTTACTATTCAAATAAAAACATAAATAATCCCCAGCCAGTTGGTTGGGGATTATTCTGTCTTAGAAATTCTTACGAACACCCTGCCACTCAGGGAACTTCATCTTCAGATACTCATCATCGAGGAAGAGGGCTGATTGTCCCACCCGACCTTTCAACTGCCAATCGAGCCACTTGATAACGGCCTTGGCATAATTACCACCATACTTCTCATAATAGGTGCCGCTATGACCGTCCTTGGAATTCAGCATCACCACGGGGATATTGTCGGCAATGCGCTCATAGTCTTTCTGGGCATTGGCATAGGCGATATCAGCAGGGCCACCAATCATATAAAACATCGGTTGGTGAAGGTTCTTCAAGTTCTCTTTCGTTGCACCCATCATTTCCATATCACCGATACCTGTGTTCAGCATCACGCATGTCTTGATACGGGGATCATAAGCCACACCTAACACCTGGGCACCACCACACGACTGCCCCATCGCAGCCACATGGTCAAGATCCAGACAATGGTAGTATTCAGATCCAGAGGTTGCATTCTGTTCTGTAAGCCAATCAAGTACCTCCAGCAACATCTTAGGATAGGTACTGAAGACAGGGGCTGCAGGTTGCTTCTTGCCCTTCTTTGCATTTTTGAGAGCCTGTTCACGCTGTTTGGCTTGCTGCTCCTCACGGGCTTTCTTTTCTTCGACAGTCAGTGGTAGTATCTTCTCACCATTGGCCATGATGACCTCACCCTTGGTTTCAGGATAGGCAGACTTCAGCACGCCACGCCATTGTGCCATTACGTCGGCCTCATCATAGGGACCGATGGCGGCTGCTACATAACCATAGGAAGCCACCTCACTCAGCAATAGTCGCATCTCCACGTTGTTGTTGAAACAAGCACCGTTAGCATAGACAATTACGGGCAGCGATCCCTTTTGCGCAACCACCTCTTTCAGGTTCTGAGGACGATACACCGTGAAGCCAGGACAGGAGGCATCACCCACCACTTCCGATTTAAAAGGACCTGTACCGCCTTCTTCTACTACTTGTCTTTGAACTGTCTGGGCTTTCATCAGCCCCACACTTGCAGCGAACAACATCGCTGTCATCAATAATTTCTTCATAATGGTTTTGATTTATTAATACGATTGCAAAGATACAACATTTATCATTATCCTCCAAACTTTAAGCTCTTCTTTTTTATCATGATCTCAGATTATTCTGATAAGGGTGGTTCCCAAAGATGTCGCTGCATATCTACATGGCCGTTTGGCTTGAAAGCGACACCCTCTGATTCTAATAAGGTGCGCTGACGGCTCCATCCTGGGGCTGTGCGCCCTTCATTATTTACTACACGGTGGCAAGGCAATAATTCTGCCCCAGGTGTATATCGCAGCGTTCGACCAACCATCCTCGCATGACTAGGCCATCCCGCTAAAGCAGCGATACGACCATAAGTTGTTACATAACCGCAAGGAATCTGACTGACGATGTTCAGCACATCATCACGAAACGTACGCACCTGCTTTGGTGTCATCTTGTCTGGATAATCTTTCATTACCTTGATACATATTGCTTATTTTACGGCCACAAAGTTAGCATAAATTGAACGAAATAATACAAATTAACCCATTTTATTTGATAATTATCAATGGATTCAAATTTTTTTTGTAATTTTGCCAAAAAATTATTCGATAGCAACATTTTAGGTATATGAATAGCACTAAGACTTTTGGATTGAATTGCTTATTTGTCGTGTTGGGGCTCCTCTTCGCAGGTACAGCCCAAGCACAGGATCGGCTGTATGCCGATGAGTTCCCCTTAGGGGATGTCACCTTACTCGACGGACCGCTGAAGAAGGCCCGCGACCTGAACATCAGTGTGCTGATGAAATATGACAACGACCGTCTGCTGGCACCTTATCTCAAGGAGGCAGGACTAACACCTAAGGGAAAGTCATATCCCAACTGGGACGGACTGGATGGTCACGTGGGTGGCCACTACCTGACGGCCTTGGCTATCAATGCCGCTACAGGCAGTAAGGAGTGTCAACAGCGTCTCGACTATTGGATCAGTGAACTGCAAGCCTGTGCCGATGCTAACGCCAAGAACCACCCGGAGTGGGGTAAGGGCTATGTGGGCGGTGTGCCTGGCAGCGATCGTATCTGGTCAGCCTTCAAGAAGGGCGACTTCGGACCCTATTCAGGGGCGTGGGTGCCTTTCTATAATCTTCATAAGATGTACGCAGGCCTGCGCGATGCGTGGGTGTATTGCGGCAACGAACAGGCAAAGGCGCTTTTCCTTGGTTTCTGCGACTGGGCCATCGACCTGACGGCGGGTCTTTCGGATGCCCAGATGGAACGTGCGCTCGATACAGAGCACGGCGGCATGAACGAGGTGCTGGCTGATGCCTATGCTATCACTGGCGAACAAAAATATCTTGATGTGGCTCGCCGTTTCTCCCATCGTCGTCTGCTCAACCCGTTGATGCAGCGTCGCGACTGTCTGGACAATATGCATGCCAACACACAGGTGCCTAAGGTGGTTGGTTTTGAGCGTATCGCCGAACTGGCTGGCGATGAGGCTTATCATACCGCTGGTGCTTACTTCTGGGATATCGTCACAGGTGAGCGCTCACTGGCCTTCGGAGGTAACAGCCGTCGCGAGCACTTCCCCAGCAAGGAGGCTTGCCAGGACTTCGTGACAGACATCGATGGCCCTGAGAGCTGTAACACCAACAACATGCTGAAGCTTACGGAGGATCTGCATCGCCGCAATCCAGAGGCACGTTATGCCGACTTCTTCGAGTTGGCCACCTTCAATCATATCCTTTCCACCCAGCATCCTGAACATGGTGGCTATGTGTATTTCACGTCGGCTCGTCCCCGCCATTACCGCAACTATTCTGCTCCCAACGAGGCCATGTGGTGCTGTGTAGGCACAGGTATGGAGAATCACGGTAAGTACGGTCAGTTTATCTATACCCATGTGGGCGAAGCCCTCTATGTGAACCTCTTTGTGGCCTCTAAACTGAATTGGAAGGCGAAAGGTGTCACGATCCGTCAAGAGACCGACTTCCCCTATGCAGAGACCAGCAAAATCACCATTGCTGAGGGTAAGGGCAAGTTTGCACTCAATGTGCGCTACCCGGGATGGGTGAAGCAGGGGCAGTTCTGCGTTAAGGTGAATGGACAACCCGTGAGCATCGTCACAGGTCCCTCATCGTATGTCAGCATCGACCGTCAGTGGAAGAAGGGTGACATCGTCGAGATGACCTTCCCGATGTACAGTTATGTGAAGTATTTGCCGAACCTGCCGCAGTATATCGCTCTGATGCACGGCCCCGTGATGCTCGCCATGAAGACGGGTACGGAAGACCTGGCACATCTCATTGCCGATGACAGCCGTTTCGGACAGCTCGCCACAGGTAAGAAGCTGCCTACAGACCAGGCGCCTATCCTTATTAATAATAATATCGAGGATATCGCCAACCAGCTAGTGCCTGTCGAAGGCAAGCCCCTCCACTTCACCATCACTACCAAGATGGTTAACGAGATACGCAATGAGCTGATGCCGTTCTTCGATCTCCACGACGCCCGTTACATGATGTACTGGCTCGCCCTCTCGGAGGACAGCTACAAGGGTTATCTCGACAATCTTGCCAAGCAGGAGCAGGAGCGTCAGGCACTCGAAGACCGCACCGTCGATAAGGTGCAGCCTGGTGAGCAGCAGCCTGAGAGCGACCACTTCATGGAGACTGATGACTCGTTCGTAGGCAACTCCAACGATGTGTTCTATCGCGATGCCAGCAACGGTCATTACTTCAGCTACCTGATGCAGACAGGTGGAAAGACTAACCTCAGCCTCCGCCTGAAGTACTGGGGCGTTGGTGAGTGGAAGAGCCACGAGTTTGATATCTTCGTCGATGATGTGTTGGTGACATCAGTTAACAACACAGGCAAATACCGCATATCGAAGTTCATCTACGAGACCTATCCTGTACCAGCTGATGCGCTGAAAGGCAAGAAACAAGTACGCGTGAAGTTCGTGGCCAAACCCAAGAAGCAGGTCGGCGAGATATACGAAGTGAGACTTATACAGGGTGAGTAATTTTGTATCAAGAATCAACTGCGTAATTCTTTAAATATGTTATTTATTATTTTTTCGTCGAAATAATGCGGTTGTTTAAGTTATTATTCGTAACTTTGCCCGCAACTTAAATTAATTAAACAAAACTTATGAATAGACTAACAACTCTTGCTGCCCTCTTGATGGCAGCGACAGCAAGTCTCAATGCCCAGAAGCCGATGACCGCCCCAGCTGGTGGAAAGGCTATCAGCGACGAGCTGATTGGTATTTTCTTTGAGGATATCAACAATTCTGCCGACGGTGGTCTCAACGCCGAACTGGTACAAAACGGCTCCTTTGAATTCTCACCCGTTGAACGCGACGGTTGGGGAGCAGGTACCGCTTGGAAGATGATCCGCCCAGGACACTCCACTGGATGGATTGAGACCCGCATGGACAATCCTGTACATCCCAATAACGCCAATTATATGCGCCTCCACATCGAGCGTGTCAAGGAGTATTTCGACTATCGCGGCTGGAAGGGATTCGGCCTGCAGAACGATGGTTTCGACGGCATCTCTGTGAAGGCTGGTGAGAAATATGACTTCTCTGCCTTCTTCCGTAATATTGGTGACGCCAAGCAGGTACGCGTGGTGCTCGTTGAACAACAGCCAGGATGGCCTCCCAAGGATCCCAAGCTCTTGGCAGAAGCTATCATCGATGTAAAGGATAATGGCTGGAAGAAATATGAGGCTGTGCTGACACCCGATTCTACTTGTCAGAAGGCTTCTCTCCAGATGCTCGTTCTGAACCCTGGTGATTTAGATGTCGACGTAATCTCACTGATGCCAGAGGATACCTATATGGGACACGGAATTCGCAAGGACCTGGCCCAGGCACTGGCCGATCTGCATCCTAAGTTTATGCGCTTCCCCGGTGGCTGTGTAGTACATGGTGGTGGCGACGGCTTCTGGAACACCTATCGTTGGAAGACCACCATTGGTCCAAAGGAGACACGCCGCCAGCTGAAGAACACATGGGGCTATCACCAGAGTGTGGCTCTGGGTTATTTCGAGTACTTCCAGTTCTGCGAAGACCTTGGCATGGAGCCCGTACCCATTCTGCCTGCAGGTGTGAGCTGTCAGGGTGCTAATGGCGGTTGGAACATGTGGCCTACACAAGCTCAGGACGTGGTGCCCATGAGCGAGATGGACGAGTGGGTTGACGAAGTGATTGACCTCATTGAATGGGCTAATGGCGACCCTGCCACCAACAAGTGGGCCAAGATGCGTGCCGAAGCTGGTCATCCCAAGCCCTTCAACCTGAAGTATATTGGTATTGGTAACGAGGAGAAGATCTCTCCAGAGTTCATCGAGCGTTTCAAATATATCTATGAACGCGTGACGAAGGCTCATCCTGAGATTGTCATCGTAGGAACTGCTGGCCCAGGCTCTCATGCAGGCAATCCTGACTATGAAGCAGGCTGGAAACTGGCCAACGAACTCGCCATGCCCATTCTTGACGAGCACTACTACGAGCAGAACGAGTTCTTCTTAAACAAGCGCCAGTATGACAACTATCCTCGCGATGCCAAGACCAAGGTCTACTTAGGTGAATATGCCGCTAAGGACAAGAAGTTAATCGACGCCCTTGCTGAAGGTCTCTATCTGCTTCATGTTGAGCGCAATGCTGATGTGGTAGCCATGACATCCTATGCTCCTCTTTTTGCCCGCAAGAACGGTACCCAGTGGAATCCCGACCTCATCTACTATGACAATGAGCGTCCATTCCTTACCTGCAGCTATTATGTGCAACAGCTCTTCGGACAATCGAGTGGTAACTATTATTATGGTGATTGTGTGAAGTTTGAGGGCGACACCCCCGATGCTGTCCAGCCCATGGAGAATGTACACTACGGTCAGAGCGTCATTCTGAACACTAAGACCCGTCAGCTATTTGTGAAGATTTGTAACGCCAGTGCTGAGGCCAAGAAGGCCAACATCAACCTCTCGCGCTTCGGTGTGAAGAAGGTGGCCACTAAGACGGTGCTTGCTGGCAATCCTAACGATGAGAACAACTTTGATGCTCAGCCCATCGCTCCACAGAAGGAGCAAGTCAAGGCCCAGAAGAAATTCAGCCTCGACATCGCCCCCTACTCGTTCGTGATGCTGCAGTATCAACTCTAATATGAAAGAATGATCCCCCATCGGTGGGGGGGCATCACCTGTTAACCAATTTTACATATCAACCCTAATTATGAACCTTCAAATTCCAGGCTCGGTAAGTTGGGCAGCTTTCCTTGAAATGGGAGCCCGACTCGAGAATTCTCCAAATGCAGGCCTATAAAGGACTGATAAAATGTAATAGAACTATAGAACTAAACAAGGAGCCCCGCCTAACAAGACGGGGCTTTTTGTTGATTTACATAGCGTAACCCTTCCACAAGCCGCCGCCAACGGTCTCTTCGCGGGCACCCCAGTTGTCTTTGAGAATCTCGTCCACCAGGCTACCACAGTACACTGCATAGAATGAAGTGCCGGTAGCTACGTGCAGCGTGGTGTTCGACTGGTATGTAAGGGCCACGATGCTGTTAACACCCCAGGTATTGCGAACACTCTCGAAGTTGCAGTAAGGCACTACCTCGTCACCAATAGAGTGGAAGAAGGTGAAGCCCTTGCCCGGTGTGAAGTCGCCAGCTGTCAGCGCATTCTTGGCCATAGCATTCTCAAGAGCCTTCAACTTGGCCTCAGGAACGTCACCGGAGATGGTACCATTGCGGAAGTATTCGATGACCTCGGGCTTGAGGCACTGATCTACGGTGCAGTAGTTGTAGCCCTTGCCGTTCTCAAGTTCGAAGCTGCGCTTCTTGCCCTTTGAGTCAGTGGCGTTATTCTTGGTGTAGGGAAGGAAACCGTCGTTTGACTGGGCTCTCATCATGAAGCCACCTTCATCACCATTTTCGAATGAATGCTTGAGCAGTGCGGCCTGAATATCGTCGGTTGTCTTATCCTTGGCCTGAATCATCTGAAAGATACCTGTCTGGTAGAATTTATCGGTCACGAAGTCCTCACATTTGCAGCCAAGGGCTATCATGTCGGGGTCGGTGTCGACAGCGCCCTTCAGCAGCAAGGCGGGAGCTACGGGCATATAAAGCTTATCCATCGCGATATAGCGCTTCAACGTGGCCAGGGGATCATAAGGACCGTCACCGCATACGGCACCCTTCAGGCGGAGTGAGGTCTCACCATGCTTCTGACAGTAGCGCAACACGCCTGCTGCTACAGCACCTCCCTGTGAATAGCCGATGGCTACTGAAGACCAGTTGGGGTCCATCTTTGTCACATTTTTCTCATAATAGCTCAGGGCAGCCTTCGCACCTGTTACCACCTGCTCGGCAGTGAGCTCGCGGTTGCAGTAAGGATGGGGGATGCTGGCGGTAGAACCATAACCCTCGTAGTCGGGAACGACAACCAGTGCTTTCTGGCTTAATACGTTGGCAAACAGGGCCAGCATATTGATCTCGCCCAAAGTAGGCAGATTGCTGAAGTTGGAGGGGCACTGGGCATTGCTGGTGATGGTGCTGTGGCAGCCGATGACCAACTGGTTGGCAGTGGGGTTCGTTTCATAAACTACAAGATTGAGATAGGGAAATACCACAAGTTCCGAAAGGTCCTTCTGAGTACCGTCGGCGGTATTGCAACGATAGTTCAGCGTTACCCACTGGTACATTTGGCCGGTGCTCTTGCCGTCACCGTTCTGGAGCATCATCTTGGCCTCTGACTCTGAGACCTGACTTATTTTGATATCCTCGGGATTAAACTCACCGACGTTGCCACGGGTGAGGTTTTTCTTATTTGCCTCAACTTTCATGATACCTGATGCCGTTACCTTGACATCCGATACGGGGTACTCCTTATTATTATTTGTAAAGGTAGGGGTCTGCTCAACGATCTCGTCGTCTGCTGTACATGCTGTGAAACTTACTGCAGCAAAAATGCTGCTGATAATGATAATCACTGATTTCTTAATTGTCTTCATAACTTCTTCTTTTTTACATCTTATTATTACTTCATTTTCTAACTCGGTGCAAAGATAAGACGTTTTTCAGGCACTTTCCAAACTTTTTCCCGTTTTTCATTTGAGGTTATTGCGACTGGCATACGAGAATGCGACAGACCTCAGGAGAGACCCTGAAATCTGTCGCAATCCGATATTATTGTTCACAAAAAAACTCAAACACCCCCACACCCCACCCAAATCTCTCGGAAGCCCTTTATATATTAGGGGTTGAGCAGGGTTGGGTGTTCTCAAACACTCCACCTAACACTCCACCAACACTCCACCAACACCCC
The DNA here is from genome assembly GCF_900110085.1 of Prevotella sp. ne3005. Taxonomy (GTDB): domain Bacteria; phylum Bacteroidota; class Bacteroidia; order Bacteroidales; family Bacteroidaceae; genus Prevotella. The sequence continues at coordinate 258,316 of NZ_FOCK01000004.1, forward strand.
ACCAACTAGGCAACTTTTACAAGGATACTATTTAATGCCTCCTGAGTCAGCACACGTTAGTAGGGTTTTCAACGATCCAGACAAATTGATTAGTCTCAGGGTGGGGTGTTGGTGTAGTCTTGGTGGGGTGTTGGTAAACACCCCACCACGCTCAAACCCTAGTAAACAGAGGGCTTCCGAGAGATTTGGGTGGGGTGTGGGGTGTTTGAGGCGTTTTATTCTTATTTATAGGGTAGCAAACTGTCCGTTTACAGGGAGTAAACCCAGAGTTCCCACGTTGGGAACTCAGAGAAACTCGTAAGCAAACTCCCAGTAATCCCGTAGCGGACAGTCTCGTTATTAGTATCATTCTACCTGAATGGCTGTGAAGGAGTATGGGGGCAAGGTAAGCTGGGAGCCACTGAGGGAGAGGGACTTGAGTTCTACCTGCTGGTCCTTGGGCTTGCCGCAGAAGGTTTCGGCTTTGGCACCTTCGGGGAGGGAAAGGCCGTTTATTTTCAACACAAGCGGATCGGGCATGGCATTCACGAGCTTCAGATACCGATGGCCTGTCTTCGAGTCGCGCACCAGACTGGCACCAAGGCGATAGCTCACATCGGGCAGGTTCTTTTGCGTGGCGCCAGGCATCTCTAGAGGCTCTATCATCAGCTTAGTGGTGACATAGCGGTCGCCGCCATAGACGGAGAAGAGGCGCTGAACCTCATAGGCAGGCGTGGGACGCACCTCTGTATTGGAGAAGTAGATCATGTCGGGATCCCAATTGTGGTGGCCATCCTTAGCGAGCATGGGAGCATAGGAGGTCATCTCGACAACGTCGCCATTACGCTCCACATCCGTCAGATAGAGAGCCTCAGCAAGGGCTGTCTCCACGTTGGGGCGCTTGACATTGGTAGAGGCAGCATACTCACCTAGGTAGACCTTCGGGCCCTTCCTGTCGTAAGAGTCGTAGTAATCGCGATGGTGCATGAACCAGCCCGTAGACTCATAATAGTGCTCATCGACCATATACTGCAGATCGGGATGCTTCTTCGCAAAGTCCCAACCCTCCAGATAGTCGGCACTGGGAGAGTGAAAGGGGCCTACAGTGCCACAGATCTTGATGTCGGGGTATTTCTCGCGGATGGCCTTGCAGATCATCTCGTAACGCTCCTCGAAGACGGTGGAGATGATATCCTCGTTGCCAATGCCGATATACTTCAGGTTGAAGGGCTTGGGATGGCCTGCGTCAGCACGCATCTTGGCCCATTTCGAGGTGGCGGGGTCGCCATTGGCCCAATCGATCATATCGAGCAGCTCCTGGATATAGGCAGGCATCTGGTCCATCGGGATACCACCCTGCTGACCACCAATGCCATTGCGGTTGTTGTTGGAGTTCTGACAAGGCACACCTGCAGCGAGTACGGGCAGAGGCTCTGCTCCGATATCCTCACAGAACTGGAAGTACTCGAAGAAGCCGAGTCCTCGTGTCTGATGATAACCCCAGATATTGAAATCGGGCTTACGATCCTGCAAGGGACCTACGGTATGGTTCCAATGGTAGATATTCTCCAAGCCCTGTCCATGGCTCATGCAACCACCAGGGAAGCGCATGAACTTGGGTTTCATGGCAGCGATGGTCTCTGCCAGATCCTTACGCAGGCCGTTCTTGCGATGCATGAAGGTTTCTTGTGGGAAGAGGCTTACCATATCGATGCCAGCCTTAGCCTCCTTGAGGCCGATGACAGCAAGGCGCGTCTTATCGCAGGTCTTACTGGCCGTTAACACTGCCTCGTACTGTTTCCAGTCCTTGCCCTCAGTCTTTAGTGTAGTCTTGGCGAGGACCACTCCATTGCTGTCGACGAGCTGGATGAGGAAGTTCTTCTTATCATTATAGTTACGTACGAACATGGAGAAGTCATACTTCTCGCCTGCCTTGATGGCGATACCATCCCAACCATCGTTAAAGATGGTGTCGTTGCCCAATACGGCATAACGTGGATTGTTCTTGCTCAGCGGATCAACCTGCACCACATTGATGGGTTTGCTACTGCTCCACCCTGTCGTGGCTTTCCAACCACGATGGTCTTTGGGCAGATACTCAAAATCGCGGTTCTGGATAAGCTCGGCATAGAGTCCACCATCAGCCGCATAGCTGATATCCTCGAAGAAGATGCCAATGAGCTTGTCGCTGATAGGCTTCTCTTCATTAGTTACCACTAATGTGGCTTTGACGGGCATACGATAGAAGGGGTTCTTGGCATCCTCATACATCCGCTCCTGACTCTTTTCCCTATCAGCAGCCTGTTGCTCGAAATGGCTGACGATGGTCTTCAGTTCACTGGCAGAGAGCTCGAATTTGCAACCTTCCTGCAAAGTCCCGGCAACAGTGGCCGTATCGCGAATCCATGCTGCTTGATCTATGAGGCTTTTCTCGTCCTTCGAGAACTGACGGAAATCATTGGAAGCCGATACCCAGCGCTTGTCGCCACCCTTCGTCTGATAATAGATGTCGAAGGTGCCATTATCGTTGGCAAAGATAACGGGTTTCAAGCACTGGCGGGTGGTCATCATAGGATAATCCTGTGGTCTCCAGGAAACGAGGTCCTTGCTGTAGGCAGCAGCAAACATCGGACTTCTGTCGTTAATCTGGAACACCAATCGCCATGTACCATCCTGGGCACGAGTCACAGAAGGATGGTACATCCGCTTCTCTACTCCCCATGTACCATAGTCAGATGAGCAGAGCTGTCCTAAGTCCTGCCAACCATTGCCAGATTGCTGTGCGATATGCAAGCCAGCTCTCTCTCCAGGGCAATAGAGAAACACCTGCTTGGTGTCTTGTGCGTATACCTCAACCCCTGCTATCAGCAGAAGCAAACCCATTCCAAAACGTATAAGTTTTCCCATAATGATTGTTTTTAGTAATTTATGGGGCAAAGATACGAAAAAAGCCGAAAGCATCAAAACTTTCGGCTTATTTTCTTTATCAGAAGAGGATTACTCTTTGGCGCGAGCCTCAATCTTCTTGTTAATGTCATCTATCACCTCGTCAGTAAGTTCATACTTCGAGATGATGAACATAGCGAGGAGCAACAGGGCTGCAGGGATGACACATACGAGCCAGAGGATACCCTCCTGAGCCTCTGGAGTCTGCTCAATCACCTCGGGATTGTAAGATACGTAAGCCAGGATAGCGGGAGCCACCACACTGCCCAAAGTCATACCGGCCTTGAAGAAGATACCCGTCAAGGCGTTTACGATACCTGCGATGCGCTTGCCGCTGACATACTCACCGTAAGAGATGACCTCAGGCACCAGTGCCCACATGTAACCTGTGGCAACAATCACACCAGTAGACTTCACGAACTGAGCGATGTAGACAATCGTCATGCTGGGCTCTTCCATCTTAGCCGCTACATACAGGAATCCCATACCGATAATGGCGATGCCGAGGAAGATATAGAACATATTCTTCTTACCCACCATCTTCTTGATCATAGGAACAAGGGGCATGAAGATGAACGAAGGTGCTGAACCAAGGCCCATGAAGATTGACAACTGGTCGGGTGAGCCGTGCATGTTACTATTGATGAAATAGGCACCTGCAGCATTACCAATTGACATCATGGCAAAGGCGGTAATGAAGAAGAAGGCGATGATACGCAGCGGACGGTTGTGGAAGAACTCCATCCACAGGTCGCTGATCTTCACGTTGGCAGCCTCGCTGGCATCCATCACCACGCGCTCTTTACACTGGCTGAAGCAGAAGAACAGCAGGGCCAGACCTACAAGGGCGTAGATGGTCATTGTGGTAAACCAGGCAGCAGGATCCTTCGGCAGTCCCTCAGCCTCCTGATCAGTGAAATAGGCGATCAACAGGGGAAGACCAGAACCTACGGCCAGACCACCACAGTTAGCCATGAACATACGGACAGAGGTCAGGATGGTAATCTCATCGGTATCACGGGTGAGTGAAGAGTTCAGGGCACCGTAAGGTACATTGATAAAGGTATAAAGCAGCGTCATGGCGATGTACGTGATGTAAGCGTAGAGCAGTGACGGAGCAAAGCCGTTCCAGAAGCAGAGGATGGCAAAGCCCGTAAGTGGTATACCTACAAAAACCAAGTATGCACGATACTTTCCTAACTTAGGATTGTTCTTGTCAATCAGGGCACCTACGATGGGGTCCCAAATCACGTTTGCCACATTACCTACTGTAAACATCACGGAAACATCAACGGCATCGAGTCCATAGATGTCGGTGTAGAAAAACAGCAGATACATACATGTAGTCTGGAAAATCAGGTTCTGCGCCAGGTCACCGGAACCAAAGCCGATACGCTGGAGCCAAGAGAGCTTATAAAAGCCTTTGTTTTCGTTTGTTGACATAATTGTATTTTTATTTATTAATGATTAATTCGAAGGATGACATAGGGAGTCCGCTTAACGAGCGCACATTAGCCTTGATAGGATTATCCTTCCAGGCATAACGGACTGCATAAATCTTGCTCATGGGATGGAAATCCTGAGGAAGAGTCAGTGTAATCTGATTGCCTGCAGCTGATGCCACGATATTTTGGAAGACCTTATCTCCATCCCAAGCAGCAACCTCAAACTCGTAAACCTCACCAGGCTGTACAGGCTGGTCCAGGGTCAGAACAATACTATTATCGTTTACTTTGGAGGCGACGACCTCTGGAGAGAGTAACACCTTATTATTATATATAAGACGATCGAAGCATTGGCCAACACGTTCTGCAACCTCTTTCTTACGGAGAGGATGGATGTCGACAGTCTCACCTAAGTCATTTATAACTGCCAACTCTGCATAGGAATCTGCCTTGGCAACAATACGCTGGGCTTCGCGCAGGCTGGCCCATCCACTATTCATCGGCTCTATCTGTGGTGTGATGGGGCGTGGGAAACCTGTCTGCTGACGACCATCGTAATTGGCTAGCTGCACGATGACAAACGGCATCTGTTGATTCTGCCAACGGTCGCGCCAACAACCCATCAATTTCTTCAGATAGTCGGCATAAGGAGCAGGATTACCAGTGTTGGATTCACCCTGATACCATACTACACCGCTGACAGCATAAGGAGCCAAAGGATAAAGCACAGCATTATAAAGGGTGGTGGGCAAATTCTGTAATGAGACATCGCCACTGGGACAAGATGGCATCTCCAGACCAACGTGCACTCTCCACTGTTCGCTGAGGGGAATAACATCTTTTGGCATGGGGTTTTGAGAGCATCGATCATCACCGAAGCAAAGCATATAAGGCTTCTCTGGTATGAAATGTACCTGCCCGAACTTATTGATAAAACGCACGGTAATCACATTGTCGCCTTCCTGAAGCAGGCCATCAGGAATATCGTAACGTCGTGGAGGATACTGATAGTAGGTATGCCCCACCTCCTTACCATTCACATATGTAACATCCTGATCGAAGAGGGTGCCAAGGAGCAGACGGGCAGGCTGTCCTGCATGGGCTTTGTCGATGTTGATATGTTGACGCAGCCAAATGGTGCCTGTACCACGCCACCCCCAGTTATATTGATTGATCTGCTGCCATGAGGCATCGTCATACGAGGAAGAGTTCCAACCCTGAAGCATACCGGGATCATTAGTATCGAGAATGGTTTGCCACTGTTTGGAAGCTTCGCCGTTGGCTCGCATCTGCGCCCTAACATAATCATCGTTCTGATAGATTTGCGTCTTCCTGATGAGTTGGGGATAATCCTTTTCAAGGGAATCCTTTGAGATCCAAGCTTCGATGGGAGTTCCTCCCCAACTATTAACAATGAGTCCCTGTGGCACTTTTGTCTTTTCAAACATACGCTTGCCTAGAAAATAAGCAACAGCGGAGAATGGCCATGCATTCTGCTTATTGACAGATTTCCAGTTAACAGAGGTTGGACGAATGTCATCACGGACACCATGGACATCTGTCTCATTCTGCACACGGAACATGCGGATCTGCGGATTCTCGTAGGTATCAATCTCACTGGCATACTGCGGATAGACGCGCTCAATATGCACATCAATATTCGACTGTCCAGAGAGGAGCCACACATCGCCGATGAGGATATTATCAATAGCTTGGTCATTAACCATCATCTGATAAGGGCCTCCGGCTTTCATCTTGGGCAGGTCAACACGCCAACGCCCGTCAGTACCGGCAGTAACTGTATAAACCTTCTTATTAAAAGTAATCGTTACTGTTTCACCAGCTTCGGCCTTGCCCCAGACAGGTATTACCTTGCCCCGCTGGAGCACCATGCCCGACTGAAATAATTGGGGCAATGTGACCTTTGCCTCAGCGAAAGAGGCACCAAGAAGTGCCATCAAACATAATGCAAATTTCTTCATCTATTGTTGTTTTGATGTTGCAAATTTACTAAATAATCCCGTTAAAATAGTCAAAATGTTGTTTTTTCTTATGGAATGAAACATTTTGAAAAGCATCTGTAACAAATTAGAATATGGGATGAGACAAAAATCACTACCTTTGCAGCAGATTTCAATCACAAACATGAAGCAGTTGTCATCAGAGAAAGTGTCATTAGGCGAAAAGCTCGGCTACTCGTTAGGAGATGCCGCGGCAAATCTGGTATTCCAGATGATGATGATCTTTCAGCTGAAGTTCTATACCGATGTGTTCGGTTTGGACGGTGCAGTGGCAGGTAGTGTGCTGATGATTGCCAGCATCTCGGCCATCATCGTCGACCCTACCGTAGGCATACTGACAGACCGCACGAACACCCGCTGGGGAAAATTCCGCCCTTGGGTGTTGTGGACAGCCATACCTTTCTGCCTGTTTTATGTCTTAGCTTTCTATAATCCTGGAATTGAAGATAAAGGGATGGTCGCCACATATGCCACGATTTCATACGTGTTGCTGATGACCGTCTATTCCTTTAACAATGTCCCCTATACATCATTAGGTGGTGTGATGACCAGTGTCATTCGAGAGCGCACCAGCATCACAACTATCCGATTCGTTGTAGTAACCATTGCCCAGTTTATTGTCCAGGGGTTGACTTTACCATTGGTAAGCCAATTCTCAAAAGGCAGTACACTTCAGCATGGCTGGACATGCACTATCGGGCTTTTTGCCTGTGTGGCCTTTATTTTCTTCATCATTACTTTCCTTGTTACAAGAGAGCGCATCCAACCACCTCCTAGACAGAAGATGAGTATTAAGGAGGATGTGAAGAATACTGTTTCGAGCATATCATGGAATGCAATGGCACTTCTGACCTTTGCCATCTTCATTACATTGGCCATGTGGGGATCGGCTATGAACTTCTATTTCCAATACAATGTTGACCAGAAGTCGCTCTACGATTTCCTCTCACATTTCGTCACTATCAGACAGGAAGACGCCTATTCCATTGGCTTCTCGGCTTTCAATATGATGGGTGCCGTCGTACAGTTTATAGGCGTCATTTGTTTCTCGCAGTATCTGGCAAACAAATACGGAAAGAAGAAGACCTTTATTGTCTGTCTCTCACTGACAGCTTTCTTCACAGCTCTTTTCTATATCCCTACGCCAACAGATGTCAGTTTGGTGTTTGTGCTTAACTTCTTGAAGTCGTTGGCATATGCTCCGACCATTCCGCTGCTTTGGGCGATGATAGGTGATGTAGCAGACCATATTGAATATGAGAACCATCGCCGTGCCACAGGTTTCTGTTTCTCTGGCATTGTACTGGCCCTGAAAATTGGACTCGGATTCGGTGGAGCCATTGCAGGCATCATCATCTCGATGTTCGGTTATGTGTCTGGTAACGTATCTGTACAGAATGAGAGTGCGATGGAGGGTATCCGTCTTGTATCGAGTATTGTTCCTGCCCTACTCTTCTGCGTAGGTGTAATGGCACTCTACTTCTACCCGATTACAAAAGAATATAATGAGAATATGCAGGCAGAGCTGGCTGCACGCCGCAGGATGGCTCAAGCTGAAAAATAAAATAAACAACAGTCATTAACTCGTAAAAACAAAACAGTATGAAACCACGCTATCTTTATCCTCAAGATTATTATGCAGACCCTTCTGCCAATGTGTTTAACGGCAAACTATACGTATATCCCTCGCACGACTGGGAGGCTGGTGCCGCTTTCGACGATGATGGTGGACATTTCCAGATGAAAGACTATCACGTTATCTCTATGGAAGATGTTGAGAACGGCGAGATTACCGATCACGGCATGATCCTGCATGTAGACCAGGTAAAGTGGGCAGAAAAACAGATGTGGGATAACGATGTCGTTGAGAAAGACGGCAAATATTATCTGATTTTCTCTGCCAAAGACTATAATGGTGTGTTCCACCTTGGTGTAGCTATTGCTGATAAACCCGAGGGACCATTTGTTCCTCAAGAGCACCCTATCCGCGGTTCGTTCTCTATCGACCCAAGTGTATTCAAGGACGAAGATGGCCAGATTTATTGCTATTTCGGTGGTCTCTGGGGTGGTCAGCTTCAGTGGTATCAGGCTCCTGAGAAGCTCCTAAAAGAGGGAGGTGTCGATCTCGGTCCTGCTGCCGATAAGAAGACTCAGCTCTTTGCTCCTGCTGATGTTCCTGCCCTTTCCAGTTTCGTTGTAAAGATGAGCGATGATGTACTTCAGTTTGCCGAGGCTCCTCGTAGCGTTGTAGTGCTCGATAAGGACGGTCAACCCCTAAAGGCTGGTGATCCTCACCGCTTCTTCGAAGCATCATGGATGCACAAATATAATGGTAAATATTATTTCAGCTATTCTACTGGTGACAGCCACATGTTGTGCTATGCCATTAGTGATAATCCTTATGGACCATTTACCTATCAGGGAGTTATTCTCGATCCCGTTGTGGGTTGGACAACCCATCACAGCATTGTACAGTACAAAGGTGAGTGGTTCCTGTTCTACCACGATTGTGTACCTTCAAATGATATTACTCATCTGCGTTCATTGAAGGTTCAACGTCTGTTCTATAACGAGGACGGCACCATCCAAAAGGTGATAAACGAGTAAACGTTTATCTATCTTTTTCTTGCAATGACATAAATAATGACGGGCGCCCCGATGAGGGGCGTCACGGCATTTAATGGGATGACCCCACTCTCGCCTGGCAGAAAGCAGATAAGGTTGCAGAGAAGTGCCACAACAGCACCACAGAGGAGAGTGGCTGGTAACAACTGACGATGATTATCAGTTGTCAATAGCAATCGTGCGATATGCGGAACAGCCAGACCGATGAAAGCCACAGGGCCACAAAAAGCTGTCACTATGGCTGTCAGGATTCCTGTCACAACCAATAGCCAGTTTCTGACCCTCAGAATATTGACACCAAGATTCTCGGCATACCTGTCACCCAACATGAGAGCATTTAATGGCTTGATAAGTAACAATGCCCCAAGAAGTCCGGCCAAAGTGACGATTGCAAAGACTGGCATATTGGTCATCGACACCCCTCCAAAGCTACCCAGCCCCCACACCATATACGACTTAACTCCTTCGTCTGTAGCAAAGAAATTGAGTAGGGAGATGGCCGAGTTGGAGATATAGCCAATCATAATGCCAATGATAAGCAGCATCACACTATTGCGAACCAAAGTGGAAAAAAAGAAAATGATAGCCATCACGGTCATGGCACCTACGAAAGCAGCTGCCAAAATAGCGGCAAAGCCACTGAGTTGAAGGGAACCAACAGAGAGTCCGCCCCCCAAGAAGAGCATGACAAGAGCAACACCCAAGCCTGCACCACTATTAATACCAAAGACACTTGGTCCTGCCAAAGGATTCCGAAAAGCAGTCTGTAACAACAAACCACTGACGGCAAGGGCTGAGCCGCTGAGCAAAGCTGTCAGAGCCTGAGGAAGGCGTGACTGCAAAACGATGAACTGCCAAGAGGCCCTCTGCGTTTCGTCGCCTAAGAGGATGTGTACAACATCACAAGTTGGAATCGGCACAGATCCCATCAATAGGTTCAAGATGAAAAGCACTACAATCAGCAATGCCAATCCCCAACAATATATGATGCCCTTGTTCATTACTATTTCCTTTTCTGAGTGCAAAAATACAACTTTTTTCATGATATTTGTTATAAACAACAAAAATTGTTGTATCTTTGCACCGAAACCAACAATAACAAAATTAAAATGAGAAAGTTTTACTACTATCTTCTTACAGGAATCCTCTTGTTGACAGCCAGTCCAGGGGAAGCCACTAAGTTCCTTGGACTTAAAGTGATTGACAAAAATTACCTCATGGTTCATTTCCGTGACGGTGAAGTGCATTACCGTGATGACGGAACAGGGCCCAGCGCTTATTTAGGCCACTCCTTTGCTGAGGGTGATGATACCCTTGTGGTATTCGGCGAGCGGCTGAAGACAACTGAAGCACAAAAGGCAGACCTTTGGCAGATCAGTTCTGAAGACGATAAGACTTTCGCAACAGCACAGCCCATAAAAGTCTGGCGCAAGTCTAAACCTATGAATACTGACCATACATTAACAAGCGAATGCGACCATTGGCTTTTCCTCCAATTATCACAGCCCATGAAACAAGGCTGTAACTATACCGTCAGTATCCCCAATGGCATAGGATCAGACCAGCTATCATCCACTATCTGCTTTGATATCTGGAACCAGCAGTCAGAGGCTATACATGTGAACATCATTGGCTATTCTCCGACAGAACAGACCCATGCTGCTGATCTCTACCAATGGTTGGGTGATGGTGGCCAACGCGACTATAAGGCATGGGAGGGCCGTAAGGTGTATCTTTACAATGTAAAGACTAAGAAGAAGCAGAATGTTGGTACCGTGAAGTTCTGGAAGAAGGCTGCCGACTCCAAGAAAGAGGCTGGCGAGAAGAATCTCGTCGGCACTGATGTATGGAATGTCGACTTCAAGTCGGCTACCCCAGGACGCTATCGTCTTGTAGTGGAAGATGTGGGCTGTAGCATGGACTTCGACATCGCCTCCAACATTTATTACCAGCCTTTCCGCTACTCTGTCCGTGGTTATTACTATATGCGTCTTAGCGAACCCAAGGATCCTGAACATGTGTGGCCCATACCCCGTCAGCCTCAGTTCATTCCAGAGACAGATCCCAAGGGATTCACGGTTTATAAGACCGACTTCCACCCCTTCTGTCAGGAATGGCGTGACCTGCATACCGATGTGTGGGATGAACCCCATTTCAAGTCCCTTATGGCATCTCGCTTCTGGCAGCATCGCCTGCCTGGCAATCCTGTGAATACAGAGGTGAAAGGCGGACATTCCGATGCCTTCGACTGGGACCGTCATCTGGCCCATGTCAGCAATATCTACGACATGCTACTGCCCTATATCCTCTCTGGCGGACGCCTCTCCGATGACAACCTGGGCATCCGTGAGAGTGGCAACGGCATACCCGACATTATCGACGAAGCTCGTAATGAGGTCGACTTCTTCCTTAGCATCCGTGATGGTGAAGCCTATTCTCAGGGTGTCACCAACCCTTGTGCCGATTGGAGCGTGATGTTCCAGGCAGGCTGTACCACGATGGCAGCCTGGGCCAATGCCGCCAACTGTGCCATCACTGGTGAGGCCTTCCGTCTACAGGGTAACGACTCACTGCGACAGTATTATACCAACGAGGCCATTAAGGCCTTCCGCTATGCAGAGAAACAGGAGTGGACTCAGCTTGACGACCTGCAGGATATCGGAAGCATGCAGATGCGTGGCCGTGATTTCCGTCAGCTCGCCGCTGCTTTCCTCTATAACCTGACTGGTGACGAACAGTGGGAGAAGATTTTCGCTGAGGAGAGCATGGTCAAGAGCCCTCAGTCACTCATCTTCAGCAAGGGGCGCCACGGATTCTTCGGTGTCGGTGTGATGCATGAGGAGAACAAGAACCTTGTACCTTATAATCAGACATGGGCAGCAGCAGCTTATCTGACCTGTCCCCACCAGCGCCACTTTGCTGACCTCTATAAGAACCTGAAGACCAGCATCAATGCCCAAGCCCTGGAGTACAACATCTCTCATATGACCGAACGCCCATCACGCCGTAGTGCCAACGACAGCCGCTGGCAGGTGTCACAGAACCTTCAGCTCGTCATGCTGGCCCATTACATAGCCGGCAAGGATGATAAAAAGGCTTTGGAACACGCAATGTACACAGAAGCCAGCTGGTCCTTGGGACGTAACCCTGGTAACATTGTAGAGATGACTGGATTGGGCGAACACCATATCACCGATTGCTATACCACTGGCCGTAATGACGGTGCGCCTGAGTCGCATCCAGGACAGACGCCTTTCAACGGCACGGAGACTTGGTCGCCTGGCCATAATGGAGGTGATGCCCGCGTTATCCTGAAATACTGCTATCCCGAATGGAACATAGAAAAGGGGCAGCAGCTTACAAGCTGGCCCCTTCAGGAATCTTATTTCAATCAACGCTATTTCTGGGTGAATGGTGAGTTTACGCCCCGTGAGACCATGCGTGGTAAGATGGCCTTATTAGGATATCTCTATGCTATCAATAAGTAGCCGTGATGACGATACCGCCATTGCACGGTATCGTCATCATAATTTGCTGTTTCTTATTCTGCTTGAGGCTCTTCACACTTCCATTGAGTTGAGCGTCATCACTATAGATGGTCAATTCGGTTCCCTTCTCGAACATCGGGAGGGTTACCATCTTTTTCAGTGGCTGTTCATCAGCATTGATGCCCACAACATACCATTTCAAACCACAGCGACGAGCCATGATGACATACTTACCAGGATAACCATCAATCAGCTTCACTTCGTCCCATGTCGTTGGTACTCGCTTCATGAAGTCAATGGCCCAGGCAGGTGCATCGGTGAGGTTATTAGGGGCTAGGGCAAAGTGTTGAACGGCACTTTGGAAGAGCACAGCCGTAGCCAGAGCATAGACATCTGAAGTCTTGCGCACAGTACCGTGCTGGTTGTCAGCACTATAGCGTTTATTAAGGGCGGAACCACCAAAGTCCATAGAACCAACGGTATTACGCACAAAGGCATGAATGGTGGCGTTACGGGCTTCCGCATCACAGGCACCTTGTCCAAAGTGCAGGTTCTCCGAAGCAAGCACAGCCTCAGAGGCAGCGTAGTTGGGGTACATACGCTCCCAACCACGAGGCAACGTACATCCGTGGAAGATGACGAGCAGTCCGAAGTCATTGGCATCAGCAAGGATATCCTCGTAAAGCTGCATCATCGGCTGTTTGTCACCTCCGAAGAAGTCAACCTTGATACCACGAATACCATTCTCCTGCATCCATCTCATTTCCTCACGACGGATACGACTGTTGTTCATCTTACCGATAGGTGTCTGGAACGCATCGTTCCAACTACCATTGGAGTTATACCAAAGGAAGATGCCTACCCCCTTTTCTTTACCATAGCGGGCAAGCTCTGCCATCTTCTCATAGCCAATCTGCTGATCCCAAAAGGCATCTATAAGCACACTCTGATAACCCATGGCTGCAGAGAAGTCGATATAACGTTTCTGCTCGTCGAAGTTACAGCTGGGATCCATTCCGATGATCCAGCTCCAGGAGCCCTTACCATAGATATAATCCTGTGAGGCCTCATACTTCGGCTGTACAAGGTCAAAGGGTACGGTAGTCTCCATGATGTTCGCCAGAGGACCAACGGTAATGGTACGCCAAGGAGTCTCACCTGGCAGTGACATGGCTGGGGTCACAGAACCCACACCATTCAACTCGCCCTGCTGTGGAAAGCCTATGCGATAAGTGCCACCCGTTTCGTTCAGCAGACGACAGCCTACATAGTCCCCATCAGTACCCGTCTCACTGATAAGCACCCAACCTGCAGGAGCCTTGAAGAGACAAGGAAAGGTATAACCCTCACCCCAGCCATTCTTTCCCATGGCGTCATCAGTAGTATATGGGGTCTCATAACTTGGAGAGGTTCGTGCGAAACCACCCATCGGCTTTGACTGTGGACAAAGGAAGGTTGTCGTACCATCAGGCAATACAAAGCCACTTGTCTCACGCTCTACGACACAGACACGAGCCTCCTTTTTCGGATAGACCTTATAACGGAATGCCACATCACGATTGCTCACACGGAAGATGATATCCATCACGTTTTGCCCGTCTTGCTCATAAGAGGCCACAGCTTCTGTTGCCTCGTAGTCAACGTGGCTCTGCTTAATGTTACGCAGGGCATAGCTCTCTTTCACCGTTTTGGTCACTACGGATTTCTGCGCGAGACCCTGACTATAGTCGCCAATATTGGTCACAAGTCCAAGGGCAGAAGGGGCAATAACGGTCTGCCCGTCATAGGCCACCTGATAGGCAGGCTGTCCATTGTCCAGACACAGCGTCAGGATGACTCTTCCATCAGGACTGGCAATCTTCTCATCAGCCTGTACTGTAGTCAGGTACAACAATGACAGGCATAACAAACATATTTTTTTCATATACTTTTGGTTTTAGAATTACATAACTGGTGGCAAAGATACAAAAAAATTTGCAAATATGAAAGAATATGATTATCTTTGCACGGATTTTATGATATAACTAACAATGACCAAACAAAACTTGATATGAAAAGAAATCTTTTATTGGTAGTCTTCGGACTGATTATTGCAAACGCTTTTGCACAAAAACCTGCCATCCCCCGCGATGCGGCCCTGGAGGCAAAGATTGAGAAAACCCTCGCCAAGATGACGCTCGACGAGAAGATCGGACAGATGCTCGAGCTGAATCTCGATGTGATGGGTAACATGAAAGTAAAGAACGCGAAAGTTGATCGTGAGAAGGTGCGCTCCGTACTCCAGCAGTATGGCAGATCAGATTCTGAGATTGACGCGATGGTGAAGATGACTGATCAGGAGATTATCGATAAACTCGGCAACTTCCCTATCGACATCTATAAGGGTGAGACACAACGCGAATGGCAACTCAACGAGGCAATGCTCGACACACTGATTTCGAAATGGAAGGTAGGCTCTATCCTGAATGCTCCTGGCACTCGTGCCCCAAGTGTAGAGCAATGGCAGAAATGGATCCGCCTGATTCAGGAGAAGTCGATGAAGTATTTAGGCATTCCTGATATCTACGGACTCGATCATAATCATGGCGTGACTTATACACAAGGTGGAACACTCTTCCCCCAGCCCATCAACCTGGGTGCTACATTCAATACCGATCTGGCTTTCAGAGGCGCAGAGATTACAGCCTACGAGAGCCGTGCCGCTAACTGTCCTTGGGTATATAATCCTGTGGTAGACCTGAGTCGCGATCCCCGTTGGCCTCGTGTCTATGAGAGCTTTGGCGAGGATGCCATCGTAAACGCCAAGATGGTAGCTGCTGAGATTAAGGGCTATCAGGGTGAGGACAATAACCACATCGATCGTTTCCACGTAGGTACCAGCACGAAGCATTATTTTGCCTATGGCGCACCTTGGACTGGTAAGGATCGTACCCCTGCCTACCTCAATCCGGCCATCATCCGCGAGAAGTATTTCGAGCCCTTCAAGGCAGCTGCCCTTGCTGGCACGCTGACCATGATGGTCAACTCAGCATCTGTCAATGGTGTACCCTTGCATGCAAGCTATGAGTATCTTACCAAGTGGCTCAAGGAGGATCTGCAATGGGATGGATTCTTAGTAACCGACTGGGCTGACATCAACAACCTCTTCTCTCGCGAGAAGGTGGCCAAGGACAAGAAAGACGCTATCCGCATTGCCATCAATGCTGGTATCGATATGTCGATGGATCCCTATAGCGTGGAGTTCTGCATCCTGCTGAAGGAACTGGTCAACGAAGGTAAGGTGAAGATGGAACGTATCGATGATGCCGTTCGTCGTATCCTCCGTGCAAAGTATCGCCTGGGCCTCTTCGACGAGCCTAACACTGGGGGCAAGGGCTTCGAGAAGTTTGGCTGCGATGAGTTTGCCAAGGCTTCACTCCTGGCTGCTGAAGAGTCAATGGTTCTTCTGAAGAACGAGGGAAATATCCTGCCCCTCGCCAAGGGCAAAAAGATCCTGTTGACAGGTCCTAACGCCAACCAGATGCGTTGTCTGCATGGTGGTTGGAGCTACACCTGGCAGGGTTCGAAGGCCGAAGACCTCTCAGAGAAGTACAACACCATCTACGAGGCGCTCTGCAATAAATATGGTAAGGAGAATATCATCCTAGAGCAGGGTGTGACCTACAATGAGAACGGTGCCTATTACGACGAGAATGCCCCAGAAACCGACAAGGCTGTGGCTGCTGCCGCCAAAGCAGATATGATTATCGCTGTCATTGGTGAGAATTCTTACACAGAGACTCCTGGTAACCTCACAGACCTCTGGCTTTCTGAGAACCAGCGCAATCTGGTGAAGGAACTCGCCAAGACGGGCAAACCCATCATCCTCGTGCTGAATGAAGGTCGTCCACGTCTGATTGCTGACATCGAGCCGCTGGCTAAGGCGGTGGTAGATATCCTCATCCCAGGCAACTATGGCGGCGATGCTCTGGCTAACCTGCTGGCTGGCGATACTAACTTCTCTGGCAAGATGCCCTACACCTATCCGCGTGAGATCAACTCGCTGAATACTTATGATTATAAGGTGTCTGAGGAGGTTGGCACTATGGCTGGCGCCTATAACTACGATGCCAAGGTGAGTCTGCAATGGCCCTTCGGCTATGGCCTCAGCTACACCACCTTCGAATACTCGAACCTGAAGGTTGACAAGGCGCAGTTTACCGCTGACGACATTCTTACCATCAGCGTGGATGTGAAGAATACAGGCAGCAAAGCCGGTAAGGAGGCTGTATTACTTTATTCGAGTGATCTCATTGCCAGCATCGTACCAGACAACAAGCGTCTGCGCGACTTTACGAAGATCTCTTTGGAGCCAGGAGAGACCAAGACTGTTACCTTCCAGCTCCCAGCCAAGAAACTCGCCTTCGTTGGTGCTTGTGGCAAGTGGACCCTCGAAGAGGGTGACTTCATCCTGAAGGTAGGCAATCAGACTGTTCCCACCGCCTGCACCCAAACCAAGATCTGGGACGAGCCGAATATCTGAATCCTAAGAGATATATAACCAGAATTGCCACCTTTAGCTTGGGTGGCATTTTTGGTTTACCCGGAGTAAAGTCCAGGTTTACTCGGAGTAAAGTCCAGGTTTACTCGGAGTAAAGTCCAGGTTTACTCGGAGTAAAGTCTGTCTAAGTATAAGCATACACAGCATCCAATACGTTAATAAATCAAAAATCTTTCGGAATCCGTGCAAAGTTTCTGAGGTTCGTGGGTTCTATCTATAGAAATGTTTAATGGGTTTTGCGATGAAACAGATAATAGAAAATATTCTGATGACGCTGGTAATCATCATGATAGCAGCGCTGATGGGTACGATGATGACAAGTTGTACGAGTGATGACGATGCTGTGGAATCTCTCTCGGGCTCTGACGATGAGCTCTATGCTATCATCGTTGACCCCAATGAGCAATTGATAGATATCACGCATCAGGATTATGTGCTGACACTCAACGACATCGTGGCCTATAACCCTGAAAATGGCGAGATGAAAATAAAGGGAGGCGAGCGAATCAGCGAAAAGGCATTCCCTGTACCAAAACAATGGAGTATCCAGTTCTATTCCAAAGATAAGTTGCTCTTTAGCGCCAATCTGAACTCAATCATTTCCAACATAATAGGCGGACCAGGATTGACATTCGAACACTGGTGGGGGCCTGATAAGGATGGCTACAGCCGTTTTAAACTTGACATCATCCGTATCGTAGATGAAAAGGGCCGTGTGCTGGAGGGCGATCTAAGCAATAGCGAGAAGGCTGGCTTGGCACAATTTGAACAGATATTGAAAACCTACGGGAAAATCAACAAGGATATTACTTGGAATTCGGAAAACTTACTTTAAGAAACAAGAATGCCACCCAGAAGATTGGGTGGCATTCTTGTTATTCTTTTAGTCATCTGCGAAGGCGGCAGCCTCAGCTTCGGCTATGATTTCCTCACGCGATTTCTCTTTGTGAGTGACGTCGGAGAGGTCGTAGTCTACCAAATCGCTCCGTTTGGCCAGGAATTCATCGTTTAAGGCGTCTTCCCCGTTGGAAGACACAGATGTCTGCTTGGACTTGCGATTCCGCTTAGGAGCAGGGTTTGCGGGCTCCTCAGCGGGCGATTCCTTTGGCTCCTGCTCGATGATGAAGTTCTGTTCCTGTTCTGTGTCAGGAACGGCCATGGCGGGCTCTTCCTCCATCTTCGTACGATCAGTCTTGGCCTGGAAGATAGCATCCACAAACTGAGGCTCGCGTTTCAAGCGCTGAAGCGTATCCTTGGAAGCCAACTGCTGGGCTTCCTTCTTGGAGTAGCCCGTGCCTCGCTCGCCCTCGATGCCCTCAAGCATCACCTGAAAACTGAAGATAGGACTTCCATTCTCATCCTTCTTCTGCTTCAGCATACGGAAATCCATTCGTACACGATTCTTCTGACTCCACTCGAGGAGCTTCGACTTAAAATTGACTTCCTTGAAGGCCACCTTGTCGATGTCGACATAACGGCCCAAAACGCGCTTCTCAAAGAACTCGAGACAAGCCTCGTAGCCACGATCGAGATAGATGGCACCTACAAGGGCTTCGAAGGCATTGCCCTCGACATAGCTGTTGTGAGAGGTGCTGTGACCTGCAGAAAGTAAGAGATTGCCCAGACCCATCTCGTTGGCTATCTTGCCCAACGTATCGCGTGATACGAGCTTAGAACGCGTATTGGTAAGGAATCCTTCGCGCTTACCCTCATAGTGGCGGTATACAATGTATCCTACCGCAGCATCGAGTATGGCATCACCCAAGAACTCCAGTCGCTCATTGTTGAGCGGCTTGCCCTTGTCATTGCGCTTGCGGATGCTCTTATGCATCAGCGCCATCTTGTAATACTCGATGTTGTGGGGATAGAACCCCAGTATGGTGTAAAGAGCAGAAAAAAGCTCCTTCTCCTTGCGGAAAGGGAGCTTGATTCTATCAATAATGTCGTTAAGCTTCATACTTCTTGAATACCACACAAGCATTATGACCACCAAAGCCGAAGGTATTGCTGAGACCAGCACGAACCACGCGCTTCTGAGCCTTGTTGAAGGTGAAATTCAGATTGTAGTCGATCTCAGGATCGTCATCGCCTTCCTCGTGGTTGATAGTGGGAGGAATGATGTCGTTCTGGACAGCCAGAACAGTAACCATAGCCTCAACGGCTCCAGCGGCACCCAGCAGATGGCCCGTCATCGACTTCGTAGAAGAGATGTTCAGCTTGAAGGCTGCATCACCAAATACCTCCTTGATGGCCTTAGCCTCAGAGATATCACCCACATGGGTAGAAGTTCCGTGAACATTAATATAATCGATGTCCTCGGGCTTCAACTGTGCATCCTCCAGGGCATTCTTCATCACAAGCTTAGCTCCAAGTCCCTCAGGGTGAGAAGCGGTGATATGGTGAGCATCAGCGCTCATGCCAGCACCTACCATCTCAGCATAAATCTTGGCACCACGGGCCTTAGCATGCTCCAGTTCCTCAAGAATCAGACAGCCAGAACCCTCAGCCATGATAAATCCATCGCGGCTTGCACTGAATGGACGGCTAGCCTTCTCAGGCTCATCGTTACGGGTAGAGAGGGCATGCATAGCATTGAAGCCACCAACACCTGTAGCGCAGATAGCAGCCTCAGCACCACCAGCAACGATAGCATTAGCCTTACCCAGACGAATCAGGTTAAAGGCATCAGCCAAAGCGTTAGAAGAAGAGGCACAAGCAGAAGCTGTGATGTAGTTGGGACCATGGAAGCCATACATAATGGAAATCTGACCAGCAGCGATGTCAGCAATCATCTTCGGAATGAAGAAAGGATTGAACTTAGGACCATCGGCTTCATGGACACCATAATACTTTACTTCGTCCTCGAAGGTCTTAATTCCACCGATACCAACGCCATAGACCACACCGATGCGGTCTTTGTCTTCAGTCTCCAAATCCATCTTACTGTCCTCAACAGCCTGCTTGGCAGCAATCAGGGCCAGCTGTGTGTAGCGGTCCATCTTACGTGCCTCTTTACGGTCCAAAAAGTCGTTTACGTTGAGGTTCTTAACCTCACAGGCAAACTTTGTCTTGAATAAAGTTGTATCGAAATGTGTAATAGGTGCGGCACCGCTAACTCCGTTGAGCAGGTTTTTCCACATCTCTTCAGGAGTGTTGCCAACGGGAGTAACGGCTCCCAGACCTGTTACAACTACTCTTTTTAATTCCATAAGCAAATATTAAAACATAAGGGTTGCTTCTGTCTTGAAGCAACCCCTTATGTTATTCTTCATATTTATTTTGCGTTCTCCTCGATGTAAGCGATAGCGTCACCAACGGTACCGATCTTCTCAGCCTTGTCATCAGGAATAGAGATACCGAACTCCTTCTCGAATTCCATGATCAACTCAACGGTATCCAGTGAATCTGCGCCCAGATCATTTGTGAAGCTGGCCTCAGCCTTTACTTCTGCTTCATCAACACCGAGTTTGTCTACGATAATTGCCTTTACTTTGCTTTCAATTTCTGACATAATTGTAATACTTTAAAATGTTAATAATGATTTTGCTATCTTGAAAAATACGGCCTTTTGCCGAAATCGGGTGCAAAGTAACACATTTTCTTTCACTTACGCAAATTTTTTTAAGAAAAACTGACTTTCTTTTGCACAAAAGGGGGTTATGTGTGCATAAATTTGGCTCTTTTTATATGTTTCTCGACATAAAATTGAAAAATTTGATGAAAAACTTCACTTTTAGTTGGTCAATTGAAAAACTTTCTGTAGTTTTGCGGAATAAAACGAATAGAAATGTCATTTACAGAGCAAGCTAACCAAATTTTCAATCGGGTAATAGCGGATTATCATCTCACGGATGATGTCAATACCCCGATTAAGAATCCGTATCAGAAAGATACGATTGAATACAGTCTTTATTTGAAGTGTTGGATTGATACTGTCCAGTGGCACTATGAAGATATCATTCGTGATCCTCATATTGATCCCATAGAGGCCCTCGCCCTGAAGCGCCGTATTGACCGCAGCAATCAGGACCGTACTGATCTGGTAGAAGAGATTGATTCTTATTTCCGTCAGTTTTACAGTGATGTTGTGCCTGGTCCGGGTGCCCGTCTGAATACGGAGAGTCCTGCCTGGGCTGTAGATCGCCTAAGTATTCTCGCCCTGAAAATCTATCATATGCAGGAACAGGTGGATCGTAAAGATGCCGATGCAGAACATATTGCCCGTTGTAAGGCTAAGCTCAACGTATTGTTGGAGCAGCAGAAAGATCTTTCATTGGCCATCGACCAGTTGTTGGAAGATATTAGTGCTGGACGTAAGTACATGAAGGTATATCGACAGATGAAGATGTACAACGATCCCACCACTAATCCAATACTCTATAAGAAGTAAGAAAGGATGAAGAAAGAGCATATACTTGTGATACGATTCTCAGCTTTAGGCGATGTGGCCATGACTGTACCTGTGGTATGGGCTTTGGCTACCCAATACCCTGATATTCGCATTACAGTGCTCAGCAGGAAATTTGCGCGTCCGCTTTTCGATGATCTGGCTCCTAATGTCAACTTCATGGAAGCCGATTTAAAGCAGGAGTATCATGGTGTAAGGGGACTTAACGCATTATATCGCCGTTTGGTTGCCAAACAGTTTACTAAGATTGCTGATTTGCATAGTGTGCTTCGTTCCGATTATCTCCGTATGCGTTTCAACTTGGGCAGATATCGTGTAGAGCATATCAACAAACACAAGAATCAGCGCAGAAAACTTATCTCCTATAAGAATAAGGTACGTAAGCAACTACCCTCTTCTTTTGAGAATTATGCAGAAGTATTTGCCCGCTTAGGTTATCCTGTTGACATCCGACAATTCCATAGTATCTTCCCTGAAGAAGGTGGTAACCTCAATCTGTTGCCAAAGGAAGTGGGACCTAAGAAGAGTTTTGAGACTTGGATAGGTATTGCACCTTTTGCTGCCCATCAAGGAAAAATATATCCTCCAAAACTGATGGAACAAGTTATCTTCAAACTGATTCAGCAACAGCCCAACGTGCGTATCTTCCTTTTCGGAAAGGGTGAAGATGAAGACAAATACTTCCCTTTGTGGAATGCTCAATACCACCAATGTCTTATTGTCAATAAATGCTGCGAAAGCATGTATCAAGAGCTTATTTTGATGAGTCATCTGAATGTCATGCTTTCTATGGATTCTGCCAATATGCATTTGGCTTCATTGACGGGTGTACCTGTTGTCAGTGTTTGGGGAGCCACCCATCCCTTGGCGGGTTTCCTTGGCTTCAACCAAAATACCGATAATGCCATACAACTTGACCTTGAGTGTCGCCCCTGTAGTATTTTTGGCAATAAACCTTGTCAGCGTGGTGACTATGCTTGTCTACAGAACATTCCGCCTGAGCGGATTGTTGAGAGAATAACAACCCTCATTAATAACTAAAACTTTCTTAATTATGAAGTATGTATGTGAAGTATGCGGCTACGTCTATGACCCCGCAGTAGGTGATCCTGACAGTGGCATCGAGCCAGGAACAGCATTTGAGGATATCCCCGATGATTGGGTATGTCCCATCTGTGGTGTAGGCAAAGATCAATTCAAGCCTGAGTAAGAAATAATAAGGTGGCAATCGTTTTGCCACCTTATTTATATATAAGAGCCTTAGCGAAGTGCCAGATGATTATACCAGCTGTTACAGATACATTCATGGAATGTTTGGTACCAAATTGAGGTATTTCCAAACAACCATCTGATGCATCTATCACTTCCTGATGGACACCTTTTACCTCATTTCCTAAAATCACAGCATACTTAGTATTATTAATAGGTGTAAAAGTCTGGAGCTTAGTTGAGCCATGAGCCTGTTCTACGGCATAGATCTCATACCCATTTTTTCTTAATGCCTCAACGGCTTCCATAGCCGTCGGATAATAATGCCAAGTCACACTGTCTTCTGCACCAAGAGCCGTCTTATGAATCTCTGTACTGGGAGGTGTTGAGGTTATACCGCACAAATAGACAGCCTCGATACGGAAAGCATCACCTGTCCGAAATACGCTACCTACATTATGCATTGAACGTACATCATCAAGTACTACTACTAAAGGTAGTTTTTCTGCCTCCTTAAACTCCTCTACAGAGAGGCGCTGCATTTCTATTGTCCTCAGTTTCTTCATATCAGCTGCAAAGGTACGAAAAAGATATGAAAAGCGAAAAGTAATAAATAAAAAGTTGTGGATAAACCTGTTGATAACTATGTGGAAAACATGGTGGATTATAAACAAAATACCATCTTAAGCCAGGAATTAGTGGATATCAACACACTTATTATTGTCATTTAAACAACTTTTCCACCATTTTTTGCTGAAAAAAGATATAAACTTATTAATTTTGCACCGAAAATAGAAATTGTGGATAAATAACGTTAGGTATTCATTATCAAGCAATAACAATTCACAGCAGTAGTTAATAGTGTATGTTTTACAGTTTATAAGTTATCTCACAAGAAAAAGAGAGAAAAGTTATCAAGATATTAACGGCATATCATACTACTTATTCTTTTTTAGAAAGAAAAAATAAAAGAAAATAAATATATTGTAATGTTGAAAACTGAAGCATTGAAAGCGGAAATCCGTCGTTTATGTAAAGAGAAGGATGCCATTATCCTGGCTCACTATTATACAATTGGCGATATTCAGGATATTGCTGATTTTGTAGGTGATTCATTAGCTTTGGCAAGAAAGGCTGCAGAGACAGATGCCAAGATCATGGTGATGTGTGGTGTTCATTTCATGGCAGAGACGTGTAAACTGCTATCTCCTGATAAGATGGTACTTTGTCCTGACCTTGAAGCAGGATGCAGTCTGGCAGACAGTTGTAAAGCTGAGGATCTGAAAAAGTTTAAGGAAGAACATCCTGGTTATCAAGTCATCAGTTATGTGAATACTACAGCAGCGGTGAAGGCTTTAACTGATGTAGTTGTAACCAGTGGTAATGCCAAGAAAGTAGTAGATCAGTTGCCAAAGGATGCTAAGTTAATATTTGGTCCTGATTATAATCTTGGCAATTATATCAATGAGGTAACAGGTCGTGAAATGTTACTTTGGAATGGTGGTTGTCATGTACACGAACGTTTCTCTGTAGAAAAAATCATTGAATTGAAGAAACAATATCCTGAGGCTGTAGTGATGGCTCATTTAGAGTGTAAGGCTCCGGTATTGGCTGCAGCTGACGTAAAAGGAAGTACGGCAACGATGCTGAACTATGCTCAGCAGAGTGACAAGAAGCAGTTTATTGTGGCTACAGAGGCTGGTATTCTTCACGAGATGCAGCGAACTTGTCCAGATAAGGAATTTATTCCTGTGCCTCCTGAAATCAGCGAGAGCGGCCTGGAATGCAGTTGTAATGAATGTCAGTATATGAAGATGAATACACTTGAGAAAGTATACAACTGCTTAATGAATGAAAATCCTCAGATAGAGATAGATCCTGAGATAGCCAAGGAGGCCGTAAAACCCATAGAGAGAATGTTGGAGTTGAGTTAATCACTCCAACATTTTTAGTTGATGACAGCTATCTTACAAACCGTTCCTTTCTTTCCATTACTGGTGGCTGTAACAACCATATAAATACCACTGGCCACTCTCCTACCCTTTTTATCACATCCATCCCAGGTAAACATACCACCATTACTTCGTCCTTCAGCTATCAAGGCACCATTAGAAGACGTAATCTTCACATCAGCATCATAGGTCAAGCCAGTAACTGTAATCAATCCTGAGTACTCTGGAGTCACAGGATTAGGATAGGCCCAGACATTATCTTTATTCATTTCTTCATTTGGTTCTGTAGCATCTGATTGGTAAGAGCAGAGTCCTTCGTCTGAGAGAAAGAATACTTCTCCCGAATGATGATTGATAGAAATGGAGGTGATATTATCACTAATCAATTTGGAATTTGCTTTCGTAAAGTTATGGATCTGCTCCATATTATCCGCACTAATCAGAAAAGCACCAGCTCCATTCGTAGCAAACCACTTACGATTACCTCCATCAATAGCTATACTGTTGATACTGACACCACTAAGCAGATAATCCGCATAACTCGTACCATCGTTGCGAGGCACTTTGATTTGTTGGAAGGTAACACTCTCCTTCCCTACTTCTGACTTCTGAATCATGAAGGGTCCAACATCTGTGCCTACCCAGATATTATTCTCTTTATCCTCAGTGACACAATAAACTACTGTCACCTCGTTTTTCACCCCATCTTGATTGATAAAGGTATCATATCTCAGCATGATGTCGTCCTGCATATCGTAACAGAAAAGTGACGGCTTCTGCCAGTTGCTATTGACAAACCAAAGGAGCCCACGACTGTCAATCATCATATTACGAAGTCCTGGAAGTGCGTTTCCAGCGTCGTCTGTCAATTGTGTTTGATGATGATCAATCCATTGGTGATCTGATGTTAGTTCAAGCAAACTGACATCTTTTGCCATACTGTTGAGTACCCAAAGATGACCTTGACTGTCGAATTTAATACCAAGAATCAGTAGATAGTCATTACCTAGTTCTGTACCTCTGTCGTTAGCGCCCTTTAGCGGACTGTTATCCTTATTATAATAAGCTACGAGTTCTCCATCATTAAACTCATAGAGTCCGCATCTGCCTCCTGCAAAGACATGCTTTTCGTTGGTCGGATCAACATCGATACAGCAAATGTCTAAATAAGGATATCCAGTAATCTGACTAATTTGCTCCTCATAGAGTTTCCAGTCATTACCATCAAATACCTGAATAATACCAGGAAGTTGGTTATCTGGCATATTCGGCAGAAAATATCCTCCTGTGGTATACAACTTATCATCCAGCATTTTTGCCTCATAAAAGCAATTATAAGCCGGACCTCCAGGGTTGAGTGTCGATACGGTAGCAATATATTCTTCGTAGTTGTCCTGATACTTTGGTAGATCTGTGGGAAAGTCGGGCATCTGAGGTGTATAGGTATCTGAAATCTCAGTTTTCTGCATATTCACTTTCACGATACCAAAGTCGCAATGCAGATAAGCATAGATACCGTCAATGCTGATATCGGTGACAGTCTTGTCGCCTGTTATCGTTTTATTGTAAAGTGCAGAGATATTGATGATATCACCATCAGTCTCTATCAGATCGATATTGGCATTCTTATAGACGGCTATAAGTCGTTTAGCCTGCTGGCACCAAGCAATATGGGTGATATGGGTGTCACTAAGGCCATTTACCTTATCGTAAGTTAGAATGCTCTGGTCGTTGAGATTATACTGATATAATCCGTTAGAAGCCAGTACGAAGAGTTCATCGCCAGCCTTGCAGATACTCTGCACCTGGTGATATGCAAGATGGTTTTTCCAAGTGGCCACTTGGGCATTCAGAGGTAATAAGATATGAGGGTAAAAAAGTGAAAAAGTAAAAAGGTAAAAAGGTAATAACCATTTTACCGATTTTTTTCTATTGAATAATAGAACTTTCATTTTTTACCCTTTTACTTATTTACGTTTTCAACAGAAAGTCTGCAAGTTTCTGCACGGCTCTGGCCCTGTGGCTAATCTGATTCTTTACATCGAAACCTATCTCTGCAAAGGTCTTGTTATAGCCTTCTGGTTGGAATATAGGATCGTAGCCGAATCCCTCACCACCACGCTTCTCACGAATAATCTCACCATTGACGATACCATCAAAGGTATTGACCTTACCATCGATAATCAAAGCAATGACAGTACGGAAACGGGCTTTACGATTATCTACATTATCGAGTTCGTGAAGCAATTTCTTCATGTTAGCTTGTGAGTCATGCCCCACTCCACCAGCATATCTGGCACTATAGACACCAGGCGCTCCACCAAGGGCATCGACCTCAAGACCTGTATCGTCAGCAAAGCAATTCACATGGTACTTATCATACACATATTGTGCTTTGATGAGTGCATTTTCTCTCAGTGTCTGTCCTTTCTCAGGAATATCTTCTTTACAACCTATATCTGATAGTGACATCACTTCGAACTGATTGCCCAAAATCTTCTTCACTTCACTGAGTTTATTCTGGTTATTTGTTGCAAAAACGAGTTTCATTTTCTTCTTTTTATTACTTTTGATCTTCACTTTCATCTCATCAAAGCCTTCGCCATAGACGCCGATAACAGCACTCTGAGATACGAAAGCCTGAGGATCAATCATCTTGATCAGACGGAACATATTGATGCTCTCGTTCTTCTTGGCCAGAATACAGAGCACCTTCATATCTTTTCCTGTATACCACCCATGACCATCGAGAATGGTTACACCATGATTCATCTTCGTACCAATGGCATTGGCTATCTCCTGCCATTTCTTTGTGAAGATAAAGAACTGTACAGACTGTCGACGGGCATTCATCACATAGTCGAGTGTATAGTTCTCCATTGCCATCACGCAGAAGCCGAACATCACCTTATGAGCTCGTTCTGTATAGGAACCAAACTGTGGGAAGAACATACAGGAGCCAATGATACAGAAGTCGGCAGCAATAAGAACATTACCCAAAGAGACGTTGGGATGAAACTTATTCACTGAGGCAGCAATGATATCTGTGCCACCAGTAGAACCGTTATGTGTAAATACAGTAGCCAAAGCAATACCCGTAATCACACAACCAATAATCATCGACATGAAATCCTGTCCCTCACCCATCAGTTTGAAAGGCAGTCCGTTCGCTTGCTTAGGCAGTATATCCTGTGCGAACATCAGCATGAAGTAGAGGGTGAAGATAGCGAAGATGGTCTTCATCATGAACTTGAAGCCAAGAATCTTCAGGGCCACCATCAGCAGGATGCCATTGATGATGATATAGGTATTCTCCAAATGGAATCCCGTAGCATAGTAGATAATAGCCGAAAGACCTGTCACACCTCCTGCCACAATCTGGTAAGGCATCAGGAATACGGTAAAGGCTATGGTGTAAAGAAAGAGACCAAGGGTTATAAATAAATAATCCTTGACCTCATTCCAGATGATTTTGTGATTGACTGTCATTTATTTCTTCAGAACAATGTTCACCATACGCTTAGGGACGATGATAACCTTTGCTACCTGGAAACCTTCGAGGTACTTCTGAGCACGCTCGTCTGCCAGCACAGCATCCTGAATGGTCTGGTTGTCTGCATCAGCAGGGAACGACATCTCAAAACGTGCCTTACCATTGAAGGCGACACCCAGCTTCACCTGACTCTCCACCAGATACTCTTCATTCCATGTAGGCCACTTGGAATCGCAGACACTACCCTGCTCGCCCAGCATCTCCCAAAGTTCCTCAGCAATATGGGGAGCAAAAGGAGCAATCAGGATCACGAGCGTCTTCAGCATCTCCTTGTTCTTGCACTTCTGCTGAGAGAGTTCGTTTACACAGATCATGAAGGCAGAGATAGAGGTGTTATAACTGAAGGTCTCGATATCGCCGGATACCTTCTTGATGAGCTTATGCACACTCTTCAGATTGTCTGCCGTAGCCTCACCCTCATCGAAACCATTCTGGAAGAGGTTCCAGAACTTACGCAGGAATCTGTGGCAACCATCGATACCATTGGTATCCCAAGGCTTCGACTGCTCAACAGGACCCAGGAACATCTCATAGAGACGCAGGGTGTCAGCACCATACTTCTCGACGATCATATCCGGATTAACCACATTGAACATCGACTTCGACATCTTCTCAATAGCCCAGCCACACTTGTACTGTCCATTCTCGAGGATAAACTCAGCGTTCTCATACTCAGGACGCCAAGCCTTGAAGGCATCGATATCGAGGATATCAGCCGAAACGATATTCACATCTACGTGGATGGGAGTTGTGGTGTATTGATCCTTCAGACCAAAGCTGACGAACTTACCCTTGTCGGCACCCTCGTCTTCAATACGATAAACGAAGTTAGAGCGACCCTGAATCATTCCCTGATTGACGAGTTTCTTGAAGGGCTCATCCTCGCAAGAGTAGCCAGAGTCATAGAGGAACTTATTCCAGAAACGAGAGTAGATCAGGTGACCAGTAGCGTGCTCCGTACCTCCTACATAGAGGTCAACATTACGCCAATACTCATCGGCATCACGACTCACAAGAGCCTTCTCGTTCTTTGGGTCCATATAGCGCAGATAGTAAGCTGAACTTCCTGCAAAACCAGGCATCGTGTTCAGCTCCAAGGGGAAGACAGTCTTGTTGTCAATCTCATCCTTCGATACCACCTTGTCGAACTTGGTATCCCAAGCCCACATCTTAGCACGACCCAATGGGGGCTCACCTGTCTCCGTAGGCTTGTACTCATCAATCTCAGGCAACAGCAGCGGCAGACACTCCTTGGGGATCATATAGGGCATATCGTCCTTATAGTAAACAGGGAACGGCTCACCCCAGTAGCGCTGACGAGAGAAGATGGCATCGCGCAGACGATAGTTCACCTTCACACGACCCAAGCCCTGTTCTGTTACGAACTTCTTCGTGGCAGCGATAGCCTCCTTAACAGTCAAGCCATTGAGGCTGAACTTGCTGCTAGCAGAGTTACACATGATACCTTCCTTGGCATCATAGCTCTCCTCGCTGACATCGGCACCCTCAATCAGAGGAATGATAGGCAGACCAAAGTGCTTGGCAAAGGCATAGTCACGAGAGTCGTGAGCAGGTACAGCCATGATGGCACCAGTACCATAACCAGCCAACACGTATTCTGCAATCCAGATGGGGATTTTTTCATCTGTAAACGGATTGATGGCATAGCTGCCAGAGAACACACCAGTCACCTTGTGGTCCATCTGGCGATCACGCTCTGTGCGCTTCTTCACGTAGTCCAGATACTTTTCTACCTCAGCCTTCTGCTCAGGAGTGGTGAGTTCAGCTACGAGGTCACTCTCAGGAGCCAGTACCATGAAGGTGACACCAAACATCGTATCAGCACGAGTGGTGAAGATGGTGAAGTGCTTGTCTGAGTCAGCCACGTTGAACTCTACCTCAGTACCCTCACTACGACCAATCCAGTTCCGCTGGGTCTCCTTCAGTGAGTCTGTCCAATCAATCTCCTCCAGACCATCGAGCAGACGCTGGGCGTAAGCAGAAACACGCAGACACCACTGTCGCATCTTCTTCTGCACCACAGGATAGCCACCACGAACGCTGACGCCATCCACTACCTCATCGTTAGCCAATACGGTGCCAAGTTTAGGACACCAGTTCACCATCGTATCAGCCAGGTAGGCAATACGGTAGTTCATCAGCACCTCCTGCTTCTTCTTCTCAGAGAAACCAGCCCAGTCGGAAGCTGTGAAGTGCAGCTCCTCAGTACCCAGGGCGTTACAGTTCTCAGTACCCATCAGTTCGAAGTGCTCAATCAGCTTAATGGTAGGCTGAGCCTTATGGGATGAAGTAGAGAAATAGCTCTTGAACATACGCTGGAAAGCCCACTGCGTCCACTTATAGTAGATAGGATCGCAAGTGCGAACCTCGCGCTCCCAATCGAAGCAGAAGCCGATCTTATCCAACTGACTGCGATAGCGGTTGATGTTCTCAACGGTGGTCTTCTCAGGGTGTTGACCCGTTTGGATAGCATACTGCTCAGCAGGAAGTCCGTAAGCATCATAACCCATGGGGTTCAGCACGTTGAAGCCCTGCTGGCGCTTATAGCGGGCATAGATATCACTGGCGATATAGCCAAGGGGATGACCCACGTGCAAGCCTGCCCCAGAGGGGTAAGGGAACATGTTCAGCACGTAGAACTTCTTCTTGTTCTTGTCCTCCACCACGCGATAGGTACCATTCTCCACCCATCGCTTCTGCCATTTCTGTTCGATGTCTCTGAAATTGTAATCCATTGTATCTTTCTTTTTTAATTGTTTCCGTACATTAATACTGAGGGTGCAAAGATAGTGTAAATCGTGCAAATAACCAAATTTATTTTGATTTATTTCTTTGGCAATTGATAATAAATGGTTACCTTTGCAGCCATAATAACAAGAACAGGGATGATAAGAAAGATTTTGCCTTTGGCTATTCTGGCAGGAATATGTATTTCCATAGGATGTGTGGTTAATCTCAGAGTTGGTGGTGTGGCTGGTGCCGTACTGTTTGCTTTTGGACTCACCACGGTGGTGTATTATGGACTGAAGCTCTATACGGGCACAGCAGGATTCATCCGTATGAAGGGCGATTGGACCATGCTTGGCTTGGTACTCCTGGGAAATATCATTGGCTGTCTGCTCTCTGCGTGGCTGATAGCCTATGCCCAGCCTGATTGCATCGAACCTGCTTCGAAGATTCTGGCTGGACGTCTGGCCAAAGGACCCTTTGCTTGTTTCCTGTTAGCCATTGGTTGTGGCTTTATCATGACCACAGCTGTGGAGTTTGCCCGTAAGGGAAAGATGTTGACTTTGCTCTTAGGAGTCCCTGTGTTCATCCTATGTGGCTTTGCCCACTCCATCGCTGATGCCTTCTACTTCCTGGTCTCCCCAGCAGAACAAGTCTTACAGGCTGATGTCCTCATCGTTTACATCAGTGAAGTCTTAGGCAACTTCGTAGGCTGCAACCTCTATCGCTGGATGCTCGTCTTCGAACAGCAACCTCAAGGCTGACGAGAACGTATATCGTTCCCCACGATCCGTAAGCTCGAGAGCTTCTTCGTACTTGCCTACTTTTATTTCAAACAAATTATTCTCAGAAAATTATTTTTTTTAAATAATTCTTTGTGGATATAGATAGTTTTTGTATCTTTGCAGCGTATAACATAATATATCAGAGATATGATAAAGAACACCAACCCATTTATTGTGTCAGGCAAGATTCCCGTTGCATTATTTTGTGATCGTAAGGAAGAAACAGATAGTCTGCTGAAGTTTCTTCAGAGTGAGGAGAACGTGGTTTTGATGTCGCAGCGTCGTATGGGAAAGACAAAGCTTGTGGAACACTGCAGTGAGGTGAATATGCTCGAAAAGCAATATATCCTGATAAACGTTGATATTCTGCACACTACCTCACTGCGAGAATTCATCCAATTATTTGGAGGTGTTGTTTTTGACAGTGTTGCTCGTCGTAGTGCAAAGATGATGAAGTTATTCACAGCAACATTAAAGTCGTTAAAGGGAAGTTTTGGTTATGACCCTATACAAAATATACCCACTTTTGATATTCGTTTGGGTGATTTAACAACACCGGAATATACATTAAATGAAATATTCCAATATATAGAAAAGGCTGATCGACGTTGTATCATTGTTATTGATGAGTTTCAGCAGGTGACTAAATATTCCGAAAAGAATGTGGAGGCCATGTTACGCTCACACATACAAAAGCTTTCAAACGCAAATTTTGTATTTTCTGGTAGTCAGCGTAGGTTGATGGAAGAGATGTTTTTCTCTGAAAAGCGGCCTTTCTATATGAGTGCCCGTAGCATACAATTGTCGCCCATTCCGTTTTCTGACTATTTTCAGTTTGCAAGTTATCACTTCAATCAGGCAGGAAAATCCATTGAGGAAGCAGCAGTACAACAAGTTTATGACACATTCTTTGGTGTAACACTTTATCTTCAGAGAATGATGAAGGATGCTTTCAATCTTACCTCAAAAGGTGAAAAATGCGACGAAGCGTCTATCAAACAGATCATAAATGACTATGTGTTGGAATGCGAACCAAGACTCAGGGAACAACTGGCCTTTGTCACTGAAACACAGAAAGAACTACTCTATGCTGTCAGTGAGGAACAGGAACCTGTTAAAAACCTAACAGCTTCAGCTTTCATAAAACGTCATCGCTTAAAGTCATCAAGTGCTGTTCAAGCTGCTGCAAAGAAACTATTGGAATATGACTTATTAACTCGCAATGAGGGTTCCTACTCAATTGCTGACCCTCTGATGGCTTTGTGGTTGAAATCAAAGAGATTTTAAAGTCCACTCCATCGCTGGATGCTCGTCTTCGAACCCAAATCAGAATGAAGTAAACAATCATCCCCTACTCATTATCAAACTCGAAGATCGCTCAGTTCTCCCAAAAGCGCAAGAATTCCCTTCCCACAATGTTTTTAAATAATAGTTGTTAAGGTAGCATTTCAAGATCTAATGAGCTGTTGAAAAAGTTTAGATGTTTAGGAAAAATCCTGAACATCTAAACACATACATTTCTTGAATACTATAACGCTAAATACTGAGATTCTAATATTTAGCTATTGCTTTATATAGGTTATCTCCCCTATGGTAACTCTATTACCACTCATTTTAAAATAATTACTTTCTGTTTCACCTGATGAATTTGTAATATAAATAGTATTTCCGTCAATTTTATATTTACCTTCAAAAGATTTCCACACATTTCCGTTTTGTGTTATAGATATTTTTATCTGGTATCCACTTATAACCATAGTAAACAATTCTATTGGGTCACCGTTTTCCTCAATATAAGTTCCAGAAGGGATACTAGTATAAGTTTCATCATCATCACTGCTGCATGATGTGAACCCTAAACTTAACATTGTTACCATCATAATGGCCAATAGATGAATTAAATTTTTCTTGTACATAATGTTTTGAATTAAGTTGTGCAATATTGCTTTTTATTCTTTCATTGATACTGCACTAACCTTTAAAAAAGAAAGCGCAGACTTCCGTCATACGCTACTCAGGCCTACCACAGCCATCAATCCACTATGAGGAAATCCACGCTTAGCGTGAACTTCAATGTGAATTGATATTGCTCGTTCATTATCTATCGAGGTGGTAGTTCGAGTAGCGATTGAGCAAAAAAGTAAATGCATTATTTAATGCACGCTGCAAAGATAAGAAATATTTCCGAAACTCAAAAGAAAAAAACAGGAAATCTTTTGGATTCCTGCCAAGTAGTGTTATAATCGAGATAGATTAGAACAAATCTTCCATTTGTATATGGAAAAATTCTTTGAGGGCACAAAAGCTCCAGATCCTTTTGCATCCCGACCCCTTCTTCGCCAACGATGACAGCGATGACAATCGGTGTCATCGTCATCGTTCAGGCATCTATACCATTATTATGGAATAGAATAAACGTGATGTCAAATTGTAAAGAAAAGTATCAAGAATTTAACACTCTTGGATGAGTGCTTCCAGGAAACGGAAAGCCTGAATATGGCAGAATTATTGACAAAAGAAACCTTCGTCGGAGTTTGATGGGACTAAACCTGGACTTTAGTCCGAGCAAAGTCCAGGTTTGTGACGTACAAAGTTAGTCTTTTATAGGGCCAAAGATAGTCTAAAATGGGCTAAAAAACAGTGTTTGGCAGGATGAATTCTTTACATTTTCAGACCCGAAATCCATAACCGTTTTAGTATCAACGAATTACAAAATGGCTCATATTTCACGTCTTTCAAGCCCAAAGATGAGTTGGGCTCTAAAACGCGATTCTCACGCATCGGTTTGTCAGTATATTTCTCTTCATCCCAAGAGTCCTGTATGCTCGAACATCTTCCGATAGGCCTCGGCTTTCTTGGTGAAGGCCAAGGGATAGGCACGAGAGGATGAAGGGAGGCGATAGAGGATGATTGACTCTGAATCGTGATTCAAGAGCTGGGGGATGGTGACGAAGGTGTTGACCTTGGGCGTCTCTGGGATTTGGAGGGTGGCGCAGATGGTGTCTGTGGCCTTCTCGCCTGTGGTGACGATGGCCCTGAGGTGAGGGAGCTTAGAGATAAGTGCGGGGATATCCGTAGGTTCCACCACCTCGAGAAACTTATCAGAGGCATTGTCCATCAGGCGACGAATGGCTGTAGAGGTATCGTAGAAGGCGATGCCCTTGTCTTGGCAGAAGCTGACTATCTCGTTGATCTTAAATCGTTTAGCCTCGACATCTACGAAATGGTTGCGATCTCCGAAAAACACCTCCCCTTCGATGCGCCAATGGTCGTTGATGAAGTTGGGGTAATAGAAATCGATGCACCAGCGTTTGCGCTGGGGAGGGAAGCTGCCCAAGAACAGCACTTTGGCATTCTCTGGCAGGAAAGGGATGAGCGGATGGTACTCTACCCCACCCTCGCTTCGCTGGATATTCTCTGTGTTCAGATACGACTTCATACTATTGATAGCTAAGCGTTGTGCCCTCAGGCGTCACCTCGAGTGTGGCTCTGGCACCAGTAAGCAAAGGGAAGTTGCGCAGATGGGCATGACCCACAGGGAAATCGAAGCAGACGGGAATGCCATAGTGCTTCATATACTCGTGGAGCATCTGATACATATCCTGGAAACCATTCTCGGGGTGCTTGTATTTGTTGAACTGTCCTACGATGATGCCTCGTAGATGGGGCAGCAGGCCTCGTATCTCCACATTGTGAAGCATGCGATCCACCTTGCTCATCCCCTCGCCTGTATCCTCCATGAAGAGGATGATATCATCGAGCAGCAGAGGGTCGAAGTCGGAACCAGCCAGATCATTGTAGACAGAGAGGTTACCCCCTACGACGATGCCCTCTGCCCTACCCTTGATGTCGAGCGGATGGGGCGCCACTCGATAGGTGGGCAGTTCACCTTGCAGCATTCGTCGGAGCGTCTGACTGATGGTGTCATTACCCTCGTAAGTCTTTAGTGCCCAGCACATGGAGCCATGAATACCCTTCACCCCTGCCCTCGCCTCAGCACAGAGCAAGGCTGTCACATCGCTGAATCCAATGATCGTCTTGGGATATTGGCGAAGCGTATCGAGCGACAAGCGTGCCAGCAGGTGGGCAGCCCCATCACCACCTCGAGAGCACATAACGGCCTTTACGCTTGGTTCTCTGAGAGCCCAGAGCAAGTCGGAGAGGCGCTCGTCGATGGTGCCGGCAAAACCATGATAGTCGTTGAGGGCGTTTGGTCCCACCACACAATGGTAGCCCCAGCTCTCCAACGTACGGATGCCCCCATTGATGGTAGTGGTATCCGTACTGCTCGATGGCGAGATAATCGCGATGGTGTCGCCTTCATGCAGAATCTGTGCTGACAGTGAGGGCATCCAGCAGAGCAAGAGCCCCAAGAGACAGTATTTCTTCATCATGATGCAAAGTTACGAATAAAAAGTGAAAGATGATTTATTTTCAGGGGAAAATTTTGTCAATTGGGAAAAAAGGAGTAACTTTGTCGCTCAATATAAAAAGGTAGCAGATATGGCCAAGAAAGATGGGGAATTAACCCCGATGATGAAGCAGTTTTTCGATTTGAAGGCGAAACATCCGGATGCAGTGATGCTCTTCAGATGTGGCGACTTCTATGAGACCTATTGCGAAGATGCCATTACTGCTGCGAAGATCCTGGGCATCACCCTCACCCATCGTAACAATGGTGCTGGCGTGAAGGGCGACGAGATGGCCGGATTCCCCCATCATGCCCTCGATACCTATCTCCCCAAGCTCATCCGTGCTGGAAAACGTGTGGCTATCTGCGACCAGCTGGAAGATCCTAAGTTGACCAAAAAGCTTGTCAAACGAGGCATCACTGAATTGGTGACTCCTGGTGTGGCCATGAGCGATAATGTGCTGAACTATAAGGAGAACAACTTCCTGGCAGCTGTACACTTTGGGAAAGCTTCGTATGGCGTGGCCTTCCTGGATATCTCTACTGGTGAGTTCCTGACAGGTGAAGGTACTCAGGACTATGTGGAGAAGCTATTGGGTAACTTCTCACCCAAGGAGGTGCTCCACGATAGGAGCAAGAAGCAGGAGTTTGAGCGTAGCTTTGGTACAAAATACTTTACCTTCCAACTCGACGACTGGGTGTTTACGGAGCAGACTTCCAAGCAGAAGCTGTTGAGGCACTTCAATGTGAAAAACCTGAAGGGCTTTGGTGTAGACCATCTGCAATCAGGTGTCATCGCAGCTGGAGCCATTCTGCAGTATCTCGAACAGACCCAGCACACCCAGATAGGGCATATCACTTCGATATCCCGTATCGAGGAAGATAAGTATGTACGCCTGGATAAGTTCACGATTCGCAGTCTGGAACTTGTTCATCCGATGCAGGATGACGGAAAGTCGCTGCTCGATGTGATCGACAAGACGGTAAGTCCGATGGGAGGCCGTCTGTTGCGTCGTTGGCTGGTGTTCCCCTTGAAGGACGAGAAGCCCATCAATGAGCGCCTCGATATCGTGGAGTACTACTATCGTGAGCCAGAATTCCGTGAGTGTATCGATGACCAGATACATCGCATTGGCGACTTGGAGCGTATCATCTCGAAGGCGGCTGTGGGTAGGGTATCGCCTCGTGAAGTCGTACAGTTGAAGATCGCCCTGCAAGCCATCCAACCCATCAAGACTGCTTGTCTCTATGCCAAGAACGAAGCGCTGAACAGGGTAGGGGAACTGCTGAATCTCTGTGAGTCGCTCAGAGACAGGATAGAGAAGGAAATCCAGAACGATCCGCCTCAGTTGGTGGCCAAAGGAGGTGTCATCAAAGATGGTGTGAATGCTGAGCTCGATGAACTCAGAAGCATCGCCTATAGTGGTAAGGACTACCTCTTGAAGATTCAGGAGCGAGAGGCCCAGGAGACGGGCATCCAGAGTTTGAAGATAGGCTATAACAATGTGTTTGGCTACTATCTCGAGGTGCGCAATACCTATAAGGAAATGGTGCCCCCAGAGTGGGTGCGCAAGCAGACACTGGCACAGGCAGAGCGCTATATCACACAGGAGTTGAAGGAGTACGAAGAGAAGATCTTGGGCGCTGAGGACAAGATTCTGAGTCTGGAGGCCAAGCTCTTCAATGATCTGATTCTGGGCATGCAGGAGTTTATCCCCCAGATCCAGATCAATGCTAATATCATTGCCCATCTGGATTGCCTCTTGAGTTTTGCAAAGACAGCTGAGGAAAACAACTATATCCGTCCTGTAATTGACTCTACGGAGGTGATAGACATCAAACAAGGTCGCCATCCTGTCATCGAACAGGAGTTGCCCCTTGGTGAGCGTTATGTGCCTAATGACATCTTATTGGACAATGAGCGCCAGCAGATCATCATTATTACAGGTCCGAATATGGCTGGTAAATCGGCGCTGCTGCGTCAAACGGCATTGATAGTACTGATGGCGCAGATAGGTTGTTTTGTGCCCGCAGAATCAGCTAGAATCGGTCTGGTGGACAAGATATTCACTAGGGTGGGGGCCTCAGATAACATCTCCTTAGGTGAATCAACCTTTATGGTGGAGATGACGGAAGCTTCAAACATCCTTAATAATGTCAGCAGTCGCTCTCTGGTGCTCTTCGATGAGTTGGGACGAGGTACGAGTACCTACGATGGTATCTCGATAGCCTGGGCCATCGTAGAGTATCTGCACGAGAACGCCAAAGGTCACCCCAGAACCCTCTTTGCGACGCACTATCACGAGCTGAACGAGATGGAGAAGAACTTCCCGCGCATCAAGAACTATAATGTCTCTGTGAAGGAGTTGGATGGAAAGGTCATCTTCCTGCGTAAGCTGGAGCGGGGTGGGAGTGAGCACTCCTTTGGTATCCATGTGGCAGAGATAGCTGGTATGCCTCGCTCGATTGTGAAGCGTGCTAACGTGATTCTGAAGCAGCTGGAGGCTGAGAATGCCTCTGTAGGTAGTGTGGGCAAGCCCACAGCAGAGATCGCAGCCTCTCGCGAAGGTATGCAGCTGAGTTTCTTCCAACTGGATGATCCTGTGCTTTGTCAGGTTCGCGATGAGATTCTTGGCCTTGACGTCAACAACCTCACCCCTCTCGAAGCCCTCAACAAACTCAATGAAATCAAGAAAATCGTCTCAGGTAAGTAGTTCCCAGATACCTTCCCCCTTGTAAGCTCCCTGTTTCCTTCGAGGAAACAATTATTTTCTCAGTGGGGAAACACCGTTTTCTCGTCTGGAAAACGATATTTTCTCACTGAGGAAATGATTTCAAAGAAAAATCCTATGATTTCTTGGCCCTTACCATGCAATACGTTCCAAGCAGGATAAAGGGAATGGAAAGAATCTGTCCCATGTCGAGTGGGAGGGAGGCTTCGAAGGCTTCCTGTATCTCCTTGGTGTACTCGATGAAGAAACGGAAAGTGAAGATATAGGTCAGACAGAAGCCGAAATACCAGCCAGTACCAATCTTCTGGGGCATACGCTTGTGCAGATACCACATGATACCAAACAGAATGGCGTAAGCAATGGCCTCGTAAAGCTGTCCTGGGTGACGAGGTACAGCATCGACACGCTCGAAGATAAAGGCCCATGGCACATCTGTAATCTTACCAATAATCTCAGAGTTCATTAGGTTGCCCAAGCGGATGCAGCAAGCCATAGAACCAGTGGCAATAGCGATATTGTCGAGTACTGTCCAGATGCTGAGTTTGGTCTTCCTGACATAGAGCCAGAGGGCAATCATCAAGCCTAAGGTACCACCATGCGAGGCAAGGCCTGCATAGCCAATGATATAGAAGCCAAATGTTTGTCCCAACCAACTACCATCGTTGCCTATGAGGATGGGGAAAATCATCTCCACGATGCCTTTCCAAGAGGTGAGAAAATCCTCTGGCTGGTAGAAGATACAATGGCCCAAACGAGCACCTATCAGGATGCCAAAGAAACAGTAGATAAAGAGGGGATCGAAAAGCTCGTCCTTGATTTTCTGTTCCTTATAGAGCCTCTTGACGATGAAGTAGCCCAGGACAAAGCCAATGAGCCACATCAGTCCGTACCAGCGAATGGCAAACGGACCCAGACGGAAAGCCTCCAGGTCAGGATTCCAGACAATATAACTGAGCAGATTCATCATACGTTAAAGCGGAAATGCATGATATCACCATCCTGAACCACGTAGTCCTTACCCTCTACGCCCATCTTACCTGCCTCACGGACAGCTGCCTCAGAGCCATACTGGATATAGTCGTCGTACTTGATGACCTCAGCACGAATAAAGCCTTTTTCGAAGTCGGTATGGATGACTCCAGCACACTGAGGTGCCTTCCATCCTTTCTTATAGGTCCAGGCCTTTACCTCCATCTCACCAGCGGTGATAAAGGTCTCGAGGTTCAGAAGGGCATAGGCCTTCTTAATCAAGCGATTGACGCCACTCTCCTCCAGTCCGAGCTCTTCCAAAAACATCTGCTTGTCTTCGTAAGACTCGAGTTCTGCGATATCCTCCTCTGTCTTGGCTGCAATAATCATTGCCTCTGCTCCTTCCTCTTTGGCGAGGGCCTCGACTTTCTTGGTGAAGTCGTTGCCTGATTTTGCATCAGCCTCACTGACGTTGCAGACATAGAGTACGGGCTTTGAAGTGAGGAGGAAGAGGTTGCGGGCGCAATCCTGCTCGTCCTTACTCTCAAACTCCACGATACGGGCATTCTTACCCTGCTCCAACACCTCTTTATAGGCATGAAGCACATTGACTTCAACCTTTGCGTCCTTATTTCCAGCAGCTGCAGCTTTCTCTGTCTTGGCCAAACGACTCTCGATGGTCTCAAGGTCTTTCAGCTGAAGCTCTGTATCAATGATTTCCTTATCGCGAATGGGGTCGATGGTGCCATCTACGTGGGTGATATTATCATCCTCGAAACAGCGCAGGACATGGATGATGGCATCCGTCTCACGAATGTTGCCAAGGAACTTGTTTCCTAAGCCTTCGCCTTTCGAAGCACCTTTTACAAGACCAGCGATATCTACAATCTCACAGGTGGCAGGTACGATACGACCTGGATGAACGAGTTCTGCGAGTTTGGTGAGTCTTTCATCAGGTACGGTGATGACACCCACGTTGGGCTCAATCGTACAGAAAGGGAAGTTTGCTGCCTGCGCCTTGGCGCTTGACAAACAATTAAATAAGGTGGACTTACCCACGTTAGGGAGTCCCACAATACCACATTTTAATGCCATTTTCTTCTTTTAAACGTTTAAATTTGGGTGCAAAGGTACTGCAAATTAATGAATTAGCCAAATTTTTGAGTATTATTGCAACTTTTTGTATCTTTGCAGCGTCAAATGGATGAAGTAACAATTAAAACTTAAGGATATGAAGACAACAATAGTTACAATGATGACTGCCCTAGTACTTTCAGTATCATCTTGCAGAGTTAGTTTGGGAAACGGTTTTAATGAGAGGATAGAACCCAGTGAGAACATTGTCAAGGCCAAGTATCCTCAGGAGGCATTTGACAAGATCGATAATCATGTGGTGGGTAAGATCCAAGTGGTTCAGAGTAAGGATGATAAGTGCCGTGTGACCCTCTCAGCACCTGACAACTATATCGAGCTCTTTGAGTTTAAGAATAAGGATGGTGAACTCGACATTCAGTTTGCTGATCGTAACGTGAATATCGATGCGGATAACGTCACCATCATTATCTATACGCCTAATATCCGCGAGATTGAGAACTCTGGCGCAGCAGATATCTGTATGGATGAGCTGACTACGGATGAGCTGGAAATCAAGAATTCTGGTGTGGGTGCCTTTAAGATGGCCAAAGTTACAGCCCGTAAGCTCGATGTATCGTGCAGTGGTGTGGGTAGCATCACCATCGATGGTAAGACAGACGAGGCAGAATACAGCTGTAGTGGTGTAGGCAATATCGATGCCAAGGACATGAAGGCTCGTGAGGTGGACGCCCATATCAGTGGAGTAGGGGGCATCGAGTGCTTCGCTTCAGAATATATCAAGGGTGATGTCTCTGGTGTAGGAGGACTCAAATACGGAGGCAATCCCAGCAAGAAAGACCTTCACAGCGGTATGACAGGAGGCATCTCAGAATTGTAATATGATACAACCCCAACTGCATTTCTACGACTTTGGTGAAGGCGTGAAGGCCTTCAGCAGCACAAGGCATGGTGGCTTCAGCAAAGGCCACTATGCAGCTTTTAATATCAACCACTATTGTGGCGACAGCGAAGATGACATTGCTAAGAACCGCTCTCTGCTCTGTGATTTGTTAGGTATCGGAGAGGATCGTTTGCTGATGCCCCATCAGGTACATCTGACAGAGATGGTGACCATCGACGAGGTCTTTATTGGGCTCTCTGCTGCGGAGCAAAAGGCGCGTCTGGAGGGTGTGGATGCCCTGATGACGAACTTGAAGGGAGTCTGTATAGGGGTGTCTACAGCTGATTGTATCCCTGTGTTATTATATGATAAGGTGCACCATGCCTCTTGCGCTATCCACGCTGGTTGGCGGGGGACAGTGAAACGCATCGTTGAGAAAGCTGTAAAGAAGATGACAGGCGTCTATGGTTCTCGTCCTGAGGACATGCTGGCCCAGATAGGTCCTGGCATCCATCTCGAGAGCTTCGAGGTGGGCGATGAGGTCTTCGAAGCCTTTGAGAAAGAAGGCTTTGCGATGGATACTATCAGTAAGAGATTTCCTTCCAAGGATGGTTCTGTCCAAGAGAAATGGCACATCGATTTGCCAGCATGCAATCGTCAGCAACTGATGGACTCAGGCATTCCTGAGCATCAGATCAAGGTGTCGCCCGTTTGCACCTTCCTGCAGCACGAGACCTATTTCTCAGCTCGTCGCCTGGGCATCAACTCTGGCCGTATCTTTACAGGAATCCTGATGGATTAATGGGCCTCAAGCCAGTTCTGCCCAAAGCCGGAATCAGCTACCAAAGGTACACTTAGGTGGAAGGCTTTCTGCATCTCCTCAAGGACAATGTGCTCCACCTTTTCCTTTTCTTCAGGGTATACGCTGAAGTTGAGTTCGTCGTGTACCTGCAGAATCATTTTACTCTTGATGCCTTCAGCCTGGAAGCGCTGATGGATATGGATCATGGCTACCTTGATGATATCTGCTGCTGTGCCTTGGATGGGGGCATTGATGGCATTACGCTCAGCAAAACCACGAACAGTGGCA
Organism: Prevotella sp. ne3005; assembly: GCF_900110085.1. GTDB lineage: Bacteria > Bacteroidota > Bacteroidia > Bacteroidales > Bacteroidaceae > Prevotella. The sequence goes on from NZ_FOCK01000004.1 coordinate 301,192, forward strand.
TTGTGGGAGTTGATGTCTGGCAGGTAACGCCGACGCCCGAAGAGGGTAGTGACATAACCCTTCTGACGAGCCACTTCCTTGGATTTCTCCATGTAGTCATGAACCTGTGGGAATGTGGCGAAGTAGCCGTCTATCAACATCTTAGCCTCGTCGCGAGGGATGTCCAGACGCTCTGCCAAACCAAAGACGGTTATACCATAGATGATTCCAAAGTTGGCACGCTTCGACTTGGTGCGCTCATCGCGTGTCACCTCTTCGATAGGCTTCTTATAGATGTTTGCAGCTGTGGCTGCATGCAGGTCCTTACCCTCACGGAACACTTCCACCATGTTCTCGTCCTTCGACAGATGGGCCATCACTCGTAATTCAATCTGACTATAGTCTGCAGAAAAGAAAAGACAACCTGGCTCTGGAATAAAGGCCTTACGAATCTCCTTTCCATCTTCGCCTCGAATGGGGATGTTTTGCAGATTGGGGTCAGATGATGATAAGCGACCTGTGGCAGTGATAGTCTGATTAAATGAGGTATGGATATGTCCTGTACGTGGATTGATGAGCTTGGGTAGGGCATCGATGTAGGTTCCGATGAGTTTCTTTAATCCCCTGTGTTCCAATATGTCTGCCACAATCTCATGCTTATTGCGCAACTGCTGGAGCACTTCTTCTGAGGTAACATACTGACCAGTCTTTGTCTTCTTGGCTTTCTCCACAATCTTTAGTTTCTCGAAGAGAATCTCACCCACTTGTTTGGGTGAGGCGATATTAAATTGTTGGCCTGCCAGTTCGTAGATACGTGCCTCGATCTCATTCATACGAGTGGTGAATTGTTTTGACGTTTCAGCCAACGAATCCGTATCAAGACATACACCATTCATCTCCATCTCTGCCAAGACAGGCATTAAAGGCATCTCTATATTATAAAAGAGGTCTTCGCACTCATACTTCTTCAATTCTGGCTCCAGCTTGTTCTTCAAGCGCAGGGTGATGTCCGCATCCTCTGCAGCGTATTCATAGACCTGAGAGGGTGGGAGTGAGCGCATCGATTTCTGATTCTTGCCCTTAGGTCCAATCAACTCGTCAATATGGATCGTCTGATAGTTGAGGTAGATCTCAGCCATGTAGTCCATGTTGTGATGAAGTTCTGGTTGGATGAGGTAGTGGGCAATCATGGTGTCCCACATCGGACCAGCAAGATGGATGTCATAGTTGCGAAGCACTTCGAGATCGTACTTCAGGTTCTGACCCACTTTAAGGATTTTGGGGTCTTCGTAGACGGATTTAAAGATATTAACAATTCGCAACGCTTCTTCACGATTAGCAGGGATGGGGACATAAAATGCCTCGAATTCCTTCACAGCGAAGCTCAAACCCACCAATTCTGCATCGATGGACGAGGTTGAAGTGGTTTCCGTGTCTAGACTGAGAATTTCGTTTGTCAAGAAATAGTCACACAATTTCTTCAAATCTTCCTCATTATCAATGAGTTTGTAATTATGAGGGGTCGTTTTAAGGCTCTCAAAACTCGAATTTTTTGGCCCTTCCGACCCGTCGGCGGGAAAATCGGCAAATAAATCAAGTTGTGCATTAACGGGTTTTGGCGTATTTTGAGGTTTTTTAAGAATCCTGTCTGCCAAGCTCTTAAACTCAAGTTCTGTGAAGAGTTTGCCCAGTTCTTCCTCATTGGGGTCGACCAGTTTCAGTGAGTCCATATCGAGCTCGATGGGCACATCCGTTTTGATGGTTGCGAGGAAGTAACTCATCTTGATGTCCTCGACATGCTCTTCCACTTTTTCGCGAAGCTTGCCCTTGATCTCACTCGAACGCTGAATCAATTGTTCCACGTTTCCAAAATCACCGATGAGTTTTGTGGCCGTCTTCTCTCCCACACCCGGACAACCGGGGAAGTTGTCTGCAGAGTCGCCCATGAGGGCCAGAAGGTCGATGACTTGGAGTGGGGTAGCAATGCCATACTTCTCACAGACCTCCTTGGGACCCATCGTCTCATAACCTCCACCATGACGAGGACGGAATATCTTCACGTTGTCACTCACCAATTGTCCATAATCCTTATCAGGGGTTAACATATAGGTAGTGACTCCGATGGAATCAGCCTTTTTGGCCAGGGTACCTATCACGTCGTCTGCCTCATAACCGTCAACCTGAAGGATGGGTATGCGGTAGGCATTGAGGATATCCTTGATGATTGGCACAGCCTTGCGGATATCCTCCGGCGTCTCCTCGCGCTGGGCTTTATATTCTGGGAAGGCTTCACTTCGGAACGTTGGGCCATGAGGATCGAAAGCCACACCAATATGTGTAGGCTGTTCTTTCTGCAACACTTCGTTGAGGGTGTTGCAGAAGCCTATGATGGCACTCGTGTTCAATCCTTTCGAGTTGATTCTCGGGTTCTTGATGAAGGCATAATATGACCTGTAAATGAGCGCATAAGCGTCTAAAAGGAACAATTTCTGCATAACTTTCTTAATTTTCTGCTCAAAAGTACTCATTTTTTTTTGAATAACGGAATTATTTCTTATTTTTGTGGCAAAATTCGATGCAAAATGGATTATTTATTAACGATTCGAAGACCTATTGCTGTTGAAATGAACGACTTTATCGAGTTGTTCGATAAGAGTCTGTCGTATAAGGAAGGTCTTCTTGGACAAGTACTTTCGCATATTCGTAAAAGAGGTGGAAAGCGCATGCGTCCGATGCTGGTTCTGCTCTCTGCGAAGAACTATGGCGTGGTGTCGGATGTGACTCAGAATGCTGCCTTAGGATTGGAGCTGCTTCATACTGCCAGCCTGGTTCACGATGATGTGGTGGATGAGAGTAGCGAGCGTCGAGGTCAGGCCTCTGTGAATGCCTCTTATGATAATAAGGTGGCTGTGCTGGTGGGTGACTATATCCTCTCTACGGCTCTTCTCCGAGTGGCTCTTTCGAATAACCATAAGATTGTTCAGCATCTTGCAGAACTGGGTCGCACGCTTGCTGCTGGAGAGATCCTGCAGCTTTCCAATATCTCGAATCAAGATATATCGGAAGAGGCGTATTATCAGATCATTGATAAGAAGACTGCTGTGCTCTTCGAATCGTGTGCTGCCCTTGGAGCTATCTCTGTGGGATGCTCAGATGAAGAGGTGGAAAAGGCCAGGCAGTTTGGACATAATATTGGTATGATCTTCCAGATTCGCGATGATATCTTCGATTATTACGACTCTAAGGAGATTGGCAAGCCTACAGGAAATGATATGACTGAGGGTAAATTGACGCTTCCTGTGATCTATGCATTAAATCATGCGGGTTTTGACTCCATGCAGACTTTGGCCAAGAAGGTGAAGACAGGCAAGATTAATGCCGATGAAATCGCTGTTTTGGTAGAGTTCACCAAGCAGAATGGGGGTATAGAGTATGCAGAACAGAAGATGGAAGAGTTTGCCAAGGAGGCCCAGAAATATATCGATGAATGCGTGAAACCAGAGCTTAAAAAGGCCTATATGGCTTATCTGGATTATGTGATACAACGTAATATCTAAGCAACAATAAACCCTCGCCAATCGGCGAGGGTTCTTTATTGCGGAAGAACCGGCTTGCTCACTTTTGCTTGTTAAAAGAACTTCACCTCTTCGCCAATCACTTCGCTTAACAGCAGGTTTGCCAAGCGTGATGTTCCCATGCGGAACCACTGGTTGGTGAGCCATTTCTCGCCCAGAACCTCCTTGACGATGGTGTAATAGATAAGTGCATCCATCACAGAATTAAGGCCTCCAGCGGGCTTGAAACCAATCTGAATACCTGTCTGCTCGTAATATTCCTTGATGGCCTGACACATCACGTATGCTGCCTCTGGCGTTGCTGCTGGCTGCTCCTTACCTGTTGAGGTCTTGATATAGTCGGCACCTGAATACATGGCTAGAATAGAGGCTGTCTTGATGTTTGAAGCCGTCTTCAGACAACCTGTTTCCAGAATCACCTTCATCTTCTTGTCGCCACAAGCCTCCTTCATCTGCTGGATTTCATCGCATACTGTCTCGTAGTCGCCAGAGAGGAATGCACCTACGCTCAGCACCATATCGATCTCTGTGGCGCCATCTTTTACTGCCAGTGAGGTCTCGATGGTCTTCACCTCTATTAAGGCCTGAGACGAAGGGAATGAGCCTGAAACACATGCAATCTCTACGCCATCTACCTCCAAGGTCTCAGCAACAATCTTGGCAAAGCGCGGATAGACGCAGATAGTGGCTACATGGGGTAGGTTAGGATAGGCCTCGTCGAACTGGTTTACACGTTCTGTAAAGGCCAGTACACTTTCATCGGAATCCGTAGTTTTCAGCGTAGTCAGTTCCACGCTACCCATCAGGAATTGCTTTACTTCTGGGGTATCGTTCTCATGCACTTTCTCTGCAATGATCTTCTTCACAGCCTCCTTCACTTCCTCGTCGGAAATTTCGAGGTTGTACTTACTCAGAGCCTCTTCAATACGGCTCTTCTCTGGCATCTCCACGTGGTGGTGATGCTCGTGGTCATGATGATGTTCTGCCATAATCGTTTATGCTAATAGTTTCTTGTTATGTATATGTCGTAATGCGTCTCTTTGCGTCTTCTTTTCAATGGATTTCTCTAGTTCGGTGGTGAGGTCTACGCCCGTCTGATTGGCCAGACAGAGCAGCACCCAGAGCACATCTGCCATCTCTTCGCCCAGATTGTCTTTCTCGCCCTCCTTGAAGCTCTGATCGCCATATTTACGGGCTATCACACGAGCCAATTCGCCTACTTCTTCCGTTAAAACCGCCATATTTGTCAGTTCTGAGAAGTATCTCACACCGTATTCCTTAATCCAGCGGTCTACTGCTTCCTGTGCTTCTTTGATGGTCATCTGAACAGCATTTTAATGATGAGAATGAATATAGCGACCAGCAGAATGATAATGTTCTGTTTATTTTCGCGAGCATAGGCCTCCCAGTGGAAGGCTTTATAAAGAAAGGTTATGAGCCAGCAGAGTAGTCCGATGGCACAAGGCCACATGCCGAAAGCTGTTCCCCAAATCAGGCTGCATCCTATGCCTATAATAACCAGGATCAGACCAGATACTTCTATTTCTCTAAGATACTTTTTCATTCCTTTGTCAATTACTAGTCTTTTTTATTCCTTATTCTTGGTATCCATGCAGATGGTGACAGGTCCGTCGTTGAGGAGTTCTACCTTCATATCTGCTCCAAATTCGCCCGTTCCAACGGTCTTTCTGATGGCCTCAGAGAGTTGTTTGCAGAAAGCCTCGTAGAGTGGGATAGAGTGCTCGTGGGAGCCAGCACGAAACCAACTGGGACGATTTCCCTTCTTGTAACTGGCGTAGAGCGTGAATTGACTGACTACCAGACAATTTCCGTCTACATCGAGGATGCTGCGATTCATGACACCGTTTTCATCGTCAAACACCCGCAGATTGGCAATCTTCTTCACCAACCACTCCACATCCTCCATTGAATCCTCATCGCAGATACCTAATAGAATTAGGAATCCGAGACCTATTTCTGCCTTCTTCTGGCCTTCGATGGTAACGCTGGCGTGGGTGACACGCTGAATGACTGCTCTCATAACGTTTCTGATTTTTCGGCAAAGATACAAACTTATTTTTGTATCTCCAAATCTTTTTCGATTCTTCTTGTGGAATTATTAACCCTTCCTTTCATGCATTGTTCACAGTTCACAGTATCACAGTTTTTTTTCGAAGGGGTTGCCCTGCTTCATGGTATTATTTCTTATACATATTTATACATATATTTAATAATATTAACACTTATAAAAGCTTTTATTCCCCCTTTGCAAGAAATAACAAACTGTGATACTGTGAAACTGTGATTATTGTCGTTTCCTGTGCATGGCGATGTAAACTATTTTCTTTTTACTTCCTTACATAGGTTCTTTATAATTAACTCTCCCAGAAGAGCATTTAGCGTACCTTGATTTTACTCTAAGTAAAGTGGGAGTTTACTCGGAGGAAAGTGTCATTTTACCCGTCATAAACTCTAGGTTTCCTGACGACAATTCTTAGTTCTATTGCGGCTCACTCGTTGCCGTGTTTCAATGTAAATATTCTTTATTATTCTTCTTGATGGAAGTACTCGAATATGATTTTTGCTTTTGCCTTACCAATGAGTCCGGAAAGGGTCTCTAAATCAGCTTCTCGGATGCGTTTTACCGATTTTAATGCCTGCAATAGCGCATCTTTGGTCTTTTTTCCTATGCCTTTGATGTCATCCAGCTCAGAGTGCAGGGCATGCTTAGAACGCTTTTCTCGATGGAATGTGATGGCAAATCGATGCACTTCATCCTGTATTTGAGTGAGCACATGGAAGAGCTCAGACTCTACCTTCAGGGCAACCTTCATAGGCGGGAAACCATATAGTAGCTCATTGGTGCGATGACGATCGTCTTTGGCGAGTCCGGCAATGGGAATATCGAGATTTAGTTCGTCTTGAATCACCTCACGAATCACCTCCATCTGACCTTTTCCACCATCCGCAATAATGAGGTCGGGTAGGGGTTGTTCTTCGTCAACCAATCGGTTGTATCTTCTCGATACCACTTCCTTCATCGAGGCATAGTCGTCAGGGCCCTTTACCGTCTTGATATTGAAGCGTTTATAGTCCTTTTTGCTGGGCTTCATTTTCTTGAATACCACGCATGAAGCAACAGCATCCGAACCAGAGATATTTGAGTTGTCGAAGCACTCGATATGGTAGGGTAGTTTGGGTAGGTGAAGCTTGTCTTGAAGCTCCTTCATAAGGCGTGTTTGCTTCTGCTCCGGATTAAGTTTTTCTGCTTGTTTCAGGCGGTCCAGCTTGTATTGTTTGCCATTCATAATCGAGAGATCGAGTAGGGTCTTTTTGTCTCCTCTCTGAGGGATGGTAAAGGTAACATTTTCGAGCTCTACATCTACCTCTTGGGGCACGATAATCTCCTTAGCATCGCTCTTGAATCGCTGCCGTAATTCAATGATTCCGAGCTGCAATAGTTCATCGTCTGTCTCTTCTAGTTTCTTCTTGTATTCGATGGTAAAACTCTGGTTGATAGAGCCATTTGAGACGTGGATAAAGTTGATGAATGCCATCTTCTCATCACTCGTAATAGAGAATACATCGACGTTGTTGATGGTGTGGCTCACCACCTGACTCCTACTAGCGAATTGGTCCAGTGCGATATACTTCTTTTTCACTTCTTCTGCCTCTTCAAAACGCAGTTCTTCTGAGAGTCTTAGCATCTCTTCTTTCAGGTCGTTGAGCACCTGGCGCGTGTTTCCTTTTAGGATCTCTCGTGCCTGAAGGATGTTTTTCTGATAGTCGTTATACGATTGTTTCCCTACGCATGGACCCATACATTTTTTAATATGGTAGTCCAGACACACTTGGTATTTCCCCGCCTCAATGCCCTCTTTGGTGATGGGTTGACGACAGGTACGAGGATGGTAGAGTTCCTTGATGATGCCCAGGATGTTGTTCATGCTCGTAACATGAGAGTAGGGGCCATAAAAAGTGCCTATTTTCTTGTTGATATTCCTGGTTTTGAAGATGCGTGGGAAGAATTCCTTGGTAATGCAGATGCTAGGGTAGGTTTTACCGTCTTTGAGCAACACGTTATAGCGGGGATTATGCTTCTTGATTAGTGCGTTTTCCAAGAGTAGGGCATCCTCTTCTGTATTTACTACCGTATAGCTAATATCGAAGATTTTACTGACGAGCACTTTGGTCTTGAAACGGTCTATTTCTGCGTAGAAGTAAGATGAAACCCTAGACTTGAGATTTTTGGCCTTACCCACGTATATGATGGTGTGCTCATGGTCGTAGAACTGGTAGCTGCCTGGTTTATCTGGCAACCTGCTAACGATTCCTTTCAGGTAGGCTAAACGCTTTTCGTTTTCTTCCTTTGTCATGCTGCTGTTGATGATGCAAACCTTGCGGACCCCCTGTAATTAAAGGTGTTCCGCAAGGTCGTGTTTCACGTGGAACGTTTCTCAGATAGTTAATAACGTAGTAAGATCTATACCCTCAAATTCGTCACGACCATGTAATCCTTCGTCTTTGATTTCCACGATGAAGTTCATATAGACCTTCTTGGGGTGGAAGTGCTGAACCAGGTTATATGCAGCCTTGGCCGTACCTCCTGTTGCCAACAGGTCGTCATGAATCAGAACAACGTCGTTTTCGTCGATGGCATCGATGTGCATCTCAATGGTGTCGACACCATACTCTTTGGAGAAAGATTCTTTGATTACTGTATAGGGCAGCTTTCCGGGCTTACGTGCCATCACGATTCCACACCCTAGTCGTCCTGCCAAAGCAGATGCCATAATGAAGCCCCGACTCTCGATTCCAACGATTTTGGTGATGCCCTTGTCTTTGTAGATAGCCTCCAGTTCATTCAGCATAATCTGTACACACTCGGCATTCTTATAGAGCGTGGTCACGTCTCTGAAGTTAATGCCCTTTTTGGGGAAATCTGGTATGGCACGCAGATTGTCCAATAATACTTTGTTGTTCATAATCAGTGAGTTATAAAGTTATTAATGATCATTTGTTTCACGTGGAACGTTACCGCCCCATCAGTACCAAGAGCACATTGATGTCGCTGGGAGAGACGCCAGGAATGCGGCTGGCCTGTGCCAGCGTCTCGGGCTGGATCTTCATCAGCTTCTGGCGGCATTCAGTAGAGAGACCTTGCAGCTCTTCGTAGTTGAAGTGCCCACGAATCTTAATGTTCTCCAAGCGGTGCATTTTCTCTGCCACAATCTTCTCTCGCTCGATGTATCCTTTATATTTCATCCTGATCTCCGCAGCCTCTGCAATCTCCTCTCTTCGATTAGATGGGCGATTCAGAACCTCTTTTAATGGAGCGATGATTTCTGATAGGTTCGTCAGATTGAGCTGAGGACGGTTCACTAAGTCTACGAGCTTGCAGCCAAATTGGAGTGGGGTAGTGCCAAGCGATTCGAGTGCATCATTTATTAATCTCGGTTTTATCGCAAAGTTCTGACAGAATGTTTCGATTTCTTCGATGGCCTCCTTTTTCTCCATCCACCAATCGAAACGGTCCCTTTTCGCTAATCCGAGCTTGTAGGCTTTCTCCGTTAATCGCGCATCGGCATCATCCTGTCTCAACAAGATGCGATATTCTGCTCTGGAGGTAAACATACGATAAGGTTCATCTACGCCTTTTGTCACCAAATCATCGATGAGAACGCCGATATAAGCCTCGTCGCGATGAAGAATCAGCGGACTGAACTGACTCTCGCTCTCTGCACCAGCTTTCAGGGCAGCGTTGATGCCTGCCAATGTCCCCTGGCCTCCTGCTTCCTCGTAACCTGTAGTTCCGTTTACCTGACCAGCCATAAACAGATTGCCGATAATCTTCGATTCCAACGAATGATAAAGTTGCGTTGGGTCGAAGAAATCGTACTCAATGGCATAGCCTGGACGATAGACTCTGACATTTCTGAAGGCAGGCATCTTCTTCAGTGCTTCTATTTGCACATCCATCGGAAGGGATGATGAGAAGCCATTGAGGTACATCTCGTTGGTGTCTTCTCCTTCTGGCTCCAAGAAAAGGGGATGCTTATCTCGTTCAGGGAAGGTCATGAGTTTCGTTTCAATCGAAGGACAGTAACGAGGACCTATTGATTGGATCTGACCATTATATAAAGGTGAATCGTCCAATCCGCTTCTGAGGATCCGATGCACTTCCTCATTCGTGTTTACCGTCCAGCAAGGCAACTGCTTCAGGGCACCTCCCTTGTTCATATAACTGAACTGATAGGGGCGGTTCTCACCAGGCTGAATCTCCATTTCATCGAAATCCACTGAGCGCTTGTCAATGCGGACAGGAGTGCCCGTCTTCATGCGAGCTGATACGACACCATGTTGGGTGATGCTCTCCGTAAAATGGGGAACGGCAGGTTCTGCAATGCGACCACCAGCCACCATCTTTCGTCCTATATGCATCAGCCCGTTGAGGAAGGTACCTGCTGTCACAACGACACACTTGGCATAAATCTCTGCGCCCCAGATGGTGCGTACACCAATGGCTTTCTTGTCTTCCACAATCAGTTCATCAGCCTGATCCTGCCACACTTCCAGATTCTTCGTTTCATCGAGTCTTTTTCTCCACTCCCAGATAAACTTGCCTCTGTCGCATTGGGCACGAGGGCTCCAAACGGCAGGCCCTTTGCCAACGTTCAGCATACGGAACTGGATGGAGGTGGCATCAGTCACCAAACCCATCTGTCCACCAAGGGCATCGATCTCTCGTACAATCTGCCCCTTGGCGATGCCTCCGATGGCAGGGTTGCACGACATCTGGGCAATCTTATTCATGTCCATCGTCACCAGACATGTCTTGGCACCCATATTGGCACTGGCACAAGCTGCCTCACAGCCTGCATGACCTCCTCCAATGACGATTACATCATATCTTAAAACCATAGTCAAACGCTACACCTTTCAATCAATAATCGAATTGTTGGCGCAAAGATACTCAAATTTTGATAATTTCCCGTGGAAAGTCCAACTTTTTTTGTAACTTTGCAACCAAATAAGCAAAAAACTCGGAATTATTAGTATAATGGAACAAGCAGAACGTATCAGGCAGATGGAACAAAGGCTTGAAAAGGCTTCGGCAGCGACTATGGAACTGTCAGCAGCCCTCGACAAGTATCTGGATGTCCAAGAGGCGATAAAAATGCTCAGTGATTACTATGGTAGTGAGGACTGGAAAAAGGACTTTGCTGACGACGAGGCAGGTCTCTTGCCATCAGATCTTAAGAGGGGCGTTCTATCAGAAGACGGCATCTGGAATCTGCTCTCTGATTGTCAAGAATTGAATGTCAGATTACGAGAAGCAATAACGAAAATGTAATTTTTTTGAAAAAACGCTTGCTTATCTCATTATTTTTTACTATCTTTGTACCCTAAACGTGTGCTGATGTACCTAAAAGTAAGTATCAAACATTCTATAACTCATTTAAATTCAACAACTTATGTGGTTAATCAATTCATCAATTGGTAGAAAAGTTGTAATGTCTGTTACGGGCGTTGCGCTCATTCTGTTCCTGACCTTCCATGGTTGCATGAACATGGTGGCGCTATTCTCGGAAGAGGGTTACAACATGATTTGCGAATTCCTGGGTGCCAACTGGTATGCCGTTGTGGCTACACTTGGCTTGGCTGCCCTGGCAGTGATTCACATCGTCTACGCGTTCATTCTGACAGCGCAGAACCGTACCGCCCGTGGTGACAACCGTTACGAGGTGGCTACGACGGTTAAAGCTGGTAAGGTGGAGTGGGCATCTAAGAACATGCTCGTTCTTGGAATCATCATCCTTATTGGTATGCTGATTCACCTGTGGAACTTCTGGTACAACATGATGTTCGCAGAGCTTGTGGGCGCTATGCCTGCCATTGATCCGACAGACGGCTTTGGATGGATCAAGGTGACATTCTCGAATCCTGTATTCGTAGTGATTTACATCATTTGGCTTGCAGCCATCTGGTTCCACCTCACCCATGGTTTCTGGTCAGCTATGCAGACCCTTGGCGTAAGTGGTAAGATTTGGCTGAAGCGCTGGCAGTGCATTGGCATGATTTATGTAACCGTGCTCATGCTGATGTTCCTCGTTGTGGTTTTGGCTTTCGCATTCGGTTGTGCACCAAGTCTCAGCTGCTAATTATCAACTTTAAAATTCTAGAAGATTATGGCAAAAGTAATTGATTCTAAGATTCCCGCAGGTCCAGTGCCTGAGAAATGGAAGGAATATAAGGCTCATCAGCGTCTGGTCAACCCGAAGAACAAGCTGAAGCTGGATGTGATTGTGGTTGGTACTGGTCTGGCTGGTGCTTCTGCAGCTGCATCTCTCGGTGAGATGGGATTCAACGTGATCAACCTGTGTATTCAGGACTCTCCTCGTCGCGCTCACTCTATCGCTGCTCAGGGTGGTATCAATGCCGCTAAGTGCTACCAGAACGATGGTGACTCTATCTACCGTCTGTTCTACGATACCGTCAAGGGTGGTGACTATCGTGCTCGCGAGGCCAACGTCTATCGTCTGGCTGAGGTTTCTAACAATATTATCGACCAGTGCGTGGCTCAGGGCGTACCTTTCGCTCGTGAGTATGGTGGTATGCTGGCTAACCGTTCATTCGGTGGTGCTCAGGTAAGCCGTACATTCTACGCCAAGGGTCAGACGGGTCAGCAGCTTCTGCTGGGTGCTTACTCTTCACTGAGCTGTCAGGTTCAGGCCGGTAAGGTAAAGCTTTACACCCGTTATGAGATGGAAGATGTGGTGATCGTTGATGGCCGCGCTCGTGGTATCATTGCCAAGGACCTGTGCACAGGTAAGCTGGTTCGCTTCAGCGCTAATGCTGTGGTAATCGCTACTGGTGGTTATGGTAACACTTATTTCCTCTCTACCAACGCTATGGGATGTAACTGTACAGCTGCTGTTCAGTGCTATCGTAAGGGTGCTTACTTTGCAAATCCCTCTTACGTTCAGATTCACCCCACCTGTATCCCCGTTCATGGCGACAAGCAGTCTAAGCTGACGCTGATGTCTGAGTCACTGCGTAACGATGGTCGTATCTGGGTTCCAAAGAAGCTCGAGGATGCTAAGGCTCTGCAGGCTGGAACCAAGCAGGGTTGGGAGATTCCTGAGGAGGATCGCGACTACTATCTGGAGCGTCGTTATCCTGCATTCGGAAACCTCGTTCCTCGTGACGTAGCCTCTCGTGCTGCTAAGGAGCGTTGCGACAAGGGCTTCGGTGTTAACAATACCGGTCTCGCTGTATTCTTGGATTTCTCAGAGTCTATCAACCGTCTGGGTATCGATGTAATTATGCAGCGTTATGGTAACCTCTTCGAAATGTACGAGGAGATCACCGACGTATTCCCTGGCGATGTAGCCAACGAGATCAACGGCGTGAAGTACTACAAGCCCATGATGATCTATCCCGCTATCCACTACACCATGGGTGGTATCTGGGTAGACTACGAGCTGCAGACCACTATTCCTGGTTTGTTCGCTATCGGTGAGTGTAACTTCTCTGACCACGGTGCTAACCGTCTGGGTGCTTCTGCTCTGATGCAGGGTCTCGCCGATGGTTACTTCGTACTGCCTTACACCATCCAGAACTATTTGGCTGATCAGGCTGTATGGCCAAAGGTTTCTACCGATCTGCCTGAGTTCGCTGAGGCTGAGAAGGCTGTTGACGCCGAGATGGATCGTCTGCTGAAGATTCAGGGTAAGCGCTCTGTTGACTCTATCCACAAGGAACTCGGCCACATCATGTGGGAGTATGTGGGTATGGGCCGCACCGCTGAGGGTCTGAAGACAGGTCTGAAGAAGATGCACGAGCTTGAGAAAGAGTTCGATACAAACCTCTTCGTTCCTGGCTCTAAGGAAGGCCTGAACATCGAGCTTGATAAGGCTATCCACCTGCGTGACTTCTTCACCATGGGTCAGCTCGTAGCCTTCGACGCCCTCTCTCGTAACGAGTCTTGCGGTGGTCACTTCCGCGAGGAGTACCAGACCGAGGAAGGCGAGGCAAAGCGCGACGATGAGAACTACTTCTACGTAGGCTGCTGGGAGTATCAGGGCAAGGGCAACGAGCCTACTCTTATCAAGGAGCCACTGGAGTATGAGGCAATCAAGGTACAGACACGTAACTATAAGAATTAATAAGGTATGGCAAAGAATATTTCATTTACAATAAAGTTCTGGCGCCAGAATGGCCCCAAGGACCAGGGACATTTCGACACCCACGAGATGCACGATATTCCCGATGACACCTCTTTCCTGGAGATGCTTGACATCCTGAACGAGGAGCTCATCAACGAAGGCAAGGAGCCCTTCGTGTTCGACCATGACTGCCGCGAGGGTATCTGCGGTATGTGCTCACTCTACATCAATGGTACGCCTCACGGACTTACCGAGCGTGGCGCAACAACCTGTCAGCTCTACATGCGTCGTTTCAACGATGGTGACGTCATCACTGTCGAGCCTTGGCGCTCTGCTGCCTTCCCTGTAATCAAGGACTGTATGGTAGACCGCAATGCTTTCGATAAGATTATCCAGGCTGGTGGTTATACCACGATCCGCACAGGTCAGGCCCAAGATGCCAACGCTATCCTGATTCCGAAGGAAGACGCTGACGAGGCTATGGACTGCGCTTCTTGTATTGGTTGTGGTGCTTGTGTAGCTGCTTGTAAGAATGGCTCTGCTATGCTCTTCGTATCGTCTAAGGTATCTCAGCTGGCTCTGCTTCCCCAGGGCCGTGTAGAGGCTGCCCGTCGTGTGAAGAACATGATTGCTAAGATGGATGAGCTCGGCTTTGGTAACTGCACCAACACCCGCGCTTGCGAGGCTGTCTGCCCGAAGAACGAAACCATCGCTAACATCGCTCGTCTGAACCGCGAGATGATTAAGGCAAAGTTGGCTGATTAAGGTTTCACCTTATTTATAATAAGAGCGCTGTAGATCTTTCTACGGCGCTCTTTTTGCTTTCTGTATGTACCTTATTAAATTACAAGTTCTTTGATATGATTTTAATGAACTCGCTTTCAAAGTTGGGTGTGAGGATGCCTTGGCCAATGGTTGCACGGATTTCATCGAGGGTCCAGAAACGGCCTCCATCGAGTTCTTCACTTGAAAGACAGATGGGGCCATCGTAGGTAACGCGATTCACATAGACCAGTTCTCGCTCTCTGGCACTCTCAAAAATGTATTTCTCGATAAACTGCGGTTGGAAGTCGGTGATACCTAATTCTTCGCGAACCTCACGACGCAACGCATCTTCTGGCGTCTCTCCATAGTCTATATGTCCGCCCACGGCTGTATCCCATTTGCCAGGCTGGATATCCTTCCACTCCGGGCGCTTCTGCAGATACAGCTCACCTTTGGAATTGAACAGATGCAGATGCACCACTGGATGCAGCAGTCGCGAACCGTTGTGACATTCGCCACGAGTTGCCGAGCCAATCGTCTGACCATCGACATCTACGATGGGGAATATTTCTTGTTTGTTGTCTTGTGCCATGAGTTGTTGATTTGAAAATTATCCAAGGAAGAAAAGGCTGACGCCAAAGACGGAGATGATGGCTCCAATGACGGCCCGCCAGGTGATTTTCTCGTGGAAGAGCCAATACGAGGGCAGAAGGATGATAATAGGTGTCATCGCCATCAGTGTAGAGGCAATGCCTGCTGCCGTATACTGCACAGCCATCAGTGAGAAACCAACACCTACAAAGGGCCCGAAGATGGTAGTGGCCGTAGCCACGGAAAGTCCCTTTTTATCGTGTATCGCTTCACGTAAAGGAGCCATTCCATCGCGAAACCAAAGCAATAATGAGAAACCGATGATTCCTGCGACACAACGATAGAAGTTAGCACTGAAAGGTACCAGCCATTCGGGCATGCCTGCCTCAGCCATCATCGAAGCTTCATAATGATCCATTCCAATCTTGCTCAGTACCAAGCCAACACCCTGACACACTGCAGCGCCAATCGCAAAGAGTACACCATTGAGAGGTAATTTCAACGAAACCTTGTGGTGCTCGCCTCGTCCTAATACGGAAATACCGATACCCATGAGCGTTACCAGCATAGCCAAGATACTCATGGCCCTCATCTGCTGGTCTAATGTTATCCACGCCATCAGGGCTGCTGCCAATGGGGCAAGCGTCATAAAGAGTTGTCCATATCGCGAACCTATTATAATATAGCACTGAAAGAGGCAGAAGTCGCCAATCACATAACCCACAAGTCCAGACAGCAACATCCATCCCGCAGCTTCTACTGATGCTCCTGCAGGCAACGGATTGCCTGTTACAACGCCAAACAGCACCAGCGAGAACACCAGTGCCAAAGCCATACGCAGGACGTTTAGCGTCAGGTTGCCAAGTCGCTTTGAGCCGAACTCACTCAGTAGCGCTGTTGCTGTCCACGAAAACGCTACGCCTATTGATATCAGTTCACCTAAATAAGTCATCGTTTCTTTTTTGTTTGATCTTGTCTTTACTCTATTGAGATAATGATTCTTTGATAGGACTTCAGGTTGGAAGCTCCTTTATCACTGACCTCACAGATGAAGTGGAGGGCCTGGCCTGTGGCGTTGGTAGGGATGTGGAGGTTGACAACAGCGCTCTGCGCATCCTCAATGGTCAGTTTGGCTGTTCCTATTTCTGGTTGCTGCCACCATTGGAAAGCGATGGCGTTGAAGTCTGGGTCGGAACTTTTGGAGGCATCCAATCGGATGGTATCACCAGCTTTAGCCTGAAGTGTTAAAGGCGATGGGCCTTGGTGACCATTAACCACAACTATCGGATTGTGATTACCTTCGCCATGTTCTGCCCAATGCAACCGTTCTATAAAATCAAATAGCTCATGGAGGTAGAAGCGCTGCTTATAACCAATGCTGATGCTGCGCACTGGCTCCTCCCAACTGGTCCAGGCTGTTGTGAGCGAGTCAGGACAGAGACCACGCTGATGGTAGCCTGCCCAACCTGCTTGTGAGGGGTCTTCAGGGTCGTTGAGACCATTGGGTAATACATAGAGGAAACTAGGCGTATCACCCTCTACACCCCATTTGTAATTAGGATACTCCTTGCCCAATGCACCCAGTTTCTGGATGCTGTTCTGGTGCCATGCCCAGTGCTGCTTGCCCAGTTCGCATTGCTCCTGCCAGGTGCCCTCGTCCCAGATAAACTGCAGGTCGTCCTTAAACTCCTGACGCAGCCACTGGTGTGAACTATAAGCCCGATTCATACGCATGTTGTATTGCATATCCTGATCCGTAATGGTATAGATGCGGAATTTGCTTACAAACTTCTTCAGTTCCTCTGCTGAGCGTGTCTGCTTCACTCGCCAGATGGCCTGCGCCAGCGTGTTGGCGCCTCCCCAGGCTGCCACATAGATAGGACGTGGGTCGTCTTCATCTGCCAGTTGTATCAGCAGGTTACTGCCTGGCGAGTCATTACCTTCGCCAATCACCTTGATACCTCCATGCTCACTACCCATCACAGCACGACTTCTGAGATAGTCGGCACTGGGCCAGTAGCCTATATGCTGACGTCCGTTTTCTTCGTCGTTTGATAAGAAAGAAGTCTGCTCCGAGCGTTTCCTCAGGTTTTTGACATCCTGGCCATAGGCATCAATCACGCGATGCAGATACTGCGCCCATTCCTTAGGGTAGGGGTCGCAGTTCCATCCCACTGATGTAATCAGCGCCTCGATCTCAAACATATCGGCATAGACCATCAGGTGTACCATCGACTCCATATCGTCGGGCTCCACATCAGCAGGTGCAATGTCAGTACATACCACCAGACGTGGTTTCAAGGGCGTTTCCTTTGCGAAACTTATGACAGAAATGCCCAGCAGCATCACAAAGGCTATCGTTAGCTTTCTCATCTTGTATGTTTGCTTTTCGTTTTGCGAGGGCAAAGATACGAAATTAATATGAATTAATTTGTTTTATTCGGATAATTGTTGTACTTTTGCCCGGAATTTGTAATCATGGTTCAAGATGAGCAGAAATAAAATCTTTACCTTATTAATATGTGTAGCATGGACATTGACGGCTGGTGCGCAAAATTCTGTTGAGAGCATCCGCAAGGCTTACCAGGATGTTCATAAGATGATTGACCAGATGACGCCTGATGCAGATGGCATGTGGAAAACGCCACCAGAATATTTCGATTTGAAGGTGGTGCAGAACTTGCCAGGCACAGGTCCTCATGAGGAAAAAATCCGTATGTACTATGGTGAATTGGAGTCAGAAGAGGAGGGCAATCCCTATCCACCGCATTATCTCCGCTTCACTACAGCCAAGTATAACTTTGCTGCCCGTGAGTTCTATGAGGAATATCTCTACGACGACAAAGGACAAGTGATGTTCATCTATGCCCTCACCCCCGATGTTGGCGATGAGTTGATACCCTATGAGTTACGTATGTGGTTCGATGGCAAGCGCCTGCTGCGCTTCACAGCTAAGAAGTCAACCCTCAAGGATGTTTATTCTGGCTCGACTATCCCAGAGTTGTATCTCAGTGAAGCAGAGCGTTGTCAACAGCGTGCCCAACGTTATCTCTTGATGTTCAAGGGTATTGATGAAAACACAAACTTGTGACTTATGGCCAGGACATCAGGAAAACTATCTAGAATCACAGAGCAGCCCTCCCATTACGACCATCTGGAACAGATGTCGGTAGGAGAACTGTTGAAGCATATCAACGAGGAGGATGCGCTGGTGGCTGATGCCGTTGGCAAGGCTAATCCGCAGATAGAAGCGTTGGTGGAAGCCATTGAGACAAGGATGAAGCGTGGTGGGCGACTCTTCTATGTGGGAGCAGGAACCAGTGGACGACTGGGTGTGCTCGATGCCAGCGAACTGCCTCCAACCTTTGGTGTGCCAGAGGGTTGGGTGACAGGTATTATTGCTGGTGGTGACGAGGCTTTGCGCCATGCTGTGGAGAAGGCAGAAGATTCCCCAGAGCAAGGCTGGAATGACCTCCAGGCCTTTCATCCCACGGCGGATGACAGCGTGATAGGCATTGCGGCCTCTGGCACGACCCCTTATGTGATAGGCGCCATTCGTCAGGCTCACCAAAACGGACTCCTGACAGGTTGTATCACAAGTAACCCCAACACTCCTTTGGCAGAAGCCTCCGATTTCCCCATAGAAATCATCGTAGGCCCAGAGTTCGTGACAGGCTCCAGTAGGATGAAAAGTGGAACAGCCCAGAAGATGGTGCTGAACATGATATCCACAACCCTGATGATCAGGATGGGGCGCGTACATGGCAACCGTATGGTGAAGATGCAGTTGACGAATGCCAAACTCGTGGATCGTGGCACAAGGATGCTGCAGGATTACCTGGGATTGGACTACGACGAGGCCCAACAGCGTCTGCTCGATGCCGGAAGTGTGGCAGGAGCCCTCAAAGGCAAGGGCAGAAAGCACTGATTACTTACCCCATGCCTTCATTGACTGCAACAGGACGCTGAGCAGGATGAGGACGATACCCAGATAGAAAGAGAAATTGATTTCACGACCTTCCCCAAAGATGAGGAAGGCAAGGATAATCGTATAGCAAGGTTCGAGATTATAGGTAAGGTTTACCGTAAAGGCCGAGAGTCGCTTCAGGGCCTGGATCTGGAGCAGATACATGCCTACCGTACAGAACAGCGCGTGGCAGAGCATAAGCCAGAGGTTGCTGCCTTCAGGAATGACGACTACGGGCTGATGACTGGGAAATACCAACAGATAGAAAGGGATGATGGCAGAAACCATGATGAGACCACCCGACATCTGATACATCAGCACCGTCCGACTGCGCACCCCTACGCTTACCTTCTTATTACAGATGGCGTAGAGGGCACAGACGGCTGATGACAGTACACCAATCATGATGCCATAACGATAACGTGCATCGAGCGAGAAGATACAGAGCACACCAGCCACCGTTATCAGCGACAACAGGAGCTCCGTCCATGAAATCTTCCGTTTATAGATCAAAGGCTCGAAGAGGGCCGTGAAAAAACCTATGAGCGAGAAGCAGATGACACCAATGGAGACATTCGAGGCCTTGATGCTGCCATAGAACAACATCCAGTGGAAACCCAGCAAAGCCCCACAGCCACAAAGCTGCAGAAACTTTCGCCAGCCCACACGAGGCAATCCTGTAAAGACCAGCAGGATGAGGCTCGTAAACAGCATCCGATACCATACGATATCCACCTCATTCAATGTGATGAGTCGCCCGAAGAGGCCAGTAAAGCCTGCAAGCAGCACGCTCAGATGCAGTTGTACGAATCCCTTTCTCGTCTCCGTCATCAGACAGCTATTTCACTTTCCAGACATTCAGTACGATACCCTTGAACTCCGAAGAGAACTCAGGGGCGCAGACGAAGAGTGCATTATTCAGCCAACCGTATTTACTGTCTGCAGGAGCTTCGAACTGAGGGGCTGCACGGAAATAGAAAGATGGTTTCCCGTCAGCATCCTTCCCATTGGCAATGATGCCACGATTGCGGACGTGGATGTAGATACCGTCATCCGTCTTGATACAGTAGATGGCCTCCAGTTCTGTGCGGTTCTCTGTATTCAGTTGATAGTCTGCACCACCATTGATGATCGTTCCCTTCAGCAGCGGACCCTCGAAAGTACCTCCTGTGATGGGAATGACGGTACGGCGGCCATGCTGGGTGTTGTCAATGCCAAAGGCCTCGCCAAGCGTCACCTTCAGCTGCAGGGCAAACTCCAGTTCTGGTGTGAACTTCGGGGGGTAGCTCTGGGCGCTGACATTCAGAGTTAGGGCTGTCAGCAGGGCCGTGAATAGTAATTTCTTCATTGTAGGTTTGCTTTGTTATTACACATTTCTGATTATTTTGGTGCAAAGGTAATACAAAAATCTGAATTATTTGTTATCTTTGCATCCGAAATGATGAATCAGGCAACTTTTGACTTTATCCGTCAGCACGCTGATGCCGATGTGCGTCAGCTGGCACTTCAGGGGACAAAGGATCCTGAGGTCAATCTGACCTTTGCCCTTGAGCAGATAGCCGGCAGACAAAAGGCGCGCACCAAACTGCCCTCCTGGGCTGCTAACGACGGCATCATTTATCCTCCCCACCTCTCGATGGAACAATGTTCCTCTGAAACCACAGCCCTTTACAAAGCCAGGTTGGCAGGTCGTGGCGAGACCTATGTAGACCTTACAGGAGGCTTTGGCGTCGATTTCTACTTCATGTCGCAAGGTTTCTCCAAGCGCATCTATGTGGAACAAAATGCCGACCTCTGCACGATCGTTGGGCATAACATGCAAGCGCTGGGACTTCAGAGCACTGTGGTTTGTAGTCAGACGGCAGAATACCTGTCGTCGATGCCACATGCCGATGTCGTCTATCTGGACCCTGCCCGTCGTAATGAGCATGGTGGCAGGACCTACAGCATCGAGGATTGCTCGCCCAATGTGCTCGAGCTGATGCCCCGATTGATGGAGAAGGCAGAGAGGGTGATTCTGAAACTCTCCCCCATGCTCGATTGGCATCAGGCTGTGGAGGCGCTGAAGAGCGTGAGCGAGGTGCATATCGTCTCTGTCAACAACGAATGCAAAGAGCTCCTGCTGGTGCTTGGCAGGCAGACGAGCGAGACTTTGCGACTGGTATGCGTCAACGGAGAGAGTACCTTTGAAATAATTCCCACCGTGGGAACAAATAGTTCCCAGGCTGGGAACAAACAGTTCCCACGGTGGGAACTTTCTTCCATCAGGGACCAAAGCCTCTGTCTCTACGAACCAAACGCCTCCATTATGAAGTCCGGATGCTTCGCCGCCTTGGAGGAGCGGTTCCCTATACAGCAGATAGGCCCCAACTCCCATTTGTTCATTTCTGCTGACGAAATCCATGATTTCCCTGGTCGCAGCTTTGAGATATTGGCTGTTTCATCCATGAACAAGCGCGAGCTGAAGGAGGCGCTCAAGGGTATTGACAGGGCAAACATCGCAGTGCGCAACTTCCCTCTGTCAGTAGCCGAACTCCGCAAGCGCCTGAAACTGAAGGATGGTGGCGAGGTGTATATTTTTGCCACGACGGTGGGCAACGATGGGCATCAGCTCCTTGTTTGCCGTAAAAAATCTTAATAATTTGGTTTTTTGCGCCTTTTTGCGTAACTTTGCAACGAATTATTGCTTTAACGAAAAGAAAGATGTCATCAGTAGAAATAAGGAGAGTTGCAGACAAAAAGGATTTGAAGGCATTCATCGAATTTCATTACGAGTTGTATGAAGGAAATCCCTATGATGCCCCCAATCTGTATAGCGACGAGGTTCACACCTTCAGTAAGGATAAGAATTCAGCCTTTGAGTTTTGCGAGGCAGAGTATTTCCTGGCCTATAAGGACGGAAAGCTGGTGGGCCGTGTGGCTGCCATCATCAACCATCGTTATAATAAGCAGTGGGAGCGTCCTGCCGTGCGTTTCGGCTGGCTCGATCTGGTCGACGATATCGAGGTGCTTCGGGCCTTGCTGGGTGCCGTTGAGGATTATGGTCGCAGCAAGGGCATGAAGGAGATCATCGGCCCTCTTGGTTTTACAGACATGGATCCTGAAGGTATGCTGACCTACGGCTTCGATCAGTTGGGCACGATGGCCACAAGCTATAACTACGAGTACTACCCCAAGCTGATGGAGCAGATGGAGGGTTACGTGAAGGATAATGACTATGTGGAGTATAAGCTATACGTGCCGAAGGATGGCATTCCCGAGAAGTACAAGCGTGTGGCAGAAATGACGATGAAGCGCTACAACCTCCATGTGCCCGATCTGAAGCGTAGTCAGGTGTTTGGTCCTGAGCAGTATGGTCAGAAGGTGCTCGATGTGGTCAATAAGACCTTTGCCCACCTTTATGGCTTTTCCCAGATGACCCAGCGCCAGAAAGACGAGTATGTGCAGATGTACTTCAAGTTCTTCTCGATGGATATGCTCTGTGTCATCGAAGACTGGAACACGCCCAATCACGATGTGATAGGCGTGGGAATCTCCATTCCTTCGTTGACCAAAGCCCTGCAGAAGTGTCGCAAGGGGCGTTTGTTCCCCTTCGGATGGTGGCACGTCATCCGGGCCCTGAAGTTTCATAAGACGGATGTCGTCGACTTGTTGCTCGTCGGCATCCTGCCAGAATATCGCGCCAAGGGTGCCAATGCCCTGCTGTTCTATAAGCTCATACCCGTCTATCAGAAGTACGGCTTTAAGTGGGGCGAGACTCATGTGGAGATGGAGACCAACAGCAAGGTGCAGGGCCAGTGGGCTTATCTGGAGAACGAACAGCATAAACGCAGAAGATGTTATAAGAAAGCTTTATGATAGAAGACAACAGCATAATCAGTCAACCTAATGAACAGGTAAACTACGATGAAGACAACATCCGCCACCTGTCGGATGTAGACCATATCCGCACGCGTCCTGGTATGTACATCGGACGCCTCTCCGACGGTTCGCAGCCAGAGGATGGTATCTACGTACTCCTGAAAGAAACCATCGACAACTCCGTCGATGAGTTCCGTATGAATGCTGGCAAGCGCATTGAGATCGATATTATAGACCATCTGCGAGTCTCTGTTCGCGACTATGGTCGTGGTATCCCTCAGGGAAAGATCATCGAAGCCGTCAGCCAATTGAATACGGGTGGTAAGTACGACTCCAAGGCCTTTAAGAAGTCGGTGGGAATGAATGGTGTCGGTATCAAGGCTGTCAACTTCCTGAGTTCCCATTTCGAAGCCCATAGCTATCGTGACGGACAAGTACGCAAGGTGGTCTTCGAGCGTGGTATCCTCAAGAGCGACGTTACTGAGCCCTCTAATGACGAGACGGGCACCTATATCATGTTCGAGCCCGACGACACGTTGTTTAAGAACTATTCCTATCGCGACGAGATCATCGAGAACATGCTCCGTAACTATACCTACCTGAACTCTGGTCTGGCCATCATGTACAATGGGCGCCGCATTATCTCTCGCAATGGTTTGGAGGATCTGCTTACCGATCGCATGACCAACGATGGCCTTTATCCCATCGTCCACCTGAAGGGCGAGGACATTGAGATTGCCTTTACCCACTCCGATCAGTATGGCGAGGAATACTACTCCTTCGTCAATGGTCAGCACACCGTCCAGGGAGGAACCCATCAGAGCGCCTTAAAGGAGCATATCGCCAAGACTATTAAGGAATACTTTGGCAAATACGAACCAGGCGACATCCGCACAGGTATCGTGGCAGCCATCGCCCTAAATGTCGAGGAGCCCACCTTTGAGAGTCAGACGAAGATCAAGCTTGGTTCTACGCAGATGTCCCCCAATGGTGTGAGCATTAATAAATATGTGGGTGACTTCATTAAGCAGGAAGTAGACAACTACCTGCATATACATCAGGATGTGGCAGAGGCCCTAGAGACCAAGATCAAGGAGAGTGAGCGCGAGCGCAAGGAGATGGCAGGTATCACCAAGAAGGCCCGTGAACGTGCCAAGAAGGCCAACCTTCACAACCGTAAGTTGCGTGACTGCCGCATCCACTATAACGACGCTAAGAACGACCGTAAGGAAGAGTCCTCCATCTTTATTACAGAGGGTGATTCTGCCAGCGGAAGCATCACAAAGAGCCGCGATGTAAACACTCAGGCAGTGTTCTCCCTGCGAGGCAAGCCCCTGAACACATTCAAGCTTACCAAGAAAGTGGTCTATGAGAACGAGGAGTTCAACCTCCTGCAGGCAGCCCTCGACATAGAAGACGGCCTCGACAACCTTAGATATAATAAGGTGATAGTGGCTACCGATGCTGATGTCGATGGCATGCATATCCGTCTGCTGCTTATCACTTTCTTCCTGAAGTTCTTCCCAGAACTCATCAAGAAAGGTCATGTCTATGTGCTGCAGACGCCGCTTTTCCGTGTCCGCAACCGTCGCACTAAGATCAAGAACAAGAAGGTGATAGCTGAGGCCGATGCCAAGTCTGGCAAGAAGGGCGACTTCATCACCCGCTACTGTTATAGCGATGAAGAACGGTTGACGGCTGTCTCGGAACTTGGTCCTGATCCAGAGATTACCCGTTTCAAGGGTCTTGGCGAGATCTCGCCTGATGAGTTTGCGGGCTTCATAGGTCCCGATATCCGTATGGAACAGGTGACGCTCCACAAGAACGACCAGATTCAGAAACTCCTGGAGTACTATATGGGCGACAACACGATGGAGCGCCAGAACTTTATCATCGATAACCTGGTGGTCGAAGAAGACCGCCCAGAAGAAGAATCTTATGATTAAATTCAATCAGATAACACGATGGGGCATCTTATCATTATGCCTTTTCGTCTTTTCGCATTTATCCGCACAGTTTCGTCCTTCTACGAAAGACGATTCGCCATTGAGGAAACTGCAGTATGCTGAGGTGGCCATCACCAATCTTTATGTCGATAGCGTCGATGAAAAGAAACTGGTAGAGGATGCCATCCGTGGAATGCTCGAGAAACTCGATCCCCATTCCACCTATGCCACCCCTAAGGAAGTGAAGGAGCTTAACGAACCTTTGAACGGCAACTTTGAGGGCATTGGTGTGCAGTTTAATATGATTGAAGACACGCTGCTCGTCATCCAACCCGTCACCAACGGCCCTTCAGAGAAGATAGGTATCATCGCTGGCGACCGTATTGTCTCTGTGAATGATACGGCCATTGCTGGTGTGAAGATGCCGAAAGAGGAAATTATGAAGCGTCTGCGTGGTCCGAAAGGTACAAAAGTCAAACTTGGCGTAGTGCGTCAGGGTATCAAGGATCAGTTGAAGTTTACTGTTACACGAGATAAGATTCCTGTGAAGTCAGTGGATGCTGCCTATATCATCCGCCCTGGCATTGGCTATATCCGTATTGGCAACTTTGGAGCCACTACCCATCAGGAATTCCTTGAGAGCCTTTCCAAACTCCGAAAGGCTGGTATGGTTGACCTCATTCTCGATCTTCAGGATAATGGAGGCGGTTATCTGAAAGCAGCTGTCGATATTGCCAACGAGTTCCTTCAGCGGGGCGATCTCATCGTCTATACCGAGGGTCTGAAAGTGCCCCGTATGGAGTATAAGGCCGATGGCCGTGGTGTGTTCCTCTCAGGAAAAGTGGTTGTCTTGGTCGATGGTTTTACGGCTTCGGCAGCAGAGATTGTCACGGGAGCCATTCAGGATCAGGACCGTGGTTTCGTTGTGGGGCGCCGAACCTTTGGAAAGGGCCTCGTACAGCGTCCTGTCGATCTGCCCGACGGTTCGATGATTCGTCTCACAATCGCTCATTACTATACCCCCTCGGGCCGTTGTATCCAGAAGCCATATAAGAAAGGCGACAAGAAAGATTATGCGATGGATATGGTGAATCGGCTTAAGAGTGGTGAGCTGACAAATGTCGACAGTATCCACTTTGTCGATTCGCTGAAGTATGAGACCCTTCGCCAGCACCGTACGGTTTATGGCGGCGGTGGTATCATGCCTGATGAGTATGTGCCTCTCGACACCACAATCTATACAGACTACCATCGACAGCTGGCTGCCAAAAGCATTGTCATTCAGCAGAACCTCCGCTATGTCGACAATCATCGTAAGGAATTAAAGGAGTGCTGGCCCTCGTTCGACGAGTTCAAACAGCATTTCGAAGTGCCACAATCACTCATCGACACAATCATTGCCGAGGGAGAGAAGCAGGAAATCAAGCCCAAGGATGAGGCCGAATTGGCCCAGACCATACCTTATCTCAGTCTGCAGCTGAAGGCCCTTATCGCCCGTGATATCTGGGATATGAGCGAATACTACTCTGTGGTCAACGAGAGCAGCGAGATGGTCCGCAAGGGGCTTGAAGTCATCAGCAAGTAGGGTTTACAAGATCTCCATCAATTGGTGGAGACTTGTGACCTCAAAGGTGACAGGCTCTGGGGCAGGATAGTCGGGAAAGCGGTTGAAGTAGGCAGTATCGAGGCCGACTTGCTTAGCACCTAAGATGTCGGTATTGAAGTTATCGCCAATCATCAGCGTCGATGCCTTGGGGGCCTTGGAGATCTCAAACGCATAGTCAAAGAATTGTTGCGAGGGTTTGTTGGCTCCCGCATCCTCGCTGAGGATAATGGTATCGAACATCTCATAGAGGCCACACGATTGCAGTTTCTTGTATTGCACCTCATGGAAGCCATTACTGCAGATATGCATCCGATAGCCTTTCTTCTTCAGGTAGTCCACCAGTTCACGGGCGCCCTCCACCAATCCTGGCTTCGTGGAACAGTAGTCCAGGAACAGGTCACTGGCCTTCAGGCAGTAGTCCTCCGTAGGCTCCAGCCCTTTTCCAAAGCTTAGAGGACGACGGAAACGCTCTACAATCAGATAGTCACGTGTAATCTCTGCTTTCGAGTAGCGTGTCCAGAGATCGATATTTGCCTTCCAATATTCATCATAGAATAGGGTAGGGTCAGGGAAGTAGTCGCCTAAGTGCAGGGCAACAAAGAGCTCTTGCAGGGCGATGACGGCATTGCCATGGGTATCATAGAGCGTATCATCGAAGTCGAGAAAGAGGTCGGAGTATTTCATATCGTACCTGATTTTATATGAGCCCAAAGTGTCTAAGGGCGTTTCGGATGCCATCGTCATCAACGCTGGTGGTCACATAGTCGGCAATCTCCTTCAGTTCGTCGATGGCGTTGCCCATCGCCACACCAATGCCTGCTCCGCGAACCATAGAACTGTCATTGCCGCCATCACCGAAGGCCATTGTCTGCTGAGGGTTCAGCCCTTGGTGAGCGGCCATTGCCAGAAGCCCCTCGCCCTTATCTGCCCCCTTGGCGGTGATGTCGGTAAAGGCAGGGTGCCAGCGTCCAGAGGTACAGCCAGGCAAACGACTCATCAACTCCCGTTCGTAATCCTTGTTGAAGAATGGCGTCAGCTGGAGGATACGCTGGTCGATAACTTCCTCAACGGCTTTTGCCAGATGCAGGTTCTTGACGGCCAACTGCTGCCCGAAGATATAGTCCACCTCACCCTTAGGGTCGAAAATAGCTACATCCTTCTCGCCAATGACAATCACACCATATTGTTTTTCTTGCGCATCCTTTACTACGAGCCGCGCTTCCTCTTGAGGGATCGACTTACAGCTCACCACGTCGTTGCCTACAAAGCAGAGGGCACCATTGGTGGTCACATAGCCGTCGATCAGATGCTCGATGGCACCAAGATTGGTAATGATAATCGGAGGACGACCAGTAGCAATAAACACCTTGTGACCATTGGCTTTCGCCTGGGTCAGTGCCAAGATGGTCGATGGCGGTATCTCATGGGTCTGGAAACTCACTAACGTTCCATCAATGTCGAAGAATAGGGCATATTTTGTCATTTCGCTTGCAAAATTACGAAAAATTTCGTATATTTGCCGTCGTATACTAAAATTATTTGAAAATGAAAAGACTTATCTCCCTCCTGACGCTGTTGATGACACTGCTCTCGGCTACTGCCGATGATACTTTTTGGTTAGGTGCAGATATCAGTGGAACCTCCGCCATAGAGGCTTTCGGTGGCCAACTCTATAATGCTCAGGGCGAGCCCTGTGAGAACACCAAACTGATGAAGGAATATGGTCTGAACGCTGCCCGATACCGTGTTTGGGTCGATCCTCGGGGTGGGTTTAGTAGTAAAGAGGATGTGCTCCGCTTGGCTCTTCGCGCTAAGGAGCAGGGCATGGCCATCATGATCGACTTCCATTACAGCGATTGGTGGGCTGATCCTGGTAAACAGAATATCCCTAAGGCCTGGGAGCAGATGACTTACGAAGAAATGTGCCAGGCATTGGCAAAGCATACTCATGAAACTTTGCAGCTGCTGAAGGATAATGGTGTTGACGTGAAGTGGGTACAGGTTGGCAACGAGACCACCAATGGCTTCCTCTGGCCAATGGGGCGTGCCACGGAGAACATGGCGCAATATGCAGGATTGACGCAGGCTGGCTACGAAGCCGTAAAGGCTGTGTTCCCAGACGCCATTTGTATTGTTCACCTCGATGGTGGCTGCGACCCCAAGCGCTACAAGTTTATTTTCGAGGGACTCAAGGAGCATGGCGCCAAATGGGACATGATAGGTCTGAGTGTCTATCCTTATTGGGACATCGATGCTGGATTGACCAAAACAGAAGACGAGACACTCGAGAAGGCCATCGCCAACATCAACCAGTTATGGGATCTCTGGCAGACGCCGCTGATGATTGTCGAGACAGGCTATGATGCCGATCGTGCCGAGGATGGCAAGTTGTGGATGACACGACTAATCAATGCTGCCCGCCATCAGACGAACGGCCATTGTCAGGGCATCTTCTACTGGGCTCCTGAAGCCGAAGGTCATTATCGCCTGGGAGCCTTCCGCAACCATCGTCCTACGGCCATCATGGATGCCTTTAAAGAAGCTGCCTCCAAGCAGTAATTAATAGCCGAGATTCTCGCCCACCAAAATCACGGTATGTTTGCCGTGTGGTGAATTGCGCAAGAAGTGGACGTAGTTGCAGATACTCTCTGGCGAATTACAGTTGTGGCAGACACCATCCACCTGACAGGGCGTCTTGATGTCGAAACGGGTCGCATTGATAGGTGAGGCCGTGCTGCGAGCCCTGGCCAGAGCAGCCTCCACCGTTTGGGTCACCTTGTTCAATCCGATGATAAAGATCACCTTCTTGGGTCCCCATGTAATAGCTGCCACACGGTTACCATTCCCGTCGATATTCACAATCACACCGTCTTCAGAAATGGCATTTGCACTCGACAGATAGACATCGGTCGTAAAAGCTCTGACATACATCTGCACTTTCTCCTCGTTGCCCTCTACGAGGTCGCGGTCCAGCACTTCATATGTTCCTTTCTTCCTAAGGGCATCAGGCAGTCCCATATCCCGTATGGTCAT
Organism: Prevotella sp. ne3005; assembly: GCF_900110085.1. Taxonomy (GTDB): domain Bacteria; phylum Bacteroidota; class Bacteroidia; order Bacteroidales; family Bacteroidaceae; genus Prevotella. The sequence goes on from NZ_FOCK01000004.1 coordinate 330,684, forward strand.
CGAACCGCCCCAAGTGATACTGCTGCCATCGGGAATCAGTTCTAACACTTTCTGAATGGTTTCCTCGGAGGTTTTACAATAGAAGGCCTCCATATTACGGCGTTTCAGATTCTTGATCATCCGTTCTGCCAGTCGTTCGTTTCTGAGTTCTTTGGGTGTCATAATCCTATTTGTTTAGTTAATCCTCGGCAAAAATACACATTATTAATAATACGTGCAAGAAAAAACGGCTAAACAATCCTAAAAGTTGGTATTTGGATAGAGGTCATTCGCAAAAAATCATTATCTTTGCAGCAATATCGAAGACAATGACATTGATTATAGGACTATTGATACCATTGCTGGGCACGATGCTTGGTTCTGCCTTTGTGTTCTTCATGAAGGACGAAATGTCTGTGAGGTTACAGAAGACGCTTCTGGGATTTGCCTCTGGCGTGATGGTGGCGGCATCAGTATGGTCGTTGCTGATTCCATCGATGGAGATGGTGGAAGATAGCGGGCGCTGGTCTGTCCTTCCTGCTGCTGTAGGATTCCTATTGGGTATGGGATTCTTGCTGATGATTGACGAGTTGACACCTCACCTCCATATCGGCACAGACAAACCCGAGGGTATGCAATCGCATCTCTCCAAGACAGCGATGCTGGCTCTGGCTGTCACCATTCACAACTTGCCAGAAGGTATGGCGGTGGGCGTGGTATTCGCTGGAGCAGAGAGCAGTGTCTCGAATATCTCATTGGCCAGTGCTGTAGCCGTAGCCTTAGGTATCGCCATCCAAAACGTGCCTGAGGGTGCTATTATCTCCATGCCCATGCGGGCAGCAGGCAATTCCAAGTGGAAGTCATTTGTGATTGGTTCGTTGAGTGGTGCCGTTGAGCCTGTAGGAGCCGTCGCCGTCCTACTCCTGGCCTCGATGCTGATGCCTGTCCTTCCTTATATGTTGGCCTTTGCTGCTGGTGCCATGTTCTATGTCGTTGTCGAGGAACTGATTCCTGAGGCCTCCAATGGTCAGCACTCTAACCTTAGCACCATCGGTTTCGCAGTAGGTTTTGTCCTGATGATGGTGCTTGATGTGGTGATGGGGTAGTTTAGCATATGTTTATTAAAGAAGTAATACCATCAATATTCGTTCATTGCTAACAAAAATGTTGCAATGAACGATTTTTATTATTAAATGAAACATTATTTATTGTAAATATAAGGTTTTTGACCTATTTTTGCAGCAGAATTCGATAACAATCAAATGAATAGTAAAATGAAAAGAACAGCAATTTCTATCGTGGCCGCCCTGCTGACGTCGCTGTCGGCACAGGCTCAGGTGAACCCAATGGTATTGAGTGAAAACCATGCGATGGTACGTCTGGAGACAGGATGCAAGTATGTATTGCTGCCTGTTGAGGAGAAGGCAGAGAATGCCAACATACGCATCATTGGTATGGAGAACCAGAGTACGCGTCGTCCGAATGTACGACTGGCAGTTGACAACGTAGACTATTACGTGCCCCTAGAGATAAAGGACGGTCAACTGCTTGATATTATCTTCCATGGCGACCGTCGTACGACAGGCAACATGAAAGGCTTTGCTTGCTGGAAGGAGATGAAGTTTAGTGATACTTTCGATACTACCAATCGCGAGAAGTTCCGCCCAGCCTATCACCATACGCCACAATATGGTTGGATGAACGATCCGAATGGAATGTTCTATAAGGACGGCGAATGGCATTTATACTATCAGTACAATCCCTATGGCTCTTTGTGGGAGAACATGACATGGGGCCATAGCGTCTCTAAGGACCTTGTCCACTGGGAGGCTTTACCATTGGCCATTGAGGCAGATGCCTTAGGCACTATCTTTAGTGGATCTTGTGTGGTAGACAAAGATAATACCGCTGGCTTTGGTAAGAACGCTGTCATCGCCTTCTACACTTCTGCAGGGGAGGCTCAGACTCAGTCGATGGCCTACTCAACAGATGGTGGACGTACCTTTAATAAATATGGAAAGAACCCCGTTGTTACTTTTAACGCACCCGACTTCCGTGACCCCAAGGTGTTCTGGTATGATGGCACTAACCGCTGGATTATGATGCTAGCCGTGGGACAGGAAATGCAGATCTGGTCATCGGCCAACCTGAAGGACTGGCAGAAGGAAAGCAGCTTCGGTAGTGAATATGGTAATCATGGTGGTGTATGGGAGTGTCCTGACCTGTTGAAGATCGAAGACAAATGGGTGCTGATTTGTAACATCAATCCTGGTGGACCTTTTGGCGGCAGTGCTACCCAGTATTTTGTTGGTGACTTCGATGGTCATAAGTTTACCTGCGAGTCTATGCCAAAGGTAACGAAGTGGCTTGACTATGGTAAGGACCATTATGCTACCGTTTCATTCTCAAATGCGCCCGATGGCCGTACTGTGGTTCTGGCTTGGATGTCCAACTGGCAGTATGCTAACCAGGTGCCCACAAGACAGTTCCGCTCAGCTAACTCTATAGCTCGTGACCTAGGCCTGTTCAAGGATGGCGAGGAGACCTATGTCAGTGTGATACCCTCGAAGGAAACACTGGCTATGCGTGGTAAGAAAATCAAGAACCCGACAGATGCCTGTGAGATTGTCGTCGACGTGAAGGGCTCAATGGAGTTGATACTCTCCAACACAAAGGGTGAGCAGGTTGTCATGAAATACGATGCTCAGAAACAGACCTTCGCTATGAACCGCAAGCAGAGTGGAGACATCAGTTTCAGTGAAGCTTTCCCGATAGAGACTACAGCTCCCACCCATGGTGCTCTGAAACAGCTTCGCCTCTTCATCGACCATAGTAGCATTGAGGCCTTTGCCAGTGACGGAAAGATGGCGATGACCAATCTCGTATTCCCCAACGAGCCTTATAACACGCTGAAAGTGAAAGGCGGTAAGGCAACCATCTACGAGATTAAATAGTAAATAATCAAATAACATACAACTATGAGTAAAGTTAACAAACTTGCCCTTGTTCCTGTGATGCTCTGCTTCTTCTGCATGGGCTTCGTAGACTTGGTGGGCATCGCTTCGAACTATGTGAAAGAAGATTTGGCCCTAAACGATTCGACAGCCAACATCTTTCCTTCGCTGGTGTTCTTCTGGTTCCTGATCTTCAGTGTGCCAACGGGTATGCTGATGAACAAGATCGGGCGTAAGAACACTGTGTTGCTCTCGCTTGGCGTGACTGTACTGTCGCTGCTGATTCCTCTGTTTGGTAATAACTTCGCTATCATGCTGATCTCATTCTCGTTGTTGGGTATTGGAAATGCTCTGATGCAGACATCGTTGAATCCGCTGGTATCGACCGTTATGGGTGGTGGTAATCTGGCTTCTACCCTCACTTTCGGACAGTTCATTAAGGCCATCGCCTCGTTTCTGGCTCCTTATCTGGCTATGTGGGGTGCTACTCAGGTGATTCCCTCGTTCGGCTACGATTGGCGCATCCTCTTTGGCATCTATTTCGTTATCGGTATTCTGGCTACCGTCCTTTTGGGTGTGACGCATATCGATGAGCCCAAGATTGAGGGTAAGGCTTCGACCTTTGCTGAGTGCTTAAAACTGCTCGGCACCCCCATCGTATTGTTGTCGTTCTTTGGTATTATGTGCCACGTGGGTATCGATGTTGGTACCAACACCACAGCTCCGAAGATCCTGATGGAACGCTTAAACATGACACTCAATGAGGCTGCCTTTGCAACCAGTCTCTACTTCATCTTCCGTACCATTGGTTGTCTGACGGGCTCGTTCTTCCTCCGTGTATTGCCTACGCGTACATTCTTTATTATCAGTGTTGTGATGATGGCACTCTCGATGTGTGGACTCTTCATCGGCACAGAGAAATGGATTCTCTACACGGCTATCGCACTGGTGGGTTATGGCAATAGCAACATCTTCTCTATCTGTTTTGCTCAGGCACTCACAGCAATGCCTCAGAAGCAGAACGAGGTTAGTGGTCTGATGATTATGGGCCTTTTCGGTGGAACGGTATTCCCGTTGTTGATGGGTTTTGCCAGCGATGCCATCGGACAGGCAGGTGCTGTATTGATCATGGCCCTCGGCGTTATTTATCTATTCACCTATATCAAACAACTTAATACAGAAAAAGCATGAAACGTTATATTGTAGGCCTCGGTGAGGCATTGTGGGATGTACTTCCCGAAGGTAAGAAATTAGGTGGCGCTCCTGCCAATTTCGCTTATCACGCAGCACAGTTTGGTTTGGATACCATTGCCATCAGCGCATTAGGCGAGGATGCACTGGCAGAAGAAACCATCGATGCTCTGAAAGAGCACAATCTGAACTACCTGATGCCACGAGTTCCTTATCCTACGGGAACGGTGCAGGTAACACTTTCCGGTGAAGGTATCCCCACGTATGACATCAAGGAGAATGTGGCCTGGGATAATATTCCTTTCAATGCAGAGATGGAAGAGATTGCAAAGAGCGCACGGGCTGTCTGCTTCGGTTCACTGGCTCAGCGTAATATTGTCAGCCGTGAGAATATCCGCAAGTTCCTTGATGCCACACCCGATGACTGTCTGAAGATCTGTGACATCAACCTGCGCCAGCAGTTCTATAGCAAGGAGATCCTTGAGGATTCGTTCTGTATCTGTAATATCTTGAAGATTAATGACGAGGAGCTGGTTGTTGTCAACCGTATGTTTGGTTATGATGGACTGGATATGCGCCAGACCTGTGAGAAGATTGTACAGGATTACCACCTGAAGATGCTTGTGCTGACCTGTGGTACAAATGGCTCGTACGTCTTTACTGATGACGGACTGACATCGTTCCAGGACACACCGAAGGTTGAGGTGGCTGACACCGTGGGTGCCGGCGACTCGTTTACCGGTTCGTTCTGTGCTTCAATCATCAATGGCCGACCAGTACAGGAAGCCCACAAGACGGCCGTTCAGGTCAGTGCCTATGTATGCACTCAGAACGGTGCCATGCCTATCATACCAGACAAACTGAAAAAAGCATAATATCCATTAAGAGGTTCAGTTTCTTACTGAACCTCTTTTTTTATTCCTCCCTTTGTTACATTTTTCCAAAAATATTTGGAATTTCCGCAAAGTTTTCATATCTTTGCAGCACCTATTACTAACGCCGGTATACCAATGCGCAAGTTTTTATTTTACCTGATTGCACTTACAATAGTTCTATCTTCTTGCTCTAAAAGTGAGAAGACTTATAAGATTGCTGTGTCTCAGTGTTCGGAAGATATATGGCGTCATAAGTTGAATCAGGAGTTGGTAATGGGCACCTATTTCTATGATGACGTGGAGCTGAGTTTTGCCTCTGCTGATGATAGTGACGAGAAGCAGATAGAACAGATCAACCAGTTTGTCAATGAAGGTGTCGATCTGTTGATTGTGGCTCCAAACCAGGTTTCCACCGTTTCGCCTGCCATCGACAACGCTTTCGACAAAGGGATTCCAGTCATAGTCTTTGACCGGAAGACCAACTCAGAGAAATATACGGCTTCTATCGGAGCCGATAACTATGAGATGGGTTCGCTGATGGGGGAGTATATAGCTACTCAACTTGGTGGAAAAGGTCGTGTGTTGGAGATTATGGGACTAAAGGGGTCGTCACCCGCCATCGATCGTCATAACGGCTTTGTAAAAGCACTTGCCGCCTATCCTGGTATAGAGCTTGTCGCTTCGCTGCAAGGCGACTGGACAGAGGAAAGTGCCGTCAAAGCTATCAAGGACTATCAAGGCGACCTTACTCATATTGATTACGTCTTTGGTCAGAATGACCGTATGGCCGTGGGTGCCTCGAAGACGCTGGCCAGCAAAACTACGAAATACTGTGGCATCGATGGTCTTCCTGGAAAAGGGAACGGTATTGAATGTGTTCGCGATTCGGTGCTGGAAGTCTCCTATATCTATCCCACTCATGGAGATCAGGTGCTCCAATTGGCGATGAACATCCTGGAAGGGAAACCTTACGAGAAGGACAATCCTTTGATGGCGTCGCTTGTCACCAAAGACAATGCCAAAGTGTTGCTGCTGCAGAACGAGGAACTGGTGCGCCAAAGTAACAATATCAATTTGTTACATAGGCAAGCTGACAACTACCTGCAACAGCTTAACAGCCAACGTTTGATAACGTTGCTTTTGGCTATTGTCATATTTGTAATCACTGTCAGTGGTATGATTATTGTTTCCAACATGCACCGCCGTCACCGTCTGGAGCGCCAGGCTTTCTCAATGGTGGTAAACGTACCGGTAGAAGATGAGCCGGCAGAGGTGGCTCCTGCTCCGGAACAGCCGCAGATTACGACTGTGACCCCAGAGGAACAGGCACATATAGAAGCGGGATCTGATGCCCGATTCCTGGAGAAGCTTCGTGGTCTTGTACAGGAACAGATGGGTGAGAGCTCTTTAAGTGTTGAGACCTTGGCCGAACAGATGGGCGTCAGCCGTGTTCAGCTATATAGAAAAGTGAAGACGCTGACAGGTCGTACACCTGTCGATATTATCCGCTTGAGTCGTCTTAACCGTAGCAAGGTTTTGCTGGAGACAACCGATAAGAATGTATCCGAGGTTGCCTATGAAGTAGGGTTTACTGCCCCCTCTTATTTCACCAAATGTTTCAAAGACGAGTTTGGCATTAGTCCTTCCGACCTTTAAGTTAGCAAAAATCGTTCATTTCTTCGCAAATTTGTTACACTGAAACAATTTTTGCATGGAATGAACGATATTTTTACGCCCTCACGCGAATTGCTTAGTACCTTTGCAGCAAATATTTCAATTCATTATGAGTACTAACAATTTAAACAAGTCAACAATGGAAAAACTAAAGAAACTATTTCTGAGTTTTGCACTCCTGCTTGTCAGTACTATTATGTACGCGCAAACGGAGATCAGTGGCACGGTGGTCGACGCTACAGGCGAGACAGTTATCGGTGCCACAGTGATGGAGAAAGGGACCTCGAACGGTACTATTACTGATTTCGATGGTAACTTCAAGATTAAGGTGAACCCTGGTGCAATCCTGGTGTTCTCCTACATTGGCTTTGAGACACAAGAAGTGGCTGCAAAAGATGGTATGCAGATCACGATGAAAGACAATGCCAAGGAGCTGGCTGAGGTTGTGGTTACTGGTTACCAGACACAGCGTAAGGCCGACCTTACCGGTTCGGTATCAGTTGTTGAGACGAAGGATCTGAAGACTTCATCGGATACCGACCCCATGCGTGCCTTGCAGGGTAAAGTTCCAGGCATGACCATCACCAGTAACGGTTCTCCTGTCGGTGCAGGTACCGTCCGTATCCGTGGTGTGGGATCGTTCAACTCTTCACAGGATCCTCTGTTCGTTATCGACGGTGTGCCTACAACGACCAACCTGAACACTCTGAATATGAATGATATCGAGTCGATGCAGGTGTTGAAGGACGCTGCCTCTGCTTCTATCTACGGTTCTCGTGCTGCTAATGGTGTGATCATCATCACCACCCGTAGCGGTAAGAAGGGCGACAAGGTAAAGGTTGACTTCTCTGCCAATCTGACGGCCCAGTTCTACACCAAGCAGTCGATGATGGACCTGGCAAATACCGCTCAGTATGCCACCTCAATGGCTCAGGCTGCCATGAACGACGGCCTCGATCCCGAGCAGTATGCCAACAACTACGGTCTGACACTGAATGCCGCTTCAGGAACACCTATCAGTGCATACGACCCTGCAACAGGACAAATGCGTCAGTTTACTGTTAACGGTCTTTACGACGGTTATATTAACCTGAAGCGCACCATGCGTTTCAGCGACACCGACTGGCTGAAAGAGATTTCACGTACAGGTTTCGCACAGAATTACGACCTCTCTATCTCTAATGCTACCGAGAAGACATCGGCACTCTTCTCTTTTGGTTACAAGAAGAACACTGGTATCCTGAAATATACCGACTTTGAGAGCTTCTCAGGTCGTATCAATACTAGTTTCAAGGTGAACAAGATGATTACCGTGGGTGAGAATGCTACTATTTCCTATTCTAATCAGGTTGACTGCCAGCCTCTGGAGAATGCTCTGAAGATGGCTCCTACAGTACCTGTTTATGAAGAGGACGGTGTAACCTTCTCAGGTCCTGTCGGTGGCATGTCCGACCGTCAGAACCCCCTGCGTGAGTTGTATCACAACCGCGACAACCGCCTGAAGATGTGGCGTGTTTTCGGTAATGCATTCGTTAACATCGAGCCTATTAAGGGCCTGTTGCTCCGTTCAAACTTCGGTCTTGATCTGTGGTCTGAGAATATTCACAGTGTGACTTACACCTGGCATTCAGACGTGGTGAACAACTCTACGCCTTCTGCAAACATGGGTTACAAGACCGATGTGAAGTGGACTTGGTCAAATACGGCCAACTATAGCTTCAACCTTGGTTTGGATCACTCTTTCATTGTACTGGGTGGTATTGAGCTCCACAGAGATATCGAGGACAGGGCAAATGCCTATGCACAGATGTTTGCTATAGAGAACTACGACTATATGTATCCCGATGCAGCTACCGGCACCCAGCGTGCAAGTGGTATCCAGGAAGGCTACAACCTCGTTTCTTTCTTCGGAAAGGTTGACTACAACTTCAAGGACCTGCTGCTCGCTTCGTTCACCATCCGTCACGACGGTTCAAGCCGTTTCGGTGAGAACAACCGCTATGGTACCTTCCCCGCTGCTACACTTGGTTATCGTATCTCACAGCATCTGGGTCAGAGCTGGATCGACGATCTGAAGATTCGTGCATCTTGGGGTCAGACTGGTAACCAGGCTATCTCTAATTACGCCCGCTACGGACTCTATGCAGCTACCTATGGTGGTGGACGCAATGAGTCGACAGCATACGACCTCGCACTGCAGGGCAGTGGTATCTTCCCCTCTGGCTTCCGTGCTACTCAGGCTCAGAACAACGACCTGAAGTGGGAGACCACAGAGCAGTGGAACCTCGGACTTGACTTCCGTTTCCTCGGCAGCTCTATCTATGGTACATTCGATACCTATATTAAAAAGGTAAAGGATATGCTGATCAATCCCGCCTACCTCGGTTCGATGGGTGAGGGTGGTGCAAGCTGGCTCAACGGTCCCAGCCTCCAGAACTGGGGTATGGAGCTCTCACTTGGCTATCGCCACACTACAGAGTATGGTCTGAAGTACGACATCAACGGTAACGTCGATTTCTATCGTTCAAAGGTTACTTACCTGCCTGAGACAACAACTGGTTCGTATGTCCACACTGCTAAGGAGAACCTTGTAGAGTCGAAGAAGCCTTACGGTTCAATCGTAGGTTATGTAGTCGACGGATTGTTCCAGAGCCGTGAGGAGGTTCTTGCCTCTGGCCAGGACAATGCCCGCGTAGGTGGTCTGAAATATGCCGACCTCGATGGTAATGGTATCATTAACGAACAGGACCAGACCTGGATTTTCAATCCGGTGCCCAACTTCTCTTGGGGTCTGAACTTTGACATCAGCTATAAGGACTTCGACTTCAATATGTTCTGGCAGGGCGTTGCCGGTCAGGATGTCTACAACGACCAGAAGTTCCAGACTGACTTCTACAGCATCACCGATGCCGGTTCTAACAAGGGTAATCGTATGCTTGGTGCATGGACTACAGCCAACACTGGCAGCTCTATTCCTGCCCTGACCACTAACAATACCGGTGGTGAGAATCGTGCCTCTACATATTTCGTAGAGAATGGCTCTTACGGAAAGCTCCGTCAGGTTCAGATTGGTTACAACTTGCCTAAGAGCCTTATTGGCAAGCTGAACATGACAAGTGCACGCGTTTATATCTCTGGTCATAACCTGCTCACCATCAAGAGTAGTTCGCTGACCTGCTCTGATCCTGAGAACCCACGTTGGATGTATCCTAACAGCACTAGCCTCTCATTTGGAATCCAGACCTCTTTCTAAAGGTAAAAGGGTAAAAAAGTAAAAGGGTAAAAAAGTAAAAAGGTAAAATAGTAAAATAAGAAAGATTATGAAGACAATATATCAAGCAATCTGCGCAGGTCTGATCGTTTGCGGTGCACTTACCTCTTGCAATAAGTTCATCGACGTTGAACCCAAGGGTGTCATCAGCGAGGGTCTGGCTATGAGTCAGCCAGAGGAGATGGTGACTGCAGCCTATGCCAAACTCGGCGACGACTGGTATACTTATCCGTTTAATTTGTGGCCTTATGGCGACGTTTCTTCCGACGATGCCATGAAAGGTGGTTCAGGTACTACCGATACCAACTACCATCCTGTAGAGGTTTGGTCGACACTTACAGCTTCGACTCCCGACCATATGGACGAGCTCTGGTATCATCTCTACTGCTCAGTAAGCCGTTGCAACCGTGCTTTGGTAGCGCTGGCTGATGCTGGCGACAAACTGGATCCTCAGACAAGAACCATCCGTGAGGGTGAGGTCCGTTTCCTCCGTGCCCACTTCTATTTCAAGCTCGTACAGCTCTGGAATCAGGTGCCCTGGATCGACGAGGAGGTCTATAGAGTTCACTCTGAGGAGCAGACTCGTAACGATGAGTTCACTCACGAAGAGTTGATGCAGAAGATTGTGGCCGACTTCAAGGCTGCCTACGATGTACTGCCTGCCGTTCAGGCTGAAGGCGGACGCGCCAACAAGATTGCTGCTGCTGCCTATCTGGCCAAGTGCTATCTGACAATGGCTTGGGGCGACGGTTATGAGGCAAACACTGGTGTGAGCCATATCAACAGCCAGTATATGCAGGAAGTACTGAAGTACACCCAGGAGGTGGCCAGCTCTCAGTATGGTTATCTCGAGGACTATGGCGACATCTTCCTGCCTGAGTACAAAAACTCTAAGGAGAGTGTCTTCGCTGTACAGCACTCTGACTATCAGGATGACAACACCCTCTATGGTCGTGCCAACTGGAGCAACATGCTTAATGGCTGCTGGCAGATGTGGTCATGCGGATGGGACTTCCACAAGCCCACACAGAATCTGGTGAACGCTTTCAAGACCAAGGACGGTCTGCCCATGTTCGACGACTATAACAAGGAGATTTCATATCCTATTAACGGTGTGCCCAATGCTCAGAAGTGGGATCCGCGTTTGTTCCACACTGTTGGTATGCCTTCCTTCCCCTACAAATACGAGGCTCAGTACACGATGACCAAGGACAACTCTCGTACCCCGAATACCTACGGCTACTATGCTTCACTGAAGGAAGTTCCGCAGCGTTCAAAGGGTGAGACCTTCGACAACCCCTGGCAGGCTTTCGCCATGAACGACTATGTGTTCCGCTACACCGATGTGATGCTGATGCGTGCTGAGGCTATGATTGAGACAGGCGACCTGGAAGGTGCCCGCACCATTATCAACGACATCCGTCAGCGTGCCAAGAACTCTATCTCCAAGCATATTGCATACGCTGCCGACCAGTGTGATATCGCCCTCTATCCCCAGACCTACTTCCAGGATAAGGATACGGCTCGTAAGTGCCTGCGCTGGGAGCGCCGCCTGGAGCTCGCTATGGAGAACGGCCGTTATTTCGACCTTCGCCGTTGGGGTATAGCCTCTACTACCCTGAATGCCTTCTTTGAGACAGAAAAGAATATGGAGTATGATGGTCAGACCTATGCACAGTATTATAAGGATGCCCATTATACACCTGGCAAGAACGAGTACTTCCCATTGCCTTATATCCAGCTCTACTACGTACCTGGTCTCTATACCCAGAACAAGGGATACAATTAAATTGAAAATGTTAATTGACAATTGAAAAATAAGCGTTATGAAAAAGATATTATTTATTATAATGGCGATGTTTGCCTTGGTTCTGACTGCTTGTCAGAACAAGGACATCGAGCGCGAGGCCATGAAGCTTCAGGCACCCGATGCATCACAGATCACAGGTCAGCTTTCTGGCGACAACTACACCTGGACGTGGCCTGCCCAGAACGGTGAGATGCGAGTAGCGATCTATCGCAACGGAACCCTCTCGGGGATTGAGACCGTCAGCGGCAACTCCTTTACACATAAGGATGTGCCTACAAATGTGCCTTTCGAGTATGTGTTCAAACTGACCGATGGTGCCAACATGTCGGCAGGTGTCATCAAGTCCTACACCCGCGAAGGTGCTACCAGCATCAGCGGTGTACAGATGAGTCAGGTCGACAAGGATGGTGGCTATGATGCCCTGATAGAGTGGAACAAGGCTGCCGATGCCTCAAGCATCCTGCTGACTGCCACCAACGGCAAGCGCACCATCACCGAGAGCCTTTCAGGTACAGCCACAAGCTATGTGATTAAAGATGTTGTGACTGGCGAGACATGGTCTGTCGTCCTGGTAGCCCAGAATGAGAAGGGTACGTCACTCTCTACGTCATCATCCCTCCGCATCGGTAAGACTGCCATCGGATTCCTCAGCGTATATGCTACTCCCGAGGAGTTGGTAGCCAACGGTGATGATGATGAGGCCTCTGCATGGCTCTGGCTCCACGAGACTTATCCTACTGCTAAGTTCGTACCGTTCACCAGCATCACTTCTAGCGAGGTTGTTGAGCCGTTCCGCGTTCTCTTCTGGCTGCGCGACCTTGAGGGCGTGAGCGAGAGCGACGTTTGGAACATGCCTGCCAGCGTACAGGCTGCCACACCAGTGATTAAGGAGTGGTATAAGGATGGTGGAAGCATGCTGCTGTGGAGCCACGCTACCGTATATGCCGGACATCTGGGCCGTATCAGTCTCGACGAGATGAAGGGCAACGACCACGCATTCGGCTTCGGTGTAGGCGGCTTCAATCCCGACACCTGGAAGATGGCTGTCGAGCTGAATCCCGACCATAAGTTCAAGAAGGATCATTCAACACATCCTATCTACAGAGGACTCGAGGTTGAGACGACACAGGACACCAAGCTCATCGCCTTCAAGGGCCCGGGTTGGACTGAGGATCACAACTGTCTGTACTTCAACCTGCCAAGTCTCTGGACAGGTATTGGCAACACCGAGGAGGCTTGCTATGCACAGTGCACACAGACCTACGGTGTCTATCCTCTCGGCACATGGGATAGCCAGATATGGTGGGTAAGCCAGATGAATGTCTGGGAGGCTCAGCAGGGTAACACAGAGTTCAAGGGTACACTCCTCTGCATCGGTAACGGTGGTTGCGAGTTCTCAATGAAGAACCCCGACGGTACACCTGACAAGAGCGCACACCCGAAGAACAATGTCTATCAGGACAATGTGCTCACGCTGGCTAAGAACTCTCTGGAATATCTGAAGACAAGGTAATCAGGCAATACCGGAAATAAAGACTATGCGAATGCTAAAACGAATATCCTCGATGGTGGTGACCGCTGTGATGGCGGTTACCATCATTGGCTGTTCGGGGGATGACCCCAAGTCGGATCCTACGCCGACTCCAACCCCCACGCCTACACCCACCCCGACCCCGACGCCGACTCCAACGCCGACGCCTACACCGGTATCCGGTTACAACGAGCAGTACCGTCCACAGATCCATTTTACGCCAGCCAAGAACTGGATGAACGATCCCAATGGAATGGTTTTCTTTGATGGAACGTATCACCTCTTCTATCAGTACAACCCGCTGGGCAACGACTGGGGAAATATGTCGTGGGGCCATGCCACCAGTACCGATCTTGTTCACTGGAAAGAGCAGGCTGTAGCCCTGATGCGCGACGATCTGGGTGATATCTTTAGCGGTTCGTGTGTCATCGACAAGGACAATACCGCTGGCTTCGGAGCCAATGCCATGGTAGCTCTTTATACCTCGGCGGGGGATGGCAAGCAACAGCAGAGCATAGCCTACAGCACTGATGGAGGCGTTAACTTTACACGTTTCTCTGGCAACCCTGTTATCAGGAACAACGACGACAATCTGCGTGACCCCAAGGTATTCTGGCATGCCGACACCAAGCAATGGGTGATGGCACTGGCTAAAGGCATGGCCAAGGGAATAGACTTCTACACCTCGCCCGACCTGAAATCGTGGACGCATCAGAGTAAGTTCTTCACCCAGTTGTCTGGCCTCTCGGGAATGGATAACGTACAGTGGGAATGCCCTGATCTGCTTCAGTTTGGCAATAAGTGGGTTCTCATTGTCAGTGTGAACCCCGGCGGTCCAGTGCTCGGTTCTGGCACCATGTACTTTGTGGGTCAGTTCGACGGTAAGGAGTTCAAGGCCGATGCCCTCGACTATCCGCTCTGGCTCGACTATGGTATGGACAACTATGCTGGTGTCAGCTGGAGCAATACTGGCGACAGAAAGATGATGATTGGCTGGATGAACAACTGGAGTTATGCAGGTGCCGTGCCTTGCTCTCCCTGGCGTTCGGCCATGACCCTGCCTCGTGAGCTGAGGCTTACGGAGCATGCAGGCAAACCCCTGCTCTGCAACGCTGTAGTGAGCGAGATCGACAAGATTGCAGGCCAGTGGCAGACTGTCAGCACCGAAGCCCTGCCTCTCGATGCTGCGAAGTCGGCTTATCAGCTGCGCCTCAATATCAGCATGGACAAGAACTCTACCATCACGCTGAGCAACGGCAATGACGAGAAGTTTGTCATAGAGATCACAGCCTCGTCACGTGTACTTGCTGTCAAGCGTACGGCTGCTACAGGAAAGTCCTTCGGAACCTTCTCCGTACCATCCATGCGGGCACCGCTGAATGTTGATGGCGACAAGGTGGCGATAGACCTGTTTGTCGATCAGTCGTCAGTAGAAATCTTCACTCAGGATGGAGCAATGGCAATGACGAACCTTGTGTTCCCCAACTCCATCTACGATGCGCTGACCGTCAGTGGTGCCACCTACGAGGCCCAGGTGCGGTCGCTGACTCGCATTTGGTAAATACATTTATAGTTCGATTTATACATAAGATTGGTTTTTGTTAATTTTCTAATATTGTTAATTAGAGTTTGTGTTAGAGCGAGGCCTGCAGGGATGCAGGCCTCGTTCTTTATGTTCCAACAGATTGGAGAGATGCCCATGTCCGACAAGGTTGTTAATGAGCAAACATTTAAGGAAGGGCTGGAGGCTACAAACGAGAGATGAGATAAGGACAAGAGGATTAAAACAGGTTCTAAAGCATTTGTTCCCACGGTGGGAATAAAGTGTTCCCACCGTGGGAACTGTTGGAAAGTCGTAAGGAAAGTGTCAGCATCGCCGTAGCGGACGCTGAGAAAGTCGTAAGCGGACGCAGAGAAAGTCGTAAGGTGACGTTGGCTTGTCTGGAAATATTCGTTTTTTATCAAAAACCCTCAATCCCTCCCGTCAATGGCCCGGAAGCCCCTAAAATAAAGGATTCTTTGATTTTCATCCCTCCCTTGATCCCTCCCGTCATCTCTCCCATATCCCTCCCGTCGTCATCTCCTGTGTCTGACTTGAGCCATCTCACATTTATGTATCGAATGTTAAAATTCGTGATTATTTAGGCATTTGCCACAGATTATTAAGAATTTATTTGCAAAACGGCAAAAAATTTTGTATCTTTGCACCTACAAAAACACGTTGTGGAAAACGCGACGATACTACTGCCGAAGCATCGGCTTAAAGTAGGATTTACATTTGAAATTATTATAAGGAATGGAGAAGAGTAATCTTTTGCCTGTAGAGACTTTTGGAGTCTCCCAGGTGGGAACGCTTGTGATCGAGCTGTTCCTCATGAGCAACTACCGTTTCCGACGAAACATCCTCAACGGAAAGGTAGAGTTCTCGGCAAAGCCCAGTGGCGATGCGGAGTGTGATTATCGTCCTCTGACGCAGGCGGCCCTTAAAAGCATCGTGATTCGTGCCAAGCGCGAACAGGTGCTGGAAAAGGGGAACCCTAAGTCGGAGATTGAGGAGTATGTGGAATCGGAGGAAGTGCCAGAGTATAATCCTGTACAGGATTTTCTGGAAAATCTGCCTGTATGGGACGGACAGAACCATGTAGCCAAGGTTTTTAGTCGTATCCCAGGCATCACCTCCGAGCAGCTGAACTATCTCACCATCTGGCTGCGATCTACTGTGGCCCACTGGTCGCAGATGGACATGCTTCATGGTAATGAGTGTGTGCCAACGCTCATCGGAGGTCAGGGTTGCGGAAAGACCACCTTCGTGCGTCGTCTGTTGCCTCAGCATCTGCGTGAATATTACCTCGACCATCTGAATCTGTCGAACAAGTTTGATAAGGAGATGGCTCTGACGAACAATCTCCTGGTCAACCTCGACGAGTTGGAGGCCATCCGCCCTTCCCAGCAGGCATCGCTGAAGCAGACGCTGTCTGTCAGCAAGGTGAATGCTCGCCCGATATTCGGGCGTGCCCAGGAGGATCGTCCCCGATTTGCCTCGTTTGTGGCTACCACCAACAATCGTCATCCGCTGAAGGATGTTACGGGCAGTCGCCGATACATCTGCATCTTGATTCCTGATGGTCAGATGATCGATAATACGGGTGAGATAGACTATGGGCAGCTCTATGCTCAGGTGGTGTATGAGATCCATAATCAGGGTGCCCACTACTGGTTTCACAATGACGAGGTGGCCCGCATCCAGCAGCTGAACCAGGATTTCATGGAAAAGAAGGACCTCGGAGAGATGTTTACCGCCTGTTTCCGCCAGCCTCGTGAGGGTGAGGCGGCCAAGACGATGAACTGCGACCAGCTGATCAGCATCATGCAGAAGGATTATCCTACGTTGCAGAATACGATAGGCAATAAGGTCAAGCTCGGCAAGGCCATTTCGGCTCTGGGGTTCAAGCACAAGGAGCACTCCCATGTGGCCTATTATGAAGTGGTACCACTCATGAAAGTCACAGCCGCATGAACCAGACGGGAGGGATGACGGGAGAGATATGGGAGGGATTGAAAACATCCCTCCCGTGCTCAAACCCCTTTATACAAAGGGCTTCCGGAAGATTTAGGGAGGGATGAGAGATTTTTTAGCAAATACATAAATTAAAACAATGGAAAAGATTTTAGAATTGAAGATGATCCCTTGGGGATATGAGATTTGTTTCAACAACGATTGTCAGTTGCGTGAGAAATGCCTGCACTATCAGGCAGGGCTGTTGATGCCCAGCGACCGTCTTAGCGGTCCTGCGGTCTATCCTGCAGCGTGGAAGGACGGCCAGTGCCAGCGATTCCGGGAATACAAGCTGGTCAGGAAGGCCTGGGGCTTCAACAAGCTCTATAGGAACCTGCCTCGTCACCTGAAGACTGAGGCTCGCGAGTGTGTGATGAGTTACTTCAGTGGTGGCTGCGGCCCTTACTATCGTTATCATCATGGTGAGAACAAGCTCTCGCCCAGTCAGCAGGAAGATATCATGAACATCATGTCAAAGTTCTGCAGTACCGAGGGCCTGTCCTTCGACCGCTACGAATGGGACTACGACTTCACATGATCTGTTGAGGTGCATTCCCACAAAAAAGACTCACGAAGCAGCTTAGTTTCGTGAGTCGTTTTTATGAGATATAGGTAGATTCTACTCGACCGGGCGAACCAGGCGCACGGAGAAACCGCGGGACGAGGCATGCATCCCTGCAGGTCTGGATGACGTTTCTTTGTATCTAGAAATGACAGCCAGTTTTTTTGCGAATCGTTTGGCGGATTCATGAGAATGTACTACCTTTGCAGGCTAATGAATCGTAAACTAATAGAATAAGCAAGACCATCTATATGGAGATCTACGAGAAAAGACATGCTTTGAAAGCAATATGGGATGCGGTTACCTATTTGTTACCTATAGTGCTGGGCTGTGTGATTGCTGCCATTGCCATCAGTCCATCCTTTTTTAATACTACAATTTCTGCACCAGACTGGTTGTGGTACTCGTTGGTGGCAGTTGCTGTGTTTATCATTCTGCCGTTGAGCCTGTACGTCCTGTATTTCTTTAGTGTAAGGTATTACAATCTGTGCCTGTTTAAGAAGCCAGCCTTGGTTATCACCGATAGCGAGCTACACATATTCTCACCATATCGTGGCTATACGGTCGTCAGATGGGATGAGATAGCAGAGTTTAAAGATGGCTATCTTACGAAGTTTCGCAAGTTTGTTTATCCTGTATATAAAGATGCTATGCGGAACAAGAA
Organism: Prevotella sp. ne3005; assembly: GCF_900110085.1. Taxonomy (GTDB): domain Bacteria; phylum Bacteroidota; class Bacteroidia; order Bacteroidales; family Bacteroidaceae; genus Prevotella. The sequence continues at coordinate 348,751 of NZ_FOCK01000004.1, forward strand.
TATACTTCGCAGGGGCTATCTTGACGGTATATTGACTGATTACCTTACGATAGGCTACGACGACTTGCTGGCCGAGCTGAACAGCCATCTGAAGAAAAATGCAAAATAATCCCGATTTTTTTTGCATTTCGCTTTAATTACATTACCTTTGTACCATGAATCGAATTTATGAATACTATATTCTCTTATTCTTGTCGCTCGTGAGCCTGACAGCCCAGGCACAGGGACTGCCTACGGATGGACCTTTGACCATCCGACTCATACTTCAGCAGTTGGGTGAACGTCTGCTGAAAGGAAAGACGGGCAGTATCGTGGCCATCAACCCCGAAAACGGCGAGATAATCTGTCTGGCTACGAACACGCCACAGGGGCCGGACGTGCGTCAGGCCATTGGCAAGCCTCAGGCGCCTGGCTCTACCTTCAAGACGGCTCAGGCTCTGACGCTCTTGTCGGAGGGATTTGTTACGCCTGATACGAAGATGGCCTGTAACAGTGGCATCACCGACGGCAATATCAAGGTGGGCTGTCACAAGCACCGCTCGCCCCTGAACCTGAAAGATGCCCTGGCGCAAAGCTGTAACACATGGTTTATCGTGAACTTCGGTTCGATGATCAACGATGACTTCATGTACGAGTCGAAGGATGAGGCCATCAACACCTGGCGAAGCTATATGCAGTCGATGGGGCTGGGTGGTCCGATGCATATCGACATCGCTGGCGAACAGGGAGGCCTGTTGGCAGGTGCCGACTACCTGAATCGCCGTTATAAGGATGGCTGGGACGGTAAAACCGTCTGGTGGGCAGGCATGGGACAGGGTGATGTCACCTGTACGCCCCTGCAGCTCTGCAACCTCGCTGTTACGATTGCTAATCGTGGCTGGTACTACGTGCCCCATATCCATAAGAACACGACCAACCAGCGCTATCTGACCAAGCGCCAGACCAAGGTTGCCAAGGAGGCCTATGCGCCAGTGGTGGAAGGCATGCGTCTCGCTGTGGAGAATGGAACGGCCACCAGCATCAAGACCACTTATCCCATTTGTGGCAAGACGGGCACGATAGAGAATCCGGGTAAGGACCATTCGGCCTTTATCGCCTTTGCCCCGATGAACAATCCCAAGATAGCCATTGCCGTCTATGTGGAGCATGGTGGCTTTGGCGCTGATTTGGCTGCCCCCATGGCAGGGCTCGTCATCGAGGCCTACCTGAAAGGCAAGCTATCCCCGGCCTCTGAGCAAAAGGCCAAGCGTCTTGAGAAAAAACAATTATAAATATGAATACTAAATTAGAAGATCAATTATGAAAGCTCTATGCCCATCATCGCATGGCTCTGTTTATCTCCTTCGCCTTGTCGCTGACGGTTATCCCTGTGCTTTGGCTGGTGTCGAAGTTTGCACCCGGGCTCTTGTGGTATAGCTACTTGATAGCTTACATCATTGAGATTGTAGCCATCTTAGTATTACATCATGTGATGCATGCCAAGTTTGAACTAAGTACGAAAGTTTAGTTTCTGGTAAGCCAGACGCTCGTCACCAGAGGCAAGGTAGATAATACCGCAATAGGTAAAGCCGTGCTTCTTGATATTGTGTTGCATGATCCGATTGTCCTTATGGGTGTCAATACGGATGTTTGCATCATGTGAAAAGCAGAAGTCCATGATGGTGCTGAAAATGCCATGGGCCTCAGGATAGCTGGCAATCCGATGGATAACATGATAGGGTAGGTTGTCATCCATCCACTCACCATCGTATATCTTAGAGTAGGTTGGTTCAGGAGATGGCAAGAATGCGAAATAGCCGACGATACGGCTTCCATCCTCAATGACAAAGCCACCATGTTTCTCCATATCACTGAAAATGACTGCCTCTGAAGGATAGCCATCTCCCCATTGGTGCATGTTGCCGGATTGCCGCATGATCTTCTTTGCTGCGTCCATCACTTGCATTATCTCGGTGATGTCTGTCGGCTTTGCCTCTCTGATAGTCCAATTCATAAACGTATTATCTATTTTCACATAAAACTAACGACAAAGATAATGAAAAACAGGGAATCATCGCAATAATATCATCGACATTTAGGATTGTTTATGAAGTGTTCATTATAAAAAGAAAGGGACTTACCATCACGGCAAGCCCCCCATTTAACTAAACTAAACAAATACTTTATGACTCATCATGTGTTATTGTGCGTGCTGGCATTTATCGCAGCGACCTTTACACGCAGTCTTTCTTTCACAATAGCGCTCACATTGTGCACAAAGGTCATAGCCCAGCATCGTACCAAGAATAAAGTCCTCCTCAGGCGTCAGCTCGTTGAGCGGACGGGTGACAATGAGGCGAATGGCATTGAGGCATTCCTTACGACCAATATAGAAATTCAGATTGTTCTTGCCAGCCGGTTGTAATACGAAGTCCATGTTCTGACTGTAGAGTCGTTTGGTGGCATAGGCTTCATATCGCTTCGGACAGGTAAAGAGTACCATCTGGCGCACTCCCTTTTGGAGTTCGTAAATATGGTTCATCAATACTTTCATCTCAATTGGTGTAATCTCGGTTTGTCTCATAGCCCTATATATTATAAATTAGGTGAAATCTCTGCAATCCACGCATCGATGCGCGTATCTGTCTTATCGTCCTCGTTCACATCGTCGAGAGGTAGACCCACGAATTTTCCATCAACGACTGCTTCAGAGTCGTCGAAGGTATAACCGTCAGTTTCTACAGCTCCCACAAAGTGCGCACCACTGGCTTTAATACCATTATACAATTCACCGATGCCACCGACAAAGGTGTCGCTATACGACTCACTGTCGCCACAGCCGAAGAGGGCGATGGTCTTGCCTGAGAGGTTGGCACCCTGCAACACCTTCAATCCGTCGTACCAGTCGTCCTGCAACTCACCAGCACCCCAAGTCGAGGTGCCGAGGATCAGGTTTTGGTTGTTGTTCACTACATCGGCTGTGAGGTCCTGTACGTTGATGGCCTCACAACCTAACTTCTGGGCTATTTTCTCTGCGATAGCCTCGCACGTTCCTGTTGAGGAACCATAAACTACAATTGTTGCATTCATTTCTAACTATTCTAAATGGCTAAAATTTCCGGGTGCAAAGGTACGACGAAAATCCCGACGGTACAATACTCAAAACTGAGTGTTTTACCGTCGGGGGATATAGGAATTCTAATGAAACGCGATTAATAAGAAGTAGGTATTCCTTTCTTTTCTTTGGCTTGCCTTGCAAACTCAAATAGTGACTGGGGAAGATGGCAGTAGCCTGTAGGATTCTTGTCGAGATAGTCCTGATGATATTCTTCGGCTGTATAGAAGTTCTCCAACGGCAGTTTTTCAACGGCCAGCGGCTGCTGATACTTCTTCTGTTCCTCGGCAAATACCTTTTCGATAATGGGCAAATCCTCTGAATCGGTATAATAGATACCCGTACGATAACGGGTTCCCTCATCGTGCCCCTGCTTGTTAAGACTTGTCGGATCGATGGCCTTGAAGAACATCTGCAAAAGGAATTCAAGGCTCACCACATCTGGGTAATACTTCACATGTACCGTCTCGGCATATCCCGTTGTATCGGTATAGACCTCTTTATACGTTGGGTTGGTAGTATGACCATTGGCAAATCCCACTTCCGTTTCCACCACACCCTCTATCTGTTTGAAGAAATGCTCTGTTCCCCAGAAGCATCCTCCTGCAAGGTAAATCTCTTTTTTCTCCATATTACTTCAACATGATGATACTTTATGAAATTACATCGTGGCAGTGAGGAAGGTGGCGTTGCCAAAGATATAGAGGATATTCTCACAGGCTGGCACGAGGATGGTTTCACCCTGATGAATCTCTATGCCATTGATATTGGCTTTTCCCCAAAGACATACCACGATGACAAATGAGTCGCAGTGGAAGTCAATCTGCTGGGCAACCTGTACCACTACGCGATGTACCACGAAATATGGACAGTTGATGAGCTGTGACGTGGGCTTGGTGCTGTCGTAAGAGGTGCGATAGGCTGGCCACACCTGATAGTCGATGGCTTCCTTGGCCTGCTCAATGTGTAGTTCACGGGGGTTGCCATGCACATCCTTACGTCCGAAGTCATAGACACGATAGGTGATATCGCTGGTCTGCTGGATCTCGGCCAGGAAGTTGCCTGCACCGATGGCATGCAGACGACCTGCAGGTAGGAAGTAGAGGTCGCCCTCATGAGCCTCGTGGGTAGCGATTACGTCCTGCATGGGCGAACGTCCGTTTTGGGGTTCAGCCGTTGCCAGCTGTTCGTATTCCTCTGGCGTGATGCTCTTCTTAAGACCTGCGTAGATCTTTGAGCCCACATCGCTCTTGATGATATACCACATCTCCGTCTTTCCCGCACAGCCATGACGCTCCATCGCCAACTTATCGTCGGGATGCACCTGCACGGACAGGTCCTGACGGGAGTCGATCAGCTTCACCAGCAGGGGGAACTGATTACCGAACTTCTTGTAGATCTTCTTGCCTACCAGCAGCTCCTTGTACTTATCGATCAGTTCTACCAGCGTGAGACCCTCATCGACGTCATTGATAAGGCCTCGGTTGATGGCTACGCTCTCATGGCCTGGTACACCACTGATTTCCCAACTCTCACCGACATTGGGTTGTGCATTGAAGATGCCTTTGAAGGGGGCAATCTGATAGCCGCCCCAGATGGTGGTCTTCAGATAAGGCTCAAATTTATAGGGTTTCATAGGAATTCTGTTGTTGAGGCGTTATTTTTGATTTCTGTTCTTTGCTATCAGCTTCTTGATGGTCTCCACACTGGCACTGGTGGTGAGTCCGTCCTCAGGGGTGTTCATGCAGTAGTCCACCAGGCGGTCCACACTTGAGGTGGCGACATGCAGACGGGTATCGGCTGAAGCATAATAGATGAATACCTTTCCATCCTCATCCTTGATCCATCCGTTGGCAAAGGCCACGTTCATCACATCACCGATATACTCGTCGCCTTCGGGTACCAGGAAGAAACCGCCAGGCTTGGCAATCACCTTCGTGGGATCCTCGAGTGAGGTCATATACATATATAGTACATAGCGCAGACCATCAGCCGTACCACGTACACCATGAGCCAGATGGAGCCAGCCCTTTGGCGTCTTCAGGGGATGGGGGCCCTCACCATTCTTCACCTCGGTGATGGTGTGGTACTTGCGCTCATAGATAATCTTCTCTTCCTTCACCTCGGCATGTGTCATGTCATCCACCAGTGCCCAGCCGATGCCACCGCCGCTGCCGGTGTCGATGAAGCCATCCTGCGGACGGGTATAGAGGGCATACTTACCATCCACGAACTCCGGATGAAGCACCACGTTGCGCTGCTGACTCTTCGTCTTCAGATCAGGCAGACGGTACCAGGTCTTCAAATCCTTGGTGCGGGCGATGGCGGCTGTAGCCGTGGCGGCCGAGAGGTTGCCAGGTTGTGAGTCGTCGTGGCGCTCAGCACAGAATACGCCGTAGATCCATCCGTCCTCATGCTGGGTGACACGCATATCGTAGATATTGGTGGCAGGATCCTCCGTATCAGGCATGGTGACGGGCTCATCCCAGAAACGCCACTGGTCGATACCGTTAGGCGACTCTGCCACGGCGAAGAACGACTTGCGGTCAGCGCCCTCCACACGACATATCAGCAGATAACGTCCATCAAGTTTGATAGCACCTGCATTGAGTACAGCGTTCATCATGATACGCTGCATCAGGAAGGGGTTGTCCTGCTCGTTGAAGTCGTATTTCCACTCCAGAGGCGTATGCTCTGCCGTCAAAATGGGGTACTCGTATTTCTCATAAATACCGTTACCACCCTCCATCACTTGATTCTTGCGCTGAAGCAGTGCCTCATGACGCTGGCGTAATGCCTGTACTTTTTCCTGATAGTTCATAATGCTTTTATTTTTTATTGTTTTTATTCCCTTTTTGACATTAGATAAAAACCTCGCGCACCTCCTGCTTCAATGTTTCAATCTCCATCATTTCTTAATTGGATAAATATAGATAAGGCCAATCATGATCAACGCAATAATAGCGGGGAAGAGGGAGAACAGTGCCCAGATCATATTGTTGACAGACGCTGCATCGGTGATGGTGATGACGGTCTGACCTGTGGCATCGGTACCTGACACGAAGCCGGCGATACCCAGCAACAGTGCCACCAAAGAGCCGGAGATGGCAGTACCGAACTTCTGCGACATCGTACCGCTGGAGAAGATAAGACCTGTGGATGAGGTGCCGTTCTTCTCAGTGGCATAGTCGGCTACATCGGCATACATCGACCATAACAGTGGCGAGTAGAGTCCGATACCGATAGAGGTGAGGATCACAACAGCTACCATCAGCCAGATGCTGGCGGCATCCATCGGAATAAAGAAGAAAATCACTGAAGTAACCACGCAGATGACAGCTGCCCAGATGAATGCCATGCGCTTGGAACCTACCCACTTGGTAAAGGCAGGCGACACACCACCGAAGATCATACAGGTAAGTTCACCAAAAGTCATAAACACCGTATAGTTGATGATGAGTCCACTCACCGTCACGTCGCCATGCAGACAATACTCGAACATATAGCCAGCCACCGCATAGCGGAAACCGTTGAAGAAGTTCATGCAGATACCTATCAGCGTGAGGATCACCCAAGGACGGTTACGGAACAGGTCGCCGAAGGGTTTCAAGGAGAACTTCTCGGCACGGGCTGGCTTCTTGCGCTCTTTCGTCAACAAGCCACAAGCCAAGGTACCTACCGTTGCCACAAGACCAAGCATCGCACCTACCACCGCATACTGGTGCTGGTCGCTGCCACCCACCATCTTCTGCAGATAAGGGAAAGACAGCAACGTGACGAATCCCATGGCATAGGCTCCCACCATACGGAAGGAAGAGAACTGATTCTTCTCGTTGTCATCATCAGTCATCACACCCAGCAATGAGCCATAGGGGACATTCACCGCCGTATAGACCACCATCATCAGCAGATAGAACGTGTAAGCCCAGATGCGCTTACCCGTCAATCCGAGGTCGGGGGTGTAAAGCAACAGGGCGAAGATGAGTCCAAGGGGGACGGCACCAAAGATCATCCAAGGACGATAGGTGCCCCAGCGCGACAGGGTACGATCGGCCAGAGAGCCCATCAGAGGATCAGTTACCACATCGAACATACGGGCTATCAGCATCAGGGTAGCCGTGTCTGCAACAGTCAGACCAAATACATTGGTGAAGAACAATGGAAAGGCTATTGACATCACCTTCCAAGTAATACCACCAGCGGCAGCATCACCCAAAGCATAACCAATCTTTTCGCTTAATTTTGCCATAGGTTTCTTAACTCCTTTAAAAGCCAGCTTTCCCACTCATCCCACTGCTCTTGGAACCAGAAATGCCATGTGGCTTGATAAGGTGAGATTTCCTTAGGTCCAGTCACAGTGTTATAGGTAGCCCAAGCTGTGGTAGGGGGTACTACGTCGTCGCAATAACCAAAAGAAAACCAGCCGTGCTGCTTGTCAGTGATCAGACGTGCAAAATTCACACCGTCATAATAGCGCGACACTTCGATCTGCTTCTCCTGTCCTTTGCCCTTATTCCAGTAGAAGAAGTGGGGCCATCCGCAGGCAACGCCGCGCAACGAGTTCGTATGGTCGCAAAGAGCTGCATGTACAGGGGCATAGCAAGTGATGCGCTTGTCGAGTCCTGCTGTGGCCAGCGTCAGGAATCCTCCTTGACTCGATCCCGTCACGCCTGCATTACTTCCGTCCCACGGGGTGTACTGCTCTATATAATCCATCGCACGGATACAGCCCATGATCACATGATGATAGTAGTGCTTCTCGCGCGAGTCCATATTAAACTCCCAATAACCTTTCAGTGCACCGTTGTTCAGGTCGTCGTAAATACCTTGCTTCATGGTTACAGGTACGCCGTGAATACCGATTTCGAGTGTAATCACACCCTGTGATGCTGTGTACACATCACCTGCATATGGGCGCACACCTGCCCCTGGCACTCTCAGCAACGCTGGATATCTGCCCTCTTTCACGGGTACGCACAAGATACCATAAGTACGCGAGCCTAACTGCTCGTTCTGGAAACTTATCTCATAGACGTTCACATCCTTCGTACAGCGCTCGGGCAACAGGCACTTTGTCGGGGCGAGATCCGTCTTGCGGGCTTCTACTATCGACTGCTGCCAAAAGTCGGCAAAGTCGGAAGGCATGATAGTCGAGGGTTTCAACTTCTCGGGTGAGAAAGCGGCTGCACAGGCCCCATGATAGTCCTTCCCGCCGACATGGGCCGTCACGTCCACGCGGTAGAAGCCTGGCTGACTCATCTTGCCTGAGAGCTTCATCTTGCCCTCCTTCAGCGTCAGGCTTTTCTTAACATCCTGATACATCTCAGGGCCAGCCGCATAGTCTATGCTGACGTCGTTGATAAGTGTGCCTGAGCGGCGTACTTCCACCGTAAAACTGGCCGTCTCGCCTACACAATAATTCCAGTCTTGATGATCGGGCTCCACGGTTACAACAATACTGTTGCCCCTGATTTGCGCCCCAATGGGCAACATGACCAGAAAGGCCAATAAAAGGAAAATTTGTCTTTTCATTTTTACTATTGTTTGCTTAACAGCTGCAAAGTTAGATACATTTGAACGAATAGTCTTGGACTTTTTTAGCAAAATCTGCTACTTTTTTATTGTTGTCCAAATCCAAAATAATAATATTGCAGGAAAGTGTCAGAATTTGATAAAATAAAGTTGAGCCGTTTCGTTAAATTGTTTTAACTTTGCAGGCGAATCAGGAGGTTCTGAGAAGACTTTTACTGTAAGAAACTAAAACGTGTGTATTAATAAAAACTAAAACGTATGAATAAAAACAATTCTTCTTGAATCATGGGGAGTCGCGCGAACCTTATTTATATGTAAGGCAAGTGGCTCGGGAGAATTGTTGGTCCGAAAGCCAACAAAAATGAATACAAATTATTCCAATTTAAGTATAACACTCAAGTATGAATCGAACATTTAGGAAGACAGCGCTGTTGATGAGTGCCCTCGCCCTCTTGGGTCTTGGCTACTCGTCAAATGCCAATGCTGCAGGATCTCCTCAGGAGATTCAGCAGGCATCGAAGAAGATTACCGGAACGGTAGTCGATGCTCAAGGTCCCGTCATCGGAGCCAGTGTAGTTGAAAAGGGTACCACGAATGGTACAGTTACTGACTTTGACGGTAACTTCTCTCTCTCTGTAAAAACTGGTGCAACGATTGTTATCTCGTTCATCGGTTATGAGACTCAGGAAATTAAGGTCGGAAACCAGGACAACATCCAGGTTACGATGAAGGATGATAACGCCGTCCTTGAAGAAGTGGTTGTCGTAGGTTATGGTGTCCAGAAGAAAAAGCTGGTTACCGGTGCAACTGTTCAGGTGAAGGGTGAGGACATCGCCAAGCTGAACACCACCAACGCCCTTACTGCCATGCAGGCCTCAACCCCTGGTGTGAACATCACGCAGAGCTCTTCTCAGCCAGGTAAGGGCTTCAAGGTAAACATTCGTGGTGTGGGTACCATCGGTAACTCTTCACCGCTGCTGATTATCGATGGTATCAATGCCGGTACGGCCGATGACGGTCTGAACGGTTTGAACCCGAATGATATCGAGAGCATCGATGTGCTGAAGGACGCTGCATCAGCAGCCATCTACGGTGCCCGTGCTGCCAACGGTGTGATCCTTGTGACCACTAAGCAGGGTAAGGAGGGTAAACTCTCACTGCAGTACGACGGCTTCGTGGGTTGGTCGAATGCTTATAAGGTGCCTGCCATGTTGGGCGCTAAGGACTATATGAGTGTGATCAACGAGACATATTTCAACACCTATGGCAGCGTGCCTCAGTGGAACACGCTGGTGCCACAGAGCATTCTGGACCGCGTGAATCAAGGCTGGAACGGCACAGACTGGTTTAAGGCCTATGAAAACAAGAACGCTCTGCAGTTCAGCCATGCTGTGACGCTGAATGGCGGTACCGACCGCTCGAAGTTCTCTATCTCGCTGAACTACAGCTCTAACGAAGGTATCATGGGTGGTGACAACGCCTCTTCATACAAACGTTACGGTGGACGTATCAACTCAGATCACGTGGTACTTCGTGGTAAGGACCTGTTGGGTGAGGAGCACGACCTGCTGACCATCGGTGAGAATGTGAGCTACTGGTATCACAATAGTCACGACTTGGCAGAGAGCAACGGCTACTGGAACATCATGCAGGCTGCCTATATCGCCTCACCGCTGGTAGAGCCTTATGATGCCAACGGCAAGCTGGCTTCCTATAAGGACAACGGCGCTGGCTACAGCACCATGATCTACGGCAACCCGCTGAACCACTTCCTCAACGGTGGATTCAACTCTTTGAACGAGAACCGTGACTTCGGTGTAGGTGCTACCTTCTACTGGATTGTGGAGCCTATCAAGAACCTGAAGTATCGTGGACAGTTCAACACGGGCTACAGCGGTGGCAACTCTCGTAACGTAGGTTATCCCTACAGCTCAAGCTTTACCAGCGCAAGTGCTAACTATACTGTTAACCAGAGCGATTGGCAGAGTTCAAGCTTTACGATTGAGAACACCCTGTCGTATGTATTGCCTACCTTCGGCAAGCATAACATTGACGTGCTGATTGGCCAGTCAATCGAGCGCAGCAACTGGAGCTCTGGTCTGAACGTCGGTGCTACCGTCACTGAGGAGAATCTGAACTCACTCGTGCTGAAAGGCTGGAACTACAACACCATTGCCAACTACGACTACGCTTTCCACTCTTCATCTGGTGGTTATGACACCCCGATGCAGGGTTCGATTGCCTCTTTCTTCGGTCGTGCCAACTGGAACTACGACGAGAAATATATGCTGACTGCCATCATCCGTGCCGATGGTTCAAACAACTTCGCACGCGGTCATCGCTGGGGTTATTTCCCCTCTGTATCTGCAGGTTGGAACATCTCTAACGAGAAGTTCATGGAGTCTACCTCTTCTTGGCTGAGCTTCCTGAAGCTCCGTGCATCTTGGGGACAGAACGGTAACTGTCAGATTGGTAACTTCTACTATCTCTCTAACATCGGTTTCTCCCCCAGCGGATATCCCGACTATGGCTACAAGTTCTCGAGCGATATGGTTCAGACGGTGACCGACAACGTTTACACCACTGGTGCTTACGCCAAGAACGTTCCCAACCCCGACGTGACTTGGGAGACCTCTGAGCAGTTGAATATCGGTTTGGATGCACGCTTCTTTGGCGGCCGCCTCGGACTGAACTTCGACTGGTATAAGAAGACCACGAAGGACTGGCTGGTACAGGCCCCGATGAACGTGGTGCTCGGCTATGAGGAGCCTGCCTACGTGAATGCAGGTGACGTGGAGAACAAGGGTTTTGAGGTGGCTCTCAGCTGGCGCGACCAGATTGGCAGTGACTTCACTTACCATGCTAACGTCAACTTTGCTACCAACAAGAACGAGGTAACCCGTCTGGCTAACAACTCTGGATATATCGACGGTCAGGATAAGGCCCTCTTCGAGAACTCTTCATGGATCTCTCGCGTAGAGGTAGGTCATCCTATCGGTTACTTCAACGGTATGTCTTATAGCGGCGTATGGCAGAATCAGGCTCAGATTGACGCAGCAGTTGCAGCCGGCAAGGCAGTCCTCGAGGGTGCACAGCCTGGTGACCTGATCTGGGATGACTATAATAAGGACGGAATGATTTCGCTCTCAGAAGACCGTCATGAGATTGGTAATCCTCATCCCGACGTAACTCTCGGTGCCAGCCTCGGCTTCGAGTGGAAGGGCTTCGACTTCGGCGTGACTGGTTCGGGTGCCTTTGGCATGCAGGTGATGCAGTGCTACCGTACGGCTCTGTTGGCTAATCCGTTCAACAACTACTCAATCAATGCATTCGACCGCTGGCATGGTGAGGGTACGAGCAACTCTCGTCCGCGTCTCGCTGTAGGTACAACCAACGACCAGTGGGTATCAACGCTCTATATGGAGGATGCTGACTACTTCCGCATTCAGAACATCACCTTAGGCTATAACTTCTCTAAGCTGTGGAAGAGTGGTCCGTTCTCTCAGCTCCGCCTCTATGTACAGGCTCAGAACCTCTACACCTTCACAGGCTACTCTGGTGTTGATCCTGAAATTGGATCTTCTGGCGGTAAGGACTCTTGGGCTCGCGGCATCGACGTAGGTCTCTATCCGCAAGCACGTACCTTCATCGTAGGTGCAAGTATCAAGTTCTAATAATATAATAAGGTATATAAGAATATGAAAAAGATATATTTAATGGCAATCTCGGCTCTCTTCACATTTGGCCTGACCTCCTGCGAAGACTTCCTTGATTCCTCCAATTATACAGAAGCCAATACGAGCAACTATCCCGCTTCTCCCAATGACCTGAACAAGGAGCTGGCTGCCCTGTATGGCGTGATGAACCAGATGAGCACAAGTCCGCTGCAGACACCTTGGTTCGTGAACTATATTATGTCTGACGATGCCAACGGTGCCGGTGGTACTGGTGACGTAGAGGCACATGCAGTCGGTCACTTGATGACTAATAAGGAGTCTCTTTATGATGATGCCTGGAAGAATACCTACGTAGGTATCTCTCGTGCTAGTGCCATCATCTATGCTGTCGATGCTTTCGACTGGACTGGCCAGGAGTCTGCCCGCAACCAGATGCTGGGTGAGGCCTATTTCATGCGCGGTCTGTTCTACCTTTGGGGTGTTCAGTTCTGGGGCGATATCCCTGCTTACTGGGCTTCTGCTGCTCCCGATCCATGTCCGCAGGTAAGTGCCGAGGATGTGATCTTCCCGCATATCTTGGCTGACTTCGTATCAGCAGCCAACCTGATGACTCACGGAGCCACCACCCGTGGCGACGGTCATGCCACTAAGGGTGCTGCCGAGGGTATGCTGGCTCGTGCCTATATGTTCTACGAGGGATTCTATAAGAAGGCAGGCGAACTGGCTTCGGCATCTCTTGCCGACGTGACTTTCGACTTCGAGCAGGAGGCAGCCGGCTCTTCTCTGAGCAAGGCTCAGGTGGTGAGCTATCTCGAGGATGCCATCAACAACGGTGGCTACAGCCTCGTTGAGGACTTCCGTCTGCTTTGGCAGTACAGCAATGAGCTGACAGCTCCCGACTATGCCTATGTAAAGGATCTGGCCGACGGAAAGAAATTCTGGGCTGGCAATGGTAACTCTGAGGAGATGTTCCAGGTGCAGTATATGAACTCTGGTTCATGGAGCGGTAAAATCGGAATGGGATTCGTTAATCAGGTAGAGCTTTACTGCGGTCTGCGTTGTGATGACGACGGTGCAGGACATGCTAATGGTGATCTCGAGACCTTCCCCTTCGGACAGGGCTGGGGCCAGGGTACCATCAATGCCAACCTCTGGGATGAGTGGAGCGACAGCGACCCACGAAAGAAAGCTACCATCCTTGATGCACAGGCTGAGTGTGAGAAGTTTGTATTCACCACTTCTTGCTCTGAGGATGCTGGCTACTACAATAAGAAATGGATCTCTACCACCTGCAAGGAGTCTTCATGGTCTGACCACAACACCGCTTACACCTGGTGGGGTGTATATCGTACAAAGAATACCACCTCTCCTAACACCAACGGTAACTCATTCCAGGGCGACCACTTCACGGATATTGTGCTGCTCCGTCTGGCCGACGTGATGCTGATGCACTCTGAGTTGACGGGTACTGCCGATCAGATGAATAAGGTACGTGCACGTGCCGGTCTGCCTGCAACAACCTATTCTTGGCAGAACATCAAGAATGAGCGCCGCTTCGAGTTGGCTGGTGAAGGTCTGCGCTTCAACGACCTGCGCCGCTACTCTGGTAAGGATGGAGGAACTGGTTGCGAGGCTGCTAAAGCTCTGCAGAAGCAGGAAGGTACACGTGTGAACTATACCGGCACTTGGACGGTGATGAGTCACGGAAGGGGTGTAGGTGGCAGCAGCTGGGCAGAGCGTTATGCCGATACCGATGGTTTCCTGCCAAAGCCTCCACAGCAGATCGGTCTCATCAATAATCCTGAGATACTGAGCCAGAACAAGGGTTGGTACGACGGAACAGGCTGGAGCATGTCTGGTACACCTATTTATTAAAAGGTGAAAAACTAAAAAGGTAAAACAGTAAAAAGGTAAAACAATATGAAAAAATCAATATTATTGTTCGCAGTAGCGCTGGGCATGCTGACGGCTTGTGATCCTATCAAGGAAGATGGCAGCATGAAGATCGACAGCTTTACCAGTAGCACACTGCTCGACGGTGCTGAGTTCTCTCAGTATGCCGATCAGGCTTGCAGCACGCCGCAGGCCGACGGTAACTGGATTAAGTACAATGTCCCCAAGGCAACAAGTGTATATATCTATTATGTGAAGGCCGACGGCTCTGAGTTCAAGCTCACCAGCGGTTCTGCAGGCGGTGTGTTCAACTTCGTTCCCGCCCGTGGTTCAGATCCTCTCCAGACGGTTTATTTCCGTTTTGTCAATGCCAATGGTGATGAGGTCATCGCAAGCAAGGAGTTCACTGTTCAGGTGGCTGCCGAGCTGAAGCCTGAGGTACGTCTGATTGCTTCGAATGCCTATGGTAAGAAAACCTGGAAGTGGAATGTGGGTAATAATACATCTTCTGGTCATGTTTGGGGTAACTTTGGTGCCGATGGTAGTTGGCGTGGTGATGCTCTTAATGACTTTGTATGGTGGGGCGTTGACGATGCTGCAGATCTTACGGGTCAGTTAGGTCACTCTGTAACCGGTCAGGCTATTGGTGAAGAAAGTAACGATGCTACCATGGTGTTCACAGAGGATGGCCTTGTGAAATGTTATGATGCCAATGGCAGTGAGATCCGTAATGGTACTTATGAGATTAAGGGATGGACTGGCGACAATCACGATGGATTCAAGTATGGTGTCCTTCATACTTCAGAGGGCGCAACTCTGTTCCCATTCGAGATTAATGCTGGCGGCCGTTATGTGACAGATTACTGGATTTATTCTCTGACAAGCGATCAGATGATTCTGGTTTATCCTGACAATGGTGCTTTCAGTGGTTGGTCTGAAGGAACATACTGGAACTTCAAGAGCGATAGCGACGTATCAGGTATGATGACCAACTATGGTAGCAAGACGTGGACTTGGAACGTTGGTAATACTACATCTTCTGGTCACGTATGGGGTAACTTTGGTGCTGATGGTAGCTGGCGTGGTGAATTCCTTAACGACTTCGTATGGTGGGGTGTTGACGATGCCGCAGACCTTACGGGTCAGTTAGGTCACTCTGTAACTGGTTCTGCTACTGGTGAGGAGAACAACGATGCCACAATGGTTCTGAATGAGGATGGTACCGTGAAGTGCTATGATGCCAGCGGTAGCGAGATCCGTTCGGGTAGTTATGAGATTGACCTCTCAACAGCTGATGGTTGGAAGAAGGGCACATTCAAGACCACCGAGGGTGCAATCCTGTTCCCATTTGAGATTAATGCAGGCGGTCGTTATGTAACCGATTTCCAGATTTTCCACATTTCTGGCTCTGAGATGATCCTTACCTATCCAGACAACGGCGCATTCAGTGGCTGGTCTGAAGGAACATATTGGAACTTCAAGGCTAAGTAATTTTCTTCTTGAGATTTAATTAGCTCAATGATTTGTTATCGCCCCGCAACTGCTCGTCAGTCTGCGGGGCGGTATTAAAATAGAGAAAAACTTTGTTAAGTCAGATTTTTGTGCTACCTTTGCAGCGTTTATGAATAAAGCGATAACTAAATACGGAATTATAGCCTTGTCAGTGCTTATCAGCATCGGCGTATTCTTGTTTTGGTATATTGCATACCCTCACGCCATGTCGTACCAGGAGCAGTATCAGCTGTTTTTGTGGACGTCTGATTACTTTCTCAACAGAGTGAGTGTGCCAGGTGGCTTTGCCAGTTGGATAGGCGAGTTTATCGTTCAGTTCTATTATGTGGAGTGGTTGGGTGCCTTGTTGCTCTCACTGCTCATAGTGGCTTTGGGGTGGACTGCCGGGTGGATACCTGCTGCGCTTGTGCTTTGGCTGTTAGGTGACCCCAGCGTAAAGTTAGGCTATGTGGTGGCTCTCCTGATGGTGGTAGGTGCTCATAGAATAAATCCTGTAAAATGGGGTAGGCAAGCATGGAGCGAAGTGGTTGTCATACCTGTTGTATATTGGTTGACGGGGCCCTTGGCCTGGGTTTATGTGCTGTTGCGTATGTATCGCTACGGACTTAAGAGTTGGTTTATGCCCCTAT
Organism: Prevotella sp. ne3005; assembly: GCF_900110085.1. GTDB lineage: Bacteria > Bacteroidota > Bacteroidia > Bacteroidales > Bacteroidaceae > Prevotella. Next base: position 365,088 of record NZ_FOCK01000004.1, read on the forward strand.
GCCTGTTGACTATGCAGCTGCTGGCTTATCGTTTCCTGCTTACGCAGTGGACCTTAGAGATGACCCTGATGCCTGCTCAGTATTATCGTACGCCCATGATGATGCCCGTGCTGATGTGGCTAATCCCATTGTTAACAGTACTTACTATAGTGGTGCAGCATCGAATCCATACAGTCAAGTGGTTGCTGCCCGTGCAAGTTGCCATCGTCATCGCATTGGCTTGTTTAGGCGTCAGCAAAGGGTATGATAAAGAAATGTACGAGCTGATTCGTCAGGATTATCTAGTTCGTCAGGAACGATGGGATGAGATCGTGAATCGGGCGAAAGAATATCAGGTTAAGACGCCGTTCAGCTCTGTCTGCGTCAATCTGGCTTTGTCGCAGAAGCACTTGTTGGCAGACCGTATGTTCGACTTCTATCAGAGCGATGAAAATGCGTTGATTATGCCCCGTATTCGCGACTTGACCTCGATGCTGCCATCGGCCGAGGCTTTCTGGCGATTGGGTATGGTTAATTCGTCCCTGCGTTATTTTTTTGATACGCAGGAGTCGATTCTGGATGGCAGTATGAGTGGACGTTGCACCAAGCGGATAGCCGAATGCATGATAGTGAACGGCCATTATAAAACAGCCAGAAAACATCTTAACTTGCTGAAGAAAAGTTTGTTTTATCGTGAATGGGCAGTCAATGCCGAAACTTTGTTGGGTGATGAGGTTGCCATTAATGCACACCCTGTGTATGGTAAATTGCGGCAGTTGCGCTATAAGAACGATTTCCTGTATAGTCATCTGGAGCTGTATAAGATGTTGGGCCTGCTGTTTATGAATAATACAAAGAACACCATGGCGCTTGAATACTTTATGGGGCAGATGCTATTGGAAGGGCAGGTGCAGGGATTCCAGCAGTATATGCCCATGGCAGAGAAATATAGTGGTTACCGAGAGATGCCTATCGGCTATCAGGATGCCATGATGTGTATACAAAAGCAAGGCAATGCGCCTGGTTCGTCTTATGCCGAATATGTGAAAAGGATGGTGAAGCAAAAGAGCAAAAACGAAGACGATGATGGAGCTCATTAATATTAGATATAAACTTCTGGCCGTCTGTTGCTGTCTGATAGCCATTGCAGGCTCGTCGTGTAGCGAAAGACCCACGAGTCCTACGATGGTGAATGAGCAACCAGCCATTTATCCTGATTATATAGGTGTGACCATTCCGGCAGATATTGCCCCGTTGGATTTTAATTTTACCGATGAGGAAATCGACTGCATGGATGTGGTGGTAAAAGGCAGTAAGGGCGGCGATTCGCATGCTAACGGTGATTGGGCTGATTTTGATGTTGACGACTGGCATGAACTGACAGAGCAGAACGCTGGTGGCGAACTGCTGTTTACAGTATGTGTGAAGAAGAATGGTCAGTGGCTGCAATATCAGGACTTTAAGATGTATGTTAGCAAGTATCGCCTTGATGAGTATGGCGTTACCTACCGCCGTATCGCGCCAGGTTATGAGGTGGGCGGCGATATAGGCATCTATCAGCGTGACATACATAGTTTTGATGAGTCGGCCATTTTAGCCGAGAGTGTCGTTCCGGGTCAGTGTATGAACTGCCATGTGGCCAATCGTGCTAATCCAAACACCTTTAATATGCAGATTCGTGGTGAACATGGCGGAACTTTACTATACAAGGATGGCAAGCAAATCTATCTGACAACAAAGACTGATAGTACCGTGGCCAATACCAGCTATTCCTATTGGCATCCCGATGGTGATTATTGTGCTTTCTCCACCAACTCCATTCATCAGAGCTTCTTTGTTGGAACAGGACAGCGCATAGAGGTGTACGACACCTTTAGCAATGTGCTGGTGCTTGATACCCGTACCAATGAATTAGTGCTTTGTCCGTTGTTGCAGACTGATGACTGGGAGACATACCCAGCCTTTTCTGCCGACGGAAAGACCCTGTACTATTGTACGGCCAAGCCTCACAGAGTGCCTGCTGAGTGGGATCAGGTGAAATACAGCCTGTGCAGGATTTCGTTCGATGCCAAGACGGGTACTTACGGCAATCATGTCGACACATTGTTGAATGCTCGAGAGTTGAACCGTAGTTTCACCTATCCTCGTCCCTCTTACGATGGCAAATGGCTAATGTATAATGTGACCGCTTGCGGTAATTTCCCCGTCAACCATCCAGAAGCCGATCTTTGGCTGATGAATCTGATGACGGGAGAGACCTATCCGCTGGCAGGAGCCAACAGCGATGATACTGAGAGCTTCCATAACTGGAGTCTCAACAGTCACTGGTTTGTTTTCTCCAGTCGTCGCGAGAATGGTGTCTATAGTATGCCTTACATCGCTTTCCTTGACGAAAAGGGTAAGGCGGGAAAACCATTCCTGCTGCCTCAGCGCAATCCGAAGAAATACTATCAAGAGGAGATGGACTCCTACAACTGCATCGACTTTACCCGTGAGAAAGTGCAGCTGGATGCCCGCGAAGTACATAGGAAAGTGTTTGAGAATAAACGGGAACAAGTAAAAATCAGGTAGCAATATAATTATAGACAAGCAATGAAAAAGATTCTATTGTGTTTTATGGCGGTGGTGGCTGCGACGATGTTCTTCAGCTGCCAGCAAAGCGACGGGAAATGCCATATCCAGGGTGTCGTAAAGGGCGAGCAGTTTGAGGGCAAGCGTGTGTTCCTCGTGCCTTTTTCCGGTTCTAAGACTGCCGAGACGGTCGACTCGGTAGAGATTAAGAATGGTCGTTTTGCTTTTGAGACCGACGTCATGCAGATGTATAAGATTCTGATTGATTTCCGTTTCCGCGTCGGCGTCCAGCCCCTGTTGGTGGTTGGTGAGCCCGGTGAGGTTCAGGTGATCATCGACAGTGTAAGCCATGCAGTTGGTACACCCCAGAACGACTCTCTGGAGAAGTGGAAGACGCGTACAGAGATTCATAACCGTGAACTCTATAAGATGCGCATGTATATCAAGGACCTTCAGGGACGGTTTGATACGGTGCAGGCAAAGTATATCCTGCAGCGGGCCGACAGCTTCCACTTGGTGTATAAGAATTACACCCGTCAGTTGGCAAAGAACATGAAAGAAGGCGTGCTTCATGATTTTCTGAAAGACATGTTCCCATTGACCTATGAGAAAAAGATGCCCGACGGCTCTGTCAAAATTATGAATGCCGACACACATGAGGAAGTAAAGAGCGAAGAGTGAATAGAGAAAAATATATTCCAGGGCTGCTGACGCTGGCATTCGGCGTGGTGGTGTTCCTTTTCTGGAGCATCCGCTATCCCTATGTGTTGGCTTATCAAGAACAGTTACAGTTGTTCCTCTTCGATGGTGACTACTTCTGCGAGCGTATCTCAGAACCAGGGGGCCTGGCCAGATATGTGGCTGAGTTCCTGGTGCAGTTCTATAATGCTGCCGCCATCGGCGCCCTGATTATTGCCCTGCTCTTTATGCTGGTGCAACGGCTCACGTGGCGGCTGATGCGGGTCAAGAGCCACTATCTACTAAGCTTCCTGCCCGCTTTGATGCTGTGGTATGCCATGGGCGACGAGAACGTCATGCTGACCTATGTCGTAGCACTGGTGATGGCTTTGTCTGTGGCCTTGGTCTGGACGTGGTGGTGTGCAGGCATTGCCCTATGGAAGAAACTGATAGTGGCATTGGTCGCTATCCCCGTGCTTTATTGGCTCATAGGACCGATGGTGCTGCTGGTGGCTTTAGTGATGATGCCTTGGCTAGTAGCCATGCCTGCTGTTGTCTATGCCTTGACGCTGATGCTGCTGAGTGCCCAGTGGCTGCCGTTCCCCATGACGAGGGTGATGCTAGGCATCGGCTACTATCGCGTCCCCGCTACGTTGCCTTATATGCTGATGACCATCCCCGTCGTCACCCTCTTGCTGACATGGTTTGCGAAATGCTTGCCCCAACCCCGGAAGTGGGAAGGATATGCTGAGGCGTTAGTCTTTGCCATCCTTATACTGGTGCCTCAGACATACGGCTTCGATAAGAAGAAGTACGACCTCATCGAGTACGACTATCTGGTGCGAGTAGGCGATTGGAACGCCATTATCAAGAAGGCAGAGAAGCAGATGCCCGATTTGCCGATGAGTGTCAGCGCCACAAACCTCGCCTTGGCGAAGACCAATCAGTTGGGCGATCGTGCCTTCGACTTCTTCCAGCGTGGTACGGAGGGGCTGCTGCCGAGGTTTGAGCGTAACTTCGCCACGGCACAGCTCACGGGCGAGATCTATTTCAACCTTGGCTTGGTGAATACTGCCCAGCGCTTCGCCTTCGAGGCAATGGAGGCCATACCTAACTATAATAAGAGTGCCCGTGTCGTGAAGCGTCTCGCCGAGACCAACCTCATCAACGGACAGTACGAGGTGGCCCGGAAGTATCTCAAGATACTGGAGAAGACTGTGTTCTACCGTCCCTGGGCACAGCGTATGATGGCGATGCTGGGCGACGAGAATGCCATCAACCGCCATCCGCTCTATGGCATGTTGCGCCAGTACCGTCTGCATGACGACTTCCTCTTCAGCGAGCGCGAACTGGATAAGATCTGCGGACAGCTCTTCATCCACAACCAGCAGAACCAGATGGCAGCGCAGTATCTGCTCATGATGCCTTTGCTCGACGGCGACGTATCGCGCTTCATGAATTATGTGCAGTATGTACAGAACAGAATTGCCTACAACCCCCGCCATTGCCAGGAGGCCATTGCCTTTGCCTTCTTCCAGCAGCGACAGAATCCGCCTCAGGGACTCGTCAGCCCGCTCATCCTGCAGCAGATGAATGATTTCTCGCGGATGTATTCTCAAGATAAGAATTCACCAGAGCTGAGTAGGTATAAGAATACGGTATGGTACTATTTAACGGGTATAGCCCTAAATGCAAAATAATAAATGATAAATATGGGAAGAAAATCTGCAAATTTCAGATGGTATAATTGGATGATGTGTTTATCATTCATCATTTATCATTTATTATTTAGCATAGCGTGTAGCCATGCGCCTGAGAATCCCACGATGGTCGGTCAGCTGCCGGCTATCTATCCAGACTATGTCGGGGTGACGATTCCTGCAGAGATTGCCCCGTTGAATTTCAACAGCACCGAAGCCGATGTCGACTGCATCGACGTGGTGGTGCGAGGCTCGAAAGGAGGCGAACTGCATGCCAACGGCGACGGCGCTTACTTCGACATCGATGACTGGCACCAGCTGACGCAGCAGAACAAGGGAGGAGAGCTCACCTTTACCGTCTGCATCCTAAACGATGGCCAATGGAAGCAGTACAAGGACTTCGTGGTCAGTGTCAGTCCATACAGCCTCGACGAGTGGGGACTTACCTACCGCCGCATCGCACCGGGCTATGAGGCCTTCAGTAAGATGGGACTCTATCAGCGCAGCCTCTCTACTTTCGACGAATACCCCATCATCGAGAATACTCAGGTGCCGGGCATGTGCGTCAACTGTCACTCGGCCCATCAGACCGATCCGCAGAAGTTTGTCTTTCATGTGCGTGGCGACCATGGGGCTACGATGTTTCAGATCGATGGCCAGCGCGAGTGGCTGAAGGCCAAAAACGACTTGCTTGGTGGCTCGATGGTCTATCCTTATTGGCATCCCAATGGGGAGTACTGTGCTTTCTCCACCAACCAGACGCGTCAGGGATTCCACGTCGTGCCCGATGAGCGCATCGAGGTGTTCGACCTCTCCAGCGATGTCTTTGTCTATCATCCTACCACGCATGAGATACTGACCGATTCGCTGCTGCAGACCAAGGACTGGAGCGAGAACTCGCCCGTCTTCTCGCCCGACGGCAAGACCTTGTATTATATGACCTGCCTCCAGCAGGACTATCCCACTCATTACAAAGACGAGAAGTATAACCTCTGCAAGATTAGCTTCGACCCTGAGACAGGCGCGTTTGGCAACGAGGTAGACACCGTCTTTAATGCCGTAGCGATGGGCAAGAGCCTCACCTGGCCTCGTCCCAGTTACGATGGCAGGTATCTGCTCTTCACGCTGATGGACTATGGCTATTTCTCTGTCTGGCATGAGGAGAGTCAGCAATGGATGCTCGACCTCCAGACCGGTGAGGCCCGTGAGCTGACGGAGATTAACAGTCCCAAGGCCGACAGTTATCATAACTGGAACCTCAACTCCCACTGGATTGTCTTCACCAGTCGCCGTGACGATGGCTACTATACCCGTCTTTACTTAGCCAGCATCGATGATAAGGGGCGCTTCTCCAAACCCTTCCTGCTGCCCCAGCGACATCCGAAGGAGTACTATGATGAGAGCATCTACTCCTTCAATACCCCCGACTTCACCAAACAGAAGGTAGACTTCGATGCCCACCAGGCTGGCCTCGAGATTAGTTCCGATAAGCGTATCGAGACGAAGGTAAAATAGTATTGCCTAATAGAATTTAATCGGTTCTTGTTTCATGGCCTTGGCGACATCGTAGACGTCAAAGGGGACTTTTCCTTTGCCGAGTTCGGGGGCGTTGAACGACTTCAGGTTGTTGTCGTAGAACGTCGGATGCTGTTGGGGTAGGCAGAAGGGTTTGTGCGCCTTGCCATGACTGTCGACATAGCAGAAGTAGGGCTTGCCATAGAGTCCGTCGTCGCGTTTTGAGGCGAAGACAAACCAACGACTATTGCTGCTCCATGAGTGATAGGTGTCGCTCTTCTCGCTGTTGACGATGCTGAGGCTGTCGATGGCGCCTGTCTGGAGGTTCATCATCTGAAGGTCGGCCTCGGGATGCCAGATGGGGAAGGTGCCGTAGTCGGCTACGGTGTAAAGGAGATATCGGCCATCAGGGCTAATGCGGGGGTGGCAGACGCTTCGCTGACTGAAGAGCGTGTCGACCTGGGTGCCGATGGTGCCTGTAGTCTCGTCGAAGGGGATGCGGACGAGGCTGTATTGCAGGTTCTTAATGTCCCTCGGCAGGCTTACGGTGTCTGCAGTGCAGTAGTAGATGTACTTGCCGTCGGGCGAGAATGTGGGGAAGGTCTCGAATTTCAGACTGTCGCTGAGTAGGGGCGAGGAGATGACACGATGCTCCTGCATGTCAGCCACGAAGACGTTGGATGCGGCATCGTAGACCTCCAGCCGTTTGCTAGCCAGACTATGGAAAGCTGGGATGATCTTCTGGGTGGAGTAGGTGATGTAGCGCCCTGTGGGACTGAAGCCGAAGTAGACGCTGCCGGGAATGTTGAGCTTTTGTAGCTCGCTGTTGCTGTTCAGGATGGCACCACCTCCCGGGCCTCTGACATACATCATCGATAACCGTGGATTCTGGTTGGCGTATGTGTGGCAGTTCATGCAGCGGTTCTCCAGTTGCTCGTAGTGTCCGAGGGCGTTTACTTCAAAGTTCTCCACACAGCGCTGCTGGATCTGCACATGGTTCCATATCTCGTAGTCGGGCTCGATGAGGCGATAAGTGAGGTAGGGGTCTACTCGGTCGCCGACCACTTGCCAGCGGAAGGATTTGTATTGTTTCCATGTGCCGTTGACGAGTGCCGTGATGGTAACCTCTATCTCTTTGCCAGATGACTGTTGCATCAGCGTTTTCCAATCGTCCATGTTGAAGACGGCCTCGTTGCCGCTGGCATTGAGTACGAGTTCACCGGCCTTCACCTCGATGGCCTCACAGTCAGCACGGAGCAGGAAATTCAGCGGGGCGATATTCTCGGGGATGGTCACATTGCAGTAGTCGGGGTAGATGGGGGGCAGTGTGTCCAGCTCTACGACATCCTTCGGCGCATGGCTGCATGCAATGCAGAATGATAAATGATAAATGATGAATGATAAACATATCATCCAATTACACCATTTGATTATTATTGATCTCTTTTCCATCTTTATCATTCATCAATTATCATTAAGGGCGCAGCCCGCTAAATTTCCGGGGCTTTCATCTTGTCGAAGTAATACCAGTAAGAATCCTTAAAGGCCGGGTTGCCGCGTTGCTCGTTGTACTGCTGGAAGCGCTGCAGCACATCTAAGCGCTGGATATACTTTCCCCAATCCTCCTGAGGGGCGTTGGTACCTGCCAACCAGATGCACAGGGCTTCCTGATAGAGCGGCTTCAGACGTGGCTTGCCTGTCTCAATACAATAGCGGTCGTAGTCGCGCTTGAAGTTTGTGATATCCTTCAGCAGCAGGTCGCTGCAGAGGATATAGTCGAGGGCAATGGTATTGTCGGGATTGGTATCCAGCAGCTGCATCATCAGGAAGTGGGCATTGTCGCTGATGGTGATGGTGTCGCGACGGTTCACCATCTGCATTTTCTTTTGATAGATTTCCCTGCCATGCTGGCGGATGTTGTCGGCCCATATGCTGTAGACCCATGTCTTGTCAAGGATGCGCAGGTACTTTTCCGCTGCCAGCGTATCGCCACTGACGATGTTACACTCTGCCAGTCGGCGCATCATGCGCACATTGCGGTTGTCAGCAGAGAAGACGTTAGTCATCATGGCCGCCCGCTCCGTAAAGGTCATATCGCCTAAGGCCCAGTAAAGCTCGTTCATGTTGCGGATAGTGAGCATAGGGGTGTCAGGGCCGATTTTCTCGAATGTTCCCAGATAGTTTGGCGTGAACTTCAACAGGTGGTCAGGCAACTCACCCCGCTGGGCTTGCGTCAGGTTATAGAAGAACAGCATCTGGTCTGTCAGTTCGTCTGAACCTTCCACCATCTGGATAACCTTGTCATGGTTGCCGAAGTAATACTCACAGTCCACGGCGAAGTCCTTCTCTAAGATGAAGTCGGGACTCTGAATCTTCTTGACCTCAGGCCGTGCGAAGAGCAGCCAGAAGGGTAGTATGGCGAGCGCAAGCGTTATAAGGCGCATTTTCCAGCCGGGCATCAGCGACACCAGCCATAAAAGGAGTGTCCAGCCCAGAAAGGAGATGGTAGATGAGAGGCGGTAACTTGTGTTGAAATGGCATACGGCGACGAAGGTCATCACTGTCAGAGCCAGTATCAGGGTCACAACCCTGCTGACCTTGAGGTTTCTAAGAGCCTTATAAAATAAGGTGCCAATTAGGAACAGGCAGGATGCAAGGATAATAGCTCCGACGTAAAGATAATAATAGAACTGTGTGAGAAAATCGCCGGTCAGACGGGCTAATCCGCCAGGCTTTTCAAAATAGGAGGAGATGTAATCCCACGAATAGAGGAACAACTGATTCTGCTCCTGGAAGAAGAAATGGTAGGGATAGCAGAACTGGAAGAACCACCAACAGATGACGGCCCAAAGAACCACCACCATTGACCATTTAACATTCCACATTTTACCTTCCACTTTAGATGATAACCTTTGTCTTCTGGTATTTCTCGCGGAATTCCGTGGGGCTGCAGCCTTTGCGCTTACGGAAAAGGCGGTTGAAGTTAGAGAGCGTATTGAAACCCGTTCTCCAGCAAATCTCGCTAACGCTGTCAGCGGTGTCTATCAGTAAGCGGGCCGCATGCCCTAGGCGGATATCGACAATATACTCTGAGATGTTCTTACTTGTACGCTGCTTGAAGTAACGGCTGAAGGCCGTAGGCGTCATACCCACTAGACCAGCCAACTGCTCCAGACCCAGCTCTTCTTTGTAGTGCTCGTCGATGTAGTTCTTCACCTTTAGGATACGCTTCGACTCACTTTCTATCCCGATCTTGGCAAACGACGAGGTGGCCAGTTCGCGGGCGTTGTCGAATTTCGACAGCTCGTAAAGTATATAGAAGAACTCCTGCACAGCAATGAATCCGTCTTCGATCGTCGAGAGCTTGACCAGCCTGTGATACACCAGTTGGATGGCTTCGCAAGGAAACGCGAGCCCGTGCTTCGCCCTTACCAGCATATGGAGGATGGATTTATAACATTTGAATCTCAGTACCGATGTAGTCATGTCGAAATTTATTCGAAACTGCACCGTCACCTCATGGATGTCCTCACTCTTACATTCGTGCTGCTCCCACACATGTTCCAAATCGGGACTTGTGATAAGCACTAAGTCCAGATTGTCTATTGTCTCGCTTGAGTCGCCTACCACGCGCCGTGCTCCCGCTGCATTAGCCACAAAGTTCAGCTCTAACACATCATGTATATGAATGGGATAGTCAAACTCCTTTTTGTGGCGGTCGGCCACGTACATGAAGTCATTCTCACTTAATGGCGTGATCTCACGTATAACTCTTGTTTCCATTTTTGTGTGCAAAGATAATGTTTTTTCTTTAAATGGCACAGCATTTTGGAAAAAATATGTATCTTTGCAGCATCGAATGAACTAAAAGCATAATTTATGATAGTTATGAAGAGATTAGCATTACTCACGGTGATTTCGCTCATCGTTACGATGGGTGTCGCCGCAAAGAACAAAAAGAAAGCGCAGCAGCCGCTAAAGCCAATGAATGAGTTCGTGAGTGAGCTCATGGGTAAAATGACCGTTCAGGAGAAGATAGGACAGCTGAATCTCCTGCCATCGGGTGATATCCAAACGGGTATCTCGGAGAATAGTTCTGTTAGTGAAGCGATTCGTCAAGGGCGCCTGGGTGCTATTCTCAATCTGAAAGGGGTAGATAACATTCTGAAAGTCCAGAAAATGGCGGTTGAAGAATCGCGACTGGGCATACCGCTTATCTTCGGTATGGATGTCATCCATGGTTACGAAACGATATTCCCGATTCCTTTGGCACAAGCCTGTTCGTGGGATATTCCTGCCATCGAGCAGAGTGCCCGCATTGCAGCACAGGAAGCTACTGCCGATGGACTATGCTGGACTTACAGTCCGATGGTTGATATCAGTGTTGATCCTCGTTGGGGCCGTGTGGCTGAGGGTGCTGGCGAAGACCCGTTCCTGGGTTCACGCATTGCCGAGGCTATGGTGCGGGGCTATCAGGGCGATCTCTCGCGTCGTGATCAGATCATGGCCTGTCTCAAGCATTATGCCCTTTATGGAGGATCGGAGGCAGGGCGCGATTATAATACGGTCGACATGAGTCGCATCCGTATGTACAACCAGTATTTCCCACCCTATAAGGCAGCTGTTGAGGCTGGGGTAGGGAGTGTCATGTCATCGTTCAACACGGTCGACTATGTACCTGCCACAGCTAACCGATGGCTGTTGACGGATATGTTGCGTCAGCAATGGAAGTTTGACGGCTTTGTGGTTACCGACTATGGTGCCATCAACGAGATGATCAATCATGGACTTGGCGATCAGCAACAGGTGGCTGCATTGGCTTTGAAGGCAGGCACCGATATGGACATGTGCTCGGAGGCCTTTACCGCTACGCTCGAAAAATCACTTGAAGAAGGTAAGGTTACAATGGCCGATATCGACCAGGCTTGCCGACGTATACTCGAAGCCAAATATAAGCTTGGGCTCTTTGCCGATCCCTATAGGTATTGCGACAAGTCGCGGCGGGCTACTGATATCTATACTGCAGAGCATCGTCAGGCAGCCCGGAACCTGGCTGCCGAGACTTTTGTATTACTGAAGAACGACAATGTCCTTCCGCTCAAGAAACAAGGTACCATTGCCCTCATTGGCCCTCTGGCCGACACAAAGAATAACATCCCAGGCACATGGGCGCCTACTGCCACTTACCAGTATCCTACATTGCGAGAGGGTATGCAGCGCGCACTCCAAGGGCAGGCCACGTTGCTCTATGCTCAAGGCTGTAATATCTGTCGTGACTCTGTGCTGCAGGCAGATGGCTCTTTCTATCGCACCATTCCTCGTGGCGACGATGCCCAAATGAGGTTGCAGGCGCTCGAAACAGCCCGTCAAGCTGATGTTATTGTGTGTGCCATGGGCGAATTGCAAGAGATGAGTGGCGAGAGCTCCAGTCGCAGCAATCTGGAGTTGTTTGATGTTCAGCGTGAGCTTCTGGATGAACTGCTAAGGTTGGGCAAACCCCTCGTGCTGCTCAACTTTGCCGGGCGCCCAACGATTCTTTCTTGGGAACAGCAGCATGTGCCGGCCATTCTTAATGTATGGTTTGCAGGCTCTGAAACCGGCGACGCTGTCTGTGATGTGCTATTTGGTGATAAGTCGCCATCAGGAAAACTCACGATGTCGATGCCTCAGAATATGGGACAGATTCCCGTCTATTATAATCACCTGAACACAGGTCGTCCGGTAGAGGAGAACACCCAAAAGTTCGCAAAGTTCCAGAGCAACTACCTTGATGTGCGTAACGAACCGCTCTATCCCTTCGGCTACGGTCTCTCATATACCACATTTCAGTATAGCGATGTAACGCTAAGCAGTGATCAGATGAAGATTGATGGAACCATCACCGCCTCTGTAACGATAAAGAATACGGGTCACTACGATGCTGACGAAGTGGTGCAACTTTATATTCGCGATGTTGTAGGCTCTATCAGCCGTCCTGTTAAGGAGTTAAAGGGCTTTCAGCGTATTCATCTGAATGCTGGTGAGTCTCGGACTGTTACCTTCAAGATCACTTCTGACCTTTTGAAATTCTATGATTATCATCTTAATGACGTCATCGAACCGGGCGACTTTGATATAATGATAGGTCCCAATAGCCGTGACGTCAAGAAGAAAAGAGTATCTGTCCTCGCCTTTTCCGCGGGGTCTTGATTATCTGTAAAGAATCGTAGAGCGTGTGGTGATATATACCTATTTTGCCAGTTGCTTTTTGCCGTTCTGGATGTAGAGCCCCTTAGCGGGAATCTTTGCAAGGCGACGGCCTTGGAGGTCGTAGATGGAATCATTGACCATGGGCCATTGGCCATTTACCATTGAGGGGGATTGGATGGCGGTGGGCCAGCCTGCCGAGAGGTCTTCGAGGGTGATGACACGATCGTCGTTCATACACTTGGTCCACTCGTCGTGGCTGGTCTTGTCGACGAAGTTGCCTCCCCACGTCTGATACCAGGGCATCCACCACGACCAGACGGCTTCTTCGGCAAACTCCTTGTCGATGTCGGGGATGGGCCCGTTCTCTGAGAGGGTAATGATCTTCTTGCCGGCGGTGAGGTTCTTGAGCTTGTCGAAGGCGACATAGTTGCTGGAGTAGTCGAAGGCGTTATTATAGATGTCTATGGCGACGACATCGTAATAGGCTTCGCCAGGATTCCAGTCGGCATCGTCTACGGTGCATGGGTTCCATACCCAGATGACGTTGTGGACACCCTTCACACTGGTCATCTCGTCGACAATCAGCTGATAGAGCTTGGCGTAGTTGGCACCGCCGTCTGTTCCCCACCAGAACCAGCCCCCGCTGGCCTCATGGAGCGGACGGAAGATGCAGGCCATGCCAGCGCTCTGCAATTCAAGGAAGTAATCGGCGATGGTATGGATGTCCTTGACGATGTTCTTATAGAGTGCTGACGAGGTATTCCAAGTGCCGTCGGCGTTCATGGCGTCGGAGATCTTCATGGTGCATGCAGGCTTACCGTCGACGGTGACATAGAACTCTCCCGTCTTGCGGCTGGGGTCGCGCCAGTGCCAAGTGAAGGCAGGCAGTCCGCCACGATGGTAGAGGTCTTTGGCAAGGGCGATGCTCTTATCGGTGTAGTCTTTAAACCAGGCATCCGTCTCGTTGATGCCTGTAGCATTCATGAAGTCGAAGCCTACGAGTGCCGGATATTTGCCGGAAGCCAGCCAGACGGCCTGCACATCGGCATGCTTGGTGACGTCGCCGTTGGCCGTCTCCATGTCGCCGGTCATGATGCCAGAGATGGTCTTCTTGCCGAAGTTGTCGTAGAGGAAGGCATAGACGTTCTTGGCTGCGTCGGAGGCCTTGGCGTCAACAGGTGTCTGGGCGATGTCGAACTGCACGGCACTCTCACTGTGGGCTACGGTGACGTAGTCGATGCGGAACCAAGTCCAGTTGGGTGTAATCTCAATCTTATTATCGCCCTTATTCATAAGGTAGGGGCCGACAACGGCCTCGCTTGGACCTTTCTCCGTCGTGTTGAAGGTGGCAGCGTTGCCATTGACAGACAGATTGACCACCTTGTCGCCATACAGTCCGTCGTAGCCAACGGTGATGGTGTACTTGCCGCTTTCGGCAGCTGTGTAGGTAAAGGTAATTTTGGCATTGGCCTCTGTGAGTTCGAGTGCCTTACCGCCTGAATACTTCCCATCTTCGACGAGTTTGCAATTCTCGTAGGTAGCACTTTCGGCTTCCATCTTGGCTGCAGTCTGTGCTGAGGCAGAGATCAGTCCGCATACAGACAGCATCAGTAAAAGCGTAGTTTTTCTCATCTTGTTTAAAATTGTTTATAATTCGATTGTAGTTGTCAGAATTTGCTGCAAAGATATGAAGAAAGGCGCAACTGCAGGTTTCCTGATCTTTTAAAAAACGTTAAACGGGCAGAATAGTCATATCATTTGCAAAAATCTGCATAGTCCATCATGTGCCTCGGAACAGCCTGTTCTCAAAGGTAACTTGTTCAAATAGTTAGAAGATTGTCCAAAGGTCAAAGATTATGGTTGTTTTGCCAAAATACTAAGTTCTTTGTCTAAATATTGTTGTATATTTGCAGGCAAATAACAAACCGCTACTGAAAGTATGAGAAAGACAACCTGGATTCTGACGTTATTGCTGCTATCGCTGATGGCGAAAGCTCAAGTGGTGTGGTTCGATGGAAAGACGCCTGTCACCTATAGTGTACCCAAGCGTGTGGAGCCTGTTGTGAAGACTGCTCTTGAGATGTGGAAGGGCGACATACGTCAGGTGACGGGTATGGAGCCTGTGGCCTCAGCAAAGCCAAGGATCAAGGTCGTTCAGGGCAAGGGTGCCGACGACGGTTTCCGTATATATATAAAAGGTGAACAGATCATTGTGGAGGGCTATAATGGCCGGGGTATGGCCTACGGACTGTTGGAGCTCTCACGGATGGCGGGCGTGTCGCCCTGGGTATGGTGGGGTGACCTGGTGCCAGAGAAGAGGGACCGGCTGGTGATAGATGCGGATTTCAAGACCGAGCAACAGCCCAGTGTGGCCTATCGTGGCATCTTCCTGAATGATGAAGACTGGAGCCTGCGCCACTGGAGCTACACCACATTTGAGCCTGCACCCTTCGGACATATAGGCCCCAAGACCTATAAGAAGATATTCCAGCTCCTGTTGAGGCTGAGAGCCAATGCTGTCTGGCCAGCGATGCATGAAGGAACAGTTGCCTTCTTCAAGATTCCTGGAGCCAAGGCGATGGCCGATTCGTGCGGTATTGTGGTTGGCACCTCTCATTGTGAGCCACTTCTTAGGAATAATGTTGGCGAGTGGAATACGAAGGAGCGTGGCGCCTTTAACTACCGAACTAACCGCGAGGCCGTTCAGAAATATTGGATAGAGCGTCTGCAGGAGGTCAGGAAGTCGAAGGATAACATGTTTACCATTGGGATGCGAGGCATCCACGACAGTTCGATGGAGGGTTATCATACGGAACAGGAGAAGTTTGACGCTTTGCAGCAGGTCATCAACGACCAGCAGGATTTGCTTCGAAAGCATATCGGTGATCCTGCCAAGCAGATGCAGGTGTTCGTGCCTTATAAGGAGGTGCTGCAGCTCTACGAGAAAGGGCTTCAGGTGCCTGACTATGTGACACTGATGTGGTGTGATGATAACTATGGCTATATGACGCGCCTCTCCGATACTCAAGAGCAGCTGCGAAAGGGTGGGGCGGGAGTCTATTATCACCTGTCATACTGGGGACGTCCGCACGACTATCTGTGGCTGACAACTACCCAGCCTGGTCTTATCTACAACGAGATGCGAGAGGCCTACGACCACAACTGCCGGAAATTATGGATAGCCAACGTCCATGACCCCAAGGTGGCAGGTTATGACTTGGAGCTTTTCCTCGATATGGCATGGAACATCGACTGTGTGAGTGGTGAGACCATCAACGATCATTATAGGGCATGGCTCTGTCGTCAGTTCGGTAAGGAGGCTGGCGAACGGCTTTTCCCCGTCATGCACGAGTTCTACAGACTTTGCGGTATACGTCGTCCGGAATTCATGGGGTGGACACAAGTGGAGTTGGATAAGAAGGTGTATCCACGTGGCCTGTCGCCAGTATCGGACATACCTCTGACGCCCCAGGAGGCAGCTACCCGTATAGCTGATTTTGAGCGCATCAAGACAACGGTTTCAGAAAGTCGTTCATTGATTCGTCAGGAGTTACAAGACGCGTTCTTTGCTGCCATCGAATATCCTGTTTCCGCTGCCGCTGCCATGAACCGCAAGATTCTCTGTGATTCTATAAAGAGTCATCAAGCCTACGAGGAGATACAATTGCTGACCAGGCAATACAACGAATTGTGTGGTGGCAAATGGCGAGGGCTGATGGATGCGGCTCCACGCAAATTGCCAGTATATGAAAATGTACACGGCCATTTGACGGGAATACCTGCAAACAGAGTCAATACCATTCATGCTTGTGATTATGCGGAAGTCACTGGAAACTCACGCACCATCCAGATGTTAGGACGTTCGATGAAGGCCGTATCATTGCAAAAGAACGGTGTGCTGACCTATCGGTTTGATGTGGAGGAAGAGGACGATTATGTCATCCGTACCGCCCTGATTCCCACACAGCCCAATGACAATGGCGACCTGCGTTTCAGCGTCGGCATCGACGGCCAGGAGCCCACAGTCTACAGTCTGAAAGAACCATTCCGCTCGGAGCGCTGGAAAGAGAATGTCCTTAATGGCCAAGCCGTGCGTGACACGAAGGCTCATCTCTCAAAAGGGAGTCACACCCTGACCATCCGTGCCCTCGACAATCACATTGTGTTTGATTTGTTCTTTCTCCTCAGAGGGAATAATGGATGAAAAAGGAAAAAAAATGGGTCAAATAGAAAAACAACTTTCAGGATATTGTTGTATATTTGCAGCAAAAATGTTATATGAAGTGTTTTTTAAAAATAGGTTTAGCACTATTATTCTACCTTTATGCGCCATGCGTATATTGTCAGACGAGCAGGTTCTTCTCTTCAGACCACTTGTCAAGCACTATGATTTCATCTGCATGTATCGCACAGGATTCAGAAGGATATCTATGGATTGGAACAGAATATGGTCTTAACAGATACGATGGCTACCGCTTTACTTGTTATTTGAATGACCCAGAGAACCCAGCCTCTTTGGGTTATAATCTTGTCTCTACATTGTTGTGCGAAGACACAGGGAGTATATGGGTAGGAACAGCTAAAGGTCTCGACTTATATAATTCAGATACAAATACTTTTGTCCATTTCAAGTTCCCTGATGGATTACAGCCTCGTGTTTCAAAGATATTAAGGCTTGCGAGTGGTCGATTACTAGTTGGAACAGCCGGTTATGGACTATATCAGGCAGACGAGGAAAAACAGGAATTGTTGCGAGTACAGAATTACACATCGGCTGATGACGATGAATTTTATTCTTCGTTATTCGAAGATAGTCAGGGGAATCTATGGAAGTGCGATGCAGTGAATGGTATCACGTTTAATAAACTTTTCTCAGGCAGTAATGCCCATAGGTTTAAATCTCCCCTGGGCACACCAATGTCTTTTGCTGAAAAGAATGGCGAGGTGCTGATATTGTGCCTGCATGGAATGCTCGTTTACGAAAATGGAGAGTTGAAGACATATCCGTTAGAGGTGGAAGTTTCAAATCAGCATGATGCCGTATTCCGCACGATGCATAAAGATAAAAAAGGCAATATCTATCTTGGCACTAGGGGACACGGGCTCTTTGTGTTGTCAGAAAAAACAAACGAAGTAAGAAGAGTGGAATGCTCAAATCCAGAAGTCAACCTGAATAATACAAAAGTATGGAGTATCTTTGATGATAATCATTCGAATCTTTGGATAGGTTGTCAGCAGAAAGGCCTGTTAATGTTGCAGGGCGGCAAATCAGACTTTAACAACTGGAGCTTTTCTGCTCAAAAGATTGGTTTGGGCACACCTGTAACAGCCATTTGTCAGGGTGATAACGGTGTAACATGGTGTTCTGTGCAAGGCAATGGTATATATGGTTTTGATGTTAATGGCAAAATAGTAGCTCATCACACAGCTCCAGCTGCCGTAGAGTTTATCCATAGAGACAGAACCGGGATGTATTGGGTGGGAACAGACGATGGATTATATCGGTATGACCCGTTGACTGGCAAATACAAACTGATATCTGAATTCGAATGTGACAAATTTAATCATCTGACAGATGATGGGAATGGGAATATTTATATCTCAACATTTGCCCGTGGTTTTTGCAGGTATAATATCCAAACAAACCAATGGAAAAACTACAATTCAACAACGACCGATGAAGTAAAGGGAGAACTATGCAATAACTGGATTCACATGATGTTGTCCGACCGTAACGGATTGTTGTGGATTGCAACCGCTACAGGTGTATCGTGTTTTGATCCGCAAAGTGACAGTTTCAACTCTCTGGGGTGGAGGAATCTGTTAGACGGCATGATGTGCTATTCGCTATGCGAACAACCTAATGGCGATATACTGATTGGCACAGACCATGGACTATACATATATAAGCGCCAAGAAAAGAAAGCAGAATCCTTTCCGAATTCGCAATTGTTGAATAACAAAGTGATTAGTTACATTGTGACTGATAATGACGGCGATATATGGTGCAGCACATCAATGGGAATATGGCAGTATGAGAAAGAACAGAAGACTTGGATAGGATATATAAAAGGCAACGGGCTTGGCAGCCGCGAATATGTGGTGGGAGCAGGACTGCACACATCGCAGGATATGATATACTTTGGAACGGCCGATGGTATTACAGCTTTCAATCCCCAGCAAGTGAAAACACGTCGTGAGGCTGTAGGCAGTGTACATTTGACATCGTTTGTAATAGCAGGAAAGAACACGCCAGGCCAGGGGCAGTTTTCATTCGTCATACCCTATCAGACAAACTCTTTCGTTCTGGAATTCTCATTGTTGAATTTTGCTGAGGCAGATAATACAACCTTTGAGTATCGTTTGAATAATAGCGACTGGACAGCTTTGAATACCGGCGATAATAGTATTAGTTTTAATCACATGGCCTCGGGAACTTATCATCTTGAGGTTAGGGCTATGGTAAATGGTATCTATTCGCCAGTGAGTAAATATACATTTGTCGTCACAACTCCTTGGTACAAGTCAACTTGGGCATATCTGCTATATATTATGATGGCATCAGCCATCACGATCTACCTTATATATATATATTTGCGTGACAAGCGGAGACAACTGGACGAGGAGAAAATGAAGTTCCTGATCAATGCCACACATGATATCCGGTCGCCGCTGACACTGATTATGTCGCCGCTGGCAAAACTTAAATTACGCCACACCTCGCCTGAGGATAAAGAGGAATTGGGACTAATTGAGCACAACACTCAAAGAATATTAGGACTGGTAAACCAGATTCTTGACGTGAGGAAAATAGATAAGCAGCAGATGCATCTCTCTTTTCAGCAGACAAACCTGACGGAGTATGTGAATGGTATATTCAAGATGTACAGCTATAATGCCACCGAACGGACTATCACATACACGTTCAAAAGCCCTGAGACTCCCGTAATGGCATGGATTGACCACACCCAATTTGATAAGGTTGTAAGCAATCTCATCTCCAATGCATTCAAATACACGTTTGATGGTGGCCATATTGAGGTATCATTAAATACCACTTCCGATGGCCATGTACGGCTGTGTGTAAGTGATGATGGCATAGGTATAAAAGAAGAAGATCGTAAACGTATATTTGAGCGTTTCTATCAGAGTAGTCAGACAAGTTCATCACATATTACTGGTACAGGAATCGGTCTGAACTTGTGCAAGATGATAGTAGAACTGCATCATGGACAGATAGAAGCTCTGTCTGGTAAAGATGGGCGGGGAAGCGAATTCGTGGTACTTATCCCTATGGGTAAAGAGCATTTGCAACCCGAGGAGCTGCTACAGAAGCATAAGGCGCCAGTTGCTACAGAAAGACCCAACAGCCCGTACCGATTGCTCTTTGTCGACGATGATGAAGAATTGTGCCTGTTTATAAAAAATGAGTTAGGGCATTATTATCATATTGACACTTGTCATAACGGTCGTGACGCTATAAGAATCTTATTAAACAGTAATTATCACCTGGTGATCTCAGATGTCATGATGCCGGAAATGGATGGCTTCAGCTTATTGCGACTGATAAAAAAGAACCCGGAATTGAATCATATCCCCGTTATACTTCTTACCTCTAAAGCTGATATTGCCAATCGTATGGAAGGACTAGAGCGTGGTGCCGATGCTTTTATGGCAAAACCATTCAATATACAGGAACTACATGTCCTTGTGAATAGTCTGATAAGCAACGTACTCAGGCTGAAAGGTAAGTTCTCGGGTGTACAACAACAGAACGGACGATTGGAAACCAAAGAAATAAAGAGTAACAATGAAGTCTTGATGGATCGAATCATGAAAGCCATCAGCAGAAATCTGGATGAAAACGAGTTTGGTGTTGATGACTTAGCGAAGGAGGTAGGTCTGAGCCGATCGCATCTACAACGCAAGATGAAAGAGCAGACAGGCCTGAACGTAGCGGAGTTTATACGTAATATACGCCTTGAACAGGCTGCCAGACTATTAAAGGAACAAAAGATCAATGTATCCCAGGTAGCCTATTCGGTAGGATTTAGTAATCTGGCTCATTTCTCTACTGTTTTCAAAAAACATTTTGGTGTTACACCTACTGAATATATTGCGAAAATAGAGCGTGGACAATAGATGATCCACGCTTTTTTATATGTAAATCAAAAAGAAAAGCAAATGGTTCAATTTTGAAAAGCCCATTCTTTTGATTATCGTAATTTTGCATCCGAAATATTCATTACTAACAATCATTTAATTGGATGTAAAATGAAAAGTATTTATCTTAAAAAAACAACTATGTGTATCGGATTATGCTGCTTGGGCATGATCACCGTACAGAAGGCTTCGGCAGCTACCGAATCAGTAGCTTCCGTTCAGCAAATGAAACAGGCAACTGGTCAGGTTTCAGACTCTCAGGGTCCGCTGATTGGTGCCACGGTCATGGAGAAGGGTACCAACAACGGTACTGTTACCGACTTCGACGGTAACTTCTCTCTTAATGTGAAGCCGGGCGCTACGCTCGTCATCTCTTATGTAGGCTATGTATCTCAGGAGATCAAGGCCGGCGACAACGTGCGTGTGAACCTTAAAGAAGACGGACACGTGGTGAACGAGGTGGTGGTTATCGGTTACGGTACCCAGCGCCGTGAGGCCGTTACCGGTTCTGTTGCCAACATCGGTGGTGAGAAGCTGAACCAGATTGCAGCTACCAACGCCGCCCAGGCTCTGCAGGGTCGTGTAGCCGGTGTGATGATGACACAGACTTCTACCAAGCCTGGTGATGAGATGCAGATCCGTATCCGTGGTCAGCGTTCACTGAGTGCTTCTAACGATCCGCTGATCGTGCTCGATGGTATCCCCTTCATGGGACAGCTTTCTGATATCAACCCTGCCGACATCAAGTCGATGGATATTCTGAAGGATGCCTCTGCCACCGCCATTTACGGTTCTCGTGGTGCCAATGGTGTGATTATCATCACAACTGTTAAGGGTAGCCAGGGTACTCCTGCCAAGGTGACCTATAACGGCTATGTCAGCTTCAAGAAGATTTTCAAGAAGTATCCCATGATGGATGGACCAACGTACTCTAAGTTCCGTCAGTACGTAGGTAAATACCAGAACTCACTCGACGAGAGCGACAATACCAATACCGACTGGCAGGATCTGTATTATAAGACAGGTGTGAGCCACAACCACGATGTGAGTGTTGCCGGTGGTACCAATGGCGGTAGCTACAGCTTCGGTGCAGGTTACTATCACGATGAGTCTGTTGTTCCTACCGAGGGTTACGACCGTGTGTCTGTTCGTGGTAACTTCGATCAGCAGGTTGGCAAGTGGTTCCGCTTCGGACTGAGCACTAACAACAGCTATCGTAAAAAGCAGGGCGTGAGTGATATGCATGCAGTGCTGACAATGAGCCCGTTGGCTAGCCCATACGATGAGAACGGCAACATAAAACGCTATATAGCCATGCCTGCAGATGATAAACCTGTAGTAACCAAGGAGACTGTTGAACGCGACAAGGACGTATGGTTGAGTGAGAACAAGGGTATTGGTTCTTATAATACCTTGTTCGGGGAGGTGAAGTGCCCATGGGTTGAGGGTCTGAGCTACCGCATCAACATCGGTCTGAACTTCCGTTCTTCTAAGCAGGGTGGTTTCACTGGTACCGGCGTGAACAACAAGGATGCCAATGCTGTGAACAGCGGCTCTGTATATGAGAACCAAACCCGTAACTGGGCTGTTGAGAACCTGCTCACCTATGATCACGCATTTGGCAAACATAATCTCAACCTGGTTGCCATGTACTCTGCCGAACAGACTACATACGAGCAGAGTGGTGGTTCTGCACAGGGTATTCCTGCCGACTACTTCCAGTACTATGCACTCGACAAGGCCACAGGTCAGTCAAACCTCACTGGCTATAACTACTGGCAGAGTGGTCTGATCTCCTGGATGGGGCGTGCCATGTATTCTTATGATAATAAGTATATGCTTTCAGTAGCTGTCCGTTCAGATGCTTCTTCACGTCTGGCAGAAGGTCACAAGTGGCATACTTATCCCGCTGTCAGTGCAGGTTGGAACATCGCCCGTGAGAGCTTCATGGAGAATCTGACTTGGATTGACAACCTGAAGCTGCGTGTTGGTTACGGTGAGACCTCTAACCAGAGTATCAACCCCTATTCGACACTCGGTGGCTTGGCAATCCGCAACTATAACTTCGGCAACGGCACCAACTATAATGCTGGTTACTATGTAAACTCACTGCCTAACCCCGAACTCGGCTGGGAGTATTCCAAGACCTGGAACTTCGGTCTCGACTTCTCTCTGTTCAATGGTCGCCTGTCTGGATCATTCGAGTACTATATTCAGAAGACCAACGACATCCTGCTTGACGTGACGCTGCCTTCTACCTCTGGTGTAAGCAGCTATACAGGTAACATCGGTAAGACAGAGAACAAGGGTTGGGAGTTCACTCTGAATGGTATCATCATTGACAACAAAAACGGATGGAATTGGGAAGCTGGCATCAACCTCTACCAGAATCGTAACAAACTGGTAGCCTTGGAATCAGGTCGTAAAGAGGATGAGGCTAACCGTTGGTTCGTTGGCCATCCTATCGACGTGATTTACGACTATGAGTATGTAGGTCTATATCAAGCTGGCGAAGAGGCTGCCCTAAACATCCTTGAGCCGGGTGGTAACATTGGTATGATTAAAGTTAAGTACACTGGCGACTACGATGCCAATGGCCTGCCCACTCGTCAGATTGGTCCTGAGGACCGTCAGATCATAAGCATGGAGCCTGACCTGATTGGTGGTTTCAATACAACTGTTGGTTACAAGGGCTTCGACCTGACCGTTATCGGTGCTTTCCAGATTGGTGGTAAGCTGATTTCTGCTCTACACTCTTCTAGTGGTTATCTGAACCAGCTAACAAGCCGTGTCAATAATATGGATGTAGACTACTGGACTGAGCAGAACACTGGTGCCAAGTATCCGAAACCCGGTGGTATCCAGAACGGTGATAACCCCAAGTACGGTTCTACCCTCGGTTATTTCAATGCTGGTTATCTGAAGTTCCGTGCCATTACCCTTGGTTACAACTTCGACAGCCTGAAGGCCGTCAAGAATCTCGGTATCAGCCGCCTGCGCCTTTATGCAACGGTTCAGAACCCGTTCGTGCTCTTCTCTCCGTACAATAATGAGAGCGGACTTGATCCTGAGACCAACTCTTGGGCAAACCAAAACACGGCTGTGGCAGTTGATGGTTATACAGGCAAGCACAAGATGCCAATCGTAGGTTATAACACACCTGCTACCCGCAACTTTATCTTCGGTCTTAACGTAACTTTCTAAAGGTAAAAAGGTAAAACAGTAAAAAGGTAAATTTATGAAAACAAAGAATTTTAAATACATCCTCGCTGCAGGTTTAGTTTGCTGTGGTCTAACCACGACGTTCAGCTCTTGCGGTGATGTGCTTGACGAGCAGCCCCGTAGCCAGTTCGATCCGACATATTTCAATACGAAAGCGGGTATTGAGGGTGGTCTGACCTCACTCTATGCTCATCTGCGCTATTTCTATGGCAATGGTTACTACCTGAACTCATTGGAGACAGGTACCGACGAGTATACCTATGCGCAGTCTGCCGACGGTAACTTCAAGGATGCCGATCTCTCAGGCGTCGGTTCTCTAACACCTACGAGTTCTGTTGCTGGTGGTGCCTGGGGCACACTGTTTGCAAACATTAACACCTGTAGTGGTGTGATTGAGAATGGTGAGACTGCAGGTATTGATCCTGCTTTGCTGGCTGAGGCTTACTTCTTCCGCGGGTTTGACTATTTCATCCTGGTACAGACCTATGGTGGTGTTCCCCTCGACCTGGGTGCTGGTGAACTGA
>NZ_FOCK01000021.1 GCF_900110085.1 Prevotella sp. ne3005
TGCCAAAAAGTATCTTACTCTTGATGTTAGTAATATAGTTTTTTCTGGCGATGGTGGTACAGAATCTATAACGGTAAAATGCAATTCTTTATGGACTGCTTCTTGTGATGTAGACTGGATATCTTTATCATCGCGTTCTGGTAGTGGCGATGCTAATATCACTGTGAAAGCTATTGCTAATCCAAATACAACTACAAGACAAACGACAATAACGTTTTCTGATTCAGAGACGATATTAAAAGTAAGTGTCAGCCAAAAAGGCATTAGTCCTGTATTGACGATAAAAGTAGGTAATGTGTCTTTCAATATGATCCGTGTAGATGGTGGCACATTCTGGATGGGAGCTACCTCGGAACAGGGCTACGATTATGATTCGGATGAAAGACCTATTCATAGTGTAACTCTTAGTGGTTATTATATTGGTGAGACAGAAGTTACAGAAGCTTTATGGAATACCGTATTAGGAATCAGTTCTAATAATAATCCAAAGAATCCTAAAACAGATATTACTTGGCATGAAGCCTCGTGGTTTGTTGAACAACTGAGTGCAAAGACGGGTATGCAATTCCGTTTGTTAACAGAGGCAGAATGGGAGTTCGCTGCCCGTGGTGGCACAAAGACTAAACACTATAAGTATGCAGGTAGTAATAATATAAGTAACGTAGCTTGGTATGAGGATAATAGTGGTGGTCAAGTTCATGAGGTTGCCACCAAAGCGCCTAATGAATTGGGACTATATGATATGAGTGGAAATGTTTGGGAATGGTGTCAAGACTATTATGGTAGTTATTCATCTGGAAGTGTGACAGATCCTACAGGACCACCTTCTGGTATTACTACTCGTCGTGTGCTTCGTGGTGGCAGTTGGCTCTATGATTATAGGGGAAGCCGCGTATCGGATAGACTTTATGCACATCCGAACTCTGAATTCTCAGATATTGGCTTTCGTCTTGGTCTTTAGTAAGTTACCGTTAATTAGAAGATACAAAAACTACTTGTCGTGCCCGTCAGACCAGATAACAAGCAATTATTTAATTATTAATAGAGCGTTTGACGTTTTTCGATGGCCAGTTATGATAAAAGACATATATTGAGTTGGGTCCGTTTCGGGCCCAATTCTCGTTTTATCAAATAACTAATTCAATGAAATATACGT
>NZ_FOCK01000017.1 GCF_900110085.1 Prevotella sp. ne3005
GCATCTGGCGAAGAACAGCGCCTTGTAAGCAGTCTGAAAATCGTCGTCGTCCGTCTGCTGCTCATTGTAGGTGTTCAACGCCTCGATGAGAGTAAGGATCTCACTTCTCAGTGTCAGCCGACACATTTGGGAACCGCTGCACGCTGTGCAATCAGTCCCCGCAGGTTGGAGCCAGTCGGCTCCCGGTAATTCTAGTTTCTTCATGTTTTGTTGTATTGTCAGTTAAAAAATTGGTTTATAGCTTCCACCCAAGAGCCCGCTCCCGGTGGAAATGAATGGTTTTGTTTACTGTCTGTGTCGCATAATGTCCTCCTATAGTTTAGAGGGTTACACAATCGGTTTAATATCTCTCAGTTTCCCAACACACGTGGGGTGATCAAACGCAGAAAACGCATCGGGCCTACCACAGCCCATAACAAATTAACTGCCCATCCCAAGCCCCACGTGATTTGGAACTTGAGTTTGGCAGTCGTCCTATCAATTGTTATTCTTTTTGTGGTAATTTAGATGCGTTTCAAGAGCGACCGAAACTCAATATGTCTTGATATCTTACAATATCGCCTGCAAAGATAGTGCAAATCGAGCAAAATACA
The DNA here is from genome assembly GCF_900110085.1 of Prevotella sp. ne3005. GTDB lineage: Bacteria > Bacteroidota > Bacteroidia > Bacteroidales > Bacteroidaceae > Prevotella. The sequence goes on from NZ_FOCK01000017.1 coordinate 594, forward strand.
AAATAAATCGCGATTTATTTTTATTTTCGAGATGCAGCCTATATTCGGCGAAGCCAAAATTAATGAATATCTTTCAAAGTACCAAACAAAAGCCTATCAAAGTTAAAAAAATCCCCCCATCGTTTCACAACGACAGAGGGATACCAACAATCATCTAATAATAAATAGGCCTTTATTTCGTATTTTCTTTATCTGATTCTGCTTAACAGCTCACTCGCCGATGTCTCTTGCATCTTGATGTAGGCGAAGAGTTTCTTGCCTGCATCCTTCAAGCAGGCACCAAACAAATAGACCACATCATCAATAATCAGGAAGCGATCATGATTCCGCTGGCAGATATTGACTGCGATGGGCGGGTACTGCTGGTTATGGCGCTGCACGTCCAATCGGAACTGCTCGGCAGTTTGTTTGGTGTAGATGGTGGCCGACACATCAACATTCCGCTTGCTGAGCATCATGAGCGTGGTCTCATCAACATAGTTGTCTACAAGAACTATGGAACGATGGGCCTGTTTGATAAGGTTCACGATCTGTACATAGGCATCGAATATCTGCCCATCGTAGAAGATGCCCTCAACAGGAGGCAGGGATGAGCGGACGAAGAAATCGACCTTACTTTTCAGATCCTCAATCTGGTTCCCTTGTTTTGACACAGTACGTTCCAATTCACTAATACGCTGATTTACAATGTATCCTTTAAACAAATACTCTTTTAAAACATTGTTTGCCCATTGACGGAATTCTATACCTCGTTTGGTGTTAACCCTAAAGCCCACAGAAATTATTGCATCAAGATTATAGAACTCGACTTTTCTTTTAACGATGCGAGAACCTTCTTTTCGAACTAGTTCCAAAATGGAACACGTTGCCTCTTTCTTTAATTCTTCACATTCATAGACATTTAATAGGTGTTTAGTGATAGCTTGACGTTTAGTCCCAAAAAGGTCTGCCATTTGGGCTTGACTAAGCCACACTGTCTCATTCTCAACTCGTACTTCCAGCCGAATGGTTTCATCCGGTTGGTACATCACAATCTCACCTTTGTTGCCAGATTCAATGCTTTGCATACTATCAAATTTAGAGTTCAACATTCTTGTTGGGGACAAAGGTAATAATAATCCCTGACACAACAAAATTTATTCGCCGAAATTATCACTTTTTATTCTCTTTCCGACAAAACCAAAGCCCCTTCCGCCCCTTTGTCGCAAATCACCCACCCTGTCGCAACAAACAAACGAAGAAATTGGTTAATCCTTTGGGATTAGCCCAAAATCGCCTTACCTTTGCATCAGTAATTTTTTCATATTGCTTTTGGTTTTAGTTATTTAGTTAGTAGTTTTTCTTTTTCATATTGAGTTGATTTGTTTGTTAGAACGAGAACGAGGCCTGCAGTGATGCAAGCCTCGTTCTTTAGCTATACTAGTCTATATATGTGAACTAAAGATAGTGGCCATAAAAAGAATCTATACATTTTCTTCATATCAATATCCAATTAAAGCCTTATAGTCTGTATTTCTTGCAATCTCCTTCCCCTTCTCCGTTGCCAGTCTATCAGGATCTGGAATAATACCTACTCGCCACAAGTCCAGACGATCAGAATCGAAGCAGGCATCAATAGTGGGATTGCCAGTTTTGTGCTCTATGGTATGAAGACGGCAAGCGTCTTTCAGTAATCCGATCTCCTCATCAGATACATCCTTCAAATATGTATTCCGCAACGTATCTATCCAGACAGCCGCCCGCTCACCATGATCTATATCCTCCCAATCATCCATGCGACATGAATCATGAAGGTAGGCAAACAGTCCCACCACAAGCGGATTCACACCTGGCGCCAATAGTCGCTTCCCATTTTCATACACACGATCCCAATGACTTATTCCATGCAATGTTCCGAGTGTCCATTGCGAGTGTACGTATTCACGTATTTCTTCAATTTTCTTTTGCATATTACAACTTATTAGATTCTCCCATAGAATATTCTACCCAAAGTGGATCCCTTTTCAATCAGAATCCGCCAAAACGAATGTCGACTTGTTGATAAGTCTGGCTCTAACAGATAACAAATGTATTCATGATCACCTTCCCCATTTTTCCATTTTGACTGATTCTGCCTCATGTCATCCTCAATCTGCATGATGATATTTTCATCTATTGGACATTCGAACTCAATATCAGCCCCACCAAAATAGTCTCCTGTGAAGTCTGCCAACGTTTCACGACATTCCTTGACAACAAAATTAGGAAGTACAATGCCACACTCTTTATCAATACCCCTTTTTGACGTATATTCACCATTAGGTATGCATGGGTATGCGTTCGTCAAACTTAACTGCCCACTATCTATTGCTTTCTGGTAGTCTTTTCCAAACTTCCATTCTAGGTAACTAACTCCTGTACTATTATATATCGTATAGATAAGGTAACCTACAAGAGTAAGAACTATAATACCAATGATACATCCCGCAATTGGAAAATCTATCACAAACTTAATAGCGACTCCAATTATCATCACTATAATAATAAAGGTAATATAACAACCCAGTCCCTCTTTTATATCGTCCATAAACAGATGTTTTTATTTGTTGATACTATCAAAAATGTAGAAGAACAATTCCTAAATAGAGGTTTAGCCCTAAGAGTAAGAGATAAAGTATGACAAATATGACGATATTCACCATCTGATAAGTAGTGTGCCACTTCTTGGCAACCCAATTCAAATCTTCTACACATAAGTCAAACGCATAGTCGAAAGGCAGATGATAGTGTTTAAGCATTCTGATGAAGCCATATACATAAACCATACCATAAAGTGCCAAAATGATGGTTAATAGCAGTCTGTTCACAGAAAAGGACTCCCATATCTTATATATAGTGACACCTGCGGGAGCCAATCCTGACAATGCCAAGACCGTTCCTTGCACCCATAGGTTAAAAACCACAGAGATTTGCTTGTAGGTAAGTCCAAAGAGCTTACCTAACAAGAGCAGGAACAGCACACACAGTCCGAATGGCAGCAACGCCAAATCAACCCATCTGAATTTTCTTCCCATAAGCAAAGACTCCTTTGCATAAACCCATGCGAGTTTTGCATACTTGATTGTTGAATTAAACATGAGAACAAGTTTTAGTGAAACACATCTGGGAGTCTCCCAAATGCGGGTGCAAAGGTACAACTTTATTTTGGAATCTCCAAATTCTCATATAATCCACTCAATATCAATCATTTACGTTTTTGGCACGATTTTTGCAGCATTATGGTTCTGCAATGTATTTATGACACGATTGGATGCAACATCAGGGAATCTGATTTAGCAATTCCTTTGCATCAGCATTGTCAGGATCTAGTTTCAGTACCCTGTTTCCATACTCTGCGGCTTCTTTATAGAATTTGTGCTTAACAAACAAATATGTGGCAGCCAGATAGTTTGCAATTGCATTCTCTTTATCGCCTATCAATTCATAGATTTCTCCTTCATTAATGTAAGGTCTTGCATTTGTAGGCTTCATTTCTATCACCTTATTGTAGCTTATAATAGCCGAATCATACTTTTCCATGACGGCATACACATTACCCTTGGTTTGATAAAGGTAGTAATCTGCTGGATTTGATTCCAGTTTCTTATCCAAGATTCCCAAAGCCTTATTTGGATTACCTGTAGCAGCCAAAGCTTCTGCATAAGCTATTGTCAGATTCATTTTGTCATCCTCTCCGATGAGCGTGTCGCCTATAGCAACAACAGTAGCCCAATCACCTTTTTGATAAGCTTCTGCAAACAATTCGCCTGCAGATTTCTTCACTGAAGCAGTCTGTTTTGGCTGCTTACTTTGGCATGCCCCCATTAACATGAGTCCGCCTAATACCAATATGAAAGCTATTCTTTTCATTATATATCCTTTTCAAATTGATTATGATTTATCAAGTATAAATTGTCGCAGCCGTGGGGGAAGCCGTGGGGACAGGCGTCAAAGCCGTGTGGACAGGCGTCAGAGTCATACAGCCGTCATACCCACGTTCTGCTCCCAAGGCTAATTTGGTTATTGTCTCTACTGACAATCTTCTTCATCGTTATCATCCCAACCAATAAACTCATTCATATAGTTTTTTTCTAACTTTCCATTATGATTATTAAATTCTGATTTCTTGTATCCTGATATTTTTTCTCTTAAGTAATCAAGTTCCCTATTCCACTCATCATCGTAATCATTATTATAAGGACTAAAATGTTCATTTTCACTCATCCACAAAGGGAATTCCTTTCTTACTCCATCTTTTATTATGAACACATTTTTAAACTGCTTGTTATAGAAGGAATATACAGCATCATATTCTACAGGCAACACAATTTCATCTTTTGTATTTATAATACCCCACTTTTCTTTTCGGTTTTCATGCCTATAGGCTTCGTCAATATAATAAACTCCTTTCTTTTTCACTCTTGATAGTCCAAAACAAAAACCATCTATAAAATCGTATTCTCCAAAAGGAACAATTACTTTTCCTGTATTGCCTTGTACAGCACCCCATTTCCCATTTATACAAATTGACCTTATCCCTTCCCCCCATCTTTCTTCATCACCAAGATTGTAATAGAAATCAATCCTAATATCGGAAATTAACGTTTCCCAATCTATTAAATTGTTTGATCGTTTATATATTATAAGATATGGAGAACACCTTTTTCTTTCATCTCCAACCCACATAATAGGATAGAAATTCGTGTTTTCTTTAACTACACGTTTATGTAGATTGTCCCATGTATAAAAATCGCACTTGGGTATTATTCCTTGATAATCACTTAGCTTAGTAATATCTTTAATATACCTTACATGCGTTGGCTCAATTAGTTCATATAGAACTTCATCCTGAATAAATTTTTTTTTAATTTGCATATAGGTAACTTTTAATTACGTGTATAAAAGATTAGATTCCTTTTGCTCAATTTCTTATTAACAATTCAAAAACATTTATAAAGTCTATACCTTCTTCTTCCAGCATAGTCTGTTGTCTGCCTGAAATACGAGGATCCTTGCCACAGATTAAAGCACAGGTAGCTGGTTTGATGGAATTATAACCTTTAGCCTTTATGACCTCAACTATCTGCCAGTATCCTTTTTCCTTGGAGTCGAATCGGCAGAAACTTCCATCTTCTTTATACCATCCGCAATCCACATTGTTTACGTAATACCAGACTTTGGAATGAGAACCGGCCCCGTTTGCCTGCTGCGACCTAAAGTCAAATTTGTCGGCATAGTCTATCAGTGGGCTTCCCCATACGAATTGTTCTTCTTTAAAATAGGTGTCGAAATCCAAAACCTTGTCTTCTACACCCAATGCTTTCGCCATTTCAGTGATAGCTTCGCCTACCCTAAAGGAGTTTCCTCCGACTCGTATCTTTAGGTGCTTTGTCAAAAGTAGTCGTTTCAACATGGCTGCATATTGTTTGCTATCACTAAATAAACGGTGGGTAAACTTATCCTCGTCGTACAAAGCTAGTTCCTCTCCTTCATTATCATGCTTATCAATGAAGGATCTGATTGTTCCATCCAAGTCGTTCTCGTCTATGTTCTGTACAGAACCTCTGTATTCTTCATCATAGTCATAATGCAGATCGGCACCATTATCCTCCAATGTTTTTGCCGTTCTTATCAGTAAAGCATCATTAATCATCCAACTATACATATAATAATGATTATGATCTGAAGATTCCTTTTTAAAGAGGAAGTTGTAACTACCCACTCTTGAAACGCAGTGACACAACCAACTGAAGTTGAATTTATCCTCATAGTAGCTAGGATTTAATCTTTCCTTATGATCATATAAATTTTCTAGTAACTCGTCGTTTTTCTTAGGGAGTCCAAAGCGTTCATGCCAATAATTCAGCATCGCATTATTCTTTTCGATGAAGTAACTGTATGGCTCTTTCGTTAATATGTAGCTATAGCACAAATTGATAACATATAAAGGATATCTTTGCTTTGTCTCGTTGATATCGTTAGACAGGAGACAATCCTCATCGAATATATCCATAGCGACAAGGTACTTCAACTTTTCAAGGTTGAGGTAAAGAACTGCCATTTCAAGTTCCTCACGATAGGTAAGATGTTCAATAATAGTTTTTTTCATATTATTTTTTATATTTTTTAGTCAGAGGAGCAAAGTTGTCAAGGAATAGGTCTGTATATTTAACAAAGAAATCAAACATTATAGGTTGATCTTCTTCGGAGAGAAAACTCTCTAGTCATTGGGACAGGTGCTTGGGTATGCCCCATACGCCAATGACTGTTTTGTCCCAGTGACTGTTTAATTACACTATACTTCATTTGACAGCCTTCAGCAGCAAATGGCCGGTAAGTATAGCTAACAGTCTGGCCTTCTATATTTATGCCTATGGATAGAAATAGTAATATCAAAAAGCTTCTCATACGGTTTTGTTATTTATTGCGGCAAAGATACTAATATTTTCCGAGACAGACTGAAAATTCTGATTATTTTTTTAGAAAACTCTCAAAATAGTTGGCAGAGTAGATGAAAAGCAGTACCTTTGCACCAATAGATCGCGTACTATGTTAGAAGATTATTTATTCGAAGACGAGATATTTGATGGCGAGCTGGGGCAAGTGTGGCTTGTGGCCGAGGCACCATCGAGGGATATTGCTGAGCAATTGGCTGATCTGCATACTCTGAAGGGTGCAGGATTTATCAGCATGCTGAAGGAGATAACCCAGCAAAGAGCCTTTTGTCCTTTGGAGGGTGAAAGTAATATCTATACCACTGGTGGAACAAAGGAAGATGATTATAACAATCTACTGAATGCCGCCCGCAAGGCTGTAGAGCACGGCTACAAGGTATTCATCCTACCCAATCCCAAAGGCATCCGAACAGCCGATTTCATCTTTGAACGAAGGGGGGTGTATAAAATGTTCGACCTTAAGACGATTTCTGGAAAGAATTCAATAGACAATCGTTTGTCGGAGTCTGTTGGACAAACTAATCGTGTGCTACTCAATATGACTATTGACTATTCGCCTAGTATATTGGCTCGTAACATTAAACATTACTTTGAGGCAAATTTTAATGCAAAAGAAGTTTTGGTATTCAAGGGTAAGAAGCAATTGTCGGTAACCCGAAAGAGTTTGGAAGACAAACGTTTTTTCCAAACCTTTATTTGCCGCTACATTAAATAATTACAAACAAATAAATGAGTCACTCGGAAGTGGCTCATTTAAAATGGAGTAGTGTCGATAAAGTCTTGCTCCCCCGCGGGATTCTGCCCGGATAGCCAGAACTTTCATTCTGACGCTGCAAAGATACGAAAAAGCGAGCAAACTACCAAATAAATCTCGATTTATTTTTTTTTCAAGCGCGCTCGAGATGACAAAAGAAGGAATAACACCTATTTCAAAACGATGATGTCGCTCCAGCGGGTGGTGGGGTTCTTGCTCTTGTGGTCTTGTTTCATGGCGTTGGAGAAGACATCGGCCTTGCCCTT
>NZ_FOCK01000003.1 GCF_900110085.1 Prevotella sp. ne3005
ACTCGCTTCTTGTACTACTTCTGTCTATGTAAATCTTTCAAAGAACTCTTTCTTTTCTGCCTTGCGAGCTTGTCTTCTCGTTTAGCGGGTGCAAAGGTACGAACTTTTTCCGAACCGCCAAAACTTTTCGGGGAAAATTTTCATTTGTTTAAGGGGTATTTTTACACCTCTTGACATATATCAAATGGAAGACACCCATACACCTTATTATATATTATAAGGAAGAGCCACATTACGACTAAGCAACGGTTTTACTACGACTAAACCCCGACTTTACTACGGCTAACTCCAGGCAAAGCGTTAATTTCTGATAAAACGATGGTTGTTGACGGAAAAATGCGTACCTTTGCACCTTATTAATATAAAGAACAAAAGAAGATGTCGACGATATTACATATAGAAACCAGTACTGACGTTTGCTCCGTTGCCGTATCGGAGGATTCGCATGTTATCTTTGAGCAGGATGACCACAGCGGCCCGAACCATGCAGAGCGACTTGGTACGATGGTGGATGAAGCCCTATCGTTTACTGATAACCATGCCATCCCTTTTGATGCTGTTGCCGTGAGTTGCGGTCCCGGCTCTTATACAGGGTTGCGTATCGGTGTGTCGATGGCAAAAGGTATCTGCTACGGCAGGAATCTGAAATTGATTGCCGTTCCGACGCTGGAACTGCTGTGCGTACCCATCTTGCTCCGTGAGATGGTGGAGGAGGACGCCCTGCTTTGTCCGATGCTCGATGCAAGGAGAATGGAAGTTTATGCAGGCATCTACGACCGCGCATTAAAACCCGTCAGGGAGATTGGCGCAGACATTGTGGATAGCGAAACTTATAAGGAGTATCTCGACCAGCGCCCCGTTTACTTCTTCGGCAACGGTGCCAAAAAGTGTATGGGGGCCATCAGTCATCCGAATGCCCACCTGATAGAAGGAATTGAGCCCTTGGCCAAGTGGATGCAGCCTTTGGCAGAAAAGCGGTTGCTGGGCGGGCAGACGGAAGACGTGGCCTATTTCGTGCCTTACTATCTGAAAGATTTCGTGGCCAAGATGCCGAAAAAACTGCTTTAATGGAAAAAAGAAATAACAAACGCGATATGGATATCAAAGGATTAGACTACAACACGCAACGCGAGAAGCTTATCATGCCTGAGTATGGCCGTGAGATTCAAAAGATGATTGCTTACGCCTGTGAGTTACCAACAAAGGAAGAAAGACTGAAATGCGCCCAGGCCATCATCAGGCAGATGGAGACGAGGAATCCACTGTTGAAGGACAATACCAACTACGAGCAGACGCTCTGGGACCACCTCTACCTGATGAGTCATCGAGAGTTGGATATTGACTGGCCCTATGACATCTCTGGTGCCGACAAGATCCTCTCGAAGCCTCAACCCATGAAGTTGCCCAAAGAGCGCGTCAAGTTGCGCCATTACGGTAGGCTTGTGGAAGAGTTGTTTGAGAAGCTGAAGACCATGCCGGCAGGAGAAGAGCGCGACGCGCTGACCTTCTATACGGCCAACCAGATGAAACGAGACCTCGCCACATGGGGCCATGGATCGATGGATGATGAGCGCGTAGCCAATGATCTGGCACACTTCACTGATGGCATTATTCAGCTGGACCTGAACAACTTCAGGTTTGAGAAGCTAACAAGTACCGACGAAGGAAAGAACAAGAAGAAAAAGAAATAAATGGCATCATTCATCATCGAAGGCGGACATCTGCTGCAAGGTTCTATCACACCGCAGGGAGCTAAGAACGAAGCCCTGCAGGTGATTTGTGCCTCTTTGCTGACAGATGACGAGGTCACCATCCACAACATTCCCGACATCCGCGACGTGAACAACTTGATTCAGCTGTTGCGAGACATTGGTGTGAAGGTAAAGGCAGAGGAGCCCAGATCCTCAGGCACATTCACCTTCCAGGCTGACAGCCTGAACCTCAACTATCTCGAGAGTAATGAGTTTGTGCACAAATGTGCAGAGCTTCGAGGTAGTGTAATGATGATTGGGCCATTGCTTGCAAGGATGGGCAAGGCCGTCATTACCAAGCCTGGCGGTGACAAGATAGGACGCCGCAGGCTTGACACCCACTTCCTCGGCTTTGAGAAATTAGGGGCCAAGTTCAACCATGTGCCAGGGCGCGATGTCTATGAGATTGCAGCCAAACATCTGAAAGGGGCCTATATGCTGCTTGACGAGGCATCTGTGACAGGTACTGCCAATATCATTATGGCAGCAGTCTTCGCCAAAGGGACGACTACCATATACAATGCCGCCTGCGAACCCTATATCCAGCAACTCTGTCACATGCTGAACCAGATGGGTGCTAACATCAGCGGTATTGGTTCCAACCTGCTGACGATTGTGGGTGTAACACGTCTGCATGGTGCAGAGCACAAGATTCTGCCAGACATGATTGAGGTTGGTTCATTCATCGGTATGGCAGCCATGTGTGGCGACGGCATCCGCATCAAGAATGTCTCCGTGAAAGACCTCGGCATCATCCCTGACGCTTTCCGTCGTTTGGGTGTGAAGATTAAGGTTGAAGATGATGACCTGGTGATTCCTCGTCAAAAGCACTATGAAGTGCCTTCCTTTATTGACGGTACCATCATGACACTGGCTGATGCCCCTTGGCCCGGCCTGACGCCAGACTTACTCTCTGTACTCATCGTTGTTGCCACACAGGCTCGCGGCTCAGTATTGTTCCATCAGAAGATGTTCGAGAGTCGTCTGTTCTTTGTCGACAAGCTCATTGACATGGGAGCCCAGATTATTCTCTGCGATCCTCACCGTGCCGTCGTTGTAGGCCATGACCGTAAGATTACCCTCCGTGGCGGTCGCATGTCGAGCCCTGACATCCGTGCAGGTATCGCCTTGCTGATTGCAGCCATGAGCGCAAATGGAACAAGCCGTATTGAGAACATTGAGCAGATAGACCGTGGCTATGAGCATATCGAGGCCCGTCTGAATGCCTTGGGAGCGAAAATAACCAGAAGTGAATAATGATTAAGAGAGAAGAGGTATATAAAATCGGTAAGCTGGGCAAAGTGCACGGCATCAAGGGAGAGATCAGCTTTCTCTTCGATGATGACGTGTTTGACCGTACTGATGCCGACTACCTGATTCTTGACATTGACGGCATTCTCGTGCCATTCTTCATTGAGGAATACCGTTTTAAGACCGACAGCAACGCCCTGATGAAGTTTGAAGGGATGGATACACAGGAACAGGCCAGAGAACTAACGGGCTGTGATGTATATTTCCCACGCGAGTTAGCCGACGGAGACAATGACGGTCTTTCATGGGCTGCCCTTGTAGGCTTTGAACTCGTACAAGCGCAAACAGGGGAAGTTGTCGGCAAGATCGCTTCCATTGATGACACGACCATTAATATCCTCTTTGAACTGGAAAACGGCAAACTGATTCCTGCCTCAGAGGAGCTAATCACCAACGTAGATACAAAGAAACAACAAATAGAAATTGAATTGCCGGAAGGCATCTTGGAATTATGAAGAAGCAAATAGCCATACTCGGTTCTACCGGGTCTATCGGAACACAGGCCCTCGAGGTTATTGAGGAACATTCAGACCTGTATGAAGTATATTGTCTGACCGCCAACAACAAAGTACAGCTATTGGCAGAACAGGCACACAAGTTCAAGCCTGCAGCCATTGTCATTGCCAATGAGCAGCGCTATGACGAGTTGAAATCGCTCATGAGCGACATGCCAGACGTAAAGGTATATGCCGGTGCCAAAGCTCTCGACGAAATTGTGGAGGCTGGCCCCATTAACATGGTACTGACGGCTATGGTAGGATTCTCAGGACTGAACCCCACCATCCATGCCATCAAGGCTGGCAAGACCATTTGCCTGGCCAACAAAGAGACGCTGGTTGTGGCTGGAGAGTTGATTCTGCAACTGGCCCAGCAATACCACACCCCCATCCTTCCCGTCGATAGCGAGCACTCTGCCATCTTCCAGAGTCTGGTCGGCGAAGACCAGAATCCCATCGATAAAATCTTGCTTACTGCCTCTGGCGGTCCATTCCGTCTGAAATCGATGGAGGAGATTGCTCACGTAACCAAAGCTGACGCCCTGCGTCATCCGACATGGGACATGGGTGCCAAGATAACCATTGACTCCGCCTCAATGATGAATAAAGGTTTCGAGGTGATTGAGGCCAAATGGCTCTTCGGTGTTGATGCCAAGCAGATTCAGGTGCTTATCCACCCGCAATCGATAGTACATAGTGCCGTTCAATTCCAGGATGGCAGTGTCAAGGCCCAACTCGGCGTACCCGACATGCGTCTGCCCATCCAGTATGCCTTCTCTTTCCCCCAGCGTCTGCATCTGAGCGGTGAGCGTCTGGATCTCTTCAAGGCACAGCATCTGGAGTTTTTTGAGCCTGACCTGAAGAAATTCCGTTGTCTGGCTCTTGCTTTTGAGGCCATCGACAAAGGCGGCAACATGCCATGTATCGTGAACGCCGCTAACGAGATTGTCAACCGCGGCTTCCTCGAAGACAAATGTGGGTTCCTGCAGATGGGCGACATTATCGCTGAGACCATGCAACGCGCCACCTTCGACAAGAACCCTTCATATGACACCTATATTGCGACGGACGCAGAGGCGCGCCGTATCGCCACAGAACTGATGAACAAATAACAATTAGATTAAGGTAAAAAGATTATGGATATATTTCTGATTCGTCTATTGCAGTTTATGCTGGCAATAGGACTCTTAGTGCTGCTCCATGAGGGTGGCCACTTCTTCTTTGCCAAGCTCTTCGGAGTGCGCGTCGAGAAGTTCTATCTCTTCTTCGACCCCGGCATTTGGAAATGGGATGGTTCACTATTTAAATGGAAGCCTAAGAATAGTGATACACAGTATGGTATCGGTTGGCTCCCCCTTGGCGGCTATTGTAAGATAGCCGGTATGATTGACGAGAGTTTTGACACCGAACAGATGAAGCAACCCGAACAACCATGGGAATTCCGTTCCAAGCCAGCCTGGCAGCGCCTGCTCATCATGATTGGCGGTGTGCTGGTAAACTTCCTCCTCGCTCTCTTCATTTACTCGATGATACTCTTCTATTGGGGTGACACCTACATCCCTGTAAAGGACATGACGATGGGTATGAAGTTCAATGCCGAGGCCAAAGCCTTAGGCTTCAAGGATGGCGATATCCTGATAGGTACAGAAAAGGGAGCCTTCAAGGATTTCTCAGCCGATCTCTATCGTGATATCAGCGAAGCCAAGCGTGTAGACCTGATTCGCGATGGCAAGGAGATGGCCCTGAGCCTTCCCGGTGACATCAACCTGTTGGGTATGCTCAAAGCAGAGCCCTCTTTCGTCCGTCCGCTGATTCCTGCTGAGGTCGACAGCGTGATGGCCGACTCCCCTGCCGCCTCCATGGGCCTGCAGAAAGGCGACAAGATCGTTGCCATCAACGGTAAGCCCATCGACAGCTATAATGAATTCACTGATCAGCTGGGAATCCTGGAAGACATGATGACCGCAGCCAAGACCCAGGCCGATAGTCTGAAAGTACGTACGGCTACCATCGTCATCGAGCGCGAGGGACTTGCCATGAGCAATACCGACGATAAGACGGCGGTACCAGCTACTGTTCGTGACACTGCAACCGTTACCCTGACACCAGAGTTAAAACTGGGGTTCTTTGTTAAGAGCCTTGCTGGCCTCTACGAGCCCTATACACGTGAATATGGTTTCTTGGAAAGCATTCCAGCTGGCATCGAGTACGGATGGAACGTACTGGCCGGTTATGTAGGAGACATGAAATACGTGTTTACGGCTGACGGTGCCAAGTCTCTTGGTGGTTTCGGTGCTATCGGCAGCCTTTTCCCACCCATGTGGGATTGGTATCTGTTCTGGAAGATGACAGCCTTCCTCTCCATCATCCTAGCCTTCATGAACATCCTGCCTATCCCCGCCCTTGACGGTGGTCACGTACTGTTCTTGTTCTATGAGATGATTACACGTCGCAAACCTTCAGAGACATTCATGATCCGAGCTGAATACGTTGGCTTCGGACTGCTGATACTCCTGATGGTATTCGCGAACCTCAACGATATACTGCGCTGGTTAGGTTACATGTAAGTTTTTAAAGAGCGAAAAATACGCAAAAGCATCATTTTTGCTGTAGCGCATTTAATATCAACAAGATACAAGAGTGATAGAAAAAAGACATCTATCACTCTTTTTTTAATGCCCTCACTCAAAGTAAAACAAGTTGTTTTACTTTGTAAAAGACTATCTCCAACAGCGGAAAAGACTATCTCTTAGAAGGTAAAACAAGTTGTTTTACTATTGAAGGCATTAAAGATAGCCTTGCAAGAACTATTACCTTGCCCGTAAGATCAATACGAATGGAAGCTCTGCCATTGGCAGCCTGTATACGACTCGAACCCGTGTTTGAGCCTTCGTCTTGATGCATAAAGCCATCACCAATGAGTGAGAATTCAATCCAGTCTTTGGAATCCAGGCAAGGGGTACCTGCTTGATCGCAAATCAAAGCAGTCACCAAACCATTCCGATAACTCAATTTGATCTGTGCGGGAGCACCCCACTTTTCTGTTTGATATTCACAGGTTATCTCATCGGTAAGATGAGGTGATACCGCACGAATATGGTTTTCTCCAGCAACAAACGGCACCTGCCAATGGAAGCCTTGTGCCGGATAGTCAGTCAGACAACGCTGTTTCTTACCATACGAGACACCATTCACAAACAGCTCTACCTCGGGTTCATTCGAATAAACAAGCACTTCTTTCTGTTCACCCTCGTTGCCCCAGCGGATGGGCCAGGTGTGACCGTAGATATGAAGCATGGGCTTATCGGTCCAATAACTCTGGAACACATAATAGCTCTCCTTAGGTGTTCCATCGCGCTGGCAAACACCTTTCTGGTTGACATAGGGAATAGGGTTATTAGGGCGCAAAGGCGTACAGAAATCCTTAAATGTCCAGAAGGCCGAACCCGTCAGGTTATCCATCTGTGCCTGTTCCTTCAGATGCCAATCAAATAATCGCACGATATAACTCTCCGACCAGTCGCCATTCCTATCGCCGGCCTCTATATCAAAACCGCCCTCTGCATGGCGGCAGGCATGGCTGTCACCTCCCCACTCGGCATGCAAGAAACGTGGGAAGCGCTTAATGGCTGCCTGCTCCATCTCACGATAGTCGGTAGACTTGCGGGCATACCAGCCAGCCCAGATGGATGGCGAATAGACATCGACTATATCTGCGCAGAAATCACAGCGGCGGATGGTAGTCATGCGGTGAGGATCGAGCTGGTGTGCCAAGGTATTCAGCGAGGTCATCAGTGTTCTGATACCAAGGGTATCCACCTTGTTTCCGAAGTCGCCGGGCCAGTCGTTCTCATTACCCAGTCCCCACAGGATGACCGATGGATGATGGCGGTGCTGATTAATCATATTACGGAGCATACGATGAGCTTGTGCCTGATAGCGCTCGCCACCCACGCCGCCACGGCACCAGGGAATCTCTTCCCACACCAACAAGCCCAATGAGTCGCACAGCTGCAGCACCAGATCATTCTGCTGATAATGCCCCAGACGGATGAAATTGGCACCCATGTCCTTGATTTGTTGCATCTCGCGACGAATCTGCTCATCGGTCATCGCCGCCCCTACCCCGGCATGGTCTTCATGCCGATGAGTACCATTAAGTAACAACCGTCGGCCATTAAGATAAAATGGGCCATGCTCCTTGAACTCAAACGTACGTAACCCAAACCGTTTCTCTATCCGTTGCTCACCATAACGGATACGTGCCGTGTAACATTGCGGGGCATCCACATCCCAAAGCATAGGATGTTTTATCGTTATCGGCTTTCGGTTATCCCCTCTATATACCCGCTTTCCATCAGGTGCGATGATTTCTACTTGGAGCGGATACTGCTGATCGACGGTAATCCGGTTTCCCCACACATCAATACATACATCTTCTATATAATCCTTAGGCATATACAGCAGATTGACGTGGCGATATAATCCACCATAGAGACAGAAATCCGAGAGATTAGAAGGTATCATCTGTACATCACGACTGTTGTCGCATCTCACGACTACCGGTATCGGTCCGTTTCCGAAACGGGTGATGTCAACTGTCCATCGGTCATAGCCACCGACATGCGTGCCGACAAGCGTGGTATCCACATACACCTCGGTTTTCTGCCCGGCTCCTTCAAACTCCAGCAGAGTGTGACCCTCGGGATAAGGATTCTCAATCCGTAACGAGGTGCGATACCAGCCTGTGCCCTGATAGTATTTCGCATCAGGATTCACGCCGTCAAGGGCATTATAACAATGGGGCAAAGTCACATGCTGCCACTCATTGGCTGCATCCTGACGGGCAAACAGCCAGCCTGTATCAACACGAAGTTTGACCTGCGCGCTGGCAGAAGAAGCCAGCACACAGGCCGTTAGTATGAATCGAGAAAAAAAGGTTTGCATCACTATAGTTTTCTAATTTTGATAGCCGACAGACAGCCCTTAGGACTGAACGAAACGGTCATATGATTATCAGTATTATCAATCAGATATCTGCGACGGAAAGCAGCGAAGGGCTGCGGCGACGCCAGATTGGCATCCATCAGTTGACCATTCGCAGATACGGTAAAAGCACCTGCGCTTGCAGCACCCTCACTTTTCCGGTCCAGGAGATAGGCACTCTCCGTTTGGGGGGTGCATGTATCAGTCCAAAGCAGTTCCAGTTCGTATTGCCCTGCGGGAACATCGAAGCGATAGGCCTCCATGCCCTCACGCATGGTCTGATAGAGTGGTCCGTCTGCAGTAAGTTTGATTTCCGTCTGTGTCTGTATGGCTTTGCCACCAATAAAGCCCCAACCAGTCTCGCCATAAGGCTGATCGGGCAGCCAAGTAACGCCTGAGGCATCTGACTGGAAATGACAGTTACTACCAATATTCACAGCAATTTCACCTAAGGGCTGCGCATATTTTACGTTAGCCATATCCCCGATACCGCCAGCAATGGCACGTAACGTGTTTATACCATCGGCAAAATCCACATCGAACACAGCCATACTGTTTTCTACCTTCTTTATGCCTAACGAGCGACCGTTATGTATCAGTTCGACAGCCGACTGATTCGAATATACTTTCACAGCCATCATGCGCTCAAGCGAAGTACGCTCCAACCAATCGCGCACGGCAATGTGGACCACAGGTTTCTTCACCCATGAGGCCTGGTAATAATAGTAAACATCCTTAGGCCTTCGGTTGTTAGCGACTAAGCCTTTGTTGTTGATTCGAGGCATCGACTCATCACGGTTGGCCGAGGCAAAATCAATGAAATTCCAATAAGCCGCCCCACAAACATAGGGTGTTTGTTCTATCACTGGCAGATAATGCTCTGCGTAACGCTGCTGATAGTCCATCGAGAAATCGAATGCAACGGCGTTTTTAGGATTGTGCAGTCGGAGGTCACTGCCAGCTCCATACTCACTTACGATGACTGGGTGACCAGGTTGGTCACGATGTTGTCTCTCCAGGAAGCGCTCAAAGTCGGTCATATCAGAGCCATACCAACCCTGATAGAGGTTCCAGCCCACCACCTGAGGGACATCACTCAAACCCAACTTATTATAATCGTTGCTACCATGAAAGGCCATCACACTCACACGCGTCGGATCTTCTTCATGAACGATCTCTTCCAAACTACCAGCCAACTGGAGCGTACGCTGAATGGCAGAATCGAGTTGTGCACCTTGATAACGGCGCTGTGTCTGCAACAGGATTTCATTCATATACCCCCAGAGAATCACAGACGTATGATGCTTATGCTGACGAATCAACTCACGCAACTGACTCTCGCAGTTTTTGGCAAAGGCTTCGCCCTCGGGCACCATATCCACAACAGGTATCTCTTCCCATACCAGCATACCTTCGCGATCGCACATTTCCAGTAGGGCGTCGTCCTGTGGATAATGTGCCAGGCGCACAAAGTTCACGCCCATCTCCTTCATCAGTCGGAAGTCACGACGATGCTGATCATCATCGAGCGCTATGCCGAATGGCTTCTGATCCTGGTGGATACACACACCATGCAGTTTATATGGATTACCATTCAACAAGAAACCCTGCTCAGCATCAAAGGCATACCAGCGGACGCCTACGACTCGTTCCTGACGATCGTAGACCACTCGGCCATCCTTACTCTGCAAGTTAACTACTACTTTATATAAATAAGGTGATTCTGGCGACCATAACTGTGGGTTCTCGGGGAGTGGCAGAATCACTTTGGTGCTATCATCCGCCTTGCTACGGCTTTGCGATAGAACATGGCTTTCGGCATCCAATAACACACATACCACCTCACAGTCCATAGGCTCAGCCACCCTACAGTCAACCGTCACGTTGCAAGTATCAGCAGTCACGTTCACGCCATCCACCACCTCAAAATGCTTTGGCGCCTTTTCTATCAGCCACACATCGCGGTAGATACCGCCCATAAAGGTGAAGTCGGCCGAGATGGGTGCGATGGCATCATCCTGATTAGACACTTTGACCTGAAGCGTATTACTACCATCGTGCAGATAGGGTGTGAGGTTAAAGGCAAAGGCCGTATAACCGCCGATGTGCTGACCAACGGGATGTCCGTTAACCAGCACTTCAGCATGTTTGAAAGCAGCATCTATCTTCAGCCACGTCTCAAGGGTGCTTCTCTCCCACATCAACTGCCGTTCATAAGTAAAAGAGCCCTTTTGGTAGTCCTTCACCGTATAGGCATCGACATTCCAGGTATGTGGCAGGTTAACGGGTGTTCCCTCGAATGTCCAACCATCGTTAAGGGTCTTCACCGATGCTCCCGCTACCGCAGAACGTGAACGGTGCAAAGCCTCCAAGAAATAATAATCAGCATAGTTGATAGGCACATCAATCTCATCTTTAGCAGGATAGTTGCCTGTTGAATGGAGTAGCAGGAAGCCTTGCATAGTACCAGGTTCAGAACTATATTTTGACACCAAAGACGAGATGATTTTATCAGCGACACGCCGATACTCCTTAGCTTGTTCTGCATCCGAATAGGTTGCCAACTCATAGAGTCCTGACGCAAAGACAGCCGCAGCCGATGCATCGCGAGGCGCATTGGGTATAGCAGGGTCGCGCATATCCCAATAAGGAATCAGGTCCGCCGGCATGTCCTGCTGAGAGAAGAAGAAACGCGCAATCTTCTGAGCCTGGCGCAGATAAGCCTCATCATGGGTATAACGGTAGCACATGGTGAAGCCATATAAGCCCCAAGCCTGCCCACGACTCCACACCGACTCATCAAAAAGGCCTTGATGGGTGATGCGCTTGATGACCTTACCATCCTCGGGATTGTAGTCTACCACGTGGTATGACGAGCCATCCTCACGGAAATGATTATTCAGGGTCGTGTTAGCATGGCTCACCGCCATATCGTAATAACGTTTATCGTTAGTAAGTCTCGATGCCTCAAACAGCAATTCCAGGTTTATCATATTGTCGATGATCACCGCAAACTTCCAGCGGTCAGGCGTGCCCCAGCTCCAGCTGCGGATACAGCCAACCTTCTCGTTGAAGCGTGTGGCGAGTGTCTTAGCCGACTGGATGACGACATCACGATAAGCCTGTTCGCCTGTCAGCCGATAGGCCTGACCAAACGAGTTATACATCATGAATCCCAGATCGTGCGTACCGTCATGATACTTAACGTCCTCAATCATCCAGGTGTTTTCTGCCGCTTTATCACGCCAGAAAGCATCATGCGAGTACTCATACATCTGCCACAGCGAACCAGGAAAGAAGCCCGAGCACCAGTCGCGCATGCCAACCAGTCGCAATGAGCCATCCTTCTCCACACATCGTGGCATTATTCTGCTTTTGTCCTTAGAGTCCCATCGGGCTTTCTCTGTATTCTTCAAGAGGCAGCGCAGTTGAGTATCAGCAGCAGCAAAGGCATTGTCAATGCTGTTTGGTTTGTAATACAGCAGAAAAAAACGATCAGCAAAGCGCTTCACAATATGCTGCTGCGCCAGCCTCAGATACTCATGACGCTTCGAATCCAACAGATACAGGCGATAGAGATCCTTGGCAAACTGGTTCTGCTTATTGTCCCACTCGCTAATCTGCTGATAAGGCCACTCCTGAACCTTCTTCCCTAGATACTTCGCCAGGAAGTCGGCCGCTTTCTCCAACAGCGGAAGTGCTTCCGGCTGCATGTTGAACGACGCTGCACGTGCTATCTGGAACACATCGATGATATGACTCAGGTTATACTGCGAATAGCCGAAAGCTAATGTGCGACGCAGCTCACGGGGCTGCCTGCCATCAGGTTCTATCTGTGGCACCATTCGCCTCGTAAAGAACTCGCCCAGATATTCTCTGAGCACCTTTTGGTTACCTACATATTTGGCGTAGGCTATCACCTGAACGTCATGGGCCGTCGAATGATTATTCAACTGCAGTCCTTCTTCTATGCCCTGTTTGCTTGTAAGTATCCAATTAAGGAACTGAGAGAACCACTGCTTCATGGCTTTTGAGTCGTTGGCGGTAAACGACTTAGAACGTTCTAGCAACAGCACCGCGTCAAGCATCTCTACAAACGAATAGCCATCAATCACACCATAGCAGCGCCCCTTGCCGTCAAACTTTCCCGGGATGATCTGGGCATAGTCTAGGTTAGGATTCATGCGAGTGGCCTTATCCATAAACCACACACGCAGCTGCTCCACAGCTTTCTGGGCATAGCGCTCATCGTTGCTATAGTACCATGCCAGCGAAAGAGTGGTTACGCGTCCTGCCATCTCGGCCAGTTTGGGACGGTCGTAATTCTCGAGTTCAGGGTTCGACTCGCCATCACGGGCGATGTAAGGCAGTCCGTCCGGTTCGTTCGGATCCGGCCAATAGTAGCGCGACAGACTCATATAGTCATGCTTGCTGCCACTAACCGGAGCTTTAGCCTTCATCATCACTGATACAGGCTGTACCATCATTAGTCTGTCGGCCTCATCTGTCAGTTGGTGATATGCCGTAGCATAGGCAGGCTGTTCCAGGCAGGATTTCACTTGGGCAAGGTGGGCGCAGTCCCAAATAGACTGCGCACTTGCCTTTACGACTAACAAAACCAACTGTATGAATACAACTAACCTATAATTCCTCATATCATCTTTAATTTACTGGATCGTTACTTTCACCTTATAATTCTGCGTAAAGCAATGTACCTCATACTGGCTGTTAATGTTGTTTGGCGTATAGATGACACCATCAGCCGAGCCATTCGAGATTCTCACCTTACCATCGGCGTCTACATCCTTCGGATCAAAAGTAGTAACGGTAACATCGCCCTTAGCACCGTTAAGTGCCTTCAGGTAGATGTGCTGCACACGATGGTTATTGGTAGCATCAGGTCCAGTAAGCTGCCACGTCATACCGAAAGCACCTTTAGCATTGGGCTGAAGCTGATTGCCGTTACCATCGACTATCTGGAAGTCTGTGCCCAAAGTCAGTTGGGTGTCTGCATAATAGAAAGCCTCAGCATCGAAAACACGGGAGCCAGCGCACCAGAACTGAACAGGAATCTCTACCGTCTGTCCTTGAGCAACGGTATAAGTAACACCATTGTTCAGGCGGCCCCAGTCTTCGAATCCAAAGTAGAATACATTCTCTGTCTCCGAGTTGTCATTTCCCCAGGCATCGTCACTACAGCTTGAGAGCGAAATGCCAAGAATCATTGTGCACAGAGCACAAGCGATTGGATATAATATCTTTTTCATAAATAAAGTCCTTTTTTAGTTTATAATCATTGTTTACCAGCCAGGATTCTGTACCACACTTCCCTCGGATGTAGCAATCTCATAGGTTGGGATGGGGTAATAGTAGTCTCTTGCAGGATTGAACGAACGTGTGCCAGCCTCTTCAATCACATAGATATCTGCCTGATCACACACTTTCTGCCCCTTGTACATACCACCCTCAGTGGTCAGTCGACTCTGCAGATCCTCACGCTGAGCACTGGTATCGTCTTCATTATACTTCAGGCCGAGCATGGTGACAGGCAACACCTTCTCAGCAATCTTCCAGCGGATAATATCATTGTAACGCAAGCCCTCGTCGATAAACTCTACCAGACGCTCACGACGGATCTCGTCAAGGATGCTAAGACCGTTCTGCTTGGCAAAATCATTGGTCAACTTAGCCTGGAAACCACTGCGGGCACGAATGGCATTCACCGTCATATCCAGCTGCTGGTCGGTGATGCTACCATTGAGTTCGAAGAGAGCCTCGGCATACGAAAGCAGCACCTCGGCATAACGGATGATCATCTTGTCAACAGTCTCCTTACTATTGGTGGTCCACTCGTCGAGCATAAAGCCCTTCTTGATACCATAGCCATTGCCATGCTGATTGCTGAATGGGGTGTAGCCACCCTTGTAGGCCTCTTCGTCCTTATGATAGATGGTCATGGCCAGACGTGGATCTCGGTTTTCAAAGATATCGTTGTAATGTATCTCCGGGACCATGGCCAGCACACTCTTCTCACGGGGCAGGCCATCGGTATACAAATACTGGTCGATAGTCTGACGTGTTACGCTCACACCATTCTCCAATTGGCGCGAGTTGCCATGCATGATGGTGGCACCTGCGCCATTAGGGCCGTACACCTTTACAAACACATTTTCCTTATTCTGGCGACCCTCGCCATCAAAGTAGAACAGCTTCTGATAGTCAGGGTAAAGGGCATGCTTACCACTTTTGATAATCCGCTCAGCAGCATCCACAGCCACCTTGAGGTGAGCCTTCGAGTCGCTGGCAAGACCATGGTACTTGACGAATGTACCTTCGTAGAGACCTATACGCATCATCAGTGCGCGGGCAGCAGACTTCGACACGCGTCCCCAGTCGGCATCGGAGCTCACGGCATCAATTTCCGGCAACCACTCCTCAGCAAACTTCAAGTCGCTATAGCACTGCAGGATGACCTCTTCGCGAGGCGTGCGTGCCATCTTGATATCTGGGTCACTGGTAGAGTCAAAAGCCTTCAATATCAGAGGTACATCGCCGTATTTCTTTACCAAATCGAAGAAGTGGAAAGCACGGAAGAAGTAAGCCTCAGCCAGCCAACGGTTCTTCTGGGCATCACTCAGAGGTGCCTCAGCGCCCTTGGTTATAATATTATTGCATACACCTATTCTATTATATGGGTTTGTCCAGTCGCCAGCAGTAGAAGGCAGGCTCCAGTTACCACTCGAAGTGCCGTTAGCAGCCGTACCGATAATGTCGTCGGCACGACGGTCATGGTCGAAACCAGGCAAGTCAACATACAGTTTATTACAAGCGCCACGCAGGTCGGTTTCACTCTGCCAGAAAGTATTATCGGCAAGTGTTGTCTCTGGCAGACGGTCTAATTCACAGCTCGTCAGCAGCATCATACCACAAACAGCTCCTGCAGCACATATGGTTTTTATGATATTCTTTTTCATAACTCTTTTACTCTAAATTGTTGATTCTAAATTAAAGTGTAACGTTCACTCCGAAGGCCCATGTGCGGAAGAATGGATAGTAGTTACGGCCTACATTATTGCCCGACTCGGGGTCGAACACTTTCAAGATGTCTGATTTCTCCCATACGTCGTTGCCACTGATGTAAACACGCAACTTCTGGATGTACCTCTTCGATACAGGGATGGTATAGCCCAGCGTGATATTCTTCAGTCGCACATAAGCAGCATTCTGCACCCACTTGTCTGAAGGCTGGAAGTTAAACATGTCGCCATTATAATTGTACAAACGTGGCCAAGCGGCATCCTGGTTGTCTTCAGTCCAATAGTCACGATGGATGGTCCAAGGCATCTGATAGGTGCGCCCAAAGGGTGCGATGGCCTCAGTATCTATCAGTAGTTTGCGTTTGCCCACACCCTGGAACATCATTGAGAGATCGAATCCCTTCCACTGAGCCGAGAGATTCAGGCCGTAGAGATAACGTCCGTTAGCATCGCCCAGATATACCAGATCGCCGTGGTTTTCTTTAGTGCCATCGCCGGCACCTACCTGATGACCTATGTTTCCATCCTTATCAGGCAGTGTCAGATAGCGCACATCGCCAGCCCCTACCTTACCGTCGCTGAACGATTTGTAACCAGGATGCGCCTCCTTATACTGCTTATATTCGTCGAGACTGCTCCAGTAGCCATCGGTCTTATAGCCCCAGATGGTGTTCATAGCATAACCCTCAAGCAGCCCTACTGTACCTGCAGAAATTACGTCAGCGCCATCATACTCCAGCAGTTTGTTCTGAGCATCCGATATGTTGAATGCCACCTGATAGCTGAAGTCGCCTATATGGTCGTTCCACTTAATCTCGAGTTCCCAGCCCCAGGTCTTAAGCTTACCTACGTTCACATTAGGAATGCCGATACCTATGGTGTGTGGCAACTGGAGTTTCGACAGCATATCATTGTTATACTTCCAATAATAGTCGAACGAGGCGTTCAAGCGGCCGTTCAACAATCCGAGGTCTACACCTACGTTGGTTGTCTCGATAGTCTCCCAAGCCTTGTCCTTTGAGGCCAACTGACTCTGATAATACGATTTCTCGCCCATATACACCGTACTCTGTGCAATAGTGGGGATATAGTCGTAGAGTCCCAGGATGGCACCATTACCCAACTGTCCCCATGAGGCACGCAGTTTCAGGTTGCTCACCCAGTCGACCTTGAACCACTCTTCCTGGCTGATGCGCCAAGCAGCCGATACGGATGGGAATGCCTTCCAACGCTTCTCTGGCGCCAGACGTGAAGAACCGTCGTAACGGATATTTGCCTCCAATAGATATCGATCTGCATAGTTATAGTTCAGACGGCCGAAATATGACATCATCGACCAAGGTGCGATATTGTCACCCAATATGGTGTTGGTAGCCTCTGAGGCATCATAGTAGTTGAATGAATAGAAATCGTTGGAGTTCATGTTCTTGGCTGTGGCCGAGAACTCGTCCTTGCGGTAGTTCTCGTATGAGGCGCCTGCCAACAGTTTGATGTTATGGCGCTTCACGTCGAACTCATAATTTGCAGTAGCCTCAAACAAATCGTGGAAATCGTTGTTCTTGACGCGATACAATTGGTTGGGGTTATTGTAAGTCTGACGCACGTTGTCGCCCGTCATACCATACCACACCAGATAATGACGCTCAGTACGACCAGTATAGTAACCTGCACGACGACTGGCATTCAGGTTGATGCGCAGTCCCTTCACCAAGTTCTTGATGGTTAGGTCACCCTTGCCAACATAGGACTCATAGAGTGTTTCTGACAATCCTCCTTCCTTCATCACTTGTATAGGATTGAACTGCAGGTCGCCGTTATAGGGATTCACATCGTAGTTCACATCCTCTGTAGGATTATATAACAGCTGTCTGGCCCGTGAGCCATAAAGGTTGTTCAGTATTGCTCCTGCACCTGCAGAAGGCCCATTGTTCTTCTTCGACTGGTACTGTAGGTTTACGCCAACAGCGATATACTTATTCAGTTCTGCATTCACCTTGGCATGCAGATTTACACGGGTATTATCATTTTTACCATACTTCAGCATGCCATTCTTAAAGAAGTAATTACCCGAAATGAGGTAATTGATGTTTTTGCTTCCGCCTGATACCGAGATGCTGTGGTTGGTCTGATCAGAGTGTCCACGTGTGCCCTCATCCACCCAGTTGGTGGCCGAGAACTGATCCCAACGGCCGTTGGTATTGTTTGGACGATAGTTAAAATTGCTGTTGCCCACCCAGCTCGACTGCTCAGGATTCCATTCCGGTTTACCGCCCTGGTTCTGTCGGCCAATATTGATCCACTCCTGCTCTTCCCATGCAGGCAGGCGCTCGGGCATATTGCCAGGCAGATTGGTAGCGTAATAGCCACTATAGCTGATTTTTGGTTTGCCCTCACCACCATTCTTTGTGGTAACGAGCACGACGCCCGCAGCAGCTCTAGCACCATAGATGGCACAGGCAGCAGCATCTTTCAATACCGAGATGCTTTCGATATCATCGGCATTGAGCAGCGACAGATCGCCCTCCACGCCGTCAATCAGTACGAGGGTTGAGGTAGAATTGACCGAAGAGAAACCACGGATACGCAAGCCACTGGTCTCACTACCAGGCTCACCACTACTACGCAATACTGCCACACCAGGCAGCTCTCCCTGCATAGCATCGAGGACATTGCTCGATGGCTTGGCTGCCAGTTTCTCACCATCTACGGCCGACACAGCACCCGAGAGGTTTACTTTCTTTTGAGTACCGTAGCCCACAACCACAATCTCGCTCAGAGTCTTGTCGTCTTCGCTCATCAAAATCTGACCATGGGCCTTGGCTGCAGGCATTGTGATGCTCTTGTAACCAATAAACGAGAACTGAATGGTAGCACCAGTTTTGACACCTGCCAATGTGAAATGGCCATCGAAATCGGTCACCGTGCCGTTAGATGTACCATTCTCCACCACACTTACACCGATCATCGGTTCATGCGTACTCATTTCGAGTACAGTTCCTTTAATGGTCTGGGTTCCTTGTGCCCATGCACTTGCTCCCATGAGTAACAGCATACAACTAATAAGTACTAGCTGCATGCCTCTTGTTGACAATGTTTTTTTTCTCATATAAAAACAGGTATTTAGTTTGAAATAATAAAATTGATGGCGCAAAATTACGTCTTATCTTCTCTCGCCACAAACTTTCGGCCACATCTTGATTACTACAAACCGGCACATGCACTACATCACCTATTTCTCACAAAAAACATATCCAATTAAGAATCAGTCTGTTACAAATCAGCAAACTACTACATCCTTTCTCATGTTTTTTTCTCATATAATATTGCACGATTCAATAATTATGCTTATCTTTGCCGAAAAATATGATAGGTATGAAGAAATGGTTGTTATCACTCATTGCTGTCGTTGCAATACAAGTTGCAGCCCAGGCTCCTTGGCAGCGGGCTGTGGTTAACTATTCTCGTCTGTCGTACCACTCGGGCAACCAGAACTGGCAGATAGGCCAAAGTCCTGAAGGTTGGATGTACTTTGCCAACAACAACGGTCTGTTGGAGTTTGATGGCACCAACTGGACCACCTACCCCTTAACAGGTAACACCAAGGTACGATCGGTGCTGCCTATAGGCGACACCATTTACGTGGGTGCCTTAGGACAGTTCGGCCGATACATTCGTAATGCCAAAGGTAAGATGATATACCAGAATCTCTCAGGAGGGGCCAACCAGAATGAGCGTATCAATATCTGGCATATCCACCGCATTGGCAGTGACATATTCTTTCAGAGTGATGAGGCTTTCTATATTAATGATTATAAGACAAGGATCGACTGCCACCCTGGAGTTCATTACTCTGCAGTGGTTTACAACCGGCTTTACGTTACCTCTTATAAGGGACTTTCGGTGTTGGTGGACAAGAAGTTCGTACCGCTGCCAGGCATTGACATCCGCGAGACGTCGAACATTGTGGGCATACTACCCTGGCAGCAACAGTTGCTCATCGTCACAAGTAATAAGGGTCTGTTCACTTACAGCCACAACAAGCTACAGCCATTAAACATTTCCACCGAGATCGACAACATGCAACTATCGTGTGCAGCCTTGTCAGGAACCACACTGGCCTTAGGAACCATGCAAGATGGTGTAATGCTCATCGACATGACCCAGCATAAGGCAGAACGCATCTCAACCAACAACGGCTTACAGAACAAGACCGTACTCTCTGCCACCTTCGATTCCGACAAAAACCTATGGCTAGCACTCGACAATGGTCTCGACTGCGTACAGCTATGGTCACCACTTCGGTTTCTCAGCAGTCGCCAATCGCCCATCGGCAGCGGCAACTGCAGTGTGAACTATCAGGGTAGCCTCTATCTGGGCACCAATCAAGGTCTTTATACCATGGCCGATGGCAAAATAAGGTTCATAGAGGGCACAGGCAGCCAGGTGCTTTGCCTCGACACCATCGGAGGGCAGCTATTCTGTGGTGGTCGTCAATTCTTTCTCAGCATCAACGGGCAGCACATCACTCACTATGACAACCGTGGTGTATGGGCCGTCCGTCCATTGGCTGGACACCCTGATGTGCTACTGACCAGCTCCTATTGGGGATTGCGGCTCATGCGCCACTCACCGCAAGGCTGGCATATGGCCGAAGAGGTGAAGGGCGCCGACATCTCTGCCAAGACGCTATACATAGAGGATATCACCAATGCGGTATGGGTGGCCAACAAGGAGAAGGGGCTTTACAGATTGGTGCTCTCACCCAATCTGCAAAGCGTGGACAGCAAGAAGTGCTACAACTCTGCCACGCTGCCCAAGGGCGACAATGTCTACATCGCCAAGGTGAATGGCGAGATGGTGATTGCCAGCAGGCAGGGTCTCTTCCGCTATGATGCCAGCCACGACCAACTGGTAAACCACACATCTCTTGAGGAACAGCTGGATGGACATACTGCCTACACCTATATATTCCAGGCTCCCGATGGCCACATCTGGTATGCTACCGATGGTGCCATGCATATAAGCGACGGCAAGCGGCATCGCAGCTATCTGAACAACTGTCTGATGGAGGACTTCGAGAGCGTGAGCTTTACCGACCGCCAACAAGCCGTTATAGGCACAGAAGACGGATTTGCCCTACTCTACACCCAACAGCCCCAAGACAGCACACGTACCATCCAGCCCTACATACGCCGTATTGTCATCGGCAACAATGCCGATACGCTCTACTATAAAGCCGAGCAGCCACGCATCAGCTGGGCAAACAACTCCATACGGTTCGAATACAGTGCCAACAGCTACGACCCCTCGCAACCCGTAAGGTTCAGCTACTGGCTCGAAGGCTCTGGCGAACAAGACTGGAGCCCTTACACCCGCTTGCACATCAAGGAATATACCAACCTGCCTGAAGGTCAATACACATTCCACGTCAAGGTCATTAGCCCCGATGGCACCACAGGCAACGATACCGGTTTTGAATTTACCATCCTCCCCCCATGGTATCGCTCATGGTGGGCTTATACCTTATATATAATAAGTATCATGGTTGCCATCTACGCACTCTACCATCGCATCATGCAGAGCCGCCAGCAACTCATCAAGGAGAAAGACGAACAGATTGAGAACCTGGAGGAGGAGAAGCTACAGATAGAACTGCGGGCCCGGCAGGACGAGCTGGTACGTTCGCGGATGAATGTGGTGCGTAAGAACGAGATGCTGCAAGAAATCAAGAAGACGGCCGTGAGCATCAACAACGGACTGAGCGAGGAGAACCTGCCTGCCATTAAGCGCCGCGTAGTGCGACTGATAGGTCAGATTGATACTAACATCGAACACGACGATGACCTGGAGGCCTTCCGCAACTCGTTCGACAGCGTGCATCATAACTTCCTGAAGACCCTTGGCGAGCACTATCCACAGCTGTCGCACAAGGAGAAAATGCTTTGTGCCTACATCCGCATGAACCTCATGTCGAAGGAGATAGCGCCGCTGCTCAACATCTCCATCCGTGGTGTAGAGATTGCACGCTATCGCATTCGTCAGAAACTTGCGCTATCTCAAAAAGAAAGCCTCACAGACTTTCTGCAAGCTCTATAACACGAAAAATCAGAATAAAAGTACTACCTTTGCAGCATGTTTGTAGTGATGATGACTTTGTTTGCCCTTGTGCTCGTGGGATACGGCGCAGGCAAATTGGGATATTTGGGAGGCGACTTTGACAGACAGTTGTCGAGGCTGGTGATTAATCTGACATGTCCGGCACTGATTCTGTCGTCGGCTATGACGGGCGAATTGCCTGACCGTGAGTACATTCTGCCATTGTTGCTTATCAGCGTGATTACATATGCTGTGCTCGCCGGCATCGCTTTTCTGCTGCCTCGTTATCTGACGAAGAAGAAAGACGACGAGGGTGCCATCGGCTTTGCCTTGATGTTTGGCAATGTCGGCTTCATGGGCTATCCCGTCGTCGCCTCCATCTTCGGCCACGAGGCCGTGTTCTATGCTGCCGTGCTGAATGTCGTGAATACCTTTGCAGTCTTCACCATAGGCACAGTGCTTATTACAGGAAAAGGCGAGGTAGAAGGCGAGAGGTTCCAGAAGAAGGTGCTCTACTCCACCCCGATGCTCGCCGCCTATCTGACGATGGCGATTGTGGCACTTGAGATCGACAACATACCCGAGGTCATCAGTCAGCCCCTGACTATGCTGGGCAACATCACCGTACCTGCCGCCTTGCTGATCATCGGCTCGTCGATGTCGAATCTTCCGTTGCGTTCACTGTTAGGCAATCGCACCGTCTATGCCACCACACTCTTCCGCCTGGCAATCCTGCCCGTCGGTATCCACTTCCTAATGGGTGCATTAGGCTTCTCACCATTGGTAGTCAATATCAACACGCTGGTGATTGCCATGCCCGTAGCCACCTATGGCACCATCCTCTGCCTGAAGTATGAGAAGGACACAACGATGATCACCGGAGTGACGTTCATCACCACCCTTCTCTCCATGCTCAGCATCCCCGCCCTGACGTTGCTGTTCCACTAAGGGATCATTTACTCGAAAGTAAAACAACTTGTTTTACCTTCTAAGAGATAGTCTTTTCAACTGTTGGAAATAGTCTCCATAAAAGTAAAACAAGTTGTTTTACTTTTGCGGAGACGTACGGGAGATGCAAGAGAGCCTGTCTATCAACAGATAAAGCGCCGCTATCACGACATAAACCATTATTGTCTGCAAGACGGAGGGATGGCATCCCTCGATACTGGCCCACGGGAGAAGGGCCATCCTCTCCAGGAAAGAATTGAGGATGGTTACTATATTATATAATAGGTACGCGATGGAAGGCACAAACAGGACAATAAGGGAGAGGTAGAGAATCAGTGTGGCAGCAGGGATCACCACTAAATTGGTTATCAGGAACAAAGATGAGAAACGACCGAAATAGTAAGCTACCAGCGGGGCTGTGCCCAGTTGGGCGGCACAAGAGACCGCCAGCATAGTCCAAAGCCACTTAACTAGACGATGGGACATCAAGAACGGCTGCGGAATAAGGCCCTCGAAGAAGGGATACCAGACCAATATCGAGAATACCGCCATAAACGACAACTGGAATCCCACGTCAAAGAGCGACAGCGGATGGACCATCAGCATCACGATGGCAGTAAACGCCAGGGTATTGACAGACATCTTATCGCGATGGCCCAGCGACAGCAGCGCATAGACACTGATCATGATGGCCGCACGGACCACACTCATGGACATGCCTACCAGAAAGACAAACCCCCATATAGAAACAATCAGGAACAACTGTGAAAACATCCGCCATCGTCGCCCTAAGACAAGCAGAGAGAGCAGCATATAGATTATGCCTAAATGAAGGCCGCTGAGTGCCAGCACATGTGAAGCTCCCGTCACAGAATAGGTTTCCCTCAAATCTTTTGTCAGTGCCGACTTATCACCCAGCGCCATCGCCGCTACCACAGCATAGGCATCCCCCTCCAGGCCACCGTCTGACAAGCGCTGAAGAAGCCTGTCACGCTGATGAAGGAAGAAGGTTCTCGACCGCGATAGTCTTGAATCCTGAGAGGCTTCCGACTGCGGATATCCCTCTGCGGGATGCTGTCGTTCCATCATGGCTGCCCCCAAGAAGACAAAGCAAAGGATGATACCCAACGTCTGCAGATGAACAAAACGCCATAAGAGCAGGGTGACGACAACGCCACCTGACAACAGAAGCCACCACGAGACAGGCAGCGACACATATCTTCCCACAACTATTCCAGCCATCAGGCAGACAGCCAGAGGTAATAAGGGCGCTATTTCAAACAACTTGCTTTTCATATCATTCAGATTTAGCACTGCAAAGATACAACATTCCGCAGAAACATACAAGTAAAACCCGAATAAATTTGGTGTTTTGCGTAATTTGCATTAACTTTGCAACCGATATGGAAATAGTAAGCTTGCCCATGTGGGCGTGGATATTGTTTTATGTGTTAGTGTTCATCATGCTGTTCATCGACCTGAAGTCGTTTGGCAAAAAGGGACAGCATGAGGTCAGTGTGTCGGAAGCCTTGAAGATGACCGTCGTATGGATTGCCGTATCACTCATATTCTGTGGCGGCATCTATCTCTTCTATCCAGGCGATGCCCACGAGAAGGCCATGGAGTTCTTGGCAGGTTATCTGATAGAGAAGTCGCTGTCGATGGACAACCTCTTTGTCTTTTTGATGCTGTTCTCCTTCTTTGGAGTTGAACGTAAATACCAGCACGAAGTACTCTTTTGGGGCATCTTTGGTGCCTTGGTATTACGCAGCATCTTCATCTTTGCTGGTACGGCGATGATCTCGCGTTTCGAATGGATCCTCGGACTCTTCGGGCTCTTTCTTATTTACACGGGCATTAAGATGTTCAGCCACAATGACGAAGAACAGGTAGACCCCTCCAAGAATATCTTCGTAAAACTATTCAAGAAGTTCTTCCCCGTTACAGACCAGATGCATGGCGACCGTTTCTTCATTATTGAACAAGGGCGACGCCTTGCCACACCACTATTTATCACACTCTTAGTGATAGAGACTACTGACGTGGCTTTTGCCGTGGACTCCATACCTGCCGTATTCTCGGTCAGCCGTGATCCGTTTATCGTCCTTACGTCTAACATCTTCGCCATTCTCGGCCTGCGTGCCCTATACTTTGCACTGGCTGCCGTGGCCAAATACTTCACCTACCTGAAATACGGTCTCGGTATTATCCTGAGCTTTGTCGGCGTGAAGATGCTACTTGAGGTGGGATGGGACATCGAGGTGCCCACGCCCCTCTCCCTTGCCATCATCTTTGGCGTACTTGTCCTATCGATGGGACTGTCCGTCATCATTTCCAGAACAAAAACTTAAGACCCTATGAATACAACCGACTACACCAATGATGCCGTAACGCTTCTGAAGGAACTGATTGCCATCCCTTCAGTCAGCAGGAATGAGGACAAGGCAGCCGACAAGTTATCAGAGTATCTGAATTTGTGGGGACTTCCCCATGGCCGCGATGGCAACAACCTGTGGGTGGGCTGTCCTGATTGGGATAATAACCGTCCGACGATTATGCTTAATGCCCATATCGATACGGTGAAACCCGTCAGCACATGGACCCGTGACCCTTTCCTGCCAACACAAGAAGGTGACATGATCTATGGTCTGGGCTCCAATGATTGCGGCGGCGGACTGGTATCGTTGTTACAGGCCTATCGTATCATGCTCCATCGTCCCCGTAACTACAACCTGTTATGGGTGGCCTCAGCCGAAGAAGAGGTTTCTGGTGCCAACGGCTTCAGTCGTGTTTTGTCCAAGTTGCCGAATATTGCCGTGGCCATTGTCGGTGAGCCTACAGGCATGCAACCTGCCATTGCAGAGAAAGGCCTGATGGTTATCGACGGCTATGCCTATGGTAAGTCTGGCCACGCTGCCCGTAATGAAGGTGTTAATGCCATCTACGAAGCCCTCGACGACCTGGTATGGCTACGCGACTACAAGTTCCGTAAGTCCAGCCCATTGTTAGGACCCACCAAGATGACGGTAACCGTTGTAGAGTCAGGCACCCAGCACAATGTCATCCCCGACACGCTCCACTTTGTCATAGATGTACGTACCAATGAATTCTATCAGAACGAATATCTCTTTGAATTCCTTTGCAAGAAGATGACAAAGTGCGAACTCAAAGCCCGTTCGTTCCGTCTCCATTCCTCGAGTATTCCTCAGGATCATCCGCTTATCCGCAGGTGCATGGAACATGGCATGCAGCCCTTCGGTTCCCCCACACTTAGCGATCAGGCTCTCATGCCCTTCCCCTCGTTCAAGTTGGGACCTGGCGACTCCAGCCGTTCCCACTCCGCAGATGAGTATATAAAGATTTCGGAGATTCAGCAGGCCATCGACACTTACGTCAGCCTGTTAGATGGTCTGACGCTTTAACGCGCCAGCCATCTTTCCGGATTCAATTTTTCATTTCCCTTTCTCAACTGGAACTGCATCACGCCGTCGGACCCTACACGGCCTATTGTCTGACGGGCACTTACCTTCTGCCCACGGCTGACGCTGACAGAAGCCAAATCGCAATACACCGATAGATAAGTACCATGGCGCACGATAACCACCGTTGTACCTCCATAGCCCATGACAGCACTGACCTCACCATCGAAAATACAACGTACGGTAGCTCCTGGCTGCCCCTTGATGTCGATGCCTTTCTTATCCAGCGTCACATGCCCCTTGACATCCGTCACAGTGTTTGTTCCGAAATGATTCATGATCCTGTAGCTGCCGACAATCGGCATGGGCAACCGTCCACGGTTACTCTCGAAGGAGCCACTCAACTGACGATCTACCGATGAGACGGTATAAGTCTCTGCCACCTCTTTCTTGACAGCAGCCACCTCCTTCTCATGGGCTTTAGCCTCGGCAGCAGCCTTGCGCTCTGCAGCCAACCTGGCATTCTCCGCCTCCCTGGCCTTACGCTCTGCCTCGGCTTTCTCTTGTGCCGACTTACGGGCAGCAGCCCTGGCTGCGGCTTTTGCCTTTTCCTCTCTGGCCCTGGCTTCGGCAATACGGCGCTCGTTTTCCTTCCGGGCAGCCTCGGCGGCGGCTTTCTTCCTTGCCAATTCCTCTGCCTTACGCTTGGCTTCTGCCTCAGCAGCCTTGCGCTTGGCCTCAGCCTCGGCACGAGCCTTTGCACGAGCAATCTCTTCGGCAATGAGTCGGTCGATCTGCGCATTCAGTTCTGCATCGCGTTTCCTCTGCTTATCGATGATGCTTTGGATGGTCTTCTGCTGTTTCTTCAGCGAGTTAACCACCGCCTGCTGTTCCACCTGTTTGTTTTCCAGTGATTTCCTCTCCTGTTCACCGCGATAGAGCAAATCGTTTTTCTGCCGTTTGGCAGCCGACAATTCATGAAAAGCCTCTTTCACTTGTTCCTGCATCGATATCACAGCTTCACCTTGTGTCTGCTGATAAGATGCATATTCGTTGACGAAACGCATACGACGATACATCTGCGAGAAGTTCTTGGCACTGAACACGAACATCATCCGGCTTTGGATATCACGGTTACGATACAGGTAACGCATGGATTTCAAATAACGCTGCTTGCGCTCAGCCAATTCCTGTTCCAACATCTGGAGCTGATCCCCAAGCAGATCAATGTCTCCGTCAAGTTTAGTGATGTCATGACGAATGGTATCGATGGTTCTGCGCTTGTCGGCAATTTCGTTGTTGATGACCAACAGGTTCTGTAGTCTTTTGTTTACATCCCGCTCATTGGCCTTCAGCTTCAGCTCCTGTTCCTTAATAGTATTACGCACCTGCTGCTGCTCCTTCTTCAGACCACTGACGGTAGGCTGCTTGGCCGTTGTCGTGGTCTTTTTCTTGGCAGTCGTGCTTTTCTTCGTGTTTTTCTTGGTGGCAGACTTCCTGGTGGTCTGCTTAGTGGTAGTCGTACGTGCCTTCGTGGCAGCTGTCCGCTTTTGCTGAGCAGGAACAGATGCCACGAAGCACACCAATAACCAGAGGAGAAAAAGTCTCTTCACGTTTATCTTATCGTATTTTCAAATTGTCGTAGTCTATAGCGCCATGAAGCGTCTGAGAATCTCATCCACAGTTACCTCACGGTATTTGTTGGAGATCTCCGTTCTCGTTTCCCATTCCGTTTCCGATCCGATGTAGTTGAGTGTCATACCCAACTTCACCTCCTTCTCAGGAGTGGTCAGAATGATGTTATGCTTATGAGGGAAGTTCTTCTTCTGCAGGGGTTCAAACTGGCTATAGTCCCAGTTCAGCTGGGTATTGCCGTTGAAACGATCCTTATAAAGGATGTTTGCCATACGGATGAGGGCTGTGCTCTTGCTGGCGAGCCAACTATAGTCCATCTTTCCCTCCTCAAGGCTGATGATCATGTCGTCACCGCTCTCGATGGTCGAGTAGGTCTTCGTGGTGTCTACGGCATGCTTCATGATTTTGTTCTGGTTGGGCTTAAAGAGCTCATTCCAGAAGAGGGCCTGCAAAGAGTTGAAGTTCAGACCACTGTTACGCAGGAAGTCCACCTGGATATAAGGTGCCTTCAAGTACTGCTTGTTGATACGGTCCATGATGAGCACATAGTCCTTGGTCAGTTCAATACGTCCTGCCTCCACGAATCCGAAGGCCATCAGCTGCAGACGGATCACGTCGTCGCGCTTCATCTTGAGGTTACCAGTAAGCGTCAGCTTCTGAGGTCCCACTTCAACGGAGAACTTCACCTTAGAGGTAATAAACTTGGCTGTTTGTGCATTGTCCTGCACCTGTCCGATAAAGTTGGCC
Organism: Prevotella sp. ne3005; assembly: GCF_900110085.1. Taxonomy (GTDB): domain Bacteria; phylum Bacteroidota; class Bacteroidia; order Bacteroidales; family Bacteroidaceae; genus Prevotella. The sequence continues at coordinate 28,428 of NZ_FOCK01000003.1, forward strand.
TTGCTGCGCTGCTCGGCAGTAAGTACTGTCGGTTCTTTTGCCTTCTTGTGGAAAATTCCGCACGATGATAATAGCAACGGCAATGCAAGGACTGCCACCTTGAAAATACTTGTACGTTTCATTCTTCTTTTATTTTAAGTTTTATTTTGTCTGCATGTTCCAGAATCACACTGTTGTCTTGCTTCTCGTCTAGGTTTTGTACGGCCTGCTCGATATAGATCTTTGCCTCGGCATAACGTTTCTCCATATAGAGGATCCAGGCGTAGGTGTCAAGATAGGTCGAGTTCTTCGGCTCAGCCTTAATCGTCTTGTAGCTCATCTCCTCAGCCTTTGAGAGTCGTTCACCTCGCTCGCTGAGGTAATAGGCATAGTTGTTCAGGCAGCCAATATTGTCTTCTTTCCAAACCAAACAGGAATCATAGGCAGCGAAAGCCTCTTCAGCCTGTCCTTGTTGATGAAGGATGTCACCCATCACGGCATAGAAGTCCGACACAATCTCTGGGTTGCTGTCATCCTTGATGACCCCGATGCCATTCTTGAAAGCAGAAAGGGCTTCGTCGAGCTTTTCCTGCTTATAGAAGGCGATGCCCTGATAATAGTAGAAGGCCATCTCGTCGGGGTTATACTGGCGGGCATCCTGACAGAGAGAAACCACGCGATCCATGTCCTCCTTTTCCCAGGCATAACCCACAAGCTGCAGGCGAGCCATCGAATTATCGGGGGCTATCGCCAGTGCCTGTTCCAGCACACGGCTGATACTGTCCTTCGGCATCTGCTTCGCATTCATATACGAGGCACAGAGCAGTGCCATGTCTTCATCCGACTGCGGACGGGCAAGCATCTTTCTGAAGAGTTGCAACACACGGGTACTGTCGCCCCCCTCCTGTTCACAGGCAGCTATCTCCTGGCGCAGCAGGTGTACACGTTCCTCCGATGTGGCATTGCCATTGAGCAATACACGCTCCGTCAGCGAATCGGCCACCGTTTGATGTCCCAATGCCTGATGATAGGTACGCAGCGACATCAACACACGGTTGTTGTCGGGTTCCTGTTGTAGTATCTGGTCATATACCTTCAAGGCCTTCTTCACCTGCCCGTTCATCATCATGGTCTCCGCATAGAGAGCCATGTAGTTCAGGTCGTTGGGATACTTCTGGGCCAGGGCCTTGATCTCGGCGATGGCACCTTTCTTATTACCCTGTCGTGTAAAAATCTCACTCTTGGCCATGGAGATACGCTCGCTCTTACCGTCGATGGCCTCGATACGGTTCAGCACCTCTACAGCCTTGTCGTTGCGCCCCACCTGCTGATAGAGTTGGAAGAGAATCTCCAACAGATCCAGGCGTTCCTTGTCACGCTCATAGATCTTCTCCACCACGGGGATGGCCTGAGCGAAGTCCTGCTGTCGGATATATATCTGAGCCAGCGTCTCCATATAGGTCACGTTGTCTGGCTGCAGGGCGGCGGCCTTCTTGAAACAGTCCACCGACTTCTCCGTATTCTTCAGGGCACTGTAATATTGGGCCAAGAAATAATACACCTCAGGCGCCTCGGGATTGAGTTCCTGACAATGGCGTAACAAATCGAAGGCAGCAGCATTGTTTCCTTTCTGACGTTGTATCATCGCCTCGAGGAAGAACTGGTCGAACTCTCTACTCGACTGAGCCACAGCAGGAAGAGATGAGAAGTGGAAAGCGAAAAGCATCAGGCATGCTGCACGCAATAGCGTCCAGCACATCATCCTCGACCTGATAATCACTCTCTTATTCATCACTTAACTCCCGAATGTCCGAATCCACCTTCACCACGCTCCGTCTCGTCGAGCACTTCTACGGCAATCAGCTCTCCCTGCTCATGACGGGCGATAATCATCTGGGCGATACGCTCGCCGTCTTCCACCACGAAATCCTCCTGCGAGAGATTGATCAGGATAACACCGATTTCTCCACGATAGTCAGCATCGATCGTACCTGGGGTGTTCAGCACCGTGATGCCCTTCTTCAGGGCCAGACCGCTACGGGGTCTCACCTGCGCCTCAAAACCGGCGGGCAGGGCGATGTGAAGACCTGTGGGAATCAGTTTACGCTCCAGAGGTTTCAGGGTGACAGGGGCATCAAGATTAGCCCTCAGATCCATACCGGCACTCTGCGGAGTGGCATACTGTGGCAAAGGTTGATGGCCCTTGTTGACGACTTGTATTTTAAGCATACTTTTAAAATTCTATTTTAATCACGTGCAAAAGTAATGCTTTTTTCCCAATTAGCCATAATTTTACCCGAAAAATATGGTTTTTTAGGTGAAAATAGTTACTTTTGCACCCGAAATATGATGAATTGGCAACAACTGATATCCAATAAGCGCCTCGGGCAGGAGCATCGCCACCCTGAGCGCCACGATGACAGAACGGAGTTCAAACGCGATTACGACCGTCTGATTTTCTCCGCTCCTTTCCGTCGTCTGCAGAACAAGACACAGGTCTTTCCCCTGCCTGGCAGCATCTTCGTACACAACCGCCTTACGCACTCTTTAGAAGTGGCCAGCGTAGGCATGTCGCTGGGCAACGACGTGGCCCAGCAGCTCACCATGCGGCACCCCGAGCTGAAGGATGCGCTATTTCAGGAAATCGGACAGATTGTATCTACCGCCTGTCTCGCCCACGACTTGGGCAATCCGCCCTTTGGCCATAGTGGTGAGAAGGCCATGGAGGCCTACTTCCTCGAAGGCCCGGGTTGTGACTTGCAGCGCGAAGTGAGTCCTACGTTCTGGAACGACCTCACCCACTTCGAGGGCAATGCCAATGCCTTCCGCTTGTTGACGCATCAGTTCAAGGGCCGCCGACCTGGCGGTTTTGTCATGACTTATTCAACCTTGGCCAGCATCGTGAAATACCCCTACTCCTCGTCGGCAGCTGGCAAGAAAGGTAAGTTCGGCTTCTTTGAGTCCGAGAAAGAGTCCTATCTCAGAATTGCCGAAGAACTGGGCATGCCTTGCCTCTCTGCGATGGGCGAGCCACTCCGTTTTGCCCGCCATCCATTAGTGTATCTCGTTGAGGCTGCCGATGATATCTGCTATGAGATTATGGACATTGAAGATGCCCACAAACTTAAAATTCTTTCGCATGATGAAACCATGCAGATGCTTTTGGGTTTCTTCGATGCCGAGAGTCAGCAGCACATCCTTCAGCGCATCAATGAGGAAGGCGTGACAGACGATAATGAAAAGGTGGTCTATCTGCGGGCCTGCGTCATCGGAAAACTCGAGAACGAGTGCGTCAGAGTGTTTGTAGAGCACGAAGAGGATATTCTTAATGCCACATTCCAAGGAAGCCTCATCGACCATATTGGCGAGTTGCAGAAGGAGGCATACGAACGTTGCTGCCAACTTTCTGTTAAGAAAATCTACAAGAGTCGCCCCGTGCTCGATGTCGAACTCTCTGGTTATCAGATCATCCAGACGCTCATGCAGCAGTTCATCGGGGCTGCCGTCCATCCTGAGCGTTTCTATTCCAAGCACTTGATCAGTCGTGTGTCGAGCCAATACGACATCGACGCCCCTGACCTCGAAACGCGCCTCATGGCCGTCATCGACTACATCAGTGGCATGACTGATGTCTACGCCCTTGACGTCTATCAAAAAATCAATGGCATCTCGCTTCCGATTGTGTGACTACGGAAATGTCAATTTTCTTCTTCAGGGAATTCTACTTGGATGCCGTCTTGGATGAGCTCGGCCATTAGACCTTGAATACGGGCGAGACCATCGCCTTTGGGAGAGGCGTTAGAACCATGGGAGGAGATGGATGAGCCATCAGAGAATTTGGCCCTGAAAGACCAACCCCAGCCATCGAGCACTTCCATCTTGGGGCGATAAGACTCTTTGTACTTAAACATCTTCTCGTCTTCGATAATCTGTCGGAATTGGTTCATGGTCTCATGAGAAAGCTGTTTCTGGAACAAAGGGCCATAGCTCTCTTTCATGGCACGAAGTACGAAAACGCCCGTAGAATCAGGCTCTGCACAACCATACCACTCGTAGCCAGCCATCGTTCCACTACGGGTTAGTTCCACACGTACCAGAGAGCCCTCGGGCATTCTTTTTACTGTACAGCCCACCAAACCAAGAAGACCGCCAAATAAGCACAAAAACAAGCTTCTAACTTTCATCATTTCTGTTTCATTCAAGAATTAATGGTGCAAATATAATGCATTTTTTCTGCAAAATACAAATAAATCAAGATTTATTTTGTAATTTTGGAAGAAAAAGCAATCTTTCTAATAAATAAAGTCAGTTCGGGGGATTGAGAAATGTGGCGGGTTACGATTTGGAGACCGTTCTCAATTCCACGTTCTGCATCAAATTGCTTTCAAAGAACTCCTGACTCCAACCCACCAGCCGTTACATGGATCTTTTGTCGGATGCAAAGGTACGATAATTATTTGAAATCACCAAATATCTTTCATTATTTCTACATTATAATGTCTGTAGCTTTACTCCTATCGACAAGCCGAGGATGTCCTTCAGTGGCACACTGCTGTCTTGGAACTTGGCGCGGATATAGAGGTCACAGGAACTGACTTCGTAGAACAACGTGACACTCTTGGCATACTTACGGCGGTTGCTGGGAATCTCCCATGTGATGTGCTGTCCGAGGGCGACATTCAGACGGAACTTGGTGGACATGAACTCGTAGTATTTGTCTGGATAGCGACTGGGCTGGCTCTTCCAGAACTCATGGCCATAGACCGTGTTGACATAGAGGCTGGCGGTGAGTGGGCTTAGCGTCCAGCCGCGTTTCCATGCTGTTGCCGATGTGTCGTGCGGGCCTGTTATGGGCAGGTTCCAGGGTATGAAGTTCTCTTTCAGTGTCATCGTCAGTTTGCCACGAGTGCTTTGATGTTTGGGGATATAGCCCCAAAGCAGATGCGTTTCCCAGTGCTGACGGCCATAGCCCCAACCGATGCCCGCAGATAGAACACCCATGTTGCCGGCATTCTGGATGACAAACTGATTGGGGATGAGCGAGGCCCATCGGCGCTGACGCAGTTCGACACGATGTCTGTAGGTGGCGTTTTCCTGATTGACGACGTTGATACTATCTTGTGCAAACACAGCAACCACCTGCACCAACAGACAGATATTAATAACGAATCTGTTCCATCTCATAGCCATCAGGGGTTATAGTCATGATACGATAGTTACGATGCTCGGCGCAGTCGATGCCCCAAAAGACAACGGTGCGCACCGATTGTCTAAGGTCATCATCATAGAGGCTGCCAACGTCATCCCCGTGACAATGTCCATAGACGCAGCACATCAGCCCAGGGAAGAAGTCGAGGTAACGACGGAACGCCTTGCACACATTATTATTAAACTGGTCGCTGTAGGGTGGTGCATGCATCACGATAACGGTGCGGTCAAAACGCGCAGAGTCTCGAGTCGTTTCCTCTTCCATGAAGTCGAAGTTAGGCACAGCAGCCATATAGTCGTACTCTGTGGCATTGGTGTTCAGGCAAACGAACTTCACACGGGCTGCAATAAACGAGAAGTCCATCTTGCCATACATTACGCTATACGTCTGGTCACCTGTACCGAGGAAGTCGTGATTTCCTATCAGTGCCACATACGGCATACGAAGACCATTCAAAATGTCACGCGACCACTCAAACTCCTTCGTTGTCCCCGTATCCGTCAGGTCGCCACAATGCACGACGAAATCGACGTTCATATGGTTTACGTCTGCCACCTCGTCTCGTGCATCTGAGTGCCACAGATGCGTGTCGCTGATGAAAGCGATACGCAGTGTATCATTGTCTGTAAAAGCCTCTTCTATTCTGGCCATATTCTTCGTGTTCAGATTGTGCTCTCCTTTGATATGCACATCGTAGGGGTGCGTCTGAAACACATCGTCGCATGATGCCAGAAGGACGATGGATAGCAGTGGAGAATATAGATTCCTATACCGCATCAATAGTACTTCTCTTGATACACATACAGCGAGACCACTCCGTTCTGCTCCTGGAAATCCAGTTTGTCCTCACGGGCCAACCATCCCAAGGCACTGTAAGCCGACTCCGTGTCAAGTCCCGTTGTCTCTATTAAGTCATCGAACGACATGGCTCCATTAGCATGTAATGTCTGCCAGACCAGTCCTGCATTTGTTCCAATTTCTTCTTTGTTCATAAGTCGTTGTATTTTAGTGAAACATTCTTTCTGAGTGCGAAGGTAGCGCAAAAAACGCACACTTTGGTGTTCTGGACTTCCTGAAAGATGCCATTCTTCGGGCGTACTTCTCGTTGGGTACAATTAAGCCGAAATCTGCGACAGCCAAGTGTCGCAAATTGTCGCTACTTTTGCAGCCGATATGAAAAGATTGAATAGATGTATAAGTTTAGCATGGCTTGTGGCAGTGACGATGCCTGTCGGCGCACAAAGGCTACGGGTAGGCGAGCCTGCTGGCTCGGGAATGAGGCTACTGACTTTGGACAGTTGTCGGGCGATGGCGTTGCAGAATAACAAGCAGATGCAGATATCAAGAACCAAGCAGGAGGTGGCGGCAGACGTCCGACGTTCGGCACGTACCAAATACTTGCCTCATGTCAATGCCATCGGTGCATACGAACACACGAGCAAAGAAGTTTCGCTGCTGAGTGACGAGCAGAAGACTGCGTTGTCGAATCTTGGCTCGGCGGTTGCTCCAGGCGTTCAGGAACTGACGGGCCTCAATGCATCTAACCTTGCCCCGCTGATGAACGCCAAGGGGCAAGACTTGGTGGATGCCCTGCGCACTGACTCGCGAAACATCTTTGCTGGCTCGGTCCTGTTGACACAACCTATTTATATGGGTGGTGCTATCGTTGCGGCCAACAAGATGGCAGACCTGAGTGAGCAGATGACGGCCAACCAGACAGAGCAGCAGCGGCAACAGACCATCTACGATGTGGATCAAGCCTACTGGCAGGTGGTGTCGCTGACGCACAAGAAGCGTCTGGCTGAGAGTTATCTCCAACTGGTGAGGCAACTGGAAAGTGATGTCAGTCGGATGGTCATCGAGGGTGTAGCCACCCGCAGTGACCTGCTCAGCGTCGGCGTGAAGGTAAACGAGGCCGAGATGAATGTCACCAAGGTCAACGACGGACTGGTGCTCTCGAAAATGCTACTCTGCCAGCGCATAGGGCTGCCCGTCAGCGATCAGATTACGTTGACAGACGAAAGTAGTCAAGAAATTGTCGCGACGGAAGAGACGGCACTCACTCCGAATGTTACTCTGGCCATGAACCTGCGTCCCGAACTCCGAATGCTCCTAAATACGGTAGACATTTCTAAGCAGTCCACCCGCCTGCTCCGTGCTACTGGTCTGCCACAAATAGCCCTGACAGGCGGCTATGCGGTGAGCAATCCCAACGTGCTGAACGGCTTCGAAAAGAAGTTCGACGGCTTTTGGCATATCGGTATCGTCGCCAGAGTACCCATCTGGAACTGGGGCGACGTAAGATATAAGGTACGCGCATCAAAGGGAGCCACCGCCATTGCCTCTCTCGAACTGGAAGAGGCCCGCGAGAAGATAGAACTGCAAGTTAGCCAGAACGCCTTCCGCGTGGATGAAGCCTACAAGCGGTTGGCTATGGCCCGCAGCGACATCCGTCATGCCGACGAGAACCTGCGCACCGCCAACCTGGGTTTCAAGGAGGGGGTCATCTCGACAACCGCCGTTATGGAGGCGCAGACAGCCTGGCTTCAGGCGCAGTCGCAGCAGATTGATGCTGAAATCGATGTCCGCCTCTCGCAAACCGATTTGCAGAAAGCGCTTGGTGTCTTAAGTGAAAAGTGAACTTTTGGAGCAGCGAGAGCCATCAAGCTTGCTTGTTTGGCCGAGTCGTGACAAAAGTCAACGAAGTTAAGAGTGAAAAGTGAAAAATTTGCTACCGCTCTATGTAATCATAAAGTTCAAAATTCAAAGTTCAAATATTATGTCAAAAGCAAATCAGCATAGCACAATTCTGCTTTCCATAGCAGGCTTTGCAGTCATCATCGCCGTAGTCGTCGTGGTAGGATTGTTCCAGTCGTCCGGCGACAAGGACGTCATTCAGGGACAAGTCGAAGTAACCGAGTATCGCGTGTCGAGCAAAGTGGCCGGGCGCATCGTGGAACTGCGGGTGCAGGAGGGCGACTACGTCCATGTGGGCGACACGCTGGCCATCCTCGATGTGCCCGAGGTACAGGCCAAGATGCAGCAGGCACAGAGTGCCGAGGAGGCAGCGGCAGCCATGGAGCGCAAGGCCCTCAACGGCACCCGTCAGGAGCAGATACAGTCAACCCATAGCGTGCTGCAGCAGGCGCAGGCCTCTTTCGACATTGCCGAGAAGTCCTACCGCCGCATCCAGCATCTCTTCGACGAGGGTGTCATGTCGGCCCAGAAGCGCGACGAGGCCTACGCCCACTACCGCGCCGCCGAGGCTCAGATGCATGCCGCTCAGAGCCAGTATGACATGGCGGTGAACGGTGCCCGCCGCGAGGACAAGGACGCCGCCACGGCACAGGTCAGCCGTGCCCGTGGAGCCGTCGATGAGGTGGGCAGTTACGTCCGCGAGACGGTGCAGACGGCACAGATGGAGGGTGAAGTCACCGATGTCTATCCCAAACTCGGCGAACTCGTCGGCACCGGCTCGCCCATCATGTCGATAGCCGTCATGAGCGACCTCTACGGCACGTTCAACATGCGCGAAGACCAACTCCACGGCATCACCGTCGGCTCAGACATCTCCGCCTTTGTCCCCTCCTTCAACAAGGAGATCCGTATGCGCGTCTATTATCTGAAAGACCAAGGCACCTACGCCGTCTGGAAGGCCACCAAGGCCAACGGCGGCTACGACCTGAAGACCTTCGAGGTCAAGGCCCGCCCCATCGACCGCCCCGACGGTCTGCGGCCAGGCATGTCGCTGGTGCTTAGATAAAAAGCGGGAATTATATAATGAGTGGAATGCTTTTCGTTTACAGATGTGGAGAATCTATAAGGCTATCGCCAAAGCGGTTCGCGTTCCCATTGCTGCGAAAACCCCATAGCCGATGGGCTAATGGTGGGGTACTTCTTAAATAGGGCTTTAATGTCTGCAACAAATGTATTTTGTGCATCAATGCCGTTCATCCAGTAAGCAATGCAACAAAAAAGGGCGTAGGGACTAGTTGGAGCAATGCCATTTACATTAACCCATACATTGCGCATGACAGGTGGCAATTGTGGCCTGTTAGGAAAATTTCGATTCCAAACACGGGCGTGATGGGCGCAGTGATTGCGAAGCACATTAACCGCTACCATCCAGCTTTCCAGTGCTTCTGGCTTTGAAACTCCAAAGCTTCTGGCTATACGTTTGCGGACAGGCGTATCGGAAAAATTGCGATAAAGCCGGGTAAGACAGCCAAAGGATATCAGTTCAAGCATTTTCCAAGCAGGTGGAAAATTGGATGTGCCATACTTCAATGTATGCTCCTTGATAAACTCCTCCTTGGTACGTTCCAGTTCTCGTTGCAAAGTGGTCAGATTCTCGGCAAACTTTCTCTTGTCTGTGGCCAATGATACATCAAGGAACCAAAACGGGCCATGAGCAAGGGAGAACTGGTGAATGACCTGTGAGCGAAGGGCTATCTCAATTCTCTGAATAGCCCCAAACAAGAGTTTGCGGAGTTCAACATCAAAAGAATACAATGTGGCTACCTGTTCGAAAGTGGTGCCTGAACGGTATTTACCATCGGGCTGCATGAATACTCGCAAGTAGGCAGCGAATCGGAAGTAACTGACATTATTGAGGAATTGTTCTGCCTTTGCAGAATCAAGAATTGTTATTCCTCGCTGTTGCAAGGCAATAAGTTGGTCACTGATACTGAGTGCGGGTTTGTTATATTCCATAAGCCTATATACAAAAAAGGTCCGCCCTGGTACGCTGGTCAACGGGAAGCGTGGCGGAGTCTGACGTTGCAAAGGTACGAATAATAATTGAAACCGCAAAACTTTTTAGCAAAAATTTATTTCAGACAGAAATATCGACCGCGAATCTTGATGCGATTGATGTCTATTTGGGCGAAATGGTATTCGTCACCACGTTTATATACTAATGTGTTGTTGGGGTCTGCGTCGGTGATGTCTATGCCTTTTTCCGTCAATAGCCGTTTGAAGTTCATATAACCCGTCAATATCTTCTCGTGCTCGCGTCTAACCTTGATGAGATGCCACATCCGTCTGCCAGGAATGTACGGCAGATATTCGGAAACGAAATAGGAGGTGTGGTAGAAGCCCATCCGCCTGACAACAATATAAGCCACAGGCGGGGCAGTCTCTATTCCGTGTTCAAGCAGATAGTTGGCTTTCTCGTAAGCCTGTTGAGCCTTGCTCTTCAAGAGGCTTGAATAGAGCATTCGTTTCCAGAAAGGAACTTCACGATACTGCTTGACCACGAAACTCTTGCCACCAGTAGATACTCTTGCCACAAAGTTCCGTCCGTCCTCATAGACTTGCTCATAGCGCACATTCCCCTGAGGCACCTTTATCAGTTGCCGCTCAAAGTCCGAATACTTCGGATTGACATATAGTTGCATATCCATGACCATATTTTGTTTGATGATTAGAACGTCATTCGCATGGTGAAGCGGACACCTTGCTTCTCGCAGGTGGGCAGGTCGCGGTAGTTGAAGCGGCGCACGTATTCCACATGCAGCAGTTTGAAGATGTTGTGGATACCGATGACACCCTCTACGTATGGTTTGCTGCCGTCCATCACGTAGCAGTCTTCAGGGAAGTACATCAGACGATGCTCACCAGCATTCTCCGACAATAGTGGATTGTTCTTGTCCGCCAGTCCGCCCCAGAGCACGTTGACGGCAAAGTATTCGCGCCACTTCAGGCGGTGCAGCAGTGGTACTCGGTTCAGTAGTTTGCCGTTCATGTCCCACGACACCATCAGCGAGGCGTAACGATCGTTCAGGAACTCCATGTTGTTGATGAGGTTGAACGTTTCGTCCTCGATGATATACGACTGGTTGGCGGCAGGATGGATAAGTAGCGGATAAGGCACCTGGTTCCACTGTATGCCGCCCTTCAGGTGGCAGTCTATCTTGCCCCACGACTTCATCCAGAAGCGTTTGTAGATGCTGGCCTCGGTGTAGTTGTAGGCATAGTCGCCACCGAAGACGTTTTTCAGCCCCAGCGTATGCCCAATGGTGAAGACGGGCTGATCCAGATTGATGGTCAGGCGGCGCTGCTTGGTGTTGACGTAAGTCTCACCGGCTGCATAGCGCAGTTCGGCATGAAGTTCTGTGGTGCGAAGGAATTCACGGTGGAAGGCCTTTCGGTCAATATAGTCTATTCGTGGTTCGTCAAGCCGACGGAACGACATGGCACCGCAGGCCTCGTTCTCTTCCAGTTTCAGGGCCGTACTGATGCGCAGACCACCCTCCAGTTCGTAGTCGAACGCAAGACGCTGGCGGTTATAGGTCATCATCTTGTCAATCTCGGCCCACTTGAAAGCGACGAGGAAGTTATCCTTGTCGGTAGGCACGAAGCGATCGCTGGGTGAGCAGACATCGTATGTGGATTGCAACGAGAGTGTGCGTCGCGGGAACTCGCGGGGCAGGTACTCCTTGGCATTCAGCGACCAGATGACCTCAGCGTCGTAGTAGTTCTTGTGGCTGCTGAATCCGTGGGCGTAATAGCCCTTCAGAAACAGGTGCTTGTGCAGGTTGGCGGTAGTCTGTGCACTGGCTCGTGTGCGCCATCCGTCGATGTAGTTGTGGGTCAGCAGCGTGTTCACAGGTCCGATGTCCACCTTCGAAGGACTGCCCGTCTCCACGAAGTTCTCTATCAGCGCCTTCAGTCCGAACACCACATATTTGAGACCCTTGACCTGCTCGATATGCTTCACGAATGCCGCCATGCCACTCTCGCTCTTTGTCAGTTCCACCTTGCGGTACTGCGCCCAGAAGTCGTCGCCCCGCATCTGCGCATCGGCTTCGCGCACCTCCTGTCGCTTGCCCTTGAACAATGACTTCGGCAACGGGTCGAAGGCATAGTCCGACAGCCGCGTGGTGCGGATGACGAGCACTTGCCGAAGGAATTTCGCAAACTTCATCTCAGTAAGCATATCGTCCTTCGTCAGCACCCACTCGCCATTGTCCAAACGTGTGAACTCCTGCTCCACACGCAGGTTCTCTACGAAGTTCACATCCGTCTTCTTGGGCAATGTCAGTTCGCAGCGGCGCACGTGCAGCGTTGAGTCGTCGAGCACGTAGAGGTCGCCACGGAATCCGAAATCCTGCTGGTTGTTGGGTAGGAAGTGCAGGTGGATGCAGCGGTCTCGCTCCACATAGACCGTATCCTCTATGTAGAAACGGTAGAAGGCGATGGCATCCTTGCCAATGGGCGAAGTAAAGGGATATTGCAGCAGACGTATCTGGTCGTCGTAGAGGTTGATATCAGTAAACACATCTTTCACCACGATGTTGAGGATGTCACCCGTCTGGAAGAGGTCGTTCACGCCCGACGACTGCTGTCCGCGAATGATGGTCCGCTCTGCACGCGGCTCCCGTCTGTACACCTTTTGCGACACCGTCTCATCTACACTGATGGGCAGAATCATCTTGCCGTTGTACTCACACCGTTCCACCTGCTCCAGCAGCCACGTCGCCTTAGTGAACGGCTTGCGCTCCAGTTGTTCTGGCTGCAGGTCGTTCATGGCCAGCGTCAACTTCTCATATTTATTATATTGGTAGTAGTCGTAACGCGACAAGTCGGTCTGCTTCTTTGCCGCTATCACGCGCCGCATCAGTTCCACGGCAGGGTTGTCCCGTCGACTGTATCTACGGCGTTTGGCCTTGACCTTTACCTCCGTCAACATTTGGTTGTCAGGCTTTAGTTTGATGTCCTGCAAGGGCTTCGTCCTCTCATTCACCGCAATAATGCGCGGCTTGTAGCCCACTGCACTGAAGGTCAGGTTCCAACCATTCTGGCGGCTAATCAGATATCGCCCCTGTTCATCGCAGAGAGTACTCACGTCATGTCCTTTATATACTACACTTGCCAGTGGAATCGGTTCTCCCGTTTCCGCATCCGTCACGTGTCCGCCAATTTGCTGTGCCTGCAAGTTCAGGGCAGCAATTATCATCAATGTAAATGTAACAATTCGTCTCATAACTGCTGCAAAAGTACTGGTTAAGTACGACAACTTGGTGTTCTGGATTTCTTTGGATTTGCCGCGTTTTGGTATTGCTTCTTTTCCGATACATTTATGCGGAAATCGACGACACCACGGTGTCACAATTTGTGTGTACTTTTGCAGCCATGATGAACGACTTGATAGTAAAAAGGGTAACAACCCGACGTGAAATGGACGACTTTGTCCGTTTGCCGAGCAGGCTCTACAGAGACTGTCCGCAGTACGTGCCGGATATGGAGCGCGACATACGCGACATGTTCGACCCACGCAAGAACGCGGGACTTGAATTCTGTGAGGTACAGCCTTTCGTTGCCTATTACTGGAGTACGCCCGTGGGACGCATCGTAGGCATCATCAACCATCGGGCAAACCGAAAGTGGGAGAGGCGATGCGTGTGTTTTGGGCTGATAGAGTTTATCGACCACTCGGAGGTAAGCCAGGCATTGCTGTCGGCTGTAGAACAGTGGGGCTATCAGAGGGGCATGGACTGCATACAGGGTCCGCTGGGCATCACCGACTTTGATAAGGAGGGGATGCTGGTGGAGGACTTCGACCTCGTGGGAGCCATGACCTCTATCTACAATCACGCATACTACCCGCAGCACATGGAGGCTCTGGGCTATCAGAAGGCTGCGGACTGGATTCAGTTCCGCTTGCAAGTGCCGGAGCAGTTGCCTGCCCGTTTTGAGCGGGTGGCACAGCTGAGCAAGGAGATGTTTGGACTTCGTGTGCGAACGATGACACGGAAGGACGTGCGAGGCGGCTATGCCCAGCAGGCCTTCGACTTGTTCAACCAGTGCTATTCGCAGTTGTTCGGTTTTACGGAATTCACGCCAGAACAGACGGAGGAGTTTATCAGGCAGTATCAGCCGCTGGTAGATCTTCGGCTGGTGCCAGTCGTGGAGAACAAGGAGGGCGAGATAGTGGGCATTGCGGTGACGATGGTTAGTCTGGTGGAAGCCCTGCAGAAGTCGCACGGACGGCTGTGGCCCTTGGGCTGGTGGCATCTGCTGAAGGCTTTGAAGTGGCAGCGCGCAGACCATGTGGAGATGCTGCTGGTGGCCGTTCGTCCCGACTATCAGGGGCTGGGAGTCAATGCGCTGTTCTTTGAGTATCTGTTGCCTGTTTATCATGAGTATGGCATCCGATGGGCTGAGACGGGGCCACAGTTGGAGGATAACATCAAGGCACTCTCGCAATGGAAGGCTTTCAGTCCGGAGACAGTCAAGCGGCGTCGTTGCTATGAGAAGAAACTATAACTAAAGAATGAAGACAATATGAAACGAAGAGTAGTCATTACAGGAATGGGCATCTGGTCGTGCCTGGGAACATCGTTAGAGGCAGTGCGCGATGCGCTCTATCAGGGGCGTAGCGGCATCATCTTCAGTCCGGAGCGAAAGAAGGCAGGGTTCCGCTCTGCCCTCTGTGCCGACGTTCCCAAGGCAGACCTGAAACCCTACTTAGACCGCAACACACGCCAGTTGATGCCCGAAGAGGCTCAGTATGCCTATATGGCCACACGACAGGCGCTCAGTCAGGCCCGACTGGATCAGGACTATATCGACTGCCATGAGGTGGGACTCATCTATGGCAACGACTCCGTGGCTGAGGCTACGATGACGGCCTTAGACAGATTCCGTCAGACGGGTTCGACGGCGGCCTGCGGTGGCGGTGCCATCTTCAAGTCGATGAACTCGACGGTGACGATGAACCTGGCCTGTCTGTTCCACCTGAGGGGTATCAATCTGACGGCTTCTGCCGCCTGCGCCTCCGGTTCGCAATCGATTGGTCTGGCCTGGATGCTGATTCGTAACGGCTTGCAGGACTGCATCGTCTGTGGCGGCGCACAGGAAGCCAATATGTACAGCGTGGCAGCCTTCGATGGCCTGATGGCTTTCTCGACCCGCGAGGACGCCCCGCAAAGGGCAAGCCGACCTTTCGACCGTGACCGCGACGGACTGGTGCCGGGAGGCGGTGCTGCCACACTCGTCGTAGAGAGTTACGAACATGCCGTGCGCCGTGGGGCGCCTATCCTGGCAGAGATTATAGGCTGGGGATTCTCCGGCAACGGCGACCACATCTCGACACCCAACATCAGCGGGCCTGCCCGCTCGCTGGAACTCTGTTTCCTGAACAGCGGTGTGTCGCCCCACGACATCGGCTACGTCAATGCCCATGCTACTTCCACACGAGCCGGCGATGGACGCGAGGCAGAGGCCATTCATCAAGTGTTTGGCAGTTATCTGGTGCCTGTCACCTCGACAAAAGGCCAGACGGGACATGAGATGTGGATGGCGGGAGCCTCGGAGGCCATCTACTCCATACTGATGATGCAGAACGACTTCATAGCGGGTAGTCTGAACTTCGATCATCCCGACGAGCACACGGCCTGCGTCAACGTCATTCCAGAGACAACGGATACACATTTCGATATGTTCCTCTCGAACTCATTCGGATTCGGAGGCACTAACTCAACGCTTATTATTGGAAAGGTAAAAAAATAAGAACTATGACACGCGAAGAAATTACCCAGCGAGTGAATGCGATTATCGCAGAAGAATTTGAAGTGGACGAAAGTCTGCTGATGCCCGATGCCAACGTGAAGGAAACGCTTCAGTTGGACAGTCTGAACCTGGTTGACCTGGTAGCCCTGGTGCAGTATAATTTCCAGGTGACCATTCCTGTGCAGGATCTGCCGAAGATTCAAAGGTTTGACGACCTCTACGAATACATCTTGGTCCATCAGGCATGATGCGAGGTGAGGACATCAAACGGCTCATTCCACAGCGCAACCCCATGCTGATGGTCGATGAGTTTGAAGCACTCGATGAGCAAACGGCACATACCGCCCTCACCGTGCGTTCTGACAACATGTTCCTGTACAGGAATGGCGAGTTGCCAGAGTCGGGTCTGATAGAGCATATCGCACAGTCGGCATCGGCACTGGCTGGCTATCAGGCACTATCATCCCCCCAGTCGGGGGGAACAGAGGGGGGCCTTGGAACCACTCAGCCGCCCGTGGGTATCATCGGCGAGGTGAAGCACTTTGAGTGCAGTCGCCGACCTGTCAATGGGGACAAGATAGAGACCTGCGTCTCGTTCGGCTTCTCCTTCGCAGGAGCCACCATCATTCGTGCCACCTCCTGTATTGCAGGCGAACAGATAGCAGAAACACAAATGAAAATATTTATATAGTTATGCAATACGACGTCATCATCATTGGTGGAGGACTGGGCGGACTGGCGTGCGGCACCATTCTGTCGCGGACTGGCCGGAGCGTGCTCGTGCTGGAACGAGGGGCGCAGGCGGGAGGCTGCATTCAGAGTTACAGGCGCGGGGGACTGATGTACGACACGGGCTTCCACTATGTTGGCGGTCTGGGCGAGGGACAGTCGCTGCGCCCGCTGTTCGACGAACTGGGTCTGATGTCGCTGCCCTGGCACCAGTTGGATGCGGAGGGCTTCGACCACGTGATGATTGGCAGTCGCAACTTCCTCTTTGCCACCGGCTACGATGCGTTTGTAAGGACGCTGGCCGACGAGTTCCCCCACGAGCGGAAGGAGCTGGAGCAGTATGCTGATATGCTCAGAAACTGCGGCGACAACGCCAGGAGGCTGATGCAGACCTCGGCCTACGAATACCTGACGGGCATGTTCCGTGACCCGCTGCTCGTCAATGTGCTGTCAGGCACGTCGATGAAGATGGAACTGCGCCGCAACACCCTGCCGCTCTTTACTTTTGCCCACTGTCAGGCTCCTTTCATCGAGAGCAGTTGGCGGCTCCGTGGCGACGGCGGCATGATAGTCCGACGGCTGATGAGTGCCATCCGCGAAAACGGTGGTCAGGTGTTGTGCGGTGCCGATGTGGAGGAATTGGAAGTGCGCGACGGCAGGGTGGCCGCTGCCCGATGTCGGAACGGAGAGACGTTCGAGGGTCGCACGTTCATCAGCAGCCTGCACCCGGCACTGACCTGCGGCCTTGTAAAGACGGGACTGAAAGACACTTTCCGCCAGCGGATTGTGACGCAGCAGAATACGCAAGGCATGTTCACCGTATCGCTGCGCACGAAGCCCCAGCGGGTGCCCTATTTCAACTACAACCAGTACATCTATCGCAAACCTAATGTCTGGACGTTCATGGAGGATGTCGGCGGCGTGGGTGGTGTGATGGTCAGTTGCAGGGTGCCCGAGAAGGGTGTCTGGACAGAGCAAATAGACCTGTTGACACCCGTCAGGTGGACGATGTGGGAAGAATGGAAAGACTCTGGTGCAAGGCGTCGCCCTATGTTCTACGAACACCTGAAGCGCCGGTTGGCCGACGAGTGCATCCAGTTGGCAGAGCGCTTCATCCCCAACCTCTCTGACAAGTACGATCGCCGGTATATCAGCACACCGCTGACCTGGCGCGACTATACCGCCACCCCCGACGGCTCTGCCTACGGCATGCGTAAAGACTACCACCAACCGATGATGACGATGCTATCGCCGCGAACACCTATCCCCAACCTGCTGCTGACCGGGCAGAGCCTTGTGCTGCATGGATTGCAAGGAGTGGTAAAGACCGCCTTCGAGACGTGCAGTGAAATTTTGAAGTGAAGAATGAAGAGTGAAGAATGAAGAATTTGCTACCGCACAACAAATATAAGAAATCTATGAACAAATTTGCATTAGTGACTGGCGGCAGTCGGGGCATAGGCCGTGCCGTCTGTATAGAACTGGCCCAGATGGGCTATCAGGTGATTATCAACTTTGCCAGCAACGAAAAGGAGGCAGAACTGACCTTGGCGCTTGTTCGTGCCTTGGGTAGCGACGGCGAACTGATGCGGTTCGACGTGGCCGACCATGAGCAAGTTCAGCAACATCTGACGGCTTGGCAAGAAACGCATCCTGAGGACTACATCGAAGTCGTTGTCAACAACGCGGGCATCCGCCGCGACAGCGTGCTGGCCCTGATGCCTGTGGACGATTGGAACAGTGTCGTAGGCACCACCCTGCGTGGCTTCTACAACGTCACCCAACCGCTGCTGCCGCAGATGCAGCGCCGCCGTTTCGGTCGTATCGTCAACATTGCCAGTGTCAGCGGCTTGCGCGGTCTGCCCGGACAGACTAACTACTCGGCGGCAAAGGGCGGACTCATCGCCGCCACGAAGGCACTGGCGCAGGAGGTGGCCTCGCGCGGCATCACCGTCAATGCCGTCGCCCCCGGCTTCATCCGTACCGACATGACCGTGGGTCTCGACGAACGGACGCTCTGCCAGCAGATTCCCGCCCGTCGTTTCGGCAATCCTGAAGAGGTAGCCACCCTGGTTGCCTTCCTCGTTTCTGAGAATGCCAGTTACATCACAGGCCAAGCAATCTCAGTCAATGGTGGACTTTATACTTGACAAAACGAATAAGAACAATGAGAAAAACATTATTATTTCTATTTTGCCTCTGTTGCACCATCGTTCATGCACAGACATCCACTTTCCAGAGCGTGGCAGCACGTTATAAAACCATCCAGTCGGCAACGGCTACAGTCACTAAAACCCCGTCTAAGGGTACAACCACCCACGGGACACTCACCATCCGCAAGCCCGACCTGGTGAGCATCACGACGAATGGGAATCAGGAAAAACTCGTCATGCAGGGCACCACCTTTACGATGACCTACGGAGGGCGTGACATGCAGACTGACAGCAGGCGGAATCAGCAGTTTACCACCTTCCACACTGTGCTGACCAGCCTCATCAACGGCAGCACGGCAGACGTTTCTTCGCTGAAAGACGTGACGGTAGCAATGAGCGGACAGACCGTCGTCATCACCATCACCCCACCAGCCGGCCCTTTCTGGCGGCGTGGTCTGTTCAAGTCGTTTGTCCTCGTCCTCGACACCCAGACCTCCGCGTTCAAAACGCTGAAGATGGAAGAGCGGGGTGGCAATAGCACGACATATACTTTTACAGATTTCAAATTCAAGAAACAAACAAAATAGAAACAAGCTTATGAAAACAAACGTAAAGCCTGCTGAGGGCAAATTAGGAATTCTGGTGGTTGGCTGCGGAGCCGTGGCCACGACGTTGATGACAGGTGTATTGATGGCCCGCAGGGGCCTAGCCAAGCCTATTGGCTCGATGACACAGTATGACAAGATACGGATAGGGAAGGGAAAGGCAAAAAGATACCTAAGCTATGCCGACATCGTGCCGATGGCCTCGGTCGACGACATCGTGTTTGGCTGCTGGGACGTGTATCCGCAGAATGCCTATCAGAGTGCCGTCTATGCCAAGGTGCTGAAGCGTGAGGACATTGAGCCGGTACGCGAGGAACTGGAGCGCATCGTTCCCATGAAGGCAGCTTTCGACAGAAACTACGCCAAGCGACTGGACGGCGACAACGTGAAGGACTGCAAGACCCGTTGGGAGATGGTGGAGATGCTGCGCGAGGACATCCGCAGTTTCCGTGCGCACACAGGCTGTCAGCGCATCGTGGTGCTGTGGGCGGCGAGCACAGAAATCTATGTGCCTATCGACAAGGAGGTGCATTATTCGTTAGAGGCTTTAGAGGCGGCCATGCAGGGCGATGACCGCCAGCACATCGCCCCCTCGATGTGCTATGCATACGCTGCGCTCAGCGAGGGCTGCCCTTTCATTATGGGTGCTCCCAATACCGCGGTCGATATTCCTGCCATGTGGCAGTTGGCCGAAAAGATGCAGATGCCCATCTGTGGCAAAGACTTCAAGACGGGGCAGACACTGGTGAAGTCGGGCTTTGCCCCCATACTTGGCGCCCACTGCCTCGGACTCAGCGGATGGTTCTCTACCAACATCCTCGGCAATCGTGACGGACTGGTGCTTGACGAACCGCAGAACTTCCGCACGAAGGAGGTGTCGAAGTTGTCAGTGCTTGAAACCATTCTCAAGCCTGGCGAGCAGCCCGACCTTTACGGGCATGGCAACCAGGATGACACGCAGTATTACCATAAGGTACGCATCAACTACTACCCACCGCGCAACGACAACAAGGAGTCGTGGGACAACATCGACATCTTCGGCTGGCTGAACTATCCCATGCAGATAAAAATCAATTTCCTCTGCCGTGACTCTATTCTGGCCGCTCCCGTCTGTCTCGACCTCTGCTTATTGATGGACCTCGCGGCCCGCGCCGGACGCTACGGCATCCAACGCTTCCTCTCGTTCTTCCTGAAATCGCCCATGCACGACTATACGCAGGGCGAGGAAGCCGTGAACAATCTCTTCCAGCAGCACACCATGCTGAGAAACGCCATCCGCGAAATGGGCGGCTACGAGGCTGACGAAGAAATGGATTAAAAACAATGCGCCAGCAAATAAATCGCCTTCTATTCCTAATTGGTATTGCTGCCATCTTTGTGATGATCCTCACTTTTGACGTGAGTTTCTCTGAACTATGGGGCTATATCAGCAATGCAGGCTATTGGATAATGGCTGCTATCTTGCTGTGGGCAGGTATCTATGCCTTGAATGCTCAGGCTTGGCGTATTATAATGCGTTGCAGTGGCCCATGTCCATTTAGTGTCTGGAAGATTTGGCAACTGACAGTCTCCGGGTATGCCCTCAATGCAACTGTTCCTGTGGGTGGTGTGGGCGGAATGCCATACAAAATTCTGGAAACATCCAGACTCATCGGCACAAAGCGGGCTACATCATCGGTGGTGTTATTTGCCATGATGCATGTATTCAGCCATTTCTGGTTTTGGCTAACTGGAGTAGCCGTCTATTTGATATTGGCACTTGTTGCCACATGGTCTATTGACTCTACAATGGTTTTACTGTTGGTGTTGACGAGTCTCATTTCGTGTGGCGGGATATGGCTTTTTCGTAAATGCTACCATTATGGTCTCGTCTCAAAGATGGTGCTACTAATAGGGAAAATACCAGGTCTGCATCATAAAGTCGGTAGGTTTTACGACAATCACAGACTAAGCTTTGTTGATATAGATCAGCAAATCACCGCCCTTTGGAATCATAACAAGAAAGCTTTCCGTCAAAGTCTTCTGCTAGAGTATTTATGTCGCTGGCTTCAGGCTTTAGAGGTGTTTTTTATACTTGTAATGCTCGGACAATATGCAGGTGTTCTTACCTTCTTATTTGCATTTCTAATCATTGCTTTCACTTCGCTGTTTGCAAATCTTGCAGGGTTTATTCCTTTGCAGTTAGGTGTGCGCGAGGGAGGCTTTGCACTAACAATGGCCTTGTTTGGCCTGGCTCCCGAAGGTGGACTTATTATCAGCATCATCTGTCGCGTTCGTGAAATAGTATGGGCTATTATTGGTATAGTAATCATGAAATTGAAATGAAAAAAGAAATCAAGTCAACTTACAAATCGCAGGACACGGAGGAGTGGCTCGACCGTGTCTTTACCCGTCCGATAGGCTATCTGTGGGCAAAGTTCTTCCAGCGGCTCGGCGTTCACCCCAATGTGGTTACCGTGCTGTCGATGATCATCGGCGCTTCGTCAGCTCTCTGCTTCGCCCACGGCTCCTATTGGACAGAGGGCATCGGCGGTCTCTGGTATAACGTTGCAGGCGTTCTGCTGCTGATGTGGGCCAACTTCTACGACTCTGCCGACGGACAACTGGCCCGCATGACGGGCAAGAAAACCCGTCTGGGGCGCATCCTCGACGGAGCCGCCAGCGAGGTGTGGTTCATCCCCATCTATCTGGCTCTGGTCTGGCGCTTCGGTCAGACCCACGCCCTTTGGCTCACGCTGGTGCTGCTGGTGGCTGTCTTCTGGTCGGGCTTCCACTGCCATGCAGGACAGTGTGCCCTGGCCGACTACTACCGCCAGATTCACCTCTACTTCCTGAATGGCAAGGCTGGCAGCGAACTCGACACCTCAGCACAACAGAAACTGCTCTACGACAGTACGCCGTGGAAAGGAAACATCGTGTGGAAGGCATTCCTGAAGACCTACGTCAACTACACACGGGGGCAGGAGCGTCGCACCCCTTGTTTCCAGCAACTGATGCAGAGACTACGTGCCCGCTATGGCACCATCGATGCCGTCCCACAGCAGTTCCGCGACCGTTTCCGCACCCTCTCGCTCCCCCTGATGCCGCTCACCAACATCCTGACGTTCAACACCCGTGCCATCGTCCTATACACCTGTTGTCTGTTCGACCTCCCCTGGCTCTACTTCGTCTTCGAGATTGTCATCATGGCAGCCCTCTGCGAGTATATGCGCCGCCGACACGAAAGAATGTGCTGGGAATTAGCGCATGATTTGCGATAGTTCTGCCAAATCCGTGATGATCCTGTCTACCACCATTTGGTGCGAGGGAGCGTCAGTCCACTGCTCTCCTTTGTACCAAACGGTGTGACAGTCAAGGCTTTTGGCTGGCAGGATGTCGTTCTTGATGGAGTCGCCGATGACGGTCACCTCACTGGGGTGGAGGCCAAGCGCATTGATGGCGATTTGGAAGATGCGAGGGTCGGGTTTGCGGTAGCCTACAGCAGCAGACTCGACAACCTTGCTGAACAAGCCGTCGAAGCCGAATTCGCGGAGCACGACGGACAGATTGCCGTAGAAATTGCTGACCAACATCAAGACGTAACGGGACTTCAGCTGGGTAAGAACCTCGACATTATGGGCAGTATGCTGCTGCGTTAGTCTATAGACAGCATCGACCAGAGTGGGCCCGTAACTTTGACTTAGTTCCAGGAATTGCATCTGTAGCGATATTTTTGTTGCCAATGTCTGACGGAAGGTAAAGTCGGGCTGGATGACAGGTTGGCTACCCAACAGGCGTTCTACTTGTACATATGCCTCGCGAAACTGCTGCTCGCTGACGGGAACGCTGCACCGCTGATAGGCATGCCAAAGCACTTGGCCCCAGTGGTTGCCACCCGTATCAAGCGTGCCTCCGTAGTCGAAAATCAATGCTTTTATCATTTCGTAACCAGTTTTGCGATGGCATCGGCAGCCTCGTCACGACAGCGACAGAAACTGGGCCAGTCGTTGAAATCGATGATGCAATAGGTGCCGTCTGGACGTACGATGCAGTCGCCGCCATAGATGTCTAACCCCACCAGTGAGGCCAGCCTTTCAACATCGTGGCGCAGCGTGCTGAGGGGAAAGGGGAAGTGACGTGCCTTGCCGTTGTAGCGTTCCAGGCCGAACTTCGTCTTGCCATCGTCGGTGGGATAGTAGCAACGGAAGAAATCGGTGCCTTGTACGCCATAGAACTTCAGCAGGTCGCCCTCGACATGGGCGCTGAGCACGTAGTCGGCGATGCCACGCCGGTTGAATTGGCGAATGGCTTCGGCGACGGCCTGCTCATCTTTGCAGAAGAGTACGTCGTCGGGCTGCTGCGCACAGGCATCGTCGCGCTTCAGCCAATAGCCTTTGTCGCCCCACTTGGGAGGACAAGGCAGGTGGTGGCGCAGCATGATTTGCTCCAACGAGGAACGGGAACAGGCGGTGACGGACTGAGGGGTGTTGATGACACGGCAAGGCTGACGACTGAGCCAGGCCAGCGTGTGAGGCAGGCGTCCCATGGAGAGAATGGTTCCATTGAACATTGAATATTGAACATTGAACATTGAGAGTTCCGTCTCAGAAATGATGGTCACACTATAACCCTTGCCAACAAGCCTGTCGGCCACAGCCTGCATGATGGCGCGGTCGCTCTCCACCGAATTAGGTGAGAACTGTGGGGCGCGGGTGATGGCGAGTATCTTCATTGCAGGAAACGGTTAGCTTTCGATATATCGGCACGGTGGTCAATGTCGAGAATCTTGGTGAAAGGATAGGCCCAGAGCCGCAGGTTGTCGGCCAGCAATGCCCGCTGGAAGTTACGCATACGGCTCTCGCCACGGGCTATGCACTGGCGGAGTGTCGTGAGGGAGCGTGGCGTCAGTCCGTAGATGCCACCGCTGATGTATCTCGGCTGCGGGTCAGAGTCCAGAAATGACATGATGCGGAGCGTGGCATCGGTCTTGACATAGAGCGGACTCTCATCGTCGATGTAGCCGGTGACAGCCATCAGTCCGTCGGCTTCTCCGGATGCTAACACCCGACGGAACTCGGAGACATATTGAGCGAACTCATATTCACGAAATATAGTATCTACCGTCGTCAATATGAAGGAACTGTCTTGCAGGAATGGCGACAACTCATGGAGTGAGTGCATGGAACTCGGGGTGTCTTTCGCAATGAATCGCAGTGGCACGTCAGGGTTCTGCTGTAGTTGGCGCAGGTGATGGCAGGTCTGCACGTCGCGCTCACGACAGATGACGTCAATCTCTGTCGCACCTTGGGCCAGGAAGATGCGAATCAGACGGTCAATCATCGGTTCACCGTCTATCATCACCAAAGGCTTCGGCACCGTCATGCCCTCATGAGCCAATCGCGAGCCTTCGCCTGCTGCTATGATTGCATATTTCATCTTTTTGTCTTTATACATTGTTGCAAAGGTAGTGCATCGGTTGGAAATAGTGGTGTCTTGCTTTTCCGTGAAAGTGCAACATTCCGTCGTTTCTCTCCATCGAAAACAATTCTGAAGAAGTCAGGGACACCGCTATGACATAGAAATGGAGTACCTTTGCAAACAAAAATCTATAGAGAAGCAGAAATGAAGACAGGATTGGTATTAGAAGGAGGTGCGCTTCGGGGACTTTTTACGGCAGGTGTACTGGATGTACTCATGGAAAGCGGCGTGACCTTTGATGGCATGATAGGTGTGTCGGCTGGTGCAGCCTTTGGGTGCAATCTCAAGAGCTATCAGACACGACGTGTCATCCGCTATAATGAGACATACGCCAAGGATTGGCGGTATTGCAGTTTGAAGTCACTCATCAGGACTGGCAACCTGTTTGGAGCGGAGTTTGCCTACCATACGATTGCCGACGAACTGGACCCTTTCGACAATGTGGCATTTGAAAGAAATCCGATGGAGTTCCATCTGGTGGCAACTGAAGTGCATACGGGACGTGCCGTCTATCGGAAGATAAGCCAGGGAGGAACTAACCTGTATGAATGGCTACGTGCTTCATCGGCAATGCCTGTATTATCAAAGATTGTAGATGTCGATGGCTATCAGTTGTTAGATGGCGGTATAGCGGACTCTATACCGCTGCGATACTTTCAGGGGTTGGGATATGAGCGCAACCTTGTTGTGCTGACACAGCCGTCATTGTACCGCAAGACTCCTTTGAAAATGCAATGGCTTATCGAGAAACGGCTCTCGAAATATCCTGCGTTGTGCAAGGCGCTAGCGCACAGACACGAGATGTATAACCGCCAACTTCTCTATGTGGCTGAACAGGAATCAAAGGGAAATGTCATCGTCATACAGCCGGAAAGCACTCTGCCCATCAGCCACATTACCCATGATAGAGCAAAGATGAGAGAGACCTATAATCTTGGAAGAAAGGCAGCGGAGAAGAAACTGCCGGAAATTATGTCAATGGTGTTTTAGTCCTCCGCTTTCTTCTGGCTCCTGCACGCACTCGGCGACATGCCGAAGTGGCGGCGGACGTAGGAGCCGAAGTGGGAGATGTTGGCGAAGCCGAGGCGGTCGGCTATTTCCTTGATGGGGGTGGCGGTGTTGCGCAGGTAGTAGCGCACGTCCTCGACGACGTACTGGTTGATCCAGTCCTTGGCGGGCTTGCCGCTCTCGTGCTCGCAGACCATCGTCAGATACTTGGGCGTGATGGAGAGCAGGTCGGCATAGTAGCCCACGGGACGGCGCTTCACCTTCTCCTTGGTGAGCGTGGCGAGGAAGCGGTCGAAGAGTTGGCGGCTCTGCGTCTGGTAGGTCTGGGGCTCGGCGGTGTCGGACTCGTAGAGGATGCTGCACAGGCAGAAGAGCATCGACTGGATGAGCGATTGCATGGCTTGCTTGCTGAACTGGCTGTCGGGCATGTGCATGGACTGGCTGATGAGGGCGTGGTAGAGGCTGTGCTGGCGCACGATGTCGTCGGTGAGGCTGACGACGTTGGTGCGGCGGATATAGACGGCGCGATTCCAGACGCCGATGTGCTCGCGCAGCAGTTCGTGGATGATGCGCTCGGAGAGGCAGAGTATCTTGCACTCGAAGTCGGGGGAAATCATGAAGTCGGAGAGCACCACATCGGGGCAACTGAACAGCACGTCGTTCTTCTCCAACTGTCGGCGATTGCCGTTGATGTCGAGTTGTATGCGGCCCTCGCAGCAGAGGATGATGAAATTCATCTGGGCGCGGACGGGGTTAAGTTCGGTGAGTTCGCGGACGTTGTCGATGATGGCAATGTCGCCGTCGGCATAGACCTCGCGGACGCTGCGGTCGCGGATGGCGCTGATGCTGACCTCGTGGATGTACTTGTTGCTGTTCATCTTTTCTTCATATTGTTTGCATTTCTGGTGCAAATTTACGAATAAATCCGGCGATTTGCTACTTTTTTCTTCAAAAGAATTGTTCCGGACGGGAAGCAGTTGCCGTCGGGGGCAATATCTGAGAAGTCGGGAACACCGATGATAGGGATTTTTGTTGCAATTTTGCAGCATGAAACAGAGCAGACTACAATTAGTATATGCCATCGCAAGGCGGGAATGCAGGATGTTGGCTCATCGTCCTGTATTCCTCTTTGTGATGATTCTGGCACCCGTGCTGTGTGTCGTGTTTTTCACCTCGCTGATGGCCGAAGGATTGCCGACGGACATGCCGGCGGCGGTGGTTGACGAGGACAACACGCCGACCACGCGCAAACTGGTACGGGTGCTGGACGTGATGGAGATGGCCGACGTGAGCCGGAAGTACTACTCGTTCAGCGAGGCGCACGAGGCCATGCGGCGGGGCGAAATCTATGCGTTCTTCTACATTCCGAAGGGAACGACTGCCGAGGCCATCAGCACGCGGCAGCCCAAGGTGTCGTTCTATACTAACGATGCCTACCTGGTGCCGGGCAACCTGATTATGAAGGACATGAAGATGACGGGCGAACTGATACCGCTGGCACTGACCCGCGAGAAACTCCGTGCGAAGGGACTGCCGGAGACGGAGATGATGGCGTGGCTGCAGCCCATCCAGATAGAGCCGCACCCGATTGGCAATCCAACACTTGACTATAATGTATATCTGTCGAACATGGTGGTGCCGGGCATTCTGATTCTGCTCATCCTGCTGACCACCGTCTATACCATCGGCTTCGAGTGGAAGCAGCAGACGCAGAAGGCGTGGTATCAGATGGCGGGGCAGCGGGTGTCTATTGCGCTGGGGGCAAAGTTGCTGCCGCAGACCGCAATCTACACCGTTCAATGGTGGCTGATGGATTGGTGGTTCTTTGTCCACTGCGGGTTCCCATGTCAGTGTGGACTGGGCATGATGATGCTCATCGGACTGCTCACGGTGCTGGCATCGCAGGGCTTCGGCGTACTGCTGTTCGGCATTCAGGCTGGCATGATGCGCGTGGCTCTATGCATCTGTTCGCTATGGGGCATCCTGTCGTTCTCGCTGGCAGGCTTTACCTATCCCGTCACCGACATGCACCCCGTGTTGCAGGCGCTGTCAGTTTGGTTCCCGCTGCGCCATTACTACCTTATCTATGTCAACCAGGCACTCGACGGATTCCCCGTCCGCTATGTATGGTCATCGGTATGCTGGCTCGTTGCGTTCTGTGTATCGCCCCTGTTGGTACACTATCGTTATCGCAAGGCATTCCTTAAATTCGAATATTTGCCATGAAGAAGATAACCTACATATTTTACAGTGAGTTGAAGGACATCCTGCACGACCCTGGCATCCTCATATTCATCCTGTTCGTGCCATTGGCCTATCCGCTGCTCTATTCGTGGGTATATACCAACGAAGTGGTGCGCGAGGTGCCTGCCGTTGTCGTCGATGAGTCGGGCTCGATCCGTAGCCGAGAATTCATCCGTAGTATTGATGCCTCGCCCGATGTGCGTATTGTTGCCCGCTGCCGTTCGACGGAGGAGGCAAAGGGATGGGTGATGCGCCACGAGGCCTACGGCATCTATCAGATTCCTCGCAACTTTGCCCTCGATATCTGGCAGCACCGTCAGACCACCATCGGCTGCTATTGCGACATGTCGTCGATGCTCTACTACAAAGCCCTGTATCTGGCTGCTACCGATGTGTCGCTGGAGATGAACAAGGACATCAAGATAGAGCGGTTAGGGTCAATGACTGAACGCGATAAAGAGATAACCAAGATGCCTGTAGAGTATGAGCATGTGAAACTATACAACCCGTCTTCAGGCTTCGCCTCGTTTCTGATTCCGCCTGTGCTGATGCTCATCCTCCAGCAGACTCTGCTCCTGGGCATTGGTATGCAGATGGGGCGCACTCGCGAACGCTGGCAAGGATTTACTATCCCCTTCGACCGCCATTATAAGTGGGCACCCAACATTGTCGTTGGAAAGGCATTGGTTTATCTGGGTATCTATCTCGTCATGGGAATCTACGCCTTCACCTGCGTCAACAGCTGGTTCCAACTGCCTCGACTGGGCGATTACCTGACATTCCTCGGTTTCCTCGTCCCTTACCTGTTGGCCTGCATCTTCTTTGCCATGACGCTCTCTTCGCTGATATATCGCCGCGAAGACTGCATCCTCATCTTCGTATTCCTCTCGGTACCCATGTTGTTCCTGAGCGGCCTGTCGTGGCCGACCTCTGCTATGCCACCGTTCTGGAAACTCGTCTCTTGCCTGTTCCCCTCCACCTTCGGCATGAACGGCTATGTCCGCATCGCCTCGATGGGCTGCACACTCAATGAAATCCGAACCGAATACATAGCCCTCTGGATTCAGGCTGCCATCTATTTCACCACCGCCTGCATGATGTATCGCCGACATATTATAAAGATGGTGGGCAAACAGGGATGATACCTCTATCACTTCTATAGTCTTGGCCCCCGTTTCTTTTTCTTTCGCAGCATCTGTCGGCGGAATTCTTCCTCGGCAGGATCATAGACGGGATTATTGGAATCGAACAGGCCCAATGAAGGAATGCCTATAGATGGCTCATTGCGTTCTTGCTGTTTGGAATTTGGCTCTTCCTTTGGCTGCTCGTAGTGCCTTGTTTGCGGCTGATTACCTTTCGCCTCTTGTTGGGCTTTGTGTGCATTCTTTTTGATGACAGCATCCATTTTATCAAAGGCCATGCCACGTCTTATCTGTGAAGCCTTGAAGGTGTAGCCGTCTTTTGTGAAGCAGATACCCTGTATATCTTTTGGGGCTCGGCTGTCTTTCCTTCGCATCACCAACTTCATTTCTACACCTTCTTCCTTTAGATGTCCTACGAACTCTTTCCATGACGTTGACTGTGCCAATGTGTTAATGACAATGCGGTATATCTCGTATTTCGTCCTTTCAGTTCCTCTTAATCTATCGGTTTTAGTGTGTCCTTTGCCCTTTGAGAATGTCAGTCCGTATTTCCGTTTAAGCTGTTTCGTGACCTGTTCATTCCGTCTAAAATCGTTCTGGTCTGTGATGGTCTTGCCCTCGTTGTTGATGCGGTTATAGACCAGATGGCAGTGAGGATTGCCATTATCGAAGTGGCGAACAAGAAGAAACTGGGTGTCCTTGATGCCCATCAGTTCCATGTACTCACGGGCAATCTTCGTCATCGTCTCGTCGGTCAGTTTGTCCTTGTCCTCTGGCAGAAAACTCAGGGCGATATGGCCTACAGGCTTTGAGATTCTGGGATTCATCTGCCGTTGGAACTCAAAGCTGTCGATAATGTCCTGTGTCGTGGTCAGCAATACGCCATCGGAGGCAAGGATTCTTGCGTCTTCCTTGCCTGTCACATAGTGGACGCATCTACTAAACGATGCTGCTTTCATGATTTTCCCTATCATCTTTTCTTCTTGTTAGTACCTTGTTTGTACTCTCTTATCACATCAGTAATCTCTCCAAGCAGGTTGTCTATTGGCGAGTATAGGTAGATAAAGCCGTCCTGATGAGCCATTTTCGTTAGTTGGTTGAGGTTGTTCGCCATACCTACCAATGTTCGATACTCCTTCAGATCTGCCTCAGTACGGGGCTGTACGACCTCGGATTGTAAGGCAGACTCTCGGATATACTCTGCCAAACGCCTGTTCGCCTTACGGCTCCTTGTTCTCAAAATCTCGTAGTCTATCTTTGAAAACTTGACCGTGACAGCCTTTGACAGTCGCCTTGCATCGGCAACGGTCGGTCTGCCTTTCGATTTCTTCTTTTCTTGATTCCTTGTTGCTATCATAATTCCAGTGTATTCACTTTAGTGACTGTACTCACAGAATCTGCGACCAATGGGGAGCGGATTCCCTCGCGTCGTGGGTGCGAGCGAGATGGTTTTCGGGATGCCGAAAACATAACCTCGCCGCACTCAAACGTAGTTTCCAGACGATTGTGCCACCTTCGGTGTCAAACCACGTCAGTCTGGTCACAGGCTCCAGTCTTATCGCTCACAGTTTAAACCATTGTTCCATATCCTCTCCGTAGTTGCCAAAGTGGTGCTTAACCATGTTCTCCACGATGCCTGACGCACTCATACGCTTGCCTCCAAGCCTTCGTGCCACCTTGTCAAGTTCGTCGCGTAGTGACTCGCTGATGAACACGGGCTTTGGGTGATCAATCTTTGGCACAGGAAGAAAGACGGTGCCGTACTCATCGAGTGAAAGCCTACGCTGCTTGCTGCTGACACGGTGGGCAGGTGTCTGCTTGCCATCAGGAAGAGAAACAGGTTTCGGCTGCGCTTCTTCCTCTTGTTCATTCTTTGGCGGAGTCTCTTGTTTCTGGACTTCTTCTTTTGTAGTGGGTGAAATCACTGCATTGATGCCAGTGGAGATGACGGAGTTATCGCTCTCTTCAAGATCTGGGTAACGTTCATCCATGCTGATTAATGGGCGAGGTATGTCACCATACATGAAGGCTCTCAATGCCTCATCCTTCTCTTCCTTTGTCGGAGATACATTCTTGGTCTTTTTAGTTGTCATTTGATTTTGGTTTAATTGTTACTACTATGGTCAGAGCTGTCGCTGATGACCGTTTTTCTGGGCAAAAGTAAGATGATTGGAATTACCCTCCAAGCATTTGGATTAAGCTGCCCCATTCTGCATATATCGTGGAGGATGTGCGGATTTTCTGGTGATTGGTTCCCTGTTTTTCCGAGTGGCTATAGTGGATACATTGTATTGCATGGATATAATGGCTACAGTGATTATGGTGACTTCACTGTACCCAATATATATAATAATGTGTAGTGCTTGTTGGTATGTAAGTCCGTCGGTATGTAAGTCCGTTGGTACGTTTGATTGTTGGTACGTTGGTAAGTTGGTACGTTGGTAAGTTAGTACGTTTGAATGTTAGTACGTACAATCAGTTTAACGGCTGATTGATTTAGCAATTTAGCAACTGATTTTCCCGATTTCAGCTAAAGAGGTGGCACACGTGGCACCCATTATCTACGCCATGAGCGCCAACCGCCTCTAAAAATTTGGTGGTTACATCAGGAATCTGTAATTTCGCACCGCAATTGAACAAATGGCAGATGCCTTGCTTGCGCTGATTGCGCCGATTTTGAGGGCAAAACGGCGCAAGTTGTCTAAGAAATGTAGCAGTTAGGCATGGAAAACGTTACTTTTGCACTGGATTTGAAGAAATCGTGTCACCAATGTCACCGTTTTAGTGAGACATTCGGTGACACTTGCTTTGGAAAGGCAATAAGAATGGAGAGAATGTAGTACCTTCGCATCGACAAGAAGGAAATGGGCACAAAGGTGCTTGCACCGACCCACAATAGGAGTAGCCTACTACCCCCTGTTGCTTGCAATGCCGCAATCAGGTGCCATAGAAGGGTGTAGCCTAATACGCACCTTTCTGGCATGTGCCACACAAAGGTGCGCGTTCGCTTTCTGGTGAGCAAGCTCTGAAGGCATTAGAATAAAGAAAAGCTGAAGTGTTAATTCAGACAAGAAAACTTCCAAGCAACAGGCAACAGGAACTTTTGAAGTACCTTTGTCGACGGTTCAAAGAAGAGCTGGATAAAAATGAAGTATAACTTAAAAAATATAATAGTGATGGAGATTGTAAATATCGAAAAGGATGCCTACGAGAAGTTCGCAGGGCAGTTTGATCACTTCGTCAAGAAGATGATGGAGATGGGTAAGCGTGGCTCAGACAAGCGTCTGGGCGAGTGGATGGACAATCAGGAGGTATGCGACAGGTTGCGCATCAGTCCGAGAACGTTGCAGACGCTGAGGGACAATGGCACTCTGGCATATTCTCAGATTAGTCACAAGACGTATTACAAGCCGGAGGATGTGGAGAGCATCATGAAGGTTGTCGCGGAAAGGAAGAAAGATGCTGCATGGCGTAAGCCTCGAAAGCCAAGAACCAACGGGGCTGTAATGGTTTAGTGTGGAATGGAATAATAAACAAAAGTAAAACATGGAGAATTATCTGAAAGAGTTGATTACTTTGAGAACTGACGGCTTGGTGGATGCCATGAAGTCGATGAAGGAGATTGAGACGCTGTTTGACAAGGTGACATACAACTACCGTCCCTTGCTGAACGGAGAGCGGTACTTGTCGGACTTGGAAGTGTCGCATCGCCTGAAGATAAGCCGTCGCACATTGCAGGAATATCGTGACAGTGGTATTGTACCTTACATTAAGTTGGGTGGCAAGGTGCTCTATCGTGAGAGTGACCTTGAGAAGCTACTGGAGGAGTGCTATCATCCTGCATACCGTAAAGATTAGAAAAATGATTGTTCTTGTCTTTTCTTTGGATTTTCTGTGTCATTTCACTTGGAATGGCATGGAAAATCCTTCTTTCTATCATTCCCCCAGAAAAAATATGTTTTACATTGCTCTCATTTAAGAAAAATGTATTATCTTTGCAGTCGAGAACTAACAAATTTTGCAGATATTTGTATGTTTGCGAACATAAATATCATATCATAAATGACAGTAAAAGAGCGCATTACGAATGTGATTAACAGAAGTCAGAATGGAAGTCTGTTTTTCAACAACAGTTTCCCAAATTATGATGATGTCTATGTAAGACAGATATTGTCTGAGTTATGTGGACAGGAATTGATTTCGCGAATCTCCTACGGAATCTATGTCAAGCCTATGCGGAGCAAGTTTGGCATTGTCTTTCCTCCTGTGGGCGACATCATAAAGGCTATCGCCAAACGCGACAAAGCCAAGATTCTGCCAACTGGCAATACTGCAATGAATCTTTTAGGACTGTCAACACAAGTGCCTATGAATTCGGAGTATATAACCAGCGGCTCTGCAAGGGAGATTAAATTAGGGAATCGTACTATCCGGCTCAGGCGTAGCGTCCCCAAGAACTTTGCCTATAAAGGTGAGCTGATGCCCGTTCTTGTACAGGCACTGAAGGCTATTGGCAAAGAAGATCTGACAGACGAACATATCGGCATCATACGCAAATTGTTGACAGAGCACCCAGAAGAAAAGACGTGGCAGAAGGATTTGCAACTTGCACCTGCCTGGATTCGAAAGATAGTAACAACATTGAAAAAAGAGATTAACCATGAGTAGATGGATAGATAATAACTTGGCAGACCGTCTTTATATGGTCAACCGTATATCGGACTTGAAGAACATCGACCAAGAATCAATAGAAAAAGACTGGTGGGTGACAAC
Organism: Prevotella sp. ne3005; assembly: GCF_900110085.1. GTDB lineage: Bacteria > Bacteroidota > Bacteroidia > Bacteroidales > Bacteroidaceae > Prevotella. The sequence continues at coordinate 62,242 of NZ_FOCK01000003.1, forward strand.
CGTATTAAAGGCATTGTTCGAACTGAGTACATCAAAGTACACTTATTTCAAGGGAGGTACAAGTCTGAGCAAGGGCTGGAACATCATCAACCGATTTAGTGAAGACATTGACATTGCTCTATATCGTGACTTCTTCCTAATAGAAAAAGGTGTCGCGTGTGCCAGATGCGAGAACAACAACCAGATAAAGATGCTACGAAAGGCCTCTCGTGACTTCGTGCATGGTGAACTGAAAAGTGAGCTTGAAAAGAAACTGGAAAGTATAGGTCTTAGCGTGAAGGTGGAAGCTGTCACAACTCACATGACAGCAGAGGGTGAAAAGCCTATTGACCATGACGCAGACCCGACAGTGCTATTGGTACACTACCCCGGCATCTTCAATTCTGGTCATTCGTATGTTAAGCCCGTGGTGAAGATTGAGATCAGTTGTCTGTCAATGAAAGAACCATTTGAGGTGAAGCATATTTCTTCGTTGATTTCTGATGAGTTCAAGAATGATGACAGTGAAACAATGACCGATATTGCTACCATATCCCCATCGCGCACCTTTCTTGAGAAAGCCTTTCTCTTGAATGAAGAATACCAGCGCAGGAATCCCAGGACACTTCGCATGAGCCGACACCTCTACGACTTGGAGAAACTGATGGATACTGAATACGCGAGATCTGCATTGCAGGATGTGCCTCTATATACCGAGATTGTGGAGCATCGCAAAAAGTTCTATCACGTCGGTGGCGTTGACTATTCACTGGATATGCCAGACAAGATTTCTTTTTGTCCCGTTGGGGAGATACAAAACAGATTCCGTAGTGACTACGAGAACATGAAGTCGAGTTTTATCTATGGCAATCCTTTGGACTTTGATGCACTGTTAAAGCGGCTTGAAGAGTTACAAAAACGATTCCGGCAAATGGTGTTATAATATCTATGCCATTAGAGAATTATCAGGAGTGGATGGCTGAACGGCAACAACTTCTTGAACGAATCAGGAAGCTGGAAGTCGAAAATACCGAGTTGAGGAAACGACTTGGTGAAGATTTTGTGCCTGCTGTTCAGGAGCCGACAGCCATGCGAAAATTGTCGCTACAGGAAAAGATTGAACTGTTTCGGAATCTGTTCAAAGGACGTGAGGATGTCTTCGCCAGACGCTGGTATAGCAAAGCAAGCGGTAAGTCTGGTTATCAGCCTGTTTGTCAGAATGAGTGGAACCGTCTGCTTTGCGACAAGAAAGCTCATAAATGTGCAGAATGCCCAAATCGTCAGTTCTTGCCATTGACATACGATGACTTTTACCATCATTTGGAAGGAAAAAATGTCAATGGTGAAGATGTTATTGGCCTATATGTCCTCAAGGAGGATAATACATGCAACCTGTTATGCACCGACTTTGACGATAAGAACTGTGAACATGGCTATCAGGAAGACGTATTGGCATTTGTCAATGTATGTAAGAGTTGGGGCATTCCTTGTTCAGTCGAGCGTTCACGTTCTGGCAATGGTGCTCATGTGTGGATATTCTTTGGGACTCCTGTACTGGCGGTGAAAGCCAGAAGATTGGGCAATGCCATTCTTACAGAAGCAATGAATAGAAACGGGAAGATTGATTTCAAGTCATATGACAGATTCTTTCCTAATCAGGACACATTGCCAGATGGAGGTCTTGGTAATCTTGTAGCTCTTCCCTTACAAGGCAATGCTCGTAAAAATGGCAACAGTGTGTTCGTGAATGAGTATTTCGAGCCATACGATGATCAATGGGAGTACTTACTGAATGTGAAGAAACTCTCAGAGGATGTTTTGGAAGAGATATTGAGGCAGACTTCTAACATCCTGCCACTTGGCGAATTGTCAAAGACCAGCGAGAACAAGCCTTGGGAGATCCCCGTTGCAACCAAGATTGAAAGATCAGACTTCTCGTCAGAGGTTGTTGTCACTCGTTCGAATATGCTCTATATACCATTGAGCCAATTGTCATCAAAGGTTCTTAACCACCTCAGACGTATCGCCTCATTCCGCAATTCTGAATTCTATAGCAAACAGGCAATGCGACTCTCCACCTATTCAACACCACGTATCATTTCGTGTGCTGACTTAACAGATGAGTATCTTGCTTTGCCTCGTGGATGTGAGGATGCCGTCACTACATTGCTTAAAGAGAAAGGGGTTACTTATCGCTACGATGACAAGACTAATCACGGTAGGCCAATTTCTGTTCATTTCATCGGCACACTCCGAGATAATCAGCAAGAGGCGGTTAATGCTTTGGCTGCAAATAGCGCAGGTGTGCTCTTTGCAACGACTGCTTTCGGAAAAACGACGACAGGTATTGCCCTTATTGTCAAGCATGGCGTAAACACTCTGATATTGGTTCATACCAAAGCCTTACTTGACCAATGGGTTCAGAGATTGGAGCAATTTCTTGTAATAGACGATGTTCCTGAAGTTGAGGTTGGAAAACACAGACGGAAAAAAGTTCTTTCGCCTATTGGCACTCTTTCGTCAGCGGGAAACAGACTTCACGGTATCATCGACATAGCCCTTTTGCAATCGTGCATGACGGATAACGAAGTAAAAAACTTTGTGAAAGACTACGGTATGGTCATAGCTGATGAATGTCATCATATATCGGCTGTAAATTACGAACAGGTTTTGAAGGCAGTAAATGCCAGATATGTATATGGTCTGACTGCGACACCATTTCGCAAAGACGGGCATCAGCCCATTCTCTTCATGCAATGTGGACCGATCAGATATGCTACTGATGCCAAAGCCCAGATGCAGAACCAGACCTTCCAGCGTCTGCTTGTGCCTCGGTTTACTCCATTCAGACCTGTAAATGGTGAAGACCTTTCGTTTACGAAAGTTGCTCAACAACTGGCAGAGGACGAATATCGTAACTTGTTTATAGTCAAGGATGTTATTGAGGCCCTAAAAGAAGGTCGTTTGCCAATAATATTAACTGACAGGACTTTGCATGTTACAATATTGGCAGAACTTCTGAAACCTCACTGCCCTAACGTGATTACTCTTGTTGGTTCTGAAAGCATCAAGGAGAAACGCCAGAAGATGGAACAACTGCATTCTATTCCTTCCACTGAGCCACTTGTTATTATTGCCACAGGCAAGTATGTCGGCGAGGGCTTTGACTATGCCCGTCTCGATACGCTGTTTCTGGTATCGCCCATAGCATGGAAAGGCAGACTACAACAATACGCTGGCCGACTGCATCGTGAGTTTGAGGGGAAAAAGGATGTACAAGTCTATGACTATATCGACATACGAGTCCCTGTTTGCGAATCCATGTATCGTAAACGTCTGAAAGGATATGCCTCAATCGGCTATAGAATCAGAAATAATGAGATGTTTGAAAGTCTGTTCCCAACAGCAGACTTAATCTATGATGGTCAGAACTTCGTGCAACCATTTATTTCAGACTTGACTCAGTGTAAACGTTCTATAGTAATTTCATGTCCCAGAGTAAAGATTGGTAGGAACACACAAATAGCAGAGCGACTTATTGATTTAACTGCAAATGGAATAGAAGTTGTACTCTATACAAAAGAAGAGAACGATGATACTCTTCGTTTGCTACATCAAGGGATGCAGATTATCACAATTGACCGTCTTTCCCTACATACTGCTATTATCGACAAGAGCATTATATGGTATGGCAGCGTCAACATCCTTGGTTACCACTCTATTGAAGACAATCTCATTAGATTCAAGAATGCTGAGATAGCCACGAATTTATTAGCCTCTATTATTGAGAAATAGAATTGTTGCCAGTTCCTCCATATAGAAGTAAACTGGCAACAATATCTTAATCCAAATCGTCCCTTTATTGGAATTGTTTACGGCCTACATTTGTAAATATCACCTCAAACGGCTTGTGGTCTCGTTCAATTCGTACCATCAGTTCCTTGCGGACAGCCCTTGCCTGATAAGAGTTAAGACGGAAGGCAAGCAGCAGAACAACCTCCATGTCATATACGGTGAGGTACAGGTTTCGGCTTTGTTTGATAGTCCGCTCTGTCTCGTAGGGTTTCACCAGTTCCTCTTTGTAGAGTGTTTGGATGGTGTTCCTTAGTTTCGGGATGAACACTCCGAAAAGGTCAACCAGTTCGGACTCACTCATCCAAATCTCTCCACTCGGTATAGTCAGTTCCCTGTACTCACTATGCTCACTCCACTCAATGATGTTTCTCTGTTCCATGTGTCTATGCTGTTTTGATGTTACTGAATGATGCATTTAGCTTGTTACCCAACATCGTCAGGTCATTATCCAACTTCTTGGTCGTGATACGTGCATAAATCTGAGTCGTAACGATGTTCGTATGTCCCAGTACTCGACTCACGCTTTCTATGGGCATGCCATTGGTTAAAGCCATTGTGGCAAACCCGTGTCTTGCACAATGAGCGGAGATAGGCTTGTCTATGCCACACTCCTTCATCACCGTTTTCAACTTCTTGCAGACACTCCAATAGTTGACCTCACCGAATATCGATTTGGGATTCTCCTTGGGGTAGTTCTGATAACGTTCGATGATTTGCAAGGGAACATCTAACAGCTTCACCTGATAGGGTACGTCTGTCTTGTGACGCTTGCCTACTATCCACTTGTCACCTTCAATCTCCACAATATTATCCGTTGTCAGTTCCTTCAAGTCCACAAACGAGAGGGCCGTAAAGTTCATGAACACGAACAAGTCACGGATAAAGGCGAGATTGCCATCTTCAAACTCATGTGTCATCACCGTCTTTAACTCTTCTTCTGTCAGGAATGTACGTTCCTTGCATTTAGGGCTGATATGGAACTGGGCGAAGACATTGCGCTGTATCTTGCCATTATCATGTGCTCTGCCTACCACTCCTTTCAGGTGCATGCACGACAGCCAGATGGTGGAATGCGCCAAGCCACGTTCATTGCTAAGGTACACACTGAACTCTTTGATAAAGTCAGGTGTCAGTTCTTGCATGGCAATGTCGTTCCGCTTGTAATTTGTCCGAAGGAAATCTGCAATGTAGTTCCTCGACCTCATCTGTATCTTGTAGGTTCCTTCTGCCCTGTCCTTGCCTACACGGCGTTTCAGATTGGCGACATCCTTATCAAAGGCTCCGAGCAGAGTCTCATATTCGCTGCCCAATCCCTGATAGGCATTCCTTACCATCTCGGCCGTTACAAATCCCTCGCGGTCAGCCAGACGCTGATAATGCTTGATAATCTGCGCTTTGATATTATCAAGGTCACGGTTAATCTGCAAAGCCTCCTTGCTTCTTCCCTTGGCGCAATTGCCCTTTACATCCCACATGGTCAGTGGGATATTCTTCTTACAACTGAACTGCGACTGCGATCCGTTGATTGTTACTCGTCCCATGATAGGGACAATTCCGTTTTTCTCCTTGCTCTTGTTGGCATAGAAGAGAATGTTGAATGTGCTTCTTGACATACTTCAATCCTTTTTTTATTCGGGCTGCAAAGATAATACCAATTTCCGAATTGCTTTTTCGGCAAAACAGTGCAGTTCGTATCATTGAAAACCAATCGGAGTGAAGTGCGTCATTCTGCGATTTTACACCCTTCGGATTTAGAAAAGTTTAACTGTCAACAAGGTCGTAAACGGGTTACGATTTGGCAACCTAACTCCTTCATCAATCCTCCCAAATTTGCATCCTACCATTTTCCAATATTCCTCATATTTCTTCGTATTGCCCTTATTTTAAGGCCGATTTGCGTTAATCTTCTAAAATTACTTTGCCACATCAGCATTATTTTGTAATTTTGCGCCCGAAATGAAGAAATTGTATATTGAAACGTATGGCTGCCAGATGAATGTGGCAGACTCAGAGGTGGTGGCATCTGTGATGCAGATGGCCGGTTATGAGACCACCGAGAAGTTGGAAGAGGCCGATGCCGTCTTCCTGAACACCTGTTCTGTTAGGGATAACGCAGAGCAGAAGATTTATCATCGTTTGGAGGCGCTCGATGCAGAGCGTCGCAAGCGCAAGAAGGAATCGCAAGACAATAAGAACCCCTTGATCATTGGTCTTCTGGGCTGTATGGCGGAGCGAGCCCAACAGGATTTGTTGGACAATCATCATTGCGACCTCGTGGCTGGTCCCGATGCCTATCTGTCGTTGCCCGATTTGATAGCCCAGGCAGAGACGGGCCATAAGGCGATGAACATTGAACTCTCCACCACAGAGACCTATAAAGATGTGGTGCCCCAGCGTATCGCCATGGGCCACAAGATTGGTGGATTTGTGAGCATCATGCGAGGTTGCAACAACTTCTGCCACTACTGTATTGTGCCTTACACTCGTGGTAGGGAGCGAAGCAGAGACGTGGAGAGCATCTTAAGAGAGGTTAGAGACCTGAGAGACAAGGGTTATAAAGAGGTAACACTCTTGGGACAGAATGTGAACTCGTATCTTTTTAAGGGAGACGAGGAGACAGGGAGACAAGACATTACTTTCCCGCAATTGCTGAGGATGGTGGCCGAGGAGGTGCCTACGATGCGTGTACGCTTTACCACCTCTCACCCTAAGGACATGAGCGACGAGACACTACGAGTCATCGCCGAGGTGCCCAATGTCTGCAAGCACATCCACCTGCCCGTACAAAGCGGAAGCGACAAGATTCTGAAGCTGATGAATCGTAAGTACACCCGTGAGTGGTATATGGATCGTGTGGCAGCCATCCGAAGGATTATCCCTGACTGTGGTCTCTCTACGGATATCTTCGTGGGCTACCACGACGAGACGGAGGAGGATCATCAGTTGTCGTTGAGTCTGATGCGCGAGGTAGGCTACGACTCAGCCTTTATGTTCAAATACTCGGAGCGCCCAGGCACCTATGCCTCAAAACATCTGCCCGACAACGTAGCCGAGGAGGAGAAGATTCGCCGACTCAACGAGCTCATTGCCCTGCAGACAGAGATGAGTGCCATCCGCAATAAAGCCGACGAGGGAAAGGAGTTCGACGTGCTGGTGGAAGGGTTCTCAAAACGATCCAGAGAACAGCTCTGTGGACGTACGGAGCAAAACAAAATGGTGGTCTTCAACAAGGCAGGCCATCATATCGGTGAAACGGTACGCGTCCGCATCACAGGGTCAACAAGTGCCACATTATTAGGAGAAGCAGTTGAAAAGTAAAAAGGTAAAAAAGTAAAAAAGTGAAAGAGTTTCTGAATGTCCTGAGGCGGTTTGTACCGCCATATAAGAAATACCTGGTGGCATCGGTGGTGTTCAATATCCTTTCGGTGATCCTCAACGTCTTCTCGTTTGCAGCCCTCATCCCCATCCTGCAGATTATCTTCAAGACGGGCGACGGCGAGACAGCCACTGCCCTGATGGCATGGGACTGGGCAAATGCTCAGGAGGTGCTGATGAACAACATGAACTACTACGTCAACCTGTTGATTGCCAAGGTAGGCCCCACCACCACGCTACTCGTCATCGGTCTTTTCCTGGCTTTCATGACGTTCCTGAAGACGGGTGCCTACTTCCTCTCTTCAGCCACCATCGTACCCATCCGCACTGGTGTGGTGCGTGATATCCGCAACCAACTCTATCAGAAAATCAATTCCCTGCCCCTCGGTTTCTTCTCTGAAGAGCGCAAGGGCGACATCATAGCCCGTATGAGCGGCGATGTACAGGAGATTGAGAACTCCATCATGTCATCGCTCGAGATGCTCTTCAAGAACCCCATCCTGATCATCGGCTACTTCGCCATGCTGCTATTCATCTCCTGGCAGCTGACGGTGTTTACGCTGGTGATCGTCCCCATCATGGGCTGGTTCATGGGTTGGGTAGGTCGTAAGCTGAAGGCCCAGAGCGTAAAGGCCCAGGCATTATGGAGCGACACGATGAGTCAGGTGGAGGAAACCCTCGGCGGCCTCCGCATCATCAAGGCGTTCTGTGCCGAAGAGAAGATGAACCGTCGTTTCGACTCCATCAACTCGGCCTACCGCAACGATGTTACAAGGGTGAACGTCCGTCAGTCGATGGCCCACCCCATGAGTGAGTTCCTCGGCACGGTGATGATTGTCATCGTCCTGTGGTTCGGTGGTGTACTGGTACTCAACAATCACACCCTCTCCGGACCTATCTTCATCTATTACATGGTGATGCTCTACTCCATCATCAATCCGCTGAAGGAGTTCTCGAAGGCGGGCTACAACATTCCCAAGGGACTGGCTTCCATGGAGCGTGTCGACAAGATCCTGATGGCCGAGAACACCATCAAGGAGTCGGCCACCCCCAAGCCCATCAAGAGTTTCGAGCACCAGATAGAGTTCAAGAATGTTAGCTTTGCTTATGGTGAGAAATATGTACTGAAAAACATCAATCTCGTGATTCCCAAGGGGAAAACCATTGCCCTGGTGGGACAGAGCGGCAGTGGCAAGTCGACGATGGTCGACCTGATTCCCCGTTACTACGATGTCCAGGAGGGTGAGGTACTCATCGACGGCATCAACGTAAAGGATCTGGGCATCTACGACCTGCGCCAACTGATCGGCAACGTCAATCAGGAGGCCATCCTCTTCAACGACTCGTTCCGCAACAACATCTCCTTCGGTGTCGACAACGCCACCCAGGAGCAGATTGAGGAGGCCGCAAAGATTGCCAATGCCTACGACTTTATCATGGCCTCCGAACAAGGCTTCGATACGAATATCGGCGACCGTGGCGGCCGTCTCTCCGGCGGTCAGCGCCAACGAGTCTCCATCGCCCGTGCCATTCTCAAGAATCCTCCCATCCTCATCCTCGACGAGGCCACCTCGGCCCTCGACACCGAGAGTGAGCGACTGGTGCAGGATGCCCTCGAACGACTGATGAAGACACGTACCACCGTGGCCATCGCCCACCGTCTCTCCACCATCAAGAATGCCGATGAGATCTGTGTGCTCCATGAAGGCAGGATTGTGGAGCGCGGCACCCACGAGGGTCTGCTGTCACAGGATGGCTATTACAAACGCCTGCATGAAATGCAACAATAGAAGTGAGACAAAGACTGATATATTTAGCTAAGGTATACTTGCTGACAGCAGTGGTATTCATTGCCGCCAAAGTAGTGTTTATGCTGGTCAACAGCGAGGGTCACACCTTTACCGCTGGCGACGTGTGGGATGTCATCTGCCACGGATTCACCCTCGACCTCTCCACCAGCCTCTATCTGCTGATCTTCCCCTTCGTCATCGCCCTGGCATCGCTCTGGTGGGACAATCAGAAGTGGCAAAGCCTCATCCTCCGCATCTATTACGCCCTCATCGCCACGGCCTTAATGCTCGCCTTCATCGCCGACACCAGCCTCTATTCCTTCTGGGGCTATAAGCTCGACGGCTCCTGTCTGCAGTATCTGGAGACACCTGCCGAGATGCGGGCCAGCGTGTCAGGATTCTATATGGCCATCCGACTAATCATCCTCTTCCTGGGCACCTATGCCCTCTGGTGGCTCTACAGCCATATTCGCCTCTGGAGCAAAAAACCCCAGAACAATACGGCGGCCACCATCATCGACCTGCTGCTGATACCCGTCTTCATCGTCGGCATCCGGGGCGGACTCGATGAGTCGACCACCAACATCGGACAGGTCTACTACTCACAGAACCAGTTCCTCAACCACTCGGCCGTCAACCCCGTATTCAATTTCTTCGAGTCGTTCGAGAAGACGGTCAGCGAGATTGTGGAATACCCGTTCTTCGACGACGCAAAATGTCAGGCACTCCTGAAAGACTGCTATCCCACGGAGAGCATCCTCACAGACACGCTGCTCAACACCCAGCGCCCCAACGTGGTCATCATCCTCATGGAGAGTGCCGGCGAGGTCTTCTCCAAAGCCATGCCCCGACTGCAACAGCTGAAGCAGGAAGGTATCACCTTCGACAACTGCTATGGCAACACCTACCGCACCGACCGAGGTACGGTATGCACCCTCAGCGGCTATCCATCGTTCCCCACCATGTCGGTGATGAAGATGGCCAACCGTGCCGCAGCCCTGCCTTCCATCGCCCGCACCCTGCAGCATGAGGGCTATGCCACCAGCTACCTCTACGGAGGCGACATCAACTTCACGAATATGCGCAGCTACCTGATAGCCACTGGCTGGGAGAAACTGCATTGGAAAGCCGACTACACCAATAAGGAACAGAAATCTGCCAAGTGGGGTGTACGCGACGATATCACCTTCCAGACGCTCTTCCAGCAAATCTGCACCGCCGACACCGCCCGCCATTTCCTCATGGGCTACTCCACCCTGAGCAGCCATGAGCCCTGGGATGTACCTAAGACAAGGAGACAGGGAGACAGGGAGACAAGGAAACAGGGAGACTTTGATGAGATTCAAAATGCGTTCAGCTATTTGGACGACTGTCTCGGCAACTTTGTCACCCAACTCAAGGCCACACCCTATTGGGACAACCTGCTCATCGTGCTCCTCCCCGACCACGGCATCAACTACAAGACGTTCGACGAGACCCGTCAGGAGCGCAACCATATCCCCCTCGTCTGGATTGGCGGGGCTGTCAAGTCACCACGCCACATCACCACGTTCTGTAACCAGAGCGACCTCGCCGCCACACTCCTCGGACAGATGGGGCTCCCCCACCACGACTACCGCTTCAGCCGCGATGTGCTGAGCAGCAACTATACCCGTCCCTATGCCTTCCACTGTTATAACAACGGCTTCTCCATGGTCGACAGCACCGGCTTCACCGTCTTCGACCTCAACAGCCAGCAGATGATCGTAGGTGACAACCAGTCGGCCGTCACCCTCGGCAAGGCTATCCTTCAGACAACATCACAAGACTTGAAACAACTGCAATGAAACAATACAAGCTTCTCTACCCCCTCGTGGCCGTCCTCGGCAACCTCCTCATCGCCTACGTGGTCTACTTTGTGGCCCGTCTGGCCTTCCTCTTCGAGAACTGGGGACTCTTTGCCGAGGGCCTCACCCATGCCCATCTTTTCGAACTGCTGAGGGGCGGCATCGTCTTCGACACCTCCGCCATCCTCTATACCAACGTTCTCTGGGTGGTGATGATGCTCTTCCCCGTCAGTCGTAAGGAGAACCCCACCTACCACACGCTGTGCCGCTGGGTGTTTGTCGTTGTCAACACCTTCGCCCTGATCATCAACCTCTGCGATGCCGTCTACTTCCAGTACACCATGCGCCGCACCACCGTCACCATATTCCATGAGTTCGGCAATGAAAACAACCTCGGCAGCATCTTCGGTCAGGAAGCCCTTGCCCACTGGTATTTCTTCCTCCTGGCAGCCGTACTGGCCTATGGCATGTGGCGACTATACATCACGCCACGCCTCGACTACCGACAGCTGAAGTGGAAACCCTATGCCGTCGCCACCTTCCTCTCCCTGCTCGCCTATGCCCCCTTCTGTGTGGCTGGCATGCGAGGCGGCTGGACCCGTGACGTGCGCCCCATCACCATCTCCAATGCCAACAACTACTGCGACCGTCCCACCGAGGCCGGCATCGTGCTCAACACCCCCTTCGCCCTCATCCGCACCTACGGCTTCAATGAGTTCGAGGTGCCCGACTACTTCTCCGATGAAGCCGAAATGGCACAGATCTTTGACCCCATCCATCACCCCACCGACTCCACGTTCAAAAAGAAAAACGTAGTGGTCATCATCATCGAGAGCTTCGGACGGGAATACATCGGAGCCTACAACAAACACCTGGACGGCGGGCACTACAAAGGCTACACCCCCTTTGCCGACTCCATCATCGCACACTCCCTCACGTTCACACATAGCTACTGCAACGGCCGGAAATCCATCGACGGCATGCCCAGCATCCTCTCATCGATACCTATGTTCGTCGAGCCCTTCTTCCTCTCGCCCTACTCCAACAACGCCATCTCCGGCATCGCCGACTGCCTCAATGGCAAGGGCTACTCCACCGCCTTCTTCCACGGTGCCGAACGCGGCTCCATGGGATTCATGGCCTTTGCCCGCGCCACTAAGTTCCAGAACTACTATGGCCGTGAAGACTTCGTGGCCGACAAACGGACGGTGGGCGACGAAGCCTTCGACGGCTGGTGGGGCATCAGCGACGAGCCCTTCCTGCAATATATGAACCTCAAGCTCTCCGAGACGCCGCAGCCCTTCATGGCCGCCGTCTTCACCCTGTCGAGCCACCATCCCTTCCGGGTGCCCGCCCCCTATAAGGATGTGTATAAGGAAGAAGCGCTACCCATCCACAAGGTCATCCGCTATACCGACAACGCCCTGCGCCTCTTCTTCGAGAGTGCCAGGAAACAACCGTGGTTCGAGAACACCATCTTCGCCATCACCTCCGACCACACCAACATGTCCAACCACGAGGAATACAAGACCGACCTCGGTGGCTTCTGCTCGCCCGTCATCTTCTACGATCCCACGGGAGAGATGGGTGTCGGCATGCGCGACGCCATTGCCCAGCAGATTGACATCATGCCCACCATCCTCGGCTACCTCGGTTACGACCAGCCCTACCTCGGCTTCGGCATTGACCTTCTGAAGACACCTGCCGAAGATACCTGGGCTGTCAACTACCTCAACGGCATCTACCAATACGTGAAATACGGTTATGTGCTGCAGTTCGACGGACAACATGCCAAGGCCGTCTATCGTTTAGACGACAGTCTGATGAAACAAAATCTTCTCGGAAAGGTCAAGGAACAGGCTCAGATGGAACTCGAACTCAAGGCCATCATCCAACAATACATGGAGCGCATCACCCAGAACAGGTTAACCCCCTAACGCCTGTTTCATGCGCCTTTCGGCCTCAATCCTGTGGAGGCGTTCTATCTCGTCGCCCTTCGGCACCACCTTGCCGTTCACCACCTCATACTTCTCATTAAACTCTTCCCTCGTACGCTTCCAGCGGTTATGGCTCCAGAGATACAGCTCCGGCTGCCGGCGTATCGAAGCCTCGAGCAGGTTGAAATACTTAGTGGTCAGTTCATACTCCGCCAGATGTAGGGGTTCGCGGGTAACAAGTCTGATTTCTCCCTCATAATAGCCGCGCTTCACCCGTCTCATATCCAAATAAAACACTTCATGCTTCATCTTCCTGATGATACGCTCTGTACCCGTCAGCACTGGTGTGTCATGGTTCAGGAAGTTACACCAGTGGTGGATATTGCGCCAGTGGGGTGCCTGGTCACTGATATAGCCTATCACCACGGGTTGGTTCTCACTGCGGTAGCGCAGAATCTCACGCAGCGTCGACTCCATGGGTATCGACACCGCCCCCATCCTGCCACGCTGCTTCAGGAACAGCCGGTCGATGTCCTTATTCTCTATCGGATGGTAGATTTGACCGCACACGGCCTCCTTCGTAAACCACAACGGCAGCGATGACACCCACTCCCAGTTGCAGAAATGACCTAAATAGAGGGCCGCCGAACCGCCCGACTTGAGGACTGCATTAATGATCTCCGTACCCTTGAACGTCATGCGCCGCTTCATCTCCTCGGGCGTGATGCTCATCATCTTGATGCTCTCCACCAGATAGTCGCAGAAGAAGTGGTAGAACCCGCGCTCGATATGGTGTATCTCCTTCTCGCTCTTCTCCGGAAACGACTCCACGAGATTCTTCCTCACGATATGGCGCCGGTAGCGCAACACATGGTAGAGCAGGTGGAACAGCAGGTCGGACACGACATAGAGCACAGACAGTGGCAACAAGGAGAACGAGTACCACAACGGATAGATGATGTAATACAGAATCTTCATACGGTCAGTCGATTTTGGCTTCAAAGGTAGGCATTTCGCGCCGAATACACAAATAATTAGGCGATTATTTGTACAAATGGCGGAAAATATGTACTTTTGCACACATGTATAAAATCAGATTCACCCCCTATCGCAAGGAATTAGGCACCATCATGAGCCGACAGACCAAGGGCCACGGCCTCATCTCGCTTGACGGACGCTACCAGTTCATCCTCGACGACAGCTGTGAGTCGCCCGACTTCTGGGTAGTGCAGGGTAAAGGTGTCCGCGAACCCCAGACGTGCCATGTGGCCCCCGCAAACACCATCATGCTCACCACCGAACCCCGTTCAGTACTCGTCTACCCCGACAAATACCTCCGGCAGTTCGGCATGGTATGCACCTGTCAGCCCCAGACGCACCACCCCCGTGTCCACTTTGGACCCGCCATCCTGCCCTGGTTCGTGGGCTATACCGAGGATGCCGAGGGCCACTGCCATTACACCCTCGACTACGACCGCCTCATCCAGCCCTCCGACGCTGCCGAGAAGACCCGCCTCATCTCTGTCATCACCAGCAACAAAGCCTTCACCCGCGGCCACCTCGACCGCATCCGCTTCGTCGAACAGCTCAAGGCCCACTACGGCGACCGTCTCGACGTCTTCGGACGTGGTTTCCGCGACTTCGATGACAAATGGGACGTGCTGCGCCCCTATAAATACCATATCGTGATTGAAAACACCTCACAGCCCTACTACTGGACCGAGAAGATCTCCGACTGTTATCTCGCCGAGACCTTTCCCTTCTACTACGGCTGCACCAACCTGACTGACTACTTCCCCGATGCCTCCTTCGAGCGCATCGACATCCGCCGTCCTGAACAGGCCATCGCCCTCATCGATGCCGCCATCGCCTCACAGCGCTACGAACAGACTGCCCCTGTGCTCGCCGAATGCAAGCTCAAGGTGCTCAACGAATATAATATGTTTGAATATGTGGCCCGACTCTGCGACACGCTCAATCCCAACGCCCCGAAAGAGGCCGTCACCATCCAGCCCTGTCGCTCCGGCCTTGCCCCAGAAAACTTCTTCAACTACACCTTCAAGCGCAACTACTACGAGCTGCTCACGAAGCTGCACTACCTGAGGAAAGGCAACACCTTAAAGTAAGTCCTTTGGCAAAAGCGCGGTAGCCTTCTCGAAATCCTCCGGCGTATCAAGCTCATACGAGAAGAAATCTGTCGTGTCCACGACCTTAAACGTATGTCCCTGCGGAATCAGGCGCTCAAAGGCCCGCTCATAAAAGATATTGATCAGCATCTCCTTCTCAATCATCTGGTCGAGTTCCTTAAACAGGGCCTCACTATAGTCAGCCGTCATTTTCTCGATGCCCACGCTCTCGCCCACGGCATCCTCCACGCGGCAGGTCTTGCTGATCTCCGTGATGCGGTTATCCCCGTCCACCACTATCTTCATCTCCTCCTCGCCCAGCTCGTGGCGGTTCAGTGCCAGTGCCGGCTCCTGTTGCTGCGCCACGGCGGCCACGGCCTTCGGGTCACAGAGTATGTCGCTGTCCATCAGCAGGAACTCCTGCCCCCTCACCGCCTGTCCGGCCAGCCAGAGTGAATAGATATTATTATTGTGCTCGTAATCAGCATTATGGATATAGCGGAACTTTACCTGCGGATAATGCATCTTCAGGAATGCCTGCATCATCTGACTCTTATAGCCTGTCACGATCACAAACTCTGTGATGCCCGCCGCGGCCATCGCGTCGATGGTACGCTCCAGCAAGGTCCTGTTGCCCACCTTCAGCAGGCACTTCGGCACCTTATCCGTCAGGGGCCTTAGCCTTTTCGCCATCCCCGCCGCCAAAATCACTCCTATCATAAGCAGCGCAATATGGTATCGACCACGGTCTGTGTCTGTTCCTTACGTCCCAGCGTGATGCGCAGGCAGTCCTCCAGACCCTTGTCGGTCATAAACTTAATCTTATAATCCTGCTCGGCCAGTGCCTTCTGCAGCCGTTCCTTGATGGCTGTCGGGTACTTGATCAGGATGAAGTTCGCCACGCTCTTATACACCTTAAAGCCCGGCTTGTCGCCCAGAGCCTTCTTATACAGCTGGCGCCCCCACTCCATCTCGTCGGCCACATGGCGGTAATGGTCGTCGCTGTCGAGCGCTGCCAATGCCACCGCCTCCGAAAAACGGTTATACCCCAGATACTTATTGATATAACTCACGAAATGGTCGTGGCCTGCCCCGATGAATCCGAATCCACAGCGCAGTCCGGGCAGTCCGTAGAACTTCGACAGCGTCCTCGAGATGATCAGGTTCTTATACTTATTCACCAGCGGTGCGATATAATCCGTGTCGCTCGTGATGAAGCTGGCATAGGCCTCGTCGATGAGCACCATCGTGTCGTCGGGGATATGCTCCATGATACGTCCTATCTCCTCGGGAGTCAGGCTGTTACCCGTCGGGTTGTTCGGCGAGGCCAGCAGCAGCATCCTCGGGTGTATGCGGTTCGTATAGTCTATCACCTCGTCCACGTCGTAGGCAAACGTGTCCTCCTGTTCGTGGAGGGGATACATCTCGAACGTGCCGTAGCACTCTGCCGCTACCTTATTATAATACCACCATGAAAACTCGGGAATCAGTATCTTCTTATTATCCCCCTTGGCTGCACCTAAGCCCCTCGCGACTCGGCCATCTTCGAGCTCGCTCGGATGGCTCTCGCTGCTCGGGTCTTTCATCAGGTAATAATGTATGGCATTCTTCAGGATATCCTCGCCGCCGTAAGCCAGCAGCACCTGCTCCTCGGGCACGCCGTAGATCTCGCTCAGGCGTACCGACACCACGCTCTTCTTTCCCTGGTCGTAGATACGGGTATAGAAGCACAGTGTCTTCGGGTCGAAATTCCTGATGGCCTCCACCACCTTCTGGCTCGGCTCGAAATTAAACTCATTCCTGTCTAAATAGTTCATATCTTCAATCTTTCTTAACTCTTCCAAACGTCTTGATACTTGTATACTTACGCCAGATGTTCAGTTTCCGGTGTGTAGGCACCCCGTGACGGCGGATAAAATCGCGCGCCCCCTCGAGCATCCTGTGCCCCACCTGTCCGTCCAGGTAAGGGTCGTAATTCTCTATCACCCAGCGCCTCAGCTGTGCCATGCCGTCACCCTGTGTCACCTCGTCGTAAGCCTCCACCAACTCCTCGGGCTGCGCCATGTCGCGCCAGTAGATCTCCTTCGCGGCAGCCCGCAGGGTGATCACCGGCTTATCCAGCAGCAGGAACTCGTAAATGGTCGACGACGTATCACTGATCATCGCGTCGGCCATCAGCATATACTTCGTCACAGTATAATCGTCAATCCACAACATGCCCTCGGTCTCGGCGGCCAACTGTCGGTACTCCTCCATGATCTCGGGCTTCGTCAGGGGGTGGAACTTCAGCAGCAGCAGCACGTCGCGCTGCCTCACCAGGTCCACCAGGGCCTGCTGCATAAACGGCAGCGACGTCAGCGAGGGTGAGAATGTCGGGGCATACAGCACAATCCTGCTCCTGCCGCTCTCCTTCAGCAGCCGCTCCCGCTCACCGTCAAAGGTGTGCAGGTTGCGGTATATCCAGTCCTGCCGGGGCCATCCTGTCTCCAGCACCTCGAAGTCGCCGTACTTCTTCGCCAGGCGCTCAAAGCCCTTGGTGAAAAAAGGTCCCTGTGTGAAATACGTGTCGAAATAGCGTCGTATCACCCAGTGGTCCTTCTTCTCGGCGGCATAGCCGTGAAACACCTGTATCTTCACGCCGGGCAGGTAGTACGGCACGATATTTCCCGGCACGAACACGGCCTCCGGCTGGAAATCATAGATGGCCTGCATGTCGTGGGTCCATGCCACCTCTCCGTCGAGTGGAAACTCGCTGATGCGCTTTCTGTGTACATACCACAGCATCTCATTGCCGCCCTCCCTGACTGCCTCGTCGTGGATGGGCTTCAGGATGTCGATGGCATACTTATTCTCACAGAACAATACGATTCTCATTATCTTTGGTGCATAAATCGCTGCAAAGATAGCATAAAACTTCGAAATATGCAAATTTATTTGGAAAATCGCTTCTTTTGCCTTACCTTTGCAGTCTAAAACGAAAGGAAATGGACAAAAAAAAGACCTTTGGCGAACTCATCCGCTTTGGAATCGTCGGTGTACTGGCTGTAGCCATCCACTACGCCATCTACTGGTTGCTGCAATACTGGATCGACCTCAACGTCGCTTTCACCATCGGCTACATCATCAGTTTCTTTGCCAACTACTACCTCTCCGCCCACTTCACGTTCCGTGAAAAGACCAGCACGCGCAACGGTGCCGGCTTTGCAGGTGCCCACATCTTCAACTACTTCCTGCAGCTGGGTCTCTTCAACTTCTTCCTGTGGGTAGGTGTCCACCGCATCCTGGCACCCTTTGCCGTCTTCTGCATCTCCGTCCCTGTCAACTTCCTCGTCGTCCGCTTTGTCTTCAAGCACTTCAAGAAACACAATCCCTGACCCCCCATCTGTCACTTTTCAGAATTTCCAGCGTAGCTGGAGGTCGATGTCGGTCTGGGACGATGCGTCGATCTGCTGATAGCTGCTGCCGATATGGTTGCGGTCGAAGTAGTCTGTCACCCCGACCTTGGCGGTAAGTGTCAGATGCCGGCCTATCTGGGCCTTCGCCATCAGCCAGTAGCGGATGCCCTCGCCATAATACTGTCCCATCGAATAGGTGTAGAGCGGCCCACTCTCATAGAGCCAGACACGACTGTCGTAACTGTCGGTATGGAAATAGCCTACACCTGCATTGAGCCGCAGCCAGTGAGAGGTGTACGACAGACTCTCGCTCAGCATAGCCCCCCACTCGCCCTCGCCATAGGCACTGTAGCCGCCATCCAACTGCGTGCGACAGCCGAAGCCGCCGTCATGGGTATAGTCGGCACTCAGACGGGCACGATGCACCCAGAGATGGTCCAGGGCGGTCTTGTCGGCATTATCCTGTTGTTTCATCCTCAGACGGTATCTGCCCCCTATCGTCCAATGTCGGCCGGTATGGGTAAGCTGTAGCAGATGGTCCCACGAATGCGATGACTGCGACACCCGATAGCGGGCCCAAGGGAAATAGGCAAAGTCGGCATAATAGTCAGCACGCCAGGCGGGCGACGGTTGCCACGAGAGTCCGAGATAGACACCGCTCTCATTCTGCACCCGCCCGCCGTCACTGTAGCTCTGGGCATCGAGCGAGGTGTAGCTGTAGGAGTAGAACCGCTGGAGGGCCATCAGGCTGAGTTCGTCGCTCACCCGCCAGCTCAGCGAATGGATGGTTGCCAGATGACCGCCACCGTCGACAGCCGTCTCGCCATTCAGGGCCAGGCGATGACCTACATAGCCATAGTCGAGGCTGGCATTGAGGAAGTGGCTGCCCTGCGGATAATGCCGGCGATAGAGTTGGCGGGTATTGGGGTTCAGTTCACGGTTCAGATGGACATAGAGCCCGTTGACGCCCAGATGGAAGCCGCGGGATTGGTATCGCAGGCTACCGCCCGTCTTAAGCACATGCAGGTTGTGCTTCTTCTTCATCTCCGTTTTCGTGCGGTGGTAGCCGTCGCTGAGAATCGTGGCAGCCGTAGAGTCCATGTTCAGTGTGGCGTCCATCCCACGATAGGATACAAGGGCCGTCAGCTTCAGGTCTCTGCCCAGACGAAGTGCCATTGCGGCTCCCTGCAGATAACCGTCGGAGCGTGAGGAGTGGGCCCTGACGGTATTGGCAGCGCGCCCCAGGTTCTGGAGCATCGACACCTTGCCGAGGCTGAAACCGTTGTTCATCACCAGTCCCATGCCCATCGACACCCGGTAGTTGCCTATCACCAAGCTCTCCACGCGCCCCCAATTCCTGATTTGCAGATAAGGGGAATAGAAATCATATCCCCAGCTGTTACGGTCTGAGAAGAAAGGCTCTCCGGCATCCTGTGCTGCCACCAGCCCTATTTTCACTTGGTCGCCATAACTGAACTGATAGCGCAGCCAGTGACGGTATGGACTGCCCAGGTAGCCGTCGCTGTCTCCCTTCCGTTCGTAGAGGGGGATGCGGCCTGAAGCCATCAGCTCATGGTGGCCATATCGCATCACATCATGCCAACGGAGCCCCTGCGATGGCTCTTCATCATTGATCTGCAGGAAATACGTAAGCAACTGTCGACGAGTATAGTCGAGCGAACGGATCATCTGCAGTTCCCCTAACGACTTCATGGACCCGTAACGATAGAGGTACTCCATGATTTCCTCAATCTGCAGGGCAGAGAGGAAGGGCAATTCCTCCAGTTGTTCACGCGTCAAAGTCCGGACGTCAAGCGGACTCTGTTCCAGCTCGCACAACAGATCATAGGTCTGTTCCCACGACGACGACTCAACATCTTCAGCCGTCATGACTTCATTGAAGTATTGTGCCCAAGGCCGCTCCTCTTGAGCGCAGGCGCCCGAGACCACCAATAACAATAAAAATAGAATTTGTGCCTTCATCAGCAACTCATTTTAAGTTTAACGCTGCAAAGGTACAAAAAAACGAGAACAAAACCAAATTTTATTTGAGTTTTTTCGAACGTGAGCACTCGGCTTTCTTGAGACCTTCGGAACAAACCTAGTCAAGATGACATTCTTCTGCGGCCATGGCTGGATAGGTATCTCCGAATTGCCTTTTTTCGAGTAGAGGCAGAACAAGTAATGTTTATTTACAAGTGTCAACAACATGAAAAAACTAACAACAAATAAGATCAAAATAGGTCTAAGCCATCACCTCGATGGTTAAACAACTGATTTTTAATGTTTTAAGTGGTGACGGCTGCACTTTTGAGCCGTCACCCAGCCGTCACCGAAGCGGCTTTTTGGTAAGAGATACGGACAAAAATGGGCTTTAACAAGGCTTAAAACATTGGTTATCAAGCAGTTCCCTAACAGCAAAGATAAAAGGAAAAAGTTTGTTTCCATAGGGGAAACAAGTTGTTCCAAACGGGGGAATATAGTAGTTCCCATAATGGGAACAAACTATTCCCATGGTGGGAACAACGAGAAACCAATATCCGAAAGAGGCAAAGATATGGTAATTTTATTTGAAAATCGACTTGTGGTGATGGCAGGGTGACGGCTCAAAAGGGCAGCCGTCACCATTTAATATATTGATAGTCAGCAGGAAAGGCCATGTGGTGACGGCTTAAGCCATTTTTAAACTATTTCGTGGGTGGAGAATTTGCTTGCACATTTTCCTTTGTCATCTCGACTAAGCGGAGCGCATGGAGAGATCTCATGAGATCCCTCGACTACGCTCGGAATGACAGGAAAGAAAGAGATCTCTCGACTACGTTCGAGATGACAAGAAAAGGGGCAGGCGATGATTCGCTTAGCATCGAACGTAAAAATCGATGGCATCTTCAGGAAACGTTCCCTTAATTTCTCTTTTATTCCCATTTGTAACTGAACTTTTTAACAGAAGAATGTGCCAGCCATGGGCCAGGGCCAGCCACACCGCCAGCCATGGGGACTGGCTCCTGAGGCCGTTTTAGCATTAACTTTGTACTCAGATTCGAGCCGACCGGATGCGGACTGAACGAAACTCGTAAGGCTATTTATGAGGATCACAAGTTTGAGTTGATTAGTCTTTTCGTACGAGAATAAAAATAAAAAAATGTTTTTATATTTTGGAGTTTGAACACTTATTATTATTTTTGCACCCGAAATGAAGAAGGTTTTGTCTACGATATGGGTTTTGGCGATGTGGCTGCCAGGGCAGGCACAGGAGCAGCGGATGACCGCAGAGCAGGTGCTGGCGGAGATGGATTCGCCTACGTTTGTGCCGACGGTGAGGGTGGGCAAGACATTCTACGAAGGCGACAGCATACAGCTGATGGAGATGAACAACGTGTATGTGTACCCCGAGCTGACGTTTAAGAACCGGAAACAGGCAGAGAGCTATATGCGGCTGGTGAGGAACGTGAAGGCCGTATTGCCCATTGCCAAGCAGGCCAGACAGATGCTGATAGAGACCACGGAGTATCTGGAGACACTGCCCACCAAGGAGGAGAAGGACGCACACATCAAGCGCGTGGAGGAGGATATCTTCAAGACCTATAAGCCCAAGATGAAGAAACTGTCGTATTCGCAGGGCAAGCTGCTGATCAAACTGATCGACCGCGAGTGCCACTCGTCGAGCTACGACATGATCAAGGCCTTTATGGGACCACTGCGCGCCGGGTTCTGGCAGGTGTTTGCCTGGGGATTCGGCGCCAGCCTGAAGAAGGAGTATGAACCCGAGGGCGTGGACCGCCTGACAGAACGCATCGTGCTGATGGTAGAGGCAGGACAGATATGAGAATAGGAATTGACGCAAAGAGGATTGTGAATAATACGGCGGGCCTGGGAAGCTATGGCCGTACACTGACAAACATACTGGCAGCTGACAGCCGACTGGACCTGCACCTTTATGCACCCAACAAGGGAAGAGACGCCCTACGAGGACAAATAGCTGAGCGAGAGAACGTGAAGTTTCACTATTGGAAGAAAGGATTCCTGCCCAAGGCTTTAGGCAGCGGACTGTGGCGAAGCTACGGCATCGTGAGCGACCTGAAGCGCGACGGCATAGAGCTCTACCACGGCATCGCCGGTGAGTTGCCCATCGGCATCAGAAAGAGCGGCATTAAGAGCGTGGTGACCGTTCACGATGTGATCTTCCTGCACCATCCGGAGTTTTACAGACAGCACGACGGATGGGTGTACCGATGGAAATTCAGACACACCTTACAGGAGGCCGATCACTTCGTGGCCATCAGCGAGACAACCAAGCGCGACCTGATGACCTATGCCCACGTGGACGAGAGCAAGATAACACTGATTTACCAAACATGTGCACCAAGGTTCTCGGCTGTGAGGAATCAGGCACTGGAGGAGCGCGTAAGGACACTATACAGCCTGCCGGCACGATTCATGCTGAGCGTAGGGACTGTGGAGACGCGAAAGAATATTCTGCTGGCCGTCAAGGCCCTGCACCATCTGCCAGACGACCTGGCACTGGTGGTGGTGGGAAGCTATAAACAGTATACGAAGGTGGTGAACGACTATATAGCGAAACACGGGATGGAGAACCGCGTCATATTGTTACACAACGTACCCGACGAGCACCTGCCGGCTTTCTACACAATGGCCGAGGTGTTTGTGTATCCATCGTGGTACGAGGGGTTCGGCATCCCTGTGGTGGAGGCTATCCACTGCGGCCTGCCCGTTGTTGCCTGCACGGGATCGAGTCTGGAGGAGGCGGGCGGCCCCGATTGCCTCTATGTGGCACCCGATGATGAACAGGCCATGGCCGAGGCCATCAGGCAATCGCTACGAGGAGCACCAGGCCGAGAAGGGCGCATTGTCAATAGCCAGGACTACGTACGGCGTTTCGAGGAGAACGACATCGCCCGCCAGATGACAGCTCTCTACGAAAGGTTGCTTTAACTTTTTCCAGACCAAGCAAAGATGACATCGAAGTTCAGGATCTATTTCATTAGGCCAGTCAGGGGTCTGATTGTCTATGGGGTCGTCGTGTCGTTTATGGTGGTGGGAAAGCTGCTGCCGAGGCAGTTGGTGCTGTGGTGGCACGGATGGTTGGCGACATGTTTCTACAGTCTGTCAAAGCATACCCGCACAATAGTGAGGAAGAATCTGGAAACAGCTTTCGGAGAGGAGACGGTGGCGGGCTCCTATCAGGAGATAGGGCGAAGAGCCCATGTGGGCTTTGCCAAGGCGTTTACCGACTACGCCCTGATGAGCCACCTGAAGACGAGGAGGCAGTTTGAGCGCTATTTCACCATTGAAGGAGAGGAGTTTCTGAAGGCGGCCTACGAGCAAGGAAGGGGCGTGCTGTGCCTGGTGCCTCACACACCGGGACTGGAGTTCTCAGCCATCATGCCGCCCATCATGGGCTACAGGACGATGGGCGTAAGCAGCCGAATACACAACCCCGCCCTGAACAGGATGATGGTGGGGCTCAGGGAGAAACGCGGCATGGCAAATATCGAGCGTAACCACTGTTTCCACACCCTCGTGGAAAGACTGAAGAAAGGGGAGTGCCTGATCATTATGATTGACCAGGATAACGTCCATATACGCGGCGAGTTCCTCAGCTTCTTCGGGAAAAGGGCTTATACGCCCATTGGATGCGCCCGATTGGCTCTGGCTACTGGAGCACCTGTGCTGCCGATGTTTACCATCCGCCATGAAGAGAGCGACCGCTACACCTTCAGGATCCTGCCGGAGATCCCGTTTGAAAGAAAGGAGACCGACCTGGAAACGTTCAGGCACAACACCCAGAACTATAACGACGCACTGGAGCGCATCATCAGGGAATATCCCGACCAGTGGGTGTGGGGGCACCTACGCTGGAAGACAACACCCGAGTATATGAGGCAGTATATTATCGCCAAGAGGATTGGTGAAGGGCATTACTCTTCATCCTCGTGACATATTGCTGGATTATGGCCTCAAGCTGACGCTGCATGAACGGTAGCTGAGGATAACGAGACCTATGACCTATCAGATTGTGAGTGAGCGAGAAGTCATGACGATAGTCGTAAATACCGATGAGACGGTTGTCGTGGTAAGTTATCATCAGGTCGTCGAGGTAGTACATCGACTGTCCGTTGTGATCGTAAAAGACATAGTTAAGATAGGAGGGGCTGGTGGAAAACACATCTTTTCCAAAAGAGAAAAAGGGTTTCTGGTAGTTGAGCATTCCTAACAGGGTGGGCGTGATGTCGGTCTGCTGGATGAGGCGGGTGGAGTCACAGCCAACAGGAAGCTGGCCGCCAGGCGTGTAGAAGAAGATGGGAATGAGGAAACGCCCCATCTCGTTGTGATAGTCTTGGCGACAAGCAGGGCCGCAATGATCGGCGGTGAAGACAAATACGGTGTTGTTGAACCACGGTTTGTGGCGCACCTGCTCGAAATAGCGGCGGATGGCGTAGTCGGCATAGCTGATGGTCTTGTGAATAGGGATCTCACCACGGGTAAAGGTAGATTTATACTGGTCGGGAATACGGAAAGGATCGTGACTGGTGGCTGTGAAGACTGTGAGGAGGAAAGGCTTGCCATGATGAGCTATCTCGTCGCTCTTCCGGGCAAAGTACTGCAGATAGGGTTCATCGAAGATAGCCCAGGTGCCGTCGAAATCCTGGTCGTTGCCATATTCATCCATACCATCATAGTGTTCAAAGCCGATGGCATTGGCAAAGCCCTTGAAACCGAGGGTGGTGTTGGGCGCACCATGGAAGAAGGCGGTGGTATAACCCTCCTCACGGAGCATCGCAGGCAGGCCCTGAAGGGTGTTGGTGGAGTAGACGTAGTAGCAGTAAGGCTCAATATAGCGGGGGATACCAGCAAAGGTGGCGGGCATACAATCAACGGAACGGGTGCCGTTGGCGAAAGCATACTCAAAGCTGTAGCTTTGGGTGAGCAGCGAATCAAGGAAGGGCGTGTAACTCTGAGAAAGCCCACCGGCGTTGTCGCGGTTGAAAAAACCTATATACTCCCTTGAGAAGCTCTCCATGATGAAGACGATCACGTTGAGACGCTGCATCTGACCACCCTTGGGCTCTTTGTTGCGGATGGGGCTGAATATGCCATCGAGAGATTCGTCGGGGAGGAAGTGAGGATCATCATAGCCGGTCATGTAGAACGTGGAGAGGAGCGTAAAGGGGGTATTGAGCACTATGGCAGACTCCAAGGGATTCTTGCAGTAGATGCTGGCAGAGTCTTGACGAAGGGGATGCATCTTCAAACCATATCCCCCTCGGATACCTCCCACCACCAGTGTCGCTGCCATCAGGAGTATCACCGTATGGAGAGGGTAATACACTTTGTCGGGGGGGAAGGACGGCTGAAGTCTTTTGTCGCTGATGGGAGATACATATAATAGGATTTGGGCAGCTATCATGGCGATGCCAAACAGCCAGACAGGCCAATAGCCCGTCATACTATGGAGCAGAATCGTGAATAGATTGCTCTCTGAGCTGAATTCAGAGAAGACAACAGAGGTGGCGCGGCGGCCACCGAAGGGGAAATAGACGACATCGGCCATATTGATGACAATGCCGAGACTGTTAAGAATGAGGAACAGCACCTTGACAATGCGCTGATAACCAACGGTGTGGCGGCATTTGAGGGGCAGGAACTGAAGAACGATGCAGGGGAGGTTGAGAAACAGCAGGGCACTGAGGTCGAACCGCAGGCCTCCCAACGACATGGTTAGCAGTTGACGGAAGGTGACATCAGGGAAACTGTCGAGGTTCATGTAGAAGAAGAACCATCGGGACAGCATGTAGATGACCATCAGGATAAGAAAATTGACAGCCATGATGATGGCCGGCTGACGGCTGAGATCGTTTTTCATGGTGTTCATTGGCCGTTATAATCAATCACATACTCGATGAACTCCCGGACAGCACCGGCACCGCCCTTACAGGTGCAGACATAGTGGGCGAGGTGGCGCACTTGTTGACAGGCATCGGCAGGACAACCCACTAACACACATTCTTTCATACAGACGATATCAAGGATGTCGTCGCCGATATAGGCCACATTCTCTTTCGTACAACCGTATTTCCGCATGAGGGCTTTGAGGGTGTCTAATTTGTCGTGACGTCCCTGGTAGAGCTCTGTGATATGCAACTCACGGGCCCGGTTTTCCACAATCTGCGACATCCTGCCAGTGATAATGGCAGGGATGATGCCATGGGCGGGCAGCAGCTCGTTGATGGCATAACCATCTTTGATGTCGAACGACTTGAACAGTTCACCGTTGGGGCCGATGTTGATCTTACCGTCGGTAAGCGTACCGTCGACATCCATCACCAAAATCTTGATTTTCCTATCCATAGTTTCTCTCTATTCTCCGCAAGCGCGCTTTATATGATCAATAATATCTTTGTAGGACCCTCGATGGCCAAAGAGCGACGAGGTTCCCAAGACGAAACCGTCGACATGCCGTTTGCTCCATTTGACCATCCGTTCCAGGGAACAGGCGCCATCTATCATGATTTCCAAATGGTAACGGTTCTTGATGGCGATGAGCTCCTCGAGCTTCTGATCGACGTGGGGCAGGTAGAGGTGACCAGCATGACCGGGCTTGACACCCATGACCAATACATGATCGACCAACTCATAGTATGGCTGCAGACTCTCGATGGTGGCCTCTGGATTGATGACAATGCCAGGCTGTAGACCACGCTCACGGATGCGACGGATGACGGCCTGAGGGTCGTCGTCGGCATCGGGATGGAAATAGATGATATCGACACCTGCATCAGCAAACATCTTGATGTATTGGCCGGGATGATAGATCATCAGGTGGAGTTCGGTGACAAGCGACGTGTTGCGGCATACAGACTTGACATCACCCAGACCCAAAGCAAAATTGGGAACATACTGACCGTCCATGACATCGAGGTGCAGACGGGTGGCACCGGCAGCCTCCAGACTCAGTGCCTCGGCCTTTAGATTGTCGAAGCTGGCGCACATCAGTGAGGGTGAATAGATCATAGGCTTTCCTCCAATATTTTAGAGATGAAAGCGAGTCGGACCTGACTGGTATCGAGAATTTCGCCAGGCCACAACAGAAGCGTGGAGCCTTCGTCTACCTGAAGGTCGTGACAAAGAAGAGAACCCTCCACGAGGGTGAAACACTCCAGCGTAGCGCTTTCGTTGTGATAAGTTGCTGTATCCTTGATGAGCCGGGTGGCGTAGGTCTTCTCCCGGATCTCACGGCCACCGTAAGTCTGCACCTTGGACTTGAGGCGGAAGTCGAGGGCAGCCTTGGCCTTGTCGAGGTGGAGCTCACGGGGGATACCATCGGCGCCAACACGGTCGTAGTCATAGAAACGATAGGTGGAATCGGAGCCTTCTTCAATCTCGAAGACCAGACTGCCGGCAGTGATGGCGTGAAGCGTTCCCGGCTCGACAAAGACATAGTCGCCCACCTTGACGGGCAGCGTATCGGCCATCTTCAGGAACTCACCATGACGGATCATCATCTCTTCTTCGGCCTTGTCGCGACAGGTACACCCGTTGATGATGGTGCCAGAATGAGGGGCCTTGAGAAAGTACCACGACTCGCGTTTGCCACGGGGCAGATGCTCAAGTTGATTGGCCGTCTGATCGTTGGGATGCACCTGTATGCTCAGGTTCAGACGGGCCTCGGTCAATGCCAGCGTCAGTGGAAAGTACGGATAATGGGCAAGGTGGAAGTCTGCCTTAAAAAGGGGGAACACATCGTTGAGACATTGGCCTTTCCATGCCCCATTGAGAATTTCGTTGGATATCCCTTCGCGGCAATAGAGCGAATAGAGATGTCCGCCCCAGATGGTCTTGTGTATGATCGTCTTCAGTATCAGCATATCTCATCTATTTATTCCATGACAACGGCACGGATGCGCATGATCTGACTCAGCAGTTTTTCAGTCTCGTCGAGCCTTAGCATACAACTGCCGTCGCACAGGGCCATGGACGGGTCGTTGTGAACCTCCATGAACAGACCCGCCAGCACACCTGTGGCCACTGCGGCCTTAGCCAGATAAGGCACATAGGCGCTGTTGCCGCTATTGCCATGGTTCAGGCCACCGCCGCTCACCTGAACACTATGAGTGGCATCGAAGATGACCGGATAGCCGATCTGAGCCAATCGGACAAGGCCGGTCATGTCGACTACGAGATCGTGATAACCAAAGCAATTGCCACGTTCGCACAACATGAAATCCCTGCAGCCGAAGTATTCCATCTTGCCCACCACATTGTTCATCTCCTCATGACTGGAGAACTGGCCTTTCTTAATGTTGACGGTGCGTCCGGTCTTGGCTGCGGCATACAACAGGTCGGTCTGGCGACATAGAAAGGCGGGTATCTGGATGATGTCGGCCACCTGGGCCACTGCCTCAGCCTGTTCGGGCAGATGGATGTCGGTGACGATACGGACACCCAGCTCGGTCTTGGCCTTCTCAAGGATACGTAAGCCCTCCTGAAGTCCGGGACCACGATAGTTGGTGGCCTTGGTACGGTTGGCTTTATCCCAGGAAGCCTTGAAATAGAAATCCACATCGAACTTTTCCGTAATGCATTTCAGAGCCTCAGCCAGGAACATCACATGCTCTTCGGACTCAATCACACAAGGACCTGCCAACAGCTTGAACTTATTGTTTTTTACCATACTCATCTAACAACTTTAATCCTTTTGTATCACGACATGCCGTAGATAGTCTCTTCAGCCTGCTACGCAACAAATTAAACAAGAAATCCCAATATCTGTCTACAGGAGCAGAAACGGGATCATCGACATGAAGAATATTTCTTCTGAACAACCTGAGTGTAAGTCCATAAGTACGTAGGAACTGAAGACCGCCCCAGTTCATTTTCATACGACTGACAGACTTGCTCATAAAATGATAGCATCTGCTATGGGCCAATCCGCGGAAATCCCTGATGCCAGCCAACCACAATTTGGCAGAGAAATCCTGATCCGATGCCTCGCCTGGCGAATAGATAATGCTATAGCCGCCCACTAAATCCCAGATATCACGATGCACGATATTTGGAGGTGACGTGGCGCCAAGCCAGTCTTCACAGGGCATATCCTGATAATGCGCCAGGAGTTCCTCTTCTCTAAAAGACTCTGGGGACGAACCATAGTCTGCCACAAGCACACTCAAATGCTTCAGCACATCGGGCTTGGGCTGGATAACTGTTGAAGAGAAAAAAAAACGATTGTTCCCCACGCGACTGATTTCTTCGTCAAAAACAGAATCCCAGCCAGGCAACAGATACATGTCATCATTGATGAACACCATGTAATCGGTCGTCACCAGGGTACGAAGTGAGTTTAATGCAAAGCAGACACCAACATTCTGATCGGAATAGGTATATCTCAAGCCTTTTTGTCGGACCCACTCCAAAGTGCCATCGCTACCTTCGTTCACATGAACAAGGATCTCATGACTACAAGCAGAATTCCGCTCAATGCTTTGTACACAAACCTGAAGATAAGCAAGATTATTCCAACTAGGAATGAGTATTGAGAACTTTCGCATATCTGTTTCCTATTACAAGCGACAAAGATACATATTATTAAATAAAAAAACAAATAAATAGATGATTTTTTAATAAAAGAGTCCATGATATAAAAGAAATGACTATCTTTGCAAACAGTATATTAGGGAGTCTATATCATAGGATGGATCAAAGAGTTGTAGTATTTTGTGGTAACGGATATCACAGCCTGGGCTTAATCAGATGCCTTGGTGAAGGCGGGTATAGGCCAGAGTGTTACTGCTTTGGTCATAAATGCGACCTCATTCTTTCGAGTAAATACATCAGTAAAGGGAAAAAATTTGAATCTGCCGAGGCCATTCTTGACCATCTGCTACACCATTATCCTTACTACGATGAAAAGCCTATCCTTCTGACCATACCAGATGTTCCTGCTTTCCTGATAGACCAGCATTTAGATGAACTGAAAGAGAAATTTGTGCTGATGAATGCCAGTGAACAGGGTAAGCTTGGCTATTGGATGGATAAAAGAAACATGGCCAAAATGGCCCAGAAACATGGTTTTTCCATCCCTTGGACTATAGAACTGTCGAGAGAAGAGGCGATTCCTGACTCTATCCGATATCCCGTCTTTACAAAAAGCATAAGGACTGTTGATGGCGGGAAAGGAGACGAAAGTATCTGTCGGAGCAAGGAGGAACTGGAGGAGAAACGAAAGATCATTGCCTCAGACAGATTCCTTGTTACGGAGTATATTCAGAAGAAATACGAGATTGACTATTTCGGGATGGCATTGAAGGGAAGGGTTTACATCGACTATTATGATGCTATCAGTCGTTTTTCAAATGATGCATTTGGCTATTATGGCGACATCATCAAATGCCAACATGACGACTTCTGGAAAAAATGTACTGCCATGATGAAAGAGATAGGCTATGAAGGACTCTTTGATATAGAATTCCTAGAAGATGTCAACGGTAAACGCTATTTCATGGAGGTGAACTTCAGAGTTGACGGGGGTATCTACAAGGTAACCCCTGGCATTAATTTACCTGCGGAATGGTGCAGACTGGTCAATATGGCTCAAAAAGATTTACCAGAAGCCCTCACTACCAGGAAACAACGTTTTACGGGCATGACTGAGATTCAGGATTTCAAGTCGAGTGTTGCCCACGGATCCATGAATCCCCTGAAATGGTTCTGGCAGTTCTGTCGTACAGACAAATATATGCTACTCAACCTTAGAGACCCAATGCCCGTTCTTGTATGGCTATTTACGAGCTCGCGCAGAGAGTGTTTGCGTTTCACTCATATTCCCTAATATCATCAATCTGGATTCTTCCTGGTATCGATGATCTTCCAATTTCTTTCTGAATAGTACTCACGACGATACTTCCATCGGTTGTGCGTCCAGAGATAGATTTCCGGCTGCTTTCGGATATTCTCCTCCAACAATCTCATAAAAGCCAGAGAATAGGGATAGCCGCCATCATCGGCCAGTTCTTCTGCCGTAGGCTGCACATCGATTACAGTTATGTCATAATACCCTCTACGTGGTTTTGAGACCAGGGCCATCAGTATCTTTGCATTTATCTTACGGGCTATCGCCTCCCCACCCGTAATATAAGGTGTATCCTGATTGAGGAAAGTCGTCCAGTGGACCAATCGGTGATAGGGTGGACATTGGTCTGAGATCAACCCCAACAGAAAGCTACCATACTTCTGTTTAAGTTTGAGCAAAGCCCGTGCAGCTTTTTTCTGAGAGAACAACATGGCATGAGGATAGATTCGTTCGCGCACTCGTAATATCACATTGTTGGAGAAAGTATTTCTTTGGGTCTCATAGATAGCAGCTTTGGGAAGGGGAGGATTGACACGGCTAGATATGTCAGGCACCCATTCCCAGTTGCCAATATGTCCAAAATACACGAAGACCGGTCTTCCCTCAGCTCCTGCCTGTTCAATGAGTTCAACACCTTTTATGACGACACGACGCTCACGCTCTTTGTCACTCATATTCAACATTTTCAGTCCTTCTGCCATCAGATCACAAAAGTGGTGATAGAATTTATGTTCTATCATAAGCAGTTCCTTGTCCGTATATTCCGGGAAAGAGCGCCGAAGATTCTTTCTAACCAACTCACGTCGGTAACCCCAGAGGTGATAAATAATAACATACGATATGTCACTGAGTATGTAGAGCAGACCCAGCGGCACACTTGCTATGATCACCAATAGGCCAATAAGTATTTTAACTCCGATTTCCTTCATTTACTTTTTTCCAGGCAGTGAAGCAATTAATGTCAGCAGCTGACTTGTCTGAACACCCTTGTCTGTGATATGGATAATAAAACCAACCTTCAACGTGGCATACCGGTCAAAGGTTATCAAGTATGATAAATCGGTACGATTATAGATTGGAGAACGGTAGAAAGGATCACCCCAATAATACTCGCCAAAGCCATCCGCACCTAAACGTTGCAAACCAGCACCCCAATAGAAAGTCTCATTCACACCCCATTTTTTCCATCTCAAGCCTGCCTCGCCAAGAAAACCCATACGAGCCTGAGGCTGCTTCTCAAGGCCCCTGTCTCTATCGAAGTTGATAATAGTTCCTACTCTTACACCCAGGGAGTCGGTCGTTGCCGACAGTTTGAAGTTACGTCCCACATAAGGATGAATCATCGTGTTGTCGTGCATCGTATGGACTTTATAACTTTCACCTCCAAATTCCAAAGCATAATGATAATAATAGCCATTGGCACCAAGAAGGAATCCGCCGACATTGAACTGGATCATACCACCAGCCATAAAC
This sequence comes from Prevotella sp. ne3005, assembly GCF_900110085.1. Lineage (GTDB taxonomy): Bacteria > Bacteroidota > Bacteroidia > Bacteroidales > Bacteroidaceae > Prevotella. The sequence goes on from NZ_FOCK01000003.1 coordinate 94,869, forward strand.
TGCTCACGTGAATCGGCTCCACGTTTAGAGGTCCAATCAAGGAATGCTTCGATATAGCCGCTCTTCGTCTTATACAGAAAGTCAAAACCCGTCATGTTCGGCCGGTAGATCTGTATGGAATCGCAAATCAGATATTCAGGCATCTCCTCTACCATCAAACGACGAGGATATTTCCCCAATAAAACCCTTAAGTATTGATTCTGATATTTGTAGTAAGCTAAAAAACCCTCCTTATCCAGATAGTTCTCGCCCCCCCAATCAATCAACGCATCGTAACCAGCCACCAATTGATGGGTGTTTTCTTTGACGCCCAATGAAACCTGGGGTTGTATTCGGAATCCAGCATAAGTATTTGCCTGACGGTATGAAGATTTTTTCCCTTCCAAATTATTGAAGAACCCCCGGGCATTAACCTCCCACCCTATTTCCTGCGCATAGGATACCTGATACGTCGAGAGGACTATACCGACTATTAGCCAAGTAAAAAAACGATGTATATCTTTACATTCCTGTTTCCAATCACCTTTATAAGTCTTAGGAACACGCCAATCTTCACCAAATCGTTTGACTAACCAGTCTTCCATGTGACCAGGGAGTTTAAAGGTATAGCCATAGCATTCATAATCAGTCAATGTCTCAAAATACTTCAATTCTTGAATCCGTACAAAGTGTTCCTCACCATAATGCTTTAATACACCGTCTTCTCTGAACCAAATGCTGAAATCGACAATAAGGCTATCCTTATTATAAAAAACAATTTGCTGAAGCTTCTCTAAAAAATATGCTTCTCTTCCGACCTTATAACCACGCTGCAACATCTCTTCCTTCAAAACGTCCAACGCATCAAAATCCATCAGATCGAAATCGAAGTCGTTATCATGCCGGATGAAATGATGCTCCCTGTATAGGCCCAGTGCAAGCCCATCGGTCAGTCTATAGTGGATGCCATGTTTATCCAGTATCTCGCAGATTTGATAAAGCTCATGTACATCTTCATCCTTCAACGTCACTTTTAAGGTATTGAAGGGGAAAAGATGATAAACAACATACTTCTTTTTAAAGAGTCGTTGTAGTAAAAACTTTACTTTTTTACGATAGTACCTAATATAAAATAGAATTTTGAACAGCATTTGTTTATTTCTAAAAGAGAATAGCTGCCACACACCATTGTCACTTGTAATCATACAAAAAACGGCAGTGACAAAAAAATGCAGAACTGTAAAGAGAATAGATGGGATGGCGGATAGCGGCCAACACCCCAGACCATGTGTTGAGCATTACTGGTTCCAATTGCTTTCGAAAGATAAAGCTTTTATGGCCATCGGAATCTGACTTCTTGAAACCAATCAGCTTGTATCCATTCTTCAGATGGCATTGTACAGACCAGTTGGCATCAGTTGTAGTGCTACTTTTAATGTGTGTCATACCAATACGACGTAGTACTTCTGACTCATACGCTATCATCTTTGTGGCGATTCCCTGTCTGTGAACCTTTGGCAATACAGCCAGATAAAAACTATATGCTCGTTTTTTTTTCATGTTCACCCTAAAGCAGTGCATACCTAACAATTCCTCGCTGTCAGCATCAAGTGCAACAAAAATCATTGCGTTTTCTATTGCCTTCTTGAACTCTTCTATTGTACGGTACATCCACTTTTCTTCCAAATGATAATCTGACCACATGCTGAACGCCTTATTGGCTAATGCATACAAGGCTTCTTTAGTAACTGCTGTTTCGTGAATCTGTTTAATTATAGTCATTTTAGCAATAATTATCACTAAAAAATTCTACTCACAGCAATGAAAGAACTTACTTCTCAGAGTAGAGCACTTGGATGAGCGTTTGACCGACGGCCTGGAGGGTGGTGCGGTCGATGTGCTGCATGTCGTCGCTGACGGTGTGCCACGTAGGACCGAAGCTGCTCTGCTCGCAGGCGGGATAGTAGGGGATGATGTCGATACACGGGATATGGGCCACGCTGTTGACAGGCGCATGGTCGTCGGTGACGTAGGTGCCGGGCTTGTTGGGGAACATACTGCCGAAGCCTACCACCTGGGCTGCACGCCATACACGGTCGGCCACATCAGGGGCGTATTGCATCGACATGCCCTCCTTGAAGAACATGGCGCCCTGACCGCCTACCATGTCGAGCAGGATGCCGTAACGGGCTTTGTAACCGGCGACATGGGGATTGGCAGCCCAGTATTGCGAGCCGAGGGCCCACGTGTTGCCAGCGTCGGCCACATCGCTCCACTGAGGCGTGCCCCAGTCTTCAGCATCGAAGCAGATGAAGTCGATGCCGATGCCTGCACTCTCCGACTTGAGCTGACGGGCCAGCTCGAGCATGACGGCAACACCCGAGGCACCATCGTTGGCCGCCATGACGGGCGTACGGTGGTTGGCGGGGTCAGGATCGTTGTCGGCCCAGGGACGGCTGTCCCAGTGGGCACAGACGAGGACACGCTCGCTGAGGTCGGGACGGTAGCTGGCAATGATGTTGGTGGCACGTAGCGTGGTGCCGTCGTAGCCGCGGAGGTTGGTATGCTGGGGGGTGACCGTGAGGCCATAACGCTGGAATTTGTTGGCTATCCAGGAGGCACAGCGATCGTGGGCTTCGCTGTTCATGATGCGAGGACCGAAGGCACACTGCTGTTCACAGAAGACGTAGGCACTATCGGCACAGAAAGCAGGGCCGACGGGCTCTTCGGTGGTTTCGGCAGCAACGACGGACGTCTGCTGGCGAAGGCCGCAGGAGGATAAAAGTAAAAAGGTAAAAAGGTAAAAAGGTAAAAAGGTTATTACCTTTGGCGTTTTTACTTGCTGCAAAAATAAATTTTTCATTATTTCATTATTTCATTTTTTCATTTTCTTGCGCTTGGCGCATGACACGGAGAAAATTGCCGCCCCAGATCTTCTGGATGTCGGCTTCGCTGTAGCGGCGGGCAAGGAGCTGACGGGTGAAGTTGAGGAGCTCGGAGCTGTTGGCGAGTCCGGGGACGCCACCGTCGCCGTCGAAGTCAGTGCCGAGGCCCACATGGTCGATGCCCATCACCTGGATGGCATGCTCGAGGTGGGCAAGGACGTCGAGGATGGTGGCCTGACCGTCGCGGCGCAGGAAGCCATTGTAGATGGTGGTCTGCGCCACACCGCCTTTGGCTGCGAGGGCCCGCATCTGATCGTCGGTGAGGTTGCGGGGATGGTCGCAGAGCGCCCGGCTGCTGCTGTGGCTGCATACGATGGGCACACGGCTGATGTCGAGGGCATCGTAGAAGCTCTTTTCACCGGCATGGCTCATGTCGACGAGGATGCCCAGGCGGTTCATCTCGTGGATGACCTGCTCGCCGAAGGCACTGACACCGCCATGGGTGGCGTTGCTACGGGAGGCGGAGTCGCAGATGTCGTTGTCGCCATTGTGGCAGAGGGTCATGTAGACGATGCCACGGTCGTGGAAGTGCTGCAGGTTCTGCAGCTGTCCGTCAAGGGCGATGCCGTTTTCGATGCCGAGCATGATGGATTTGAGCCCCCGGTGCTTGTTGATCCAGAGGTCGTCGGGAGTCCGGGCAAGGGCGATATGGGCGCTGTTCTGCGCCACTATCTCTTCTATCTTGTCGAAGATACGGTCGGCAAAGGCGGTGGGATGGTCGGTGGGCTGCGGCAGGTAGGCCACCATGATGGTGGCGTCCTGACGCCCTTCGGTCATCTTCTGCAGGTCGACGAGGATCTTGGGGTCGCGCTGGTCGAAGTGGATGCCTTCGGGGAAGAACATGGGGGTGTCGCAGTGGGTGTCGAGGGTGAGTACACGGTCGTGGACACGGTGGGCGGCACGGTAGCTGGCGGCTTCGCCGACGAGCCACTGGAAGAGGGGCAGTCCGTCGGCAAGGCATTCGGGATGCCACTGGACGCCGAGGATGGATTTGTATTCATTGCTCTCCATGGCTTCGATGATGCCGTCGGGGGCTGTGGCCACGGTGCGGAAGAGCGGACCGGGGTCGCTGACAGCCTGATGGTGGAAGGAGTTGACACTCATTTCCGTGGCCCGGTAGGCCACGGAAATGAGTGAGTCGGGCTCTATTTTCACACTATGGGTAGGCTCGGAGCGGTCGGCATCCTGGGAGTGCTTGATGGTGCAGGTGGCACCGATGTCCTGAGAGACCTTGCCACCGAAGGCGACGGCGAGGGTCTGGATGCCACGGCAGATGCCGAGGATGGGCAGCTGACGGTTGTAGGCCAGACGGGCGATGAGTAGCTCGGGCAGGTCGCGCTCTTTGTTGATGCCATGGAGCAGGGGCGAGGGCTCTTCACCAGCCCAGAGGGGGTTGATGTCGCCACCGCCGCTGAGGATGAGACCGTCGATGCGGTCGAGGGTGTTGATGATGACGTCGGCAGAGTCAACAGGGGGTATCACGAGGGGTACACCACCGGCGGCTACCACAGACTGATAGTAGCCCTGGCCGAGTTTACAGGTGAGGTCTTCGTAGTTGCCCGTGATGCCGATGACGGGCTTCCCGTCGGCTTCGGGGAAGCGGGCATAGATGTCATCGAGGTAGGTTTTTAGCTCGAAGTGTTTCATGACTTCCGTTCGTCTTCGTCGAGAGCAATGGGAATCTCGCGCTTGAGACTCTGCTCAAGGGAGATGAGCGTTTCGGTGGCCACGACGCCGGGGATGCCTTGCAGCTTGCCGTTGAGCAGCTCCATGAGCTGTTCGTTGTCGCGGGCATAGAGCTTGACAAGCATGGTGTAGGGGCCGGTGGTGAAGTGGCACTCCACCACTTCGGGGATATGGCGCAGGCACTCTACCACCTCTTTGTACATCGAGCCTTTCTCGAGGTTGATGCCTACATAGGTGCAGGTGCTGTAGCCGAGACTCTTGGGGTTGACATCGAAGCCGCTGCCGGTGATGACTTCAGCGTCGATGAGGTGTTGAACACGCTGGTGGATGGCGGCACGCGACACGTTGCATTCGGCGGCTACATCCTTAAACGGGATTCGGGCGTTCTTGGAGAGAATGCTCAGAATCTTCTTGTCAAGAAAATCAATTTTGTCCATCTTCTTTCCCTTTTAGTTACAATTTGTCAGCAAAAGTAAGCAATTTTATTGAACTTTGCAACTTTTAAGGGAAAAATTTGAAAAAAAGTGTGCCACTTCCGTGACACACTTGGTTATTCTTTCACAATTTCGAGTAATTCGACATCGAAAATGAGCATGCTGTAAGGTTTGATGTTTTCTCCAGCTCCCCGCTCGCCGTAACCCAGCTCGTAGGGGATGTAGAGTTGCCACTTGCTACCCACAGGCATGAGGGTGAGGGCTTCGGTCCAGCCTTTGATGACCTGCATGGGGGTGAACTCGGCAGGCTCGCCACGCTTGTAGCTGCTGTCGAAGACCGTGCCGTCGAGCAGGCGACCTTCATAGTGGACCTTCACTTTGTCGGACGACTGGGGCACCTCACCCTGGCCTTTGACGAGCACCTTGTACTGCAGACCACTGGGGAGACTGACGACATCGTCGCGCTTGGCATTCTCTTCGAGGAACTTTCGACCTGCGTCGCGGGTGGCTCCGTAGAGGCGCTCTTCACGGGCGGCTTTGTCGGCCTGCTGCTTCGTGGTGAAGTAGGTCTCAGCAGCCGCCACGGTGAAACGGGTGGTGTCGCCGAGCAGGGCGTCGGCAAAGCCGCGGTAGAAGAGGTCGGCATTGATGGAGTCGGGCGTCTGCTCGAAGTCTTTCCGGATGCCGGGGAACATGCGCTCGTTGACCTGCTGGGCGATGTTCATGCCGACCATGTAGGCTTTTTGCTTAGGGTCGGAGGTGACCTTGACGGCATCCATGAAACCACGCACGAAGTCGGCCATCAGCGTGGTGTCGACTTTCTGCTGGAGCAGGAAGGGCACAAGACCGTTGGTGATGGTCATGCCAGCGGTGTAGCTGACCGAGTCGCTACTGGTCTTCAGCTGTTGTGCAAACGAAGAAGCACCCGCCACGAGGGCGAGTGCTATCATGATGAACTTCTTCATTACTTCTTAGGATTAACCTCGATGAGCTCGATCTTGAAGATCAGTGCAGAGAAAGGCTTGATGATGTTCTGCTCACGCTCGCCATAGGCCTGATCCTGAGGAATGTAAACCTCCCATACAGAACCGGCAGGCATGTGGCAGAGAGCCTCGGTCCAACCCTTGATGACCTGGTTGGCACGGAATGTGGTGGGCTCGCCGCGCTTGTAGCTGCTGTCGAAGATAGAGTCGTTGATCAGACGGCCCTCGTAGTGAACCTTCACCAGAGAGGTGTCGGTGGGGATGGCACCAGTACCCTCTTTGATGACTTTGTACTGAACGCCGTTGGCGAGGGTCTTCACACCTTCTTTCTTGGCATTCTCGGCGAGGAACTTCTCACCAGCCACCTTGTTGGGGCCGTAGGTCTTTTCAAGCTCCCTGGCCTTCACCACAGAGATGAGGCGCTGGGCTACCATCTGAGCAGAGTCGACGGTCATGAGACCCTTTTTGCCAGTGGTTCCGCTGACGAAACCAGCCATGAAGTTTTTCAGGGAGATGGACTTCGTAGAGTCGTCGCCGAATACCTCGTGGTTAATGCCCTTCAGCATACGGTTAGAGATCTGCTGACCAATCTGGATACCAGCATAGTAGGCGGCCTTCTTCTTGTTGTCGCCAGCGTTGGCACCCTCGTTAAGACCCTTGATGAAGTCGGCCATGTAGGCGGTGTCCATCTCAAGGCTACCAACGAGATACTCTTTCAGACCCTGTGTCTGAGACATACCGAGCGCATAGCTCAGGGTGTCGACATCAGTTTTCAGACTTGCTCTGGGAGTGTTGTTGCCGCATGACGCAATCATCACGGCAGCTACAGCTGCAATCGCAGCAAATGTAATCTTTTTCATTTTCGTAATTGTTTATTTTACTTTTTTACCTTCTTACCTTTTTACCCTTTTACCTTTACACGACCTGAATCAGTTCAACATCGAAGATCAGGGCTGCAAACGGGGGAATAGAGGCACCTGCACCACCCTCGCCGTAAGCCAGACGGTAGGGGATGAAGAAACGATACTTGGCACCCTCCTGCATGAGTTGCAGACCCTCGGTCCAACCGGCAATGACCTGCTGCAAGGGGAAGGTGGCAGGCTCGCCGCGCTGATAGCTGCTGTCGAAGACTGTACCGTCGATGAGTGTTCCCTCGTAGTGGCACATCACCGTGTCTTTAGCACTAGGCTTCTTGCCGTTGCCCTCTTTCAGTACCTGATACTGCAGACCGCTGGGCAACGTGACGATGCCCTCTTTCTTGCTGTTCTCGGCGAGGTATTTCTCACCAGCCTCCTTATGCGCTTTTCCTTGCTCGGCGCGCTCGGCCTGAAGCTTCTCCTGCTGCTTACGGAAATAGTCCTGTACAATCGTTTGAGCCTCACGGTGAGACACCTGCAGTTCGTTGCCCTCGAGCACATCCTTGATGGCCTGTGCAAAATCGTCGGCACTGATGTCACTGGCACCCATCTGGGACAGCTGCTGACCGATGCCCAGACCCAAAGCATAACTTAATTTATCCATTCTTTCTTTATATAAATAATGTGTTATCTCTCAAAATTCGGGCGCAAAGGTACAACAAAAAAGTGAAAAGCGAAGAGTGAAAGGTGAAAATTTTACTACCGCCACACATTTTTTCTTAATTCTTAACGGTTAACTCTATTTTTTTCGTATCTTTGCACCGTCGTAAATCAAATAAACACATGAAAAAGATTGTTGTATTGACCGGTGCAGGCATGTCGGTGGAGAGCGGACTGAAGACTTTCCGCGATGCCGACGGTCTCTGGGAGAACTATCCCGTATCGAAGGTGGCCACCCATGAAGGATGGGAGGCTGACCCGACACTTGTAACAAACTTCTATAACATGCTCCGCAAGAAGTGCTGGAACGTGCAGCCCAACGAGGGCCACAAACTCGTGGCAAAGCTGGAGGAGCAATATGACGTGACCGTAGTGACCCAGAACGTGGACAATCTCCACGAGATGGCAGGTTCGAAGAAGGTAATCCACTTGCACGGCGAGCTGATGAAGGTGTGTTCGAGCCGCGACGTCGACGACCCGCGCTATCAGATACAGCTGACGGCAGACAACTGTGAGGTAGAGCCGGGCACCAAGGCCGGTGACGGTTCGCTGCTGCGCCCCTACATCGTATTCTTCGGTGAGGCCGTGCCCAATATCACCATCGCTGCCGAAGAGGTGCAAGAGGCCGACATCCTGATCATCATCGGCACCTCACTGGTGGTCTACCCCGCTGCCGGACTGATGCATTATGCCAAGCCCGACACCCCCATCTACCTCATCGACCCCAACCCCGTGAATGCAGGCAGTCGCGTCAAGCAGATACAGAAGGGAGCCTCGGAGGGTATGAAGGAGCTAATGGAAACCCTCATGAAGTAAGAAAAAGAACAAACAGAAAGATATGGATTCTAAACTGGTCATTTATAATACGTTGACACGGCAGAAGGAGCGCTTCGAGCCGTTGAATGCACCCCATGTGGGTATGTATGTGTGTGGTCCTACAGTGTATGGCGACCCCCATCTGGGGCATGCCCGTCCGGCCATCACCTTCGACCTGGTGTTCCGCTATCTGAAGCACCTGGGCTATAAGGTACGTTATGTAAGGAACATCACCGACGTAGGACATCTGGAGCACGATGCCGACGAGGGAGAGGATAAGATTGCCAAGAAGGCAAGACTGGAGCAGCTGGAGCCCATGGAGATAGCCCAATATTATACGAACCGCTATCATGCTGCGATGGATGCACTGAACGTGCTGCGCCCCTCGATAGAGCCCCACGCCTCAGGACATATCATCGAACAGCAGCAGCTGGTGCAGCAGATCCTGGACAACGGCCTTGCCTACGAGAGCAACGGAAGCATCTATTTCGACATCGAGGCGTATAATAAGAGAGCGGAGAGCACCGGCTCCCAGTTCAGGTATGGTGTTCTCTCTGGCCGTTCGCTGGAGAACATCAAGGATGCCAGCCGTGAGCTAGACGGTGTGGGAGAGAAGAAGAACCAGGCCGACTTCGCCCTGTGGAAGAAGGCACAGCCAGAGCATATCATGCGCTGGCCATCACCCTGGAGCGACGGATTCCCTGGCTGGCACTGTGAGTGTACGGCCATGGGGCGCAAGTATCTGGGTGAGGAGTTTGACATCCACGGTGGCGGCATGGACCTCGTGTTCCCCCACCATGAGTGTGAGATAGCACAGGCCGTGGGATCGATGGGACATCAGGCCGTGAAGTACTGGATGCACAACAATATGCTGACCATCAACGGACAGAAGATGGGTAAGTCGTATAATAACTTCATCACGCTGGAGCAGTTCTTTACAGGCAACCACCCGCTGCTGGAGAAGGCTTATTCGCCGATGACCATCCGCTTCTTCGTGCTGAGTGCCCACTACCGTGGCACCGTGGACTTCTCGAACGAGGCCCTGGTGGCTGCCGAGAAGGGACTGGAGAAGCTGTTGAACGCCATCAGCGACCTGGAGCGCGTACAGGCGTCGGCAGAGTGTGACGCCGAGACGAAGAAGGTGGTGACGGAACTGCGCCAGAAGTGTTACGACGCGATGAACGACGACTTTGCCACACCTCAGGTGATCAGCTATCTCTTTGAGGCCTGCACCACCATCAACAAGCTCGTGGACCATAAGGCCACCATCTGTGCCGACTGCCTGAAGGAGCTGAAGGAGACGATGAGCCTCTTTGCCTTCGACATCCTCGGACTGAAGGCCGAGAACAAGGGCTCCAACGATGCCCGTGAGGAAGCTTTCGGCAAGGTGATGGACATGGTGCTGGAACTGAGAGCCAAAGCAAAAGCCGACAAAGACTGGGCTACTTCGGATAAGATCCGCGATGAGCTCGCCGCTGCCGGCTTTGAGGTGAAGGACACCAAGGACGGTGTCACCTGGAAGCTGAATAAGTAATCACTCCAACGCTTTATACAAGTTGTCGAGGGCTATGTCTGCATGGCCCTCGGCTTCGTTTAAGAGGGTTACGAACTTAGAGCCGATGATGGCACCGGCGGCATTGTCCTGGGCAGCCTTGAGCGTCTGGGCATTGCTGATGCCAAAGCCTATCATACGGGGATTGCGCAGGTTCATGGCGTTGATACGACGGAAGTATTCCTGCTTGGCCTCGTCGAAGCTCTTCTGGGCACCGGTGATGGCGGCAGAGGATACCATGTAAATGAAGCCGTCGGTATGTTCGTCGATGAAACGGATACGCTCCCCACTGGTCTCCGGGGTGATGAGCATAATGATACGCAGATCGTACTTGTCGGCCACGGGCTTGACGATGTTCAGATAGTCGTCGAAGGGCAGATCGGGGATGATGGCGCCACTGACACCACTCTCCACACAACTCTTGCAGAACGCCTCGATGCCATAGTGAAGGATGGGATTAAGATAGCCCATCAGCACGAGGGGGATAGAAACCTGATCCTTGATGGCAGCCAACTGACCGAAGAGCTTCTGCAGGGTCATGCCGTTGCGGAGAGCCTGGGTGGCAGCACTCTGGATGACGGGGCCGTCGGCGAGGGGATCGCTGAAGGGGATGCCCACCTCGATCATGGCAATGCCACGACGCTGCATGGTGAGGATGACGTCGGCTGTGCCGTCGAGCGTAGGACAGCCAGCACAGAAATAGAGCGACAGGAGCTTCCGGTCCTTGCTATTTTCGAATAACTGATTGATTTTATTTGCCATATCTTTACTTTTTTACCTTTTTACCTTTTCCAAAAAACTCTTGATGCTATCGATGTCTTTGAGGCCAGGGGACAACTCGAAGCGGGAATTGAGGTCGATGCCAGCATAGCGCGGATGACTGAAAGCCTTAATACGTAAGGCATCGTCGGGGCCGATGCCACCGCTGAGCAGGAACGGTGTCTGACAACGGTAGGCCTTGAGCACACTCCAGTCGAACTTCTGTCCATTGCCCCCAACACGCTGGCCTTTCGTGTCGAAGAGGAAGTAGTCAACCAGTCCCTCGTAGGGGATGCAGGCGGTGAAGTCGTCGATCGTGGCGATGTTGAAGGCTTTAATGAGCGAACATGAGAGATGGAGCTGGCGGATGTAGTCGGGTGACTCATGGCCGTGAAGCTGGATGATGTCGAGGGCATATTCCCCGGCGATACGCTGCACTTCCTCTATATGTTCATCGACAAACACCCCTACCCGCCTGCATGTTGTAGGCAGATAGGCAGGTCGCTCACTGACAAAACGACTGGACTTCGGCCAGAAGATGAATCCCATGAGGTCGATACCGAGGGCTTCGGCCTCACGGATGTTCTCCGGCTCACGCATGCCACATACCTTAATGACCATGGTCGCCTACGAGTTGAGTTCGACAAACTTCTTGAAGGTACGGAGGGCTGCACCGCTGTCGATGCTCTCACGGGCAATGGCGATACACTCCTCGACAGACTTCTCACCCTTCTCGAGCACCTGGATACCGAAGGCGGCATTGGCCAACACGATGTTTTTCTGGGCTGGCAAGGCACGGTTCTCGAGTACACTGTCGAAGATCTGGGCAGCCTCTTCTTCCGTGGCACCACCCACGAGTTCCTCGGGCTTGGCAATCTCGAAACCGAGGTCGCTGGGTTTGAAGATACGTTCGTATTGACGGGTGGTAACCTTGAAGTCGCCTGTCAAAGAGATCTCATCGTAGCCGTCGATGGAGTTCACGATACCGTAGTCGATGCCAATCTTCTGATACACCTGATGATAGAGGCGCATCTGGTCGAGGTTGGCCACACCTAAGAGCTGGCACTTGGGTTGGCTGGGGTTGACCAGCGGCCCCAGGAGGTTGAAGATGGTGGGGAACTGCAGGGCTTTCCTGATGGGGCCCACGAACTTCATGGCCTTGGCGAAGAGCTGGGCATGGAGATAGACGATGCCGGCCTCATCGAGTGAACGGTTCAGGCGGTCGATGTCGTCGGTGAACTTAATGCCGTGGTGCTGGATGACGTTTGAGGCGCCGCTGACACTGGTGGCTGCATAGTTGCCGTGTTTGGCCACCTTATAGCCAGCACCGGCGATGACGAAGCAGGAGGTGGTGGAGATGTTGAAGGTGTTCTTACGGTCGCCACCGGTGCCAACGACGTCGATATAACGGTCGGCATTGAGGATAGCGGGAACACCCGTCTCGAGGATACCATCGCGGAAGCCCAACAGCTCGTCGACGGTGACGCCACGCATCTGCAAGGCAGTGAGCAGGGCAGTGATCTGTTCGGTGGGATACTCACTCTGAGTGATGCCCACCAGAATATTCTTCATTTCTTCACGAGAGAGTTCCTCGTGGTTCAGCATCCTGTTGAGGATGTCTTTCATTGTCTGTGCCATATTTATTCAATTTTCAATTTTCAATCTTCAATCTTCAATTTTCAATCTTAAAGAAACATCCAATTCTGCAGCATCTTGCGTCCGTCGGGGGTGAGCACGCTCTCAGGGTGGAACTGAATGCCGCGGACGTTCAGTGTCTTGTGGCGCAGGGCCATGATCTGTCCCTCGTCACTTTCCGCAGTCACCTCCAGACAGTCGGGGAAACCGTCTTTAGAGACCACCCACGAGTGGTAACGGCCGATGGTGATATCGTGGTCGAGACCACTGAAGAGGGGGTCGTCGCTGATGATGTGACAGGGGGTGGCGACACCATGGAAGACATCGCTCAGGTTCTCGAGCTTTCCCCCGAAAGCCTCGCCAATAGCCTGATGCCCTAGGCAGACACCCAAGATGGGTTTCTTGCCGGCATAGGTACGGATGACATCGAGCAGCAGACCTGCCTCAGAGGGGATGCCGGGACCCGGCGAGAGGATAATCTTGCTATAGGGCTCGAGGTCGGCAAGCTGGAACTGGTCATTACGCAGTACGGTGACCTCAGCACCTAATTCCTTGACCAAATGACTCAGGTTATAGGTAAACGAGTCGTAGTTGTCGATGATGACTATTTTCATAATGCTTCTGCTTTTTCGATGGCCCTCCTTAAAGCCCCTAATTTGTTGTTTACTTCCTGGAGTTCGTACTCCTCATCACTCTTGGCCACGATGCCGCCACCAGCCTGGAACCACAGTTCACCGTTACGGGAGACAAAGGTACGTATGGTGATGGCCTGATTCAACGAGCCGTCGAGGCCTATGATACCGATACAGCCACCGTAGGCACCACGGTTGTGGGGCTCATATTCGGAGATGAGCTGCATGGCACGTACCTTAGGGGCACCACTGAGGGTACCGGCAGGGAAGGTGTCGATAAAAGCCTTGATGGGGTCGGCACAGTCGTCGAGGGTGCCACTGACGCGAGAGACGAGGTGGATGACATGAGAATAGTACTGCAGGTCTTTATAGAAGTCGACCTTGACATGGTGACAGTTGCGGCTCAGGTCGTTACGGGCAAGGTCTACCAGCATCACATGCTCGGCATTCTCCTTAGGGTCGTTACGCAGGTATTCAGCACCCTGGCGGTCGGCCTCTTCGTCACCCGTACGTCTCGTGGTGCCGGCAATGGGGTCGATATACGCTTTCTTACCTTCTATCCGGCAGTGGGTCTCGGGTGAGGAACCGAAGATGCGGAAACCACCGAAGTCAAAGTAGAAAAGGTAGGGACTGGGGTTGATGCTTCGCAGGGCACGGTACAGTTTGAAGTCGTCGCCTTCATATTTCTGGACGAAACGGCGCGAGAGCACGATCTGGAACACGTCGCCTCGCAGACAATGCCGGATGCCGCGGCGGATATTGGCTTTATGCTCCTCGTCGGTGAGCGGACTGGTGGTCTCACCCACGGGGTGGAAGTCATAGGCTTTCACACTGGCCTTGTTCATGGCCTTCAGCATGTCATCGATGTCCTGAGGCTCACCCAGTGTCACCACCTTCAGCTGGTTGTTATGATGGTCGAACACGATCACCACCTTATATAATATATAGAGCAGGTCGGGGGCATCATTCTTGGCCTGGGTCTCATCCTTCACGGCGATGTCCTCGAAATAGCGCACGGCATTGAACGAAGTATAGCCGAAGAGACCGCAGTCCTTGGCATCAGCCCCCGAAACCTCTATCCGGTCGATGAGGGCGTGGATGGCTTTATCAGAACGGTAGTCCTTATTTACTTCATGGGTCATGGTGCTGCTGTCAGGATAGCTGACGGTGGCGACGCCATGTCCGATGGCAACACTGGCGATGGGGTTGATACCGATAAACGAACGTGAGTTGTTGGCATCGTGGTAGTCGGAGCTCTCCATCAATGCACTCTGCGGATAGAGGTCTCTCAGTCGCATATACACACCCACAGGCGTATACAGATCCGCCAGAATAGTCTTGCTGCTTGTCGTATATTTGAATGTATTCATAATTTTCAATTGTCCATTAGAAATTACCATATTCCTTAGCCATCTGTTTGTTGTTCAGATAGGTCTCCACATCCTTGTCGCCACGACCACTGACGGTGAGCACCACCACGTCCGTGGGTTTGAAGGAGAGTTTCTTCAGGGCAGCGATGGCGTGGGCACTCTCGATGGCAGGGATGATGCCCTCCATACGGGTAAGTTCATAACCGCCATAGATAGCCTCGTCGTCGTTGATAGAGAGCACCTGGGTACGTCCCTGCCTGGCCATGTTACAATGCATGGGGCCCACACCGGGGTAGTCGAGTCCGGCAGAGATGGTGAAAGCCTCTTCTATCTGGCCGTCTTCATTCTGCATCACGAGCATCTTGGCACCATGCAGGATACCCGTAGAGCCTTTGTGGATGGTGGCTGCCGTGTAGTTGGTCTCCCAACCGTGGCCACCAGCCTCGGCCAAGACAATCTTGACCCTTTCGTCGTCCATATAGTGGAAGATGGTGCCAGCGGCATTCGAACCACCGCCGATACAGGCGATGAGATAGTCGGGATAGTCGCGGCCTATCTTTTCATTCAACTGCCATTTGATCTCCTCGGAGATGACACTCTGCATACGGGCCACAAGGTCGGGATAAGGATGGGGACCCATTGTGGAGCCTACGATATAGAAAGTATCGGCAGGATGACAGCACCAGTCGCGGATAGCCTCAGAGCAGGCATCAGAGAGCGTCATGTTTCCAGTACGGACGGGATGCACCTCGGCACCCAGCATCTTCATACGCTCCACGTTGGTATGCTGGCGCTCCACATCGGTGGCACCCATGAACACCTCGCACTTCATGTTCATCAGGGCACAGACTGTGGCTGTGGCCACACCATGCTGTCCGGCACCTGTCTCAGCGATAATACGCGTCTTTCCCATCTTCTTGGCCAGCAGAATCTGACCGATGGTATTATTGATCTTGTGGGCACCCGTGTGGTTCAGGTCCTCACGCTTCAGATACAACTGACAGCCGTACTGCTCGCTCATGCGCTTGGCGAAATAGAGTGGTGAGGGACGACCCACATAGTCTTTCAAGAGGGCATGATACTCCTGTTTGAAATCCTCCGACTCGATGATGGGGAGGTAGGCTTCCTGCAGGTCGTGAACACACTTGTAGAGAATCTCTGGCACATATGCACCGCCAAACTCTCCGTAGAAACCGTTTTTGTCAACTTGATACTTGCTCATATTATTTAGTTTTATATTGTTGAGTGCTGATGGAAAAATTTAAGAGGCCCGTCGCAAGAACGACAGGCCTCTCAGTATCTTTTTTAGCAAATGCTTGGGTACGGGCTATCTTCTCACGATCTTTCGAATCTTGAGCTGCGCCACCACCAATAGTTATTTGCCATTCTTATCATTATTTCTAATTTAGCGTCGTTTTTGTAACATTTCGGCGACAAAGGTAAACATTTAATTTCTATCTGCCAAATTTTTCGGCGATTTTTTTTCATAGTAGGCTTCATTTGTCATCTCGACGGCAACGGTGGTTTTCCTGAATTGTTCAAACGAGAGGTATTCCAACCCCTTGTAAGGACCGTTGGTGCCCCATGAGTTTTTCATGATGAAATACTTCTCCCCCTGATCGTCATGGGCAATACCCACGATGGCCATGCCGTGGCCGGCATCCTCCCAACAAACGCCATGATGGTGTCGCACGGCATGTTCGGTTTTAAGAATCAGCGAGTCCATGGGGATGTTCAGGTAACGGTCGTGCAGCCAGTTGTCCTCCACCTCCAGTTCCATCTCCTGATAGTAAGGCTTACGGCTATTGCTCATCAGCTGGATATATTCCCCCGGCTTGCATACGCTACGGGCAAACTCCTGTGGCGTATAGGTGGCACCGAGCATGAACACCCATTTAGGAGCCGGGGTATCTACCTTCCGCATGGCGTCGTAGCCCACAATGCCATATTTCTCTATCAGTCTGAGCAGGGTGGCACACTCACCGCGCTTGCTCTTGGGGGCATTGGGTTCCTGCTCCAGCATCTTCTCTATATAATAAGGTGAGAGGTTCACGGAGTCGCCCCATGCCAGATGTTCCGTCTCGATGGCAGCAAGCATGGCATAGATCCAGCATGTCTCACTCTCGCCCTGATCCTTGATAGGGGTCATGCGGTTCAGCACTTCGTGATGATAGGTCTTCTGTTGTTGGGCAGCACACCCGCAGAACAATACTAAAAGACCTATGATGACCAATTTCTTCATTAGTATCCCGGATTTTGTGTAAAGTGAGGATTCAGGATGAGCATATCCTTGGGGATGGGGAATACAGTGGTGTGGCCGTCGCTTTCGTCGACAGGATCATCGAACTCATCACCCGTGAAGAGACTCTTATACTGACGGAAACGAATCATGTCCTGACGTCGCCACCCCTCCCAGCAGAGTTCGAGCAGCCGTTCATCGAGCAGAGTCTCCGCCGTCAACTCGCGAAAACTGGCCCCCGCACGATCACGTACATTATTGAAGTCGAAGCTACCGTCCTGGCCATTGCGCCACTTAGCCTCAGCACGCATCAACAGGACATCGGCAAAACGGAAGAGCACAATATCGTTATCCATGAGAATGCCGTTCTTCGTGGCGTTCTTGTCTATGTCGTATTTCTTCATTCGGGCACCAGCCGTTTCCACGAAGGGATCGTAGCTGAGATCCATCTTCACAGCGTTTGGATAGTAGACAAGAGGGTTTCCTGTGCGATCGAGGACGAGCTCCCCATTGCGGTCATACACCTCGTCTGCCCAATAATTCAATTCGAAACGTGGATCCTCGTCATCCGTGCCATAGCCGAAGACACGAAGGGTGTTCAGGGTGGCACATGAGCCGTTTTCGCCTGTGATACCATAGGCATCTGCATGACGATAGTGCCACGAGCGCATGATATTCTGCTGTGTGTTGCCATAGAGGTCTTTATCCATGGGGATGACCCAGATATTCTCGGCGGAGTTCTCGTTGCGCACCACGAAATTCATACTGTAGACAGGTTCTAGATAATAATTGTTCGCCAGGTAGTTGCAGAAGAAGATGACCGTCTCCCAGGCATTCATCTTCTGTCCGTAGACGTCTAACATGATCTCCTTGCCGTCGAGGTATTCTTTGTCCGTCCAATCGTCATCAAGATAGATCTCTGCATTCAGGGCGAGCTTAGCCAAGACGAAGAGCGCCACATCAAAGGTGACACGGCCATAGTAATCGCCTTGCGACACACTGTTCTGTTTTTCCAGATCATAGCTGGCCTCGACGAGCTCGTCGTAGACGAAATGGAACAGTTCGCTGCGCTCCGACTGAAGGACTTCATTCATCGAGAGGCGGGTGTTCGTGACGATGGGTACACGTCCGAAGAGGTCGAGCAGATACCAGTAGTAGATGGCTCTGAGGGCGCGCACTTCGGCCGTATAAGCCTTGTATTCTTGGTCGGAGATGATGTTGCGGCTTTCTGCAAGGTGTTCTATCGAACGGTTGCAGAGTGTGATGGCCTTATAGAGATAGGTCCAGGAGTTGTACAACAGCTCGTGATCGCCGTCCCATGAGTGCCTGTACATATGCTGCCACATCTCACCGTCGTACCAGTCGTGGCCTCTGGTGGGGATAATGGCTTCGTCCGATCCGAAGGTCTGGAGGTCATAGATGCCCCGACACGTGCCTTGCAGTCCTTGGCCGTCGGTAGCACCTCCCACATAATTATATAAGGTGGTGACGGTATTCTTGAAAAGCATCTCTGGGGTGGCATGGGCCAATTCGTCGGCAATCTGGTCTTGAGGATGTTCTTCGAGCGAACAGGATGCGGGCAAAAGGGCAAAAAAGCCAAGAAGCAAAAGACTTCTCCTCCCCCTACATACTATCTGATGGATTGTATTCATAGTGCTTAAAATTTCATGCTGAGACCGAAAGTGTAACTGCGATAGGCAGGCATGACGTTCTTGTCGTCGATGCCGAGGGTGCCGTTGATGACGCTCGAGTTGATCATCGGCGTCACCCCGCTGTAGCCAGTAATGGTGGCGAGGTTGTTGACTGAGACAGACAGGCGAAGCCCCTGGATGTATTTCATCCTGATGGGAATTGTCCAGCCTACGGTCACATAGTCGAAGTTCACGTAGTCGCCGTTCTCAAGCCAGTAGTCGCTGATGGTCTGATCCATGATCGCCTCTTCGGGCGCACCCTTCATGATGTTGTAGTTGGGCAACGAGAGCACGTTCATATACGAGAGGGCCGTACCGTTGTAAATCTTGTGTCCGAAGGCACCATTGATTTGCGTGGTGATGTCCCAATGACGATAGCGCAGGGCGATGTTCGAACCCATGACGGCCTTGGGCGTGGCCTGTCCACAGACATAGCTTTCGTCCGTCACGTCATAATACTTCAAACCTTCGGAATCTTTTACGATGCCTTTGCAGTGCGGCAGTTTGAAGACACCCAGGGGCTCTCCTACGATCTGCTTCACCACGGTGCTCGATCCATGGAAGCCTGCGCCCCAGAGGGCAGAGATGCCTTTCGACTGTGGAGCCGTCAGGTGCTGGCCGTTATAGTCGCCGTCGAGGGCAAGCAGCTTGTTGCGCTCAAACGACCAGTTCATGTTGATGGTCAGCTCCACGTCCTTCGTGCGCAAGGGGGTGATGCCAAAGCCTATCTCAAGACCACTGTTCTGCATCGAACCGAGGTTGGCCAGGAACTTATCGTAGGGGAATGGCGGCACAGGAACGGTGTAGACATAGAGCATGTCGGTGGTCTTTGAACGGTAGTAGTCTACGCTCAAGGCGATGCGCTTCTCCCACATCGAAAGGTCAAGACCCACGTTGAAGGTCTTCTTCACCTCCCACTTCAAGTCGGGATTGGAATTGCGGATGATGCCGAGGGTGGTGGTGATGGAGCCGGCATAGGGCACCACACCGTTGGGTGCCAGAAGCTGCATGGAGTTGTAGGAGTCGATACCGCCCTGACTACCTGCCAGACCGTAGCCGATACGCAGCTTAGCGTTTGAGAGCCACTTCAGGGACTGCATCCAGCGCTCCCTGCTGATCACCCAGGCTCCACTGATGGAGGGGAAGAAACCCCAGCGGTGATTCCTTCCGAACTTCGACGAGGCGTCGCCACGGGCATTGACCGTCAGCGTGTATCGATCCCATAAGGTCACCTGCGCACGTCCGAGAAACGATTCCATACGGGCCTCCCTATAGTAGGAGTCCGTACCGTCCCAAGGGCGCGTGGCACCTGCCGACAGCTTATCGTAGCCAAAGGCATCCGTCGAGAAGTTGGTTACAGTCACGTTGAATCCGGTTTTCCTCTGCAGTTCGGCCTCGGCGAGCGCCATCACGCTCAGCTCTAAGTTCTTTTTCTTGGTGGCGTAGGTCAGCGACAGGTTACCTCTCAGGTCCTCGCTCTTCTCATGATCGCGATAGGCCTCACCCTTGCTCCACACCGTGGTGGGATAGTAGTGAGAGTCATCGTCGGTTCTGTAGGAGTACGATCCGAAGGCCCTCAGGGTCAGCGTTTTCGTGATGTCCACCTTCGCCTTCATGTGGATGTTGAAATGGCCGCCGTCCTCGTTCTGTTTCATCTCCAACAGCGAGAGGGGGTTGCTGATCCAGAGGGCTTCCGTCACCTGATCATATTTCCCGTCAACTTCAGGAAAGTCCGGAAAGGTGGGGTTGAAGGTGGCCGCCGAATAATAGAGTTGCTGGGGGAAAGGCAGATAGTCGCGCTTCTGCACAGAGCCCACCATACCGAGGTCCACCGTCAGATGGTTGTCGAAGGCCATCTGGGTGATGTCGAGCTTGGCAATGATGTTACGGTAGTCCTGCGTCTTAATCACTGTCTTATGGCGCTGAAAGCCCACAGAGGCACGATAATTGGCCTTCTAATTACCGCCGCCGAAGGCGACATGGTGGTTCTGCACAAAGCCTGTACACTCGATGGCCTTGTTGAAGTCTGTGTCATATCCCCTGTCGATGATGTCGAATCCGTATTGCCGGGCCGTATTACGGAACTCGTCGGCGCTGAGCATCTCTACCCGTTTGAACACCGACTCAAAGCCTATGCTGCCGTCGTAGGAAATGTGGAACGGCTGCCCCTTGCCACGCTTAGTGGCCACCTCGATGACACCTGCAGCACCTCGCGAGCCGTACTGTGCCGTCTCTGAGGCATCCTTCAGAATGGTAAAACTCTCGATGTCGGCAGGGTAGATGGTCGAGAGGACAGCCAGGTCTGCCGTCACACCGTCGATTATGACGAGCGGGTCGTTGCCACCCGTCAGCGAGGTGGTACCCCTCACACGCACGGCAGAGATCATCGCCTCCTGATTACCGCCTGCGGTCACCTGCACACCAGCCGCCTGACCACTGAGGGCGTCGATCGACGAAGTGATGAGACCCTTGTTCATACGATTCTCCGTCACTTGGTCTATGGCACCTGCAATGGCGTCCAGGTCGCCCTTCGAATAACCGACTCTTACAATCGAATCATTTCCATCCGTCTGGGCGCCAGCCGATGCAGCCATAATCATGGTCAGCAACAGTATGCAGAATCTATTCCCCATGAGCTTTCGTTTTTGGTTTCTGCTTGCAAAGATAACAAATTATTGGCTAATAGATGTATTTATTCACAAAAAATTTGTAAATTTGCACCCATGAAGATTCAAGATTTTGAAATTATGGCGCCAGTGGGCTCTCGCGAGTCGCTGGCAGCAGCCATCCAGGCTGGGGCCGACAGCATCTATTTCGGCATCGAGAAACTGAACATGCGGGCCCACTCGGCCTCCACCTTCACCATCGACGACCTGAAAGAGATGGCCGCCACTTGTAAGGAGCATGGCATCAAGAGCTATCTCACGGTCAACACCATCATTTATGGCGAGGATATCCCCCTGATGCATGAGATCATCGACGCTGCCCATGAGGCAGGTATCTCTGCCGTCATCGCCAGCGATGTGGCTGTGATGACCTATTGCAACCGCGTGGGACAGGAGGTGCACCTCTCCACTCAGCTCAACATCTCCAATATCGAGGCCTTGCGCTTCTATGCCCAGTTTGCCGATGTCGTGGTGCTGGCGCGTGAGCTGAACATGAATCAGGTGGCAGAGATCTACCGCCAGGTGGAGGCCGAACATATCTGCGGCCCCTCGGGCGAGCAGATCCGCATCGAGATGTTCTGCCACGGTGCCCTCTGCATGGCCATCAGCGGCAAGTGCTACATGAGCCTGCATGCCGCCAACCGCAGCGCCAACCGCGGCGAGTGCATCCAGGTGTGCCGTCGCAGTTATACGGCCACAGACAATGAGACGGGCTATCAGCTCGACATCGACAACAAATACATCATGTCGCCCAAAGACCTGAAGACCGTGCGCTTCATCGATAAGATGATGAATGCAGGTGTGCGCGTGTTCAAGATTGAGGGGCGTGCCCGAGGACCGGAATACGTCTATACCGTCGTGAAGTGCTACAAAGAGGCCATACAGGCTGTGCTCGACGGCGATTTCACGGAAGAGCGCAAAGATGCGTGGGACGCCCGTCTCGCCACCGTCTTCAACCGTGGCTTCTGGGATGGTTACTATCAGGGCCAGCTCATGGGCGAGTGGAACAAGAACTACGGCTCCAACGCCACAGAGCGCAAGGTCTACATCGGCAAGGGCGTGAAATACTTCTCAAAGCTCGGTGTCGCTGAGTTCACCGTCGAGGCCAACACCTTCAAGGTGGGCGACAAGATGCTCATCACAGGACCCACCACGGGTGTCATCTATGTCAATGCCGACGAGATCCACGGCGACCACGGCCCCGTGGAGGTGGCTGAGCAGGGCACACGCGTCTCCATCGCCGTCCCCGAGAAAGTACGTCCCAGCGACAAACTCTTCAAACTCGAACAAAGCCCTGAATAAACAGTCAACAAGATGCATATAGCGATTGCAGGAAACATCGGTAGCGGGAAATCAACGCTCACGAAGCTGCTGGCCAAGCACTATGGCTGGGAACCACGCTTCGAGGCCGTCGACCACAACCCTTACCTCGAAGACTACTACCGCGACATCCACCGATGGTCGTTCAACCTTGAGGTCTACTTCCTCAAGGAGCGCTTCCGCGACCTCATCGCCATCTCGCAGACCGACCATACCATCATCCAGGACCGCACCATCTTCGAGGGCGTCTATGTGTTTATGGAGAATAACCGGGCGATGGGCAACCTCTCCGACCGCGACTATCAGACCTATATGGAACTCTTCGAGCAGATGATGTCGGTGGTGCGCCTGCCCGACCTGATGATCTACCTCCGTGCCTCTGTGCCCTACCTCGTGGGCAACATCCAGCAGCGGGGGCGCGACTATGAGCAGTCGATGCAACTGGAATATCTGCAGAACCTCAACGAGCGCTACGACGACTTCATCTATCATAAATACAAGGGCCGTGTGATGACGGTTGAGAAAGACCAGCTCGACTTCATCAACCGCCCCAAGGATCTGGCGCAGGTCATCGACCGCATCGACGCTACCCTCTTCGGCCTCTTCTCCTAATCATTCCTCAATTCTCAATCATTCAATTCCCAACAAGACCATGCACATCGCAATAGCAGGAAACATCGGCAGTGGCAAGACCACACTCACCAAATTGCTGGCCCATCGTTATGGCTGGACACCACGCTTCGAGCCTGTAGACAACAACCCCTATCTGGAAGACTTCTATGCCAACATGCCCCGTTGGTCGTTCAATCTACAGATTTATTTCCTCAACAAGCGCTTCAAGGAGGTGGTGGAGATCTCGAAATCCACGGACACCATCATCCAGGACCGCACCATCTTCGAGGATGCCCGCATCTTCGCCCCCAACCTCCACGACCAGGGGATGATGAGCGATCGCGACTTCCAGAACTATACCGACCTCTTCGACCTGATGATCTCGCTCGTCAAACTGCCCGACCTCATGATCTATATCCGCTCAAGCATCCCTACCCTGGTGGCACAAATCCAGAAGCGTGGCCGCGAGTACGAGCAGACCATGCGCCTCGACTACCTGCAGGGACTGGAGAAACGCTATGAGGAATGGATAGCCACCTATCTAGGGCCGCTCATCATCGTCGATGGCGACCACTGTAAATTCGGCGACTCCCCCGAGGACTTCAAGATGGTTACCGACATGATCGATGCCAAGCTCTACGGTCTCTTCCCAATGGAATGACCTCTCTCAAATGCCCCCTTGTCATCTCGAACGTCCCCTTGTCATCTCGAACGTCCCCTTGTCATCTCGAACGTCCCCTTGTCATCTCGAGCGCAGTCGAGAGATCTCTCCATGCGCTAACACCTAGTCGAGATGACTACTCGAACGCCGCTTGAAGCAACGCCAACCTATCCTTCAGCTCCAGACTCGTATATCGGAACACTGCATCCGAACCAGTCCGATGCAGACCTGATGCATAATAATTGATCTGCACCTTGGTCAACATGTCTATATGGGTCTTGCGGGCTAACTTAGACGAAGCGACCTCATAGATGGGTTTATACACATTGTCACCTAGTTCCGAATCATACAGACTCACCTTCCGGTCAATCCCACAATACGCCAACAACCGCCGCAGCGACTTGTTATACACCTGCCTCCCATACTTAGGCTGATGTCCAATAAACACCAGCTTCGTACGACGGATTATTTCTATTGCAGGTTCAATCAGTGGCGTCTGGATCTCCTGATTCGTCCCCTGAGACTGAGCCGTTTTCAATGGGAAATAATGCACATACGGTATCCCGTCCTCTGACACAGCCACCTTATCCATCGTGAGCCGCAGCAAATCCCCGATACGACAACCCAGCGCACAATTCAACACAAAAAGATCCTTCACCCATTGCAGTTCAGAAGGCACATCCGTTTTCATCACCTTCCTCAATTCCTCGGCCTTCATGAAAACAGGAGCGTCATACATCACGTGCATGATGCTCCTTCGCTTCTCAAACGAAATCTTCTTAAAGGGCGAGCGGCGTATCTCACCAGTATCCTCCAGTTCCCGGAAGAAAGCCTGGAGGGCTTTCAGGTCGTGCACCACTGTGGCATCCTTACAGCGTCTCTGAGGAGCATGCCTCCCTCCGCCAGAAGGATAGAGGTATGGGAACTGAGATACATAGAGATATTCGTCGTAGACAAACTTGCGGTATTCCAAAAGCAACTCAGTGGTAAACTCCCTGGCACTGATACCTGATAAGCCATTGATAATCAGGAAGCGCTGTAGTTTTCGGGCTTTACCAAGTGTGATCATATATCGTCCTGCACCTATCACCCCGTCACGGTATGCCTCCTCTATATACCGTCTCAGCCTTTCATAGACGGGTTCACCATCCTGACGTCTTGCCAGCCCAGCACATTCTGCCATCACCCGTTGCACCTGCAATTCAAAGATGCGGTTGTTCATGTCCATCCGCTTAACCTGCATGAGGGTGTAGGCCTTGCACATGGCCAGACAGTGGCGGTTGAGCTCACTGCGCAAGGCAGGGTTGCGCGCTGCATCCTCAGGTCTGGCATTGATACCTGTTGAATGATAAAAAATCTGTCCGCCGTCTTTCAGGCGGAAACAAATGGAGGCTGCCCCCGTTGGAGCAGCCCCATCGCACATTGTAATTGTTTCCATTGCTTTTCCCTTTTTAGTTAAACTTAGAATCTGATGACTCGGCCACATGTCGCAACCACAAGTCTCCATATCCTTAGAAACGTTATTTAAGGGAGAAAAGTATAAAGCGCGCCCTATTCTTGTCATTCCAAGCGTAGTCGAGCGCTCGGCTTTGCCGCTTGGCTTGTCCAAGAAATCTCATAAGATCTCTCCATGCGCTTACGCTTGGTCGAAATGACAAAGAGGGGGATGGTCGAGATGACAGGAATGGTACTCGGGATGAAAGAAAAGGCTGTTTTTTGTCGTTTTTATTTGGTTTTCTGCCAACATATTTGTACCTTTGCCCCCCAAATATATAATAAGGTATGACGATTAACGAGATTCAAGACGAGATAATTGAGGAGTTCAGCGGTTTCGACGACTGGATGGATAAGTATCAGCTACTCATTGACCTGGGCAACGAGCAGGAACCCCTTGACGAGAAATATAAGACGGAACAGAACCTGATTGACGGCTGCCAGAGCAGGGTGTGGCTGCAGGCGGATTATGCCGACGGCAAGATCCATTTCTCTGCCGAGAGCGACGCACTGATCGTGAAGGGCATCGTGGCCCTGCTCATCCGTGTGCTCTCAGACCATACCCCCCAGGAGATACTCGATGCCGACCTCTATTTCATCGAGGAGATAGGCCTGAAGGAGCACCTCTCGCCCACCCGAAGCAACGGACTTGTAGCAATGGTGAAGCAGATGCGCGTTTATGCGCTGGCTTTCAGCACAAAGCAATAATCGAGCACTGATTTTTGATATTTATTAACGAAAGAAAGTCATTCACAAAGGATGATTTCTGGATATTTTTGTGTACCTTTGCGGGCAGAATGTGAAAAGACATAGACTAAAAACTTTTGAGATATGATTCAAACCGTAGTAAAGCGCGACGGACGCATAGTGGGCTTCAATGAGCAGAAAATCATGGCAGCCATCCGTAAGGCCATGCTCCACACCGACAAGGGTGAGGACGAGCGACTCTTGTACCAGATAACCGACCACATCGCCCAGCGTGGCGAGAGCCAGATGACCGTGGAGCAGATTCAGGATGCCGTAGAGGTGGAACTGATGAAGTCGAGCCGTAAGGATGTGGCACAGAAGTACATCGCCTACCGCCATCAGCGCTCCGTGGCCCGTAAGGCCAAGACACGCGAGGTGTTCCTCGATATCGTGAACATCAAGAATAACGATGTGACGCGAGAGAATGCCAACATGAATGCCGACACCCCGGCAGGCATGATGATGAAGTTTGCCTCGGAGACCACCAAGCCTTTCGTCGACGATTATCTGCTCTCTCCGGAGAGTCGTGAGGCCGTAGAGCATAATTACCTGCATATCCACGATAAGGATTATTACCCCACAAAGTCGCTCACCTGTGTGCAGCACCCCCTCGACAATATCCTTTCGGGCGGATTCATCGCCGGGCATGGTGCCTCGCGCCCTGCCAAGCGTATCGAGACGGCTTCAGTATTAGCCTGTATCTCGATGGAGTGTTGTCAGAACGAGATGCACGGCGGTCAGGCTATCCCCGCCTTCGACTTCTATCTGGCCCCCTACGTACGTATGACTTATGTGGAGGAGCTGAAAGCCCTTGAGGAACTGAATGGCGAGAGCTATCAGGATCTTTACGAGGAGCCCCTGATGGATTATATCAAGAAGCCCCTCGACGGACTGGAGGGAAGGGAGCGTGCCCAGCAGCATGCCATCAACAAGACCGTGGGGCGTGTGCATCAGGCCATGGAGGCGTTTATCCATAATATGAACACCATCCACTCAAGGGGTGGTAATCAGGTGGTGTTCTCGTCTATTAATTATGGTACGGACACGAGTGCAGAGGGCCGTTGCATCATGCGAGAGATATTGCTCTCTACCTATGAGGGTGTGGGCAATGGCGAGACCGCCATCTTCCCCATCCAGATATGGAAGAAGAAACGGGGCGTGAACTATCTGCCTGAGGACAGGAATTTCGACCTCTACCAGCTGGCCTGTAAGGTGACGGCACGCCGATTCTTCCCCAATTTCCTGAACCTCGACGCCACCTACAACCAAGACAGCGAGTGGAGGGCCGACGACCCCAAGCGCTATATCCACGAGGTGGCCACGATGGGCTGTCGTACGCGTGTGTTTGAGAACCGCTTTGGACCAAGGACGTCTATCGGACGCGGTAACCTCTCGTTTACCACCATCAACATTGTGAAGCTGGCCATCGAGGCAGCTCGCGAAGAGAAGAATCAGCAGAAGCGCATCGACCTGTTCTTCGCCAAGCTCGACCATATGTTGGAGGTGGCTGCCCAGCAGCTCGATGACCGATTCCAGTTCCAGAAGACCGCCTACGCCAAGCAGTTTCCCCTGCTGATGAAGAGCCTGTGGATTGGTGCCGACAAGCTCAGACCCATGGACACCATCGAGAGCGTGATCAACCAGGGCACCCTCGGCATCGGATTTATCGGACTGGCAGAGTGTCTGGTGGCCTTGATTGGTAAGCACCACGGAGAGTCGGAGGAGGCCCAGGAACTGGGACTGAAGATCGTGGGCTATATGCGGCAGCGTGTGAACGATTTCTGCGAGCACTATCATCATAACTACTCGGTGCTGGCTACCCCTGCCGAGGGCCTCAGCGGCAAGTTCACGAAGAAGGACCGCAAGGAGTTCGGCGTGATTCCGGGTGTCACCGATCGCGACTATTACACTAACTCCAACCACGTGCCCGTCTACTACAAGTGCTCTGCCCGCCACAAGGCTGAGGTAGAGGCTCCCTATCATGAGATGACGCGTGGCGGCCATATCTTCTACGTGGAGATTGACGGCGACGCAACGCATAACCCACAGGTGATCATGAGCGTGGTGGACATGATGGATCAGCTGAACATGGGCTATGGCTCAGTGAACCACAACCGCAACCGTTGCATGGACTGTGGCTATGAGAATGCCGACGACCATCTGGATAAGTGCCCGAAGTGCGGCTCGACGCATATCGACAAGCTGCAGCGTATCACAGGCTATCTGGTGGGCACCACCGACCGCTGGAACTCCGGCAAGCTCGCTGAGCTCAACGACCGTGTCACCCACATCGATCACGGACAGCAAGATCTGTTTGGATGATCAGGGTTCTCGATATTATTGAAGATACGATGGTGGATGGTCCGGGATTTCGGACCTCCATCTATTGTGCGGGGTGCCGTCATCAGTGTCCCGGCTGTCATAATCCCCAGTCGTGGGATTTCAAAGGCGGACATGAGATGAGCACAGAGCAGATCATGAAGATCATCGTGGCCGATCCCTATGCCAATGTCACCTTCTCCGGGGGTGACCCCATGTATCAGTGCGACGGCTTCGCGGAGTTGGCACGTGCCATCCACAACCAGACGAATAAGGACATCTGGTGCTATACGGGATTTACCTTTGAAACGCTGATCACCCGGGCACAGCGCGAGCTGCTGGAGTTGCTCGACGTACTCGTGGACGGACCTTTTATCCAGAAGCTTCACGACCCAGACCTGCTCTTCAGGGGCTCTTCCAACCAGCGTATCATCGACGTACAGAAGACGCTCTATGCCGGAGAGGTCATCCTCTGGGAACCGG
The DNA here is from genome assembly GCF_900110085.1 of Prevotella sp. ne3005. Lineage (GTDB taxonomy): Bacteria > Bacteroidota > Bacteroidia > Bacteroidales > Bacteroidaceae > Prevotella. The sequence continues at coordinate 123,469 of NZ_FOCK01000003.1, forward strand.
ATGTAAACATATAATCCCTGCCGATTGGCAGGGATTATTTGATTTATTCTTGATAGGCCGATTGGCAGGGATTCTTGATTATTCTTGATAGGCGTCGAGTTTCTTCAGATAGAAGTCCCGGAAATCACTCCAATGATAATAAGGTGCACAGTCCGTGGGAATAGGCAGATAGGCCTCGTTTTCATTGAGCAGGATCTTCAACAGCACATCCTTATCCTTGGGATTCTTTCGATAAAACACAAACTGGATGTTGGCAGCCATGGGGAACACGTCGAAGTTCAGCCAGCCGTTGACGTCAAGTTCTTCAAGGTCGAAGAACTGACGGTCGAAGCCATTGAGGCCCAACAGACAAGTGAGTGGGAGCACGATGGTCTCATGGCCGAAGCGCAGGGTGGCACCATTACGCGGGGTGGCAACGGCAAGGTCGGCATCCTTGATAATCTGGCGAAGCAGGTTGCGCTGGATATAGGGCTGCGTGCCTCCGTTGAAGGGACTGTTGCCATAACACAAATACCAGTAGCTGTTGTACATCAGCCAGCAGTTGTAGAGCTCGTCGTGGGTATAGATGTCGAAAAGGCTGAAATGGTGGCGCTGTTCCGTACCCTGGACACTCGAGGCCAGCTTAAAGAGCATCCTGTTCAGCTCGTAGGCATCGACGCTGTCGCGATAGTATACCGAATCGTTGAAGAGTCGGGCCATCACCTGCTGGTGGACGGCATGCTTGTCGCAGAAGGCATTATAGGTATCAACGGTTTCCTTGGACAACCGCTTCTTGAAAAGTACCGTATCCTGGAAGTTCATATACCACATGTCGGCCTCGCTGGCATCGGCATTGATGACCAATCTCGGATTGTTCTTCGCCAACTGCACTAGGGCGTTCTCCATCGAGATAATACAGCGTATCACTACGGTACTTTTGGCATCGACGATGGCCGCTCCCGCGAATGCCTCGGGGAAGTTGTCGTACATACGCTGGGCTATCTGTCGGTGCTGAGCAGCCCCCAGAGGCGTAAGCTCGCCATAACGGTTGCGGGCCTCATCATGCAAGGCGCTCACCTGCTCATACACCTTCTGTCCTAACTCCGAGAGCTTACCCTGTTCCGAGGCCTTGCGGAGCCACAGGTAAGGGATATCGTATTCTTTTTGTTTGATCAAGTAGCGCGAGCCGTGGCGGGCATAAGTGCTGACATAAAAGGGTTTCTTGCCTTTCGGGGCAGGAGTCAGAAAGGTGCTGGGCTGCGGATAGGCATAGTAATTACTACCAGCCTTGAAAAGGTCACGTTTCAGGTTCTCGCGAGCGTTTTGAGCCGTCAAAGTCAGTACCGAGAGTGCCCATAGGGCAAATAATACTACTTTTCTCATAAGTTTTTTCCTAATTCGGTTGCAAATATAAGGAAAAAACATTATTTTTGCAAAAAAATCGGGAAGAATATGGCAAAAAACTTGAAATGGCAGGATGATTACTGGCTTTTGCTCATGCAAATTTACCTGCAGAAGCCTGTAGGCGTCAAGCCGATGTACAATCGAAAGATGGTGGAGCTAAGCATGGAACTGCACATCGCTCCGAATATCCTTTTCAACAAGATGTGCCAGATTGCCAACCTCGAGACACCCCGTATCGAGCACATCTGGGAGACCTATGGCAACAACCCCCGCAAGCTGGCCCGAGCCGTCAGCCTTTTCAGGGGGATGAATGGCTTCAACAATGCCAGCCTGTTTTACGAGGGCGTGGAGACCACTGAGAGTTTTGAAAAGGATTTCAAGCCTATCGCCGAGGGAGAGAAGCTGACGCCCGTGATGCTGATACTGATTCTCGACGAGTATTTCCGTCTGACACCTATCACGATGGTGCCCGAGACACCCGAGGTGCAGCAGCTGGCCCGATTGCTGAAGCTGAAGCCCCAGGAGGTGGTTGACGTGCTGGAGGTGTTCCAGTATTGCGACCCCTACCTGAAGCACAAGGATGCCATGACCAATCCCTTGTTGGCACCCTGTCAGCTGATCTGGCGACGCTTCGGTAATGCCAATACCGAGGATCTCGCCTCCTATGCAGAACAATTGAAAGAATACTTTAAGTAAGGGGAAAAGGGGAAAAGGTAAAAAAGTAAAAAGGTAAAAGGGTAAAAAGTAAAAAAATAGAAATGGCTGAGAAGTACGGTCAGATACAGGAACAGACACAACAGCTGAAGCAGGGACTGATGATCTCGCGGCAGCAGCTGTTGCAAGCCTCGCTGGTGGAACTGCCAGTGACGCAGCTCGTTGATCGTATCAACACCGAGATGAATGATAATCCGGCCCTCGAGACCTCGTCGCCTGGCGACGACGATTACGAGCTGGCCGCCTCGCAAGGCGATGACCTATCATCTCCCAGCTCTCAACTCTCAACGGATACCGACGAGGACTACGAGTCGGCTACTGAGCGCGAAGAGCGCCAGTCGGCACTCGACGAGGCCCTCAGCGGCATTGGCCGTGATGACGAGGAACTGCCCGTCTATCAGGGAGGCAACGCCGTCTCTGACGAACGCGAGGAGATGGTCTTTGGCGAGACAACCTCGTTTTACGACCTACTGAAGGAACAGATGGGCGAGCTCGACATGAGCGAGCAGGAGCACGACGTGATGGAATACCTCATTGGATCACTCGACGATGACGGTCTCTTGCGTAAAGACCTTGAGATGCTCAGTGAGGAGCTGGCCATCTACCATAACATCGACGTCACCATCGGCGACATCGAGCGTGTGCTCCATTGGCTTCAGGCCTTCGACCCTGCAGGCATCGGCGCCCGTACGCTCCAGGAGTGTCTGCAACTGCAGATTGCCCGTCGCGACCCCTCACGGCTCAGAGACCTGATGGAAAAGGTGGTCGATGACCATTTCGACGAGTTCACGAAGAAGCACTGGGACAAGATACAAACAGCCCTCTCACTCAACGACGCACAGGCCGAGATACTCTTCCAGGAGTTGCGTAAGCTAAATCCCCGCCCTGGGGCATCCCTGGGCGAGGCTGTAGGCAGGAGTCTGCAGCAGATCACGCCCGACTTTATCGTCGACACCCAAGACGACGGCACGGTGACCTTCACCCTCAACAATGGCGAGGTGCCAGAATTGCGCGTGTCGCAGTCGTTTGTCGACTCCATGAAGGAATATGAGGCCAACAAGGAAAACCTGAGTCGTCAGACCAAGGAGGCCCTGCTCTATATTAAGAAAAAGGTTGACGCTGCCCAGGGGTTCATCGAAGCCATCAAGGTGCGCCGCCACACCCTCAGCGTCACCATGCGCGCCATCATCCAGCTGCAGCACCAGTTCTTCGTCGACGGCGACGAGGCCTCGCTGCGTCCTATGATCCTGAAGGATGTGGCCGAGAAGACGGGGCTCGACCTCTCCACCGTGTCGCGTGTCAGCAATTCCAAGTACGCCCAGACCCGCTGGGGCACATTCCCCCTGCGCCATTTCTTCAGTGACGGCTATGTCACAGAGAACGGTGAAGAACTGTCTACGCGCCAGATCAAGGCCGTACTCCGCGATATCATCGAGGCAGAAGACAAGAAGCGCCCCCTGAGCGACGACCAGCTGAAAGAGCTCCTCGCCGCCAAGGGCTATCCCATCGCCCGTCGTACGGTGGCAAAGTATCGTGAACAATTAGGTATCCCCATTGCTAGACTGAGAAAGTGAAAAATGAAAGGTATAAAGATGATTAACAGGGAAAAGACGATTATTCTGGCGGCACGTGTGATCAGCATGCTGTTCACCCCCTTCTATCTGCCGTTGGTGGGGCTGATGGCCCTCTTCATCTTCAGTTATCTGGGACTGATGCCGTGGGGCTATAAGCTGCAGGTGCTCACCCTCGTCTACCTCTTCACTATTCTGTTGCCCACGGTGCTCATCCACCTCTATCGCCGTTATCAGGGTTGGAATCTGATCGAACTCGGTCATAAGGAGCGCCGCGTGGTGCCCTATGTCATCTCCATCCTCTGCTATTTCTTCTGCGTCTTCCTGATGGATATGATGCATATTCCCCATTTCATGGGCACCATCGTATCGGCAGCCTTGTCCATACAGGTGGTCTGCGCCCTCATCAACGTGTGGTGGAAGATTTCCACCCATACCGCAGCCATCGGCGGTGTGGCTGGTGCCCTGTTCGTCTTTGGTGAGCTGTTCGGGTTCAACCCTGTGTGGTGGCTCTGTGGGGTCATGATGTTGGCAGGCCTCCTCGGTTCCAGTCGTATGATCCTGCGCCAGCACTCATTATTGCAGGTCGTTGCCGGCTTCTGGGTTGGTGTCGTCTGCGCTTTCTTCGGATTAATTTATTTATAAGATATGAAGCCATTAGTAAGTATTATCATGGGCAGCACCAGTGACCTGCCCATTATGGAAAAAGCCTGCAAGCTGCTCGACGAGATGCAGGTGCCTTTTGAAGTCAACGCCCTCTCCGCCCATCGCACCCCCGATGCCGTCGAAGAGTTCGCCCGTACTGCCAAGGACCGTGGCATCAAGGTCATCATTGCCGGTGCCGGCATGGCTGCCGCCCTCCCGGGTGTCATTGCCGCCTCCACCACCCTACCGGTTATTGGTGTACCCATCAAGGGCATGCTCGACGGCCTCGACGCCATGCTCTCCATCATCCAGATGCCTCCGGGCATCCCTGTGGCCACCGTTGGCGTCAATGGTGCCCAGAACGCAGCCATCCTCGCTGTCGAGATGATGGCCCTCAGCGATCAGGATCTGGCCCAGCGCCTTGCCGTCTATAAGGGCAATCTCCGTGTGAAAATCGAAAAGGCCAACAAAGAACTGGCCGAAGTGAAATATCAGTATAAGACCAACTAACATGAGAAGACAATCATCCGAAACCCGTGTGGGAAATATCGGCATTGGCGGCAGTAACCCCATCCGCATCCAGTCGATGGCCACCGTCGACACCAACGATACCGAGGGTTGCGTGGCGCAGGCCAAGCGTATCATCGATGCCGGAGGTGAGCTTGTGCGCTTCACCACGCAGGGCGTCCGTGAGGCAGAGAACATGAAGAACATCTCAGCCCAGCTGAAGGCCGACGGTTATCAGACGCCCCTCGTAGCCGACGTCCATTTCACGGCCCATACGGCCGATGTCGCAGCCCTTTACTGTGAGAAGGTGCGCATCAACCCTGGCAACTATGTGGACCCGGGCCGCACGTTCAAGCACCTTGAATATACCGACGAGGAGTATGCCGCCGAACTCGAGAAGATCGAGAAGAAGCTTGTGCCCTTCCTCAATATCTGTAAGGAGCATCATACTGCCGTTCGTATCGGCGTGAACCATGGCTCCCTCTCCGACCGCATCATGTCGCGCTATGGCGACACCCCAGAGGGTATTGTCGAGAGCTGTATGGAGTTCCTCCGTATTTTTAAGCGCGAACAGTTTAACGATGTCGTTATCAGCATCAAAGCCTCGAATACCGTAGTCATGGTCACCACCGTACGTCTGCTTGTCAAGACCATGGACCAGGAGGATATGCACTATCCCCTGCATCTGGGTGTCACAGAAGCTGGCGAGGGCGAAGACGGGCGCATCAAGAGTGCCGTAGGTATCGGCGCCCTGCTGACGGAGGGTATTGGCGACACCATCCGCGTGTCGCTCTCCGAAGAGCCTGAGTGCGAGATTCCCGTAGCCCGTAAGTTGGTCGACATGATTGAAGAGTGTACTGCTCTGCGTGCCCAGGCCGAGGCCAGCATCCAAAGCGATACCATCACCCTCGCCATCGACGCTCCTGACTGGGAGACGCTCCAACTCAAAGCCGCCATGGCCGTGGGAGCCCTGCTGATCGACAAGAAGGCTCATCAGCTTGTCATCCAGCATCCTGACTTCGACAATGCCAAGCTCGTGGAACTCGCTGACGCCATCCTTCAGGCAGCCCGCATCAAGTTTACGAAGACCGAATATATCTCCTGCCCTGGCTGTGGACGTACGCTCTACAACCTCCAGGAGACCATTGCCAAGATCAAGGCCGCCACGAAGGATCTGGTGGGACTTAAGATTGGCATCATGGGGTGTATCGTGAATGGTCCAGGTGAGATGGCTGATGCCGACTACGGTTATGTCGGAGCTGGCCGCGGAAAGATATCCCTCTACAAAGCCAAGGAATGTATTGAAAAGAACATCCCCGAGGAAGAGGCTGTCGACCGTCTCATTGAATTTATCCGTAAAGATAGAGCATAAACAATAATCCCCAGCCGCCTGGCTGGGGATTATTTCTTTATTTGATGTACTCAGCGAAGTCGGTGAGCTTCATGTCACCCTTGCGAGCCGGCGTGTCGTGCATAGCAAACGCTGCAGGCAGGTTATGACGGGTCTGACCCATCTTCGAGATCTTCAGGTAATCCCACAGCAACTGCTTATAGTCGGGATGTGCACAATTCTCGATGATGCACTCTGCACGCTGGATGGGTCCCTTGCCACGCAGGTCGGCGATACCCTGCTCTGTCACGATGATGTTCACATCGTGCTCCGAGCTATCCTGATGGGAAACGAACGGTACGATTGAAGAGATCACACCACCCTTAGCCACAGAAGGACAAGTGAAGATAGACAGGTATGCGTTGCGGATGAAGTCACCCGAACCACCGATACCGTTCATCATCTTCACGCCGCTGATGTGGGTAGAGTTCACGTTACCATAGAGGTCGGCCTCGATAGCGGTGTTGATGGCGATGACACCTAATCGACGGATAATCTCAGGAGAGTTCGAAATCTCACTCTGACGCAGCGTCAGGTGGTCCTTGAAGTAGTCCATGTGGTCATACACCTGCATCAGGCACTCGTTAGAGACGGTGAGAGAACAAGCTGAAGCATCCTTCACACGACCGTTCAGCATCATAGCGACAACGCTGTCCTGCAGCACCTCGGTATAGATGTTGAAGTCAGGCACATGCTTGTCCTGACCCAGGGCGCCGAGGATGGCATTGGCTGTAGAGCCCACACCACTCTGCAGGGGCAGGAACTCCTTGGGAATACGGCCCTTGTGCATCTCCTCTACGAGGAACTCTGCAGTCAGGTATCCAATCTTATCTGTCACAGGGTCACTGTCCTTGAAGGCACGGGCCTCATCGGGGATGTTACACTCCACGACACCCACCACCTTATCCTTAGGAACAGTCACATAGGGCACACCGATACGGTCGCCTACATGCTCGATGGGGATAGCCTTGCGGTAAGGCGGATCCAGAGGCTCATACACGTCGTGGATATACTTCGCATTGGGGTTATGGAAGCTGTTGAGCTCCAGGATCACATGCTTAGCCAGACGAGCAGCTGTGGGAGAGATACCTCCTGCGGCAGTCAGATAGACATGATAGTCGTTACCCACCTCTTCGATGTCGCACACCTCGAGGATAGCCCAATCCAACGGACCATAGAATCCGTAGCGCAGCTCCTGTGCCATGTGACTCAGGTGGAGGTCGTTGTAGGGAATCTCACCCATATTCACATGCTTACGGAAATCAGGGTTCGTGGTGTAGGGAGCACGGTAGAGGATAGCCTGAGCATTTGCCAGGTCACCATCGGTACTCTGTCCTGTAGAAGCACCTGTGAAGATAGCCACCTTGAACTCGCGGCCAGCCTCATGCTCAGCCACAGCAAGCTTTGCTAACTCCTTGGTTGTTGCCTTGGCTACACCTGCAGGTGTAAAGCCACTCATGGCGATGTGATCGCCATTCTTAATCAGTGCTGCAGCCTCTGCAGCAGTCATACGTGTATAAGCCATAATTCATTTAATTTGCAAATTTGGCGGCAAAATTAATAATATTCGCTCAAACCACCAAATAAAACACTTACCTTTTTACTTTTTTACCTTTTTACCTTTATATATACTCCATCAACACATCCCATACAGCGATGATATGACAGATGCTACCAGCGAGGACGAAGAAGTGGAACACAGAATGCATATATTTCTTCTTATTGAACGAATAAAATACAGCACCCGTGATATAGCTGACACCTTCGGCAATAAGCCAGACGACGGCAGCAGCTGACACAGAGTCCATCAGAGGTTTAAAGGCAACGAGTACGCTGAGGCCCATACCCACGAAACAGATGGTCTCGAGGTTGGAGTGCTCTTTCAGATGGATAAAGCTGACGATGGTGCCAGCCACGGCACAGGTCCAGACAAAGATGAAAAGGCTCCAACCCCAGTAGCCCTGTTCACGGAGTGCCACGAGCGTCAGAGGGGAATAGGAACCCGCAATATGCCAGTAGATGGCGGCATGGTCCCACTTGCGAAGGCGTTCCTTCCACTTCGAGTGATGTTTCATCGAGTGGTAGAGCGTGGAAGCAACATAACTGCCAAGCATGCCGAAAAGATAAAGGATCACGCCTATGCGCGCCCAGTTGTTATCACCTTGAAAGCACCAGACAAGGAAGATGATGCCGAACACCACCCCTAAAAGAATGCCGCCACCATGGGAAGCGGCATTCCAGATTTCTTCTTTCTTTGTATATCTGATCATTGATATGTCTTACAACTGCTCCAGCGGCATCTCAAAGACGAAGCTGGCACCACCGTTATAGTCGTGGTCAAGATAGACCTTGCCATTGAGCAGGTGGGCAATCTCACGGCAGAGGGCGAGTCCGACCCCTAGTCCCTCCGACTTCTGGTCGATCTTCCAGAATGGTTTGAAAACTTGTTCGCGATGGAGCTCAGGGACTCCCTCACCCGTATCGTCGACACGAATCTGGAGGATGGTACGTCCGTCATCGAGTGCCTCGAAGGTGCGCACCTTCAGCACCACCTCACCGGAAGTGGTATGCTGACAGGCATTCTCCAAGAGGATGCGGATAAGCTGCTCAAGGCGCCTGCCGTCGGCATAGAGATAGGTATCCTTCAGAGCTACAGGGTACTCGTGCTTGAGCTTGACTTCCGACGGCACTTCGTGCTTGACACTCTCACGGGCCTTATAGCAGGTTTCCATCAGGCTGATCACTGTCTTGTGAAGCGTCAGACAGCCCTTTTGCATTTTCGAAAGATCTATGATATCATTGACCACTGTCAACAGTCTGTTGGCATTGTGGCGGATATGATCTCTCATCACTATTTTCTCTTCCTCGTCCATGTGGGCGCCTGAGACACCATTCAGCAGGTCGTTGAAACCGACGATAGCATTCAGCGGCGTGCGGATTTCATCACTCACGTTGTCGAGGAAAAATTCCTCCAAGTCTTTCTCTTGTTCAATAATTTTTTGCATTATTACTTAACATTTACAGTTTATGGGTGTGCAAAGATAATAACTTTTATTTCAAATAACCAAACAAATTGCCAATTTTTTTCGTATTATCGACGAAAAACGTCATTTTTACACTAATTAAGCAAAAAAAACGACCAAAATGAAAAAAACGACAAAAGATTTGGAAGTTTCGGAGAATTTAACTATCTTTGCACATGACTATAGGCGTTCACATGGTGATAATCCCCACGCCTACATGGATTAACTACCATATTTGATTATTAACCGCCGAATTGGGGGATGGCAGGCACAATAACTAATAAGACCTATGAGGAAAGTTGTACTACTCATTTGCTCGATCCTTGTCATCGGTGTCCAGTCTGTATTGGCAGACGGCATCAGCGTGATAAGTTTCAAACTCCTTGAAACCGATCTGACCGCCAATACGCGTGGCACACAGAAACTGGACCAAAACGGAGAAAAGGCAGCACTCATCAAGATTGTAACCCCAGAGAAGGGATTCCTGTTTAACGGCGGTTCACTGGGAATCGTGGGAACGGAGGAGAAGGCCGGCGAGATCTGGCTCTATGTACCGCCCCGCGCCCAGAAGCTTACCGTGACTCATCAGGTGTTTGGCGTGATGCGCGACTATTTCTACCCCGTCTCCATACAGGGTGGCCGCACCTACGAGATGCTGCTCGACATCGGTACGGGCCGCTACGTGACCATCACCACCTCACAGGCCAAGTCGGACGTGACTGTCGATGGCGAGTATATCGGACAGTCGCCCATATACAACAGATACCTGAATTACGGCCGTCATGCCGTCACCACCCAGAATGGCATCTACGAAGGTAAGGACACCATTATCGTCGCCATTACCGACGCCAAGGAGACGAAGATGGCCAACATCGAGATGCAGGACATGCGCCAACACTATGGTGAGGTGACTGTAAACGTGGCTAACGATGCCGACATCTGGTTCAACGACCATCAGGTAGGCACTGGCACCTGGTCATCACAGTTGCGCGAGGGCACTTATGTAGTAGAAACCCGCAAGAACGACTGCGACCCCGTGAGGACCACCTTCACTGTAAAGCCCCAGCAGCAGAACGATGTGGAGGCAGCGCCCCCGGCACCCCATACTGGACGACTGAACATCTACACCCGTCCACGTAGTGCAAAGGCCATCCTCAACGGCACACAGCCCATCAACATCGAAGAGATACAGACACTCCCCGTGGGTACTTATCAGCTGGCCTTCAACCATAAGGGTTATATAGGAACAGAGCGCGAGTTTACCGTTACCCACAATGAGACCACGACAGATACCGTGGCCTTGGAGCGCGTGAAATACATCAAGCCACAGGCATTCTACTTCGGTGCAGGTTACACCATCCGTTCACTCGGAGGCATTACCGCCCTGGCGGGTATAACCTTCAAGAACTTCGACCTGCAGGCCAGCTACACCTTCGGACTCAGCGAGAGCGACGAGGTGAAGTGGTATAGCACCGACGGCAACGACAACTACCTGAGCAGCGTGGCCTATAAGCGTTCGACCTTCGCCGTGAAGCTGGGCTATCAGTTCATACTGACAGAGCGTCTGGGCATCACCCCACAGGTGGGTTATGAGATTGAGCGCCTCACGGGTAGTGTGAAGGACGGCACGAACCTCTATGGCGACGGTGCCTCGGCCAACTGCCTCTCACTGGGAGCCAAACTCTTGTGGGCACCCATCCAGCGCCTCTATGTCTTTGCCAACCCTGCCTTCTCTATCGGCATGAGCAAGGACGACAACTTCAAGAAGATTGAAGACAACAGCGACATCAAGGCCGGTGGCTTCATGTTGAGCCTCGGTGCCATCTTCAATTTCTGATGCGTACACCTTATTTATATATAAAGATTTACGATATGAATAAGCTATTTCATTTCAAGATATGGTCATTGGCAGCCCTCACGCTCTGTCTCGCGGCCTGCTCTTCCGACGACGAGAAAGTGAATGCCGCCTCGGAACTGCTGAATGCGGAGAAAGAGGTGGCCTTTGCGGCTACTGAGACCAAAGGTCAGATCAACATCCTGGCCGACTGTCCTTGGGAGGTGACTACCATCGACCAAACCGGATGGCAGGATCTCAGCATCGCTCCCCTTTCAGGCGAAGGGAACGGTACTATTATACTCTCCACAGGACAGAACCACACATCGTCTGATCGCACAGCCGTCATCACATTAAAGACCAAGGGCGGACTGCAGCAGAAGGTGACCATCCTGCAGACTCGAAGTGGTGCCGACCTAAAGATCAGTCAGAACACTTTCGACTTCAGCGATGCAGCCGGCACGCAGACCCTGAAGATAGAGTGTAACACGGACTGGGAGATCTTAGGCATCTCGAGTCTACAGGCTTACGATACAAGTTGGCTGAAACTGAGTCAGCTGAAGGGCAACGGCAATGCCGAGGTAGCCATCAGCGTCTTAGAGAGCTTCGACGATGTGGAGCGTATCGCCCGCCTCACGGTCTCAGCAGGAAACCTGGGCGACAACTATTACAACATTGCTGTCACTCAGCAGGGCAAGGAGCTCGTCACCATGTCGACCAATGTCAACAGCCAGACCTTCGCTGCCGCTGGCAGTACGAAGAAAGTGACCGTAACGAGCAACGGCGCCTGGACAGCCACCATCCCCGAGGGCATCAGCTGGGCTCACATCACCCCCACCTCGGGCATCGGCAATGGCGAGATCAGCATCACCTGCGACGCCTACACAGGAGGCAATCAGGACAGGATGACGGTATTGACCATCACAGCGGGCTCGAAGACCCCCCAGCGCAGCGATGTCACTATAACGCAGACACCAAACTAACCGGAGGAACGATATGAAGACAAAACAACTACTTTTCAGCATATTATGCGTCGGTCTGCCACTGACAGCAGGACTGACGGCCTGCTCGTCGGACGAGACAACGGAAGCCAAGCCGGCCATGGAGCTGCTGATGGCCGACAAGGATATTGCCATGCCAGCCTCTGAAACCAGCTGGGCTGTGAAGATTACGGCCGACTGTCATTGGGACGTTACAGCCGTGGAGAACCCGGAATGGGGTGAGCTCACCGTTTCGCCACGCTCGGGAGAAGGCAACGGCACCCTCGTGCTCACCTCAGAGAAGAACCGCTCATCGCTCGACCGCACAGCCCTTATCACCCTCACATCGAAGGGTGGCCTGCAGCAGCGTATCGTCGTACGCCAGCTGAGGAGCGACGCGGCTTTGAGTATCAACAAGCAGGCTTTCACCTTCAACGATGAAGGCGGCACGGAGAGCCTGATCGTTGGCAGCAACAGCAACTGGACCATCGAGGGACTGGATGGTGTCGACTGGTTGGAGTTAAGCCAGACCAATGGAGGTTCGGGCACCACCGAGGTGTCGATGCGTGTGAAGCCCGCCTACGACGATATGAACCGTAGCGTAGAGCTGACAGCGGCCTCTGGAAATAACAAGGAGACGTTTGCCATCTACCAGTCGGGCAAGACGAACATCACGCTGTCGTTAAGTGCTTCGGAGCTTCCGAAGTTTGCTGGCGATGGTGGCACTCAGACCCTTACCGTCACCTGTAATGCCCAGTGGCATGCTTACGTGCCTGCCTCGGCATCGTGGATCCGCCTGGAGCCTGCCACAGGCATCGGCAATGGTGAAATCCGCGTCATCTGCGACGACAACCCCTCGATTCGTGATGAGCGCCAAGCAACGTTTATTGTCACCGCTGGTGCCAAGACTGTCTTGCAGAGCAATGTCCTCGTGAAGCAGGAGCCTGCCGAGGAGGTCATCATCCCTGAGGAGCCTCATAACCCCGATCCACATCTCTCACGTTAAAACGATTTGGCTATGAAGAAGTTTTTATTTTTAATCATATGCACCCTGCTTCCGATCCTAGCATCGGCACAGGAGCCTTATGCCATCCTTATCGATAACGGCACCGCACTGGAGTTCCGCTATGATAATGATAAGTCAGCATATCGTGATGCGATGGATATTGGACCGTTTACCGAGCCCATACAAAGAGGCTGGGATCTTTCAACAGAAAGTATCCGCTCTATCGTTTTCAATCAGTCATTTGCCAATTGTACATCTATTACGAGTACAGCCTACTGGTTCGCTGGCATGACCAATTTGGAGACATTCATTGGTCTGGAATACCTGAATACATCAAATGTAACGGCCATGAATGGGATGTTCTGGGTTTGTAGTGCCCTAACAAGTCTGGACCTCAGCAATTTCAACACACAGAATGTCAGCAACATGAGCAACATGTTTACACGTTGTTCCAGACTTGCAACTATCAAAGTTGGCAATGGGTGGAGCACATCGAACGTCAGTAGCAGTTCTGAGATGTTTGAAGAATGTACCAGTCTGGTAGGTGGCAGCGGCACAACGTATGACTCCAGCCACACAGATGCGTCCTATGCCCATATTGACGGAGGTTCATCTAATCCCGGCTATCTGACCGGTTCAGAAGCTAGCCAAGACGGACCTTGGTGGCAGGAGTTGCGCTATACGATTGATTATGGTGTTGACGTGTTGATACGAGCCAGGAGCAATGATAATGTTGAGCCTTGGATGATTGAAGAACTGGAACGCTTCCTCGAGCGTGGCAATCAGATGTATAATGAGCATTCTGCCGATGAAGAGGAAGTGCGCTGGATGGTTGAGGAACTCAACATGATCATCCGGGAAGTCGAAGAAGCAATGAATCGCCCCGCCAGCGATGACCCAGAGCCCTACGCCGTTCTCAGCGACAACAACACCGTGCTGACATTCTACTACGATGATCAGAAGTCCGCTCGCGGTGGTATGAGTGTAGGCCCGTTTACAACCACCGACGAACGCTGGGCGGGAGAATACGAACACATCCGTAGCGTTGTTTTCGACCCATCGATGGCTAACTGCACTTCTATTACAAGCACAGCACAATGGTTCGCTTACTGCAACGAGTTGACATCCATCTCAGGTCTTCAGTATCTGAACACATCGAATGTAACTTCAATGGTTGGTATGTTCCACCGATGCACCTCTTTGAGAAGTATCGACGTCAGCCATTTCAACACAGAAAATGTGACAAACATGAGCTATATGTTTGCAAATTGCTATGAACTGGAGTCACTCGATCTCTCAAACTTCAACACATCGAACGTAACAGAAATGTCCTACATGTTCTTTGGCGATGGTTCTACAATTTATACCTCACTCGACCTGAGCAGCTTCAACACCCGGAATGTGACATCCACTGTAAGGATGTTTGCTGCCAATCCTGTCCTGGCCACCATCTACGTAGGAAGTGAATGGAACATGTCGAAAGTCGATGCTGAGAATAGTCTGGATATGTTCTACAACTGCGAGAGGCTCGTAGGTGGCCGTGGTACAAATTACAATCCTAACCATAGGAACGTGGAATATGCCCATATCGACGGGGGCACGGCTAACCCTGGCTATCTGACAGACATCAATGGTTCCGGTTCCAGCGATCTGGAACAGAGAAGAGCAGAGCTGTTAGACATGATCGAGCAACTGTGGCAGCAAGCTGACGTATGCGCTTATGAACTGGATAGGAAAGACCCGCAGAGAACTTCAGATCTTTGGGCTCTTCTGGCTGAAATAGAAGCATCAATCTATGATGTGAGGGACAGGACGGAAAGAGCTGAATCAGACGCAGAACTTGACGAATGTGAGGAAAGAATTCGAATAATCCGTGATGAAATAGATTATCTACACATGCGCATTGCCGAGTATGCAGTTGGCGACGCTTCGTTCGATGGTCTGACGGCTCGCGTTTCTGGTAGTGCGACGCTCGACGATGCATTCGAGAGTGTAGGTGGCCGCGCTGTGGCTGCACAGACCATTGCCGCTATTGTGTGGAACGCCGACAATGCCCTAACGGCAGACATGCTCACGGGAATCAATAACCCCAACCTGCTCGTCTATGTGACGGAAGCCTCTAAGGCTCCTTCTGGCGTACAGAACGTGGTCATCAACGGCACTGCTGCAGAGATCGTGCTGACCGATGCCTCGGGCAACAACAACTTCTATTGTCCACAGTCGTTCACAGCCCAGAGCATCAGCTACACACGCAACTTCTCGCAGACCACGCAGATTGACGTCTGCCAAGGTTGGGAAACGATCTCACTGCCATTCGCCGTACAGAGCATTCGCCACCAGACCCATGGTGCACTCACGCCCTTCGGCGGTGGTAACAACGGTTATCCCTTCTGGTTGCGTCAGTTGTCATCTAGCGGTCTGTCACGTGCCACGGCTATCGAAGCCAACAGGCCCTACCTCATCTGCATGCCTAACAATACCGTCTATCCATCGGTCTACAACCAGGCAGGCAACATCACCTTCTCTGCCACTAACGTGACAGTGCCCGTCACCACCGAACAGACAGCATCAGGTGCTGGCGTAACCCTCAGGCCTGCCTTCCAACAGGTGGCACAGAGTGGCAGCGTCTATGCCCTCAACGTCGGTGAGGCCCGTGGCAGCAGTCCTGAAGGTAGTGTGTTTGAGCGGAACTACCGTGCCATCCGTCCGTTCCAGGCCTATACCACCCACTCGTCTGGCACCCGTTTCATCACGCTCCAGAGTCTTGGTTTGGGTGGCGACGACACCACAGGTATCGAAGCCATCGATACGGAGGAGGCTGATGACGGCAACGCCACCTGGCATACACTCGATGGTCGCCGTCTGGAAGGTAAGCCCGTAAAGAAGGGTGTTTACATCAAGGATGGACGCAAATATATTATCAAATAAGAAGGAATGAAAAAGACTCTTGCAATAATGGCTCTGTTGCTGCTGCCCTTCTGGGTAGCAGCACAGAAGCCTTTAGATGAAGTAGCCCGTATCAAGGCTGATGACAACTATATCTGGGGTGAAGGACGCAGTACTACCGACTCCAAAGCCACACAGTCGGCCCTCAACGACCTGATCAGTAAAATCTCTGTCACGGTGCAGAGCGAGACCAGTCTCGACATGCAGCAAATCAACGATGGTGACAAGATCGACTCTAAGTCGGCCATGGAGGCCGTCATCAAGACCTATGCAGCGGGTAGCCTCACCAACACCAAGAGCATTTTTGTATCTCATGAACCTGATGCCTATGTGGTACGCTACATCCATAAGGATGAACTCGAAAAAATCTTCCAAGAACGTGAAGACCGTATCCTGAGTTATGTCTATACAGCCCAGAATGCAGAGCGCGAGGGACGCATCGACGATGCCCTGCGCAACTACTACTGGGGCTTTTGTCTGCTGAAGAGTCTGCAGCATCCCAATGCTGTGAAGTTGGAGCAGGATGGTGTGAAGCACACATTGACGGTGTGGATTCCCGAACAGATCAACTTGCTCCTGGGCAATATCAAGACCGAAGTGGCTAAGATAGACGGCAACGTCATCGACCTGCTCATCACCTACAAGGGTAAACCCGTCACCAGCCTTGACTTCCGTTTCATGGACGGTCAGAACTACAGTAATATCAACTCCGCCAAGGACGGTCTCTCACAGATAGAACTCAACCCTGCCACTCCGACAGACAAACTACAACTGAAATACGAATATGAGTTCCTCGGACAGATGCGTCAGGACCGTGAGCTCGAGATGGTGATGGACGTATTCAACGGCACCCCCTTCCCCAAGGCTACGGTGATGGTGAATGGCGGCAGTAAGAAAGAGATGAAACAGGTACAGCAATTGTACCAGGCTGCTGTCGAAGGCATGAGTCAGGTACAACATGCCACGGCTGTCGAGTCACCAAACTTCTATGTCGCCACCATCGACAAGGTAGTAAAAGCCATCCGGAGCAAGGCCTATAGTAGTGTCAAGGATCTCTTTACCGAAGAAGGCTACGATATGTTCAACCGTCTCATCAGCTATGGCACTGCCACCATCCTCGGCAAGCCCGAACTCCACTTCTATCAGCTCAATGGCCGTGTCATCTGCCGTAGTGTGCCGATGAAGTTTGCCTTTAAGAACAATAACCGCTCGTTTGTCGAGGATGTCACCTTCACCTTTGGTGCCAACCAACTCATCGAGTCCATCGCCTTCGGTCTCGACAAGGCTGCCCGCGATGACATCTTCAACCGTGAGGCAGCAGGTTGGAGCGACAGTGTGCGCATGGTCATTGCCACCTTCCTCGAGAACTACAAGACCGCCTTCGCCCTAAAGCGTGCCGACTATATCAAGAGCATCTTCGACGACGATGCCATCATCATCGTGGGCCATGTCATCCGCAAGGCCCAGAAGACAGCAGAGAATGAGAAGTATCTCGACAATGAGGTTGTGAAGCACACCCGCTATAGCAAGCAGGAGTATATCAAGAATGTGGAGCGTAGCTTTAAGAGCAACCAGTTTATCAACATCCGCTTCACCGACAACGATGTGAAGAAAATGGGTGTCGGCGAGGATACCTACGGCATCCAAATCCATCAGGATTACTACTCCTCGTCGTATGCAGATACTGGTTACCTCTTCCTGATGGTCGACCTCAACGATCCCGATCTGCCGTGTATCAAGGTACGCACCTGGCAACCCAAGCGCGACCCCAACATCAACGGTAACTTCGACAAGAGTGACCGTTACTATGGCCTCATCTATGGAGGCAACTTCTAACATCGAATTCAGTATTAATCATTAAAACCAAAAGATTATGAAGACATTGAAGATTTTCGCAACATTGCTCATGTTGTTCGCCTTTACAACAAGTATGAACGCCCAGGTTCTGACCAAGGCTCAGGAGAAGGCCGTAAAAAAAGATGTAAAAAAGTATGAGAAGGAAGGCTGGAAGGTAAAGCCAGGAAGTCCTACGATCGCCATGCAGCTGACGAAAAGCTATCAGATGGTTTGGGAGAAGACCGCCGACGGTGCCGACCAGTGGATTATGGGCGAAGGTAGTAGCGTAGGTACCATCTATGATGCTGCCCGTACCCAGGCTATGACCGTGGCACAGGGAGAGATTGCCCGTAAGATGAAAACCGACTTGACGGCACAGATCGAGCAGGACCTCGCCAACGAGCAGTTCTCCCAACAAGAGGCAGAATCTATTGCCCAGACTGTTGTAAACACCATGGGAAGAAGCGTTGACCAAAGCATCAGCCGCCCCAACTCACTGATTGAGATGTACCGCGACTTACCAAATGGCAACGTGGAGGTACTCATGCGACTCGCCATCTCTTCTGCCAAGCTCGATTCCCTGGCCAAGGAAGCTATCGAGAAAGCTCGCAGAGACTATCTGCAGAAGCGTATTGACGAAGTGAAGAATAAGAATAAGTAATGACGAAACGTTGATTACAAATCACTAAATCATTACCCATATGAAAAAGCTAACGCTCATTCTTTTATTACTGCTTTTATCCATTGGTTATAGCCAGGCCCAGAGGCAACAGAGGCAACAGAGGCAGCAAAGGCAGAGAACGAGTCTCCAACAGAGAACTCAGCAGAACAAGGCAAATAGCTACGACGAACTTGTCAAGAATACCAACGAGAAGTATCAGGCTTTCCGCGACAGCGTCAACAGCCAGTATGCCGCCTTCATGGAGAAGGTCTGGAAAGACCATCCCCTCGAGGAAGCCGAGAAAGTACCTGAAGAAGAGCAGATGGAGCCCGTGGTCTACGACCAGGAGAAGGATGAGCAGTATCTGGCCGAGAAAAAACGCCAAGAGGAAGAATTGCGTCTTGCTGAGGAGAAGAAACAGCGTGAGGCTGAGCAGCAGAAACTTCTTGAGCTGAAGCAACAGCAGGAGCAACAACAGAAATTGTTGGCTGAAGAGAAGCAGAAGCAGGAGCAACAGCAGCAACAGCTCGCCGAGCAACAGAAACAGCAGAATCAACAGCAACAACAGCTCGCCCAACAGCAGAAGCAGCAGGAACAACAGCAGCAACAGCTCGCTGAGCAACAGAAGCAACAGGAAGAGCAGCAACGGCTCTTGGCTGAGGAAAAACAAAAACAGGAACAGGAGCAGCAGCAACTGGCCCAGGAGAAGCAGAAGCAGGAGCAGGAGCAACAGCGACTGGCCCAGGAAAAGCAGAAACAAGAGGCTGAGCAACAGCGTCTGGCTCAGGAAAAGCAAAAGCAAGAGGCCGAACAACAGCGTCTGGCTCAAGAGAGACAGAAGCAGGATCAGGAACTGCAGCGACTTGCCCAAGAGAAGCAGAAACGTGACCAAGAACTGCAACGCCTGACTCAGGAGCAGCAGAAACAGCAGGCTGAGCAGCAGCGTTTAGCCCAAGAAAAGCAACAGCATGACAAGGAATTGCAGCGACTTGCCCAGGAGAAGCAGAAGCAAGAAGCTGAGCAACAACGTCTTGCCCAGGAGAAGCAAAAACAGCAAGAGGAACAGCAGCGTCTCGCACAAGAAAAACAACAGCAACAGCAAGAACTGCAGCGACTTGCCCAGGAAAAACAACAGCAACAACAGGAACTGCAGCGACTCGCTCAGGAGCAGCAGAAGCAACAGCAACAGAAACAGCAGATCTTAGCTGATCAGAAGAAACAGCAAGAGGAACAACAGCGACTCGCTCAGGAAAAGCAAAAGCAGCTTGAGCAACAACAACGGATACTTGCTGACCAGAAAAAGCAGCAGGAAGAACTGCAGCGTCTGCAAGAGGAACGGAAAAAGCAGGAACAGGAGCGTCAGCAACTGTTGGCTGAGCGTAAGAAACTGGAGGCAGAACAGAAGCTTTTAGCCGAGCAGAAGAAAAAACAAGCACAGCAACAAAAACTGCTGGAAAAACAGAAGAAACAAGAAGAGCTCGAGAAACTCTTAGCTGATAAGAAAAAGAAAGAAGAGGAAGAACGCCTTTTGGCTGAGCGAAAACTGCAACAGGAACAGCAGCAGAAAGCTCTGGAAGAGCAGTTGAAAAAGCAGCAAGAACAGCAGCGGCTTCTTGATGAAAAGAAGAAACAACAAGAAGAGCAACAGCGACTCTTGGCCGAGAAGCTCAAGCAGCAAGAGGAACAGCAAAAGCTGATCGAAGAGAAACAAAAGCAGCAGCAGGAAGAGTTGCGTCTCTTAGAAGAGAAGAAAAAACAACAAGAACAGGAACAGCAACTGATAGCTGAAAAGCAGAAGAAGCAAGAACAAGAACAAAAGCTGCTGGCAGAAAAGCTGAAAAAACAGGAACAGGAGCAACAGCTCCTCGCTGAGAAGCAGAAGAAACAAGAACAAGAACTGCAGCTCTTAGCTGAGAAAAAACGCCAGCAAGAGCAGGAACAGCAGCTCTTAGCAGAAAAGCAGAAAAAACAAGAGCAGGAGCAACAGCTCTTAGCCGAGAAGAAGCGTCAGCAGGAAGAGCAGCAGCGACTCTTTGAGGAGAAGAAGCGCCAACAGGAGCAGGAGCAACAGCTCTTAGCCGAGAAGAAAAAGAAGCAAGAAGAAGAACAGCGCCTCCTCGCTGAAAAGAAAAAGAAGCAAGAGGAGGAACAGCGCCTCCTCGCTGAAAAGAAAAAGAAGCAAGAAGAGGAACAGCGTCTCTTAGCTGAGAAGAAAAAGAAACAGGAAGAGAAGGAACGCCTCTTAGCAGAGAAGAAAAAGAAGCAGGAAGAGAAAGAGCGTCTCTTAGCCGAGAAGAAGCGCCAGCAGGAAGAACAGCAGCGTCTCCTTGCTGAAAAGAAAAAGAAGCAAGAGGAAGAACAGCGTCTCTTAGCTGAGAAGAAGAAACAACAGGAAGAACAGCAACGCCAACTCGCTGAGAAAAAACGTCAGCAGGAAGAACAGCAACGCCAACTCGCTGAGAAGCAGAAGCAGCAGGAGGAACAACAACGCCAACTTGCTGAAAAGAAGCGCCAACAAGAAGAAAAGGAGCGTCTCTTAGCCGAGCAGAAGAAGAAACTTGAGGAAGAGAAGTCGAAGCCCATCTTGGCTGAGGTGATTCCTGTGCCCGAGAAGAAAGAGCAGCCCAGACCTATCGGTGATGAAAAGAAGCCTAAGGAAGCCGAAAAGCCCCAAAAGGATCTGGCCACAACCAACAGCTTCGAATTCTACGGTACCCCAATGGGCGTCAGATGGGGCAAGGCCTCACAGTTCAAGCTGAAAGGCAATGACGAAAAAACCTTCGCAGCCGCCTATCGTGAGCTGACAGGCGCAGACTACAACAATCTCCTGGACGACTGCATCAGGCTTCGCAAAGAGAAGAACCTCTGCGACTGGGCCTACTATAAGATGCTGCAGAACCTCGCCGAGGCAGCCTGTGGCAAGGGTACCAACGAGGCTGTTTTCCTTCAGGGTGTCTTGTTCTCACAGTCAGGTTATCAGATGCGCTTTGCCTATGATCCCCAGCACAAGCTGCATCTGCTGAGCCGTATCGACGGCTTTGCCTTCAACTACAACTACTTCATCGACGATGGGCAGATCTTCTTCCTGTTGGATGGCAGTAAGGAGAAGAGCTTGAGTATCTGTGAGGCGAGGTTCGACAAAGAGCAGGAGATGGATCTTGACCACTCTACCCTGCCCGACTTGAAGAAGAGTATGTCTGACAACCGTCGCGTGGTGTCCAACTTCGTCAAGTTGGAAGCTCAGACATCCGTCAACAAGAACATGATCCAGTTCTTCAACGACTATCCCATCTCCAATCCTCCCAAGGGTAAGGATCTGACGATGAAGTGGTACAAATATGGTAACCTGCCGATGACGCAAGAGCTTAAGGACAAGCTCTATCCCCAGTTGAAGGCCAAGGTGGGTACCTTGCCGAAAGTGGCTGCCGCCAACATGCTGCTGAGCTGGATCCAGTATGGCATCGAGTATATGCTCGACGAGAAGGTATGGGGGCACGACCGTCCGTTCTTTGCAGAAGAGACCCTCTACTACCCCTATGCCGACTGTGAGGATCGTGCCGTGTTGTTCTCTCAACTTGTTCGCGACCTGCTCGACCTCGACGTGGTGCTCGTCTATAATGCCAACCCCGGCCACCTCTATACAGCAGTAGCCTTCAATGAGGATGTGCCTGGCGACTATATCTCGGTGAATGGCCGTAAGTTCACGGTGGCCGATCCCACCTACTATGGTGCTGGTGTCGGCAAGACAATGAACCGCATGAACAATGCCACCGCCAAGGTCTTACTCTTAAATAAGCTATAATGAAATCCCTCTTGAAGAGATTTACCAACTGGCTCCGTAACAATCGGAAGACGCTGGGTGTCTCACTCCTGGTCAGTCTGGCCATCACCATCTTCAGCTATGTGGTGGGCAACTCCATCCATCCCATGGCCGGAGAATATGCCGCCCAGAAGCAGATCAGCGATTTCAGGAAGTTCCTGGGTCTGCAGATGGGCAATGTGCCCGACAGCATCCTGTTTATCAATGTCTGCTACGATAAAGAGCTGGTGCCCATCGAAGAAGAGGGCATGCCTGTAGGTGAGACGCCCATCACCGACCGCGAGAAGTTGCTAAAGCTGCTCACGGCTGCCAAAGAGGCCAACAACTACCGTTACATCTTCATGGATGTGTTGTTCGACGGCCTTTTCGAGACCCCCGTTGACTCGGCTTTGTTTGAAACCATCATGTCGATGGACAGGATTATCATTCCTGATCACAAGGGAACCACGCTGGCCGATGAAAGACTATATCAGAAAGCAGCCAATGCCGACTATGCCGTCACCTGGAAACAGCTGACCTTCGCCCATTACCAGTTCCTCCACGACGACAGCATCCCCTCCGTGGCCCTCAAGATGTATGCCGACAGGAACCATCTGGAGGATTATGGCATCAAGCCTCACTGGGGAGGCCTATGGTATACCGACAAAGGTCGTCTCTGTAAGAACGGTGTCACCCTGTTCATCAATGTCAGCATCAATGGCAGCTTGCTCGACGAAGAAGGCCAGGTTCGTGAGCGTAACTACATCTACCTCGGTGCCGACCTTTTGGACATGGATGAAGTGGTGCCCATCAAGGAGCAGATTGAAGACAAGATACTCGTTATCGGAGATTTCAAGGGCGACAGGCACACTACCTATGTTGGGCCTCAGCCTGGCTCCGCCTGTTGCATCAACGCCTATCTCATGCTGATGCAAGGCAAGCACCTCGTCAACTGGCTGAACATCCTGATTATGTTCATCGTCTATACGACGGTAGGAACCTTCTATCTGCGAGGCGCCTCCTTCCAGACCCTCTTTGCCAATCCCTGGCTGGGGGTTCTGATGTCGTTCCTCAGTACGGCCACCCTCTTCATGGTGATAGCACTCATCGCCTTCTGGCACGAGATTGCCTTCAACATGTGGGTGCCCGCCACCATCTACTCCCTCATCGACACTTATGTACAAAAACGCAACTTATTTAATAAAAAGAAAAATGAAAAGAATCTTTCTACTTCTGGTGCTTAGCCTGGGCATCAGTTACGTATACGCAGGCAACTTCAAAGTGCTCTTCGTCAACGATGCCAACCTGAAGTACACCAACGGGAAAGCCGTCAAGGTGGGCGACACCTTCAAGGCTGCCGAGGACATTAACTGGCAGAAAGACAAACAGGCCGTGAAAGCCATCGATATGTCGACCAAGAAACAACTGATCTTCCTCGGCAGGGAATGGACCCGTAAGGGTGGTTTCGATGTACTGGTATCCAGCAAACGCCTCTCCACCCACGATGCAGCCGGTCTGCCACCAGAGCAGCAAGACCCCTTCAGCGGTATCTTCGACGATGAATATCTGTTGCTCGACCCTATCGAGATACCTGTCAAGGAGAGCATTGCCCTCGATGACAACAATCATTTCGAGGTCACCTTCGACTATGGCGACACCCGTCTGACGAAAACGTTGAAACAGAATGGCAGGGCGTTGGTACTCGACAAGTCTATCTTCGAGGTCGACGGTGAGAAGTTGGAACCTCGCGATATCGTCATCAGCATCGACTACATCGCAGCCGACAACCCCATCCCCACCCTCGCCAAGGACAAGGTAGACATCATCTACATCCCCGACGTGCTGGAATAATCGTAATGAAGCTCTCAGCTGGTAGGGAGATGGTAAGGCTACCATCCTCAATGCTGAGCATTTGGGCTTCGGCATGTCTATGGCTATTGGTGACATAAGCCACGACTTCCTTTTGACCGACAGGAAGACCTGAGATCTGAGCTTCACAGGAAGCGCCATTGTTCACTATGTGGACAGCACATTCGCTTGTGGCGATGTTGGCAAATGCGGCAACGTTGATGTCTTCCTTACTGCAGGATACCGGAACGGCAAATGCATTCTCTGGTGTCATGGATAGCTGCTTCAGGTTAAAGTAACGCTGTGTAGGACGCAGTGGTCCATCTGAATGATAAATACCGTCACCCCACAGAATAGAATAATCAGAAGTGAGTTGCCACTGCAAGATACTTAGCGGTTGGCAAATAGCACAAAGTCGTGTATAGAGATTGATTTCATAAAGGGCAAATGTGGTCTCGTTAAAGATGCCGGGGTACTGATGAGCTGCAGCATCCGTACTGCCTTCCCCTACAATCAGCGGCACATTCAATTTCCGTGAAGCCTCTGCCCATTTCTTCAATGTGACATCGTCGCACCCTCTCCACGAATGGAATGAGATGGCCCCCACATACTTATGTGCTGCCGGGTCGTTAAGTGTCGGAAGGATAAAGTCGAAGGTTGTAGCATCAGAATTGTCTCCCAAAAGCAGGCGCGTCTTCAGTCCTCGCTCTGCCAGATATTGCCCGAAGGCCTTGATGAAGTCGCGATGTTCCTCTGGAGAGAACACCACATCAATACCCAAATCTGACTCGTTAAAAGAGAAATAGTCCGCCTCAACACCATAATCTTTCTTCAGGAATTCCAGATAGTCGGCCAAAGAGGCAAATATCCGCTCCTTCTCCGACTCCTTCAGATGGAAAGCCCTTGCCGTACCATCTGACCGGGTGGTCTGTTCACCTGCTCATCGTGGTGGGAACCAGCAACTGACAATGACGGGCATGCCTGCCTGTTTCAGTTTCTGCCCTACTCCCGCACTACGTTTGACATGGAGATTCTGTGCCCCTTGCATATCCCAGATAGCCCATGGCATCTCTATGCGTCCGAAGGCCACACGCATGTTTCTCAAACAATAGTCAATCACCACAGAATCCTTGGCTGGATTCTGAATGCGGAAGTTACCTCCAAATCCAGCAAAGGCTCTTCCTGGTTTAGTAAGGTCGATGACCATCTTAGCCGTTTCATGATGACGTGTGCCATCAACAGTCATAGTGGCGGCAAGTTCTACCGAGCTTTCCTTTTTGAGTGTCGGCATCAGCGCGACATACAGCACCTTGTCGCCATCTTCATTCCTGACCATAGCCTTGACGGGCTTGTCAAAGAAAAGCGTAATCTTCCGTTTCGGTGCCACAACCGAGACTTTTTGTTTCTGAATATTTATCTTAGCCGAGGCATAGTGGCGTGGAGAGAAACTCATGCAGAACCACAGGCTCTCGTCAAGATTCTCCTTTGCCTCTGCCCGCCATTTCAGACCCACAGTCTGTAAATCCTTGTCAGTTACAGATTGGGTGATCTCCACTCCATGCATCGGAGTAATCGTCTTTTGAGTGCTTCCTTCACGGATGTATCTGATGTGTTGCTGTTTCTCTCGTCCGCTCTTCTCCATCTCACCACTGAGTGTGCCAACTCTCAGTGACGATTCGAAGTCAATGAGCTCTCCCTCAAGACGGACACCCGTCATATTACTCCATGCCATAACCTCTGTATGCACGGCAGCTGGTTCCAGGCGCTCCGCTAGCTCAAAGGCCATACGACTATGGTGATATGGACAGTTCCATTCGCCCACCTTAGGGACATTCAAGGGAGTTCCATTCAATGTCAACTCCTTAAACCATCCACCATTCTCTTTGTCTATGAAATGTGTCTTTACATAGCTCCAGGTCTTGAAAGCAGCGTCAAGAAACATTTGTTCACCAGTCAGCTGCCAAGCATTAACCGCACCAACAATTGTTTCGCATTGCGGCCACCACGACATCTTCTTGCTATAGCCTTGTGGCGTTTTCTCATAACGCATGGCACCTTCTGGGGTAAGGCCTTCCTTCAATGCCGTCCGTGTCATCTTAACGGCCTGGTCATCCACCAGTTTTT
This sequence comes from Prevotella sp. ne3005, assembly GCF_900110085.1. Lineage (GTDB taxonomy): Bacteria > Bacteroidota > Bacteroidia > Bacteroidales > Bacteroidaceae > Prevotella. The sequence continues at coordinate 149,736 of NZ_FOCK01000003.1, forward strand.
TCAATATCGGATCGCCAATAGCTGCCGCAGCCTCGCTCATTAGCCATGCAGTCTCTATATCGTGCCCATAAGAGTCTGTCTCTCCGATAGGGTTCCAACTATCGTCACAGAAAAGAATCAGATGGGCTCGCTGAGGCGAGTAGAGTCTAGTACGCAAGATTCCGAGTAACTCTTTCAGATTATCCCTTAGTCCTTTGTCCGGCCACACCTGATAGAGAGTGGTGAAAGCTTCTAAGAGGTGAATATGCGTATTCATTGTCTTCGTAGCGTCCACCTGTCCATCGACACCTTTCATGGAGGCTTTACTATAGTCGCGTTGGAATGATTCGACATAACCTGAGCGAGACTTGTCGTGGACTTTCTTCTCCAACGTATCGTATAGTTTCAGGGCCGTGTCCAGACTTCTGCGGTCACCAGTGGCACGGAAGTGTTCTGCCAGTCCGTAGATACCGAAGGCACAAGCGTATGTCTGTTTGGTAGCATCCTTCATACACCCCTCATGATCGAGAGTCCAGAATACGCCACCATACTTCTTGTCAATAAAGTGATGTATATAATAGTCGGCAGCTCTGTCGGCTATATTCTTATATGTCTCCAATCCGTAATGACGGTAGGCTTTCGAGAAGGTCCATAGGATACGCGCATGTAGCACAGCACCTTGTGGAGCCGTTTCTATCACCTTGCCGTCATTCATCACCATACCATAGAAGCCTCCCTCTGGGTTGATTGTTTTCTCCATCCAGAACGGTAAGACATCCTCCGTGAGATCCTTTGTTGTCTCCACACGTAGGGTTTCCACATTGTTGGGGCTCCAGGCCTCCATCGTCATAGCATAGCTTATCAGCCACACCACGAATCCTGTTATTCTTTTCATCTGCATATTCTGTAAAAAACTATTTGGTTGCAAAGATAATAATAAAAACTGAAAAAAAAGAAAAGAGGCACAATCATCCCGATCACGCCTCCCCTCAACCAAAACATTAATACATTACTTAACTAACTATATAACTTATTTATACAAATAACCTAATATCCTGGATTTTGGTCACAAAGTGAATTGGCTGTTAATTCCGAGGTTGGAATTGGGTAAACCAGATGTATTGGATTCCAGTCCCACACACGTGGGGTGACAGGAATCATAGAAGCTCGCTCTGCTTCCGATGCATTGTCCCATGGTTCATTATAATCAATGCCCGACGGCACATAATATTTACCAGTACTGGTATTGTAGAAGGTGGCACCTCCGTTCTTGGGATACTCACAGTTCAACCATTCCTCTACAAAGTTACAGCGACAGAGATCATACCAGAGACTAAACTCATAATACAGCTCCTTTCGACGCTCCTGGAAGAGGGCTACCATCCATACCGGAGAAGTGTATCCCTTCTCTTTCGCATAGTTGGCATAGTGTGTCTGGGCATCAGGCACTGGCACTGTTGCCGTATCTTAACATCTTGCTGCACTGTCTGCAACGACAGCGTGCATCCTCTCATGTTTCCCATCGAAGCGATGGCTGGCGACATGCAGGTGAGAAGGAGCGCCAAAATGCTTACTTTTTTAATAATAGATTCTTTCATAAAGATAATAATTGAGTTTTGGGTTGTTATAAAGAGATATTATTGGATACTCTGAATATCTTTCAGGAACAAGTAGCGGCTGTTCTTGCTCATGGTTTTCAGTAAGTCTTCATGCGCTTTCATCAGCATTCCCATGGCTGGATGCCCTCCACGTGACGGAGCATGACGCCAAGTCAGGAGGTATACCGACTCATATTGAGCCAGCGTCTTCTGCAGTTCTGCACTGGCAGGACCACACTCACTGAGAGCAAAGAGTTTATGCTTCTCTTTGGCAAGGGCAGTCGTAAAGTCCAGTGCCTTATTCACGTCACGGATAAAAGACTCTCCAGAACCATACCAGTCAAAGGACAGCATGTCAATATACGCATCGCCAGGGTAGCCTCGCAGATATTCCTCGGCCGAATAGACCTTATCAGTATTATAGGCATAGAGGATATTATGGAGGCCTTTACTACGCAGATAGCTGACGGTATAGCGCCACAGACTTGCATATTCCTCATCATAACAACGGGTGCGTCCCCACCAGAAGAAGTTGCCGGAATGCTCATGCCAGGGGCGGAAGATAAAGGGTATGAGCTTCCCCTTATCATTGCGCCAGCTAAGGAAGAATCGGGCCAATCGGTCAAGCCATGTGTTAAACATCGCATGATTGCTGCCGCCAGGAAGGATACTCCTTACTGCATTGAGGTCAGAGGCTGAGAGCATATTCACATCCCAGGCCGAACCTGCACCGTTGGGTTCTTTGATGCCTGGCCATTGTGCAGTAATCGGATTGACCACATGCCAGCTGATGGTGATGATACCACCTTGGCGGTACCACCACTGAATGCGCTCCCGGATATCCCGGAATGCCACGGAGTCGAGACTTCGGTCTCCTCCAAGTTCGAGTTCTCCAAGTTCAAAGCCAGCAATAGCAGGATAGTCGCCTACGGCCTCCTTTGTATCCGAACGGTCTGGCTCATACCACCATGTATGTCCACACATCAGATCATCCTGATGCCCGTACATGATTCCTCTCTCTTGGATTTTCCAAAGACGCTCATATAAGGAGCGAGCCTCTGGCGTTGCGTCGGGATCGGCAGGCTGTCTCTTGCCTACTTCTGCATACGAATCAGCTACTCCCAGAACCAACAGGAAAGACAGTAAGAAATACTTTCTCATACTTTTCTATTTTTAAAGGTTATCAGTTGAATTAAACATTATCGTTTGACGGCTGCAAAGGTATGTAAACCTGATGAAACACTTGTCCTCAAATGTATCAGAATACATTGTGAGAAGAGAATGATACAAAACGGAACGCCAAATCAGAGAAAACACTTCTTACACGTATTTTTTGTGAATAATTGATGGTATGCATTATAAAAATGATTATATTTGCAACATAAAACAATAGAAAATGAAAAAGTGGTGTTTCTTTTTGGCAGTATTCACGATATTATTCCAGATGGAGGTCTTCAGTAGTCCTGCTTTCTGGCATGTTAATGTGCAGTCTGGCCTATCTGACAGTTTTGTGAAAGATATTCTCCGCGATCAATATGGGTATATGTGGTTTGCAACGACCAATGGCCTCGACCGCTACGACGGTTATCAGTTCCGTAAATACACAACCATTCCTCTTGGCAATTACAATGACGACATAGAAAGCGTATGTGAGGATGCCACAAACACCATTTGGGTAACATCTTCCAATGGAATATATGTCTATGACTGTATAAAGGATCAGTTGTGTAAAGATGTGACTCGACGATTGTCACAATTGGGAATGACCGATTCCGTCACATGGATCAATACCGACGATCGCCAGAACTTATGGGCACTGTCTAAGCACAAGGTCTACTACTACGATTTCAAGGACAAGAGACTGACGGTCATCGATAATCCGTCAGGAACACCCATCAGGCAAATCACCTCGCTCGGTAACGAGGCATACGCTCTGGCAGAGGATGGCGAGTTCTATTCCGTTGACTTACATGCACGTAGGTTAAGATATGAGGGTGCTGCCCATATGTCAGACAGCTACTGGCGCATGATATACCTGGACACCCAAGGACGACTATGGTTCTACACCAAGCATTACCCGGTCAACAACCTTCAGTGCTATTCTATCAAGGGGAAGAGGTGGATGACACCTGATGCATTAGCGTCATTGTCGAAGATGATGCTGACCTCACTCACCGATGACGGGAAAGGCAATATCTGGATAGGCACTGAGAATGAAGGCATCTATATCTACAGCTCAAGTGGAGCAACTGAAAGTATCCGGCAGCTTACCAATAATCTGGAGGAAAACAACCTGCTGCCAAGTAATCATATCAGCAGCCTGTACAAAGACGACAGGAACACCATGTGGATTGGTACGAGCAAACGGGGTGTAGCTTATATGGACCTGTCGACCCCGATGTTTTCTGTAACTAAATTCAAAGGGAAAGAGGATGTCAGCTGTATCGTCGAGGACAAAGGCGGTAATCTGTGGATAGGATTTGATGGCAGCGGAATACTAAAGATTGACGCTGCGAATCGTGAGACATCCTTCACCCAACAGAACGGCAGCCTGCCAACAAACATCATCACCTGTTCACAGGTTGACCAGTCCGGCGGCCTTTGGATAGGTACATTCGGCAATGGTGTATTATATCTGGATGGTCAGCGGTTTGTACCCTATCCATATAGTGACACCAATCAGCAACAGATGTTTATCAGCTGCATGACGGCAGATTCAGAAGGAAACCTCTGGGTTGGTTCCATCTTTCAAGGATTGACCTGTTACCGAAAAGACGGCAGGGAGAAATTGTTCACGAGGGAGAATTCTGACCTGAATACCAATAGTTTGACTTGCCTGCATAGTGATCATGACGGACATTTATATATCGGATCGAGCACGGGGCTTTATATATTGGACACCCGGAGCGGGACATTCCTCAAATGGGCAGGAGACCTGAATCCCCTGGAGGATGTTTTCATCACATCGCTATACAAAGACTGTCGTGGACTTATTTGGATTGGAACAAGGACAGGCCTAAAGGTGTATGATGAACGGCACAATACCTTCTACCAGATTCTTCAGAAAGATGGACTGTCTAATCCGTATGTCAGAACGTTGATCGAGGATAACAGCAAGAATGTGTGGGCTAGTACAGACAATGGTCTGACATGCATTCAGACAAAGAGGCTGGATAATGGTGACTATAGTTTTGTTTGCACACCGTATTTCGAGGAAGACGGCTTGCAGAATTCAGCATTCAACAGCAATGTAGCATGCCTCACCCGTATGGGCTGTCTGATAGGTAGCACGAATGGCTATCTGTGCATCCATGAGAACAGGTACGCTTCCCCCTACTCGTCGGTAGATATTGTTTTTACGTCACTCTGGCTAAGGGGGCAGCGCATTTTGGTTGGTGATGATACGGGTATTCTCAATTGCAACCTGCAACAGACTGACGGCATCGTATTGGACTACGACCAAAACAGTTTCTCTGTCACCGTGTCAGCCATGGACTATACCAAGAAGCATAAGATCCACTATCTCTATCGGTTGAGAGGATCACAGGAAAAATGGGTGGAGCTGGATGGTAATCGGATCAACTTCAATGTCCTTGCACCAGGGTCTTACACTTTAGAGGTGAAAGCCTCCGACCTCGGAGGATGGACAAGTGATGTCTCAACGCTTAAAATACGCGTCAGACCTCCATTATGGTTATCTACACCAGCCCTCATTCTCTATTTCTTCATTGCTGTCGCCGGTATCTTCCTGTATCTGAAGCGGATGAAGCGGAAACACCGGGAGACGCTGGCAGTTCAGAAACTGGAAATGGAGCTGGAACAGCAGCACCAGATTGAGGAGAACAAGATGCGCTTCTTTACAAATGTCAGTCATGACTTGAAAACACCACTCTCATTGATTATCACGCCATTGGAGAAAGTGCTCTCAGGAAACTTGGAGAAAGATTTCCGGACAGAACTGGAGATGGTATGGCGCAATGCACGCCTGTTGATGGACGAGGTTACCCAACTGCTGGACTTCCGCAAGATCGATGTTGGCTCAGAGAAGCTGCAGTTGTCGCATGGCGACTTTGTGGAATTCCTGCGCAAGATAGTGGACAATTTCAGAAGCTACTCCCAGGGCCGTGGTATTCAGTTGGATCTGATAATCAATGCCGACAGTCTTGAGATGAACTTCGACCAGAACAAAATGCGGCGTGTAGTAACGAACCTGCTCTCCAATGCCTTTAAATATAATAAGGAGAACGGCAGCGTTTCTGTGACGGTTGGCCGTCTGACACAAGCAGGACAGACACTGATGCGCTTGGAGATTGCCGATACAGGCATTGGCATCAAAGATGAGAACAAACCGCAAATCTTTGATCGCTTCTATCAGGAAGAGGGACATACAGAATATGTGGGAAGTGGCATCGGACTACACATTGTCAAGGAATACGTAACCATGCACCAAGGTGAAGTTCATGTAGAGGACAACCATCCACAGGGTAGCGTGTTTGTTGTTACTATACCCATGGATCTGTCGGCATCACATATCGCTACACCTGAAGTATCCCAGCCCGTGGAGAGGAAAGAGTCTACACCCTTGGAGACAGAAGAGAACAACAGTGACGTGACCATCCTTATTGTCGAAGACAATCACGATTTCCGTATGTTTCTTGAGAGGTGTCTGAACGACCAATATCGGATACTGACAGCCTCCAATGGCATCGAGGCGCTCAAGGTCTTGGACGAAGAGGAAGTGGACATTGTGATCAGCGACATCATGATGCCTGAGATGAATGGCCTGGAACTCTGCAACCGCATCAAGACGGATGTGACTTACTCGCATATCCCCGTCATTCTTTTGACTGCCAAATCAACGGAAGCAAACATCATCACCGGACTGAAAGACGGAGCCGACGACTACATCACGAAGCCATTCAACCTGAACATCCTGAAACTGAGGGTCAAGAAGATTATAGAATGGACACAGAACTGCCATCGCAACTTCGCAAAGGGCATCGAGATTGCCCCCAGCGAGATCACTGTCAGTTCCATTGACGAAGAACTGATAAAGAAAGCTATCAGGATTGTTGAGGAAAACATGAGCGACTCCGAGTTCTCTGTTGAGGACTTCGGAGCCGCCATCGGGATGACGCGTGGTCATCTCTATAAGAAACTAATGGCCATCACAGGTAAATCGCCGATAGAATTCATCCGCATCCTACGCGTCAAACGCGGACACTCCTTATTGGAGCAGGGGCGGACGAATATCTCTGAAGTAGCCTACACCATTGGCTTCTCGCCCAAGCAGTTCAGTAAATACTTCAAGGAAGAGTATGGTTGTCTGCCCTCTGTTTACTTAAACAATTCCTGTGCCAAGCGGTAAAAGGTCGTTTCAATGCACGGACTGAAATGTATTAAATTGATATATCATTTGTATCATCTCCTGATATTGACGGGTTAAAAGATACAAAGTGACAGTCGGAATGGTTGGCGGATGGCATTTTTTTTGTATCTTTGCACTCGAAAGAACTACTAATGTGATTATAAACAGAAAATGAAAACAAAGCAATTACTACTTTCAGCATTACTGGTGCTGGTATTGGGAACTAAAGCCCAAAACGTCCGGGAAACCATCCGACTGAATGAGGGGTGGAAATTTGCGATGGGCCATGCAGCAGATCCGAAAAAGGATTTCGGCAGGGGCACAGAGTACTTTAATTATCTGACGAAGGCCAACTCTATTCACAACGAAGGGCCGTATGTCCAGAAGTTTGATGCCTCATCATGGCAGGAGGTAAGTATCCCCCACGACTGGGTGAGCACATTACCCTATGCCCGCGAAGCCAGTCATTCGCATGGTTACAAGACCGTAGGCTATCAGTATCCCGAAACGAGCGTGGGCTGGTATCGGCGTATCGTCACTATCCCAGAATCGGATTTGGGCAAACATATTGCATTGCGCTTCGACGGTATCTTCCGCAACGCCACAGTGTGGTTCAATGGATTCTACATGGGCACAGAACCGAGTGGTTATGCCACTCAGGTCTATGACGTGACGGAATACGTAAACTATGGTGGCGACAACCTGATCTGCGTACGGGCCGATGCCTCACTCGAAGAGGGATGGTTCTACGAGGGTGCAGGCATCTACCGCGATGTATGGCTGGAGAAGTCGGCAGCAGTCAGCGTGGCTCCTTTCGGCACTTTTGTATATGCGGACCTCAAGCAACCCTATTCCTCGGTCACCATCTATATCGAGACAGAAGTGAACAATCACTCGCTGACCGCACAAGACTGTGAAGTGGAACAGCGGCTACTCGATGCCGAAGGCCGCCAGGTTGGCAGTGCCTCCCCGATAACTGTTACGGCCCTCAAGGCGAAAGAGACCAGGACTTGCAAGCAGCAACTGGTCCTCCAAAGTCCGCATTTGTGGAGCACCAACGATCCCTACCTATATAAGGTGGAAACCATCGTGAAGGTTGGTGGAGTGGTAACCGACATCTATGAAACCACGACCGGTCTTCGTGATATTACCTTCGATGCCGACAAGGGTTTTCTGCTCAACGGTGAGCCACTGAAACTCAAGGGGTTCAACCTGCATCAGGATCATGCCGGCGTAGGAGCAGCCATCCCCGAAGCACTGATGGCCTGGCGTATCAAGCGACTGAAGGAGCTGGGCTGTAATGCCTATCGCTCTGCCCATAACCCCGCCACTCCTGCACAACTCGACATCTGCGACCGGGAGGGTATACTGGTCATCGACGAGAACCGTCTGACAGGTATCAACGATGAACACCTCAGACTGTTGGAGCGACTTGTCAAGCGCGACCGCAACCATCCGTCAGTCATCCTATGGAGTTGTGGCAATGAGGAATGGGGCATGGAAAACACAGTCCAAGGCACCCAGGTGGCGGCAGCCATGAAGGAATACGTCAGACTGCTCGACCCTACTCGCCATTCTACCCTGGCAAATGCTGGCGGGTCAGAGCTCATCAAGGGAACGGATGTCGTAGGCTATAACTACATCTCTCAGAACAATGTCGAGAACCGCCGCCTGCAGCATCCCGAATGGAAAGTGGTGGGCACAGAGGAGTTTACAGGCTGTGGCACCAGAGGCATCTACTTCAACTCTCCCGACGTGAAAGGCCGTATGCGCTCCATGAACCTCGACAGCAAGAGCTACGGTGTGGAGAATGTGATTGAGCGCGGATGGCGATTCTATGCTGAGCACGACTGGGCTGCAGGTGCTTTCTTCTGGACAGGCTTCGACTATCGTGGCGAGCCCAATCCCCTGTCCTATCCCGCTCACGATTCTGAGTTCGGAGTGCTCGATTATTGCGGATTCTGGAAAGATGAGGCATGGTATCTGAAATCCTGGTGGACGGACGACCCTGTACTCCATATCTTCCCTCATTGGAATCTGCAGGGACACGAAGGAGAGGAGATAGATATCTGGGCATACAGCAACTGCGACGAGGTAGAGCTGACAGTGAACGGCAAGCGACTGGAGCGTCAGAAGATGCCTCGTCATGGACACCTGAAGTGGAAAGCCGTCTATCAACCAGGAAAGGTCGTTGCCACTGGCTATAAAAACGGGAAGCGTATCCTTACCCAGACCCTTGAGACCACCCGTCCTGCCTCGAAGATTATCCTAAAGGCCGATCGCCAGCAGATTAGTGCCGATGGCAGGGATCTGGCAGTAGTCACCATTGAGATTCAGGATGTCAAAGGACATATTGTCCCTGATGCCTGTCCGGAACTCACCTTCCGATTGGAGGGCGATGGCCGCATCCTGGGAGTTGGCAATGGCGACCCGTCTTACCCCGGTGAAGATCATCCGAGAGACAAAGACTGCAAGACTTTCAGCATCCCTGCCTTCAACGGATTGGCACAGGTACTGATTCAGAGTCAGCTGCAACCCTCTACTCTCACCCTGTCTGCAACAGCCAATCAACTGAAATCTGCAAATATCATCATTCATACAAAATAAGGAAACATGAAGAATCTGAAAACGATCGTCATCATGAGCGGCATGTTCGCCCTGATGGCAATGCCGCTGAAGGCACAGAAGTGGGAACATCTGGCAGACACGCCACAGATGGGCTGGAGTACATGGAACAAATTCCAAGGGAACATCTCTGAGGACATCATCAAAGGCATTGCAGATGCGATGGTGGAGAATGGGCTGCGTGAGGCAGGCTACACCTACATCAACATCGACGACTGCTGGCATGGACAACGCGATGGCAATGGATTTATCCAGGTCGATCCTGTCAAGTTCCCTAACGGAATGAAGGCCGTGGCAGATTATGTCCACAGCAAAGGACTGAAACTTGGCATCTATAGCGATGCAGGTACTGCCACCTGTGGAGGTATGCCTGGATCACTGGGCCATGAGTATCAGGATGCCATACAGTATGCCCGCTGGGGGGTGGACTATCTGAAATATGACTGGTGTAATACCACCAACGTCAATCCGCAGGGGGCCTACCAGCTCATCAGCGATGCGCTCCGTGCCGCTGGTCGTCCCATTTTCCTCAGCATGTGTGAGTGGGGCAACAGCCGACCCTGGAAGTGGGCCCGTGAGGTGGGACACTCCTGGCGTACCACACCCGATATCTGGTGCGACTTCGACTCCCTACGCGTTTTCCCTGGCTACACACAGTTTGGCGTGATGCAGTGCATCCAGTTCAACGACTCACTGCGCCAATATGCTGGCAAGGGCTATTGGAACGATCCCGACATGCTGGAGGTTGGCAATGGCATGACAGAGAACGAAGACCGTGCCCACTTCACGATGTGGTGCATGATGGCCAGCCCGCTGATTCTTGGCAACGACCTGAGAAACATGAGCGATGCCACCCGCAATATCATCATGAACAAGGATATGATTGCTATCGACCAGGATACGTTGGGTGTTCAGGGATGGCACTATTGCGACAAAGACGGCCTCCAGTTCTGGTTCAAGCCTCTGGCTGGCAACGACTGGGCTTTCACCATCCTCAATCCTACCCGCAGCGACATCACCTATGAACTGAACTGGCAGGACTTCAATCTGACTGACCAGCAAGTGAGTGGATTAAGCACCGATTTCGGCTCCAAGGTCTATAAGGTCTTTAATCTTTGGACGCACAAACAAGAAGGCAAGACATCGTTGAAAAGCAAAGTCGACCGCAAAATCACCGTCAAATCCCGTGATGTAGTATCGTATCGTTTATCCCTATAAGACATAAATCAAGGATTACACAATATTCTTCGGATGTCCGCTCAGAAATGAGCGGACATTATCTATGGCTATCTGGATCAGTCGCTGGCGGGCTTCCAAGGTGGCCCAGGCAATGTGCGGGGTGATATAGGCATTGGGAACCTGAAGAAGCGGATGGTCAGCCTTGGGCGGCTCCTCTGTCATCACATCAGCACAATAAGCCCTGATCCGCCCCGCTTTCAAGGCTTCCGCCAAAGCATGGTCATCCACCAACGGCCCACGGCCTGTATTGATGAGTATGGCCTCCGGATTCATCCACCCGACAGTCTCGGCACTGATGAGATGATGAGTATCTGGAGTGAGCGGACAATGCAGCGAGATGACATCTGAGGTCTGGAACAGTTCCTTGAGGTCTGCCTTCTGGATGCCCTCGGGCAAGGTCTCAGCAGGTTTACTGGTCAGGGCCTTCACCTTCATGCCAAAAGCAAGGGCGATCTGCGCCACGCGCCGTCCGATATTTCCGAGGCCCACAACACCAAAGGTCTTGCCTGAGAGCTCGACAATCGACTCGTTGTAATAGCAGAAGTCGGGACTGCTGCTCCACCGTCCCTGCCGATTCTCCATCGCATACCGCTCTGTGTGGTTGGTAACAGCCAGCAAATGGGCAAACACCATCTGCGCCACACTCTCCGTACTGTAGGCTGGCACATTGGTCACGAAGATGCCCCGTTCATGGGCAGCCTCGAGATCCACCACATTATAGCCCGTCGCCAGCACCCCTATATATTGAAGATGTGGCAACTGCGCCATCTCCTCACGTCCGAGGATGACCTTATTCGTCAGCACGACCTCCGCCTCAGCGGCTCTTGCCACCGTCTCACTTGGCTTGGTACGGTCATAAACCGTCACCTCGCCCCATTCCTTCAGCCCCTCCCACGACAAATCGCCCGGGTTAGCCGTATAGCCGTCAAGTATTACTATCCTCATAATTTACACTACGTAAGTTACACTCCTCTGCCGCAAAGATACGTATTATTTCCGATACTACAAAGAAAAAAGGAATATCTTTATTATCTTCAGCCCACTCCCACGACAAATCGCCCAGGTTAGCCGTATAGCCATCAAGTATGCACAAACAAAACGATAACTGACACTTCTTACACTTCTGATATAACTTGTTCTATATTAGCAACTTACAAAACTCTATATCTAACACCTAACTGACACCTGAACTGACACCTAAATAATATCCGAATCAAAGTAAAACAAGTTGTTTTACTTTGTAAGAGATAGTCTTATTGGGAAATAAAGATAGTCTTTTTCACACCAAAACAACTTGTTTTGCTTCAATGGAGACTATTTCCTTATCCTGCAAAGCAGGTGTTAGTTCAGGTGTCAGTTAGGTGTCAGATAACTATTTAGATATTTATTTGTATTTCAAGCACTTATGTCACAAGTGTAAGAAGTGTCAGTTATACTCAAAAGAGTAGTAGCAGCCAGACCCAGACACCTCACCTGTTTCTATCGTTAAATAACAACATGAACAAGGTTTTCCGCAAAAAATTTGCTTTATTTGAGATCTTTGCGTATCTTTGCAAAAAGAATTCATCAGATATGAAGGATATCGCATTGGTTTTGTCGAGTGGCGGTGCCAGAGGACTGGCTCACATCGGCGTGATTGAGGAGCTGGAATCTCGGGGCTATCACATCACCTCGATAGCCGGTTGCTCGATGGGCGCACTCATCGGTGGCGTATATGCAGCAGGGAAACTGACAGAGTTCCGTGAGTGGATGAAGACCATCGACAGGAAGAAGATGCTTGAACTGACCGATTTCTCACTTTCTCTGAACCATTTCGTGAAGGGCAAGCGCATCATCGAGACCATCATGGAGTTTGTGCCGGATGTGGCCATCGAAGACCTGCCGATACCCTATAGTGCTGTGGCTGCCGACTTGAAAGAAGGTCGTGAGGTGGTCTTCAGCAAGGGCAGCCTGTTTGAGGCTATCCGTGCCAGCATCTCCCTACCCTCCTTCTACGAACCAGTGCAGCGCGACGGGATGATTCTGATTGACGGTGGTGTGATTAACCCGATCCCGCTGAATCGTGTCAGCCGGAAAACGGGCGACATCCTGGTTGGTGCCGATGTGAGCGGGCATGACTACAAATCGCAATGGGAAGAGATGCACCGACTGACGGAGTGGCAAAAGAAAGACAAGTCGCTGAAGGCGAAGATCCTCGACAAACTGATTCCCGACAACCTCGAATTCAACTATTATACGGTGCTGTCGCGTACCAGTTCGCTGATGATCCGCCAGAACTCCATCCTGATGACCAAGCTGATGAATCCCGACATGCTCATTGACATCCAGATGAGCCGCTACGGAGGCTTCGACTACGACAAATCGGAGAAGATCATCGCCATCGGCCGCCAGAAGACCGCCGCCGTCCTCACCAAATTCGAGCAGAATACCAAATCGCAGGATTATTTTCTGATATAACTTTGTTAGACTATGAGCATCATTAATCACTTCCTATCTGTAGTTATAGAACCGCAATTCAAATTGGCCCGTGACTTAACTGCTATGGCTATAGCCGACGGAAAAGTTACACCTGAGGAAAAAGAGGCTATCAGGGCTATATGTCAATTAGAGAACATCAATGAAGCAACGTTGATGGAAAGTCTTCAAGGGAATTATGAGAATGCAGATGTTCGGATTCCAAAAGAGCGCAAAGAAAAAGAATCTTACCTTAGAGAACTTATTAAGCTAATAGGTACCGACAAATATGCTGCACCTCAGGAGATATACTTGTTCCAAATTGTTGCAGGAAGGATGGGACTGAACCAAATGGATGTTATGGGGATATTCCTGGCCTGTACGACACATCAGTATTTCAAAGGTGATGCGGGAATAGCCGTTTTAACCAGTTTCCTAAAAAACCATATTGCTCCTAAAAGTAAAAATGAAAAAGAGAATAGTGATAACATTCGAGCAATCTATGAAACAGTAGCCACCAATACAGAAAGGCTCCAAGACCCTGAAGCAGATCGCGAACTGCTCCGACAGAATCTGGAGCGGGCCACAGAAACATTCATGCAGAATTCAATCCTCATGCAAGAATTTCGAGATTTGAATCTCGACCTGGGTAGAATATTAAAAGAAGAAGAGCTAAGAACTTTCAAGAAATACTATTAAAGTATAGAAGCGCATATAATTACACCTCTATACTTTACTCACTCCTTACGCAATTAAAACCTTGACATCGTGGACGATGCGGATGGGGACCATGTAATCGCGGATGATACGGTCTTTTTTCATCTCGACGACAAAGATCTCTTCTGCGTCTTTCAGGACAGGGCGAGCCTCTTCACTAATGTTGTTGAGGCGGACATTGCTGTCCCAGTCGCGGAAAAGGAGAGCAGTATCGCCGCCATCGTAGATAAGGATTGGACCGTCGGGGTCGGTAGTCTGGGGTTCGATGATAAGGAGCAGGTCCCCATCATGGTCTTGTAGAATCTGGTACATAGTAAAAAGTACGTTTTTGTTGGTATTGATTTGATATTGGCCTGAGCCCATCAGGCGCTGAAGCCCTTGACCCGGTGACGGGAGGACTTCAGCTCGTTGGCTTGGGGTTTGAATTTCTCGAAGGCCTTTGTGATGTCGGCAGCTTCGATGCGTTGGAAGTCGGTATTACCCGTAGAGAAGAGACGGTCGGCCATGGCGGGAATGATGCCGTTGTTGACAAACTGTTCTATCCAGCGGGCATTGCCGAAGTTGGCCTGCTTTTTCTCGAGGGTCTCCTCGATGGCAACCTCCATAGTGAGGGCGGCCTCATCTGTGAGGATATATTCATCGCGTTCCAACAGGTGACGGGCAATCTCCATCAGCTGGTTTGCGGTATAGTCCTCAAAATGATAGCGGAAGGGGAAGCGACCTGCCAATCCCGGGTTGGTGGCGAGCATGGCATCCATCTCCTTGGGATAGCCCGCAAAGACGATGAGCATATCGGGGTTGGGTTGTGTGAGGACAGTGAGCAGCGAGTCGAGCACTCGGCCACCAAAGTCCTTACGGTCATCACCTCCCGTGTTGAGGGTGTAAGCCTCATCGATGAAGAGCACGTTACCCTTGGCCTCTTCAAGCACCATCTTCATGTTCTCCTCCGTCTGACCGATGTACTGGCCAACCAGTCGGGTACGGTCGACGGCGATAACCTCGCCTTTGGAGAGCAGGCCGAGCGAGTGGTAGATCTTACCCAACTTACGGGCCACGGTGGTCTTGCCCGTACCGGGATTACCCGTGAAGATGGAGTGGAAGATCAAGGGGCTGCTGGTCTTCAGGCCCCGGCGTTTACGCTCCAGGAAGAGGCGTGCTTGATTGGACATCGTCATGATGCCCTGTTTCACGTTCTCGAGGCCTATCATCTCCTTCAGCTCCCGCATGCTTTCGTCGAAGGTGGAAGTGGTGTCGGTGAGTTCCTCGAAGGGGATATCGTCCATCTCTACGTATGGGGAGACATCGATGGTGTCCTGAGCGACGAGACGGCCTATATAACGGGGAAGAATCTTGCTCTCGACAAACAGCCTGACCTCTTCGGACGACCATTGGCTGAGCGTGCCCTCTGCCTGACCTTGGATGATAGCCCGGGCCAGACGGTCCTTGACACTCCCCGTGAGTTTCAGATGGCAGGCCGCCATGTGATCGAACATGGCCTGCACCAGCTCGTAGGCCGTGCTGGGCTGCTGCTCCACCCAACTGTCGTCGCAGAAGAACTGTTTCAAAGAGGGGTAAAGGCCCAGGAGTTCGTCGATTTCGTGGCGGGTGCCACAGAGCCAGAGAAGTGTCTGACCATTGGACCTGCGTACCATGTCGATGACCTTACGCATGATGATTTTGCCGTTAGGTCCAATCAAGTCGGAAAGGCGGGTGAGGCAGAGCACCTTCATTTCGCAATCGTTGAGGATCTCTGGCAACAACTCGTAGGGGTTGTTGCGGGAGGGGTCGAAGAGCGTGGAGCAGTCGACGACCTTGCATTGGTAATCGGAGGTAACCAGCACCTGAAACATCCTCAGGATGAGCGGACGGGGATGCTCCATGCAGATGAGCAGGTTTGGGGAGGTCTTCAACTCACCGAGTTCTTCTTCCTTGCGGAATTCGTTGATATACAACATCTGGCAGGACTGAATAGCTTTCATCCGCATGGAGGCCGAGCCTGGCACATGGGCGACAGTGCTCCAATTGGGGTTGTCGGCATTCAGACATCCTGAGAGTGTGTCTTCCAAACTCATCAACATGCATCGACGACCCGCCGAGAGGTCTTTCACCTTCAGATGATGGTCGAGGGTGAAGTCGTACCTCATGACAGAGCAGCTGTCTTGGCTGTCGCGAACGATCATCACATATTGGCCGGGAAGCCACACTTGGTGGCAGGAAATATCGAGGATTAGCTGTCGTTTCCTGCCTTTCTTGATTTTCACCACTTCATCTCCTTCGCATACAGGACAGTATTCGTTGGTATAGATGTAGCAGCTAAAGCGATGCGGACGGAGCGACGCTCCAGGCTTGCCCTGGAAGGTGACCCTCATCACTTCATCGGAGTAATAAACATGGTTGCCCTCCACCTGCAACTGAACAGAGTCGATATCAGCCATGCATTCCTTTTTTCCATGGGTTTCCCCAAGCTTGATTTCCGCTACGCGATCGTTCATCGGTTTGGGGAAGGGAAGTTTTTCATCGTACTGATCATCGTGGTCTTCAGTTTCTTCGTCTTCTTCGGAATCGTCATCGAGGTCAATATCGTTGTCGATGAAATCCCGTAATAACTTCTCAAACTCTTCATCTTCCTGATTTTTCGGATTCTTGTCCATAGAATAAACATAAAGGTTTCTTGTCTACTGTTGTTTGTGTATGCCTTTCGAAAAAGGCGCAAGAGGTATTTGGGCAAAGCCGTGCGGCATTTGTCCAGTAAGGTTCATAGAGATTTACCCGAAGTCTCTATCACAAAACGTTAGTGTGTCAATAAGTCAAAGAGCGTACGATCCCGCCAGCCTTTTACAGCCGGTGCATACTAAATGTTACCGAGTTTTGTGATAAGTGTTACTTGATTGTCATGTGTATTTTGATTTGTGGGTGCAAATATAAGAAAAAATCCCGATATCTTCCAAATAAATATCGGGATTTCTTTTAATATTTAACACTTCCTCGCGGGCGAATAAATAATAGGTACGCGCGACTTTTTAATCGTCGGCAAGGGTGAAATCGAGCTGTTTGCGTTCGAGGTTGGCACGGGCCACCTGGATGCGGATGGGATCGCCCAACTGGTACTTCGTGTGATGGCGTCGACCTACGATCATGAAGTTCTTCTCGTCGAAGTCGTAGTAGTCGTCTCCCAAGTCACGAATGGGGATCATACCCTCACAATGGGTTTCATCGATCTGGGCATAGATGCCATAGGAGGTGAGGCCAGAGATATGGGCATCGTAGGTGTTGCCGATCTTGTCGGCCATAAATTCTACCATCTTATATTTGATGGAGTCGCGCTCGGCATTCTGACTAATCTGCTCCATGTCGCTACAGTGCTCACAGAACTCCTCGTACTTATCCTTGTTGGCCGAGCGGGCACCATCCTGATATTTCGTCAGCAGACGGTGAACCATCATGTCGGGATAACGACGGATGGGTGAGGTGAAATGGGTGTAGTAGTCGAAGGCCAGGCCATAGTGCCCGATGTTATGGACGCTGTACTTGGCTTTCATCATGGCGCGCAGGGCCACGGTCTCGATGGCATTCTGCTCACGGGTGCCCTCTGCATCTGACATCAGGGCATTGAGTGACTTGGTGATGGCGCCCTTCGTACCACTGGTCTTGACCTTATAGCCGAACTTCGATACAAACTGGCGCAGGTTCTCGAGCTTGGCAGGATCGGGCTGGTCGTGGATACGATAAGGCAGAGTCTTGGCCTTCGCGCCCTTTTTCACACGGCCAATGCTCTCAGCAACCGTCTTATTGGCCAACAACATGAACTCCTCGATGAGTTTGTTGGCATCCTTCGAGGTCTTAAAGTAGGCTCTTATAGGTTTACCTGTCTCATCGATATCGAAATGCAGTTCCT
Source organism: Prevotella sp. ne3005 (assembly GCF_900110085.1). Taxonomy (GTDB): domain Bacteria; phylum Bacteroidota; class Bacteroidia; order Bacteroidales; family Bacteroidaceae; genus Prevotella. The sequence continues at coordinate 167,611 of NZ_FOCK01000003.1, forward strand.
CGCGGTCAAACTTCACCGAACCATTCTTGAATCGGGCTGCACGGAGTTTCTTAGCCAGGGCATCGAGTTTGATGAGCTCGTTGGCATTCTCGCCCTTATAGGGATTCTTCTTCGTGGCAGGAGGTGCAGGCTCGCCCGTGCCGTCTTTCACGCCATTATCCTCCAGAATCTTCTGAACCTCTTCATAGGCATAGCGGCGGTCGCTCTTGATGACGGTATGTGCCAGATGCCAGGCCTTGATGTTGGCCTCGTCGTCCATCTGGAAGATGACACTGTAACAGAGCTTTTCTTCGTCTGGGCGGAGTGAGCAGATGAAGTTACAGAGGCGCTCGGGGAGCATGGGGATGGTACGGTCGACGAGGTAGATACTCGTAGCTCGGGCATAGGCTTCCTTATCGATGGTGGAACCTTCTTTCACATAGTGGCTGACGTCGGCAATATGCACGCCAACCTCCCAAAGACCACTCTCCAACTTCCGGATTGAGAGGGCATCGTCGAAGTCCTTGGCATCCTTCGGGTCGATAGTACAGGTGAAGACATCGCGCATATCCTCACGACGGGCAATCTCTTCTGGTGTGATGCCCGGATCGATCTTCTCGGCGGCCTCCTCCACATTCTTCGGATACTTATACGGCAGGTTGTACTGGGCCAGGATGGCATGCATCTCAGCAGTGTTCTCACCCGTTTTTCCGAGGATATCGACAATCGAGCCGATGATGTTCTTGTGCTCACTATCGGGCCACTGCACCACCTTCACCACAGCCTTGTCGTCGGTCTTTCCACCCTTCAGCTTGCGCTTGGGGATGATGATGTCGTGGACAAAGGTCGTATCCTGAGGAACGAGGAAGGCCATATCTTTCTCTACACGCAGACGACCTACTATCTGGTCGTGGGCACGTTTCACAATCTCGATGACCTGTGCCTCCTTGATGTGCTTGTCGCGACGGGCCATATACGACACCTTTACCTTGTCGCCATCCATGGCCGACATCGAGTTGCGCTCTGCCACGAACACCGGCGTACCCCCATCCTCTGGGAGGAACGAGTTACGCCCGTTGGCCTTCCTACGGAAGATACCCTCCTGCACCTGCGTCTTCAGGTTCAGGCGATAGCTGTTGTCACTTACTTTGGAGAGGAAGTCATCCCAAGCCATCTCTTCCATCGTATCGATGGCGAGCATCTTCAGGGGATGCGTATCAAACTTCAGAGCCTTGAAGATCTGTCTGAACGTGAATGTCTCGTTCGGATTGTGCTGGAAGAGATTCTGCAGCAGTTCGCTGACCTGCTTCTTCCCTAATCGTTTTCCACCTTTTTTCTTTCCCATAGACTTCTTTTTTTGGTTCTTTGCCGCAAAGATAGCAAAAAATTGTCAATTATCAATTATCAATTATCAATTATTTTGTAACTTTGCACCCAAATTTAACAAAATGAAGATATTAATTACCGGTGCGAGCGGTTTTATCGGCTCATTTATCGTGGAGGAGGCCCTCAGACGAGGCTTTGAGACATGGGCCGCGGTACGCAAGAGCAGCTCAAAGGAATACCTGCAGGATGAGCGTATCCACTTCATCGAACTGAATCTCTCATCAAAGGATCAGCTCGTCAGTCAGTTGCGCGACAAGGACTTTGACTATGTGGTGCATGCCGCGGGTGTGACGAAGTGTCTGAACAAGGCCGACTTCCGTCGCATCAATACCGAAGGTACCAAGAACCTCGTCGATGCCCTGCTCGAGGTGGGGATGCCCCTGAAGCGCTTTGTCTTCATCAGCAGCCTCAGCATCTTTGGTGCCATCAAGGAGCAGCAGCCCTATGAGGAGATCCGTGAGACCGACACGCCCCAGCCCAATACTGCCTATGGTCGTAGTAAACTCGAGGCCGAGCAGTATCTGACAACGCTGGGTGACCGTCTACCTTATATTATATTAAGACCCACAGGCGTCTATGGGCCGCGCGAAAAAGACTACTTCATCATGGCCAAGAGCATCCAACAGCATAGCGACTTTGCCGTGGGCTACAAGCGTCAGGACATTACCTTTGTCTATGTGCAGGATGTGGTACAGGCTGTGTTCCTCGCCCTCGACCGCGGCGAGAACGGAAGGAAATATTTCCTCAGCGACGGACAGGTATATCAGAGTACCACTTTCAGCGACCTCATCCATGAGGAACTGGGACGTCCCTGGTGGATTCGTATCACGGCCCCCGTATGGGTGCTGCGCGTAGTCACCTTCTTCGGGGAGTATGTTGGAAGGATGACAGGGAAGGTAACAGCCCTGAACAACGATAAATACAATATCCTCAAACAGCGCAACTGGCGATGTGACATCCAGCCGGCTATGGACGAACTGGGCTATCAGCCACAAGTACAATTGGCAGAAGGCGTAAAACGAAGTATCAAATGGTATAAGGACAACGGATGGTTGTGAAAAGTGAAAAATGAATAGTATTAAAGATATCTTTAAAATAGAGAAAAAGCCTCGCAAGGGACTTCTGGCTGTAGAATGGGTGGTGCTCGGCTATATGCTGTTGACCACACTCATCATCCTCTTTACCTATACGAAGGCCATCAACCCCGAGTCGATGCTTTGGGGGCGCTTCCGTATTTTAGTCATCATCGCGGCCCTCTGGGCTGTCTATCGTCTGGTGCCATGCCGCTTCACTCTCTTCTGTCGAATCGGCGTCCACCTCGCCCTACTCTCCTGGTGGTACCCCGACACTTACGAGATCAACCGCGTGTTACCCAACCTCGACCCCATCTTTGCCACGTGGGAGCAACAGCTCTTCGGCTGTCAGCCTGCCCTGCTCTTCTATGAGGCCGTGCCGAGTGTCTTTTTCAGTGAACTGATGCTCATGGGCTATGCCTCCTATTACCCTATGATAGGCGTCGTTGCTCTCTATTATTTCTTCCGCAGGTATCAGGATTTTGAGCGCATCACGTTCATCATCCTCGCTTCGTTCTTTATCTATTACGTCATCTTCGTAGCCCTGCCAGTGACGGGTCCCCAATACTATTACCACGCTGCAGGTCTCGACAATATCGTGAAGGGGGTATTCCCCGACATCGGCAATTATTTCGCCACCCATCAGGACAAGCTCCCCATCCCTGGTAGTCCTAACGGATTCTTCCACCAGCTGATGGAGGCTGCCCACGAAACAGGCGAACGCCCCACTGCCGCTTTCCCCAGCAGTCATGTCGGCGTAACCATCATCCTCGCCCTTCTGGCATGGCGTACATGCAGCAAGGGTCTTATCACGCTCACGGTGGTGGGCCTCATCCTGATGAATTTTGCCACGGTCTATCTCCGCGCCCACTACGTCATCGATATCTTTGCCGGCTGGGTGTCGGCCCTCACAATCTATGCCGTTTTAAATTTTTTGGCCCGAAAATTTGTTTAATTCAAAAATAATGTCTACCTTTGCAACGAAGTTAGTAAGGATATGACATATTACCCACAAGGATTCCGACGACAAAAAGTTGGGATTCTTTTGTTTTTTGTCCGTCCGGCGTTTTCGATCATTAATAACTAAAAAAGAAGAAATATGGCTTATATGTCACAAGAAGGCTACGATAAACTGGTAGCCGAACTGAAACGTTTAGAGAGCGTTGAGCGCCCCAAGGCATCGGCAGCCATCGCCGAAGCCCGTGAGAAGGGTGATCTGAGTGAGAACAGCGAATACGATGCAGCCAAGGAGGCACAGGCTCATCTGGAAGACAAGATCAACCAGTTGAAAGTGACCATCTCTGAAGCTAAAGTCGTTGACACCAGTCGTCTGAGCACTGACGCAGTACAGATTCTGTCGAAGGTTGAAATGACCAACATGATGAATAAGGCCAAGATGACCTACACCATCGTCAGTGAGAGTGAGGCAAACCTTCGCGAGGGCAAGATCTCTATCAAGACACCCATCGCCCAGGGACTGCTGAACCATAAGGTAGGCGACGAGGTGGAAGTGAAGATTCCCCGTGGTACCATCAAACTCCGCATTGATAAGATTACCGTAGGATGATTAATTATTGAAAATTGATAATTTAGAGATATGGATATTTTCTCAAAGATTGCTGCTGGTGAAATCCCCAGCTACAAATGCGCCGAGAACGACGAGTTCTACGCATTCCTTGACATCAATCCACTAGTGAAGGGCCACACCCTCGTCATCCCCCGTCGTGAGGTAGACTATATCTTCGACATGGAAGACGATGAGATTGCCCGTTATCAGGTGTTTGCCAAGCAGGTGGCCTTGGCCGTCAAGAAAGCTTTCCCCTGCAAGAAGGTGGCACAGGTGGTGCTCGGTCTCGAAGTGCCCCATGCACATATCCACCTCATCCCCATGCAGAATGAAAGCGACGTAGACTTCCGCCGCGAGAAACTGAAACTCACGGAAGAGGAATTCAAGGAAATTGCAGCTAAGATACGTGATGAGTTTGCCCGTTAGGCAAACTCATCGCCGTATTTAAGTCTTACTTCATTGACGTATTTCTTCACCATCGACGAGTTGTCACTCTTCTTACAGATCATCAACACGTCGCCCTCCTCGGCTACAATGTAGCCTTCCAGACCGTTAAACACGCCAAGCCTACCTTTCGGCAGTCGGATGATGTTATTATGGCAGTCCTCCAGGATTACCTCCGAGTCCATCACCACATTGTCGTCCTTCACCTTGCTCATCACCTCGTAGATGGCATGCCATGTGCCCAAGTCAGCCCAGCCGAAGTTACACTTCATCACGTACACATCCTTGCTCTGCTCCAGAATAGCATAGTCGAGCGAGAGGTTCGGATAGCGGGGGTAATTCTCGGCTACATAGGCCATCTCTTCCTCATATGAGTAATTGGGCTTTTCCGTCTTCAGATTACGGAGTACCGTGGGGAAGATATCTTCAAAGTTCTTAATCAGATGGCGCGCGTTAGAGATAAAGATACCCGTGTTCCAGTAGAACTCACCACTCTCCATAAACATCTTCGCAAAGTCGCGCTCGGGCTTCTCCGTGAATGATTTCACCTTATACACCTCAGGCTTGCAACTCATATCACCCAACTGAATATAGCCATAGCCAGGCTCTGCTCTCGTGGGCTTCACACCCATTGTCAGCAGCACATCGTTCTCAGTCACATAGCCCACACCCACATCCATGCTGTGGGCAAAAGCCGTCTCGTCGAGTATCAGCTGGTCTGAGGGCGAAATAATGATGTTAGCCTCCGGGTTACGCTGTAAGATGCGCATAGTGGCCCATGCCACGCAGGGGGCTGTATTTCTGTGGATAGGTTCCACGATGGTGTTCAATTCCGACACCTCCGGCACCTGTTCCTTTACCAAAGCGATGTATTCCTTGCAAGTGCAAACAAATATATTATCTTTAGGGAGCAGTCGTGAAAAACGATCGAAGGTTGCCTGAAGCTGAGTCCTTCCCGTTCCGAATAAGTCCACAAACTGCTTGGGATGCTGTTCTCTACTGACGGGCCACAAGCGCCTTCCACGCCCTCCAGCCAGAATGATGCAGTAGTTTTTCTTGTCTGTTATTTCCATGTATGGGTTTTAGTAATATTTTACTGCTGCGAAGGTACGCATTATTAATGACATGCCCAAATATTTTACGCTTTTTTTACCTTTTTGTTTTCTATTGATAAGATTTTTCCCAATATCCTTTGTCATTTCATTTTTTTGTCGTACCTTTGCACCCGCTTTCAGAGTCCTGCTGCGTTACAACCAGCCCAGATGGCGGAATCGGTAGACGCGCTGGTCTCAAACACCAGTGGGGCAACCCGTGCCGGTTCGACCCCGGCTCTGGGTACGACGGGACAAAGAAAGCAAAGAGGTGATCACGGATTGTGACCACCTCTTTTCGTTGTACCATTTGGAATTACTTCTTAAACAGATGAGGGATGAACTCATGGAGGCCACGACGCCAGGTGAGGAACTCGTGACCTGTACCCTCGGATACAGAAGAGTCGACCTTGATACCCAGCTCGCGCAAGCTATCCACGATGGGCTGACTCTTGATGAAGTCCTCGCTACCCCAGTTCATATAGAAGTAATGAATCTTCTTGTTGAACTCGTCGGCATTGGCAAAGACACCATTGTAGGCGGTCTTGACATCGAGGCCGAAGATAGCGCCACTGAATGTACCCATCCAAGCAAACTTGTCAAGGTTCTGAAGCACCACATCGAAAGTCTGATGACCACCCCAAGAGAGTCCGGCCATAGCACGGTTCTCACGGTCGGCCTTCGTGCGGAAGTTCTTATCGATATAAGGAATCAGGTCGTTAAGTAGAACGGGATAGAACGAAGCACCGTACTCACTGCGACCCTGTTCATTAGAGCCACCACCAGCGAAGTTGAAAGGTGCCTTGATATCTCCGCTCTCCATCACCACAATCATAGGAACAGCCTCACCCTTGGCGATAGCGTTATCCATGATATGCTGCATCTTTCCTTGGAGCGCCCAGCTGGTCTCGCCCTCACCCATACCATGCTGCAGATAGAGCACGGGGTACTTCTTCTTACCTGTCTCGTATTCGGCAGGAGTATAAACCAGTGCATGTCGCCACTCACCAATCTTTGAGTGCTCGCTATGATAATAGATACTACGTACCTGACCATGGGCGATGCCCTGCTGCGGACGGTAGTAGTCACCCTCAGGTCCCTCGGGAACCTCCAGACCACCAGCCTCGCGGTTGCAACCGAAATAGGTCTCGGAGGCAGGATCGATGAAGTTGACACCCTCGATGTTCATAAAATAATAGTGGAAACCCACGGGCAGAGGATCGGTAACGGCCATGAAGCCACCCTTACCATCGGGCTGCATATCGTATTTCTTGCTGCAGATGTCGACCACCACCTTGCGGGCCTGAGGAGCCTCAATGCGGAAATAGGCACGACGCTCGCTGTCAATCTTAGGGAACTCGTTGCCGGGGATGGCATTCTCGACAGTCTTGGCATCTGCAGGCACCTCGATTCTCTTAGGCATTTCGATATAGGGGCGCTTGGGCTCAAAACCCAGATGACGGGCTACTGCCTCGCCATAACGGCAACCCAGCTCACGATAGCCGGCGGCATCAAAGTGCAGACGGTCAGGACCGTTGGTACAATCATCGGAAGAGATGACCTGAGCAGTGTGGAGGGTCTGGGGGAGTTCGTCGATCTGCTTCTTACAACCGATACAGACACCCTGGCCATTAGCCTGAACGATATTACCAGCGTAGAGATTCACCTCCTCGGGTTTTAAGTTCAGGTCTCCACAAAGGTTGTCGTATACCTGCTTCACCATACCCGCCCACTTGGGATCGCCAGTATTGGTCTCGCCCTGATGCATGAGGATACCCTTGATGACGCCATCCTTCTGGGCCTTCTTGGCCAACGTTACCAGACGTTCGTAGGGATTGTTATCATAGGCGGCGAGCATGCCCTTCATCCAGTTGGGCGCTTTGTTCTTCACGTAATTGTCGATACTGTCCGGAAGGAATCCCTTGATGTCGATACCACCAATGGCCACGTGGATGACACCGATCTTGATGTTCTCGGGCAATGAAGCCACAAGGGTACGGCCGAACCAGTCGGCAGGGGTCAAGCCGGTGTTAGGACGGCAGAGAGGAGCCGAAGCCTCGCACCACTCACCCATCTTACGACCCTTTTCAGGGAAGTCGACGGCGGGCATCAAGAGGAAGCGGGGACCTGGGCTAGCCAGATCCTGAGCCTCTGGACGGGCGTTGCCCTCCATGTTCGATTGTCCAAAACAAAGGAAAATGTAGAAATTGGGATCGGGTTTCTGGGCATTTGCCGTCATGACACAGAGGCCCAGCAGAATCGTTGATAATAGTTTTTTCATTGTTGTATGAGTTTAATGAATAATTAATCTTTCTTATATTGAAATTCGTCGATATCCACATAGCCACCAGCCTTTTTCGTGGCATAACAGAAGATACCAAACTTCTGGCCCATGAAGAACCGACGCCAGTCGAAGCCCATCTTATAATCAGAGCCTATCTTCGTCCACTGTTCACCGTCAAGGCTATAATAGAACTTGGCGAGGTCGGTGCCGGGCATCATACCCTTCTGCTCCTTCTGTGGACGGAAGTCGGCATCGATGCGGAGCCAGACTTTAGACTGCTTCAGTTCGATACTCTCAATAGTCTTTGTTACGACATCGGTCACCTCCTTGTCGCGATCACTGAGGGCAACCTTCAGCTCGTTCATCTCGAGCACGAGTTTCTTACCCAGTTTCTTGACAGTGAGGGCGCCTGTATCGCTATTGAAAGCGGCCAGACCCGCACAGTCTCCGTCCTTCATCTTCGAGAGATCCATCACGACGGCACCACTACAGCCAGGACCTTCCATGCGCTGGGTGAGCGTGTTGGGAGCGAGGTAGATATCCTTAACGATGCGGTTGGTCTTCAGGCGAAGGAATCCAGGACGTTCGGTGAGACTCCACGCCTTATCAATGGGATTGTGGTTCCATTGCCAGTGGAGGCCAAGCTTTGAGGAAGAGAAATCGTCGGCCTTGACGATACCAGTCTCGGGTTCACCACTCTTCAGGGGGCGCACAGTGTCGGGCACCTTACCATTCTCATCGCCCAGCATAGGCCAACCATCGATCCAGCGACAGGGCATGACTGTGAGCACACGCCCCACGCCACCGCGGTCTTGGAAAATGATGCCGTACCAGTCGCCATCCTGTGTGTCGACGATGGTACCCTGAGCCTCATAAGAAAAACCGCCGAACTCACTCTCCAGGATCACCTGTTTCTCCCAAGGGCCATGGATATCGTCGGCTCTGTAGCATACCTCGCGACGGTGGCGTCCAGGGGCATAGGTGTGGGAGATCATAAGCAGATAATATTTGCCATTGTGCTTGATGACACGAGAGCCCTCCAGGAGCCCTTTCTCGTCTTCTTCGCGCTGGAAAATCTGCTGATGGGTACCTTCAATGACATCAGAGAGGTCGGGTTTGAGCTCCATCATCTCACCCGTGCCATAAATGACATAGACACGCCCATCGTCGTCGAAGAACAACGAACAATCGTGGAAGTGGCGCATACGGGACACGATGGTCCAGGGGCCTTCGGCCTTCTCGGCAGAGAAGATATATGTATCGCCCATGCTACCCTGTTCGTTGGGAGCGAGGAGTGCATAGAACTTCCCATTGTGATATTTCAGAGAGGTGGCCCACTGGCCACGACCATAAGCTGTTCCCTGCTGCAAGTCGTATTTCGGTGAGTCAGTGAGTTTGTCAAAGATGTAGCCCACGGTCTCCCAGTTCTTCAGGTCCTTCGACTTCATGATAGGAGCACCGGGCATAAGGTGCATCGTGGTGGAGACCAAATAAAAGGTATCGTCCACGCGGATGATGTCTGGGTCAGGCACATCGGCCCACAGCATAGGGTTCTGTATAGGCTCGGTGTGGAGCGTCAGATAATCGTCGGCGAGAGCTCCTGTTGCGGGCAGAAAGAGCATTGCCGTCAGTAGTGTTTTGAATAATGGTTGTCTCATACTTGGTTGGTCAGATATGCGTTAGAATGTGATTGTCGTCTGATTGCCATCGTAATCGATGGTCTTAGTAGTGCCGTCGGGAAGCGCAACGGTGAACTGACGCTTCAAGAGCATACCGGGATATTCGCCCTTTCTGGCCCCTATAGTGAGCGTACGGGCTTTGTCACTCCAAGAGAAGACGACGGTGGCATAAACGCCACGCTCATAGTTGTAGTTATCACCCTCGTCTTCATAAAGGGTAAAAGTGCCGTCAGCACCGGGGTAGAGACGGAATTCGAGATTGTCCCACGTTTTCTCGCCCACATATTGCATCTCAGGACCTAAGGGCAGGATACTACCGGCACGTACAAACATGGGCACACGATCGAACGTGGTCTCGAGGGTGACGCTCTTGCCACCCTGATAGGCCTTACCCGTCCAGAAATCATACCACAGGGCTCCCTTTGGGAGATACTTTATTGCGGTTTTACTGGTAGTAAAGTCTACCTGAACGGCAGACTCGCCCCGCGCCTCCTGGCGATCCCAACCCGTCATGGCATCCGTGCGGATAACCTTTTCCTCCGTATACTGGGGATTGACGATGGGGCAAGCAAGGATGCTGCGACCAAACATAAACTCATCGGCCACATCCCACACTTTCTTGTCGGAAGCGAAATCGCTGAACAACGGACGCAGATAACTCTCGTTGTTGGACGTTACTTGCCAAGCAGTACTATATAGATAAGGTATTAAACGGTAGCGTAAGCGAATCATCTTTTCGATGGCATCGTAGACGGGTGTCCCTTTCTCACCGAATTGCCAAATCTCACGAGGGGCATCGGCTCCGTGGCTACGGAACACCGGGCAAAACAGTCCGTACTGCATCCAACGCACATAGAGTTCCTGGAACTGGGGATTCTGGGGAGCAGAACCCGGTCCACGGGTATTGTAAGAACCACAGAAGAAACCACCTATGTCGGTATTGAAATTGGGATTGCCCGTGAGTGAGAAACTCAATCCTGCGGGCACTTGCTTACGGAGCATGTCCCATGATGAGTTCACGTCGCCACTCCACATGTTGGAACCATAATGCTGTTGACCGGCGAACGAAGAGCGCGTCATGATGAACAAGCGCTTCTCCTCCGACACCCGACGCTGCTTTTCGTAGACACCACGGACAGTCTCCAAGGGGAAAGCATTACGGAGTGAGCGCCATGTACCTCCCGTAACAGGGTGCTCATAGTCGCTCTCGCGGGGATTGAAGAAGTCGGGATCCGTGGAATCCATCCACCAGGCATCAGTACCGTAGTCGAAGAGGGTCTTCAGGTATTTCCAATAGATATTGCGAGCCTCGGGACTAAATGCATCGTAGACCTTCACTCCAGAGGGATAGTCCATCCTCGGTGGCCAGATATGGGAGATACCACTCTGTGGCCACGTCTCGATGGGCAACAGGAGCCCCTTTTCATCCAGTTCACGAAACTGGCGCGTCATGGGACCGAAGCTGGCCCAAATGGAAATCATGAAGTGGGCATGCTTGGCGTGGACATTCTTGATGAGCTGAGGGCCATTGGCAAAGTCCTCGGAGAGGAAGTCCATAGCATTCCACAGGTAGTTGGACCCCCAATACTGCCAGTCCTGGATAATACCGTCGAGTGGCACCTGCAACTCACGGTATTTATCGACAATACCCTCAGTCTCTGCAGCGGTCTTATAACGCTCTTTCGATTGCCAGAAGCCATAGGTCCACAAAGGGAACATCGGAACGTCGCCTGTAAGATGGCGCATCTGGGCGATAACACCATCGGCAGAACCACCGTACATGAAGTAATAGTCGATGCCCTCGCCCACCTCCGAGGTGAAGGTCATACCGTTGGCATCGTCATCGAACTGGGTAGGCGAATAGTTCTCCCAATAGAGGCCCCAGCCCTTGATGCTCTGGAGCACATTCTGGAAATCCTCAAGATTCGACTGTTCCATGCGCTTATGCTCACCACGACGGTTCATCTTTCCATTCTGAATAGTACCAAGACCGTAGATGGCCTCGTCCTTGTCGAGACGGAAGGTCTGACTGACCTTGCCGTCTGTGATGGAGCATGAACGCTCACGCAACAGCACCCTACCCTTTGCGTCGAGGAAGGTCAAGGCACCATTGGCATCTTGTTTCACGGTGAGTTGGCCGCTCTTCCATGTATTGCCATTTTGGATGGCCACGCCCTGTTCGGGCTGGGCCGTCACCACCAGACTCTTGGTGGGCTGTTCCTTGATAATATGGACGATACTGGGCGTGAAGAACTCAACTTTCAGCGTTTGCGCCCTAGCCTGAGCCATTGTCAGAACCAAAGCGAAGATAAGGAAAAAGCGTTTCATTATTTTGACTTTCTTTGTGACTCTGTCTCCTCGCGCTTAGCCTTATAATAGCGCTCTACGAAGTCTATCTGCTCACGGTTGGGGCGCATGATGAGCGAAGCACCATTAGAGAACTGCATCGTAGTGGGTTTCGAATCGTCGAACGTAGGCCAGTAAGGCAGACCTTTAGCATTGGGATTACCGGTCTTAATGAAGTTCACCCAATATTGTTGCATGATTTCAGAGACAGCGGCCTCAATGGGGTATTTATCATTCTGCATGATGAAGTGGCTGTTCAGATACATAATATCATCGGCATGGGCCACGCCACGTCGACGGGGATCCTGTGAAAAGCTCACCTCTGAGGGTTGGGCGAGGAAAGCGGCATAGGCAGGACTCTTACCCGTTTTGGTCTGAAGGTTTACCCATGCATATGAAGGCCATGCGAAACCCATGTCACGAAAGGCATCGCCAAAGCCATGCCAAGCCTCGTCATCGTTATTGCCAGGATAGTATTTCAGTGCCTCGTCAGCCCAGTCGCCGAAGATGCCCTTCACACTCTTCTGGAAGTTCTCGGCCGTCATGTTACCAGGTGCGAAGAGAGCACCTTCGTCACTGTTGGTCATCACGATGATGGGCACGTCGTTATATTCGCCACGCTCATAGAGACGATACTGATCGTCGGTAATCACATAACCATCGACACAAGGCCAAAAGCCAGCAAAACCCACGTTACCGTCACAAAGCAGCATCGGGTCCATCTGACGCATCTGCTTGAGGTTCTTTTTCTTCAGGTGTTTCTGAAAGGCAAGGCCCTGTTGCTCGGCACCCTTTTGTGAGGCATCCAGACCTAACGAACGGGGGGCATCGCTCCAAGGGGCGAACGAGCCACCACTCTGACTAATGCAGCCATGGAAGAGCCCTTTGGCAAGGGGTGAACCACAGAGGAGACTACAGCTGATGGCACCTGCACTCTCGCCAGCAATGGTAACCTTCGAGGGATCACCACCAAAGTTGGTAATATTACGTTGTACCCATTGGAGGGCGAAAATCTGGTCAAGGATACCATAATTGCCTGAATGACCTTCGGGGTTCTCCTTAGTCAGTTCGGGATGGGCCATGAAACCGAGTGCTCCAGTGCGATACTCGATGCTGACCACAACAATGCCACGCTGGGCAAGGTTTCTCCACATGTCACCACCATACCACTCGGTCTGGAAGCCACCACCATGGATCCACACTAAGACGGGCAGGCGATCGTTAGCAGACATTGCAGGAGTGACAATGCCGAGATAGAGACAATCCTCACTCATCATATCGGCCGTACGACCCGGACGTGTTGGTTGTGGAGGCATGGGGCCGAACTCATCAGCCTTTCGCACACCCTCCCAGCTCTTAGCTGGCTGTGGAGCCTTCCAACGCAGGTTTCCAATTGGGGGTTGGGCATAGGGGATAGCCTTATAGACGGCCAGTTCTCCCTCGGCGACACCCTCGATATCACCTGTTTCCACATGGGTCTTCAGGAGCGACTGCCCCTGTACGGCTGCGGCAGTCATCAGCGCGCAAAACGTCAGAACAATTGTCAGAAGCTTTTTCATAATCGTTTGTTGTTAGTTATTATTACTGTGTTTGAATGTTCTCTATTCAGACATGTTTTTAATGTAGGGCAGGTCGACAAGGTCCTGTAGCTGGTAGAAGCGTGCGGCATTCTCTCCGAGGAAAAGGGTTTTCTCCTCGTCTCGGAGTTCCGGGGTCTTCAGGATGAAGTCGTAAGACATGCGGTAGGTGATGGCCGTGATGGTGCGGGGGTAGTCGCTACCCCACATCAGCTTGTCGAAACCCACAAGGCCGGCAGCCTCCTTGATGGCACGCACGGCAGAGGGATAGGGGTAGAACTCACTGTTGTAGAGCCATGTGATACCTCCCGTCTCGATAAAGACATTATCGTAACGTGCCAACATGACCTGTCGTTTCCAGTCTTCGTTTTCCCAACAAGGGGTGGCAGGTGGATTGGCCATACAGAGGTGACCGATGGCGATGCGCAATCTCGGACAAGTCCTAATCACATCACGCAACTCCTCCGTCTGCTGTTTGCCGTCGGCAAGGGTGATGGAGAGAAACGCATCACGCTCCTCCATCTGTTTGAACAACTTAATCATCTCCTGCGAGTTCAGTTGTATCCGGAGTTCATCAGTCAGGAGCCTATGACCGGGAATGGCGAGTCCCTTGAAACCGCTGTCGATGAGTATCTGACCCTGAAGGGGCAGGTTGGGCTGGAAGAAGTTCACCATGCCACAGGTGATGAAACGGTTAGGATATTTCTCACCGACCTGCTGGAGGTAACGGTTCTGACAACCATCAATCAGTTCCTGTACCACCACGGCCGCCGACACCTGCGCATAATCCATGTTGGAGAGGAATACCTCTGCCGTATTTTTGCCATCGATGATGAAGGGAGGCAACATCTGCACCTCCTCGCCTAAGAAGATGGAACGGCCATTCTTACGCGACTTGATGGGTAATCCGTTCCATGTGGTATTCTGTTTCAGCCATAAGTGGCTGTGTGCATCTACAATTTTCATAAAGTATTATTTATAACTTTTGGGTGATTCTTTTCCGAAGAGGAACTGTTTCTGATAGCCACCGAGGTCGATGACAATCTTCTCGAACACGATGCCGGGATCCTGCGGATGGATGGTCAGCGTGTGAATATCGCCTTCGGCAATGGGCAGCTCTACCTCTTTCTCTACCACGCGAAGGGCGATGGTGGGATAGTAGATACTGTAGATATTCTCTGGTTTCTCGTTCAGATTACTGTTGAAATTGATGCTGGCAGGCTTGCCTCCATCAATGGCCACATCATAGACCAGACCACCCTTGTCGAGGAAGTCGAGGGTTGACTTGGTGACCACATGAACCTTTGCCGTCTTTGCCCCGTCGGCCTTAAAACGATAGGTCAGGGTGGCAGCGTCGGTCTTCTGCGTATAAGGCATTAGGGCGATGCCGCTCTTCGTACGCCCCATGAAGGGGATTACCGTCCATTGGGCTTGTGAGGCGTTCTCACGGCTATAGGTGTGCTCGGCCTCGATGCTGATATAACCGTCGGCAGGTGAGAAGGTCGGTCCCTGGGCGGACGTCTCCACTTTCTTCAGCATCGGCACGACATCGGCAGGGAAGTTATCGTTCCACGTTCTATAGCTGATGTGCTTCTGGATCATCATACCATCCCACTTGCCACCGGCAATCTCCTTGTTGTATTGCAGGTTCAGCAGAGAGTCGCGCTTGAAAGCCTGACGACAGCGTTCTGCCCAGCAGTTGGCCTCAGGATCGCCCAAGGCAGCAAGTTTCAGGTTCATTGCCTGGGCATAGTACATCTCGTAGACGGCCCCCATCGCCTGAACAGGGAAGAGGATAATCTGACGATAAGCATCCCTGGCCTCGGGCTTCAGGGTGATGAATTGACGAAGGGCACGGACTTCGAGAGCCTGGTATTCGCCCACCACCTGGGCAAACTCATCGGTGGTATAGGCGCTGGCGTCGAGCATCTCCGAGGTGATGCGGCCGTTGTATTTGCTCACAAGGTTCAGGATCTGCGAAGCCTCACAAGCCTGGTCTTCACCAAAACTCTCGGCACAGAATTCATAGGTATGGCAAAGCAGATTGTCTACCTTATATTTATTGGGGTTCCACGCCATGTCCATAAACAACTGGATGGGATATTCCATCGGTTTCAGGTCGCCCACGTTCAGGATCCAAAGTTTCTGGATACCACCTTTATAGGCCAACTGCAACTGTTCCCACATATTCTGGATGGGGGTGACATTGATCCACTTCGTATTTCGGGGCGCACCCACATAGTCCACATGGTAATAGAGGCCCCAGCCGCCCTTACGCTTCTGCTCCTCGGCTGTCGGCAATCGCCGCACATTACCCCAGTTATCGTCGCAAAGCAACACCGTCACGTCGTCGGGCACACGAAGTCCGGCATCGTAATAGTCCTGTACTTCTTTATATAAAGCCCATATCTGGGGCGTCTCCTTAGCCGGACGCTTGGTCACTTCCTTGATGATACGACGCTGGTTGTCGATGATGGTCTCCAGGAGCTTAGTGTCGGTGCCGTTGCCCATGGCCTCATCGCCATCACCACGCATACCGATAGTCACTATGTCGTCAGTACCCTTCATACGCTCGATACCCTCCCGGAAGAAGCGGTCGAGGTTCTCTTTATTCGTGGAATAGTTCCAGGCGCCCCACCCTTTTCGGTCACGAGCATACTCCTGATGGTTGCGAGCCATGGGTTCGTGATGCGAGGTTCCCATCATAACACCCATCTTGTCGGCCGTCTTTAGGTTCTCGGGATCGTCGGCATAGAAAGCCCAGCCCCACATGGCAGGCCAGAGATAGTTACCCTTCAGGCGCAGGATGAGTTCAAATACTTTCTCATAGAATTGATGGCCGCCGTAGTTAGTGCCGAAGGTGTTTTTCACCCACGTGGTCAAACAGGGTGCCTCGTCATTAAGGAACAAGCCACGATACCTCACGGCTGGTTCTCCATCGGTATATTCGCCCTCCTTGACATACAACTCCGGGTGCTTCACCACAGGCACGTCAGCCCAGTAGTACCAGGGCGACACACCAATCTGTCTGGACAACTCGTAGATGCCATAGACCGTACCGCGCTTGTCGCTGCCCGCAATCACGAGTTGCTTGCCGATGGTCTTGATGATATATTTCTCAGTCTTGCCCTTCAGATCCTTCAGCAAGCCCTGCTTCACCCACTGGTCGATCTGTGGATTCGAGCCAATGGTTCCAATCACGACACTAGCATCGTTCCCACCACGCTGAGGTTTCACACCCGTCACCTGTTCGAAATCGCGCAGGAGATTAGCGACAGCTATCTGCACACAACTATGTTCTCCGTCGGCATAGCTGATGGAGACATCCTTCAGTTGAAGGGCACCCTGGGCGGGTTGGAAGGTTATAAACGTGTCGGCTGCACGACTACCTAATGGGAGCAACGCCGACATGAGGAAAATGGCCAGACAGTGAGTCAGCCTTTGTAGATTTTTATTAATCATGTCAGTTATCATCTTGATTCTGGGTGCAAAGATACTACTTTTTTTATAATAATGTGTTCAAATATGTTTCATGAACTTTATTTTTTGTTGCTTTTTCTTGCTGAAAAGAAAAAAAACCATTACCTTTGCCCAAAATTTTACTTGAACACGAGACATGTGGCCTAAGATATTACTAACTATTATCGCTGTATTCCTATCCTCGAGCGTGTCTGCTCAGATGGGACAATTTTTCAATCCTGACAAGCAACTCTCCAGCAGTTTTGTCACTCAGGTGTATATTGACAGCGAGGGATTCCTATGGGCATCCACCCGCGATGGCATCAACCGATACGATGGATACCAGTTCCGGGTCATCCGCCGAGAGAATGATTCCAACAGGGCGCTGGCCAGCAACTACGTGAACACGCTCCTGCAGGACCGTAATGGTCTGTTCTACTTTGGTATGTACGGTGCACTACAGACCTGGGACGGCCGCAACTTCTATAATGTGACGATGACCGACCTCAAGGGTCAGAAGGGCAGCTGCTATGCCACCTGCTTTTTCGAACGCGCCAACGGCGATGTGCTCGCAGGGACCTCGGGGCTCGGTGTGATGAAGTTCATCGACAAAAGCCACGCCCAACAGATGGGTGGCGAGCTGGCCGACCTCCATACCATCAACTCGATGATCGAAGACAAGAAAGGACGCCTGTGGCTCGTTACCGACAGCAAAGGCTTGCTCTGTTATGACGGGAACAAGGTAAGGCGCTATCTCGCCGACCGTACCGAACTGCAATTCTTCGGTCTCTGCGAAGACCACGACGGCGTGATCTACGTCGGCACCACCAACTCAGGCGTCTTCCGTCTGCAAGGCACCGACTTCGTACATATCGAGGGCACAAACAACCACTCCGTGTCATCGCTCTTCTGCGACCACTTCGGTAGTATCATCATCGGCTATGACGGCCAAGGTGTGGCCATCTACGAACCCGCCAGCAACCATGTGCTCGACAACCCCTTCTTCAGCATGGAGGTGAACCTCTCTAAGAGTAAGATATGCTCCATCACCGAGGACAAGAGCGGCAACCTCTGGTTCGGACTCCTGCAGAAAGGCCTCTACCGCCAGCCCATCGCCTTCAAGGGTTTCAACTATATGGGCTACAAGATGGGCGACCAGAACCTCATCGGCAGTGCTTGTGTCATCAGCACCCTTGTCGACCGCCAAGGGCGCGTGTGGATAGGTACCGACAAGGACGGGCTCTACAGTTTCAACAATCAGGGTAGTCTCCTGAAACATTATCTCAGCGGCATTCCCTCCACAGTGATGTCGCTCACAGAAGATATCAACGGCCACATCTGGGTGGGCTCCTATGGCGACGGCTTCGGCTGGATCGACCCCTCCACCCAGCAGTTCCATCCGGTGGTATACCCCGACGACAAGAATTTCATCGTCATGGATATGGAGTGCGATACCCAGGGGCAACTATGGCTCGCCTCATTCAAACACGGTCTGATCTGCATGGACACCAAAGGCAACATCCTCAAAAAATATAGCATGCAGGAAGGTGCAGAGACCGACCGGAAGATGAACAGCATCACCAACAACTACGTCTCGCAGGTAAACATCTCCCCCGACGGCAAACGCATTTACGCCGCCACGTCCATGGGTCTCTGTTGCCTCGACATCGAGAGCGACAGTTGGGTCAAGGCCTTTGGTACCAACTGTCCCAACTACTCCCAGCCCGTAAGAATCGCCCGCGAATATGGCGGTCATATCTGGGTGGGCACTAACAACGGACTCTACTGCTATAGTCTTGACGGAAAGGTATTGAAGCACTTTGACACAAAGAACGGTCTCCCCGACAATGGCGTGGGCACCATCGAGCGCCACCCCAACGGCCGTCTGTGGATGGGCACCAACCACGGTCTGGCATGCCTCGACCCCAAGACAGGCCTTTTCCAGAACTACTTCGCCGATGATGGTCTGCAGAGCAATGAGTTCAGCGACGGTGCTTCCACCATCTCAACCGACGGCATCCTTTACTTCGGCGGCACGGGTGGCATCACCTGGTTCCGTCCTCAGGATATCGTACAGAGCAAGTGGGAAGCTCATGTGCAGCTCACCGCCTTCAACGTCAACGGCACCCCCATCGGAGGCAATGCCATGTCGGGCGACTACCAGATCACCGACACCACTGTCTATGCCAGCCGCCGCTTCGAACTCGACTACCATGACAATACCTTCTCGGTGCAGTTCTCTACCCTTACCTACGAGAACCCCGAACACATATCTTATTTATATAGCATCAACGGCGAGCCCTTCATCCGCCTCCACCCGGGCATCAACGTACTCACGTTTTCCCACCTGCCGGAAGGCACTTACCGCTTCCGCGTGAAGGCTGAGCGCAATAATATCGAGACCGCTGAGCGCGAGTTCACCGTGGTCATCCACAGTCCTTGGTACCGTTCGGCATGGGCTTACTTCTTCTATTGCGTAGTCTTTGGCCTCTTCGTCTGGCAATATCTGGCCTACCGCCGCCACCGTGAGCAGAACAATCTCCGCCTCCAGGCACATATCCACGCCGAGGAGATGGGCGAGGCCAAGTTGCGTTTCTTCATGAACATGAGCCACGAGATACGCACCCCGATGACCCTCATCATCACACCTCTGCTCTCGCTGCTCAAAAACGACGACGATCCCGCTCGCCGCAATGTCTATGAGACCATCAAGCGTAATGCCGAGCGTATCCTCAGCCTTATCAACCAGATGATGGACCTCCGAAAGATTGACAAGGGCCAGATGCAGATGCGCATGTCGGAGACCGACCTTGTGGGCTTCGTCAAGGACATCTACGACCTCTTCGAGAATCAAGCCAAGGCCAAGCAAATCACCCTCACCTACGAACATGATATCGACCGGCTCCCCGTCTGGATTGACCGTAAGAATTTCGACAAGGTGGTGATGAACGTGCTCTCTAACGCCTTCAAATACACGCCAACTGGCGGCGAAGTAGGCATCCGTCTCTTCCACGATGACCAGCAGGCCACCATCGCCATTCGAGACAACGGTGAGAAAATCCCCGAGGATAAGCTCGACAAAATCTTCGAACGTTTCTACCAGACCGCCTCGACGGCCAACGACCGCAATGTGGGCACAGGCATCGGCCTTGACCTGACGCGCTCGCTCGTCGAGCTCCACCACGGCACCATCTCTGCCCACAACCTCGTCAAAGGCTGCGAGTTTGTCATCTCCATCCCGATGGGCAATGCTCATCTGACCAGCGACGAGATGGTCGACGCCGCTGATGTCGAGACCACCGCCGAAGAGCTGTTGCCCTTGGAAGAAGAGGTTGCCGCCATCGAAGAGGCTGCCCCCCAAGTCGAAGTTCCCCAGAACCGCCGACAGGTCATCGTCATCGCCGAAGACGACGACGAGATTCGCTCCTACCTCGAGAAAGAATTTGAGAAAGACTACGACGTGCGCACCTGCAGCAATGGTATGGAAGCCCTTGGCGAAGTACTACGCACCATCCCCGACCTCGTGATCAGCGACGTCATGATGCCCGAGATGGACGGTCACGCCCTTTGCTCGAAGATCAAGACCAACCCCAGTGTCAACTTCGTGCCCGTAGTCATGCTCACCGCCAAGAGCCGCGATGAAGACAAACTTGAGGGTCTGGAAACGGGTGCTGACGCGTATATCGTCAAGCCCTTCAACATGGATATCCTCCGGCGCACCGTCCACAACCTCATCGGCTCACGCCGACTGCTGCGCCTGAAATACGAGCGCAACGACGACCTCGAGGAGCAAGTAGACGATATCCGTCTGAAGTCGCCCGACGAAAAGCTTCTCGACCGTGTCATGGAGTGTATCAACAAAAACCTGAGCAACTCCGACCTCAGCGTTGACATGATTGCCGAGAAGGCCGGCATCAGCCGTGTCCACCTCCATCGTAAGATGAAGGAGCTCACCGGCCAGACGCCTCATGACTTTATCCGTAACATCCGCCTGAAGAAGGCTGCCCAACTGCTTACCACCCAGGGCATGAACGTCACAGAGGTGATGTACGCCTGCGGATTCTCCAACTCGGCATCCTTCTCTACTGTCTTTAAGAAATACTACGGCATGTCTCCTCGTGACTACATGCGAGAGCATGAGGAACGCCAGTAATTATAAAAAACAAATGACAACCAAAAAAAGAAGAAAAATGAAAAAAATGGTTTTAATGGTTGCAGTCGCCATAATGACTGCCATGAGCGCAAATGCTCAGAATGAGGATCTTCATCATGAGCTCAGCCTCTCTTATGGTCTCGGAAGTATTGCCCAGTTTGGCGATGGCCTTGGCGAAGGTATCGGTCTGGTCTTCACCAATACAGAGTATGACGACGGTACCATCCTGGGCCCCATCTCCTTGGAATACTTCTATCACTTCAACAACCCCCGTCTGGCTCTTGGTGCATCGTTCACCTATTCTAAATGGGATAGCGACGTGCTGGATAGAAGCAGCCATCAGAAGCTTGGCGATCGCAAGCGTAACTTCTTCTCGGTGATGCCCTCTTTCAAGAGCTACTGGATCAACAAAAACAACTTCGGTCTCTACTCCAAGGTTTCTGCAGGTGTTGGTTTCCTGAGCGTCAAAGACAATTTCAAGAATTATAAAGACGGTAAAGAGGTCAATGAAAAGAAAGACGACAACGGTGCCTACTTCATGTTCCAGCTCTCATTTGTCGGTGTAGAGTTCGGTAGCAAGTTCCGCGGCTTTGCCGAGCTTGGTATCGGCGACCAGGGCTTCTTGCAGGCCGGTGTCCGCTACAAATTCTAATATACATTATTAATAATATAAATAATAACAAACAACAGGGGCGCCCGAAATTAATCGGACGCCCCTTGAGTTTACAAGCCCATGCACGATGTGGTGCCAAGGGCACCAAGCGCAACTACGACGAGTTGCTAATCGAGAAGAATAAACGAGGCAGCTGGTGGATCCACTTCGCCGTGCGACCCCAAGGCAACCGAAGAAAGACCGCGTTTATACAAACATGAGATCTCTCCATGTCTCCCTTTGTCATCTCGAGCGTAGTCGAGAGATCTCTCCATGCGCTACGCTTAGTCGAGATGACAAGAAGAATCCCCACTCGGATTGAGTGGGGATTCATTTGTTTATTTGTACTGGATGGCAAGCATCGGTGGAAGGGTGACTTTTGTGTCGGAGAAGCGGTAGATGGCTTCGGACATGCGGCCGACAAAGTCGGCAGGCGTGGTGCTGGTCTTCTTGGCTTGCAAGGCCTCGCCGAGCATACGTTTCTCACCGAAGGCCTTATCCTTGGCATCGCGGACATCGAGCAGCGACCTGGTATAGAGGAAAATCAGGCTGGTAGGCTCGATGACGGTCTGCTGTAGCGAGAAAGCGACACCGGACTCGATGCCCACAGCGATATCATCACCATCGGCGAGCTGACGGAACGTCTCGCCGGCTATCACAGGCAACGGATGGCCGGCATTGCAGTAGATGAGCTCGCCAGAGGCAAGGTCGAGGGCACCGATGAAGAGTTTCACGGGCGTGTGATCGCCTGCTGCCATCGTGTCGTTGATAGCGGTGACGATGCGGTCGGGGGAGGTCTCAAGGCTGGCCATCGCACGGAACTGCGACCTAACGAGCGATGCAGCATGGGCTGCATTCACCTCATTACCAAGGGCGGATGCCGCACAAAGATAGAGACGGCCACCCACCAGACGGTAGTCGTAGAAGTCGGAGAAGATCGATGCAGCTGGTATCGGCGTGGCACCGTAGCTGAGGTCTCCGACTGTGGGGAAGGGCTGTGGCTGGTCGGAGATGAGGATGTTGTGAGCCATGCGCTGTTCGGTGTCAAGGCGCTCTTTCTCTGCAGAACTGGCCTCCACCTGTGTAAAGTCAGCCTTGAGCTGCTTATAGCCTTGCTTCATTCGGTATCTGACGTAGATATGGTAGAAAATGTAGAGGATAAGCAGGGCGATGACGGCTGCGAAGACGCCGTAAATGCCAAGCGTGTGCTTACGGGCCAGTTCATCGCGCTCAGCCACAATTTCGAGTTCTTTCTCACGGATGACCTTCATCTCCTCGGCGTCGGTACGACGTGAGCGGGCGATAGCAGAGTCGAGCATCTCACTGATTTGCATACTGACGGCCATGGCGGTATCGCGACGACCTGCAAGCAGGTTGGCACGGTATTTCTTCAAAGCAGCTTTCTGCACACTCTCGAGGGAGTGCTTGGCATTAAACTCATCGACGATCTTGTCGAGACTCTCGTAGTTGGCTGCAACCTCCTTCCAACGGCCTTGGGGCTCAAGGTAGTCATTGCTGACGATACTACCCTCGGGCGTCTTGCTGTAGGCGGTCTTGAGATAGTCATTGTAGGCATCCTCGGCTTCATCATTGCGATTGAGTCCTGCCAGGGCTATAGCCTGGTAGATGTCGTAGCGGGCCCACTGTTTGTCGATATAGTCGGGTTTGGCATCCAGGCGCTGCTCATATTCGGTAATGAGCTTACCATAGCGCTCGTTCCACTTCAGGGCATCGTCATAGTGCCCGGTGTTATTGAAAGCATAAACGATGTTGATAACACCTGCAAAAGCATTTTTATAGGCATCGTCGGAGTGTTTTACCTCAATGTCGGAGGTGTGCTTCTTGTAGGCACGGGCGAAGTTGTCGTTGATAGAGTCGCCATACATGCCGAGGCCGAGCTGACAACAGCCGATATAGATAAGGGTGTTGACATAGTCGCTGGTGGTGTCGCACTGGAGGGCTTCGAGTCTTCTGACCACGGGAACAGCCATTTTCACGGTACCCTCATAATCGCCACGTGTCATGAGCACATTGGCCAGACGACAGGCTGATTTGGCGTAGAAGTCCATCTCTTCAGGGTTTTCAGATTTGGCTGCAGCCTCGATGGCACGGTTCCAGTAGAAGTCGGCCGTACGCTGGCGCATCTGATGGTCACAGGCGTAGCCCTGCCAGTAGAAGGCTTTGGCGGCGGTGATGAGTCCTTCCTGTCTAAGGCTGTCGGCGAGGGTGATGAGGTGCTGGAAGTCGCGGGATTGGCGTGTCTTCTCGATGAGCTGGTCGGCTTCCTGGCTGGATTTCACGTCTCCTCCCTGATGGCAGGCAGACAAGAGCGCGGCCACCATACTGAAAATGATAAACAGTCTAGATTTTCTCATATCGCTATTGGGGTTTAGTTGGTTCTGGGGATTTATTTCTTCTGTTTATACTTGGCCAGTTTGTCGAAGCAGAACTGACGGAAGTCGGTCCACCGGTAATAAGGTCCGGTGACAGGCTTGATGGGCAGCGTGGCCTCAGCCTCATTGAGGAGCACCTTGAAAAGCACATCCTGATCTTTCGGGTTGCTGCGGTAAAAAACGAACTGCAAGTTGCAACCCATGGGGAACACGCTGGAGCACCACCACCCTTTCTCTTCGAGCTCGTCGAGGTTGTCGGTCTCCAGATCATAACCGTCAACGCCGATAAGGCATAGCAGGGGCAGGATCACCGTCTCATGGCCGAAGCGCAACTGAGCACCGGGCTGGTCCAGCTGGATGCAGCTATCGGCTTCTTCGATGAGATGTCGGAGCAGATAGCGCTGACTATAGGGCTGGCAACCGCCATTAAGCTTGCAGGCACCATGCTGGATATACCAGAGGGCGTTGTCGACCTGCCACATATTGTAGAGTGCATCTTCTGAAAAGAGCTTGATCAGGTGGGTGTCCTGATTGTAGCTGGTGTTAAGCTGGAAGAGGCTCATCTTCATCAAGTAGTAGTTGAAGTAGTCTTCGTCGACAATTTCTTTCACGATGTCGGGGTTCTTGAAGATGAGTTCCATCAGCTGGCTGTTACCCATTCTACTGGCAGTATAGGCATCGTAGGCTTTCTGCGCCTCGGGTGTCATATAATTTCTACGGAGTTTTCGGTCCTGATAGTTCATGTACCACTGGTTGCGCTGGGAAGACTCCATCGTGATGTTCAACTGGGGGCACACCTGCAGCAGCTGTAACGCGGCAGAACCCATCGACTCAATACAACGGGGCACGACGGTGCTAACGGCGGTAACCCTAGCTCCTGGACAGAATATCTCCGGGAAGCGCTGCGCCATGCGGTGACCGATAGCCTCCAGCTGTCGTTTGCCATAACCAGAGAGCTCACCCCAACGATTTTCCGTGTCACGCATAATCCTACGCATTTCAGCGTACACTTCTTCACCAAAGACGGTCAGTTCGTCGAGACTGTCGGCTTGTGCCATCATCTTATAGGGGATATCATAGCCACTACGGCTGTTGATGTAACGTGAGCCATGACGCCCGTAATGGGAGAGGTAGAATGGCTTCTTGTCGCCCGGCGGCGGAGTCAGCGTGGCTGTGATCTCAGGATAGATGTGGTAGTTGCACGAGGCATAGGAAGGATACTTCCTGATGAGGTCCCTTACGGTCTGGGCGTGGGAAGTGAGTAGTGAGAAGTGGAAAGCGAAAAGTGCAGTGAGAAGTATCGTCAGCACTTTCCCGTGAAGTAGTTGCTTCGTTGCCATACTTATCATGCCTTTATTTTTTTGTGGATTCATTGAGTCGCTTGTTCTCGTAACGGTAGAGCTTGCGCAGATAGTAGCGCTTCACGTCCTGCCAGTGATAATAGGGGGCACAGTCGGTCGGAATGGGCAGTTTGGCCTCGTGGCCGTTGAAGAGCACCTTAACCAGCACGTCGGGGTCGTCAGGGCCACTATGGTAGTGGATCATGTTGATGGCACCTCCAAGGGGAGAGATACGGTAGTTAGCCCATCCATAAGCCTCCAGCGAGTCGAGGTTGGAGGTATGGATGCCGAGTCCGTCGAGCTCCATCAGACAGGCCAGCGACATCACGGCACTCTCGTGGGTGAAACGCAAGTGCATCAGGGGGGTGGTACGTCCCATCACGCTGTCGCCCATGTGCATCATGTTGCGTAACAAGGCTCTTCGGGTATAGGCCTGATAGCCACCGTTGAGCGTGCAACCTCCGTAATTGATATAGTGCCACGCATTCTGCTTACGCCAATGCTGGTGGATCTCTTCGGGGGTGAAGATATCATATAGACTTATCAAGCCAGCGAGCTCGGTATGCTGGACGTTACCCGCCAGGATAAAGAGCTGGCGTGCTAACTTGGCTTCGTCGATATAGGTGGCCACGTAGTTCAGGTCGTTGAAGAGCGATGCCATCAAACGCCCGTCGTTGGTGTTGAGGGCTACGAAACGGTTATAACGCGCCATGGTCAGTGAGTCATTAGCCCGAGCGGACAACTCCTTGTCGCCCGCAATCATATATCTCACTTCCTGATTGGAGGCTTTACTACGCGCAATAATAGGCTGTTGCATCGATGAGAGTTGGAGAAGCCCCTCCTGCATGGTGAGAATCGAACGGTTCTGCACAATGCTATGCACACTATAATAGCTGTCTTTGCCTAGCAATCCGGGTATACGCTCCACCATCTGTTTCATCAAGGCCCTACTCTGCAGAGCCCCTTTGGGCGTGAGTTCGCCCCAGCGGTCCTTGGCGTCGTTGCGCAACAAAGTGACCCGGCGTAATACATCTTTTCCGAGATTCGTGAGTTTGCCTAGGCTGTCTGCCCTCAGAAAAAGGGCGTAGGTCTCTTCATAATACTCTTTCTTGTCGAGATAATAGGATCCCGCACAACCGTAGTGATTGATGTAGAAGGGTTTCTTTCCTTCTGGGGGAGGTGTATCCTTAGGTGCCTTGCCGACGATAGGACGGGCATAGAACATGCCGGCCGCACGATTGACGTTAGCCTTCAGTTCCTGCTCCACAGTCTGGGCCATTGCACCCATGCCAATGAGGGTGAATAGAATCGTTAGAAAGAGTTTCATTTGGCAAAGGTACAAAATGTTATGTAATTATGCAAATTTTTCGGCGAAAGATTGCATTCACCCCGTTCGGGAGCCTCGTCAGAAGTCGAGAATCAGACTCTGACGGGGCTTGAGTTCCAGGTTTTTCGATAAATCGAAGTAACGGCCAGTGAGCACATCCTTCACCTTGGCGGCGTCGCCTATAACCTCCGCATAACGCTCTACCTCGAGGGTAGCAGGCTTCGAGGTACCGTTGAGCACGACGAGGGCCGTACGTCCCTGATACTGACGGGCGATGACATAGACACCCTTGAAGGGGATAAACTGGGTCTGTGTGCCCTTGATGATGACATCGTTGCCCTGACGCCAGTGGAGCAGACGACTCGTCCATGCGAACATGGCTTGCTCGGCCTTCGTACGACCTTCCTTGGTGAAGGCGTTGTGTTCGTCACCAGGGAAGCCTCCGGGGAAGTCCTGACGCACATGACCATCGGTCACCTCCTTCGTACCGTTCATCAGGATCTCCGTACCATAGTAGAGCTGGGGGATGCGGTTGACGGTGAGCAAGAGAGTGAGAGCCTGTTTCAGGGCGAGGGTGTCTTTACCTTTGCCGAGGAAGCGGTCGGTATCATGGTTCTCGATGAAGGCCATCACACTCGAGGGGTTGGGATAGAGATAGTCGTAGACAAACGAGCCATAGAGGCGGTTCAGTCCCTGCCACCAGGCATCGGTCTCTTCGTGTTTGGCCTGGTTGAGCTTATCAAAGAACGAGAAGTCCATGACGGTCTTGAGGTAGGAGTTCTTTTTGGCAATCTTCGAGTCTTTCTGCCAAGCAGCGGTATAGGCGGGCTCGGTAACCCAGGTCTCACCCACAGTGTTGAAGTTGGGATACTCGTCGTCGAGTTCCTTCATCCACTGGGCCATGGCATCGGCATAGGCGTAGGGATAGGTATCCATACGGATGCCGTCGATGCCGACGGTCTCAATCCACCAGATGGAGTTCTGAATGAGATAGCGCATCAGGTGGGGGTTATGCTGGTTGAGATCGGGCATGGATGGCACGAACCAGCCTTCGACAGTCTCCTTGAGGTCGATCTGGGAGCCATAGGGGTCTACCACGGGGGTGAGCTTGTAAGAGGTCTGAAGATAGGCTGACTTGGCAGGCTCTGAACCGTCGCTGTTAGCTGTAAAACCTGTCTGCGGGTCACGACCACTCTGTTTCTCTGTAAGCCAATCGGGGGTGTTGAGCCAATCTTTCGAAGGCATATCCTTGGTCCAAGGGTGTTCAAATCCGCTGTGGTTGAAAATCATATCCATCACCACCTTCAGTCCCTTGGCATGGGCCTCGTCGCAGAGGCGTTTGTAGTCGGCATTGGAACCGAAACGGGGGTCTACCTTATAGTAGTCCGTAGTGGCATAGCCGTGATAGGTGGAAAAACCATTCTTAGAGTCGGGAGAATCGTTTTCCAATACGGGTGTGAACCACAGGGCCGTAACGCCGAGTTCCTTGAAATAGTCAAGATGCTCACGGATACCGTTGAGGTCGCCACCATGACGGAGACTGGGCTTCGTACGGTCTTCTACATAAGTGCGCATACCTTTGACCTGAGTGGGATGGTTGGCACCCTGAGCAAAACGGTCAGGCATAAGCATATAAAGCACGTCGGCATTAGTGAAGCCCATGCGCTCCTCGCCCTTCTTCTCACGGGCCTTAAGCTGATACTGGACCTTTGTCTTACCAAAGGTCAGGGTCATCGTACCGGGCTGGGCATCCTTGAGGTTGAGGTAGATGAGCAGGTAGTTGGGAGAGTCGAGGCGTACGAGGCTGTCGATCCTGACACCCGGATAGTCGGTGGTGACACTGGCAACATCGCGAATGCCCTGACCATAGACCATCAGCTGGACGGTGGGGTTTTTCATCCCAACATACCAGTCGGTGGGATCTATGCGGTCAATCACTGTCTTTTTGGCTGCCATCAATGTGAGTGTTGTGCTTACGAGTAAGCAAAATAAAGAAAGTCTTTTCATATTAGTTGTGAATGATGATTGCGGATTGTGGGTCGGCGATGGCCTTGTTACCCTTGAGGGTGCCGAGGCCCTGTTCATTGATCTGACCATCGCAGCATACGACGGTATAGTTGCCCTCTGGGATGGAGACCTCTACTGACGTCTTGTTGGCATTGAGGATGACGATGATGTCGCGCCAGTCGTCACGGCCGGCATAGTTCTTCAGACGGAAGGCTACAACACCCTTGGGGGCTTCGAGGAATTCGAGGTGCTTGCGCACAAGATCGGCATTGCCCAGACGGAAGGCCGGATGGTTCTTACGAAGCTGGATGAGGTTTTTGTAATACTCAAACACCTGAGGAAACTTCGTCTTATTACTCCAGTCGAGATGGTTAATCTCATCGGGCGACTCGAAGCTGTTATGGACACCTTTCTTATCGCGCAACAACTCTTCACCACTGAGCATGAAGGGCACACCCTGCGAGGTGAAGACGGCCGTCTGTGCCAAGAGGTCGAGACGTATCAACTCCTCGTTGGAGATACCAGGAATAGAAGCCTTCAGACGATCGACGAGGCACATATCGTCGTGACAACTGACGTAAGAGATCATCTGCGTGGGTTCAAGGGCCCAGGGCGACGTCGAGTAGTTTACCTTCGTCATATCCACCTGAGGATGGCTGATGGCACCTGCGATACCGTATTTGATGCTTTCTTCATCGGCACTGCCTCCCAACCATCCGGGTTTCGTATCGTCGGAGAAGGGACCTCGGAGGGCATCGCGGATCTCATCCGAGAAGGCGGCGATGGCCGGCATCTGTGGGATGTTGGCCTTCATGCCAAGCTGTTCCTGGGGATAAGCACATGAACCGGCACTCCACCCCTCACCATAGATGAAGATGGTGGGGTCAATCTGGTCAACCATCTGTCGGATGTCGTTCATCGTCTGGATATCGTGTACACCCATCAGGTCAAAACGGAAGCCGTCGATATGATACTCCTTGATCCAGTACTTCACGCTCTCGAGCATGAACTTACGCATCATCGGCTTGTCGGAGGCCGTCTCGTTGCCACAGCCTGAGCCGTTGGAGTATTGTCCGTCGGCGGTCTTGCGATAGAAATAGTCAGGGTAGGTGCGCTGGAAGTTTGAGTTCTCGATGTCGTAGGTGTGGTTGTACACCACATCGAGGATCACACCTATACCAGCTTTATGGAGGGCTTTCACCATCTCCTTGAACTCACGGATACGTACCTCGGGATTGTAGGGATCGGTAGAATAACCACCCTCGGGCACGTTGTAATTCAAGGGGTCATAACCCCAATTGTACTTATTATCACTAAGGCGTGTCTCGTCCACAGAAGCATAGTCGTAGCTGGGCAGGATATGGATGGCATTCACACCTAAAGTTTTCAGGTGGTCGATGGCCCAAGGCTCGGTGAGGGCCATGAACTTACCGGGATACTTAGCATCGCTACGCGCGATGGAAAAATCACGATGGTGCATCTCGTAGATGATAAGGTCGGAGGGCGACTTCACCACGGGACGCTGGTCACAGCACCAGTGGTCGGGATTGGTCTTTGACATGTCGATGATGGCTCCACGCTTGCCGTTGACGCCTACGGCCTTGGCAAATACACCGGCACACTCACCAAGCCCCACGTCGAAGGTATAGAACTTACCCATGAGGTCGCCACGGACGGTGGCCGTCCACTGTTCGTTGCCTGTACGTTGCATCTTCACGGTCTTGAGAACCTTGCCACCCAGTCCCTCCTGATAGATACGGAGGGTGACCTTTTTCGCGTCGTTGGGGGCGAAAAGTGAAAAGACGGTTTTCTCAGGAGCGTAGTTCACCTCCTGAAAAGGCTGTGCCACCACCTTGTGGGGAAACAACAGCGACAGTAATCCTGCGAATATCAATTTCTTCATTCTTTTGGGGCTTTTTGGTCTTTGGGTTTCTCGTTTCTGCAATTGAGTTCGTCCATATATCCTGCCGTGATAATACCAGAGGGCAGGGCGATAACAGCGATACCCACCATCGACGAGAAGATACTGATTACACGTCCGACGTGGGAGATGGGGTAGATATCGCCATATCCTACCGTGGTCAGCGTACAAGCTGCCCAGTAGAAGGCATCAAAGAAGCTGTCGAACAGAAGCTTACCCGTGGCAGGGTTGATCTCCTCCTCAGCATTAAACATGATGAGAGCTGTGACAAAGATATAGAACAGAGCCAGTACCAACACCGTCCACAGAATCTTACGTTGGCGACGGATGACGGACATGATGATCTTCAAGGGCTCGAAATATCTGATGACACGGAAGATTCTCAAAATCTTCAACAACCTGTATACTCGTACCACCCTGAACGTAGGGCCTATCAGGTGGAAGATAGGCAGGATGGTCAACAGGTCTACAATGGCCATGGGTGTGAAAGGGTAGATGAGGAAGGCAGTAATCTTGCTCCGTTCCGACTGAAGGTCGGCCGTTCCCCAGCGGAAGATGTAGTCTACGATAAAGAGCGAGGTGGAGATCAGCTCAAACCACCAGAAGATTTTGGGCTGACTTCTGAACATTAATGGCAGGATGCTGATGGCGATAGCCAAGAGCATGATAAAGTCGTAAGCCCGTGAGGCACGGTTGTGCTTCACGGGGTTTACGAGGTGGTCGATGGTTTTTCGTAAATTCATATGATGGATTGTTAGCGTCCTTCCTTTTTACTGTGCCATCAGGCTGACAGCGAAGCCGCCACCGGGAGCCTCCTGTAACTTCAGCACATCCTTGGCTGTGACAACCTTCTTTGTGATCACATAAGCCTGGGGATTGGACTCGTAGTGGGCATCCTTTGCATCGGCATAGATGGTACAGAGGTACTTACGGCCCTTGTCGAGGAAATCGAGCTTAATGGTGGTCTTATGGCCGTTCTCGTCGCACTTGCCACCAATAAACCAATTGTCCGTTCCCTTGGCTTTACGGGCCACGGTAATATAGTCGCCCGGCTCGGCTTCAAGATACTTAGAGTCATCCCAATCGCAAGCCACGTCACGGATGAACTGGAAGGCATCGTCAAACTTCTCGTAGTTCTCGGGCAGGTCGGCAGCCATCTGGAGAGGCGAGTACATCGTCAGATAGAGCGCCAACGAACCGGCAATCGTGATACGTGCCCAAGAGGTGTTGTTGCTCCATTCTGAGAGTTTCGTGACGAAGATACCGGGGGTATAGTCCATCGGACCTCCCTGCAAACGGGTAAACGGCAGGATACAGGTATGGTCGGGATTCGAGCCTCCGAAGGCCTCATACTCAGTACCACGGGCACTCTCGCCACCCACAAGGTTCGGCCAGGTGCGGCATAGACCCGTCGGACGGGTAGCCTCGTGCGAGTTCACCATGATATGATGCTTAGCGGCCTCTTTGATGACGTAGAGGTAGTGGTTGTTCATCGACTGAGAGTAATGATGGTCTCCACGGGGGATGATGTCACCCACATAACCCGTCTTCACAGCATCGTAGCCGTATTTGTTCATCAGTTCGAAAGCCTCCTTGATATGGCGCTCGTAGTTTTGTGTCGAACTGGAGGTTTCGTGGTGCATCAGGATCTTCACACCTTTCGAGTGAGCATATTCGTTGAGTGCCTTGATGTCGAAGTCGGGATACGGGGTCACGAAGTCGAACACATCGCGCTTCCACATGTTGGCCCAGTCTTCCCAGCCTACGTTCCACCCCTCTACAAGCACCTCGTCGAGACCGTTCTTGGCAGCGAAGTCAATATAGCGCTTCACGTTCTCGTTATTAGCCTTATGGGTGCCGTTGGGTTTCACCTTTGCCCAATCTATCTGATCGAGTTTGATTGAGGGAAAATCGTTGGTATAGTGCCATGAGCCGCGACCCACAATCATCTCCCACCATACACCACAATATTTCGTGGGGTGAATCCAGCTCGTATCCTCAATCTTACAGGGTTCATTGAGATTCAGGATGAGGTTATTAGAGAGCATGTCGCGGGCATCATCGCTGACCATCACCGTGCGCCAGGGAGTCTCACAGGGTGTCTGCATGGCACCCTTCAGCCCTGTGGCATCGGGTGTCAGATGACTCACAAAGGTGAACGGCTGCGGCAGAGGATACTTCGAGGGCTTGGGGTTGGGGGTATAGGCATTGCTGCCACCACCCAACTTGGTAGAGAGGGCCTTCGTCTCGGCATCCACCAACTCGAGGTGCATCGTGGCATAATCCAGACAAGCTGCCTCATGGATATTGATGTAGAGGCCATCGTCGCTTTTCATCTGGAGCGAGGTCTGTACACCGGTCTCCGAGAAGACGGCCACCGACGAGTTGCCCCAGTTTACGGCTTTCTTCATCCGTCCACGGATCTCCGAGAGTTTCGTCTCCTGCGTCATCTGCTCCTGAGTGTCGTAGTCACCGGGAAGCCACCATGCCTTGTGGTCACCAGCCATGGCAAATTCAGTCATCTCCTCCTGGATCAGAAAATAGTTCAGGCTTTTCTGCTGGGGGAATTCATATCGGAAACCAATACCCTCGTCGTAGACCCGGAAACGGATCACGATCTCACGGGTCTCACTAATCAGGGCCAGACCTTCGTTCTTTCCGTTACCACGGTATTCCGGACGTTCGGTAACCTGCTGCAAAGTCGCAGCCAACTCGTTGTAGTGGTTACGGATGTTCTTGGTCTCGCCCCACACGGGTTGCCAGGTCTCGTCAAACTCACTGGTCTCTTCCTTGACAATCTGGAATTTGTCCATCAGGTCAGTTTCATTCATGCCCTTCGAGGCATGCTTGTCCTTCGCCAGGATCAGACCGAGATGTGAGGGTTTGACCACCTCACGACCCTTGTAGGTCATCTCATAAACGGGACGGCCATGATCGTCCAACGAAAACTTCAATTCGATATTGCCATTCGGAGACTTTACGTTACCTGCCATTGCAGGTAAAGGTAAAAGGGTAAAAAGGTAAAAAGGTAAAATACCCATTACCGTTCCCAATACCTTCGAAATAAATACGTTCTTCATCTTTTTACTATTTTACCTTTTACTTTCTTACCTTTTTACTTTTAGTTATTTTCTTCCACTTTGAATAATTAATGTGCTGATTTCATTGTTGAAGTCATCGGCAGCTAAGAGTTGCTCGATGTTCAAGTGCATCCTGTAACGCCAGTAGTGACGCGGATTAGCCGGGATATTGATGCGCTCGGCATTGGCATCAGGCAGGCGCAGACCCTCGTCGATGCTGATCCAGTCCTGGAAGGAGAGCAGACAGAGCATCGAGGGCGAAGTCAAGTGACGACTCACGATATCCTTAGCCAGCCATCCGGGTAGCGGATGAGGTGCAGCACCTCCACGATAGAGCATAGAGTTGAAGTAGTCCTGCGTCAGAGCCTCGTCCTCATCCCACCATTGACGGAGCGTCGGCATGTCGTGAGTGGAGATGGTGCAGACACTACGGTAGGGGTTACGGGAAAGATGACCGAAGCGCACGCTACTGTCCTTCGGCATCGACTGGATTTCCAAACTCAGAATCCTCAGTTCGTTCATCACCCAGGGCACGCAGTCAGGCACCATACCCAGGTCTTCGGCACAAACAAGCATACGGGTGGCCTGTGTCAACTTCGGCAGTTTCTTCATCGCCTCAGTATACCAGAACTGGTTGTTTCGACGATAGAAGTAGTCATTGTAGAGTCGATTGAAGTTGGCCTTCTGCCAGTCATCGAGCTTCTCATACGCCTCCTGATACTGCACGGCAATACGTGGATGCCATCGGTCATCGCGCTTGTGGTCAACAAGGAACAATCCGTCGTTAAACTGTACGCCATAGGCCTCAATCTCCTCCTTGCTCATGCCGAGGGCTGGAGAGAACTGCCCCATCAGTCCGGACTTATACGGTACGGGAATCTCCCAGATACGGAAGAAGCCCAACACGTGGTCGATACGGTAGGCATCGAAATATTCGGCCATCTTACGGAAGCGGCGCACCCACCACGAACAGCCGTCCTTCAGCATCTCGTCCCAGTTGTAGGTGGGGAAGCCCCAGTTCTGACCATCAGCAGAGAACGGATCGGGTGGCGCTCCAGCCTGACCGTTCAAGTTGAAGTATTTCGGTTCTACCCAGGCCTCCACACCGTCACGGCTGATGCCGATGGGGATATCACCCTTCAGGATGACACGCTGCTGACGGGCATGCTCATGGGTAGCACGCATCTGCTGGTCGAGGTTGAACTGTACAAAATACCAAAAGGCTACTTCCTTATAGAGTTTCGTGGTCGATTTTGTCATGGCCTCACGCTCCTTGGCTGGCAGCTCATGGTGGTCGGGCCACTCCTGGAAAGTTGCCGTGCCATAAAGGTCACGATAGTGACAGAAGGCAGCATAGGGCACCAACCACTCCTTGTTCTGCTCGAAGAACCGTTTGAACGCCTCACTCTTCAGCACCTTACTACCCTCCTGGGCGTAGATCTCACGCAGATAGTCCATCTTTGCAGCAAACATACGCTCGTAGTCGATCTGTGGCAACTCATTCAGTTCCTTACGCAACTTCTCAAAAGCTGCGCGCTTAGTCTCGTCCTTAATGGCAGGCAACTGACGGAAATCAGTATATTGCGGATGCAGGGCATAGATGCTGATGGAGTTGTAGGGATAGGAGTCCTGCCACGTCCGTGTCATGTTCGTATCGTTGATGGGCAACACCTGCAGAATCCGCTGCTTTGTCTTGTTACACCAGTCGATCATCAGCTTCAGGTCACCAAAGTCGCCCACGCCGAAGCTCCCTTCTGTACGCAATGAGAAGACGGGAATCACAGTTCCGGCCCCCTTCCACGGATAGAGGGGGAAGTAAGCCTGTGAAAGTTCATAGACCACCACGTCGCCTTGTTCCATCTCCGGTAGGGTCACCATACGGTTCATACCCGTCTCCCAGAGGGGTGTCACGTCCTCCACCTCATCGAGCCCCACAAACTTAAACTCAAAGGTCTGAGGCAGGGTGTCGGCATCCAGACTAACCACCCATTCGTTGTTCTCGTGCTCCGTCATGTCGATAGCCTTCAGAGCCTCCCAGTTGCCTAAGGTCTCACCACCGCCAATAATAGCAAGACGCTCAAAATTCCTCAACTGTGGGGCACGCACCTTCAGACGCACGGTCTTGGCGAAATCGGTAGGCTCACTCAGCTTTACGCCACGAGCAGCCACACACTCCGTGAAGGCCGTCGAGTAGAGATACGCATCCTCAGGGATATCGAGCCAGTGGTCATAGACCCTGTAGTTCGTACCCTTCTTGGCCTGCAGCTCCAGTCTGTGGGGCTCCACCAGCCACTCGTGACGCTCTTCTTCGCCTCCACGCATCACGTTATAATAATAGTCTATGTACGCGCAAGACTTGATAGTCTTGCTCAGTTCGCAGGTCCAGTGGATACCGTCCAAGGTCCCCATCTTGTGCTGCTCCGTCTTACCATCCATGAGGATGTTCACTGCCAGTTCTTCTCCGAAGGTTGTCTGGTACTCGAGATGAAAGTTGATCTTCATAATCGAATTGTCTTTAGTTATTTATGATGCAAAGATACAAAGATTTCAGTTTCGTTGTTCCCGAAAAGCCATGTTATTGCATCATTCATTGCGCAAACGTTTGCACTTTCCTTGCCATACAGATTGCCGACGGTCATGTCTATGACTTCGCCTTCGGCCTCAATTGGAGCGGCATCATCGATGATGAACGCGTCAAGAAGAACAAATGACTCCCAAGACAAACGGATGAAAAGTAACATTTGGCAGGGATATGAAACATATAATAAAGTATATGATACTCTACAAATAGTCTGTTTGGAATAAATGTCGTAACTTTGCACGCGGAATTTTTAATAAACGAAAACCAATACATAAAAAATGAAGAAATTAGTTCTAGCTTTATCGCTATTTGTAGTGGGTGCCATGTCCGCTTCAGCACAGTGGGGACGCCCCGTGGATTTCTCTGAGGGTCCTGGTTTGAAGGATGCCTATAAGGATTACTTCACCATCGGTGTGGCTGTGAACAAGACCAACGTGTCTGATCCCGCCCAGATGGAAATCATCAAGAAACAGTTCAACAGCGTCACCGCTGAGAACGCCTGGAAACCCGGTGAGATTCATCCGAAAGAGGGTGTTTGGAACTTCGGTTTAGCCGACAGCATTGCCAACTTCTGCCGTGAGAACGGTATCAAGATGCGTGGCCACTGCCTCTGCTGGCACAGCCAGTTTGCCGACTGGATGTTCACAGACAAGAAAGGAAAGCCCGTAAAGAAGGAAGTCTTTTACGAGCGTCTGCGCGAACATATCCACACGGTGGTAAACCGTTACAAGGATGTCGTTTATGCTTGGGACGTGGTGAATGAGGCTATGGCAGACGACGGTCGTCCGTTCGAGTTTGTCGATGGCAAGATGGTTCCCGCCAGCCCCTATCGTCAGAGCCGTCATTTCAAGCTCTGCGGCGACGAGTTCATCGCCAAGGCATTCGAGTTCGCCCGTGAGGCTGATCCTACCGGCGTGCTGATCTACAATGACTACAGCACCGTAGACCCTGGCAAGCGTGAGCGTATATATAATATGGTGAAGAAGATGAAGGACGCAGGTGTGCCCATCGACGGTATCGGCATGCAGGGTCACTACAACATCTACTTCCCCGATGAGGAGCAGCTCGAGAAGGCCATCACCCGTTTCAAGGAGATTGTGAATATCATCCACATCACCGAGCTCGACCTCCGTACCAACACGGAGAGTGGCGGTCAGCTGATGTTCGCCCGTGGTGAGGCTAAGCCTCAGGCTCCCTATATTGGAACACTTCAGGAAGACCAATATAATCGTTTGTTCCGTATCTTCAGAAAACACAAGGACGTTATCAAGAACGTCACCTTCTGGAACCTCAGCGACAAGGACTCCTGGCTGGGTGTAAACAACCACCCGCTGCCTTTCGATGAGAACTTCAAGGCCAAGCGTTCACTCGCCGTGATCCGCGACTTCGACGCCAAAGCCGACAACTACGTGCCCAAGAATGACTGGGTGCCCAACCCCATGAACCAGCCCGGACAGGAGTATCCGCAGGTGAACAGTGAGGGCTTTGCCCGCTTCCGCGTGGAGGCTCCCGATGCTAAGTCAGTAATCGTCAGCCTGGGTCTTGGTGGCCGTGGCGGCACTGTGCTCCGCAAGGATAAGGACGGTGTATGGGTAGGAACTACAGAGGGTCCGATGGATCCCGGCTTCCACTACTATCACCTGACTATCGACGGTGGCGTGTTCAATGATCCTGGCACACACAACTACTTCGGTTCTTGCCGTTGGGAGAGCGGTATCGAGATTCCTGCTCCTGATCAGGATTTCTATGCTTGGCGCAAGGACATCCCTCATGGCAACATCCAGCAGGTGAACTTCTGGTCGGAGAGCACTGGCAAGATGCAGACTGCCAATGTCTATCTGCCCTATGGCTACGGCAAGGTAGTGAAGGGCAAGCAGGAGCGCTATCCGGTGCTTTACTTGCAGCACGGTTGGGGTGAGAACGAGACCAGCTGGCCCGTACAGGGTAAGGCCGGTATCATCATGGACAACCTGATTGCCGACGGTAAGATCAAGCCCTTCATCATCGTGATGGCTTACGGATTGACCAACGACTTCAAGTTCGGTACTATCGGTAAGTTCACTGCCGAGGAATTTGAAAAGGTGCTCATCGACGAGCTCATCCCCGTTATCGACAAGCAGTTCCTCACTAAGCCCGATAAGTGGAACCGCGCCATGGCTGGCCTGTCGATGGGTGGCATGGAGACGAAGCTCATCACCCTGCGCCGTCCTGAGGTGTTCGGTTACTGGGGTCTGCTCTCTGGTGGTCAGTATGCACCTGAGGAGATCAAGGATCCGAAGTGTGTGAAGTATATCTTTGAGGGCTGTGGCTCCAAGGAGAATCCCGATGGCATCAACAAGAGCGTCGAGTCACTGAAAGCAGCTGGCTTCAATGCCGAAGGTCTTATCTCAGAAGGTACTGCGCACGAGTTCCTGACATGGCGTCGCTGCCTCGAAAAGATGGCTCAAAGTCTATTCAAATAAGCAGAAAGTGAAGAAAAAATGCACTTTTTTGAGGGATGAAACAAATAAAAAAGTAATTGTAACATCAGGATAAAAGACTTTTGAGAAAATGTTGTATCTTTGCAGCAGATTAAAAAATCGAATAGGTTAAAATTGTTTTAGTTATATTAGTAGTTAGTAGTTTTTCCTTCCTCGGGGCGGCAGTAAGGCGTTACTGGTCCCGAGGTTTTTTATTTTTGCTCTTTTTCAGATATTTATTTTGCAATCTAGATATTATTTAGTAACTTTGCAGAGGAAATAAAATTGACTATAAATGAAAAAGTTAATCACCACAACACTCGTCTGCGCATGTTGCGCATTAATAGTAAACGCCCAGCAGCACAAGCTCTGGTACGACAAACCCGCCACACAGTGGCTTGAAGCCCTGCCCATAGGCAACTCCCAGTTAGGTGCCATGGTATATGGGGGTATCGACACCGAGGAGATCCAGCTCAACGAAGAGACCTTCTGGAGCGGTTCACCTCATTCTAATAACAGTCCTGAGGCGAAAGAGCATCTCCAGGAGGTTCGACAACTGATCTTCCAAGGTAAGGAGAAAGAGGCCCACGACCTGATTGAGAAATACTTCATCAAAGGGCCCCATGGTATGCGGTTCCTACCTGTGGGGAGTCTGAAATTGGGCTTTCAGGGTATGAGGGAGGTGAGCAACTACAAACGCCAACTGGACCTGAGCACGGCACTGGCCATCACGAAGTATGAAGCCAATGGCGTGACTTATCAGCGCACGGCCTTTGCATCGCAGACCGACCATGCCATCGTGGTACGCATCGTGGCCAGCCAGAAGGGAGCGCTAAGGTTTAACGTGAACTTCAACAGCCCGTTGGAGGCGAAGCGCTCGGTGCTGAATCACCAGCTGGCTACTATTATTAATAATGTAGAACAGGAAGGTGTCCCTGCCGGCCTGCATGCCGAGTGCCGCATTGAGGTGACATCCGATGGTGACATTATTGACGGCGACAGCCTCATCAATGTGATGAATGCCACGACGGCCACGCTGTATATCGCTATCGCCACGAACTTCGAGAACTATCAGAAGACCAACGGCAACCCCACACAAAAGAATATCCGTACACTGGCAGATATCAAGCGGACAAGTTATCTGAAGCTGTTGGAACGGCATCTTGAGAAATACAAACAACAGTACGACCGGGTAAGTCTCACCCTGCCGAAATCCGATAACTCCAGTCTTCCCACCGACCAGCGTTTAAAAGCCTTCGACGGAAAGGATATGGATATGGTGTCGCTCATGATGCAGTATGGCCGTTATCTGCTCATCTCCTCGTCGCAACCCGGAGGACAGGCAGCCAATCTACAGGGTGTGTGGAACAATAAGATGGAGGCGCCATGGGACTCGAAATACACCATCAACATCAATGCTGAGATGAACTACTGGCCTGCTTTGGTGGGTAACCTCGCTGAGACGCAGCAGCCGTTCTTCTCCATGATTCGCGACCTGAGTAAGACGGGTGCCGTCACTGCTCAGGAGATGTATGGCTGCAAAGGTTGGGTAGCCCACCACAATACAGACCTGTGGCGCATTGCCGGACCCATCGACGGGACTAACTGGGGCATGTTCCCCACGGGCGGAGCATGGTTGACGACCCACCTCTGGCAACACTACCTCTACACAGGAGACAAGCAGTTCCTGGCAGACAACTATGAGGTGATGAAAGGCGCTGCCGACTTCCTGATTGACTATATGCAGGAATACCCGAAAGACGGAGAATTAAAGAATGCCGCAGGCTGGCTGATGACGGTGCCAACGGTATCGCCTGAGCATGGTCCAGAAGGTAAGGGCACCTGCGTGACAGCAGGTTCGACGATGGACAACCAGATTGTATTCGACGTGCTGAGCCAGGTCATTGCTGCATCCAAGGTCTTAGGCAAGGACGAGTCTTCCATCTCCAAATATCAATCAGCGATACAAAAGCTGGCACCCATGCAGATTGGCCGTTACGGCCAGTTACAGGAATGGCTCATCGATGCCGACGATCCGAAAGACGAGCACCGTCATATCTCCCATCTCTACGGTCTCTACCCCTCGAACCAGATATCGCCCTATAGCCATCCCGAACTGTTTACGGCAGCTGCCAACACCCTGAAACAGCGCGGTGATATGGCCACTGGCTGGAGTCTCGGCTGGAAGATTAACTTCTGGGCCCGCATGCTCGACGGCAATCATGCCTTCCAGATTTTCAAGAATCTGCTGAACCCGATACCCGCCACTACGGAATGGGGACCTCGGGGCGGTACCTATCCCAACCTGTTCGATGCGCACCCGCCCTTCCAGATCGACGGTAACTTTGGCTGTTCGGCTGGTGTCTGCGAGATGCTTGTGCAGAGTCACGACGGAGCCCTACACCTCCTGCCTGCCCTGCCCGATGACTGGCAAGAGGGAGAAGTAAAGGGTTTACAAGCCCGCGGTGCTTTCACGGTAGATATGACGTGGAAGGAGGGTGAGCTGCAAGAAGTAACCATCCGATCGAAGATTGGCGGTACGTTGCGCCTGCGTTCATATGTGCCCCTGTCGGGCGATGGTCTTAAAGAGGCGAAGGGCAACTGCCCCAACCCGCTGTTAGCACCTGCCCAGATTAAAGAGCCATTGAAGTCGAAGGAATTGAAAAACTTCCAACTCCTGCCCCAGAAAAAAGTCTATGAATATGACATCGAGACAGTGCCAGGACAGACATATAGCCTGAAAAAACAGTAGTTTTCTACACGATGTTACATCAGATAAAGTTTGTGAGACATGAGCGAATGCCCATGTCTCATTTTTTTATTAACTTTGCACCCAGAACCCAATACAGAAAATATTTATGCAAGTACAACTATTCAGAGCAAGACATTATCTAACTTTATTATCAACCGTATTTATGTTCTGTGCCGGCCTTTCAGTGTCGGCACAGACTTTTCCGTACCAGAACCCCGACTTGAGTGCCAAGGAGCGCGCCAAGGATCTCTGTAGCCGACTGACGCTGGAAGAGAAAGCCATGCTGATGCTCGATGAGAGTCCAGCCATACCGCGACTGGGTATCAAGAAGTTCTTCTGGTGGAGTGAGGCCCTGCACGGAGCTGCAAACATGGGCAATGTGACCAACTTCCCCGAACCTGTGGGTATGGCGGCATCGTTCAACCCCGATCTGCTCTTTAAGGTCTTCGACGTGGCCAGCACGGAGTTCCGTGCCCAGTACAACCACCGCATGTACGACCTGAAGGGAGAAGACATGAAGATGCGCAGCCTCAGCGTGTGGACGCCGAATGTAAACATCTTCCGTGACCCCCGTTGGGGACGTGGACAGGAGACCTACGGTGAGGATCCCTACCTGACGAGCGTGATGGGTGTCCAGGTGGTAAAGGGCCTGCAGGGACCTGAGGAGTCGAAATACCGTAAGCTCTGGGCCTGTGCCAAGCACTATGCCGTACACAGCGGTCCGGAATACACACGCCACACGGCCAATCTTAATAATGTACCCGTGCGCGACTTCTGGGAGACCTACATGCCTGCCTTCAAGACTCTGGTGCAGGATGCCAAGGTGAGAGAGGTGATGTGTGCCTACCAGCGTCTGGACGACGATCCCTGCTGCGGTTCTACCCGTCTGCTCCAGCAGATCCTGCGCGACGAGTGGGGATTCCAGTACCTCGTGGTGAGCGACTGTGGTGCCGTGAGCGACTTCTATGAGAACCATAAGTCATCATCGGATGCTGTGCATGGTACGGCAAAAGCCGTTTGGGCAGGTACCGACGTAGAGTGTGGCTTCAGCTATCCCTATAAGACCATCCCCGAGGCCGTCAGGAGAGGTCTGCTTACGGAGGCAGAGGTCGATAAGCATGTCATCCGTCTGTTGGAAGGTCGTTTCGACCTGGGTGAGATGGACGATCCCTCACTTGTGGAGTGGTCGAAGATTCCCTACTCTGCCATGTCAACGAAGGCCTCCGCACAGATTGCCCTGGATATGGCCCGCCAGACCATCGTACTCTTACAGAACAAAGGTAATATCCTGCCCTTGAAGAAGAATGCGGAGAAGATTGCCGTGATTGGTCCGAATGCCAACAACGAGCCGATGATGTGGGGTAACTATAACGGTACACCCAACCACACAGTGACCATCCTCGACGGTATCAAGGCCAAACAGAAGAAGCTGGTCTATCTGCCAGGTTGCGACCTCACCAACGATCGTGTGATGGAGTGCCATCTGGCCACAGAATGTACGACGCCCGACGGTAAGAAAGGATTGAAGGGAACGTTCTGGAACAACACGAAGATGGAAGGCAAGCCCTTCACCACCGAGAACTATACGAAGCCCGTCAACGTGACCACAGCCGGTATGCACGTTTTTGCGCCCAACCTGCCCATCGAGGATTTCTCGGCTAAGTATGAGACGACTTTCGCTCCGAAGGAAGCTGGAGAATATGTCGTGAACGTGGAGAGCACGGGTCATTTCGAAGTATACATCAATGGTGAGCGGAAAATCTTCCAGCACACATGGCGCGCCACACCCACCCGTACAGTACTGAAGGCTGAAAAGGGACAGCAGTTCAAGATTGAGGT
Source organism: Prevotella sp. ne3005 (assembly GCF_900110085.1). Lineage (GTDB taxonomy): Bacteria > Bacteroidota > Bacteroidia > Bacteroidales > Bacteroidaceae > Prevotella. The sequence continues at coordinate 211,000 of NZ_FOCK01000003.1, forward strand.
GCGCTTCCAGACTGTGAAGACCTGGGGTGCCTCGATGAAGATCGACGTAGCCCGTGAACTGCCTATCGACTATCAGGAGACCATCGCCCAGCTGAAGGGCATCGACAAGGTGATCTTCTGTGGTGGTATCGCCCCAAGCCTAGAGGGCGAGGAGATGCCTGTAAACATCGAAGGCTTCAAAGGCGGCGACCGCACCAGCATCGAACTGCCAAAGGTGCAGCGTGAGTTCCTGAAGGCTCTGAAGGCAGCAGGCAAGCAGGTCATCTACGTGAACTGTTCCGGCTCTGCCATCGCCCTTCAGCCCGAGACAGAGAGCTGCGACGCCATCCTGCAGGCCTGGTATCCTGGTCAGGAGGGTGGAACAGCCGTGGCTGATGTGCTCTTTGGCGACTACAACCCCGGTGGAAAACTGTCGGTAACCTTCTATAAGGACGATAGCCAGCTGCCCGACTACGAGGACTACTCGATGAAGGGTCGTACCTACCGTTACTTCAACGATGCCTTGTTCCCCTTCGGCTATGGTCTGAGCTACACCACCTATGAGATTGGTGAGGCAGCCATCGAGGGACAGGGTGGAAACTTTACGCTGAACATCCCCGTCACAAATAAGGGACAGAAGAATGGCACAGAGATCGTACAGGTGTACATCCGCGACTTGTCTGACAAGGAAGGACCGCTGAAGTCATTGCGCGCCTTCCAGCGCGTTGACGTGAAGGCTGGCCAGAGTGCAACAGCCAAACTGACACTCACCCCGAAGAGCTTCGAGTTCTGGGATGCTGCCACCAACACCATGCGCACCAAGCCCGGACAATACGAGATTCTCTACGGCTCGAGTTCTCAGGACAAAGACCTGAAGAAACTCACCGTCAACTTATAAGACATCCCTCTCTCCTCCTCTTCAAGGACGCAGCCACCCCGCTGCGTCCTTGTTTTTTCCGTTTGGTTGAGAGGGCGTTTTATAGCCCTTCCGACAAAATACTCCACCATTCCGCCCCTTTGTCGCAAATCACTCACCCTGTCGCAACAAACGAACCAAGAAAACACCAAAATATTTGTATTCTGCCCAAAATACCCGTACCTTTGCATCAGATAATTTTTTCATATTGCTTTTGGTTTTAGTTATTAAGTTAGTAGTTTTTCTTTTCCATTTTGATTAATTAGAGTTAGTGTTTGAACGAGAACGAGGCCTGCAGGGATGCAAGCCTCGTTCTTTGAATTTGTAAGAGATAAAAAATGGCTTAAGCCGTCACCATGGTAGTTAAGTGGTTGGGTATTAGGCGTTTAAGTGGTGACGGCTTGGCTTTTGAGCCGTCACCCAGCCGTCACCGAAGAAATCGGGCTGTTTACTGGCAGTTAAGATAAGGGAAACAACTTGTTTCCCCTATGTAAACAGGTTGTTCCCATAGGGGGAATAGATTAGTTCCCACGGTGGGAACAAATTGTTCCCACCGTGGGAACTAAGGGAAAGGACTATCTAAAGGAAGCATAGAGATAGTAGTTTTAGATGGATAACCGGTTTGAGGTGACGGCAGGGTGACGGCTCAAAAGGCAAGCCGTCACCACTTAATATATTGATAGTCAGAAGGAAAAGTGGCGAGGTGACGGCTTAAGCAATTTTTAGCAATTCTTCGCGGCGGAGAATTGCTTGCACATTTTTTGCACATTTTTCAATATTTGTGCAGGATTTATTTGGTTTTTCGATTAAAATTTTGTATCTTTGCACCATATTTGCAAACCACTAAGATTATGAAAGCAAGAACAACACTTATCAAGAATTATCGGAACAAGGAAACCCTGCGGCTCGTGGAGTTGCAGGAAGTGGCAGATTTTATCCGTAACGGAGCGTTTAAGGAGCAGGTGAGCGAATTCCGCAGCGTCTTCCCACTGATGACATTTGCTGATCGCAACGATGAGGGAACACTCACTGGTTACGTGAACTGGCCCAAGAACCTGCCCCGCATCTGCTTTGCACTGGAGCAGGAGCATCGCAATGGCGAGCGCATCACCAGAGGATACACAGGACTGGTGTTGCTGGAGGTGAACAACCTGGCGAGTCACGATGAGGCTGATGCCGTGAGGAAAGGGGCTGCCGAGATGCCTCAGACGCTGATGGCGTTTGTGGGGGCTGACGGGCAGTCGGTGAAGATCGTGTGTCAGGGGGAGTTGTTTCCTGGCGGGAGCAGGCTCCCGGAGAGCGATGCGGAAATAGCCCTCTTCCATGAGAATCTGTACGAGCGGGCGAGACTGATCTATAATGGTCAGCTGGGGGTGACTGTCGAAAAGCTCGAACCCACCACTCAGCGCATCTGTTACATGAGCTCCGACCCGGGACTGGTGTACAACCCGATGGCGACGCCCATCTATGCGAAGGCGGAGAAGGCGACGGAATCGATCACCCACCAGCGTTCGGCTCTGGAGCAGACGGAGAGCTACGAGCGCTACAAGAGCATGCACACCGTTTACGAGTTCAGCCTCTCGAAGGCGTATGACGATACGGAGGGCATCGCAGACAAGGACGAGCGCCGCCATGCTATCCTCTCCCGCCTGGCACAGTATTGCATGGAGACGGGGTTGGCGATGGCTCCAGCCATGCGTCAGACGCTGATGAAGTCGATGTTCTGGGACGAGGAGGATCTGGTGAAGAAGGTGTTTGAGAATGCCTATCGCGAGGAGCTGGTGGAGAGACACATGGAGAAGAAGGGCATCCAGCGCACGAAGACCATTCCGCCAGAGACGCTGCTGACGATGAAGATCAACATCTTCCTGAACAGCAACTACGAACTGCGCAAGAACGTGATGCGGGGTGTGGCGGAGTATCGCACAAGGACGGGTATCGGCTTCTCGTTTCAGGACCTGACAGAGGAGGCACGCAACTCCATCACCATGAGGGCCCTGGAACAGGGCATCCGTTGTTGGGATAAGGACATCCGACGCTACGTGAACTCTGACGACATCGAGCGTTACGACCCTGTGAACGACTACTTGGACCACCTGCCCCGATGGGACGGGAAGGATCGGGTGACGCCCTTGGCAGAAAGGGTTCCTACGGAGTGGAAGGAGTGGACACACCTCTTTCATATATGGATGCGCTCGATGGTGGCGATGTGGTTGGGAAAGGGTCAGCTGACGGGCAACGCGCTCGTACCTCTTCTTATAGGACGTCAGGGCTGTGGCAAGTCTTCGTTCTGCCGCATCCTGTTGCCTCGTGAGTTGCAGGATTACTACAACGACCGCATCAACTTCAAGAACGAGAACGACCTGAACCTGGGGTTGAGCTCGTTTGGATTGATCAACCTCGATGAGTTCGACCGTGTGACCCAGCGCCAGCAGATCGTGCTGAAGTATCTGGTGTCGACGGCAGATCTGAAGTATCGTCCGCCCTACGGCAAGGCCTACACCACGAATCGTCGTTATGCCTCGTTCATCGGAACCACCAACGAGCAGACGCCCCTAACCGATCCTTCTGGTTCGCGCAGGTTCCTCTGTGTGTTCATCGATGGCGACATCGACTTCGAGACGCCCGTCCAGCACGATCAGCTGTTTGCCCAGCTGATGGATGAGATCCGTCAGGGCGAGCGCTACTGGCTTTCGAAGGAAGAGGAGCGAGCACTGATGGAGCACAACCTGCAGTATCAGCGACTGAACGGACTCGGCGAGATGCTGATGGCTGTGGTGCAGAAACCACGCGTGGCAGCCTCGGACGTTCAGAGCGAGGAAGGCCAGTGGATGAGTCTGAAGGACCTCTCCGCCCTGCTGAAGAGCAAGTTCAAGGGGTATAAGGAGGATACGGGTTCTTTCCAGAAGATAGGCAGTTATCTGAACCGCCCGGAATACAAGTTCCAGAGCCACCATACCAAAGCAGGTACGATGTATTGGGTGAAGGTAAGGGTATAATCTCAAATACCCTTACCGCCCATTCTTCTCAGTCATGTATTTCCAGTAACGGCGGGGCATGTCTTTCAGCTGCTTGCGGGGGTTCATGCGCTCCTTGATGCAGATGGCCTTGAAGTAGGTGCGCCAGAGGTCCTGGAAGAGTTGGTCGTCATGGCTGAGCACCTCTGCATTGAGTTTGCCGTTGTTGAGGTTAAAGGGTACGGCAGCCTCGTCTTCAAACGTCACGCGGATGGGAGCGGCCTTGCCGTCATAATAAAAGCCATAGTGGCGCTTGGCGTCGTAGATAAGCCAAGGCTGGTCGTTGAAACGGTCGCTGAAATGGTCGGTGATCAGGGGCAGCACATTATGATCGGGGGAGACCACAGCGAGGTAGGTGCCGTCCTTCGCCTTCTGAAAGCGGATAAACTGTTTCATGCGCAACTGCTCATGCAGCACACTATGGGCGATGTCGATTACCGACAGTACGTCGTCGTCAGCGAAGTTATGGGAGATATCACCCTGGCGGAACACCTTATAGATATACAGGAACAGAGGCGTAGGCAGTTCCGGGAGTTCAGACAGCCAACTGACGGAGATCAGCTTCATCGCCTCACGGGGCAGATGCTTTTCCAATCCCGTCCACACCCTCCGGGCCTTTTCTTCATCGGTGGTCACATGATAGAGATGCTCGCAGAACAGGGGCAGGGCATCGCCAGACTTGAGCAACTGTTCTGGTTGTTCGTGCAGGGCATAGGCATCGAATACTGCCGTCAGAAGCCCATCCATCGTACCATCGAATGTATAGACTGTCATTCTTCGTCGAAATCAAGTTTGAGTTGTTGTTCCTCTGCAATGCGTTTCTGCTGGGTCTTGGAGATCAGCAAGGGGCGCAGACGCTCTGGGCGCAGTTCGTTGACACCCACAATGGGCGTGGAGTAGGTAGAGGTGAGTTCGTGGCAGGTGATGAAGTACTTGGCTTTCTTCATCACAACCCCCATCTTCTTCAGGTCGTAGGATGTGAGGCGGTTGAAGCGACGCGAGTTGACGATGAGCCATGCCGACTTCGTGCCAAGGCCAGGCACCCGTAAGAGCTGTTCGTAGTCGGCCGTGTTGATATCCACGGGGAAGGCCTCAGGATGGCGCAAAGCCCAGGCGAGCTTGGGGTCTACCTCCAGATCGAGGTTGGCATGCAGGTCGTCGACGATCTCATCGACTGTGAAATGATAGAAGCGCAAGAGCCAGTCAGCCTGATAGAGGCGGTTCTCGCGCACCAACGGGGGCTGTTTAAGGACGGGCAGACGGGGGTCGTAAGTATTGACACTCACATAGCCCGAGTAATACACACGTCGCATCGTAGGCTGTCCGTAGAGCATCGACGACATGGTGAGGATATCCTTATCAGTCTCTTTCGTGGCACCTACAATCATCTGGGTAGACTGACCTGCAGGCACGAAACGTGGCACATGGCGCATGCGCCTTCTGTCTTCTTTGTTCTCAAGCACACCCTGCTGGATCAATTTCATGGGTTGGAACACGCTCTGGTGGTTTTTCTCCGGAGCCAACAGCTTCAGCGATTCTTCTTTCGGAATCTCGATGTTCACACTCATACGATCCGCATAGCGCCCTGCCTCGTTGAGCAGTTCGCGCGAGGCTCCAGGGATGCTCTTCAGGTGGATATAGCCATTGAAACGATGGACAAGCCGCAGGTCTCGGGCGATGGCCGTGAGCCGCTCCATGGTATAGTCAGGATTGCGCACCACCCCACTCGAGAGAAACAGGCCTTCTATATAGTTACGGCGATAGAACTCCATGGTGATCTCCTCGAGTTCACTGACGGAGAGCGTAGCCCGCCTGATGTCGTTGGAACGACGGTTGATGCAATAGGCGCAGTCGTACATGCAGTAGTTGGTCAGCATGACCTTCAGCAAGGAGATGCATCGCCCGTCATCAGCAAAGGAGTGGCAGATGCCCACCCCACCAACGGTAGAGCCTACCATGCCCTTCTTTCCTCTGCGCACCGTTCCGCTCGACGAGCACGACACATCGTACTTCGCCGATTCTGCGAGAATGCGCAGTTTTTCCATTGTCTTTTCTGTTAGCATGGCGCAAAGATACAATAAAGGTGTACCAAAAGCCGGTACACCTTTAATTAATTAACCTTTTTTATATATCTCTCTCCCACTTAGTGGTTGCGGAAGTTCCACTTGGAGTTGTCGCTCGAGAAGTCGTACTTGGCCAATGTAGGCGTTGAGTCACCAGCTGAGTAGAGACAGTAGGTGGTGTTCGTGCCCTCAATGCCTGGGATAGCCTTCGGCATGATGCGGTAAGTACCGTCAGTCAGCTGCTCGATGCGCCAGAGTTGTTCGTCGGCTCCGGTATAGGCAGGAACGGTAGTCACCTCCTTGTCAGCTGTGGCAGCCAGAGCGCGGTCGGTACCCTCGATGGTAATCTTGAAATACGGATTGCTCAGATAGCCACCAGCCTCGTTGACTGGGGTGATGGTCCAACGCTGATGAGGACGGAACATAAAGTCACCGATACGGGCAGGGATATTACCCTCGGGCCATGCACCCTTGACCTCGTCTAAGGTCTGGTTGGCGATGGGCTTCACAGGCTGCTCCATCTGGTTGCGGTTGAACCAGCCCTGGCGCTCCTGCTGCATGCGGACGAAGTCGACAGCGAGCTCAAGGGCATAACCACGACGCTCACTCAGGATGGCCAGGTTGCCACCCTTGAAGTTGTCGCCGGCTACGGGCCAGCCGTTCTTCCATACCAGTGGACGGACGGCGAGCGTAGAACGGCCACTCAGTTCGAAGTCGGCCTCCCAGTGGAACGACATCACCTCAACACCCTCGTCAACGATGAAGCGTCCGAAGTGTCCGGCTCCGCAAGCGCGCTCTTCAGCGGCAATGACCATCTTACCACCACCATGATACATATCACGGCCTACATTATCGATATAAGGACCTTCGATGTTCTTGGAGCGGCCTACAACAATGTTATAGGTAGAGTTCACACCATCACAGCAGGTGCCATGGGTTCCCAGCAGATAGTACCAGCCATCACGATACATGAGGTCGGAGGCCTCACAGTCGATGGCGATGTCCTTCTCCTTGTTGCCCTTTACACGGAAGCCCGTCTTGGGGTCGAGCTCGATGAGACGGATGGTACCGAAATAGGTGCCATAGCTCACCCACAGGCGGCCTGTGGTGGGATCCAGAAGCAGACCAGGGTCGATGGCGTCCTGATCCTCCATACCGTCGGAGTAGCACACCTCTACAGCCTCGCTCCACTTGAAGTCGGGCGACTTCGGGTCAAGGGTCTTGTTCCACATGGTCAGGATGCGGCCTGCATGACCACCTCCGAGTCCACCACCCGTGGCACCATAGATACAGAGGTAACGGTCGCCGATCTTCAGCACGTCGGGGGCTGCACCACCACCGGGACGGTCAGCGCCACTATGCCAGCTCCAGCCATCATCAGAGATCAGGCCACCGCCACCAGTGCCGAAGGTGTAATACTTACCCTCACACTCGGCCAGCGTCGAGGGGTCGTGGATATAAGGAGCGCCAATTTGTGCGTTTGCGGCTGTGGCAACGGCCAGTGCCGCCAGAATTGTATGTAGTCTTTTCATTTTATTGTGCTTTGATTGAATAGTTCTTAACAGGATTTCCATTCTCGTCGAGGAAGCGAACGCAGAAGTCGCTCATGCCAGGGCCATTGATGATGGCACCACGCAGGATGTTACGGCCTTTCTTAAGGGTGAGGCGGTTGGACATGGCATCGTCCTTCACCATACGGCGGTCGCCAGAGAGCAGCAGAGCCTCCTCACCGTTGAGCCACCACATAGAGGCAGAGTTAGAGCCTACGGCCAGACGGACATTCTCTATATCCTCGTCGCAGTCGATGATGGCAACGGCCCAGAAGAGCACGCCATAGACCTGCTGACCCCACTTCTCGGCAAAGCGGAAGAGCTTCACATTGAAGTTCTCACTGTCGAGGGCATGCCAGGTAAGCGTCTGATTAACATTTACTATCTTTGGTTTTGCAGGCTCCTGGGGCTGGCCGAAACCACGTCCGAAACCGGCGGGAACCTCTTCGCGCTGGAATGACACCTTCACCTTCTGGCCATCCTTCGGTACGATGGTCTGCTGACCTTTGAAGTACTGCATTCCAAAGTGCTCACGCAGATAAGAGTCGGTGAAGACGGTATTGCCACTATTGGGCTTATCGATGGGCTCCAGGAGCAGCCAACGACGGATAAAGCCGTTTTCATCGGGCTGGGCAGCAGCAGAGGTGGCAGGTGAGAAGTACTTGGGACGGTTCTTAAACTGGATCCAATCGACAGAGACACCAGCATCGCCCTCACAAGTAATCACCAGGTCGCTGACACCCTTCGGAACAAACTCCAGGGGAGCCGTCATCGTGAGCCACTGGTTGCTGAAGTCACGACGGAACATGGCAGGCATGCCTGCAGGCGTCTCGGGCTTCACTGTCATCTCGATCTTGGCGAGGACCTTACCATTGGCAGCCTTCTCACGGATGAAGAAGGTGGTATTGTCGGCAGCCTTGGCAGAGATCACGAGGTAACCATCTGTGAGACAGCTGAAGTCGATATCGTTATAACGGAGCCAGCTGCCCTTGACGGGAAGGGTGGCCTCAAAACTACGGAAGGTATTGACGGTATCGATAAGCTGAGTGGTCACATCGGCACTGGCCTCACTGTAACGGTCGATCTCGATCTTCTCAGTAGCCTGATTGATACCCACACCACGAAGCGTCTGCTTCACCTCCTGGATGGTGCCATCGGGGTTGAAAGACAGTTTCTCGATGCAGGCAGAACGGCGCTTGTCGTCGTTCGGAGAGAAATAATTATGATGATAGAACAGATACCACTGTCCCTTGTAGTTGATGATGCTGTGGTGGTTGGTCCAGCAACCGTTGGGCTGCTCGGCCATAATCAGACCTTTGTACTCATAGGGCCCCATCGGGTTCTTACTCATGGCATAGCCAAGCACCTCGGTGTTCTCTCTCACATAAGGATAGGTCAGATAGTAGTTGCCGTTGTACTCGAATGCAAACGGGCCCTCAGCCTGACGGCTGGGCAGGCCTTTGAGGCAGTTCACGCCATACATCTCAAACTCACGGTCGCCCCACTTCACCTTTTCCTTCGGGGTGTCATCGGCGATCTCCTTCATATTGTCCTTTAGCTTGGCGCATCGGCCAGCACCCCAGAAGATATAGGCGTTGCCGTCGGAAGCCAGAAGCACACAAGGATCGATGCCGTTAATGCCCTTAATAGGTTCAGGCTCACAGGTGAACGGTCCCACAGGACTGTCGGCCACTGCCACACCGATACCAAAGCCCCTACCATCCTTTGGCGCTGAGGGGAAATAGAAATAGTACTTGCCATTCCTGTAGACACAGTCGGGTGCCCACATGGAATAGGAGTCAGGACGCACCCAGGGTACTTTGTTCTGGGTGACGATCACACCATGGTCGGTCCAATCCGTCAGGTTCTCAGAAGAGAAGACGTGATAGTCTTCCATACAGAACCAGTCCTGTCGCTGCCCTTCGGGAGGGAAGATGTCGTGCGACGGATAGACGTACACCTTATTATTAAATACGCGTGCAGTGGGATCAGCCGCGAACTGGTCGCGGATAATCGGGTTCTGGGCCCCTGCAAGCAAGGGCATACCCATGAGAATAAAACTCAATAATTTTTTCATCGGCGTTGTTGTTTATGAATAATTGATTTATGATGGTGCAAATATACAAAAAATTTCTCTAATTAGACTCATTCTAAAGGAAATGGTTTAATCGTCATCGACAATATTTTACCGATTGTTACATTCTACATAAACTCTGATACAAATGGCAAAGGAATAATCGCTTTTTTTTATTATCTTTGCAATGTAGAATTAATTCTCTAATCAACCTTATTTTTCAACTAACATTCATTATGAAGAAGCTATTTTTGCTACTGCCACTACTGGCACTGATGTTGGGCTGCACTTCGGGAGAGGAGAGTGCCCAATGTCCCGTACTGACCGTTGAAGGTGGTCAGATTCAGGGTATCGCTGCAGATAACCCTGGTGTATTTGTGTACAAAGGTATTCCCTATGCCGCCGCGCCTATCGGCGACCTGCGTTGGAAAGAGCCACAGCCTGTGGTGCCCTGGGACAGCATCCGCATCTGTGACCGCTTTGGGCATCCTGGCTATCAGGCCGTACACTATCCTGGTTACTACACTTCTGAGTGGGGATATGGAGACGAGGCTCCCTACAGTGAAGATTGTCTTTATCTGAATGTCTACACCAAGGCTCCTGGCCAGGTGGACAAGAAGCTACCCGTGGCCCTGTGGATCCATGGCGGCGGCTATCGTGAGGGCTGGGGCACCGAACCTGAGTTCGACGGACAGGAATGGGCCTCGAAGGATGTGGTGCTCGTCACCATCAACTACCGCCTCGGCATCTTCGGATTCATGCCTTATGGCGAGTTGTCGGCAGAGAGTCCCCATGGCGTTTCCGGCAACTACGGCATCCTTGACCAGATCCAGTCGCTGAAGTGGATCAAGGCCAACATTGCCCAGTTTGGCGGTGATCCTGACAATGTGACCATCTTCGGACAGAGTGCCGGTGCAGGTAGTGTGCGTACGATCTGTGAGTCGCCCCTGGCCCGAGGCCTGTTCCACAAGGCCGTCATCATGAGCGGTGGTGGATTGAACGTTCAGACAAAGGACAATGAGATGGCCAAGCCTGCTACGCCGATGGCCAAGTTCTTTACCTACAACCCCACGCTGAAAGAAGCTGAGGCAGAGACCAAGAAGGTGATGGACTGGGCTGGACTGACAGACCTGCAGAAGCTACGCGCTGCCTCTACGGAGATTCTCTATACCGTTTGTTCTATCTATAACATGGTCAACAAGAGCGACCTCTATGTGATGGAGCGTCCTATCGTCGACGGTTATGTATCACTGAAGAGCTTTGACGAGGCCGCCCGTGAGGGGTCGATTGCCGATGTGCCCTATATGATTGGCTATACGCTGAACGATCTTGGCTCGATGGGGCCTGGCATCGCCGAGTTCTGTAAGGTTCGTCAGGAGAAGGGTGGCAAGGCCTGGGCTTATGAGTTTGCACGTCCGTTGCCCGACGACGGTAAGCATCCAGAGATTACCAGCCGACTGAAGGGTGCCTTCCACAGCAGCGACCTCTGGTATGTCTTCAAGAGTCTGAAGCACTGTTGGCGTCCCTGGACCCAGGGCGACTGGGATCTGGCAGAGAAGATGCTGACTGCCTGGACTAATTTCGCCAAATATAGTGATCCTAACGGCAATGGTGAGGGTGAAGGCTTAGGCTGGGAGCTTTGCACAGCTGAGGAGCCTGATTTCATGCTCTTTAAGCTTGACGACAAGAATGCTGAGGCCTCAGAGATGGGTGAGCCCATCGCTCCAGAGCCTGCTCAGATTCCCAACTATTCCGTGAAATAATTCTTCTCTCTCTTTATTGCAAAAGCAAAGGTGCCGCGTCATCCCGACGCGGCACCTTCTTAATACCAAAACAATGTGTCTAATACTAACTATTATTATAGTGTAGTCTCATTAGTTGGCCCATGCACCCCATACCTGATGCATCTGGTCGTTAACCTCGACAACAGTCTGCGGGATTGGCCAATATTCGTTCTTGTTCTTTACAAACTCAAGCTTTACACCAGCATCGGCCCAAGGATGATGAACCTTGTAAACGAGCTTGTGAGGCTTTGTGCCACCTGACTGGAAGTACTCATCCCACTGCAGAGGAATATTGTCCAGAACCTTGTCGTAGCACTCCTTGGCAATGCCCCAACGTACGATGTCGAACCAGCGGCAGCCCTCGAACCAGAGCTCATACTGCTTCTCGTCCATCAGAACCTGCATGTCAACATTGTCAGAGATGGTCTTAGAACCGGCACGCTGCTGGATAAGGTTGATATACTTCTTAGCCTCTGCGTTGTTACCAGTTGCAAGGCAAGCCTCTGCGTAGAGCAGGTAAGCCTCACCCAGACGGGCAATACACAGGTTGGTGTTGTTACAGTTGTCACCTACAGAGAGGTCTACATCCTTAGGATGACACATCATCTTCACCTCCATCACGTCACTACGAGAGAAAGAACCTGCAGACTTGGTGATACCACGCTCCGGGTCGAACTCCTTCTGGGCACGAGTGGTGCAGGTAGCATCACTACGCCAACCGCAGAGTGTCTCGTCATAGAAGAACTCGTCAGAGGTCAGGAATGTAGCCTTACGACGATAGCTGTCGCCATCGTTAGCAAGCATCTTGTGAGCGAAGTCCTGGTTGATAGCGCCACCGCCCCAACCACCGGTAGAGCAGATCTGTGGGTTTTTGCCACCGCCCTGGATATCGTCACCACGCCAGTTGAGCACGTTTGCAACCATCCAACGGCCACGCTGGATGCTACCACCCCAGACACCACCGAGAGAAGTATTGGTCGTATAGTTGAACTCGAAGATCTTCTCTTCGCAACCGTCACCCTCAATATGGAAGAGGTCGCGGAAACGGTTACCCGGAACCAGTGCATAGTTAGAAGACTCTACCAGCGGCTTCAGCAGACTTGCAGCCTTAGCATTGTCACCAGCAAAGAGAGCAGCCTTACCACCAACGAACTGAGCAAAGCCCTTTGTTACGCGCCAAGCACCTTCCTTATCGGTCTGGCCTTTACGGTCGGGAAGATTATTAATAGCCTCTTCACAATCCTTCACGCAGAAGTCGAAGATAGCCTTCTGAGACTCAGCATTTGTCGGCTTCTCGGTTGTGATCAGGTGGTCAACCAATGGTGGACGATAATATACCTGTGCAGCCAGCATGTGAGCCCATGCACGCATAACCTTAGCCTCAGCTACTGCCTGCTTCTTCAAAGGCGTATCAGCAAGATCACCATCAAAATAGTTGATAACGAGGTTTGCAGAGTAGATAGCCTTATAGATGTGGTTATAAAGCGTACTGATAGGACCAGAGCTCGTGTCATAACGGAACTCGTCGAGGACACGGAAGTCGGCGTGGTCATTGATATCACCACCTGCAGAGAATACATCGTCGGAAGTATAGTTCAAGCCCATGATATAGGCGTTCCAGATACCCTCAGTACCACCAATCTCACCTATATATGTAGCATACATAGCGGTAACAGCAGACTCTGCATCAGCATCAGTCTTATAGAAGTTACCAGTGCTGCTGGTTGCTTTCTGCTCAACATCAAGTTTGTCGTTGCATGACGAAAGCATCATACCTGCAGACAGCAAAGCAACGGAAAATAATATCTTTTTCATATTTCTATTCGATTTTAAATTGTTCAATTAGAATGTAACACTTATACCAAGAACCATCTTTCTCATGTTAGGATATACACCCTTGTCAAGACCTGGGCAGTTGTACTCCTGAGTGCAGTTTTCAGGATCGAGACCAGGATACTTGGTGAATGTGAAGAAGTCATCGAGAGAGATGTATGCACGAACATTCTCCATATAAGCCTTCCTAGTAATGTTCTTTGGCAAGGTGTAACCAAGCTGAATCTGCTTGAGCTTGAAGAATGATCCATCATAAACCATGGCTGAAGAACGCCAGAATGTACCACTACCTGCTACAGAAGCGGCTGTAGGCATGTTACCATCCTTGAAGTCCTCATAAACGCCCTTGGCTACGTTGTTGTAACCTGTACGATAGAGACCGTAGTAAATATCGTTACCACCCTCACCAGCACCGAAGATGGTCAGGTCGATACCCTTATACTCAGCATTCAGTGTGATACCGTAAGTTACAGAAGGAAGACCAGAACCAACGTTGGTCATGTCCTCAGCCTGCGGGTCGTTGGTTGTACCACCGTCCTTTGTGTAATAAAGGGCAGTACCGTCAGCAGCTCTACCAGCATACTTATAACCACGCATGTACCAGATGGGCTCACCCTTCTCGAAGTAGCAGCGAACAACCTCAGGGCTAGAACCCTCAACAGTTGCACCGGCAATACGCTCGATAGAAGGATCAAGGTAAGTAACCTTATTCTTCAGAGTAGCGAAGTTTCCAGAAATGCTATAGTTGAAGTCACCAATATGATCCTTCCAAGTGAGTTCAAACTCAAGACCGCTATTCTCTACCTCACCGGCATTGATAGTCATTGAAGAGAAACCAGACTCAGGCATTACAGGAGCAGAAACGAGAAGGTCCTTTGTGGTCTTCTTATACCAGTCGATACCCAGAGAGAGGCGATCGCTGAAGAAACGGAGGTCGAGACCGAGGTCAATCTGCTGAGACTTCTCCCAAGTAAGGTCGGGGTTGGCAATACCGTTAGGCATAGAACCATAAGAAGCAGCGTTGGTTGCACCATACTGATACCACTGGCTGTTCAGAGAAATACCTGCGGTGTAGGCATAGTTGTTCAGCACGTTTACGTTACCGTTAGTACCCCAAGATGCACGGATCTTACCGAATGAGATGATGCTGGGATCAATGTTATTCTTGAAGAAGCTCTCGTTAGAGAATGTCCAACCTGCAGATGCAGAGAAGAAGTAACCCCAACGGTTGTCCTTAGACAGCTTAGAAGAGTCGAAAGCGTCGGCACGGAAGTTACCCTGCAGGCTGTAGCGGTTGTCGTAGTTGTAGAGAAGACGACCGAAGTAAGAGAGAGCACGAGTGGTGTTAGGCATACCACTGAAGTTCTTAACAGTGCTTTCGTTACCATTTACACAATTGAGGTAAATATAGTTGTCCTCGTATGCGTTCAGGATATCCGGACCCTGTGCATTGGCGCTAACACCGTTTGAGTCGTACTGACGATAAGACATACCGACCATCGCACCAACATTGTGCTTACCGAAGTCCTGGTTGTAGTTGATGAAGTTTTCCCACTGATACCAGGTAGAGTTGTTGCTGGCTCCCTCAATTCTATAGTTGTCACCCTTGGTCTGAGCATTCAGATAATATGGATACTCCCAGTTAGAGCTGTTGTTGAATGAGATACGATAGCCGAGACGAGAAGTGAATGTTACATATTTAATAGGTGTAATGTTCATGAAGACAGTACCATTGATGTTAACACCACTGTTCTTACCCTCTGCACGATCGCGCTGAGAGAAGGGGTTACCACCGGCAAGACGCTGGTTGAAATAAGAGGTGGCATAGTAGCCATTATTGTCACCGAAGAGCGTATAGTTTGAGTTACCAGCCTGGATTTCATTGTAGTAATTACGATAGTCACCCAGCATCTGCTCAGGCTTGGTCCAGTACATCGGAGTCAGCGGGTCGATGAGGAGCAGCATTTCGAAAGAAGAACCATAACCGTTCTCAGAAACGCCACGGGTAGACCATTTCTCAACAGAGGTGTTGGTACCGATCTGCAACCACTCCTTAATCTTATAGTCAGCATTGATCTGGGCAGTCAGACGCTCATACTTATCCTTGTTGCCCTTGACGATACCGTCCTGATTAACATAGCTTGCGCTCAGGAAGTAAGAACCGCGGTCATTAGCACCCTGGAAGGTCAGCGTGTGCTGCTGTGCCCAAGTGTTCTCGAAATACTCACCAAGCCAGTCTGTATTGGTGTTGGGGTTCCAACCATACTGAGTCTGAGCATCAGACATATCGGCATTGACGCGCTCTGCACCGAGCTGCATGGTCATCCAGTCCTTGAACTGGCTAGCGTTAAGGAGCTTACCTACGTGGCCAAGAGACTGGTTGGTAAACTTACCTTCATAAGAAATGGTACCCTGACCCTTCTTACCAGACTTAGTGGTAATCAGCACGACACCATTACCAGCCTCAGCACCGTAAATGGCAGCCGAAGCAGCGTCCTTCAGCACCTCCATTGACTCAATCATTGAGGGGTCGAGGTACTGGATGCTTGAAACCTGAAGACCATCGACAATCAACAGAGGACCGATGTTACTTGAGTTTGAAGAATATCCGCGGACGCGAATAGAAGCACCCTGACCAGGCTTACCAGAACTGTTCAGGATCTGTACACCAGCGGCCTTACCCTGCAGAGCAGCAGCAGCGTCAGTTGTAGAACGGTGCTTCAGATCCTCAGCCTTTACCTGGGCAACAGAACCTGTCAAGTCGCTCTTCTTCTGAACACCATAACCGATGACCACCACATCGTTCAGTGTCTGGGCGTCCTCATTCAGTGTGACCTGAATGTTGTTACGACCATTCACCTTCACGGTCTCTGTGGTATAACCGATGTAACTGATAACCAGTGTGGCATTGTTGTCAGCCTGAACACTAAAGTCACCATTGAAATCAGTAATGGCACCAGTCTTGGCGCCCTGAACTTTTACACTAGCACCAATGATTGGTTCGCCAGCTACATCCTTCACCGTTCCTTTTACTAGGCTCTGAGCCATAGCTCCCAGCGGGAACAAACAGAGCAGAAACAGTGCCATTAATGGCTTTTGCAGTGATTTAAAATTCCACATGATTTAATGAATTAGTTAGAAATTATAATGTATAAAAAGTTTGTTGACTTATATTTTTTCAAGTGTACAGCCCATCCCGGGTTCGCGCTTTTAACTTTCATTGTGCAAAGATATTACAAATTTAACTCATACACTTTATTATTTGTATCGCGGACTTTACCTAACGGAAACAATAGGCAAAAATGTTACATTTGGCAAAGTCTCTGTTACAAAACAAAAATGCCCCATTAACAAGCATTATTGTTATTGGGGCATAAAAGGGAGAAAACCTATCGACAGGATTTCGAGAATCAATCGTGTTTTCTCTTTTTATCAAACTTATGCAAGAAGAAATTGAAAGCTTCCAGTCCTACAAGTACCAAGAACGTGGAAGCGATAGACAATACATACATACCACCTCCGCAGGCCAGGCCAATGGCAGCGGTCACCCAAAGACCAGCAGCCGTAGTCAAACCACGGACCACATTCTCACTCTTATGGAAGATAATGGTACCTGCACCTATGAAACCGATACCCGACACCACCTGAGCAGCTACACGCGACACGTCCCAACGGTGCTCAGGAGTATGCATCGCCCCCTCAAAACCATAGGCCGACACGATCATAAACAAGGCAGAGCCTAAGGCCACAAGGAAGTGGGTGCGGAAACCCGCCTCTTTGGCACGGTACTCACGCTCCAGACCAATGGCACCACCCAATAGTGCTGCCACAAAAATTCTTAGAATAAACTCCAGTTCCATCGTATTTCAATTATTACTGATTACTGATCGATTTCCGATAGCATCGGTGCCTTCTGTGTATCGTGGCCTCCAGATACTGCCACTGTGAGAGAACACCTTCATTGGTCTCCATCTGCGGACCCGTCTCTGCCCACTCAAAGCCATACCGCTGGAACCAGCGGATAAGGTCGTCGAAGATCAGGGCGTTAGCGCCCTTGGCACGATATTCGGGCAGGACACCGATGAGCAGCAGATCGACAATAGGCGTCTTGTGCCATTTCAGGATCTTCAACAGATGCCACCAGCCAAAGGGCAGGAAACGACCGTCACGCGTCTTCTGCAATGCCCTTGAGAACGAGGGGAAGGTGATACCAAAGCCCACCATCTTGTCACCATCCATGATGGCAGTCACAAGATTCAGGTCGGCAATCTTGATATAGTCGTTGACGAGCTTATTAACTTGCGAGTCGGACAATTCAGAAAAACCATATAGATCCTTATAGGTGGCATTCAGCAAACGGAACACCTCATGCCCCCAGCCTTCGTCAATGAGTTCTTTACGGGTGAACTTATGCACACGGAGTCCATAGCGTTTACGCACCATCTCCGTGACCTTGGCAAACTTCTCAGGCACAACTTCGGGCACTTTCACCTTCGACTCCAGATAATCGTTGTCCTTCTTGAAACCAGCCAGCCGTTCCATGTGCTTAGGGTAGTAGGGGTAATTGTAGTTGATATACATCGTCGACAGCTGGTCGAAGCCCTCGACGAGCATTCCCTCACGGTCGGTATCGATAAAGCCCAACGGACCGGCAATCTCATTCATCCCCCGCTGGCGGCCCCACTCTTCCACTGTTTTCAGTAACGCTTCAGACACTTCCGGGTCATCGATGAAGTCAAACCATCCAAAACGTACCTGACGGCAGTTCCAGCGCTCATTGGCACGACGGTTAATGATGGCTGCTACACGCCCCACGACCTGACCATCCTTGTAGGCTAAGAAATAATCAGCGTCACAGCACTCAAACGAAGGATTCTTGTCACGACGGAGTGTCGCCATCTCGTCAGAATACAAATAAGGCACGGCACAGTCGTTGTCACGATACAGGTCGTAGTAAAACTGGATGAACAGTTTCAGTTCTTTCTTGGTGTTTACCTTCTTTATCTTTATCATCTCCATGAAAAGTGAAATCGACTGCAAAGGTACTAAAAATCAATTGCATAACAAAAGTTTTTCCTGTTTTTTTGAGAAAACGGAAAATAAAAGCACTTACAGCGCGTCGATATATTCGTAGAGTTTTTTATAAAAGGGGTGGCGAGTCATGGTAGAAGCATCGCCGAGGATGATGAGTTTCATACGGGCACGGGTAATGGCGACATTCATACGGCGCAAGTCACGAAGGAAGCCTATTTGCCCCTCGTCATTGGCTCGGACGAGTGAGATCAGGATGACATCACGCTCCTGTCCCTGAAAGCCATCGACGGTATTCACACTGATCAGATGGCGGTAAGGCTTGAAGAAATCCTTCTTCTTCAACAACCGGCGGAGATACTGCACCTGGGCCCGATAAGGGGAGATGACTCCCACGTCAATACGTTCGTCAAGGATGCGCTGTTTACCAATCTTACCGAAATAGTTCTCCAGAGCCATCAGCGTCAACTCTGCCTCTGCCTTATTGATACGTCCAAACGATTCACCGACAAACTCTTCCTTGAACAACGACTCTTCATTCTCAGGAAGTTGGAATTGTGAGGTGTCCACCCATGTCATGGGGATATCAAGATCGAGTATGCTGCGAAATTTCACCTCTGGCGCACTCTCCACCTGATTACCATAGAACCAGTCGCTGGAAAACCGCATAATCTCTTCGTTCATGCGATACTGCATCTTCAGTAGGGTGACCACCTCGGGCTTATTATCCACGATACGTTCCATGAGCGTCTTACCAAGGCCAGCCTTCAAAGCAGCAAAACTCTTGACCGTCGGTGGAAGCTGACAATGGTCGCCAGCAAGAATCACCCTTGACACCCTGCGGATAGGAATCCAGCAGGCGGCCTCCAAAGCCTGTGCGGCCTCGTCGATAAACAACGTACCAAACTTCTGTCCCTCCAACAGGCGGTTGGCAGAACCTACTAAGGTACAGGCGATAACCCGTGCCTCATCAAAGAGCTGAGCATTGATACGCACTTCGAGTTCTGTAGCCCGTTCCTTCAGGCGTTCCAGTTTCTGATGATACTTCTCATCACCTCGCTTGCGGTGGGCACGGAGCTCACGGATAGCCTTACGGATAGCCCACAACAACTCATAGTCGGGATGAGCCTCAAAGCGGCGCTCGTAGGTGAATGACAACATCTTATCATTCACGCGCGTGGGATTACCTATTCTAAGAACGTTGATACCACGGTCGACGAGTTTCTCCGAGATCCAGTCCACCGCCATGTTACTCTGTGCACAGACCAACACCTGATTCTCACGGCGCAGCGTCTCATAGATGGCCTCCACAAGCGTAGTCGTCTTGCCCGTACCTGGAGGGCCGTGGACGATAGCCACATCCTTGGCACGCAGCACTTTGTTGACCGCCTCCTCCTGTGTACGGTTCAGGTAAGGGAAGTGCATCGGTGCAAAACTGAAGGTCTCTGCCTGCTGACGGGAGTAGAAGAGATCACGCAGATAACCCAAACGCCCTTTCGCCTTTATAACACGGTCGAGCGCGTCGAACATCATCTTATAACTGGTCTCATCGAAAAAGAGCTGGACTCCTACGTTCTCTGCCCCTTGCACATCGATCAGCTGTCCGTTGTCTGGTACCGACACCACCATTCTGTCACCATCGACATAGCTGACGGTACCAGTGAAAGAGAAATACTTAATCTGATCCTTCTCGCCAACGCTGAAGAAACAAACAGGTTTTCCGAACTCGAAGTTATGCTCAATCTCCTCATCGCCCTGACGGTACACCTCCACCACCAATTGGTTAAGGGAGTTATAATAGCTCTTACCTATCTTCAGGGGATACCAGGCATCGCCACGCTTGACCTTCCGCAACAGCCCCATCTCCTCGGTCTGCTTGCGGAAAGACTCCTTCTCTGCCTGATACTCCAACTGGAGCAACAGACGCTGTTGCTGTAGTGCCTGTATCGGATTTGTCATAATTTGGCTGCAAAGTTACAATTAATTTTTGCAATATGCAAAAAATGTCGTAACTTTGCAGCCGAAATGAAACAGATACTTTTAATCAACGATGTGGTAGGCTATGGAAAAGTGGGTATGGGAGCCATGTTACCCATCCTCTCCTACCTTGGCATTCCCACGTACAGTCTGCCGACGGCACTCGTCTCGAACACGCTCGACTACGGATCATTCAACATACAGGACACCACCGACTATATCCGTGGCACGCTGCCCGTATGGAAGCAGCTCGGATTCTCGTTTGATGCCATCTGCACAGGTCTGATGTTCAGCGACGAACAGGCAAAGCTCGTGGCAGGTTATTGCAAGGAACAGGGTGATCTGGGGACCTGGGTCTTCGTAGACCCCATCCTTGGCGATGGCGGACGACTCTATAACGGAGTTAGCCAGAAACAGGTGGAACTGATGCGCGACATGGTGGCTGTGGCCCATCTCACCTTCCCGAACTATACCGAGGCCTGCTATCTGACAAATACACCGATTAAGATGGAAGGCATCTCCTGGGAAGAGGCAGGCGACCTGCTCGACAAGCTGCGCGACATCGGCTGTAAGTCGGCCCTTATCACCAGTTGTAAGATCGACGGCCAGAATGCCGTAGCAGGCTACAATCATTTTGAAGACCACTACTTCCATCTGGAGTATCACGAGATACCAGGACTTTTCCATGGTACTGGCGACATCTTCTCGGCTGTCCTCATCGGACATCTGCTGAATGGCGAGCCTATGAAGACGTCCACCCGGACGGCTATGGACACCGTGTTCCGCATGATCGACCGCTACAGGGATACCGATGACAAAAACCGAGGCATCCCCATTGAGAAGTGCCTCGATCTCTTGTGATTCATATAAACAAGCACAGATATGCTTTCATAAGCGATAACCGGGAAAGCTACGATACTTTGTATGGAATTTAGTTAAATGTCGTTAATTCATCTGTTAATTGCTGATTTACCACTGCCAGAGCGGTTTACCTATCCCTTCTGCTATGAGCCTCATCCGCTCTGCCAGATGGCTGCCGAGGAGGTAAAACGGGAGATTGAGCGCATCTTGCCGACGGAGGGAAAGATGTTTGGTGTGTTGGTGGTGAAAGCCGAACAGGGATTAGGTTTTTTGGCGGCTTATTCCGGACTTCTTGAAGGACGTAACGACTGGCCTTACTTCGTGCCGCCCGTTTTCGATGCCCAACAGCCCGAGGGTCATTTCAAACAAACAGAACGGGCAATATCAGCCAAGGGTGGCGACAAACAGATGTCACAGGAACTACAGTTATGGCTATTCCACCAATACCGGATGCTGAACGCCAAAGGCGAGACAAAAGACCTGGTGGACATCTGGCAGGACTATCATTGCTCTCCCCGGATTCGCAACAAATACCCCTTGCCGCCTGGTGGCACTGGCGACTGCTGTGCACCGAAACTCCTGCAATACGCCTTTAGCCATGGCTTAAGGCCCGTCTGCATGGCCGAGTTCTGGTGGGGACCTTCGCCAAAGAGCGAGATCCGTCATCACGGACAGTTTTACCCTGCCTGCCGGGGCAAGTGCAAGCCCATCCTCACCTGGATGCTGCAGGGTCTTGACGTAGACCCCAACCCGGAAGAAACTGGGGCATCCCATCTAACCATCGAAGTCATCTACCAAGACACGACGCTGGCCGTCATCAACAAGCCATCAGGATTGCTGAGTGTCCCTGGCCGTACGGAAGACCACTCTGTAGCCACCATCGCCATGGAGCGCTGGCCGGGTTCCTTGCCCGTCCACCGTCTGGATATGGGCACATCAGGACTGATGGTCATTGCCAAAACCAAAGAGGCCTATGTGTCGTTACAGGAACAATTCGTGAAACGCACCGTCAAGAAGCGTTATATCGCCCTCGTTGAGGGTATCGTGAAAGAGCCCAAAGGCCGTATCACCCTACCCTTGATCTTCGACCCGATGAATCGTCCCCGCCAGATGGTGGACTACCAACGGGGCAAGTCGGCAGTGACGGAATATGAGGTGCTTGATGCCAGAGACGGGAGGACTCTCCTCGCCCTCTATCCCCACACCGGCCGCACCCACCAGCTGCGTATGCACTGTGCCCACCCCGACGGACTAGGCAGTCCCATCGTCGGTGATGAACTCTACGGCCACAAGGCCGAACGGCTCTGTCTGCATTGTGACCAAATAGAATTCGCCCACCCCGTTACAGGTGAGCGAATGTCTTTCAATCTGCCGAATCCTTTTTAAAAAAGACCGTTTCTATTTTCTGTTTAAACGATGGCGATAGTTGCGGACAGTTGAATCGCTGACATTAAGAATCTCTCCAATCTGTTTGTCGCTGAAATGCATTTGCTCTAATATCAAATAGGTAGTGTGACGTAAGGTCAAAGACTGATAAGGCTTTATCATCTCATGAAACTCCTTGTTATAAGTAAAGGCATAATAATCTATAAAATCTTGCTCTTTCTCTTTGGAGAATTCATGAGGTTTATCCCCATTTGCAACCGCCTCGTAGACAACCTTGCCACTACCAAGTCTCATCGCTGTTGCTTGTTTCAGCTTCAGCATTTGCTCTTGCAGCAATTTCGCCTCCTCTTCAAACTCTGTTCCCATTGATGTCAGGAAGTCTATCCGCTGCTTGTCCTCATAGATTTGCTTGATGTTCTGATCTATGATACTCTTATAATCCTTATTTTTTCTTATGTAATAGATAACGACTATCAAGGCGATCATCAACACAGACATCGCAATCAAAGCAATTGTCAGCCAGAAATTCTTACGTTCTGTAAGTGCCTTTTCCACTACAGTTTTGTCATACCTCCGCTGTACTTCGGCCAATTCCAAGGTACGTTTCTGCTCTTGGTATGCCACATTTATACTATCTGCCTTAGCCACCTGCCATAACGCCCGTAGATAATCACCTCTTTCAATATACATATTTGCCAGATGTTTATAGGCTGTAATGGAGAATCTAGGTTCATTGAAAGTGATAGCCTTCTCCCAGTTTCTACGGGCTCCAATAGTATCTCCCTCTTGTTTGGCAATCTTGCCGAGCATAACGTACTCGTTTGCTTTAGGTCGTAATTTAACCGCCTCCTCAAGATACTGCTTTGCTTCAGGGTAGCGTTTGTTCTTTATCAGCGTATTGGCATAGTTGGCGTAAATACGTGCCTTATCCCGATCGTCGCACATGGAAACATAATACAACGACGAATCCCTATAATTGTTCTCAGCTTCTGTGTTACCCACTCTTCCATGATCAGAAGCCATATTCTCGTATGCATTTGCTATGTACATAGGGTTACCCAATCTTTTTGAACTAGCAAGAAACAATCTAGAATAGTGCATTGCAAGTTGCTGGTCTCCAATCTGAGCATTCATATTTCGAAGTGACTCATACAATTTAGCTTTCAGCGACTCATCATTGCCCTTGTTTGCCAACTCTTCAGCTTCCTTATAGAATAATACACCTTGCTCTTTGTTCCCCAATTCGTCATAGTTAATAGAGCCCTTATAATAATAGGCTATGGCCAGACGAGGTTGATTGTTATGTTGCTGGTAGTATGTTATACTATAGTTAATCAGCGAATCGTCTTTGAACGGCTTATATAATTTGTAGGCAGCCTCCGTCATGAGCAGGTTATAAAGTGCCTTCTCCTCTCCATCGCTTAAAAGCGAGGAGGGAATGTCTCTTAGCATTATCCAGGCACTGTCAGGATTATCTTCTATCACAGCTTCTGCTGCCTCCATCTGTTTTCGATATTTGGATACAGAGGAGCAGGCCATGCATATCAGTCCGCAACTCAAATAGAAAGCAAGTCTCTTCATGATAATTCAATTTGCTGCAAAAGTATGAAAATTAATTCTAAAATCGCAATTCCTTTTTGTTTTTTTGCATATTCTTGCCGTTTATTTGAAAAAACCGCGTCTCATTTTAATTTTTCCATTTCAGTCAAACCTCCACCTTTCTAATTGAAAATCAAAGCCTTACGCATCCAATAGGCAATGAGACGCACCATAAAAAAAGATGCCAAAAAGTTTGTTGGAATAAAAATACGATTATAACTTTGCCACAAGAAACAATTTAAAACATGCTGTTATGAAGAGGATTTATTTAAGAGTTATTTGCTTAGTTTGTCTGATAGCATTTTGTTCTACCATTTGCAAAGCTGATGGAGGAGAGCCGACTATACCTGTGATTACTGTTCCAAATAACAGCGATGAAGAGGGTGATTCACATCGCGCTCCAGCTCATATTGACGTGTATGCAGTCTTTGATACAACAGTTAGTACTTTGTCATTGATTGTCTCCCCCGATATTGAGATATCCGTGGTTGAAATTTACAAAAATGGGGTGTTAATTATTTCCGACAACATCCCCACCTTATATTATATGTTATCTTTTTATGGCAGTGGAACATACAGCATTGCCCTAACAACGAACGATGGTACAACCTATACTGGCAATTTCTATTTCTAACCGATGAAACCGAGTAAATACAATATCTGCCTGCCTTACGATGACAGATTTGTCATCTTTAATGGTGTGACAAAACGTTTCTTCCTGGTCAGCAGCCAGAATAAAGAGGCGTTCTTGCGGATATTGTCTACTCCCGACGAATACAAAGAGCAATACGCACCATTCCTGAAGCAAATGGCGGGTGAAGGTTTTATCATAGAAGATGATGTGGATGAGTTGGAGGTAATTAAACTGCAGTATCATGATCTGACACATGATAATAGTTATAAACTGATGATCCTGCCCACGTACGCCTGCAATGTCAGTTGCTGGTATTGCACCCAGAATCATCGCAATATGCAGTTATCCGATGATGATGTAGAAAGAGTCAAGAAGCATATTGCTTATTATCTGCCCCATAATGACATCAAGCGATTTCAGTTGGCATGGTTTGGCGGGGAGCCACTGCTATCATTCCACAGAGTTGAGGAGATTGCTTCATTTGCGAAGACATTCTGCCAAGAACATAGCATATCCTATCACAATACTATTACCACGAATGGCACACTACTGAGTCGACGTATTCTGGAAAAGATGAAGGATTTAGACTTCACCTTTTTCCAGATTACCGTTGATGGTACCAAGAATGAGCACGATAAAGTAAAGGTCATTAAGGGCAAATCGGCCTATGAGATGTCGTTGCGAAACATTTGTCTGATATCAGAGATTCTTCCCGATGCCGAGATTTGCCTGCGCTACAACTACACAACAGGTAACTTAAAGCCAGATGCATTTATAAAGGACTTAGAACAATACTTGCCAGAGAATATACGAAAAAGAATCAACCTTTCGGTTATGAAAGTGTGGCAGGAAGATGAGAATAATATTGATGAACAGAAAATAGATACGCTTGTAAACTCTGCCTCTGAAGACCAATTTCAAGTCAGTGTTGGACAAGGGTTCTCTCCCTGCTATGTAGATAGCCTACATTTCAATTCTGTTTTCCCTAATGGCAGGATAGGAAAATGCGATAACCTCGACCCAGAACAGGCACAGGGACATCTCACAGAAACAGGAGAAATTGTATGGGACAAAGATATCCCCGCAATGCATTTCACCATTTTCGATGACCAGGAATCGGAGTGTCAGTCATGTAAATACCTTCCCATTTGTTATGGCCCATGCCCTAAAGAACGGAATGAGGTATTCTTGCAAGGTAATCATCTCAGATGTAGATTTGCTGATGCCGACAGGTTATGGAACCTGAATATTATATATTATTGTCGCCATTTCTTATCTATATGTTTCCTTCTTTTATTTTCAGTAGGTGTTTTAGCCCAAAGTAATGATAGTATTTACAAAAGTGTTGAGCTTAAGGATGTTGTTATCAAGGGGAAGAATGTTGTCCATTATCCTGACAAGGATGTGTGGTTGATTACAGACAGCCTTCGCCATAACACGTATTCAGTGAATGAATTGGTAAAAAAACTACCTAATTTTCAATATAGTGACGCAAAAGACGAGCTGTCCTATCTCGGCTCAAATAATATCCTATTTCTGCTTGATGGAAAGAAAAAGAAAGGGAAATATATCGGTGAATTGGCAAATATACGCTTTGATAAGATAGAGATCATAGAACATCCGACTGGCAAGTATGAGGATTATCAGGTCGTGGTTAACTTGATAACTAAAGATAACTGGAAAGGTTATGATGTAAGGCTTTCCAATAGCGAGTATATCAGGCCCTCAAGTCCTTATGACGAACTTTTAACCTCATTTAATACCTCTGGTACATATACATATACACTTCCAAAGTATGATATAGCAGTACACTACGACTATGACCACTCCAACAGACACCAGCAATATGAGTATCGGACAAAGAATACTTCTTATATAGAGCAGACCATCGACAATGAAAAGCCAACGGATATTTTCTATAAAAACAAACATGATTTTTGGATAGACACCGACTTCAATCTTTCTAAAAATCATAGTATCTCGTTCAAATACAGTTTATGGAAATCTGCCAGTCACACTTATTTTTCTAAAACCGTGGAAAGATTATATCCCAATGATGATAAAGGTTATATAGTGAACGTCGACAGCAAACAGCATTATCAGGGTACCCAACATATCGGCACCATCGCCTATCAAGGAAAACTGAAAACATGGGATTTTTCTTCTGAGTTGACTTACGAAAAATTACTGAATAATCAGACCAATAGCTATACCGAAAATACACAAGAATTATATTACACCCCCTTTGACAACACTAAGAGCTATCTTTTCTGGGATATCAACGCCCAAAATAAAATCTATCGAAAAGCTACATTAAACATGGGCTATACCACTGTCAGAAGGAAGTATGAGAGCATAAGCCAAGGTACCATATCTGAAACTAACAGTTATCGTCACTCATTCTATGCATCCTTTTCCATGTCGCTTAACGAGAAACTGAGGGCTAAAGTAGGCGGACAGTTTAAGAACATTCGAGAAGAAAAAGACATACAGAATATCTTGGCTCTCAACGCATCCATAGAATATCACTTCAATAACAATTTTTTTTGTGACTTGTATTACAGAAATCAGACTCAATTTCCAAACCAACAGCAGTTGAATACTAATGGTAGATGGATTAATAGTTGCCTTTATATGGTAGGAAATCCCCATCTTAAAGCTGGAACACGACATTTGGCAGATTTTCTTTTTACCACCCCCCATGTCACCTTTGTGTCTTCGTTTAATTATACAGGTAATGGGATATCGCAGATTTACAAAGATCAAGGAGGCATAACGTTGTTGACATACGAGAATGTTAAGTCTTGGGAAAACTCTAATTCGTTGTTTCTACAACATTCACTAAATCTTTCAAAAGGAGAACTTGAGTTGAAAGGATACATCAAATTCATTACATCATATTCAAAATGGAATGGAAACACTCAAAAAACAAGTAATTGGTCTGGGGATATTGAGGTTGTCTATAGAATGAAGAATTATCCAACAATCAGTATCTTTTATGCCAAGGCCGCCTACAAGCAGCCAAGCGCTCAAGGTTGGACTACATCTGGCACGGACAGGTGCTGCCTCAATATTTATCAATACATGCTAAATAGAAAGTTACGATGGAATATCACCTATTATATTCCTATATCAAAGGGACTCAACAAATATAAGGAAGTATATATCGAAACACCTACTTACAGCTATTATTCATCATTGAACACCTATGAAGAAGAGAAAAATATGATTACGTTGAGCCTTACATATCGGTTTGCAAAAGGAAAACAAGTCAATAAAAGGAATACTGTTCAAAGTATTCAAAATTAGAATCAATATTAATCATCAAAAACAAAGCTTATGAAAGAATTAAAACAAAACAGTCTGGAGAGCGTTGATACTCAGAATTTACTTTCTGAAATGGAAATGCTAAACGTGTATGGTGGGCAAGTTACTCCAAATGGTGGAAATATGAATTGTACAAATAACACAACAACTTGTTCTGACAATCAAGCATGCCATTATAACGATAATTGTGAACACAATACGGTTTGCGAAAGTAATGTAGGATGTAATGGTCAATGTGGTAACGGAGGTGGTGCCAGAGGAGACGATAATGATACAGATTCTCCGACACCTCAAGGTTAATAGAAACATTCCTCACTTCCCTCAGATGGAAGCCATGGACTGCGGGCCTGCATCGTTGAAGATGATTGCCAAGTATTACGGCAAGTCTTATACGATGCAGACTTTTCGTGAGCGTTGCTTTATCACCCGTGAGGGAGTGTCAATGCAAGGCATCAGCGATGCTGCCGAGCGAATCGGCTTCAGAACATTAGGAGTGCGGTTGACATTTGAGCAATTGGCAAATGAGACACTATTGCCCTGTATACTGCACTGGAACCAAAACCATTTTGTGGTATGCTATAAGATCAAACGGAAGAAAAATATTGTTTATTATTGTCGAAGAGTTCTTCATTTATTCCTTCTGATGATATTGCCTTATAGTGTCTTTGCGCAAAAGGATTCTGTCAGCATTTCTCAATCAGATAGCATCTACAAAAGCATAGATTTAAAGGAGGTAACAATTAGTGCAAGCAATTTGCTCCATCACGGTGACAAGGACATTTGGCTCGTCACCGATGAAATGCGGAAAAACACATTTGATACATTCTCACTCATCGGCAAAATACCAGGGATGTATTATGACAAGAAACTTAAAAGCCTCCTCTATAACAATAGGGAGAATGTCTTATTGCTGATTGACGGAAAGGAGAAAACCAACAGCTATATAGGGAAACTTGCTAACATCAGGTTCAAGAAGATTGAAGTAACGGAACAGCCCAAAGGGCGGTACAGCGATTATTATGCTGTGATAAACGTTATCACAAAAGACAATTGGGAAGGTCATGAGATTGATGCTGATGCCTATACTATCATGAAACCTGCCTCAGGCTATGATCAGTTCTTTACATATACAAATGAGGATATATCATACTCGTATGCACGACTAGGAATCAATGTTGCACTCCATTACGATTATACGCACCGTAATGAGCATAAATACTCTACTTTATATAAAAGGAGCAATGCGGTAGAAATGTTCTCATTAGCAGAGAATCAACCTACGGATATCAGATACTACAATATACATAATTCCTGGATTGATGCAGATTATGATATAAACAAGCATCATAGCATATCTGCTAAATTTGTATATCGAACGGCCAATGATAATACAAGAAAAGAATATCTAATGTCGTCAAATCATGGAAGCGACTATACATTCCGAAGAATTTCGGATTCTAATACAAAACTTCATACTTATATTGCCAGTCTTTTTTATAGAGGGACGATTGCCAAGACAAAGTTATATTCTGACTTTACATTCAACAGACAGAATAGCGTGCCGATTTATGCTTACAAAGAATCTACAGGCTATGAAACCGTAAGTGATGGTATAAGCTACAGAATGTTTACACAATTCAGTTTCGATACTAAGACCCAGTTGAATGATCATTTCTCCCTAAACATAGGGTATATGAATTATAATAGGTGGACTAATATAAGGATGTCCGGTACTGAGACAAACTCCGGATTATACAGAAACCAGTTATATGCTGTTATGAATATGGATATTCTGGAGAATTTGAGGTGGCAGATCTCTGGTGCTATAGAACATTTTCGGACTACGGCATCAGGAATTGGCGCAAGTAATAGTAAGATTTGGGAGGCAGGCACAAAACTGCGGTATAATTATGGAGGCGGTAAAAACGAACTAAGTCTCGGTTATCAGGCGAGAACATCATATCCTCAAGTCAATCAGACAAATGCCGCTGAGATACGGGTAGATTCTTCTCTCGTAAGAAAAGGAAATCCTCTTCTGAAACCCATGACTATACATAATCTGTCTTTAGAATTTAAGTTAGGGATATTCCGGTTTGAGGCGGGCTTGGACTATCTTGACAATTACATATCTTCAGTATACAGGCAACAAAAAGGAGGCTATCTGCTGACCTATGATAATATTGGACAAGAGAATTGCCTCCTGGGAGTGTTGGCATATAAGAACATTCATCTGTCGGAAACACAAAATTTGGTGTTATGCGCTCATCTAGAGCAACATTATAGCAAAATTAGCGGAAATGATATTTCTTCGAGTCTGTCCTTTCAGACAGGTGGGTTCTATATAGATTACTCCTCTGATTTGTGGTCAATTTCGCTTGGTTTTGACAAAAGATGTACATATCAACTGTCGGCTAATACAGAGGCTAATAATGGAAATGACTGGTGGACTGTTTCTGTAAGAAGAAGTTTCCTGAAAGACAGGTTGAATGTCGATGTCTCCTATGTGTTACCTGTCAAGCTGGGTGTAACCAGAAATCGATATGAATGGACAAATACCCCATACTACGAAAACAGGTATCAATATGATTTTTATGCACTCCAACGGCATACCATAGATCTGACGGTGACTTACAAATTTGCCAAAGGTCATCAGATCAGGAAGAAGAATAACCGGCATAAGGAAGAAAATGAGGATTTTATCCTTAATGAATAATTCATTCTAATATTAACAATTTAAAAACAATCAAATTATGAAAAAGGACATAGTCAAATCAGTTGTTACGTCGGAGGATAGTATTCTCTCAGAAATGGAAATGATCAATGTTTTAGGAGGCGACGGTGATGGAAATAACAGCAATACGAAATGCTCAAATAATAGAGATTGCTCAAGTAATGGAACCTGCGAGGGTAATACAGGATGTCATGGAAACAAGAAGTGTAAATATCTGTACGACCCATTAGCATGATTTTTCCTCACTTCCCTCAGATGGAATCTGTTGACTGCGGGCCTGCATCGTTGAAGATGATTGCCAAATATTATGGCAAGTCTTACTCGATGCAGACCCTTCGTGAGCGTTGCTTTATCACCCGTGAGGGAGTTTCGATGCAGGGCATCAGCGATGCTGCTGAGCGAATCGGATTCAGGACATTAGGGGTACGGATAACATTTGAGCAATTGGCAAATGAGGCACCGCTGCCCTGTATCCTGCACTGGAATCAGAATCATTTCGTGGTATGCTACAAGATCAGGCGGAAGAAGAATGGCGCTGCCCATATCTACGTTGCTGATCCTGCTTCACAAAAGTTGGTCTATCAGAAAGAAGAGTTCCTGAAATGCTGGATTTCCACCACACGGAATAACAGACCTCAAGGATTAGCCCTACTCTTAGAACCTGGACCAGAGTTCAATTCTATCAAGGACGAGCCGACATCCACTCGGCGCGACCTGCTGTTCTTCCTACGCTATTTCCTGCCTTACAAGAGGCAGATGACTTGGCTTCTGCTATTGTTCGTGGCTGGTTCTGGCATACAGATGCTGTTCCCGTTTCTGACTCAGGCATTAGTCGACAAGGGTGTCAATGGCAAAGACCTGGGGCTGATCACCTTGATACTGATAGCCCAACTGGTGATTTTCTTCTCGCAGATGATGATGAGTTTCGTGAGGAGTTGGATTACGCTCCGCATGAACGCCAAGATCGATATTGCGCTCATCTCCGACTTCCTGATGAAACTGATGCGTCTACCACTACACTATTTCGATACAAAGAAGACGGGTGACATCATGCAACGTATCGGAGACCACAGTCGTATCAAGCAGTTTTTGATGGGGTCGTCAATGAGCATCATCTTCTCTGTCTTCAATTTCTTTGTCTATGCGGCCATCTTAGGCT
This sequence comes from Prevotella sp. ne3005, assembly GCF_900110085.1. Lineage (GTDB taxonomy): Bacteria > Bacteroidota > Bacteroidia > Bacteroidales > Bacteroidaceae > Prevotella. Next base: position 242,921 of record NZ_FOCK01000003.1, read on the forward strand.
ACTACCACCTGCCGATATTGGGGCTGTTCTTGCTGGGTAACACGTTCTATGTGCTCTGGATTCTCTATTTTATGCGGTATCGCAAGATTCTCGACACCAAACGTTTTAATCTATCGGCCACCGAACAGAGTAACATCGTGCAGCTGGTGCAGGGTATGCAGGAGATCAAGCTGAACAACTGCGAACGGCAGCGGCGATGGGAGTGGGAACGCATACAGCAGAAACTGTTCAAGATTAACGTGAAGAGCCTGCAACTCGGACAGACACAGCAAATAGGCTCACTTTTCTTCTCGGAGATTACGAATATACTTATCACTTTCCTGGCAGCCAAGACAGTTGTAGACGGTGGGATGACTTTAGGTATGATGATGTCGCTGACCTATATCATCGGACAGGTCTCGGCACCTATCCGTGACTTCATCGCCTTCGCCCAGACCTTTCAGGATGCCAAGATCAGTATTGAGCGCCTCAACGAGATTCATCAGAAAGAAGACGAGGAACAATCAATAGAGGGAAAGCTGGTGGAGTTGCCTGTCGACAAGACCATCACCCTTGACCATGTATCATTCAGTTATAGTGGAGCGCGACGGGGCTATGCTTTGGAAGATGTGTCGCTCGTGATACCAGAGCACAAAGTGACAGCCATCGTAGGCAGCAGCGGCAGCGGAAAGACCACCCTCATTAAGCTAATACAGGGTTTCTACGAGCCTTTAGAGGGAGAGATTAGGGTTGGCGGAATCATGCTAAGCACCATCAATCCACACCTGTGGCGCAGTAAAACGGGCAGTGTGATGCAGGATGGCTTCATCTTCTCAGACTCCATAGAAAGGAATATTGCAGTAGCCGATGACCATATTAATAGTGAAAGACTGCACCATGCTATTGAAGTTGCAAATATCGGAGACTACATAGAGTCGTTGCCACTGAGGCTATATACCAAAATAGGCAGCGACGGTAACGGTCTCAGTCAAGGTCAGCGCCAGCGTATTCTTATCGCCCGCGCTGTGTATAAAGCTCCCGAATACATATTCTTAGATGAGGCGACCAACTCGCTCGATGCCCAGAACGAGCGCATTATCATGGAAAACTTGCGGGCTTTCTATCGGGGAAAGACCGTCGTTGTGGCAGCCCATAGGCTTAGCACCGTCAAGGAAGCTGATAACATCATCGTTCTGGAAAAGGGAAGAATTGTTGAACAAGGCACACACCAGCAACTGATTAACAGAAAAGGGACTTATTTCTGCTTAGTAAAGAATCAGTTGGAACTGGAGGATTAGATAATAAGCACAGCTTTTTGGAGATAAGCAGTACTTATTGAAAAATAAAGGGTTCTTATTTGGAAATAAGCAGTACTTATTGGGGGAAAAGCATCGGTTATAGTTTATTCCCTATATATTGTAACCTATCAAATAATCAAATGCCCCCTGTGACCCCTACGTCCCCCTAACCGTTGGACGTAGGGGTCACAGGGGGCACCTGATTTTGTGTTTAATAACTATTCTTCACTGTCAGGAGCCTGGCCGATGAGGTCCATAAACTCATCGAGCTTCGGCGTGATGATGATCTGGGTGCGGCGGTTGCGCTGCTTGCCAATCTCGGTATCGTTAGAGGCGATAGGATTGTACTCACCGCGTCCACCTGCCGTGAGGCGCTTCGGGTCAACACCGTAGTCGTTCTGCAGGGCCTGAACCACTGACGAAGCACGGAGCGTTGAGAGGTCCCAGTTGTTACGGATATTGGTCTTCTTGATGGGCACATTATCCGTGTTACCCTCAATCAGCACATCATAGTCCTTGTAGTCCTTGATAATCTTGGCGATCTTCGAGAGTGTCTGGGCGGCACGGCTGTTAATCTCATACGAGCCACTCTTGTAGAGCATGTTGTCGGCCAGTGAGATATAGACCACTCCCTTCAGCACCTGAACGTCGACCTCCTTCAGCTCATCCTGAGACAGCGAACGGGTCAGATTGTTCGTCAGCACCATGTTCAGAGAGTCGCTCTTCGACTTCACTTCCACCAGATGGCGGATATACTGGTTGGACTCGTTGATCTGGTCGACGAGCTTCTCGATAGAGATATTGTTCTGAGAAGCGTTGGTCAGACTCTTATCCAACGACTGCTGCAGAGCATTATACTTGGCTTCAGCATTCTTCAAGGCCTGCTGCAAACCACGCTGCTGCTCTTCGAGGGCCTGGATGCGGGCGTTCTTGCCGGCCAGGTCTTCCCTGGTATCCTGCAACTTCTCTGTGAGCGACTTGTTCTCTGTCTGGCAGTTCGCCAGATCCTTCTTGCTGGCACAGCTGGTCATCAGACCAACAGCCAGAGCTATCAAAAAAATACTTTTCTTCATACCTAATTAATATTAAAAAAGACTTATTCGGTGCAAAATTAGTGAACTGGCAGAAAAAACAATGAAAATATGCTTGGAATTAGAATTATTTTAATTAAATTTGCACTCAAAAACCAAATAAGAGATGAAAAATATCAAAACACTCCTCACTGCAGCACTCTGCATGGTTGCATTCTGTGCCTATGCGCAGCAATTGACAAAGGGCGTCTCGAAAGAGCTCGCAGCCCAGCGAAAAGCCAACATCAGTAATGTCATCTACGATCTGACTTTCCACATCCCAGGCAATCCTCAACAGAAGATTACGGGTAAGAACGTCATCACTTTCGACCTCAAAGAGAAGGCAGATGTCGTACTCGACTTCCAGGGTGAGTTTGACGGCAACTGTACCGTTATCATCCGGAAAGGCAAGAACAAGAAAGAGAAGCGTAAGCCAGTCATCGCTACTTATCAGAATGAACATATCATCATCCCCAATAAGCTGCTCGTACCTGGTACAAACCGTGTGGAACTGAATTTCACTGCCACCGACAAGGCTTTGAACCGTCATCAGGACTATATGTACACCCTTTTCGTGCCTGATAACGCCCGGTCATGCTTCCCCTGCTTCGACCAGCCCGACCTCAGGGCCCGTTATCTCACCGACATCAAGGCACCTGCCGGTTGGAAGACCATGACCAGCGATCCCTGCTGTCCGCTTCCCACCAGTCTCTATTCCTTTGTAGCAGGCAACTTCTATGAGAAGATAGGCACCCGCGACGGACGTCCCATGCGAGCACTCTATCTCGAAACAGACCCTGACAAGGTCAATCAGATTGACAACGTGTTCGACGAGGTGGCCGCTTCCCTGAAGTGGATGGAAGGCTATACCGGCATTGCCAATCCTTTTGGCACAGAGTATGGTATGGTCATCCTGCCCAACTTCCAATTTGGCGGTCAGGAGAACCCTGGTGCCATCCAGTTCAATGACCGTCGGATCTTCCTCGACAAGAACGCTACCCAGGAGGACAAGCTGAACCGTACCGAACTGATTGCGCACATGACGGCACACCTCTGGTTTGGCGACCTCGTGGCTCCCGAGTGGTTCGAGGATCTGTGGGCAGAGGAGTTGATGGCAAACTTCATGGCCTCAAAGATTACCCGCAGACAGTTCCGTGGTGTGGACCACGACCTGAACTTCCTCAGAACCTATCAGGCCCGTGCCATCGCCATCGACCGTACAGAGGGTACCCACGCCATCGCCCAGGAAATCTCGAATATCGATCATGCCAGTCTGCTCTATGATGACATTATCTATGATAAGGGCCCGGTGATGATGCGTATGCTTGAGAACATCATGGAAGCACCTGTATTACAGAAGGCTCTTCAGAATTACCTGGCTGACAACGCCTATGGCAATGCCTCTTGGGACAAGTTCATCCAAACACTCGAGAAAGAGGCCTCCGGCATCAGCGTCAGACAATATATGGATGTTTGGGGAAAGGAGAAGGGATTGCCCCATATCCACACCAGCTACCGCAACGGACAGATCGTCGTGTCACAGTCCGACCCCTACGGACGTGGTATCTGCTGGCCGCAGAAGTTCGAGATCCGTCTTATCCATGAGTTAGGCAGCAGCAAGGTGCTCACGGTTAACATGACGAAGCCCACCATGACTTTCAAGTGCAGCACCCGTCCCGACTATATCATTCCGAACTTCGACGGACGCGGCTATGGTATCTTCACCCTCGACGACGACTACGCCAAGAAGTTGCCGATGCGTCTTATCACCACCCACAACGACCTGCACCGCTACTGTCTGTTGCAGACCATCCACGAGAACTACCTCCAGGGCAAAATACCACCCTCACATTTCGGCGAGCTCTACCGCTTTATGATGAAGGAGAAGAATCCGCTCATCATGTCGACAGGCGTCGATCAGATGTTTAAGATCTCTACCGACATGCCCATGTCGTCACGCAAGACCCTTGAGCTCTGTATCATGGACCTCCTGGGCGAGAACAAGTCAAAGGAGTGCCGACAGTATATCCTCAACAAACTCGCTGCCAATGCCGTTTCTCCCGAGGTGCTCGACAAGATCCAGAAGATGTTCGATGCCCATAACGACCCTGCCTTCAGTGAGCGCGACTATATGAACATGGCCTATCGTCTGGCCATCGTTCGCCCTGAGCGCCGTGAAGAGATTCTCAGCAAAGAGCGCGGACGCCTGATGACTCAGGAACTGAAAGACGAGTTCGACTTTGTCAGCCGCGTCTGCAATCCCAGTGCTGAAGCCCGTACACAGTTGTTTAACGAACTGCTAAAGCCCGAGAACCGCAAACAGGAGGTATGGGTACTGCAGACCCTGCGCCTACTCAACTCCGACGTCTATGAGCCACAGAGCAACAGTTATATCCAGCCAGCCCTGAAAGCACTGCCCAGTCTCTTGGAGACCAACAGCATCTTCTTCCCCACCAATTGGGCAAAGGCATTGCTTGAAGGACATAAGAGCGAAGGTGCCAAACAGGAAGTAACCAGCTTCTTGAACAGCAGCAGCTGTCCAGACAACTTGAAGAACAAAGCCCGTGAGGCCTCTTGGGTACTCATGAAGCAGATTCCCTATGTGGAGAAAAGCAACACCACAACCAAGAAGAAGAAATAAAAACAATTAGATAAAACATGATACGTTTTTTTCAGACCCCACAAAAAACGGTGATTGCAACAGAGGTTGATCACCAGTTAAACGAACAGGAAATCAAGGAATTAAACTGGCTGTATGGCGAGGCTACTCTGCTGGACGCAGAGCAGTTGGAGGGTTACTTTGTTGGTCCGCGCCGTGAGATGGTGACCCCATGGTCAACCAACGCCGTAGAGATCACCCAGAACATGGGCCTTCAAGGCATCAGTCGTATTGAGGAATATTTCCCCGCCAGCAGCAAGGATGCCGAGCACGACGAGATGCTGCAGCGCATGTACAACGGCTTGAACCAGGACATTTTTACGATCAACATCAAACCGGAGCCCATCAAGTATGTGGATAATCTGGAGGAATACAACGAGCAGGAAGGACTCGCCCTCAGTCCTGAGGAGATTGAGTACCTGCACGGATTGGAGAAACAGAACGGTCGTCCGCTGACAGACTCTGAGATCTTCGGTTTCGCCCAGATCAACTCAGAGCACTGTCGTCATAAGATCTTCGGTGGCACCTTTATCATCGACGGCAAGGAGATGGAGAGTTCACTCTTCGCCATGATCAAGAAGACCACCCAGGAGAACCCCAACAAGATTCTTTCTGCCTATAAAGATAATGTGGCTTTCGCACAGGGTCCTGTTGTGGAGCAGTTTGCCCCGAAGGACCAGAGCACGAGCGACTATTTCCAGGTGAAGGATATCGAGAGTGTGATCTCGCTGAAGGCTGAGACGCATAACTTCCCCACAACGGTGGAGCCCTTCAACGGTGCCGCTACAGGTACAGGTGGTGAGATCCGCGACCGTATGGGTGGTGGTGTCGGTTCTTGGCCGATCGCTGGTACTGCTGTTTATATGACAGCCTATCCCCGTCTGCACGACGATGAGGGCGCAGCCCGTGACTGGGAGGATATCCTACCTGTTCGTCAGTGGCTGTATCAGTCCCCTCAGCAGATTCTGACCAAGGCCTCTAACGGTGCCTCTGACTTCGGCAACAAGTTCGGTCAGCCGCTGATCTGCGGTTCTGTGCTGACCTTCGAGCATCAGGAGGGTAAGGAGAAATACGCTTACGACAAAGTGATCATGCTGGCTGGTGGTGTGGGTTACGGCACCAAGCGCGACTGTCTGAAGAAGGAGCCTCAGAAGGGTAACAAGGTCGTTGTGGTTGGTGGTGATAACTACCGTATCGGCTTGGGTGGTGGTTCTGTATCATCGGTAGATACAGGTCGCTATAGCAACGGTATCGAGTTGAATGCCGTTCAGCGTGCCAACCCAGAGATGCAGAAGCGTGCCTACAACTTGGTGCGTGCCCTCTGCGAAGAGGATGTGAACCCCGTTGTTTCTATCCACGACCATGGTTCTGCAGGTCACCTGAACTGTCTCTCTGAGCTCGTGGAGGAGTGCGGTGGTGAAATCGATATGACCAAACTGCCTATCGGCGACAAGACACTTTCAAGTAAGGAGATCATCGCCAACGAGAGCCAGGAGCGTATGGGCTTGCTCATCGACGAGAAGCACATTGAACATGTACGTAAGATTGCTGAGCGTGAGCGTGCTCCGCTGTATGTGGTCGGTGAGACCACTGGCGATGCCCACTTCTCGTTCAAGCAGGGCGACGGTGTGAAGCCTTTCGACCTCGATGTGGCTCAGATGTTCGGACACTCGCCGAAGACCATCATGAAAGATAATACCGTAGAGCGCCATTATGAGGATGTGACCTACAGTCAGGATAAGATCAATGAGTATCTGGACCGCGTGCTTCAGTTGGAGGCTGTGGCTTGTAAGGACTGGCTCACCAATAAGGTGGACCGCTCTGTAACAGGTAAGATTGCCCGTCAGCAGTGTCAGGGTGAGATCCAATTGCCTCTGAGCGACTGTGGTGTCGTAGCCCTCGACTATCGTGGTGTGAAGGGTATTGCCACTGCCTTAGGACATGCTCCTCAGGCTGGTCTGGCCAATCCTGCTGCCGGCAGTGTTCTCTCAGTAGCCGAGGCCCTGACCAATATCGTTTGGGCTCCTCTGGCCGAGGGTATGGATTCACTGAGTCTCTCAGCCAACTGGATGTGGCCTTGTCGCTCTCAGGAGGGTGAGGATGCCCGTCTGTATGAGGGTGTGAAAGCACTGAGCGACTTCTGCTGCGACCTACATATCAACGTGCCTACTGGTAAGGACTCGCTGTCTTTGAGTCAGCAGTATCCAAATGGTGAGAAGATTATCTCTCCTGGAACGGTGATTGTATCAGCTGGTGGTGAGGTTTCTGATATCAAGAAAGTGGTATCGCCTGTATTGGTTAACGACAAGAACGCATCACTCTATCATATCGACTTCTCATTCGACGAGCAGCGCCTGGGTGGTTCTGCCTTTGCCCAGAGCTTAGGTAAGGTGGGCGACGATGTGCCTACAGTGAAAAACGCCGAGTACTTCGCTGATGCCTTCATGGCTGTTCAGCAGATGATTGAGAAGGGCTGGATCATGGCTGGTCATGATATCTCTGCCGGTGGCCTGATCACCACCCTGTTGGAGATGTGTTTCGCCAACACCAAGGGTGGTATGCACATCAACCTGCACGACATCTGCAAGGATGGCGACGTAGTGAAGGCTCTCTTCGCTGAGAACCCAGGTGTGGTGATCGAGGTAAGCGATGAGCACAAACAGGAGTTCAAGGACTTCATGGAGGAGCAGGGTGTTGGCTTTGCTAAGATTGGTTATCCGGTAGAAGACAGCCGCAGCATTGTGGTCAAGGCTGGCGATGAGGAGCTGCCCTTCGATATCGACGCCCTGCGCGATACCTGGTATAAGACCTCTTACCTGCTCGATCGCAAGCAGAGCTTTAATGGCAAGGCCAAGGAGCGCTTCGAGAACTATAAGAAGCAGCCTATTGAGATGAAGTTCAACAAGGACTTCACTGGTAAGTTGGCTCAGTATGGCATCTCTGCCGATCGCCGTCAGCCCTCTGGTGTTAAGGCTGCTATCATCCGTGAGAAGGGTACTAATGGTGAGCGTGAGATGGCTTACTGTCTGTATTTGGCTGGCTTCGACGTGAAGGACGTGATGATGACCGACCTGATCAGTGGTCGCGAGACACTCGAGGATATCAATATGATTGTGTTCTGTGGTGGATTCTCCAACTCCGACGTACTGGGTTCTGCTAAGGGTTGGGCTGGTGCTTTCCTCTTCAACCCCAAGGCCAAGGAGGCACTCGATAAGTTCTATGCCCGCGAAGACACCCTCTCACTGGGTATCTGTAACGGTTGTCAGCTGATGGTGGAACTCGGTCTCACTGGTGCCAAGGGCGCTAAGATGCTGCACAACGACTCTCACAAGTTCGAGAGTGAGTTTATCAGTCTGAGCATTCCCCAGAACAACAGCGTGATGTTCGGCTCATTGAGCGGTAACAAGCTCGGTCTGTGGGTAGCCCACGGAGAGGGTAAGTTCTCCTTGCCTGAGGCAGAGAGTGCTTACAATGTCATCGCTAAGTACAACTACGCAGGCTATCCCGCTAATCCTAACGGTTCTGACTATAACGTGGCAGGTATCTGCTCTGCCGACGGTCGTCATCTCTGTATGATGCCTCACCTGGAGCGTGCCGTATTCCCCTGGCAGAACGCCTGGTATCCTGCTGACCGCCGCAACGATGAGGTCACACCTTGGATTGAGGCCTTCGTAAACGCACGTAAGTGGGTTGAGGAAAGAATCTAGGTTATCCTAGGGAGTCCTAGGTTATTCTAAAAAGACTGAGACTGATGAATCTCTACTGGGAATCTTTTAAGACTTTCTTTAAGATTGGCATATTCACCCTCGGTGGTGGATATGCCATGATTCCTTTGATTGAGGAAGAGGTGGTAAATAGGAAGCAGTGGGTGTCGAAAGACGAGATGCTCGACCTGATTGCCATTGCCCAGAGTTGTCCTGGTGTCTTTGCCATCAACATCGCCACCTTCGTAGGCTATAAGCTGAGGAAGACGCGTGGTGCCATTGCTACTGCCATCGGCACTGCCCTACCCTCATTCCTCATCATCCTGGCCATAGCCATCTTCTTCAGTCAGTTTAAGGACAACCGTTTCGTAGCAGCCATGTTCCGCGGCATCCGTCCGGCTGTAGTGGCTTTGATTGCCGTGCCTACGTTCCGCTTAGGTCAGAGGGCCAATTTGAATTGGTACACCGTCTGGATTCCCGTTGTCTGCGCCCTCGCCATCTGGGCCCTCGGTGTTTCACCTATTTATATTATTATAATAGCTGGTCTGGCAGGCTATCTCTACGGCAGATTTGTTCAGGGAGACAAGGATACAAGTAAACAAGGAGTTCAAGACAAATGATATTTTTATCTCTTTTCATCACGTTTTTCAAGATAGGCCTCTTTGGCTTTGGTGGGGGATACGGTATGCTCTCGCTGATTCAGCATGAGACCGTAGAATCACACCATTGGCTATCGACGGCTGAGTTTACCGACATCGTGGCTATCTCGCAGATGACGCCAGGTCCTATCGGCATCAACTCTGCCACCTACTGCGGCTATACGGCCATCCACAATGCGGGCTATGGTCACGCGATGGCTGTCCTTGGCTCTACTACGGCTACTTTCGCCCTGATGCTGCCCTCGCTCATCCTGATGATTCTCATCAGCCGGATGTTTATGAAGTATATGAACACCCATCTGGTACAGTCGGTCTTCACGGGGCTGCGCCCTGCTGTGGTGGGACTATTGGCTGCCGCCACCCTGCTGCTCTGCAACAAGGAGAACTTCTCCACGCCGATGGAGAACCCCTGGCAGTTCTTTATCAGTGTGGCCCTCCTCATCGCTACGGCTTTCGGCACGGGCTATCTGAAGATCAACCCCATCCGGATGATCTGCTATGCCGCCGTCGCCGGACTACTGCTACTCTACTGAGTTATTTTCCCTTATACCATTCTTGGAGTACGAAGAAGGCCTTCTTCTTCTCACCTTTGTCACTGTAAAGGCCCTTACGGTTGTAATAATCCTGTATGCCTGGCAGCACACGACGCGGCGAACGGAAATCCTTCAGGATCCAGGGCGTAGTGCCTGATAGGCCCTCAATTTTGTCGAGCATAGCAGTATTCTCCTTATAAAGATTCTCCTGGAACTCCTCGGTCCAGCGCTGGTTTTTCTCGCCATGCAGGCCGTAACGGGCACCACCGCCAAACTCACTGATGATAACGGGTTTGTTATAGGGTATTTCCCACTTCATCTTCGGGGCGTCGTTCACGTCGCGATACCAGCCGATATACTGGTTGAAGCTCACCACGTCGACATATTCGTTCATATTGTCGTTGAGGCGGTTCACGTAGTTCGACTGTCCCGTCACCTCCATAGCCATCGAGATCAGGCGGGTATTGTCGAGACTGCGGGCATACTGGGCGAGATTGCCTAGGAAGGTATCACGCTGGGCTGAGTGGGGCGTCTCGTTGGCAATACTCCAGATAATGACGTTGGCGCGGTTGTGATCACGGGCAATCATATCACGTAGCTGGCCCTTGGCATTAGCAAGGGTTTCAGGGTTGGTCCAGGCTATGGTCCAGTAGCATGGGATCTCAGACCATACGAGGATGCCCATCTTCTCGGCCTCGCGTACCATATATTCATTATGGGGGTAGTGAGCCAGACGCACGAAGTTACAACCCAGTTCCTTGGCCCAAGAGAGCAGTGTGCGGGCATCCTCGGCAGAGTTGGCACGGCCACCGCCATTGGGTTTCTCCTCATGGATGGAGATACCCTTGAGGAAGATGGGCTTGCCATTCAGGAGAATCTGCTTGTCGCGCGTCTCAATGGTACGGAAACCTATCTCGTCGCCAATGGTCGAATTGTCTAAGGAAAGTTCCACGCGATACAATTTCGGATTCTCCGGACTCCACAGTTGAAGCTTCTTGGCGGGTACCCGTAGCATTGCAGTAACCTGTCCCTCGGCATCGGTGGTGAGCAACTGCTTGAGTTGCAGCTCTGGAATATGGATCAACACCTGATGTCCAATCTCTGCCTGACTCAATTTAGCCGAGAAGCATATCTGCCTATATTTATTCTTAACGCCTTCACTTTTCACCAACTGCAGGCTATAATCCTCCAGATACACCTTTGGAACCTTGACCAACTTCACATCGCGTGTGATGCCGCCATAATTCCACCAGTCGAAAATCAGTGTCGGCACAGCGTCGGCATGACGCTTATTATCCACCTTCACAATCACCGTATTCTCGCCCTCCACAAGCAAATCGCTGATGTCGTAGTTAAAAGCCGTAAAGCCGCCTACGTGGTGACCCGCCTTCTTGCCGTTTACCCACACGTGGCAGTCGTAGTTCACGGCACCGAAATACAGCAGCGTCTTATAATCCTTCATCGGCACAGCCTGGAAGCTCTTCTTAAACCACACCGTTCCCTCGTAGAAGAAGAGACGCTGGTCCTTCGTGTTCCAGTCCGACGGTATCTCCATGACGTCCGACTTATCAAAATCATACTCAATCAAGTCCTCCGGGCGCTTAGGCTTCGCATTGATGAAGAAGCCGTTACGCATGGGATTCATACGGTAGTCGTAATAGCCCTCCTCTTGCACGTCGACGATGTAATTCCACTCACCATTCAGCGACATCGCCTCATACGCCATCACATTCTGGATTATCGGCAGTTCTTTGATCTCAGCCGATGCCGTCAGCACCCAGCCCAAGGCCACGCAAATAGTAGTCAATAATTTCTTCATTGTAGTTATCGTTTTTATTTGTTATTCTATCTGGGGACAAAGATACGAATAAGTGAGAGATTTTCCAAATAAATACCATAAAATCTGTATTATTGTTTATCTTTGCGCCACAATGAGTTGAAAGACTCGCACAACACCGAATACATCGACGAATACATGAATTATAAAAAAAAAGCGGAAACATTTGGTGGAATCAGACTTTTTTCTTACCTTTGCCCCAAACCTACGCGAACAGTTCAAGCGGTAATATGGCATGGCATCGCAGGAATTCAGCCTAAGACGCTGACGATTATACAAGAACGAATAACAAAAAACTTAAAAATATGGCAAAATTAAAACTATCTATTGGCGATATCTCCGTCTCGACTGAAAGGGAGACCGCCGTCATTACCTTTTCGTCAGAAAAAACCGAAGAGAGAGACTACACCATTTGTATGGTGGACTTCAGTTTCAAGAAGAAGATGTATCAACCAACCGAGGTATTGGCCGATCTTCAGATCAGTATGGCCACTGGGTTGACCAGCGATTGGAAAGCTTTAGACAGGAAGACAATTGAACAAACGTTCAAGCACAAGAAAGTGTCGCTTGAGGTGGTGTCGCACGACTTTTATGATGGAAATGACGAGAGATCGGATCAGGCCATCGATATTGTCGGCAACGATTACTATGTACAAGAGGTACGTGCCTGCTATATGGCCACATCTATAATTGTCAAACTGAAGATTTACAGTCTCGACAAACTGTTGACCCTTTCCAAATATAGCAGGTCCTGGACGGCAAAGAGACTCAGCGAACATATTCTGGGTAGTGAGCTACCCAATTTTAGGCTCCCATATAATCATGATGAGCACGTAGTGTGTGACGCATCGAAGATGAAACATCTGCTTAAAGATCATCAGGAGCATATCTTCCCCTACCTTGTACAGTACAATGAGAGTTTCTATGACCTACTGATACGTACCTGTAACCGCTGGGGAGAGTTTGTTTTCTGGGAGGACGGTAAGCTGAACATCGGCTATGATGCCGACAAAGCGAAAGCCAAGGACATCAGCGGCTACCGTTCAATCACCTTCCACGACTACACGCCAACAAAGCCTATCTCCGACACTTATGTACCAGAAGCGCCCTACGACAACAATGTGCTGAATAGCACGGTGAAGAAAGACAGTGCTGCCAAAGTCTTTGCCACCATCAAGAATATGGCCGATTTGGAAGCCGGTGCAGATTATTATTGGTTGGCAAAGGTGGGGCAGGTGCTGACCAACAACAAGTCGATCTTGAACTTCATGTTCGACACCGCTGTCAACGACCTGATTACGTGGGCACAGCAGGAGGCTTTAGTCAGCCAATATAACGATAAACTCAATGACGACTATTTCAAGAAAAAGAAGGAACACGTCTCGATGCTCGACGAGCAGTATAAGGACGACAAGAAGACGCTGAACCTGTTCTCTGAGGCCAAGCCCATTGTCGGTGCCAAGGAGTACGCTGCCATTCTGACTGGCGAGATGATAGCAGAGCAGAACACTATCGACATCGATTATGACACGACATGGCCCGGACTGAAGCTCGGCAACCTCATCAAGGTCAACAACGAGGAATATATCGTCGTAGAAATCTCTTCCCACATCCATGAGAATCTGGAATATAAGTATAATGCCAGTACGGAGACCGTCAATAAGATTTCCACCAAGTCGCTCGTATTCCAGGTGACGGCCATTGCCAAGGAGGGCGACACATTCTATCCCACAATGATTCCATCGGGACATATCCGTACCAGTGGTCCACAGGTGGCTGTGGTAGTCGATGTGGACGATCCTATCAAGAGGAACCGCGTTCGCGTGAAATATCCTTGGCAGCTTACTTCCGTCAATCCTGCCTATGAGGAAATCGTGGCTTCCAACTTGAAGGACCATGATGTTTCGGACGCCACGCCTTGGCTGATCTACGCCTCAGCCAATGGTCCCGCTGGAGCCGGTGTCCACGGCAGACATTATTTGGCAGAGAAAGTATTAGTGAATTATGCCAACAACAACGTGGAGCGTCCCTACGTGGTGGGTGCTGTCTCTACGGCAACTCCAAAAGCGGTTAAGATCGGCTCTGCCGTATTGCAGGCGCCCAATGGTGAATATATTAAGGTACACGAGGGCACAGGCAAGGGCGCCACAGCCTTTATGGCCAACTTCACCCCTGGCCTGAGCCTCGCCAATGGCTTCGTTGACATGCCCGATCTCTTTGGCGACAGCGAGATGAGCAAATGCTTCGAAGGCGGTGTGGATTTGGGCGACAGGTATGGCATCTGGAAAATCAGCGGCTCTACCGATAAGCGTGCCATTAACATCAGCTCGCCCTGGGGTACCGTGTCTGTCAATGCTTTTACAGGCATCTCGATCAATGCCCCCAATGGCAACATCAGTATCAAAGGTAAGAACGTATCCATCGAAGCTGGCAACAACCTGACACTCACTTCGGGCACCAACATCCGAAACAAGTATATTTCATCGTATGGCGACGGTGCAACATTCAACATCCTCAGTTTCATGTACGATGTGGGAGAGATGGCTGCCAAGAAGCTTGCCAGCATGGTGGAGAGCGTGATCGACCTCTCCCTCATCAGGTCGCTCATCGAGGTTTACTGGAGGCCTCAGGAGGGTGCTCTCTGCGTTCAATCGAACCGCTACCTGAAGATGGGTGCCGGTGGCGCTATGCCAGGCTATCCTGATGCCGCCTATAGAAATCCGAAGAAGAAAGCTCAGGAGGCCATCGAGAAGAGCGGTGTGCTCGAGATGGGTCCTGCCATAGTAGAGATTCTCGGCAAAGTGCCGCTTATTGTCGACAAGATGCTGGTCAGGTATAAGGAGAATTACGCCGCATGTGTCTCGAAGAAAGACGAATTTGACGATGCTATTAAGAATCTTGTGAACTATAGCAATTCCGCAAAGTATGCTAGTATTTGTAAACAGTACGATGACCTGAAGAATAAGTTCTGGGACCCGAAAACGACAGAGATCGCGGAAGCAGACTTGGGATTTACCGAAGCTTGCAAGGCAGACAGTATCAACGACATAAATGAACTTGCCTTGTCGCTAGCCCAGATTGATATGGTTTTTTTGAAGAAAAAAAGGAAATCCATAACTGCCGCGAAGGAATACATTATAAAGCGGCGTAAGGCTTGCAAGAAAGATATTGTCAAGAAGGCCAACGCCCTGCTGAAGAGCATCATTAAGCTGCGTACAGAGTCGCAGAAGCTGGGTAATGACAGGATTTACACCATTAGTCGCTGGAGGAGAAATGTGCCTCTCGATTATATCAATGCATTTAAGAAAGCTACTTCTCCTGACAAGTGCAAGGATTCTGCTTTCTTCAAGTATGCATTTAGCCAAGGTGTGATCAATGATAGCAGGGCCAATCTGACAGCTGATGCCCTGGATAACTTCGCTTTCCATAAAAAGGCGCTCATACGAATGATAGCCCTGAACCTTGTTGAGGGTTTGGGCATGAAATCGCAGGTGCTAAAGCCTTCGAGCGACGATGCTCTGGAAAATTCAGACACATGGGAAGGATATGTGGAAAGTCTGGAGTTTACCATGCCCATGAAGACAACTGGCAGCTTACTCGATGCATTGGGACAGGCTTTCAGCATCGACAACCTGAAGCTGGCTACGCCTTTCAAGGAATACGCTACATGGGGCAATGCCAAGGCCGGTCAGATACTGTTTGGTACAGGCACGACACTCTATATGAATTCCAACGGTGGCATTAGCCCAATCGATGCCAGCGATAATCAGGGTAAGCTCTCGAAAGCCTTGCTCAAAGAGCAGGATGAGGGTGCATACGATTCACTGAATAGTCAGATACAGAAGGCTCTAAAGGGTCTTGACTCCAATGTCATTGTCAACAATAATCAGGTGCAACAGCACGTGGCCAACGATGAGGATCAGGAGGACCCAAATAATAATAACAATAACAACAATAGCAATGTGAATTTAGTGATTGTATAACGCATAAATATAATCGATTATGGCAGACTATATATTTGATGATTGGAAAACGATGCTTGGCGATTTTCAGGACTGCGTACAGAAGGACCTGGAAGAGATTCACAAGCAGAAGACTGAGATACAGCAGATGAAGGCTGACCTTTACAAGGAGATGGAAGGCTTTAAATATTATCGCGACGAGCGTCGCCTGATTCTCTCTGCACCTGAGGTCATCATCGGAAATGTAGATGAGAGCGGCGACCTGATTGGTTGTACAGGCAAAATTATCCTCAACGGCCATGAAGTGCAGCTTAACGGTGTGGGCGATACGGGCCACATCGTCAGTCGTGCACCCAGCATCCGTCAGATAGCTGTTGATCCTGGCTCTGACGGGATGGAGAATGTGGTTTGCGAGACCTCAGAGGTTGTGACTCAGGCTTGTAACATTGTGCTTGAAAGCAACGATGCCACCGATGCCTTCTCAACGAATCCTGCATCGGCAGGCAGGGGCGGCATCCGTATTCATGCCGATAACAGTATGCAACTGGAGGCTGCCGTATCCAGTGAGCAGCGCAAAAGCAGGATTGAGGCGTCTGTCGATGCCCTCACCTCGCAGATCTCAGATCTGGAGCAGATGAAGGCTACACAGAAACAGCAAGTAGACAAGGCATTTGACACGATGAAGAAACTTCTGGACAAGGAGGAAAAGCTAGATGATGAAGATGCGATGGTGAGCCGTGTAAACACCTTGGACATTCTCGACATTCACGAACAGGTACAGTCTGCATTACCGATGCTTTGTGAGGCTACGATGGCCTATGTAAACACCATATCACAGTTGGCTGAAGCCAACAGGATGAAGACGGCCTTGGAGACAGAGAAGGGCACCATTACTGAGGGCGACGACTTCAAGCAGAACACCACAGGTGCCCACATGCAAATCACGGCAGAGAGCATCAGCGTGGCGACGGCCGACGGCGACGGCAACCTGCACACCAACCAGGAGGCAGGCATCAGCATACGCACACCGAGAATGGGCATCTCAATGATGGACGACAAGGGTGAACTCATTGAGGACAGTGACTTCTCCGTAAGAACCGAGAATATCAACCTGATGGCCATCAGCTCAGAGAACGAAGGCAAGAACCAGAATGCAACAGGTAATGTAACCATCGTTTCGAAGAATGTCAATGTCGAGGCTATCGACTATGAGGAGAAGGAGGGTGTATTCCTTGAGAAAGAACTGACTGCCGACAGCAAGGTTAGTATTACTGCCAAGACCATAGAGGTGGCCACTACCAATCCCAAGGACATTGAGCGCGACGACGATGGCAACATCACCAAGGGCGAATATACTGCCGAGGGCGACGTCATCTTCAAGTCGAAGAACTTTACCGTTGAGAGCCTCGACTACGAGGTGGCCGATGGTAATCCGAAGATGAAAGCCCTCACAAAGGATGGTAAAGTCTCCTTCCGCGCCGAGAGCACAAATGTATTGGCTGCCGATGTTGAAGGAAAGGCTACGGGTAGCATCGCCTTCAATGCCAAGGCCATCAGCGCAAAGTCGATGGATGTTGATAAGGAGAGCCTCGCCGACTCAGCACTGGCAGCTGGCAGCACGATGACCCTCGTCTCTGAAAAGATGTATCTGGGCGCCAAGTCAAAAGATGTCAAGAGTAAGAAGTTGCAGGCCGTCAGCGAGGAGATGGGACTCTTTGCCGACAAGACCTTCGAGGCCCAACAGGGCGACGGAAAGGCCGCAGTACAGCTCGACGGCGGAAAAGCTGCCCTGGGTGGGGACGAGACGCAGATCTACGGTAAGACCACCATCAACAAGGACACCGAGGTCAAGGGCGAGGTCAAGGCTCCGAAGGGAACCTTCGACAGTCTGGAAGCTTCGGGAGCCTTCAAGTCGCCAAGTATCAACGATGGTAATGCGGCCGGTGGCGGCGGTGGCGGCGGTAGCCTGAGTACCAAACTCTCCACCGAAGACGCACCAAAAGAATAAGAACTGAGAAATGAATAGTGAATAACGAATAGTGAATAATTTATAGATATGAAACGAGCATTAAGCAATCAATATGACCAGCTACACGAGAAGCTCACTGGCTACGTGGCTATGCTGAACTTCCGGTTTCTGAATATGTGTATCAAGGCAGAACCAGCCTCACTAATACCCGTCAAAGTCAATATCGAAGGCTCTCAGAAAAATCTGGAGCAAGTAGCCATGACGGCCAAAAAAGACGACTATCGTTTCTGGATACTGCCAAAATACGACGAAGACATGAAGGCCATCTGCGAGGGCATTGCCAAGGTGCATCCTGAGTTCAAGCAGAAAGAGCTGACGCTCCAGGTGGAGGGCATCGACGGCGAAGGCACCAGTCGCGACGTGCGCTATCTCCAGCTAACCATGCCCGACGTGAACGATAAGTATTACAAAGCCCTGAAAGATGCCATCGACGTATTCTATCAGCAATGCAAGACACTGATGGAGGCGGCTGCCAACCAGGCTAAGACCGAGATCGCCATCCTGGCTGCAGGAGAACCCAAGGAAGACGTCGATGGCATCAAGAAAGAGATCGATAAGTTGATAAAGAAGAGCGAAGAGCGACGCGACCAGCTGCGCGACAAAAAGCAGAAAGAGGTCGAGGAAGCTTACAAGGTATGGCTCGAAAAAGCGGAATTGTAGTTATGGATAAAGACTTTAAAGTTGTGAAGAATGGCACGACGCTCGATATTGTGCTGGGCAGCGAACTATCGGCAGCCAATGCCCCTGCACTAGCAAAAGAGCTCTCCTGCTATTGCGGTCAAGGCATTGAAAAAGCCGTATTCGATGCCACCGGACTGACATACCTCTCCAGTGCTGGTATCCGAACCTTTTTCTTTGTCTATCATGAACTGGGCAGTCATATCGAGATCGTCATCGTCAACTGCGTCAAGGAAATCTATAACGTACTAGAACACGTCGGTCTGAACTCAATCGTCAAGTTCGAGGAGAGCATCGAGAAAAAAAACCAATACCGCATCGATTATTTAGGCGACATGGGCCTAAGCGAGATAGAGGAACATACGCAACAGCGCAAGAAAGGTCTCGAAGAATTCTCCGCCAACAATGATGTGGTCTGCTACAATATGAAGCTGGGACAAGAAGACTGATCTTTAGACGGAATAATCCTTATGAAGAAGTATCTGATCCTGCTTTTATCGTGTCTATGCTTTCCAGCTCGGATGGCTGCTCAGACTGATGATAAGGAAGAGCAGTTCTATAATGACTGGTATGATCGGATTTCTTATGTCCTGGATAACGTCAGTACCAGGAAAGCCATCGACATGATTGGCGAGATGAGAGACTATGCTGACAGGCACGACAGCAAATACGGCTTCTTCATGGTGACTTATCTCAGTGCCCATGTTGCTAGGGATATGGGGATGTCTGAGCGCGCAGAAGAACTGATGCTGCAATCCATCGATTACAAGAAGCGTAATCTCCCCCAGATGAAGCCGAAGATACAAGTCTATTATTTTCTGACTCATATCTACAATGACAGGAATCAAGGGGAGAAAGCTATCCAAGCCTTAGACAACGCCCTGAAGCATTCTGCATGGAGTAGTGAAGACCGTATAGCGCTGTTGTCATTGAAGTGCGACGCTGTAGCAGGAATAGAGCCCCTTGATACAGCGAGGTTTATGGATTACTACGGACAGATGCACGACGCTGTCAGAGACAACCATTACAAAGGCGATGTAAACACCAACACAGAGTGCTATCATGCAGAGTTCACGCACGACTATCAGAGGTTGCTGGACTTGGCTGAGAAACTCACGAATAAAGCTGAAAGGCTGAAGTTCAAGATTTCTGCCTACGACGGATTAGGACGGAATCAGGAGGCTATCGACTCATTCAGGGTATATAAGACCTGGACAGACAAGCAGTATAATGAGGAAATGCGCAAACTCACAGAGATGAATGCTCTGGAGCTTGAAGTTGCTCGTGCTGAGAATGAGACGTCGACCCTGCAGCTTCACAATCAGCGGGTGATCCTGGTTGCCATCGTATGCGGACTTCTCCTCATAGCCGTGTTCCTGTCTGCCTATCTCTATCGGCGCCAGCTTCAGATACGCCAGTTGAAGCAGGCTTACGATCGGTTGGAGGAAGTAACCATACAGAAAGAGCGCATCGAGTCGGAACTGCGCATCGCCCACGACATTCAGATGAAGATGGTGCCCAATGTCTTCCCGACGCGCCCGGATATCGACATCTATGCCAGCATGATTCCCGCCAAAGAGATGTGTGGCGACCTCTATGACTTCTTCGTGCGCAACGACCAGCTCTATTTCTGTATCGGCGATGTTACAGGCAAGGGGGTGCCAGCCGCCCTGTTCATGACGGTGACCAAAAACCTTTTCCGCGCCTATGCCTCCAACGAAAGTACACCGGACTATATTGTATCACAGATGAACCATAATCTGACAGAGGACAACAAGAGCCACATGTTCGTCACCCTCTTTGTCGGCATACTTGACCTAACATCCGGCCTGCTGCGTTACTGTAATGCCGGCCACGAAGACCCCATCATCGTCAATCGGGAAACCCGCCTGCTGCCTATAAACCGCATCTTTCCCGTGGGTGCCGTTGCCGGTACACCCTATCAGACGCAGGCCATCGTCATGGAGCCGCAGACCACCATCTTCCTCTATACCGACGGGGTAACCGAGGCCATGACTGCCGATAAAAAGATGTTTGGCAGAGAGCAGATCCTCGACGAGATAAACCGTACCATCCAGACTGGGCAGGTGGCTCCGAAAGCCTTAATCGAGCGGATGACCGCAGCCGTCCAAGCCTTCGTCGGCGACACTGAACAAAGTGACGACCTTACAATGCTGGCAATAAACTATCTGGGACAACGAACATAAGTTATAAACAATCTATAATTAATTAGTTATATGGGAAAGTTTGTTACAAACGGGGCAATGCTCCAATGTAGTTTTGGCACGACGCCATGTTCTCTGACTGTCGCTGATGCATCGCGACCTCTATGTGGTAATATGTTGATGGCGACGATTCAGGATTATACGCCTAGTAACATACCTACTTTTGGAATGTGCCAGACCCTCAATAATCCTCAAGTGAGCACAGCTACAAGTGCTGCCATGGGGACATTGACACCACAACCGTGTGTACCTGCCATTACAGCACCATGGGCACCAGGTAGTGGAATGTTGAAGGTGAAAGGTGTGCCGGCCCTGACTGATAGTTGCACATGTTCGTGTATGTGGTCTGGCATGATCTCCATCAAAAATCCAGGGAACTCAGCCATAGCAACGGTGAAATAAGGAAGGCAGATCAGAAAAACTCTTCGTGGTCATACCGAGGCGTGTAGCGGATCAGCTTATGTGCTGCCGCCTGTGCCATGGCCTCATAAGCACGCTCGCTGGGATGCAGGTGGTCACCGCTGTCATAACCATCGGCAAATGCCTTGGGGTTGGTGACGCTGCGCACAGCTGCATCGAAGTCTATGCAGCCGCTGAAGACTGGGGATGTGCGCAACCACTCGTTGAACGCCTGACGCATTTTCTCCCTATCCTCATTATATGTACGCCAGCCATAGATAGGCAGCAAGGTACCGCTCCACACCTTCAATCCCATGGCTTTGGCTGGCTTCACATAGATGTCCTCCACGCCATGCTCCATTTCCTCCACCGTTGGCAGATCACTCCACGGGCGGAAAGGGTTGACATCAGTACCAACAGGATGGATGATGTCATTGATGCCATGCTGGATGATCACATCTGTAGCACCAGCCACATTCATCTCGATGGGGAAACGTGTGGATCCCTTCAGGCCATAGGCTTGGTAGGTGATGCAGTCGTACTGTCTTAAGATACGGGTACCACTGACTGCACGGCGAATGATGGCAGCATGAGAGCCAAAAGCCAGTTGTGCCAGATAGTCGGGCCAGGACTGAGCGGTTATGCTGTCGCCATAGCACACGATGGCATGATTCTCTGCCGAGGTGAGCACGTCAATAGTATTAAGGAAGTAGAACCAGTTGGTATGTCGGGTCAAGTCAAGGGGCAGCTCATCGGCCTCAGCGAAATCCCCATAGGCATAAAATCCCTTGGACAGTGGGCCTGTGATAAGCGTTCCACTGTTCATCTGTGTGAAATCCGGCAAGTAGAAACTTACCTCAATGGTGTCACCACGGTTCACGGCATAGTTGATTGCATCACTCTCTACCTCCTTGCCAGGCATGAGGGTGACCTTCGTATCGCCATCAAACGTAATGGGCGTATGGTTAACATAAACCTTGGAGAGTACGACTGGTTCCGTTCCTGTCAGGTTGGAGAAACGGAAACGTAACATACTGCCGCTAAAGCACATCCTGACGGGATAGCGCAGGGTGAGGTCTTTAGCGTATATGGCCTCTCTACGATTGGTGATGGAGGTGGCATTGCCCCAACAAGCCACCCATTTGTTATTGTCTGTCATATCGTTGTTGCTTAAAGTCATTGTCATAACGCTGCAAAGATACGACTAAGTAATCAAACAGCCAAATAAAAACCGGATTATTATTTATTACCCGTGAATTAAAACAACCTCTGACATATCCAAAGCATTTATTCCCACGGTGGGAACATTTTATTCCCACGGTGGGAACTGTAGGAAAGTCGTAAGCAAAGTGTCAGCATCCCCGTAGCGGACGCTGAGAAAGTCGTAAGGGGACGTTGGCTTGTCTGGAAATATTCGTTTTTTTTTTCAAAACCCCCTCCATCCCTCCCGTCAATGGCCCGGAAGCCCTTTATATAAAGGATTCTTTGATTTTCATCCCTCCCTTGATCCCTCCCGTCATCTCTCCCATATCCCTCCCATCTGCTCTCCTCACACAGGAGAGTCATGGGAGGGTTATGGGAGGGATGAAAAAAATCCCTCCCGTGCTGAAACCCCTTTGTACAAAGGCATTCCGAAAGACTTAGGGAGGGATGAGGGATTATTGTAACAATCCAATTATTTAACGTGACAGCAGATTCATCAAGGGGGCTATCCAGTCCTCATTGTTCTGAGGACAGAGGGTCTGCATGCCGAGGGCATTGGCTACTTCGACGTTTCTGGGGCCATCGTCTATGAAGAGCGTCTCTTCGGGCAGAGCCTGCTGACCTTTGAGCATCATCTCGAAGATCTCACGACGGGGCTTCATGACCTTGCACTCATAGCTCAGGTAGAGCGCATCGAAGAAATAGCTGATGGGATGGCCATCACCATCGAAGTCTTTCTCTGCCCATTGCATCATAAAGGGATTGGTGTTGGACAACAGACAGACCTTATAGCCTTGCTCTCTGAGACGGAGGATGGCCTCCAGATTGCGCTTGGGCACATGGTCCACATAGCCGTGCCAAGCCTGGTAGCAGTCGTCCATCGTGACCTCCCTGCCAATCAACTTACTCAGTTCCCTGCGGAAATCCTCTGGCGTGATACGGCCAGACTCCAGATCCCCGAAGATGCCTTTCTGCTCGAAAGCATCGAGATGCTGGCGGGCATTAGCCAGACCTATCTCCTCGAAACGTCTGACGGCCTGTTCATAACTCAAGGCCAGCACCACGCCTCCCAAATCAAAAGCGATATTATGGATCTTACTCATCGTGAACAGGTGTTTGCAAAGATGGGGAATCAGGCTTCTGATGCAGTCTGTCGATGATGACAGCGAGGGCACCATCGCCAGTCACGTTGCAGGCAGTACCGAAGGAGTCCATGGCGATATAGAGGGCGATGATAAGTGCTTGAGCGTCAGGACTGAAGCCCAGTATGCCCGCCAGTGGCCCCAGTGCAGCCATCACCGCTCCGCCAGGCACACCAGGTGCCGCCACCATGCAGACGCCCAAGAGCATGATGAAATGCAGGAACAGTGGCAGGTCATGAGGCAGACCACCGATAAGACAGACGGTGAGGGCACAACAGGTGATCTTCATCATCGAACCCGATAAGTGTATCGTAGCGCAGAGTGGTACACAGAAACTGGCGACGTCATCGCTGACTCCGTTCTTCTTGACCTGACGCAGCGTCACAGGGATAGTGGCTGCACTCGACGAGGTGCCTAATGCCGTGAAATAGGCAGGCAGCATGTTCACCAGCAGTCGGAAAGGGTTCTTCCGAGCCAATCCTCCTGCTATCAAGAACTCATACAGCAGAATAAAGATGTGCAACAGGAAGATGATACAGATGATCTTGGCGAACACCAAGATGATATGATATGCCTCGCCCGTAAAGGTCATACCGAGGAAGATGCCGAAGATATAGAGCGGCAGGAGGGGAATGATGACACCCTGAATGGTCTTTTCGATAATGGTTCGGAACTCCGAGAAGCCTTTCTTCAGTGTCGGCGAATCGGTATACGCAATGCCGATGCCTATCACGAAGGAACTCACCAATGCAGCCATCACGTCGAGGATGGCAGGTATCTGCAGTTGGAAATAGGGTTGCAGCGCACCTGCTGTTTTCTCCACCGCCATCGAAGCATCGGAATCTATCAGCATCGGGAAGAGCATGGTGCCTGTAGCAAAAGCCAGCAGTCCAGCCACAATGGTGTCAGCGTATGCCAGTACCACCGTCAGCAACAGCAGACGGCCTGCCGCACGCCCGATGTCGGCAATGGCTGGAGCCACCAGACCAATGATGATCAGCGGAATAAGGAAACCCAGGAACTGACTGAACAGGCCGTTGAAGGTCACAAAGATACGCACCCATGCCTCTGGCAGCACATTTCCTATCAATACGCCTAAGACAATGGCTATGAGGATACGAGGCAATAATCCTATTTTCTTCATATTGAGATGTGATTTGATGGTGCAAAGATAGGGATTATTTCTGAGACTAAGCAGGTTTTTAACAATATTAAAGAGCGAAAGGTGCCGAGTTTCAGAAAATATCCTTATCTTTGCACAGATTTACCAACTTAATGCAAGAACATGAAACGAAACTCATTCAGCATCCTGGCAGCACTGGTAGCTTACTTCGCACTGGTGGGCTGTCAGCCATCAGCACAGAAGCAACAGCCTTCAGGCAAATCAGAGACCACAGTCAGCACCATTGAAGAAACTACGGATTCAGTGGCCGAGCCATCGGCACCTGGCGTCCTGACCTTAGCCAAGGCCTTAGAACTCGTCAAGCCTGGGCAGAAGCTGGAGCCATCGGCCATCGAACAGTATTTCGCCTCACTACAGCTGCCCTTGCAGTACTCTGAGCAATATATCTCCGATGCTGATTGGGGTGGCGACAGTCCTGCCATCAGCTATTGCTTCGGCAACCAGGTGAAGTATGATAACTTTAAGTTCATCGCTACGGGTGACGAATACTATGGTGTTCACACCAACTTCTTCTACGACCAGAGTCGTCAGACTGGCAGCGTCAACCGTTTCGCTGTGATTACCTCCGACTCCCTCTGGCATGTCCGTCTGATGGAGGATGCTGCCGCTACAGGACTGAAGTTTACTGAGAAGGTGGACCCTGCCGTCTATGGCAAGAAGGGCAAGCTCTACCAGAAGCCGGTTGCTGGTGCTTCTGAGAATGCAAACTATTATATCTTCGACTTCAGTATCCCAGGCCATGTTGACGTCGAGATAGGCTACGACTCCGGCATAGATATCTGACAAATCATCATAAATAGGGATTGCAGGAATAAGAAAAAAGTAGTACCTTTGCAGCCGAATTTGAAAAGACAGGTTGTATGAGGCATAAAATCATCTTATTATCCCTGGCATTCACACTGGCTGTCCAGACATCTGCACAGAAGCAGGATGAGATGCGACAGACAGTGGCATATCTCGCTTCTCAGGAGTTGGGCGGCAGATATCCAGCTACGATGGGCGACACACTCGCCTCTGAGTTTATTGCAGGCAAGCTTCGCGGACTGAAGCTCAAACCCATTGTAAAGGGAAAGAAGAAAACAGGGTTCTATCACAACTTCACCTATGGAAAAGAGGTGGAGCGGACTACACATAACATCATAGCCGTACTACCGGGAACGGACAAGCAGCTGAAGAACGAATATATCGTGGTGGGTTCGCACTACGACCATCTGGGACTGGGAGGTAAGAACTCCGGTTCGCGCCGTCCTGACACCCTTGCGGTGCATCCGGGTGCCGACGACAATGCCAGCGGCGATGCCGTGGTGCTGGAGTTGGCCAAGTATTTTAGAAAGGTACGCGCGAGAAGAAGCATCATCTTTGCCTTCTTCGGTGCAGAGGAGCAAGGGCTGATCGGTTCAAAGAACTTCTTGGAGTGGATGAAACAAAAAGACGACAAGCGTATCAATCTGCCAGCCGATAAGAACGGTATCGTGGCGATGGTGAACCTGGATATGGTGGGCCGTATGCGCGACAAAGCCCTGAGTGTGTCGGGTACCGGTACCAGCAGCCAGTTCAAGACGATGGCAGAACAGACGGCCAAGCAGACGGGACTGAACGTGAGTTGCACGCCCGACGGTTACGGTCCCAGCGATCACGCCTCGTTTGTAGCTGTAGATATCCCCGTGCTCTTCCTTACCACGGGCGGTCACATGGAGTATCATACACCCGATGATGTGCCCTCAACACTCAACTACGATGGTATGCAGCAGACATTGGAGTTCTCAGAGCAGCTGATCACCCAACTGGCTAATATGCCGACCACGCCCGACTATATCAGTGTGCCCAGCACGAATACGATGCGACACGCCAAATTTAAGGTGACGTTAGGACTGATGCCCGACGTAATGGGGGCCAGCCGTATTCCTGGTCTTCGTGCCGACATCGTGGTGGCTGGCAAGCCTGCCCACACGGCAGGTATCCGTAGCGGCGACATCATCCAAGAGATTGACGGTAAGCCTGTGACGAATATGGATGACTACATGCAGCGCCTGTCGGAGTTGGAGCCTAATACAACCATTCCGGTGAAAGTGCTCCGTAATGAGGAGATTCTGACCTTCCAAGTTCACTTGATTCCCCCTGTAAAGAAATGAAGAAGCCTGTCTATTGGATTTTAGCCATCATCATCACCCTGGTGCTGAGTATCTATCAGCGCATGACAGGTCCAACTTATCCCAAGAAGGTAAGCGTAGAGCTCGATGGCGAGCGTTATAAACTGAAGTTGCCACGCAGTGGTGTGCAGCAGGATCAGGTGGTGACGCTGAAGGATGTTCCCTCGAGCACCAAGGCTCAGTTGCATTATCGTCGCTATCCGACGACGAATGACTACACCACCGTGGATTTCACCTGGACAGATGGTGAGTGGCAGGCGGTCCTGCCAGTACAGCCCGTCGCTGGCAAGCTGCAGTATTACATCACCGTTGCCGGGAACGACTATCCCGCTGACGAGCCAGTCGTGATACGATTCCGAAACGATGTGCCCGCCAGTATCCTGATTCCCCACATCCTGCTGATGTTCGGCGCCATGCTGCTGGCTGTCTACACCTTCCTGCTGGTCGTCACCCGCAAGGACTACAGCTTCTGGCTGAAACTCACAGTGGGCACCTTGTTTGTGGGCGGATTCGTCTTCGGCCCGCTCGTGCAGCATGCAGCCTTCGGCCCCTGGTGGACGGGATTCCCTTATGGCACAGACCTCACAGACAACAAGACGCTGATATCCTTTATCTTCTTTGTGGCTGCTCTTGCCACCTTGAAGTGGAAGTACAACAAGTGGGTCGTCTGCCTGGCGGTATTAATCATGATCACCGTCTTCACAATTCCCCACAGCGCCTATGGCTCAGAGTATGATTACACAACACAACAATTAAAAAAATAAAAAGGTAAAAAGATGAAAATTAAAAGTTTTATGACAATGATGATGGCCGCAGTGGCCATCGTGCTTGGTACAAGCTCTTGCAGCAGTAGTGATGACGATCCCGAGGCTCCCGTAGCCTCTCAGGTAGCAGGTTCCTACACAGGCACGGAAACTCTCACAGTGATGGGAGAGGCAGAAGAAAGTAGCGAGACCATTGAGTTTACCAAAGCTACCGACGTAGCTGTTGATGTGACCCTTCCCAAATATGGCGAAGGCATGATGACAGTCCCAGCACTTCCTGTAAAGGGAATCTCCCTGACCAAGAGCGGCAACACGATTACAGGTAAGCTCGCCAAATACGAGGGTACCGTAAAAACTGCCGATGGGGCTGAGAAAGCTTATACTATTAGTGACATCACCGTCATCTTCAGTGACAAGAACGTGGTTATGACGTTTACACAGAAATACGGCAATATGCCCTTTGCTTTTGAAGGACAGTTTACAGGTACCAGAAAGTAAGTTGTGACACATAAGTTGTTGAGAAAGTTTACATATTCCCTCTTGGCTGGCATGGCTTTGGCCATGCCAGTTGTTCCTCTCTCTGCACAGACAGCCTTCCGCGACTCTGTAGAGCTGAACCCGATTGTGGTCACTGCTTCCCACTCGCCAAAGACCCTGAAGGATGCGCCAGTCGTCACGCGACTGATCACCCTCCACGACATCAAGATTGCCGATGCCACTAATATCCAGGACATGCTTACGCAGGAGATTCCCGGACTGGAGTTCGGACTTGCCATGACCCAGGAGACAGCCCTCCACATGAGCGGCTTTGGCGGCAACTCCGTGCTCTTCCTCGTCGATGGCGAACGCATGGCTGGTGAGACCATGGACAATGTCGACTACACCCGCATGAACCTCGACAACGTGGGGCGCATCGAGATTGTAAAGGGTGCCTCTTCAGCCCTCTATGGCTCAAATGCCGTCGGTGGTGTGATCAACATCATCAGCCGTGAGAACATCGATCCCTGGACAGCCAATGTCAACTCGCGCTTCAACACCTTCGGCAACGAATGGCGCAATGGAGCCAGCTTCTCGTTCAACACCGGGAAGTGGAACTCGCTGACCAGCTTCCAGCACACCAAGATCGATCCCGTCAATCTGCCCAAAGCCCACTCGCCCGAGGAGATAGCCCGAGAGCTGATGAAGAAGATGCAAGGCCTGCCCTATGACGAGTCGGTGCTCAGCGACGATTCAAACATCAGCCGACTCTTCGGACAGAAAACCTATAATGTCAAGGAGCGACTCATATGGCGGCCCACCGACCAGCTGACGCTGACAGGACGAGGCTCTTATTTCTTCCGCACCAGTGAGCGCGACACCTACGACTATCATTTCAATGCCTACAGTGCCGGACTGAAGGGCAGATATGCCTGGAACCGTGATCGCCACCTCGAACTGTCGTATGCCTACGACCAGTATGACAAGGCCAACTATATGCCCGACGGCACTCGTACCCACGACCATGACTACAGCAATCGTCAGCACGTCGTCCACGCACTGTTCAGCAATTCCTTTGGCAAGAACAACCTGATCCTGGGAGCTGACTACATGAACGACTACCTCTCGACCTATCAGTTTGTAGCCGGTACCACCCACTCGCAGAACAATATCGACGGCTATGCCCAGTTCGACTGGAATATCACCGACCGACTCAATGTGGTGGGCAGCGTGCGCTACGACTACTTCTCCGCCTCTGCCCAAAAAGCCTTCACCCAGCGCCTGGCAGTCGTCTATAAGTTCCCCTGGCTCACCCTCCGTGCCAACTATGCCAGCGGCTTCCGTGCCCCTACGCTCAAGGAGATGTACATGTGCTTCGACATGGGTAACATGGGTTATATGATTCTCGGAAATCCCGACCTGGAGCCAGAGAAGAGCCACAACTTTAACATCGCCATCGAGCGACAGAACCGCATCCGCAACAGCGGCATCCTGGATGGTGTCTACAATTTCACCATCGTGGGCTATTGTAACATCTTCGACAAGCGCATCACCACCATCGAAGGCCCTGAGTACGAAGGGATGGAAAGTGCCCTCTACTGGAACGAAGATGGTGTCAACGTCTGGGGTGTCGATGTCAGCATGGGCCACTACTTTGATTGGGGTATGACACTCAAGCTCAACTACTCGTGGATGCGCGAGACGGGCAACGTCATCACCTCACAGTTCACGCAGCCCCGTTCCCACTCCCTGACATGGCGCATCGGCTATGGCCATCACTTCACGCGCAACTATGCCCTCGACGCAGCCCTCTCAGGTCGCTACCAGGGCAAGCCGCAGTCTGGCCGCACCGATGTCGATCAGGGCTACACCATCTGGAAGCTGATGCTCCAGCACCACATCTGGCGTGGCATCAGCCTCAACACCGCCATCGACAACATCTTTAATTACAAACCCAAGTCGTATTACTATTGTTCGCCGCTGACCACAGGCACCAGCTTCAGCGTAGGCCTGTCGGTGGATTTGGAGAAGATATTGTGAATTTAACAAAAATTACACTGATAGTATAAGGTCATCATTTGGATAATTGGTAATTTGTTTGTATATTTGCCGTCAAATAAAAAGATCTTATGGAATCATTTGTTTTTTTAGGTTTTAACCTCTATGCCTGGATAACCATCATCACGGTACTCACCATGTTTACCGTCTTGTTATTCACTAAGCTCCGTTCTGATTTGGTATTTCTTGGGGCAATTTCTGTCCTCTATGTTACAGGAGTGCTCAATGCCAAGGAAGCATTCTCGGGCTTCAGTTCCACATCGGTAGTCATCATTGGCGTACTCTTTGTGGTGGTGGCAGGACTGACGCATACCGGTGTGCTGCAATGGATTGTAAGAAATCTATTAGGACAGCCCAATTCATATTCAAAAGCAGTCGTCCGACTGATGTTACCAGTGGCTGTACTCAGCTCGTTCCTGAGTAACACCACCGTGGTGGCACTCTTCGTGAGTATCGTCAAGATGTGGTCGAAGAAGTTGAAGATCTCACCTTCAAAACTGCTCATCCCGCTGAGTTATGCTTCAGGCATGGGAGGCGTATGTACGTTGATTGGCACACCGCCCAACCTGATTATCTCTGGTCTTTATGCTGAGAACACAGGTGAAGCTATGAACGTATTGGCCACCACAATCCCAGGCCTTTTCTGCCTTTGCATCGGCATGCTCAGTATCATCGCTATGAGAAAGCTCCTACCTGAGCGCCAAGCGCCTGAGGCAGCCTTCGAATCTACCTCCGACTATACAGTAGAGTTGTTAGTTCCGGCCAATAATCCTTTTGTAGGAAAGACCATTATTCAGGCAGGACTGAACGAGGTGCATGGTGGTAGTCTTATAGAGATTGTCCATTTCGACGAGGTAGTCTCACCTGTACCCGACAAAGAGCCTATCATGGGGGGTGACCGTCTTGTGTTTGCTGGCCAGATCGATGAGATTCTAGAACTGAAAAAGAGCCACGGGCTGGTAAACGCCGACCATCATGTATTTTCCATGAACGAGGTAGACAGCAACCGTCAGCTTCGTACAGCTTATGTTACCTTTGGTAGCCATCTTATTAACACAAAGATTGGTGAAAGCACGTTTGAGAAAGACAACAATATGACACTTGTGGCAGTAGCCCGCCGAAGCAAGCACATCAATCAATCGCCCCGTGAGGTGGTTCTTCAGGCTGGTGACACCTTACTCTTGGAATGTTCTCCAACGGCTAACATTCAGACCGAGAGGCTCGCCTCGGATCTGCAATTCTTCGACTCAGCCCAAGTACCCAACATCGGTAAGAAAACGTTTATCTCCACCTCCATCATGATAGCCATGGTAGTACTCTCGGCTCTTAACGTGATTCCACTCTTGCAGTGTGCCTTCCTCGCCGCCATGGCCATGCTCCTCTGCCGTTGCTGTAACGTAGACCAAGCAATGAAAGCCATCAACTGGGAGATCCTGATGGTGTTTGCCGGTTCTGTAGTATTAGGCGTAGCCATCCAAAAGACAGGTATCGCTGAGCGCCTCGCCTTTGGTATCCTCGATGTCTGTGGCACCAACCCAATTGTAGTAATGACGGCTATTTGTCTGGTGGGCACCTTTATTACAGAGTTTATCTCCAACACCGCAGCGGGTGCCATGTTTTTCCCCATCATGTACCAAGCGGCAGAGAAACTCGGTTACGAGCCCTACCCCTTCCTAATAGCCCTGATGGTCAGTGTCAGCAGCAGCTTCGCCACTCCCATCGGCTCACCCACCCACATGTTGGTTTACGGCCCAGGCGGCTATCGCTTCAGTGACTTTATGCGTATTGGCCTGCTGATGAACTTCATCATCCTTGCAGCCAACATCCTGATAGTAAACATTATCTATCCCCTAACCCCGCTGCAATAGAATTAAGCTTATTTCTTGTCCTTAATCACGAAGACGCAAGCGGAGCCGATGAGGAAGCTGACACCAGCAACGATCATCATCGTCGACTGGGCGTGACCCACTATCGAGAGGATTGTTCCACCCAACAGGGCGGCAGCAATCTGTGGGATACAGATGGTACCGTTGAACAAGCCCAGATAAGCTCCCATGTGACCATAGCCCTGGAGGGCGTTGGTAACGAAGGTGAACGGCATGGCAAGCATAGCAGCCCAGGCACAGCCAATCATCAGGAAAGGAACAAACTGCAGATACTGGTCATGGATATAAGGAACCATACAGAAACCAATGGCACCAATGATCAGACTGACGGAATAGGCCACCTTTGTATTCTTAAACTGTGGTAGCAGGGCTGCCCAGATGACGGATCCCACAGCCTGCACAGCAAAGAGGATACCCACCCAGTTTCCTGCCTCCTGAAAAGCTTCGCTGGCTGGATCGGTTGTATTCCACACCACCTCGGCAATGGCACCCGTGGTGTAGTTCCACATATAGAGCATGGCAGCCCAAGAGAAAAACTGTACCAATCCGACCTTCCAGAAGGTGGATGGCGCATGCTTCAACAGGGTGATCCAGTTGGCACTCTCCTCCTTCTCCTCCGACACAGGATTATACTCAGCATAGTCCTGAGGATTCCACTCCCGGACCTTTGAAGTAGTATAGATTACGCATAAAATCAGGATGGCAGCGCCAATATAGAACGACCAGATAACAGAATCGGGCACCACACCTTTTTCCGCCACGTTGCTGATGCCAATAAAGGTGAATATGAAGGGGAACACAAATCCCAGAACCGAACCTGCATTACAGAGGAATGACTGGATGGAGTAGGCCTTGGCCTTCTGCTTCTCGTTGACCATGTCACCCACCAGCATCTTAAACGGCTGCATGGCCATGTTGATTGACGTGTCGAGGAACATCAGGGCAACAAGTCCAAAGATCATGGCCGCACTGATAGTAAGACCCAACGAGCCGGAATTGGGCAATAAACACATCACGAGCACTGCCACAGCTGCACCCACAAACAGATAAGGTATACGACGGCCAAACCGTGTCCAGGTCTTGTCGCTGAGTGTGCCGACAATCGGCTGTACCAGGATGCCCATCAGCGGGGGCAGAATCCAGAAGTAGCTCAGATTGTGAGGGTCGGCACCGAGGGTGGCGAAGATACGAGAGATGTTAGCACTCTGTAAGGCGTATGCAATCTGCACACCAAAGAATCCAAAACTAAGATTCCACAGTTTCCAGAAGGAAAGATCAGGTTTTTGTTTCATAATTATTCACTTTTCATTGTTCACTTTTCACTACTTAGTTGTTCCACGGATAACAAGCCGGGTACGGACAACACGTTTCTCTACCTTATCCATAGGCAAGAGCCCTTCCACCTTGTCCATCAGAATCCCTGCAGCCTCCTCACCAACACGGTGTCCACGCTGTTCGACAGTAGTCAGCATCGGGTCACAAGCCACGGCACGCTGACCATTGGTAAAACCACAGATGCAGATATCCTCCGGCACACGGTAACCAGCATGTTTCACTGTATAGAGAATGCCTATAGCGGTGTCGTCGTTGACGGCAAAAAAACCGTCGGGTGGCTGCTCCAAAGCCATTAGCTTCGGTGTAAGGATCTCTGCATCAGCACGGTTGTCACAAATACCGATGATGGACTCATCAATGGCCATACCGTGTTTTAATAAGGCATCCTTATAGCCGTTGAAACGATTCTTCGAAATCTCCAACTGATGGGGGCCGCCATAGAAGGCAATCCGTTTACAGCCAGTCTCTATCAGGTGAGTCACGGCCTTGTATGCACCCATATAATCGTCGACCACTACGCGGCTAGCATTTACGCCCGTGCATATTCTGTCATAGAACACGATAGGAATGCCAGCATCAATGAGTTTCTGATAGTGGTCATAGTTGGTCGTATCCTTCGCCTGTGACACAATCACACCACAGACCTTATAACGGAGGAAATTTTCACATATGCGGGCTTCACGCTCATACTGCTCACCGCTTAGGGCTACCATGATGCGATAACCGCGAACAGCTGCAGCCTCCTCGATGCCCGTCAGGATGGACGAGAAATAATAATGCGTGAACTCCGGTACGATGACTCCGATGACGCGCTGGGGCATGACGCGGCTGTGACGCAGGGCTTCACCGATGGCATTGGGATAAAAATTATGCTCACGGGCATACTGCTGAATCTCCCGCCGCCGCTGTTCACTGATACGGGGCGAGTCCTTCAAGGCCCGTGACACCGTTGCTACGGAAATGCCTAACTCCCGGGCGATGTCCTTCATTGTCATTGGAATCTTTTCCTCCATCGGTGCAAAGATAGTGCAAAATGTGCAATTATCCAAATATTATTAAATAATATAATAGGTACACGCGAATGCAAACGTTTGCACGTCGGAATTATAAATTTTTAAGCAAAAAAAGAACAACGTATCGAAAAGAATTCTATCTTTGCACCATAAAACCAAGCATAGCAAGCTTAAGACGATATAACAAATAACAATTAACTCTAATTAAAAGTAATGATGAAGCAGGTAAACATTCAAGTTCCGCTTAGGATGCTCGGCCTTTTACTGGGGCTGTTCCTATCGGTCGGCGCCTTTGCTCAGATTGATGTCAAAGGCCATGTGAAAGATGCTACAGGCGAACCCATTATCGGCGCAACAGTACGCGTTGACGGTACACAGACCGCCACCGTGACTGATTTCGACGGTAATTTCGCGCTGAAAGCCAATCAGGGTGCAGACATTACCATTACCTACATCGGCTACCAGCCGCAGACGGTAAAGGCTGCTCCTACTGTAGAAGTGATACTGCAGGACGATGCCGCCGTGCTTAACGAGGTGGTGGTCATCGGTTATGGTGCAGTTAGAAAGAGTGACTTGACAGGTTCGGTAACGGCTATGAAGCCAGATACCAAGAACAAGGGTCTCGTTGTAAATGCTCAGGAAATGATGCAAGGTAAGATTGCCGGTGTGAACGTGACCAGCGATGGTGGTTCTCCGGGCGGTAGCTCTACCATCCGTATCCGTGGCGGTTCGTCACTGAACGCCTCCAATAACCCTCTGATCGTTATCGATGGTGTACCTATGGACAACAACGGAGTAAAGGGTCTTTCCAATCCCCTCTCAATGGTTAATCCACAGGACATCGAGTCGTTCAACGTGCTGAAGGACGCTTCAGCTACCGCCATCTACGGTAGCCGTGGTTCTAACGGTGTTATCATCATCACCACGAAGAAGGGTCGCAAGGGCTCTGCTCCTCAGGTGTCTTACAATGGTAGCGTCACCATGAGTATGAAGAAGAAGCTCATCGACGTGATGAACGGCGACCAGTATCGTGCTTTTGCCACCCAGCTCTATAAGGGCAATGCCCGTGAGGAGGCTGCCATGGCAGCACTTGGCGATGCCAACACCGATTGGCAGGACGAGATCTACCGTACAGCATGGAGCCACGACCACAACGTGACCCTCGCCGGTGCCATTGGCAATCTCCCCTATCGTGTTTCTCTTGGTTACACTGACCAGCAAGGTATCCTGAAGACTTCAGACTTCAAGCGTTATACTGCCGCCTTGAACCTGAATCCATCACTGCTGAACGATCATCTGACACTGAACCTCAATGCCAAGGGCATGTGGGCCAAGACACAGTATGCCAACACCGGTGCCATTGGTGCCGCTATGGCCTACGACCCAACGAAGCCCATCTATGACACCACATCGGCAGACGCAAAGAACTTCGGTGGTTACACGGAGTGGAAGGTTCCTGGAGAGTCACTCAACGATCCCTCTTGGCCGAACACCTACAACCGTAACGCTACCGCCAACCCTGTGGCTCTGCTGGACTTGAACGACGACCGCGCCATCAGCCGCTCGTTTATCGGTAATGCCGACATCGATTATAAGATCCACGGCTTTGAGGACCTGCGCCTCCACCTGACCTTAGGTGCTGATATTTCCGAAGGTAAGCAGTGGACTGACGTTGCCAACTCTTCTCCCGCTGCCATTTACTATGGCTACCACGGATGGGACAAGATCACCAAACGCAACCTGACACTCTCTACATACGCACAGTACTACAAGGACTTTGCCAAGGTTCACCACTTCGACATCATGGGTGGTTATGAGTGGCAGCACTTCTGGCGCTCTCAGAAGACCAACAACTGGGGAACATATCCTTCCACCCATGCTGAGAAAGCGGGTGAGTACCACGACTGGTATCTGCACAACTATAAGACCGAGAACTACCTCGTGTCGTTCTTCGGACGTATGAACTATATCCTGATGGATCGTTACTATATCACAGCAACACTTCGTGATGACGGTTCTTCACGTTTCAAGGACCACTGGCAGCTCTATCCCTCTGCCGCTCTGGCATATAAGATGAGCGAGGAGAAGGTGTTCAAGAACATCGACTGGCTCTCTGACCTGAAACTCCGTCTGAGCTATGGTAAGACTGGTCAGCAGGAAGGTATCGGCGACTACAACTATTTCGCCATCTACGCCCTCAACTCCGGCATCGGTAGCTACTATGACATTAGCGGTGACGGTTCTATGGCTCGTCCTGACGCCTACGATCCGAATCTGAAGTGGGAGACCACCGATACCTATAACATCGGTTTCGACTTCGGCGCTTGGAACCAGCGCTTCACCGTTGGTGTGGATGTCTACTTCCGTAAGACCACCGACCTGCTGAACAAGGCCGATGTGGCTGCTGGTACTAATTTTAAGAACACGGTGATGACCAACATCGGATCGATGGAGAACAAGGGTGTCGAGGTTACCTTAGGCCTCAAGCCCATCCAGACTGACGACTGGTATTGGACTATCGACTACAACTTCACCTACAACCACAATGAGATTACCGAACTGATTGGTGACGATCCCAACTACTTCGTTCCTACTGGTGGTATCGGTGGTGGTACAGGTGTAAACGCTCAGGCTCATGCCGTGGGACATCCTGCTTACTCATACTACGTATATCAGCAGGTATACGACAAGGCAGGCAAGCCCATCGAAGGTCAGGTAGTAGACCGCAATGGCGACGGTGTCATCACCGAAGCTGACAAATATTACTACAAGAGTCCGATGGCTCCTGTAACCATGGGTCTGAGCTCTCGTCTGGAGTACAAGAGTTGGGACCTCGGCTTCACGCTCCGTGCAAGTCTTGGCAACTATGTGTTCAACAACCTGATGTCAGGTAATGTGAACATGAGTGCTGCAGAGCTCTACTCTGGCGGTAACAACTTCTACGGCAACCGTCCGGTGGCTGCCCTCGACTACAATTGGCAGACCTACGACTTGGAGGCCAAGCTCTCTGACCACTGGGTACAGAACGGCTCATTCCTGAAGTGTGACAACATTACCTTGGGTTACAGCTTCGACAGCCTCTTCAAGTGCGGCAACTACAAGGGTATCGGCGGCCGTATCTACGCCACTGCATCCAATGTGTTCTGCATCACGAAGTACGATGGCATCGATCCTGAAGTGTTCGGCGGTATTGACAACAATCTCTATCCCCGTCCTATCTCATTCATCCTTGGTTTGAATCTGAACTTCTAACATTATAAATAAGGTAACAATGAAAACATATATCAAAAATATCATTCCGGCAGCTGCCTTACTCGTGGCAGTAGGATTCAGCTCTTGTACGAAGGATCTGGACGTGACCCCCATCGACCCGAACCTGAATACTGAGATCCAGCCGGAGGCACTCTTCAACAAGTGCTATGCCAATATTGCCGTAGCCGGTAATGGCGGCGCCAACGGTGACTGTGATGTCGATGGTATCGATGGTGGTACATCAGGCTATATACGCCAGATGTGGAATGCCAATGAACTGACCACCGACGAGTCGATCTGCGGATGGGGCGACGAGGGTATCGCCAACTTCTGCTACAACACCTACGATGCATCTCACCCGATGCTCCGCGGTTACTACTATCGCCTCTATACGGGTATCTCTTTCTGCAACCAGTATCTGCAGGAGTTCGAGGGCTTCAATGCTACGATGACGGCCGAGGTGCGCTTCATCCGTGCCCTGAACTATTACCTGCTGATGGACGGCTGGGGCAATGTGCCCTTCGTCACTGGTATCACTTCTGAGAAGCCACAGCAGTACTCTCGTACAGAGATGTTCAACTTCATCGAAAGTGAGTTGCTCGAGATCGAGCCTCAGCTTAGTGCTGCTACAGCCAAGACATCCAAGGATGCTAATTATGGTCGCGTAGACAAGGCTGCTGCCTGGCTGCTGTTGGCCCGTCTCTACCTGAATGCAGAGGTTTATACCGGCAATGCCCAGTGGAGCAAGGCTGCCCAGTATGCCCAGCAGGTGATGAACTCCAGCTATCAGCTGAACACCACCAGTGCTGGTTCTTGGAGCGCCTATCAGATGCTGTTCATGGCTGACAACGGTGAGACCAGTGCTGCCCATGAGGCTATCTTCCCCATCCTGCAGGACGGTGTTCGCACCACCTCTTGGGGTACATCACTCTTCCTGATTGCTTCTACCCACGATGCCGATATGATTGACTCCAACGGTACAACCGAGACCTGGGGTGGTAACCGCGCTCGTCCTGATCTGATCAAGAAGTGGTTCCCCAATGGCAACGCCCCCGAGGCCAGTCCGAAGGACTTCGCCAAGGCTGCTGGTGACGACCGTGCCATTATCGACTCTCGTGGCCGTACCCTCGACAATGAGGATGTAGGTGCCTTCAAGAACGGCTATGCTGTGGCTAAGTTCAATAACTTCACCACTACTGGTGCATCTACCAGCAGCGCCCAGTTCCCCGATGCCGACTTCTTCCTGCTCCGTGCAGCTGAGGCCTATCTGACTTATGCTGAGGCTCAGGCCCGTCAGTCTGGCGGTACTGCTACAGGTGATGCTGCCAATGCCATCAATGCCCTGCGTGGTCGTGCCAACGCTTCTACAAAGGACAGCTATACGCTCAACGAGATTTGTGACGAGTGGTGCCGTGAGTTCTACTACGAAGGCCGTCGCCGCATGGACCTCATCCGCTTTGGCAAGTACGGTGGAAGCTCTGACTACACCTGGCAGTGGAAGGGTGGCTCTTTTGCTGGCCGCAACTTCGAGGCTTACAAGAACCTCTTCGCCATTCCGACAACGGATCTGACAGCCAACCCCAATCTGGTTCAGAACGAAGGTTACAAATAATCAATAAATGCATACGACAATGAAAAATATATTGAAATCAACATTGCTGCTGATGTGTGGTATGGGCCTCTTCGCTGCCTGTGCCGATGACAACGACTCGAACCCGACGTTGCAGCAGCCCTCAACATTCGTGCTGAATGAGCCCAGCTACGCAGCACAGATTGTCGCGCTGGAGAATTCCACTGAGATTCCCTTCACCTGGTCACAGCCCGACTATGGCTTCCCTGCTGAAGTCAGCTATGACATTCAGGCTTCTCTGACTGGTAACTTCACGGTTTCTACCGATGAGGCCAATGCCGACGAGAGCGGGGCAACCATCCCCGACTACGCAGTCGTTGCCTCTGGTCTGTTTGGCGGATCTGGCTCTATGGATGCCACCACACTCGACCGTAACATGGTGCAGATAGCCCAGTGGACAGAGAACACCGTCCCTGGCACCCAGACTGTCTATGTACGTCTGGCTGCATCTACACCTGGTGCTGCAACTATCTATTCAAACGTGGTGACCATTCTGACTGGTCCATACTATATCGCCCTGAAGGATGCAGCTCCCGAGCTGTGGTACCTCGTAGGTGAGTGTGTCGGCGATGGCTCATGGAACAACTCCGCAGGTGGTATCGGTTCGGCTATCTTCCCACTGTTGACACTGGCCGACGAGACCTACGACAAGGTAAGTGGTAAGGGTGTCATTGCATACACAGGCTTCTTCCCTGGCGGCAAGGGCTTCAAGCTCATCAAGACTCCTGGCGACTGGGCCGAGCAGTGGGGTGCTGGTGATGCCGGCTATGTGAAGAACGATGGTGGCTCTGGTAATATCACCGTTCCTTCTGACGGCTACTATACCGTGAAGCTCGACACCAAGAACGATGTGCTCACTATTGAGCCTTACGACGGTGCACCGCGCGCCTTCACATCGATGGGTATGCCTGGCGGCTACAACGGCTGGGATGTCAATGCCAACCTGATGAATGCCTACGACACCTATGGCGGTGAGAACCACGCATGGTCGGCCACCTTCAATGCTGGTGAGGACGGTGAGATGAAATTTGCTGCCGACGGCGGTTGGGACTTCAACTGGGGTGCTGCCTCATTCCCCTATGGACAGGGCACTCAGAACGGAGCCAACATCCCCTACAAGGCAGGTTCTTATACTGTATTCCTGAACGATATCACGGGTCAGTTCATGTATATTGAAAACTAAAAACATCTTTGAAGTATGAAAAAGTTATTGTCAATGATGGGTATTGTCTTGCTGATGGCAAGCTGTACCGAAGATTATAAAGACTGGGCTGCCCCCATCGCCAACGGTCCCGAGGAGCCCCTCGGTGTAGACCTCAGCGTCAGCCCCGCCAGTGCTGTCGACTTTGCCACCTATACAGGCGAGACTGTCCAGCTCTTCAATGCCTCTGTTACAGGTATCGAAGGTGCACAGGCTACGTATAGAGCTGCGATTACCAGCGAAGATGGCAACAAGCAAGTCGAGCTGAAGGTGAACAGTGCCAACCTCACCGTTGACACGAAGGAGCTTGAGAATGCCGTCGTTTCGCTTTACGGCCGTCGTCCCATAGCCCGCACGATTCCCGTGCAGGTTGTCGGACTGGTCAATGTAAACGGCATGTCGATAGCCACCAAGGGTACCACTACCCTGACTGCTACACCCAACGCTCCTGTCATCGAGGATGCCTATTATATCACTGGTAGCATCAACGGCTGGGACAACACCAATACCAGCTATGAGCTCAACAATGGCGGCAGTGATGCCTATGAGAATCCTGTCTTCACCGTTATGATTCCCGCATCAGTGGTTACTGGAGATTTCGAGTTCAAGGTAACCCCGAAGTCTGGTCTTGGCGGCGACTGGAGCAAGTGCCTCACAGCTTCTGATACCGAGGGTAAGTTTGCCACCGACAACGCTGGCGGAAACCTGAAGGTAGCCTATGTAGAAGGCGCCAAGTTCTATCGTCTTACCTTCAACATGATGGAGCAGACGTGGAGTGCTGTAGGCCTCAGCTTCGGTGACTTCTTCTACGAGATTGGCAATGAGAGTGGCTGGGGTACTTCTCACGCCCTCTACGGTCCTGCCAACGATGGTAAGTACACTGGCTTCTACTATCTTGACGGCGAGTATAAGTTCAAGCCCAATGCTGACAGCTGGGACAATGACCTCGAGTACATGGGTGGTTCTACCACTAGCGGTACCCTTTCACCTGACGGCAGTTCCAACTGTCCGGATCCAGGTGCAGGCTTCTACATGATTGACCTCGACGCAGGTGCCCTGACCTTCAGCCTCACCAAGATTGAGAGCGTCAGCATCATCGGTGGCTTCAACGAATGGAGCGGCGATGTGGAGATGACCTTCAACAAGGACGAAGGCTGCTGGGAGGTAACTACCGACGCAGTATCCGGCGAGTACAAGTTCCGTGCCAACCACGACTGGGCCATCAACTGGGGTGGCGATGTCAACGGCCTGACTCAGGACGGCAGCAACCTGTCGCTCACTGCAGGCACCTACACCTTCAAGCTCTACCTCACATACAATGGAGCCCACAAGGTTGTCATCAAGTAGTGATGCTACTTTCATAAACAATCGGGTCGCCCTCATCAGAGCGACCCGATTATTTTTTTTATCTCGGTAGTTCAAGGATAAAGCGACAACCATCGTGATAGGAGGTGTCGAGAATCAGATCACCGCCAAGACTCTTGGCATGACGCTTGGACAAAGGCAAGCCGAGACCAAGACCCTCCGACAAGTCATCAACCTTGGTAAATGGGTTGAAGATAAGATCGTATGACTCTTCGGGGATGCCAGCCCCCACATCCTCGGTAATAAAACGAATCATCCTATCCGTTGCCGTCACACGCAGCGAGATGTGCTTCTTATCAGAATACTTTGCTGAATTATACAGCAATTCACGAAGCGTGCGCATCAGGTAGAGATAGTTTGACTGGATACTGCAGTCGTCGTCAAGGTCGGTCTCGAAATGGATAGGCAGGTCAGGGAAGTGAGACAGCGTATGTTCGATGCACTCACGAGCCACCTTATTGGGCGATACCTGTTCATTCCTTTGTAACCACTGTTCTTCGGAAACGGCCTGATCGGAACTGTCATAAAGCATCAGCAACATACGGTCCAGATGGGCAGAATTGTGCTTCATCATGCCAGCGATGGTGGCCACCTCCTCCTTGGCGAGGGCATTTTGATCCAAGTTCCCAGAACCGATAGAGGTGAGACTCTCGCGCAGCACATTTGCAAAGCCAATGATAATGTTCAGCGGTGTACGTATCTGGTGAGACACGTCTTGTATGAACGCTGTCTTCTGCCTGACGGCCACCTCTGCCAACTGTGTGGCACGCACCAGTTCCTCATTTCGCTCCTTCGTCTGCTCGACAGTCCGACGAATGCTGCCTACATGGTCATTCAGTGACTCCTGCATGGTAGCAAAGCTATTCTGCAGCTGTCCGATGGCATCTTCACGATCGGTATACGGTATCGACTCGTCATAGTGGCCTGCTGCTATCCTCTCCGACATGCCCAGAAGATTGCCGAGTGGTCTGACGGCACGGCCTACCACCTTATAACTCATAAACACAATGAGCAGCATCCCGATGACAATAAGTATGAGGATGATGTTAGTCAGATGATGATACCTCGCCAAAATATCGCTGTCAGGACATACCAAAGCCAGACTCCAGCTAGTGCCTGGAACAGGCTTATAAGCCACATGGCAGAGCCGACCATTCATCGTGACATGCATAGTGCCCTCCTTTCCTGCTGTCATCTCATGTCCCAAGGCAATCATCTCAGTATCATGGCTGGGATCCTTATCGGCAAAGATGGTGGTCTTGAAGAGACGCGTAGTATCAGGATGCATCAGATAGCGCCCGTCACTGCCAATAAGCACGAAATAGGCATTCGGATAGGGATGTTCTTGCTCATTGACGGCTGCAGCAAGCTGTCGGAAGGAAAGGTCGGTGGAGAAGATGCCCACCATCTTGTCGCCACCCAGATAAAGCGGTTTACAGTAAGAGGCGATAATCTCTGGATTGGAAAGCGTCCCCTCATTGTAGTCGTCAAAGGGGTCTATCCAGCAGGGCTCCCTTAGCTGGCGCGGAATCTTATACCACACCTTGCTGTAATAATCATATTCCGCCTCCCTGACGGTGATGATTGTATCGCCATCACGAACGGTATAGGCCGAGAAATAACGTCCCTTTTCGGGGAACATATCCGGCTCTGCCGTGATGGAACAGCCACTGACATGTCTATTAAGCATCACGATACGACGTGAGATCGACAGCAGGGAGTCTGGTTTGAAAGACTCTTCAGCCAGCCACGCACAGGCATCAGTGGCAGTCTCT
Organism: Prevotella sp. ne3005; assembly: GCF_900110085.1. Classification (GTDB taxonomy): domain Bacteria; phylum Bacteroidota; class Bacteroidia; order Bacteroidales; family Bacteroidaceae; genus Prevotella. The sequence goes on from NZ_FOCK01000003.1 coordinate 286,387, forward strand.
ACCGTACTCATGAAGATTCTCACGCGCTGCAGTTTCGTGTCGAGCTCACTGTTTGCATGCTCCATGGCTTCCTTATGGATGAAGTGTCGTGACTGTAGGTACAGGGCGCCCAAAGACAAGACAAATACCGGTGTGGCCATCAACAGGATGCCGAGACCGAGCCTAACAGACAGTTTATGAGGGAATCTACTCATCGTCGGCCTCCTTTCTGTTCTCGCTCTCAGCAGTATGGATGAGCGTGTTCACCAGATCGATAATGGCCTTACTCTGCTGCTGTATGACCTCCACCTCGTGGTCAGCCTCCTGAAGGCTCACGTCATGATAGTTGTCACAGAGATGGGCAACACTCTCCTTGATGGCTGCCGAAGGAGCAATCATCTGATTGGTCATGTGGTGGAGGAAGGATGTCTTCATCCTGTTCGCCTCCTGAGCCCTGTTATAGGCATCACGCAGCACCTTACCACGCTCCTGAAGCGTGTCTGTCAGTTGTTTCAGTTCTGTGACGTGCGCCTCCAACGACTGTTGCATCCGTCGGAAATGATCCTGCAGCAATCCCACCTCGTCACCGCGGTTCGTATCAGGCACCTTCTCGTCGTAATGCCCTGCCGCAATACGCTTGGCCGAGTCTGACAGCAGGAGCAGGGGCTGCAGTCTTCGGTGGGTAACCCAACGACAAAGGAAGAAGAAAAGCAAAAGTCCGAAAATGGCTATGCCCAACACATAGTAGGGCAGACGGTTGTAATTGCCGAAGATGTCATCCTCAGGATAGATCACGCCCACACTCCATTTGAGGTTCTCCATCGAACGTCCTGGCACCTCAGTGCGCAGGAAAGGCTTATAGAACACATACCACTCGCTGTTGTTCATCCGGAAAGACTTCGAGCCAGTCTCACCTGCCACCATGGCCTCGGCAGCTTCGCGCACCGACGGGTCTGCCCCCCTCTCTGTCTGGGTGAAGACGGTCTCGTGCGACAACTTCTCTGGGTCAGGGTGTACGATAAACGAACCGTTACGTCCCAACAAGATGCTATAGCCATGGGGCGAGGGCTTGACATCCAGTACAATCTGCGAAAGCAGTCCGATAGAGAGGTCGACGGCCAGCACGCCCACACATTCCCCCTTGTCATAAATCGGCAGGCAGAACGTGGTGAGGGCTTCATCCTCGGTGTTTTCATTCTTCAGAGGGTCGGTCCAGTAAGTATGGCCTGTCTTCATGGGTTCAGTATACCACACCTGCTCAGTATAAGGCTTGGAACTGAAGGTCTCCGATGTAATCAACTCCGAATCCTCATCAGTCATCACGCTGTTGCCCTTACGGTGCACATAGGCCATAAACAGCTCACGGTCCTTATAATAATAGGGCTTAAAGACGATGGCACACCCCACGATATAAGGATTACACTTCACAAGCTCCCGGCTATAGGTGTACATCCGCTCTGGCTCATCAAGATGGTTCAGCATATCCCAATAGACGTTGCCAGCCGACTGCTCCATACTCAAGAGGATATTATCGATATGCTGCACCGTACCCTCGAGCGTCTGCTCAGCATTAAACATCGCCTCCTGTCTCAGGGCCTGGCTTGAGAAATGAAACATCACAACCAACGACGCCAAAAGCAGAAGCGCTATCTCGCAGACTACCATCAGGCTCAATCTGATCGACAAGGTCTTATTGATTATTTTAGGTAGCTTTAGCATATCAACTGCAAATATACGATTTTTCCTCATAACTTCCAAATTTTTACGCCATAATACGTTGAAAAAAGAACAGAAAGAATGAATTTGCGGCTATTTCTTGGGAGGAATGGATATTTTTTGTATCTTTGCACAAAATAACATAGGTATTACTGATAATTTCATGAATATGAAACAGAAAGTCATAATGAGTGTGCTGGCCCTGATGATGGGCTGCCAGGTAATGGCTCAGAAGAGCATTGTGATCCTCTATGAGAACGACGCACATTGCGGTATCGACGGCTATACGAAGATAGCAGGTCTGCGCGATGCCATCAACAAGTCGGATACGGCCTATGCCGCAGCCGTCTGTTGCGGCGATTTCCTGCAGGGAAACACCACAGGCGCCATCTCCAAAGGCCAATACATTGCCGACATCCTGCGCCTCATGGACTATCATGCCCTCACACTTGGCAACCATGAGTTCGACTATGGTGTGCCTCGCATGAGAGCATTGTTAGAGCAGGCAGGCACCCCGGTGGTATGCGCCAACTTCTACGAAGCCGGAGAGCCTGAGCCCGTCTTCGCCCCCTACGTCATCCATCAGTATGGCGACAAGCGGGTGGCCTATATCGGTGCCTGCACACCAGAGACGATGATCCTGGAAGGCTACTCGTTCTACGATACCAACGGCATCCTGCTCTACGACCTGAAGCCCAAGACATTCTACCAGCTCATCCAGCAGGCAGTCGACGCTGCCCGTGCCGAGGGTGCCGACTATGTGGTGCTGCTCTCGCATGTGGGCGAGACCCCGCAGTCGATGGGATTCAGCTCTCATCGCCTCGTCAACAACACCCGTGGCATCGACATCGTGCTCGACGGCCACTCGCATGAGATCATTGAGTGCGACAAGGTCAAGAACCTCGACGGCAAGGAGATCATCGTCACCCAGACGGGTACACAGTTTGCCAACGTCGGTAAGCTGCTCATCACCCCCGATGGCCGCTTCATCACCAAACTCATCAAGCGCAAGGACATCCCCTACGAGAACACGCAGGTCACAGCTGCCATCGACAGCATCCACCAGAAAGTAAAGGCCGTTACCTCTACCGTGGTAGCCCATAGCGACTACACCCTAGTGGTAAGCGACGAGAATGCCCAGTGGATTGTTCGTGGCGAAGAGACCAATGCCGGCGACCTCGTGGCTGATGCCTACCGCCACGCCCTGAAGGCCGACATCGGCTTTGAGAACGGTGGTGGCATCCGTAACGACATTCATGCAGGCGACATCACCTATGGCGACATCATAGGCATGCTGCCCTACGACAACACCCTGCGCCGCATCATGGTGAGTGGCGAGCAGCTGCAGCAGATGCTCACCCGCTGCACATCACTCGTCCCCGTGCTCGACGGCAACTTCCCGCAATGCTCCGGCATACGCTTCACCGTCCACAGCAAGAGCCATACCGTCAGCAACATTGAGATCCTGCAAGAAGATGGCAGCTATGCCCCCATCGACCTCAAGCACAACTACAGCGTGGCCCTGACAAGCTACAACCATGAGGGAGGCGGCTTCTTCGACTGTTTCAAGAAATGTCCCGTCCTCTTCGAAAGCTCACTCCGCTATTACGAGGCACTGGCCGACTACTTAAGCAAGGTTCTCGGTGGCAGCACAGGTCAGACCTACGCTAAGCCCCAGGGCCGCATCACCATCATTGAAGACTGAAACTAACAAACAACGACTATGGCAAATATGACTAAGACCACTACAGCGTGGAGAGTACTCGCCCTACTCCTCACCCTTCACCTTTCACTCTCCACCGCCTCCGCCCAGGGCTGGCCTGCCGACTACAAGGGCGTCATGCTACAGGGCTTCTACTGGGACGGTTATGCCGATTCAAAGTGGACGGTACTTGAAAGTCAGGCCAACGAACTGTCGCAATACTTCGACCTCATCTGGATTCCCCAGAGCGGCAAGACCTCGGAATACCATCATACCAAGCGACAGACGATGGGCTACGACCCCTGCTTCTGGCTCGACCACAACTCATGCTGGGGCACCCAGGACGAGCTGAAAAAGATGATCAAGACCTTTAAGGACAAAGGCACGGGCATCATCGAAGATGTGGTCATCAACCACAAGAACGGCCTCAACACGTGGACAGACTTCCCCGATGAGACCTCTGGTTCGTACAGCCTCGTATGGGACAACACCGGGTTCTCCGGCATCTGTCAGGACGACGAGTGCAACAGCCACGGCTACAAGACCACTGGCGAAAAAGATACGGGCGACAACTTCGACGGTTATCGCGACTTGGATCATACCAACGAGACGGTACAGAAGAATGTCAAGACCTATCTTGACTTCCTCCTCAACGAACTAGGCTATGCCGGCTTCCGCTATGACATGGTGAAAGGCTATGCTGCCAAATACACAGGCCTCTACAACACCTCCGCCAACCCCACCTATAGCGTAGGCGAGTGCTGGGACAGCAACAAGGCCGTCGTCACCAACTGGATCAATGGCACCAAGGTCGACGGAAAGATACAGAGTGCGGCCTTCGACTTCCCGATGAAGTACAAGATCAACTCAGCCTTCGGCGGTGGCAACTGGAGTGCGCTCAAAGACCCGATGCTCTCCAACGACCAGAACTATGCCCGATACAGCGTCACATTCGTCGACAACCACGACACCTTCCGCCGTGACGAAGGCAAGAAAGACTATCTCGGCACGAACATCTGTGCTGCCAATGCCTATATCCTCACGATGCCTGGCACGCCCTGCCTTTTCCTGAAGCACTGGCAGTCCAACAAAGGCACCCTGAAGAAGCTCATCGCCACCCGTAAGGCAGCAGGCATCACCAACCAGAGTGAGATTCTCTCCGCCACAGCCTCTGCCGCAGGCTTCACGCTGAGCGTAAAAGGCGCCAACGGCACGTTGCTGCTGCTGTTAGGCACCGTAGAGGGTGCCAGCACCGACGGCTACCAACTGGCTGTAGAAGGCAAGAAATTCAAGCTCTATGCCAGCACGGGCGTCGACCTGTCGAAAGTCACGGCCATCACCGAGGGCGACGAATCGCCTGAAGATGACGCGCCAGTCACCATCCCGTCGTTCTGCACTGTCAACGAAGGCGAGACCTGTGCCTTCTTCGTGGCTCCCAAGAGCTGGGGCAGCCAAATCAAATGCTGGCGTTGGGACAAGCAGTACAACTATACCGGCAATGTGTGGCCTGGTGTGAGTTGCGAGAAACTGGGCGAAGACAACAAAGGCTACACAGTATGGAAATGGACTTATAAGGCTAGCGACCGTAAGAGCCAGAGCAGTAGCAACGAGGGCATCATCTTCAACGATGGCACCAACCAGACGGCCGACCTCGCCTTCACCAATGGTGGTTATTACAACCAGGAGGGTCTTCAGGGTGTTGTATCCGCTACCGCCATCCGCTCCATCGAGGCACCAGAAGCTGGCAGCGTTAAGGTCTATTCCCTCGACGGCCGACTAATACGAGAGGCTCTCGACGGCAGCGAAGCCATCAAGAGCCTGAAAAAAGGTGTCTACATCATCAACAACAAAAAGGTTGTGATTAAGTGAGAGAAATGCAAGCTCGATTGCATTTCCGAACGTGAACAAGCTCAAACGAAGTTTAAGGTTGTGATTAAGTAATATTGTCATCTCGACTAAGCGAAGCGCATGGAGAGATCTCATGAGATGTCTCGACTACGCTCGACATGACAAAAAGGCGCTCGAGATGGCAAGGGGAAGGGGCGGACTGAGGCCCCAACATAAAAGTAAGGAGACCACATGGTCTCCTTACTTGATCTAAAAGGATTATCTAGATTGTTTGAAAAACAAGGTCGTTTATGCCCAGTCGTTCTCGTACTTCACGTTGCCGAACTCGATGGCCTTACAGGTGACCTCAATCTCCTCGAAGTGACCCAGCTTGTCCTCCCACTTCTCCTCGAAGTTGACGCAGTAGCCGTTGGTGAACTTGATAGACTTCATCTCCTTGTTGGTCTTGGTCTCCAAGAACTTGATCTCACCGTTCTTCGGGAGGCTGCGCTCTGTCATCCAAGCCAGCAGGTCGGGGGTGCCGTCGTTGAGGGCCTTCACACGGATCTTGAGCCTACCGCCGCGGGGAATACCTGCCATCTGGCCTTCTACGTCTGTGGACTGGTTGAACTCGTAAGTTACCATCAATACTTCTCTCTCTTTATAACCGTCAATGGTCATTGATACTGGTGTCTTTGCCATAATTTGTTTCCTTTCTTAAATTTAATTTTTTACTTTTACTTGACTCTGTTCTCACTTAACGGCCTACTTCCAAGGATTATCATATCCGACGGGGCCGTTCTCAAGCTTCTGACATACGATCTCGACTTCCTCGTAGTGCTGCTCACCGTCTTCCCACTTCTCGACGTAGTTGATGCAGTAGCAGTTGGTGCCCTTGATCTCCTTCATGGCGGCGCCATCTACGGTGTTCACAAATTTTACTGAGAAATCCTTCGGCATCGTCGGGTCGAGCATCCAGGCAATCAGCTGGTTGTTGCCGTCGTTCATAGCCTTCACACGGACTGTTACCTTACCACCGCGGGGGATACCTGCGATCTGTCCTTCACGATCGGTAGCCTGATCAAACTTGTAGTCTACCATCATCACCTCACGAGGTTCGAAATCCTTAACCTCAAGAACTACTGGAGTTACATTCTCTGCCATAATTTGTTTCCTTTCTTTAATTTTTTATTGTTAAACTTATTATTTTCTGAATCACGATGCAAGGACAGTGCAAACCGAAGGCAGAAAGCTCGCTTTATGCTGAGGTGCAGCCTGTTCTCGCCGTTGAATCTTGAATTCGACGGCAAAGATACGATGAAAATAGGGCTCATTCCAAGTTTTTTCTTCATTTTAATCCGAGAAGCATACGACACACGCCCTCTATTGCGACAAAGGCGGGAAAGGGCCCCAAAATCTGTCGCAAAACAGGGAGACAGGGAGACAGGGAGACCGCTCGAGCTCTGCTCGCTTGCTACCAGAGGGACGCAAGAAGGAGACAGGGAGAGAAAATCCCTTGTTTATTTGAAGAGTGAACGGAGAGCGAACCAGCAATGGAGGAAGAAGGTCTGGAGGCGGCCATAGTGATGCTCCATCACCTGATAGCGCTCCAGAAGCGACTCACGATGGTGGAGCGTTGTCTGTCCTTCCTGAGTATAGCAGGCCACCACCATCTTCAGGTTGAACAGCGGCACGTTTTCCTTGGCAGCAGCTTTCATCACCCGGATGCACCAGTCGACATCGGCCGAATAACGATAGCGCAGATCGTATGGGGTGGCGATGGCGAAGTCGGCACGGGCATAGAAGGCCTGATGGCAGACGAGCATGCCCTGACGGAACGATTTCCATGAGAGCTGCTCGGGTGGGGCTAAGCGCCGATGATGGAGGAAGCGGCCTTCGCCATCGACAATATCCGTATCGCCGTAGAGGACGGCAGGCAAAGCATTTGAAGATTGAAGATTGAAGATTGAAGATTGAAAATTAACCTTTTCGACGATTCGGGTGACGGTGTCGGAGGAGGGGAGGAAGTCGCCAGCATTGAGGAAGCAGACATAGTCGCCGTCGAGGGAGCGCAGCCCTTTGTTCATGGCGTCGTAGATACCCTTGTCGGGTTCTGAAGTGACCTGCACAAGATGGCCGTTCTTCGCAGCGTTGGAACGCTCTATATAGTCGTCGACCAGCAGCAGGGTGTCGTCTGTGGAGGCACCGTCGATGATGAGGTGTAAGATGTGAGGATAGTCCTGAGACAGGACACTGTCGAGCGTACGCTGCAGCACCTTGGCGGCATTATAGGTGATGGTGACGTAGGTGATCCTGATCATGGCTTAGAGTTTATAGTGTTTGAAGGCCAGCGCCTGATTGTAGACCTCGATATATTGCGAAGCCACACTCCGCTGCGAATAGTGATGGACCACCTTGTGGACGGCCTGTTCGCTCAGACGCTCATAGTCGGCTTCCTGCAGGATCCAGCGGATACCGCACGCCAGGTCGTCGGCATTGGCGTAATCTGCCACATAGCCGTTCTTCCGATGGTCGATCTCCTCTGGGATGCCACCCACCCTGAATCCGACACAGGGCACACCACAGGCCATCGCCTCCATGATGGTGTTGGGCAGGTTTTCCGACAGCGACGGCAACACGAAGACATCGGCAGCCCGATAGACGTCGACGATACGCTGCTCGTCGTTGACATAACCCAGGGGATAGGCTTCCAAAGGCAGCTGGTCCACCACCTCTTCGGCATGACCTCCAAGGATGACGACCCCCAGCTGAGGCATGTCTGCCAATTGTCGGCACGCCTCGACGAGATAGCCCATGCCCTTGTTTTCGTTGGTGACCCGTTGCGAAGCAAAGAGAATCAGCTTTTTGTCGAGAGGCAGTCCCAGTCGCTGACGGGCCTCCTGCTTATTACCTCTTTTATATATATGGGTGTCTATCGGGTTTGGCACACTCGTCACCTTCTGGCCATCCAGCAGGGCACTCTTCTTCGCCTCAGACTCCAGCCAATGACTGCAAGCCACGAAGTAGATGCTCTCGTTTTCGATCATACGACGCTTCTTCTGCCATATCGTGGTGGAGAGATCGTTGCGCGAACCACCTCCCGGCAGGAGCCGACAATGGTGGCACTGACTGGTGAAGTGACGACAGCCCAGCGTGACATGACAGATGGCCGTGGCTGGCCAGATATCGTGCATCGTCCACACCACTGGCTTGCCGCTACGCAGTATCTGACGGATGCCACTCAAGGAGAGCATACCCTGATTGATCCAGTGGAGGTGGATGATGTCGGCCTCCTGGAATTCACGCAAGCGGGTGATGTCGGCACCCGTATTGGCAATATCCACCTCAAAGAGATGTCGGCGCTGAAAGCGGAGCCTACAGAAGATGACCAACCGCTCCCAAAGAAAGCGCCAGCGATTCATGGGCGACTTCGGAAGACTGACCACCGTCAGGGAGTCGGTATCCTTATCGCGCACCAGCATCTTGGCCTTGACACCATTATTGATTAGTGCCATCATCAGACGGTTTGCAGCTACAGCTGCCCCACCCGTCCGATCGCTTGTATTGATGATCAGTACTCTCATACTGCAAAGGTAGTGAAAACGGAGTAAAAAACCAAATTAATTTGAATAAATCCAAGGAAAATGCATAAAAATTACTTGTCTGCGCACACATGCGCTTGATGTAAATCAAGAATGAAGGTTGAAATTACACTTAAAATGTGAAAATGCTTGCAAGATAAGAAAATATGTTGTACCTTTGCATCGTCAAAAGGTTAATAGATTGTTTTAGGTTAGTAGTAATATTTATAGTTTTAGGTTTTTAGTTATTGGTAAAAGAAAGTTTTCAACTGTAGGATAACAGGAGGTCGCTGCGAAGCTCCCTTTTAAACTTTCAAATTTTTAGCTCTTGTGAGCTGAAAATTTCTTTTAGAGAAAAGGATTTTTAGTTAAACATAGGCTTTTTTGATGCCACAGCTCGTGAGAGTTGCGGCATCTTTCTTTTTAATAGGTCTCGCCCGCTTCCGCGGGCGAGACTAATGATGGCAATTGCTCGTGAGAGTTGCTATTGCTTTTCTATTAATACGACGGCGTAGGCGGAGATGCCTTCCTCGCGACCAGTGAAGCCGAGCTTCTCCGTCGTGGTGGCCTTGATGGAGATGTCGTCCTCATCACAGCCGCAGATCTGGGCCATACAGGCTTTCATAGCGGGGATGTGGGGATTCATCTTGGGGCGCTCAGCACAGATGGTGGCATCGATATTACCCAGACGATAGCCTTTTGTGGCAATCAGTTCGATGGTCTTCTTGAGGATCACCTTGCTGTCCATGCCATCCGTAAACTCAGCGGTGTCAGGGAAATGGTAGCCGATGTCGCGCATATTGGCGGCACCGAGCAGGGCGTCGCAGATGGCGTGCAACAGCACGTCGGCATCGCTATGACCAAGGAGTCCCTTACTATGTTCAATCTTAATGCCGCCCATCCAGAGATCACGGCCTTCTACTAACTGATGGACATCATAGCCCATTCCAACTCTAATCTTCATATCTTACTTTTTTACCTTTTTACCTTCTAAACAAGTCCTTAATGCCATCCATATCGAAGGCGAGGGTGAAGCGCAGCGTCTGATCCAGCGGGTTGCTGCGAGCCGTAGAGATGACATAGCCCACATCGAGCGAGAAGACACTCATGCGGAAGCCACCACCCACGGTGAAATATTTCAGGTTGCCCTTCGACTCACTCTGATGATGATAGCCTGCACGCAGCGAGAACTGGTCGTGGTAGACATATTCCGCTCCTACGCTCCATTGTATCTCCTCCAGCTCTTCCTTAAAGCCGCCTGGCGCATCGGAGAAGCTCTTGAAGATACCACTGATGGCACTGATGTCGCTATACTCACGGCGCACACGGTCCTGGTAGTCGCTGGTAGACTCTCCCTCCTCCTGGCGAGGCACGGTGGGCACCAGCAGTTTATTGGCATCAGCAGAGATGGAGAAGCGGTTGTACTCATCGACAGGTATCATGAGCGAAGCACCCAGACGAAGGTTGGCTGGCAGGAACTGACTCTCCTCATCACCGTAATAGGATATCTTACTACCGAGGTTGGACATATTTAAGCCAATGCCCAACTGGCACTCACGGCTGCCCATCATCACGTAGTTGTTATAGTACATCGCCAAGTCGGCAGCGAAGGCCGAGGCTGGCTTGGAGTCTTCACTGTAGTCGTAACGCAGGTCGCTGTAGATCCAACGGATGGCAGCCGCCAACGATATTTTCTCGCTGAGCATCAGCGAGTAGGCCACATCGAGCGACATCTCATAGGGGCGGACACTCATGCCATCATCGGCAAACACCTCACCAAGCGAGAAATAACGCAACGAACCCGAGATGGCCGAGTAGTCGCCAATACGGTAATAGCCTGCCAGATAGGCAAGGTCGATATCGTTGACAATCTGACGGAGCCAAGGGGTGTAGTTCAGGGCAATGCCCGCACGACTGATGCAGAAGGGATACTTAGCGGGGTTCCAGTACTGGGAGTTGACATCAGGATCGGTGGCCACACCAACATCACCCATACCTGCCGAGCGGGCATCGGGGGCGATGGTCTGGGATACGACAGCATGGTCAACGGGATTGAACATCGTGCTTTTATCGTCCTGAGCAAGCGCTATTAAAGGTAAAAAGGTAAAAAGGTAAAAAAGTAGAGTCCTTTTTACCCATCTTCCTACCTGATATGTTTTATTCTTTATTCCCATTATCTCTATTTGCCTTATTCTTTTTTTACCTTTTTACTTTTTTACCCTTTTACCTTTAAATAACGTACGCACACCTTAATTATTGCCTAGCACAATCAATTTAACGGTCTTGGAGCTGCCACCATCAAGTTGGAAGCGACAAAGATAGACGCCAGTCTGCATCCGTGAGCCGCCGTCGATCGTGAGATTCCAATCGAGTGTATAGGTATTACCCATGGCATAACCCGTCTCCGTATGGTGCCAAAGTTGGCGACCAGAGAGGTCGAAGACGTCAAGCGTCAGGGATAGTTCACTGCCCACACGGTCGTGGTTGATGACAAACGATGTATGGCCTACGGCTGGGTTTTTCGTGCAGACCACACCAAAGCCATCCGAGGAGCCACCTTTTACCACCTCGAAGACGAGTTCGGAGGTTGAGGAGTTGTTCAGCACATCCCAGGCCCTGAAGCGCAGGCGATGCTGACCCTCGCTGAGTTCGGGGATGCTGAAGCCAATGGTGCCACTGCGATAGTCGCCAAAGTCGTAGGCGAAATAATTGTTAAGGTTATAAGTCCTCGAGAGTTCGCCATCGACGACGAGTTCCAGGTCGTGGCCGATACTACTGCCCGAGGCATTGATACCACTCTCGTCGTAGAGTTCAGCCATGAAGTAAGGCGTGCTGTTCACCTTGTCGCCGTTGGTGAAAGTTTTGGCATTCAGATAGCAGTAGATGTTAGGACCAATGGAGTCTGTATGCACGCCACTGCCAGCAGAGAGCAGAAAACTGCCATTCTCACCGTGGGCCGTCAGCGACTGGTCATTGTTCATGGCATACAGCGTCATGAGTCCATTACCATCCGTATAGCTGATATCCTTGGGAACGGCAAAGGTGATATGGAACCTGCCTCCGACAATACTATCGGACCCACTATAGAGCGTCTTCGTACGGTCTTTGTAGACAAAAGGCTCATCGGCCCCGTCAGAACCCGTATCGTTCAACTTACAGGTGATGGTTTCCTCGGCATCCCTCACTGTGGCTGTGACAATACCGTTGAATCCGGATGCCTGCGATTCTCCATGGACGATATGGCCGCTGATGCGAGCCACAGAACCCGCACTCAGCTGTATGTCACTACTGACGGACTGGCCATTGATGCTGTCGATCACCACTTGGGCCTGAGGACAGGCCAGCCGCAGGGCAGGATCACCCAGCAGGCTGTATTGCAGCTTGTTGGGCGTGATATCCGCTCCCTCGCTGACAAGGTCGCACTTGGCTCGACGCACAGCCTCGCCAATGGTGTTGCCTGGCGAGAGCACATAATTGGTAAAGGCCAGATTCATCACCTCATTATAGGAAGCATAGACGGTTCGCGTGGTTCCGAAGAAGGCCACACCCCCACCCCGCTCACTGAGCATCACGGTCTCACCGATATTCTCCTCCTGTCCGTCGAAAGGCATGATATCGCAAGAAGCAGTCACCCATAGGGGCAACCGTTTCGTGACAGACTCCTCGAAGTCGCCCAGCTTCATCACCAGTTCATGGGAGAAGGCGTAAGGGGCACCATGTCCACAGTAGTTCATGATGAGCGCCCCGCTCTCCATCTGCTGTTTGATAAGGCGCGTCACATCGGGATAGCTATAGCCCGTAGAGGAAGAGGTACGCGTATAGGCATCCCAGTAGATCTTCTTCAGCAGATAGCCCGGATAGCTGGTTTCCACCAGGGTGGCCACCTTGTCGGCACTGGTCATGTGGGAATTGCCGTTTCCGTCGTCGCCCATCATGCAGATGGTGTTCTGCCACGCGCCAGCCTCATCGTTGTTGGCATAGCCGACGGTCTTGTCGACGAGGACGGTGGCCTGTTCCACAGTCCGCGCAGGGAATCGCCCTACGGCCACATCGGGCTTGCCCTGATAGGTATAGCCACTGAGCGAGGGCTGCTGGATCTGTTCGCCATCATCGAGCAGGCAGAAGAAGTCGTCGCTCACAAAGCAGTTGACGGCACTGAACGAGTTGTCGCTCTCATAACAGAGCAGGAAATCGTCAGGGTCACAGCCACTCCACTCAGAACAATGCATGCGATTATCCCAGGCCCCATCGCCAAAGAGCAAGAGGTAACGGGGCATATCGGCCTCTGTCGCTGCCCTGTCGTAAAGCATCTTCAGATAGCGGCGATAGGCCGTGGCATCAGGCGTGCCGCTGGAGAACTCATTATACAGTTCGTCTGCAGGAACGATTCTTACCCTCAGACCGTCTTTCTGCTCATGGAGCGCCTTGATGCGCTCTGCCTGAGCCAGCCATTTCTGCAAGGTGGGGATGATAATCACCATATCCACTGCCCCATCGGCATGGTGATCCTGGTTCGTAATCTGATACACATATTCCGGCTCAGGCAATGAGGCCGTCTGGAAATCTGGCCTTGCCTTTGGTTCTTCATGCCGGAGGTCAAGCCAATCGAGCCTGACGTTAGCGCCAGAGGTCTGGGTAATGGTGATGGCGTTTTCTGCCTGCAGACCCTCCAAGGCGAAGGTCCGAATCTGCTCTGCAGCCTTCGTATAGGCATCGAGGGAGGTTGTGGCGGATATGGCTCCTACCATCTTACCATTCACCTCCACCATTGCCTCGTAAGAGCCGTCGCTTGTAAGGGCCACCGTCAGTTGGCCCGTTGTGCCTGTAGCCTGGAGGGTATAGGTCTGGGGTGCCCCAACCGTATAGAGCGTCTTGTCGAAGAGGTTCCTGCCTCCATGATACCAGGCATAGTCGTCAACCTCGTATAGTGAATGATAGTCATGATTGGCTGGATAGTGGTCGGCTACCAATTGCGTCGCCTCAACAGTAAGCGGATCGCCTTCACGCTCTGTGAGGAAGTAATAGCCATAGTCGGAATAGGGATTGCGGGTACGGATAAGCGTATCCTTCGATGCCCAGGTCACAGGGCCTGTAGCATAGAAAATCCTTCGGCCATTTACCGTCGAGGTGGCCACTTCCTGCAGATCGTCTGTCGAAGAAAGATAGTCGCCCGTCAACGTCTCTGGCTGCAAGGCTCCGCCATAACCATAAATCCTCACACGATTGATATCCGTAAAACCCGCTTGACGGACGAGCGACTCAGACAACTGATAAAAGCCGCTCTCTGGGATACGTATCTTGGCCCAAGTGCCTTCTCGTAGCACGGATTGGGCAGCATAACGGTCTGACGATCCACGAGTCAGGCTCCTGGCATGAGCCCTCTGCGCCCTGACAGCCAACTTAAAGCTCACCAGCTTCTGGTATCTGCCATGGCGAAACACCAAGGGCACAAACGACACGTCGAGCACACCTTGTTTTCTAACCACGCCAACCGATTGATGGATGGAGGGCATCGTGGGCAGAGGTTCACTGGTGATGGCATGATAACGGCGGATATCCTCTGCCGACATATCGATAAACTCCGGATACTCGATGCTGACGGTATAGGAAGAATCAGCATAGTTCACGCCCAACGACTTCTGCCAACTGAACACAGGCAATAAAGAGTCAATCCTGACCTGCTGAGCAGTCAGATCCACATACACTTGTGCCTCTGCCAACGGACAGAGCAACAAGAGCATGAAGCCAATTATCAGCCTACAGAGACTCTTCACTAATATAAGTAACGTACCCCCGCGCGATTTATTGCGTCATCTTTAAGACAATTTATCCACTCTCAGTTGAACTTATCAAAAGATTTTCAACGCTCGATGGCCCACAACCTCCTCGGCTTCAAAAAGCAAGTGCCATCCTGTAATAGGGTGGCACTTCTCTTTGGTCCAACAATCAGGCTATTTCCTTTTGCCGTTCCATTGTCCTGACGGTGTGGCGTCGTTGTACCCCCATTTGCCAGTGAAGGCCGAGAAGTCGGAGTTGAAATCGAAAACGAATTTGCCTTTGCCGTTCGACTGGTACCACCAACCAGTCACAGTGTGCCCCGAAATAGTACCTTCTATGCGGCCGTCAGACCATTTGTATGTACCAGTGATTTTATTGCCATCCCGCTGGATGGTCATTTCTTTAAAGTCAGTGTCGTAAGTACCCAACAACACAATGGCTGATGCTGGTGCTGATGCGCCGCCAATTCTTTTGCCGTTCCATTGTCCTGACGGTGTGGCGTCGTTGTACCCCCATTTGCCAGTGAAGGCCGTGAAGTCGGAGTTGAAGTCGAAAACAAATTGGCCTTTACCATTCGACTGGTACCACCAACCAGATGCAGTATGTCCCGAAATCGTACCATCTAGGCGACCGTCAGCCCATTTGTATGTGCCAGTGAATTTGCTGCCATCCTGCTGGATGGTCATTTCTTTAAAATCAGTATCGTAAACGCCCGTAGCGTTTTGTGCTTCCATTAACGAAATCGGAAGAAGCAGTGACAGAAGTGTAAATAATAGAATTCTCATAATTAGTTGAATTTTAGTTAATGACTATCTCAAAGACTTGATGGTGCAAATATAGGGAGATTTTCTGATATTTCCAAATTATCAGGCAACTATTTTATAAATGACACAGTTGAGGCTATCTCTAATACATATTTTAAAACATAACTGACACTTCTTACACTTCTGACATAACTTATTGTATATTAGAAATATACAGACTTTGATATCTGACACCTAACTGACACCTAAACTGACACCTATGTCAAAGTAAAACAACTTGTTTTACTTTGTAAGAGATAGTCTCTTTGCCTCGTTAAGATAGTCTTTTACAGACCAAAACAAATTGTTTTGCATCACTTGCAATTAAACTCTAACACTTTGCGCTCTTCGAGATAGCCTTCAAGGTGGTCGTCGATATGGACAGGACCAACGCCTGCCGGGGTGCCGGTATAGAGGATATCACCCGTCTTCAACGTGAAGAACTGGGAGATATAGGCGATAATCTCATCGACACGATAAAGCATATCGCTGGTACAGCCTTCCTGAACCGTCTTGCCATTGATATCCAGATGGAAATGAACTGCCTGTACATCGAGGAACTTCTCCTTTGGCACCCACTCGCCAATGGCGGCAGAGCCATCAAAACCCTTGCAGATGGTCCAAGGCTGGCCTGCCTGTGAGGCTTTCTTCTGCAAATCGCGCGCCGTAAAGTCGATGCCAACCGTCAGAGCATCGTAATAACGATGTGCAAAGCGCTCGGGGATATTCTTGCCTAAGCGGCAGATGCGAACCACCACCTCAGTCTCGTAATCAATACGCCCGAGATGGTCAGGAATGAAAAACGGTTTCCCTTGATTCAGGATGGCAGAGTCGGCCTTCGTAAAAATCACAGGCTCATCAGGGCGCTTCAGCGTACCATGGAGTTCCTGATTATGGGCGGCATAGTTCATGCCAATGGCAAATATCTTCATAACTTCAACTATTCTTTGGGGCAAAGGTACAAAAAAAAATCGGCACTGCGCAAACAATGCCGATTCTTTTTAATATCTGGACTAAAAGGATTAGTCAGCAACGAGTGTGAAGCGCTTGAAAGCGGTGATCTTCAGATCCTTGTCCTGCTTAGCGAGCCACTGAGCTACAGTAGCCTTGTCGCCATCACCGAACTGGAACTCCTGGTCTACCAGGCAGTTCTCCTTCAGGAACTTCTGAACACGACCCTTGGCGATGTTCTCGATCATAGGCATCTTCAGCTGAGCCTCGCCCTCGGGCTTAGCCTCAGCGATGATCTTACGGGCCTCATCAGCCTGAGCCTGTGTGAGCCAGCCCTTAGACATGTTACTCTCGATGTGATCCTCAGAATCAACGAGGTTGGGGTTCAGGCCAGCCTTCTTAAGCTTCATCTCTACATACTTCTCAACCTGCTCGAGCTTGGTCTTCTCGAAAGAGGTCTTGTACTCCTCGTCGAGGATCTTCTGGTCAACGCTCTGAGCGTCGAGGGCTACGGGCTTCATGGCAGCCACCTGCATAGCTACGAGGTGACCCTGCTCTGCAGCGGGCTTGTTGGTCTGAACCATGGTGCACAGGGTGTGCTTACCCATGTGGTCATAAACCTCAATGTTGTCACCCTCGAGAGTCAGGTAGCCATCGAGCTCCATCTTCTCACCAGTGATACCAGAACGCTGTGTAACAGCCTCCTGAGCGGTCTGACCGTTGATGTCGAGAGCCTTCACAGCCTCAATGTCAGCAGCCTTGGCAGCGATAGCGGCATCGAGGATGCTCTGGGTCAGAGCGATGAAATCGGCACCGTTGGCCACGAAGTCGGTCTCGCACTTCAGGGCGAGCATGGCGGCGAAGCCGTCAACAGCCTTTACGAGAACACAACCATTAGATGTCTCACGGTCGCTACGCTTGGCAGCGATGGCGAGGCCACGCTCACGGAGGAGCTCCTTGGCCTTATCGAAGTCGCCCTCAGCCTCGGTCAGAGCCTTCTTTACGTCAGCCAGACCTGCGCCTGTCATGGCACGAAGCTTCTTGATATCGTCAATTGAAATTGCCATAATTATCTTTAAACTTTAATCTTTAAACTTTAACCTTTATGATTACTCAGCGGCGGGAGCCTCTTCCTCTGCAGGAGCAGCCTCCTCAGCGGCAGGAGCATCCTTGCGGGCACGACGGGCAGCGCGCTTTGGCTTTGCCTCCTCATCGGCCTCATCCTGAGCTTCAGCAGCCTTCTCGTCAGCCTTCTCAGCCTTACGCTCCTCGATACCCTCGGCGATGGCAGCGCAGCAAGCGTTGAGGATGGTCTCTACGCTGTCCTTAGCATCATCGTTGGCAGGGATTACGAAGTCTACGTTGTTGGGATCAGAGTTCGTATCAACGATACCGAACACAGGGATACCCAGGCGGTTAGCCTCACGAACGGCAATCTGCTCCTTCAGCACGTCAACCACGAAGAGGGCGCTGGGCAGACGAGTCAGATCAGCGATAGAACCGAGGTTCTTCTCCAGCTTGGCACGCTGACGAGTGATCTGCAGCAGCTCACGCTTTGAGAGGTTTGAGTAGGTACCATCAGCCATCAGACGATCGATGTTCGCCATTTTCTTAACGGCCTTGCGAATTGTCGGGAAATTGGTGAGCATACCACCGGGCCAGCGCTCAATCACATAAGGCATGTTGACGCTGGTAGCCTTCTCGGCAATCACTTCCTTTGTCTGTTTTTTAGTAGCGACGAACAGCACTTTCTTGCCACTCTTGGCAATCTGCTTCAGTGCGTCAGCAGCCTCGTCGATCTTGGCTACTGTCTTGTGCAGGTCGATGATATGGATACCGTTACGCTCGGTATAGATGTAGGGAGCCATTGAAGGGTTCCACTTACGCTTCAGGTGACCGAAGTGACAGCCAGCCTGGAGCAACTGATCAAAATTTGTTCTTGACATTTTGCTAAATTCTTTAAATTGTTTACTTTCCTTTTAATTCTTTTTAGAATCAGCCGGGAGGTAGTCGCCGTCCTGGGGCTTTCCTAGGCGATCCTAGGCAATTCTAGGGGGAGGGGGAATCCTACCGGTTTAGATACTAAACTTGCGCTCAGCTCTTCAGCGGGATTAACGCTTACTGAACTGGAAGCGACGACGTGCCTTGGGACGACCCGGCTTCTTACGCTCAACCTCACGGCTATCACGAGTCATGAAACCTGCATCCTTCAGCTTCTTCTTATCCTCGGCATTGATCTTTACCAGTGCACGGGCAATGGCAAGGCGCAGAGCCTGGCTCTGACCAGTGAAGCCACCACCGTCGAGGTTGACCTTGATGTCATACTTCTCTGCTACCTCAAGCAGGTTCAGCGGCTGCTTAACCACATACTGCAGAATAGCTGAGGGGAAATATACCTCTAAATCCTTCTTGTTGATCGTGATCTTACCTGTACCCTCAGAAACATATACACGGGCTACAGAGCTCTTACGACGACCTATTGCGTTAATTACTTCCATCTTTCCTTATTATTTATACTGGTTAATATCAATAGTCTTGGGCTGCTGAGCGGCATGGGGATGCTCTGTTCCCTCATAGATGTAAAGATTGTTCAGCAGGCTGCGTCCGAGAGGACCTTTTGGCAGCATACCCTTCACAGCGTGACGAAGCATCTTGTCGACACCACCATTCTTCTTACGAAGCTCGGCAGGTGTGTTGAAGCGCTGGCCACCAGGATAACCTGTGTAGCGAGTGTAGACCTTGTCAGTCTCTTTCTTACCAGTGAATACTACCTTATCGGCATTGATAAGGATTACGTTGTCACCGCAATCAACGTGCGGAGTGAAAGTTGGCTTGTACTTTCCGCGAATCAGCTTTGCTACCTTAGAAGCGAGACGACCAACAACCTGGTCTGTGGCATCGATTACCACCCACTCCTTCTTTGCTGTTTCCTTATTAACAGAAAGCGTCTTGTAACTTAAAGTGTTCATTTCTTTTTTAAATTTTACTACTAAAAAACAGTTTACTATACTTGCACACATAAACTCGCCACCGAGAGTCTAAACCCGGCTGCAAGTCTAACGAATGCTGGAACCTTGCGATTCCATTGATGAACCAGCGATTCACGAACCACTGCGCCCGGCCAAAGACGCCGCTATTCACACCCTGATTCACGGGGATTCTAAGTCTCTCCCCAATAATCGGACTGCAAAGGTACACATATTTTGCTTTTTAGGCGCAGCTTTGCCCTCCGCGAATCGAAGATTTATGATTATTTAACTATTTAAAGACCTATGCACAGATGCATATCACAAAAAAATGAAACTTTTTATTGAAAAGGTTGGCTATTACACAAAAATGTAGTAATTTTGCAGCCGAATTATAAATAAGGTATTATATTATATAGAGAAAACGCATAAAAAGATATATGCAGAAAAGCGTTATTGAATATCTTGTAGCTACCGCAACAAAATATCCAGAAAAGACAGCGGTTCAGGATTCCACCGGCAGTATCACCTTTGCCGAGCTGCTCCGTTCAGCATACGTCATTGCCGACGACATCAAGGCAAAAGGATTATGGAAATCACCTGTTGGCGTCTTTATTCCAAAAGGGTGTTTGATGATACAGGCATTTGCCGGCATCAATATGAGTGGGAATTTCTATATACCCTTAGATACCAAGTCGCCCGACAGTCGCATACTTTCTATCCTTAACGTGCTGGAGTCGGAGATCATCATTACCGACAGGGTTCACGAACAGCAGGTGAAAGGAATGTGCGACAAGCAGATCATCGTGATAGAGGACGTACTTGAAAACCAGCCTAAAACCGATGTCAACGCAGAGTATTATCTTGCCGGGCAGATCGATACGGATCCTGTCTACTCCATTTTCACCTCTGGCTCTACTGGTACGCCAAAGGGGGTTGTGATTGCACATAGAGGGGTGATTGACTATATCGACTGGGCTGTCAGCACGTTTAACGTGACCAGTGATGCCATTATTGGCAACCAGGCTCCATTCTATTTTGACAACTCTACCCTCGACATATACCTGATGTATGCGACAGGCGCTACACTTGACATTATCCCGGAGATGCACTTCTCTTTCCCTGCCAAGTTGGTGGACTATCTGAACGAGCATCAGATTACATTTGTGTTCTGGGTACCCTTTGCACTGATCAATGTGGCCAACTTCGACATCTTCAAGGACAAGAAGCCTCAATATCTGAAAGATATACTCTTTGCTGGCGAGGTCATGCCGAACAAGCATCTCAACTACTGGCGCAAATACCTGCCCGACTGCCGATATGCCAACCTATACGGTCCAACGGAAATCACCGTTGACTGCACTTTCTATCAGGTAGACAGGGAGTTTGCTGATGACGAGCCCCTGCCCATCGGTGTGGCTTGTCGGAATAGCGGCGTACTCATCTTAGTAGACCAGCAACGCGAAGCTGGTGTCAACGAGGAAGGCGAGTTGTGTGTACGCGGCTCTTCACTGGCCCTTGGCTACTACAATGACTGGGAGAAGACGCAAAATGCCTTTATCCAGAACCCGCTCAACAAGCATTATCCCGAGACCATCTACTGTACAGGTGACATCGTCTTCAAGAACGAACGT
The DNA here is from genome assembly GCF_900110085.1 of Prevotella sp. ne3005. GTDB lineage: Bacteria > Bacteroidota > Bacteroidia > Bacteroidales > Bacteroidaceae > Prevotella. The sequence continues at coordinate 307,324 of NZ_FOCK01000003.1, forward strand.
GGCGAGATCATGTACGTGGGCCGGAAAGACTCACAGATTAAGCATAATGGCTACCGCATCGAACTTGGAGAGATTGAGAACGCGGTACTGGGCAGTAAGATGGTAGACAACTGTTGTGCCGTTTACGACTTCACCAACAAGAAGATTGTGCTCTATTATCAGGCTCCAGAGGAGTTGAACCTCAGCGCCTTCAGGAAAGCCGTCTCCGACAAGCTTCCCCGCTACATGTTACCATCCAAGTATTTCCGCGAGGAATCCCTCAAGCAGAATGCGAGTGGAAAGATTGACAGGTCATATTACAAGGGTATCACGAATGAATAGTTTCAGTAGCATCTCATCGACAGAGATCTTAGATTTTGTCTCCAACTTCAAGAATTCGCACGAGGTCATGTTCTCCAACTATTTTGGGCTGAAGGACAGCGAGAATTATGAGATTCTAAAGGTTGACGGAACTATTATGCTCCGTAAGAAAGAGCACAACTTCTACCGGTTGTTTATGCTGTCTGCAAACAAGGAAGAATTGATCTCGATACTCAATTCCCTGCAAGGTGAAACATACGTTATCAACATCCCCACAAAAAAAGGACTGGGGTGTTGGGAGGAAATTCTGTCCGCTGGTGGTTTCACCTTCTTGGCGCAATATGACAGGTATTATAATCGACAGATAGAATACAGGGAAAGCGAAATCGGGACCTTTGCTGAAGAAGATGATGCAGATGCCATCATAAGCCTACTCTATGTCGAAGAGTTCTCCATTTACACGGACTATCTACCCACTAAAGAGGAACTTATCAATATGATTAGGAATAGGCAGGTAATCATCAACAAAAAAGGAGACGATGTACTGGGTGTACTGATCTTCACGATAGAAGGCAAGAAATGCTATCTCAACATCTGGATAGACCGGAGCAAGGAGGGGCTCTACCTACTGTTCGATGCCTATAATATCATGAGAGAAAAGAGCATCCCCCTCTCCTACTTCTGGGTAAAATCCACTAACAAGAAAATCATTAAACTTCATAAACTGACTGGGGCTGTCGCCGACGGACTCAGTGATTATTCATATATCAAAAGTAAATAAAAATGAAATTAGAAGAATTTGTTAAACACTTTGCAGAACAGTTTGACGATACAGACCCTTCAGAGATTAAGTACGACACCGCGTTTCACGACCTCGAAGAATGGGGCTCGCTCGTTGCCATGGGCGTCATCGCGCTGGCAAAGACAAGATACGGCAAGGAGATTACCGGTAAGGAAATCAAAGCCTGTACAACTGTAGAAGACCTTTTTAACACCATTGCCTCGAAGTAAGAAGACATGAGTGATTTTAATCCTTTCTCCCTAACAAGCAAAACCGTTTTGGTAACGGGTGCCTCATCTGGCATTGGAAGAGCTGTGGCTATAGCATGCTCTAAGATGGGTGCCAGACTGGTGCTTCTTGGACGAAATAAGCAGAAACTTGAGACAACTCTCGGGCTCTTGGCTGGTGATGGACACATGACTCTCGCTGCCGACCTGACAGAAAGGGGCACCTTCGTTCGGATGACGGATACACTACCTGCACTTGACGGCATCGTACACTGTGCAGGTATCGGGCAGAGAGCACTCTGCAAGCAACTGACAGAGCAGGATGTAGACAGCATCATGGATACCAACTTCAAGGGACCGATATTACTGCAGCAGACGCTACTTGAGCAGAAGAAAGTCAAAAAGGGAGGGTCTATTGTCTTTCTTTCCTCCATTGCTGCCTGCTCTCCAAGTATTGGGCATGCCGTTTATAGTGCCTCCAAAGGTGCAATCATCTCTTATGCCAAGTGTCTTAGTCTTGAATTGGCTCCAAGAAAGATCAGAGTAAATTGCATCAGCCCAGCTATGGTGTGGACAGACCTCATCAGGAACGAGGGATTAGACGAGGATCAGTTGAAGGAAGACGAGAGCCGATATCCGCTAAAGCGCTATGGACAGCCTGAGGATATTGCCAACCTAGCTATCTATATGCTTTCTGATGCATCAAGCTGGATGACAGGGTCGAACGTTAAAATCTCTGGAGGGACCTATTAATGGCAAATGCATATATCAAAGCTATATCGTACTATCTGCCACAACGGACGATGACGAATGAGGAACTGGTAAAAGAGTTTCCCGAATGGAGTGTCGACAAGGTGGCACAAAAAGTAGGAGTCTACTCCCGTCACTTAGCAAGCGAGAATGAGACTGCAGGCGACATAGCTGAGATGGCCGCGAGAAGGCTTTTCGAGGAATACGCTATCGACCCGAAATCAATAGATTTCTTATTGTTATGCACCCAGAGTCCGGACTATTTCCTGCCTTCAACAGCATGTGTCCTGCAAGACAGGCTTGGGCTACCCACAACGGCAGGCGCTTTCGACTATAACCTGGGTTGTTCGGGATGCATCTATGGCATGGCAATAGCCAAGGGTCTAATAGCCGCGGGAATTGCCAAGAACGTGTTGTTACTGACCGCAGAGACTTATAACAAGTATCTCCATCCGTCGGACAAGAGCAATCGCTCTATCTTTGGCGACGGAGCTGCTGCCTGTCTGATCTCTACGGAAGGAATGGCACAAATCGGCGAGTTTGTACTTGGTACCGATGGCAAGGGGGCTGAGCATCTGATAGTCAAGACGGGAGGCGCTCGCCAGAGGACAGCAACAGATGAGAGTCGAGAAGACGAAGAAGGCCATATCCAACGAGACGACTATCTATATATGAACGGAGGCGCCATCTTCAACTTTACCCTCAATGCTGTCCCCGCCATGATGAACGGCATTTTGGAACGAAACAGCATTGAAGAGGCAGAGGTAGACTATTACGTCTTGCATCAAGCTAACAAATTTATGCTCAATACTCTCAGGAAGGTGTGCGGCATTGAAAAGGAAAAGTTCTATATCAACCTCGATAACGTAGGCAATACTGTCTCTTCAACGATTCTTATCGGTCTAAAAGACTGTCTTGAACGGCAGATAATAAAACTAAATGATACAGTAATGATTGCAGGCTTTGGCGTTGGCCTCAGTTGGGGAGGAACCATATTAAGGTTTTAACACCCTGAACCTAGAAAGGAACAACATGAGGGCTGTGACAGCAACAGCATATACAAGCAATACAAAATCACTTTTGGGTATCAGGCCACTGGCAGTAGCCGGCTCTAGAATTCCTCGTGTAACTAACGGATGCCAAATATAGATAAACATGGTCCTCTTCCCCCATTTCGCATATGTCGTATTTGCAGAAACTACACGCATGACCAATAAACCTACAAGAAGAGTTGACGGCAAAAAGAGGCACCTACCCCAAAAACGGTTTAATGTCTCTGACGAACTCTCTGCCCAATAAGGTATCGAGCCATAAAAAACATAAGAGTAAGAGTCCTGCAATACAAAGAAAAATAAACAGAACACAACAAATAAGACACTGACAGCTACCAGGAAAGGGATTCTGTCAACGTACTTTTTAAAATCTATATCTGCCGTATAATAGCCCAACATAAAGAAAGGCAGATGCGTCAGCGTACGTTGCAGAGAAAAAGGCTCCCCGACATTGATGAAACCGGCCAACAAACTAATGGCGAAACATGCAAAAACCACCAAACTGCGTTGTGCCAGCAAACGATTAGGACAAGTATAAATCATTAGCCTCCAAAAGGCTAAGGATAATAAATACCAAAGGTGGTAGTTGGGGATGATGAGCTGTTCCAAGCTCAACTGTTCAAAAAGTAAGACATACAAAATCTGGAAAACAAGCAACAACTTTAAAAAACGCCAAATAGAACGCAAGTATCGCTTCCTGTCGTGAATCTGTGAAAATCGTCCAGATACGAAAACAAATAAAGGCATATGAAACAGGTAGATGAAATTAAACATAGCTACCTTATAACTACTCGTATCTGCTAAAGTCACAATATGGCCATATACCACTAAAAAGATTAGGGCGAACTTCAGAGCGTCCCAGAAAGGGTCGCGCTTAACCCCTGCAGATACATTTTGTATACCTATCATTTTTGAATTCAACTTTTCTAATGTGCAAAGTTACATATTTTTAAGGGAATATGGAAGAAAATCATAGGAAATATATAATATACCAAAAAAAAATTGTACCTTTGCAGCGTGAAAAAGAAGGGTAATATTTTGAATATGAAAAAAAGAATTGTGGATATTCTGAGCGACCTCAGACCGGAGTTTGATTTCAACGAAAACGTCAACTTCATTGAAGAAGGGATGCTGGATTCTTTTGATATAGTATCACTGGTTGACGAACTTGAAAGCCAGTTTAACATCAAGATTAACGGTATTGATGTCATTGCAGAGAACTTTTCCTCCCTTGACAAGATTGAAGCTCTAATCAAGAAAAGTGAGACAGCATGAACTTGAGTTTTAAAAACAAGCACATCACAGGTATCCTGACTATCCTCCCAAAACGCGTGGTTACTTTTGAAGAGGAAATGAAGAACTATAATTTCCCTGAGAAGAAGTCGCTGCGACTTAAAAAAATCATGGGATATAACACTCACCGTATAGCAGCTGAGGGACAGTGCTCGTCTGACTTCTGCATTTATGGACTGCAACACCTGTTCGATCATGGAATGCTCCACAAAGATGATATTGACGCCTTACTATTTGTCTCACAGTCACCCGACTATTTCATGCCTCCCACCAGCAACTTGATCCAAGGTCATTTCAACATGAAGCATGATATGATTTGTATGGATATCAATCAGGGGTGTGCAGGCTTTGAAATCGGACTGATGCAGGCTTTCATGCTTTTGGAGCAAAACTCTGTCAACAAGGTGGTATTATTGAATGCTGATGTGCTCAGTTCAAAAGTATCCACACACGACAGAAACAGCAAGCCCCTCGTTGGCGATGCCGCCTCGATCACAATCGTGGAAAAAACATCCGAGGAAAATGAAATCTTTTTCTCTGCCAAGATGGACGGAACAGGCGCAAAAGCCCTCATGATTCCTGCTGGCGGATTCCGTATGCCATGTTCTGAAGAAACCGCTATTGAGCATGAGGACGAAGCAGGTAATTTCAGATCTCTGAACAACCTGGTGATGCAGGGCGATGATGTATTCAATTTCGTGCAGCGTGAGGTTCCTCCCATGATTCACGACCTGCTGAAGCAAGCGAAACTGACGGTAGAAGACATTGACTGGTTCATGTTCCACCAGCCCAACAAATTCATGCTCAACAAACTTGCCGATGCCATTGGGGTTCCTTACGATAAGATGCCCAGCAATATTGTCGAGAACTTTGGAAATGCCAGTGGAGTGACCGTTCCAACTTGCATCTCATATAATCTTGGAGAGAGACTGGAGCACGAATCCTTTAAAATGTGCCTGGCCGGCTTTGGTGTTGGTCTTACATGGTCATCCATCATTATGGAAATAGGCCATTTGAAGTTTAATAGAATAATTGAGTTTTAAATATGGAAGAATTAAAGAAGAAGCTGGAAGATATCTTGGATGTAGAAACGGTTAACGACGAAGATGTCCTGGAAGAATTCGACTATTGGGATTCACTGGCCATCCTTTCCATCATCTCCATGGCATCAGAAAGCTATAAGAAGACCTTCAAGGCTGCAGACATCAGGGAATGTAAGACAATTGGCGATCTGTGTAAGCTTATCCTGAATTAATAGACGAATGGATACATATACCATCATCACGGGAGCCACTTCTGGCATTGGGCTCGACTTGTCAAAAAGACTCGCAAAGGAGAGAAATGTTATTCTGGTTGGACGAAACCAGGAGAAGCTCGACTTTGCGATATCACAAGTTGGTGACAAGCACCACGTGCTTGGTTTTGCTTGCGACTTAGATTCTGACAGAAAAGCCATTGCCACACAGCTCTCAGAGTTCATCCTCACTAATAGCATACAGATAGATTCCTTTGTGCATTGTGCAGGAACCAGCAAGGTGATGGCAATCCGTCAGGCTGTCACAGAATCCGTAGACACCATTTTCAATGTCAATATCCTTTCTGCCATAGAATTTATCAAGCTCCTGCTGAAGAAGGAAAACAAGGGAGCACTCAGAAACATTCTCCTGATATCCTCACTTGCATCCGTCAGAGGCGAAAAGGGGAATTCTATCTATGCTGCCTCAAAAGGGGCACTCAATTCATTAGCAGTCACCCTTGCAAAGGAACTGGCACCCAAGGTTCGAGTCAACAGTATTTCGCCCGGTACAGTAGAAACGCCCATGACTCAAGACTTCATAGCGACTGAGGCTGGAGAAAAACACCTGAAAGACTACCCTCTTGGTGTAGGTCATTGCGAAGATATCACCAATCTGGCATGTTTCCTACTATCAGACTCCTCGAGGTGGATTACAGGACAGAATATCATCATTGACGGAGGCCGCTCTACGCTTTAATTATAAAGAATATGGCTGAATATATTAGTTACCAAAAGCTCCCCTCTATCCTGAAGATAGAAAAAGGCGATGTCATCCTTCTAACTTCAGATATTACTGACTTGTTCCTGCAATGCCAGGAGAATGGTGAGATTCTGGATGTGAACATCTTATTAGACAATTTCCAAGAAGCTATCGGAGAGGAGGGAACCCTTCTCATTCCCACCTATAACTGGGGATTCTGTCAGGGAAAGGCCTTTGACTATAAAAAGACTCCCAGCAAGACAGGGGCCATTGGCAATGCAGCCCTAAGAAGGAAAGACTTTACCCGTACTAAACACCCGATTTACTCCTTTGCAGTATGGGGAAAGGATGCCGTAAAGCTTGCTGAAATGGACAACATCGAGTCGTTTGGCCCCGACTCTCCTTTTGCCTATCTCGAGCAGGTCGATGCCAAGAATGTGTTCATTGGTGCGTCGCTTAGGAATAGCTTTACCTATATTCATTATATTGAGCAAAAGTTGAAGGCGCCATACCGTTTTTCCAAGGTTTTCAGGAGTCACTATATAGACCAAGACAAGGTGGACACTGTCAGGGACTATTCTATGTATGTCAGGGATCTGGATTTGGACGTAGTATGCGCCCCGAATCCATTTGTCGACATATTATATGCGAACCAAGTAGTACAGCATGGTCTCATCAATGGTGTTCCCTACGAGGTCATCAGATTCAGTGAAGTTACGCCCTATATTCAAAACGACATTTTATACAACAGAAGCAAAAACCTTTGCAAATATAAAGGACAATAATACAAAGGATTATATGAGTAGAAAACTATATTATAGTTCATGTTCTATCGCAGCACCTCACATCGGCGTCATTATAGATGATTTGCTCGCAGCCAAGCAAGAGGGGCATGAAGTGTATTGGTCTTTTTGCCACAATGCACTCTCGTCATGCTTTATGAACCTCGACTCGCACAACAGTATCTGCAAGTTCTGCCATCGTATGTACAAGGAATATCAGAAGGTTTACGGATCAGGCATTCATATGCTGCCCATTAATGGCGATGATGTCAAAAAGCAAGAACGCACATTTGATTTCCATAGCGTTGAAGAACTGAAAAATTTTGTTTATCGCCATGTTGAGGTAGGAAACTCTATCCTATCACTATACTATACCGTCACACGCGATTTAGATATGGAGAAATTCAATCAATTCCATGAATTTGCATTTCCCCTTGTCACAGAAATATGCAATCTTACTGATTATATGTATCAGTTTGTAGAAGAGATTAAGCCTGATGAGATTATTGTACATAACGGACGGCTGTACGAGAACCGCTTCCTTTATGACATTGCAAAAGTCAAGAATATCCATTTTAAATCCGTGGAAACCGTGGGAGGACATGGTGAGCCTTATGCTAAGATGAGCTATCATGAGGTTCTCCCCCAGAATCTTAAAAACTGGACTCATCTGGTTAAGACAACATGGGAAAACTCCCCCTTGCCTCTTGAGGAGAAAGTCCGGATTGGATCTTCCTTTTATGAGCGTCGTAGGAGAGGCGAGCTTGTCGTTGACGTGAAAGTCTATGTCTCAAACCAGAAGAAAGGACTTCTCCCTGAAGATTTCGATCCTAGCCAAAGGAATATTGCCATATATACGTCATCACAAGATGAGATTGTCGCCTTAGGAAGTGACTGGAATTACGACCAGCTATTCCCAAGTCAAAGCGATGCTATCGCTTATATCTTAAAACACTCCACAGATAAAAGAATTCATTTCTACATACGCATTCACCCCAATCTGAAAGGTATCAACTACAAAGATCATCTCGACCTCTACCAATATGACCAATACCCCAATGTCACTGTCATCCCCCCAGAGAGCAAGGTAAGCAGTTACGATCTTATGGATGCCTGTGAGAAAATCATTACGTTTGGCTCTTCTGTGGGAATGGAAGCTGTTTATTGGGGCAAACCTTCCGTGTTAATCGGCCATAGTGGCTATGAGGCCATGGACATTGCCTACCACGTTAAGAAATTAGAAGACGTCATGCCCACTGTTGAAGGGAATTTGATCCCGAAAGATAGGATTGGGGCCATTAAATATGGTTATTTTCTCTTAGATAGGGAATTTAAGGTAGATCGGACTCTGACAGATATTGGTGTTAAGGTCAAACGATACAGATGGGAGTTTATTTATACCTCATATTTGAAAATCAAGAATTCGCAGACCCTATATCAGTTGGCGCATTTCTGGTATTACATCATACTACCGAAATTCAAGAAGCCAAAGCATCCCTTCCCCTGGAATTATAACGTGTAGACATAATAATCCCCCGCTCAGCTGAGCAGGGGATTATCTATTGATTGGCGTTCTTCTTTAGAAGTCCATATTATCTAAAGAGTCGCTGAAGTCCTTTGGTTCATTGTTCTCCTTCGGAGCATCCTGCTGCTCGGAACGCTGATGATGCTCAGGACGATCACGGCGGTCACGGCGGTCACCACGATCCGGACGACGCTCACGACGCTCACCACGTTCACCACGCTCGGGGCGCTCACGACGACGTTGCTGAGGCTCCACATAATCGGCTGGCTTCTCAATCAGCACACGATGAGAGAGCTTATACTTACCTGTCTTCGGATCAATCTCAAGGAGCTTCACCTTGATCTTGTCACCTTCCTTGATACCAGCCTCCTCGACAGTCTCAAGGCGCTTCCAGTCAATCTCGGAAATATGGAGCAGACCATCCTTACCAGGCATAATCTCAACGAAGCAACCGTAAGGCATGATGCTGCGGACAGTACCCTCATAGACCTCGCCCACCTCGGGGATGGCCACGATAGCCTTGATCTTGGCAATAGCCGCATCGATGCTCTCCTTATTAGGAGCAGATACCTGAACCTTGCCCACACCGTCGGTCTCATCGATGGTAATGGTAGCACCAGTATCCTCCTGCATCTGCTGGATAATCTTTCCGCCCGGGCCAATCACAGCACCAATAAACTCCTTAGGTATATCAAATGCCACAATACGGGGTACCTGAGGCTTCATCTCTGCACGAGGCTCAGCAATCGTATCGGTGAGACACTTCAGGATGTGCTCACGACCAGCCTTAGCCTGCATCAGAGCCTTCTCCAGAATGTCAAATGACAGGCCGTCGCACTTGATATCCATCTGTGTGGCTGTCAGACCATCCTTTGTACCTGTGGTCTTGAAGTCCATATCACCCAAGTGGTCCTCATCGCCGAGGATATCGCTCAATACAGCGTACTTATCTTCTCCAGGATTCTTGATCAGACCCATGGCGATACCTGAAACAGGCTTCTTCATGGGAACACCAGCATCCATCAGGGCGAGAGTACCTGCACAAACGGTAGCCATAGATGAAGAACCGTTAGACTCGAGGATCTGAGACACCAGGCGAACGGTGTAAGGGAAGTCCTCAGGAATCTGACCCTTCAGACCACGCCATGCAAGGTGTCCGTGACCAATCTCACGACGGCCTACACCGCGCTGGGCTTTGGCCTCACCAGTACAGAACGGAGGGAAGTTATAGTGCAACAGGAAACGCTGATAGCCGTGCTCCAGCACGTCGTCAACGAGTTTCTCATCAAGTTTAGTACCGAGGGTACAGGTAGAAAGAGACTGAGTCTCACCACGGGTAAAGATTGAGCTTCCGTGAGGCATTGGCAGAGGCGAAACCTCGCACCAGATAGGACGGATCTCATCTGTCTTACGACCATCGAGACGGATACCCTCATCGAGGATACAACGGCGCATTGCGTCGCGCTCCACATCGTGGTAGTAACGCTCCATCATTGCGTACTTCTCTTCCAACTCATCCTCTGTGAGATCAGCGTGCTCAGAAGCATATTTCTCCTTGAAGTCGGCAAGGATCTTCTCGAAGGCCTCGGCACGAGCCTGCTTCTCGAGCGCCTGCTTGGTGATATCGTAGGCGGGCTGGTAGAGCTCCTTGTTCATCTGCTCACGCAACTCCTCATCGTTCACCTCATGATCGTACTCGCGCTTCACATCCTTACCCAACTCCTTAGAGAGCTCAGCCTGGAGTTCGCACATCGGTTTGATGGCAGCCATAGCAGCCTTGAGGGCACCAATCATATCCTGTTCTGACACCTCTTTCATCTCACCTTCCACCATCATGATGTTCTCAGCAGAAGCACCAACCATGATATCCATGTCGGCCTCCTTCATCTGCTCGAAGGTAGGATCAATCACATACTCACCGTTGATACGGGCTACACGCACCTCACTGATGGGGCACTCGAAGGGGATGTCTGAGCAAGCCAGAGCAGCAGAGGCAGCAAAACCAGCCAGAGCATCGGGCTGATCCACACCATCTGCAGAGAGCAGCATCACATTCACGAATACCTCAGCGTGATAGTTTGACGGGAAGAGCGGGCGGAGCACACGGTCCACCAGTCGTGATGTCAGGATTTCGTTGTCGCTGGCTTTGCCTTCGCGCTTGGTAAATCCGCCGGGGAAACGACCGGCTGCACTGTACTGTTCACGATAATCTACCTGCAAAGGCATGAAATCTGTTCCGGGAACTGCATCTTTTGCGGCACAAACAGTGGCGAGAAGTACGGTATTGTTCATGCGGAGCATGACGGCACCATCGGTCTGTTTTGCCACTTTCCCGGTTTCAATGGTGATGGTACGTCCATCAGCCAATTGAAGGGTCTTTGTAATTACGTTCATCTTTTGTTTAAAACATCTAAAAATAAAAACTCGATGCGACATAAGCGCTGTCTCATCGCAAAATCGGCGCAAAGTTACACATTATTATATTAATAAACGAAGAAAACATGATTATTTTTCGTTTTTTATGAAAAATGTACTACCTTTGCACCCACAAAACGAAAAAAGGTCATAAACAATGAAACATATTTGGAAAGCAGCGGCCATGTTCACGGCTGCCATGATGATCGCCTCATGCGATAATAATAAGTTCACTGTAGAGGGTCAGATTAACAATGCCAAGGACTCTGTGCTATATTTTGAGAATGTTGGACTGGAAGGCATCCAGGTACTCGACTCCGTTAAACTGAATGATAATGGTGATTTCTCATTTAGCGAAGCCGCAAACTTGGCACCAGAATTCTACCGTCTCAGAATCTCCAACCAGATTATCAACGTAAGCATCGACTCTACTGAGACCGTACAGATTAAGGCTGAGTATCCCGATATGGCATCCAACTATACTGTCAGTGGCTCAGAGAACTGTGAGAAAATTAAAGAACTGACCCTGAAACAGATGACGCTGCAGAGTCAGGTTATCTCTCTGCAACAGAATACCACACTAGGCGTCAATACTGCCAACGACAGCATACAGAGTCTTATCAATGCCTATAAGGAAGATGTGAAAATCAACTACATCTACAAAGAGCCTATGAAGGCCTATTCCTATTTTGCCCTTTTCCAGGCTTTAGGCAACTACCTGATTTTCAATCCCCGTACAAACAAGGACGATATCAAGGCTTTTGCCGCCGTCGCCACCAGTTGGGATACCTACTACCCGCATGCCGAGCGCGGACAGAACCTACATAACATCGCCATAGAGGGCATGAAGAACCAGCGTATCGTTGCTGCACAGAATGCAGACATTCAAGTGGAAGCCAGTAAAGTCCAAGAGGCTGGTGTTCTCGACATTGCCCTTATTGACAACAAGGGACAGGAACGCCATCTGACAGATCTGAAGGGACAGGTAGTGTTGCTCGACTTCCATATCTTCGCCCTTGAGGATTCTCCTACCCGTATCATTATGCTCCGTGAGCTTTACAACAAATACCACGCACAAGGACTGGAAATCTATCAGGTGTCACTCGACAATGATGAACATTTCTGGAAGCAGCAGACTGCGGCCCTGCCTTGGATTAACGTCCGCGATGCTGACGGCATCAATTCGCAGCGCCTTATGATGTACAACATTCAGGCAGTACCCGATTTCTTTGTCATCGATCGTGGCAACAACCTTGTAAAGCGTGCCGCCCAGATTAAAGACCTGGAGGCAGAAATCAAGAGCCTATTATAATTTCCGATAATAGCGAAGTGGTTTTACACCCTTAATGCCTGGGTGTATTATCTGAATAAAGTCGTTCAGCAGCCTGTCTGGACGGAAGGGTGACTCCTCGTAGAAACGAGTGGTACGTACATTACAGCCATACACTTCCCCTGTCTGGAAGGCACGGAACTGACCATAGCCCTCCTGTTCTGACAGGAGCATGTCAGGTGTCATTGGTTGTTCACTATCATAGCGGAACATCCACGCTTCTGTATCAAAAGCCTCCTCCAATACCGTCTCAAAGGGCAACGAGAGCGATCCACTATGCTCATCGTATTCCCATGGATACCGTCCGCCAGCATCCTTCACCATCTGTCCTATAGTACTACGTCCGCCAGGAACATACCAGACGGAACCCACCTGTTTGTCAATCATCAGGGAGCGGCCCTCACCAGCCTTCTCTGCAATCTTCTTCAGGTCGTTGTAATTCTTGTCAACCTCCGCAAAGAGATTGTCTGCCCTCTTCTGACGACCGAAAAGCAGACCATAGAACCGCATCCACTCCGCCCTGGCCAGTGGGGATACCTCCATATATTCGGCACACTCTACGAGTGGGATATCCAGCTCCTCCAACCTGCCATAGCCTCCGCTATTCTCAAAGGGCGACAAGAGGATGGCATCGGGGTGTAAATCGATAATCTTCTCTATGAGGGGACTCATCCCATCACCACAATCCACAATTCTGCCTGCCTTTACCTGTTTCTGTATCCAGGGAATCTTAATATATTTCAGATCTGCCACACCAGCAATCTTGTCATGACAACCAAAATCCATCAATAGTGAGCAGTGTACCGTTGTGAACACCACCGCTTTCTGCAAAGGCGTACGGATGACGGTGCCTTTCGGCAGATGAACGGGCACCTCTGCATCTTTGGGCACGAGGACATAGGTGTGCAGTGCTTTGCCATCCTTCCATGGATTTTCAATATTGACCACCGTATAACCATCATACTCCACGATTGAGGGTAGTGTGGCATACTTAAAGGTAACACTGTCGCCACTCCCCAGCAGACGGTCCATCCGTCCGCCACAAGAGAGTAGCGACAATGCGATAAGAAGGATGCTACAGAGTTGCTTCATCGGAGCTTACTTAACTTTTACCGTACCATAGAGGAATGTAATCTGATGGGGCTCTACACCTGTATCGAAGGTCTTGACATATTCTCCATTACCCGTATACATGTTTATGAAGCCGGGAGCCGAATAGTCAGGATAGCCCGTATCAGGATTCATCTTGCGAGAGGCAATAAGTACATAACCCGTATTGGGATCAACACTGATGGCTGCGGGGCTCTCAATGCGGTTCGCACCATCGCCAGAGAGGGTAAACGTACTCAATGAGCCATAGGCAACGTTGAAGATTGAGTATGACACCTTCTTGCTTGAGTCATAGGGAGCATTGAAAGTGACAATGTTATAGCCTGCTGCTGCCATACCTGTTGCATCGGGGATAATCTTCTGAACATTGCTACCGTTAATCAGGTAAACACCTGCTTCTTTCTGTACCCAGCTCTCATCGTAATATCCCCAGTCAAGCACAAAGATGTTATCACCAGCCACAGCCAGTTCCTGGGGATTGCGGACACCCTTAATCTCTGAGACGGAACCAGAAGAAAGGTTGACAACGGAGATAGAGCCATTGCCATTACCATAATCACTGTTGGCTACATAGAGGTAAACCAGATTGTCTTTGGTACCAATAGCCATTCCCTCGGGGTAAGAGCCCACCTTGTACATGTTGCGAACAGAAAGATCCAGGGTGTCGATTACACCCACATAACCACCATAAGTAGACACATACACATGATTATCATAAGCTGTCAAAGAGCGTGGCATGACACCTTCTGCCTCACCCATTTCGTCTGTGGTGCTTATCCGTTCTATCAGTTTGAAGGTCTTTTTATCAAGAACAAATACAGCATTCTCATCGCTGCCTGCCACATATACTTTGTTGCCATAGCACATCACGGAGTTCGGAGTTCCACCGAGACTTTCGCCATTGGCATTCTTAAACACATTCTGACGGGCTGATCCGCTTTCATAGTCAAGGAAAGTCAGCGAGCCGTCGATACTATTGGAGGAACTGCCGTTGTTGACAATGAGGGCGCCATTAGTCACGACATACTCTGCTGGCTGATCGTTTTTGTCGTCACTAAGACAACCTGTGAGGAGGGTTGTACCCAAAGCCATCACAATCAAATTAAAAAGAATCTTTTTCATTTCTTGAATCATTTATGTAATTTAAAGTTGATATTTCAATGAGACCTGCCAACTGCGGCCAGGCATAGGATAGAAACGTACAATCTCGTATTGCTTATTGAAGAGATTCTTCACATCTACACGCGTTTCCAGCTGTTGCTTACTCCAGCAGAAGTTATGCCAGAACGTCAAGCCCATATCCCAATAACCGTCAATCTCCGTACTCTCATAGTGCTGGTTGTTTGCCCATCGGCTGCTGACGCCAGAACCATGCAATGAGACATTCACCCAGGGGTTCTCCCAACCTAGGGCGATGCTCCCGGAATGGCGGGGAATATAAGCAATCTGGTTACCATAATAGGGCGACTCTTCGCTGGTGCGATTCTCTGCCTGCTGATAGTTGTAACTGCCCGAAACTTCAAGGCGATGACCTTCGCCAACATGATAAGCGGCATTGGCTGTCAGGTCGGCACCCAGAACCTTAACCTTCCCCACGTTGACACAAGTCCATACAAACATATTATAAGGTACAGCCACAATCATGTCCTTCACATGATTATAATAGCCGTCGACAGTACATTGAAGACTGAATGGGGAAGCCTGGTGACTGTAGGTAATGCCGAGGTTATACTGGTCGGTGCTCTCAGGCAGAAGGTTCGTACTACCATAATGATAGTAATAGCTCTCGTTAAAGGTAGGCGCCCGGAAGATGTTCTTGTAGGAGGCTCGGAGATACACATCCTTGTCTTCACATAACTTATATGATAGCGACACCGAGGGTGAAAGCCTTTGCATATCCCGGGCAGGGTCGCCCATCTTTGCGTTGTTCAGATAGAGAGAATAAAGCAGTCGCATCAGAGCAGTCAACCTGCCATTATGATATTTCGCCGTACCGGATTGTAATATACTGTGACGGTAAGGATGGCTGTTTATTGTTCTGGAGGCCGAACTATTCAGATTGTTAAAGCTGTAATCAAGAGAATAGTCGAAGGCCCACTTCTCAGATGGTGCATAGAGCACAGCCACCGAGGTGTAAGCCTCGCGCTGCCAGTAGCTTGCATCGTTGACAGCATCAGGATAGAGGGGATCCTTATAGACTGAGGCATACCAGTTGAATTTCCCATGCCACTTCAACGACCAGCCAGAACGGTTACGTGTCTGATACAGCAACTGGGCGAAGAAGTTCTGATCATGGAGCGTCTCTTTATTAAGGTTCGTGTAATAATGCACTTGCCCAGGCAACTGGCGGTCATTGTCATAGTAGTACACTTTTCCGCTGACCCGATTGAAAGTATCGACACTCCACACAAAGTTCAGTTCACCGTGCCCAGTATTCATCCGGCTGTTCGTACGATTGTCCTTTACCGTCTGCTTCACATTCTTTATCTCGTAAGGGTAATCGTTCTCTGCATAAGTATATTCACCAACCACAGAGATGGCAAATCTGTCTGTGAGGTTCTGCTCATAGCGCAGGAAGGGGCTGGCATATCCGAATGAGCCGACCTTCATTTGCGCTGTCAGATGTGGCTTGGTGTTGGCATCGGGCATGCCGATGGTATGGATGTTCAGCACTGCAGAGGCAGAGGCATTGCGAGCAGGGATGAAGATGTCATCGTTGTCGCCAATGACCAGCGAGAGTTGTTCCACATTGTCGAGACTATAGCGTGAGAGGTCGATCTCACCACTCTGACAGTCGCTGAGCATCACCCCGTCATAACCCACACCGATATGCTTGGCACCGAAGCCACGCACGGCAATCGTCTTCAGGCCCCCTGCCCCACCGTAGTCGCGCAGGGTGACGCCTGGGATGCGATGCAAGGCATCTGCTATGTCTGTCACACCTAATGTCAGCATCTGCTTCTGGTCCAGAATACGAAGGGGGGCCGTGCTCGTCACTTCGTGCTGACGCCGGCTTTCCGTAATGGTCACCTCGCGAAGCTGATGCACCCTGTCCGTAATAGTGTCATTACGAACCTCCTGCCCGCTCACCGTTGTAGCCAGCAGGCTGGTCATTGTCAGGGTTATCATCAGCTTACCAGTCATCATGTTTCGTTGTTTATCAGTTGATGTCCCAGGTCCTCACGATGGCAGGCATCGACGATCTGGGCGATGACCTCATCCATCTTGGGCACCTCTGCCACGAAATACGTGGGGTAGTCGGCACAGAGCACCACCAGGTTCATCGTCCTGACCCTGACGCCGTAATGCTCTTCAAGCATGTAGCGATAGAGGTTCTGCTGGATGCAGTAGTGGTAGAAAGGCGTATCGGGAAGCGTGATGCCGTTGAAGCCCGTCTTGCCTCCGAAGGCTTCGACAATGGGCTGGCCCAGGCTGTTGACCACCTTGCCGCTACGCTTCCAGTCGTAGATGGTGAAGGTGCCGTCTTCATTCCTGCACACCATATCGATGGTGCCTGCGATGTTCAGCTCCGTATCGTAGACGGGCCACTCCTGACGATAGGGGCGGATATGGTAGTCGCCCACGAACTTGAGGAAGTGGCTACGCTCCATCTCGATGCTCACGTGCTCCACTTCGCCATGAAACTCGAAGGGGAATTCGGTCAGGAAGGCACCGTCCTTGAAGTAGCGCTCCGTCTGCTCATGCATGAACGTGCCCACCTCGGAGGCTTTCTTGCCTATACGCTCCCACTTCTTAAGCGACTCCTCGATGGGCACCCCGTAGCGTTCCCACTGGCGGCGGGCAGCTGCCTGGGCGTCGAAGTGCTCAAAGAAATGGGCTATCAGCGAACTCACGGGGAGCAGCTGCTGCAGGCCTTTATAGGTATAGATGTGGTGCTCGGGCTCGAAGTCGATGTAGCGGTCCTGCTCATACAGTCCTGCATCGGTGAAGGATCGCATCTTCTCCTCCATCGCCTCCGAGCGCTTCAGCCCGTCTGTACTTATGTTCTGTTCGTTGGACATTGCGTTTCTGTTTGTGTTGCAAAGGTACAAAGATTTATCGTAACCGCCAAATCTTTTAGATGATTTAAGGAGAAGGTTGAAAGATTTAAGAGTCTTTATGATGTTATTTTTCTTAACAAAGCGCCTCGTGAGAATCGCGTTTTAGAGCCCAAACCAACCCGAGGCCACAATGACGCGAAATATGAGCCGTTTTGCTAAGTGGCTGATAGCGTGGAAGTTATGTTTTTCTTGTCATGATTCTTTACTCCAAACACCCCTGAAAACCCCGAAAAAGCCCCGATTTCATCGCAAAATGCCCCGAGTTTGCTACGGAAATAGATAGGGTTTGCCCGGACTAAACCTATACTTTAGTCCGACTAAAGTCATGGTTTGCTTACGGTAAACATATACTTTGCCGTAACCTGACCTGTTTTCAGCCCCAAACAGCCTTCCCGTTTCTCTAGAAGGAGCAAAAAGAAAGTGTTAAATTCTGGCACTTATTATTGACAAACAAAAGATTCTGCATTACCGTCTCCTGTAAAAAAAGTCAGGAAAAACGGAGTTTTCTCCCAAATTATCACTACCTTTGCCGACACATTACTAAAACAAACGAAGACATGAAGGAACTGTACTTTGCGGACAAGAGCCGCTACGACAACGGGATGGAGTTTGAGCGCTGCGGGCGCTCTGGTGTGTTGCTGCCTAAGGTAAGCCTCGGCTTCTGGCATAACTTCGGAAGCGTCGACCCCTATGAGCGCAGCCGTGAGATTACCCACTACGCCTTCGACCACGGCATCACCCACTTTGATCTGGCCAACAACTACGGCCCAGTCTACGGCTCTGCTGAGGAAACGATGGGCAGACTGATGGACGAGGACTTCCGACCCTACCGTGACGAGCTGTTCATATCCTCGAAGGCAGGTTACGACATGTGGCCTGGCCCTTACGGCAACTGGGGTTCCAGGAAATATCTGATGGCTTCGCTCGACCAAAGTCTGAAGCGCATGAAGATCGACTACGTGGACCTCTTCTATAGTCACCGCTACGACCCAGAGACACCGCTGGAGGAGACACTGCAGGCGCTGGTGGACATCGTGCGTCAGGGCAAGGCGCTCTATGTAGGTATCTCCAACTGGCCGCTCGAGCCCCTGAAGTTCGGTTACGACTACCTGAAGGCCCACGATGTGCCCCTGCTCATCTATCAGGGCCGCCTGAACATGCTCGACCGCAAGCCACAGGAAGCTGGCATTCTTGACTTCTGTGCAGACAACGGCGTAGGTTTCATCGCCTTCTCTCCCTTGGCACAGGGTCTGCTCACAGACCGCTACCTCAATGGCATCCCCAAGGACAGCCGCATGTCGAAGGGCAAGTTCCTCCGTGAAGAGATGCTCACGCCAGAATTGTTGGAGAAGCTGCAACGTTACAACAAGGCAGCAGAGAGTCGCCATGAGACACTCGCAGAGATGGCCCTCGCCTGGATTCTCCACCAAAGGGGTGTCACCAGCGTCCTCATAGGAGCCAGCTCAACAGCCCAGCTGGAGAAGAACCTCCGCTGTGTGAGTGCCGCTCCCTTCGATGATTATCAATTATGATGGTCAATTCGAGGCACAATAGGTCGTCAAAGCCTCCACAAGTACATCATTCTCCTCTGGGGTCTGCGCCGTGATACGGAAGCAGTGGTCGTCAAGTCCCCTGAAATTGGAGGCATCTCGGATAAGGATGCCATAATTGTTAATCAGCCATTTCTTCAGTTCTGGTGTATTCCCTTTATCGATATTCACCAACATGAAATTGGTGTCCGACTTCATTACCATCAGCCCCTCGATAGCTGAGATGTTCTCGTAGAGCCGTTGGGCCTCAGCCAGATAGCCATTGAGGTCTGGAATCATCTTCGGATCATTCTTCACCAAAAACTTACCGGCCTCTATCGCCATCGCATTGATGGTCCAGGGCTGACGGATATGCTTCATACGATCGATGATAATGGGCGAAGCGAATATATAGCCCAAACGAAGGCCGGGAATGCAATATTTCTTCGACAGGGAATGAACCAACATCACATTAAAGCAGTCCTGCATTTCCCTTGGCTCCAGCATCGGACTCAAGGTATAGTCGGCATACGACTGGTCGACGACATACAGATAACGGGGATGCTGCCTGATGATATGATTGATCAGACTCTTCAGCAAGACATTACCCGTCGGGTTATTAGGATTGCAGAGCCAATAGATACGGTCATCGGGCAGTACTTCCAATTCGTCCGCAGAATCATAGGAGATCAGGTGTCCGAACTCCCGGCACGCATCCTCATACTCTGTGAATGTTGGCTGTGGAATGATCGAGGCCCATCCCTTGTAGAGTTGAGCTATCAAATAGATAGCCTCAGTGGCTCCGTTGGTCACCATGACAGTATTCTCTGGTACGCCCAATTGTTCTGCCAGCATACTTTCCAAAGAATGGGCATCAGGTTCCGGATAATGCCCAACAATATCAAAGTGCGCCATCAGGTGCTCTTTGAGTTCAGAATAATCAGCCCTGCTATAGACATTTGAGCTGAAATTCATCTTAATCTTGTCGCCGTAGCGAAAAGCATCATCGCCGTGACCGTATATCATAGGTATCTTGATTGTTTTTAATCGTTCCGCTTCACTCTGATTGTCAGCGTTTCAGGATCAAAGGAGATGCCCTCCCTCTCGATAAAGCGCCCTAGGTCGCCCTGCTTGGCAAGGGTCTTAGGCGAGCCAATGGCCATCCGCTCCCCCCGGGTCATCAGCCAGACGACATCCGCCAACTGAAGGGCCAACTCCACGTCATGGGTAGAGAGAAAGATGGTTTTGCCAGCCTCGCGGCTGATACGTCTGAGCAGTTGCAGCACTTCCACCTTACTCGGATAGTCGAGGAAGGCAGTCGGTTCATCAAGATAGATCACAGGTGTCTGTTGTGCCAATGCCTTGGCAATCATCACCTTCTGCCGTTCACCATCGCTCAGGGTGTGAACCATTCTCCGACTCAGCAGGTCAATGCCCACCAGACTGATGGCCTCATCCACTATCTGCAGGTCTTCCTTGGAATAGGTTCCCCAGAAGCCTGTATATGGAGAGCGCCCGAGGCTGACGAGCTCGCGCACCGTCATGTTCCTTACATCAGGTTTCTCTGTCAGCACGACACCTATCAACCGACTCAGTTCCTTGTCTGTCCAGTCTGACAAGTCGCGGCCCCCTATCATTATCTCCCCTTGTATCTTGGGTTGGAAGGCAGACAATGTACGGAGTAGTGTCGACTTACCCACACCATTGGCTCCCAGCAGACAAGTCAGTTCTCTGCTGCAGATGGTCCCGTTGATGTCCTCGGCCACAGTGATGACACCATGTTTCGTCGTGTAGCCGATGCCGAGATCCCGGAGTATTATCGCCTCAGTGTTCATCTTTATGCTGCAAAGATAAACAATATTTTTTTATTTCCTAATTATTTTGTACAAATTATCTGCTTTTTTCTCAACTTTACCCGTTTTGGCTATTTCATCAAGGAATCGGGCGAAGCCAAAATGCTCCGGAGCAGTAAGGACGTACCCCTCTTCATTCTTTGGAATCACGCTGGAGAGCGTATCGATATAAGATACGAACTTCTCGTTGTACTGTTCAACCTCTGTCAGGTAAACGCGCCAATAATGCAACTTCCGTTCTGGGTTATACACCGTAAACTCATATCTCCAAGGCTTCTCTTTTTCATAGCAGAAACGGTAGTGCTCCGTCATATACTCCATGGCAGAAGGAGCTGATGCACCATACTCGAATGTCAGGATATTAGATGTCGGAATAGTGTCTAGTACGGCCTTCTGCTGGATGCGCCAGTCCTTCAGCACGGCCTTGATGGAATGGATATACCATGAATAGAAGAAATGCCCCGTTGCCAGCATCATTTCATCGCCGGTAAAGATTTGCGGTCCGGCGCCAAGAGCCAATGAGACTTCACGTCCTCCGATTTCAATAGAGGTCAAAGGCAATGCTATACCAATACTGTTCAGCGGATTGGCCTGAAGCCATGTCACATCTCTGCGCTGCTGACGAACAGAGACGGTCATCAGCAGGATGGCAAGAATGATACAGGCCCACTTCAGGAAGCATCTCCTGCTAAGCACATCTTCCAACCATTGCAGGGCACGCACACCGGCAATAATGGCAAACGGTGCATCATAGAGAAAGTGCTTCGACGCATTACCAAACTCAGCCATCACGATGTGTAACACCACGATGGGCAGCAGCACTACGAACAACTCCTTCCACCGCTTGCTTCTAGTGATGGCAAAGATACCCAACGGCAATAGGATAAAGTATGTCAGCGAATAATAACCAAAGATGGCAAAGAAACGCTGCATCGGTGTAACAATGTTGTTCCACTTCTCATAGAGGCCCACCGTCCCCAGCACCTGGGCATTCATCAGCCAGAAGCCCGACAGCGATATCACAATGATGGCCAGTGCATAGGCTGCCGCCAGCCAGAAGCTCTGCTTAAACGACCTTCCGTTGAAGTAGAGCAAAGGCAGGATGACGGGATAGACCGTAACAATGTCGACGCGAAACCACGTGGCCAGACACAACAACAGGACCGACTGCCAGTGCTTCTGCTTCATCGTGAGTATCAATGCCCAAATCATTAGGGCAGCAGCCGGGATGGCGGAATTGGAATACATCGCTATGGCATACATCTCCGGCAATAGCATCGCAGCTATCAAGAGCTTTGTACGACTCGTCTTGACAATCCGTTGTCCGAACTCCACACAGCCTATCAGGAAGGCAAAGCTACATAGAACCGTGAAGACATAATAAATCTGTTCACATGTAAAGAAGGGCAGCACATGTTTCAGCGCCGTAATCAGAATCGTAATCAGCGGCTGCTGACGATACTCATAGGTATAAAGCGGGGGCAGTGACCAACCCTCACGATAAGTGACATCACATCCAAAGGTAATCACCTGACCATCAGTCTCGTAACACTGAAGGGGGAATACGCCTACTAACACCCATATTACAAACAACGCCAACAGAATCGGATAAGCATGCTTATTGACGTAATCGTAAATCACCGATAAAGAATTACTCATATAACTATCATCATGTTAATAAATGCGAGACAAGAATCTTGACGCCTATCAGGATCAGGATGACACCCCCGAAGAGGCCAGGCTTCAGCCTACGGGAGATGGTCAGACCGAAACGACTGCCAAGCCAGGTACCAAACAAACTGAAGAAGGCTGACACCGCCCCGATAATTACTAAGGGAGCCGTCAATTGCGAGGCCCTTTCATAGCCTGCACAGACAAACGATATGCCGATGGCCAGCGCATCAATACTTGTGGCCACAGCCAGCATCAGTTGGGTACGAAGCCTATCGGGATTAAAGAACTGTTCCTCCTCAGGACTAAAGGCCTCACGGATCATATTACCACCTATGCATAATAGGAAGAAGAAGGCTATCCAGTGATCGTACTGCTCTATCCACTGCTGGAAGAAGCTGATACCCAACCAACCTAACAACGGCATCAAAGCCTGAAAGAATCCAAAGAGCAAGGCCATGCGAACCTCCCTCATTGTCCATAGGGGGCGCTCCTTGGCAGAAGATGCCATCACGCCACTGACGATGGACACCGCAAAGCAATCCATGGCCAAGGCAACTGCTAACAGAACAACATCAAACAGGTTCATATAGTATTTATTTATCCATTTCCGATATTTTGCCTGCAAAGGTACAAAAAAGTTGAGAGTTAAAAAGTGAAAGTAGAAAGTTTTTTTGTATTTTTGCACACAGAAATCATTCATCAATAACGAAATCAGATTCTTATGAGGAAATTTATCATCTTCACACTACTAGTCGTCATCGCCCAGTGGGCGATGGCTGAGACTGTAACACTCCACACTAGCAACACCACCATGGTACTGAATGTGGAAAAGGGCAAACAACCCAAATATGTTTATTATGGTGCTAAGCTGAGCGACTACGACCAGCAACACTTACAGACACCTCGCAACGGACGCATGGACGCCTACCCTGCCTATGGCATGAACTGCCCCGCAGAGGCCGCTTTTGCCATGAAACACGCCGATGGCAACATGTCGACAGAACTCTACGTGACAGACCTCGACCGTCAGGGGGACATTACCCGCATCACACTGAAAGATCCCCAATACCCCATATCCGTCACGCTCTTCTACAAAGTCTATCAGGAAGAGGATATGATTGAGACCTGGACAGAAATCCATAACGGTGAAGCCAAACCCGTCACCCTAACACAGTTTGCTTCCTGTTCTCTGCCTATCCGTCGTGGCAACGTATGGCTCTCTCATTTCTATGGTTCCTGGGCCAATGAAGCCCGCCTCGTAGAAGAGCCCATCCTGCCTGGCGAGAAGGTGATAAAGAATAAAGACGGAACGCGTAACTCTCATACCGACCACGCTGAGGTGATGTTTTCTCTCAATGGCAAAGGTCAGGAAAACACTGGCGATGTGATTGGCGCAGCCCTCTGCTATTCGGGCAACTTCCAACTAAAGATTGATACCGACGACACCGAGTATCACTACTTCTTTGCCAGCATCAACCCCGACAACTCCGAGTATCACCTGAAGAAAGGCGAGACCTTCACTACGCCGAAAGTTGCTCTCAGCTACTCACAGGCTGGACTATCGGGCGTCTCCCGCAACTTCCACCAATGGGGCCGTAAGTACATGCTCGCCCACGGTAACAAAGAGCGCAAAATTCTGCTTAACTCCTGGGAAGGTGTCTACTTCGACATCAACCAACAGGGCATGGACCAAATGATGGGTGATATCGCCTCGATGGGCGGTGAACTCTTTGTCATGGACGATGGTTGGTTTGGCGACAAGTACCCGCGTAAGGTGGATAATTCTTCACTTGGAGACTGGGTGGTAGATAAAAACAAACTTCCCGATGGCATTGAAGGCCTGCTGCGTGATGCCAAGAAACACGGTATCAAGTTTGGTATCTGGATTGAACCCGAGATGGCAAATACTGTCAGTGAACTCTACGAGGCCCACCCCGACTGGATCATCAAGGCGCCGAAACGCGAACCCGTATTGGGTCGTGGTGGCACGCAGGTGGTGCTCGACATGTCGAACCCCAAGGTACAGGACTTCGTCTTCTCGATTGTCGACAACCTGATGACCAAATATCCTGAAATCGACTATATCAAGTGGGATGCGAATATGCCTATCCTGAACCATGGTTCACAATATCTCACGATGAACGACCAAAGTCACCTCTATATCGAGTATCATCGCGGTTTGGAGAACACTTGTAAACGTATTCGTGCCAAGTATCCTGATTTGACCATTCAGGCCTGTGCCTCTGGTGGCGGACGTGCTAACTGGGGCGTGCTGCCCTACTTCGATGAGTTCTGGGTCAGTGATAATACCGATGCTCTCCAACGCATCTACATGCAGTGGGGTACCAGCTACTTCTTCCCTGCCATCGCCATGGCTTCTCACATCTCGGCCACACCTAACCACACCGTCTTCCGCACCACCGCCATGAAGTATCGTATCGACGTGGCTATGAGTGGGCGCCTCGGCATGGAAATTCAGCCCAAGAACATGACCGACGACGAGAAAGCGCTTTGCCGCAATGCCATCAAAGAGTACAAGGGAATTCGCCCCATTGTGCAGTTCGGCGACCTCTTCCGCCTCGTTTCCCCATATGACAAGGTGGGCCTTGCCTCGCTGATGTACGTTAACAAGCAGAAGACCAAGAGCGTCTTCTTCTGGTGGAAGACCGAATCGTTCCAAAACGAGCATCTACCCCGAGTCAAGATGGCCGGCCTCGATGCTAATAAATATTATAAGGTACACGAACTGAACCGCATTGACCTAAGACCCATGGATATCGAAGGCAAGTCGTTCTCTGGTGCATACCTGATGAACCACGGTCTAGAGATACCCTACCGCAACGAGCCTGAATATGCAAAGAAGAACGACTGGAGCAGCCGTGTCCTGCTACTCGAGGCTGAATAAAGCAATCATCCCCAGCCAAATGGCTGGGGATGATTGTAATAAGAATATTTTTCTTCAATTAAGAATAGTCTCTAGCAAGTCCTTTGCAAAACTCTTGTGGAAGAGGACAAAACGACGGTGGAAAGTGGGAACCTTTAGATCGACATTTCGCGTAGAAGCTCCACGATAGCGGTTGATCTTCATCTTGCAGACACTCTTACCGCTGGCATCAAGGACCTCCAGCGTACCAGAGATGACAATACCCCCGTCGCGTTTACTCCAACTCCAGGCGGCAGACCCCGAGTTACCAGCATCAAAGAAGTCGGCCTTGATGATAATCTGATAGTCGGCATCATCCTTCTCAGTCAGTTTGATACACTTACTCTTCTCTTCGTTCCAGCGCTTGATGAACATCTCTTTACCCTCCTGTTTGAAGTCATCCCATTTGCGGAATGATTTCTCGTCGTTTTTCTGAAGATATTCTACAACGGTTTCCTTGTCAATGGTCTTCGTTCTGAGGTTGCCCATCCTCGCATGGTCGTAATCGAATGTAACGGAACCCGTCTTTCCTTTTTGCTTTACAACATTAAAGTCACCTTCTGTTACCTCAAACTCCTGCTCTTCCTGAGCCTGAACAGTCATTGTGCCGCAGCAAAGGATGGCGGCCAGCATCCACATTAGTTTCTTTTTCATTGTTTCAAAATAGTATAATACAGGGCTACAAAGATACGATAAAATTCGAATAACCGCAAGCATTTCCGAACTTTTTTCTTTTTTCCTAAAAAATAGCAGGGGTGGGAACGACAAATGGAAATTACAAAACAGCGTTGATGGGGGAACGGAGGAAGTCCAGTAGGAGCCAGCCGTTGTAGACCCAGAGATAGGCCGTTAGGGCAAGAACCGACAGCTGGAGGATCTTATGGTGCGTGCCTTTGGCTTCTTGTATGGCATAAGCAATTGACAACGGAATGACAAAGAGCCAGTGGGGAGCCATGATAAATATTTCATTGATGCCAAAGCCCAGTACTAAATGAATACCCATGTCGAAACCGAAGTAGGACAGGGCGAGCCAGAGGAAACGGGAGCGACGCCCGCACCAGATGCCTATCGCCGTCAAAAGTAAGATAAAGCCCTCGACAATGTAGCTCCACAGCCAGTCGTATTTTACAAATACGGGACGGAACACAAGTGTGTCCTCCAAGAAATGTTGACGGTGGAACTGTATGGCCTCACCGAAGAGATTCTCATATATGGTATGGATGCGTGAGGTAGTGATGTCAGTCCATTTCCAGAAACCATGCTCTTTCATAGGTGTCCCCGACTTAGCGGCCTGCTCCAGTAGTCTTGCCTGATGTTTTTGTTCGCGCTGTTCGTAACGCTGCCGTTCCTTGGGCGTCATCTCAGCGATGCGCATTTCCTCCTGTCGTTGTTTCTCTGCCTTAGCCTCCTGCTTGACTTTTTCCTTAGGCAACACATAAGTTTTATACTCCAATGTGGCCACTCCCCAGATGAGTGCTGCAGGCAGAACCACAGCGAACAACAGATACTTCGGACGGAAGAAATCCTTCAGATTGACAAACAGTCCAGAAAGGAATATCTTTACCCCATTGCTAAGGGTGACACCTGCCGTAATAAAGAAGAGTAATGCCGACTGCCACCAACGGAACTCCCTTCCCTTTTGGATGCACTTCCCTGAGATGTAGAGCGTCAGCAACAGCAGGAACATGGAGATGGTGAAGTGGTCGGGCACGATGACGGACAGCATGATATAGGCCAGCGAGAAATAGAATGCCGAGAGTAATGTGGCATCATAACGGCCTAGGCTGAGTACTTCGCGATGGATACGATATAAGAAGATGTATGAGTAAAATGAGGCTGCCATCACGGGTAAGGCAACCAGATACTGTACACAGTTGACGCCAAGGATTGCCGTCAGTCCTTGGTTCAGAAGCCATAAAGGCCAGATCATAAAGGCCAGTAGCGGATGACGGTAGACATTATAGACCACATCCCAATCGGTCACACCTAAATAGGTTAATGGGTCGTAGCCCGACAAATGGAGTTCGCGTTCGAAAACCTTCCAGTAAGGTCCAAAGCCCTCCTGCATGAAGAGTTCGTGCATACGCCAGACAAATAGGGCATTAAACACGAAGATAACGGCAAGCACCACTGATGCCTGAAGCCGTTCCTCGGACTTGATCTTGAAGAGTTTAAATGGATTCATAGGCGGAATGGTTTATAATGGGCCTCATCAGCAAAGGCCAGTAGCTCTTGATCACCTCGGCTGTCTCCATAGGCGATGAGTCTATAAGTCTTGCGATTAGGAAGATAGTCAAGAATACGGTTAACCTTCTCCTGCCCATAGCAGTTCTTCGTGAGGAAACGGCCCGTCAGTCGTCCGTCTCTCACTTCCACCTGCGTACCGATTACTTTCACGTCAGGGAAAAAAGGCTGTACCCAGTTGTCGATAGAAGCACTTACAATAAGCACCTCCACCCCCTCCGAACGCGCCTTCTTGATGGTTTCTATGGCTAAAGGCCGCAACAGATGGCGGTTGTCCTTTGCAAATGCCTGACAGAGCGTATCGAATGCCTCGATAGTCATATCTCCGAAGAAAAAAGAAAATACCCGCTGCTTCGTCTTCCAATTAGGATAAAGACCCAGTTTCATCAGCACCAGCCAAGGGGCATGCAAGAGGAATCCCATCCAGAAGGCGGTCGTCCCTTTGGCATAACGGATAAAGGCCAACAGCGTATCGTGGGTAGTCAGCGTACCGTCGAAGTCCATTGCATAGACTATCCTCATAACTTAGGATTGGGAATCTGGTCGATGATTATCTTCATCAGCCACGATAGGAGAAGCGTGGCCACCACATAGAGCAACAACCCTGCATACATATCCTCATGGATATAGGGCCGTACAAAAATCTTACGCACGATGGGATGCGTCACAAAGATGGCCGCAGAGAAGGTGCCCAGCCACATGACATAAGGCATCACCTGACCGGGGATGAGCTTTACCAGGGCAATAGTACCCACAATAATCAGTGCCGGCACCCACAGCCAGGTCTGGGAAGAGAGAAACGAGAAGAGGAAAATGAGAAACATGGAGAGCAGCAGGACAAAGCTGATGATCCACTGTTGCCCATCCCTTTCACAAAACACTTCTAATCTTTCACTCCAACGGCCAGCAAGGATGCCCATGCCGAAGGGGAGCATGCCTCCGACGAGGTTATAGCGCAAACGCTCAAGCGTTTCCGAATCGTCAAGATAAAACATCTGCCAAAGCCAGCAGCCCACCATTAGCACAACAACAATGCCCCAGTAACGCCAGCGGTAGAACAACAGACGGTAGAGAATATAAAGCTGCATAGTCACACTGAAGTACCAATAGGGTCCTGGCCATACCACCTCCGAGGGATGTTCCAGGAAGTTGGCATACATGCCCAACATTGCTATCACCTCACTCGCCAGATAGCGATGGATGCCAGGCGTAAAGGCGTCGAGCATTGTGAAGAACACAAAGCCCACGATGAAGATGCGGAAAAGTTTCAGATAGTTATAGCGGGTGAAGCGCCACAAGCTAGCCTCAGGCTGACCACTACGTTCATACTTCATCACCAGCCCGAAGCCACTGAGGAAGAGAAACACAGGCACACCGTAATGGCCGAAATAGCTGACGAGATGCATGGGCAACAACTCGTCGGGCTGTTGAAGCACTTCCCAAAGACGGTCGGTCTTCCACTGTAGCCATGTGTATTCGTTTTCCCGGGCTATGCCTTTCAGCCAGTGGCAGTAGTTGTGGAGCATGATGCCCAAGATGGCTATGCCCTTCATCGCCGTACACTCCGTGCGTGTCAGTATTACCTTCCTCTCCATTATTTTATCAGTTCATTATAGTCGGTGACGCCTTTCAGGATACGAGGCCGTTTCTCGTCATACTGCGGACTGATGACGTTCAGGTCTTCGCGGTAGTGCTTTGTATAGATGCCGCCCAGATAAAGCAACAGATGGGCCAGACGATCGGTCATCAGCGGACGGTCTTTAGCCGCCTGGATGGCCTGCCAGCCATAGGGGTGGTTCTCACGATACAGCGGCGAGCCCCATATCCAGAACGGAATCTCAAACTCTTCGCGCGCCAATCTATAGTCAACCTTCGCCGAGTGCATCCGGCCGTACATATAGGGGCTACCATTGTAGATTTCCTCTGCATGGTCGGGCATATAGATCACGATGGCATCCTTGTCTTTGAACCGTTCGGTCACGGCCGCCACAATCGAATCGTTATAGAGCAGCGAATTATCGTAGTCGGCCACAATGAGTTTCTGCTTATATTTCAGGTCGGGACGCTTGTACATCGGAGCCAGCAGGTGCTTACGGGCCTGCTGTGGATAGCGCTCCTTATACATCGTATGAGAGCCCATCAGGTGGAGAATCACCAGGTTATGCTCTGTATTCTCCTGCTTCAGACGGTCGTATTCTTCGAGCACGCCTTCATCGTACTGGTAGAGTTTCTCGTTGCGGGTGTCGAACTGCGCCTTGCTTAATTCTGGATTGTTCAGGAAGAAGCCACCGCTGAAGTCGTATACTGCCTCGTTGGCCTCGGGCAGGAACTGATTGGTGATAAACGACACATGATAACCAGCTTTACGGAACACTTCCGGGAAGAGCGGATAGTCACACCACTCGCCCTTGTCGCCCACAGCATGTAGTGACAGGACGTTCTTAAATACATAGCTGGTCAGGTTCCACGGAGCCACCACATCACTGAAGGCCACAAGTGAGCCCTCTTGCTGCAATGCCAGTTGGCGGGGCGTGGTTGGCATGTCGTAGCCGTAGAGCTGTGAATGGTATTTATTGTAGCTTTCGCCGATGATAAGCACGATGTTGGGCACCCTATAACTACAACTGTCGACCGTCACCTCATCCTTCACCACGACGAGCGTCTCCAACTGTTGCGAGGCCAGGCTGTTGGCATAAACCGAGAAAACAAGGCGATAGACGGGCAGGTAGAGTTCTGCCTTCGGTTTCTGAGTCAGTTGATGCTCCACCTCTCCGATAGTCTGCCGCGTCATCAACGTGTGGATGGCTTCCTTATTGACCTGACACTCGAGCCAACTCTCATAAGCAAACCAGGCGACAGCAATACCTAAAAGACATTTTATGGTGGCTCCAACAACCTTCCCCACGGCTGGGTTCAGCATCGGCAGGAGTATCCTGTGTCTGCCTTTGTCATTCTTCCTCGGCCTGAACAGGCGGCGGAGGATGGTCCAAAGGATATGGGCCATCATCAGTACAAGGATATAGCCCACGGGCGAATAGACGGAGTCCATACTGAGATACGACGTAAAGAACTCACCTGCCTCACGGCTGTTGGTTTCGCCCACGAGCATCAGCATTGTAGGGGTCAGCGTCGACTCGAAGCGCACGTAGCAGAACATGTCGATGACAGCTATGCCATAAAGGAGGATGTAAAGCAATGCCTTCACGCCAATGCGAAGCTTCCGGGGGAAGACCATCAGCAGGATGCAGACGATATATAGGTCGAAGAACAGCTCTACTGGCCACAGCTCATAAGGTTCAGGCTTTGCCACGTTGAGCGGCAGCTCTACTACAGAGCAAATCCACCCTAACACATACATAAAGACGAAGAAGGCACCGTTTTTCTCAATCGGAGCCCACAGCCAACCAATCCACTTGAATATGTTCAGATGCTTAAGCATAATATCCGTTCTTCATGATTAGTTCCGCCACCGCCTTTGGTACAAGTCGTCTGATTCCCCTGCCCTCACGGATGCGCTGACGGATATCTGTACTGGAGATATCGATAAATCCCTCATCAACGGGCGTACGGGTATAAACCACAATCTCATAGTTCTTTCTGATATCATCGGCACGGTACCATTTATTGAACAAATCCCAGTTGTCTCCGCCGATCATCAGCACAAATTCCCTATCGGGGAAATCCCGCTTTAGGGCTTCAAGTGTGTTCCAAGTATAAGAGGGACGGGGCAGGTGCATCTCATAGTCGCTGGCGATAATGCCGGGAACATCCTTCACGGCCTCACGAGCCATCTCCATTCTGGCCTCATCGTTGAGCAGGTCTTGAGATTGCTTCATGGGGTTCTGTGGCGACACCATCAGCCACACCTCGTCGAGGCCGGCTCGTTCCTTGAGTTGTCTGGCCAGCGTTATGTGCCCGTTGTGTATCGGATTAAACGACCCGCCGAAGATACCCGTCCGCTTCACTGCCCACTATTCACTTTTCATTTCCAGGAATTCTTGGATGGCAGCCAGTGCATCAGCTTCGGCATACTCCAGAATATCGTTGATGACGATCTTGTCGAACTTCTTCGCAAAGGTCAGCTCAAACTCTGCTCGGGCAATACGCTGGTCGATGACATCAGGCGAGTCGGTGGCACGACCTTCCAGACGCCGGCGCAGCTCAGCAATCGAAGGTGGCTGGATAAAGAGACTCAGGGCTTGGTCACCATAGAACTTCTTGATGTTCACACCGCCCTTCACGTCGACATCGAACACCACGTTCTGCCCTGCTTCCAACTGGTTGTCGACTTGCGACTTCAAAGTACCGTAGAAGCGGTCGGTATAGACTTCTTCATACTCCAGGAACTCATTGTTTTCTATTCTGTGACGGAACTCCTCCGGAGTCAGGAAGAAATAGTCCACCCCATTCTGCTCGGCGCCTCTTGGCGGGCGCGAGGTGCAGCTGATGGAGTAGGCCAGATTCAGTTCCTTGTGCTCTTTCATCAGCCACGAGATGATAGTACTCTTTCCCGTCCCCGACGGTGCCGATATAATGATTAACTTTCCTCTACTCATCAATCTTCAATTTACAAAGCGTTCAGCACTTGCTCTTTAATCTGCTCAAGTTCATCCTTCATCTTCACCACGATGTTCTGCATCTCCGCCTGATTCGACTTCGAGCCTGTGGTGTTAATCTCACGACCCATCTCCTGAGCGATGAATCCTAACTTCTTACCCTGTCCGGCAGGCTCACGCATCGTGTCGCGGAAATATTTCAGGTGGTTGGTCAGGCGCTGCTTCTCCTCACTGATATCGAGTTTCTCGATGTAGTAGATCAGTTCCTGCTCCATGCGGCCCTTGTCGTAATCTACGCCAGGAATCTGTTGAAGTCCGTCGATGATGCGGGCCTTGATTTTCTCCACGCGCCCTTTCTCGAGAGGTTCTATCTCAGCTAACAGATGCTGGATATTGTCTACTTTCTCAGAGAACTTCTTTTCGAGGGCAGCACCCTCCTGGATTCGGAAATCCACAAGGTTCTTCAGGGCATCACTGACTGCCTGTTTCACAGCCTGCCACTCCTCGTCCCCCAACTCCTCCACATCTGTCTTCGTCAGCACGTCGGGCATACGGAGCAGCGTATAGAACCAGTCCTCAGGCAAGGGGATGCCTGTCTTGTCGGCGATGGCCTTGATCTGATTGTAGTAATTCTCTACCAACGCTGTGTTAATGGGCGTTGGGTCCACAGCTGTGTCTTTCTCTATCCACACACTCATGTCCACCTTGCCTCGGATCAGAGCCTCAGCCACCATTTGGCGCATCTCCATCTCTTTCTCACGGTAAAGAGGAGCAATACGTGTATTCAGGTCAAGCTGCTTGGAATTGAGCGACTTCACCTCCGCATGGATTTTCTTGTCCTTGTAGGCCACGACAGCCTTGCCGTAGCCCGTCATTGATTGAATCATTGTATCTATAATTTAAAATTTGGTGGCAAAGGTACAAAGAAAGAAGAAAAAAACCAAATATTATCAGAGTTTTATGGCTTTTCCACCCACCTTCAGCACATGCAACTGATTGGAATAGAGTCTAAACACGATATCTAAGCCATCAGAAACAGCCCTGGATATCAGCATACCGCGCAGGTCATAGAGCTCGACTCTTGTCCCAGCAGGAACACCAGTAAGCCAGAGCCTATCACCATCCTTATGCCAGGTCCACTGAACTTCCTCAACGGTATCGATGGGCGAGGCATCACTCAGAATGGCATTGATGGCCATCGAACTGCATTGTGGCATGAAGAACGAGTAGCGGGGTCCTTCCACCGTACGGGTTTCCAGCCCACTGCTCGATATGGTCTCCACCTTCCAGCCCGATATTGTCTTCCCTTCTGGCGCTTTGGCCTCTAGCGTCACCTCACGGTCGGCAAAGAACTGTCCGTCGAAATAACCGTGTGAGAGCCGTATGCCGTTAAAGGTGGTCGTCAGTTCCTCCGGGTGAGCTAACGATGTATTCACCGTCATCTTCGCGGCTGTGCCTAACTTATAGTAGTCGCGCAGCTGCTTATAAAATATGTTTGTACGCTGCGTTACCCAGTTGCGTGCGTCGTTCAGTTCCTCGTTGTAGTTGCGGGGCCACCACTGGTTGTATGTATAGAGCTTCCTATGGTAACTGAACTCACTTCTTATCATCTTATACATCGGATCCCACACCTCGCTGATTCCACGATAATTCAGGAAGTCGCCCATGTAGATACAGGCACGGTCAATAAACATTTTATGGAAATCCTTATCGTCCATCAGCCTGCGGAACAGCCGTGTGCTCTCGCTGCTGTTGGCTCCCCAGTTGTGGTTGTTGTCGTAATTGGCATTATAGAGCCAGTCGATAATTTTGTAGTTGACGTTGTCGCCATAGAGTCCCATGGTGTAGTCGCAGTCCTTGGCAACGAAGCGCCAGCGCCCGCCCTCTACCCTCGGGCGCCACATCATCCAGTTGTTACCCGGAGTATCAAAGTTGTTGAAGTAGAGATTCATCAGCATAAGGTCGGCATACTCCGAACAGTCTATCAGCTGATCGTATTCAGCCATCGTGTGACCTTCGCTCTTGCTGAATGCCATCAGCTGGTTGTAATTATCCCAGTCGCCAGCCTTCAGTTCCTTCCAGTTCTCCACCATGTCGATATCCTCCAGCTTCTGGTAGTTCGACCAGATATTGTCCTCATTGCTGCGTTCACGGATGTTGAGGATACCTTTGTACTCTCCGTTGATATAGATAACAACGGGCTTCCAGGCCTGCCAGTCCAGGTCACGGTGACTGGCCATCGTGCGCTGTACGATGGGATCACGCATATAGAGATAGTCGAAGTCGTTGCCCGAGTTTCGGAGCATAATCGACTTAAACTCTGAGAGCCCTGGCTTCTGGTCAGGGAAGAACTCATACTCCAGATGCTTCTGTCCGAATCGCTTGTTGGCATAGACGGCAAGCGTCTTCAGGGCAGCGCCTCGCGTGGCACCGCCTGCCACACGGGCTTCACACAGCTGATTGATGGCACTCGTCTTTTCCTCGGCTTCGAAATACTCTATGTTCATTGGCCTGCGCCAGTTGTGCTCATAATTCTTCTTTCCGTCTTTATATTTGACATCCGCATAGATGCCAATACTCATACTCGTCAGATAGCGCTTGTCAGTCACGATGCTTACCAACGGTAATGTCAACGCACGAGGGAAAAAGATGTAACTCTGCGTCACGCTACGAGGGGAGAGCCAACCTTTACAGAACAGCCTGGCACGGATGGTGTGCGTCATCGATATCGATATGGGGCCAGTATAGATGGTGCTCTCAGCCGTTGGCTCAGAGCCATCGGCTGTCAGATGGATTTCCGTACCCTCAGGCGAGCCATCTGGTACACTCAGTGTCAATGTCAGCGACCCACTGCCAGTCATCACCCTACCCTGCTCGCTGAACACAGGATCACCCAGCAGCCTGTCGCTCGTCTCGCCACAGTTCTTAGCCTTTGGCGTGGGCTCCATCTGGTAGCCCCACTCGTCGGCCCCGTCGGCCTTACGGCCATAGGCAATATTCGGTGACGGCTGTTTTTTCAGGTCAGTCACCTTATCTGCTACCTGGGTACCCTGAAAGAGATACACGCTACAGCCTTTCCCAGACTCCAGACGGAAGTTAGTATGCCCCCCTTGGGCCTCCTTGTCACAATAGATAAGCGCATATTGTCCGCCCCCTATCATCTGTTTCGGCAACTGCCACGCGTCAGCAGGATTGTCGCTGGTCCCCAGCTTATAGTCACCCAGGTTTATGCCCTGCATTGTTGGGTTATAAAGTTCCACCCACGAATCGGGAAACTCGTTCAGATCGTCCATCACGCAGTCCACGTTCGACTGCATGAGTTCGTTGATCACCAGCTGACTTCTACCCGTCTGCCAGCCTACCAATAATAGAACAAAAATAGTCAGCTTCTTCATTACGGAGTGTATCCTACTTTCAAAGGTCTCAAAATAAGTTTCCAATAGTTCATCAACGAGCAATACGACAAAGCAGAGTTCCCACGATGGGAACAATGACTTTAGTCCGGTTAAAGTCTGGGTTTACTCGGAGTAAAATTACCCTTTACTAATCGAGTATCTCTTGAATGTGGTAAAGCGGACGGTGTTTAACCTCATTGTAGATGTTGCCGATATAGAGTCCTGCGATGCCAATGCTGAGGATGATGAAACCACCCACCAGCCAGACAGACAGGATAAGTGACGACCATCCCGGTACGGCAGAACGCGTAATCAGTGCGTGTATCACATATAGTCCGATGAAGAAAGCCACAATCAGGAATAGCACCCCAAGGAAGAAGATAGCGTGCATAGGTTTGACGCTAAAGGCCGTGATGCCATTGAAGGCCAGGCGCAGCATCTTCTTCAAAGTGTATTTCGATGCACCGGCATAGCGCTCGCTGATGACATCATCGACCGTTGTAGAGCGCAGACCGATCTGCGGGATAAGACCACGCAGGTAGAGGTTGGTCTCCTTATAGTCGGCCAGCATGTCGAGGGCGCGCTTGCTCATCAGACGGAAATCGGCATGATTGTAGACGCTTTCCACACCCATCGAGTTCTGGAGTTTATAGAAGGCCATCGCCGTCATGCGCTTCATGAAGGGATCGGCCTGGCGCGACACCTTCACACCGTAGACGATATCGTTGCCCTCTTCGAAATGACGCACCATCTGAGGAATGCACTCGATGTCATCCTGCAAATCGGCATCGATGGTAATCACAGCATCGGCCCAGTTGCGGGCAGTCATCATTCCGGCAAAAATGGCATTCTGGTGCCCCACATTGCGCGAGAGATTGATGCCACGCACATACTTATTCTCACGATGCAACTCTTCAATCATCTGCCAAGTGCGATCACGGCTACCGTCGTTGACAAACACCATCATGCTATCGTTGGAAATCAGCCCTTCGGCCATCATGCGCTCGAAGAGAGCTGTCATACGCTCTACCGAATGGCGGAGCACCTCTTCCTCATTGTAACAGGGCGATACGGTTGCAAGCCTAATCATACTATTTACTTTTTTACCTTTTCAACAAATTCTGTAAAGGTGCCGAAGGTGTCGTGCTGCTTCAGCATCTTAATAAGGTTGTCAAGTCGCTGCATCATCTGTCGACCGCTGTGGTTCTTGATGATAAACGGCATCTTGAACTCCGGATGTTCCTTCAGATCATAGAACTCCCAAGGATGGAAATAGGTTACGAAATAGCCGTCGTGGCGCAGCGTGCGGCGCACCATCCAATGGTAGAGGCCCTCTGACAGATTATGCAAAGAGAGCCAGAACAACGGGAAGCGGATGAGGGGAGTGACGGAAGCAGGAATCTGCATCACCTCACCTTTCATAAACCAAGTACGGGGATCCGTCAGGTGCATATAGCGGCCAGGAATAAAGGCTGGATTCAGCGAAGAGTTGTACTTATAACCCACACGGGCTATCTCACTATCGCTGACGGGGAACATTCGGGGTTGGCGATAGCCATAAACCTGACGGCCACAGACACGCTCCACGATTTCCTTGGAACGGGCGAAGTCAGTCTCTTTCGGCTGCCAGTGGTCCACACCATGACATGCCACCTCATGGCCTTCGTCCATGATACGCTGCATCACCTCGGGAGCATGCTCTGCGAAATTACCAGTACAGAAGAATGTGGCCTTCACACCATTCTGCTTCAACACATCGAGAATACGGTTGGTACCTTCAACAGATACCTTCATTCCCTCTTCCAACGAAAAGTCAACACCGTGCTCACGCGGAACGTCAAACTCCTCAGTATCGAAACTCAACAATATCATAATTATACAATTTTCGGGTGCAAAGTTAGTGCAAATAGAGCGAAATGCAAAATAAAATCACGATTTTTTTCATTCCCAAGTTGCAGCCGAACTTCAGGCGAAGCTCAGAGTTAGTACAAATAGAGTTTTTTCCATATTTATTCATAAAAAGCGCGAATCGTCACCACGACGATCCGCGCCCAACACAGAATAATACTAACCTAATTAATTCCGATATGCGGGATTTTGATAATTGGCTTTCTCCTCTTCAGTCATCTCCATACCGTCGAGCTGACCCTGTGGGATAGGACGGATATAGTAACCTGTGGGAATATCACGCTTAAACTCCTGAAGATCCTTGTCGGTATAGCCAGAGCCTGCGATGCGATAGGTACTTGCACGCTCTGCCCACTTCTGGGTGCGAACCAGGTCGAACCAACGGTATCCCTCACCCCAGAACTCACGGCTACGCTCGTCGAGGATGAAGTCGATTGTGATCGTTGCAGGTGTGGCAGCAACCATAGCAGCGCTGTTGTCAACAGAGACGGATACGTTGTCGTTCTGAGAGAATGTCTGCTTACCGGCACGGGCACGAAGCACATTGACCAGCGTCTTCGCATCGTCGTTCTTGCCGAGTTTCACTGCTGCCTCAGCAGCAATCAGATAGAACTCAGAGAACTTGGCAACGTTCCAAGGACGGGGGCTACCACCGTTCACCTTAGAGCCTAAGCCACCTGCATTGTCAGTACGATAGATACCGAGCTTCCAGTTGATGGGGTACTTCTTACGGCTGATGTGATTGACAGCCACTACAAAGTCTGCACGACCAGCCATCTCACCGAACCCCAGCTTACCATCGGCACCAGTATAGTTGATCTTGCTGTCCTCGCTCTCGGGAACCCAGCTGAAGTAAATCTCGTTAGGACCTACCTGCATGCCGTTGGCACCGAACACATAGGGCTCAGCGTTGCCACACTTCTGCCAGTTGGTGTGATAGCGCAGCGTGAAGGTTGCATCATAACGAGAGTCGATTGCCTTGACATCATCTTCCCAGACGCCACCTTTCATGAAGTTGTCGGCGATAGGAGCCATACGGGTCCAGGGACGGCCCAGGGCCTGGACAGCCTCACGCTGAATGGGGTTGATCACAGCACCAGAAGCAGCCTTGGCAGTCATCTCGGTATAGTTCCAGGTCTCCATCCAGTAGGCGAAGTTCTCAGGAGAGCCACCACTACCCCAACCATAACCGGCACCACCGTTACCATACTTCTCGTCCTCGTCGTGGTCGGCATAGAGCATGATCTCAGAGTTGCGGTCGTTGGTAGCCACGTTCACATCATAGAATGTGGGCTGCAGCTTGTAAGGGCCAGGATTGTCAATGGCCGACTTAGCCATGTCAAACGCCTTCTGGAAGTAGCTCTGAGCCTGGCCGGCATCACGGCTGCACTCAGGATAGGTAGGAATGTTGTTGGGATTCTCCAACCACCAGCCGTAGGTCAGATAAGCCTTTGAGAGATACAGTCGGGCCAGGTTCTTCGTAGCCGTACCGGTGAGACGGGGATTCTCTGGCAGGTCATTAACAGCCTTTTCCAGGTCAGAGAAAATAGCAGCATAAACCTCGGGAACGGTGTTACGTACAGAGGTACGAATGGTAGAAGTATTGAACTTTAGTTCACCAGCACCCAGGTCGAGGGGAACACCACCATAGGTCTGTACCAGGATGAAATAGTCAAACCCACGGAAGAAGTAAGCCTCAGCCAGCAAAGCAGGATCAATACCTGCAGTCTCACCATTCTCAATCACACCACTACAGGTGTTAATGTTTGCAAACAGCGTGCCCCAGGCACCACCAGCAACAGAACTCGTAGGTGTTAGAGAACCGACGCCTGAGAGGTCGGCATCCTTGAAGTTACCGTCGGCAGACTGCGCATAGGTATACTCGTCGGTACCTGTCTCCAATGAGTTCAGGTAGTAACCATTGCCATAGAAATAGCGCAGGTGAGCATAGAGCGATGTCAGACCGCCCTCGATACCCGCCTTCGTATTGAAGAATGTCGGGTCGAACTGACTGCGAGGCTGCTCGTCGAGCACGTTGTTACAGGAGGTCATAGTCGTAGACAGACCACAGCATACAAGACCCGCAGCGAGAATATATTTGATACTTTTAGTTTTCATAACTTTACTATTTAACTGATTTACCTTTTTACTATCTTATCTTTAGAAGGTCACGTTAAGACCGAAGATGAAATTGCGGGTAGAAGGTGTGTTGTAACCAACGATCGGCATTCTGTGACTACCAAAGGAGTATCCAACAGCCGTATTCTCGTTAGACCAAGAGTTGGTCTCAGGATCAAGTCCGCTCTCATTGTTAAACGGAGAGAAGAGCACGAACGGATTCTGAACCGTTGCATAGAGGCGCAGGCGGCTGATGCCGAAGTCCTTCACAGCCTTCAGACTGTCGAAGTTGTAACCGAGGGTAATGGCACGAACCTTCAGATAGCCGGCATTGAAGTAACCCAGGGTAGAACCGTACTTGGGGTTATCACCACTCTGGATACCACCGGGTTTCGGGTACTTGGCACCAGTGTTCTGCTCTGTCCAGTAGTCTACGTCCATATTGTTACGACGACCGGTCAGCATGTTCAGGTAACCGTTAGAAGAGTGGATGGCAGAAATCAGCTTACCACCAATCTGGAAGGCACCGATAACAGTCAGGTCGAAGCCCTTGTAACCAACTGTCGTGTTGAAGCCACCAATCAGGTCGGGCTCCATGCTCATGATCTGACGGTCCTCAGGACCAATCTGACGGCTTGGTGTTACACCGTCTTCTTTGAAGTCGCCCTTAGATGCATCGCCACGATACTTAACCTTAATCATACCTACGTTTCCACCCGGCTCAAGAATATCCAGATAGGGATCGCCTTCCTGCCAGAGACCTACATACTCATGGTCGTAAATCACGTCAATTGGATAGTCAACGAACCAGAGGTTACCCTCATCACGCTTCTCACCAGAAGCCAGCTCTACCAACTTGTTGCGGTTTGCATAGAGGTTGATGCCAGCTTCCCAATTCCAACCATTCTTGTTGTCAATGATGATACCATTCAAAGTGAACTCCCAACCCTTGTTCTCTGTCTTACCGATGTTGCCGGTGAAGCCACTTACACCAGAGGTGTCAGGCAGTTTCACGTTGAGCAGGATGTCGTTGGTCTTCTGAATATAGTACTCGAA
This sequence comes from Prevotella sp. ne3005, assembly GCF_900110085.1. Classification (GTDB taxonomy): domain Bacteria; phylum Bacteroidota; class Bacteroidia; order Bacteroidales; family Bacteroidaceae; genus Prevotella. Next base: position 348,203 of record NZ_FOCK01000003.1, read on the forward strand.
TGATCCAGAGAGGCGGCCATTGAACAGAGAGAAATCGAGACCGAAGTTCCAGGTCTTGGAATACTCCCAGCCGAGTTCGGGGTTAGGCAGTGAGTTTACGTAGTAACCAGCCTTGTAGTTGGTGCCATTGCCGAAGTTATAGTTGCGGATAGCCAAGCCACCAAGTGTCGAATAGGGGTTGATAGCCTGGTTAGAGGTCTCACCATAACCAACACGCAGCTTCAGATTGTCAATCCAGGTCAGATTCTCCATGAAACTCTCACGGGCGATGTTCCAACCAGCAGATACAGCGGGATAAGTATGCCACTTGTGACCATCGGCCAGACGTGAAGAAGCATCTGAACGGACAGCTACAGAGAGCATATACTTATTATCGTAAGAGTACATGGCACGACCCATCCAGGAGATCAGACCACTCTGCCAATAGTTATAGCCAGTGAGGTTTGACTGACCTGTGGCCTTGTCGAGTGCATAGTACTGGAAGTAGTCAGCAGGAATATCCTGTGCAGAAGCACCTGTCTGCTCGTATGTTGTTTGCTCAGCAGAGTACATAGCAACCAGATTCAGATTATGTTTGCCAAATGCGTGATCATAGGTGAGCAGGTTCTCAACAGCCCAGTTACGGGTCTGGTTCTCATAAATAGAACCACCGTTCACGGCGTTGGCATCCTTATTATTAATACCTGTACCAGTGAAGCTGCCCTGCTTAGAAGAACGGAAGTTCAGACCGATGTTGATGCGGTAGCTCAGACCCTCAACCCATGGACACTTCACTTCGCCGAACAAGGTATTATAAGAACCAATACCCTTGTTCTCACTCAGCCATACGTCCTTGTCGCGTTCAACAGTCTCCTTGGTAACGACCACCTGATCGTCTGCAGGCAAAGCATTATAACGTTTCAGGTTGCCATTCTCATCGTATGGGCTTGACAGAGGAGATGCGCACAATACTGCATAGATATTGTTTACACCCTGAGTCTTACGATAGCTGTTGTTAGTGCTCAGACCGAAACGGAACCACTTGCCAACCTGCTGATCGAAGTTACCACGAACAGACACACGGTCGTAACCCTCAGTAGGGATAACAGACTCATCGTGATAGTAACCAGCACCGAAGCTATAGCTACCGCCATTGGTACCACCGGCAACACTCACATCGTGGTTGTGGCTCACACCTGTCTGGTAGTACAGATCCTGCCAGTCGGTATTGGTATTGTCGCTCTCGTCGAGTGAGTTCTGGTACTTACCGGCATACTGACGCATCTTAGAGAAGGTAGGACCATCCATCATGGGATATTTCTTGAAAATCTTCTTGAAGCTGACATAACCATTATAGGTTACCTTGGCAGGAGTACCCTGGCTACCCTTAACAGTTGTGATGATAATCACACCATTGGCACCGCGAGAACCATAGATGGCGGTGGCAGAGGCATCCTTTAGGATATCCATCGACTTGATGTCGGCAGGGTTGATATCGGAAAGCTGTCCCATGAAGGGGATACCATCGAGCACGATCAGCGGATCGTTAGAAGCAGTCAGTGAGCGCTGACCACGGATACGAATCTGCATCTCAGCACCAGGCTTGGTAGAAGTCTGTGTCATCAGCACACCGGCTACACGACCCTGCAGAGCCTGGGCGGCGTTGGTAGCTGCAATCTGGTTCAGCTTCTCACCACCGATGTTGGCTACTGAACCGGTAACGGCCTCACGACGCTGGGTACCATAACCGATAACCACCACCTCGTTCACCACGTGTCCGTCTTCTTTAAGGTTCACACGCACGTTGTCGCCGGCCTTGATCTCCTGCGATACATAGCCGACATAAGAGATGACGAGCGTAGCGCCCGGCTTCACATTAAGAGAGAAGTTACCGTCGAAGTCGGTAACAGTACCGTTATTGGTACCCTTTTCCATGACCGTGGCACCAATCAGCGGACCCTGAGAGTCTGAAACCTGACCAGTTGCCTGCTTCGTTTGCTGAACGGAAGCTACTGATTCTGTAGCCGCCGAAGCCTGCTGTGCAGTGATCATGCCCAAGAAGCACAATCCTACAAATAAGGCTGTTTTCTTTGCTTTGAAACTCATACGTTTGGTTTTGTTAGTTAATAATAAATTAAATTTATAAAAAAATCTGCCGCAAAGGTAGGCAGATTTTCGTTTCATGGCTTCCACGTATGTTTCGTTTCATTTCATATTTGTTTCAACCGTCAGTTTTTAGGGCTTTTTGCTCTACATACTCGCTCGGAGAGACCCCAAATTGCTTGCGGAAGACCGTTGAGAAGTGTGCCAAATTACTAAAGCCAACAGTATAAGCCACCTGCGTTACATTGATCTTTTGCTCCTCCAATAGTCGCACGGCCTGCTCCAGACGGATGTTTCGGATGAACTCGCTGACGGGCAGACCCGTCATTTCTTTCATCTTTCGATGCAACTGAGCACGGCTGATGCCCACCTCTTTCGTCAACATCTCCACATTGAAATCACTGTCATCCAAATGTTGATTAACCGCCTTCATGATACGTTCCATCAAAGCCTCGTCATTACCCTTCACTTGGGTCTCCACCACTTTGTCTTTCTGCTGTTGGACGCCGGAGAATTTTCCTTTCAAGCGCAGGTTCTTGCTGATAAGGTTGTTGATGACTACATGTAGCTCATCCATGTCGAAGGGCTTCGCGAGGAAAGCATCGGCGCCTTTCTCCAGTCCTTCCAAACGGTTGGCCACATCACTCTTCGATGTCAGCATCACCATGGGGATATGACTTAGGTGCATGTTCGTCTTTACCATTCGGAGGAAAGTGAAGCCATCCATCTCGGGCATCATCACGTCGCTGACCACGAGGTCGTACTGCTTCTCGGGATCGGCACCCAGCAACTCACGCATGGCCTCACGGGCGCTGGTAACAGAGGTTATATGATAATACGAGCCAAGCTCCTGAGTGATGTAATGGCCTATCTCCGCATCGTCGTCGACAATCAGTACCCAATAGTTCGACTGTGCCTTGGGACGTACCGCCTTTTCAGGCTGTACCATGATCTCTTCTGCTGTCAAGTGACCATTACCCAAGGGCAGGCGCACGGTAAAGATACTACCCTGTGTATCCTCACGGTTGGCTGCCTCGATGGTACCATGGTGCATCTCTACCATCATCTTACAAAGATTCAGGCCAATACCCGTTCCCTCAATATGTAATGAACGGGAACTACTACCCTGATAGAATCGGTCGAAGATGCGGTGTACATCCCCCTTAATACCCATGCCGTTGTCGATGACCTGCAACTCGGCTGTATGATGGGGGCCCTCGCCGACACGCACCTCAATCTCACCTCCATCGTAGGTATATTTGAAGGCATTGGAGAGCAGGTTGTCTACCACCTTATCAAGTGAGGTACGGTCGAGCCACACCTTCAACTGGTCTACTTGCGGCTTATAACTGAATTTCATGCCTCGTTCCTTGGCCGTATACTCATACGACTTCAGAATGTTACCCACATACTGCACCATATCCGTCTCCTGACATTGCAGCTTCATCTGCTGTTTATCAAGTTTACGGATGTCGAGAATCTGATTGACAAGGTTCTGCACGCGCCGGGCATTGTGCTCGATGGTCTTCAAATCCGACTTCACATCACTGTCGAGATCACGTTTCAGCAGTTTGTGAAGAGGACTCATAATCAGTGTCAGCGGAGAACGGATGTCATGGGTTGCGTTAATCAAGAACTTCATCTTCTCCTCATCTAATTCCTGCTTACGTCGACGGATATAAGTCGACAAAAGGAAACCGCTGATCAACAAGGCTCCTAATATATATATAAGGTACGCCCACGAGGAACGATACCAGGGTGCGCGGATGATAATACGATAGACCTGCGGCTCTGTATATGTACCATTGTCATAAGCCCTTACCTCTATGACATAAGCTCCTGGCTGGAGGTGAGTGAAGGGTATACGGTTTCGTCCTGCCATGGTCTGTGTCCACTCCTTGCTGCCATTCAACCGATACTCATAGACCACATTCTCCGCATTTGAGTAGTTTAGAAGCGAGAATTCCATAGTAAAGAAGTTGTCGAGATACGACAGCTGAAAGCGGTCGTTTTCCTCCAAAGCCTTTGTGATGATGGGCTTTTCGTCAGAGAGCGTCTTACAGTTCACAGGGATGGCACCCAGAAGGAAACTGGTCAGATGAATGGTATTCTGATGGGGCTTGCTGTTTCTAAGGGCAGCCGGCAGGAACGAAGTAATGCCATCACTGATACCAAAGCAGATAGCACCGCCTGCTTTCATAAGGGCAATGCCAGTGACATACTCTCTCGATGTCAGACCATTGCCATAGACATGGGCAATAAATCTGCGCTTATCGGCCTGATACTGCCAAATTCCCATGGAGGTGCTACACCACAAGTCGCCAAAGCCATCCTGTACGATGCCACTGATCACCTTGCCAACCAAGGGCTCAGCACCGGGATAGGGCACGAAGTCGGCTTTCTTGCTATCATAGAGCAAGAGCCCCGTATCTGTTCCTGCCAAAATACGATGGTTTCCGTCTTCATAGAGCGAAGTCACGCCCTTTCCCTCCAACAACACCTCCCAGCCATAAGGCCTGAACGTGTTGTTCTCAGGGTCGTAACAGCACAGGTTTGACGAAGTACCTAACCATACCTTGCCCTTGCTGTCAATCAACATCGACATGACCCAGTTGTTGTGTATGCGTCCCTTCTCTTCATTAATTTGATTCATGTTAAAGTTACGCATCTCCTTGGTATTCACGTCATAAGAACAAAAGCCCTTCGAATAGGTCGAGAAATAGAGGTGTCCTTTTCCGTCATCGACCATCACGTTGATATAATCGCTGTCGAAGTCCACCTCTTTCTTTGAAACTCCCGTCAACGGGTTATAGGAATAGAGGCCCTTGCTGGATCCTATCCAGTATTGTCCCTGTTTGTCGCGGTAGATGGAATAGGTATTGGACGGGGAGGCTGGATGACTGACGATTCTGCCATTGGCGTCGAAGCCATAGATACCATTGTTCTGCACAGCGCACCATGTCATGCCGTTATCTCCCTGACAAACCGAAGTCACCGAACCGCCTATACTGACGTTCTGAGCCGAGAATCCCCATGTGGTAAACTGAGGCTCATGCTGGGGCAGCAATAATAAGCCGCGCCTCAGACAACCCACCCAGAGGTTATCCTGATTATCCTCAAAGAGTGCCCATACGTTCGATGTATTCAGATCGAAAGAACCATTGGAATAATCATATCGCAACAGTCGCCTGGTTCCCTTTGGCACCCAGCAAAGTCCCTGTCCCAACGTTCCAATAAACAGATTACCCGCAGTGTCGAGCAGCGCACTACGCAACTGCATATTCTCACTGTTCAGAATGCTGGTATCTATAAAATCGGTCTGCAACCTGCCATCCCGATAGTAGGCCAGCCCTTTCCTGCACACCATGAGAACTCCCCCTTCGTAATTGATAAAATCAGTTACAGTACCGAAGGGCGACTCCAACGTCTGGATCGTGTGTCGGCTATTATTTAGTCTGATTGAGACAACGGGCGTAGAACCTGCTTTCCAGAAATTGCCCTTTTCATCGACAAGAATATGACTAAAATAGTCATTGTCATCAGGATTGGCATAGTTATGCACAGAGTCTATCCTCAGGGTATTCAGGTCTATGCGGAACAAACCATAGCCTGCCGTACCCAGCAGCAGATGATTATCATCTTCCTGGAGCATATCATTCACACGAACGGGACGCTTATTCGGGAATTGGAGTCTCTCAAACTCATCGTTAGCGCTATTATAATAGCAGATTCCTGCTCCACATCCTGCCCATAGCGTACCCTTGCTGTCAACGAACAGCGATACCACGTTGTTGCTATTGATGGAGGCCGGATTATTCTTATCGTACAGATAGTTTTTAAACCGATAACCGTCGTATTTGTTAAGGCCATACTCCGTGCCTACCCAAATATAACCTGTCCTATCCTGGCAGATGGCCGTTATCTGATTACTCGACAACTGATCAGATGTATAGAAATGCTGTGTCTGGGCAAAGGCCGATAAGCACAAGACACTGATAATAGTTAGCAAGAATCTTCTCATCATTGTTTTAGAATTTTGACGGTGCAAAGATAAGCATTAATTCTGAAAAGAAAGAATCTCAAAGCAGGAAAATACTTTCAGGTCCCATGTTGAAGAGGAGGTCGAGAATAGATAGATTAGGTAAGAAACCATGTTTCTGATCATAAACCTGATAATATCGCTTTGGCTGAAAGTCTGGGTCGTCCTGAGGATGCTTGGGGGAAATCGCTGTACGATATGAAATGAGAGGAGACTCTTCAGGGATAAACCCTTCGGTATAAGAGACATTGGGCTGGATGTCTATTAGTTCGCACATTTTCTGGCGGATTTCCTCGTTGAAATCGAGCAAAAAGGTCCAATGTCTCTCGAAGAAAGGACGGATATCATCTTGGTAATATTCAAAGAACGGCGACTCACCATAGGCCGACTGCAAGGCATTCCAATGCAGATGACGCCAGTTGCCATGGTCACTCAGCCGGATATCCTTGATCAACGGAGAATCCCCATGCTCCACAGGAACGGTAAGAGCCTGAACACCATTGGCTGTAGCAATAAGACAGCGATTACGGTAGGTCTGCTTTTGGAAACTCTCCCATTGCTCTATTTCCACATGTTCGGCCCGATACAGTTTCTGGTACCACTGTATCGGGCCGAAATAGGTTGTACTAAGCAGAACGTGCATCACTTGATGTTATCGACGATTCGTCCTAACCTACTCCAACGGACACCATTGATACCACGGCGGTCCGGATCGCTCGACCACCAGATGAAGATAGGCTTACCCACAATATGATCCTCGGGCACAAACCCCCAGTAACGGGAGTCTGCAGAGTTGTGACGATTGTCGCCTTGCATCCAATAATAGTCCATCTTAAAGGTGTACGACTTCGCCTCTTGGCCATTGATGAAGATCTTGCCATCGCGAATCTGCAGGTCATTGGCCTCATACACCTTAATCGGACGCTCGTAGATGGCGATATTATCCAGTGTCAGTTCGATGGATTCGCCTTTTTTCGGTATCCAGACAGGGCCATAGTTGTCGCGCGTCCAATGCTTATTGCCGTTAAGGGGATAAATCTCCAAGTCGTTGGCTTCCGTATTCAGCGTGATGCTCTCCACAATATCAGGATGGGCTTTCAATACCTTGACAGCCCTATTGGTCAATGGCATATAACCAGACGTGTTCAGACTCGTCAGATCCTCCATCGAAATACCCAGATCCTCCATCATCTCCTCTGGGATGGCCTGCTTCAGCTTCACATGATAGGTGTATTGCACGTTCTCGGGTTCCTTGTTAGCCTTTCCATCGAGATAAACGATACGGTCTTTGATTTGCAATGTTTGTCCTGGCAAACCCACACAGCGCTTCACATAATTCTCACGACGGTCGGCAGGACGGGTGATGATCTCACCATACTCTGTCTGATTCTGCAGGATGGCCTGACGACCAGCCTCATAGATGGCATCAAAGTATTTCAAGCGCATATCAGCCGTCAGGGAGTCTGGATTAGGTCTGTTCGGATAGAGCTGATAGCCAATGCCATAGCACATCTGATAATAGTCGAACGCCTGATACTGCGGCGCAGCACAGAGCGTATCACCAGCGGGGAAATTAAATACCACGATGTCATTCAGTTCCACCTTTCCGAGCCCCTTTACACGGCGATAGTCCCAATGGGGCCACTCAATATAGCTCTTACACTCCACCACGGGAAGGGTGTGCTGGGTCAGCGGCATCGTCAACGGAGTCTGTGGGATACGGGGACCATAGCTTACTTTCGATACGAAGAGATAGTCACCTGTCAGCAAGGATTTCTCCAAAGAACTCGATGGAATGACGTAATTCTGGAAGAAGAACTGGTTGATGAAGTAGACAGCCACAAGTGCGAACACCAGGGCATCCACCCACGACATAACGAACTTCACAGGTTTCTCGGCCTCCTTCCACCATTGCCACTTGATCTTCTTCGTAATGTAGATATCAAAAATAAAAGGTACTACCAGCAGTCCCCACCAGCTCTTGACCCAATAGAGGAAGAGCAGATAGAGCACCAGTACAGCAATGAACTTGGCCCACTGCACTTTGGGATTGAATTCTTTCTTTTTCTCCATTCTTTCTGAATTTCTGATTAATCACGTTTCTTTGACGCTTCATCATGAGATGTAAGTTGCGTCAGATCTGAAGAATTAACCTCTTTAGTGCAATATTTTAGAATTTAAACATATCCGAGATTGTCAACAGCCCCTGATGATCCTTGGTATACTCAGCGGCTAAGACGGCTCCTAAAGCAAAACCCCTACGCGAATGGGCATCATGGGTGATGGTAATCAAGTCGGCATCCGAGTCATAGCGGATGGTATGAATGCCTGGCACCTCACCACGACGGATATGGTCTACACGCAGATACTTCTTGTCAGTCGTATCCTCCTTCCAATCCTCCTTGCGGTCGATATTCTCCACAATCTCTTCTGCCAGGGTGATAGCAGTGCCTGAAGGATGGTCGAGCTTGTGCACATGATGCGTCTCTTCCATCTCCACGTCATACTGTGGGAACTGATTCATGATCTTGGCCAGATAACGGTTTACGGCTGAGAAGATGGCTACACCGATAGAGAAGTTTGATGCCCAGAAGAGCGTCTTGCCATCCTCCGAGCATGCCTGACGCACCTCGTCGCCATGCTCTTTCATCCAACCTGTAGAACCACTCACCACCTTTACACCAGCCTTCCAGGCCTTCAGATAATTGCCATAGGCAGCCTGAGGGGCAGTAAACTCAATGGCGACATCTGCAGATGCGAACTCAGGAGAATCGAAGTCCTGCTGGTTGTCAATGTCAATAATACTCACAATCTCATGACCACGGTCAAGGGCAATCTGCTCAATCATCTTACCCATCTTTCCGTAGCCGATTAAAGCTATTTTCATAATTAATTCGAATTAAAACGCTGCAAAGATACTGCTTTTTCATCATAATCTCATGAAATTCAACACAAAATAACCAAAAAGACGCATAATATTTGTACATTTTAAAATAAAGTCCTACTTTTGCACCCGCAAAGAAAGCATTAAAATCTATTTCAGGATATGAGAAAAACTATTTTTGATTTATTGGACCGTAAGGGTTCTCTCCCCGTAAGTATGCTGACTGCTTATGACTATCACACAGCCTGCACCATCGACGAGGCTGGCATCGACATGATCTTAGTAGGCGACTCTTTAGGAAATGTGATGCTGGGGTATGAAAACACGCTGGCTGTCACAGTGGAAGACATGATTCATCACGGCAAGGCCGTCTGTCGTGGAGCCAAACAGGCCTTTGTGGTCATCGACATGCCGTTCATGTCCTACCAGACTTCCGTCGAAGATGCTGTACGCAATGCAGGGCGAATCATGAAGGAGACCAACTGTCAGGCAGTAAAACTGGAAGGTGGCGTGGAATATGCCGACCGTATCAAGGCCATTGTAGAAGCAGGTATCCCTGTTGTGGCCCACATCGGACTGACTCCCCAATCAGTGAATGCCATGGGAGGATATAGAGTACAGGGCAAGTCGCTGGAACAGGCACAAAAGCTTCTGGCTGATGCCAAGGCTGTAGAAGAGGCTGGTGCTTTTGCCATCACCCTGGAATGCGTGCCCGAGGCTCTGGCCAAGATGATTACCGAACAGACAAGTGCACTAACCATCGGTATCGGTGCAGGAAAATATTGCGACGGTCAGGTGTTGGTCTATCAGGATATGCTGGGCTATAACGACGGCTTTATACCCAAGTTCGTGAAGCAATACGCCAACCTGCACAGCATCATGTTACAGGCATTCAAGGAATACAAACAGGATTGTGAACTTCGCACTTTCCCTGAAAATAGCAGAACCTACTCCATCAAAGAGGAGGTTTTAGAAGAACTTTTTCAACCAGAATTAGCATATTAGGATAAAGACATGAAAGTAGTTAAGACAGTAAAGGAGGTTAGAGACATTGTTTCAGCATGGAGAAAAGAGGGTCTTTCTGTAGGACTGGTGCCTACGATGGGATTCCTGCATGAAGGACACCAAAGCCTGATTCGTAAATCGGCAAGCCAGAACGACCGTACGGTGGTATCTGTATTCGTAAACCCCATTCAGTTTGGTCCCAACGAGGATCTGGAGGCTTATCCACGCGACCTGAACCACGACATAAAAGCCGTTGAGGAAGCTGGGGGCGACTTGATTTTCAACCCAGAGCCCGCCGAGATGTACCCTGGTCACTTTACGTCGTTTATCGACACGACAGAGACCACCGAGCTTCTCTGTGGCGCTGTGCGTCCCATCCATTTTCGCGGTGTCTGTACGGTGGTAGGCAAGCTCTTTAATATCGTAGGCCCCGACCGCGCCTACTTCGGACAGAAGGATGCCCAGCAGTTGGCTACAGTGAAGCGTTTCGTCCGAGACCTGAACTTCCCCATCGAGATTGTGCCCTGCCCCATTGTTCGCGAGGACGACGGACTGGCCAAGTCAAGCCGTAACACCTATCTGAATCCTGTAGAACGTCAGGCAGCCCTGATTCTCTCAAAGAGTCTGAAGAAAGGTAAGGAGGCTATCGAGGCTGGTGAGCGCGACTCGCAGGCTGTGATTCAGATTATCAAGGAGAATCTCGAGACAGAACCGATGGCGCGTATCGACTACGTGGAAGTGGTAGATTTCGAGAATATCCAGCGTACCGCAAAGATTGAGGGTGAGGTGTTGGTAGCCATCGCCGTCTATATTGGCAAGACCCGACTGATCGACAATTTCATCGTTAATATATAATAAGGTATGAACATCACTCTGCTGAAGGCAAAGATTCATCGTGCTGTGGTAAAGCAGGCAGACCTCGACTATGTGGGTAGCATCACCATCGACTCCAGACTGCTGCGCGAGTCGGGCATCCTGGAATATGAGAAGGTAGAAATCGCAGACATCGACAACGGCAGTCGCTTCGAGACCTATGCCATTGCTGGCGAGGAAGGGTCTGGTATCATCTGCCTGAACGGTGCTGCAGCCAAATGCGTCAACGTGGGCGACAAGGTTATCATCATGGCCTATGCCCAGATGACACCTGAGGAGGCCAAAGCCCACAAGCCGACCGTCATCTTTGTCGACGACAACAATCAGATTGTCCGCAAAGCCAATTACGAGAAACATGGACTGTTAAAAGAGCAGTAGTTAATATTGAATAGTAAGATGCTTACAGGAAAGACCATCGTACTGGGCGTTACGGGCGGCATTGCTGCCTATAAGAGTGCCAACCTGGCCTCGATGCTGGTGAAGCTGAATGCCGATGTGCATGTCATCATGACCCACAACGCCACACACTTCATCACCCCGATGACGTTTGAAACGCTGACGAACAACAAGTGCATCGTCGACACCTTCGACCGCAACTTTTCTTTTGATGTCAAACATGTATCACTGGCCAAGCGTGGCGACCTGTTTGTAGTGGCTCCTTGTACAGCTAACGTGATTGGTAAACTGGCTCACGGCATCTGCGACGACATGCTCACCACCACCATGCTGGCCACCAAGGCACCCAAGCTGATTGCGCCAGCCATGAATACCGGTATGTGGGAGAACCCCATCCTGCAGGATAATCTGCTGAAGCTTAAGGGCTACGGCTATCATATCATCGATCCCATCATCGGACGTCTGGCCTGCGGTGATACGGGTACTGGTAAAATGAACTCCGAGGAGGTGATAGTTGAACACATCCTGACGTTTTTGGCCAAGGAACACGACCTGAAGGGCAAGCGATTCCTGATTACAGCTGGTCCTACACAAGAGGCTATCGACCCTGTACGATATATCACCAACCACTCTTCTGGCAAGATGGGCTACGCCATAGCCAAGATGGCCCGACTGCGTGGCGCTGAGGCGACGCTGGTTTCCGGGCCAGTCAACATCAGGCCTTTCGAGGGTGTGGATGTGGTGCCAGTGGTTAGTGCCCAGGATATGTTCCAGGCTGTTACAAGCCGTAGCAGCAAGGCCGATGTGGTGATTATGTGCAGCGCTGTGGCCGACTATACCCCCGCCGTCTATTCTGACCAAAAAGTGAAGAAACACGATGACGAGATGGCCATCCAGCTTACTCGCACTCAAGACATCCTAGGTTGGCTTGGCGAGCATAAGTCTGCCAACCAGACATTGGTCGGATTCTCGATGGAAACGGAGAATTTGATTGAAAACTCGCGTGCCAAGCTCCTTAAGAAACACGCAGACTTGATTTGCGCCAACTCTATCGCTGGTGGCCAGACAGGTTTTGCCGTCGATACCAATAAGGTGACGCTCATCACCAACGAGACGGTAACCGAGCTACCTTTGTGCTCTAAAGAAGAAACAGCCGACAAGATCCTTGATTTCATCGCAACTCTTTCCTAACATGCACATTCTGATAGATATCGGCAATTCCACCGTTGTCATCGCTCTGGCAGATAGTAAGGGTGACATCACAGCTACATGGCGATTCAAGACCAAGAAGGAAGAGACGGCCAGTTTCTTCCGCTACGAACTTCGCCAAGGCTTCCGCAAATACGGTGTTGAGACTGACAACATTGAAAAGATTACCATTTCATCGGTCGTACCTGAGGTGAATGATGACATCTCGCAAGCTGTTTTCGACCTGACGGGCATCACCCCCCACTTCTTCTCGATTGCCGATGCTGAGGGTACTATCACCATCGATGTGGAGTCGCCATCTCAGTTAGGTAAAGACCGCCTGGCTGATGCTATCGGAGCCGCCAAGTGCTATGGTGTGCCTGCCATCATCATCGACTTTGGCACAGCCACCACGCTGGGCGTCATCGATGAAAACGCCCATTTTCTGGGCGGTATGATTATCCCTGGCGTTAAAACCGCTCTCAGTGCCCTCAGCACCCGTGCCTCACAACTCTCTTCTATCACCATCGAAAAACCTGCCCATTTCATCGGTCGCAACACGCTCGAGTGTATGCAGAGTGGTATCCTCTATGGAACCTCCACGATGATCGACGGACTCATCGATAAGATTCTCCCCACACTCTCAGGCGATGTTCATATCATCGCCACTGGAGGGATGGCCAATACCATCGTCCCCCATTGCACACACCAGATCACAATCGACGAATTCTTACTCTTCAAAGGACTTTTCAACGCAACCCATCAGGAATGAAAATCGTAATTATTGGTTCAGGGAATCTGGCCACACACCTCTCCCTCGCCCTGAAAGCAGCAGGCGAGGAAATCATCCAAGTCTATAGTCGTACAGAGGAGCATGCCAAGGAGCTGGCAGTCAGACTGGGCTGTAATCACACGACGAATCTCGATGAAATCGACAAAAAGGCTGATATTTACATGCTGTCTGTAAAAGATGATGCCATTAGTCTGATAGCTGATTCTATCTGTCACCAATGCCCTCATGCCCTGTTTGTGCATACGGCTGGTAGTGTACCGATGGATATCTTCAAGGGGAAAGCCAATCATTATGGTGTGCTCTATCCCATGCAAACCTTCTCCAAAAGCCGGAAGGTTGATTTCCACCCAATCCCTTGTTTCATCGAAGCCTCCAGCGATGAGGATTTATCGATTATTCGTCCTCTCGCAGAAAGCATCTCAGACCATGTGGTAGACTGTGATTCCGAGAAGCGCAAGAAACTCCACTTGGCTGCCGTCTTCGCCTGCAACCTGACGAACCATTGCTATCGCTTGGCAGAACGCGTGCTTCAGGAAGAAGATATTGACTGGAGGCTCTATCTCCCATTAATCGATGAAACGGCCAAAAAAGTGTCAGGAATGTCGCCTCGTGATGCCCAGACGGGTCCCATGGTCCGCTATGATGTCGAGGTGATGAATCGCCAACTGGCCCTCATCTCTGACGAGCGTACCCGCCAGATCTACCGCCTCATGGCCGAAAGCATCCACGCCGACGCCGAATAGCAAGCACTCCTGTCGGAAGTAATCTTTCCTACGTTGAAGAGATTACGTGGTAAAGTCGGACTTTACTCGGAGTAAACTTGGACTTTAGTCGGAGTAAACCTAGACTTTACATCGGACTAGTCTCCTTTGCTTAGGACAGGAGGTGATAGGTTCCTCCAGCCAAGGGTTTCACCACTCCTTTCATCTCTAGTTGGAAGAGCAGGGCAGTCAATTGTCCGATGGGAATACCAGTCTTCACGCTCAGGATATTCAGCTGCAGGTTGTTGGTCTGTTGCAACAGACTGACCACCTTCTGCTCCTCTGGAGAGAGGTCTGGAAAAAGATTTCGTTCGATTCCATCGGCCATAGCCTGCTTTCTGAGAGCCTCATCCTGCCAACCCATCGCCACCACGAAGTCATTGGCATTGGAGATGAGTCCAGCCACATTGTCGCGAATCATGTTATTACAGCCCTTTGAAAACTCTGATCCCACATTCCCTGGAAAGGCAAAGACACTGCGGTCATAGTTTTGGGCAATCTCACAGGTTATCAGCCCGCCACCCTTAGCGGCACTTTCCACAAGAACGGTTGCGTCTGCCATACCAGCCACAATACGGTTACGGCGCACGAAGTTAGGCTTGTCGGCATTCGTCTGCGTCATAAACTCAGTCAACAGACCGCCATGATTCACCATTTCGGCTGCCGTCTCATGATGACGGTAGGGATAGATTTGGTCCAGTCCATGGGCCAACACCCCCACAGTCTCATAACCATTGGCCAAGGCCTCACGATGGGCATAGATATCCACACCATAAGCCAAGCCACTGACTATCAACACATTGGAGCAATGGCGTTTCAGGTCGCGGACGAAATGGCGTATCAGGTCTTGTCCATAGACTGTCATCTGTCTCGTTCCCACGATACTCACTATCTTCGTCTGGTTCAGGTCGCAATTGCCTTTATAATAGAGTACGAGCGGGGCATCGGGACATTCGCAGAGCCGCTGAGGATAGTCGTCATCGCCCAATACCAGTCCTCGGATACTGTGCTCTTGCATATAGTGGAGCTCAAAATCCGCCCGTTTCATCGCATCATCCCAATTCTGAAGGGCCTGCATCAGCGTAGGCGAGGCCTCTTTGACAATGTCGCCAATCTCGTTCCGATGTTCATACAACAGCTGTGCATTGCCCACCGTTTTATACAATTCCAACGCCTGCTGATAATTAAAGTTCGTCAGGCGCGTCAATGCCATCACATAGAATAATTCCTGTTCCATAGTTATTTGCGTTTAAGATATTCGTAACCAAAGCGACAGCGGAGACATTCACGCTTGTCGCAATACTCCTTTTTTAGTTGGATGAGCGCCTGCGAGTCACCTGCCGTCTCAACGGGGAGTCCCACCTGCTGCCACATCCGGATGATATAGTTGTTTTCTGCCTTCAACTGTTCCAGTAGGTCGAAGGCCCGATCACAGAGCACTTCCTTCGAACGGTGTCGCCCGTAGGCGAAGAGCATAGGTATCGCCGTATTGATCATCAAGAGGTTCACCGAGCCATAGGTCAAGTGCTTCTCGCTCTTCGAACTCGTGGAGCCAAAGGTATAGTGCGTCTCCCAATAGGGGGTGACATGCGATGACAGCAAATGCTTCAACTCCTCGATGGAATCGCACTCCACCAGTTGGCTGAGACCAGCCTTCTGTTGGTAGTAGAGGTTGGCCAGTTGTGAGATGCGGATATGCGGGAAGTTCTGCGGACGTAGTCTGAGAAAGCGCCAAAGCTTGTAATCTATCGGTTTCATCGAGAACTTATGGGCCAGATAGAGGTACTCATTACGCAGTTTGGCGAAATACCCCTCATTGAGCGCTTCCTTCTGGTAGTACTCAGGTATTGCCTCCAATTCCAACAGTCCAGCCTGCCCCATGAAGATGGCCTCAATCTGGAAAAGGTCGTCACGATGATGTGCCACTGCAGCCAATGGCAGGTTTTGTGCCCATTGTTCAAAAGCGTCGTTATTGATGCCAAAGCCGTAGTTACGGGCCAGCGTCACGAAATAGGCATCCTCCCACGAACCACCACACTGCTCCACCCGATGGCGGATGGCCTCAGTCTTCTGTTCTAAGCGCTCCGTCTGCAGGGCAGCCATCCAGGCATGCACCATCAGGCGCGTCAGTTCTGGAATCACCTTATAACAAGGTGGGTAGCTGTCTGTCTTCAGCAACTCGTCATAGTGCACTCTGACGGTTTCAGGCACGTCGAGCTGCATCTGACGGATAAACTCGCCATTGGTGTTCATCACCTCCGCATCGATGACGCCTGCTACGTGGAGAATCACATTGTCATAATTACGATCCTTGTCATGACCATGGAGATACCAGTCCGACGACTTGTCGTGGATCTCCACGTTTCCCACCCACAGCGTGGTACCAATCCTGACCTTCGCATTGAAGAAGTCTGGCCCTGCATTTCGGTTATGCAGACCCGGGTCAATCACTTCGACGGCCTGGCCGTCGCTCGTCTCAAGTTCCCTTAGCGGGAATAATTTGTGCTTCCACACATAATGAAGGAGTTGCTCCATAGTGTCATCTTTAACGTTAAACTTGTTGCAAAGGTAATGGTTTTTGTCAAAACAACCAAATAATTCACAGATTATTTATAATTTTGCCATCAAAGAGATGGCGAACTTACTCCGTCTCGGCATAAAAAAGATTAAAATCTTTTGTTCTGCTCTCGACTTTTCGTAACTTTGCAGGCGAAATGAAGATAGGAAACGTAGAATTCGGTGAAAGACCTGTGTTTCTGGCGCCTATGGAGGATGTGACAGACATTGGTTTCCGACTGCTGTGTAAGCGGTTCGGAGCAGCCATGGTGTACACGGAGTTTGTAAGTGCCGAGGCCCTGATACGCGATGTAAAGTCGACCATCTCCAAGTTGACCATCAGTGATACGGAGCGCCCCGTGGGTATCCAGATCTATGGTCGCGATATAGAGGCGATGGTCGAGGCAGCCAAGATTGTAGAACAGGCAGGCCCCGATGTGATTGACCTGAACTTCGGCTGCCCCGTGAAGAAGGTGGCAGGTAAAGGGGCTGGTGCAGGTATGTTGCAAAACATCCCCAAGATGCTGGAGATTACGCAGAAAGTGGTGGATGCCGTAAAACTGCCCGTCACCGTAAAGACCCGCTTAGGCTGGAACCACGAACAACTGATCATCACCTCGTTGGCAGAGCAGTTGCAGGACTGCGGCATCCAGGCCCTGACCATTCATGGGCGCACCCGTAGTCAGATGTACACAGGTAATGCCGACTGGACGCTGATTGGCGAAGTCAAGCGCAACCCTCGCGTACATATTCCTATTATAGGAAATGGTGACATCCACTCACTCGACGAGGCAGATCAAGCCTTCGACACCTATGGCGTAGATGCCGTGATGATCGGACGCGCCACCTTTGGCTGTCCTTGGATCTTCAGTCGCGAAAGTCTCGATTTCAACGAGAAATTAGACATCCTCGAAGAACTGCTGCGCATCAATGTGGAGCGCATCGACGAGAAGCGAGGCATTCTCCACACCCGTCGACACCTCGCTGCTACTCCCATCTTCAAGGGTATCCCCGATTTCCGTCAGACCCGCATCGCCATGCTCCGTGCCGAGACGATGTCCGACCTCCTCGCCATCCTCGAAGACATCCGCCAACGATTAGGATAAAACTCTTTTGGCAATAAAATATAGCAAACTTCAAACTATAAAGTAATTATGACCCAAGAAAACACTGTTCTGAATGCCAATCCGATTGTGACATTCCTTCAGAAACCGGCTGCATCTTTTACCAAAGCCGACATCATCAACTACATCGTGTCTAACGAGATCCGCATGGTGAACTTCATGTATCCAGGCGGCGATGGCAAGTTGAAGACACTCAACTTTGTCATCAACGACTTCGATTACCTCGACACCATATTGACTTGTGGCGAGCGCGTGGATGGCAGCAGTCTCTTCTCATTTATCCAGGCTGGTTCGAGCGACCTTTATGTACTGCCTCGTTTCCGCACAGCCTTCGTCGACCCGTTTGCAGAGATTCCTACTATTACGATGCTCTGTTCTTATTTCGACAAGGATGGTCATCCCCTGGAGTCTTCGCCAGAGCACACGCTCCATAAGGCAGCTGTAGCCTTCACAGAGGTTACAGGCATGGAGTTTCAGGCAATGGGTGAGCTGGAGTATTATGTGATCAGCGACGACGAAGAGAATTTCCCTGCTCAGGATCAGCGCGGCTATCACGAGTCGGCTCCCTACGCCAAAGCCAATGAGTTCCGTACTCGTTGCATGCAGTATATTGCCCAGGCAGGCGGAAAGATCAAATACGGCCATTCGGAGGTGGGCAACTTCTCGCTCAACGGCAAGAACTACGAGCAGAATGAGATCGAGTTCCTGCCTGTACCTGTAGAACAGGCTGCCGATCAGTTGATGCTGGCCAAGTGGATCATCCGCAACCTTGGCTATCAACAAGGCTACAACATCACCTTTGCGCCAAAGATCACCACTGGCAAAGCAGGTTCTGGTCTGCATATCCACATGCGTATACTCAAGGATGGTAAGAATCAGATGCTCTCCAACGGTGTGCTCTCAGAGGCTGCCCGGAAGATGATTGCTGGTATGATGGACCTTGCACCAGCTATCACAGCCTTTGGCAACAAGAATCCCACCAGCTATTTCCGTCTGGTGCCCCATCAGGAGGCTCCCACCAATGTGTGCTGGGGCGACAGAAATCGCAGTGTACTAGTGCGAGTGCCCCTTGGCTGGGCTGCTGATGTGGATATGTGTCGTGCTGCCAATCCGCTGGAGCCACAGACCAACTACGATACGAGCATCAAACAGACCGTTGAGATGCGCTCACCTGACGGCTCTGCCGATCTCTATCAGTTGCTGGCAGGTCTTTGTGTCGCCTGCCGTCATGGTTTCGAGATGGAGGATGCCCTTGAGGTGGCAGAGAAGACCTATGTCAACGTGAACATCCACGCTGCAGAGAATGCCGATCGTCTGGCTACGCTGGCTCAGTTGCCGGACTCTTGTGTGGCTTCAGCCGAGTGCCTCAATCGTCAGCGCCAGGTGTTTGAGGAGCATGGTGTGTTCTCGCCTGCTATGATCGACGGCATCATCGCCCAATTGCAGGACTTCGATGACAAGACGCTCCGCAAAAATATCGAGAACTACCCTGAGGAGATCCAAAAACTCGTCAATCAGTATTTCCATTGCGGCTAACGACAAGGTCACCCCTCTGCACGTTAGAACCAATTCATCAGAGAACGAAGGTAGGCAGTCAGCTCGACAGCCATCTTTTCGTCTTCGTAGACGTTGGGGTGATAATCGTTACCATAGAACTCCTCACCAGAAATGGGTGCCATATCGAAGCGATAGACCTCTTTGTCACCTGCTTTATGAGCCTCAGCAGTCACCTCGTCGAGCAGTTGCTTGACCTCCCGCAACTCTTTATTGTAGAGCATAGTACCCGTCAGAAAGACAATCTTCGCCTTCGGATTATGGTCGCGCACCTGCTTCAGGAGCTTCTGATAGCCCTGTTTCAGGAGATCCAGGTCATAGTTGTTTGTTGAAGTATCGTTGGTGCCGAGGTTGATGCAGATGACATCGGGCTGATAGCGACTGAAGTCCCATTTCTCTCTGAGGAAAGTGGCCTCCTCGCGCAGCTTCAGATCCCAAGCATAACCCGTATATTCATACTGGACGGGCATGCATGAACGGGGTGACCCTGTCTTAGCCTCACCGTAGTTGCGATAGGCCCCGATACCACTGCGAGCCACCACCCAGTGCTGGGCGTTGAGGTTGCGGGATGTAATGGATGCGTAAGAATAATAGTGATTCTCGGTAGCATAATCGAAACCTTCCTCCTTCTTCAATCCCTCGTTGCCATAACCACAGGTAATGGAATTGCCGATGAATTCGATCTTTCTGGAGGGGAGGGCTGGCGTCTCCACCAGCTTTTTGCCCTTGTCGAGCACAAAGCCCCAAAACTCTGGGAAGAACTCATAGCCCTCGATGGCATACATCAGTCTGACCGTATGCACACCATTAGGAAGTGCTGTGGCAAGAGTCACCACAGAGTCGCGCTCCCCACGAAAAGCCACCTTGAAAGGTTCTGCCTGGTCGATCTGAGCCACAAAATAACCACTACGGGGTTTGGCTATCATACGCAACGAGGTGCCCTCGAACGAGGCAACTATCTGAATACCAGGGTAGTTCCAGGCGGGTCGTTCAGGATTGGTAAAGCTGATACGCCCTGTGTATTGGATGAACTTGTCCGAAGGACTGATGATACTACCCTTGATGGGTACGGTCTCAATGGCAAAGGCACCCGAACACACCAGGGTGAGCAGTGCCGTTAATAACTTTTTTCTCATGTCTTATGCTCTGTTCTTATTGTTTCCTGAAAATACCAGTCCAACCACCGCCACTGCTGAGATGAACCTGCAACTGACTACGGCCTGACACCGTCTGCTGACTATGCTTATAGTCTGTGCCATCCTTCTGGGCATTCACGCCATCGGCGAAGATATCGGCAGAGAACTGCCCTTCTCCAAGGAAAGAGAGGTCGATGGTCAGGTCACGTGCCGTCCAGTCTGTCATCGCAGCAACATACCACGTGGTACCCTTGCGACGGGCGATCACAGTATATTCACCAAGCTGTCCGTCGAGAGCCACTGTCTCATCGAATGTGGTGGGGATTTGTGCGATGAAATCGGTACATTCCTGATTCTGCATGTACATTGTCGGACTATCAGCCAGCATCTGAAGCGGTGCCTCGAAGGTGGTGTACATCGCCATCTGATGAACGCGAGTACCCTGACTCATCGGGTGATTGTTATTGCCAAAGAAGTTATCCTTCATGGCATTCATCATCGCACCAGGTGTATAATCCATCGGTCCTGCCAGCATACGCAGATAGGGTGCTGTCACATCGTAGCGGGGTTGGTTGTGAAGTGGACCATCGCCAACACGGGGCTCCCACTTGGAGTTCTCCAAGCCCTTCACACCCTCAAAGTTAAAGATGTTAGGATAAGCACGCTGAATACCAAAGGGTTTCAGTCCATGGAAATCGAGATACAGATGATGCTTGGCAGCACAGGCTGCAACCTGATAGGCAGACGCAATCACCTGCTGGTCATCACGATCGAAGAAATCCACCTTAAAGCCTTTGATGCCCATATCAGCATAATGCTTCATGACCGCCTCAGTGACGGCAGCACCTTTTTCAGGATCACTGCCAATGAGATTCCGCCAACTGGACCAGAGGATGATGCCCACCCCTTTTTCCTGTCCGTATGCAATCAGACGAGGCAGGTCGATATCAGGACTAAGGTCTTCCATCAGCGACTCCTTGCCACTCCAACCTTCGTCGATAATGATGTATTCGATCTTATTCTTGGCGGCAAAGTCTATATAATATAAATAGGTGTCGGTATTCATACCCGACTTGAAGTCAACACCAGTAATGTTACAGTTGTTCCACCAGTCCCATGCCACCTTGCCAGGCTGGATCCATGAGAGATCGGTGATACGACAGGCAGGAGCAAGTCGCTGCGCCATGTCGCAGTTGAGGATATCGGCATCCTTCTCTGTGATGACAACAGCACGCCAGGGAAGTGCCTGTCCGCCATTCAACTTAGCGATGAAATCGGCACGTTTCGTCGGCACGAGGTTCAGACGATCATAGCCACCTACCTCTTGTGCCAGCGGATAAGGGGCAAACTCTGCCTTTAACGAGTGCTGCGGTCCTTTTTTCAGGAACATGCCAGGATAGTTCTCTACACCAGCATCCATCACGATAGCCTTCATGCCGTCTGGCAAGCAGACAGCCAACGGGGTGATGGCCAGCGAATCAGGGTACATCTTTGACAGCGGGACTTCATCATAATAGGATTCGAAGGAATAGCAATAACGCTCTCCTCCCCGATTGTCGTTGACATAAGGGATAAAGGCTGGAAGGTCTTTGGCAAAGCAAAACTCTGCGGTTTCATCGTTCACCACAAAGGGTTTATTATTGGTACTGATCAGGCGATAGGCCGCTCCGTCATTATAGGCTCTTACCTCGATAGTGAACTTCTGTGTCGTATAAAGCAACAGCTGTCCGTAATCATCGCTGATTGTCTGTTTCTTATAAAACGGGTTCTTAAAACTACTGTTAACGTTCTTCTTCGCCACCTTGCCGACCTTACCCAGAGTCAGCGTCTTCCTGCCTTGCGTCAGACTGATGTCTATAGTTGACGGCAACAGCACCTGCCGCCCGTCGTAATCAACAGACCATTTCACGGTTTCATCGGTGTTTACCGTCACCTTGACCTTCCCATTAGGCGAGCACACGTCATAATTCCCTGCTGAGACTGTCGCTGTCATCAGGCAGAAAAGGGCAACTGCAATTGTTTTCATCTTCAGCTATTTTAGTTTTTAATAATCCATCATTGGCTTTTGTTGGCGCAAAGATAAACAAAATAATCCGAATTAAAAGCAATTTTAAGGAAAAAGTGTATTATTGGCACTTCATTTACAGTCTGTTCTTCTCATCATTACCAGCTCCAGAGCCCTTGTACTTCGAGCCAGAGACGTTGAAGTTGTAGCTCAGCGTCAGACCTACACACTGCGTATAAGTGTATACGTCTTGGTCTGTCAGGCCGATGGCATAGTAAGTAGTCATCTTGGTCTTGGCCGTGCGGAAGATGTCATTGGCATAGAGCGTACACGAAAGCCGTTCATTGAAGAATGACTTCTGCAGGCGGGCATTCACCGCAAAACTGTCGCCACGATACATGAATGCCCAATGGTTGCTGCCTGTATAACCAATCTGCAACAATGCCTTCATCGTTGGGCAGATGACAAACCAGCTCTTGAGATCGAAGGAGAATTCGGGCTTGTTCAGCTTCTTTGGTGCGCCATACGATTCGGCATCGAACATCTGCTGATAATAGTGCAGCGTGGCTGTGGGTTGCCAGAAGCCAAGCTTTGGCGAGGCGACGAAGGTGGCATAGACACGATCCTGATGATCGAAGTTCATGGGTTGGAAGATGGCTATCTCCTTTTCTTCATCATACACTCTGCCAATGTGGGTAAACAGGTCGTTCTCACGCGTAAAACCAGCCACGAACGTCAGCCACGAGTAGGTGAAATTAAGGTCGATGCCCTGGCGCACCGACGGGCGTAACAACGGATTACCACCCTCATAGAACATACGGCTGTCATAGACAATCATAGACTCCAGCATGCGGTAGGGCGGACGAGTGATACGCTTGCTGTAGCTCAACTGGGCACTCCATTTGTCCTTCTGCCATGCAGCTGACAGGTTTGGGAACCAGTCGTTATAGGTGCGGCTGGGCTCTTGCTGCCATTCGCCAAACGAGTAGTAATCTGTTTTTACGTGCTCAAAACGGAGGCCAGCATTCAGGCGCCACTGCCCTAACTGAAGCTCGTATTCAGCAAAACCAGCTATGTTCTTTTCCTTCATCTCGTTGTCGGTCTCAGGTATGATGCCTTCTTCATTGAAATTGCGCCCATAGCTCTTCGTACTCGTTGCCTCAGTTCCACCACTCAGAACACCTTTCCAAACAGGATAAGACAGCACCAGCTTGCCCGCCATCATCTTGCGGTCTTCATGGTTGAGGGTCGTGATGGTGCGATCACCAAGTTCTTGACTATACTCCTGCTGGTTGAGATGGCTCTCCGTCTTGCGTTGCAACATCGTCGCGTTTAAGTCGATGTCCAGTTTTCCTACCTTCCCCACATAATATGTATTCAGTTCCCATACAGGTTTGTCGAGTTCGTCGATATCTGTATTCAAAAGGACATCCCCATAGAAGGCACCATTCTTGAGATAGTTCTGCGTCATGTCTGACTTGAATCTATTATAGAATATCTTCTGCGATGAGAAGCTCAGTCCAAGAGAATGGTCGGTATTGAAATCGTAACTCAGGCCACCCTTGTACTGCAGTTCTGTCCAGCTACTCCTTACGGGTAAATCCGCATGGACATCGAAAAAGTCTTTCTTGATATGCAACTCCTGCTCAAGGTCTTGATCATTACTATAATGCCCGTTGTCGAGGGCCACGTTGGCAAAGACCTCCAACCCGCCTATGCGATATTTCAAGGTCAGATCGTCATAGTTGTTCCACTTGTTGTTCTTCCATGTATCGCTGGTCACCATCAGACTCAGTCCGTCGCCTTGCGGCTTCAGCGTCTTGATGCGGATGACGGCATTCACCTCGGCATTGTATTTGGCTCCAGGAGACGTGATGACATCAACGCTCTTGATATCCACCGATTTCAGTTGTTTCAGTTCGCTGGGGTCGCGTACCTTCTTATTATTGATATAGATCTCGGGCTCGCCTTTGGCCAGCACCTCAAACTTACCGTCCTTGCTTTGCACCATCGGAATCATCGACAGCAGATCGTCGGCAGTGCCGATATCGTGGAGGATGGAGTGCTGCACGTCTACCGTCATACCGCCCTGGGCCATCTTGTACTGCGGAATCTCACCTTTCACCTCTACGCCTTTCACCATGTAGGTCTCTGGTAAGAGGGTAATGGTGCCGATGTTACCCACACTGACATGGCGAGTCACCGTCTTATAGCCCACATAGGTCACCTTCAGCATGATCTTCTTCTCACGGCAGGGAATCACGAAGTCGCCATTCTCATTGCTCACGCCGCCATTGATGTATGTGGAATTCCTGTCGCTGCTATTGGGATCGGCAACGCCGTGCAATGAGACGTTGGCGAACTCTATGGGCTGCCCCTCGGCATCGACCACACGCCCGATGACCTTCGCATCCTCCTTCTGGGTACACTCTATGAAGATACGGTTGTCGTCGTAGGTTACTTTCATGGGATAGAAGCCGATGACCTCGCGGATAGCCTCCTTGAGAGGCAGATCGCTGAAATGGCTGGTGACGGTGAAGTCTTCCAGCTCGTCGTAGATGAAATAGATCGTCTGGTCGCTGGTAGCAGCGTTCAGGTCTTCGAGCACTTTGGAGAGCGACTCGTTCTGGTAGTCGCGGCTTAGCCTTTGAGCCTGGGCACACAACGAGAGTGCACAGAGCAATGCTGTGAATAGATACTGTTTCATAAGGTCGGTGGCTAGTGTTATTCTACAATCAGTTTCTTGTTGTCGCGAGTGATATGGATGCGTTCGAATTTATTGAACGTATCGATGACATCGTCGATGGTCGCCTGCTTGTCCCATGTATAGTAGAGACGGATGTGTCTGCTGGCTTCCTGCCTATAGACCACCTCTACCTGATAGTAAGCGGCTACATCGCCCAGAATGGTTGCAAGCTCGGCATCCTCGTAGACGACGGGGGCTGTCTGAGGCACCTCCCCGGCAACTGCCTGCGCAGCAGTCTGCCGGTGCTGGCTCCGGATCTCCGTCTGCTGAGAGGGCGCGGATGATTTCCCTGCTGTGCTGTAGGCCACATGATAAGCTGCGTAGGCAATGCCCGACAGCATCAGCACGCCAACAAACATCGCGGCTATCTTCCTGACAAGATAAAAGGAACCTCGATTCTCCTCTATCTGCTTTCCCCCATTTCTGAATGCCCGCCACGCCTCGCCGGCATCAGGCACAGGGACCTCCACTTCGTCCAGCATCTGGTCGAGCTGCTCATCGGTGTATTGCTCAGGGTGCAGCAGCATCCTGATCTGCTCTTCTTTCTTCATGCTTCTCTGTCTTTAAAAGTTGAACGTAGTTTCCTCAACCCTTGCACAATGTGCTTATTGACTGCCGAGAGACTGATACCCAGCGAGCTGGAGATCTCCTTGTAAGACTTTTCCTCATCGAAGTGCATGCGGATGATACGACTGGTCTGAGGGGTAAGCCTTTCTTCGACGTAATGGTTGACGGCCTCGATGATCTCCTCATCGTGATCTTCGCTGAGGGCCGAGGTGCCGCCTGCGGCCTGCATCCTTTCAGGCATCAGCAGTCGTGCGGCCTTTTGTCGGGTCTGGCGCTGTGCAATGATGTTGAGGCAGCGATTACGGACGCATGTCAGCAGATAGGTTCTCTGAGACTCCTCCTTCAGTGGGCTGGTACCATCCCACAACTTGGCAAAGACGTCATGTACCGCATCCTTTGCCTCGTCTTCGTCGCCCAGAAGGATGTAGGCTGCCTTATACATCCTGCCAAACTCCGAAAGGAAGAGTTCCTTGAACTGCTGTTCTCGTTGTGGCTTGTTGTCGATTACGCTGTCTTGCATCTGTTTATCGCTTGCTTTTTACATTATATACAGATAAGCACAGATAATCATCACCCCCTGATACCTATTTTTTTCTTACTTCTTCCAAAAACGGGAGGTAATATCCTCAAACTCGCCATTGTCGTTGCGGCGATAGAGGCGCTGGTTGGTTGTAGAACTTTTCAATGGCCCCAGATGCTTGATGAAAGGGCCGATCTTGATGTAGTCGAAGTCTTGTTTGTCGATGGCCGCGGAGATGACCGTCTTACCGCTATACCAAGCAACTTTGAACTGGGGGTACTCTTCGTGGATGTACTGTGCCAATAGGTTGACACCCTTTGGATCGCTGTCGCCACCCATGAAGGAGATACAGGTAATATCTTCGCCGTACTCCTCTACAAACGCATCGATGGCATTGGTGTCGAGGGGCAGACCGATATCCTCCCAAAGATAATGGCTATGACACCCAGGACAGTGACACGGGCAATTCGAAATATTGATTGCCAGTGTCACTTCGTCGGGTATCTCTTGAAATACGATATCAGAGTTGGCGTATTTCAGCATAATTTCTTATCCGTAGCATAGTAGCGGCGTGCAGCCTCTTCCTGACGAGCCTGAGAGAAGTTGCTGACGCGCTTCAGGTAGCCGATGATACGGGTCATATAGTCCACATTCTTCGAATGGCAGTGAGGGCACTCCTTCAGATAGCGCTTGTCGATATGGCCACAGTCGTTGCAGACGGTATTGGGGATGTTGAAGGTAAAGTAGTTACAACCCTCCTTGGCTGCCACCTTCAGCAGCTGCTGATACTGCTCCTTCGAAAGATGCTCGTCGAGGTTCATGTGCAGGGCAGAGCCACCCGTCAGGTGCTCGATATAGGGAGCACCGTGCAACTTGAACTTGTCGAGTACGGTCAGTGAGTCGTCCTCTACCACATAGAAATAGCTGTTATAGCAGTCGCGGGGCACGAAATAACCGTCCTCACGATCCCACTTGGCATGCTTTACACCGACATTCTCTGCAGGAATCATCTCACAGTTGAACATCACATCCTTCGTACGGTACTGGCGGTTATACTTCTCGATGAGGCCAAGAATGCCCTGTACGAAGTGCAGGTACTCATCGTTTGGCGTAATCTTCAGACCCATAAACTCGGCAGCCTCAACAAGACCGTTGATACCGATGGTCAGATACTGACGGGCGATGTTGATATAACCAGCATCGAAGAGAGGCAACATACCGTGCTGCTGCAGTTCCTTCAGATTCTCGTTATAGGCCAGCTGCACCTTATGGCAGAGGTCAATCACACCACTGAGGTACTCTAGATAGTCCATCTTATGGTTGACGGCATACTGGATGCAGCGGTTCAGGTTGATGGTGAGCACAGACTTCGATCCTGTTGACACACCACCGGCACCGAGGGTATAGCTGAAGCCGTTATCGGTAATCTCATTACGCAGACGGCAGCAAGAACTCAGAGAGTCAGCGTTGTCGCTCATATAGGTGAAGAAGCTGTGACCCTCGGCATACATCTCTGCCGTGAAGTCGCCCCACTCCTTATCCTTGCACTCACCATTCTCATCGACGAGCAAAGCCATCGTCTCGACAGGGAAGGTCAGCAGGGTCTTCGTGCGCTCCTGGTTAAACCACTTCATAAAACGCTTCTGCAACCAAGAGAGACCATCCCAGTCGGGCTGAGAACCATCGGGGAAGTAGAACTCGCCAAAGATGCTCTGGAAGTAATACTTGTCATAGTAAGCTACATTCCAGAACACAGCCTGATAGTTACGGGCACCAGTGGGCTGGTTCAGCGTATAGACAATCTGCTCGAAATAGTCGGTGATCACCTTGTCGATGGTACGCTTCTTCAGACTGAGGTCGGCCTGCTCGTCAGCACGTTTCCAGTAGTCCAGACCATATTCCTTGCCGATGAAATAGTTCATGTACATCAGGAACTCAGGTGTGGCACAAGCACCGCTCAGCATGGAACTGACCATGAACACCATGTTGACGAAACCGCCAGCAAACGACTTCAGGTTGGTAGGTGCCGTTGAGTTACCGCCAATATCCACTGTACCGTTGATAAGCCAGGGATACATTGTGATGGAGGCACAATAGTTGGCCAGACTCGTCTCGTCGTTCTTATATATAAAATGGTGTGTCAGCTTATCAATATATTCATCAGCAAGCTGCTTACCATACATCTTTTTGATACGATCGGTCAACAGACGGCGGTTCAGACGGATAAAGTTCGATTTGGGCAACTCACCAATCAGTGTGGCGATATTCTTGTGCTCCACATTGGCATTGGCGTCGTACTTTGAACCAGTAGCGGCATTGACAGACTCCATGTACTCGGAGAGGAACATCATCTTCTCCAGGGTCTCACGGTCCTCAGTGTGTTCCTGACGATAGAGGATGAACGACTTAGCCACCTTATAAAATCCTTCGCGCATGAGGGCTTCCTCCACCTGGTTCTGGATATCTTCCACGGTGATGTCATCATGCATGTCGAGATGATTCAGAATCTTGGACACTGTAGCCAAGTCTGCATGCTCTTTCACACTTTCGAACGCCTTGACGATGGCATTCATGATTTTGTCAAGCGAGAACTGGTCTTTCGAACCGTCTCTTTTGGTGATGGTAAAGTTTTTAATTTCCATTTTATTGTTTGTTAATGTTTATCGTCTGTTCCGTCTATGAAGTTATCCGTTTTGGAAAACTTTTGTTTCATGGATTTCGAAAAAGTTTCCCGTTTTGGAGAACTTTAATCGGCTGCAAAGGTACAAATTTTCCTTAAAACCCGAAAACGAAATCTACAAAAAAATTCCGTTGCCCATACATTTAACTCATATTAACTCTTTGCTTTTTGCACTCCGCCAAGTTTTACCTACCTTTGCAGGCAGAAGAATTCTTTAACCAAACTTTTAAATTATGAGTACAGCTCTTATTATCATTATTGTATTGGCGGTCATCGTCATTGGTTACTTCATCTCAACCCAGCGCGCACTGGTAAATCTTGATGAATTGTGTAAGAATGCCCTGAGCCAGATTGAGGTTCAGCTCAATTCCCGTTTCGACGCTGTAGTGGCCCTTGCCAAGGCTGCTGCACAGTATGCCAAACATGAATCCGACACCATTATCGAGACTGTTCAGGCTCGTGGCGGTAACAGCGGTGCTACGGCTAATACGCCTGCTGCCATTAACGCACAGACCGACCTGCTTGGCCAGATGATGGGGCGCCTGAACGTAGTCTTCGAGCGCTATCCCGAACTGAAGGCCAGCGACCTCTACAAGGAGGCCCAGTTGGGTATGAAGCAATATGAGGAGAACGTACGCATGTCGCGTATGATCTACAACGATACTGCCACCAAGATGAACCGGATGGTGCGCCAGTGGCCGTCGTCTATCGTGGCCTCCATGCTGCACTTTGACCAAAAAGATTATCTGAAGGTTGACGACGAACAAAAGAAGAGCTATCCCAACCTCGATGAAGCATTTAAAAAGTAACATTTGTCTGTTGCTGGTGCTGCTGGCATCGGCAACAGGCATCTCCGCCCGCCCCTATCTCCACTCGCTCGACATCCGCGTGGTGTTGAGCCATAATGGCGATGCCCGTATTACGGAGACCCGTGTGATGGACATCGACGACGAAGGTACAGAGTGTTACATCGGCTTGGGCAATATGGGAGGCAGTGAGGTGCGCGACCTGCGGGTGAGCGACGAGGACGGCAATGATTTCGAGAACATCGGCGACTGGGACATCGACGAAAGCCGCAGTTGGAAAGAATATAAGTGCGGCATCGTCTATAAGCACAACGGCTACGAACTCTGCTGGGGTCTTGGCGAAAGCGGCAGCCGTACCTACACTACCAGTTACACCATCACCAGCCTCGTTCATGCCTACCCCGATGCTGATGCCATCCGTCATGTGTTCCTCGACCAGGACGTGTCACCCAAGCCCGATCATGCCAAGATTTCCATTGAGGCAGAAGACTCTATCCTGTTTACCGACGAGAACTGTGGCATCTGGGGATTCCGTTTCGGGGGCGAACTCGGCTTCCAGGATGGTAGGATTATTGCCTACAACACGGAAGACTTCGGCCATAGCGGTGCCATGTATATCATGGTGCGTTTCAACAAAGGGATGTTCGAGCCCACCATTCAGGAAGACGACACCTTCGAACACAAGAAGGAGCTGGCTTTCGAGGGCAGCGACTATACCAGCGACGACGAATGGACCACTGAGGATACCATCATCCTGCTCGTCATGGCCATCTGTTTCTTCATTGTCCCCATCGTGGGCTTTATCTGGTATCTTATATATGTATGGCGCGCGCGCAAGAAAGTGAACAAGGATCTGCTCTGGTATCGTGACATCCCCATGAAAGGCAACCTTCAGCAGGCTAACGACGTGCTTAACGCTTATAAGTATTTCGGCACCGACTACAACAACCTGCTCTCGGCCTGTATCCTGAAACTCATCGACATGGGTGCCATCAGCATCGAACAGACTTTGAACAGCAAAGGCAAGACGGAGCAGAACTTTGTCATCCATGAACTCCAGAACTACGCCGACCAGCCCTTGTTGCTGCGCAAGATCCATAGCATGTTCAAGACGGCTGCAGGTGAAGATACGGTACTCGAGCCCAAAGAACTCAGGTCGTTTATGAGAAGTAGCAAGAACGAAAGCATCACCGACTCGTTCATCAACACGCTCCACACCAAGACGAGCATCTCCTATTATAAGGAGCGCTTCGACGATGTGCGACAGGTGTTCGGCCTGAAGAAGTTCCTCAAAGAGTTCTCCCTGCTCGACGAGCGTCATGTCAACGAGGTGACATTGTGGAAGGACTATATGATCTACGCCACGCTCTTCGGCATCGCCGACCAGGTGATCAAGGACATGAAGAAGATCAACCCCGAATACTTCAATATGGACCAGGTGGCAGCCCAGATGGCCAACGACACCACCCTGCCCATGATCTACTCCACGCTCCACTCCGGCACCTCGCGTGCTGTGGCCAACAAAGCTGCCCGTGAGGCCCGTGCCTCAGGTCATGGCGGCCACTCCTCATGGGGAGGCGGCGGAGGCGGCTTCTCTGGAGGCGGCTTCGGCGGTGGCGTGAGGTAACCTCAAAGAATAGTGCAGAAATTTGGCACTTCGGTTTTTTTACACTATCTTTGCAAGCGAATTATGATAGACGAAGATTTTGACATACGCGAAGAACGGTTCTCACAAGGCGAGAAAGACTTTGAGAACGCCCTGCGCCCCTTGAGTTTCCGCGACTTCAGTGGACAGAAGAAGATCGTAGAGAATCTCGAGGTGTTCGTCGAGGCTGCCAAATATCGTGGCGAGCCCCTCGACCACACCCTGCTCCATGGTCCTCCCGGACTGGGAAAGACCACGCTTTCCAACATCATCGCCAACGAACTCGGCGTGGGCTTCAAGCTCACCAGCGGCCCTGTGCTCGACAAGCCGGGCGATCTGGCAGGCATCCTCACCTCGCTGGAGAAGAACGATGTGCTTTTTATCGATGAGATCCATCGTCTGTCGCCCGTCGTCGAGGAATATCTCTATTCGGCGATGGAGGACTACCGCATCGATATCATGATCGACAAAGGCCCCTCGGCCCGCTCGATACAGATCGACCTCAATCCCTTTACGCTGGTGGGTGCCACCACCCGCAGCGGATTGCTGACGGCTCCACTACGAGCCCGTTTCGGTATCAACATGCACTTGGAATACTACGAGCCAGAGACGTTGCAGACCATCATCGAGCGTTCGGCAGGTATCCTGGGTGTACCCATCACAGAGGATGCCGCCTTGGAGATCGCAGGCCGTTCCAGAGGTACGCCCCGTATCGCCAACGCCCTGCTGCGCCGTGTGAGAGATTTCGCCCAGGTGAAAGGCAACGGAAAGATTGACACCAAGATTACGAAGATAGCCCTCACGGCCCTGAACATCGACCAGTATGGTCTCGACGAGATCGACAACAAGATCCTGCTCACCATCATCGACAAGTTCAAGGGCGGTCCTGTGGGCATCACCACCATTGCCACCGCCATTGGTGAGGATGCAGGCACCGTCGAGGAGGTATACGAGCCCTTCCTCATCATGGAGGGTTTCATCAAGCGCACACCCCGAGGGCGTATGGTGACAGAACTGGCCTACAAGCACTTCGGCCGCAATCCATATAGTGGCAACATCATGGAACCCAACCTCTTTGATTAGTTGAGAGTTATGAGAACAGGTATATTTGTAGGGAGTTTTAATCCCTTTACCATCGGACACGATTCCATCGTCAGGCGCGCACTGCCGCTGTTCGACCGTCTGGTCATCGGCGTGGTGGGCGACAACGTGCATAAGCCCGACATGCCCTCAGCAGAAGAGCGCATGGCTGTTATCCGTGAGCTCTATGCCGACGAGACCCGCATCGAGGTGAAGCCCTATCAGGGTCTGGCCATGGACTTTGCCAAGGCCGAGGGCGCCCAGTTCATCGTCAAAGGCGTCAGGACGGTGAGTGACTTTGAATACGAGCAGTGGCAGGCAGATTTCAACCGTCGTCTGGGAGGCATCGAGACCATCCTGCTCTATACCGAACCCGAGTTGGCAAGTGTCTCTTCGAGTGCCCTGCGTGAGTTGCAGCACTTTGGCGTTGACGTCAGTGAGTTCCTTCCCAAGAAAAGCAAATAAATAATAGAATACAATGATATCATACGAAGCAGAGGGCGTGAAGTTCCCTCATATCAAGAAGCGCGAAACCTCCAACTGGATCCGTCTGGTGGCAGCCACCTATGGGAAAAAAGTCGGCGAGATAGGCTATCTGTTCGTCAACGACGAAAAAATACTCGAAGTCAACAACGAGTACCTGGGTCACGACTATTATACCGACATCATCACCTTCGACTATACCGAGGGTAAGACTATTGGTGGCGACATATATATCTCTCTCGATACCGTCTTTACCAATGCCGACAAGTACGGACGTCCCTACGATGAAGAGCTCCACCGTGTCATCATCCACGGCATCCTCCACCTCTGTGGCATCAACGACAAAGGGCCAGGTGAGCGTGCGAAGATGGAAGCTGCCGAGAACCAAGCATTAGCGCTCTTGAAATAAGAAATGTGGGGAGTTCCCCACATTTTTTAAGAATCCTTCTCTATCAACGTACGGAATTGTTGGGCGCCCTGATGGTTGTTGTCGAGGGCCTCAACTTCCGTGAGGTATTGCAATGCCCTGTCTTTATCGCCCATCCCATAGTAGCCGAGGGCGAGCATATACTTGCAGTGGACCTCATTCTTCACATCTAAGGAGTCCTCCCAGATCAGCAGGTCGGGCAGGGATACGGCAAAGTAGTCCATGACTTGTTTCTCGAACACATGTTGTTTGCCAAAGTTGATGAGTTTATGAAAGAGGCTGCGTGCCTTGTCCTCCTGGCCTAAGGCACGATAGCAGAGTCCGGCATAGAAAATCTTATCGGGCTTGGCATCATTATAGTACATGGCTGCAGCAGGTTCAGTGGGACCAACAGTCCCTTCTTCATAGCGACCAAGGAAATAGAGGATATCATTGTCCTGAGCACCATATAGTTTTCCTTCACCTAGATGCGGAGGATAGACGAGGCATTCTTCCAAGAGGTGCTTTGCCCTGGCTGACTGCGGATCGTCTTTAAGCAGTTGCTTAGCAATCTCGATGCGACAGATCTGGTACTGGGCAGCCACCTTGCCTTCGCCTCCCTCCCAAGGATGGAACCTGTGGGTATCGAGCTTCTGCATAGCCTCTTCATAACGGCCTAATTGATTCAGCAGGGTAATCTCTTCAAGCACAAGGTCATCGCGCTGAGCTATCAGCTTAGGATATTTACGGAGGAAGTCAAGACGCTCCTGATGGGGACGGTGCAGACGTTTGTAGAGCTGGTCGAGTTCCATCAGGATCCGGCTGTCGTTCTCGTCGAGGTGGAAGGCTTTCTCCATCAGTTCCACAGCTTCATCCTGGCGGTTCTGTTTATTGAATCGAGCAAGGGCGAGGTTGCGCCAGACGGTGGGGAATGTCGGATCGAGCTTAGAAGAGTGCTCCCAATAATCGATGGCGACGTCGTACTGGCGTTTGTCGTAGTAGAGACAACCCTGATAGTAGGGCGCACGCGCATCGGTGAAGAAAAACATGCATAGGGCCTGAAACATATAGGCATCTTCCAGACGGTTGGGGAAACAATAGCCGGCGGGTATCTTCGATGCCTTCTTCAGATAAGGAAGTCCTTCTTTGAAAGCACTACCGTATATGCCCATATAATAATAGGTTAAAGGCGACTCCTCCACACCATGGTCGATGGCGGTCTGTAACACCAGCTTGACCTCCTCATTTTGTTCTGCCTGAGCATAGTCGAGGGCGGTCTCGTGGTAGTTGTAGATGTTACCATGCATGAGTTCGACCATACGATCCAAGGGTTCCTGACTACCAGTCAGCAGATGTTCCTCGACCATGCATACATAGTTGAAGGGATCTATCTTGTAACTATCCTGAATCCAGATCAAAGCTTCTTCTTTCCTATCTAACTTACGCAGTACGAGGGTTTTCATGGCACGTGCCTTGTGATTGTGGCTGTTGCTGATGAGTGCGCGTTCGAGCTCGTCGAGGGCATCCTCCCAACGTTCATCCATTATACTGATACAGGCAGCCTCGAAATAGCCGGCATCGGCCCAGGCTTTGTTCCAAGTAGACTTCCAGAAACAGTCATAGGCCGTCTGAATCTTTCCAAGGAACTTACTGACAACACCCAGATAGAAGAGTGGTTCGCCATCATAGGGATTGGGATTACGGCGCTTCAGCACACGGACGGCCGTCTGCAGGTAAGGCTCGGCCTTTTCGAAACGGGCGCGGCGCAAGTACCACAGACCCATCTGCATGTTACAACGATAGTCCATTGGATCACGGCGCAAGGCCTCTTCATAGTAGTCAAGGGCACTCCAGGTGGCATGACGGTACTGTTCAAGGTGCAGACCCGTGAGGTAGAGCTGATCGACGGTCTTCGTCTCTTGTGGTGAGAGGGGCGCCTCGGCAGCGTCAGGGATAGGCCGAATCACGTCGGGCTCAGCTTGCCACTCGAGGAGTGGGAACAGACGGGCATTTTCTGCCAGCTCAATCGCCAGGCGCAGATCAGAGAGAGACTCTGAGCCCGTGGTGACTGTTTCCGTCAGTACCGTCTCCGGTGAGAGTGTCACCACCTTATTATAATAATAGCTGTCTCCTTCGCCGTTGAGCACAATCCTAACAGTCTTCTTGGAGGTCGCAAGGACCTTAAAGGTTACCTTCCCCTCGCCAGCCTCTTCGATATTGAGGATGAAGTCCTTGGAGGCCTGCTTCACGATACCAATCTCGCGATAAGGCATGAAATACTGCACAAACTGCTTCTCTTCGTAAGGCATGAGCCACGTAAAGTCGGGCTGGTTCTCAGTATAGACGCCCGCCATCAGTTCAATGTAAGGACGGAAGCCCTTATCCTCATACTCGTCTGTCAGGTTTCGGTCCCAGGCGCGCCCGAAGTCGCCATTGCCCCAGGTCCACTGTTTCTTTCCTGGCGAGAAGTGGTGGCTGGCCACATGGAGCATGCCGCCTTTGGTATCGTTCTCATAGCCCCCTTCGAAGTCATACTTCGAGTTGACAGCCATATAACTCGTAGGCACAGGGATATTCCTGTAGTTCGAGATATCCACACCTGCAGAATAGTCCATCTTATAATAGGTGCCTGTAGCGATGGGGAACGAGGATACGGCGCGCTTGCCATGATCGAACACGGCATTCACATCGGGTGGGAACACACTCTGGTACTGGTCATTCACTTCTACGGCAGGGTTCGCCCACCAGAGGAAGGTCTGAGGCAGGTTCGTACGGTTAAACACCCTTCCCTGAATCTCCAGATAGGCACAACCAGGACGCAGTGTAAAGCCTGCCATGCCCTTCTGATGGAGCATACGCTCCATCTCATTAACCCACACCGTAACAGAACCATCCTCATTCTCCACGATAGTGGCGTCGACAGGCAGATAGGTCGATGGACGATGGTGCTGAGGCCAGTTAAACTCGATGCCACCAGAGATCCAAGGCCCCGTCAGTCCCACGAGGGCGGGCTTGATGACGTGGTTATAGTACACAAAGTGACGCTGTTTGATCTTATCGTAAGCCATCTGGATACGTCCGCCCAACTCTGGCAGGATCATCACCTTGATATATTCGTTCTCAATGTAGATGGCCTTCCACTCCTTATCTACCTTCTCATCGGAGATTGACTCAATGACAGGATAGGGATAGACGACACCACTCGAACCTTGATAGACTCGCTTCTCAAGGAACATCGGGTTCTTCTCAGGTTTTCCTACTTCATACGTTGGTATTGTCACCAACTCTCTCCATGCTTTTACCATAGTTTTAATTGATTAATTCGTTTTCTAATGTTTCCAAACTCTTGCCTTTCGTCTCAGGACAACGCTGCCAAAGGAACACGAAGGCGCATATACAGATGGCACTATAGATCCAGAACGTGCCACTCGAGCCTAAGGCTGCATTCATCGAGGGGAACGAGAAGGTCAGCGTGCAACAGCCCACCCAGAGGGCGAAGGTACACGTAGCCATCGCGATACCACGAACCCGATGAGGGAATATCTCTGCCAAGAGCGTCCAGGTGACAGGACCCAGCGTCATGGCATAGGTAGAGATGGCTGCCACTACAAGCACCACCATCATCACACCCTTCACCTCGAAGAAATAACAGGTGCCTAAGGTTAGGTAAACCAGTCCCAATCCCCCAGCACCAATCAGGATCAGTGTCCTGCGGCCCCACTTCTCGATGGTGTAGAGAGCCACAAACGTAAACAGCACATTGGCAATGCCCGTAATCACGATGTCGATAAACATACCGTCCACGTCATAGCCTGCACCCGTAAAGATCTCCTGGGCATAGTTGAAGATGACATTCGTGCCACACCACTGCTGGAACACGGCAATCACCAAGCCCAACAGCAGCACCTTTCTATATTTATGCTGAAACAACTCGCTTAGACCAGCTTTCTGCTCAGTTTGTTGCATGGCCATCGCAGCCTTCAGCCTCAGATAGACAGGACTTTCAGGGATGAAGAAACTCATCATGAGGAACAGGGCCGCAGGCACCGTCTCTGCCCAGAACATCCAGCGCCAGCCCCACTCGATATCCCACGCCAGGTTCTCTGCCATGGCCGTATCTCGTGCCAGGAGCATATTCACTATCTGAGCTGCGAGGATGCCCAAGACGATGGTCATCTGGTTCTGACTTACCATGCGTCCACGGATCTCTGCAGGACTCACCTCGGCGATATACATGGGCGACAAAGCAGAAGCCACACCAATGCCGACACCTCCGATAAATCGGGCTATATTAAATAAGATGAAGTCGTTGAACAGACCTGTGGCGATAGCAGAAACGGTAAACAGCATTGCAGCCAGCATCAGCAAGGGTCTGCGCCCCCACCTGTCTGCTGCCGAACCTGCCACCATCGCACCAATCAGACAGCCCACAAGAGCTGTCGACATCGCTATGCCCTGCATCAAGGGCGAGTCAGCAATGCCAAAGTAAAGTTCATAAAACGGCTTGGCGCCACCTATCACCACCCAGTCGTAACCGAAGAGCAGTCCGCCCATCGCAGATACGGCACAGATGAAATAAAGAAATCTTCTGTTATACATTGAAAATTGATGATTGAAGATTGAAATTAATTCTATTGGTCGATTATCGTTATTTGCTTCACTTCTTCACCAGGGGTGGTATCTGCCTCACGGGGGAAGTAGACAGGCATATCCTTTTGCAAGGGCAGGATGCGGAGTTCCAGCTGACGGCAGCCTTTGGGCAGTCGCCAAAGGGCATACTGGAACGGACGATCATAATAGAAGTTATCATCAATCAACTGACCGTTTGCATAGAGTCTGGCCACGTCGCCACGATAGTCGATGTTCAGCAATCGACCTTCGACAGGAGCTTCTGGCAGGTCGATGGTATAGACAGCCGCATGCTCGAAGTCCTCGTCTAGGGGTTCTTCTGCTGCCTTGTTCACACCCATGGTGATGGGGCGCAAAGCACCAGCCTCCTTCACCTTATTAATAATAGGAGCCTTGATGGCGATATCAGGATGGGCATCTTCCTCTAGGAAAAGACGTCCAGCCTGCTCAGAGGTCAGCAGATAGTAATTCTTGTAAACTGGCGTCTCAGGTCCCTTGGCTTTCAGGTTCTTCAGCACTTTGTTGCCAATGGCCAGCGTGGTAGGGATGCCCTTGATCTGCTCCAGATAGATCTTTCCGTCGCGCTTGGCTATAAGCTGGGCTGTGGCAAATTTAATACCCTCGATATTTATCGGGAAGATGCAGATGGCACCAGCAGGTATCGTGAGTTGAGGCAGCTTGACACCACAAGCCTCCAGCCGTACACCTCTCTTGGCGGAGAGGTTCTGCAGACGCTCATAGTTGTTGACGAAGATAAAGCCACTACCGTCTTTCGAGCGCACAGCCCAGCGCAGGAACGAATCGTCGCCCTTCTCAATATCCTGCTTACAAGGGAAGCTGGCCTCCATAGGTGCCAGCACATCGCCCCAGTCCTGCATAAACAGATGGAGCTTGCGCAGCATGTAGTATTGTGGATTCTTCTGCCCGAATTCATTCAAGGGCGCCTGGAAGTCGTAAGTCTTTACAGGCAGGTCGTTATAGTTCGTGGCTATCGTACGCTGTGTCTCGTTCAGATAGGTCAGTCCCTCTGGGTTCGTTCCACCATGATACATATAGTAGCCCAGCAGGTTAGAGCCACTGCCCAATTTCACAATGGCCATCGAATAGGCATCCTCTGGATAGATATACGGACGGCGATGGTAGGCAGCCATCATACCGCCTCCGAGTTCGCAGGTGAAGTAAGGATACTGCTCGTCGCCTTTGTTCAGGCGCTCTTTCTGCTCCCCCAACTGCTCTGTGGCAATGGCTGTCGACGAGCGAAAGGCCTTGAAGTTAAACGCCTTGTAATAATTGCCTGCCGTCTCCTCGATGCTGCGCTCCCAGAAGCCATCGGCATAATCGCCATAGAGGGGCAGCATCTCACCGAAGGGCACTGGCGTAGACAACTCCGGCCATCCCGTGCGGGTATAGAAAGGCAGGTCGAAACCAATCCTCGTGGCTATCTGCTTCAGCGCCATCAGATACTCACCCCTACCCCTGTATTCATTATCAAACTGGGCCGCCATCACCGGACCACCGTCTTTCCACTGGAGTCCCTGCACCTGTGTAAAGATCTGACGATAGAGGCGCTCCACCAATCCTAAGAACACAGGATTCTCATCCCTCGTCTTACAACCTTTAGTAAAGACCCAGTCAGGGATGCCGCCATTACGCACCTCTCCATGACAGAACGGACCTAAGCGAAGCACCACAGGCAGCTGCTCCTGCTGACAGACCTCGATGAATCGACGCAGGTTGCGCTGTCCGTCCCAACGGAAGATGCCCTCCTGCTCCTCTACATGATTCCAGAAAATATAGGTGGCAATGATGGTCACGCCACCCTCCTTCATCTTCCTGACCTCAGCGGGCCACTCGTCAGCAGGGATGCGCGAATAATGCACCTCGCCCATCACAGGACACACGCGTCGACCATCGATCATCAGACTGTGCCGATCCCACTTTACTTCCCTACTCTGGGCTCCAGCCATCAGGCTCATCGCCAACACGGCCGTCAATAATAGTGCTCTTTTCATCTTGCTGTAGTTTGTTGCGTGCAAAGATACACATTTTTTCTCAAAAAGGTAGTAAACAAAGCTGATTTTTCAAATATGCATCGTGTTCCTTTTTTGGATGCATCGTCCAAAGCAGGAGTTTAGACGTAGTAAAGTCCTGGTTTACACGGAGTAAAGTGGGACTTTACTACGTACTGACTATGATTCACTACCTGGAGCTTCCATAGCACCATTCTGAGTGCAGACGTAACCATTTACCTGTACGCCAATCTTTGTGCTGGGAAAAAATAAGACAGCCATTGAATATTTTCTGAATGCAAATTCAAAAAGGGCCGTTTTAAGTTAATGTTACATAAAAAGCTGCCTCCAGATGAACAATATGACGAAAAAATCGCTATATTCGCAGCAACTAACTATATGAGGAGGAAATGCTTATGTCAACTAAGACCGAAAAAAAAGAGAACATGAAGATCAACGATAAGTTGGTCGATTCAACAGCTCCAAAGCAAATGCCATCTATATGGTACACCTGAATTAAAAATAGCGCGACACCACCAAAAGTGCCGCGCTCTTTTTTGTTAAAAAGAAAAAGCGCGACTCATCACGAGCCGCGCTCGTTCATTACAACATAAATATAAGCTATGAACGATTTTTTATCTAAAACATGTTTTTATCCCAACTTTTTTTGTATCTTTGCACCATCATTACCAATCAAACTATAATGAAAAAATATCTGTTGACGATAATTCTTGCACTATGTGTGTGCTCGCTTCCGCTCTGGGCTGTCGTGAGCGGAAAGTCGTTGACTAATACGTTAAAAGATCTTTGCTCGGAACTGCAAGCGGCCTACCAGCAGCGTTCGGATGCGCAGCAGCGCTTCAACGACGATTTTAAACGCCAACACCAACGGATGATTGACGTCATTACCG
This sequence comes from Prevotella sp. ne3005, assembly GCF_900110085.1. Lineage (GTDB taxonomy): Bacteria > Bacteroidota > Bacteroidia > Bacteroidales > Bacteroidaceae > Prevotella. The sequence goes on from NZ_FOCK01000003.1 coordinate 389,081, forward strand.
AGTCGAACGAACTATCCATCCTGCTCTACACGCAGGAACAGGAAATGACGTTCGACCTGGCTTACGCCCTGAAGAAGGTGACATCCAATTACAAGGACTTCAGCAAGGACCGCAGACCGTATGACCACATCGTGGGCAGCCTGAACTACGAGATTGACCGCTATGCCCGACTGATCGAGGCCCTGCGGCGCCTACCGCCGATGATGAAGGAAATAGAGATGGAAATCCTGCCCGACAGTCTGTTGTACCACAACGACTCACTCGATGTCCATCTCTCGGATTCCATCTCCTCGCTAGAAAAAGAGGTCATCAAGATTGCTTTTAAGGATTCTATCTCGGCTCCCTTCATCTTAGACTCGATAGGCGAGACGCTGCGTGATTCCTGTATCTTCTATGCCTCGGAGATTCTGAAGATGAACGCCAATAACCGGGCTACCGTGATAGCCGACAGCACACATTATCAGGAAGCTTATCTGCGCCTGAAGGAAACCAACGACTATGCCGAGGCGCGCTATCGGGCGCTGGAACGCTATATCTTTGTAGACGGACAGACACCATTCTTGGACATTATCGCCAATCCGGGCTATTATTGGAACAAGACCAAGGTGGACTTGCGTGGGCAGTATAGCTTGAAAGAATTGAGTAATGGTCTTGATGAAACCGATATTGATGAGAATGCTTCTGACGATGAGAATGACGCCACGTTCTTCCAGCACCTTTCCAGTAAGGCCGAAAATACCTTGTTGGTCATTGTCTGTATCTTGCAAGTGGTCGTGTTGGGTTTCTTCTGGCTCCTGACCCTCCTGATTCTTTGGCTGCTTTACCGCTATACCAGACTGAAGCGCTATATTCCTAGGAAGAAGCTGTCTATCATCTCGATACTGTTGGGTACCATCTTCTATTTCCTGGTGTTCGGCTTCTCCTTGTATGGTGATGAGTATATCAATATGAGCGTGGAGCACATTAACACCTTCCTGTGGCTGCTCATTGCCATCTCAGGTTCGCTGTTGCTTCGTGTAAAACCCGATCAGTTCCGACAGGGTTTCCTGCTCTTCTCTGCAACCATACTGATCGCGCTGGTCATCATTGTCTGTCGTGTCACCTTCATGCCCGACAAGATGATGGTTCTCCTCTTCCCGCCCATCCTCCTGCTGACAGTCGTGTGGCAACTGCTTTGCTGCATCTGGCTCTGCCGTAAGGCGACATCTGTCGACAGCACACTGGGCTGGCTGTCGCTGGCCATCTATCTCGTCGCCTTCGTCGTCGCGTTCCTGGGCTATACCTTTGTGGCTTTGCTCATTCTGGTGTGGTGGTATTTCCTGTTGGCAGCCTGGCTGACAGTAGTCTGCATCCTGGACCTGATGAGTCGATTCAAACAGCGCTGGCTGGACAAGCGAGTGGACAACATGCGTAATCGCATTACTTACGTGTCGGGCGAAGACCGCGAGTCGCTATTGTTTGGCGCCACCTGGTTCTACGACCTTATCCGTCAGGTGGCTATCCCCACTATCGTGCTGCTCTCATTGCCATTATGTGTGAATCTGTCGTTAAGCATCTTCGACTTCGACGACCTGTTTGTGAAATTCTACGAGAATCCTTTCATCCAACTTTTCGATAAGGCAGGTATTGAGACGTTACGCATTTCTGGCAGGAGCATCATCTATCTGTTGATCCTGTTCTATATTACATGTTATTGCAGTCGGGCCATCCACGCCATCTGGCAATATGCCCGTTATACGACCTTCATGCGCAAACATAATCGCACCTCCATCCGCGCCAATGAGATCAACCTCTCCTTGGGCAATAGCATTATCAGCGTCCTGATCTGGATGGCTTATGCCGTAGTAGTTGTCTACGTATGGAAGATTCCTACAGGTTCACTGGGTCTGGTAGCTGGAGGTCTGTCGGCCGGTATCGGTCTTGCCCTGAAGGATGTCATCAATAACTTCATCTACGGCATCCAACTGATGGGCGGACGCCTGAGAGTTGGCGACTGGATTGAGTGCGAAGGCGTGCGCGGTAAAGTGACCGCCATCAACTACCAATGTGTACAAGCAGAGACTATCGAGGGCACAGAAATGTCGTTCCTCAACTCATCGCTCTTTGGCAAGAACTTCAACAACCTGACGCGCAACCACTCATACGAGCTTACGATCATCACCGTAGGCGTGGCCTATGGCACTGAAGTACAACGAGTGCGCGAGGTATTGGTCGAGGCCATGCAGAAGATGCGCACTAAGGACCGTTATGGTCGTGAGATTGTGGATCCCAAGTACGGTGTCTATGTGGTTGTGGGCAACATGAGCGACAGTGCTGTTGACATCAACGTAAAACAGTACGTGCTGGTGGCAGAAAGAATCGGCTACGTAGACCGTGCCAAGGAAGTGATTTACGAAGCCCTCAATGCTTCTGGCATCACTATCGCCTTCCCGCAGTGCGATGTACACCTGATTCACGAAACCTCATGAAAGGGTTACTAACAAGCATATTTATGAATAAAGAGACCTTCAAGGGACGCACTATCGGATTGATGCTCTGTCTTCTGGTTTCGCTGGCCAGCATGGGCAGCGAGAACATCCTGACAGAACGGTATAACCAGTCCTATCTCAATCTGAGCAACGGGTTGCCGCATAATAACGTAAGCGACATTTTCAAGGATTCAAACGGATTCCTGTGGATCTCAACTTATGGCGGTGGTCTGGTACGATATGATGGATATGACATGGTGACCCCTCGGCTTGACCTGAACAGTAAGTCGTGCAGGAGCATCACTGAAGATAACTTCCACCGTCTTTGGGTCGCTTTCGATGAGGGTATCAACATCATAGACCTCATGACGATGAAGTCGGTGGTCCCTGATCATGCCGAACTCAAGAAGCTAATAACCCAGGCCTCTATCAAGACCTATCGTGATGCCCTCGGACGTATTTGGATTATCAATGACCTTCAGATAAGCCTTGTTTCTTTCACCAGTGAGGGAGAGATTGACAAAATCTATACCTATCCACATCCTTGGCAGATGCTTGATATGGCCATTTGCGATGTTGAAGGTAACGGTAAACCATGGCTGGGAATCGATGGTGGCCTTTATCGATTGGTGGAAAAAGACGGCAAGCTGGTACGCGAGGAGATTTCCTCTTTCCTAAAGCCATTGCAGGAACATTATATTACTGGTATCCTGAAGCGAAATAACATGGTATGGATTGCAACCAACTTGGGTCTTTACCGTTTTGATGTCTACCAGCAGAAATTGTTTGAATACCATCATTCCACCCTTCCAGGTGCTCTCTCCCATGTGTTTTTGTCCAGCTTGGCTGTCACAGCTGACAACCGTTTGCTTGTTGGCTCCTTGGGAGGTATCAACATCTACGACGACCAGACAGACAGCTTTACCGCATGGACCACGGAAAGCACGCCCCCTCTGAAGAGCGATTTCGTGCATTGTATCCGCGAGTACCAAGGGCAGATATGGATTGGAACAGAGTCTGGCGGTATTGTTTGCTTATCTCCTCGTCGCCTTCTGTTACGCAACTCCATACATACGGCTGACGCCCATTCTTTGTCACCCAATGCCGTCAACGCCATGTACGTTGAACCTAATGGCCAGTTATGGGTGGGAACGGTTGAAGGTGGCTTGAACCTCCGTGAGCCAGGTTCACTTAGCTATATTCATTACACGACATCCAATTCCGGGTTGTCGCATAACAGTGTGTCCGCCCTTGCTGCTGATAAATATGGCAGATTGTGGATTGGAACTTGGGGCGGAGGACTGTGTGTGACAAACAGACAAGGACCACATCAGATCTCACGCCTGGAACTGCCTGGCGATTATCAATGGGTGACGGGCTTTGTTGGTGCACTTGCCATCGATTCCATCAATGACGGTTTGTGGATAGGAAGTAATGCAGGCCTGCTCTTCTATAATTTTAAGAGTCGTCAGATTGAAGAGCCGTTTGAGGGATGCCGTAATGTAACAGGATGTATTGGTGCCATTGTCGACCATGACGGTTTTCTGTGGATGGGTTGTATGCAAGGACTGAGGGTTGTAGACCTGAACTCCGGGCGACATGGGCATAGACCCTTTAAGACAGAAGGCATAACCCATAAGCTGGATGAACACAACTCTCGTATTGTAGACAAGATTTCGTCTTTTTATCAGACTAAAGACGGGACACTGTGGTTAGGAAGTAATGGTTATGGACTATATCGCTTAGTGAAGGATGCCAAAGACCAGCGTGGACATTTTGAGGCCTTGACGACAGAAGACGGATTGGCATTCGGAGGTGTCAAGGGTATTGTGGAGGATTTGAATGGACGCTTGTGGGTAACCACCCAAAATGGATTGTCGGTATATGATCCTAAAGCCCGGGTGTTCTCAAATTATTTCGAGAAAGAGGGTCTAATCAACCAACACTTTTATTGGAATTCTGCCATGAGAGACGATTCTGGCGTTATTTATCTGGGCAGTGAAGGAGGTTTGATAGAGGTACTTGGTGAGAATACAGAGTCCAAACCAAAAGGCAAACTTGTCTTTACCCACTTGATGGTGGACAATCAGGACGCCATGGCTGATGGAGAATATCTGGCGGAAGATATCTCTATAGCCTCTTCGATTCAGTTGCGTGAGAGCAATCGTTCCTTCTCTATCTCTTTCTCCGCCTTAGACTATGGCAATGAAGAACAGACCATGTTCAGCTATAGGATGAAGGGACTTGATAATGAATGGAACACGCTCACGTTGGGTGAACATTCCGTTCGTTATAATTCGCTTCCTGCCGGCCGCTATGTCTTTGAAGTGAGATATTTGTCAGTAGCTTCATCAGATCATTTTGAGACTGCTTCCATCGAGGTCGTGGTGAACCCCTCTTTCTGGAATAGTTGGTGGTTCCGCCTGTTACTTAGCATCTTATTGGTGGGTCTGATTATTTATGGGTACAACAGACGGGTGATGGAACTGAAGCGGCGAGAGGCAGAGCAATTGCTTAATCCTATCCGTGAGGTGCTTGAAGAGTCGGAGGACCCCCGAAAACTGCAAGACCGTATCCGCACCATCCTTGATAACCAGGAACGCTACATGAAGAGTGTATCAAAAAGTGTTGAAGCTGATCGCGAGGTAGTGCAAAAGAATACGAAACCGTTTATGGAGCGTGTGATGGAGATTATGGAAAAGAACTACATGGATTCCGAGTTCGGTGTTCAGGAGTTCTGTGACGCTCTTGGCATGAGCCGGAGTGTAGCCAGCAAGCATCTGAATGCTGAGGCTGGACTTCCAGTAGGACAGTTCATCCGTAACTACCGCTTGAATATGGCCAAGGAGATGTTGTCATCCAAGACAGGTAATCGGAATATTACCGAGATAGCGTACGCCGTAGGCTTTAATGACCCCAAATATTTTACCCGTTGTTTCACTAAACTATTTGGAACAAACCCCAGTTCTTGGTCTTGACATATATCAAAAGGCAACTTGATATAGCTCAAGAAGTGGAAAAAACGCACTCAGGGGGATAAAATTCGTTTTATCCACCATATAAATCATTTTGTCCACTTTATCTTTTTTCATATCTTTTATCTTTGCAGCAGATTTTTTACTAATTTTATTAATTTCTAAACTAATATCAATTTGCAATGAGAAAAGAATTGTTATTCTCTGCGATGCTATTCTCGAGTGCTCTGGCAGGATTTACACTCTGTCCGACGACTGCTATGGCATCGGTACAGCAAGACCAGACCATCAAGGTCAGTGGTCAGGTTGTTGATCAAGAAGGAGAGCCACTCATTGGTGCTACAATCAAGTTGAAGAACGCCCAGACGGGTGTTATTACCGACTTTGATGGTAACTTCACTATTGATGCGCCAGCCAATGGAACTCTCGTGGTTAGTTATGTGGGTTACAAGGATCGCGAAATCGCCGTTCGCGGGCGTGCGATCATTGAAAAGATTCAAATGGAGTCCGACGCCCTGATGCTTGAGCAGGTGGTTGTCGTGGGTTATGGTGTTCAGAAGAAGGCCGACCTGACCGGTTCGGTGTCTATTGTGAATGCTGATGAGCTGAAGCGCACCTCCAACTCAAACATCTCTACGATGCTTGAGGGTAAGGTGGCCGGTGTACAGATTACCTCCGACGGTCAGCCAGGTGCCGATCCTTCAGTACGTATCCGTGGTATCGGCTCTTTCGGTAGCACTGCTCCGCTGTATGTGATCGACGGTGTGCCCATGGGTACTACCATCCGCGATTTCTCTCCGAACGACATTGAGACTATCCAGGTGCTGAAGGATGCTTCTGCTGGTGCCATCTACGGTTCTCGTGCTGCTAACGGTGTGGTAATCATCACAACCAAGGGTGGTAAGAAGGACCAGCCCCTGAAGGTGGACTATAAAGGCTATTTCGGTGTCGATGTCATCGACAAGGGCGTTTACGACGTGATGAATGCAAATCAGTACAGCCAGTATCTCGGACAGGCCTGCGCCAACTCTGGCACACCTCTGCCTGGTGGCTACAGCTTGGACGGCTCTGCCTATAAGTTCCAGGACAACACCAATACCGACTGGTTCAAAGAAGTATTCAAGACTGGTATCCGCCAGAACCACAACGTTAATCTGAGCGGTGGTGGTGCACATAATACATATAATATAGGTCTGGACTATTTCCAGCAGAAGGGTACCCTCGAGGGTGCAGGTCCTAACTATCAGCGTTTCACTGCCCGTGTTAACAACACGATGGAGACCAAGTTCATCAAGTTCCGTACCAGCCTCGTCTACTCTCACTCTAATCAGGACGGTATGGGTCTTTCCAATGCTTCAGAGTATGTACAGGGTCTTTATGGCGACGTTACCAACGTGTTACGCGGTACACTGCTGATGCAGCCTACCATCAAAGCCTACGATCCTTCTACATGGGTACTCGATGACAAGGTAGGAAATGCCAGCAGCTTCAACTACGATGCCTATGGCTATGGTGTTTATTATGACACTGTACATGGTGATATCTCAGCTTCCAACCCATTGCTGGTGAACAACATGCTGACCCGTAATACCATCGTTGACCGTGTTGTGGCCACAGGTTCAGCAGACTTCGACCTGCTGGAGATGGTAGGCGTAAAGAGCAAGAACCATCATCTCAATTATAAGCTCAACCTCTCTTACAGCAAGACGAATGCTCAGGATAAGACTTGGGTTTCGGCTTGGATCCAGAGTAACCGTGTATATCTCGATAAGAGCAATGAGAAGCTGACAAAGAACAGACGTACCTACTCTGATTTCCTGGTTGAGAATACGCTGACCTATGACGGAACCATTGGTTTGCACCACATCAATCTGTTAGGTGGTGTCACCTATGAGGAGGAGAATACCGACGAGCTGAATGCTTGGGGCGTGAACTTCTCTGAGCCTTATTTCCTGCAGTTGCAGAATGCCGTAGGTAGCCGCGATGCAAGCTCTTACGAGTACAAGCACGCTATGTCATCTTATATCGGTCGTCTGAACTACGACTACGATGGCAAGTACCTGCTCTCTGCTGTGGTTCGTCGTGATGGTAGCTCACGTCTGACAAAGGATATCCGCTGGGGAACTTTCCCATCAGTCTCTATTGGTTGGCGTTTCGATAAGGAGAATTTCTTCCCCATCGACCGCAACATCGTAAACATGTTCAAGATTCGCGCCAGCTATGGTGAACTCGGTAATGAGAACATCGGTGAGTACATGTATCAGGCAACTATGATGCGTAATAACATGACTTATAGCTTCGGCAATCAGCCTGTCACCGGTTCTGCCGTCTCTACTTATGTGAATGAGCTCATCGCTTGGGAGAAAAAGAAGACCACTAACATTGGTATCGACCTGGCATTCTTCAACAACCGTATCGAGTTTACGGCTGAGTGGTATAAGAACAAGTCAGAGGATCTGCTGTATGGCGTTCCCGTTCCTGCCAATGCAGGTGTGGCCAACACTTCTGTAACCATGAATGCTGCCTCTATGGAAAATAGCGGTTTTGAGTTCTCGGTAACCTATCGTAACAACGACCATCCTCTGAAGCACCAGATCAGTGCCAACCTGAGCACACTGAAGAATAAGGTGACCTCACTTGGTTTCGGTACTGAGAGCTATATCACCGGTGCCTATGCCACATACGTAGGTGAGGAAGTAGGTAAGTTCTATGGTTGGGTCTATGAAGGCATTGCCCGTACACAGGCCGACCTCGACAACCACGCTTTGCAGCCTGGTGCTAATGTCGGTGACTGCCTCTATAAGGATATGAATGGCGACGGTGTGATTGATGCACAGGACCAGACCGTGCTCGGCAGTGGTCTGCCTAAGATCAGCTTCGGTTTGAGCGCACACCTGGAGTATAAGAACTTCGACCTGAGCATCTCTACATTCGGTGCCCTCAACTATCATGTTTCTGATGATATCTACAACAGCCTGAACTCATGCTACGGCTATGGTAATAAGGAGACAGGTATGCTTTCTGCTAACCAGTGGGATGGCGGTACCTATACTTCGAATGTTCCCCGTACCTATGCAGCTAACAATGCTACTTTGGCTTGGAACGACCTCTTCAGCGAGCGCAAGATCCAGAACGCTGCTTACTGGAAGATTGCCAACGTAGAGCTGGGTTACAACTTCCCCGACAAGTGGTTCGGCGGCTACGTGAGTGGTGTCCGTGCATACGTTTCTGCACAGAACCTCTATACTTTCACTGGCTATCATGGTTACAACGTCGACTATGCTGGCGGTACGTTCACACCGGGTTACAACTTCTGTTCGTTCCCGACACCACGTACCTTCATGGGCGGTATCCTCTTATCATTCTAAAAGATTTACGAGAATCATATAATAAGATTATAACATATGAAACTATATAAATTTTCCTTAGCCCTTTTACTGGGCATCGGCACACTCACATCGTGCAACGATAAGCTGGAACTGACAAACCCCAACCAGCAGACCACAGGTACTTACGGCTATTCTGCCGCAGACCTGGAAGAAGGTGTGATAGCTGCCTACAACCATATCCGCATGGAGGGTACCTACGCTCGTGTAGGATATATGATCGACGTATGTCGTGGTGACGAGGTATGGAACTCCTCACAGGTATGGTATATGCCGTTCGACGACCTCAACGAGCCTATCACTGATGAAATTGGCCAATGGTCTTGGCGTGACTGGTATTACACCATCAACGTATGTAACTTCGTGCTCTCACGTACTGGCAGCGATAATGCTTCGCTCGACAATCAGATAAAGCGCATCAAGGGTCAGGCACTCTTCCTCCGTGGCCTGGCATACTATATGCTGGCTGGCTACTATCAGAATCCTGCCTTGATTACGGATTATAACTCTTACTCTTCACTCGACGGTCTCTATGCCGCCAACTCTGAAACAGAAGGTGAAGATCCTAATGTGCAGTATGATAAGGTGCTCGACCAGGTAGAGGCAGACTTTGCCGAGGCCATGACGCTGCTTCCCTCTCGCGACGAGGGTGGCCAGTGGGCTCAGGGCCGTGCCACATGTGGTGCTGCTGCCGGCTACTATGCTCGCACACTGATGGTTCGCCACAAGTACAGCGAGGCTCTCAACGTGCTGAAAGCCATCATCGGCGGTACATACGGCCACTATGAGTTGATGAAGAACTATGGTGACAACTTCCGTGAGGGTTCTAAGTATGAGAACAATGCCGAGAGTCTCTTCGAGGTACAGTTCCTCGACTATGGTTCTCAAGGTACCGACGATGAGTGGACACCGGTGAACACCAGTGCCAACGCTACACAGGGTTCTGCTATCGAGAGCAACTTCGGTCCTGGTAACTATGGTGGCTGGGCTGACCTCTCTGCTTCTCCCTGGCTCTACAACCTCTTCAAGCAGGAGCGTACTACCAGCGGTAAGCTTGATCCCCGCCTCTACTGGACTATCGGTACTTACGAAACCGACTGGGATGGCTTTGAGTATGGTAATGTATGCTATACAGACGCTATGACTGCTGATAATTACATTGTGACCAACAATAACTACGGTGGTCTGCCCGTTGCCAAGCACACTAACCTCCGCACAGGTCTTTACGACAAGGTGGTGACTGGTCTTCATGATGGTATCAACCTCCGTATGATGCGTTATGCCGACGTGCTGCTCCGTGCTGCCGAGTGCGAGAACGAGGTCAACGGTCCTACTCAACAGGCTATCGACTGGATCAACCAGGTGCGCAACCGTGCTGAGCTGGCCAGCCTGAAACTCTCTGACTTCGACACTAAGGATAAGCTGTTCGAGCAGATTGCCAACGTGGAGCGTCCAAAGGAGTTCGGCTGTGAGTTCGGCCGTGGATTCGACCTTATCCGCTGGGGCTTCTTCTACGATAGCGGCCGTCTGCAGCAGATTAAGGAACATGGTGCTTTCAACTTCTGGACGAAATCTGATTATGACAATGGCCTCATCGGTTATACACCGAAGGATCCCGTTGACTACAAGACATGCAGCAAGAGCTCTTACGACACCTGGCTAGATGGCCACGAGTTCCTGCCCATCTATCAGGGTACGCTGAATAATAACCCCAACCTCGTCGGTAACTCTGCCAACTACACGAGCAGCAATGCCGGCTATTTCTCAAGCAAGGGTTGGACGGTACACCCTGTTGTAAATCTGGGTAAGTAACAGTTAGCTTATAGTTTTAACATTAAAGATAAAAGATATATGAGACATCTCAATAAAATAGCAACCGCTTTCTGCGCAGCAGCTCTTGGAATGCTGAGCCTGACAAGCTGTGAGGGCGGTGATCTGTATGGCGTTAATTCTCCCGACTGGCGCCAGGCCATGATCGACTCCATTGCCGAAGCCAACAAGGGAAAGGGTGAGATTATCATCGAAGGCCTCGAGGAGGACGTGTACACGATTGGTGCTACCGACTTCTCTACAGGCTGGTGGGCACAGTTCTCTAAGTACTATCAGATTCCTGCGGATGAAAAGTGGATTGCCCAGTTCAACCTGAACATCAATCCCAGTGCCTCCAACACTTATAAGAATTTCGCCTTAATTATCTGTAACGATGAGGACCGTGGTGCAAGTAGTTATAAGGAGTATGGTGCCATCCGATTCGATAATCAGCCCAGCGGTAACTCTGAGTGGGGTGATTATATCGACCGTAGTTTGGTGACAAGTACGCTGACCTTCGATACTGATACTGATGCTGGCGTCGACAAGTTAGGCGGTAAGGTGACCTTGACCGTCGATCGTACCGCTGGTGGCTTGGTGGTTACTATGACCAACGGTAAGGTAACCAAAATCTATAATCAGACTACGATGCTGACCAATCTCAATGCCGATTCATCGAATAAGACAATCCGCTGTTTCCTGGTGCCCGAGGGCTCATTCATCGACTTCCTCGGTTCTACCATCGAGCCTATCGGTGGCTTCACCTCTAAGGAGGACAAGCAGCCTCTGTCGATGACCCTGAATGGTGTACCCAAGAAGGTACTTCTGGGTTCTGACCTCAATGTGGCGATGGCCAATGTGACGGCAACCGTTCAGTTCGAGCAGGGTGTCTCGAAGGATGTTCCTGCCAGCGAACTGTCATTCCAGGCTATTCCTGACCTTAACTCTCTGGGTACTAAGACGCTGTTGGTGGCTTATAACAAGTCGTATAAGGGTGAACTCATTGGCAAGGCCGTGATGGCATCTGCCACCTTCGATGTCGTCGACAAGATTTACACCAGCGTAGGTGCATCCGACAACTCTACCGCCTTCTGGGGTGCTCACTCAGATAACATCAAGGTCGGCCCGAAGGAGACATTCGTTTCCAGCTTCACCAACTATACCAATGGTCAGAACAACTGGAACAACTTCGTGGTTGTTCTCTGCAGCTCTGACGGCTCCAAGGAGTATGCTGTGGTACGTGCCGACAACTACGGTTGGGGTGACGGCTATGCAGCCTGCACACCGAGCGGCGGCCAGAGCGACTGGGCTGCATGGCTCAAGGCTATGGACGGTGCAAAGGTATCTGTGGCTGTGACTAACAATGGCGATGGAACCGCTGATGTGATGTGCGTCATGGAGGGTACTGATGGCAAGGTCTACGTACAGAATTACATGGGCATCAACACTGTTGATCCCGATAACTTCTACTTCAACTTTACGGTTGATGGCAGCCATATTGAGTTTAGTGACGTAATCGGTGCCGAGGATAACTCTACCGCCTTCTGGGGTGCCCACTCTCAGATGCTGCGTGTTCCCGAAGGCCATACTGTTACCCAGCGATTCAAGAACTCTACTTCCGGGGCTAACAACTGGAATAATTTCTGCGTTGTCCTGACTCAGGAGAACAACACCGAATATGCTGTGGTACGTGCTGACAACTACGGTTGGGGTGACAGCTATGCTGCCTGCACACCGAGTGGTGGTCAGAGTGACTGGGCTGCATGGCTCAAAGCTATGGACGAGGCCATCTGTACTGTATCTGTTACCAACAATGGCAGTTCTGCCGACGTGAAGTGCGTCATGAAGGGCAACGATGGTAAGACCTACAAACAGGATTACATTGGCATCAGCCCCATCATCGGCGAAGATCTGTACTTCCGCTTCACAATCGATGGCAGCCATCTGGTATTCGAGTAAAAGACTAGTTTCTTCACATTAATTAATTAGTTAGTATTCTTTTGGAGGGGGCGGACTGTGAAGCCCGTCCCCTTTATCTTTTCCTTCTTTAAAAAAGCAATCCAATGAAAGCGAAAACAATCATGTGGTCGCTGCTAGCCCTTATCGTATCTGTTTCAGCAGCCGGACAGCAGCGTCGCCATACTCCAAAAGAACCATTCGTAACCGACACCCCGATGGTACATGACCCCGTCATGGCTTTTGAGGACAGTACCTATTATATCTTTGCCACGGGCATGGGTATCCAGCAGATGACGTCTAATGACCGTAAGAACTGGACGGTCCTGCCTGAGCCTGCCATGTCTGTCATCCCTCAGTGGGCAATGGACTCCGTACCAGGATTCCGAATCCATGTGTGGGCTCCAGATGTCATTAACTATCACGGTAAGTGGTGGCTTGCCTACAGCTGTTCGACCTTTGGGCGTAACGGCTCGGCCATTGGCCTGCTCTCCAAGCGTTCGCTCTCCTTCCCTGTATGGGACGATGAGGGTTGTATCGTCACCTCCCGCGAGGGGCGCGACAACTGGAACGCCATCGACCCTAACTTCGTCATCGATGACAACGATAACCCTTGGCTCGTTTGGGGTTCTTTCTGGGATGGCATTCAACTTGCCCGTCTCGACACGACTATGCATATTGCTGCAGGCGAAAAACCTCGCACTATTGCCCGCCGTTATAACCTGACTGATCCAGACGGCAAGAAGACACTCTCTACCAATCCTAATCCTCCTAAGAATCCTACGTCCGACTTTGCCGGACCTAATGCGATTGAAGCTCCATTTATCTTCAAACACAACGATTATTACTACTTGTTTGTATCCTGGGACTACTGCTGTCAAGGTTCTAAAAGCAACTACCGCGTGGCTGTTGGACGCAGCAAGACCATTGATGGGCCCTATCTTGACCCTGATGGCAAAGACATGCGCGACGGTGGCGGAATGCTTTTCCTTGAGGGTGACAAGAAGAATTTCGAGGCTGCCGGACATTGTGCAGCATATACTTTCAATGGTGAGGACATTTTCATCTGCCATGGCTATAGCGTTGCCCATGGAGGTGCTTCCATCCTGATACAACGCCCAATCCTTTGGACTTCTGACGGATGGCCCAAATTAAATTAAGAGTAAAAACGAAAAGTGATAAAGTGAAAAATGATGGTTAGTAAAAGATTCAGAGTAAGTTGTAGATTAAATATAATAGCGATTATTTTTGTTTTCGCTTTTCACTTTTCGTTGTTTGCAGCTCATGCTCAGTCATGGACTGCCGACAATGGCAATGGTACATATACTAATCCACTATTCTACGACGAGTTCTCCGACCCAGACATCCTTCGCGTTGGCGACGATTACTACCTCGCAGGAACCACTATGCATACTGTTCCAGGATTGGTCATATTGCACTCCAAGGATCTTGTGAACTGGGAGAATATCTCGTATTGTTTCGACCGTTTCGATTTCGACGACGATGCTTTTTCTCTGAAAAATCACAAGGAAATATACGGTCAGGGGGTATGGGCACCTGCCATCCGTTATGCCAATGGCCAGTTCTATGTGTTTACCAACATCAATGGCAAAGGTCTGCAGTGCTATACTTCAAAAGATATTCACGGACCGTGGAAACATCATAATATGCAAGGCCGTATCTACGACCTTTCTGTACTCTTCGATGACGATGGAAAAATCTATGCCATTCATGGCTATGGTGAAGTGAAGTGCACAGAATTAAAGTCTGACATGAGCGGCCCCATCGAAGAGACAGAGCGTACCATCATCCCAGAAGGTAATGCTGTTGGGGAGGGACATCATATGTATAAAATAGGTGGGATGTACTACCTGATCTCTACCGATTATCGTCCCAATGGGCGTACCCTCTGCTCACGCTCGAAAAGTATCTGGGGACCTTATGAAACCATTACCATCACTGCCGATGAAACCTTTGGCTATCATGCAGCCTCATTAACGCAGGTTCCTCAAGGCGAACAATATCGTATTGGCCATGATGGAACGAAGTTCGGTATTCCAGAAGTCGACAAGGATGCGACAGCCTGCACCAATATCCATCAGGGTGGCATCGTTGAAGACCAGAGTGGACAGTGGTGGGCACTGCTGATGATGGATTTCCACAGCATAGGTCGCACGGTGACATTAGCCCCCATCACTTGGAAAGACGGCTGGCCCATGCTTGGTTTGGAAGGTAATTTAGGCCGTGCACCTCGAACCTGGCTCAAACCCAACATCAATGCAAGTGTCCAACCTCATGCTCCATATGAGCGCAGTGAGACCTTCAATGGCAAGACGCTCGGGCGGGTTTGGCAATGGAATCATAATCCAGATGACAGTAAATGGAGATTGAAGAACGGTCGTCTACGCTTGCAGTCGATGCCAGCTGAGCAATTGATGTGGGCGCGCAACACTCTTACTCAACGTGTCATAGGCCCTGTATCTGTCGCCACTGTTGAACTCTATACAAAAGGCATGAAGGATGGCGATGTGGCTGGTCTTGGCAACATCAATGTGCCTTGTTCCTGGATTGGTATTGTGAAGGATGGCCAACAAACCATTCTCCGTTGCTTCGAACAAGCAACCAACGACACCATCGACACCTCTGTCACAACAGATAAGCTGTGGCTCCGTATCGTGGGCAACTACGATCACGACTCTGCCCACTATGAATATTCACTCGACGGTGAGCACTATCAACAGATAGGGCGCGAAATGCCCCTCAGCTATCAGCTCATCTCTTTTCAGGGATCACGCCACGCACTCTTCGCTTTCAATTATAAGGGAAAGAACGGAGGTTATGCAGAGTTTGATAACTTCTCAGTAGAGGAACCACAGGCAGACCGCAGTGGCAACATCCCTTATGGCAAGACGTTGGCATCCCCTTCGGCCGCCGACCGCTGGTTCCGCATCATCAATCTCGCTACAGAAAAACCAATGATAGCACTGCCTCATGGTCTGATATACGACACTGATGCTTCTGATCATAGCGTACAGACACGTTTCCGACTTATTGACAAGGGACAAGGACAAGTCTTTCTTCAGTGTGGGGATGGACGCTATGTGTTCTGCTCTGGTTACGGCATCGCTGGCGATGTGCGTTTGACTACAGAGGAATCGAAAGCCGAAGTATTTTTGTGGCAGGACTACCTGAATCATGAATTCATGCTGATGTCAATGCGTACCCATCGATATATCGGAAAGAGCCCGACCACAGGCAGTCCTTATTCTATGGATTTCCCTGGCGCAGACCCAGCCCGACGCAATGGTGCCGTTTTTCGTTGGGAAGAATCGAAGCGTTAATCTTCTATAATCGCTTTGAGATGTTGTCGTTTTTTCGTATCTTTGCATACAAGTTGAAAACTACTAAAACTGAATGAAATGAAAAGGAAAATTACAAAATGGAGTTGTCTGTTGCTAACTGTGGTGTTATTCGCATGTGGCGGTGGAGGAAATGATGATTCGGATATCACACCTACGCCAACACCTACCCCTACGCCAACACCTACCCCTACACCCACGCCAAATGGCGATGACGAAAAGCAGACCTACTTCCCCAGTGATCTGAAATCAGTAAGTGTTCATGACCCCAGCGTGGTCTACGACGCAGAATCCAAGCGTTATTATATCTTTGGCTCGCATCGAGCCAATGCTTGGTCGTCCAACCTCCTCGCCTGGAACACTGTAACCATTCCCTTTGCTTCGGCTTCCTCTGGCGATGCACTCCCCAATACCGCGTTTGTGACACCTGCCGTGACGAAGGTGAAGAAAGGTGGCCAGCAGGTCGACTTCCCCGCCTTCAACGCTCAGGCATGGGCGAAGCGTGGTAGTGCCGGCTATAATATCGACGGCAACCTGTGGGCACCCGATGTCATCTACAACAAGAAGCTAGGCAAGTGGTGCATGTATATGAGCGTCAACGGCGACGCCTGGTATTCCAGTATCGTACTGATGACCTCTTCCAAGATTACTGGTCCGTATCTCTACGAGGGTCCCGTGGTCATCAGTGGCTTCTATAGCAACAAGGCCTACAAGGATACCGATCTGGAGTTAGTGCTGGGCACTCAAGCCACACTGCCCTCACGCTATGCCACTGGCAACCGTTGGGGCGAGCGTTATCCCAACTGTATCGATCCCTGCGTGTTCTACGACGAGGACGGCAAACTGTGGCTCTCTTATGGTTCGTGGAGCGGTGGCATCTACATGCTGGAGCTTGACGAGGAGACCGGTCTGCGCGACTATGACGTGACCTATTCTCAGGTGGGCGAGGGCAACGATATCACCGTCGACCCCTATTTCGGCAAGAAGATTGCCGGTGGCTACTACGCTTCGGGCGAAGCCAGCTACATTGAATACATCAATGGCTACTACTATCTCTTTATGAGCTATGGCGGACTGGCTGCCGGTGGTGTTCCTGCCGACTATAACAACGGTGGCTATCAGATTCGCGTCTTCCGCTCGAAGAAGCCTGACGGCCCCTATGTCGACAGTAAGAATGCCACGGCCCTCTATGACAAGTATTACCTGAACTTCGGCTCTGGCGAGAACGACGGAAACCGTGGAACCAATATCTTTGGAGCCTATGGCGAATGGGGCAACAAGACCGTAGGAGCCAGCTCCGAGCGCTCGCAGGGTCACAACTCAGCCATCGCTGCAGAGGATGGCCGCGCCTATCTCGTCTATCATACCCGTTTCCAGAACAAGGGCGAGGCCCATGAGGTACGTGTACACCAGCTGTTCCAGAATGAGGATGGTTGGCTGGTGGCAGCCCCGTTTGAGTACACCGGTGAAGTGACCACGCTGGCGAAGATCAAGACCAAGCAGTATGTGGCTACTGACCAGATCCCCGGCAAGTACAAGATGCTGATCCACGACTACAAACTCGACCACACCAAGAAGGCCTATTCGAAGCCAGTCGATGTAGAACTCGACGCTACGGGCAACATCTCTGGTGCCGTCACGGGTAAGTGGTCGGCCAAGAGTGGCACCTCTTATTTCACGGTCACCATCAATGGTCAGGACTATAAGGGCGTGATGGTCGAACAGTATCTGGAGCCAAAGAACGAGAGCACGTCCAGCTTTACCGTGATGAGTGCCACATCAGGCGTCACCATCTGGGGCTATGCTGTGAAGTGATGTCACTATATTTTAGTAAATAGGTGTCGTATTGCGTCACGAAGGGATGGAAGGCGGCTGGAACAGCCTGCGGGCGGTCAAAGATCTTTGGCCATGAACTTGCATCGATGCGATAGATGCGGAAGTTGCCAGACAAAGTGCCCACCTCCTTGGAGATAACGGGGAAGGCACTTCTGGCGAACTTTGGACCTTGTCCCGAGACAGCCACATTAACGGTCATCACGATGCCACGGTCGCTCTGTTCGAAATTCATGTTCAGACTGTCGCCAACGATCAAGAGGCCATTACCATCTCGGCTACTGAAAAGGGCGGCATCCACACCCATACGGTTGCCCTCAAAGTAGAGATCGTCCATATGCTTCGCCCAGAAGCCGTAGCGATTGGCCTGATGGCGGCCCGGATAACTGGCAAAGGGCCCTTGTCCTGTCCATTGAACACGGTCAAAGGAGGAGTCAAGGAGATATGCTATGCCTAATTCTGACAGGAATACATTGGTGCTGTCAGGTGTCAGCGTGTAGCAGACCTTGGTAGCTGACCCCTCTTGAGTGGTCTGCATTTCAGCTTTGACGTATGG
Source organism: Prevotella sp. ne3005 (assembly GCF_900110085.1). Lineage (GTDB taxonomy): Bacteria > Bacteroidota > Bacteroidia > Bacteroidales > Bacteroidaceae > Prevotella. The sequence continues at coordinate 407,423 of NZ_FOCK01000003.1, forward strand.
ATTATCCAAAGGCTGAAGATACTTCTCGATACGCTGGTCTTTCAACTTGAGTTGTTCTGCCATCGTCGCCTTCCGACCAACACGAACCATCGGTCCTTCTTGTATGAGTGCCATGGGGTTGCCATTACCTATCCAATTCATTTGGGGCTTGTTTAACACAAAACTTTGATGGAGGAATGTGTGACCCTGTGCATCCTCGATATCAAACTGAAGCAAGGAAAGTCCCTTCTGCTGGGGCAACTGTAACGGATATGAGGTTGTGGCATGGGGCGCACAGTCCGGGCTGAATGCGCCTCGGATGATCGTATCGCGGTTGTTCGTTAGAGTCCAATGGAATGTCACGTTATCTTTCAAGTTTAGAAAGTCGTAACGGTTGCAGATCTGTAGCATATTATCTTCAACAGCTGATACAAAGGCACGGGCGTAGTTGTGTTGAAGCTCGTAATAGTTGGGGAGTGGTGTTCGGTCAGCGTAGAGCAGGCCATCAGTACCCTGATTGCCACACATCTCGAAGCCACCCTCATCAGAGGTAAACACCCGTTCTTCATAGCCAAACCTGTCTTTCAACCTGGCATGGAATGGCATTCCCTGGTCTACCCACTCCCAAACGCTGCCACCCGCTATACAGGGGGTTCGTTCAATGATCTCCCACTGGCGGTCGTGATCTTCGAGCGAGATGCCTAAGGTGTGACAATACTCGGTGAAAATGACAGGACGGTCTGCCCGCTGATAGAAATCGGCTATCTGCGAAGTAGAAGGATAATGAGGTGTATAGATATCGGCCACCTTGGGGAAGTTGTAGTTAAATTTGCGGAAGTAGCTGCCCACTTGCGGATAACAGATGGGGCGTGAGGAATCTAGCTCGCGTTTTACATAGTCGCCCAACCGGATGCAGATATCCGTCAAAGGATTCTCATTGCCCAGGCTCCACATCAGTACCGACGCATGGTTCTTGTCACGGCGGATAGTTGCTTGTGCGCGTTGCTGGAGCACTTCATAATAGGTAGAGTCATAGAGGTTCTTGTCTCCATAGCCAAAAGGCACTTCATTGATGATATAGAATCCTAACGAGTCTGCCAATTCATAGAAACGAGGCTCACGAGGATAGTGCGAGGTACGGATATAGTTGATAGAAGCTTCCTTCATCAGCTTCATATCCTTCAGGATAGAAACCTCGTCAATCACCTTCACCGTCTTGGGGTCAGTAGAGTGAGAGGTGACACCACGCAATTTGATAAGCTGTCCATTGAGTTTCAGAATATTTCCATCGATTGTCAGCTCTCGGAAACCAAATTTATGCTCAAAGGTTTGGAGGGGTTTACCCTTCTGTGAGAGGGTTGTGCGCAGGGTATACAAATATGGCGTCTCTGCCGTCCAAAGATGAGGTTCAAAGACCGTCAAATAATCTCCATTCGCTCCTGACACCCAGTTGCCTTGAGCATCGAAAATGTCATGATTGACCTCTGTACTTTTATCTGCATGAACGACCTCAGTTTTAACCATCACCGTTCCATCATTCTTCGTTCGTATGGTTAGATCTCCCAGATGAGTATTGGGAACCGCCATCAGTGTCACATCACGGAAGATGCCACTGGGCGTCCAATCATCGTTGTAGTCGAAATCACTGCCAGGGAACTGGGAGATGACACGCATGGCCAACTGCTGTTCACCCCAACCTCGTCCCCTCCCCTTAAGGGGGGTAAGGAAATCCGTGATATCGAAGAGCGACGTGTTATAGCCGGAACGCCATGAACCGACGGCCTTACCATTAATCCACAGGTCATAGCCATAAAGCACACCATCAAAGCGAATGATAATACGTTGACCGTTCCATGCCGCAGGCACTGTAAACTTTGTCCGATAATAGCCTGTCAACGAGTCGGCTTTATGATAGGTTGGCTTACAGAAGCCATACGCCTCCCAACATCCTGGCACGGGAATCATACGCCAGGTGTCATCAGCAGGAGGAACTGTCTTTTCGTCCGTGATACCCTCTACCACCTTCAGCTTCCACTCTCCATTCAGACTCTTTTTCATCTGTGGTTCAGTCACAGGTAATATACCCTGAAAGGCATCAGTCACCTGAGCCTGAACAATGGCTGCAAATAAACAAAAGCTAATAAACAATAACCGTCTCATAGTTATAACTTCTTATATTTCAGGTCTATCTTGGTGTACTTATGGTCTTTATTCCAGTGCTCAAAAAGTCCGAGAGGCTGTTCTAAGGGCTTACCTTCCTGCTTATAGACAGTACCACTGGGGGCGTACGGTATCGAAGCCGCCTCGCGCAGATACTCATCGCAATAGTTTAGGCTACCAAACTCCGGCCATTCGCCAATCAGGATATCCATGCCAACAGCATCGCATGCCACCTCGTCTTGAGACACAATCAACGAACAAGCCCAGTCGCCATTAAATGGTTCCTTCTGCCATTTGGGGGCAGGTGCACCATTCACGTCACGAGAGCCGTATGTACCGTCGATTATCAGGAGCAAAGCCTTTTGTCCCATATCTTTATGCGCCATCCAATCCACAAACGTTTTATAACCCGGTTTCCCATGACGTTTGTCCTGACTGATGTTGTTGTGAGAATTCTGCCGCCAGAGCAAATTGATGTCAGTAGCTCCGTACCAGTTTTTCGTGGTCAGCGTAACGCCAGGTCCAGAGTGTGTCTTCAGCAGTGCACTGTTGATGAGGTAATCGGCATCCACTATACATTTGGCCAGTCCCCGTGCCATCTTACCATTATCTACTGAATATACAATCTGCTCAGGATAGTATTCACACTTTTGGCGTCCGTCGCCTCCAATATTGTCAATGAACACCACCTCAGGGAACTCCCTGTGTACCTTATTATATATAGAGTCTGTGATAGCACGACTTGGCTCACAGAGTGTGATATCCTGCTGGCGGACACCCCCGTCGCGAACCATTGAGCGCACCAGTGCCAAGGTGACAAAGGGTGATGAGTTCAATTCTATCGTATCGTGATGTGTAATGGCATTGTTGATGTTCAGCTTTACAGCAATCTTCTCGCCTCGTTTATAACCGCGGTTACCACGCCCGTGGGTCTTGTTGAAATGCTTGAACAAGGCTTTCCATGCCTTCTGGGGTGTGGGCTCTCCTGTCAGTTGGATGACAGCCTCAGCCATCATGGCATCGGCCTTATCCTGATCATTCCAGCGATCCTCCACCCATAATCCAGTCCTGCCATCCCACTTGGCCACACCAGGACTGTGAATCCAGGCCACACGACCCGGATGAATACCACAGCCTGTGCCTATCGGTTCGTTTGGCCCGACAAAGAGTTTGGGAAACTGGGGGTTGAACTCACCGAAGAACAGACGATCGCGGTTGACTGCATCATCTAAAAGCTGGATGGTGGTAGATGGTCCCAAATCAGGATCCTTCCATGCACGAAGTTGCCAAACCACCTTTCCTTCCTTGCCTATCTCCACAGCCTGCACAGGGGCATTGGCAGAATCCATAGGCTCCTTATTCCATTCGTTATACCAATTGTTGATAATATGGTTGCCGTTCTTCAGTCGGACCGTCTTTTGAGGCTGTGTGATGCCGAAGTCTGTTGTGTTCATCTCCCAGACGGTTTCTCCCAGGCGGGTAATCTCCTGAAGATGTCCTTTTCGTCCGGTAATCAAGAGATTTCCCTTGGGCAGTTCCTGTACAGACCAGGGTAGGAAACCTTCCCAACGGTCAACTTCCTTACCATTGCTGTTGTACTCATGAATACAGCCCAAAGCCATATTCGCTATGAGAAGTGTACCACGAGAGGTGAGGCGCGCATTGCGGAACTGACCATGAACAGACCCTTTTTCTGATGTCGGCAATTCGAACTCCCTCACAATTCGCTTCGACGGAATCTCCATCACCACCCCCTTGGCAGGCTTACCGTTTTGGATAAACACCACATGCGTTTGGCCGATAGGCTGGATGGTGTGAATCTCCGTACCCTCTGGAGCGCCATACTGCCAAACGGTCTGACCGTCTTGTGTCACCTCGGCTATGCCATATTGATGAGCCATAAGGATATGCCCGTCTGTCATCAAAACGGCATCGCTGATCTCCCCCCGCCTTTGTTTATCTTCAAAAGTCCAAGACACATGTCCATCCTTGACGATGAACATTCTCATTCGCTTGCTTTGCCCGGCATAGAAGAAATGATGCCTGGCAAGGCTCATATCCACATCCTGCGCCAGCATACCCAGCGCCAGCATTAACAATAATGATAATGTAACTTTTCTCATCTTACTCTTTATTTTTGTTGCAAATATAATCAAATTATTCTAAATACACTCGTTTTTTTATGAAAAGTCCTCATCACTGTCGCTACAGCATGAGGACATTTCTTCTAACTAATTTTAACTAACATGTAACCAACTACTAATTTACAATTAAATGTGTATCCCATAAAACAACCTTCAAACGTTTACATTCTGCGACCACTTGTTTTAATTCCTCTAAAACAGAGTCCTCATCTCCCAAAGATATGAGAAGATAGGAATTCCTATCCTCCATGATTCTGAATAGTTGCATCATTTTCTTCGATGTAAGGCTGATTTGAAGTGTATGCAGTTTATCACAAGAGATAGCCACTCCCTGCATGCCACGATTCATCAGGTCCCATGCCCGTCTGGCAAGGTTCTGGAGAGTACAGTCCATCATCCCGAAGACAATGTATTTATTCGGATCGTTCCTGTTGCTTTTAGAGAAACTATCCAATTTCTGAGCTATAACTTCTTCTTGAAGTACAATGGCCGTTGAGTCATTTATCATATACATAATCAATAGTTTTTTCTATCTGCAAAGGTACTCATAATCTGCCACATCCTACCTGTAGAAATCCGTCAAAAATAGTACAGAAATCTGTCATTTCTCGTCTTTTACTCAAAAAGAGGCAGGAAACACTTTGTTACCTTATTATTTTTATTTATTTTTGCAACAGAATACAAATGACAGGTATGTTTCGTCGTCTTTTCCATTTCATAACGATTATCGTATGGTCTCTTTCTGTTGAAGCTCAAGAGTTCCATGCTTCACGACATATCACTTCTGCCAGTGGACTGTCGAACGACTTTGTAATCTCACTGGCTATGGACGGGAATGGCTATGTATGGGTAGCCACAGAAGCCGGAGTGAACAGGATAGCAGGAAATGTTTGTCAACCATTTCCCTTGACAGAACAAGTTTCCGGGCATCGCATTACCGCCCTTTACTGGCACGAACCGTCAGATCAGATGCTGATAGGCACGGAGAACGGGTTGACTATCTATAATCCAAAATCAGGCACAACACGACAACTTACCGATAAGGAAGGATTAGCACCTTCAAGTATCAATGCCATTGTCAACACTGACAATGAAGATTTGTGGATTATACATGGTAATGGGCAAGTATCAAGGCTAAATGGTCGCACATTTCAGATTACCAATATCAAACTAAGCCAGCCCCATAGCAACCGCTGCGCATTAGATGATAAAAGGGGGAATCTCTATATTGGACATAGTAGAGACGGTATGACGGTTGTGAAGCAAAGTGATGGCACTTCTATTAATTATCAGCATCATCCAAACAACCCAAATAGTCTGCCAGGAAATAATGTCCGTTGTATCTATCAAGACGCCTACTACCGTATCTGGGTTGGAACGGATAGAGGTCTGGCTCTCTTTCACCCTGAAACGTCGTCTTTTTCAAAGGTCACACCTTTGCCTGATGACCATGACGACAATGTTTATGACATTCTGCAAGTGAATGATAGTACACTCTGGGTGGCTACTGATATCGGCGGGATAAAAGTGGTTAGGCCCAATCATATTGGAAAAGACGGTCATTTGCACTATGATACCACAACAATAAAACTCACATCGCTTAACACACGATGCCTCAAACAAGACGAATACGGAAACATCTGGGTTGGCAACCATAGTACAGGCGTGGATTTTATCAGTATCCTAAAATCAGACTTCAACCTGTTGGACTATAAAGATCCAGAGAATGATTACTACCCTGTTAATTCTATTGTAAAAGATACAGGACATGGTTTCTTGGTTGCCAGCGAAACAGAACTTACACAATGGCAGAATGGTAAGATAACGGGGCGGTGGAGTTACAAGAATAAAACACGCAGGGCATTCCATTCCCCTCGTTGTATGATGGTAGATCATTGGGGGCATGTATGGATAGGTCTCGACGATCAAGGCATATATCGTTTTGACAAAAAGGATGGTCGCTTCTCTCATGTCGAGATGAGTCCTGAAGGTTCTGATATTCACACCTTTGCGGAAGATACCGATGGGAGCATATGGATAGGGGGAGAATTCGGAATATATAAATATATTGATGGGAAGGTTTCTCGTCAGGAGACCATTAGTCGGATTGTCCGAGCTCCTGCCACTTGCATTCTCAATACCGCCCCTCATCAGTTATTCATTGCTACACTTGGCGATGGCATATACTCCTATAATATGAAGACAAAGACCTGCCGGCATCTGAATGTTCAGAATGGACTTCCTTCCAGTAAAATCAACCAGACCATCCGAGATCAGCATCAAGGTCTCTGGCTGGCGACAGATGCAGGTCTTGTTTATTTGGAGGACCCCATCAATCTGACGGGCATCAGAATCTTCAGTCAGGAACATGGGCTGGCCGACAATCATATTTTAGCTTTACAGCAAGATCATGATGGGAGAATATGGATGTCGACATATTCGGGAATCTCTTGTTTTGTGAAAAGCACGGGCAAATGCCATAACTATAATCATCAGGAAACTCGGGTGTCTGGTGGCTATATAAATGGAGCGGCCATGACCGATGCCGACGGAGCCATCTATTTCGGATCGGCTTTTGGCGCCTGCTATTTCAAACCAGAACAATTAAATGACCAGATGGAGATGTCAGACGTACAGATTGTGACGTTTGAAGCCTATAATCCTGTAGGGCGGAATACAGAGATGATTCAGCTGACACCTGACTCCCAAAGGTATATCCATACCACATATGAACAGAATACCATTCGCCTGACATTTACTGTACGGAACTACGCACAGAAAGACTTTGTGGAGTATTCCTACATGATGAAAGGGATGGATGGAAAATGGTATAATATCGGCAATGACCATGATGTAGTCTTCCGAGGACTGCGCCCAGGGCACTACACCTTTATCTTAAGAGCAAAACTCAGAAGCCAGGATTGGGGTGATGCCAAGGAAACACAACTCGAAATATATATCGCTCCTCCTCTTTGGCAAACATGGTGGGCCTACCTGCTTTATGCACTGATGATGATCTTATGGAGCACATGGCTCGTGCGTTCCTACAAAAACAAATTGGCTTTGCGCGCTTCACTTGAACTGGAGAAACGAGAAAACCAGCAAAAACAGAATATGAACGAGGAACGTCTCCGATTCTTCACCAACATCACCCATGAGCTGCGTACACCCCTGACACTCATCCTTGGGCCGCTTGATGATCTGATGGATGACCGGCAACTGCCAGCATCAAGCCGTCGACTGGTAGCCATGATCCAGAAGAGTGCCAAACGGCTACAAAGACTCATCAATGAGATCATGGAGTTTCGCAAAACCGAGACACAGAACCGCCGGCTCACCGTGGCACGAGGTGACATCGGTCAACATGTGCGTGAGATTTGCCTGAACTACAAAGAACTCTACCGTAATCCCAAAGTTCAGTTTGTTTACAATATCGCTGAGAATCTGCCATCCGTCTGGTTCGACTCGGAAATCATCACGACCATTCTGAACAATTATCTGTCGAATGCCATCAAATATACGGAACAAGGCAGTATCACTACCACTGTACAGGCAGAAGCCGACAGATGTATAAGAATCTCCGTGGCAGATACAGGATATGGCATTTCCCCCGACGCACTACCCCACATCTTCGAACGCTATTATCAAGCCAACGGTAGTCATCAGGCCTCAGGTACGGGAATCGGCCTTGCCTTGGTAAAGTCGCTGGCCGACCTCCACGAAGCTCAGGTCAGTGTAGACAGCCATGAAGGACAAGGCAGTCGGTTTACCCTTTCATTAGACATCCACAACAACTATCCCAATGCTCTTCACAAAGAAGATCAGGAAAATGAAGAATTAAGAATGAAGAAAGAAGTGTTTCCTTCGGCTCCTTTACTTCTTGTGGTGGACGACAATGCCGACATCCGTCAATACATTGCCGACTCCTTCTGTGATGACTTCCGCATCAGTCAGGCTACGAACGGAGAAGAAGGGGTTCAGATGGCCAAGGAACAAATTCCAGACATCATCATCAGCGATATTATGATGCCGAAGCTAAACGGCATCCAGCTTACCCACCAACTAAAAGAAGATATCCGCACCAGCCATATCCCCATTATTCTTCTGACTGCCAAGAATACCGACGAAGACAAGGAAGATGGCTATGACAGTGGTGCCGACTCATACCTGACAAAGCCATTTACTACCAAATTGCTGGCCAGTCGTATCCAGAACTTACTCACTTCCCGCCGCCGCTTGGCAGAATACATCACACATCACCCAGAAATGGCTGAAGAGGATACTTCTTCTACCGTCACTCCACAATTAGGACGCTTAGACAGAGAGTTTCTTGACAAGCTGAATGGTATCATCCGCGACAACGTGATGAGTCAGGATATCGGCCTGCCATTCATCACTGATAAGATGGCGATGAGCCATAGTACCTTCTACCGTAAGGTGAAAGCCCTGACAGGCTTGACCGCCAAGGAATATATCCGGAAGTTCCGCTTGCAGCACTGCTACCACTTGCTCGAAAGCGGTGAGTATAATGTCAACCAGGCAGCCATGATGACTGGTTTCAACCAGATGGCACACTTCCGGGAGACATTCAAAAACGAGTTTGGCATCCTGCCATCTGAAGTCTTCAAAAGAAAGAAATTATGAAAAGAAATCTGCTGTTAGCTTTATCATTTACCATTTGTCTTTTATCTTTTAGCCTTGCAAGGGCGCAGCAAAACGTCAGGGACTTCGGTGCTGTAGGAGATGGTCGGCATATTGACTCACCGGCCATCAATGCTGCGATACAGAAGGCTGCAAGCAATGGAGATACGGTGGTTCTGCCAAAAGGTATCTGGTTATGCTATTCCCTCCACCTTGAAAGCGGTGTCACCCTGCGATTAGAGAATGGAGCTGTTCTGAAAGCAGCCCCAGTGACAGATACAGAGGGCTACGATGAGGCAGAACACAACAGCTCCAGTTATCAAGATTTCGGACACAGCCATTGGCACAACTCATTGATTTGGGGTGAGAATCTGCATGATGTCACATTGGATGGCGAAGGACTTATCGACGGAACCGGCGTCCTCTCTCGAGGAGAACCGCGACGTAACTATACAGGAAAGCCTTGGGCCAATAAAGCATTGGCACTTCGGGATTGTCAGAGAGTGACCATCCGTGGGGTGAGTTTTCTCAACTGCGGACATTTCGCCATGTTACTGACGGGAGTCGACGACCTGCTCATAGAAAACGTCAAGGCTGATTCCAACCGCGACGGATTTGATATCGATTGTTGCGAACGGGTCATCATCAGGAATTGTCATGTAAACACCCTCAATGACGACGCTATCGTTCTGAAATGCTCATATGCCTTGGGGCGTCCTAAACCCACAGAACACGTCCTCATTGAGAACTGCCACGTCAGTGGCTATGACATTGGCACGTATCTTGATGGCACAAAGACAACGAATATGCTCAAGGCTCCTGATGGCGACGGTCCGACAGGCCGGATCAAACTCGGCACGGAGAGCAATGGAGGATTCCGTCATATTACCATTCGCAATTGTACTTTTACCCATTGCAGAGGTTTGGCTCTCGAAACAGTTGATGGGGCAGCCATGGAGGATATCAATGTCAGCGATATCACGATGACAGACATCTGCAATTCACCTATTTATATAAGATTAGGTGATCGTATGCGGGCTCCAGAGGGATTCCATTCCTCTACTGTCGATCATATAAGCATCCGCAATATCCGTGTTGCAGATGCCGACAGCCGCTACGCCTGTCTGATAGCTGGTGTCAGGAATCATCCCGTCCGTAATGTGCGGATCGAAAACCTGAACGTACAGTTCAGAGGGGGCCTGACGCTTGATGACGTCAGGGAGCAGCGGGGCCGGAATCCCTTCTTTATACCAGAAGCCCGTAAAGCCACAGAGAGGGGCGAAGCCAACTATCCCGAGCCCTCTGCCCACGGCATTCAGCCTGCCTGGGGCTTCTCCATCAGTCATGCAGAGAATATCTACCTGAAGAATATCCATTTGGAAACCATTCATCAAGATGAGCGGCCTGCTTTCTTTATGAAAGAGACCAAAAACATCCGCCGTAAGAAGGTTAGTACCCTAAATCCAATCAAGTAGAATGGCGTAGTGGTAAGGTTTGTTACCATCGATGGTATACTGAGGTAACGTGGGCTGCCCCCAAGTATCTACACCACCGACTCCATGGACGTTCTGGTCGATGTTCAGATTAACGAAACGACCACGTTTGATTTCGTGGGGATGACTGGCAGCTTCCAGATCCTCCTCGCCATAGTCCCAGGCTCGGATACAGAGAGGCTGAAGACCATCGATTCGGAGTGTCTTTTTATCAGTACCAATTTTCAGCCAACGGACATCTGTGCGGCAGCCATTGTCCTGCGGATGGATGTACTCCGTTTCGAACTCGCTGAGCGACGTCCGGTAACGTCCAACAAAGGCACTACGCTTACGATCCGGATAGTTCTCCCATGGCCCACGACCATAATATTCAATGTTGGTATAGTCAGCTGGCAGGCGCAGGCGCATACCGAATTTCGGCAGCAGGGGGATATCGGTAGCCGTAGGACGATAATCCATATCCACCTTGATGCGACCGTCTTGGATGATAGTGTAGGTAACGGTCAGGACTGCTCCCACAGAGAGCGTTGTCTCGCTGATGATTTTAAGTCCTTTATCGCTGGCTTCCGTGCGGAACGATTTGCTGGTGCTCTTAGCTGCAATATCTCGCCAGATGCCGGAATGCTCTGCAAAATGAGCGGCATGCTGATTGTCGTTTTCCGGTTTCCAGAAATAGGGTTCTAACGGTCCGCTGAGCCTCTCCTCGCCATCAACCATCCAACTGATAAGCTTACCAGAGCTATCAATGGTAACAGTTCCCCGATCGGTGTAGGCCACGAGACCTTTTCCCGTCTTTTGCACTGTCGCTGGTGTGTCCCCAAAGGCAGACCAGAATTCTTCGGGTTTCAGGATGAATTGTTCACGGGCAATGGTAAAGCCCTCCTGTGCCCAAGGTGTATCCTGATGCAGACGGGCATAGACATTCAGTATCAATTCCGGCTCATTATAGGGGTAGTAGGGATAAGGAATCCCGAACTTGTCGCCATAGAGAATAGGGATATTGCCAGATACCAGTTCACCGTTGTAATAGACTTCGCAATAGTAATCATATTCGTTGAGATCGGTAAAGAAATCCCGATTGATGATACGGATGGAGTCTCCTTCTTGTTCGAACGCGATAGGCTGGTAGACATATTGCACCTCGTAATAATGAGGATGGGGCTTGCGGTCAGGACCAATCAGTCCGTTAATGCAGAAAGGTCCGTCGTTGGGCTGGTCGCCGAAGTCACCGCCATAGGCATAATATTTCACGCCCTTGCTTATCTTCTCAATGCCTTGGTCTACCCAGTCCCATACAGCTGCGCCAGCGATGCTGCTATCAGCATAGATCACATCCCAATACTCCTGCAGATTACCCATCGAGTTACCCATGGCGTGGGCATATTCACGGGCAATAAGCGGCTTCTCACTTTCCTTCTCGGCCTCAGCCTTCAGCACATCGGGCGTGGGATAGCCGAAGTCGTGGAGAGCGGAATAACGCGGATGACAATCGTAGAATGGCAGACGTGTTGAATCAAGGCGGCAGACGGTGTCGTACATGGCCTGGATATTCGGACCTATGCCACCTTCGTTACCCAGACTCCACAGGATGACGCAAGGGTGATTGAAGTCACGCTTCACCAGCGACTCAGCACGGTCCACATGGGCCTGCTGCCATGCCAAGTCGTGCCCCATCTCCTCGTTGGCATAACCATAGCCGTGACTCTCCTGATTAGCCTCATCCATCACATAGATGCCCCAGCGGTCGCAGAGCTCGTAGAGGTATTCGCGATCGGGATAGTGCGAGGTGCGCAGGAAGTTGATGTTGGCTTGTTTCATCAACCGGAGATCCTGCTCATAGGTGGCATCATCGACATAGCGACCCGTACGCGGATGGTGGTCATGACGATTCACGCCACGCAGCTTCACGTTCTTGCCGTTAATCTTGAACACCTCGCCAACACACTCTACCCGTTTCACGCCCAGATGATTATCGAAATGTTCGAAGACCTCTTCCGCAGGGGTGGTTTTCAGTTCAATACTGAAAGGATAGAGGTTGGGCTTTTCTGCCGACCACAAGCGGGGTTTATCTATCGAATAGGTGATCTTCACATGGGTGGTATCACCTGCAGCAATGCTCCTCAGGAATCCCTCCTTCATCTTGCCCTCGATTTTCAAGACAGCCTTAATGTCCTTGACTGCCTGCTTGCCTGTGTTGCAAACAGCGATGTCAGCCGTCACATGAGCCTTAGAGAAATCCGCATTAGGCACAGCCGTCACATGATAGTCGGCAACATGCACCAACGGTCTGACCCATAGCTGTACACTGCGGAAGATGCCCGATAGTCGCCACATGTCCTGATCTTCCAAATAGCTGCCATCACTCCAACGATACACCTCTACAGCAAGTTTGTTAAGTCCCTCAAGAGCATAGGGTGTAATATCAAACTCTGCAGGCGACATGGAGTTCTGGCTATAGCCCACCTTCTGACCATTCAGCCAGACATAGAAAGCAGAATGAACCCCGCCAAAGTGCAGGATGAGATTCTTGCCAAGCATATTCTTGTCGATATCGATGAAGGTCACATACGACCCTACAGGATTGCGGTTCTCGTAGGCAGTCCAGTCTTGTGGCGGCCCGGAAGTCACACTCGGACGGTTACGCTGGAAGGGATAGCTGATGTTAGTATAGATAGGTGTGCCATAGCCCTGCATCTGCCAATTGCCCGGCACGTTGATTTTGTCCCATCCGCTCACATCGTAGTCATCTAGATAGAACAAGACAGGTCTCTCCTCGGGGTTGGGGCTCCAATGGAACATCCACTCTCCGTCCAGGCTTTTGATTTCCTTATGCTTCTTCTGCTTCGAGGGCAGTTGCAAGGTTGCGTGATACGGCAGTTTGTTAATACCCAACACGGCAGGATTCTCCCAGTCATGTGATTGCGACTGTGCTGAGACACTCAGCATCAAGGCGGCTAAAAACAATATCTTTCTCATCGTCTTTATTTTGTTACTACTTCAAAATCCCCGAAAGCCATGCGGTCGCCATCAGCAAGGTGGTCGGCATCCAGCCGGAGTATTCTGGCCTTGACGGGTGTGAACTTAATGGTCTGCCAGATGGGGTTGTTGATGATGTTCGAGAATTCTCCTGAGGCCACCTTCGTCCAGTTCGCCCAATCGGTGGATGCCCAGAGGGTGTAATGAGTCACAATACCCTCCTTGGAATTTTGAGGAGGCAGATAGCGGAACGAAGTGATGGTCTGCTCTGTGTCCCAGTCAATCATCATCTGCCTGGGACTACTGAAGAAATAGTGGAGGTTGCTACTGCGCTTTTCACCACTGTCAGGGATGTCGGCTGTCAGTTCGGGAGCCAGATAGACGGAAGTGCGTTTGATGATAGGATCGCACTGGCTGTCAAGAATGGTGAAGCGTAGCTGAGTTGCCTTGACGGTGGGGAAACAGATGATGCGACGATGACCGATGGTGGTCAGGCCGTCGCCATTCTCCACGAGTTCATCCTTCAACGCCACCCATTGCCCATCGACCTCAGCTTCCAGTGCGAATTTCTTCACACGCTGACCATAGCGGATATCCTCCTCAGCAACGAAACGATTGAAAGCTGTAGGCTGCTTGAAGGTGATAATGGTCTCTGAACCTTGCGTCTTGATCTTCGCTGTTTGGGCGAGGTCAGTCTTGAACACCTCCTGAATCATCTTGTTAAAGGCAATGCCACGCAGACTGTCGTTGGGATGGATGCGTCCGTTGGGAGCGATGGGGAAATTCAACAACAGCGTCGAGTTGCGTCCTACCGATTTATAATAGGTGTCCATCAGTTTCGAGAGGCTCTTCACATGTTCGTTCTCCGTCTCGTGGTAGAACCAGCCTGGACGGATGCTTGTGTTCGTTTCTCCAGGACACCACACATCGCCCTCCTCCACGCCATAGTGCAGCATGTGCCAGGGTGTATCACCCTTGCTGGGCATCAGACTCCAGTTCGTCTCACCCACATTACCGGCTTCCGTTCCTACCCAGCGCAAATCACCACGATCGCCACCATCGTTCCAAATAACGGCATGCGGTTGCAACTCACGAATCATGCGGAAAGTCTCTGCCCATCCATAGTAGGTCTTTCCGTCAATCTTACGTATCTCATTGGCACCACCATACCACCCGTCACCACCATTGGCACCATCGAACCACACCTCGAAGATGTCACCATAGTTCGTCAGCAATTCGCGCAGCTGGTTGCGGAAGTAGGTCACGTATTCTGGTTTGCCGTAGTCCTTATGGTTCCTGTCCCAAGGCGAAAGGTAGACAGCGAACTTCAGCCCTTCCTCGCGACAAGCCTCAGCCAGCTCACGCACTACGTCACCCCTACCCTGCTTCCAAGGCGTGTTCTTGACGGAGTACTCCGTATAGGCCGAAGGCCACATACAGAAACCACAGTGGTGCTTGGCTGTGAAGATGATACCCTTCATACCCGCCTGTTTACAGACGCGTGCCCACTGCCGACAGTCAAGGTCCGATGGGTTAAACAGTTCCAGCGCCTCATTGCCGAACCCCCATTCCTGGTCGGTGTACGTATTCAGCGAATAATGGATGAAGGCATACATCTCCATATCCTGCCACCGCAGTTGATCCTCCGTCGGTACAGGGCCACAGGGCGACACATTCTCTACCTGCCCGAATGCCAACATGGGCAGCACAGCCATCAAAGTAATGAGCTTTCTATAACTATCGATCATAAGTCTGCATTTTGGCTACAAAGATACAAAAAACGAGAGAAATACAAAAGAAAAACGTACTATTCTTTTTATTCCCACGGTGGGAACACTTTATTCCCACGGTGGGAACTGTTGGAAAGTCGTAAGTAAAGTGTCAGCATTCCCGTAGCGGACGCTGAGAAAGTCGTAAGCGGACGTCGGGTAATCTGTAGTTTTTGTCAGAAAACCCTCCATCCCTCCCGTCAATGGCCCGGAAGCCCTTTATATAAAGGATTCTTTGATTTTCATCCCTCCCTTGATCCCTCCCGTCATCTCTCCCATATCCCTCCCGTCTGCTCTCCTCACACATCAAGAGCGCCCTGTCATCACGACAGAGTGCTCTCTCTATTTATCATTAACTAACATAAACCAAATATTATGGTTTATTTTTCTGGAGGACCGAAATAGCTGTAGTGGTTGTCGTCTGGATTGATGACAAGGCGTTCTACTACTATTTCCGGATCAATCATTATCAGGCTTAATGTATGAGTACCTGCCGTACTTATTTCGAAGGAAACATCCAGCCAGCGCATGTTATCGAACACCTCGTTACGTCGCTCCCGCCGATAGCCGTTGAGTGCCATGTGCCCTGGTTCTGGTAACGGTTTCAGTTTCTTTGAACGTTTCAGATTCTGCGGTGTATATTCATCGAAAGTATCGACCAGTCCCCTGCGGGCATCGATGATCTTTATTTCCCCATTATCCATCTTAACACCTAGTCTGAGACCACGTTCTGGTTGCACATCCTGAGTAGGAAGTATACCGATAGCGATCTTCGTCAGCCCTTCCTTATTGATCTTTATCTGATACTCCAATTTAGGGCCATTACCTGTTTCGTCGGATGGTGCCGTTACCGGATTGATACCCATACAGCCCTCGCCACGTCCCAGGTCGGGCAGCAACTGCCATGATATACCGTTAGCTGGGATACATCTGCTGTAATGTATAGCCTCTATACCATACTCCTCAGTAGCAGTCTCAAGCAGAGGAATGGATGGGCGGGCATCCCGCTGTGGCACATATCGCAAATTGGGTAATTGATTGTGCTCAGGCATAAACCACTGCTGATAGCCGATATGCTTGTCGCGCATCATACCATTCCATTTTCCACCAGCCATTTGGTGATTGTAATATTCCGTCAGCAATGAGTCTTTTGTAAAGAGTTCCTTTGCACGATCAGCAAAGGCATTAGCACGCACATCACCTCGGTCGGCATAATAATGGTTCTGCGTAACGGCATTGTATATTTCTGCCACACAGGCCGATGCTACAGCCGGATAATATACCAACTGATAATAGGCATCCTGAGCCTCAGCGGGTATGCGCAGCTTAAGAGCCTCGGCCTGTTCAGCTAACTGGCGCCACAACATGGTGACACGATTGCACTCGTTGTAGTTCTCGACACTGAAGACGCCAGGCACCTGAACCTCCGCCTTTCGCCAGAGATTGTATTTGGGATACTTGACAAGGATATCTGTCACCTCATCGGCCACATCTTCACCAAAGATTCCCGCAGCCCATTGCCTGACGTAAGCCTTTTCATCGCCAGCCTTAACAGCATCGGGATCCCAGGCATAATTCATGATGAAATCAATGGGGAGCTCTTTGGGCTTTAAGTCTCCCACGTTGATAATCCATATCCTGTCTATACCCGACTGATAAGCCAGATTCAGTTGCTCGCGCAGTTTGGGAATCGGTGAGGTGTTAACCCAGCGGTCATTCCATGGGCCACCATTCATATCTATATGATAATAGAGTCCAACACCACCTTTACGCTGTCGTTCACTGGCAGGAGCAGTCCTTCGGATATATCCCCAGTTATTGTCGCAGAGCAGGAGTGTAACATCGTCAGGCACATTGAATCCGGCATCATAATATCGCTGCACTTCGGTGAAGATGGCCCACAGCTGTGGAACTGCGTCAGGGCGGCCATAAATATCACTGATCATCTTACGCTGGCTTTCTATCACCTTCGAGAGTGTCTTCATATTATCCTCATCATTACCTTTTCCCATGGCTACATCTCCATCACCACGCATGCCAATAGTGACCAGGTTCTCATAGTTTTTGTTTCGCTCCATTCCCTCGCGGAAAAATTTGTCAAGTCTTTCCTTATTGACAGAATAGTCCCATGGTCCCACCTCGTTTCTACGGGTAGTATATTCCTTATGAGCTCGCATCATGGGTTCATGATGCGATGTTCCCATCACAATACCGTATTCGTCGGCCAGTATTGGATTCAAAGGATCGTCTTCATTAAACCTTGAATCCCACATCGCCGGCCATAGATAGTTTGCCTTGAGCCTAAGTAGCAGTTCAAACATGCGGGTATAGGCCTTTGAGTTCTGACCGCCGAATTTTTCTTTTGTCCAACCTCCGAACGATGGCCACTCGTCATTGATAAATATGCCACGGTACTTTACCTTTGGCGACGGCTGTACCACTCTGCCAGCTGTATAGTATAAGTTATCCTGATGTCGCACTGGCACATCAGCCCACCAATACCATGGCGAGACCCCAATCTGTTTACTTATCTCGTATATACCATAGATGGTGCCACGCTTATCGCTACCAGCGATAACCAGATTGTCATCAACAAGATCTATCAGGTATGATTCCCACTGGCCACGAATTTTACTCACATCGATCTTTTTCCTGGCTATCAGGCCATCAATCAATCTGCTTTTGCCAATGGTTCCAGCTATGATAGAGCCTTTTCTTATCTGTCCTATGGTGACTTCAGCCTTTGTACCTGTCACCTTGCGTATGTCGTCAGCCAAGTCATTGGCTGCACGAGACACCCCTTTCCAGTCGCGACTATCAACGATAATCGGCGAAACCTTCCCTTTGTCTGCTATCGTGAATCCTTGCTGTTGAGCTACAGCAGTTAATCCCCACAGACAAAGAATCATGATTATGTAGATTCTTCTCATATTCATTAGCTTTTAACGATAATTGAAAAAGAGTACATTCTGTCTCACGACAGGATGTACTCTGCCAACTTTTTACTATTCAATTAACTAACTATGTAAAACCTAAACTAATTCCGATATGCGGGATTTTGATAATTGGCTTTCTCCTCATCAGTCATCTCCATTCCGTCGAGCTGACCCTGTGGGATAGGACGGATGTAGTAACCGGCGGGAATATCACGCTTAAACTCCTGAAGATCCTTGTCAGTATAGCCAGAGCCTGCGATGCGATAGGTACTTGCACGCTCTGCCCACTTCTGGGTGCGAACCAGGTCGAACCAACGGTATCCCTCACCCCAGAACTCACGGCTACGCTCGTCGAGGATGAAGTCGATGGTGATCGTTGCAGGTGTGGCAGCAACCATAGCTGCGCTGTTGTCAACAGAGACGGATACGTTGTCGTTCTGAGAGAATGTCTGCTTACCGGCACGGGCACG
>NZ_FOCK01000010.1 GCF_900110085.1 Prevotella sp. ne3005
ACTCGCTTCTTGTACTACTTCTGTCTATGTAAATCTTTCAAAGAACTCTTTCTTTTCTGCCTTGCGAGCTTGTCTTCTCGTTTAGCGGGTGCAAAGGTACGAACTTTTTCCGAACCGCCAAAACTTTTCGGGGAAAATTTTCATTTGATTAAGGGGTATTTTTACACCTCTTGACATATATCAAATACAAAACAACCGTACACCTTATTATATATAATATAGGAAAAGAATTACATTACGGCTAAGCACAGGTTTTACTCCGACTAAACTACGGCTTTACTACGGCTAAACTACGGCTTTACTACGGCTAACTCCAGACAAAGCGTTAATTTCTGATAAAACGATGGTTGTTGACGGAAAAAGTTACTAACTTTGCACCCTGATTAATAAATAGGAAAGAAGAATATGAGAAAGATTAAGATTGGGATGATGGTTCTTGGCTGCCTTCTGGCTGTAAGTTGTGGAAACTTAGGAACCATGATGAGCGGTCAGGGCGTAACCAACGCCATCGCAAGTGTTATCGGCCTTGACAAGGTGAAGGCTCAGAGTCTGATTGGCGAATGGTACTATAGTGGTCCTGGTTGTGCATTCATGAGCAAGAACCTCCTTGCAAAGGCGGGTGGCGAGATGGCCGCAGTCCAGATTGAGCAGAAGCTGCTGCCTTATTATCAGCAGGTGAGCATTTCGTCGAATAACACCATGATCAGTTTCAAGGAAGACGGTTCGTTCTCTGCAAAAATTGCCGGAACCCCTCTTATAGGGCAATACACGTTCGACGAACCGACTCAGAAGATTACCCTTAAGACTCTGCTGTTCAGCACCAGTTGTTATGCCAAGAAGGAACTGGGTGGAATCTCCATCTTGTTTGAGGCCAACAAGCTGCTGAATGTTCTTCAGGTAGCCTCAGCGCTCAGTGGGAATAAAGACCTTCAGACAATCGGAGAATTGAGCAAAAACTACGATGGTGTACGCGTAGGCTTCGACATGAGGCACTAATTTTGCAAAAATATGCAGAAATATTTGGTCGGATGCAAAATATTATGTAATTTTGCACCCGATTCTGAATAAATATACTGCAATGAAGATAAAAAACAACCGATTAGAGGCTCTACGACTCATCATCTCGAGTCAGCAATTAGGAAGTCAGGACGAATTACTGAATGCCTTACAGAAAGAGGGTTTCAAGCTCACCCAGGCCACATTAAGTCGTGACCTGAAGCAGCTGAAGGTTGCTAAGGCGGCATCCATGAGTGGCAACTATGTGTATGTGCTGCCCAATGAGACGATGTACAAACGAGTCAGCACTCCGAATAGCATCCGCGAGATGATGAAGGTCCCCGGTTTTGTCAGCATCAACTTCTCTGGCAACATGGGTATCATCAAGACGCGCCCTGGCTATGCCAGTTCCATTGCCTGGAACATCGACAATAGCGACATCCCTGAGATTTTAGGGACAATTGCAGGTGATGACACCATATTCATCGTCATTAAAGAAGGTATCAAGCATCAGGAAGTCATCAATGCCCTGAGCGACTTTGTACCAAACATGAAATAATACTTATAATCTATAAAATAATGGAACAGGAGACTGAAATTGAAGTACTAGTAGCAGGACCTGAGCACGAGAAATACGTAGACACGATCCTTAACACTATAGCCGAAGCAGCAAAGGTGCGTGGCACAGGTATTGCCAAGCGAACACACGAGTATCTGACCAAGAAGATGATGGAGGCAAAAGCTGTCATCGCCCTCACTAAAGACGGGACTTTCGCAGGCTTCAGCTATATTGAGACATGGGAAAACCAGCAATATGTAACAACCTCCGGACTGATTGTCCACCCCGACTTCCGAGGCCATCACGTAGCCAAGCGCATCAAGGATATGACCTTCACACTGGCCCGTACCCGCTGGCCTCACGCCAAGATATTCTCACTGACAAGTGGTGCAGCTGTCATGGCGATGAACACAGCTTTAGGTTATCAGCCAGTTACCTTTGCCGATCTTACTGACGACGAGGCGTTCTGGAAAGGGTGCGAGGGCTGCTGTAATGTAGATGTTCTCCATCGTACAGGCAGGAAATACTGTATCTGTACAGCTATGCTCTACGATCCAACGGAACATCTGCCCGCCAAGATTCCTGATGAGGTGATTGAAAGGATACGCAAGATTGACGGAAAGGAATGAAAGAGAGGAAAAAAGTAAAAAAGTAAAAAGGTAGAAAGGTAAAAAAACAATAAAGATATGGCAAACAAGAAAGTTGTAGTAGCCTTTTCTGGTGGGCTTGACACCAGTTACACAGTTATGAAACTGACCCAGGACGGCTGGGATGTCTATGCTGCATGCGCCAATACCGGCGGCTTCAGCGAAGAGCAGTTGAAGAAGAACGAAGAGAACGCCTACAAGCTGGGTGCTGTACAATATGTCACTCTTGACGTGACACAGGAATACTATGCCAAGTCACTGAAGTACATGATCTTTGGCAATGTGCTGCGTAACAACTGCTACCCCATCAGTGTCAGCAGTGAGCGCATCTTCCAGGCCATCGCCATTGCCCGTTATGCCAAGGAGATTGGCGCTGATGCCATCGCTCATGGTTCAACAGGTGCTGGTAATGACCAGATCCGCTTCGACATGACCTTCCTCGTGATGGCACCAGGCGTGGAGATTATCACCCTGACTCGTGACAAGAAGCTGACACGTAAGGAAGAGGTGGACTATCTGAACGAACATGGTTTCTTCGCAGACTTCACCAAGCTGAAATATTCATACAACGTAGGTATCTGGGGTACCAGCATCTGTGGTGGCGAATTGCTCGACCCCACACAGGGGCTTCCTGAGGATGCCTACCTGAAGCACGTGACAGCCCAAGAGAAGGAGTCGCTACTGAAGATTCAATTCGAAAAGGGTGAGATTGTTGGTGTCAACGGTGAGAAGTTCGACGACCGTATCAAGGCCATCCAGAAGATTGAGGAGATTGGTGCTTCTTATGCCATCGGGCGCGATGCCAACGTTGGCGACACCATCATCGGCATCAAGGGGCGTGTAGGCTTCGAGGCTGCAGCTCCGAAACTGATCATCGAGGCACACCGTTTACTGGAAAAATCAACGCTCTCCAAGTGGCAGCAGTACTGGAAGGACCAGGTGGCCAACTGGTACGGCATGTTCCTCCACGAAAGTCAATATCTGGAGCCCGTCATGCCCGATATCGAGGCTATGCTGACCTCCAGCCAGCGTAACGTGACGGGTACAGCTATCCTGAAGCTTCGTCCCTATGGTTTCGAGACTGTAGGTATCGACTCTGAGAACGACCTGACGAAGTCGAAGCTTGGCGAATATGGTGAGACCCAGACTGGCTGGACTGCCGACGAGGCCAAGGGCTTCATCAAGGTTAGCTCTACCCCGCTCCGCGTTTACTACGGTATCCATAAAGACGAGAAGAGGTAATATGATTAAGATAGGAATACTTGGTGCGGCAGGTTATACGGGCGGAGAGTTGATCCGCCTGCTGCTGAACCACCCCGAGGCAGAGATCGTCTTTGCCAACTCAGAGAGTAACGCAGGCAACCTTGTCAGCGATGTCCACGAAGGACTGATTGGCGAGACTGATCTGAAGTTTACCGATGAGATGCCTTTCGACAAGGTGGATGTCATCTACTTCTGTTTCGGCCATGGCAAGAGCGAGCAGTTCCTCAAGGAGCACACCATCCCCGAGAATGTCAAGATCATCGATCTGGCACAGGACTTCCGCATCAAGGGCAATCACGATTATGTCTACGGCCTGCCCGAGATCAACAAGGAGGAAATCATGAAGGCTCAACATGTGGCCAACCCTGGCTGCTTTGCCACCTGTATCCAAGTAGCCTTGCTGCCCGCAGCCTACCTGAATCTGCTGAAGGAAGATGTAGCCGTCAATGCCATTACGGGTAGTACAGGCGCTGGTCAGAAGCCTGGTGCCACCACCCATTTCTCATGGCGCAACAACAACCTGAGCATCTACAAGCCCTTCCAGCACCAGCACATCGCAGAGATCCGCCAGAGCCTGAAGCAGGTACAGGGATATCTCGATGCCGACATTGACTTCATCCCCTATCGTGGCGACTTTGCCAGAGGCATCTTCTGCACAGCCGTTGTCAAGACACCTGCCCCTGTAGAGGATGTCATCGAGGCCTATAAGGAATTCTATGCCGATGCCGCCTTCACCCACTACAGCGACAAGCCTATCGACCTGAAGCAGGTGGTAAATACCAACAAGGCATTGGTGCATGTGGAGAAGTACGGCAACAAACTGCTGATTACCTCCTGCATCGACAATCTGCTGAAAGGTGCTGTTGGCCAGGCTGTGCAGAACATGAACCTGATGTTCGGCATTGATGAAACCGCAGGTCTCCGCCTGAAAGCATCTGCGTTTTAGCTTACAGATAGGAGGTTGTGTCTAAAGTGGGGGTTTACTCGGAGTAAACCCCCACTTTACTCCGAGTAAAGTCCCAGTTTACTCACAGTGGCGTCGCGATGGTACGATGGTACGATAGTACGATGGTACAATTACAATTTTTCATTATGTTGCGACACGAAGAGGAAAAAGTTACGTCAACGGAGTGATATGTCTTTCTCTATATATCATTATTATTATACTTATATTATATATTAATATTATATAATAAATTATATATATTATAATATATATAATTCTAAAAGAGACCTATTGACATAAAAATTTTCTCCTCCTGTCGCAATGAACTATCACAAATGCAACCTTGCACCCATCCTGAAATTAGAAAAACGTAAATGTACCATCGTACTATCGTACCATCGTACCATCAAGAAAAGTACCCATGTACCGTCTCAATTATAAAAAAGACAGAGGTAGATTGCAAGAATATGATTTTTGTATGCAGGATATCGGACTATTCTGACATTTTTATGCAAAAAGATGGGCGAAAGTGATGAGTTTTCGGATATTTGACGTAACTTTGCAACCGATTATTATATAATAAGGTATAGAAAGGAACGCATTATGAAGCTATTTGACGTATATCCGCTCTTCGACGTGAACATCGTCAAGGGTCAGGGTTGTAAGGTGTGGGACGAGAACGGACAGGAGTATCTCGACCTCTACGGCGGACACGCTGTGATCTCGATCGGTCACTCCCACCCCCACTATATAGAGAAGGTGACGGAGCAGTTGAACAAGATAGGATTCTACTCCAACTCGGTCATCAACAAGTTGCAGGTGCAGTTGGCTGAGCGACTGGGAAAGATCAGTGGCTACGACGACTACCAGCTGTTTCTTATCAACTCTGGTGCCGAGGCCAACGAGAATGCCCTGAAGCTGGCTTCGTTTAAGACGGGCAATACCAGAGTGCTTTCTTGCGAGAAGGCTTTCCATGGTCGTACGAGTCTGGCAGTGGAGGTGACGAACAACCCGAAGATCATCGCCCCCATCAACGACAACGGTCATGTGACTTATCTTCCCCTGAACGATTTGCCAGCCTGGGAGGCAGAGTTGCAGAAGGGTGGTGTGGCAGCCGTCATCTTAGAGTGCATCCAAGGTGTGGGTGGCATCAAGATGGCAACCCCAGAGTTTGCACAGGGTTTGGCCGCCGCTTGTAAGCAATACGGAGCCGTGCTGATCTGCGATGAGATTCAGTGTGGTTACGGCCGCAGCGGCAAGTTCTTCGCTCACCAGTGGCTGGGCATCAAGCCTGATATCATCACTGTGGCCAAGGGTATCGCTAACGGATTCCCGATGGGGGGCGTACTAATCAGTCCGGAGTTCAAGCCCGTCTATGGACAACTGGGCACCACCTTTGGAGGCAATCATCTGGCTTGTGCAGCTGCACTTGCCGTGCTTGATGTCTTCGAAGAGGAGAATCTGGTGGAGAACGCACATGAGGTGGGTGAATACCTGATTGCCCAACTGAAGGAGCTACAGAAAACACAACCCCACATCGTGGATGTGAGAGGTCGTGGACTGATGATCGGTATCGATCTCGATGTTCCCCATAAGGATGTGCGCCAACCGCTCATCTACCATGAGCATTGCTTTACAGGCTGTGCAGGACAGAACATTTTGCGTTTGTTGCCACCTCTTTGCCTCACGAAGGCAGAGGCTGACGACTTTATCGAGAGACTGATAAGAGTCCTGAAGAAGATTGAAGAGTAAAAGGGTTAAAAGGTAAAAAATGAAAATTTCAGTGATAGGAGCAGGAGCGATGGGAGGCTCCACAGTCGAAGGACTGATCAAAGGAAATACATTCAGAAACGAAGACATCACCGTTAGCGATCCTTCACAGGCTGTTGTGGAGAAATTCTCGAAATTGGGTGTCTCAGTGACAACGGACAACAAGCTGGCAGCAGACGTAGCAGATATCGTCTGCGTGGTGGTAAAGCCCTGGCTCGTAGAGCGTGTGCTAAAAGACATCAAGCCCGAACTCGACCCCAAGAAGCAAATCCTGATAGTGATAGCAGCAGGTGTTTCATCGGAGAGTATCAAAAACTGGTTAGGCGACTATTGCCCCCCACTCTTCCTTGCGATACCCAACATTGCCATTGCAGAGATGGCCTCGATGACCTTCATCGTTCCTGTAAACGCCTCAGAGAAGGACACCCAGACCGTGGTGAGCATCTTTGATGAGATGGGACATACCCTTATTACAGACGAGCAGCATCTGGCAGCCGGCACCACGCTGGCCTCTTGTGGCATCGCCTATGCCATGCGCTATATCCGTGCAGCCTCAGAGGGCGGTGTGGAATTAGGCTTTAAGGCTGATGATGCCAAGAAGATCGTGATGCAGACCATGAAGGGAGCAGTAGAGCTGCTCGAAGCCAGTGGTATGCACCCTGAGGCAGCCATCGACCTGGTAACCACACCAGGAGGTGTCACCATCAAAGGCCTCAACGAGATGGAGCACGCAGGCTTTACCTCTGCCGTGATTCGTGGATTGAAAGCAGGAGCCAAATGAGATACACGCTGCTGACACTCGCACTGATAAGCTGCATGGTGCTCTTGGCTCAAGAAACACCAAATAGCAGACAGGCCAAACGTGTGTTCAACACGGCATGGAACCATATCTATGGCAACGAAGGGGTGACGTTTCACTACAAGATCAACATTCTACACCTCTATAAAGAAGAAGGGACGTCGTGGAACAAAGGCGACAAGGCCAGAAGTGAGCATAAGAACACTATCACCTATAGCGACGGCAACCTGAAGCACATCGTGCGCACCAACAAGAAGATTGTCGAATTACATGACCCCAAAGTGAACAAGGCAGACGAAAAACTGCAGATGTTCAAGTTTGAGCCTGACAGCTACAACTACTCCATTGCGAAGGAAGGCGACGATCTGCTGGTAACACTGGTAGCCAAGCCCAAGACAAATGTGAAGATGAAGAAGATTCAAGCCCTGCTTACCCAAGGCAACTACTATCCCAAGCGCTTGCGTATCAAGGTCAGTATCTTCTGGGCCACCATTACTTTCTCCAACTTCCAGGCGGGTGATATCGACGATGCCGTTTTCGTATACCCCAAGGAGAAATACAAAGATTATAAGGTCGTTGACCTGAGGTGATTGAAAATTGAAAATTGAAGATTGAAAATTGAAAATTGAAGATTGAAAATTGAAGATTGAAAATTGAAATAATAGCTTATATGGACGAACAGTTAAAACAAATTGGCGAACGTCTGCGCGGACTGCGCGACGTGCTCGACATTCCCGTTAGCGAGATGGCTGAAACGATTGGCATCTCGTCGGAGAAGTATGAGAAAATTGAAGCGGGCGAACTTGACATCACCATCTCAAACCTGATGAAGATTGCCCACAAGTATGGTGTTTCTGCTGAGGAACTGATGTTTGCAGAGGCTCCTCACATGAAGTCGTATTTCGTGGTTCGCAAGGGCCAGGGCATGAGCGTAGAACGTACTAAGGCCTATAAGTACCAGAGTCTTGTGAGTGGTTTCGTAAACCACAAGGCCGATGTGTTCATCGTTACCGTAGAGCCCAAGCCCGAGGCGCACACCATTTATAAGAACACCCACAAAGGTCAGGAGTTCAATCTCGTGCTCGAAGGTAAGATGGAACTCTACATCGGAGGTAAGACCATCATTCTGGAGGAGGGCGACTCCATCTATTTCGATTCCACAAAGCCCCATGGCATGCTTGCCGTTGGCGACAAGCCCGTCAGATTTTTAGCATTCACAGTAGAATAAACTAAACTATGGTAGAAAGATTTTTAAAGCAGACAAAGTTTACGTCTGTAGAGGATTACAACAAAAACCTGGAGTTCATCATCCCTGAGAACTTCAACTTTGCCTACGACGTGATGGATGCGTGGGCTGAGGAGGCACCTGAGAAGCTAGCCATCCTCTGGACTAACGATCAGGGTGAAGAGATTCGCACCACTTACGGAGAGTTGAAGGAGCAGACCGATCAGGCAGCCTCATATCTGTTGACACTGGGCATTGGTAAGAATGACCCTGTGATGCTGATCTTGAAGCGTCGATACGAGTGGTGGGTCGTCATGCTCGCCCTCTGCAAGATTGGCGCCATCGTGATTCCTGCCACTCACATGCTTACCAAGCACGATATCGTTTATCGTAATACCCGCGCCTCGGTAAAGGCCATTATCTGTGTAGATGATGCTTATGTGGTAAGCCAGATTCAGGCTGCTATGGCTGAGAGTCCGACAGTAAAGCAGTATATTACCATTACCGATCATGGCAAGCCCATTCCTGAGGGATTCCACGATTGGCAGACAGAGTGGAAGCAGGCTCCCAAGTTCCAGCGTCCCGCTTTTGTCAACACCAATGATGATACCATGCTGATGTACTTCACCAGTGGTACCAGCGGAGAACCAAAGATGGTTGCCCACGACTATCTCTATGCTATGGGACACCTGTCAACGGGTGTATTCTGGCATAACCTCCATGAAGGCTCTCTGCATCTGACGGTAGCAGATACTGGTTGGGGTAAGGCTGTATGGGGTAAGTTCTATGGCCAGTGGTTTGCTGGAGCAACAGTCTTTGTGTTCGACCATGAGAAGTTTAATGCCGACACGCTGCTACGTCAGATAGAGAAATATAAGGTGACAAGTTTCTGCGCACCTCCAACCATCTACCGTTTCATGATTCGCGAAGATCTGTCCAAGTACGACCTCTCGAGTCTCGAATACTGTTGTACGGCTGGTGAGGCCCTGAACCCTGCAGTGTTCGACAAGTTCTATGAAAAGACAGGCATCAAGATGATGGAAGGCTTCGGACAGACGGAGACCACCATGACCCTTGGCACCTTCCCTTGGATGGAACCAAAGCCAGGAAGCATGGGTATTCCCAATGCCCAATACGACATCGATCTGATTCGTCCAGACGGTAGTTCTTGCGAGGATGGTGAGAAAGGTGAGATTGTGGTTCGTGTGGGTGACAAGAAGCCCATCGGTCTCTTTAAGGAGTATTATCGTGACCCAGAGCTGACCCGTGAAGCCTGGCACGACGGTCTCTATCACACTGGTGACATGGCCTGGCGCGATGAAGATGGCTACTACTGGTTTGAGGGTCGTATCGACGACGTCATTAAGTCATCAGGCTATCGTATCGGCCCGTTCGAGGTAGAGAGCGCCCTGATGACTCATCCCGCAGTGGTAGAGTGCGCCATAACAGGTGTACCTGATGATATCCGCGGTATGGTGGTAAAGGCTACCGTTGTCCTGGGCAAGGAGTGGAAAGACAAAGCTGGCGATGACCTTATCAAGGAGCTCCAGCAGCATGTCAAGAAAGAAACGGCACCCTATAAGTACCCCCGTATCATCGAGTTCGTCGATGAGTTGCCAAAGACTATCTCTGGTAAGATTCGCCGCGTAGAGATTCGCAAGAAAGACGCAGAGAAGTAATGGCCGCACACAACGAGCTGGGGAAGTGGGGCGAAGATATGGCTGCAGCATATCTTCTGGAGAAGGGTTATTCGATTCTCGAACGTGACTGGAAATCAGGACACCACGACCTTGACATTATTGCCCAAGAAGGCAATACCCTTGTAGTGGTGGAAGTGAAGACACGTCGGAACCGCCTCTTTGGCGACCCGGAAGAAGCTATCGACTACAAGAAACGTCGTAGCTTATTGTCTGCCATCAACCACTATGTCAAGACCCACCACACCTGCCGTTCTGTGCGCTTCGATGTCATCAGTGTTGTCGGGATGATTGGCACCACACCAGAAATAGATCATATCAAGGATGTAACATTAATATGAAAAGAAGGATTGTTATTAAAATAGGCTCTAACGTACTGACCCGTAAGGATGGTAAATTGGATGTTACCCGCATGTCGGCTCTGGTAGACCAGGTAGCCTGGCTACGCAAACATGACATGGAGGTCATCCTTGTTTCATCGGGTGCCGTAGCCTGTGGTCGACGTGAACTCACCGTAGACCACTCACTTGATTCTGTGGAGCAACGCCAGCTGTTCTCTGCCGTTGGTCAGGTGAAACTCGTTGGTTTATATTATGATCTGTTCCGCGAATTTGGTATCCATGTGGGACAGGTCCTTACTATGAAGGAGAATTTCCGCCCCGGTGAGCAGTACCGCAACCAACAGGCTTGTATGACAGTCATGCTTGAGAACGATGTATTACCTATCGTTAATGAGAACGACACAGTATCTGTTACTGAGTTGATGTTCACCGATAACGACGAACTATCTGGCCTCATTGCTCAGATGATGAAAGCCGATTCGCTTATCCTATTATCTAACATCGACGGCATCTATTCAGGCCACCCCGATGATCCTTCTTCCGAACTGATTCGCACGGTTGCCCCATGCACCGACCTCTCTAAGTATATCCAAACTGAGAAGAGTGCTTTTGGGCGCGGTGGCATGCATTCTAAATACCACACAGCCAGCAACGTCCAGTCTGCTGGCATCCACGTCATTATTGCCAACGGCACCCGAGATGACATTCTTATCGATCTCATCGAGAACCCCGAATCAACGCCTCACACAGAATTCTTAACATAGAAGATACATGCAACTAAAAGAGACATTTGAAAAAGTGAAGCGCGCCAGCAAGAGCCTGGCCCTGCTGAGCGACGAGCAGCGCAATGTGATTTTGAATGCCGTTGCCGATGCTATTATATCTAATAAGGTAAGAATCCTGAAAGCCAACGCCGAGGATCTGGCCAAGATGTCGAAGGAGAATCCTCTTTACGACCGTCTGCAACTAACGGATGCCCGTTTGGAGGGCATTGCCAGTGACATGCGCAACGTGGCAACATTGCCTACCCCACTGGGACATATCACCAAACAGAAGACACTTCCCAATGGTTTACGCCTCTGCCGTGTCAGTGTGCCTTTCGGCGTCATCGGGATGATCTACGAGGCTCGTCCCAACGTGACATTTGACGTCTTCTCCCTTTGCTTCAAGAGTGGTAACGCCTGTGTCCTGAAGGGAGGCAAGGATGCTGACGAGTCTAATCGTGAAGAGGTGGCACTCATCCATGAGATTCTAGAGAAGTATGGAGTATCGAAGGATGTGGTAGCCCTACTGCCTGCAACCCATGAGGCCACAGGTGAAATGCTGAATGCCGTGGGCTATGTAGACCTTTGCATCCCCCGTGGTGGAAGAAAGCTAATCGACTTTGTCCGTGATACCGCCCGCATCCCTGTCATTGAGACTGGTGCAGGAGTGGTAAACACCTATTTCGATAAGGAAGGTGACCTGGAGATGGGCAAAGCCATCGTTAACAATGCCAAGACGCGTCGTGTCTCTGTATGCAACGCCCTTGACTGTCTGCTGATTCATGAGGACCGCCTCAACGATCTGCCTGCACTTTGCGAGAAAATGGCAGAGAAACATGTCATCATCTATGCCGATACCCATGCCTATGCTGCACTCGATGGTAAATATTCTTACTTGGAGCATGCCACAGAGGACAGTTTTGGTACAGAGTTCATGGACTACAAGCTCGCTATCAAGACCGTTGCCTCGCTCGAAGAGGCACTCCAGCACATCGATGAGAATGGCTCTGGGCATAGCGAGGCTATTATAACCATGAACGAGCAGACCGCCCGAAAGTTCCAGGCTCATGTTGATGCAGCTTGCGTCTATTGGAATGCCCCCACCTCTTTTACTGATGGTGCCCAGTTCGGTCTTGGCGCCGAAATCGGCATCTCTACCCAGAAACTTGGTCCACGCGGTCCAATGGCATTGGAGGAAATCTGCACCTACAAATGGCTCATAGAGGGAGAAGGACAAACCCGCCCATAGAAACGTAAACGTGTGAAAAAGTTCAAGCCTATACAACTCACACTGTTCTTCCTGCTTTGCATGCCAATACAAATGCTGGCACAGGAGAACGCCACAACTGCCACTATCGAGCAGTTGGAAAAAGAGATGTATCGGCTTTACCCTACACGTAACACAGACGAGTTCATGGACGTTACCGAGCGTCTGAAAGAGACTGCGCTGAAAGCTGGTGAAGAGGCTCTCTTCTATCGCGCTTGGGCTAACCAGGCTTTTTTTGTCTTTTCAAAGGTTAGTCGTCAAAAGGGCATGGAGATAGCCAAGGCCATGAACGAGCACTCCAAGCGGCACGACAGCAAACTCGGTATCTATTACTCTTCAGTAACCAATGCCAACCAGTCCAGCTCGCTTAAGATGGAAGAAGAGGCGCTGAGACTTTATCTTAATGCCATCCAGTATAAGCAGAAGTATCTGCCCAATGTCAATGCTGCTGCAGCGTATATTGGAGCGGCAAAAATATACTGTAACAGGCGACAGAAAGAGAAGGTTCTTGAGATGGCTGACAAGGCTATGGCAGAACCTAATGTCTTAGGATCTCACATCGTTGATGCATGGAGCTATCGATGCTTAGCCGCAATGATACCAGAAGGAGAAAATCTAAAAGATGAGTATAACAAGGCCTACGAGGAATGGAAAAAAGCAAAAGAGAAATACAAATATAACACATCTCATAGTTATCTTATTGAGATATACCATGCCCAGGTAAACGGCGACTACAAGGAAATGCTGGAATGGGCAAAACAGGTAAAGAATCCTCAAGAGAGATACCAGTTTATGTCACACGCTTATGAATGGTTGGGCGACTGGAATAATGCACTTGATTATTTCAAGAAATACAAGCTATTGAGCGACTCTCTTAACTCTGCAGAGATACGCAAACAAACAGCAGAGCATACTCTGCAACTCGATGTCATCCGTGCCGAGAATCAGGCAAAAGAATTACTGCTGCACAATCAATCGCTGGAACTGGCTCATGCCCAGGACGAGCTGGAGCAGCGCCGATTGGAGGAAGAAGCACTCAACCTAACCCTGAAGAACCGCGACATAGAACTGAGTAATGCCTCCATAAAAATGAAGAACGACAGTCTGGACCGCCATGCTCAGCAGTTGAAATTAAGCGAGTATCAGTCGAAGTTGGAATTGGAGGAAAGCAAGGAGAGAATCGACTTCATCATACTCTGGACAGCCATCAGCGCGGGTCTGCTTATCATCACCTTCCTCAGCATTTACCTCTATCGTCGCAACCGTCACATGAAAGAACTGACGACGGCCTACGACAAGTTGGAAACAGCCTACGAGCAGTTAGAGCAGACCACTGCTGCCAAGGAGCGCATAGAGAGTGAACTGCGTATTGCCCGTGAGATTCAGATGTCGATGGTACCACATGAGTTCCCCAAGCGGCCTGACCTGGATATCTACGCCTCAATGACGCCTGCCAAAGAAGTAGGTGGCGACCTCTACGATTATCTGCTTGAAGACGACATCCTATATTTCTGCTTAGGCGATGTATCAGGAAAGGGAGTGCCAGCTTCGTTATTCATGGCTCAGACCATTCGTCTATTCCGTGCCCTGGCCAAGCAGCACCTAATGCCGGCTTCCATAGCCATACGCCTGAATGATGAACTGACAGAGAAAAACGACAATGGCATGTTTGTCACCATGTTCATTGGCCAATTGAATCTCATCACAGGACAGTTCCACTTCTGCAATGCCGGTCACAATCCCCCTATAATTGGTGGCGATGAGCAACATGGCTCGTTTCTGGAGATGGAGCCAAATGCTCCTATTGGTCTATGGCCAGGCCTGGAATATATCGGCGAGGAGATAGAATCCATCAAGGGGCGTCCTCTCTTCATTTATTCCGACGGATTGAATGAGGCAGAGAACATGAAACAAGAACAGTTTGGCGATGACCACATGCTCGAAATACTACGACATACGAAGTTCAAAGATGCCCGCCATGTAGTAGAACTGATGGAAGCAGAAGTAAAGAACCATCGTCATGGTGCGGAACCCAACGATGACATGACAATCATGTGCCTCAAAGCATCACATAGTAATTAATAATTGTTTTAAGATATGAAGAGTTTTATTAACGTTGAAGACCTCGGTCCGCTGGACAAAGCGATGGCCGAAGCATTTGAGATTAAGAACGATCGTTTCAAGTATCAGCATTTGGGCAAGAACAAGACGCTCATGATGATTTTCTTTAATAATTCGCTGCGCACCCGCCTCTCTACCCAGAAGGCCGCCATGAACCTTGGCATGAATGTCATCGTGCTCGATGTAAATGCCGGTGCCTGGAAACTGGAGACCGAACGTGGTGTCATCATGGATGGTGACAAGAGCGAGCACCTGCTCGAGGCAATCCCCGTAATGGGTTGCTACTGCGACCTGATTGGCGTTCGAAGCTTTGCAGGACTCACCGACCGCGAGTACGACTATGCCGAGACGGTGCTCCAACAGTTCATCAAATACAGCGGTCGACCTGTATTTGCAATGGAGACAGCCACTGTGCATCCCCTACAGGCCTTTGCCGACCTCATAACCATCGAGGAGCATAAGACCGTAGAGCGTCCAAAGGTGGTCTTGACGTGGGCACCTCATTGCCGCGCATTGCCACAGGCTGTGCCCAATTCGTTTGCCCAATGGATGAATGCAGCAGAGGATGTGGATCTTGTAATCACCCACCCCGAGGGCTACGAACTTGATCCGAAGTTCGTTGGTAATGCCCGCGTGGAATATGACCAGAAAAAAGCCTTCGAGGGTGCCGACTTCATCTATGCCAAAAACTGGAGCAACCCTGGTGTGACTAATCTGGCCGACTATGGTAAGATTACCTCTAAGGATATGTCATGGACGGTAGATACGGAACACATGTCATGGACTAACAACGGTAAGTTCATGCACTGTCTGCCCGTTCGTCGTAATCTCATCGTTACCGACGATGTCATCGAATCACCCAACAGCCTTGTAATACCCGAAGCAGCCAATCGAGAAATCAGCTGTTCGGTAGTCATTAAACGGATGCTTGAAGCCCTATAAACGCGAATCCCCGCCAATTGGCGGGGATTATTATTTTTTCTTCAAGAAGGCAGCCACACGGTCAGCCATGTTCTGTCGGATATAGGGATAGTAGAATCTCAACTCCATATGATGATAGTTGCCGGGA
Organism: Prevotella sp. ne3005; assembly: GCF_900110085.1. GTDB lineage: Bacteria > Bacteroidota > Bacteroidia > Bacteroidales > Bacteroidaceae > Prevotella. Next base: position 15,465 of record NZ_FOCK01000010.1, read on the forward strand.
ATACCCAGAAAGGGCATAATCGTCTCTTTCTTCCAACCACTCACAATAAGATGTTTGCTCTCAGGATCGCACCTGACAGAAAGTGTATCATTTCTCCGACGGCCATAGTTAACGAAAGCAGAACTTACCGAGTCTGTCCGCCAGTTAACGGGATTGATACAGGCTGCTGTGCCCTCACTAAAGAAAAGCATACATTCCGGCGAGCGCAAAGAGTTGAACGCAATGGTTACTCCTGTATCCGTAGCTCCCTCAGCCAATCTGATGTTGTCAACGCTATCAACATCTTCGGAAGCCAGCTTGAAACCTATGAAATAGGCAGCTACCATCCGCTGGTAAACAGTATCGGGCATATTCTTTATAACCTTCAGGATGGCATCGGCTCCCTGACTGTAACCAGCTAAGATAAAGGGGCGTCCCTGGTTGAAATGCTCCAAATAGTACTGCCAACTATTCATGACGTCACCAATCGATAAAGGAAGCCGACGAAATGCTTTCTCTGGTGTGAGCCATGAATTCATAGACACCTGCCGATAGAATGGGGAGTAGTAATTGAAACTGCCAGAATAGAAAGAGTCAACAGCCAGCATCTCCTTGAGCATCGTCTTGCGCTGGGGCTCCAAGTAAGTGTCAGCATAATGACACGTATCTTCACCCATCAGGTGGTCGACAGTCTCCGTGGAGATGACATAGAAAATGTCTGCCTCACCTCCCCGATAACGGATAAGCCATTGTGAAGAGTCTGCATAATCAGGCTTCTGCGGTATGGGACCAAAAATATCATCCGTGTTGCTGACCCATGAGGATATCAGCAATACTAAAAATGTTCCCACGAGTATTAAAAAAGCAGTTTTTAACCTAATCATGGCTACGTCTGATACACAATCTGACTGCAAAGATACAAAATTCTTCATAATTATGCAAGAAAATCGCGAAACTTTATGTAATTTTGCACGCAAAAAGAAACAGCAAGATATGATATCATTTGAATGTGACTACAATAACGGGGCATGTCAACAGGTGCTCGACAATCTCATCAAGTACAATAGTGCCAAACCCACTCCTTATGGCTTTGACGAGTTCAGTGAACGCGCCAAGGATCGTATCCGCGAGGCCTGCGGATTGCCAGATGCACAGATATTCTTCCTAACGGGTGGTACCCAGACAAATGCCACTACCATCGACTCGATGCTCTATCAGTATGAGGGTGTCATCTGTGTTGGGTCTGGCCACATCAATGTCCACGAGGCTGGTGCAGTAGAGTTCACTGAGCATAAGATTATCACCATCGGTGACACAAACGGCAAGATGGAAGCCAAGATGCTCGACAAGTATCTCGACGACTATATGCACGACGGTAACAAGGACCATGCCGTACACCCAGGTCTAGTGTATATCACCTTTCCTACGGAGTTTGGCACACTTTATTCCGCCAAGGAGCTCGATGACCTCTATCAGGTATGTCAGCGCTACGAAATACCCCTTTATATTGACGGAGCCCGTCTTGGCTACGGTCTGATGGCTGAAAGCAATGACATTACGCTGCCCTATCTGGCTCGCCATTGTGATGTCTTCTATATTGGCGGCACAAAGATCGGCGCTCTTTGTGGTGAGGCAGTCGTCTTCACCAACCGCAAGGCCCACAAGCATTTCTTCTCCATCCAGAAACAGCATGGAGCAGTGATTGCAAAAGGGGCACTGATCGGATTGCAGTTCGATGCACTGTTTACTGACAATCTCTACTTCAAGCTCTCAGAGCATGCCATTAAGATGGCCATGCGGATGAAGAGCCTCTTTATCCGCAAAGGATTTGAGTTCTATGTTGACTCTCCAACAAACCAGCAGTTTATCGTTATCGATAATGAACAAGTTGAGAAACTAAGTCAGAAAGTGGAGTTCTCACATTTCGGACAGACTGACAGGCGTCACACCATCTGCCGTTTCGTAACCAGTTGGGCCACGACGGAAGAAGAGATTGACGAACTGGAGCGGATTTTATTTCCATAATATGTCATAAGCCGTCATCTACGACATAAAGATAACATTGTTTCATTGGTGTAGTAACAATGGAAACAAATTGTTTCCCCTTAAGAAACAGAGTGTTTCACTAGAGGAAACAAATTGTTTCCTTATAAGATACTGTCATGGAACAAGTTGATAAACAGCAAGTTAAGTCAAGTTTCTCTTTGAAAGAGCCTTGATTTTTCTTAAATCATGTATAGTTGCATGTATTCATTTAGTCTCTATACATTCATTAAACCATTAATATACAATGTATTACACTGAAAATGTAGGGATGAACAGTGTTTTATATTGAATAGACTCCGCTAGGGTAGCGATAGTAATAGCTGCTATCACAAATTATTGTTGCGAAGGAGAAACATCGACATAGATATATACCATTTCGGGTATAATAATGATAAAAATCATTAATTTTATACCCTTTGTGGTATATTATAGCGGAATTATATCTATATTTGTACCCGTTAAGGTATAATTATGATGACTTTATCAGAATATATTAAGCAAAAACGAAAGATAAACGGGCTTTCTCAGGTTGAATTGGCTGCGAGGGCTGGTGTTGGACTCAGGTTCGTAAGAGATCTTGAACAAGGTAAGCAGACATTGAGAATGGATAAGGTAAATGACGTACTGGCTCTGTTTGGCGACTGTCTTGCCCCCGTTAAAAATGATAGCGTATGAAGCAGGCTGGTATCTACGTTAATGATTTGTATTGCGGAGTCCTTACAGAGGATGAAGAAGGATTCCATTTTGTCTATGACGAGGCGTATCTTGCTCATCCAGATGCTGCTCCTGTAAGTCCTACAATGCCTTTGACGGCCCAACAGTATGATAAAGAAATGATGTTCCCAGTATTTGATGGGCTCATTCCAGAGGGATGGCTCCTGGATATAGCATCGTCGTCGTGGAAGATTGACCCACGCGACAGAATGTCGCTCCTGATGGCTTGCTGCAAGGATTGTATCGGAAACATCAGCGTAAAACCGTTAGACCATGAGTAAATGTTTGTATTGTTATAAAGAGTTGCAAGAAGGCCAGGTGGATTTTCACCCAAGCTGCGCACGCAAATTTTTCGGTAGTGAAACAGCTCCCATACTTCCATATACGCGTGATAATATGTCGGAGCTTGCCCGACAAGTTATCCGAACCAGTGCATCCGTAACAGGCGTGCAGGCCAAGATGTCGCTCGATGTGAACCGTGGCGGGAAGAGTGAACCTGCAAAGTTTACCATTGTAGGTCTCTGGGGAAAGTATATCTTCAAGCCACAAAGCTCCATGTATCCCTGTTTGCCTGAGTTAGAAGACTTGACGATGAAGATGGCCGAAGTGGCTCATATCCGCACAGCTCGCCATACACTCATCCGGCTCTCTGATGGTGAGCTGGGCTATCTTACCCTCAGAATGGATCGAGGGCGACATGGAGAAAAGATATCCATGCTTGACATGTGCCAACTTACCAATCGTCTCACCGAACATAAGTACTATGGCACCTACTTGCAGTTAGCAGAAACGATCAAGAAGTACTCATCGGCTCCCATGCTTGATGTTCAGCGATTTTGGGAGGTAGTCTTGTTTTCATGGATGACAGGGAACTCTGATATGCACTGCAAGAACTTTTCTCTGATAGATAGCGGAAACGGAGAGTATGTCCTGTCTCCAGCCTACGATTTGCTGTCCGTATTATTGGCTGATCCTCATGATACAGAAGAGATGGCAATGACCTTCACGGTAGGTGGTAATAAGAGTGGTTTCGACCGTCATACCTTTATGGCTGCCTTTACTAAAAGTGGAATCTCTGATACAGTGGCAAACAAAATGATAGAACGAATGAAGTCTTTCCTGCCTAAGTGGGAAACCCTCATCGATGAATCATTCCTGCCCGATAAGATGAAGGCCGACTACCACCTACTGTTGAGTAAGCGAATTGAGGTGCTAAATCAATGACTGCTAACTTTTATAGGTCAACTCCAATATCATAGCTACCACCGATGCCGAAATCGACGAATTAGAGAGAATCCTTAGCGCACGGAGAAGTCCTTACCTCATTTTAGTTTCTGTTCTTTCGTCGCTCTCAATTTCCCGGTAAGTAGCAGCTTTATCGATGTTTACACTTCTGTCGGTGAAGTCTGGGGTATTATACGAGTACATCAGTCGGCGGTAATATTCCTTGGGATTGCGTTGCGGCAGCATGAAAGGCTTGGTTATTTTACCATTGCCATCGATCGAGGCCAAATAAATACGAGTATAGAGTCCATCGTCGCGTCGACTGGTGAAGAGAAACCAACGACTGTTTTTGCTCCAGTTATGAAAACTTTCTGCACGTGTACTGTTTACTTCGTCCATAGCGCGTGATTCTCCCGTTTTTAGATCGAGCAACCATAGGTCGGCCTCGGGGTGCCATATTGAGAAATAGCCATAGTCAATCTGTGTATACATGAGATATCGTCCGTTGTACGACGGGCGTGGCCAGGTCACACTCTTGCCGGTCTTGTTGGCACAAATGAGCGTATCGACATAAGTGCCGATCTTACCTGATGTTTCATCGAAACTAACTCGGCAAAGGCTGTATTTCTCCTTGTCATAGTCAGTAGGGTATATTTGTCTGAGAGCAGTGGTAAAATAGAGCCATTTTCCATCCGGTGAGAAAGAAGGTGTATTCTCAGCCCAATACTTTTTCATTATAAGTGTGTCGCAAAGAATGTTTTGTGTCTCCGTATCATAGACAAAGACATCAGACTGTGAATCATATACCTCAATGCGCTTTGCAGGATTTGCAGTATGGAACATTTGCGAGGTCTTATTTGTGGAGAAAGCACAGTAACGCCCATTCGGATGCCAGTAAGGATAAACCATCGTGATGCCTAATGTGTCATTTGTTGCCTTGAGCTTTTCGATATCATGGCTGCGGTTCATCACAGTAGCCCCATGCTTGCCTCGTATATGAAACACATACATATCAGGATTCGTACGATTCGCAGTATGGCAGTTAATACATTGGCCATTCAACTGCCCATTGTCCAACAGGGCCGTTTCTTCAAATGTACTTAGCTCGCGCTGATAGATGCCCATATGGCCATAGAACTCATAGCCAGGGGCTATCCGGCGGTAGGTGATGCCCCATTCGCCGAGACTATCATTGCTCACATAGATAGGGAAATCCTGATATTTTTTCCATTTGCCATTGCGTTCGGCACAGACCGTTACCGTCAGCACACCACCCTTATTCTGCTCTAGCAACTCATGCCAAACGTCGATTTCAAAGTCGGCATAGATGCCATTAGTATGTAGCGAACCACCCAAAGAGCCCTTCACCTCAACGTCAATGGTCGTGACGCTGTCATCGGCCATGGTGAAGTCTAGTGGGGCGATGCCTGTGGGGATGGTCACACCGATGTAGTCTGGATAGATAGCAGGCTGTTCGTCGACGTGGGTCACATCCTTCGGCAGTGATGTACAGGCTACAAACAGACAGATTCCTAACAAACAACTACATAAAGAACTGGTCTTCGCCTTTCTCATATTGCTCTTGTAAACTCTTAAAAGTAGGGTTCTGCAGAATAGTCTCAGGATGCTCTACCATCGGTTTCATCGTCTTCAGCCACTGACGATTCACACCATTCTCTTCCAATATGGCAATGTATTTCCTTGCCACGTCGTATTGCCGGGTGATGATGGCCGTCTCAGTGAGTCGCTGCAGGGCTCGTCGTTTCATTTTGTCGTTATTGGCCATCACCATGGCCTCAAAGGCAGCACGTTGAGCCAGTGCAGCAAATCCCAGCTGCATATATACGTCGCTCATCATCATGGCTCCCATCACACTCGTCAGTGCCTCTTTTGTGTTCGTTAGACATTCTAAAACGGCATTCTGATCAATCTGCTTCAGACGGAATTGTGCCAACCTGAATACTTTACGACAAGCCAACGACTTCACGGGGGTCTTCTCGGCTTCAGCGATGATGCCCTCCCAGTCTCCGTCAAGTTGCATGATATCGTAGCGGCATTCCTCCTCCGTACCGAAATTAGCCTCACGCTGCTCATGGCTACATGCCAAACACGTGAGTGCCACTAAAATCATATAGAAGAACTTGCCATTCATAACAAAAACGATTAAAATAGATATCCCCCACCGCTATGGCGGCGGGGGATAACACTGCTTCATGATTATTTGATTAATAACCAGGATTCTGTTTAAGAAGCGTGTTCTTCAACAGCTCTCCTGCTGGGATAGGCATATCCATCTTGTTGATGTCAAAATCGAATGAACGCTTTGACCAAGGATAGTTAGCGTAGTCAGAACCGCCATCATCCTTGGGATAATTATAGTCGATGTGATCCTCCATATAACCAGACCTGATCATGTCTGGGCAGAGACACCACTCAGAGTTGAACTCCTTACGACGCTCCTCGTTGACAGCCACCTTCCAAGCCTCTGACTTATGAGTGTAACCTACGCGGTTAGGAGTAGCCTGCAGTTTCGTGTAGTATTCCTTAGCAGAAGGAACGGTAACGGCCTGAGTCAGTACACCGATAGGATATTCTGTCATGGTCGTATTCTTACCATTGCCAGTATAGACCGTGTTGAAGTGAGCAAAATACTTGCTGTAGTCCTGACCAATGGTCAAGTTACCCCATGCACGATTGCGGAGGATATCAAGCTGAGCCCAACCCGTAGTCTCGTCACCAGTGCGGAAGCAGCACTCTGCATAGTCAAGCAGAACGTTAGCGTAGCGCTTGCCATAGATAATGGTTGGAGACCACATCTGAGTACCCCAAGAGTTACCATCAGCAAATGCATTTCGCCAAATCTTGGTTGTCCAGATAGCAGGTGCAAACTCACCATTTGTGAAATGGAACTGCATAGTCTTGGTTCCAGAAACAACACCCTCAGCATTGATGAAAGGCTTCACAACCTGACCATTATCATTTTTGATACCGAGAGAGTCCTTCAGATAGGGATGGAATCCATAAACAACCTTAGACTTCTCGATACCATACTTAGCCAGCTGATCCTCAGGAATTGCACCTGTAACGCAAGAAGCATCACGACGGGTGTCGCCTGGCTCGTAGCAAGAGTACCATTCCCAAGAGAGGTACTGGGAGCCCCATCCGCCGTTCTCAGGACAAGCTGTGAACCACTTGAACATGTTTGGATTGCAGAAAGTGACAACACGGTCACCACCCCAGCTGCTCCACTCATTACCTTCGTCTGAGCACATTGCCCAAATACACTCTTCATTCCAAAAACCTGCAGGATCCCAGTTTGTGGCAAAGTTGGTGGCGAGCTTGTATGTGCCACTGTCGATAATGCTCTTCAGCTCTGCCTTTGCCTTATTGTAACAATCGCTTGCCTGGTCAGGACAACGGAAAGCTTTCCACATATAAGCATCTGCGAGGTAAGCCTTGGCCATACCCTTGGTGCAGCGGCCATACTGGTTCTCGTATGGAGTCCAATTCAGGAGTTCTGCTGCCTTTGAGAAGTCTTCGATAATGAAGTCCCACATCTCTTCGTAGGTATCAGCGGCAGCCTTGTTAGGCGTGTTGCTGAAGTCCTCTCCTGTGGCAAGCATAGGCACACGACCGAACGTTGTAGCCAGCCATGTATAGAAATAGCCACGCAGAGCGCGAGCTTCCCCCTCGCATAGATTCTTTGCCTCAGGGCTGACATTCTCAGCGGTCTCCAGACCTGACAGATAGAGGTTTGCACGGCAGATAGCTGCGTATGCGTGAGCCCAACCTTCACCGAGTTCGCCAACGTTGGCATCCCAGGTCTGATCGAGGAACTTTACGTCCCAACCTGTACACTGGGTATCCATTGTCGGGTGGCTACCGGTAAACAAATTCGGTTTGTAACCCCAGCTGTTGTCCTGCTTGCTGACATTATTGTAGGCATAGATTCCATTTAAGCCAAGGCGGGCGTTATCATCACCCTCATATTGTGACGAGATGTCAAGTATGTCATATTTTGGTACGTCAAGGTAATCTTCGTTGTTGCAAGAAGACAGAGCAACTAGTCCCAGACCTGCCATTGCAAAATATTTAAATATCTTTTTCATAATGATTTTTTTTTAAATTAGAACGTGAGATTTACACCAAACTGGAATGTGCGAGGAGTAGCATAACGGCCAGTATCAAGACCGGTGTAGATGACATTACCCATACCAACCTCAGGATCGCCATATTTGTTATAAGGAGAAATGCAGAGGAGGTTCTGAACTGCCAGATAGATACGGGCGTTCTGAATCATCAGTTTGTTGACGATTTCGCGAGGAACTGTGTAACCAACTTGGATATTGCTGATCTTCAGGAAGTCACCATTCTCGATCCAAGCATCACTGATACGGCTGTTCTTGTTGTTGTCAAGGCGGGTCATACGAGGAAGCGAACCATTGGGATTGTCTGTACTCCACATAGCCTTGTAGCTGTCCTTCAGAAGTGCTGGCGTCCAAGAGTCATCAGAGGGGTTCATGATGCTGAAACGCATCTTAGAGTATGAAAGGATGTCCATACCAAGAACGCCATGAGAATAAATGCTAAAGTCCCAATTCTTGTAGGCGGCACTGAGGTTTAGACCGAAGTTCATTGCAGGCAGACCATTGCCGAGAATCACGCGGTCATTGTCATCCAATGTGCCGTTTCCATCAACGTCCTCGAATAGGAAGTCACCCATCTCTGCATTCTGACCTTGAGCAAGAGCTTTGTCCAACATAGCCTGATCCTTAATGACACCCGAAACTCTATAACCATAGTATGAACCTACGGCCTCGCCCTCGCGGCAGATAGAGTGGTCGTTCCATACGAAACCGGTACCGCTGATAGCACCAATCTGGGAACCATCTTCATTATCAGCAGAGTAAGTGCTATTGCCACCACTACAAGTAGAGGTGTAGTCAACACCCATTTTTTTAATTTTGTTCTTCAGTGTAGAACCGTTGAATGCAACATTGATAGACCAGTCCTTGTTAAGACGCTTGTTATAGTTGATAGAAAACTCAAAACCAGTATTGTCAATCTGGCCGAAGTTGGTGTAGATAGACGTGTTTCCGGCTGACGGACGAATCTGACGCTCAATCAGAAGATCCTTGGTCTTACGGGTGAAGTAATCCAAAGTGATGGTCAAGTCATTGTTGAGGAAACCGAGATCAACACCGAAGTTCAGCTGCTCGTTGGTCTCCCACTTCAGATTGGTATCTACCAGAGGTGCGTAGAATCCTACTTGTTTGTTGGATCCATCAGTAGAACCTGTAGTACCACCGCCCTGTCCGAAAGTATAGAACTTTACCTTAGTGTCGGCAGAAGAAAGTGCGTATGTAGAGCGTCCTGCGATACCACCGGCATTACCAGTCTGACCCCAACCAACGCGAATCTTGGCGTTGCTGATAGGCTTGAAATCCTTCAGGAACGATTCTTCCTTGATACGCCATGCTACGGCTGCCGATGGGAATGTTCCCCAACGATTACCTTCAGAGAAGTTTGAAGAACCGTCACGGCGGATGGTTGCTGTCACAATATAACGGTCTAAAAGGCTGTAAACCAAACGGCCATAGTAAGAAATCGTACGCGTCTTGGCATTAAAACCGCCAGAACCCTGCTTAGAGTCATCATCAGTAGCAAGAGAGGTCAGGCGGTTGTCCTTTGAAAGGAATGTGTGTGCGCTGGCACTTACCCATGCACCCTCGTAGTCGCTGACAGAGTTACCGGCCATCAAGGTCAGGTTGTTGAAGTCAGTATTCCAGTTATAGGTGATATAGGTTTCAATTCCCTTAGAAAGACCCTTGCTTTGGCCAAGACCAAAGTTGTAGTATTCCTTGTCACGTCCTTCGTAGTTTACCTTGGTCATCTTACCGCCAATCATGTTGTAGCGTTCATACAAACCGGAGAACTCGTCATTGTCAGAGTTTGTCTGAGTCCAAGATGCAATCGAGTGAACGTTCAAGGTGTGCTGTTTTAGCTTGAGGAGTGTGATGTCAATATATGGGTTGATGGAAATACGTGAACTGCGAGTTGTACGGCCAATTTCCATCTGAGATGCGTAGGGGTTCTGTGCACCGGCTGTCATACCTTCCCAGCCATCAGGTGTTGGAGCCTTACTTCCGCCGTATGTACCATCGGGGTTCACAACATTCACCTTTACGTGCTCACCGGTTACATCGTCAATATAATCGAGCGACGGTGCCATTTGGGCAATATCACGCTGTGAAGACAGGTTTGCATTGTTACCAAGACCAATGTTATTACCCTTGGCTGTTGAATACATATAGTTCATGTCGCCACCGAACTCGATGTAGTCGTTCACCTTAGACTTTACGCTTGCGCGCGAGGTTAGACGATCATAATTGGTATTGACAATTATTCCCTTGTTGTTGAGATAACCGATAGAGAAGTTATACTGAGTCTTGTCAGTACCACCACTTGCAGAAATGCCGTACTGTTGCTTGAGACCAGTCTGATACATCTGGTCCTGCCAGTCTATCAGATTACGCTTGCCGTCGTATGCCTCCGACCAAATCTGGTTGTTCAACGTAGCGCCATCGTTGGCCTTTGACTCACGGATACTGCGTGCGTAGTCGTCCCCTTTGAGAGTGTTGAGTTTATAAGGAAGTGTTTGGAGACCTAGGTCAGCGGTAATATTGATGTTCATCTTACCCTTCTGACCGTGTTTGGTGGTCACCATGATAACACCGTTAGCACCTGCTGAACCGTAAATAGCAGTTGCAGAGGCGTCCTTCAGAATCTCAATGCTCTCAATGTCGGCAGGATTCACAAAGTCAGCGTTAGTTCCAACCTGAACACCGTCAACCACGTAAAGAGGCTGGGCGTCACCATTGATAGTACCGATACCACGGATTCGGATGGCAGACTTTGAACCAGGAGCACCGTCCTGATTGGTTACCATCACACCGGCAGCAGCACCTTGAAGGGCATCTGCAATGTTTACGGGCACCTTACGCTCCATCTGTTCCTTGTTGATGGTAGCAACAGAACCAGAGATGTCGCTCTTCTTCATCGTACCATAACCGATGACTACCACGTCGTTCAGTATCTGTGCGTCTTCCTTCAGGACTATGGTGATGTTGTTTTTGCCGGCAACCTTTACCTTCTGGGAAACGTAACCAACGTAGGAGACTTCGAGGGTGGCGTTTGAAGCTGCCTCGACGGAGAACTTACCGTCAAAATCGGTAATGGAACCCTTTTGGGTACCCTGTACTTTCACAGTCGCACCGATAATCGGCTCGCCTGCTTCATCATTCACTGTTCCCTTTACAACGTTCTGAGCCAGCGCTCCCATGGGGAACAAACAGAGCAGGAACAGAGTTACTAATGGCTTTTGCAGCGATTTAAGAATTCGATTCATACTTTAAATGAGGTTTAAATGTTCATACTTAAGTATTTACTATAGATTAAATTGGTTTATAATAATCATCCCTGGTTTTGTGGAGTACAAGCACCCCAAGAGCCTGACCTATATTATAATAAGGTACGCGAGCTCCCTAGTTAGTCAAGAAGAGTTGTTCACATTCATACGTTTTGGTTTTAATATAAGTTATAAGTTATTAAATGAATAGTTTCTTCAAATTACACCGAATCGTTTGCAAAATTAAACAATATTTTCGAAAAATAATAATTTTAAGGTCCGAAAATGCAGAAAATATTAAGAATGTTACAAAAAACAAAGGATTTGTTACATTTTACTAATAAAACTGCCTGCAAGGACAAGGGAAAAGCAGAATCAGAAGGTGATAATAAGGGGATATTAATGATAATGTCCCCTAAATAGTATAAATTATCCACCCAGGAAAGGGTATTTTGGTGGTTTCCTTGCTGCGGATTAACAGTTCCCATGCTGGGAATAAGTTGTTCCCGCCGTGGGAATAATTTGTTCCCATGCTGGGAACTATCAGAAAGTCGTAAGGGGACACTTCCTCATTAGTGCTGCAAAGGTATAACCTTTTCTTGTTTGCCAGAATAGGTATTGATGATTATATGGGCGGAATCAGCATCAAGCTGGGAAGTCGGGATACTGACGTATGCTTTAGTGGAATAATATTCAGGAACATGGTTCTGGTCGTGATGGAGCAACAGATGACGAGTACGCATGCCATTGGGATAAGTCAAAAGCGTATCCGTTAGGAATGCCAGTTGATGGACAGCAGACGTGTCTTCAGTCACTCCTGTCTTCAGATGAAGATAGAGATTCAGGTATTTCCCAGACTTGCTCAACCAAATGCTCTCGAACTTAACAGGATCGGTACGGAATTCCTTATCAAAATCTGACAAAGGCTTAATAGTCACACAAGGGACCTGTCCCATCGACAAGACCTCAGCAGCATACTGGCCCTGATGTTGTTCCACCTTATTATAATATAGCATACAACGGTAAATGGTATCAGCAGTCGTTATCCATTTGGCGCTGTATGGTTTCACCAACGGCAAGAGATCACCATCATCGGTTGTCATAGAAACAACTTGTTTGTTGGCATCAGTCCTTGCCTCTACAAAGTCACCCCGCATCAAGGAATACTTACCCTCACCTTTCTCATAAGTATCCTGAGTGCAGGAAGAAGTGAGAAACGTGAGGCAGCAAATGATGAGGAATGGCAGAATACTGAAGAGTCTTTTCATTGGGCTGCAAATTGGTTTTTGACAGGATTGGCATACATCGTCAACATACGCTCACGAAGGAAAGCCTCATCCTTGTCGGGTAGTTGAATCTTAGCCATCTGCCCAGCAAGATAGTCCTCGAAGCGCCGCTTATCAGCATCGTTGTAATGGTCAGCATGCGCAGTGTTACCATTCAGTTCGTCCAAGGCGATATAGTTGCATGGATAAAGGTGGTAACCACGATGGATTTCCTTGTCCATCCGCTCCGCAAGAGCTTTATAGAAGTCAGACTTAGGGAGGTCTGCCAGTTCGCCAATCCAAGTATTAATGGGGGCTGCGGGACTGTAAACGACTCGTCCCTTATAACCGAAGATGCCAATCTTCATATTGTCAAGGTCATCTTGACGGGACTTCTTAAAGGCAGGATTATCACGCTTTTGCTGGAACTCCTGGGCCTTGAGATAATCGCAGGGATCAAACTCATAGCTGATAGTCAATGGAACGATATTCAGTTCTTTCAGGTCACCACCCATGGCAAGCATCTTCAGAACTGCATCCTGAGTACGGTCATTAGAATCCTTCGCCCTACCTTCACGCTGGGATATCCAAATGTTTTCTTTCTTCTGTGTAACGGCAAAATGGATATAGCGGCTCATCAACTGAGATGCGGAGAGTGTCTCGCGGAGGGAAAGGCCACGGCGCACAGTGAATGCCTTGTTCATACGTACCAGCCGCTTAATCCAAGGATAGATGAGCAGGTTGTCCCCAATACCAATCTCCACCGTCGTTGGATAGCCTGCGTCCACAAGCAAAACATCAAGGAAAGCGGAATCGAGCACAATGTCTCGGTGATTGCTGACAAAAGTGTAACGACACTCTGGGGAGGCAGCACCTTTGAGTATACCATCGTTGAAGACACAACCATCAGTGTGTTTACGCATGATATACTTCACGATGGGTTTCATGAAGCGTTTCTGGAAATCGAGCGGTGTCTTGACACCAATAAAAGCCAAGCGCAACAGGCCATTGCGTACCGACTTGGGTAGCCAGGGTACGAAGCCCTTTAATATGACATTAAGCTGACGATCATTCAGCAAATCGTCGAACGCCTGCCGCATCTCTTCCGGCTCATATGGCCGAATCTCGCTAAACTCCTCAGGAACCTTCATCTTCTAACACAATTACACAAACTGATTCTCAACAATATCTGCCAGCACATCTTTCATCTCTAATCCTGCAGCACGCACCTGCTGTGGGATAAAGCTGGTGGCAGTCATACCTGGCGTGGTGTTCACCTCCAACATGGAGATCTTACCTTCCTTTGAAATAATATAGTCAATGCGGATAATGCCATTGCAGTGCAGGATGTCGTAGATATGAGAGGTGATCTGGCGAACACGCTCGGTTACATCCTCAGGCAAACGGGCAGGAGTAATCTCCTGAACCTGACCGTTGTACTTGGCATCGTAATCAAAGAACTCGTTGGTGGTAACAACCTCGGTAGCAGGCAGTACAACCGACTTATCCTTGGTCTTATAGACACCGATAGAGATCTCCGTTCCCTCGAGAAAGCTCTCAACCATAATTTCTGGGCTCTCCATCATCGCCTTACGGATGGCAGGAGCCAACTGGTCCTTGTTCTTAACCTTAGAAACACCGAACGAAGAACCGTCGGCAGCAGGCTTCACAAAGCAGGGCATACCGATACGTTCCTCAATTTCATCGTCGGACACCAGTTCCTCATAGCCTTTGCGGATCAAAAGTGAATCAGCCACACTGACTCCATAACCACGCAGATACTGGTTAAGCACGAACTTATCGAAGGTCATTGCCTCAACCAATACACTACTCGTGCTATAGGGCAGACCTATCAAGTCGAAATATCCCTGCAGGAGACCATTCTCACCTGGTGTGCCATGAATGGTGATATAGGCATAGTCGAAAAGTTGGGCTTTTCCATCTTCCACAAACGAGAAATCATTACGGTCAATGGGCGCTGTCGTGCCGTCAGGCAATTCTACATGCCAGTCCTGACCCTTAATGTCGACAATATACACATTGTAACGTTCCTTATCAAAGAAGGAATATAGTCCCTGTGCCGAGCGCAGTGATACATCGTGTTCCGATGAGTCGCCACCACAAACGATGGCAATGGTTCTCTTTAAATTTTTCATATATTATCTATTTAACTTTTTACTCTTACATAGCTTCTCCACTTGTCGATAAGCGTCGTCATATCTTCGGGCCACTCCGATGTAAAGTCCATTTGCTGTCCTGTTGTCGGATGAACGAAACCCAGCGTCTTAGCATGAAGCACCTGACGGGGACACAGTTTGAAGCAGTTTTGGATATAAGCCTTATAACTGGCCGTACGTTCACCCCGCAGGATATCTGTTCCACCATAGCGTTCATCAGCAAACAGCGGGTGTCCGATATGCTTCATGTGAGCCCTGATCTGGTGGGTACGACCAGTCTCCAGGACACATTCCACCAACGTCGTATAGCCATAGCGCTCCATCACTTTATAATGAGTGACTGCAGGCTTCCCAATCTCTGAGTCTGGTGGGAACACCTCCATCCGCAACCGATCTTTCGGATCTCGCCCGATGTTGCCTTCTATCCTACCCTTTTCTTCTACAAAGTTCCCCCACACCAAGGCATTATAGCTGCGGTGAGTAGTTTTGTTGAAGAACTGCTTGCCTAGTGATGTCTTGGCATCGGGTGTTTTAGCCACGACAAGCAGACCACTGGTATCCTTATCGATACGATGGACCAGTCCTACTTCCGGATCATTCGGGTCGTATGACTCCAGATCCTTTAGATGCCAGGCAATGGCATTGACCAGCGTTCCACTGAAGTTACCACAGCCAGGATGCACCACCATGCCTGCCGGTTTATTGATGACCATCAGGTCGTCATCTTCATAGACCACATCCAGAGGGATGTCCTCTGGTTCGATCGTTGTATCATAGTGTGGACGGTCAAGCATCAAAGTAATGACATCCCCCGCGCGTACCTTATAATTACTTTTTACTGGAGAACCATTTACCTGAATAAAACCAGCTTCTGCTGCTTTCTGAACCCTGTTACGACTGGAATGAGGTTGATGCTCGGAGATATACTTATCTATTCGGACAGGCACCTGTCCCTTGTCCACCTCCATCCGGAAGTGTTCATATAACTGGCCGTCACCTCCCGCTTCTACGGGAATGTCTTCAGTCAGCAAATCAATATCCTCCAGCTCTTCGTCTCTGATCATTCTACCAATTCCTCAAAATCGTCCACTTCGCCACTTTGCATCATTTTATATTCAGGCTCTATATAGTCAATATTCTCCCCCGCATCATATTGTCCACTGCCAATCATCAGCGTCAGCGGACTATCAATCGATACATGATCTCCCGTAGCGACCCGACGTCCCTGACAAAGGATACCATAGACCCAGTCCTTCTCACCATCTACCAACTTTGGAGGGAGCAACTTAAAACCTAAAGCCATCAACTTGGCCTCGGCCTCACGATAGCTACTATTGTCCACTACATCGGGGATAGCAAAGCTCGGCGATGAAGGAGAGTTCACGGATACATATACAGTATGCCCAGCCTTCACCATTGTTCCAGGACCTGGATTCTGAGAGAGAATACAGTCGGCAGGAAGGCGTTTGTTATAGCCAGAATCACTGATGATAATATTCAGTCCTTCTGCCGTTATCTTATTATATGCTTCCGAATAGAGTATTCCCTCCACCTTGGGTACTTTTATCCCTTCCCCATGATGTGTATACCAGTCCAGTCCATACTTAACGCTGAACATCAGGGCAATCACCACCAACAACATAGCCAGCAGGTTACCTATCAGGAACTTACTGCAAAACTTGCCAAAGAAATCCTTTGCTTTCATCTTTATTATTCTAAGTTTGGATGCAAAGGTACAAAAAAAACAGAAAGAAGCAAAGATTCTTCCCTACTTCTTTCTATTTTAACCTAATTTTCTTCTTTGAACCAGACTTTACTTTCCGTGATTCTCGTCAGAAACTGTTAACTTCTTGCGACCCTTTGCACGACGTGCAGCCAGTACGCGACGACCATTCTTGGTGGCCATTCTCTCACGGAAGCCGTGCTTGTTCACGCGACGGCGATTGTGGGGTTGAAATGTTCTTTTCATTGTTTTATACTTATTTTATTTTGATGTTATTTACCGATTTGGGGTGCAAAAGTACTCATTTCTTTTGAATTACGCAAGTTTTATGCGAAATTTAGTTCAACTTTTTGCGTTTTTTTCCAAAAAAGCAGTACCTTTGCACCCGAAAACGATACAAAAGTAACATTTTAAGGTATATGATTAATTCACAAGACATTAAAAAAGGCACCGCAATCCGCATGGATGGTGGAATCTGGGTGTGCATCGATTTCCAGCACCGCAAGCCAGGTAAGGGTAACACAATTATGATCATCAAGGTAAAGAACGTTTCTGACGGACGTGTGCTGGAGCGCCGTTTCAATATCGGAGAGAAACTGGAAGATGTTGTCATCGAGCGCCGTCCTTACCAGTATCTCTATGAGGACCAGTCTGGTCGCATCTTCATGAACCAGGAGACTTTTGAGCAGATTCCCATCGACAACGAACTCGTGATCGGTCATGAGTACATGAAGGAAAGCGATATCGTAGAAGTTGTTTCTGATACTACTGACGGAACCATCCTGTATGCCGAGATGCCTGTTAAGACCGTGCTCCGCGTGACACACTCTGAACCAGGTATCAAGGGTGATACTGCAACAAACACTTTGAAGCCTGCTACTCTGGAGACCGGCGTTGAGGTGCGCGTCCCCCTGTTCATCAACGAGGGCGATCTCATTCAAGTCGACACCCGTGACGGCAGCTATCTGCAGCGCGTAAAGGAATAATGAAATACTCCATTATCGTTCCTGTCTATAATCGTCCAGACGAAGTGGACGAATTACTCGAAAGCTTATCTAATCAAACACAGAAGGATTTCGAGGTCATCATTGTGGAAGACGGATCGGTAAAAACCTGCAAGGATGTTTGCGACAAATACGCAGACATCCTTGTTTTGCATTACTATGCCAAAAAGAACAGCGGACCTGGTCAGAGTCGCAATTATGGGGCCGAGCGTGCCATTGGTGAGTATCTTTTGATTCTCGATTCTGACGTTGTACTACCAACAGACTATATAGAGTCCATCAGCCAGTCCTTGGAAGCCAATCCCACGGAAGCCTTTGGAGGACCCGACGCTGCACATCCCTCATTCACCCCAGTACAAAAAGCTATCAGTTATTCGATGACCTCTTTTTTTACTACTGGTGGCATTCGAGGTGGAAAGGCAAAACTCGACAAATTCTATCCTCGTTCCTTCAACATGGGTATACGTCGCGATGTCTACCTTAAGCTTAGCGGATTCTCAAAGATGCGTTTTGGCGAAGATATCGACTTTTCTTATCGTATTGTGGAGGCTGGCTACCACCCGCAATTGTTTCCAAAGGCTTGGGTATGGCACAAGCGTCGCACGGACTTCCGCAAATTTTTCCGGCAAGTATATAACAGTGGCATCGCTCGCATCAACTTAGAGAAACGCCATCCCGGCACAATGAAGCTTGTCCATCTATTACCTGCAGTCTTCACCATCGGCGTGATTGGACTCATTCTCATTTCTGCCGTCGGAAGGGCTCTAATGCATTACATTGACCGCGACCAGTTCTATTGGATGTGTTTCGCCCCATGGATACCTATTATATTATATAGCCTGCTGATTTGTGTCGATTCGACTATTAAGAATTACAGTATGAAGGTTGGCTTACTCAGCGTCCCTGCAGCCTTCGTCCAATTGATGGGCTACGGGTTTGGGTTCATTGAGTCATGGTGGAAGCGATGCGTCCTCAAACAAGACGAATTTCAAGCATTTGAGAAAACATTCTACAAATAAATAACCCGTTAAAACTAAAAATAAACACTATGGAAAAACTCAACATCAATCAATGGGCAGAAGAAGATCGCCCACGTGAGAAAATGGCAAATCTTGGAGCTGAGGCATTAAGCGATGCCGAACTATTAGCCATCCTTATCGGCAAAGGATCTCCAAAGGAAGATGCCGTAACACTAATGAAACGAGTTCTGGCAGATTGCAACAACAACCTGAACACACTAGGAAAGATGTCTATCCACGAACTTTGCCACTATAACGGTATCGGCGAGGCCAAGGCCATCAGTATCCTGGCTGCTTGCGAACTAGGCAAGCGCCGTCAATCAGGAAGTCCTGAGGAACGGCCAGACCTTGGTACTGCCACTCGCATCTACAACCACATGCACCCCAAGATGCAGGACCTTGGTGTTGAGGAGTTTTGGGTTTTGCTGATGAACCAACACCACCGACTCATCAAGAAGGTACGCATCTCGCATGGTGGCATCACAGAGACAGCCGCGGATATTCGCGTCATCATGCGGGAGGCCGTCCTTGTTAACTGCACCATCTTAGCCGTCTGCCATAACCATCCGTCGGGTAACATTTCTCCCAGCAAGCAAGACTATGAACTGACCAAAGCCATCCAGCGGGCCTGTGACTTCATGCGAATTAACTTTCTAGATCATGTCATCATCACCGACGGACAATACTATTCCTTCCACGAGCAAGGACAGTGCTGATAGGATAAGGTTCGAAACTCTTGAAGAAATCATAATTAATCGCCATTTCCCTTTGTGGTTTCATCTCTTTTTCCTATCTTTGCACTCAGATTATGACACAGGAAGAGAAAACAAAGATAGAAGAGCGGATTGTGGACGTACTGAAGACCGTCTATGATCCAGAGATTCCCGTCAACATCTATGACTTGGGAATGATTTACAAGATTGACGTACAGGACGATTCCTCCGTAGAATTGGATATGACCTTTACCGCTCCGAACTGCCCTGCTGCAGATTTTATCCTGGAAGATGTGCGCACGAAAGTGGAAAGTGTCGAGGGGGTAAAAGGCGCTAACGTCAACCTCGTCTTCGAGCCCGCATGGGATCAGAGTATGATGAGCGAAGAAGCCAGAGTAGAATTGGGATTTGATTAAAGTTCTTTGAGCAATAGCGATGAAACCCATATATTTCCTTTCCGATGCCCATCTCGGGTCGCTTGCCATCCCGCACAGAAGGATGCAAGAACGACGGTTGGTCCGCTTTCTTGACTCCATCAAGGAGAAAGCTGCCGCCATCTACCTGTTAGGTGACATGTTCGACTTCTGGTACGAATACAAATACGTGGTGCCTAAAGGTTTTACCCGTTTCTTAGGGAAACTCTCTGAATTAACGGACATGGGTGTAGAAGTACATTACTTCACAGGCAACCATGACATTTGGGCCTACGACTATCTGGAAAAAGAATGTGGGGTCATCCTTCACAAGCAACCAGAAACGACCGAGATTTATGGTAAGATGTTCTTCCTAGCCCATGGCGACGGATTGGGTGACCCGGACAAGAAATTCAAGTTGATTCGTGCCATTTTCCATTCCAAGTTATGCCAATGGGCCTTTTCCAATCTTCACCCGCGTTGGGCAATGTGGTTTGGTTTGAACTGGGCCAAACATTCCCGTATGAAGCGTCCCAACGGTGAGGAACCCGCCTATATGGGTGAGGAACGCGAACATTTGGTATTGTTTACGAAAAAGTATATCCAATACCATTCTAATGTGGATTATTTCATCTATGGACACCGTCATATCGAGGTTGATCTGCAACTGACAAAGAAGGCACGTATGATAATCCTTGGTGATTGGATTAGCCAATTCAGCTACGTTGTCTATGACGGAGACCATCTGCTAATGTCACAATATATCGAAGGCGAGAGCCAGCTATAATGAATCTATCACAAAAACAGTATATGAACAGACATAAGATTGTAACTTTCGGAGAACTCCTTCTCAGATTCTCCAAACCTGGCCACCTTCGTCTGACACAAGGTGACATGTTCACCAGCAAATATGGTGGTAGCGAAGCCAATGTGGCCGTCTCTTTGGCCACACAAGGAGATGAAGTAACTTATATCACCCGCCTACCAGACACCCCCGTTGGACGTGCCGGAGCAATGAACCTGGCAGAGTTAGGAGTAGACACTAGTGAGATCCTTTACGGAGGACAACGTATAGGCACCTACTATTTTGAGCCACCTGCAGGGATGAGGGCGGCAAAAGTTTTTTACGATCGTGCAAACTCCGCATACTCGGATTTGAAGCCAGGCATGATTAACTGGCGTGAGATCCTAAAAGATTGCGCTTTCTTTCATGTATCAGGTATTACAGCTGCCATATCTCAACAAGCAGCCGAGGCGACTTTCGAGGCACTTGACATCGCCGATGAGATGGGAGTTACCATTTGCTTCGACATAAACTATCGCAAGAACCTATGGCGCTATGATGGTGCCAATCCACGTGAGACACTTAGCCATATGCTGGCCCATTGTGACATGATGTTCGGTGATGCTATTGAATTTGAATGGTTGAGTCAGCATCCTCAGCCCCCATTTACAGCCATTGACTCCAACTTCAAGATGCAGATGAAAGAATACAGAGAATGGTTTGACGAGCTACACGAGCAGTTTCCACGCCTGAAGAATTGGATGATGGGCATGCGCAACATTGTCAGTTCGAAACACCACACCCTAACAGGACTTCTTTGGACAGAGGGGCATCTGTTGAAGGCCCCTATCGTCGACATTCCCGATGTGGTGGATCCTGTCGGTGTAGGCGATGCATTTATGGGCGGCTGGCTTCACGCGCTTAAACTCTACCCTGACGATAAGCAAATGCAGCTGAACTACTCTTTGGCAGCAGCTGCATTAAAAAATACCATTCCAGGCGACTTCAATCTGTCAACCGAAGAGGAGATTTTGGATGCGGTAACTTTCTAAGTTTACCGCATCACATTTTTGCATATTGGGCCTTTAGCCATTCCATACGATTCTTCAACCATTCCTTGACCGACTGCACCTCATTCTGATAGGCACCCCATATCTCAACATTGGGCGCAACATAATTATAGAAAGCATGCCACCTATTTTCATTTGCAGCTGCTGAATATTTCAGATACTGTTGCGTGGCATCAATTTCACGCATGATGTCGGGCATTCGCTCGTAGAAATAGTCAAAACGTTCCTTCACTCTCTTTACGAAAACAGGATCATCGAATAGTCTGTCAAACCAATCCGAATTCTTAACCCAAAAGCCTTCCGGACCACGCGCCCAATAATCTGTATTACCAAAGGCAAGATCAAAGTCCCACAATGGACCCATCTTCAGCTTTCCGCCTCGCTTCAAACTCATGAAGCAACTGGTAAACATCTGTGCGTCAGTATTATGAGCAATCTCGTTTATCAGATACCAATCTACGAAAGAATCCATATCCATATAGGCTTTCCATCCCTTATCTGGATCAGTAAAATTGTAACCATACAAGGCGACATCAACTTTATTGAGATAATCCTCAATATAATTAAAGTTTGCATCGCCGTACTGAGTCTCTGGTTCTTTAATATTGACAGGATTATCCAGACTATAGACATAGAAATATCGTGAATCACTCTCTTCCGGTGCACGAGTGTCAACTTCAAGGAGGAACCCATCATCCCCGACAGCCACTCTATGGTTGGAAATCTTTATCTTCTCGCACACTTCATAGGTGCCGTCATACCTGCCATTCAAGAACAATTCAACAAAATGAGAACTTGAGGTATATTCCAGATTACTAATCTTACCCATATAGAAAGCCACATGGTTGCGAATAGCAGATTTATCAGCGAAGTTTGCCAATAGGACCCATGACCTATCCTTGTGTTCACCTAAAAGCGATACCTTCTCGTTAAACTTCAGACGATATGGTTTCTTGGGCCAAGTAGACACTCCCCAAGTAGAATTTCCACGTCCCTTTATCTGTAAGTCAGCCTCCAGCACATCGCCAGCCCCACGGGTTTTAACATCCTCAGTCAACTTCATATGGGCATTGACATACGTTACCTTCGAATTGATGAAATTCCCTGTTTCCGTATCAATTCTCATGACAGGCAATCCTGTATATGAGTATACATAGACGGTATACTCCTTTGTTCCTTTAGAAGTCATAACCGTCAGAGGAATAGGCTGAGAGAAATCAACGGCTGTAGAACCACTTGTCACTTCCTGAGACCCAATCATCACCAAGGTTCCATCAAAGGTAAATCTCGGAATTAAAGTCTTTGAATCATCCAATTCTGGAAGCCAGCAGTTCACTATCCCTGTGGAAGAATAGACATCACAAACCACATCTTTACTCAGACCCGTATTGTCAGAACGCTTAAACTCCATCGTCAACAAGACGGGATCAGAAACCATACCACTTTTGACACGTTCAAGCTCCTCGAGCCTCTGCTTCAGCCTTTCTTGCTCTGCTTTTCTCTTTTTGAGTTCCTCCTGCTCCTTTGCTATTTGAGTCTGAAGTGCCTGATTATTCTGCTCTAGCGCATCTCTCTGCTGCTTATATTCCGAGGTATCCTCCGAACAAGCTGACAACACAAATAATGCGAATAATATGTATACAAATTTCTTCATTTTTTATGCACCTCGTTAAATTACAGTTTGCTTATTTCATCATTCAGCCATTCCATGCGTTTCTCTATCCATGACTTCATGGTTGTCACTTCCTTCTGATATTTTTTGCGAACGTCATCTGCAGATGATCCACTAAACACCTCCCACTTGTTGTTATTCTCCGGAATGGCATTCCTCAGATAACTAACGTCTGCATCAATCTCCTTGAGGATGTCATTCTTATGGTTATAGAAATAAGTAAAGCGCTCTTTGACCTTTGCTACGAATGCTGGATCCTGAAAAAGACGATTATACCATTTAACATTTTTGATGACGAAATCACTAGTGCTCGAGTCGCCATAACCAAACGATCTCTCCATTTTCCACAACGGTCCCATTCTGAGTTTGCCATCTCGTTTCATATTCATGTAGCATTCAGCACCGAAATCACCATCCAGGTTCTTTGCAATCTCATTAATCAGATACCAATCAACAAATGAGTCCATATCAAGATATCTCTGCCAGCCTTCTGTTGCATCCGTAAAATTGGATCCGAACAAAGCAGATTCTGCTGACCTCACATAATTAGATATAAACTGATAGTCCTCATCACCAGAGAATACCGTAGGACTGACAATCGTCACAGGCTGTTCGAGATTATCTGTCTTAAAATACGTCCTACCATTTGAAGCGTCAATCTTCACAATAAAGCCATTACTCTCAACTCCGGTACGATTGTTGGTGTAGTCAATGGATTCGCCTAACAAATATGTTCCAAAATAGCGCTCATTAAGCATAAGATCAGCAAAATGGAAATGGGGCGTAAAATGCAAGTTACTGATCTTGCCCAGATGAAATCCTGTCTGGGTATGAAGCATGGTGGCATCTTTGGCATTCGATAGCAACTCCCAAGTGGTATTCATAGGATCGTCAAGCACAGAATAGGCTGCATTAATTGTAAAGCGATAGTTATTTTTTCCCATCTGCGACGAACCGTCCAACTTTGAGCTAACCCATGACAAAGGACCTATCGCCTTTAATCTAGCATTCGCTTCGATTACATCACCAGCGCCACGCGTCCTGGCGTTCTCCACAATCTTCAACTTCGCCTCATAAACCAAATCACTAACAGAGATGTCTTCCCTATTGTTTGTCGTCAACCAAACCATAGGAAGACCTGTATAGGAATAGACATAGACGGTATAGTCTTTTGACAATAGGTCTGATGTCACTGTCAATTTCTGGGGTTTGCCAAAATCAATAGAGGTTACACCACTCTCTACAGCCTTTCCACCAATTGTCAAGCTCTTCCCCTGATAACTAAATTGCGGTATCAGAACCTTATTAGGCATAATGTTGGGCACCCAACACACAACGCTATCACCGGCAATCTCACACTTGACATCCTCAACAAGTTGATAAGGATTATCTGCATGTAAAAACTCAAAATATGCCAACGTCACCTTATTAATGTCCTGAAGCGCCTGATCAATCTGACCCTGAGTATTATCAATGTCATTTTGAGTCTTATCATTAGCATTCTGCAAGCTATCTTTAGTATGCGTTAATTTCCGACTCGCATCTTCCAGGCCTGCAATTTCCTTCTTAAGATCATCAATCTCAGAGCTACAAGCCAGCAGACTACATAATACTATTACAGAAAACAAAAACTTTTTCATTCTTTTCTATAAAATGTCTTGATATAAATACATAATTCGTTGCAAAAATAATACTTTTTTTGCAAATTGATGCACCTTTTACCGTTTTTTTGCATCTTTTCAGTCGTTTTTCCTATCAGCCAAACAACAAAATAAAAGGCGGCCTTTTATTAGGCCGCCTTAAAACGATATACTATTCCTATTACAGCAGATTCATCGTGTCAGTAGCAATCATCAACTCCTCGTCGGTAGGAATGACAACCACCTTAACCTTGGAGTCATCAGCAGAAATGACAGCCTCTTCGCCACGAACATTGTTCTTAACCTCATCAAACTTGATGCCGAGGAACTCCATATCCTTGCAAACAGCAGAACGCATGCCAATCTGGTTTTCACCAACACCAGCAGTGAAGACAACAACATCAAGGCCTCCCATAGCGGCAGCGTAAGCACCAATATACTTCTTGATACGATAGAAGTACATGTCCTGAGCCAGCTGAGCGCGCTCATTGCCCTCCTTGGCAGCATTCTCCACATCACGCATATCGCTGGAACCACCCGTAATACCGGCAACACCACTCTTCTTGTTAAGCAAGTTGGACATACCGTCAGCATCGAGACCAAGTTTCTTCTCAATGAAAGTAACAGCACCGCCATCGATATCACCAGCTCGAGTACCCATCACAAGCCCCTCCAAAGGAGTGAGGCCCATTGAGGTATCGATACACTTGCCATCAACAACTGCTGCGATAGAACCACCATTACCAACGTGGCAGGTTACCATCTTCGTACCCTCTGCAGGAATCCCGAGGAACTCACAAGCACGAGCGCTAACATAACGGTGAGATGTTCCGTGGAAGCCATAGCGGCGAATGCCGTATTTCTCGTAAAGTTCATAAGGAATAGCATACATGAAAGCCTTTGGAGGCATAGTCTGATGGAAGGCTGTATCGAATACACCTACCTGAGGAAGACCAGGCATCAACTCCTTCACTGCATTAACACCCTTGAGATTTGCAGGGTTGTGCAGAGGAGCCAGATCTGAACACTCCTCAAAAACCTTCAGCACCTCATCGGTAAGCACCACAGACTTATTGAACTTTTCACCACCATGTACCATACGATGGCCCACTGCATCAATCTCATCAAGGCTCTTGATGACACCTATTTCTGGATCAGTGAGCAGAGAGAAGATGAACTTCACGCCCTCCGTATGCTCGGGGATATCGTGCATAATCTGCTTTTTTTCGCCATTGGCCAACTTCACCTTTACAAAGGCTCCATCAAGCCCCACACGCTCAGCACCACCACTGGTCATCACGCTCTTGTCATCCATATTATACAGAGCGTACTTGATTGACGAAGAGCCACAATTTAATACTAATATTTTCATTGTTTTCCCTTTTTGCAATTTAACCTTTTATTTTTTTGCATCCATAGCCTGACAAGCTGTAATGGCAATCATATAATAGATATCATCCACAGAACAGCCACGAGAGAGGTCGTTTACTGGGCGAGCGATACCCTGCAGCACGGGACCAATAGCGATTGCATCACCCAGACGCTGTACCATCTTATAGCCGATGTTACCAACTTCGAGATTGGGGAATACAAGCACGTTTGCTTTACCAGCAATATCAGAACCAGGAGCCTTCTTGGCACCTACGCTGGGAACCAGAGCCGCATCAGCCTGCAGCTCACCGTCAATCTTCAGCGTTGGGTCAAGTTCCTTAGCCAGACGGGTAGCCTCAATCACCTTGTCACAAACCTCGTGCTTGGCAGAACCCTTCGCCGAGAAGCTCAGCATAGCCACACGGGGATCCTTGAAACCTGCCACAGCCTTAGCCATCTGGGCAGTGCAGACAGCTATCTGCGAGAGTTGATTAGCATCAGGCATCGGGGTAACGGCCACATCAGCCACTACGAGGACGCCATCTTCACCATACTGCTTCTGCTTCGAGATAAGCAACAGACCACCGCTGACACAGGTAATACCAGGCTGGCACTTGATAATCTGAAGAGCAGGACGCAAGGTATCTCCTGTAGTAGACAATGCACCAGAGATCTGGCCATCAGCGCCCTCAGTCTTAATGATCATACATCCAAGATACAGAGGGTTCTTGATAAGCTTACGAGCCTCTTCGATAGTCATACCCTTACTTTTGCGAATCTCTGCCAGCTTCTCAGCCAGTTCCTCGCTCTTTTCGTAGTTCTCCGGATCAATAAGGGTTGCCTTACCAATGTTTGTCAGACCCTTCTCCTTAGCCAAAGCCTCAACCTTGGCAGGATTACCAATCAGAATGATGTCAGCAATGTCATCAGCCAAGGCTTTGTCTGCTGCACAAAGAGTACGTTCTTCCTCTGCTTCTGGGAGCACAATGCGCTGCTTATTGCTCTTAGCACGCGCTACAATTTGACTTAATAAATCCATAGTTTGCTTTTATATTAAATGTTCTTAGATTGCCCTTTTGTAAAATTGAGATTGCAAAAGTACTAAAAAAAAACGAATACCATGCAGATTTCATTATATTTTTCAGAAATTTAAATGTAAACCTTTACGGTCACGCCAATTCCTTCGATAAGAAGCTCTCCAGTTCCTCGGCTGTCATCCGTAAACGGAACTTCCCTCCCATAGCAATAGAGATACCTCCTGTTTCCTCTGAAACTATAACTGAGATGGAATCACTCTCCTGAGAAACGCCTAAAGCTGCCCTATGGCGAAGACCAAGTTCTTTCGGAATATTCAGGTCATGACTGACGGGCAAGATACATCCTGCAGCCCTGATACGCCGTTTTGATATCACCATCGCACCATCGTGCAGCGGAGCATTCTTAAAAAAAATGTTTTCTATCAGCTGCTGGTTGACATTGGAGTCTATCAGAGAACCCGTCTGAACAATATCATCAAGACGGATATGGCGCTCTATGACAATCAAGGCTCCCACCTTGCCACGACTCATATTCTGTGTAGCCATAACCACAGGAATAATACAACCCATCATTTCCATTGTAGCCTCCCGTTCGTCCTTATCCTTTATGAAGAATTTCTTCAAGGCACGGACGCGCTGATGGGCACCTAGATTATAAAGGAACTTACGGATTTCATCCTGGAAAATCACAATCAGCACAATGAGACCTACCGAAGCCAGTCTATCCATAATTGAGCCTAACAAACGCATCTCTATTACCTGCGACACAAAAATCCAGACGACAAGAATCACCATGATGCCGATAAACACATTCAGCGAACGCGACTCACGCATAAGCCGATATATGTAATACAACATCGTAGCGACCAGGAAGATGTCAATGATATCCTTTATTCCAAAATCGAAAAACATGAGGTCTTTATTTTTGATTGATTTGACTCACTATCCTACAACATTCCACAGCCTCCTTCACATCATGGACACGAAGAATGGAAGCCCCTTTCATCAGGGAGATGGTGTTCAAGGCTGACGTACCGTTGAGTGCCTCAGCAGCCGTACAGCCGAACAATTTATATATCATAGATTTACGAGATACGCCTACGAGCAAGGGCAGTTCCATAATTGACAAATTCTCTAGTTCACCCATGATCTCATAATTCTGCTCCAATGTCTTCCCAAAGCCAAAGCCAGGATCAAGTATAATGTCCTTTACCCCAAAATCTCTCAACTGCTGCACCTGTGATGCAAAAGACAGCAGCATCTTCTTCAGCGTGGGTTGTTGGGACATTAATATATAAGGTACGCGAAGACGGGATACCATTCGATACATATCCTCACCACCTTCACTGATATCATTAATAATGTCAACGCCAAACTCTTCCACTGCCATCCGGGCCACATCTGGCCGGAACGTGTCAACAGAGATCAAGGCAGAGGGGCACTCACGACGGACAATGGCAAGTCCGAAACGCAAGCGTTCCATCTCCTCAGGCTCAGACACTTCCATAGCACCAGGACGAGTGGAATAGCCGCCAACGTCTATCATATTGCCGCCTTCCTCAATAATCTGATGGGTACGGGCAACAATCTCCTGTTCCGTCTGCATCCTACTTCCTGCATAGAAAGAGTCTGGCGTTACATTCAAGATACCCATCACCTGAGGTTGCGAAATATCCGTTAATCGTCCATGTAAATTCAGCGTATAATCCATATTCGCCCACAAAGATACAACATTTTTACGATTTACGATTTACGATTTACGTTTTTTTTGTATCTTTGCAGCAAAAATAGTGAAGATTATGGAAATAAAGGAACTCTATAGGCTGTATCAGCAACATCCCTGCATCACGACAGACAGTCGTGACTGTCCAGAAGGAAGCATTTTTCTTGCCTTAAAAGGTGAGTCGTTCGATGGTAACAAGTTTGCCAAGTCTGCCATTGAAAAAGGATGTGCCTTTGCCATTGTGGATGACCAATCTGCTATTCCTGCTGGGGATGACAGGTATATCATTGTCGAGAACTGCTTACAGACCTTCAAGGACTTGGCCCGTGAACATCGTCGTCAGTTCAATATTCCTGTTATTGGCATCACTGGTACCAATGGCAAAACTACTACCAAAGAGCTTATTGCTGCTGTATTATCACAAAAGTTCAATGTGCTCTACACTCAAGGCAACTTCAATAACGACGTAGGTGTTCCCAAAACATTGTTCCGACTGACAAGCGAGCATGAGATAGCTGTCATCGAGATGGGGGCCAGTCATCCTGGCGACATCAAGACACTGGCAGAAACGGCAGAGCCCACCTGTGGTCTGATTACCAATGTAGGCAGGGCCCATCTGCAGGGCTTTGGTTCTTTTGAAGGCGTTATCAAGACCAAATGCGAACTCTACGATTTCCTTCGTACACAGGAAGAAGGTCTCATTTTCATCAATGCAGACAACGAATACCTCATGGATCAGATTGGGGACGATGAAGAAATATGGATTACTCCCTACTCCACTGACCCTGACAACTGGTACAGCTGTATCTCTGGAGAGGTCATCGAATGCAACCCCTTCCTGAAGTTCCGTTGGCGAGAGCCACTGATGACCCTTGAAGAGGAAGGTCGCAGCACCAAGTGGCATAAGGTTCAGACACAGCTTATTGGAGCCTACAACATCGACAACCTTCTTGCTGCCATCGCCGTTGGTATCAACTTTGGCGTGGATCGAAAGAAAATCTGTGCAGCTTTAGAAGAATATGTCCCCACAAACAACCGCTCGCAGATGATTGTCACCCAAAAGAACCACCTCATTGTCGATGCCTACAATGCCAACCCCACCTCCATGCATGCCGCCCTCGACAATTTCAGCCTCATTCAGGCTGACCACAAGATGGCAATCCTTGGACAAATGGGAGAATTAGGCGAGGAGAGCGACAAGGAGCATCGTTTATTAGTCGAACGCTTGGAGTCATCCGGCTATGACGAGATATGGCTCGTGGGCGATAACTTCAGCGACATTCCTTGTCCCTTCCGCAAGTTCCACGACGTCGAGGAAGTGAAGACCGCCATTGCCAACAACTGTCCTGAGGGCTACTATATCCTCATCAAGGGCAGCAACAGCAACAAACTCTTCCAATTGCCAGAACTGCTTTAACTATTAGGAATTGAGAAGCAAGAGATTTCCATTGGAGTTTTGTCTGCTAATAAGTCTCCTTTGCATAGGATGCAGTCAACAGAAGCAGAGAGAGTTACCCGAGGGTAACGCTGTCTATTTCTGGCGTACTGACCTCAGACTCGATTCCACCGAAAAGGCGTTCTTACAACAATACCATATTAATAAGGTGTATTGCCGCTATTTCGATGTCGTGATGAACGATGATGGTACTGAGCCCAAGCCCAACGCCACCATCTCGTTCTCAGAAACGCTGCCAGCAGACATTGAGATCATACCTACCGTCTATATCACAGAGGACTGTATGCACCAGAAACATGTTGGGCTGGCTGAGAAGATCGTGAAGCGCATCCAGCAGATGAATGAGACAAATGACATTTCCGAAGTTCGCGAGATACAGATTGATTACGACTATACCTCAAAAAGCCGTAGCACCTATTACGACTTTCTGAAGGAGGTCAGACAAGCCTGGGGGAAGACAGTCTCTACCACCATCCGCCTACATCAGCTATCGATGGCGACACCGCCTGCAGACTATGGCGTACTGATGATCTACAATACTGGTGACCCACGCAAGTGGGAGGACCGCAACCCCATCCTCGACTACAGGGATGTCTACCCTTACTTGGAGCACCTCGATAACTACCAACTGTCTCTTGCTGCCGCCTATCCTGTCTACCTGTGGGTCAGGAATATCCAAGGCGTCAGAGTGGAGCATACCGTCGAAGCGGCAGAGATACTCAAAGTGAAGAAGGCGATGGAGAAAGAGCGCCCTGACCTAAGCCGTGCCATCATCACCTATCATCTTGACAAAGACAATATTAACAGATATAAACCCCAAACCTATGAAGAGATTTATCATCATTAGCCTTCTGTCGGCTATCACCTTGCCTATCTTGGCCTGTGCATGGATTGACAACCACAACTATTATCTGTTCAGCATGTATGCCAAGGACGATTTCAGAGATCGTGTAGAAAGAATCTGCAACGACAACTGGAAAGCCTATCTCGGCTCTACGAATGAGTACTTCTGGTTTGATGCAGAAGAAGTGATCAAGGCTGCCCAGCAAAAAGGCGACGCCCTGATGGTCAGCTACGTGCAGAACCTGCAGAAGTACCTTGACTGCGTCGACATTGAACAACGGAAACAATACGAGTGGAACTACCCCACCAAGGAAGATCTTGCTGCCCAGAAGCGCAACCTCGAGGCAGTCAATGCCTATGCCTTCAGCAAGCTCAAGACAAAGCTCCGCTCACAGCATGCGCTGCTCTACATGCGCTGTAATATGATGCAGGGCCGTCACCATGCAAATATCACCTTCTGGGAGCAAACAGCCAGTCAGTACATCGAGACTGTCTATAAGGACATGATGAAGAATATCTATGCAGGAGCCCTCTATAAGACAGGGCGCGAGGCTGAGGCTGGCGAACTGTTTGCTGAGATGGGCGACTACACGAGTCTGATGACCCAGTTCTACAAGAAACGTTCCTATCTCGCCATCAGCCAGCATTACAAGCAGAACCCCAATTCGAAAGCATTGCCCTTCCTGCTTCAGGACTTTGTAAACAATGCCCAAGAGGCTGAAGACCTGAAGAACGGTACCTTCGGAGGCAAGCTCTTCATTCGAGACATCAACCAGCAGGAATCCTGGCAGATGCAGCAGTTCTGCGAGTTAGTGGTGCGCGAAGGCAAGACTGAGACGCCCATCATGTGGAAGAGCGCCAAGGCCTGGTTAGAGTATCTGTCTGGCAAGAAAAAAGATGCCCTCAAGGACATCAATGCAGCCATGAAGATGGAAGGAACAGAGCGCATGAAGGACAATGCCCGCATACTGAAGTTCTACATCTCCGCAGCCCAGGCCAAACACGATGACGATTTTGACAACTACGTCGCAGAAGAACTGAAATGGCTCAAGGCAAAACAAGAAGAAGGATTCGATTTATCCTATCACGCCATGGACCGTCTCTCACACCAGATCATCATCCCCCTCTATCAAGATAAGCCCGAGCAGCAGCTCGCCCTGATGCTCATCACTGGTAATGAAGAATATGCCAACCGTATCGACACCATGCGAGTAGATCGTCTGGAGAAGTTTCTTTTCTACACCAACACCCCTGCCAAGAGCTCCTTCGACAAATATCTAAAGGCCAATATCCATGTCAACGACTCAGACCTCATAGAACTCATCGGAACGAAGTATATGCGACTGGCTCAGTGGGACAAGGCCATCCAATGGCTGAAAGATATTCCCATCGACTACTACAACCAGAACCGCACCAAGCCATACCTTTACTATTCTGTAGTCCGCCAGTGGAATGTAGAGCCCTGGACAAAGCGCCAATGGGTGAAAGATAGCGAAATCTACGATCATGATGTCAAATGGTGGAAACACCGCAAACTCGACTTCTGTAAGGAGATGCAGATGATGGAAGGTTCTCTGAATGTCCTTAAAGGCAAGGCCCTCGAGCAGCGCTACTACAATCTCGCCACATACTATGCACAAGCCAATATCAAGGGCGACTGCTGGTGGCTGCTTTGCAACGCCAAGAGCGTCTACGACACCATTCGCGTCAATGAGGTCGACTTTGGAGCCAAAGCCGTAGAGTATCTCCAGAAAGCTGCCACAACCAGTGACACAGAACTGAAAATGAAGGCTCTCTTCGCCATGGGCTATCGTGAACTCTACACCGCTTCGCCCAATGCAGATGCCAAACTCTGGTTTGAGACGAGGTGGAGTTCAAATCCTGATGACGACGGCTATGTGACTATATACCATCGCCAGGCCCCCCAATTCCGCGCCTACCAAAGTCTCTTCAGCCTTGTCGAGAACAAGAGGGAGACGCCCCAGTATATCAGCAGATGCGACGATTTCCTGCAATTCCGCAAATACTATCGCACCCATAAGTAGGTCTTCGA
The DNA here is from genome assembly GCF_900110085.1 of Prevotella sp. ne3005. GTDB lineage: Bacteria > Bacteroidota > Bacteroidia > Bacteroidales > Bacteroidaceae > Prevotella. The sequence continues at coordinate 48,799 of NZ_FOCK01000010.1, forward strand.
TACGCCAATGCTGCATGGGTCTGACAAAAACTCTCACTTTACTCGGAGTAAACCAGGACTTTACCCGGAGTAAAGTGAGGGTTTACTCCGGGTAAACCCGTAACTGCAGCAACTCGTTATAGGTCAGCAGGAAAGGAACGAAACAACCTATTTTCAAGGTTTTCGAAAAAAATATCCCTTTTTCTGCACGTATTTCAAATTTTTGCAGTACCTTTGCACCCGCAAAATCGGGATGTAGCGCAGTTGGTAGCGCACTACGTTCGGGACGTAGGGGTCGGGCGTTCGAGTCGCCTCATCCCGACTTTTGAGACTTTACAGCATGATAAAAGTGGTTGCCTGAGCAACCACTTTCTATTTTTAATCCACAAACATTCAAGCCACACCGTCAGGATTACGCTTCAGACTCTCGATCATCTCGTCAATCTTACGGAGTTCGCGAGGGATGTGGATGCTTTGCGGACAGTGGGGTTCGCACTGACCACACTGGATGCAATGATCTGGCTGTCGTTCACGAGGCACCACCCGCTCCAGCGAAATCAGATACTGTCGACGATGCTTGCGGTATTCCGAATCGCCCACACCCATTGGCAGAGAGCCCTCGTTCTTACACTTATTATAATGGACGAAGATGGCTGGGATATCAATACCATAGGGACAAGGCATGCAGTATTTACAATCGTTGCAAGGGATATTTTCCAAGCCCACAATCTTCTGGGCTATCTCATCGTCAAGATACCGCATCTCTTGTTCTGAAAGGGGCTTCAAAGGACAATAAGAAAGCAGGTTATCCCTCAAATGCTCCATATAGGTCATACCACTCAAAACAGTGAGTACGCCCTCAGGAGTACCTGCATATCGGAAGGCCCAAGAAGCCACACTTCGTTCCGGATCGTGACTCTTCAACTCTGTCATCAGATATTGAGGCAGATTGGCTAATCGTCCTCCCAGCAATGGCTCCATAATCACAGCAGGAATGCCCCGTTTCTGAAGCTCTGCATAGAGATAGCTGGCATCAACATTGTTTTTACTAATCTCGTTGGCGTAATCCCAATCGAGGTAATTCAATTCTATCTGGACAAAGTCCCAATGATACTTATCGTGCAAGGCTATCACCTCATCGAACACCGATTTTTTACCATGGAACGAAAAGCCGAGGTTGCGGATACGACCTGCCTCACGCTCTTTCAGCAGATAGTCCATCATGCCATTATCCACATAGCGGCCATTAAACTCCTCCATTGAACCACCAACTGCATGCAACAGATAGTAGTCGAGATAATCCACCTGAAGCTCTTTCAAAGAGTTATGGTACATCTCCTTGGCCTTATCAAAAGCCCAGTAGTCGCGGTTGAAATTCGAGAGTTTCGTGGCGATAAAGTATTCGCTACGCTTATGGCGGCTAAGGGCGATGCCTGTGCAGCGCTCCGACTGTCCCTGACAATATACTGGAGACGTATCAATATAGTTCAGGCCATGCTCCATGGCATAGTCTATCTGCTTGTTGATCATATCCTGATCAAACTCGCTGTCACTATCAGGCTTCATAGGCAAGCGCATCATACCATAACCCAGAATCGACACTTTCTCTTTTGTCTTGGGATTTTCGCGGTAAGTCATCTGACCTACGGGTGGCTCTACCTGATTCTTATATTCGTTGGCAGCCTGTTGTTCCGCCTTATTTCCTTTCTTGCAACCAGCCAACGTAGCGGCTGTAGCAACAGTTCCCGCTCCAAACAACTTCAGGAACGAACGTCGTGATATTTTTTTCTTTGCCATAAATTGTCTAATTGAAAATTACCAAATCATCAAATCTTACGGTGTACCTCATGGCCCTCGACAAATATTGCCGAGAACGGACGTGACGGACAAACATACTCACAGGCACCACAGCCTATGCAGGCAGCCTCGTTGATGGCAGGAACCATGGGTGATTCCTCGTTATTCTCATCAAGCGGCACCATCTCGATAGCCCCAGAGGGACAATGGCGTGCGCAGTTGCCACACTCCACCTCATCTGTCAACACTACGCAGTTCTTCTTGATCCATACAGCATGGCCTATCTGTATCGAGGATTTCTCAACATCATCGAGGGGTTTGATAGCCCCAGCAGGACAAACCTCCGAACAACGCGTACATTCTGGACGACAATAGCCACGCTCATATGACATCGTGGGAAGCATCAGATGCATCAGGTCGTTAGAGGGACGAAGCACATGATTGGGACATTCTGATACACAGAGTTGGCAACCCGTACAACGCTTAGCCATATTATCATAGGAAAGTGAGCCTGGAGGCGTTAGAGGTGTCTGACGCTCTGGAGCCACCTTCTCCTCCAATTCTGCTATTCCGCCATCCATCAGCTTTTCCTTCTTCTGGGCCATCGCTGCTGTAGACACAAGGGCCGAAGCCAAGAGGAAACTGCGTTTGGAGGCATCGACAGCCTTATCCTTCTTCGATGAAGTCGAGAAAGAGTATGACAAGGCTCCAAACTTACATTTGTCGATACAATTACCACAAGTCACACAACGGCTATAGTCCACAGTATGCGTCTTATAGTCAATACAGGCCGCTTTACAGTTTTTCGAACACATGGAGCAGTTCTTGCACTTCTCCACGTTGAAGCGAATCTTCAGGAAGGAGAAGCGTGCAAAGAACGAGAGCAACGTTCCCACAGGACAGATGGTATTGCAATAGGTTCTTCCATTACGCACAGCCAATATCACCAGAGCAATGAAGGTAACAACAGCAATAATCAGCACCACCCCAAAAGTAGCGATTTGCTCCACATGGTAGAAGAGATAGCTGTCAGAGTGTTCTGCTATCGAGGCCAACACATTATTCCCAGCCTTCCATATAGGTTGGAACATAGTTGTGGCGATACGTCCATAGGCACTATATGGAGCCAGCAACTGGAACACTGAGCCCACACCAGCCACCAGAGCTACCACCATCACGCCCAGCATCGTATAGCGCAACCAAGACAAGGCCTTCGAATAGCTATACTTATTCTTCCTGCGATTGAATCGTGCAATGACATCCTGCAGTATGCCCAGCGGACAGATGACAGAACAGTAGACTCGTCCAAAGATTAGCGTACCTACCACCAGAATGGCAATAGCCACCACATTAACAGCCAGAATAGCCTCAAGCAGCTGTATCTTTGGCATCCATGAGAACCATTGGTAGGCCGTTCCTGTAAAATCTACAAATAGCCATGTGATGCACACAAACATCACAACAGCTAAAATAGTACGGATTCTTTTAAGCGTCATAAAGTATTCATTTAGTTATTTGTTTCTTGTCATTCTGACTATCCAGATGCTCACCTCGTAGAGCAGCCATATAGGCAGAGCCACCACGAAGAGCGTAAAAGCATCTGTTGTTGGCGTGATAATGGCCGAGACCACAAATATCGCCACCACGGCATGCTTGCGCCACGTCTGCATCATCGGGGCATTAATCAGTCCCATCTTTCCCAAAAGCCAACACACAACAGGCAGTTCAAAGACGATGCCCATCACGAGACTCATCATCAGCAACGTGTCCATGTACGACTGCAGCGTCAGCATGTTTGCCACATCTTCACTTACCTGATACGTTCCCAAGAACTTCACAGTCAGAGGGAAGATTAGAAAGTAATTGAGCAATGTACCCAGCATAAACATCAGGTACCCGCTCGACACCAATGCTGTGGCATATTTTCGTTCATTGTCATAGAGCGCAGGTGAGACAAAGCGGAATAGCAGATATATCACATAGGGGGAAGCCATCAGAAAGCCTGCATAGAAAGACGTCTTCATGTGAATCATGAACTGCTCCGTCAGTCCTGTATTCATCAGGTGGATGGAAAAAGGCTCCACTCCCATCAGACGGTAAGTGATAAAATCACTCGAGCGAGGTGCCAACACAATGGCAAAGAGCTCATCTTTCAGGCAAAATGCCGCAACGGCTGCCACCGCCGTGATGACAAGGATTCGGATAATCACCGAGCGCAGCTCATCCAGATGATCCCAAAACGTCATCGTCGGTGACTCACTCATCCTTCTTCTCGGCCTTGTCTTCGTCCTTGGTGATGTCCGTCACCTCATTCATTCCTTCCTTAAAGCTTTTTACGCCTTTGCCAAGGCCACGCATCAGTTCCGGAATCTTCTTGCCGCCAAAGAACAGCAATACTATCAGGGCGAGAATGAGTATCTCTTGCATACCTAATCCAAACATTTTCACTAAGTTTTAAGTTTATTCTGCAAATATACGAAGATTATACGATAAGTCAAGCATTTTCTATGATTTATTAACAAATCAGTACGCAACATAAGGCAACAACCGCTCAATGGTCTCTGGAGGGAAATCCTTTGAGAGACGGAGATCCTGAAGGCTCTTGATAGGTCCATGTAGCCGACGATAATCTGTGATCGCCTTGGCCTGGAAGAAGTTGATGTAGGGGTGACGTTTCAGTTCGTCGAGCGAGAGTTTATTGACATTAAGCTTATGAGGATGAGAACCCTCTACCACAAAATAGTGCTTGGACTCCTGAGGGAAGTTCTCTATCTCATCCAGTTGGTCAATGTTGACATAGCCACCCAGACGTTGTCCATACTGCACAATCCTTCTGGCAAAATAAGAGCCTATGCCAGGTACCGTCTTCAGGGCTGTCGTATCAGCCGTGTTCAGCACCACATGCTCCGTCTCACGAATCTTCACAGGATAGTAATGTTGGACAGAATCCCTGACCTCACTTTGTGACTTTGGCTCTTGCCTCACCAAGGTTGAGGCTGGCAGATAATCACTCGAGATGCGAATATAAGGTTCCAACTCCCGATACTGCTTAACGGTCAGACCATAAAGTTTGGCAAAGTCCTCTGGCTTACGATAGATGCCACCCGCAGCCCTGTATTTATAAATGTTGCGCACCTGCCATGGTTGCAAGCCAAGCCTCAGCAGTTGGGTGCTGTCGGCGGTATTGGGGTCAAAAGCAAAGCGCTCCACATGCTTAGGAGCGACATAATAATAGGACTTGCCCTTATCAGCAGATTTCTGGGTAAGACTGTCGCCCGTAGCTGCCTCGCTCTTCTGTTCTCCACCCGTCAAGAAAATAATCCCCATAGCCACAACGATGACGCCTAGCAAGGTCAAAATCACCTTACGGTCAGACTTCTGGAGATAGAAGAAATCACGGATCATAGTATACCGAACTGATGAAGGAAGATCAGGACGATACACAACGGCACGATGTATCTGACGGAGAAGAGCCAAGTCCTGAAGAAGGTCTCGCGAAGGGTTCCACCATTGGTAAACTCATCCTTCACCAACTGGCGGTTAGCAACCCACCCCATCAGGATACTCGTCAAGAAAGCGCCAGTAGGCAGCATCAGCTGGGCCGTCAAGAAGTCGCAGAAATCGAGCAGCGACATGCCAAACAGCTGCAGATTGCTATAAGCACCCACAGACAAGGAGCAGAAAACGGCAATCACGGAACAAATCACCGTCAGTATCCAGGCTGCACGATGACGCGTCAGTTTCAGTTCCTCATGAAAGAAGACTGTACCAATCTCATGCATGGAAATGGTGGAGGTGAGGGCAGCAAAGACCAGCAGGGCATAGAACAAGATGGAGATGACATAACCCACCACAGGCATAGCACTGAAAGCCTCACGAAACACATTGGGCAGGGTGATGAATATCAGTGAAGGGCCGCTATCTGGCTGTACACCCACGGAAAAGGCTGCAGGGAAAATCATCAGACCAGCCAAGATAGCGATGAAAGAATCCAATAATGCTATTTGAGTGGCAGACTTCAACAAGTTGGTGTCACGCTTGAAATAAGAAGCATAGGTACAGAGGCAGGCCGTGCCAAGACTCAGGGAGAAGAATGCCTGCCCTAAGGCCTCAAGGAACACTTTACTACTCACTTTCGAGAAGTCAGGCTTCAGCAGGAACTCGACACCCTTGACGGCTCCAGGCAACATACATGAGGCCACCACCAGTATCAGCAAAAGCACCAACAACAATGGCATCAAGAGTTTCGAAGCCCTCTCAATACCTTTCTCTACACCTTGAGACACCACAACATGGGTAATCAGCACAAAACCCACACCCCAGAGGCAGGGTTTGACAGGGTCGGATGAAAACGTTTTGAAATACGTCACCACATAAGTGGGATCGCCATCCAATTGTCCTGCTATCGAGGCAAAAAGATATTGCAGGCACCAGCCAGCCACGACAGCATAGAATCCGAGGATGATAGTTGAAGTGAGGATGCCTAGGTAGCCTATAACCCTCCAACCTCTTCCGCCAATCTGACCATAGGCACGTGCAGCATTCGTCTGGGCATGACGGCCAACAAGAAACTCATTAACCATGCCAGGAATACCTAAAAGGAACACGCAAGCAAAATAGATGAGGATAAAGGCAGCACCACCGTTCTGGCCTGTCATAAACGGGAAACGCCATATATTTCCTAATCCTACAGCCGATCCTGCCGTTGCTAGGACTATCGCCAGCTTGCTGCCAAACGTACCCCTGTTGCTCATGTTATATCAGTCCGAATTGATGCAGGAAGATGAAAAGGATGCAGATAGGACATACATACTTCACTAGAAGAAGATAAAAATGGAAAAGTGTCCCGTTGCGCAATGTTCCCATATTCGTAAACTCATCTTTCACAATCTTATGCGGCACAAACCAGCCAAGGAAGATACAAGTCAGGAAGCCCACCAATGGCAGGAACAGCTGTCCCGTCACGAAGTCGAAAGTGTCGAAGATGGTCATGCCAAACAACTTGACGTTGCTCCAGGCGCCCATCGAAAGGGAGCAAACGACACCTATTACCATACAAGCCACCGTTACCCCTATGGCTGCACGCTTACGAGTAGTACCTATCTCCTCCTGCAAGAATGCCGTACTCACCTCATGCAATGAGATCAGCGAGGTCAAGGCTGCCATCGATAGCAGGATATAGAACAATACGGAAACAATATAACCCAGCGTCGGATCGCCAAAGGCATTCTGGAACACATTCGGCAACGTGATGAATATCAGCGAGGGGCCACTGTCTGGATTCACGCCCACGGAGAAGGCTGCAGGGAAGATGAGCAATCCTGCCAACAACGCCACGAAGAAGTCGATAACACCAATCTGCATGGCCGAATTAGGCAGGTTTGTACTCTTGGAGAAATAGCTAGCATAAGTGCAGATACAACCCATGGCGATACTCATCGAATAGAACGACTGTCCCAAAGCACTCAGGAACACATCACCATTTACTTTCGATATATCGGGCTTGAAAAGGAATTCCAGACCCTTTTCAGCTTCAGGCAGCATGCACGATGCCCCTACAATCACCAGCAATAATATGAACAAGGTGGGCATCATCAGTTTCGAGGCCCGCTCGATACCGTCGCGCACACCATTCTCAATAATCAAATATGTGGCCAGCAGGATGATAAGAGTCCAGAAAGCTGGCTTCACAGGATCCTGCGAGAAAGTGACGAAATAAGTCTTGATATACTCCGGATCACCATGCAGATGGCCTAAAAACGAAGCCCATACATACTCTAGACACCAACCAGAAACTACAGCATAATAGCAGGAGATGAGGAATCCTGTCAACACCCCCATATAGCCTATGAGCGACCAAACGGTTCCTCCCGACATGATACGGAAAGCCCTGGCGGTATTGGATTGCCCATGACGCCCGATGATAAACTCGCTGATCATACAAGGTATGCCAAGCAACAATACACAAAAGATGTAAATCACAATGAATACGGCACCACCATTCTGACCCGTCATATATGGAAAACGCCAGATATTGCCCAAGCCCACAGCTGAGCCTGCAGTTGCCAGAATCACACCAAGTTTGCTTCCAAAACTTGCTCTCTCCAGTTTTGACATATATACTTTTCTCATGTTTCGCTTGCAAAATTATAATTTTTTTCTTAATTTTGCACCAAAATTGCTAGTAAATATGAGTTTTTTGTTTCATTTGTTCAAGAAATACCCTTTTTCGGATGTCTGTATCCTACTTATTTGGATACTCTCCCTCGTTCCATTTTTCCCAGAGACCCCACTCGACAACGTTGAATTCATCGACAAGTGGGTACACATCGTGATGTATGGTGGGACGTTTCTCGTACTTTGGATTGAATATACCGTCAAGCACCTCAGTCCTGACTACGAGAAATTGTTTTTCTGGGGATGGCTGATGCCTATTATCATGGGTGGCGTCATCGAATTGTTGCAGGAGTACTGCACAGGGGGCCATCGTAGTGGCGACTGGCTCGACTTCGCAGCCGATGCCACAGGCGTCACGCTGGCAGCCGTTATCGGACTGCTGATTCTCCGTCTTTCGGCCAAGTGCTGAAAGGGTGCTTCAGAAGCTGCGAGTTGTAGTACTTGCGATCACCCGTCACCTCGTCTTCCTTATTTATAAAGTCAGGCAACAGATAATCCTCATCTTCTGACTGCAGCTCCACCTCTGCGACCACCAGTCCCTCATTCTCTCCATGAAACTCATCCACCTCAAAGGTGTGGCGCCCACTCTTCACAAGATAACGGGTCTTGTCGATCATGAGGGGCTTTCCTGTCCCCTCCGACTTCTCACAGAGTTTCATCAGTTCCTGAGCCTCATCGGGATCAATCTCCTTCTCAAACTCATAGCGCGACAAGCCGTTGTCGCTCGAAGGGCCCTTAATAGTCAAATATCCGCGGTCATCACGGATACGTACCCTGACAGTACGTCCGCGATCACTGCAGATATAACCTTGCTGGATGTGACTTTGACCAGAATTCTGGGTCTGATAGCTGTGATTACGAACCAGGAACTTTTTCTCTATTTCCAGTCCGCTCATTAGGCCACCACAAAGATAGAGTAGACCACAAACAGGATGGCGAGAGCCACCAGTACGCCAAAGATCCACTCCAGAACCTTCTTACCACCTTCTTCCTGTTTCTTCTGATAAGCCTCCTTTTTAGCGGTCGACTTCGATGCTTTTGCAATCTGTGCCATAATCTTAATCGTTTTGATTGTTATTATTCATTATTGTTCTTCGTCGTTTACTGGGAACTCCATCAGGTAGGCCTTGATGAAGTCATCAATCTTACCGTTCATCACGGCATCGACATCAGTTGTCTGATAGTTGGTGCGATGGTCCTTCACACGACGGTCGTCAAACACATAGCTTCGTATCTGACTGCCCCATTCTATCTTCTTCTTGCCAGCCTCGATCTTCGCCTGGGCCTCCAAGCGTTTCTTCATGGCGCGATCATAGAGTTGTGAGCGCAACAGCGTCAGGGCGCGCTCCTTATTCTTTGGCTGGTCACGTGTCTCTGTATTCTCGATGAGGATTTCCTCTTCCTCGCCCGTATCAGGATCCGTATACCAATAGCGCAGACGGACACCCGATTCCACCTTGTTCACGTTCTGACCACCAGCGCCTGAGCTACGGAAGGTGTCCCACGACAGCTTGGCAGGGTCTACGTATACCTCAATGGTATCATCCACCAAGGGCGATACGAATACGGAGGCAAACGAGGTCATACGCTTACCTTGGGCATTGAAGGGTGATACGCGCACCAGACGATGCACGCCATTCTCACTCTTCAGGTAGCCATAGGCATAGTCGCCACCCTCTATCTGCATCGTCACACTCTTGATACCGGCCTCATCGCCATCGAGCAGGTTGGAGATGGTCACCTTATAACCATGAGCCTCAGCCCAGCGCATATACATACGCATCAGCATCGAGGCCCAGTCCTGAGCTTCCGTACCACCAGCACCCGAGTTGATTTTCAACACTGCCTCCATCGGATCCTCCTTCTGGCGCAGCATGTTCTTCAACTCCAGATCCTCGATGGCCTGAATGGCTTTGGCGTAGGTGTCGTCCACCTCCTCCTCTGTTACCATCTCGTCCTTGAAGAAATCGAAAGCCAGCTGCAGTTCATCAGCGAGGGTGCGCACTTCCTTGTAGCCGTCGAGCCACTTCTTAATGCCCTTCACCTTTTTCATCTGCTCCTCAGCACGCTTACGATCCTCCCAAAAGTCAGGAGCCTGAGTACGAAGATCTTCTTCCTCGTACTCAATCTTCTTCTTATCTATTTCAAGATAGCGGTGCAACGCATCTGCCCGCTCCAAAACATCTTTTAACTGGTCTTGCGTAATCATGGGTGCAAAGGTACGAATAAGTATGCAGATAACCAAATTTAGGGTCTTTTATTTTGCATTTCACATATTTATTTATACCTTTGCAACCATAAATCAGACAGGGTATGGATTTTATCAGAACGCTCATCATCGGATTTAAGCAAGGAGCCATCGCTGCTTGGTACGACATGAAATGGTACATCATTATCATGAGTATCATCCTCATCCTTGCCATAGGCTACAAAGCCCTCAAAACCTTGTTCCGACGGAAATAAGGCCTTGGACTTTAGTCGGAGTAAAGTCAGACTTTACCCGGAGTAAACTCCCACTTTAGTCGGAGTAAACTCCAAGGTTACTCCTCGTACATCTTATCGATCTCCTTGCGGTAGTTCTCGTTGAGGACGCGACGCTTGATCTTCAGCGTGTTGGTAAGCTCGCCACGCTCGATGGAGAAGTGATGGGGCAGCAGGGTGAATCGCTTCACCTGTTCGTAGTGGGCCAGCTGCTGCTGAAGGGTGTCGATACGCTCCTTCATCATCTCATAGATCTGCGGATTGGCACAAAGCTGCTCGCGAGTCTCAAACGGGATACGATGCTCGCGGGCATATTCCTCCAACAAGGGATAAACGGGGATGATAAGGGCCGAGACAAACTTTCGCTGATCGGCAATGATGGCTATCTGATCGACGTACTTGTCGACGAGCAGCTTCGACTCAATCATCTGAGGTGCGATATACTTGCCATTGGAAGTCTTGAAGAGGTCCTTGATGCGCTCTTTGAGGAACAGCTCACCACCCTCGAGGTAGCCAGAGTCACCAGTACGGAAGAAGCCATCTTCAGTAAAGGCGGCCTTGGTGAGGTCATCACGATTGTAGTAGCCCTTCGTGATGGTGGGGCCTTTCAACAGCACTTCGCCCTCTTCGCTGATACGGATCTCGATACCCTCGATGGGGATACCTACGCCACCAACGGTATAAGGCTCGCCCAGATGGTTACAGCTTACTGTAGCAAGACTCTCAGTAAGGCCATAGCCCACGATCATGTTGATGCCGATGGCGTGGACGAACTCCTCAACCTTGGGATTGACCGTAGCACCAGCCGTGGGGAAGAAGTGGGCATTCTCAAGGCCCAGTTCCTTGCGGACGAGTGAGAAGACGGTCTTATTGAGCATCTCATACTCCATGTGGAGGGCCAGCGGTGGGCGCTTGCCTTTCGAGAGATAGTCGATATTATGGCGCTTGCCCACATTCAGGGCATGCTGGAAGAGTTTACGCTTGGCGGTATTGGCCTTCTCTATCTGCTCCTGCACGCCCATGAACACCTTTTCCCAGAAACGGGGAACGCTTGACATACACGTGGGATGAGTCTGTTTCATCGACTGCTGCACCTCTTGCGGATAGGTGTTGACAATGAGGCGCGCCCCTTCCGTAATACACAGGATCTTCCATCCTTTCTCAAAGATATGGGTGAAGGGCAGGAAATTGAGCACCCGATCATTTTCGCCTACGGGCACACACTTGTTGTTGGCCTCCATGGCTGCATGATACTGGCCACAGGTAAGTATCACGCCCTTGGAGTCGCCCGTTGTGCCTGAGGTATAGAGGACATTGGCAATATCGTCCATCGAAGCCTGACTCTGGAGGGCCTCCACTTCCGTCTGACGGGGCAGGTTCTCACCCAGTTTCAGAAAATCGTCGAAGTACATGGCGTTGGAGTCGTTCTCGGAGAGGCGCACATTCTGATCGAAAACGATGATGCGCTCGAGGGTCTTGCAGGTGGAGGCCACGCGACGGGCCTTGTCATACTGCTCCTGTTCGCCTACAAACAGAAAACGGATCTGGGCATCGCCAACCATGAACTGTATCTGCTGCTCACTGCTCGTGGCATAGAAAGGGATGGTGACGGCACGGATGCCCCATGCGCCAAAGTCGCAGAAGAGATACTGCACGGAGTTTTGTGAGAACACGCCCACATTCTCCTGCACCTTGACACCCAGATTGAGCATGGCATTAGAGACTTGTTTCACCGTTGCGGAAAACTGATTCCACGACATCGACTTCCACTCGGAACCACCGAAATCCTTGTAGATCAGCTCTTCACGATCGCCGTATTTTGCGGCCTGATCGTGAATCAATCGCGATAAATGACTGTTTGTCTGCATAAGCAATTATATAATCCGCTGCAAATGTACGCAAAAAATCTCAAAAAACCAAGAAAATGCGTTAAAATGAACAAAAAACCCCGAATCGCTTGAGCGACCCGGGGCCAAAGTTATGCAGGCATGTGATTATGCGAACGGATTCTCTGTGGGATAGAAGTTACCCTTCGGGAAGTTGTAGTCGATCTCGTCCACGGGGATACCCATGTACTTGAGAACCTCCCAGAGATACTTACCCTGATGGCCGAACATAACGGCGCAGTGGTGAGGATAGTGCTTCTCGATGAGGACGTGACGATAGAAGCGGCTCATGTTCTTGATACCGAAGATACCGATAGAACCGAATGAGCGGGTAGCTACTGGGATAACCTCACCCTGAGCGATGTAAGCGCGGAGCTTGGTGTCAGCAGTTGACTGCAGACGATAAACAGTGGCCAGACCTGGCTGGATGTCACCCTCAAGTGTACCGTTAGTAACCTCAACAGGCAGAGCGCGGGCCATGATACGCTGGAAGCACATCTGGCAGTTGCACACCTTAGAAGAAGCGGTATTACCACAGTGGAAGCCCATGAAGATCTCCTTGTCGGTATAAGTGTCGCAAGCGAACTTCTTGCCCTTGATGCTCTCCTCGTACATATCGTTAGGAACGGTGTTGTTGATGTCGAGCAGGGTAACGGCATCCTGAGTGATGCAGGTTCCGATGTACTCTGACAGAGCACCATAGATATCAACCTCGCAAGCTACGGGGATACCACGACCAGTGAGACGGCTGTTTACGTAGCAAGGCACGAAACCGAACATGGTCTGGAATGCAGGCCAGCACTTGTTGGCCATAGCCACGAACTGGCGTGAGCCCTTGTGAGCCTCGATCCAGTCTGTCAGTGTCAGCTCATACTGAGCGAGCTTAGGCAGCACTGAAGGAATCTTATTGCCTGTGCCGAGCTCAGCAGCCATATCCTTCACTACATCGTCGATGCGAGGATCGCCCTGGTGCTTCTGGAAAGCCTCGAGCAGGTCGAGCTCTGAGTTCTCCTCGATCTCAACGTCGAGATCATAGAGGGCACGGATAGGAGCGTTACAAGCCAGGAAGTTGTTAGGACGGGGACCGAAGCTGATGATCTTCAAGTTCTGCAGACCTACGATAGCGCGGGCGATAGGCAGGAACTCGTGAATCATCTCTGCACACTGACCAGCGTCGCCTACGGGCTCCTCAGGAATGTAAGCGCGAGTCTTGCGCAGACTCAGAGCCTGACTGGCATTCAGCATACCACAGTAAGCATCGCCACGACCATCGATCAGATCTTTCTGAGACTCCTCTGCGGCTGCACAGAACATAGTCGGGCCCTGGAACCAGTCGGCAATCATCGTCTCAGAGATCTCAGGACCGAAGTTGCCCAGATAAACGCAGAGTGCGTTACAGCCAGCCTTCTTCACATCCTCAAGAGCCTGCTGAGCGTGGATCTCACTCTCAACGATGGTGATGGGGCACTCATAGATGCCATCCTTACCGAATTTCTTTTCATACTCAGCAATAACGGCCTTACGGCGGTTAACTGCCAATGACTCGGGGAAACAGTCGCGAGATACAGCGACGATTCCAATCTTAATTTTAGGTACGTTGTTCATTTGTTAATGAGTTTATTAAATAAGTAATGCTTAGTCCGATTAGGCTGCAAAGATATAAAAAAAAACCGAAAACAATCATTTGTTTCCGGTTTTTATATTTTTTTATATCATCTTGGCATCATCTTCCGCCATTTAAAGAAGCCAAAAATGGCTATAACGACATATAAAGCGTATAGAGAGGCCTTAAAGGGGATGTCTTTATAGAAATAGAGTCCACAGGTGAACACATCGACAACAATCCATATAAACCACTGCTCAAGATACTTGTGAGCAAGAGCCCAGATGCCAACGATGGAGAGAGCCGTGGTGAAGCTGTCGATCATTGGCACGGTGGAGTCGGTAAAGGTTTTGAGAAACCAGAACATGATGCCCCAGACACCCAGAATCAGGAGTGTCCAAGGGAGCACTAACCTACTGGGGAAATGACGGATGGGCAAAGCCTCCTTAGAAGCCGCTCCACGCACCCAGCGCCAATAACCATAGACGGTCATCGACAGGTAATAGAACTCCATGCCACAGTCGGCATAAAGGCCCTTCTGGTAATATAGGACGATGCCCAGTGCCTGCATAAAGAACCCTACAAGCCACATCCAGATGCTAGCCTTATACTCTAGCAGGATATACGCCAGTCCTAAGACTGTTGTCACAATATCCAGCCAATGCTCTTCCAAGAACTCCATCTCTCTTAATTCTTAATTAAAACCTTAGCGTCACGCTTCCCATCATCGTGAATCCTGCCATAGGAATGAAACCTATCTGATAGTAACGGTTGTCATTGCCATGTCCTCCACTCTCATAGATGGCAGAATATACCCAGCCACTGGCTGCATAACGACGATTAAATACATTATTGAAATTCAGTCCAAAGATAGCTTCCTTCATCACTTTCTTTGGCTTCAACGAATAGCTCAGACTGATATTTGAAACAGAATAGCAGGGTAACGAACGATCGTTATTCTCCGTATTGTCGAGATACTGGCGCGAAACAAAGTTCGTATGCCATACAGCCTGCAAACCTTTGTGGTGCAGAGTGACAAAACCATTTAAGATAGTAGAGGGACTGAAGGACAGCGTAGAGTTGTCATAGTGGATGGTCTGCTGGCCATTGTCCCAGTCTTCCACCACCTCGTCGAAGTCCTTAATCTTGTTCTTGCTCAGTGATGCATTACCTTCAATGGTGAGCCAAGATGTAGGATCAACTCCCGCCTGAAGCTCAATACCTGTGCGATAGGAATCCTTGATATTCGTGGTCAGATTCTCACCGATATCACTCACAGCACCCGTCTGTACGAACTGGTCGACATAATCCATATAGAAGAAGTTGGCCCCCAGATGGAAGATGTCACCGTTATAGGTATAGCCCAACTCATAATCCAACACCTTCTCTGCTTTAGGAGCAGGGTAGGATCCGTTGTCCGTGAAGTTGTTGCGTTCAGGCTCACGATGGCTCATGGCCACAGAACCATAGATGCGATGTCCTTTGAGGTTCCACGAGAAGCCGGCCTTCGGATTCAGGAAGTCGTATTTCTCATTGATGTCGAGCTGCTGATTGTTGTAGCCGCTATTACTGTCGTAGAACTTATCATTGATGCCATCCGTCTTATAGCCCACATGACGATACTGGATATCACCAAATACGTCCCAGTGATCATTGATATGATAGGCAGCCTTGACGAATACGTTGCCATCGAGCTTATGGGCATCGGAGTCGTAGTACTTATAGTCGCCATTGGAGAGAATCATCTGACGCACCACGTTATTGGCGGCATAGGTCAAATAGCCGAAGTGGTTGCCGTCGAAGTTCTGTATCGACAAGCCTCCGACAATGTCCCAAGCATCATCCTTATAGTTTGCATTCCACACGAGGCCGTAGGTATTCTGCGAGAGTCCCTTCTTGCGAACGAAGTCGGTCTTTTTAATGTTTTTGCCCGCTTCATCGACAGCCGTAAGACCAAACTTCGAGAGTTTATTGTTCGGACGGAATTCACGATAGTAGCCATAACCATAGGTATAATGCAGCGAGGCTGACGTGGTCCAATGATCGTTGATATTCCAAGAGGCAGAGAGGATGTTGTGGTTTTGCCAAAAGTTATCGGTAGCCTTATCCCAATAGGTGCCGTCGGCCATCTTGTAACGCTCAGTGATATAGTTACCATTGGCGTCCTTAGCGAAATTGCCGTCAGCATCATAGGTCATATATTCATAGAGCGAGTTAAACTTGCCCAGTCCTACTTCGTACATGTCCTTGTAAGTTTCGATTCCCGTATTCATGCCATAAGTACCATCCATCAGGCTCATGTCGTTGTCACCTGCCGTCACACCATTCCAGGCCTGACCAGTCTTCTCGAAATTGCCAATGTTCTTATAACGGATCTGGAAGTTATCCTCCATCCAGGTAAGACCTCCATAATAAGAACCGCTACGTCCACTGGTTCCATGGACGAAGCCATCGGTATTGGTCTCATGGTAGGCTCCATCGAAGATAAGATGCTTCCACAATAGCCCCGTGGAGAATTTTCCACCTATATTATAAGTATTAAACGAGCCATAACTACCTGACACCTCAAGACCAGGTGTCAGCTGGGGCGTGGCAGAAGAAAGAGCCACCGTACCGCCAAAGGCTCCATCACCATTGGTTGATGTTCCCACACCGCGTTGAATCTGCACAGAGCCGAGCAACGAACCATATGAGTTCATGTTAACCCAAAACACGCACTGGTCCTCTGGCGAATTGAGGGGTACACCGTCAAGAGTCACATTGATGCGTGAGTCACCAGCACCACGGATTCGCATATAGGTGGTACCTGTGCCTAATCCGTTCTCACTCCAGGCCATGACGCCTGGGGTCTGCGAGAAGAGGAAGGGCAGCTCCTTACCCGTCTTTGAGAATTCGTTGAGTTCCTTTTTTTTGATGTTGGCCACAGCGTATGGCGCGTTTTTCTGCGCACGCACACCTTTTACGACTACCTCCTGCAACTGCTCCACCTTCGTAGAGTCATACAAAGCAGCTTTAGATTGAGCATTTCCACTCATTGCGCACACCAGCGCTGTCATTCCGAAAACAAATCTTTTCATACTTAATAGAACCTTTAATTAATAAATAATGTAAAGGGGATGTTTGTATTGATTAATCCTTTATTCCATCCCTACGCCGGTATGATCCGGATCAGGTTAGAGGGTATCATCTCAGCCTGCAAAAGCAGACACCCCTTGAAATCGGCTGCAAAGGTACAAATAAGCGAGCAAAATACAAAATAAATCACTATTTATTTTCATTTTCGAGCGTGAGTACCTTCGAGATGAAGTCTCAGAATTATACAAAAATCCCCGAACCGCCAAACGATTCAGGGATTATTTTTCCTTTTATCTTTTTCGCCCTTATCTGAGACCCATACGTGCCTCAACCACGTTGACCACATAGTCGCCGAGTTTCTCACACTCATTAATCAGGTCCATATAGATGGTGCCGACGGCATAAGTGTACTCATGATTATTCACATCAGTGATGTTCTGCGACTTGAGTTGATTGCGATAGTTGTTGATCTCGTGCTCGATATTGAACGAACGATTCACATCAAACGACTCCTTGCGGCCAAGCATCAGACGGTTCATCTGCGTAAGCGACTGCTCAGTAAGCTCCATCATCTGATGCAGATGGTCATACTGGCGATCGATGAAGTGGTCCTCCTTAGCATTATATTTTCTGGAGATGGTACGCGCCATGTTGAAGTTTGCGTCACCGATACTCTCCAGTTCGGAAATCTCACGCAACATAGCACGAATCTTCGCCTTGGTCTCGTCACTAAGGTGGGCGTCACTCACGGAGTCGAGATACTTCGCTATCTCAAGTTCCATATTATCGCTGATACCCTCATATTTCTCGATACGTGAATAGAGTTTGTTAAACTCTGTGTCATTGTTCTTTGTCTTAGACGACGAGGACGACGAGAGGGTAAGCAGCTCACGCACCATACCGAACATGCGTTGCATACGCTCGGAGAAGTGCTGAATCTCCTTCTGGGCCTCAAGCACCGAAAGCTCTGGTGTCTTCATGAAACCAGCCGTAATGAAGTGCAGGCGGAAGTCCTCTTCCTCGTCAACCTTCTTAGGCTTGATGACCCAGCATACGAACCGCTCTATCTGAGGGATAAACCAAATGAGAATCAGGGTATTGGCTACATTGAAACAAGTATGGAAGGCTGCCAGCACAAAGCTCAGCTTAGCAGCATTGGCGAGGAATACACTCGTTTCCACACTACCCTTCACCATCGTGACATCATAGCCCACCAGTCCGCAAACGGCATCGATGAACGGACGGAAGACGAACAGAATCCAAACCACGCCAAACACATTAAAGAACATGTGGGCCAATGCTGCGCGGCGAGCCTGGGTATTTGCCGAGAGGGCAGCGAGGTTCGAGGTGACCGTGGTTCCGATATTCTCACCCATCACCAAAGCAATACCCTGATAAATGGGAAGGGCACCACTCGAACAGAGGATCATCGTGATGGCCATGACTGCTGCTGATGATTGCACACAGAAAGTCAGCACGCCACCTAAGAACAAGAATATCAGCGTGGTGAGGAACGAGTCAGGATCAAACGAGGCAAAGAAATCCAGCAATGCCTGATTCTCGCCCAGATGCATCTCCGTTCCAGTCATGCGGAGCGTTCCTAGACCCAACAACAGAAATGAGAGTCCGAAAAGGAAGTCTCCGATATATCGATACCTCTTCTGATAAATCAGGATAATGCCCAAGAGAAACGCAGGATAGACGGCACTCGTAATATCGAACGACATACCAGCCGACATAATCCATGCCGTAAGCGTCGTTCCAATGTTCGCACCCATAATCACTGAGATGGCTTGCGCCAGCGTCAGCAATCCTGCATTGACAAACGAAACAGTCATCACTGTCGTAGCTGTTGACGACTGTACAGAGGCCGTCACTAGCATACCAGTTAACATTCCCGTAAAACGGTTGGTGGTCATGGCGCCGAGAACGTGTCGCAACTGCGGACCCGCCATCTTCTGCAACGCCTCACTCATCGACTTCATACCAAACATGAGAAGTGCGAGAGAACCAAGGAGTTTGAATAATACGAGCATAAAGATATCTTTTTGATCTGAATTCGACTGCAAAGATACAAAAAAAAATGAATTTCTTCTTGATTTCATTACTTTTTTCTTATCTTTGCCACAAAATTCTCCAAAAACTAGAAACATTATGGAACAAACCATTACTATTCACATCCGTAATAACAATTCGACTATTGAAGCCCCTGTGGGTGCCAAGCTCGAGGAAGTGTACCAGCTCTCAGGACTCCACATGGAGCATGGTCCTATCTCCGCACATGTAAATAATAAGGTGGAAGGTATGCACTACCGTTGCTACAAACAGAAAGAGGTCGAGTTTCTAGACATTACCTCAGCCAGTGGCGCCCGTGCTTACACCCGTACCCTTTTCTTCGTGCTCTGCAAGGCGGTACACGAACTTTATGAGAAATGCAAGGTGGCTATCGATATCCCCGTCTCCAACGGCTATTATGTCAATCTCAACATCGGCCATCCTGTCACCCTCGAGGATGCAGGCCGCATCCGCAAGAAGATGCAGGAGATCATCGATGCCGCCATGCCCATCCATCGTCATGAAACCACCACGGAAGAGGCCATCCGCATGTTTGAAGAGAAGCATAACCGCTCGAAAGTCAAACTGCTCCAATCCACCGGTAGCCTCTTCACTACCTACTATGACATCGACGGCTACGTGGACTACTATTACGGATCGCTGCTTACCAACACCTCGCAGATTTATCTCTTTGGCCTCGAGAAATACTACGACGGCCTGCTGCTCCGCATCCCCTCTCGCGAACAGCCCAACGAACTGGGCGAGATGACCCATCAGGACAAGATGTTCAGCATCTTCAAAGAGCACCACCAGTGGCAGGATATCCTCGGTCTGCGCACCATTGGCGACCTCAACGAAGCCATCAGCAAGGGCTACTCGCCTCAGCTCATCATGGTCAGCGAAGCACTGCAAGAGAAGAAAATTGCCAAGATTGCCGACGAGATAGCCCAGCGCAAGGGCATCAAACTCGTGCTCATCGCCGGACCATCCTCTTCGGGTAAGACCACTACCTGCAAACGCCTCAGCGTACAACTCGCTGTAAATGGCATCAAGCCCGTAGGCATTTCGCTCGACGACTACTTCGTTAACCGTGAGCAGACGCCACGCGACGCTAAGGGCGACTATGATTTCGAACACCTGCATGCGCTGAATCTCCCTCTGCTCAACGAACAGCTCACCGCCCTGTTCCGTGGCGAAGAAGTGGAGCTGCCCCGCTACGACTTCCCCACCGGTACCAGCCAGAAAAGTGGCAGGAAGCTCCGTCTTGGCGAGAACGAGATCCTAGTGGTGGAAGGTATCCACGCCCTGAACCCCGAGCTCACCTCGCAGATTCCCAACGAGCAGATCTTCCGTGTCTATGCCTCGGCACTCACCACGGTACTGCTTGACAACCACAATTACATCCCCACGACCGACAACCGTCTGTTGCGCCGCATCATCCGCGATCACAAATACCGTGCTGTCTCGGCCAAGGACACTATTCACCGCTGGCCCTCGGTGCGTGCTGGTGAGAACAAGTGGATATTCCCCTATCAGGAGAATGCCGATGCGATGTTTAATACGGCCATGCTCTTCGAACTTGCGGTTATCAAGAGTCAGGCAGAGCCATTACTGGAACAGGTGCCCGAGAACTGCGAAGAGCACGCCGAAGCCTACCGTCTGTTGAAGTTCCTGCGTTACATCAAGCCTATTCCCGAGACGCAGATACCCCCCACCTCGCTTCTCCGCGAGTTCCTTGGCGGCTCGTCGTTCCACTACTGATTTCAGCAGTTTTGGTCCTCTGGGCCTCCCATAAGTGTGGTATATTGAATCCCCTATCATTGAGGAGTCAATATACCACGCTTCAGTTATTGTCGGCCCGTCCGAAAAGCCGTACCTTTGCACCGTGTTACAGTAAAGTAAAAAGGTAAATCACTTAATTCTGAAAATTATGAGCAATTACAAGAACATCGACACCGCCTTGATTCACGGAGGCATCGCCTACGATGAATTTACAGGGGCCGTCAACGTGCCCGTCTACCTGTCATCCACCTTCAAGCAGGACGGGCTGGGGTGTCGACGCCGAGGATACGAATATGCCCGCACTGGCAATCCCACCCGCGAAGCCCTCGAATCACTCATGGCCGAGCTTGACCACGGCGTGGCAGCCTTTGCCTTTGCCTCTGGTCTGGCAGCCATCCATGCCGTGCTGAACCTCTACCACTCAGGCGACAATATCGTGATCACCAGCAACGTCTATGGTGGCACCTACCGTCTGCTCGACAAGGTCTTCAGCCATTTCGGACTCACCTATACCATCGCCGACACCTCTGATGTCAAGGCATTCGAGTCATCGCTCACGCCCGAGACCAAGGCCGTGCTCATAGAGAGTCCTGCCAATCCGCTGATGAGCGTCACCAACATTGCCGCCATCGCCACGTCGGCCCATCGTCACGGCGTACAGGTCATCGTCGACAACACCTTCATGACCCCCTATCTCCAGCAGCCCCTTCGTTTGGGTGCCGACATCGTGGTCTATTCTGCCACCAAATATCTCGGCGGTCATAGCGATCTGGTGGCAGGCGTGGTCGTCGTCAACTCCGAGGAGCTCGGCCAGCGCATCGCCTTCCTCCAGAACTCCATTGGTGCCGTGCTGCCCCCCTTCGACTCCTATTTATTAATAAGAGGTATAAAGACCCTGGGGGTTCGCCTCGACCGTCATGTGGACAATGCCGTCAAGATAGCCCAATATCTGGCAGACCACCCTGCCGTGAGCCGCATCTATTACCCGGGACTGCTGTCCGACCCCGGCTATGCTGTCAACCAGCTTCAAGCCCGTAATGGCGGCGTGATGCTGTCGTTCGAACTGCGCGACGACTATGACTACCGTGAGTTTTTCCGCCAGTTGAAGCTGATCACGTTGGCCGAGAGTCTCGGTGGCGTAGAGAGTCTGGTTTGTCATCCTGCCTCCATGACTCATGCCTCCATCCCAGCCGACTTGCGTCATCAGATGGGTATCAGCGACGGACTCATCCGCCTCTCTACCGGCATAGAGGATGTCAACGATCTGATCGCCGACCTGGAACAAGCGATTGAAAAAAGTAAAAAGATATAAAAGTAAAAAAGATATGAATTATTATAGTTCAATGCAGGAGCTGATAGGCCATACACCATTGGTCTTGCTCGGAAATATGGGCGTCAAGCCCGGAGTAAATATATTTGCAAAACTGGAATTGATGAATCCCTCAGGGAGCGTGAAGGACCGTACAGCATTCTATATGCTCAACGATGCCGAACGCCGTGGACTCATCCATCGTGGAGGAACCATCGTCGAGGCCACAGCAGGCAACACCGGATTGGGCATTGCCTTTGCCGCCTTGAACCGAGGCTATAAGGTCATCTTCGTCGTTCCCGACAAGTTCTCTGCCGAGAAACAGACGCTGATGCGCGCTTTAGGGGCAGAGATCGTCAACACCCCCCGCCAATATGGCATGCAGGGAGCCGTCAGAAAGGCCACAGAGATCCGGGAGTCCATCCCCGGAGCCATCTCTCTCGGACAGTTTGAAAACCAGAGCAATCCCCTGGCCCATTACGAAACCACAGGCCCCGAGATCTATAACGACCTTGAGGGACGTATCGACTATGTGGTGGCTGGGGCAGGCAGCGGAGGCACCTATACCGGCATCCTGCGCTACCTGAAAGAGCAGAACCCCGCCATCAGGGGCATTCTCGCCGACCCCGTAGGTTCGACCATGGGCGGAGGCGAGCATGCCGACTACAACATCGAAGGCATCGGCAACGACTTCATCGCTGCCACCATGGATATGCAGCTCGTCGACGAGGTCATCAAGATCAACGACACCGAAGCCTTTGCCGGCTCACGCCTGCTGGCCCGCCAAGAGGGTATCTTTGCAGGATCGTCGTCAGGCGCAGCCCTCTCGGCAGCCCTCAAGTTGGCTGCCCGCATCGACCGCGGCAATATCGTCGTGGTGCTCCCCGACCGTGGCGACCGCTACTTCTCCACACAGCTCTACGATACCGTCGGCGACAAGCAACTCACGTTTACCAACAACATCTCCCTCACCCTACTCATCCCGCTCTACATGCGCGCCCTGGAGAACCGCAAGGCGCACCCCATGCTCAGCGATCCACTTGCCGACCGCATCATCTCCAACATCAGCTATGACTTCAGCCAGCTCGATGCCGAGCGTAAGAGCGGTTCGTGCTGCGTTGCCCGTGCCCATTACTATGACGACAGTGTCCGTAAGGCCAGCGCAGCCCACGACGAGGTGGTCGTGGTCAACGTAGGTTGTGGTCTCGACACCCGTTTCCACCGGCTTCAAGACCTCCGGAATGTCCAGTTCTATGAGCTCGACCTCCCCGACGTGCTTGACATCCGTTCGCAGCTCATTCCCGAGAACACGGAGAACCACATGCCCTTCTCGATGTTCGACACCTCATGGATGGAGCAGATACGCCAGAACCATCCTGAAAGCCATATCATCATCATCTTCGAGGGCGTACTGATGTACTACTCCGAAGAGCAGGTACGCCTGTTGCTCAACGATATCACCGCCCATTTCCCCGATGGAGAGGTCTTCTTCGACATGTGCGACCGCAACTGCCTCACGGGGAACCTGGCCATCCTCCGTGATTTCAAGTCGCGCTTCAAGATGGGCGTCGACAGCGGTCGTGAGATAGAGCGCATCGCCCCCAAGCTCAAGCTGATCGAACAGCGCAGCAATCCAGTCATCGGCCACGATCTCAATGCCACCTGGCAGATGCTGCAGTTCAAGGTTGTTTGAACACCATTAGCCTAAATAAAGCACTGCACTTTATATTCCCACGGTGGGAACACTTTATTCCCACCGTGGGAACTGTAGGAAAGTCGTAAGCAAAGTGTCAGGATCTCCGTAGCTTTTCATCAAAAACCCTCCATCCCTCCCGTCAATGGCCCGGAAGCCCTTTATATAAAGGATTCTTTGATTTTCATCCCTCCCTTGATCCCTCCCGTCATCTCTCCCATATCCCTCCCGTCGACGGGAGGGATATGGGAGGGATTGAAAAAATCCCTCCCGTGCCGGAATGCCTTTGTATAAAGGCCTTCCAGAAGATTTAGGGAGGGATGAGAGATTTTACAGTGTGTCTTTTGTTTTTATAACCACAAAGGGTAACACTTTGGCTGTAGAGATCATTATTGGGCGAGATACTTATCAAACCAGCGGGTGATCTCTTGTAGACGGCGGATACGGTTCTGTGGGCGGCCGCTACGGGAGAGCTCGTGGTTCTCGCCCTTGAAGATGACGATCCGGGCGGGAATGTCGTGATATCTCAGGGCACTATACATCTGGAGACCCTCGGGCAATGGCGTACGGTAGTCTTCATCGCTATGGATAAAGAGCGTAGGCGTACGCACCTTGTCGGCATAAGCCAGAGGAGACTGCTTCCAAAGCAGATCGGAATCATGCCAGATGTCGGTGCCGGAATAGCCGTCGACAAAGCTATAACCAATGTCACTGATGGCACTGAGCGAGATCCAGTTGGAGATACTTCGCTGGGAAGCCGCCGCACGAAATCGGTTGGTGTGACCGATTATCCAATTGGTCATAACTCCGCCATAGGAGCCACCTGTTACGCCAAGCCGCTCTGGGTCGATGAAATCCGTCTGCCCGATAGCCGCGTCGACAAAAGACATCAAGTCGTCGTAGTCGGGGCCGCCAAACTTGCCTTTCAGGTTGGCAAATGCATTGCCATTGGAACTGCTGCCGTGGGGATTGGCAAAGATGACAGCATAACCCTGGGCAGCCCAATACTGCATCTCATGGAAAAAGCCGAAACCGTAGGCAGCTCTTGGCCCACCATGGATATCAAGTATCGCAGGATACTTCTTGCCAGGCTCATAACCAATGGGAGGCAAGGCAAAACCACGTAGCTCCAGTCCGTCGCTGTTGACATAACTGATCTCCTGAGGATGGGCGATATGATGTGACGCGAAAAGCGACGTGTTGATATCACTGATACGCTGAGGCGCATTCTTGCCATCGAAATAAAATAGTTCCTGACCATCCTGACCGTAAGCTCCAACAAGGAGATAGCCTTTCTTGTAGGGCAGATACTCATCGACATTGAAATCGCTGGGAGTAAGCAACTTAACACCTCCACCTTTGTGCGGCAGGCGGACCAGCACAGAGTAGTCGGCCTTGGCGGTCTTGAACACGATGCCCTGCTTCTCGAACAGGATATCCGAGCGACCGCCGGACTTCACGTCGGATGCCGTACCGTCGCCAATGGCATAGAAGTCATTATCATAGACGTACTGGCTTTCGCCTGTCTTGACATTGATTCGGTAATAAGGCGAGTTGGCCTGCGGGTTCTCAGCATTGCGCTTGCCGATGGAGATGAATATGTTTTCGTCATCGATAAACGTGGGGAAGCCATAGCGAACGCTGTCTCCGACGATGAGTTCACGGGCTTGGAGAGTCTTGGTGTCTACGGCATACAGCCTGTTGCCAAACACCTTGGGGCCATGTTCCCGACTATCGGTATAGACCAGATAGCGCGCATCTTTGCTCAACTCCAAGCTTCCGACTCCCGCCAGGCTGTCGGTGAGGGCGGTCACCTTACCGTTGTCAGAATAATAGAGTATTGTGTGGTGGCGTTGGATGTCTCCACGTCCGTTTGACCAGAACGGCAGATCCTCAAAGACGCGATAGCGCTTATCGGCATCCTGCGACTTCAGGGAGTCGGGCAGTGGAAAGGGCTCTCGCTCCACCTTTTTCGAGGAAGTAAAGAAGAAATGGGTGTCGTCGACGAACTTAACCTGACCAACCTGATAGGGTATGGTGAGCCACTCCTGTGGCCCGCCATAACTCTTGGTTTGCTTGTAAAACACAGTTTTCTTTCCTTCTGTTTTTCGCGTGACAATGGCATCGTCGATAATCTCATAGTTGCCAAAGTGCCCTGTATTGGTTAGTCTGACGGCTTTCCCGTCTACCAGCTGATAGAGGTCGGAACTATAACTGTCGGCTTTCACATTGGCTTGTCGAAGGACGAAGAAGATGTCATCGCCAATGGTCTTGATTTGCGAGACCGCCTTGATCTTGGCGAAGAAGTCGAGGCCGACCAGTTGTTTGTCAGACGTCACTTCCTGTGCCGTGGATAGCAGTGGCAAGAATGCCACTGCCAATATGCTCAATGTATGTTTCATCTTCATTATTGTGCACTGGGATTTACGAGGATTTCATAGGAGGGGAGTGCCCAGCAGTAGGTGGTACGGTCAGAGGGTGTGGCTACGACCACGGTGTCCCACTTGCCAGCGGTGGTTGTGGCAGCCGGATGGACGAAGTCTTCAGCGCGGCGACTGATGTCGAGGCCACGGAGGCCTTCACCAAGAAACTCGGCTCGACGCTCGTTATAGATAGCGGTCTTAAGGGCATCGCCCGTCAGCGACGTGACATCGAGGATATCGCCCACGGGGATGGAGCGACGGCGCACCTGATCAAGCAGCGCGGCAGCCTTCTGGTAGTTGCCGACATTGAAATAGCTCTCAGAGAGATTGAGAAGCGTCTCGGCATAGCGGAAGATGTGTACCCACTCCACCATCACAGTATACTCATCGTACTTCTCATACCAGGTTTCACGGCCTGTGGCTGGGTCGACCTTGATGAACTGGGTGCGGCTGTCGGTGGCCAGGTGATATTCTGGAATGGTGATAATACCTGTACGGGTGTTGAGGGTATCGATATAGCCCACTTCACTGGCGATATAGCTGGCAGGATGGCGCTGGCCCGCTCCTCGCTCGGTGTTGGTGAAGGGCATCGAATAGATGTTTTCTGCCGTGTGGTAGGGGGCGTCGAACATCTCGCGGACACTGCTGCTCAGCGAGAATCCCGTCACCTGCTCACCCTCGCGGATGGCCTCCTGCCACTGACCCTTCGCCATATAGATGCGCTGCAACAGCATGTGGGCAGCAGCCTGTGAGGGGATGGTGGGGTCGAACGAGGCGCCTGTGTTGTTGGGCAGGGCAGAAATGACATTGCTACTCAGATCGGTGATGATCTGATCATAAATCTGACCTATCGTCCACAGAGGGGCATCGTTGAAACCGGGTCCAGTGACAGCCTCCGTATGGATGGGGATAGCCTTGGAGTTGGGATCGAAGGCGTAGGGCTGTGAGTATACCTGGGCCAGATAGTACCAGCTGATGTCGCGGATAAAGAGGGCATTGGCAATATACTGCTGGCGTTTGGCCTCGGAGATGGGCAGGTTGTCGCGTTGCTCAAGGTTCTCCTTCAGTGTGTTGGCGGCATTGATGGCCTGATAGCCGGCTTGGAAGAATCCGGGGTTCATCGCGCTGTTCTGAGCGACAGTGAAATTGTAGGTGTCGGAGTGGGCCAGCGTGTTATTGCCGGTGTTTACCAGATCGTCGCCTCTGTTGTCGAAGATGACAGAGATATTACCGCCGCCGAAGCTGCTGTTCTTGAAACGGCTGAAGACACCGTTCATCGTAGCATCAATCAGTTTCTCAGATGTGTATATGTCGTATTCAGTCACGGAGAGCTTGGGATTCTTGTCGAGGAAGTCTTCTCCGCAGGAGCTGGCAATCAGCGTGATGCCTAATAGCAATATGTATTTTGTCTTCATGTCTTTACCTTTTATTATTATACCCATTTATACCTTTCAGAAAGAGATGTTTGCGCCGAAGGAAATAGTACGCGTCAACGGGGTCGTATTAGAGTCGATACCCGAACGCAGGTTGGCGTCATTATAATAGGAATTGATCTCGGGGTCAAAGCCTGAGTAGCCAGTGATGCAGAACAGATTCTGCGCTTGGGCATAGAGACGGAACGAGGTGATGCCCAATGCCTTCGGCCAGCGACGGGTCTTGAAGTTATAACTGATGGCAAGGCTCTGCAGGCGGATGAAGTCGCCATTCTCAATCAGGTCGCTGATGGGATTAGCCGTGCCGTTGGAGTAGTTATCGTTGTAAGAGGCCTTGGCATATTTAGCATGGTCGCCAGGCTGTTGCCAGATGTTGTCGTACCACTCCTTACAGCCACTCCACATACGGCCGTCGGAAAGGGTGGCGCGCATGGAATTAAGAATTTTGTTGCCGCCCGAGAAATGGAAGTTGAGATTGACATCCCAATTCTTATAGTGGATTGTATTGCTCCAACCGCCATAGTAGGTGGGCTTGGTGTTGCCGGAGATCTCTGGCTTCCAATCGCTCAGCGTGTACTTCGACTTGGTCTCGCCGTCCATTTCGTAGATCTGGGCGCCACCCTGACCATACTTATAGATGAGCAGCTGGCGGTCGTAGCCTCCGTCGGCACGCTTGATGAGCACCACGCGACGACCTGTCTGGGGGTCAATGCCATCGGTGGGATAGGTATAGAGCTGTGCCAGCGAATAGCCTTCGGTGGTAATGTTGGAGCCACTAATGATATCATCGGCCAACTCGAGCACCTTGTTGCTGACGAAAGAGATGTTCAATGTAGAATTCCATGAGAACTTCTTTTTACGGATGATGTCACCGCCGACGCTCAATTCGATACCCGTATTGCGGGTCTTGCCGAGGTTGGTGCTGATAGAGGCACCGACGATACCGGTAGAATAGGCCTGAGAAGCATTCAGGATGAGGTCTTTCGACTTGGAATAGAAATAATCCACGTCAACAGTGAGGCGCCCTTTGAACAGTGAGGCACTGAAACCGATGTCGGTAGTAGCCGTCTGCTCCCAGCCCAGATCGGGGTCGTTGATACCTGATGACACATAGGAAACATCGCCATTATAGGTTGAGGCAGAGTAGACACTCTTAGAGGCATACCAGTCGACATTGGCGTTACCCACAATACCATAACTCAGTTTCAACTTCAGGTCGTCGAAGATACCGTCTTCGCGCAGACTGCGGAAGAAGCGCTCGTCAGAGATACGCCAGGCACCGCTGAGGCCATAGAAGTTACCCCACTTGCGACCCAGTTTCGAAAGTCCGTCACGACGCCAGTTGGCTGTCAGGTAGTAGCGGCTGTTCCAGTCGTAGGTGAGACGACTGATGTAGCTGAACATGCTACTCTCCTGGATGTTGCCCGAGCCACTATAGGTGATATAGGGGGCCTCGACATACATCTGGTCGGGATTGCTCAATGTGGTGCCGGTGCGCGAGACAGTGTTGCGTTTATTCTCTGATGCCTCTACACCCACGAGAATGTCGAAATGGTGCTTCTTGATATCAAACGTATAGTCGGCAGTGTTCGTCCAGGTCCAGCTTCTCAGGCTCGACGTTCCCGTGTTACTCCGTCCATCGGGATAGCCGCCACCATGGAGAGGGGTGCTGAACGACTCGTTCTGAACCAGCGTCCAGTCAATGCCATAAAGAGACTTCAGGGTAAGACCTTTTATTGGGGTGATATCGACATAGCCATTGGCGAGGACACGGTGGGTTTTCGACTCCGCATACTGTCCGCCGTCAATCAGACCCATGGCATTGTAGTAGAACACCTCGATAGCATTGTTTCCTTTTCCCAAGTTCTGAGGGGCAATGGTAGAACGGTAGATACTCCCATCTTCATTATAGGCTGGGACATTGGGCAGATCGACGTATGCCAGGCGCGTCAGACCACCCATGGCACTCAGTGATCCACCGCGCGAATCGTCGGCAGTGTGAATTTTGCTATAGGTGTAACCGCTGTTGAAGCCCACCTTCACATATTTATTCAGACTGTAGGTGCCATTACCCTTGAATGAGAAACGGTCGTATTTGGCATCTACCGTGATACCCTCCTGAGTGGTGTAGCTGCCTGAGAGATAATAGGTACCCTTATCATTACCTCCCTGCACGTTGAGATTATGGTTCTGGGAAATACCTGTGTGGAAAATCAGGTCTACCCAGTTGGTGCTGACGATTCGGCCCTGGCTATCGGTCATGGTGGCGTAAGGAAGCTTGTTGGGGTCGCCGCCATTGTTCAGCCATCCACGATTCTTGATGTCAGTGAACTCCTGCGCTGTCAGCGGCTCCAAGAGTTTGGTGGCAGAGTTGAAGCCGAGGTTGAAGTCGTAGGTCAGCTTCGTCTTGCCGGCATAACCCGAGTTAGTGGTGATGAGGACTACGCCTGCAGCAGCTCTCGAACCATACATGGCACTGGCGGCCGCATCTTTCAAGATGTCAATCGACTTGATGTCGGCTGGGTTGATATCTGCTACGGGGTTATAGTCGGTGTTCGATGCGATGTCGCTGGTGTTGATGGGCACGCCGTCGACCACATAAAGCGGTGTCACACTTGAGGTGATGGAGGCCACACCACGGATATTGATAACGGGCGCGGAACCAACTTGAGAGCCCGCAGTGGAGATCATTACACCTGCAGCCTTACCTTCCAACAGGTTGTCAATACTATGGCCTGTCACGCCTTCGAGCTTCTCCTTGCTGATAGATGAGATCGAAGAAATGACGTCACGCGACTTGGCCACACCGTAACCCACTACCACCACCTCATTGAGCAGGCGGCTGTTCTCACGGATATAGATATCCACGGCAGAACTGGCATCGTAGACCTCCAGATCCTGCTGGTTATAGCCGGTATAGGTCACTACTAAGGTATAGGGCGACTTTCCTGCCAATGTGATAGAGAACTGTCCGTTGATGTCGGTCACGGCAGCGTTACGCGTACCTTTAATTTGTATGGCGGCACCGATAATAGGCTCTTCGGTACGCTCATCGAGTACCCGTCCTTTCAGCACGTCTTGAGCAGACGCGCTGAGGGTGGTTACTAGGCAAAAGATATATAATACAAGTCGTTTCATAATGTGATTATCCTGTTTGAATTAATTTTACGGACGGTAGCGGTTGCCACCTGATACATTCTTCCCGAAGAAAAGGGCATTGGTCAAGATACGGCTGGTACTGAACCAATAGCCGCGATAGGTAGGTGACTCACTGAAGAGGACAACCGTGCCCTGCCCCAAGTTGTCGTAAGCTACGACTGTGGCATTCTTCAGTCGTTTCTGGTTCTCCTTGGTCAGATAACCACCCAGTTGTTTGTCGCCTTTCAACTGAACAAGCGAGGCAAAGTTGTTGGTGGGACGAGGCAGCACATAGTTGCCCGTCTTCATGGTGAAGAGTTCACGGCTATGGATGCCGTAGGCAAGCGGATTGGTGATATCAAGGTCTGCAGCGTAGAGCACACCGCCTATACGGCTCGGGCCATTCACTTCGCGCTGCTTTGCATAGTCCAGGCGCTGGAATTCGTCACGGCCGGCCTTGGCATCCTTCTTATCAGCAGTCTCCTCTTTCTTCTCCGACTTTTCAAAGTGTGGTGCAAGCCCATTGGCAATAGCCCACTGGGTGGCTCTTTGCGAGGTGATCAGCACACCACCTTCACTGACCCAATGGCGCAAACGCTCTACAAACTGTTTGGAGAAGCTCTGATAGGTGCCATCGACAAGGATGATGGCGGTATAGCGGTTTAGCGGCGTACGGTCGGCATAGTCGCTGAAGATCTTTGTCAAGGGAATATGATGGTGGTTACCCAGCAGGTTCCATGTCTCGCCGATGGCCGTCCAGTTGACGCCACCATAACCGCCTGTGCTGACGAAGGTAGCCACAACGGGCTTCTTGACCTCAATGAGATTATCACTTCCCAGATCGATACCCGCCTGGCTCAGACCCGTCTTCAGACTATAGACCTGCACGTTGGTACCCTCAACGGCCTGACGGATGGTGTTGTAAACACTGTCTACCGATACCGTCTGATATACCAGCGGAACGAGCAGACTACCTGTAGCAGCTTGCCGGATACTGGCTTCCACAGTCTCTGTGGCAAATGGCTTATAGGCTGCCTTCACATAGATACCCTTATCGAGCAGTTCATAGAGCACCTTAGTGGCATAGAAATCAGAGAAGTCAATCAGATAGGCATATTCTGACTTGTTGAAGGCTGACTTCTGAACGGCAGGCACCTCGGTCACCAGCTCTCCGACACCAGCAGCTGCCGTACGTACGAAGGGAAGACCATACCCATGAGCCGTGCTCCAGGCTGTAATATCCATGAAGATGCTGTCGACAAACTCTGTATGCTCATCGAAAGCGGCATTTACCAGGCGCCACTGGGCTTGTCCCAGGGGAATCACATAGGCATTGCCGGCCTTGAACTGTTTTCCTGCCTGACTAAAGTCCTTCGACAGCCGATGGACTTCAATCTTATGGCGCAGCAGATTGTCAAGGAAGAGATTGGTGATGCCCTTGTCTTCAGAATTGCCAAATACGATATAGCCCTTTCCACCCTTAGCGACAGCACTCTTGAAGAACTCTTGCTGATGACGCAGGAACACGGCCTTCTGATCGGTGCCAGCCTTCAGAGCACCTATAGCACTGCGGGTATGGTCGCGCAGATTCTTGGCAAACTTGTGGATACCAATCGACGACTCCACCTGTACGCCCTGTGAGCTGCCCACCTCGATGGTAGTACCCACGCCACCTTCAAAGTCGGGATAGGTAGAGCCATAGATGGGCGAGATGTTATCATAGTTCTCCTTCGTAAAATAGAGCGAGCCAATCTTGTCGAGCTCTGAGCCGAAATACTTGGCTAGGATGACGTTCAACTCCGCATAGGTGCTTTCGGGAACGGTATAGTTCCATGTGCTACGCTCTGGCGAGGGTTCGAAGTAATAGCTGCTGTTGGAGCCCATCTCATGGTAGTCGATGTAGATATTGGGATACCACTGATGGTAGTAAGCGGCACGGGCACGGCTCTCCGGGTGAACCAATGCAAACCAGTCGCGGTTCAGGTCGGCATAGAAGTGATTACCACGCAATGGGGTGAAGCTCTGTGTGTGCTCTATGTCGAGGGCATCGCTCACCGGCGGAATGCTATGGAACGAATTGAAATACTGTGCTGCACGCTCACGGCCATCAGGATTCAGGGCTGGCTCTATCAGTATGACGGCATCACTCAGTCGCTTCACGATATCGGCATTTTTAGTGGCCGTGAAGTAATAAGCTGCCAGCACCGAGGCATCGGTTCCAGCCAATTCACCGCCATGTACATTGTAGCCCAACTGGATAATGACTTTCTGATCGTCGTAGCCCGATGCAAGGGGCTGGTCGGGATCGACGAGCCGGACATGATGCTGGCGTATCTGTTCCAGATTCTTGATGTTCTCGGGAGTTGAGATATGCAAGATGACATACTCACGGTTCTCGTGCGTATAACCAATTACCTTGAACTGTGTACGATCAGAGAGTTTATCCAGCAAACGGAAATACTCTACCACACGATCGTATCTTACCAAAGCCGAACCAATAGGAAATCCGAAGAACTCCTCTGGGGTGGGTATTGACTCGTCGAACTTTTCATCGCTACCAAAATAGTAGCTTGACTGGGCCTGTGCCACCAGACTGATGAGCACAGCTATCGCTAATGAATAAATCTTCTTACTCATTTCTTTGATTTTTTAAGAATTAAACTTCGATGCTTTACTTCTGCGCCGTCAGTGCTTTATTTGCCTTCAGGAATCCGTAAGGAGACAGATAGCCCTGTCCCTCTGTCGAGGCCCAGTCTACGAATCTGCGCAACTCCTGATTGTCGGTCTTGATGCTGATATTGCCAATGGGCAGGCCAGTGTGCGGCAGCTTATCAAGATAGTCTGTCAACTTGTCGAGACTGCTGATAACCGAACGTTCTTCGTCACTGATGCGCCCATTGCCGTCCAAATCGGTAGCCAGAACGGTCAGTCCCTCAACGGGCTGATAGGTATTGCTGTCATAAGCAAGACTTGCAACATTGAAGGCAATAGCATCCTGATGACTCCTGACAGCACTGATCAAATTCTCCTCACTGCCCAGGATTTTCTTTCCCTTCACACGGTTGGGAGTGATGCTCAGATCCCTGGCCACCAGAGTTGTCGTGATGGCATGGCTGCCTGTCAGCGAATAGACTGTGCCCGGCAATTGTTTCTCTCCTTCTTCCTCTGCATCAAGTTCCTCCAGAAGATCACGCTCTACGAAGATTTGATGCTTCAGTTTATTACTCAAGCCCTTTACCACCTTCTTATTGCGTAGCAGTTCGTTCTCAGAGTTTGCGATGGGCAGGATAGCGAAGCGTCCGATACTATTCACATCGTCCTGTCCGGAGAGACTCACCGAGGCATCTGCCTTTTCACGAGTGTCCACAACAGTTGCAGTAAACTCAGGATTCACCTTATTATATTCTTTAATGAGTCGTTCCATCATCTGACGAGTGAACTGAGCGTCGCTAACGTTAATCTGCAAGTTTTGCGCCAGAGACATCATGGGGCAACACATCAAGCCTGTCAGCAATAATGTGGTTACCTTACTCTTTGCCTCCTTTACATTCAGAAATACTTTCTTTCTCATAATTTCACACGTTTTTTTGTTTAACTTATGTTTATGTCATTTTTCGACGGTGCAAAGGTACGGCGGTTTTGAAACACCAACAATCCCGACTTTACGGCATTTCATATACCAAACGTTTGTTAAATACTGCGTTTTCCGCTCATCTTCTACATATTTTCTCATTTTTTCTTGGATATTCGGTCAAAAATGAATAATTTTGCAGCCCATAAGAAAATATGTAATTAACCGAATTATAGTTATGGCAGAACAATTAGAAGTGAAGGAGCTCGACCAGGTGGTCGTTCGCTTCTCTGGAGACTCCGGTGATGGCATGCAGCTCGCCGGAAACATCTTCTCTACGGTTAGTGCCACCGTTGGTAACGGCATCTCAACATTCCCCGACTATCCCGCTGACATCCGCGCCCCGCAAGGTTCGCTCACTGGCGTATCGGGATTCCAGGTTCACATCGGAGCCGGCAAGGTCTACACCCCTGGTGACAAATGCGACGTACTGGTAGCCATGAACGCTGCCGCCCTGAAGACGCAGTACCGTTACGCCAAGCCGGGTGCCACCATCATCATCGACACAGACTCTTTTGGTCCGAAGGATCTTGAGAAGGCACAGTTTAAAACTGAGGACTACCTCGGAGAGATGAATATCGACCCAGATCGTGTGATTCAGTGCCCGCTCACCACAATGGTAAAGGACTGTCTGACCGATACAGGTATGGACAATAAGGCCATGTTGAAGTGCCGTAATATGTTCGCATTGGGTCTCGTCTGCTGGCTTTTCGATCGCGACCTGAACCTCGTAGCTAATTTCCTGCACGAGAAGTTCGCCAAGAAGCCTGCTATCGCCGAGGCTAACATCAAAGTAATCCAGGCAGGTTACGACTACGGACACAACACGCACTCATCGACTATCAACGTTTATCGCGTAGAGTCGAAGGAGAAGGTTCCCGGACGCTATATGGACATCACAGGAAACAAGGCTACGGCCTATGGTTTCATCGCCGCCGCTGAGAAGGCTGGCCTTAAACTCTATCTGGGTTCCTATCCTATCACCCCCGCCACCGACGTACTCCACGAACTGTCAAAGCACAAGTCGTGTGGCGTAATTACCGTTCAGTGTGAGGATGAGATCAGCGGTTGTGCCTCTGCCCTCGGCGCTTCGTTCGCTGGTGCACTGGGTGTCACCTCTACCTCTGGTCCTGGTATCTGTCTGAAGAGTGAGGCCATGAACCTCGCTGTGATTATGGAGCTGCCCCTCGTGGTACTCGATGTACAGCGTGGTGGTCCTGCAACAGGTCTTCCCACGAAGTCGGAGCAGACCGATCTGCTTCAGGCACTCTTTGGCCGTAACGGTGAGAGTCCGATGCCCGTGATGGCAGCCACCAGTCCTACCGACTGTTTCGATGCAGCCTATCAAGCTGCCAAAATCGCCCTCGAGCATATGACGCCCGTCGTATTGCTTACCGATGCTTTTGTAGCTAATGGATCTGGTGCCTTCAAACTCCCAGAGATTGCCAAGCTCGATCCTATCAATCCCCCGTATGTCCCTGAGGAACTGAAGGGTAAGTGGACACCTTATATGCGTGCAGAGAACGGTACCCGCTACTGGGCTGTACCTGGCCGCGAGGGCTTCACCCACATCCTCGGTGGTCTGGAGAAGGACTCTAACACAGGTGCCATCTCTACAAATCCTGAGAATCACGACCTGATGACGCGTCTGCGCCAGCAGAAGATTGCCAACATCCAAGTGCCAGACCTTGAGGTCGACGGTGATGCTGATGCCGATTTGCTGATTGTGGGCTTTGGTTCTACCTATGGCCATCTGCGTTCAGCGATGGACGAGCTGCGTGGAAAGGGTTACAAGGTTGCCCAGACCCACTTCAAGTATCTGAACCCGCTGCCTAAGAACACAGCTGCCGTTCTTTCTAAATATAAGAAGGTGGTAGTAGCTGAGCAGAATATGGGTCAGCTCGCTGGTTATCTGCGCATGAAGGTAGATAACTTCGTTCCCTTCCAGTTCAATCAGGTGAAGGGACAGCCCTTCGTGGTAGAAGAGTTAGTCAACGCATTCGAGGACATTTTAAAGAAGTAAAGCATTATGAGTTATACAGCACAAGATTTCAAGAAAGGCCAGCCCCGTTGGTGCCCTGGTTGTGGCGACCACTTCTTCCTGGCTTCACTCCATAAGGCTATGGCAGAGATTGGCGTAGCCCCTGAGAACGTTGCAGTCATCTCTGGTATCGGCTGTTCAAGCCGTCTGCCCCACTATATGGCTACCTATGGCATGAACACCATCCATGGTCGTGCCGCTGCCATCGCTACAGGAGCTAAGGTAGCTAATCCCGACCTCACTGTTTGGCAGGTGTCTGGCGATGGTGACGGACTGGCTATCGGTGGTAACCACTTCATCCATGCCAACCGTCGTAACATCGACCTCAATATGATCCTGCTCAACAACCGTATTTACGGTCTGACCAAGGGTCAGTACTCACCAACCTCTCCTCGTGGTTTCGTTTCGAAGTCATCTCCTTATGGCACAGTAGAGGATCCGTTCCGCCCTGCAGAACTCTGC
Organism: Prevotella sp. ne3005; assembly: GCF_900110085.1. Classification (GTDB taxonomy): domain Bacteria; phylum Bacteroidota; class Bacteroidia; order Bacteroidales; family Bacteroidaceae; genus Prevotella. The sequence continues at coordinate 85,764 of NZ_FOCK01000010.1, forward strand.
TTCGGTGCCCGCGGGCACTTCTTCGCCCGCTGTGTGGCTACCGATGCCAAGGGCACCGTTGAGGTATTGAAGGCAGCCTATGAGCACAAGGGTGCTTCAGTTACTGAGGTACTGCAGAATTGTGTAATCTTCAACGACCACTGCCACGACCTGGTTTATAATAACGAAGGTCGTAAGAAGAACGCCATCTACGTGAAGCACGGCGAGAAGCTCGTGTTCGGTGAGAACAATGAGTTCGGACTCGTACAGCAGGGCTTCGGTCTGAAGGTGGTAGAAATCGGCAAGGATGGCTATACAATCGATGACGTACTCGTCCACGATGCTCACTGCGAGGACAACACCCTGCAGCTGAAACTCGCCCTGATGGGTAACAACGATGGATTCCCCATCGCGCTCGGCGTGATTCGCGACGTAGAGGCTCCCACCTACAATGACGCTGTTTATGCCCAACTTGAAGAAGTATCTGGCATGAAGAAATACCACAACTTCACCGAGCTCCTCGAGACCAATGACATTTGGACAGTAGAATAACGAGTTTGTAAACTCCACATATCAATCACCCCTTAGGCTTCAGGTTTGAGGGGTGATTTTGTGTATTTATACACTTAATATCCTAACTTTGTCCACAATCCACTTTACTCTTTTCACATAAATGTTGTAACTTTGCAAGCGTTTTCGAAAACTTAATTTAAATCAAACAATATGTTTCATATTTACGAAGGATTCCATCTGGTAGAGACATATCATAAGATGCGTCACCAGCGGAAGTACAACCCCGACACCAAGCGTGCTATTAAAATCGCCCTTGTGGCCTTAGTTACTCTCGTGCTCTGGAACATGCCGTCAGAGTGGTATGGTATTCAGAACCTGACTGTTATCCAGCAGCGTATCATCGCCATCTTCGCGTTTGCCACGCTGATGTGGATTCTTGAGATCGTTTCGTCATGGGCTACCTCTGTGGCCATCATCGTGCTGATGTTACTATTCTGTACAGATAGTGGTATTCTTCCAATGGTCAACGAGGAAGAAGTGGGTAAGCTCTTGTCGTATAAAGGCGTAATGGCCACCTTCGCCGATCCTGTGATTATGCTGTTCATCGGTGGTTTCGTGCTCGCTATTGCTGCAACAAAGACAGGCCTCGATGCCCAGCTGGCCAAGGTATTGCTCAAGCCTTTCGGCACCCGCAGTGAGATGGTACTCCTAGGCTTCTTGCTTATCACGGGTCTTTTCTCGATGTTCGTATCCAACACAGCTACGGCTGCCATGATGCTCACCTTCCTGACACCAGTTTTCCACCAGCTGCCTCCCGAAGGTAAGGGCCGTATCGCTCTGGCCATGTCTATTCCCGTTGCTGCCAACCTCGGTGGTATGAGTACCCCTATCGGTACGCCTCCTAACACCATCGCCCTGAAATACCTCAACGATCCTGAGGGTCTGAACATGGGCCTCGGCTTCGGTCAGTGGATGATGTTCATGTTCCCCCTCGTAGTTCTACTTCTGTTCATCAGCTGGCGCATCCTTCTGAAGACATTCCCCTTCACCCAGAAGCGCATTGAGCTGAAGATTGACGGGGGCATGCAGAAGGGTTTCCACTCTTGGGTGGTCATCATTACTTTCTTCGTAACAGTCGCCCTCTGGTTGCTCGACCGCGTCACAGGTATCAATTCATACACCGTAGCTATGATTCCTTTCATGGTGTTTGCCCTGACGGGGGTCATCAACAAGCGTGATCTGGAGCAGATCAACTGGAGTGTCATCTGGATGGTGGCCGGTGGTTTCGCCCTCGGTTATGGTCTGAATGCCTCTGGCCTCGCTGCCAACGCTGTGGAGAGCATCCCCTTCGGTGAGTTCTCACCGCTGCTCATTCTGTTGCTTGGTGGTGCTATCTGCTATCTGCTCTCGAACTTCATCTCCAACTCTGCTACGGCAGCCTTGCTGATGCCAATCTTGGCTATTGTCTGCGGTGCTATGGGCGACAAGCTGGCTCCTATCGGTGGCACGCCAACCGTACTTATCGGTGTTGCCATTGCTGCTTCGAGTGCCATGATTCTGCCTATCTCTACCCCGCCGAATGCCTTGGCCTTCGCCACAGGCTACGTAAAGCAGAACGACATGGCAAAGATGGGAATCATCATGGGTATTATCTCCATGGTTCTCGGCTTTGGCCTCGTCTATCTGATGGGAACATTACATCTCATCTGATAACAATAAAAAATACGAAAAAAAGGCGAAACGTTTGGGCGTTTCGCTTTTTTTTTATAAATTTGCACCACAATTCTTATTATGGCAATATGAACGACTGGACTCACAATAGACTTTATTCATTACTCATACTGCTGATGATGAGTATCTGTACCATCACAGCCAGCGCAGACGATGCAAAGGAAGAGCACCTGAAGCGTGTGGTTGCCATCTATTATGATGGTACAAACAAATATGAATTCTATCAGGCCATCAATAAATATCTCAACTACGCAAAAGAAAAAGGAGACTATTACACATACTACCATCTGCGACAAAAGGAGATTGTCTACGACATCTATCAAAACGAATACAGCAAGGCACTCGATAAGACCATCCAGCTAAAGAACGATCTTCTGAATGCCAATGCAGAATCCTACTATTACATGATTGACTATCTGATGGGGCTTTTCTACGGTACGCGCGAGAACAATAAGCTCAGTAAAGAATACTTCATCAAGGCAGCAGACAAGGCAAAAACATTGAATGACAAGAATGACCTTCTGCTTATCTATCAGACGATGGCAAACATCTGCATCTTCAACAGTCTGGAAGAAAGTCTGCAAGGCTATAAATGGGCTGACTTGGCCTATGAGCTCTCCGAGGATCCTATAGACCGTCATAGCTCCATATCGCTGAAGTCGATGGTAGCCTTCGGACATAATGACAAAGACATGTTCGACAGATGCTGGAGGGAACTGGAGAATATCAAGAAAGCAAATCCCCATGTGGACTTCTGGATGTACAGCCTATATGTCAATCTGGGACGCCATGCCTTTGACGGCGACTACGACCAAGCTGTCAGCATGTGTGATTCCATTTCGGAAAAAGTCGGCAGACTCTATTTCCTTACCCAGATCTATAAGCTGAAAGGCGACCTGCAAGCAGAGAATACGGCACTCGTCAGCCTCCTCAAAGCCAAAGACGAGCGTAACGATGACATCTCTACACTGACGGTCAACGACATCAATCAGGACTTCCAGTTGAAGATGAAACAGCTTGAGGCCCAGAAAAGAGAGCAGTTTGTGCAGATTGTTGTCATCGTCGGCATTGTCATTGCCCTGGCCCTCGTGGTGCTATTCTTCTTCAGAAAGAAATTGTTATAGCTCAATACTTAAAGCTACTGCCTCCTACGAACTCTCTCATGATGCTCGTGGGAGGTATTTCTTTGTCACTAATAGGGATAAAGTAATGGATGAACCTCAGCAGTCGGTGGGCCTCAGCATACTCTGGACAATTCTTGGGCACAGAGGCCAGAATAATCTCAGCATGCGTACGCAATACGGCAAACTCGATGTTAAGCGCTGAATTGAACATCACGTCGGCTGTCTCCTGGAAAGGAAATATCCACTGATCCTCGGCCTCACAGACACTCTTCCACTGACTGATGGTCTCACGGGCTGTATAAGCCCCTTTGTTATAGTCGCGAATGATACGACGCAGCAACCTGTTGTCCTGCGTAGGAATCCAGTTATGGGCATCGAGCGAGATACTCGTCAGGGCCGAGATATAGATCTTATACTTCAGACTGTCGTCAACGCCTTTTGTCAACAACGGGTTCAGCGCATGGATACCCTCGATGATGAGCACACTGTCGCCCGAGAGGTGCAGTTTCTTGCCATTATATTCCCGTTTGCCCGTCACGAAGTTATACTCCGGCACCTCCACCGTCTCACCCTTCATCAGGCGCGACAGATGGTCGCCCAACAATTTATAATCGACAGTCTCCACATTATCAAAGTCATACTGACCATTAGGCAGCTTCGGCGTGTCTACACGATTCACGAAATAGTCGTCGGTAGAGAATGACATCGGCCTCAATCCACAAGCCAGCAACTGAACAGAGAGGCGCTTGCAGAACGTAGATTTGCCTGATGATGACGGCCCTGTGATGAGCACCAGTCTTACAGGCTTCTCCTGACGATGGAAACGCTCGTCGATCTCCTCGGCAATCTTCACGATTTTCTTCTCCTGCAGGGCTTCCGACACCTGTATCAGCTCTGAGGCATACCCCTTCAGGATAGCCTTATTCACATCGCCCGCATTCGAGAGACGCATGATGATATCCCAGCGCACCTTTTCTGCAAACACCTCGAATGTACGAGGCTGATCCACTTTCTCTGGCAATACCAGCGGATTCTTTTTATCAGGCACACGCAGCAGCAGACCGTCGTGGTAACGCTCCAGCGCCCACACCTTCAGATAGCCTGCCGAGGGCACCAGCGGCCCATAATAATAGTCGATGGTGTCGCCCAATGTATAATAATAGGTGTAGACCTGCCCACTTGTCTCCAACAGTTTCACCTTATCCGGGAAGCCACGTTCGGTAAACACCTTCACGGCCTCCTCCAAGGTGGCCTCCGTGCGATGGAAAGGCATGTCGGAATCGATGATCTCCTTCATTCGCTGGCAGATGCTCGCCACGTCGGCATCCGTCAAAGGCACGCCGTCCTTCTTCTTGAAGTTGCAATAGATGCCTCTCGACAATGGGTGTTCGATAAAGAGTTTGCTGCCAGGAAACACGTCGTTAGTGGCCTTATAAAGCACGAAGCAGAGTGAACGTGCATAGACGCGACGGCCTGAGCCGTCGGAGGCATCGAGAAACTCCACGTCACGATTCTGGTACAGACGGAACTTCAGCCCCTGCGACACATTGTTCACCTTTGCCGACACGACGGGATAAGGCAGTTTGATATCGTCGGCAAAATCCTGGAAGACATCGAGCAACGATGTTCCCTCCGCAAAACTCTTCGTCTTGCCATTATTCTTACACCTGACCTGCAGCATCAATCATCAATGTTCAGTATTCTATCTTCTATAGCTTTTCTCCGTAGCAAAGGTCACCACAGTCACCAAAGCCAGGCACAATATACTTATGCTCGTTCATGCCAGGATCGACGGCAGCACACCAGATGGTGCTATCCTCAGGCAGTACGCTCTTCACCACCTCCAGACCTTCTGGGACGGCAATCACGCTGCACACATGCACCTTCTTAGGCTTGCCCGACTTCATCAAAGCCTCCACGGCAGCCGCCATCGAGCCACCTGTGGCCAGCATCGGATCGACGATAATCAGCGTCTTTCCCTTCACACTTGGCGAGGCCATATACTCAGCGTGTACACCCACCTCCGTATGCTCACGATTGGTGTACATACGATAGGCTGAGACAAAAGCATTCTCCGCATGATCGAACACGCAGAGGAATCCCTCATGGAATGGCAGTCCGGCCCTCAGCACGGTAGCCACCACCAGATCTTCCTTAGGCAGGGGGATATCCAGTGTACCAAGCGGCGTGGTAATCGTCTTGGCCTTATAATCCAGAGTCTTGGAGAGTTCATACGCCATCATCTCGCCTATGCGCTTGATATTGTGACGGAAAAGAAGGCGGTTCTTCTGATAATTCTTGTCGCGCAACTCCGACATATAGAGGTTGATGATGGAATTGCTCTTACTGAAATCTACTACTTGCATATCAATAAATGTTTTAAGTTTGGGTGCAAAGTTAGTGCAAATCGAGCAAATTACAAAATAAATCCCGATTTATTTTAATTGCCACGCCCACTTGGACTTTAGTCGGAGTAAAGTGGAAGTTTACCCGGAGTAAACTGGGACTTTACTCCGGGTAAACTTCTGCTATAGTTTTGACACCTAGAAAATGGCTGTATCCTTATTCAGCGGGAGACTGTCGGAAGAGCCGCCAACGAGAACGGTCATGGCCCCAGACTCCAGCATCCAGGATTGAGAGGATTCGTCCCAATGGCAGAGGTCAGCACGACGGACAGGGATTGTGACAGTCCTGCGCTCACCAGCCTTCAGGGCGATACGCTGAAAACCCTTGAGCTCCTTCACTGGACGCTCTATCTTCGAAGAGGGACGCGATACATAGACCTGGGCCACCTCTTCAGCATCAACAGCGGAGGTATTGGCGAGGTCAAACTTCACGTCGAAGCCTTCGGAGGTAGGCTGAACTTCCAGATTGCTATACACAAACTGAGCATAGGAGAGGCCAAACCCGAAAGGATAGGCCACTGGCGCTTGCTTGCGGTCGTACCAACGATAACCCACCAGGCTCTCTTCTGCGTAGTTGGCAATGAGCTGCTGCCTGCGGTCGTTGCTACGGTTACGGGTGATGTCTACGAAGATATCACCCTGGTTATTATTGTCGATATGCTGGGGATAGGTGCCCGTAGTGTAGGCTGGCACATCCTCCAGACGATTAGGCCACGTCATAGGCAGCTTGCCCGAGGGCGACACCTTACCCGTCAGGACTTCCGCCAGCGCCTTACCACCCATAGAGCCATTAAACCACGAGGCCAATAAGGCACCCGACACCTTATTTACAGTACTGATATCCACAGGTCCGCCAGATACGATAACAGTCACGAGTCGTTGATTGGCTTTGGCCAATGCTGTAGCCAGCTCATCCTGCCCGGAGGGAAGCATGATGCTCTTACGGTCGGAACCCTCTGTCTCCACCTCACGGTTGTCGCCAGCGAAGAAGATGACGAGGTCGGCCTTCTTCGCTGCCTCTACAGCCTCAGCCATCAGCTGTCTGTCAGCGGGCTGCTGAGGGATCATCCGTTTATTACGGCTCTCACGATCGAAACTCTTATAGCCTGGTGCATAGGTGATGGACACGCTGTTGCCAAGCAGGGTCTGCAATCCTTCGAGAGGCGTGATTTCACAGCGGGTCTTCACGCCTGCCCCCACACCACCTAAGGCCATCTTGGTAACAGCATTCTCTCCGATGACGGCGATACGCTTGACACGCTTGAGATCGATGGGCAGCAACGCCTCGTTCTTCAGGAGTACGATGCTACGACGGGCCACTTCAAGAGCCGTAGCCATCTCTTCTGGATTACCTACGGGCAGACTATTGGCAACCTCCTTGGCAACAGGCTTAACCGTCAGGCGAACACGCAGGATCTCACGTACCCGCTGGTCGATGACAGCCTCGCTCACCTTTCCTGCCTTGACAGAATCGAGCAATGCCTGACCCATAAACCGACTGCCAGGCATCTCGACGTTCATGCCTGCCGTTACTGCATCAACGGTAGAATGGACGCCACCCCAATCGCTGATCACCATACCCGGGAATCCCCATTGCTGGCGCAGGACGGTAGTCAGCAGATGCTCGTTTTCTGAGCACCAGCGCCCATTTACCTTATTATATGCTGCCATCACGCCCCAGGCATCAGCCTCGCGAACAGCCATCTCGAAGGGGCGCAGATAGATCTCATGCATGGCGCGATCTGAGATACGCACATCCACAAAACCACGATAGTCTTCTTGGTTGTTCAAGGCATAGTGCTTCAGGCAGACAGCCGTTCCGTCATCCTGTGAACCTCGGGTATAGGCAACAGCCAACATACCACTGAGTAGCGGATCCTCGCTCAGATACTCGTAGGTTCGTCCGCCTGTGGGAATACGCTGGATATTGATGGCAGGCCCCAGAATCATGTCCTTACCGCGCAGACGGGCCTCACGGCTCATGCCCTTTCCATAGGCATAGGCCCACTCTGTGCTCCAGGTGGCAGCCAGTGCCGAGCCTGTAGGGAAGAAAGTGGCAGAGTCGGTGGTTAGATTAGCGGAGTTCCATGAGTGTGGCTCCATCTCCTCTCGGATGCCAAAAGGACCGTCGGCATATTCCACATCGGCGATGCCGAGTCGTGGGATGCCAGCAGAGGAGAACATGTTCTTACCATGGAGCATGTTGATCTTTTCCTCGAGTGTCATGCTCTTGATGATGGATTCAATCTGGGGTTCGTTTTGCAGCAGACGACTTGGATATGTCTGTGCCTGGCTCGTCGTCACTGATGCTGACAAGATGACGACGGCAGCATAGTTTAGTAATTGTCGTTTCATTTTTCAGTTAGTTATACCTATATTTACTTGATTCTGAGCACAAAGATACCAATTATTAATGAAAATACACATTATTTGCTTTAACATTTAGGATTGTTTAGGAAGTTTTTGTACCTTTGCAGCGGAAATGAACAGAAAGGGTCAAAGGATTAGTATAGCATGGTTGCTGCTGTCGGTATTCGTATCGATGCTGCTACTGTCGGGTTTGCACCGCCATGAGGCTGTGGCCAGTGCAGCTATCGACTGTACGGAATGCGCCCACCATGTGCATCACTCTGGCCATTTCACCACATCCGTCGACCACTTGGACGACTGCCTGCTCTGTCAGTTCCTCCATTTGGTTTACACAACAGCAGCCATCATCGTTCTGATGCCGCTGGTTGTCTTAGCACAGAACAGGCGTTTCTTCCTGAACAGTAGGTTGATACAAGAGGAACCGTCTGTCCTGTACACCCGAGGGCCGCCATTCATGCTATAATCATTTCGGGATAGCATTCATACACATTATTAATTTTTAGACTTTACAGAATGAAAAAACTATATTTCATCCTGTCATTGCTGTGGATATGCACGGCAGTGGCGGCCCAGGAGCATAAGCACCATTATAACCACGAGCATCCGTCGGACTCTACGGATGTGTTTTTCCGTCACCTGAAACTGAACGAACTGGTGGTGACGGGTGTGACAGGCGACACCAAACTCAAAAACTCGACAGCCCCCATCTCGATTGTCTCCAGCAAGGAGCTGAGACAGACCACCTCGACCAATATCATCGACGCCATAGCCCACCAGCCTGGTGTGTCGCAGATTACTACGGGCGGCGGCATCTCCAAACCTATCATCCGCGGACTGGGATACAACCGTATCATCGTGATGAGCGAGGGCGTAAGACAGGAAGGTCAGCAATGGGGCGACGAACATGGTATAGAGATCGACGCACAGAACGTAAACTCGGTAGAGATTCTGAAAGGCCCTGCCTCGCTGATGTATGGCAGCGACGCCATGGCGGGTGTGCTGATACTCCATGGCAGTCCCATCCAGCCCGAGGGGGAGATGAAGGCCACAGTTTCAACGGAATATCAGACCAACAACGGACTCTTCGACTACTCGCTGAACTTTGCTGGCAATCAGAAGGGCTTTGTCTGGGATGCCCGTTTTTCGGACAAATATGCCCACGCCTACAAAAACAAGTACGATGGCTATGTGCCTGGTTCTCAGTTTACTGAACGGGCAGGCCGTTTGATGCTAGGACTGAACAAACGCTGGGGTTACTCCCACCTGACATGGGCCACCTACCACCAGACTCCCAGCATCGTGGAGGGTGAGCGCAACGAGGTGACAGGCGAGTTGGAGTGCACAACAAACAACGTAAAGACCTACTCGAAGGCCCTGCCCTTCCAACAGATCAAGCACTACAAAGCCGTATGGGACAACTCGCTGAACCTGCCGAAAGGTTGGCTGAAGGCGATTATCGGCTATCAGCAGAACCGCCGTCAGGAGTTTGAGGACGATGAAGATGAGTATGAGCTCTATTTCAAACTCCACACCATCACCTACGACCTGCGTTACCTCTCGCAAGAATTGAATGGATGGAAGATGGCTGGTGGCGTCAATGGCATGTGGCAGCAGTCACTGAATCTGGGTGAGGAGTCACTGATTCCTGAGTACAAGCTTTTCGACTTTGGTGTCTACGCCACAGTCAGCAAGTCACTCAACAGTTTGACACTGAACGGTGGCCTGCGCTTTGACAATCGTCATCTGGACTTCAATTCACGCAATTTCAGTGGCGTAACAGGCAGCATAGGAGCCGTATGGAATGCCAATGAGCACCTGAACCTGCGCCTGAACATCGCACGTGGGTTCAGGGCACCAAACATGAGCGAACTGGGCAGCGATGGTATCCATGAGGGCACGCTGCGTTATGAGATCGGCAACCCCGATCTGAAGCCAGAATATAGTTGGCAGGCAGACCTCGGACTTGATTTTACCTCACAGTATGTCTCTGCCCAGCTGGCACTCTTTGCCAACCGCATCGAGAACTACATCTTCTCCAAGCGTATCGACCTCGTGATGGAAGAGGGGTTCCGTACCTATGAATATACACAGGGCGACGCCCGTTTGCTGGGCTTTGAGGCTGGAGTGGATTTCCATCCCATCCACTGTGTCCACTTCCAAAACACCTTTTCTTACGTGGATGCCCAGCAGATGCACGCCAGTGAGGAAGCCAAATACCTGCCCATGACCCCTGCCCCACGCTGGACCTCTGAACTGAAATACGAGTTAAGTCATCACGGCCACAAGACGCTGAACAATGCCTTCGTGGCTCTGGGACTGGAGTGCGATCTTGCCCAGAACCACTACTATAAGGTTGACGATACCGAGACGCGCACGCCCAGCTATACGCTGCTGAGCCTTTCAGCCGGTACCGATCTGAACATCCGCAAGAAAAAGGTGGCAGAGATTTACGTGACAGTCGATAACCTGCTGAACACGGCTTACCAGAACCATCTGAGTCGTCTGAAGTACTGTGATATGAACAATGCCACAGGTCGTCAGGGTGTCTACAACATGGGACGTAACGTTGTATTCAAAGTCATTATTCCCGTCATTTGACCTTCTTGCTGCGGAACTCTTGTCGTGCACGTCGCATCTGTTCCAGGAAACGATCGCTGGTGTGCATGTGGGCATAGAGCACGGAGGCTGCCAAGCGGCCGGCATCCACGTCGCTCTGCCAGTGGGCACCCACAATCACGCGACTCTCACCATACATCATGCCACGAGCCAGAATGGTGTCGGCACGCTCTGGATTAATCTCCGAGAGCAACAGGGCAGTAGTCCAGCCAAGAGCGGTATGACCTGAGGGATAGGAACCATTCCGGCGCAACGACGGCTCGTCATTGGGAGTCATGGTGGGCTCGTTAAAGCGCATGAACGGACGTTTCCGCTTATAATAATACTTGGGCCATCCTGTCATAATCTCACAAGTGACCTTGGCATCACGCAAAAGTGTATAGATCTCGGGCGTATCTTCCTTAGACATCTGCAGGCCGAAGGGCTCGCTGAATTCCTGGAAGATACACTCGAGACTATAGACAGCATCGCGCACGGCAATGTCTGCGCGCTCCTTATTGTTGCGCATTTCCTTACCCCACATATACTGCATAATGTCATAGGTGAACGCTGCTCCGATAGTATCTGGGGGAGCAGGGCACCACTTCAGCATGTTGGGCATCTCCTTGGGAGAGAAATACGGTTTTGCCTCATTCTGAGCAAAGGTAGAAACGGCTGTGGTCAGCATAAAGGCCATCATCAGAATCTTTTTCATAAGTCGGTTTTTAATGAGTTGATTGATTAATTACTGTATTTGCAGCGACAAAAGTACAAATAATAACTGATAACACCAAAACTTTTCATTTTTCTTTGGCTATTTTCCGACTTTTGCGACAGATTTTGCAGGCATTTCCCGCCTTTGTCGCAATAGGAGGCCTGTGTCGCATGCTTCACAAGAGAATTTGAAGAAAAAACTTGGAATGAGGCATATTTTCGTCGTATCTTTGCATCGTCAAAACCGCAATTAAGCGAGCAAAGAGCCGAATGCAATTCGAGCTATTTCGAGCGGAAGCGGTTTCGAGCGAAGCTCAATCAGACAAAACAAGTTCTGAACGACAGTAAAAAGTAAAATAGTAAAAAGTAAAAATAATAAGTTTAACAATTTAAAATTAAAGAAAGGAAACAAATTATGGCAAAGACTCCAGTTTCAATGACCGTTGACGGTTACAAAGAGAGAGAAGTACTGATGGTAACTTACGAGTTCAATCAGGCAACAGACGTAGAAGGACAGATGGCAGGTATCCCCCGCGGCGGTAAGATCAGGGTTCGCGTGAAGGCCCTCAACGACGGCACCCCCGACCTGCTCGCTTGGATGACAGAGCGCAGCCTCCCGAAGAACGGTGAGATCAAGTTCTTGGAGACCAAGACCAACAAGGAGATGAAGAGCATCAAGTTCACCAACGGCTACTGCATCAACTTCGAAGAGAAGTGGGAGGACAAGATGGGTCACTTCGAGGAGATCGAGATCACCTGTAAGGCCATCGAGTTCGGCAACGTGAAGTACGAGAACGATTGGGCATAACCTAAAGTAAAAGGT
>NZ_FOCK01000009.1 GCF_900110085.1 Prevotella sp. ne3005
TTTCACTTTCAAAAACCTAAATGTCCAAAGTGGGAAAGTGGGAAAGTGGGAAACATTTTGGCGAAAAGTTTGGTTGGTATAGATAAATTGCTTATATTTGCACTCGAAAGTATTCAAAGCCTAAAATATAAGGATATACTAATTAATTTAAACACCTGTTGAAACATCAAGTTTTTATGCGAATTATTTGGCGATGTCATTTTTTCTTTTTATCTTTGCATTTAAATAACTAATTACTAATTTTGAATGATGACTAAAAAGTATCTAATGACCCTCTTAGCAGTTCTTTGCTGCGCCATGACAATGGTGGTGATGACCGCATGTTCAAACGATGACGACAATCTGGCACCTGGTGTCGACAAAAAGATTGTGGGCAATTGGTTTTCCGACGTGTCGGGCATGACCTACGCCAAGTGGAATTATGGCAAGACGTGGCAGAACACTGAGTTCAAGACCGACGGAACAGGCAGCACCCGCATCTATTACCTCATAGGCGACAATGCCATCGGCTGCGAAAAGATCGACTTCACCTACACGGCGTCGGCCAGTGGTGAACTTACTATGACGCCAACCGACAGGGACGTGATGACGGCTAAGTGGCAGGTAGTAGGCGATGAACTTCGCTTTGGCGATGGCGATGACATCGATTTGAGTTTCAAGAAGACCACCAGCGACATGGCCGCTAAGTTCGACACCTGGAGCAAGACGGATGGCATGATCGAAGTGCCGCAGCCAGCCAAATACACCGTTTTCGTATATGGCAATGCCGGTGGCAGAATGGATGATATCATAGAAAAGGGCTTCTGGGAGAAAATACAGAAGTACCTGACTGACCACAACAACGTACGCGTGGTGTGCATGTATAAATATGGTAAGGACGAACCGGATGCAGGAAACCCCTTTAAGGGCAAATATGCAAAACCCGGCGACATCGTGTGGTTTGAACTGACAGACAAGACCGACCTCAACAAGATTAAGGAAAGTGGTCTGCAGGCTATCGGCATGGGTGAGGAAGCCAAGCAACTGAAGATATGCAATCCTAACACCATGCGCATGTTCCTCGAGTTCAGCAGCCTGCAGTGCCCGGCATATGAATACGTAATGGGCATCTGGGGCCACGGCTCAGCCTTTGATGCTATGAACGACGTGCCAGGCAAATATGAGATTAAGAATCCGACGCGAGGTGTGATGGCCGACGAATGGGTAGATGACGAGTGGATGGACATGTACGAAATGAATGATGCCATGAAGGCTGCAGGCATCGACCATTTTAATACGCTGATGTTCCACAACTGCTATATGGGTAATATGGAGACACTGACTCAGGCACGCACCTTTGCCGACTATATCTTTGCTTCGGCCCATGTGCTGAGCAGCAACGGCGAGCTGATGACGGGATTTGTACGTGGACTCGTGGAAACAGGCGATCCCGTGAAGGCAGGAGGGTTGATGTTCGAATACAGTACACCTGTATGGCAGAACAGTTATTTAGCTGAAGATGAAGGTATCATCTATAACGGCGACTACAAGATGATTCGCACTGATAAGTTCGAGCCCATCGTCGATGCCGCCAAGCAACTCTGCGACCGTCTTCTGGCACTCTATCCCACACAGAAGGATGCCATCGATCGTGCCACCAAGAGTGTGTATCGTGTTGAGCCTATCAGGGGTAATGAAAGCTTAAAATTCGAATGGGAGAAACCCTTCTTCGACATAGCCGACTATGCCCAGCTGCTGGCTAAGGAGACAGGCGATGCTGAGTTGAAGACCATCTCGGCCACGTTGGACAACGCCTTCAAGGAGGCTTTCATTCACTATCGCGATGTGAACTACAGCAAAGAGCATCTCGACCATTACACGCTGAGTGTGTGTCTGTTGAACCATAAGTATTACAGCCATAACTATCATAATGTTATCACACCGGAGCCGCTCAACAACTACAACGAGGGCTACGAGAAGTGCGACTTCCACAAACTGACGGGCTGGGGCAAGTGGCTCGACACCAACGAGCAAGACCTGGGCAACAACCCGCAGAAAGGCAGCGGCGGTAAGTTGCTCTAGTCATGGGGACTCTAGTCATGGGGACTGGCACCTGGGTATGGGTGCCAGTTCTCCAAGGATGAGAAATAAAGAACGAGGCTTGCATCCCTGAGGGAGTTTGTCTCGCCTCGCAGTATTTCCCATTCATTCAACCCCAGTCAGCATGGCTTAAGCTGAAGGCCTTACTGATGGATGATCCCGCTTTAGCGCACCTTACGCAATTGAAACGCTGCACGTTTCTCCCGTCAGAAGTCAACATTATTTACCAACCTTGGGCACCCATAAAGCGCCCTTTTTTTAGGCCTTTTCGCACTCTCAGACTTTGTGCCGTATAAACTCAGACGCCATGAAGCGTAAGCCCCAGCTTTATGACGAATGAATTTCAGTTTTATGCTGAAGTGTTTCCATACTGTCCACGCTGGTGGTACACGTGGTACATGGTACAAATGGTACATTTACAATTTTGAGAGATGATGAAAGAACTTGACACCATATTAACTCCTGCGAAATCCAGCACGACCTTCTCTTAATCGTTTCATCGCCCCATCGACCCATTGCGTTTTTTCAGGGGACTTTGTCGGAATCTGATGATTTTTCCGCATTAATGTTCGATTTGTGCTCTAAAAATTCTTTTATTTCATAAAAAAGTAGTAATTTTGCGCCCGATTCTCGTTGCCAGTCACATTTGTGGGGCAAATCAGAGACTTTATATGAGCACATTGTCTAATGTGAAAACTCGAAGAGGCGAGACGATTCCTCCTTGCGCTGGGCTTACACCTGGTGCCTCCCCCGAAGCGTTATTTGACGAAAGAGGGGTGTCGGTAGAATACGCCCCAGAGGTTCATAGCTGAAGATAAATGGCTAATCATCGTACAGACGGCAAAACTTACGGTAACCAGTGGTTGTATAGCACGCTGATTCAGGGTCTGAAGATTCTGAATATCCGCGTGTTCTACTGCTTCATGTCCATCTGCGTGATTCCCTTTACGCTGATTTTCAGTCCCGGGGCGCGCCTGACCTATCGTTACTACCACCTGAGGCGGAAGTATGGCTGCCTGAAAGCGTGGTGGGCAACGTATAGGAACCACTGTCTGTTCGGACAGACGGTGATCGACAAGTTTGCGATGTATGCCGGGCATAAGTTCAAGATGGCTTATCAGGGCAAGGATACCTACGACGCGCTGCTGGCACAGCCCGAGGCTTTCATCCAGTTGAGTGCGCACATCGGCTGCAGTGAGATACTGGGTTACACGCTCCACGTGAGCAAGCCCTGCAACGTGCTGGTGTATGGTGGTGAGAAGGCGTCGCTGATGAGTTACCGCAAGGCCTCGTTCGGTGATATGAACATCCGGATGATCCCCGTGGGTGTGGAGGATTCGCACAGTGAGGACATCGTGGAGGCACTCGACAGGGGAGAGATCCTGAGTGCCTTCGCCGACCGGTTCATGAATATCAACAAGGTTGTGGCTTCTACCATCCACGGCTTTCAGGTGAATCTGGCCAAAGGGCCCTTCTCGCTGGCTACGACGCGCGGTATCGACGTGATCATGGCCAGTGCGATGAAGGAGAAGGACGGCTCGTATACGGCCTACTTCACGCCGCTGCCTTACGACCGCAGTCTGCCCAAGGCGCAGCAGCGCCAGCAGATAGCCGATGCCTATACGGCAGAGATCGAGCGGCTGCTCGACAAGTATCCCTATCAGTGGTTTAATTATTCCAATCTATTTATATGAATTTATCACCTGCCTTGAAGAAGGCATATACCAAAGACCAGCTGTCGGCCCGTGAGGCCCAGAGGCTGGCAGAGTTCATCGCCTGGGGACCAGTGGTGTTCCAGGCTTCACGACTGTTGGTGAAGTTCGGTATCCTGCAGATGATCCTCGACTCGAAGGACGGTCTGACGCGTGCTGAGATCGTGGAGAAGACGGGTCTGAGCGACTATGCCGTGAAGTGCCTCGTGGAGGCCGGTCTCTGCATCGGCACGCTGCTCGTGGATCCTGAGACCGACAAGTTCTCCTGCTCGAAGACGGGCTGGTTTGTGCTCAACGACCCCGCCACGCGTGTGAACTTCGACTTCAACCACGACGTGAACTACGAAGGGTGGTTCCATCTGGAGGAGGCCCTGAAGGAGGGGCGCCCTGCTGGACTGAAGCACTTCGGTGACTGGCCCACCATCTATGAGGGCTTGTCGCAGCTGCCTCCGCAGGTTCAGAAGAGCTGGTTTGGTTTCGACCATTTCTATAGCGACTCTTCATTCCCCGAGGCGCTGAAGATCATCTTCGACGAGCACCATGTGAAGTCGCTCTACGACGTGGGCGGCAACACCGGAAAGTGGGCCCTGCAGTGTGTGGGCTATAACAAGGAGGTGGAGGTGACCATCCTCGACCTGCCCCAGCAGATCGGCATGATGCAAGAGAATGTGAAAGGTAAGGAGGGTGCTGAGCGCATCAAGGGCTATGGCATCAACCTGCTCGACACCGAGGCACTCTTCCCGAAGCGCGAGGGTGGGCTGGACGCTATCTGGATGAGCCAGTTCCTTGATTGCTTCTCGATGGAGGAGATCGTGGGCATCCTGAAGCGTGCGAAGGAGGCGATGACGCCTGAGACACGCATCTATATCATGGAGACGCTCTGGGACCGTCAGCGCTTTGAGCCTGCAGCCCTGTGTCTGACCATGACGAGCCTCTATTTCACAGCACTGGCCAATGGTAACTCGAAGATGTATAACACCGAGGATATGGAGGCTTGCATCCGTGAGGCCGGACTGGAGATTGAGACCATCCACGACCATCTCGGACAAGGACATTCGATAATCGTTGTTAAGAGCTGATGGCTGAGAAGAAGTGGGAAGGAACGACGTATGGTAACGGGCTGATGCACCGTTGGCTCATCCGACTGTTGAGAATCATCGACATCCGGGTGATCTACGTGCTGGCCTATCTCTTCGCTGTGACACCCACGCTCACGAAGCCTGGCTTCAAGCACGCCTACCGCTTCTTCCACGACCGCTTCGGCTATTCCAAGTTGCGCTCGCTGTGGCTGGCTTATAAGAACCACTGCCTGTTTGCGCAGGCCGTAATCGACAAGTTCGCCATGTATGCGGGGCATCATTTCGACATCGAACTGGAGGGCTACGACCACTTCCTGGAACTGGCAGCAAAGCCTGAGGGGTTTGTGCAGCTGAGCTCGCATGTGGGCAACTACGAGATTGCGGGCTACTCGCTGGTGGCAGAGACGAAGCGCTTCAACGCCCTGGTCTATTCGGGCGAGAAGGAGGAGGTGATGAGCAACCGCCAGAAGCTCTTTGATCATGCCAACATCAACATGATCCCCATCAAGGGCGACATGAGCCATCTGTTTGAGATCAATGCGGCGCTGGCCAATGGCGAGACGGTGAGCATCCCTGCCGATCGTATCTGGGGAGCCCACAAGGCCGTGAGGAAGACTTTCCTCGGGCGTGAGGCCAACCTGCCGGCAGGTCCCTTCCAGGTGGTGGCCTCAAGAGGGCTCGACGCACTGGTGGTGCATGTGATGAAGACGGGCACCAAGCGCTATAAGATCTACGTCACACCTCTGCAGTATGACAAGAACGCCCCGCGCAACCGTCAGATCGATGAGTTGGCCGATGGGTATGTGAGGGAGTTGGAGCGCATTATCCGCCAGTATCCCACACAGTGGTATAACTATTTTGACTTTTGGAATCAGAAATAACATTTTTAAGAATTATGACAAGAACAGAAATTGAAGAGAAAGTAAAGGCATTCTTGATTGATGACCTTGAGATTGAAGAAGAAAACATTTTCCCCGAGGCTAAGCTGAAGGAGGATATGGGTATTGACAGCCTCGACTATGTGGATATCGTAGTGATCGTGGAGAAGAACTTCGGCTTTAAGATCAAGCCCGAGGAGATGACCACCGTCAAGACCCTGTCGCAGTTCCATGACTACATCCAGTCCAAAGTTGGATAATCTCAGGGAGCTCCCCATTACGGACCTCATCCCCCAGCGCCCGCCGTTTGTGATGGTGGACAGGGTGTTGAGTTGCGACATGGAGGAAGCCGTGACGGAGCTTGTGGTGCGCGAGGATAACATCTTCCTCGACGACCAGAAGCTTGCGCCTGCGGGCATGATAGAAAACATGGCACAGTCGTGCGCGGCGCGCATGGGATGTGTCAACAGGTTGCGTGGCGAGTCGGTGAAGATAGGCTTTATAGGCGATATTCGCGACTGCCGGATCATCCGTCAGCCCCGCTGCGGGGAGACGCTCACCACGCAGGTACATATCATTGAGGAAGTGTTCAGTCTGACCCTCGCCAATGTATCGGTGATGGTGAACGACGAGGAGATTGCCTCGGCACGTATAAAAATTGCCTTAAGTGAAACGCCTGCAGTCGACATTCAGCATTAAGATCCGCTTCAGCGAGATCGATGCCATGCGCGTGGTGTGGCATGGGGCATACGCGAAGTATTTCGAGGATGCCAGAGAGTATTTCGGCGAGGCGTATGGTATCGGCTATAAGGTGATCGAGAAGAACGGCTACTTCGCCCCGTTGGTGGACCTCTCGTTTCAGTACAAGAAACCGCTGACGTATGGCATGACGCCCGAGATCACCATTACCTACCAGCCCTCGGAGGCAGCGAAGATTGTCTTCGACTACGAGATACGCGACAAGGCAACGCAGGAGGTGATGGCCACAGGCCACTCCGTACAGGTGTTTATGGACCTTAACTATGAACTCGTCTGGACGAATCCGGACTTCTATGAGGCATGGAAGAAACAGTGGCTGAAAGATTAACGGTCGTCGTGGCCGATCATATCGTATCGCCCTTAGGGTTTTCTACGAGCGACAACTATGCTGCAGTGAAGGCAGGCCAGACGGGTTTGCAGCGGTATAGTGGTAAGTGGGGTCTGCCCGAGCCGTTCATGGCTGCGCTCATCGATCGCGATGAGGCGCTGGCCGTGTGTGAGCGGGCGGGCATCCATGGTCATTACACCTTCTTCGAACGGCTGGCCATCCTGTCTGTCCAGCAGGCCCTCCAGCAGTGTGAGGTGGATGTGACGTCGAGCAGAACGCTCTTCATCCTCTCGACCACGAAGGGAAATGTAGACCTGTTGCGGGAGTCGCAGGAGGGCATTGCCGAGGAGCGCGTGTTGTTGGGTGAGGCTGCGAAGACCATCGCTGCCTACTTCGGTAATCCCAACCAGCCCATGGTGGTGTCGAACGCCTGTATCTCGGGCGTCTGTGCCCAGATAGAGGCAGAGCGGCTGTTGAAGGCGGGTGTCTATGATGCCGTCATCGTGTGTGGCGGAGATATCTTGTCGCCTTTCATCGTGTCGGGCTTCCAGTCGCTGATGGCACTGACGGATACGCCGTGCCGTCCGTTTGATGAAGACCGCACAGGCATCAACCTGGGCGATGCCGTTGCCACTATTATATATAAAGGTGTAACGGAGCGGCGTGAGGGCGTCTGGACGGTGGCGAAAGGAGCCATCCGCAACGACGGCTATCACATCTCGAGTCCGTCGAAGGTGGGCGAGGGTAGTTTCAGGGCTTTGCGCCACATTCTCGAAGGCGTGGACCCCGAGGAGATTGCCGTGGTGAACGCCCATGGTACGGCGACGCTCTTCAACGACGAGATGGAGTCGGTGGCTATCGACAGGGCTGGTCTTGGCGGTGTGGCTGTGAACAGTCTGAAAGGCTATTACGGACACACGATGGGGGCAGCGGGCATCTTGGAGACGATCATCACGATGCGTGCCCTCGACGAAGGGCTGGTCCTGGCCACGAAGGGTTATGAGAACTTAGGCGTGAGCAGACCTGTCCAGGTGACGAAGCAGAACCTGACGACGCAGAAGCGGACGTTTGTGAAGATGATCTCGGGCTTTGGAGGGTGTAATGCAGCGATGCTGCTCAAACATTGAATCATGAAGATGGTTGCGGAGATAGAGATAACAACTGAGGGGATAAGCCTGAACGGGCATCCTGTGGAGACGAAGGGCGTGGGTGCAGATATGCTGAACGAAGCCTATCGCCACTACGTGAACGACTATCCGAAATACTTCAAGATGGACGGTCTGAGTAAGTTGGGCTTCCTGGCATCAGAACTGCTGTTGCAGCAGCTCGACGAGGAGCGGTTTGTGCCTCGTGAGGACAGGGCCGTGGTACTCTTCAACCGGAGCGGTTCGATAGAGGCCGACCGTCATTATCAGTCTACCATCAGTGATGCAGACAATTTCTTCCCCAGTCCTTCGGTGTTTGTCTATACATTGCCGAACATCGTGACGGGCGAGATTGCCATCCGTAACAAATACCTGGGCGAGACCTCGTTCTGCGTGCTGGACCATCAGGATGAACAGAAGATGCAGCAGGTGATAGAGGGCGCGTTTCAGGATGGTGTGACTACCAGTATCTTAACAGGCTGGGTGGACTATGCCGACCACAGCCATTTTAGTGCGAACATCAAATTAATAACCAACAAAAACGAATAAAGTAAATGGAAGATTTAGTATTAGAGTTGAAGAATGAAATCATCGAGGCCCTGAACCTTGAGGATGTGAAACCCGAGGATATCAATGACGATGATCCTTTGTTCGGTAGTGGTCTGGGTCTTGACTCTATCGACGCCCTGGAGCTGATTGTGCTCTTGGAGCGTAAATACGGTATCAAGCTGAAGGATCCCAACAAGGGTAAGGAGGTCTTCAAGAGTATCAATGTGATGGCGAAGTTCATCACTGAAAACCGTACGAAGTGATTCCCATCTATATCACTGGCAGTGGAGTGGTCTCGGCCATCGGCGTCGGGAAGGAGGCCACGTTGGCAGCACTCCAGGCAGAAGAGACGGGCATCCGGAAGTTGAAGTATCTGGACTCTTGTCATGAAGAACTGCCCGTTGGTGAGGTTCAGCTGAGCAATCACGAGATGAACCAACTGATGGGTGTGGCCGATGATATCCGGCATACACGTACGGCACTGATGGGCAGACTGGCCCTGCGCGAGGCCTTGAAGGAGGCCCGTCTGGAGCGCAACGACCTGAAGGCGATACCTTTTATCTCTGCCACCACCGTGGGCGGTATGGATCGTCGTGAGGCTTATTACGCCGAGGAAGCCAACTGTGACTTGGTGCATGCTGAGATCTCCACACACCATTGTGGAACGTCTACGGAGATGATTGCCGAGCCGTTTGGGGAGTTTGCCTCGATGGCAACGCTCTCTACAGCCTGTTCTTCTGCGACGAATGCCCTCATCACCGGTGCCAATATGCTGCGCTGTGGCATGGCGGATATCGTGGTGGTGGGTGGCTCCGAGAGTCTGTCGAAGTTTCATCTCAACGGCTTCAATGCCCTGATGATCCTCGACCACGAGCAGTGCAGACCTTTCGACCGCAACCGTGCCGGACTGAACCTCGGCGAGGGAGCTGCCTATCTGGTATTGGAGACAGAAGCCTCGGTGAAGCGACGTGGGGTAAAGCCCCAGTTTGTGCTGAGCGGCTATGGCAATGCCTGTGATGCGTTCCATCAGACGGCCTCGTCGCCCGACGGTGAGGGTGCTTACCTGGCAATGCAGGAGGCCCTGCAGTTGGCTGGCCTGAAGCCAGAGGATATCCAGTATATCAATGCCCATGGTACGGGAACGCCCAACAATGACGAGAGCGAGGGGCATGCCATCCAGCGCGTGTTTGGTGAGCATCTGCCGCCCGTATCGTCAACGAAGTCGTTTACAGGTCATACTACGAGTGCCTCCGGTAGCATCGAGGCTGTGTTTTGTCTGCTGGCCCTCCAGCACCAGTTCCTGTTGCCCAACCTCAACTGGCACGAGCCGATAGAGGGTGGAATCATCCCGGTCATGGAGCAGAAGCCTCAGGGGGAGATCCGTCATATCCTGAGCAACGCCTTCGGATTTGGCGGTAATGACTCTTCGATAATCCTCTCAAAACTATGAAGAAAGTATTTATACAGGCGGCAGAGCAGGTGTCGATCCAGGAGCCACTCTCAGAGCGGTGGATGACGGAGCCCCTGAGCTATGACGAGCCTCTCGTCAAGGCCCAGAACCCTGCATTTCGCGACTATATGGCTGCCAACGAAGCCCGCAGGATGGGCGGCTTGATGAAGCGTGCCCTCGTTACAACGCTGAAGGTGTTGAAGGAGACGGGCATCGAGCATCCTGACGCCATCATCACTGGCACCTGTCTGGGTAGTCTCGACTATACGGAGCGCATCCTCGATGCGATGTTGGAGAATGGGGAAGAGGCGCTGAGTCCCACCCATTTCATGCAGTCGACGCACAACACCGTGGGTTCGGCATTGGCCATCTACACCAAGACGCATGGCTATAACACCACCTATTCGCATGGTAGCATCAGCTTCGACCTGACCGTTCAGGATGCCTGGATGCAGATGCAGCTGGGCAAGATCTCCACGGCTCTGGTTGGTGGTCATGACGAGATGACGGAAGGCTATTTCAGTAAGTTGCAGCAGGTGAAATATGTTGGTGTGGAGGGGATGGTGCCCTGTGGCGAGATGGCTATGTCGATGCTGCTGAACACAGACTCCAGCGTAGACCACCTGGCAGAGTTGGCTGGCATCCGGATGAGTTTCCGACCCTCAGGTGAACAGTTCCAGCAACAGTTGGATTCGCTATTGGCTCAGGCAGGTATGACACTGGATGATGTCAGTCTGGTGATGACAGGCATGAATGGCAATCCTGCCAACGACCAGCTTTACAAGCCCATGCTTGATTCATTGTTGGCAGACAAACCCACGATGGACTACAAGCATGTTTTTGGTGAGAACTATGCCGCCTCGGCACTGGGCCTCTATGCCGCTGCCCATCTGTTGAAGCAGAAGGATGAGCTGAAGGCTATCCTGTTGTTGAATCTGACGCTGACAGGCGACTGTTCGATGATGTTGGTTAAGAAATAAGAGATAAGAGGATGATACTGAAGCTGTTACCAATCTCAATCCTGCAATGCATGCTCCTCTCCGGAGGGCAGGTGTTGATGAAATACGGCTTGACCAAAGCGGGTGACTTCTCGTTTACATGGCAGTATTTCGTGAGGCTTTTCACCAATTGGCAGTTTATCAGCTGTGGCCTCTGCTACGGAGCAGGTTCCATCCTGTGGATGTATATCATCAAGCACTTCCCGTTCAGCATGGCCTATCCGATGGTGAGCCTGAGTTACGTGATGGGTATGTTTGCAGCCATCATCTTCTTCCACGAACAGATACCTATGACCAGATGGATCGGGGTATTCCTGATCATGTCTGGATGTGTGCTGATTGCAAAATGATTGAAGATTGAAGATTGAAGATTGAAAATGAGAAAAATACTATTGTCTTGTCTCCTTGTCTCCTTGTTTTCTTGTCTCCCTGCTTGGTCGCAGACGAAGCTTACGGCTGAGCAGCAGAAAGAGATTGTGGCCAAGGTGGACAAATCGGCCTCTGCCATGACGCAGATGCAGTGTGAGTTTTCACAGACCAAGAGCATGAAGCTGTTGAGTAAGGAGATGCAGTCGAAGGGCGTGATGTATTTAAAGAAGCCAAACAAGTTGCGCTGGCAGTATACATCGCCTTATGACTATACCTTCATTATGAATGGCGACAAGGTGCAGATCAAGTCGACGAAGTCTACCAAGAACATTGATGTCCAGGGAAATAAGATGTTCCGTCAGATTACGAACATCATCCTGAACAGCGTCACTGGCGGCACGTTGAAGAGCTCGAACGACTTCACGGTGGAGATGTATAAAGCCGATGCCGGCTATTATGCCAAGCTGTTGCCCAAGAAGAAGGAGCTGAAGCAGTTGTACCAGTATCTGGAGATCTGGTTCAATCCAGCCCTGACGATGGTGAGCAGTGTGAAGATGGTGGAGAAGACGGGCGATGTGACCGTGGTGAAGCTGACCAATACCAAGATAGGTGTTGCCGTTGATGAAAAACTGTTTGCTATTCATTAGTCTGCTGTTCCTGTTGTGTCAGCCGTGTGTGGCTCAGGAGACGGGCGACTCTGTGGTCAGCAGGGAGTATAATCTGTTGATGCAGGTGAAAGGGCAGGAGCTCACGAGCATCTGCATGATGAACGTCTCGCCCGATGGCAGCATCGTGGGTACGGTGGTCAGTGAGATGGGTATGAAGGCTTTCGACTTCACCTATGACCATGGTAAGGCCAAGGTGCTGAATGTGGTGGCCTTTCTGAACAAGTGGTATATCCGCAGGGTACTGAGAAAGGATCTGGCCTATATCCTGCCCAAGTTGGAACCGGATCAGGAGTGTCACTACAAGCGACGCTGGATAACGTACACATTTACCCCCATGAATAATGAAACTGATTAATGATTTTTTTGAGATCGTGTCGAAGGAGTCGGGCGAGGGCACACTGAAGTGCAAGGTCAGACTCCATCCCGAGCACTTCATATACCAGGCCCATTTCCCTGGCAACCCTGTGACGCCAGGCGTCTGCCTGGTGCAGATGGCAGCAGAGATCTTAGGACAGGAGTATCAGCAGAGTCTGATGCTGTCGCTCTTGAAGAACATCAAGTTCAAGAAGATTGTGCACCCGGAGGATGAGCCTACATTTGTCTTTACCAAGGTGGTGAAGGCAGAGGGGATGCTCAGTGCGAACGTGAGCATCGAGGACGAAGAATCCCAATATGTCAAAATGTCGCTGCAATATATGTGCGATCATTCCAACGTATAATAACGCTGGAACGGTCAGACAGGTTATCGATGATGTCCTCAGACACTGCGATCAGGTGATCGTGGTGAATGATGGCAGTACCGATGAGACGGCCGCGGTCCTACAGGCACTCCCTGCAGGTGTCACCGTGGTGACGCATACTGAGAACAAGGGTAAGGGTCATGCGCTGGTGACAGGCTTCAGGAAGGCGAAGGAGATGGGCTTCACCCATGCTGTGACCATCGATGCCGACGGGCAGCATTTCGCAGATGACATCCCTCTCCTGGTGGAGGAGATGAGACGGGACCCTGAGGCAATCATCGTGGGATGCCGTAATCTGACGGAAGAAAACATGCCCAGACAAAATACGTTTGCCAACCGTTTCTCGAATTTCTGGTTCAAACTGCAGACGGGCATTCCCTTGCCGGATACACAGAGCGGATTCCGACTCTATCCCTTGGCCTTGCTGAAAGGGCTGAGTCTGATTACCTCGCGCTATGAGGCAGAGCTCGAGCTGTTGGTGTTTGCCGCCTGGGCTGGTGTCTCCGTGAAATCGGTAAGTGTCAGGGTGTATTACCCGCCAGCAGAAGAGCGTGTGAGTCATTTCCGTCCGGTATATGATTTCTTCCGTATCAGCGTGCTGAACACCATCCTGTGTGTCGTGGCGCTGTTCGTGGGGCTCAAGCAGTGGGCCTATACCATTTTCTCGTTTGCCTATTTCCTGTGCTTTGCCCTCGACATGACGGTGAGGGGCTTCTTCCTCTTAACGTTGGGAGGGGCTACGAAAGAGCACAAGCTGAAATATCATACCATCCTGCAGAGGAAGTCGCGCTTTGTCATCAACCATGTGCCTGGCACGACCTTCTCTTATAGTAATCCGAATGGAGAGACGTTCGACAAACCTGCGATGATCATCAGCAACCACCAGTCGCACCTCGACCTGATGGGTATCATGATGCTGACGCCCAAGGTGATCATCCTCACAAAGAACTGGGTGTGGCACAATCCTTTCTATGGCATTGTGATCCGCTATGCCGATTTCTTCCCCATCACAGATACCGACCAGATGATGAACGACCTGAAGCAGAAGGTGGAAGAAGGTTACTCGGTGATGATCTTTCCCGAGGGAACGAGGTCGGAAGACTGTCGCATCCAGCGTTTCCACCGCGGAGCGTTTTATCTGGCCGAGCAGTTAGGACTGGATATCCTTCCCGTCTATATCAATGGTTTCGGAAAGGTGTTGCCAAAGAAGTCGTGGCATCTGCATCCTGGACACATGTCGGTGGAGGTGATGCCGAGGGAAAAGATGACGGAGGGCTATCGGGCGATGGCTCGGAAGATGCATAAGAAATTCGTTGCGGGCTTTGCCCTCAATGATGAATGATAAATGATGAAGAAGTGTGTGATCATAGGTAGTGGACTGGGAGGCTTGGCCTGTGGCTGTATCCTGGCGAAGAATGGTTACGAGGTAACCGTTCTTGAACAGGGTGCTCAGATAGGCGGCTGTCTGCAGTGTTTCCGTCGTGGTGATGCACTTTTTGAGACGGGCATGCACTATATCGGTAGTGCGGAGCCCGGACAGGTGCTCTATACATTCCTCCATTATCTGGGTGTGGATCAGAAGATCCAACTCTCGAAACTGAATCCCAAGGGTTATGATGTGATTTCTTTTAAGGGACAGCATTACCTGATGGCTAACGGCAAGGAGGCATTTGTTGAGACCCTGGCACAGCAGTTCCCTCAAAGTCGGGAGGAATTGAGCCGTTATTACGACTTAGTGAAACAGGTGGCCTCGTCGTGGGCCATGCATTCGCTGCGTAAGGATGTAGACCTGAACGTGAATGCCGAATACCAGATGCGTAGTGTCAATGAGGTGATCGACAGTCTGATTTCCGATCCCACGCTGCGAGAGGTGTTGGCAGGTATCGTACCCCTCTATGCGGGGGAGAAAGACCATACACCGTTTTATGTCCATGCCCTGATTGCCGACTCGTATGACCAGAGTGCCTCGCGCATTGTGGGAGGGAGTAGTGTGGTGGCTGATGCACTTGCTGATGCCATCAGAGAAAGGGGAGGACAGGTGTTAGTGAAACGTATGGCTTGTCAGATTGAATGTGATGACAAACAGGCTACTGCCGTTATCACCTCGGATGGTGAGCGGTATGCTGCCGATCTCGTGATCAGTGCCATCCATCCTGCCAAGACCATGCAGATGGTCCAGAGCCGACTTATCCGCCCTGCCTATCGTCAGCGTATCATCGAGGGACGTAACTCCACCTCAGCCTTTACAGTCTATCTGAAGTTCCGTAAGGACAGCGTACCCTATATGGACCATAATTTCTATTACTACCGTGGCGACTCCGTATGGGGTTGTGAACAGTATGACGAGGCATTGTGGCCCAAGTTCCTGTTGTATATGCATTTCTGTCAGGAGGCGAATCCCGTCTATGCAACGACGGGTGAGATTCTGACCTATATGACGATGGACGAGGTGCGCCAGTGGGAGGGAACCCATGTGGGCCGTCGTGGTGAGAGCTATGAGGCCTTTAAGCAAAAGAAAGCAGAGGCAGCCATCGCCGCGCTGGAGGAGGAGATGCCTGGCTTGAGCGAAAAGATAGAAGCCTATTACACGTCGACACCATTGACATATATCGACTATACGGGTGTACCGGAAGGGGCGTTGTATGGTATGATGAAGGATGTCGACCTGTTGGGTTCGGCAGGTGTGACTAGCAGAACACGTGTTCCCAATCTCCTGTTGTCAGGACAGAGCATCACGCTTCATGGTATGATGGGTGTGCTGGCAGGTAGTATGGTGACGTGTTCGGAAGTGCTGACGATGGAAGAAATCATTTCTCAACTGAACCAAGCATGATCGTCGTATTCTATTATACTCAGAGTGGTCAGGCGTTGGATGTTGCCAAGCGCATCTGTCAGCCATTGGCAGAGGCAGGCACAGAGGTGGTGTGGAGACCCATCATTCCCCAGCAGACGTATCCTTTCCCCTGGAATAAATACGAGTTCTTCGACTCTTTCCCAGAGACGCGTCTGGGTATGCCGCCTTCTGGCATCCAGCCATTGGATTTCTCAGGCATTGAGAAGGCTGAGCTGGTGATGATTGTCGGGCAGTCGTGGTTTTTGTCGCCTTCGCTGCCCCTCCAGTCGTTCTTCGAGAACGAACAGGTAAAAGCTTATTTGGAAGGAAAGAAGGTCGTCTTCGTCAATGCCTGTCGTAACATGTGGCTGATGACGGGTAGGGCTGTGAAGGCTTATCTCCATGAGATTAAGGCCTGTCAGGTGGGGCATATTGTCCTACAGGATACAGCACCGAATCTGATCAGTGCCCTGACGATAGTGCGCTGGTTGTTGTATGGAAAGAAACAGTCATCTTGGCTGTTGCCCGCTGCTGGTGTCAGGAAAGCCGATATCGAGGATGCCTCACGGTTTGGCGACATCATTAAGATTGCCATTGAGAAGAATGACTTCCAGCATTTGCAGCCACAGCTATTGGCTGCAGGGGCTATCGACTATAAACCCTCCATTCTGCTTCTTGAGAAAACTGGTCACCGTATGTTCGGTCACTGGGCACACTTTATCAGGAAACGTGGCGGATTCAGGGATCCATGCCGTCGTACGCGCGTGAACCTCTTCTTTTATTATCTGCTAGTGGTACTGTTTGTGGTTTCACCCTTTGCCCAGCTTTTTTTCTATCTCACCTATCCGCTGCACTGTGTAGGGAAGCATAAGCGTGAGGATTGTTACATCGAATCAAACAATTAAAAGATATACATTAATCATGATGGACGTTTTTATAACAAAAGCATCGAGATTCTTGCCCAATGATCCTGTCGAAAATGACGATATGGAGGCTTTTCTTGGTATGGTTGACGGGAAACCGTCAAAAGCTAGAAGGGTCATTCTCCGACGTAACGGTATCAAACAGAGGTACTATGCCTTAGACAAGGATGGTAACGTGACACATACGAATGTGCAGATGGCGGCCAATGCCGTACGTGGGCTTCTGGATGACCAGCTGACCATTGATGACATTGATCTGTTATCCTGTGGTACTGGTTCTCCGGAGCAGCTGATTCCCTCGCATGGTGTGATGGTACATGGAGAGCTCGGAGGTAAAAAACATATGGAGGTCGTATCGTTTGCCGGTTCTTGCTGCTCTGGCGCCGATGCCCTGAAGTATGCGTATATGGCCGTGAAACTCGGTCTCTCGAAGAATGCTGTCGCTGTGGCATCAGAAAGGTCTTCGGCTTGGATGCGTGCAAGCTATTTCCAGAAGGAGTCGGAGCAGCTGGCACAACTGGAAGATCAGCCGATGTTGGCTTTTCAGAAAGATTTCCTGCGTTGGATGTTGTCTGACGGTGCTTTCTCGGTGCTGTTACAGGGAAAGCCTTCCGCCTCAGGACTCTCACTGCGCCTCGACTGGATTGACATCACATCGTATGCCAACACCAAGGAGACCTGTATGTATGCAGCTGCCGATAAGGATGCTGATGGTCGTGTGAAGGGTTGGGCTTCTTTCCCACAGAGTGAGTGGCTTACGGAATCTATCTTTGCCATCAAACAGGATACACGTATGCTTTCGGAGTATATCGTGCCGCTGGGTGTACAGTATCTGATAGAGATGGGTAAGAAGCATCAGTTTACGCCTGATGACGTAGACTGGTTCCTGCCTCACATGTCGTCGATGTTCTTTAAGGATGTGATTATCGAGGAGTCGGCTAAGCAGGGATTTGCCATACCAGAAGAGCGCTGGTTCTATAACCTGCCTAAGATTGGTAACATCGGTTCAGCCTCGGCTTTTGCCATGTTGGAGGAACTAATGGATTCTGGTCTGCTGAAGCAGGGACAGAAGGTGCTGGTAATGGTACCCGAGAGTGCCCGTTTCTCGTATTGCTATTTCATGCTTACCGTCTGCTAATGAAGATTGAGGAAGTTCCACAGGACTTGAAATACTGTGAGGGTGCCGTCATGCGGGATCAGAACTATGCCGTCGATGAGGAAGGCCGTTACCATATGGTCAAGAGCGACGGCTGGGCACCCAAGAACGATGCTCTCGATCTAGCCTTGGAGGAAGATAAGGACAAGGAGGAACGCAGCCGCATGGCGATGCGGACCTCTACTGATTTCCAAGGGTTTGAGTTACCCCTTAGTCACCAGCCATCGGCTCACTGTGAGAATGGTGCTATCTCGACGCTGTTGCGCTATTACGGCATCGAACTGTCGGAGCCGATGATCTTCGGTCTGGCCAGTGGTCTGTTCTTTGTCCACCTGCCATTCATCAAGATGTCAGGCATGCCTGTGACGGCTTTCCGTACCTTCCCCGGGGTGTTGTTTAAACGCATCACAAAACTCCTAGGTATCAAGACCGAGACCCGTCGGTATCTGAGTCAGGAACGAGCCATGAAGGCCCTTGACCATATACTTATCGACCAAAAGACCCCTGTGGGCTGTGTGGTGGGCATGTTTGATTTACCTTATTTGCCTCCCGAATACCGTTTTCGCTTCAATGGTCATAATATCTGCATCATCGGCAAGGATGAAAAGTCAAACCATTATTGTGTGCTCGACTCTAACGCTACGCAGAAGGTGACCATCAGTCGTGAAGACCTGATGAAAGTGCGTTTTGCCCCAGGTGGTACTTACCCCTTATTGGGACAGATGTA
Organism: Prevotella sp. ne3005; assembly: GCF_900110085.1. Classification (GTDB taxonomy): domain Bacteria; phylum Bacteroidota; class Bacteroidia; order Bacteroidales; family Bacteroidaceae; genus Prevotella. Next base: position 18,394 of record NZ_FOCK01000009.1, read on the forward strand.
TTGGATAAAATCTGTGCCCGAGCAGTTGCCTGACATGAAGACCCTTGTGGTGAAATCCATCAGGAAGACCTGTTGGTATATGGTGTCTCAGCCTGGTTTCATCCACATTGCAGGCGCCAATGGCATCCTCTATCTCTCCCGTCGTATCCGTACTTGGGAGCAGACCATGGGGGCTCGCAGGGCAAAACTCAATCTGGCACAGCTGATCCGTATGCTTGAAGAGATTGGCACGGGTGGGGCAGGTTTCCGTTTTATCTATGGTGCCTTTCTGCAGGAAGCTGCCGAGAAGACGGGCCTCAGCTTCCTAAACGATTATTCTGTACGTATTACGGAAATTGGCGACCTGTGGCGAGTGTTTGCCTATAAGGCTTCACGTATCATTAAAAAACGTGCAGGCGAGAACTATACCTACGATGACCTGGCAGACTTGTTGCAGGTTATTGGTGATAAAGAAAAGGCCTTTTTCAGAGAATTGGCAGAGGCTGTTCGTTGAAACATAAAATGACCATCATTTCATTATTCCAATTATGAAGAAAAAAGATGTCCCTCAGGACCTGAAGTATTATAAGGGAAGTGTCATACGTGACCTGACTTATGCAGTAGATGATGAAGGAAAATACGAGCCTGTCAGGAGTGACGGTTGGGCTCCCAAGACAGAAGCTTTGGACTTGTTTCTCGACACGCTTGACGACAAAGAAGAGCGTGATAAGATGGAGTTGCTAGTGCCGACGGAGTTTAGTGGTCACGAGTTAAAGATTAACCATAGACATGCAGCCCATTGTGAAAATGGTACCATCTCATCGCTGCTCCGTTTCTATGGCATAGAGATGTCGGAACCTATGGTGTTCGGTCTGGCCAGTGGATTGTTCTTTGCTCATCTCACCTTTGCCAAAATGGGTGGTCTTCCCGTGACAGCCTTCCGCACCTTCCCAGGTGTGCTGTTTAAGCGTATCACACGGCTCCTTGGCATTAAGTCGGCCTCAAAGCGATATCTCAGTAAGGAGAAAGCCATGCGTAAGCTCGACCAGCTGATCTTGGAAGAGAAAATACCAGTAGGTTGTGTGGTGGGTATCTATGATTTGCCTTACTATCCTCCAGAAAACCGATTCCGTTTCAATGGGCACAACATCTGCATCATCGGAAAAGATGAGGAGAGTGGTGACTACCGTGTACTTGACTCCAATGCTACAGAGAAGGTGACTATCAGTCGGGAGGATCTTATCAAAGTGCGCTTTGCCAAGGGCGCCTATCCTTTGTTTGGACAGATGTATTGGATTAAGTCTATCCCTAAAGACCTGCCTGAGCACCTGCGGACGGACAAGCCTGACAAGGAATTCCTGAGACCCTTGGTACTTAAGGCTATCAAGGATACTTGTAAGAATATGACATCACAGCCCAAGTGGTTCCCGTATGTTGGCGTCAATGGCATTCATTACTTGGCACAGAGAATGCGTACGTGGGAACAGAAGGAAGGCAAACGCCGTGCACGTATCTTACTCGTTCAGGTAATCCGTATGCTCGAGGAAATAGGAACGGGTGGCGCAGGCTTCCGTTTCGTCTATGGTGCCTTCCTGCAGGAAGCTTCAGAGCGGACTGGCATTGCCGAACTAAACGACTATTCCATTCGCATCACCGAGATAGGCGATATGTGGCGTGATTTCGGCTATAAGGCCTCAAAGGTGTTCAAACGTCGTGCTGGTGATGATCTGACCTACAACGATCTAGCTGATATGGTTGAAAAGATCGGCGAGGCAGAGCGCTCGTTTTTCCTTGAATTGCAGAAAGCAGTTGAACGTTATATGAAATGATCTCAAGATATTACACATTCATCATTGTTCTCCTAGTGTCGCTGAGCGTGAAGGCTTATAAGCTCACGGCCTATATTCCACAGGAAAACCCCACAGGGACAGGGGTGATTGTTTGTCCCGGCGGCAGTTATTGTTGGCTCGACAAGCAGGGTGAAGGACATGATGTTGCCCAGTGGCTTCGTGATAATGGTATAGCTGCATTCGTCTTGGAGTATAGTCACGCAGGTTGGGCTTCGTTCGCCTTTCATGTCCATATGGCATCCCGTTCTTTTCCAGCAGGTTTTAATGATTTACGTCATGTGCTCGACAGCATACGCTGTCATGCTTCAGAGTATGGTGTGCGCCCAGAGAGGATTGGTTGCATGGGATTCTCGGCTGGTGGGCATTTGGTGATGCACGGTGCAGAACAACTTGCTGGCACGCCAGAATCCATGTTCTTTGTGGCGCCGCTCTATCCCGTTGTGTCGATGACGCATCCTACGACGCACAAGCGTTCGCGCCGTGGGCTTCTGGGTGAATCTCCGTCTCAGGAGATGAAAGACTCCCTGTCGTTGGAGCACCATGTGTCTGCCAAGTGCCCACCGGTGTTTCTGATGAACTGTGACGACGACCCTATCGTACATTATCATAATGCTGAGATGTTGGACTCAGCCCTGACCGCTCATCATATCCCTCATCAGTATGAACATTACCGTACAGGTGGTCATGGATTTGGCGTATCGCCAGAGAAGACAACATCCGAGGCCATCCAGTGGAAGGAACGCTTCCTCGACTGGTTACACCGTTTAATCAAGAATAGCTGATGGTAAATTTTTTCCTCCGAATATTCGATTTGTTACAGCGACGTCGCTCACTCTGCATGTGGCTGTTGGTAGCCTTGACGGCAGTTTTGTTTGTCATGGTTGCCTCGCTGAAGTATAATGAGAATATCTATGATTTTCTGCCCGTTAGTGGCAATGAGCAAAAGGCAATAACCCTATATCAGGATATCTCGGGCGGACAGCGTGTCTTTGCCATGTTCCGTATGAAAGAGGGTGAGACTCTTGATCCCGATCGTCTGACGGAAGCTGTTGATTCCTTCGCTCAAGGCTTACAACCAGTGTTGGAGTCTGGACATATCACAGAGGTAACCTCACAGGTAGATTTCGAGAAGGTGACAGGCATCACCGACTTCGTCTATCAGAACATGCCGTTGATGCTGCGCGACTCTGATTATGTGCGCATGGAGCAGATCCTCTCGTCACCAGATAGTATCGACAAACAGTTGGCAAATGATGTCCAGATGATCATGATGCCTGCAACAGGCTTCTTCTCATCGAACATCAGCAATGACCCGCTGGGACTCTTCGCCCCGGTGATTGACAGGCTGCAGGCCCGTCAGTCGTCGATGCCAATGGAGATTGACAATGGTTATATCTTCTCTTCTGGACGGAAGATGGCGATTGCGATGATGACGTCACCTTACGGAGCTATGGAGTCGGCGAACAACAGCATGCTCGTCAACGAGGTTGATAGTGTGGCCCAGCAGACGATGCTAGCTGTTCCCGGTGTCGATGTGGCTACTACGGGAGCTCCTGTTATTGCAGTAGGTAATGCCTCTCAGATCAAGGAAGACAGCAAGTGGGCCATCTCTATCTCTGTGACGCTGATCCTCTTACTCCTCGTATTCTCCTTCCGCAAGGTGAAGAACCTGCTGCTCATCGGAGTGGCCATCATCTTTGGCTGGCTTTTCGCCATGGGCTTCATAGCGGTCATGCGTAGCGATGTGTCGCTGATAGTGCTGGGCATTGGCTCTATCATCATCGGTATCGCTGTGAACTATCCTCTTCACTTCGTATTGCATACCGACCATAGTGGTACGGTGCGCGAGGTGCTGAAGGAAATGGTGTCGCCTCTGCTTATTGGTAACATTACTACCGTTGGTGCCTTTGCCAGCTTGATACCGCTCGATGCACCAGCTTTGCGCGACTTGGGACTATTCGCAGCCTTTATGCTTGTGGGCACCATACTCTTTGTGCTTGTCTTCTTGCCACATCTTGTGAAGAAACGCCAGGCAGAGGAAGAGGAACGCCTGACATTCGGCAAGATATCATCGATGTCGCCAGAGCGTCACCGTTGGCTGCTCTGGGTCATTCTGGCGCTGACGCTTATCTTTGGTTGGTACAGTCTCGACACCTCGTTTGATACGAACATGCACCATATCAACTACATGTCGGATACCCAGACAGAACTGTTGTCGAGCATGCGGGCTACTGCAGGTTTAAATGATACGGCGAACGTGTACGTCGTCGCGGAAGGCGAGACGTGGGATGAAGCCCTACAGCATCGTCAGGCGATAGCCCCCCTGCTCGACAGCCTTAAGTCGGCAGGAAAGATGCACTCTTATACCGATGTGACAACCATTATCTGCTCACAACAGGAACAACAGCTTAGAATCGACCGTTGGAACGATTTCTGGGAGAATCATCGAGCTGAAGCGATGGCACAGCTACGTAAGAAGGCACCTGCCCATGGCTTCAATGTGGAGGCTTTCAGTGGTTTTGAGTCGATATTGTCAGATACCTATGAACCGAGGTCTTTCGATTATTTCGAACCACTGCGTTCTGTCTTGTTCAGTGGATCGTTTAGCGAGAGTACAGGCCGTTGCTCAGTTGTCGATGTAATAGATGCCGGTGGCCTTGATCCTGTACCAGTTGAGGAGGTGTTGAACGAACGTCTCGACGGCGTCGGTTATGCCTTCGACTTCGTGGGGATGAACAGCGCCATTGCCAACTCGCTCTCCAGCGACTTCAACTATATCGGCTTTGCATGCGGATTCATCGTGTTCCTCTTCCTTTGGATATCCTTCGGACGGTTGGAGCTCAGTTTACTTGCATTCCTGCCGATGGCATTGGGCTGGATATGGATTCTGGGTATCATGAGTATGCTCGACATGCAGTTCAACATCGTCAATGTCATCCTCGCCACGTTCATCTTCGGACAAGGCGACGACTATACTATCTTTATCACCGATGGTCTGCTCAACGAGTATGCTTATCGGAAAAAGTTGCTGCCCTCGTATAAAAACAGCATTGTTATCTCGGCCCTTATCATGTTTATAGGTATGGGCTCACTCATCGTAGCAAAGCATCCTGCCCTCCATTCTTTGGCCGAGGTCACTATCGTGGGCATGTTTACCGTAGTGCTGATGGCGTGGGTGGTTCCTCCTTTGATCTTCAATTGGTTGGTGCGTCGTCATGGTGAGGTGCGTCCAGAGCCTATCACGATCCCCTTCCTGCTACGTAAGCTGATAGGCTATCGTAATCCTCATCAGCCTGGCACTACCCATTATTTCCACCATTACCTTATCGGCAAATACACTTACAAAGGCTTTGGTATCGAACGTGAGACACGCCAGTTGCTGAATCGTTACGACGACTTCAGTGAATGGATAGATGGCTACAAAGCTAAGTCGGGTAGGGTGCACGTCCTGAATGCAGGTCGTGGACAGTTCTCATTGCTTTTCGCCCTCGTCCATCCAGAGATAGACGTTTGGTCGTATGCTTCTGACCCTGACGATGTAGCCTTGGCTGCTGCCTGTGAGCCCATGCCTTCCAATCTCCACGTCTGCAGTGCCACCGCTGAGAAGCCTGCTGGCGGAGATATCCTCGATCTTCAAGAAATCGTAAAATAGTAATATATGACAACAGAGTTTGATGACATCCGACCCTATACCGATGAAGAAATACCGTCGGCCATGAGTCGCATCGCCAGCAGTCAGATGTTGCCCTTGCTGGCATCATATGTCTGCCCAGAACAATCGCTCGACGCAGTGCGCCAGATGCTGCTTAGTTTCAAGTCCATCCATGATTTCCAGTTAGGCATCATGTATCATGTCAACGAGCAGATTATCGCCAATAGTATCACTGCCTTCACCTATGGCGGCACTGAACATATTGAGAAAGACCGTCCTTACCTGTTGGTTAGCAACCATCGTGACATCATGCTTGACGCCTCGCTGTTGCAAAACCTGTTGGTTGACTTAGGTCTTGAGACGTCGCAGATCACCTTCGGTGCTAACCTGATGATGAACCCCTTGGTGGTTGATATTGGCAAATCGAATAAGATGTTCCGTGTGGAGCGCCCAGGTGGTAGCATCAAGGACTTCTATAAGAGTAGCCTCCATCTCTCGGCATATATCCGCCATGCCGTTTGTGACCAGCATGAGTCTGTATGGATTGCCCAGCGTAACGGACGTACCAAGGACGGCAACGATCAAACGGATCAAGGCATCATCAAGATGTTCTGCATGAGTCGCCAGGAGGATAAAATTGCCGCCCTGAGTGAACTGAACATTCTGCCTGTGGCTGTCTCTTATGAGTGGGAGTCGTGTGATATCCTTAAGGCTATAGAGCTTTATGAGAGTCAGAAGGTGAAGTACATCAAGAAACCTGGTGAAGACTTGAACAGTATCCTTACTGGCATCCTCCAGCCAAAAGGTCGTGTGCATTTCGAGTTCTGTCCGATGGTCACTGCTGATGAGTTAGCTGTCTACAACGAGTGCACTAACAACGATTACCATAAGCAGGTGGCCCATCTAATAGACAATCGTATCCATCGTGCTTACCGTCTGTGGCCCAATAATTACATTGCCCACGACATGCTCTATGGTCAGCAGCGGTTCCGCGACCAATATACGGAAGCTGAGCGTCTGGCTTTTGAGAAACATCTTTCGAAGTTAGACAACTACGATAGCGATCTCGAAGTGCTCCGCGATCTACTCCTCGGCATTTATGCCAACCCGGTAGAAAACAAAATAAAAGTAAATAGTGAAGAATTATGAAAGAAAAGATAAGAGAATTACTGGAAGCGGCGCTGCCGCTGGTGGACTTTGATTCCACGTTCTTGTTCAGCGAGCTCGATTCGCTGGGTGTTACCACCATCCTGATGACCCTTTCCGATGAGTTCGGTATCAAGCTCGAGGCTCAGGATGCAACCCCGAAGAACCTGAAGACCCTCGATAGCATCGTCGAAATGGTAAAGCGCAAGCTCGAGCAATGATGCATCTAGAAGATTATTTGGAACAGGATGCGCGCCAGTGGCCTGACAAGACTGCTGTGGTGTGCGATGATTTAGAGGTGACCTATGCTCAGCTCTATGCCCGTACCGTACAGCGTGCAGAAGAATTGCGCGCATCGGGTTTAATGCCAGGTCAGGTGGTTTGCTTGCGTTCTTCTGCCTCTATCGACTTTCTTGTCGACTACTTCGCCCTCCATATGGTAGGCTGTGTAGTGGCTCCTCTGGAGCGCGACATTCCACAGGAAAGTTTCGATGTCATCGCCTGTGAGTTGGGTAGTCATAGCGTACCTGATGGTACAGCCGATATACTCTATACCACTGGTACCACAGGCCAGTCGAAAGGTGTGATGATCAGCCACCGTACGATTGTGGCCGATGCCGAGAACCTTATCGGAGGTCAGGGGTTTAGCCATGAACTGGTGTTTGTCATCAATGGCCCGCTCAACCATATCGGTAGTCTTTCGAAGGTCTATCCCGTCATCTTGCTGGGGGCTACTCTGATGATCGTCGATGGTCTGAAGGATTTGAACAAGTTCTTCGCCGCTTTCGACTATCCCTCCACGAAGATGGCCACGTTCCTCGTGCCTGCCAGCATCCGCATGCTTATTGAGTTTAGCGCAGAGCGGCTCGCAGCACTTGCTGCCAAGATGGATTTCATCGAGACTGGTGCCGCTGCCATCTCCCATGCCGATATGCTGACGCTCTGTCGCCTGTTGCCCAACACCCGGTTGTATAACACCTATGCCTCCACTGAGACAGGTATTATCTGTACCTATAACTTCAACGATGGTCGTTGTATGGCTGGTTGCTTGGGGCGTCCGATGCGTCATTCTCAGGTTACTATCACCCCCGAGGGACTTATCGCCTGCAGTGGTGCCACATTGATGAGTGGCTATATAGGTGACCCAGAACGCACAGCTACTGTGCTCCACGACGATATGGTCTTTACCTCCGATATTGGGCGACTTGATGACGAGGGTATGCTCCACCTGTCTGGTCGTGAGGGCGACGTTATCAATGTGGGTGGCTTTAAGGTTGCTCCCACTGAAGTCGAAGATGTTGCCATGGCTTTCCCTGGCGTCCGCGAGTGTATATGTATCTCTGTCGAACACAAAATTACGGGCCGTGCCCTTAAACTCTTGGTGGCGATGACAGAGGGCCAGACACTCAATCGTCGTGAGCTGGCACTGTTTTTGAAATCAAAACTTGAGGCTTATAAGGTTCCTATGCTTTACGAGCAAGTAGAAGCTGTGGCTAGGACATATAACGGCAAAATCAACCGAAAATACTACCGTCTTCCTGTTGGATAAGTTCTTCCTTCAGGAGATAGTCGAGCGCGGCATCCAGTTCTGCAGTGGGCAACTGGATGTCGCGCAATTCTGTTATGGGGTGTGGTTTCCCATCACTCACCAATTCTAAAATCTTTGACATAGCCTCATTCAGTGCAGGTTCAGATACCATGCCCTCGCTGCGATGACTCAGGCATACGTCGCATTGGTGGCAGTCGTGATCGTTGGCCTCACCGAAATAGCGTAACAGATACCGGCTTCTGCAGATATCGTCCGAGGCGGCATAGCGCGTCATGGCGTGGATACGTTCACGGAACTGTTGCTTGCGCTCTTCATAGACGACAGGCATCAGCAGAATCTGCTCCTTGTCCTCGCGGCGCTGGGTATAGCGAATGTAAGGAGTCTTTTTCTGTGGAATGAAATGTAGGATATGTCTCTGGCCAAGTCCTTTCAGAATCATATAAAGCTGGTGGGTCTGCAGACCGCACTGTGAGGCTATGAATGCCTCGTCGATATAGTTGTAGTCCGTAAACAGCCCACCATAGTTCCTCAATAGCGCAGTAATCACTTTCTCCTCGTTGGGCGTGGTGTTCTCCAGTCGGTAGAGTTCGTTACGACTAATAGTGAACATCACCCTGGCCTGATTGTCCTGCTCTTCCGTGTATTCAATATACCCTGCACGGGTTAGGATCTTTAATGCTGCATCCACTTGAATGGGGAAGTGGTGGAAAGCATGACAGAACTTGTCGATATTGAATTCAAAAGTATAACCGAAACCCGAGCCAACGCCAATCTGATAGAAGTAGGCCAGATGCTCATAGATTTCGCGGATGAAGTCTTTCTCGGGGAAATTGTCGGTAATCCTTTTCTCCAGTTTCCGTTGGTCTCCATCGTTGTAGAGCAACACAGCGTAGGCTTTCTGTCCGTCACGTCCAGCACGGCCTGCCTCTTGGAAATATGCCTCGACGCTGTCGGGACTGTCGATGTGAATCACAAGCCTCACATCAGGTTTGTCAATCCCCATGCCGAAAGCATTCGTTGCCACCATCACCCTAACTTGATCCTCTTGCCAGGCCTTCTGGCGCTTGTCTTTCTCTACACTGTCCAGTCCTGCATGGTAGAATGTGGCAGTGATGCCTGCCTGCTGGATTAGGTCGGCTATTTCTTTTGTGCGCCGCCTGCTACGGACATATACGATGGACGAGCCCCTCAGACTGCTAAGGATGTGGATAAGCTCTTTCTGTTTGTCCTCCGATCGTCTCACGACATATGCCAGGTTCTTTCTTTCGAAGCTCATACGGAAGACTCGCTTCTCATTGAATGAGAGACGGTCTTGGATATCATCAACGACTTGAGGTGTGGCCGTAGCCGTCAGTGCCAGTACCGGCACTCCAGGTAACATCTTACGAATCTTCGCAATTTCCAGATATGATGGCCGGAAATCATAACCCCATTGTGAGATACAATGAGCTTCGTCTACAGTGATAAAGCTCACCTTCATATGCCTGAGTTTCGTCTGGAATAGGTCCGACGAAAGGCGTTCTGGTGATACATATAGGAATCGGATATCACCGAAGATACAGTTCTCCAGAGTGATGATAATCTCTTCGCGGGTTAGTCCTGAATAAATAGCAGCCGCGCGGATGCCTCTTCGTCGCAGGTTTTCCACCTGGTCTTTCATCAGAGCAATGAGTGGGGTAATCACAACACATGTTCCCTCCTTTGCCAGTGCCGGCACCTGGAAAGTGATACTCTTGCCACCGCCTGTCGGCATCAGTCCTAATGTGTCATGACCACTGCCGATAGACTCGATGATCTCCCGCTGAATACCACGGAAGTCATCATAGCCCCAATACTGTTTTAAAAGTGATAGGTAGCTACTCACTTCTCACTCTTCACTTTTTACTCCTCTGATGGCTGAATATCCTCAATCTGCAACTGCACCTCTGTGCGCTTATAAATATTGTCCTCGATAGTGTAGACAATATCAAACGAGCGCTTCGATTTGATATAGCGCGCAGCTGCACTCTGTCCGAAGGCGATACCATTGAGTACGTTGCTCGACTTAGAGTCCACCAGTTCCAGTTTGATGTGTTCCTGCTGACGGCCCACAACCTTCGACGTACCATAGTCATATACATTGCGTGTACAGAACAACGGCTTGGGATTATCAGGTCCATGAGGCGCAAATTTCTTTAGGTCATTGTGCAGTTTCTTCGTCACGTCTTTGAAGTCAATCACTGCATTGATATCGAGTGTTGCCTCTGTCTGCTCCGGCTGGATATGCTCCATCACATATTTCTGAAACCGCTTACGGAACTCTGGAATGTTCTCAATCTTCAACGAGAGCCCTACGGCATACGTATGTCCACCGAAGTTTTCCAGCAGATCGCGGCAACTCTTGATGGCATCATACACATCGTAGCCTGCCACACTGCGTGCCGAACCTGTGGCAATGCCATTAAACTTCGTCAGCACCACCGTCGGCCTATAGTAAAGCTCCGTCAGTCGTGAGGCCACAATGCCAATCACGCCCTTCTTCCAATTCTCGTCGTAGAGTACGATACTCGACTGGTGGCTCTGGCTCTCAAGCTTTGCCACAATCTGGTTGGCCTCCTCAGTCATCTGCTTATCCACATCCTTACGCTGTTCGTTATACTCGTTGATGTGGTTCGCCTCGGCCAGCGCCTTCTCAAAGTCACGTTCTACGAGAAGGTCCACTGCCTCTGTTCCGTTCTGCATTCGTCCTGAAGCATTGATGCGTGGACCAATCTTAAACACAATATCGCTCATGGTAATCTCACGACCTGTCAGACCGCAGATTTCGATGATTGATTTCAGACCCGTCGAGGGCGATGTGTTCAATTGCTTCAGTCCGTGGAAAGCCAGGATACGGTTCTCGCCCATGATAGGAACGATATCTGCCGCAATGCTTACCGCACAGAAGTCGAGTAGGGGAATGAGTCTGGAGAATGGGATGCCGTTGTTTTTGGCAAACGCTTGCATGAACTTGAATCCCACACCGCAACCGCAGAGATGCTTGAAGGGATAGGTAGAGTCCACGCGCTTAGGGTTCAGGATGGCCACCGCATTAGGTAGTTCATCGTCGGGCACGTGGTGATCGCAGATGATGAAATCAATGCCTAAGCTCTTCGCATAGGCGATTTCATCGATTGCCTTAATGCCGCAATCGAGCACAATGATGAGTGTGATACCCTTCTCTGCCGCATAGTCCAATGCCTTTTTACTGATACCGTATCCCTCCTCATAGCGGTCGGGAATATAGTATTCAATGTTGGAATAGAACTGCAGCAAGAACTTGTACACTAAAGCTACCGCCGTACATCCATCGACATCGTAGTCGCCGTACACCATGATACGCTCTTTATGCCCCATGGCATCATTGAGCCTGTCGACTGCTACGTCCATGTCGTTCATCAGGAACGGATCTATCAGCTCATTTAGCATCGGACGGAAGAAACGCTTCGCTGCGCTTTCCGTTTTGATGCCACGCTGAATGAGTAGGTCTGCGAGGATTGGGCTCATCCCAATCTTCTCTCCCAGCTCTTTAGCCGCCGTCTGTCGTTCTGATGTAGGTGGTTCGTAATTCCATTTGAAATGCATTAATATATTTATTTTTATTCTTGTCGCTTTAGTGGCAAAAGGGTACAATAACCCAATATAGCGCCCAAAGGTAAGCATAAAAAATGAAAAAATGGCATAATCTGTTCATTTTTTAACAGATTATGCCGTTTTTTACCTATTTTATAATAAATCAAAGGCCGAGTTTCTTGCGAATCTCTGCGGGGATGGCGTTTTTGTTAATGAGGAAGTCCATCGTGTTTGCGGCGATGAAGGCCTTGGTCATATACCAGGTGCCCTTGTAATCTCCGGACTCGCCCCAAGAGTTCTTCACCATGTAATACTCCTTACCGTTCTGGTCTTTGGCAACGCCATAGATGAGCATGCCGTGGTCGTCGGTAAGTTCCCAGTTGTCAAAACGCTCCTGACGCATCTCCTGAGTGGGGATTACCTCGGGTACGGTGCAACCCAGAGAGTCGATGATGTTACGCTTCTTGTCTGTGGTTAACTTAAGCCATTTGGCCATGTCACTGCCCTGCAGACTTTGGGTCTTCTTGGCATCGATAGCGTAGGCGAGGCCTTTACGGGTAAAGCCATCTTCAGACACGTCACCGCCCCAGGCCACAGTGTAACCCTTCTCAACGGCATTGTCGATAATCTGCATCATCTCGTCCATCGGCAGATTGTAAGAGAGGGGGAAACGCCAGTTATCCTGAACCTCTACGGCAAAGGCGGTGTAGAAAGGATGGTGTGTGTAGCTGGTGATGCTTACGTAGTCATCCAGATTGATGCCCAGTGAAGCCATGAAGGTCTTTGGGGTGTACTCCTTGCCCTCATAGGTGAACTTCTCGGGGCACTTGCCGAGGTAAGCATCGAGGATTCCCTGCATACCGTTCTTCCAGGCATTGGAGATCTTCTTAGCCTTGTTCTTGGCTATAGCGTTGACATAAGGCTCAAGTACAGAGAAGAACTCATTGAAGTTGTTGAGTGAGTCACCATAGAGCGAGCCGGGGAAAGGCATGGTGCCCTCAGGTACGATACCGTGGGTCTTCATCGTCTGGAGCACATCCTCGGAACTGCCGCCCTGGGCGAACTGACAGTCACCATGGTAACGAACCACCTGGATGGCACGCTCCAGATAGGTCTTGTTGGCAACAAACGATTCGCAGAGGTCATAGGTTTTGCCTGTAGCCTTCAGAATCTCTGCCTCAAAGAAAGAAAGGGTGGAGTAGTCCCAGCAGGTTCCTGAACGGTTCTGGTCCTTGATGCTGGTGATGGGGTTCTCCTTAATGATGGTAAAGACGGGCTTGTTGGCGTCTTTTGCGGATGCCTTCTTGTTGGCAGCCGATGCACTGAGGGCCATGATGGCCATGAGTGCGAGTGTTAGAATCTTCTTCATAAAAATGTTTTATTGGTTATTGTTTGCCATGAATGCTTCTACATCCTTTGGATGATATGGGATGCGCTTTGATCCGAGGAAACGGCAGCCTTCCTTGGTAATCAGAATATCGTCTTCGATGCGGATGCCTCCGAAGTCCTTATAGGTCTCGAGTTTCTCAAAGTTCAGGAACTCCTTGCAGTGGCCGCTGGCTTTCCAGTCGTCGATGAGGGCGGGAATGAAGTAGATGCCAGGCTCGTCGGTAAGCACAAAACCTTCTTCCAGACGACGGCCCATGCGCAGGCAGTTGGTGCCGAACTGCTCAAGGTTAGGACGGGTCTCATCGTCGAATCCCACATAGATCTGTCCAAGTCCCTCCATGTCGTGTACGTCCATACCCATCATGTGGCCAAGGCCGTGGGGCAGGAACATGGCGTGGGCACCAGCAGCGACGGCTGCATCGGTGTCGCCTTTCATCAGGCCGAGCTCCTTCAGTCGCTCCGTCATCAAACGACAGACGGCAAAGTGTACATCGGCATATTTTACCCCTGGCTTGGCCACTTCGAGCACGTAGTCGTGACAAGCTTCTACGATGCTGTAGATTTCAAGTTGGCGCTGACTGAACTTGCCGTTGACGGGCATTGTCCGGGTGTGGTCTGAACAGTAATCGTTAAGTTCGCAGCCCGCATCACACAATACCAGACGACCGTCTTCTAGTTTGGCGTCGGAGGGAGAGCCGTGCATGATCTCTCCGTGTTGGGAGAAGATGGTAGCGAAACTGTTGCCCTGGGCGAGGCTGCGGGCGATGCCGTCTACCTGTCCGGCTACGAAACGCTCGGTAACACCAGGACGGATGAGCAGCTGGGCTGTAGTATGCATGGCGTAGCCCACGTCGCAGGCAGCTTCGATATAATCAATCTCCTCAGCACTCTTTGTGGCGCGCATTTTTACTATTGCCTGAATAAGGGGCAGCGAGGCTGCCTCTTTCTGCTTGGCGGGATGGATGCCAAGGAGGTCCATGATCTGGATTTTTGTGTCGTGGCGATAGGGAGGCAGGAAATGGATGTCTGAAGACTGATGTTTGATATAGGATGTAAGTTCCTTCATCGGAGCAGTCTTGCTGACACCAACCTCAGCGGCGAGGTCAGCCACAGAGGGGGTATAGCCCATCCATACAATGTCCTCGACATCGATATCGTCACCGAAAAGGATTTCCTCGTCATTGTCGATGTCGATGACGCCCACCAGTCCGTCGCGATGCTGTCCGAAATAGTAAAGGAACGAAGAGTCCTGACGCATCGGGGCATAGGCATTGGCAGGATAATTGGCAGGCGACTCATTGTTGCCGAACAAGATGATTACGCCGTTACCAACAAGTTTCTTCAGTTCAGAACGGCGCTGTATGTATGTCTCCTTATTAAACATTTGTTGAGTTAATCGTTTTTATGATCCAAATTTTCGGCAAAGATACATATTATTTATTAAAATACATCAGCATCATGTCATTTTTTTGCATTATTTATGCAGAGATAGAGAAAAACGCTCGATTTGTACTTTTGTCTGAAATAAAATTATTAATTTTGCAGCCAAATTAGAAATCAATACAAATAAAAATGGGAAAAGTAATACTTACCGGTGACCGCCCCACCGGAAAACTCCACCTCGGACACTATGTTGGCTCACTGCGCCGTCGTGTCCAGTTGCAAAATGCGGGCGACTACGACCGTATGTTCGTGTTTATGGCTGATGTACAGGCACTTACCGACAATGCGGATAATCCTGAGAAAATCCGTCAGAACATCATAGAGGTAGCCCTCGACTATCTGGCAGCAGGCCTCGATCCTGAGAAGTGTGTACTCTTCATCCAGAGTCAGATTCCTGAGCTGGCTGAGCTGACCACCTATCTGATGAACCTGGTATCAGTAAGTCGTGTACAGCGCAACCCCACAGTGAAGACAGAAGTGAAGATGCGTGGCTTTGAGGGTGAGAGCATCCCCCTCGGATTTTTCTGCTATCCTGTGTCTCAGGCTGCTGACATCACCCTGTTCAAGGCAACTACAGTTCCTGCTGGTGAGGACCAGGAGCCTATGCTGGAGGTGACACGTGAGTTAGCTCGTCGTTTCAATCAGATCTATGCCCCAGTACTGGTAGAGCCGAATATCCTCTTGCCTGAGAATTTGTCTGCCCGTCGTTTGCCTGGTACTGATGGTAAAGAGAAGATGTCGAAGTCGCTTGGCAACTGCATCTATCTCTCTGATTCTGCTGATGACGTATGGCAGAAGGTTCGTTCAATGTATACCGATCCTGAGCATATCAACTTAAACGATCCCGGCCATGTAGAAGGTAATGCGGTGTTTACTTATCTCGATGCCTTCTCATGTGATGAGGACTTCAAGGAGTTCTGGCCCGACTATCAGAACCTCGACGAGCTGAAGGATCACTACCGTCGTGGAGGTCTTGGCGATATGAAGTGTAAGAAGTTCCTCAATCAGGTGCTCAATAAGTTCCTTGAGCCCATGCGCCAGCGTCGTGCTGAGTTTGAGAAAGATATCCCTGAGATCTATAATATCTTAAAGAAGGGTACGGAACAGGCCCGAGAGGTTGGTGCCCAGACGATGGATGAGGTTCGTAAGGCTATGCGCATCGACTACTTCAACGATGCCGAGCTCATCCGCCAGCAAGCTGAGCGCTTCGCTAACAAATAAACAATTCACCCCGCCAATCGGCGGGGTGTTTGTTTTATAAGTCATGCTTCGTTTCGGCTATAATTCAGGTAGAAGCAATTGATACCGTTCATGTACTTGTGTTCGATATTCTTGCACAAGCGCGACAGTAAGGCTCCTCGTAGATTTTTCTCATCGAGATCCATTAATTCCTCGTCTGCATATTTGTAAATCGGATTTCGCAGGGGACCTTTGCTCTTGACCACTACCGTAAATTCCTTTTCCTTGTCGATGATACGTACATCGAAGGCCTCATCCTCCTTGGAGGTATCCGCTTCATGCGTCTCCACAATCTCATAGAGCAGTTCCTCCAGTGCCATGTCCGCAGCCATACCGTCTTTCAGCTCGCATGCCTCTACAAAGGGGCGCACCTGGGTCAGGAATGCCTCTACGCCCTCAGTGGTATAAGGTACGGAGACAGTGACGGCAGGGTTCGACGGCACAGAATCCTCCAATGTAGGCCAGTCATAAAACGGATTCATGCGATGCACCACATACGCCATTGCCACTATTACCAACAGCAGGAGCCAGGAGGTGACAGGCAGGATATACCAGATGAGACTAGGGGTGTAGATGGCCATGATGACAATAATGCCGATGGTTCCTACGTTGGTAATGATTTCTATCCATCGGCAGAGCTTCTGATGCCCCTGCACGAAGTAAAGCACGCTCAGTGTCTCTGACAGGGCATTGGGCAGGAAGGCGAGGCTCATCAGGCGGAACGGGGTGTAGCACTGTGCTATCAGATCGTCTTCAGCGCCATATATTCTTGCCAGCATGTCGGGGAAGAGGAATATCAGCAGGCTCACCGCCACCATCACCATTGTCAGCAGGCGGAAGATGCGCCGTATGAGCATGCGGAAGCTGTCGTAATCTTCTTCGCCCAACAGGATGCCGCCGATATTGCTGATGGCAGTGTTCGAGCCGGACAAGGCCAACATACAGATGCCGTTGATCTGGAAATAGATGGTAAAGATATACATGCCGTCGGCGCCGAGCTTTCCTATAACCAGCGAGTTCATAGTGAAGGCCAGAGCCGGAGCCAGCAAGGCTGATATCAGCATAGGGAGTCCGATGGAGAAACACTCACGATACTGTTTGATGCTGCATATCTTCTCTGGTCGCCTGAGTCGGAATATCTTACTGTTCTTGCGCATATAGCCTGCCAGCGAGGTGAAAGCGAGCAGATTGCTGAGTCCTGAAGCATACGAGGCACCAGCCAAACCCATATCGAACACGCCGCAGAGCAGCAGGTCGAAAATGACATTGAGTATCTGAGAGATGATGATACGACGGGTGATGAGGCGCGGATTGCCGTTGGTGATGATGTAGGAGATGGGCACACCACAGACGGCTGCTATGAAGATGGCGAACATGTCGGCATGAATATAGGGCTTCAGCATGGGCAGCAGCCGTTCGTCGGTGGTAATAATGCCTGCCACCACGTCTAGGAAAGGCAATACGAGGACGATGAGCAATAGTGTGGAGAAGACGACATAGTACAGGTGGTTATTGAACACTCGGTTCACCTTGTCGTAGTTCTGGGCACCAATGCCTCGGGCGCTCAGGAAACTGGCTCCGGCACTCATCATGCCGATGATGATGAACATACAGCTCGCAAAAGGCTGCCAGATACGGACGACAGACAGTGCATCGGGCGACACCAGATTAGACACTACGATGGAGTCTGTGAAACCACCCAACTGTCTCATCAGAGCCGACATGACGGTCGCCAGGAAGAACGAACCGAACATGTTCTTCAATACATATTCACTCCGCATCATGGTCTATAAATCTATAAACCGCCACACCTATCATGGTGAACTTATCCTTCATATAGGTGTAGGCATCCGTGTTTGAAAGTCCTAACCCATTTCCACTGGCATGATAGAAGTGTAGCCTGCCGTCGATCCACTTGGCTATCAGCAGGTGCTTGATCTCCACACCTCTTGCCCAGCTGTGCTGGTCGCACACTACGGCCATGATGTCGCCATCGCGAATCACGCCCAGCTCCGAATCCTGCGGCATGTTCAGCAGTTCGCGGGGGATATAGGTAAAGCGCACACCCTGCTGCTGGCGGAGGGCGATGGCCTCGTAGTTGTCTTTGTTCTCCATCTGTGGCAGGAACAGATGCTTGTTTGTGGTCATGTATGTCGGCTGCAGATCCTGAACCCCCGTAAAAGGGAATACTGGCTCATCGGGACTGATGCGCTCCACGAATCCCTCTTTGATGGCCGACTGCATGATCCAGGTGAAGTAATGGTTGCGGGTGGCAAACGAGATTATGCCGTCTTGATAGTGCATCCGCCGGTAGTAGTCCTTCAGGTCATCCAGCGTGGTGCGCCCGTCTCTGTAACAGAGCGCCAATGCCAGCACATCCTCCATCACGGTGGTACAGTCCACATGACTCAGACTCACTATCAAGTGCTCTTCCTCCATCGGCTGCGTGAATTCTGTAGGTCTGCCGCCCTCCATCAGTTGGCGGAAGAAATATTCTGTCAGTGGCATCGACTGATCCACGTTTTTCATCGCACGCTGCAGTATCTGCTCGTTTTGCGCATCAAACTGCTGCTCATTGCGTCGCAGGCGGCGGAGAAGTCTTTTCCAATAAAAATTTCTTGTAATACGACCGAGGGGCGTCCTTATGCAGAACACCAGCCACAGTGAGCGCAGTGCTGCCAGCTGCTCGCGCCAGAAGTAGGGGTTGGACTTCACCTTCTCATAGTCGCTGATGTCAATGCCCCACGCATCATAACCCAGCCATCGGGCAATGCGCAGCGAACGGGCGATGTGGAAACTGCTGGTCAGGATGTAGAATCGGGTTTGCTGGAAATATTGATCCATGTTCCATAACGAGCGGAAGGTGTTATAGCCACAGGAGTCCAGCACGAAGCGCTCTTCAGCGATATGGTATTCCTCTACCAATGTGCGGTAGATGACGGTAGTGTCGGCACGGCAACCTGAGATGTAGAACGTCCAGTCAGGATAGGCATTGGCAAGGATGCTCACCAGCCTTACCCGCAATTGCAGGATAGGCGACAGCGAGTTGTCAGGGCGTAGTTTGGCGCCTAACACCAGGCATACCTTCACGTCCTCTGCCAGAGGTGCCTGCAATCTGTCGTTATGTAACTTAACATACCGCATCGTCGGATTCGTGCATTTTTTCTTCTATTTTATGAAGAAGAATGATCTGCTCTCTGACACTGGCGGCAAACGCATCACCGTTTTCCAGAATGTAGTCCTTTAGTTCGGCGATGTCCTTACATTTCAGATGGTGTATCACCGTAAAATGCAGGCCCCATCCTTTAGTATGTTGCCCTGTACCATCGAAGGAAGTCACCCTACCGTCAATCACATCCTGATTAGAGCGTGCCCACAGGTGGAATATCCTGTCAATGGCATGAGTTCGATCGTTGTCAGCATGGCAATAGCAAACCAGTTCGTTAGGATGCTCTTCCAGGTACTGGGTAATCACCGCCACAATCATCCGCCCCACTTCCTTGTCAGGCGCACCGCCACGCTTCCCGTCGGCAAGCCTGAGCAAAAAATAGAGCACCCGATGACTGCCCATCTCCGCCACCTCAATAAAATGAAGCACATAAAGACGATTGGCGGCATTGTAAAACTCCACCGCCGAATCGCCTCTTTTCCTTAACACCAGCTTGGATATGGTGTTAATCTTCGCTATTCCTTCTTCAGATATAGAATTCGTTGTTTCTCTCTGCGATAAAGGTTATTATCTGTCCTTCACTGATGCACACCTTCCAAGATCTCTGTCATCTATCGTTCTCTGCACATAGTCGTCGAGATTCAGTGCCTGTGCGGAAATAATACTAACAGGTGATTTTCTGATTGCAAATGGATTGTCATTCTTAGCCATAATCTTCAAAATTATAAGTTTATAAATAATTATTAAAAGCCTTACGCTTTACTTATCGAGGGCAAATGTACGAATAATCCTTTTATTTATACAACTTTTTTATGTTAATTTGTGTTAACGAGGGCGATAGATGTCCTTTGAGATTGTTATCATCCTTTATCGAGTAGGTCTGGACGTAATCGTTTGGTGCGCTCCATAGCCTGTTCCAGTTCCCAGTTACGGATCTTGGCTTCGTTGCCACTCAGCAGAATCTCGGGCACCTTCCATCCTTTGTAGTCGGCAGGACGGGTGTAGATGGGAGCGGCAAGGATGTCATCCTGGAAGCAGTCGGAGAGGGCACTCTGTTCATCGCCGATCACACCAGGCACCACGCGCACTACTGCGTCGGCAATCATCGCTGCCACCAATTCGCCACCAGTCAACACAAAGTCACCAATGGAGATCTCACGGGTGATGAGATGATCGCGCACCCGCTGGTCGATGCCTTTATAGTGGCCTGCGAGGATAATCAGATTACCCTTCAGCGAGAGCTCGTTGGCCATATGTTGGTCGAAGCGCTCCCCATCGGGCGAGGTGAAGATCACCTCATCGTAGTCGCGTTCCGCCTTCAAGGCTGTGATACAGCGGTCGATAGGCTCGCACTGCATTACCATACCAGCGCTGCCGCCATATGGATAGTCATCCACCCGACGCCACTTGTCGAGGGTATAGTCACGCAGGTTGTGCAGATGGATCTCTGCCAGTCCTTTCTTCTCTGCCCGTGCCAGGATCGACTCATGAACGAAGCCCTCCAGCATCTCTGGCAATACGGTGATAATATCTATTCTCATGATTCTTTATACTTTGAGCTTTGAGCATTAAGCTTTAAGCATTGTGATTACTATAAAAGTCGATGATCTGGTCGAGGTGTTCTTTGCCCTTGCGTCGTCCTATCTCATAGACGCGGCGCATGTTCTCCGGGTCATGGGAGATATGGCCGATGGGCAGCTTCTCGTCTGGTCGGATCACCAGGCAACGCCCTTCGCGCTCTGCCTGCCTTACATATTCCAACTCCTGATTATACATCAGATGGCGATTCTCCATGGCCTCAATCATCTTCGGATATTGCCTGAGGGCGAGGCGCATAAGGGGCATCAGGCGATTGGGCTCCTTGACATATCCCTCGGGCTGGGTGAGGATGACTACATTACGCTCATAGCCGATACGCTCGAAATACGCCAAGGGGATGGAGTCGGCCACACCACCGTCGAGCAGCTTCCTGCCTCCGACCTCAACAACCTTTGAAGCTAACGGCATGGATGCCGAAGCGCGTAGCCATTCCAGCTCGTCGAACGTTACACGGTCCATTTGGTGATAGACCGCCTTTCCTGTCATCACGTCGGTACACACAAAGACAAACACCAGACGGTTCTGTTCGAAAGC
This sequence comes from Prevotella sp. ne3005, assembly GCF_900110085.1. Lineage (GTDB taxonomy): Bacteria > Bacteroidota > Bacteroidia > Bacteroidales > Bacteroidaceae > Prevotella. The sequence continues at coordinate 39,534 of NZ_FOCK01000009.1, forward strand.
CTCAGTATCGAAGATGTCATACTCTTTGGGCACGATGTGATAGCCAAACTCTGCATTGAAATAGTCGCCAGTCTTAATCAGCGAGCGCAGTCCACTGTAGCGCGGGTCCTTGGCAAACCGTGTGTTGTAACGCACGGCACGACCAGGCTGTCTCGACTTGTAGTTGCAGCCAAAAGCCGCCCCTGCCGATACGCCGATGAGGCCGTCGGGCTCCACGCCAGCCTCCATCATCACGTCGATGATGCCAGCCGTGAAAAGCCCCCTCATGGCGCCGCCTTCTAACACTAATCCCTTTTTCATGGGGACAAAGATAGTGCAAATTGAGCGAAAAACCAAAAATTTTTTGAGTTTTTCCGAAATGCAGCCTATCTTCGAGCTTCGAATGAAGCTCAAAGGTACGAATTACTGCGTGAAAAACCAAATTTTTGGTAAAATATCATTGAATATTTGGCAGTTTCGACTATTCTCAGTACTTTTGCACGATGATGAGAAAGATAGGATTCATTCTGTGTTGGTTATTGGTCTCGCTGAATGGCTGGTGCCAGATGCCTACCGACGTGAAGTGCATGACGATGATGGATGTGCCCTTGGAGGGGACTGACTCTGTGTTCATACCTGCACTGCAGGGCGCCGGGTTCCAACAGGTCGTTTCGGCTGACGATGATCCGGATACCTATTATTTTAAGGGCGACTTCTATGGCATTAAGGATGCCAAACTGATGGTCTCCGTGAATGAGAAGACGCGTCTGTTGACGGATGCGACGGTGATGTGTGGCCCTTATCGCACCAGGGAACTCTTTGAGCGCAACCAGAAATACCTCATTGGCAAACTGCAGCGTGAGTGGGGTAACTTCAAGGCGAAGGGCGACGGTTCGCTCCACACGATGACGGACTACGGCTATATCCGACAGTCGACGGATCTCGACGAGGAGGGGCGCCGCACCATCAAGTACTTCTATATGAACATGTCACCTTATTATAAAGATGCAGCCAACATGGGTCTGAAGGGATTCGTGCAAGAGGTGATTACCGAGAACCCGGTAGGCGAGGAGGCTATCATGCATTTCGACGAGTGGGGAAAGCTTGAGGAGTCAGGACTTACCGACCGCCAGTACAGTGGTTTTGGTTATATCCAGAAGGCGGCTCAGTTGGAGGCCTCTGGTGAGAAGAGCACCATCACCTATGAGTACGACGATGACTGCAACCTGCATCGCCAGACCATCATCAACACGTCGTCAGGTCTTAAGGTGGTGAATGAATTCAAGTACAACGACAATGGCGACATCACCCAGCAGAGCAAGAAGGTGTTCGACAAGCAGAACGAGTGTGTGATGTCCATCAATATGAAAAACAGCTTTGAGGAGCGCGATGACACAGGCAACTGGACGAAGAACACGCTGAACCTGACTTATTGGGAGACAGGCCAGCGTGCCCAGATGATGAAGGTGGATCAGACGCGCACCATCAGCTATTGGGATGAGTGAGTTGGGCTTTGAGCTTTAAGCATTAAGCTTTAAGCTTTAAGCATTGAGCATTTCCAGGAACTCGTCTTCACTCATGATCCTGATGCCGAGCTTTTCGGCTTTCTGAAGTTTGGAGGGCCCCATGTTCTCACCCGCAAGGATAAACGATGTCTTGTTGGAGATCGAACCTACGTTCTTACCACCATTCTGCTCGATGATGGCCTTATACTCATCACGACTGTGATGGGCGAAGACACCACTGATCACGATACTCTGACCTTCGAGTTTAGTTGAGAGTTGAGAGTTGAGAGTTGAGACTTCCATCTGCAAACCATAGTTGCGCAGACGCTGGATGATCTCCAGGTTCTTCTCGTTATGGAAATAGCTGATGATGCTCTTCGCCATCACCTCGCCAATGCCCTCAATCTCCTGCAGCTCTTCCAGTCCGGCATTCATCAGGGCGTCGATGTTCTTGAAATGGCGCGCCAGCAGCTTGGCAGAAGTCTCTCCCACGAACCGGATGCCCAGGGCGAAGACCACACGTTCGAAGGGCACCTCCTTCGAGGCAGCGATGCCATTGACGATGCGCTGGGCTGACTTCGTACGACTGCCGTCGCCGTTAATCTGCTGAACGTCAATATCATAGAGGTCTGCGACATTATGGATGAGCCCCTGACGGTAGTAGTCGTCGATGGTCTCTGGGCCCAACGAGTCGATGTTCATGGCCTTGCGGGCAATGAAGTGCTCGATGCGACCCTTGATCTGTGGCGGACAACCCGTATCGTTGGGACAATACCAGGCAGCCTCGCCCTCGTAGCGCACCAATGGCGTGCCACATTCCGGACAACGTTTGATGAACTCCACAGGCTGGGCGATGATAGGCCTCTGGTCTATATCCACACCCACAATCTTGGGGATGATCTCGCCACCCTTTTCCACGTAGACATAATCGCCGATATGCAGGTCAAACGAACGGATAAAATCCTCATTGTTCAGCGTGGCGCGCTTCACGGTGGTGCCTGCCAGTTGCACAGGATCCATATTCGCCACAGGGGTGATGGCACCTGTGCGCCCCACCTGATAAGTCACCTCATTCAGTCGCGTACAGACACGCTCGGCCTTAAACTTATAGGCGATGGCCCAGCGTGGACTCTTCGCTGTGAAGCCCAGTGCGCGCTGCTGACGTAAGGAGTTGACCTTCAACACGATGCCGTCGGTGGCTACGGGCAGATTCTTGCGCTCCGTATCCCAGTAGTTGATGTAGTCGTAGATCTGTTGCAGGGTCTTGACCTTCTTCATGCCCTCGCTGATCTTGAACCCCCAGCTGCGGGCTGTCTCCAGGTTCTCGTAATGCCCCTCGGCAGGCAAGTCCTCACCTAATAAATAATAGAGGTACGCATCGAGTTGTCTTGAAGCCACCAGACTCGACTTCTGACTCTTCAGCGTGCCACTGGCAGCATTTCTCGGATTGGCAAAGAGGGGCTCTTCTGCCTCTTCGCGCTCCTTGTTCAGTCGCTCAAACACAGCCCAAGGCATCAGTATCTCGCCTCGGATCTCAAATTCACGCGGGTAGGCTGGTGATGCGAAAAGGTCGGTAGGGTCGGATGGGGGAGCCAGCACCAGAGGGATCGATCGGATGGTCTTCACATTCGCCGTCACATCGTCGCCATGCACACCATCGCCACGGGTAACGGCCTGCGTCAGCTTTCCGTCGACATAGGTGAGGGAGATGGAAAGTCCGTCGTACTTCATCTCACAGCACACCTCGAAATCCTCACCGGCCAAGCCCTTCTTCACACTCTCGTACCAGTCGGCCACATCCTGCTCGTTATAGGTGTTAGCCAGCGAGAGCATAGGGTACTTGTGCTCCACCTGTCGGAACTCCTCGTTCAGGTCGCTGCCCACACGCTGGGTAGGTGAATTGGGGTCGGCCATCTCTGGGTGCTTCGCCTCCAGATCCTGAAGCTCGTGCATCATGAAGTCGAACTCCTGGTCGCCAATCGTAGGCTGGTTCAGCACGTAGTAACGGTAATTATGCTCGTGCAGTTCCTTGCGAAGCTGCTCTATTCTCTTGATTTCATCCATAATCTGCTTATTTGGCTACAAAGATACGCATTTTTTTTGTACGTACCAAAAAAAGTAGTAATTTTGCACCCATAAAAATGTACAATCATCAATATTCAATATCCAATGAACAAAAAGCTCCAAGCGCATAGTGCCATCTTCTTTGCCAACACCATCTTCGGACTGGGTGTCCCTGTCACCAAACTCCTGCTCGACCAGTGGGTCACTCCTATGGGATATATGGCCTCCCGCTCGCTTGGAGCCTGCATCCTCTTCTGGATCATTGCCGCCTTTATGCCAAAGGAGCATGTGGAGCGTAAAGACCTGATAACCATACTCTTCGGTGGACTGCTGGGCTTTGTCATCTCCCAGACGCTGACGGCTTGGGCGCTCGACTTCACGAGTCCTGTCTACTTCTCGCTGATTGCCACGCTGACGCCTGTGGCTGTGATGCTCTGTGCTGCCCTGACGATAGGCGAGAAGATCACCCCCATGAAATCGTTGGGCGTACTCCTAGGTATTGCCGGAGCTGTGCTGATGGTGCTGATGAGCCAGTCTTTAGGCTCTGGCAAGAACGATCTGATAGGCATCCTGCTCGCCATCCTCAGCGTACTAACCTGGGCTGTCTACCTGATCATCACCCGCAATGTGGCCTCGAAATACTCCCCCGTCACGCAGATGAAATATGTGTTCCTTATCTCTGCCGTCGTCACAGTGCCCATCGCCATCCCAGAATTGCCCGCAAATGCGCTCTATACCTCAGCCTGGGGCTGGGACGGCATTGCCGAGATGGCCTTTATCGTGATTGGCGCCACAGCCCTTGGCTACTTCCTCATCCCCTTCGCCATGAAGTATCTGCAGGCCACCACCGTCTCCATCTACACCAACCTGCAGCCCGTCATCGCCTCGTTTGTCGCCATCATGCTGGGGCAGGATATCCTCACCTGGGACAAACCCGTCGCAGGCATCCTCGTCCTCCTCAGCGCCTACATCGTCACTGTGGCCGCCGCCAAAGAATGAGCCGAGAAGGGTGGGGGTAACCTTTAGGTTGTTCAGATAGTCTCCACGCGCTATCCGGATAGTCTCTTACTCGTGTTCAGATAATCCCTTTGCCCAATAAGGAATATTCAGAATGAGTGCCTCGAAACATCTGGACGAAACTCCCCTTTTTTTGTCTTTTCCACCACGCGGTTACGCGGTTACACGGTTTCATTTTGTTTTTTCTATTTCCTCCCCAGCTCCGAGAAGAGGGGGGAAGGGTGGATGGGAGGGAGATTCAAAACATCTATATTATTTATATTATTATATATATTAATTTATTATATATTATAATATATAATAAATATATAAGACCCTTTCCGCGCCCCCAACCGAAACTGCGAAATCCAAAATGAAACCGCGTAACCGCGTAACCGTGTCCCCGACTGACTACCATAGGCCTAGAGGAAAAGTTTTTTTAAACTTTTATGGGAATTTATTTGGTGGAATCAAAATTTTTTTGTACCTTTGTACCCAAACAAAGCGTTGCAACCCAAAGGATAATTTGCATAAACCATGTCAATAACAAAATACTTAAAACCCTCCATCTTGCAAAAAACAATAGCATTGCTATTAAGTTCCTTCCTGTCACTGACGACACTGGCGGCTGAAGGCGACTCGACAAGAGTCTATACGGAGCAAAATCCGCTGGTGTATGAGGACGCCTGGGACCTGTGGCCATACGCCTTCCTTAACGACAACGGCGAGCCTGACGGCTTCAACATCGACCTGATACGCCTGATCATGAAAGAGCTCAATATCCCCTATACCATCAGGCTGCGCCCACAGCAACAGGCTTTCGAGGATTTGAGAGACAGGAAGTCGGACCTGATGCTGGGACTGGCCGTAGGCTTCCACGACCAGTACGGACTATACGGCAATAACGCCATCACCCTGTTTACCCAGAGCCTGGCAGCACCCAAGGGCAAACCGACTGAGATCAAGACGTTTCGCGATCTGGGCAAGGAAGGCGTCAAGGTGATAGTAAACCCCAACAGCATGAGCTACCACCTGATGATGGACTACGGATGGGGAGAGAATGCCATCCCAAGCAGCGACCTGAGAGAGGTGATACAACAGGTGAGTGCCCACGAAGACGGACAGATCGTGTGGAACACGCTGTCGCTGAAATGGCTGATGAACCGCTACCATATCGACAACCTGCAACTGACACCTGTCAACATGCCTCACGGAGAGTATAAGTTCATGTCAAACAATCAGCAACTGCTCGACCGTCTGGACGAGGCCTACACCAAGCTCTACACAGCCGACAAGATCACACCACTACAGGACAAGTGGTTCTACCCCGAGCGACTGAAACCCGAGCCCCCTCAGTGGATATGGTACGCGGCGGGAATAGCCCTCCTGCTGATAATCTTTGCAAGTGCATACGCCATCAGCTACCGCATACAGAGCACCAAACTTAAACTGCAGAACCTGAAGCGCAACAGACGGTTGGCACTGATACTCCAGACCAGTCAGGTGAGAATATGGACCTACGACATCGAGAAGAACCAGTTTGCATGGCGCAACGATAATGGACAGGTGGCCTACACCTATTCGATGGAGGAGTTCTCACAGCGCTACAGTCCTGAGGACTTCGTGAGACTGAAGACGGCTCTGGAACGACTGTCGAAGGGTACGAAGACGGAAAAAGAGGAAGAGCTGACACTCAGTCTGAGGGCGAAGGACGTGGAAGGCGGAGACACCGATCTGCGCGACTATTATATCGTGCTCTCCGTGCTGCGTCGAGACAAGGAAGGCAAGCCCACAGTGATTATCGGCACCAAGAAGGACGTGACGAAGGAAAGTCAGCTAAAGCGTGACGAAGAAGACCGGACGCTGCGCTACTGGTCGATATTCTACACCCCGATAGTGGGTATCATGCTTTTCGACAAGGAAGGCAAGATCGTGAACATCAATCCCAAGGCCTGCGACATGTTCTGCTGCGAAGCCGAGGATATCATTGCGGAAAAGGCCTCGATACAAGACTTACTCGGTATCAGCGACCTGAATCTGGAGAGTCTTGACGGATTCAACGCCACCCACATCATCGACCTCGACAGGATTCCGGATGAAGAACGGAAGATCAGGAGCATCAAGGCCAAAGGGAAAGTCTATAATGAGTTCAAGCTGATGACCGTATATGACGATTCCGAGGATCTGCTGGGCGTATTTGCCTTCTGCCGCGATATCACCACGCTGGTGAGCGGTATCGACCAGGAGCAGGAGATACAGAAGGAGATGAGCCAGGTGACGGGCGTACTCGACCACTATGGCAATGCCATCGATGCCACCATCGGCGACACCGACATCCGACTGGTCAGATACTCGCCAGGATCGCACACGCTCACCATCTTCAACGGCACAGACAAGATTCAGCACAAACTGACACAGACACGCTGCATGGCATTAGTGGGTGAACAGTCGAAACGTGCTGCCATGCGACTGTTGAACGACATGGACGACCGCGCCGACAAGGTGATAGAGCACAACATTCAGACAGCGCTGCGGGCCAAGGGTGGTAAAACGCTTACACTGTATTTCAATCTGAAGCCAAAACGTGACAAGAACGGAGACATCAAGGAGTATCTGGGACTCCTGCGCGACATCAGCGATCTGATGGCATTAGAAAAACAGATGACAATAGAGACTGCCAAGGTGCAGGAGGTGGAGAACACCAAGAACAGTTTCGTGAAGAACATGGTTCAAGACATCAAAGAACCTATGAACACCGTGATGGAATATGTGTCGCAGATAGGTGAGAATGCGCCTACCGACAACGAGGAAGAATTGTGCGCGGGAATAGCACAGAATGCCGACTACCTGCTACACCTCATCGACAACATACTCTATCTGTCGCGGCTGGAGGCCAGAATGGTGGAGATCAAGAAAGATCCATGCAATTTTGCTGAGATCTTCGAAGAGCAATGCACTACCGGCTGGATGAAATACCAGAATGCAGATACACGCTACATCGTCGAGAATCCCTACGAGCAACTGGTCATCGATATCGATGCCGACAATCTGAAACATGCCATCGCCCAGATAGCGGCCAACGCTGCCCAGCATACCAAGAGCGGCATGGTGAAGGCGCGCTACGACTATATCGGCCGACGACTGATTATCTCGATCGACGATACAGGCGAAGGCATACCGGCTGCACAACTCGAGAAGATCAAACTGGAGAAGCCAGGCGGTGCTCACACCACCAAAGGACTGGGACTGGCCATCACCAAAGAGCTGATAAGTCAGATGGAAGGAACTCTGGAGATTGTGTCGGAAGAAGGTTCGGGCACCATTGTCTACATCACCATCCCCTGTCATGCCTCAGTCATCAAACGCAATAAGTTAGCTTAGCCTTATGAAGAGAATACTGTTTATACTGATAGCCTTACAGACTACGATAGTCCCGCTGCTGGCCCAGAGCCTCAGTGAGAAGTACAATAAGGAAAGGCCTGTAGTGGTGGTCTGCGACTGGGACAAGCCACCTTACGAATTCCTCGATGACAAGGGTATGCCGGCAGGTTCGAACATCGATGTGCTGAACGCTGTGATGGAAAAGCTCGATCTGCCCGTGAAATACGTGATGAAGGAATGGAGCATTGCCCTGAAAAACTTTGAGCGAGGCGATGCCGACATTATTCTTGCCAATGCACGCCGATATAGGAAAGGCCACTATGCCATATCCGAGAACATCGTCAACTACAACCGCATTCGTGTGGCTATGCACTCCGACTCCATCGGCATGGTGACTCTCAAACAGCTGGAACGTGAAGGAGCCGTATTCAAACCTGGCGACTATTCGGCCTACTACTTCCAAGACGGCGATACCATCAATACCAGCTTTATGGAGTTCCAGACACCCAAAACGGCCTTGACGGGGCTGATTAATGGCGACTACAAATACTACGTCTGGGGCGAGGCGCCACTGAAGTGGAAAATCAAGGAGCTCCAATTAGAGGGTATCATCCTGAACGATGTGAGCATACCCATCTCCGAAATACATATCATCGGGCACGATAAAGACCTGATAGAGCGTATGGACGACCAATACTCACGATTGAAGCAGAGCGGAGTGATAGCCCAACTGCAAGACAAGTGGTTACATCCTGAGCGTGTGAAAGACGAGTCGGCACCTGTCCTATTATATATAGGTATAGGCACACTGATACTGATAGCCCTCATCTACCTGTTCATCCGCCTGGCCAAAGCGCACGTGAAGAGCGCCACCCGTCGGTCGACAGAACTTAACGACATGATGTACAAGGCGCTGCACATGGGCAACTTCAATGTGATGGAGTATGACATCAAGAACGATCGCATGACCAACCATTACGGCCATATCCTGCCAAAGGAGGGCATCTCGCTGGCAGAATATACCAGGCGAATACACCCCGACCAACAGGCAGAGTTTACCCAGAAGATGAAGAGGCTGATTGAGGGGCGCGAGAGACATTTCGAACTGAACAAACGATGGAACAAGGGAACCGATGACGCACCCGACTGGCTGAACTTCCAGGGCCACGCCATATCCGAACTCGCAGCCGATGGTCATCCGGAATACATTGTGAACGCCATTCACGACGTGACGAAGGACATGGAGGAGGATAAGGCCGGACGCGAGCTTGTCAGGAAATACGAGCGACTGTCTAACATCCCATTTATCGCCATGTCGTTCTACAGCAAGGAAGGATGGCTCATGGACCTGAACGACTCGATGAAAGAGCTGTGTGGCATGGATGACCCTGAGACCAAGCGCTTCTGGGAAAGCGTCTGCATGTTTGACGTCCCACTGTTCCGCAATGTCTATTCCCCCGACGATCGCAATGACCTGCTGGTATGCCAGCATATGGATTATCCGGAAATGGGTATCGACCGCTATATCGAGTTCAACATCCTGCCGTTGTTTAATGCCGATGGCGAGATAGCCAACTACTTCATTACAACCCTCGATGTCACCGACGACCGTACTCGCGACCACCTGAAGCACCTACAGGACAAAGACATCCAGCTGATGCAGGCTGAGATAGAGAACCGGAAGCAACGTCTTAACTACCTGTTGAAGAACAGTCAGCGATTCCTGTGGCACAGCGACATCGAGAACCGGATGCTGTACTACTACCGTCAGTTTGGCGAGCCTGAGATCAGTATGGATTTCGATACCTATCTGAGTTATCTGGCAGAAGAAGACCGCCATCGCACGCTTGAGATACTGAATAGTCAGGAGATGCTCAACAACGACTTCCATGGCGACATCTACCACTTCAATTACACGACGACTGGTCCTGAGGAGGGATGGTTTGAAATAAGCGGCAAACCTATACGCAACAAGGACGGCAAAGTGACAGGCCACTTCGGCGTTTCGATCGACATCACGAACTTTATGAAGGCCCGTAAGGAACTGGAGGTTGTGACGAAACAGGCCAGCGAGAGCGTCAGGATGAAGAGCGGATTCATGGCATCGATGACTCATGAACTGCGCACGCCACTGAATGCCATCGTAGGCTTTACGAGTGTGCTGTCTGCGTTCGCCGACTCGCCTGAGCGTCCGGAATATGTGCGTATTATCCGAAACTCGAGTGACATGCTGCAGCGACTTATCAACGACATCATCGATGCCTCGTCGCTGACCGATGGTGTCATCAGCATCAAGCCTGAGCAGGTAGACTTTGCCAGAATGTTCGACGATATCTGCTTCACACTGCAACAACGCATTGAAAAGCCCGAAGTGCAGTTCTGGAAGGACAATCCCTACAAATCGTTTGTCACCACCATCGATCCCGGGCGCATACAACAGGTTCTGACGAACTTCCTGACCAACGCAGTGAAGTTTACCAAGGAAGGGCATATCCGTCTGGGCTACCGCTACCAAGACGATGGTCTCTACCTGTTCTGCGAAGATACGGGCGCAGGCATCCCCAAAGATAAACAGCAAATCGTGTTCAACCGCTTTGTGAAGCTCGACGAGTTTGTTCAGGGCACTGGTATGGGTCTGGCTATCTGCAAGTCGATAGCAGAAAGTTGCGGAGGCAAGATCGGTGTGGATAGCGACGGGGCTGGCAAAGGCTCCACCTTCTGGTTGTGGATTCCGTGCAAGCAGGCTGTTTAAATCTGCGGCTTATTTAATCTGTACGCAGAGCATTGTGAGGTCGTCGCTCTGTTCGGCATCACCCGTGAACTGCTCTACAACCGCCATCATCCTGTCAATGAGATAGTGAGAGCGACTCTTGGGCAGGCGCTCGCCAAAAGGCTGGCTCGATTCGTTGAGCACATGCAGCATACGCTTCTCGCCAAAGAGTTCCTGATCGCTGTTTGCGGCCTCATTCACACCATCGGTATAAACGAAAAGAGAGTGGTCGTGGATATTGTCGATATGCTCGCCTTTGAACTCCAATTCTGGCCATAGTCCGATGGGGGCATTCGACTCCATCTCGATATAGCGGAACACTGTCTGCGAGGTATGAGCCCTGTGCTGGCCTAAAATAGGAGCATTATGTCCGCAGTTACAGAAGTCGAGTCGACCTGTCTTCATGTCGATTACACCGATAAACATCGTGACAAACACACAGTTTTCGTTATCCGTAGAGAGCGTGTCGTTCAGTCGGTTGGCAATAACCTCAGGAGGACAGCCCTCCTTGGCCACCGCGCGGAACAGATTGACCACCACTGACATTGTCATCGAGGCAGGCACTCCCTTGCCACTGACATCACCCACACAGAAATAGAAACTGTCGCCCTGCATGAAGAAGTCATAAAGGTCGCCACCCACCTCCTTGGCGGGTTTCATCACAGCGTAGAGGTCGATGTCGTTACGCTCAGGAAAAGCAGGGAATTTTCGGGGTACCATACCCATCTGGATGTCGCGAGCAATGCGTAATTCACTATCGATACGTTCCTTGGCAGTAGTGGTGTCCTCCAACTGGTCGTAGGCCTGACGCAACTCCTGTAAACGCTTGCGGCGACGATACTGATAGAAACCCATAAACGCCATCGTAATAACAAGGATGATAATCCCCGCCCGTATCTCTATCGACTGGTTGGAAAGTCTCAGCTCCTTGGCCTCGTTCTCGGCACGCGACAAATCAAGTTGTGATGCATACTCATAAGACAACTGCTGCACCTCGGCAGTATTAACGGAGTCGACATACTTCTTATACCGCTTATGCCAGAGATAGGCATTCTTGTAGTCACCCATCTCGGCATAGATGTCAGATGTCAAGTTAAGGCGGTCGGACATCGCATTAAAGCCCTTGGCCATCTTCAAGGCCTCTTCAAGACGACCGTTTTTCCTTGCATAATAGCAGTTGACCGTTTCGCCAAACATATCATCGTGGCCATAGGACTGTTTCACCTTTTCACGCTCAGCATACGCCTGGTTGAAGTCGTCTTTCGTGTAGTGCGGGTCAGCATAGGCAAAGCAGATGTAACTCCAGGCAGACAGCTTATGCTGCATGATGATGCCAGGCTCGGCCAGTGCCTTATGGGCACAATCCAACACCTTATCCAACCTGTTGGTGTTGACATATATCTTGGCCAAGCCCAGATAAGGTGCTGCTGCACTCTCGTCTGGAAAGTAGCGGTGCTGATAGTCGATAGCCTCATAAAAACTTTTCTCGGCTTGGTCGTATCGTCGCAGGTTTCCCTGCATCGTTGCCATAGCATAGGTTGAGGTAAAGAGTCCGAACTTGCTGTCGTGCTGGATGGCATAGTCATATACCTGCTGTGCCATATTGAGACCACGATTGCGGTTGATGCGGGTGAAATAATAAATAGCCTGATTGGCCCAGCACTTGTAAAAGAGATGTTCCTGACTGGCACCGGCCTTCTGACAGGCCTCCTTCAGCCGTTCGGTGACAAGCATGAAGCTGTCGCTCTCGGATGAACTGAAGAATCGGTACATCTCTTTCTCAAGAAGCTTGATGGTTGCAGAATCCGTTTGAGCCGCCATCGGCAGCGGCATCAATACAATGGTCAGGGCAAACAGTAATCGCTTTATCGTCTTCATCTCACGGAGGTTCTTTTTTGGATATGAAAGAATCCCGCTAACTGGCGGGATTCTTTATTAATTAGCTGATTCGAATTCTTCGAGGAAGCGGGTGTCGTTCTCGGAGAACAAACGGAGATCGCTGACGCGATACTTCAGGTTGGTGATGCGCTCCACACCCATGCCGAAGGCATAACCAGAGTAGATCTTCGAGTCGATGCCGCACTGCTCGAGTACGTTGGGATCGACCATTCCGCAACCTAAGATCTCTACCCAACCGGTATGCTTGCAGAAGCCGCAACCCTCACCGCCACAGATGAAGCAGGAGATGTCCATCTCGGCACTGGGCTCTGTGAAGGGGAAGTAGCTGGGACGCAGACGAATCTTGGTGTCGGCACCAAACATCTCCTTGGCAAAAGAGAGCAGCACCTGCTTGAGGTCGGTGAACGATACGTTCTTGTCGATATAGAGTCCTTCCACCTGATGGAAGAAGCAGTGGGCGCGGGCTGTGATGGCCTCGTTACGATAAACGCGGCCTGGGCAGATGACGCGAATAGGTTCAGAGAGCTTGCCGTCCTCAGTGTGCAGACGCTCCATCACACGAGCCTGAACAGAAGAGGTGTGTGAACGCAACAGAATGTTCTTTGTTACATCGTTGGGATGCTGGCTGACAAAGAAGGTGTCCTGCATATCGCGGGCAGGATGATCGGCAGCAAAGTTCATCTTGGTGAACACATGGAGATCGTCTTCCACCTCAGGGCCGTCAGCAAGGACGAAACCCATGCGGGAGAAAATGTCGATAATCTCGTTGGTGACGATGGTGAGCGGATGGCGTGTACCCAGCTGGATGGGGTAGGGTGTGCGCGTGAGGTCGATAGCCTCGTCACCAGTCTCCTGGGTCTCGCACTCCTCACGCAACTGGTTGATGCGCTCAGTAGCAAGTGTCTTGAGTTCATTGATCTTCATGCCGACGGTCTTCTTCTGGTCGGCAGCCACATTGCGGAAGTCGTTCATCAAGGCTGTAATCTCACCTTTCTTGCTGAGATATTTCAGTCGGAGCTGCTCCACTTCCTCTGCGTTTTTGGCGCTTAATTCCTGTACTTCTTTCAGGAGTTCGTCTATCTTATCAAGTATCATAATAGCGTAAATTTGCAAATTTGCGTGCAAAGGTACAAAAAAAATGAGAATTATGATGAAGAATTAAGAATATTTTGTACCTTTGCCGAAATTTGAGAGAATAAACGATTTGATTAGGAGACTTTTTGCTAGATGAAAAGGTTTTTTATTGCGATTGCTGCAAGTGTGCTGCTGATGTTTTCCTGCACAGGAAACAGGACTGGACAGGGCGGTGAGATGCCTGAAGACTCAGTGGCTGATTCCACGGATACGGTGGAGATTGACACCATGGAATTATTGATTACCCAGACACCGATGCCTCGTGCTGCTGATGCCATGTTCGACGATTTTCTCTTCAACTTCTTGGCGAACAAGCGGTTGCAGAAGGAACGTATTGTCTTCCCCCTGCGTATCTTCGAGGGCAACAAGGTTGAGCAGATGGAGGAGCGCCAGTGGCAGATGGAGCATCTGTTTATGCGCCAGGGCTACTACACGCTGTTGTTTAACGACGAGCAGCAGATGGCGCTGATGAAGGACACGGCAGTGAGCGAGGCCATCGTGGAGAAGATCTTGCTGGCAAAGAATCAGGTAAAGGACTATATGTTTCGTAGGATTCGTGGGGCATGGATGCTCTGCGAGGTGCGGGTGAACGAGGTGGACCAGAATGTCAACGCTTCGTTTCTGAAGTTCTATCAGAAGTTTGCATCCGACAGCGCCTTTCAGGTGAAGAGCCTGAACGAGACGGTGCAGTTCGTGGGGCCTGATCCTGATGACGACTTCAATATGATGGAAGGTGTGATTACGGCTGACACCTGGGAGGCTTTTGCACCAACACTGCCTGCCAAGTCGATATATAACGTGATTTACGGCAAACCTCAGGAGGAGGGGAACAATAAGATTTTCCTGCTTAGAGGCGTGGCCAACGGTCTGGAACTTGAGTTGAGGTTCAAGCGTGCTGGCGACAAGTGGCTGCTGATGAAGATGACAACCTGATGAGAGATTTAAGAGATTATAGTCTGAAAGCGCACAACACATTTGGCATCGAAGCCAAGTGCAGCCGCTTCTTGGAGTACGAGACGATTGCTGAGGCACAGGAGGTGGCGGGGATTCTGCGTGAGAGTCATACACCTTATATAATAATAGGTGGTGGCAGTAACCTGCTGCTGACGAAGGATTACGAGGGCGTCGTGGTGCGCTCGGATGTGATTGGTATACAGATTGCTGACGACAGAATGACCTGTGGCAGTGGTGAGGTGTTCGACGAGATGATCGAGGCTTCGCTCATGGCTGGGCTTTACGGACTGGAGAATCTTTCGCTGATACCTGGTGATGTGGGAGCCAGTGCCGTACAGAACATTGGGGCTTATGGCGTTGAGGCCAAGGACTATATCGAGCGCATTGAGGCGGTGGAGATTGCTACTAGCCGGGTGGTGACGATTCCGGCTGAGCACTGTGGGTATGGCTATCGCCAGAGTAAGTTCAAACAGGAATGGAAAAACCGCTATCTCATCACACATGTGACATATCGTCTGTCAACAGACTTTCAGCCCCATCTGGACTATGGAAATATACGCGAAGCTCTCCGACAGGCTTATGGAGCTGATGATGTATCAGCGCTTACGGCCCAACAGTTACGCGATGCCATCATCGGAATCCGTAATGCCAAGTTGCCCGATCCGAAGGTGATGGGCAATGCCGGCAGCTTCTTTATGAATCCGATTGTGAACCGTGAGAAATACGAACGGCTGGCAGCTCAGTATCCGGTCATGCCTCATTACGAGGTGGATAAAGACCATGTGAAAATACCTGCAGGATGGATGATTGACCAGTGCGGCTGGAAGGGTAAAGCCTTAGGCCGGGCAGGCGTTCACGACAAGCAGGCTTTGGTGCTGGTGAATCTTGGCGGAGCCACAGGTGACGAGATCGTCAGGCTTTGTCAGGCGATTCAGAAAGATGTGGAAGCCAAGTTTGGCATAGTCATTCATCCAGAAGTGAATATTATATGAAACTGACTTTTTTAGGAACGGGAACATCGTGTGGCGTGCCAGTGATAGGATGCCAATGTGAGGTGTGTCGGAGTGCAGACCCCAAGGATAAGCGTACGCGCTGTTCTGCTTTGGTAGAGACAGAGAACACACGACTGCTGATAGACTGCGGGCCAGATTTCCGACAGCAGATATTGCCACAGCCTTTCCGGAAGATTGACGGAATTCTGATTACCCACTCGCATTATGACCACATGGGGGGCATGGATGATATCCGGCCATACTGTCAGTTTGGTGAAATCAACGTCTATGCCGACCCCTTTGCGAAGGAGTCGATGCTGGAGATGTTGCCATACTGTTTTGCTGAGAACCGTTACCCAGGGGTGCCAGCCATCGGCCTGCATGAGATTCTGCCTCATGTGCCGTTCAGAATTGGTGATTTTGAGATCGTGCCTTTCGAGGTGATGCATGGTAAACTGCCCATCCTAGGCTATCGGATAGGTCCATTGGCTTATATCACAGATATGAAAACTATCAATGATTCAGAAATGCCATATCTTGAAGGTGTGGAGGTGTTGGTGGTAAATGCCCTGCGCTTTACCAAACCTCATCATTCTCATCAGCTGGTGGACGATGCCATTGCTTTTGCCCAAAGAGTAGGGGCCCGTCGTACACTGTTGATCCACATGTGTCATGATGTGGGACTTCATGAGGAGGTGAACCCAAAATTGCCAGAGGGTATCGAACTGGCTTATGATGGTCAGGAAATTATGCTTTGATGTTAAAAAAGGAGCCTGGAAAAGTGTTGTAATGTTAAAATGATTTAAATTAGAAAACTTTTTAGGGAAAAATCCTTGGAATGTCGAAATTAATCCGTATCTTTGCACTGTGTTTTTCATAGTATTAGATTTAAGGTTAACAAAGGTTTGGGTCACAGCGGTGACCCTTTTTTTATGTTTTACTACTTCTTTTTCTTCTTTTTCCCAAACAGAAATCCATATCCTTTCATCAGTTTTCGGATGAGGAGAAAGGTGTCGACAGCCAAAAAGCCATTGCTGACCAAAGCGGCGATATAGTCGCCTTTGGAGTTGCCTTCTTTCTTGAGGAACACCTGATTCCATAGTGTGGTAAACTTGGTGTTGTCCAGCTGGATCTCATCGGCCAGCTTCTCTTTCCGCTGACGTATCTCGTCGAGCGTTCGATAGTCGGTGGTTGGTTTCTTAACAGGAAGCATAGTGGAAAATCATTTGCTGAGCAAGAGGCTGGCTAAGAAATGTACGAGTGGCTTTTCAATCCAGTTTTTCCGGAATGTGAAAAAAAGGATGAAAAGCAGCAGATGCAGCCCTGCCACGATGAAGAATGCGAGTGCAGTCCCAGTGAAGTTGGCCAGCCAGTAGGCAAAGGCAAAGGAGAAGAACATCAGGACTGCGATAATGATCAGGAAGAAAACGATTGCTAAGGCGGCGGCCGTTAACAGGCGCACCACCTTATCAATCACGTCAAGCTTCAAATATTCAGTCTGAAGCCCGAGGTAATGTTTCAGCACCTCAATGAGTTGTGCAATCGTTTCAACGTTCTTGTCGCTGGAAAGCATAGCTTATTCCTCCTCTGCGGCATCCTGGATGTCGTCAACGAGGTCAACTACTTCCTTGCGGCTGAGCTTGATGTTGTGCTTCTTCAGGAAGTCCTCAACGGCATCAGTGATCTTTACGCGGGTGTCCTGTCCCTTTTCGGGAGCCATCAGGATTCCCAAAGCTGCGCCGGCGATAGCACCGCCAAGAAATGCGCTTAAGTAACCTAAACTTTTCATAATTCTATTGTTTTAATTAGTAAACAGTAATGAATTGTTGTGCAAATATACAAAAGTTTTCGATAGTAACGTAAAAAACTGCCAATTTTTTTGTAAAAAAGTTGTGTTTTCCGCGATTTAACAAACTTTATGTGCTTTTTTCGCTCAAGTTTGCGCGATATTTTGTAATTTCGCAGCAAATATTGAATTAGTAACAATTTTAAATAACAAACAAAATGAAAAAGTACACCCTTTTATGCGTTGGTTTATGCGCAGCAATGGCTTTTACAAGCTGTAAGTCAAGTGAGAGTGCCTACAAGAAGGCTTATGAGAAGGCAAAGCAGTATGATACTGCCCAGCAGGCTTCCCAGCAGCAGGATGAGACTGCTGTTGTGGCTCCTGTAGAGGCTAAGCCTGCTAACGATACTCGCGTTGTAGACAATCTTGACAACGTATCTGTACGTCAGGAGAATGTTTCTCTGATCAGTGGTACAGGCTTGAAGGCTTTCAGCGTGATTGTAGGTTCATTCAGCGTACGTGCCAATGCCGACGGTCTGCAGCAGCGTCTCCGCGATGCCGGTTATGATGCTCAGATTGTGAAGAATGAGTCTAACAATATGTTCCGTGTAGTAGCCTCTACCTTCAGCGATAAGTTGGGTGCTGTGAACAGCCGCGACCAGCTTCGCGCCACCTATCCTGACGCATGGCTGCTCTATAACGCCCAATAAGATTCGCTCTTGGCGCGGATATTATCCATCGATTACGGTAAGAAACGTACCGGTATAGCAGTCACCGACCCTCTGCAGATTATAGCCGGAGGGTTGGCGACTGTTTCTACATCGGAATTGTTCGACTGGCTGAAGGCCTATTTGGCAAAGGAGCAGGTGGAGTGCATTGTGATTGGTGAGCCTCGTCAGCCCAATGGTCAGCCAAGTGAGAATCTGCAGCGTGTGCAGCAGTTCGTGAACCGTTGGCGCAAGGCCGTTCCCGATGTCCCCATTGATTATTTTGATGAGCGCTTCACGTCTGTATTGGCCCATCAGGCCATGATTGACGGTGGTCTGAAGAAGAAAGCCCGTCAGGACAAGGGCCTTGTCGATGAGATCAGTGCCACGATCATCTTAGAAGACTATTTAAGAAGTAAGAAATGATATTACCTATTTATATATATGGCCAGCCAGTGCTTCGCAAGGTGGCCGAGGATATTACCCCTGATTATCCCCAGTTGAAGGAGTTAATCAATGACATGTGGGATACGTTGGCCGAGTCGGAAGGTATCGGACTAGCTGCCCCTCAGATTGGTAAACCGATCCGTCTGTCGGTAATCGACCTCGATGTGCTGTCAGAGGATCTGCCTGAATATAAGGGCTTCCGTCAGGTGTTTATCAATCCTCATATTGTGGAGTACGACGAGTCGAAGACTGACACCTCGGAGGAAGGCTGTCTGTCACTGCCTGCCATCCATGAGAAGGTGATTCGCCCCACTCGTATTCACGTGGAATGGGATGATGAAACGTTCCAGCACCACGATGAGTGGATAGAGGGTTATCTGGCCCGTGTGATGCAGCATGAGTTTGATCATCTCGATGGTAAGATGTTTGTTGACCGTATCTCACCGCTTCGTAAGCAACTTATCAAGAGTAAGTTGCGTGCCCTCATTCAGGGACGCTACCGTTGTGGGTATAAGACCAAACCTGTCAAAAGATAAAAATGCGACGCATTTTATATCTTTTGATCGTTTGGCCTATACTGGCGAATGCCCAGTTCAATACCGACCGTCTGGTCATGATAGGACGTTCGGCGCTCTATTATGAGGATTACGTCTTGTCTATCCAATATTTTAATCAGGCCATCAGTCAGAAGCCATGGCTCTTTGAACCGTGGTTCTTTCGTGGTGTGGCCAAGTTCTATCTCGATGACTACCGAGGGGCTGAGAGTGACTGCTCTCAGGCCATCGAGCGCAATCCATACGTGGTGAGTGCCTATGAGCTTCGTGGTCTCTGCCGTATCAATCAGAAGAAATATGCAGAGGCGGTGGAGGACTACAATCGCGCACTTCGTTATGACCCTGAGAATCAGGGACTTTGGCATAATCGCATCCTTTGCCTTATCCAAGACAAGAACTATGACATGGCTTTAGCCCAGATAGACACGATGACTACCCGTTGGTCGAAATATGCCCGAGCCTATTCGATGCAGGCGGAGGTCTATCTGTTGCAGAAGGATACGACGAAAGCTGTGAAGTCGCTAGACAAGAGTCTGGAACTGGACCCTTATGATGGCAGTACTTGGGCAGAACGTGCTATCATCAGCCTGGCCCGTCAGAAGTGGAAGGAGGGAGAAGAATACCTCTCGAAAAGTATTCATTTGTTGCCAAAACATCCCGGCAACTACATCAACCGTGCGATGGCACGCTATAATCAGAATAACCTGCGTGGTGCGATGGCTGACTATGATACGGCCCTCGACCTCGATCCCAATAATTTCCTCGGCCATTACAACCGTGGTTTGCTTCGTGCCCAGGTTGGTGACGACAACCGTGGTATAGAGGACTTTGACTTTGTGTTGAAGTTGGAGCCGGATAACCTCATGGCACTCTTTAACCGTGCGCTGTTGTTGGAACAGACAGGTAACCTGCGTGGTGCTGTCAGAGACTATTCGAAAGTTATCGAAGAGTATCCAAATTTCTGGTTCGGACTCCAGCACCGAGCTTCCTGCTATCGTCGTTTGGGTAATACCAAACAGGCAGAGCTTGACGAGTTCCGCATCCTCAAAGCACAGATGGATAAGCGTTATGGCAAACAGCCTCGTCTCTCAAAAAAACAGATGCGTAAGCGTAGCGATGAGGATTTGGAGAAATACAATCAACTTGTCGTGGCTGATGAACAGGAGGTGGAGCATGAATACAAGAGCGATTATCGGGGCCGTGTGCAGAACCGAAAGGCAGAACTCTCGTTCCTGCCGATGTTCAGTCTCTCTTTCCACCGTCCTGTCAGCGATGTCAAGACAGAGATACCTTACGAGGAGAGTGTTGAGGTCTTTAACAGTCGCTCTAAGTCACGTATTATCTATATCTCCAACGATCAGGCGAAGTTGAGCGAGGATCGCATGAAGCAGACCTTTGCTTTCATCGATTCCCTCAGTACGGCTATTGATGCTTCCAAGAGCGCCAGCAGCGTGAAGCCTTTGCTCTTCCTGAGGTCGATTGCCTACAGTTCTATTCAGAATTTTGAAAACGCTATCGATGATCTGGGTATCTATCTGCAGATCGACTCCACCTCTTCGTTAGCATATTGGCAGCGTGCCGTCTGTCAGGCCAAGGTGAATGAGTTCAATGCTTCTCAAGGTACAAACATCGAGTTGCAGATGGCCAATGTGTTAGGCGATCTCTCGGATGCCATCAAGCGTGCGCCTAAGAATGCCTATCTTTATTATAACCGTGGTACACTCTATGCCTTGCGCAGCGATAATATGCGTGCCATCGATGACTATACCGAAGCCATTAAGCTGGAACGTAATCTGGCGGAGGCTTATTATAACAGAGGTCTGGTGTATATTCGCCTGAAGAAGACAGATGAAGCCATTTCCGATCTCAGTAAAGCAGGTGAGCTCGGGCTTTACCAAGCTTACAGTGTCATCAAGAAATATACAGGAAAATAATCACATTATAAACAAATTAGTATAATTATGAAGAGGATTCTAGTTACTGGCGGAGCAGGCTTTATTGGTTCCCATTTGTGTGAACGTCTGGTAAAAGAAGGTAACGACGTTATCTGTCTTGACAACTTCTATACGGGAAGCAAGGAGAATGTATGGCATCTGCTGGGCAAACACAATTTCGAGATTGTCCGTCATGATGTGTGTCAGCCTTATTGGGCAGAGGTAGATGAGATCTATAACCTGGCTTGTCCGGCTTCTCCTGTTTACTATCAGACAGACCCTATCCAGACCACTAAGACCTCTGTATTTGGTGCTTACCACATGCTGGGACTGGCTCGCAGAACGAAGTGTAAGATCCTTCAGACTTCTACCAGTGAGGTGTATGGTGATCCTAATGTGCATCCACAACCTGAGTCATACTGGGGCAATGTGAACACCATAGGTTTACGTTCATGCTATGATGAGGGAAAGCGTTGCGCAGAAACTATGTTCTTTGACTATCATCGTCTGCATGGTGTACGTATCAAGGTAATCCGAATTTTTAACACCTATGGGCCTCGTATGGCAGAAAATGACGGACGTGTGGTTTCTAACTTCATCATGCAGGCTCTGAGAAACGAAGACATCACCATCTACGGCGATGGTACTCAGACCCGTTCTTTCCAGTATGTGTCAGACCTGATTGAGGGTATGATCCGTATGATGGAGAGTGGGGATGATTTCCTTGGTCCTGTGAATATTGGTAATCCTGGTGAGTTCTCCATGCTAGAGCTGGCTGAGAAGGTGATAGAGAAGACAGGTTCAAAGAGTAAAATCGTGTTTAAGCCACTGCCTTCGGATGATCCGAAGATGCGCCGACCTGATATCACGCTGGCAAAGTCAAAGCTTGACTGGGAGCCGAAGGTGAAACTGGATGAAGGTCTTGAAAAGACCATCGAATATTTCAAGACTAAGCTCTAAGTTGCTGTTGCGAACTCGGCCTCTACCAAGCCTACAGCGTCATCAAGAAATACACCGGAAAGTAATTCCCCACTTATCTGGCATTCTTTCTGTGGTTTTATATCATCAGGCTGGGAAATATAATTTTTCCAGCCTTTTTCTTGGTTGTTTAAGAAATAATCTTTATCTTTGCAGTATCGTTCTGTAAAAGGGCGATGATATGACTTAAAACTATAATATATGCGAGCTAACGATATAGAGCCGCTTCTATATGATTTGTATTCTATTCACGCTATGACAGGGCGCGAATGGCCTATGATAGCTTTTATTCGGGAGTTTGTTTCGAAGCATATTCCTGAGGCGGAAATCAGGATGGATAGGCTGGGCAATCTCTATATCACCAAAGGCGATTCTGGTAAAGGCTATCCCACACTTGTCTGTCATATGGATCAGGTTCAGACTGTTCATAGCGATGACTTTGAAGTACGCCATGAGGGCGATATGCTTTATGGTTGGAGCGAGCAGAATCAGCAGCGCGAGGGCTTGGGGGCTGATGATAAGAATGGTATCTATATCGCTCTACGCTGTATAGAAGATTGTCCTCGTTTAAAAGTCTTCATGGCGATTGGCGAGGAGAAAGGTTGTATTGGCAGCAATCGAGCTGATATGAGTTTCTTTGAGGATAGCCTCTATGTGTTGGAACCCGACTGTAAGGGGGGAAAAGAGATTCATACTGTGCTTCGAGGCATCCCTTGTGCCAGCAAAGACTTTGAGGATGCCTTGCAAACTGAGGCTAATGGCTTTGAGATAACAGATGGCAAAACCAGCGACATCCTGGCTCTGACACTGAACAACATCGGAGTCAGTTGTGCCAACATTCCTGCAGGCTATCACAATCCCCATAAGGATGATGAATATACATTGCTCCCAGAACTGGAACATACGCTTGCTTATATCCAGCAGACGGTTACCCGACTCCAAGAGCGATTCCCTCATACTTATATATCAGAAACCCAGCAATGGACAGAAAAAGAACTGAATAACTAATTATATATGGCTAAAGAACTGATATTTAAACTGAACGGAACAGACTATGGTTCTGCACCCGTGAAACTGGAGAGAAAGAAGATCTACGGTTGGACAGACGTTGTGGCTACCGACCGTAGTGGTAGTGTGTGTGGCTCAGCCTATCTGTCGCCTGACGATGCGCTGATTATTCCCAAAGGCGGACTGGATCAGGGCACAGTCGATGAAGACGGACGCTGGTTGGAGAAGGGAGATCTGACGGCTTATAGCGAAGACGGTCAGGAGGTGCTGCCCAATCTGCCCTCGTCGTTTGATGCCCCCATCGAACTGAAACTGAAGGCAACGGCGGAAGAGTTCCTCGACAACGACTGGGAGGCCGTCTATCAGTTGGTAAATGCTGATCTGGCAACTGCCGTTGGTGACGATATCTATAAGTTTGAGTTCAGCTATCGTGGAGGCACGAACCACAACGACGGCTATCTGATCAATACGCCAGGCGGATTGTTCCTCTTTGCTGGCGACCGTCAGGAGTTCCCCCTCGTCTCTTTGGCCGAGGAAACCACCATCGACGACACAGAGGAACCCGTAGAGGAAGAGATTGATGAACTGGATTTCAGTATGTTCTAAATAGAAATTAAGGAGTATGCGAAAGATAAATCTATCCAATGATGTGAAGCGTGATGCCGAGGTGGCTTTTGGTACCACGTTTCATCGTCCGTCGCCTGTCTATAAGACCGCGGACGGCAAAAAGAGTGTGAACGAAAGACTGGTACGTGCCACGATGAAGACCACTGACGAGGCCCTGCTGGCACAGTTCGGCGCAGAGGGTTTGGCTGATGCGTTAATCAGTGGCGATCCCGAGGTGGATATGGAACAATTCGGCCTGAAAGTCGAAGGACTGAAAAAAGTCTATGTCACACCTGAGCAGAAAGTGGCCTATGGCGTATCGCTGAACGAACACGTCTATCTGGCTGATGGTACAGAGAAAGAGGTGCGTCCTGAACAGACTACTTCTGCCAACATCTCGCTCGATGGTGTGCCCCTTCGCTGGACGGGTAAACTCATTCCCCGTCAGAAAGCTATGCGGATGTTCATGTTTAAGAAGAGCTATCAGGTGCAGCACGTCAATGGTCTGACCTATGACTTCCTCTTCGATATGGCGAAGAAACTCGCTGAGGCTGATTCGATGATGCTCGTGGGTGGTGGTCAGAAAGGCACTGATCCTATAGTGATGGCCAACGGTGGCACGCCTTATCGCGCCTTCCTCGAAGGTCGCGTCGATGGTGATCGTTACGCCCTCATCCTGCGCCTGACAAACATGGAATTGAAATCAATTGAATAACATAAGACTCATTAACTATGGCAGAATATGAAATAAAAGATGGAGTGGGAATCATTCCTGAAGGAACGAAGATAATAGAATCTTACGCATTCAAGAATCGTGAAGAACTGAAGAGCATTGTCATTCCCAAATCGGTGGAGGTGATTGAACACCGAGCGTTTAGTGGATGCAAAGGTCTGACGAACGTCGTCATTCCAGACTCTGTAACAACCATTGAAGCGTGGGTATTTGAAAAATGTATTAGTTTGTCAGAAATAGTGATTCCTGCCTCAGTAACAAAACTGGGAGATGTCCACTTTTGTTTGGGTGGTTGTACAAACCTTACCAAAATAGTCGTTGCAGAAGGGAATCCAAAGTATGACTCCCGTGGCGACTGTAACGCCATCATCGAAACAGAGAGCAATGAACTGGTTGCAGGCTGTGGCACTACTGTCATTCCTGATTCGGTGACGAGCATAAGACAGTGGGCATTCCATAATTGCGACCAACTGGAAACAATAGCGATACCAGCATCCGTAAAGAAGCTTTCTCGTGACTGTTTCACTGGATGCTCCAACCTGAAAAACATAACGATAGCAGAAGGAAATGAAGTATACGACTCGCGCAACAACTGCAATGCTATCATTCGCACTGAGGACAATGTGCTCATCGTTGGTGGCACGGAAACCGTTATCCCAGATTCTGTAACTGAGATTGGTCCGTTTGCTTTTGATCATCGCGCAGGACTAAAGAAGATCGTCATACCTGATTCGGTAACGAAAATAGGTGATTTAGCTTTTAATGAATGCTCTGGACTGACCGATATCGTGATACCTGCATCGGTAACAACCCTTGGCGATGGAGCATTCTCTGGCTGCGCAAATCTGAAGACGGCATCTGTTCTCGGCCCCGTCAAGGCGCTGACAGAAACGTTCAGCAGTTGTAAGGCTTTGAATACAATAACATTTGGAGCTGGCATCAAGAAAATAGAAAGAGCCTTCCAATACGATCCAGGCTCACTCTATGATGCTAAAGAGGACTATTATTTGAAGACCATCAATGTCCCCGCTAAGAAAGCTAAATACTACAAAACCCGCCTGCCCGAAAAACTGCATGGCATTATTGTAGAACTTCCAGTAGAGAAGGCTAAGAAATAGGATAATTGAAAATGAATATAAAACCTCTCGATGTATAGGCAATCGTTAAAACTGACCTATGGCAAAATACGAAATAAAAGACGGCGTGGGAATTATCCCCGAGGGAACGACCGTAATTGAATATTATGCTTTCGAGAAATGTGCAGAATTGAAAAGTGTTGTTATCCCAGACTCAGTGACTGAGATAGACGATAGCGCTTTCGAAAGGTGTTCGGGCCTAACCAGCATAATTATCCCAGACTCTGTGACGAAGATTGGAATGAGAGCTTTCGAAATGTGTTCGGGCCTGACCAGCCTTGTCATCCCTAACTCGGTGACGGAGATTCGAAGTTTCGCATTTAAGGACTGTACAGGCCTGACGAGTTTGACTATCCCCGACTCGGTGACAGAGATTGGAAAGGCTGCTTTCCGCGGCTGTACTGGGCTTACAGAGATTTCGATTCCCGATTCGATAAGTGTGATTGGAGTCACTAATTTTGAAAATTGTGAAAGTCTGAAGAGCATCGCTATTCCCAACTCAGTGACAAAGATTTCGGCTTCGGCTTTTCGAGGCTGCGAAAGTCTGACGAGTATTATTATCCCCAACTCGGTGACAGAAATAGAAGCTTACGCTTTTTGGTGGTGCGCTCTGACAAGTATTGTTATTCCAGAGACGGTGACTGAGATAGGATCAAATCTTTTTTTCAATTGTACTAACCTGAAGACAGCCTCCATTTTAGGTCCTGTCAAGGAACTGAAAGGTCTTTTTGATGGATGTACGTCATTAGAGACGGTAACTCTTGGTGCTGGTATTAAAAAAATCAATAAAAATACTTTTGATGGTTGCAAATCTCTCAAGACCATCAACGTGCCTGCCAAGAAATCCGACTATTACAAGAAGCGCTTGCCTGAAGAACTGCACACCCTCATCGTGGAACTGCCAGTAGAAAAAAAGTCTAAGAAATAAAAAGCAATATGATAGAACAGAAATATATCCAGACCGCCATAGATTATAAGAAAAATGTGGCAGGTAAGTTTGTGCTGGTGGAAGGTGCAAAACTGAAACAGCGCATTGACGGACAGCGCTTTGCTGTGACCCGTAAGATTGACGGACACATGCAAGTGGTGTTCTATGTCGATGGGCAGGTGTTTATGCTCAATGCAAGTGGCAAAGAGCGAGCAAGCGGGTTGAAATGCCTCGATGCTTTTGCTGAGGCAGTGAAAGCAGCTGGGTTGAAGCAGGCGATCATCGCTGCAGAACTCTATCTGCCTCGCGATGGTGGAAGACCCCGTTGTGGCGATGTGCAGGCTGCATTAGCCGATGATGCCAAACGCGACCAATTGGCCTTGGCTCCTTTCGACATCATCGAACTCGATGGGGAAGCGTGGAAGGCAGAGCACTATGCAGATACGCATAACAAACTCTGCACCATCTTCCAGAATGAACAGGTAAAGCCCGTTCAGATGCGCAATGCATCCTCTAACGATGAGGTGCAGCAGATTTACGAAGAATGGGTAGAAGGCGAGGGTGCCGAAGGACTGGTGGTTCACTCAGAATCCCCCATTGTCTGGAAGGTGAAGACTCGCCACACCATTGATGCAGCAGTCATTGGTTATACCACAGCTGAGCGTGGTATTCGCGACTTGATGTTTGCCGTGCGTCGCCCTGATGGACTCTTCCAGATGTTTGCCTTAGGTTCTACAGGTATGACTGATGAAGACCGTGCTGACATCGCCAAGCGTCTGAGCGAAAAGCATGTGGAGTCACAGTATGTGCTCTCGGATTCTCGTGGCATTGCCTATCAGATGGTCAAGCCGGAACTGGTGTTTGAGATCAGTGTATTGGAACTCGTGGCTCGTGGTAATGACGATAAGATCAAGATGAATCCATTGTTGAAGTACGATGAGGCTCAAGGTTGGCTGATGGAAAGCACGACACCTGGCGTATCTGTTCTTGGTATCACTCTAGAGCGCGAACGTACTGACAAACAGCCCAATGAGACGGATGTACGCATCTCGCAACTCACAGACATCTGTCCTTTCGAGGAACCAGAAGGTGGCAAGGCTGAATTGGCAAAGAGCGAACTCTTAGAGCGTCATGTTTATAAAAAGGTGTCAGGTGAGAAAGTCATGCTGCATAAGTTCCTGCTCTGGAAAACCAACAAGGAACAGAGTGGCCGCTATCCTGCCTATATCATCTATCATACCGACTTCAGCTCCAGCCGTAAGGAACTTATCAAACGCGATATGCTCTACTCCAATGACGAGCAGCAGATCCGTGACCTCCTCGCAGCCGAGATTGCTGATAACATCAAGAAAGGTTGGGAAGAAATAAAATAATGATGTGATTATGGGACAGACATTTGAGATTGACGGTAGCACTTACACAGAAGAAGAGCTTATCGACATTTTGCGTGAACAAATACCTGGTCTTAAAAAGTATTCGCACTTTGCTGATGCTACTATCGAATTCTGTAGTAATAATAAAGAAGGTGAAATCTTCTTTTACGTTACCAAGAACGATGAAGATATGATGGTGAAAATCGGACAGGATGGGAATATCTATTGGGACTGGACTGGACAGGTTTTTGGATAACTGAAACATCCGTAACAGTCGAATTGAATAACAAATAAAAAAACTCACGATGTACAGGTAATCGTATATTTATTTATGGCAGAAAACAATAAAATATATACTTTAGATGAAAGAATAGAAAATAACTTAAAGGAAATATATGAAAATGAAATTGTTCCGCTGAAAGAAATCATTGAATTTGTGGAACAATACAAAAAGTTCAAGTTGTCTGGAGCTGAGAAACTTTGTGAACTCTTTAAGACCAAAACAGAAACAGAGGCAGAAGAGGTTATCTCTACTCACGGATTGCCAGGCTTCTTTGCAGGAAAGCGTGATGCTGACACGGTGATGCTAATGCTGAACCCTGGCCAAGATGTCGCCTTGGCAAATAACCCGATGATTACCTATGAAAGAATAATGAGAGGTAAAAAGATTGGGAAGGGTATTAATATTAATTCACTCGATGATTTCATTTCCACGTATAGGGAAAGTAGTATATATTATGGGGAAATAGATGAAGATCGCGCAGATAATTTCGATCTAAAGCAAGCTGCTTTCTTAAAACATTGGAAAGATTGTGGCGTTGATTTAGCAGGTTTCCTTGATGATAATTATAAGAAGTTGGTGGATAATTATAAGAATTATAAGAAGTTGGGGAAAGCAGATAAGGAAGAAATTGAAAAAATTAAGGAAGAAATTGACAAAATAAACAAAGAAGCCAAGAAAAATGTTTTAATGGAAAAATTGAGCATGGATTTAATTCCTTACGCTTCTCGAAAATTCGACGGCATCGATCCTGATCAAATTCCATTATTATTCCCATATTTGGAAACTCTGTTTGACGAAATATTTAAAACGAAACGTAAGTATGTGATATTTTGCTCTGACTTCTATAAAAATCTTTTCAAACAATATAATGGGAAAGGAAAATGGATAATTGAAGGAGTTGATAATGATGATAATAAAAAATCCACCAATACAGTTTTTGACCAAAAGGCTGGTAAAAAAGAAAGGCTCGCTTATTGTACTCCAATCATAATACGTCAAAAAGATAATGGTAATCAACAAAATGCAATCATTGCCCACACATTTCCCAATCAATCTCTGCCTAATGCATACGAAAAAATGGAGGAGTATGGTCGCTTCTGCTTTAAGGTGTGGACAGATGAATTTGGAGAAATATAAGGAGAGATAGCTTGCAATTTTGCAGAACCGTAATGTATAAACAATGCCCGCCGAGCTATTAACAGTTCGGCGGGTTCTATCTGACCCGAAATACAATTTTACATTCATTTACCACAAAGTTACCAAATGAAATGCCACAAAGTTACCAAATGAATTATCAGTCTATGATACGATTACTGCAAAAACAGTCGAATATTCGACCATTTTTGCAGTACAAATGTATATGCAGCTAAAAAGTGAGGGCTTAAATGATGTTAATTGCGTACGCCATAAGAAGAAAAAACTCCCAAATTATTGATTTTATTTCCAAAAATCACTATATTTGTAGAGTTTTAGAAACAAAACGGGTGTTATAGACTTTCTGACATTCCTGGAACGGAAGTAAGTGTCTTATAATTTAAATTATAAATATGTACAGCGGAATACGTCTTTTCAAGACAGCGTATATGAACACGCGACGTCAGATATATGTATCTGGAATCTTTTTGATAGCAATAACCTGTGTGCTAACGGTCATCCTATATCTTGCAGAAAGTCGTGTGGATCCCAACTTTAGTTTCTGGGATGCTTTTATCTGGCCATACGAGAAATATCTTGGTGACCCAGGTAAAGTCGTTGATGACCCCTTGATGTCTCCGATTGGCAAATTTATCGGTACACTTGTGGGTATCATGGGAGTGGCCATCTTTGCTGTACCTGCCGGTCTCATTGGTTCCGGACTAACAGATGCAATGGACGAGGACAAGCGCGAGAAGGAATTAGATGAATTTCGAATTCGTATCCGTAAATCCTTCCGTCGTTTACTCAATAAGAAAACCCAATATAGAGTTGCTCCAAGAAGAGTCATCCTTACCTCTCTTCAGGCAAAGAAAGGCATGACGGAGAATGATATAATTGACACGGTGTCGAAGTTTGATGAATTCCGTCTTCGTAATCTTGCTGATTCACAGGTGGCAAGCGAACATCCTCAAGACCGTCTTGTCATAGAGATGTTACCACTTGACAAGAAAACTGTGGATGGATTTGATATTGTTCGCAAGAATTACGGCATAATGATTGACCGTCAATCCAACGTTACCATCATTGCCCCCACAGCAGCTACCGAAAATAGCATTGGGCATTTTGCATACTATCTGGCCCAGTTCGGTGGTTTCAACTATGTCAGTCGAGAGTTTGTCACAGATGTGGATGAGCCAGTTAGCTATTTTACCATAGAAGGGAAGGAAGTTGATTGGGAAACTCCACTGAAAGAATTTGTTGGAGATGTTAAACAATTGAGCAAAATCAAAGAACATTGGAATATTGTTCTTGCTTCTGCGGATAATGTTCATGACACTCAATTCCATTTCGTACATCGTGCCAACGAGAAGAGTGGACTTGAAATGACTACCCTTGACGAAACAAAATTCCAAGAATTCTTTATCGACTTTTCTGAAAGGATGAAGACAGAATACGAATACATGTCCGATATGGATGAAAAGTATCGTCCTGTAGGGAAGAAGAACATAGGAATTAAAGCAGGAGGTGGTGTTACGAACAATGCCTTCATTCTTCGTATTTCATATAGCGTAACAACTTGGTCAGACAGACCAGCACCGATTATTGTAGATATGGCTAAGGTCATCAAACAACATCTGGAAAAGCCAGAGCGTAGTACTTTTGAAGATAATCCTTCATGGAAGGATACAGGCTGTGGCTATGGAACCGATAAAAACCAATAAGATATGAAAGGACTGTCAAAATCACGTTACACGGCTTTCTGCCAGTGCCCGAAAAATCTCTGGCTGAAGGTGTTTAAGCCTGAAGAGGCAATAGTTGATGCCGGTATACAGGCTCGTTTTGAACAGGGAAATGTCGTGGGCGACCTCGCCATGCAGCTCTATGGCGACTTCAAGGAGGCGCATGCTGAATTGCCAGACGGCAAACTCGACCTCGGCAAGATGGTGGAGCAGACGCGTCAGTGGATGAAGGAAGGTGTGGAGAACATCGCTGAGGCCTCGTTTGTATACGAACGGGAGCATCGTGTGGAAAACGCGCTACTTGATCCTGACAAACCCTTGTTTAAGACATGGAAGGAATCACATTATTGCGCTGTGGATATCCTACGCAAGACGGCTGACGGTTGGGCTATCTACGAGGTAAAAAGTACCAGTTTCCCTGAGTTCAACGGTCAGGAAACCAAGTTGGAGAAGTACGCCCCAGATATCGCTTACCAGAAGTGGGTACTCACCCAATGTGGCATCAACGTGACTGGCACCTATCTCGTCTGCCTTAATAGCGACTATGTGCGTCAGGGAGGGCTCGACATCCAGCAGCTTTTCGTTGTCAAAGACATGAAGGCGATGGTGGATGATGAGTATCTGAAAGTGCCTGCCCGAGTCAGTCAGGCTTTAAAAGTTCTCAAGAGCGAGCAGGAGCCTGATCTCGACCTGTCGGAATGCTGTATGAAGCCTTACGGCTGTGCCTTCTTCGACTATTGCAAGCGACAGCATGGCGTAACATCGCCCTCAGTCTTTGATCTCTATGGTGTTGGTTTCAGTTTCAAAAAGAAGTTGGATAGCTACCATCAGGGACTAATTACTTTTGAGGATTTGCGCTCGACGGACATCGGTCCCATTCAGAACATGCAGATAGAGGCCGCCCTCACTGGTAAGGAGTTTATCAATCCTGCAGGCATCCGTAAGTTCCTCGAAAAGCTTACTTATCCGCTTTATTTCCTCGACTTCGAAACGATGCAGGATGCCGTGCCGCAGTATGACGGTGCAAAGGTTTATGCCCAGATCACCTTCCAGTATTCTTTGCATATCAAACCCAGTGCCACTGCTGACTATCAGCATACTGCATTCTTGGCACCCAGTGATGGTAAGGATCCCCGTCGTGCTTTGGCAGAACAGCTTTGCGAGGACATCCCTAAGGATGTTTGTACGCTGGCCTATAATAAGATGTTCGAACGTGGACGCATCCTTGAATTGGCTGCGCTCTATCCAGACTTGAGCGATCATTTGACGAATATCGCTGAGCACATCGTCGACCTCATCGATCCCTTCCGTGCTGGCGACTACTACGTGCCAGCTATGGGAGGTTCGTTCTCCATCAAGAGTGTGCTGCCAGCCCTCTTCCCTGGAGATCCTGAACTGAATTATCATAACCTCGATGATCGTTGTCAGAATGGTGGTGATGCCATGACGATCTTCCCTCGTATCAAGGATATGGATCCTGAAGAAGCCGCAGCCAGTCGCCAGGCCCTTCTCAATTACTGTAAGCTCGACACCTGGGCAATGGTAAAAGTATGGGAGCGTCTGGTGCAGGAAGCAAAGATTTGAAAATAGTTCCTCTGAATTTTGAATTTTTCTCGGAAAGTTACTATATTATGCCAAAGTAAACAAATAAAAAGTAAGAAATGGAGATACTTGGAATTATAGGAATCATCATACTGATAGGAGTAGTATATGTTATCGGTGGTTTGTTAGGCTGGGGACTGAAGGGACTTGGTGAGATATTCACTTTCTTGGGTAAAGGCTGGGGCTCATGCATAAGCGTCATCTTCTGGATCTTCGCGATTTGCATTATCCTGATGGCATTGGCAATGTAACTTTATTGGCGAAATTTGTAAAATAACGCGTTCTGGACATCCGAAATATTGTAAAATATTGCATTCTAACAATGTGAGATTTGTAAAATAACGCGTTTTGAGGTATTAAAAACTTGTAAAATATCGTATTTTAGGAAGAATTTTTGTATCTTTGCGCCATAAAACTTAATTGCGATGATAGACAAAAGAACGTTAGAATTCATTCTTTCAGACCAACAGGAAGAGTTGGAAGCGAAGTCAGAAGATGTGTTCTGCCACAGAAAAGAGGAATCACTTGTTGACATGACAAGTCCACAAGCCCAAGTAGTGATTGGTGTTCGCAGAAGCGGCAAGTCTACACTCTGTTACCAGGCTCTCCAGAGCAAAGGTGTCAGATTTGCTTATGCCGATTTCGACGATGAGCGTTTGGTAAACCTCCAAGCCAATCAATTGAATGATGTGTTGGAGATTTTATATAAGATCTATGGCGACTTTAATTATCTCTTTCTCGATGAGATTCAAAACGTCGAGGGTTGGCATCTGTTTGTCAATCGTATGCTTAGAAAGAAAATGCATGTCATCATCACAGGCTCCAATGCCAAATTGTTGAGCAGCGAACTGGCCACACACCTTTCTGGCCGCAATAAGGAGATTCCGCTCTTTCCGTTCTCCTTCAAAGAATTTTGTGTGATGAAGGGTGTTGATACTGATAAAAAAACCACAAAGGCAGAAGCTTTCCGCAGAGCAGCTTTTGATGAATACTTAAAGCAAGGTGGATTTCCTGAATTGCTGGTTATCGAAGACAACAAAAACTATGTCAAGAATCTCGTCGACAATATTCTGAAGCGAGACATTGAGCAAAGACATAAGATATCATACAAGGCAGAGTTTGAAAGTCTTGCCCATCACTTGTTGAACGTATCACCAACAATTGTCGTATCCTCTGATTTAGCTAAGATTTTCAATTTCAAGTCAGAGCATACTGCCAAGAATTACGTTGACTTTCTAAAGCAAGCTTATATGCTCTTAGGCGTTCAGAAGTATTCCCAGAAAAGCAAGCGTCGGGCAGTTCAGGAAAAGGTATATGCTGTTGACGTTGCCATGATGGACCAACGCGACAATGCTTTTGCTGGAGATAATCTGGGCCATCGCTTGGAGACAATAGTCCTTATACATCTGCTTCGTATGTGCAAGATGAACGACTATGACGTTTACTATCTTAACAACCGCTCTGGTGAATGCGATTTCGTTGTTTGTAAAGGCAATCAAGTTGTTCAGGCTATACAAGTATCCTATGACATATCAAACGTCAAGACACGTAAACGCGAGATCAATGGTCTATTACTTGCCGCCAAAGAAACCAAATGTGAGAACCTCCTGCTCCTTACAGATCACGAAAGCGAAACCACAATAGAGTCTGGTCATCAGATCAAGATCCAGCCCGTCTACGAGTGGAGTCTGGAGTTTGGAGTATAAGTTGGGTGTTACTATTAAATAATAGTTAATATATTTGTGGTCAATAATTGAGAGTTCGAGATGAGAAAGGTCGTATTTTCTATATTATTACTGATGAGTCTCTCTGCCAATGCCCAGCAGAGGCAGATCTCTTATGTGGAAACATCGTCATCTGGGAGTTGGTATCATGTGTATGATACGAACGGCAAGAAGATCACGACGCTTGCCCAACAGAGCGTTGGGGAGTTGATAGGGTGGAGTGCTGAGATTATCGTCACGAAGTCGGGTTCATGGTACAAAATTCTCGATCCACAGGGTAAAACCTTGAAGACCATGAGTGAACAGACTTTAGGAACGGTTATCTCCGTATCCGGCAATACCTTCACCAGTCGCTCTGGCAATTGGATATCCATCTATGATAAAACAGGCCGCAAAATCTCCTCTCGCCCAGCGAATTAAAAAAGCCTCCCCGAGGGGAGGCTCTTTAGTTACTGGAGCTTCTGCCAGAGGTTGGAGTCGATCTTCTTGATGAGATCTTCCTTTACCCAGCGGTAGATGATGGTTTTCACCACAGGCGACTCGTGATTGGCCAGACGGAGATTCACCAGGTCTTCCTTTGTGAATTCCTTGGGCAGCAAATCCAGATAACGGATGTTACCCTTTGAGGCCTGAGGACTCAGCGCACCATCGTGAAGCGCATCGACCTTGTTGCCATAAATCTGCAACTGATACTGGAAACAACGCTCAGCATACCAGACGGCGAACTTAATGGCGCGCTCCGTTTCCTGACGACCTTCGAGCAGATAGGCGATGATACCGGCTCGGAAACCATTCAGGGCTGCTCGACGACGGAACACATCGATGGAATAGCGCAGCGTCTGCAGATACTCCTGACGCTTGGATTCATCCCATTCTTCGATGGCTTTGTTGATGAGCGGCAGACTGACTTCGCCTTCCTCGTCCATCAGACAGAGGCACTGGCGCTTCACCTTCTCAATCTCATCCTGACTCCAAGCCTTGAACTGAGGCATCTTCGCACCCACCATATCTGGTAGAATCACAGGCGTTACTCGGCTCACCAATCCACTCTCGGCATCAGCAAAGAAAGCCCGGCACTTGTTAGGAGTTCCACACATCACCATGTTATAATACAAGGTGACCTTGCCAGAGAACGAATCCTTCGAGATGCGATGCTGACCCCAAGGCTTGTTGTCGTAAGCCAATCGGAAGAGGTCGTTCTTCTCAGTCCACGCGCCACCCTTGTTGTTCTTCAGAACAGTCTCAATCTCAGGGGCATAGGTGAACAGATGCTTGCCCTTGGCATAGAGGGCTCGCTCCAGGAAAGCACTCACACCGATGTTAGGCTCGAGAATGCGAATCTGACTGCAGGGATTCTCCACTTCCTGACCGTCTTTCTTAGCCAGTGAGTACTCGATTTCCTTCTGCCATTCCACCTCATCCTGCTTGATGATAGGATCCATCAGCAACTCAAACTCATTGTCGACGAACGACTTACCCGTAGCCTGAGGTGCCTCGATATCCACAATGAAACTGGGCGAATTCAGCTTCCCATCGCGATACTTGGCTCGGATGCCTGTGGCCAGCGTGCCCAACATAGGCATGGCTGCAATCAGTGTGGCTTCCTTGAACTCCTCTGGAGCGTGGTCAGAGAGATCCTGAAGAATACCAGGCAACTCCTTATTCACAGGGACAACCAGCGAATCATCAGCCGTTTCTGAACCAGCCTCAGTAGCTGCTCCCAGCATCGAAAGTACCTCGTTCATCTGCGAGGGAATCCCAGCAGGACGAGTGCTGCTCACAGCACTCTTGATGGTGCTCATCACCTCATGGTCCGACAATCCCCAATGGGGTAGGATAGCAAAGAGTTTCTGCTCATCGAAGTCGCAGATGAAACGCAGATAACGGCACATCGTATAGAGAGCCATATTACGCTCACCCTCGGCAGGAGCATCGCCATAGCCCAACTTCCAAAGCATCGACTGAACGATTTTCTCGTAAGGAATGCCCTTGTAATTCATTGAACATTCAACATTGAACATTGAACAATTCTGTTCATCTGAATTTGTAGTTCGGCTGGAATCATCACTCGCGTACATCTCCTTCTGCTCTTCCGTCAGAGGTTCGAAAACCACAGGGTCGAGCAATTTCACATACTGCTCACTCACCATGAAACAACAACGAGCCAGATCGGTAACATGCGAGTCATAGCTCACACCCAGGCGACTCGCCAGCTTCTGGATGTTCTCCTCGATAGAAAGTCCTGGTGTGCGCCAAGCCCAGATGTGGGTTCCTCCGCCAGCACTCTCAGCGAAGTACACGATTCGAAACTCCTCGATGAGATTTTCGTCCTGTACCTTCTGCCAAAGCTGCTCAGTAA
Source organism: Prevotella sp. ne3005 (assembly GCF_900110085.1). Taxonomy (GTDB): domain Bacteria; phylum Bacteroidota; class Bacteroidia; order Bacteroidales; family Bacteroidaceae; genus Prevotella. The sequence continues at coordinate 76,242 of NZ_FOCK01000009.1, forward strand.
GACCCTTCTCATCGATGTCGAGGAAGTAGAGTCCTGAAGGCACAGCATCTTCAGCCTTGCGCGTACCATTGTTAAACGACTGTGCAAGTGGGAGCCAAACGGGCAGCTCCTTCTTGCGTTCTACATTTTTGTTCTGCTTCACGTCTGTGAGGATTTCTTCTACGTGATTCTCCGCCAGCAGTTGACGGTAAGCAGCCATGCTCGCCTTGCGAGGCTTGCCGCTAAAGTTGTTTGCAGTGCATATCATACTCTTGGTATTTTTGCGCTGCAAATCTCGCAAGGGACGTTGCACCTTCAAAATGGGATAATTCCCAGAAAAGTGCAACTATTGCTTTTGGTGTGCTAAGTCGTTGTGTTTCTGATAGATAGACTTAAAAATATTTTGTGTAAGAATGTCCTCATTTCCCATTCCTTCCTGAATATTCTTCCTATAAGTGTCCACATATCGCGTTTCTGTGAGCTTCATGGCCAAGTCGCGATCAGAATGACTTCCAAAAACTGACTTCTTTTTCATCTCTCCCACCAAGTGGCAGAAGAAACGGGCAGTAAATAGATTGTTATGCGGACTTTGGCGTGTAATCTTTAGATGGGAGAAGATGGTTTCATTCTGTACCAGCTCCTGCCACATGGTCTCATAATGGGAGCCCCACTTATTATCCACCAAATCATGGAGTTTACCAGCAGCCGAGAGCACAGCTTCGCCTACACGCTGCAGTTCATTGTTCACCAGCTGTTCTTGGCCAAACCTGGTCGTAGGATCGAGTTCACGGGCTATCTCCGACAGCGATGCCAGATGGAAGATGAAACTACGCAGGGCATCGTCGCTGAGATGGGCCTCGAGAAAGTCGGCTTCGAAAGCCTCTTCATCGGTGGTGTACTTGGCAAACAAGCCTCCTGGCACCTTTCCCAGTTCTGTGCGCTCTTTGCTCCGCTCCTCAATCATGATGTCCTTCCACGAACAGTCATCGCTTACCACACGAAGCGTCTCGCGGTGTTCGTTCCAGTAGTTAAACCAGGCATTACTCTCACGTACGCGCACCAGTACCTTATTAAATAGATGGGCCATCACTTCGCTCTTGCCCCGTTTCTCTTGCATCAGCCGCACTATCAGTCCTGGAATTAGCATCAGCAGCAACAGCCATATCAGCATCAGCTGCAGACTCTCGCTCATCTTCTCGGCCAGACCATCCATTGCCTGTCGCATCAGTTTCAGATGGTCGGCAGTCTCCTCCTGACTCATCGGAGCTTCGGCGTTGATGTTCTGAATAACTGAGGCAACCATCATCAGGTCGTTGGGCTGCAGATATTGGGCAAATACGGAGAAGGTGTACTGAAGTGGTGATGCCTTTTCCTGAATGGCCTTCTGGTCTTCGGGCGACAAGGCAAAGTGCTGCGATAGCGTCTGGCTTAGCAGATCGAAGAATGACGAGGGCTGATTGCGCTGGTTGTCGCCTATCAGCCGTTCTAAGAGTTTTACCACCGACTGACGTATGCTGGTATCCGACACGCTCTTGGCGATGCGGTCGATATACTCGGAAAACAGGTAGGCAGTAGGGATCTTGTTCAGTTCCATCAGCGCCATTACGGCACTCTGCATACGCATCATGGCGGCATAGATCTCTGCCTCTACACATATTTCCATGTCGGATTCCATGTCCTCTATCAGCGCCTCCAGTCGCGCAGAGGCCACTTCCCAATGACGACACAGCTGGGCAGTCAGTTGTTCAGCACGCTCATCGTCAACCATTCTTTTGATATCTTCTGTTGTCATATTCTTTGTTGTTGTTGGCCTTATCGGTCACATGGTCACAGCTGTGACCATGTGACCATTCTGCCTCGGATTGTCGTAAAATAATTGTATAATTGTCTGTAAATCATTGTGTTATTGTAGATGCCTGTCTGCTCTTTACACTCTGCGGTCACATGGTCACAGCTGTGACCATGTGACCATCTGTTAGGTGGTGAAGGCAGAAGGATGCAGGGGCGAACCATGCTTTAAGCAGGGAGAAAGTACGTACTAAACTATCGTTTGCCTTTACCCAAACGATTGTGCGCCTATACGCAAACAATCATTCTCCTATACCCGATTTGAAACGCTTTTCCGCCCAAGCTTGCTCTTAAATCTCTGTATAGAGATGCTCCTTGCCTCTGGGTGTCATCAGCAGTTTGGGGTTGTCGCCCTTGGTCCACTCGTTCAGCTGTTTGCGGGCAGAGTAGAGGGTCAGACCAGAGGCGCGTGAGAACATACCAGCCGTGATGTAGCCGTGATGCTGCTTGATGCAATCCCTCATCACCTGCTCCAGCTTCTCCTTGTCGGCCATGATCTCCTGCGTGTCGGCATTCTGGTAACGACGGAACCCGTCGAGCCACTTCTCAATCTGCTTGTCCCACAACTTACCTGGATTATACTCCACACCCTCGAGCCTTACATCGCGGTCTTTCACATCATCTGCATCCGTAATCTGACGTGCCAGCGACAGCTTCGGGGCAAACGAGCCGATGGGTGTCTCGATGCGATAACCTTCGGCCAAAAACCACCCCGCTGCTCTGATAAAAATATCGAAGGCGCGGCTCATCTCACCATAGCGAAGGGAGTAGTTGCGTTCGCAGTAACTCTCCAATTGCTTCATTGTCATTTTCTGTCCGCTTTTCGGACGGACATATACCAGGTTCTTCCCGTTCTCGCCCTTCACTGGGGTAGGGTGAACCTCGTACCACATTCCATGATTCTTTCTTGGCATAATTACATAGTTTTGTTTCGGACGACAAAATTAATAAAAATACTGCAGATTTTTGAATGAAAGTAAAAAAAGTACCCCTGTTTTTTGAATTTTTTCTCGAATGTGTTTATATTATGCCCATCGAACATTTAAAATTCAAAATATGAAGAAACAAAGTTTAGAAGAACTCCTTGTTGAGATTGGTCGTTCGCCATTGCTGACTCTTGAAGAAGAATTAGCACTGCTTAAGGTTGTGCAAGAGAAGGGTACTGACTGCGACGAGATGAAGCAATTGGAAAAGGCTAATATACGTTTTATTGTCAGTGTGGCGGTTCAGTATCAGAGACAAGGGTTAACACTCGAAGAACTGATTGAGGCAGGAACCGAAGGACTGAGAAAAGGTGCCATAAAATATAACTTCGAAGCTGATTACAAGTTTATCGCCTATGCCGTTTGGTGGATTCGTCAATCCATATTGCAGGCCATCGAAGAGAAGAAGTAATGGAAAATAAGAACCAGTCGTAGAAAGTTTCGCTTCGACTAAAGGTCGAAGTTTCTATGAAACCGGAGGCTGGCAGGCATCCTTCTAATCCTGTAGTAGAAAGGTCTTGGGATGCCGTTTTATATACAACCGCCCGCCGAGCAATTAAAAGTTCAGCGGGCTGTTTGACTGATTATCGAAGATTCTTACTTCTTTTTGTCTGCGGGCAACTCCACGATGAGGCTGTGCAGATTTTCTGGCAGGCGCTTCTTGTAATAGTCGGCCTTCTTAGCAGGAACGTTAATCGTCTTCAGGGCTGTGCAACCCTTGAAGGCATCCTTGCCAATCTTCTTAATACCAGCGGGGAATTCTATTGTTTTCAAAGCAGCACAGTCACGGAATGCGTTATCATCTATTTGGGCAACAGGTCCTTTGATGACTACAGACTTCAGATTGTTGCAAGCTTCAAAGGCAAATCTTCGAATCTCTGTCACACCAGACGGGATTGTTATCTTTTCTATTCCAGAATGGTCAAAATTGCAGATGCTTGTCAACGATTCTGGCAAGGTAATTGTTTTAAGGCTTGTGCACCTACTGAAACTGCATTGACTAAAATCTGTAATAGAATTGGGTAGCTCGACTGTATGTAAGTTGGTGCAACTGGAAAATGGCGACTTTCCTATTTCAGTTACGGACTCAGGAATTCGAATTGAGAGCAAATCGTTACAATTGCAAAATGCATAATTAACTATCTTGGTTGTTCCTTCGGGAATGATTCCGACACCATCCTTAACTTCATATTTGGGGAATTGGCCATCTTGCCAGAAACCTGGGAATGTTTCTAATTCTTCAAACCACAGGAACATGTACTCATTCAACTCGACATTAACCTGGAAAATGGAATAGTTTTCGAAGCGATTGCGGTTCTTTAATGACTTCGCAATACACCAGGGAATCAACAGAATGAAAGTGGCATCCCAGCCATGAAAACGCTCAAGGAACGACTTTCCTTCTTTCTGAGCTGATGCGTATTTCTCAACATAAGCATTAATCTCCTCCTGGCTGAAATCCATCTGGAGTGTCTTCTCCATTTCTTCCTTATTTGGGTGATTTTCGACGTATTTATTCAGGCTCTCTACATACAGCTTGCCCAATTCGTTTTCTTCATCATCCGCAAAAGGTTCATAATTGTATGTCTGCCGGTTAATATCTTCGTATTCATCACGCTCTTCAGGACTTGCCGCCCTTTGATCCTTTTCGTTGTAGTCGAACATAACGTTCAAAGAAAAAGCATACTCAGTTAGTTTCATATTAATACTGACGATTGGCCTACACATCGCGAGGTTTTAAGTTATTGTTTCGTACTTTCAAAGCACAAAGATAGACAATTAATTGCTAAAAAGCGTTGCCCCCCCCCCTTAAATGATGTTAAATAACGACTTGGCAGCAAAAAAGCGGTCATGTTTTTTGAATTTTTACTCGAATGTGTCTATATTATGCACATTGAACATTAATAATTTGAATTATGAGCATTATTGAAACAGTTATATTCATTGTGGGGTGGAGTACCATGATCGGTATCTTCAACTACCTTGAAAAGGAATCGCATTTCCCTTAATTGTCGTTAAAACGGCAAAACGGGGCAATGATAACAAAAGAATTGCTTATCTTTGTGGTCGAAAAGGACTAAGAACCACCTTCAAAACCTCGCGATGTATAGGTAATCGACATAATACAATGTCAAAATTAGTTATTGATAAAAACTTTAAACTTGCTCCCCATACATTAAAAGAAATCATGGAGGTAGAGCAGCGGAATCTATGGCTTCAAGCAACAGAAAGCGTAAAGAAACTAACTGAAGTGCAAAAGCGGGTTGTGGAGTTATTACCAGAATATAGGAAGCAACTGCCTTCAAATTTTGAGGGGTTGGATGATTCTAACGCTCAATCTGCCTTGAAAAACCATATCCGGCTACGTTCTCTTTATGCTCTTACTGAAATGATATGGGAAAAGATAGAGGAAGAATGTAAGGTTTTGGCTAATTGCTCAGGACATAATGATTCAGAAGAAAGAGATGCACAAGAGGTCCTTCAAACCACATTGACGGCTGTCGAAGAGTTTCCTTTTGATTCTATTATTGATGATAATGTCACAGGTTTGCTTCGATTTAATGATGAACTAAAGATAAAAATCAAGGAACGCCTTCTCGGTGTATATAAGAATTGGAGCTTTGATGACATTATTGGCACAATTAATAGATACGGAATTAAGTATGAGCAACTTTGGAAATCCGCTATCGATAGCCAGGATCCCCAAAGTGTTAATTTGAAGGATCTTCTGGATGATGATACGATGGTAAGAGTTTATTGATAGTATTAATTTTGAATATAATTTAAAATATGAACCTCGCGATGTACAGATGTTGGTGAGATCGTTGGCGTATCCAACAGTACCATCACCAGCCGCAAAGGCAGTTGGATATTCACATGGAACAAGGAGGGAAAGAAAATCAGTGCCAGAAGTGGCCATTGAAAATAAGGACGCGAATAATGAGTTTTAACGATTATTGGAAAGAAAAGGCTGCTAAGCGCAGGAAGTCGTGGGTGAGCAAAGCCAAACGGTTTGCTGATCAGCACACGCAATTGGAGGATATCCGCAAGGAGGTGTATCTTCCACTAGATTTTGGTGTGAATTTCAGTTTTGAGGACTATAAGTCTGAGCATTTCATCAAACTAAATCCCATTGTCTGTTGGCAGAATATGAATTTCTGTTTCTCAGAAGAAGGGCTGCGGGCTGCACTCGAAGCTGAAGGTGCTGATTTGAATAGTTTCAAGATGGAGGTGAATCGCCAGTCCCTTAAAGGTAAGGAGGCTCCGCAGCCAAAGAATAGATGGGAAACTTATTCCTATATGCCAAACAAGGTTTTTGACTATGAAAAGATATACCTTGACTGGCTGCAAAGGATGTATGAGATTTGCACTGATGTGGAAACGATACACTTGTCTTATGGTCAAATCACGATGACCATCAAACGCTATAGTACAGAGGGAATGCCTTTTGGCTATTACGAACTGAACCCCTGCGAGCAGTTGACGAAATCGGCTATGCTCTTGCAGGAAACTGACTTCTATTCGCTGAACGTAGCGACTCTGTTGATGGAAGCTGCTGCGGAATGGGAATTGCGACAAGAAGAATTCAACTACTATGCCAAGAAGTTGAAAATACGTACGATGGAGGCTGCTATTTCTGACAGCATAGAGTTCGAACTGTGGGATGACAAGAAGTTGCAGAAGAAGATCCAAGAATACATCGAGAAGGATTATCAATTAGACAAGATCTTGGAACAGGTGCTCCGTCCCTGGAAGATGGCTATCAAGAAATATATCGATGCTGCCACAGAGCGGACAGTGAAAGAGCAAGTGCAGACTTTTGAGCATTTTAACCATTGGAATAAAGATATATTTTGGGAAAAAGAACTTGTTCCCTATCTGAATAGTTTAGGACTGCAAGATATGGAGATTAATGCGTCTGAGGACAAAATGAATATAGCCATCAAGACCGAGGGCTTCCAGTGTTCCATCATCAGTGCTTATGATAGCATATATTTGTACCCAAATAGTCATTACGAGAGATGTCAGATTGAGATATTACCGAAGACACCACTTAGCGCCATTGGTGAGTATCTGAAAATGATGCCTAGGCTCAGTCAAAAGATGGAAGAGGCACTCATTACAACCATGCATATCCATGATCAACAAATGATGCAGAAGCCTGAGTATCGGCATTTTGTTGAAATCATGGAGCCTCTTGCCGTTCAAAACGCAGGTAAACCCGTAGGTAAATTGCTGAAATATATGCGTTGGGAGGCTGGACGACTATATACAACAAAAATTTTATCTTCCGCAATTAAAATTACCAGCGATACAAGATTTTGCTATGTCGTAAGGGATGAAGTGCGAGAACAATATGTCGATGCAGAATGCCACAATGTATTCGTTTTCGACCCTGTAACAACAGACGTTGATGCTTGGATAGCCGCCAACCGACACGGGAAAGGCACTCCAAGATATAAGTTAACGGTTGGAGATTATGTGCGCTCATTCATGTCCGGGAACTACAATAATCTTTTCATATCTTTCGATTTCGTTGATCAAAAACTATAAAACAATATGGCAATAGCAATTAACAGTAAAGAACTGCTGACACTTTTGGAGGTGACTCCTTCGTGGCAGAACATCATGTTGACGGGCCGGCATGGTATTGGTAAGTCGCAAATTCTGACGAAATACTTTGAGTCGAAAGGCATGCGCGTTGTAGCCCTTTTCCTCGGACAGATGAGTGATCCAGGCGACCTGTTGGGTCTGCCCAATAAGGATGAGGCAACAGGTAAAACCACCTTTATGCCGCCTTATTGGTTCCCCATGGACGGTAAACCCATCGTGCTTTTCTTGGATGAGCTGAACCGTGCCCGTCCTGAAATCCTTCAGACGGTGATGGATCTGGTGCTGAATCGCAAGCTGGCAGGTCGGCCTTTACCAGAAGGCAGTCGTATCATCTCGGCTTGTAACGATGGTGATGAGTATCAGTTGACGGATCTTGACCCAGCGTTGGTTTCCCGCTTCAATATCTATACCTTCCGTCCTTCGGCAGAGGAGTGGTTGCTATGGGCAGAGCGTGAGGGACTGGATGAGCGCGTTATCAGTTTCATCAGTGCCAACCCTGAGATACTCGACCGTAGTGCTGATACCAAGGAAGAACAGGGGCTGGAGAAAGATCCTGACCGTCGTGCCTGGGAGAAGGTGGCACGACTGTTGGAAAATGTGCCAAATCCGTTGCCAGTGCATCAGAAGGTAGTAGCCGGTATCATTGGCATACAAGCTGCTGCGCAGTTGTTCCTCTCATTCCGTAAGGAGGATCTTACACCCATTGACCTGTTGACGGACTTTAAGAAGGCCAAGAAGCAACTTGACAAGTATGAACTGCATCAGTTATCGTTGCTCAACGATGCACTGGCCCGTTTCTTCGAGACTGACAAGGCCGATACGCTGGAACGTAAGACGGTGTGCGAGAACCTGAAAGCCTATCATGACTATCTGCTCAAGAAGAATCGTGAGGCTTATGCCCATTTCGTATCGCTCATTGATGGTACAGGTTATAAGCAGATGCTGCTCCTGATTAATAAGGAGATGCCAGAGACCTATAAGCAAATCGTGGAATTCATCCAGACACTATGACGGCCCGAGAGCGCATACAACAGGAAGCGGAACAGTGGTTCTTGACAGAGCCAGTGCTTTTTGCTGTCTATTGCAGTCATCGCCTGACGATGAATGCCAATATGCTGTGTCCGCTGCGGACGGGGAAAGGGCGCATTGAATACAATCCAACTGTCATCGATGCCCTGCAAGATAATCAGTTGAAAGACTTGCTGAAGGTGGAGATGATTCGCATCCTGCTGCAACATCCCTATGCCCGTCAGCCGCTGGGATGTCTACCTGTGATGCTTCAAACTGCCAGCGATATGGTCATCTCACCTGCCTATAAGTTTTCGTGGATTGACCTTGCAAAACCTGAGGACTTTGGATTGCCCCAAGGGCAGTATTACGAGTGGTATGCCAATCGGTTGAACGACATGGTTCAAGGCCAACAAAGTCAGAGCCAAGGTGAAGAACAAAGCCAAGACCAGAATCAAAGTGGAGGGCAAGGTCAAAAACAAGAAACGGATTCAACAGAAAAGTCTGCGGAATCAGCAACATCAGGAACAGATGGCGCGGATTCTGGTGAAAACGATAAGATGGGGGGAAAGTCAAAAGGTACTGATTATACCTCGCTCTGGGAAGAAGACCAATTCCAGGCCCGTCTAATTACAGACCTCGTTCAGAGTTCGACACAGTGGGGTAGTTTGCCTGGCGATATGGTGGAGCTGATCAAGAAGGCTGCTGAGGGAAAGATTGACTACCGCGGAGCCCTGCGCACTTTCCGCTCCAGCATCCTCTCGCAGAAACGTCGCCTGACTCGCATGCGCCCCAGTCGTCGCTTTGGTTTTGAACAGATGGGCAGTCACTATGACTTTACCACCCGTCTTCTTATCGCTATTGATACCAGCGGCTCTGTTGACTCAGATATTCTGGGACGATACTTCCGTATCATCACCACCTTCTTCAAATATGGCATTCAGGAGATAGACGTGCTGATGTTCGACCATGAGGTTCAAGGCATGCCCATCAAATTGGATGAAGCCAAGAAGAATAAGCAGGAGTTCAAGGTGAAAGGACGTGGCGGCACAGACTTCCAGGCACCCGTCGATTATGTCAAAGAAAACCCCAATTACGATGGTCTTATCATCATCACTGATGGCTATGCCCCAACGCCAGAAGTGCCACCATTCCTGCGCACCAAACTCCTTTGGGTTATCGACAACGAGCAATCCTATAAACTGAGATACGAATCCCTGCGAAAGACAGGCCGTGTCTGTCTGATGGAACTATAAAAATTTGCCGAATCTTTGAATTTTTGACGAGAAGTAACTATATTAATAACAAATATCAAATCATTACAGTTATGGCAAACATTTGTGCTACCAATTATGTCATCGAGGGTGAGAAGAAAGAACTCGATGCACTGTATCAGAAGATGAAGGAACTCCAAGGCCAAGACCTCGGACTACTAGTTAAGGCCTTGGGCAAGAATCCTGATGAGATGGAATGTCGAGGTGAATGGACAGAACTTGTTCGCGAGGATGAAACCCTTCGCATGATTTTCGAAACGGCTTGGACACCTTGCTACGAAGTCACTCAGTTGATGAAAGCTGTTTATCCATCGCTTCGTATCTTCTACAAAGCAGAAGAACCTGGTTGCGAAGTCTATTTGAAGAACGATGCCGAGGGCAAGTATTTCCCTGAGACAGAAGCCGATGGCCATCCTTTCAAGTTGATGACTGGGGAAGATGAGAATGAGCAAATCCGCCTCATCCGTGCTATTCAGGAAGGAAAGATTAAGCTTGAACCAAAGAAGTAACGGCTTCCTGAAAAAAAGTTGCCATGTTTTTTGAATTTTTTTTCGAATGTGTCTATATTATGCACATCGGATATTTAAAATTCAAAAGATATGGCAACAACTATTAAAAGTAGAAAGAAAAATCAACAGAAGTCTGTACCCACACTGCTGCAGGCTATTGAGAAGGTGGTGGAACTGGCAGAGGACTCGAAGATGAGCGAGGAGTTCATGCTGAAGGCTGCACCAGAGATCTGTCTGCTGGCAGAGAGCTTTGGCATTACAGAACGACAGGCTGTGCTGTTCTGCGTCTGTATGGAGAAAGGACCGAGAAGGGTGGATTATGATGATCTGGCCTCGTATCTGGATCTGAATAAAATAGGTGTGCTGAGTTATGCCAGTGATATCGATGCCCTGGTGCGTCGCCGTCTGTTGAAGTTCCGTGATGTGAAAGATGAGGATGACTTCGATATTCCCTCCGTCGTGATCCGCTATCTGAAGCATAACGAGGTGTATCAGTTACCTCAGCGCAAAGGGCTGGACTGTGCTGCGATGTTTGAACTGCTCGACCAGTGGTTTGAGGATCTGGATGATGATGCCATCTCGCCCCGTGCCCTTTGTGAAGAACTGCAACAGCTCTTTGAAGATAATCCACAGGTGGGCTTTGTGAAGCACCTGAAGGAGTATTATCTGAGCGATGAAGATGAGATGATGGTGGCCTTCTTTGCTCATCGGTTGGTGAATCGCGACGATGATGACATCCGCTTTTGCGATATCGAGGACCTGTATGACAGCAGAGCAGACTTTACCAATGCGAAGAGTGAACTGAGAATAGGGGAGCATAAGTTGCAGGAGAAGAAACTGATTGAGCATAAGTGTGTGGACGGGCTGGCGGATGTGACCAAATACAAACTGACAGATGCGGCCAAGCGAGATTTGTTGGCTGAGATGAAGATTAATGCTACAGAGGAGAAACTGGCCGATATGCTGGATGCCAGCAAACTGACAGAGAAGAAATTGTTCTTTCCCAAGGATATTGAGCGACAGGTGGAAGAGCTGGGCAGTTTCCTGCAGCCTGAGAATTATCAGAAGATTCAAGAGCGTATGAAGGAAAAGGGCTTCCGCTATGGTTTCGCCTGTCTGTTCTATGGTTCCCCCGGTACTGGCAAGACGGAAACGGTCTATCAGTTGGCTAAAAAGACAGGACGGAATATCATGGTGGTGGATGTGCCGCAGTTGAAGAGTATGTGGGTAGGTCAGAGCGAGAAGAATGTGAAGGCACTCTTTGACCGCTATCGTGAACAGGTGAGTAAGGCCAAGTTGACACCTATCTTATTATTTAACGAGGCAGACGCCATCATCGGCAAGCGCAAGAACGGGGCTGAGAATGCGGTCGATAAGATGGAGAACTCGCTGCAGAACATCATCCTGCAGGAGATGGAACAGCTGGATGGCATCATGATTGCCACCACGAATCTTCAGCAGAATATGGACAAGGCTTTCGAACGCCGATTCCTCTACAAAATCAAGTTCGAGAAACCGACAGAAGAGGCCCGTGTCAGCATCTGGCATTCGATGATACCAGACCTCAGCGATCTGGATGTTCACACCTTGGCCTCGAAGTATGACTTCAGTGGTGGTCAGATAGAGAATATCGCCCGCCATTATGCCATCGACACCATCCTGCATGGGCAGGCCGAAGATGTGCTCCCTATGCTGATCCGCCACTGCGACAACGAACGCCTTGACGAGACGAACGTGAAAAAGATAGGTTTTTAGGCGGAAAATTTGGTGGTTTCGGTGAAAGTGTGTACCTTTGCAGGCAATTTCAAATTCAAACATATATTGTAGATATGATGATTAACATTACTTTCCCAGACGGATCTGTTCGTTCGTATGAGCAGGGCGTGACTGGCTATCAGATTGCAGAGAGCATCTCTCCGGCTCTTGCACGCAGCGTTGTAAGCTGTGGAGTAAACGGTGAGACAGTAGAGTTGAACCGTCCAATTAATGAGGACGCTACCATTGCACTCTACAAGTTTGAAGACGAGCAGGGTAAGCATACCTTCTGGCATACCTCCGCCCACCTGTTGGCAGAGGCTTTGCAGGAGTTGTATCCTGGCATTCAGTTCGGTTTCGGACCTGCTGTCGAGAATGGCTTCTTCTATGATGTCTTGCTGAAAGATGGTGAGATGATCAAGGAGAGCGATTTCCCCAAGATTGAGGCTAAGATGAAGGAACTGGCTGGCAAGAAAGAGCCTGTGGTTCGTCGTGAGGTACCTAAGGCTGAGGCCCTGAAGCAGTTTGCTGAGTGGGGACAGACCTATAAGTGCGAGCACATCGACCAGGATCTAGAAGACGGTTCCATCACAACCTATACACAGGGTAACTTCACTGACCTCTGTCGTGGTCCGCACCTCGTGGATACAGGCGAGATCAAGGCTGTGAAGCTGACCTCTGTGGCTGGTGCTTTCTGGCGTGGAGATGCCAGTCGTGAGCAGATGCAGCGTTTGTATGGTATCTCTTTCCCAAAGAAGAAGATGCTCGACGAGTATCTGGAGATGCTGGAGGAGGCTAAAAAGCGCGACCACCGTAAAATCGGTAAGGAGATGGAACTCTTCATGTTCTCAGATAAGGTAGGTAAGGGCCTGCCCATCTGGTTGCCGAAGGGTACGGAACTGCGCTTGCGTTTGCAGGATCACTTGCGTAAGGTTCAGAAAAGATTTGGTTATCAGGAGGTTATTACTCCGCATATTGGCTCAAAGAACCTCTATGTTACCTCTGGTCACTATGCCCATTACGGCAAGGATTCGTTCCAACCCATCCATACACCTGAGGAGGATGAGGAGTACATGCTGAAGCCAATGAACTGTCCTCACCACTGTGAAATTTTTGCTTGGAAGCCTCGTTCATATCGTGACCTGCCGCTACGTATTGCTGAGTTTGGTACCGTTTACCGTTATGAACAGAGTGGTGAGTTGCATGGACTGACTCGTGTGCGTTCGTTCACTCAAGATGATGCCCACCTGTTCTGCCGTCCAGACCAGGTGAAGCAGGAGTTCCTGAATGTGATGGACATTATCGGCATCGTGTTGACAGCCTTTGGATTCAACTTTGAGGCTCAGATTTCGCTGCGTGATCCTAACGACCACGATAAGTATGTTGGTACTGACGAAGATTGGGCACTGGCCGAGAAGGCTATTGTTGAGGCTTGTCAGGAGAAAGGACTGCCTGCCAAGGTTGAATACGGTGAGGCCGCTTTCTATGGTCCTAAACTCGACTTCATGATTAAGGACGCTATTGGCCGTCGTTGGCAGTTGGGCACTATTCAGGTGGACTATAACCTGCCTAAGCGCTTCCAGTTGGAATATACCGACGAGGACAATACGAAGAAGACACCTGTGATGATCCATCGTGCACCGTTCGGTTCACTGGAGCGCTTCTGTGCTGTGCTGATTGAGCATACCTCAGGTCACTTCCCCCTTTGGCTCACACCAGACCAGGTGGCTATCTTGCCGCTTTCTGAGAAGTACAACGACTATGCTCAGGAGGTTGCCAAGAAATTTGATCTGGGTGGCGTTCGTGCTACCATCGATCTGCGCAATGAGAAGCTGGGTCGTAAGATTCGCGACAACGAGTTGAAGCGTATTCCCTATATGGTAATTGTAGGCGAGAAAGAGCAGGCTGACGGAACGGTCGCCGTTCGTCCTCAGGGTGGTGGTGAACAGAGTGTCATGACTATTCAGGAGTTTATCGATGAGGTGAACGCTCGTGTCGCTGAAATGACGAAAGACTTTTAGCTTTTAACTTTGAGCTTTGAGCTTTATGATTTGCTAATGATGGAATGGTATAAAATCATAGCATTATATGGGTTTATTGTTAAATTTATATAAATGTTATCATAAAGTTTAAAGCTCAAAGCTTAATGTTCAAAGAAAAATAGTAATTTTGCACCCGATTTTCTAAAAAACAGTTGATGAAGAATGACAAATTGAAGAATCAGTACCGAATCAACGAACAGATTCGAGTACGTGAAGTTCGCATCGTAGGCGATGATGGCTCGTCTGTTGTTCCTACCCGTGATGCTCTTAACATGGCCCGCGAACAGGGCGTGGATCTCGTAGAGATTTCCCCTAACGCTAATCCGCCCGTTTGTCGTCTTATCGACTACTCCAAGTTCCTTTACCAGCAGAAGAAGCGCCAGAAGGAAATGAAGGCCAAGCAGGTGAAGGTGGAGGTTAAGGAAATTCGCTTTGGTCCCCAGACCGATGAGCACGACTATCAGTTCAAGCTCAAGCATGCCAAGGAGTTCTTGGAGGAAGGCAATAAGGTTAGAGCCTATGTATTCTTCCGCGGACGCTCCATCCTGTTTAAAGAGCAGGGCGAGGTATTGCTGCTGCGTTTCGCAAATGATCTTGAGGAGGTAGGAAAGGTTGAGGGTATGCCTTCTCTCGAAGGAAAGAAGATGTTCCTCTACCTGGCTCCTAAGAAGGCAGGTGAGAAGAAGAAGAGTCAGCAGGCTCGTGACCGTGAGGCTGCAGAGGCCGAGGCTAAGGAAGCCAAGAAGGCACAGCAGGAAAAGGTTGCTGAGGCAGGTGCAGAGATACCCGCCAACGGTGGTCTCTTTGCCAATGCCAAGATTAGTGCCGATGCCCTGAAGAAACTGACTGAGGATCAGGAAGGGTAATGTAAAAAAGAAAAGAAAAAGAAGACGGCGCGCCCGGTATATGCGTTGCCGCCGATTATTAATAACAATTTAAATATTTAAAACAATGCCAAAAGTAAAGACAAACTCCGGTGCCAAGAAGAGATTCTCATTCACCGGTACAGGTAAGGTAAAGAGACGTCACGCTTACCACAGCCACATTCTGACAAAGAAGACCAAGAAGCAGAAGCGCAACTTGGTAGGTACAACAATCGTTGATCCGTCAAACATGAAGCAGGTACGTGACCTGTTGTGTCTCCGTTAAACCTATTGTCGAACATTTTAAAGTAGAAAAACTATGCCAAGAAGTGTAAACAACGTTGCCTCAAGAGCAAAGCGTAAGAGTATTTTGAAGCTTACCCGCGGTTACTTCGGTGCCCGCAAGAATGTTTGGACAGTAGCCAAGAACACATGGGAAAAAGGTCTTACCTATGCCTATCGTGACCGTCGTAATAAGAAGCGCAACTTCCGTGCCCTGTGGATCCAGCGTATCAACGCTGCCGCTCGTCAGGAGGGTATGAGCTACTCAGTATTCATGGGTAACCTTGCTAAGGCAGGTATCGAGATTAACCGTAAGGTGCTCGCTGACCTGGCCATGAACAATCCCGAGGCTTTCAAGGCCATCGTGGAGAAGGTCAAGTAAAGAAGATAAGTCTTTAAAACGAGAAATCCTCCCCAACTGGGGAGGATTTTTTTATTTCAGGGAGAGAGAAATACGATGGCGACGATGGTCGACCTCAATGACACGCACCTTGAGGTGTTGGTGGAGCTTCACCACATCGGAGGGATGGGCGATGCGACGGTTTGCCATCTGCGAGATATGGATGAGTCCGTCTTGATGGACACCGATATCAACAAAAGCTCCGAAGTTGGTGATGTTGGTCACGATGCCAGGAAGGATCATGCCTTCTACCAGATCGTCGATGGTGTTGACATTCTTATCGAACTCAAACTCTTCTAACTGTTCACGCGGGTCTCGACCAGGTTTTTCCAACTCCTGCATGATGTCGGTGAGAGTGGGGATTCCTATCTCGGAGGTGACGTAGCGTTTGATGTCAATAGCCTCGCGCTTCTCTTTGTTGTTGATAAGGTCGGCTACGGAACAACCCTGATCTTTGGCCATCTGCTCAACAACAGCATAACTCTCCGGATGAACGGCAGAGTTGTCGAGTGGGTTCTTGGCGTTGGGAATACGAAGAAAACCTGCACATTGCTGGTAGGCTGAAGGTCCAAGGCGTGGCACTTTCTTCAGTTGAGCGCGAGAGGTGAATGCTCCATTCTCTTTCCTATAATCCACGATGTTCTTGGCAAGGGTCGGTCCAAGACCACTGACATACATCAGCAGATGTTGGGAGGCTGTGTTGAGGTTGACGCCAACGAGGTTGACACAGCTCTCAACAGTCTGATCTAGGGAATGTTTGAGCTTTGTCTGGTCTACATCGTGCTGATACTGTCCCACGCCAATACTCTTGGGGTCGATCTTGACCAATTCTGCCAACGGGTCCATAAGTCTACGACCAATGGAGACTGCACCGCGGACAGTGACATCCTCATTAGGAAATTCATCGCGGGCAATCTTGGAGGCAGAATAGACGGAAGCCCCATCTTCGCTGACAGTAAAGATCTGAGGCTTGGGTGACTCGTCTTTTTTCTTGGTATCGATATTATAGCGGCCTGCCAAAACATCCTTGATGAAATCATTAGTTTCACGACTGGCAGTGCCATTTCCTATGGAGATAGCTTCAATCTTGTATTTCTGAATCATCTTCTGAATGGCGATGGCCGACTCTGTGCGCTTGTTGACAGGCGGGTGGGGGAAAATGGCTTCATGGTGGAGCAGATTACCCTGTGCATCGAGACAAACCACCTTGCAACCAGTTCGGAATCCTGGGTCGACGCCCATGACCCGTTTCTGACCTAGGGGTGCACCAAGCAGTAGTTGGCGCAGGTTCTCTGCAAAAACGTGGATGGCTTCTTCATCGGCCTTCTCCTTGCTAAGGGCTGCAAACTCTGTCTCGATAGCAGGCTTGAGCAACCGCTTGTAACCATCTTCAATGGCATCGGCCACGAGTTGTCCACAAGGGGTGTTTCCATAGACATAGTGGCGCTTCAGACGTTCTGTGGCTTCTTCGTCATCAGGAGAGATGCTGATACGGAGGACGCCTTCACTCTCACCACGACGCATGGCCAGCAGACGATGGGAAGAACAGCGTTTCAGAGGTTCTTCCCAATCGAAGTAATCGCTGTATTTGGCAGCCTCGTCGCTATCGGCCTTGGATTTGACCACTTTAGAAGTTATGAATGCCTGACGACTGAAAGCATTGCGGAGTTGCTGACGGGAACGCTCGTCTTCGCTGACGGTCTCGGCAATGATGTCCTGTGCCCCCTTGAGTGCCATATCTGCATCCTTCACATCGCCTTTTACGAAACGTTCTGCAGCCCTTTCCGGATCACGTTCGCGCTGAATCATAAGGATGTTGGCCAGAGGCTCCAATCCCAGTTCACGGGCCACCTGAGCACGGGTACGGCGTTTGGGCTTGTAGGGGAGATAGATGTCTTCCAACTCTGTCGTGTCCCAGCAATCGTGGATTCGCTTTTCCAATTCTGGCGTCATCTTCCCAAGGTCGGTGATGGTCTTCGTGACAGTCTCTTTTCGCTTCTGTATCTCCTGTAGTTTCTCGTATCGGTCGCTGATGGCGGCTATCTGTACCTCGTCGAGCCCTCCTGTACGTTCCTTGCGGTAACGGGAGATAAACGGGATGGTACAGCCTTCCTCCAACAATGCGATGGTGGCACCTACGGCCCGTTCCTGAAGGTTCAGGGCGCTGGCAATCAGTTGCGCGAAGATATTCTTTTCCATATGTATGCCTATTAATTCGTTAATTTGTGTGCAAAAATAATGTATTTTCATGAGAAATTAGTACTTTTGCATCTTGAAACTGACAAAAGATGAGAAAAAAAATAGTTTTGATGGTGTTGATGCTGCTGACGGTGCTGTGTTCTGTCCATGCGGAGGAGACACCTAATTCCCGTCAAGCGCGTCGTATTTTCAACCAAGCCTACCAACAGGTATTCGGAGAACAGGGGGCCACCTTGCACTATGATGTGAATATCACAGGCCTCTACAAGACCAGCGGAACCATCTGGTATAAGGGCAAAAAGAGCAAGTTCGAAGATGCGAGGATGAAATCTTGGAATGATGGTCAGGTGGTCTACATCATAAAAAAGAGGAAAAAGAATGAGGTGGAGATCCATGATGCCAAGAACAATAAGTCGGACAAGTATTCGAGCAAGTTCAAGTTTGAGCCAGAGAATTTCGACTATAGTGTCTCTGAAGATCCTAAAGGACTGATGTTGACACTCAAGGCGAAGAAAGGCAAGAAAGGTATCAAGGAGGTGCGGGCGCTGGTGGAGCGAAAGACGTATAACCCCATCAGTGTGCGTGTCAAGATATCTTTCATCTGGACGACCATTAAGATCTCCGACTTCAAATCGGGCGATATCACTGACGCGATACTCCGTTTCCCAAGGGAGGACTATCAGGGATATAAATATGTAGACAAACGATGATTTCAATAGAAGGACTGAGAGTGGAATTTGGCATCAAGCCATTGTTCGTGGATGCGAGTTTTGTCATCAACGACAAGGACCGTATTGCCCTTGTGGGTAAGAACGGCGCTGGCAAGTCGACGATGCTGAAGATAATATGTGGTCAGCAGAAACCAACGGCTGGCAACGTGAGTGTGCCCAACGACTGCCGTATCGGCTATCTGCCCCAGGTGATGATTCTGCAGGATGATACGACTGTTCGCGAGGAGGCCCAGAAAGCCTTTGCCGATATTACGCGGATGAAAGAACGGCTCGACAAGATGAATCTGGAGCTGGCAGAGCGCACGGACTACGAGAGTGAGAGCTATCTGGCACTGATTGAGAAATACACCACAGAGCATGAGCGCTTCTTGATGATGGGTGCTGAAAGTCGCGAGGCAGAACTGGAGCGCACGCTGATGGGACTTGGGTTCCTTCGTACGGACTTTGATCGCCCTACCTCGGAGTTCTCTGGAGGTTGGCGTATGCGTATCGAACTGGCGAAAATCCTTCTTCAGAAGCCTGATGTGCTGTTGCTCGACGAGCCTACCAACCACCTCGATATCGAGTCGATTCAGTGGCTGGAGCAGTTCCTGGCTCAGTCGTCGAGTGCTGTCGTCCTTGTGAGTCATGACCGTGCCTTTATAAATAATGTGTCGAACCGCACGCTGGAAATCTCTTGCGGGCAGGTGGTCGACTATAAGGTGAAGTACAATGAGTATGTCGTGCTGAGAAAGGAGCGCCGCGAGCAGCAGATAAGGGCCTATGAGAACCAGCAGAAGGAGATGGCGGATATGAAAGCCTTTATCGAGCGCTTCCGTTATCAGGCTACGAAGGCTGTTCAGGTGCAGCAGAAGATCAAGCAGTTGGAGAAGATTGTGCCCATCGAGATCGATGAGGTTGACAACTCTGCAATGCACCTGAAGTTCCCTCCCTGCCTGAGAAGTGGAGACTATCCGATTATCTGCGATGAGGTGCGTAAGGACTATGGAGCCCACACAGTCTTCGACCATGTGACGCTGACGATTAAGCGAGGCGAGAAAGTGGCCTTCGTGGGTAAGAACGGTGAAGGAAAGTCCACGCTGGTGAAATGTATCATGGGTGAGATACCCTTTACGGGCCATCTGAAGGTGGGCCATAACATCCAGATTGGCTACTTTGCCCAGAACCAGGCACAGTTGCTCGACGAGAATCTCACTGTTTTCCAGACCATCGACAACGTAGCGAAGGGCGAGATCCGTCTGCGTATCAACGATATCCTTGGCGCCTTCATGTTTGGTGGCGGGGAGTCGGATAAGAAAGTGAAAGTGCTCAGTGGTGGAGAGAGAAGTCGCTTGGCGATGATCCGTCTGCTGTTGGAGCCGGTAAACCTGCTGATTCTCGACGAGCCTACCAACCATCTCGATATGCCTTCGAAGGATGTACTCAAAGAGGCCATCAAGGCCTTCGACGGTACTGCCATCATCGTGAGTCACGACCGTGAGTTCCTTGATGGCTTGGTGACGAAGGTCTATGAGTTTGGAGGCGGCAAGGTGAGAGAGCATCTGGGTGGTATCTACGACTTCCTCCAGGCCAAGAAGATAAGTGAACTGAACGAACTCGGGCGGAATCAGGCAGAAACCAAGAGTCCCACCCAAGGAAACTCCCAGTTCCCACCGAGGGAACAAATAGTTCCCACCGTGGGAACAAACAGTTCCCAGCATGGGAACAATCAGGAAACTCTGTCTAAAGCCCTCAACTATGCCGAGCGGAAGGAGCAGCAGAAGCGCAGAAACCGCGTGGAGAAGGCTGTCAAGGAGTCGGAGCGCAAGATTGAGAAGATGGAACAGCGGCTGAAGGAGCTCGACGACCTGCTGATGGTTCCTGAAAATGCCTCCGACATGACCCTTGTGACGGAATACACCTCGACAAAGAAAAGTCTTGACGAAGAGGTGGAACGCTGGGAGAAACTCAGTGAAGAACTCGAAAGTTTAACAACAAACTAATGATAGATTTATGAAGAAAATTGTAACAATGATGGCAATGGCTTCCATCTCTTTGATGACGATGGCACAGAAACCGTTGAGTTCTGGCCTGGACAAGACCGACTTCAACACCAGCGTGCGTCCTGGTGATGACTTTTACGAGTATGCCTGTGGTGGCTGGATGAAGAAAAATCCCTTGCCCGCAGCCTATTCTCGCTATGGCAGCTTCGACCAGCTGCAGGAGAACAACGACAAGCGTATCAACGGCATCCTTGCCGAACTCCAGAGCAACACCTATGAAAAGGGTACGATCGAGCAGAAACTCAGCGACCTCTATAAGCTGGCGATGGACTCTACGCGTCGTAATAATGAGGGTGTGGCTCCTGTCATGCCCCTGATTAAGCGTCTGGAGGCTGCCAAGACCAATGCCCAATTGCTCGACATCCAGTTGGAACTCACTCCCTACGGAGAGCAGGAGTTCTTCTATGCTGGCTTCGGAGCCGACGAGAAGAATGCCACGCAGAATATCCTGAACGTCTATCAGGGTGGTCTTTCTTTGGGCTTGAAAGAGTATTATCTTGACAATGATAAGGCTACGGCGGATATACGTGAAGCATTTAAGAAGCACATAATCAAGATGTTCCAGCTGTTTGGCTTCAGTAAAAGTGCGGCCACGAAGAAGATGAAGAACATCATGAAAGTAGAGACGGAACTGGCCAAGGTCAGCAAGTCGCGTACGGAGCTTCGTGACCCAGAGGCCAACTATAACAAGATGACTCTCAAGGAGTTTACAGAGAAGTATCCGAATCTGCCTTTGGAGAAGGTGATGAAAGCCTCTGGCGTGGATGTCAAGTATATTCAGGAAATGGTTGTAGGACAGCCTGCGTTCCTCGAAGGTGCCAACAAATTGGTAGGTGCCATCACGCCAGCAGAGTATCGTGACGTGATGGAGTGGGGCGTCATTTCTGGTGCTGCCAACTATCTGAGTGATGCCGTTGTTGCAGAAAGTTTTGACTTCCGTGGTCGTGTGATGTCTGGCCGTAAAGAGAACCATCCGCTTTGGAAGCGTAGTACTAGTCAGGTAGAGCGTATGATGGGTGAGGCTCTTGGTAAGATATATTCGGAGAAATACTTCCCTGAGTCTTCCAAGCAGCGCATGATTACGTTGGTAAAGAATCTTCAGATTGCCCTTGGCGAACGTATTGCTGCTCAGGACTGGATGGACGATTCTACGAAGGTGAATGCCCTGCTGAAACTGAACACCTTCTATGTAAAGGTGGGCTATCCTGACAAGTGGACGGATATCTCTGGACTCCAGATCGATCCGGAAAAATCTTACTACGACAATATGCAGGAGTGTGCCAAGTTCTGGCAGGCTTGGGGCGTGGAGCATCGTGTAGGCAAACCTGTGGATCGTGACGATTGGCATATGACGCCTCAGACGGTTAATGCCTATTATAATCCCACTACCAATGAAATCTGCTTCCCCGCAGGTATCCTGCAGTATCCTTTCTTTGAGCCGACTGCCGACGATGCCTTCAACTATGGTGCTATCGGTGTGGTGATTGGTCATGAGATGACTCACGGATTCGATGATCAGGGTCGTCGCTTTGACAAGGATGGAAACATGAAGGACTGGTGGACGGAAAGTGATGGAAAGAACTTTACATCTCGTACGGATAAGTATGCAGACTTCTTCTCTGCCATTAATGTGCTGCCTGACTTGAAGGGTAATGGACGTCTGACGCTTGGTGAGAATCTGGCTGACCACGGAGGTCTGCAGGTGGCTTGGGCTGCTTATAAGAATGCCACAAAGCGCCAGCCCCTTGAAGAGAAGGACGGCCTGACTGCCGATCAGCGTTTCTTCCATGCCTATGCTGGTGTTTGGGCTGCCAATATTACGGAGGCTGAGATTCGAAACCGCACCAAGAGCGATCCCCATTCACTGGGTCGTTGGCGTGTAAACGGAGCCCTTCCGCATGTCGAAGCATGGTATGATGCCTTTGGAGTCAAAGAAGGCGATAAAATGTTCATTCCGAAGTCAGAACGCTTGCAATTGTGGTAATTTTGTGCCGAAAATACAGAAAAATGCCGTCGTAAATGTAAATTTACGGCGGTTTTTTTTGTGAATTAAGATTTTTTGTTTACTTTTGCACCTAACTTAAGTTAAAACACGTGTTGATATGAATGATATTACTCAAAACCCGGAACGTACGAACAGAGCCTCTCAGCCATTACAGCGTGAGGAGCTAACAAGAGTGCGCACGGAAGAGCCACTTACCCAACAGGCGATGCATATGAAATCTGCCAGTGGTATCGTGTGTCCGCATTGCGGAACCGTTAATGAGCCTGAGGCCCTCTTCTGCTCCTCCTGTGGCAATGCTATCGGCATGTCCACCTGCCCTAACTGTGGCGCAGCCGTGGAGCCCGATGCCGATTTCTGTGAGTCTTGTCGCCATTATATCCGAACTGACATCTGCTCTTTCTGTGGCGCCCATCTGACAGGTCATGAGGCTTTCTGTCCTGAGTGCGGTAGTCCGCGTGGCGGAATCGTTTGCCCGGTTTGCCATACCCTTAACGACTTCTCTTTCTGTAAGCAATGTGGTACGCCGCTGACTGACGAAGCCCATCAGCTGATGACGAAAATCAGGGAATTGCCTGAATATAAAGAGATGCAGCGTCTTGCCAATGAGATCCAGCAGTTGGAGATGACCATCCCCTATAATTCTGAACGTGATGTCCTCCGTGATCAGAAGAACATCAAGCTTCGTGAGCGGGTGCTGAAGCTCTTGGCAGAAGACAGAGGCATTGCCAATCCTGTCATCCCTGAGTCTCAGCATAAGCGCATGAGCAGGGAAGAGTATGATGCCAAGAAACAGGAACGACTGGACAAACTTGCTGCTATCCTTGATAAGATGGTACAGGAACCTCAGCCGAAGCCGGCACAGGTGCGCAACTATGCGATGGCCTGCAAGCCCCAGGGCGTCAGACTGGCGTGGGAGTGCAATTTCAAGCATGCCCTCCACTCAAGTCCTTGCGGATGTGCCAAGCCTCAGATGGGAGGTAAGTGGGTAATCCTTGGTAAGAACACAAGAAAAGAAATTAAAGACGATATCTGATGAGTACAGAAAAAACGATACGGCCAGAAAACCTTGACAGTACGGTACGCGCGACCAATCTAGATGGAACGGTTCGCCCTCCGCATCCCGATGGGACGGTACGTCCTGCAAATCCTGATGGGACACTACGTCCGGCTAATCTTGACGGAACGCTTCGTCCAGCCAATCTTGACGGAACGGTTCGTGTAACCAGTATGGTTTCTCCTTCGTTGGGAATGGATGGAACTGCCAGGGCTGACAAACAAGCCATACAGCAGGACAATGTCAATGATGACAGTTTCCTGCTGAAAGGTGTCAAATATAGAAATATCCAGTGCCTGAGTGATAACTCTGGTGAGGCTCAGGTGTTTCTTGTTGAGAAGGATGGTGAAGAATATGTATTGAAGATTTATTATCCCAACTTCGATGTCAACAAGAACATTCTGCAGGCTGTGCTGAATTTCGATTTTGAGATGATTGTCAGGGTCTATGACTATGGTAAGACATACGTTGAAGGTAAGCATCGCTACTATGAACTGATGGAGTATCTGCGTGGCGGTTCGATGGCTGACTATAAGCTGGGAGGAGATATTGATAAGTTCCGTCGAATAGCCCTGCAGGGTGCTGCCGCCTTGGCATATTGTCATGAATGCAATATTCTGCATAAGGATATCAAACCAAGTAATTTCTTCTTCCGCGACAAGGAACATACGGAGCTGGTTTTAGGCGACTTCGGCATCTCAAGTATGCTGGAGCAGGATGGAAAGTCACATAAGACCACCCAGGCCAGGACCCCGATTTATGCAGCACCAGAGATGTATTCCGATGTGATTGACGGTGTGGTGGAAATATCTCCTTCTGCCGACTTCTATTCCTTAGGTATCTGTCTGATGGCCCTCTGGTTGGGTGAGAATCCAATGAGCACCAATGAGCGTGTGATGATGCGCCAGAAGAATGAAGGTCGTCTGCCTCATATCAATGAACTGCCTGAGCGTGTTAAGATGATTGTTCAGGGTCTGACGGTGGTCAATCCGATTAACCGTTGGGGATACGAGCAGGTGGAACAATGGTTCCAGGGCGGAAGTCCGAAGGTGGACCTCTCTTCACCGTTCTTGAAGTATAAGAGCTTCATTGTGGATCCAGACAAGAACCTCGTAGCCGACAATATCCATGAACTGGTGCCAATCCTTTTGGATAATCAGAAATTGGCCATCGGTTATCTGTATAATGGTAAGATCGGTTCATGGCTGGAGTCTTGTGGTAATGAGAAACTCAGTACCATAGTCAAGGACATTGTTGTCAACCGTTATCCCGTTGACCAGAAAGCAGGCCTGATGGCGGCTGTCTATATGATGGAGCCGACTTATCCGTATAAAGATGTGAAAGGCAATCTCTGCGACGACGTCCATAGTGTAGCCATCTCGCTGTTGAGCTATCAGAACGATTACAGCATGTTGCTGACAAATCCGAACGACTCGTTGTTCCTGTATCTGGAATCTCATACCAAGTGCGATGTAGACCGTCTGCGTTCTTATTTCGCCAATAAAGATAAGAAAGA
The DNA here is from genome assembly GCF_900110085.1 of Prevotella sp. ne3005. GTDB lineage: Bacteria > Bacteroidota > Bacteroidia > Bacteroidales > Bacteroidaceae > Prevotella. The sequence continues at coordinate 101,346 of NZ_FOCK01000009.1, forward strand.
GATGCGCGTGCCTATCATGCGACTTGTCTATGAGATTGATCCGGAGATACCTTTGTTGGCGAAATATCCCTCTTCGACCATTAAGGAAATCGTGAAGACTTTCGGTCGTGAGAACCTGACGGAGGACGACTGGCACTGCCTGACTGATGGTCGTCTGCTCTCCTGGATGTATAGTCATGAAGACCATATGGCTTGCGAGAGTCTTCGCATCATGACGAAAGGTCAGCCCTATTCGTCGGCACTGGCCTATAAGGTACTGTATAACCTGGACCGTGAGTCGGCCTATGATTTACAGGGCGCGTTCACGCCGATGCAGGTTGGTGAACAGCTGAACGAACGATTGAAGAGTGCCGAGCATCTTAGTGACCAGGAGTTCCTGGAAAAGATGAATGATATGATAGAAGTTGGCGGACGTTTCTCGTACTACGCCCAGTTGCATGGCTGGACCGAGATGTATAGTGAGCATAACCGCTGCTTCGACTTCAAGAGTGAAGAGAATAAGGAGCGTCTTGGAGCATACGATGCCAGAACGGCTCTCTACCGTTTCTGCCGTATCCTTGGCGTAACTCCTACTTACCTGATGCCTGATGGTACGGAGTTGTCGAATGGAAAGAATCTCGACCAGGATGACTTGTCACAGTACAAGAATGAATTGCGTCAAGGCTCTTTCGCCCAATGGATGGCTGTGTTCTATCATGAGGATCCCTTTGCTGACTTCTCTGCAGAGTATGCCTACGAGCATTCTTTGGAGGACTGGCTGATGGCACTTGGAAAGATCGATGTGACACAGCCTTACTACAAGCGTTTTATCAATGCCAGGGAAGAAACTTCCAACAGAGTGAAGGATGTACGTGACAATTGGGCTCGTGCCAAGGGTAGGGAAAAGATTTGGCGTACGTCATTCTATGCCTTGAGTGGTATCTGGGTTCTGCTGGTTCTCATCTTCGGTGTGAAGGATACAAGCTATCTCCTGAGCCACACGTTCCTGAGTATAGGTCTGCCATTGGGAGGCATGACTGCCCTCATCGTTGGCACCCGTGCCTATTTCAGAGGCTATGATTTCATGTTCTCTTGCCTCTGGGGTGTCTTGGGCGCGCTATCCTCTTTTATACCTATTATTATATTAAGGTACATGAACCAGTCGCACCCCAGTTATTTCAGCCTGGCAATTGTCGCCATTACATTGGTCTATATCCTCATCTGCCATCTGACAGACTTCCGCGGAGACCAGAAGGCAGACAATAAGCTGATAACTGAAGTGCTCGACAACGATATCAAGTCTACGCTGTTAGAACCTCTGTATTATACCTTTAAGACTAAATCTTATAAGTTCAAGGGTTCTAAGTTTGGTTTACTTAACGATGTGACAGATCAGGTACGTTCCATCAGCGGTGAGAGTGTGCTCCATTATATCCTTTGGAGTTTGCTTGCCCTGATATTCGTCCTTGACTTCATCATATTTAGTCCGAGTCTTATGAACGTCAAAAATCCTGGCGACGTAACGATAAATGCCTCGAAAATAATCAAGCAAATAGAAAGAGACGTAGAATAATGGTTTGTCAGAATTGTCATAAAGAAAACAGAAGCATAGCGAAGTTCTGCAAGTGGTGTGGCCAACCGCTTGTCAGTCAGGACTTGCTTGATAAGCTGGTGGGACTTGACGAAGTGAAGCGTCAGTTGAAGACCATTGTCGACACCTATGCCTATCTCCGCTCACGTAAGGATATAGCCAACGTGCGAATCTCGGTGAATGCTATCGTGATAGGTGAGACTGGTACGGGAAAGACTGCCCTTGCGGAGATTCTCCGTGACTACTTCTACCAGCATAAGATTATCGAGAAGCCGAAGCTGACGATGGTGGATGCGGTGGACTACCAGCGCTTCGTCGATAAATGGGATGAGAATATCAAGAAGGCCAAGAATGGCATCCTGTTCTTCGACAATGTTCAGAAACTCTTGCCCGACAAGTATTCCAATCAGGTGAATCCGCTTGACAAACTCTTTGTGGAGATGGATAAGTGGGAGGATAATCCAATCGTGATTATCTCTGGTCTGACGAAAGGTTTGGAGGACTTCCTGGAGAGTAACCCGGCTGTAGCTAACCGCTTCAAGTATACGTTCCGTATGCCGACGCCTGGTTATCAGGAACTTGCAGAGATTTGTAAGCTTAACCTGCGCATGAAATATGGCATCACGGATTTCTCTGAAGAAGCCGAGAGCCAGTTGTTGCGTTTCTTTAAATATCAGGTAAAGATTAAGGATGAGACTTTCGGAAATGGTCATCTGGCCACAAAGACCTCTGAGGACATCTTCACACAGTTCATCAGCCGTGGCGCTGATGCCAAGCAGGTGGAGAAAGACGATATCAAGGGTTATGTGCCTGAGGAACGTTCGGTAGAGGATATCCTGAAGGATCTCGATTCGTTTATTGGCATGGATGAGGTAAAGAGTGCTGTCAAGGAGATGGCTTACTCTGTACAGAATGCCATGCAGCGTGCTGAACGCGGATTGGGTGAACAGGAGAAGATGTCAATGCATATTATCCTGACAGGTAATCCTGGTACCGGTAAGACAACGATTGCCAGAAAGTTAGGTGAGATACTTGCGTCGATAGGTTATCTTGACAGTGGTCATGTGGTAGAAGTCGATCGTGCCAAGATGGTTAGTCCTTATCAGGGCGAGACGCCGAAGGTGGTAGACCGTCTTTGTGACAAGGCCAAAGGAGGAATCCTCTTTGTCGATGAGGCCTACACGCTGGCACCGCTTAGTGCTTCCGGTGATCGTGACAACCAAGGTGCTCAGGCTTTGGAGAAGTTGATGAAACGTATGGAAGACGACCGCGGACAGTTTATTGTCATTGCTGCCGGCTATCGTACGGAGATGGAGAACCTCTTCCGTGTTAATCCTGGCTTCCGTAGTCGCTTCAATTATTTCCTTGATATCAAGGACTACTCACCGGAGCAGTTGTTCGAGATAATGCAGGTATTCGCCAAGTCCAAGAAGTACATCTTCTCGAAGGATGCTGAGGAACTGACCCGTAAGATGATTACGGAGATGTATAATTCCCGTGATAAGGACTTCGCCAATGGCCGTACGATGCGCACGCTCTTTGATCAGATATGCAAGAAGCAGGCCCAGCGTCTGCAGGGTGTGGATATCTCATCGATGAGTAATGAGGAACTGATGACCATCAATAAGGAGGATATTCCATATGAGGCTCCACAGTCTGTGAATGTCGGAGATTGCCTGCAGAAGCTTGACGGTCTTGTCGGACTGAAGGCTGTGAAGAAGGAAATCTCCAACCTGACAGCTTTCCTCAACTTGCAGATCCGTCGTGGCGAGACGCAGACCTTCCAGGGCAAACACTATGTGTTCACTGGTAATCCTGGTACTGGTAAGACAACTGTGGCACGTATCATGGCTGATATATTCAAGACCTTAGGTGTAGTGTCACGTGGTCAGTTGGTTGAGGCCGACCGCGCCAAACTGGTGGCAGGTTATGCTGGTCAGACAGCTATCAAGACCAACCAGCTGGTAGATCAGGCCCTTGGTGGTGTCCTGTTTATCGATGAGGCCTATACTTTGAAGTCGAGTGATGGTGATACCTTTGGTGCTGAGGCTATTGACACGCTGCTGAAGCGTCTGGAGGACGACCGTGGTAAGTTCATTTGTATCGTAGCGGGCTATACCGACCAGATGCATGACTTCATCGACACGAACCCAGGACTGAAGAGTCGCTTTACGCAGACAATTCATTTCGATGACTATACGCCAGACGAGCTGACGGAAATCTTCCTGCATCTGGCACAGGACAAGAACTTCACTATCGATGATGATACCCGTGCAGCTATCCATCGCCAGTTTGAGCAGCTTTATCTGCGTCGCGACAAGAACTTCGGTAATGCCCGTGAGGCACGCCGTATCTTCAATGAGGCAGTAGAGCGTCAGAGTCAGCGTCTTGTCAAACTGATGAACGATCCGGGCTTCCAGGAGAAAGACATGTATAGCCTGACGAAAGATGACCTGCCGATGGCACAGAGCGAGGCTGCCCGTCCGTTGGATGAGGTGCTCAACGAACTCGACGAGTTTATCGGCATGCGTTCTGTCAAGAACTCTATCCGTCGTTTGGCTGTCCAGAGCATGTTCATGAAACAGCGTGCTGCCATGGGTGCCGGTAAGGTTCAGCAGATGTCGATGAACTTTATCCTAATGGGTAATCCTGGTACGGGTAAAACCTCCATTGCCCGTAAGATGGGTGAGATTCTTCAGGCGATGGATATCCTTCCCACATCCCGAGTCATAGAGGCCAGTCGTGCCACTTTGGTAGGTAAGTATATGGGTGAGACCCCAAAGATTGTCAATAATATGTGTGACAAGGCGATGGGTGGTATCTTGTTTATTGACGAGGCCTATACCCTCAGTGATGGTGGCGACCAGTATGGTAAGGAAGCCATTGATACCCTGATGAAGCGCATGGAGGACGACCGTGGTAAGTTTGTGGTGATTGCAGCAGGCTATAAGGATAAGATGGAGGAATTCCTGACGATGAATGCCGGGCTGGCCAGCCGTTTTACCCATAAGCTGCATATCGAGGACTATAATGAGGATGAGTTATTAGCCATCTTTAAGCATATGGCTCAGAAGGAGCAGTACACGCTGTCACCGCAGGCTGAGTTCAAGGCTCTTGATACTATCTATAAGATGGTACTTGCCAAGAACGAGTCGTGGGGTAATGCGCGAGAGATGCGTAATCTCCTTGATGCTACTATTCAGAAACTCTCGGAGCGTGTGTCTCACATGCCGCCGGAAGAGGTTACAAAGGAAACATATCAGATTATATTACCAGAAGATATATAAAAGATGATCATTTGTCCAGCTTGTAAAGAAGAGATAGAGGACGATTCCCACTATTGTGATCAATGCGGACAGGCATTGCTCTTTTGCAATCAGTGTGGTCGTGTAGGACTCGGCAGACGTTGTACGCACTGCGGCGGACTGATGGTTTCTCCGGATGCCCGTCAGGCCCAGAAACAGCCAGAACAGTCTGGTATGTCTAATTTCTCGACGAATGTATCGACGGGAATGGGCGTCTCCCAGAACAATGTGCCAAAGGGTGGTATGCCTGTGCTGACACTCGCCAATGACAGTCTGAACATCCGTATCGTTGCCATGAATGGTGCCATTATCGGCCGCCGTAAAGGACCGTACACACAATTCTTTGAACAGCATGCCTATGTGTCGGGTGTTCATGCGCAACTGAAATATAAGGCTGATTCAGGTTGGTGCGTGACCGACAAGCATTCTTCAAATGGTACGAAGTTGAATCAGCGTACCATACAGCCAGATGTAGATATGTCGTTGAACAATGGTGATGTGCTCACGATTGCAAACCTCAATCTGCAAGTCATAATCAGATAAAGGAATGATAAAAATAGATATAACAGCAGCCAGTAGGATTGGTTGTGTGAGACACCAGAATGAGGACATGATACTTGTGGGAAACCATTTCGTCAGAGATGATGCTTTCTCCACATGGGTAGAACTGACTAATCAAGACCGATATATCGTCGCAGTTGCCGATGGTATGGGAGGCCATAATCGAGGTGATATCGCCAGTAGCGATGTCCTGCACAATCTTCAGTTCTATTATAACGACCTTCCAACAGGTTATGGCCCTAGTGAGTTTAATGAGATGGTGGTGGAATGGCTCGACGGCATCAACAATATGGTGGCATCAAAGGGACGTGCCGATGAACAGTATAAAGGTATGGGTACAACCCTAGTTGGCTTCGCTTTTTATGAGGGGGAGTACTACTCCTTGAACTGTGGTGACAGCCGCCTGTATCGTTTCCGTCAAGACGATCTGTTTCAGTTGACGACCGACCACTCTCTCAGCAATCTCTTGGGAAGGGAAAAGCACACAAGCATCATTACCAACTGTATAGGAGGTGGATGTTCCACGTCGTATATTGATATCGTCAGGATGACCTCGGACATCATGGTAGACGATGTGTATCTGTTGTGCAGTGATGGATTGACGGACATGCTGAGTAATCAGAAGATTTCCCGTCTTTTGGCGGCAGGTGCTGATGCCAACGCATTGTGCGAGGCTGCGATTGCTGCAGGTGGATTAGACAATGTATCCTGCTGTCTCCTTAAGTTTTAAAATACCGATAGAACAATGCCACTTAGATTACCAGACAGACTTCCAGCGATTGATATCCTGAAGCACGAGAATATCTTCGTTATGGATAATTCTCGGGCTACCACACAGGACATCCGCCCGCTGCGGATAGTCATACTGAATCTGATGCCACTGAAGATTACAACGGAGACCGACCTGGTCCGTCTCCTCTCCAATACACCGCTTCAGTTGGAAATCAGTTTTATGAAACTGAAGAGTCATACGCCCAAGAATACGCCGATAGAGCACATGATGATGTTCTATCGTGACTTTGAGTCGATGCGCAAAGAGAAGTTCGACGGTATGATCATTACAGGTGCTCCTGTGGAACAGCTTGAGTTCGAGGATGTAAGCTACTGGGACGAGATTACTGATATCTTTTCCTGGGCTCGCACTCATGTCACCAGTACCCTGTATATCTGCTGGGCAGCTCAGGCCGGCCTGTATTATCATTATGGTGTACCTAAATACCCGTTGGCAAAGAAGATGTTCGGTATCTTCCCGCAAACTCCCATTGACACGCCACTGCCGATCTTCCGTGGCTTCGATGATGTGTTTATGATGCCTCACAGCAGGCATACAGAAATCCATCGTGAGGACATCCTGGCTAATCCGGAACTGACATTGATTGCTGAATCACCCGATTGTGGGGTCAGCATGGTGATGGCGCGGAATGGCCGTGAGTTCTTTATCACGGGTCATTTGGAGTATGCGCCCAACACGCTTGATAATGAATATAAGCGCGACCGGGATATTCGTGATGATGTGGATCTGCCGAAGAACTATTATCGGGATGACAATCCCGACAATCCGCCTGTCGTTACCTGGCGTGCTCACGCCAATCTGCTCTATGCCAATTGGATTAACTATTACGTTTATCAGGAAACGCCATATAATATCGACGACATTAAATAACTGCATATATTGACTCCTCTAGAACTGTTGGCTCCGGCTAAGAATTTAGCGTGTGGCATCGCGGCTATCGACCACGGTGCCGATGCTGTCTATATTGGGGCGCCCCATTTCGGTGCCCGTGCTGCTGCTGGCAATAGTCTTGAGGATATTCGTCAGTTGTGTGCCTATGCCCATCCTTTTGGTGCCAAGGTATATGTGACGGTCAATACCATCCTTTACGAGGAAGAACTGGACGATGTGAAACAGATGCTCAGCGATTTGGCTGAAGCAGGTGTTGATGCCATTCTTGTTCAGGACATGGCTGTGTTGAGCCTTTGTCCTAAAGGAATGACTCTTCATGCTTCCACTCAGACCGACAACCGTACGCAGGAGAAAGTGCAGTGGCTCAAGAGTCTAGGATTCTCCCGTGCAGTTCTGGCCCGTGAGTTGTCTGTTGAAGAGATTGCCGGCATTCATCAAGCCGTACCCGACATGCCGTTAGAGGTGTTTGTGCATGGTGCCTTATGTGTCAGTTATTCTGGTATCTGCTATGCTTCGCAGTATTGTTTCCGTCGGAGTGCCAACCGTGGAGAGTGTGCCCAGTTTTGTCGTATGCGCTTCTCTTTGGAAGATGCCGACGGCAAGGAGATTGAGCATGAACGCTATCTGCTCTCTCTAAGAGATATGAACCAGAGCGACAACCTGCTGGCCTTGGCCGAGGCCGGGGCTACTTCCTTTAAGATCGAAGGCCGTTTGAAGGATCTCTCTTATGTGAAGAATGTGACAGCAGCCTACAGCGAGCGCCTGAACGAGATTATCCGACAGCATCCTGACAAGTATTGTCGTGCCTCGTTGGGGCATTCCACTTATACCTTCCAGCCCGATTTGAGAAAGACATTCAACCGTGGGTATACAACCTATTTTGCCCACGGCCGTCAACCGAATATTGCTTCCTTTGATACGCCGAAGGCCGTAGGTGAGTTTGTGGGCACTGTGAAGGAGATTCGTCACGACTCTTTTAACGTGGCGGGAACGGCAAGTTTTGCCAACGGCGACGGACTATGCTTCCTCAATAAAGAGCACCAGTTCGAGGGCCTTCGTGCCAATCGCGTGGCCGGAAATCGCATCTGGCCTTTCCGTATGCCTCAGGGCTTGCGCCCAGGCATGGCTTTATACCGAAACAACGACCAGGAGATGGAACGAGTACTCTCCAAGACGAGTGCTGTACGTAAGATTCCTGTTTGTCTGTCGCTTCAGGCTGTTGACGGCGGCTTTGAACTTTCCGCCAGTATAAACCCGTTGCCGTCGGTTAGTTGTTATTTCCCATTAGAGCATCAACAGGCACAGAAACGGCCTCATGAGAATATCATCCGACAACTTACAAAGCTTGGTGATACTGTCTATGAGTGTAAAGATGTCCATCTGCCAGACAACTTCTGTTTCTTTATCCCAAACAGCATCCTCTCTGAGATGCGCCGGGCTTTGGTGGATCAGCTCCAGAAAATGAAAACCCCTTCAAATGAGCCGACCCCATCTCGTGGACTCCCTGCAAAGGCTCCTGCATATCCATATCCTTACCTCTATAATATCTCAAACCACCTCTCCCGTGATTTCTATGCCGTTGATGATCTGACGGCTTTTGAATTGAAGGGTGGGGAAGGCCCGCTGATGCAGTGTCGTCATTGCATCCGCTACAGTCTGGGCTATTGTGTAAAGCGTGGTGGCAGGCGCCCGGAATGGCGCGAACCCCTTTCTCTCGTATTAGGCGATGGTCGCCGTTTTCGCCTTGAGTTTGATTGTGCCCAATGCCAAATGAACGTTTATGCGGCCTGCGGCCAGAATGATAAATGATGATTGATAAAGAATACAGGCGCGGTTGGTGCCATAGGCTGAGAAGATGGATGATTGTTTTATCATTCGTCATTTATCATTTGTCATTTACCGTAGCGTGTTACAACAAGGGACCTATTACGCCCGATGCCTGGGATCTGACAAAACAGCAGCTCGACTCGATCTCTTTCTATACTACTCATCATTACACGCAGAACTATAATTTCGTGGTGACGGGCGACTCCTTGGTGGTTGTAGCTCAGCAGCCAGAGGATATGGCAGTGCCCGAGGTGGTATCGATAGAGATAGAGGCGATAGGTAAGGAATGGCAGAAAGACTCTATCACACTACGGAAGAACGAACGTATTGTTGTGGCTGACATTAAGACCGTGCCTTCGGATACCATTGACTCTGTCTGGGTGAAGGTGGCACGCGACCAACTGACCTTTGGCTGGGTACATGAGAATGAACTGTTGGCCAAGGTGTCGCCCGATGACCCCATCAGCCAGTTCATCGATTTCTTCTCCGATACCCATCTGCTCATATTCCTGGCTTTCTGTGTGGTCATCGTTGCAGCTTATGGCGTGCGCCGTCTGATGAAACTTGGAGCGAAGATTGTGCATTTCAATGACATTCCGTCGTTCTATCCCGCCACATTGTGCCTCCTGGTAGCTACCTCGGCCGTCATCTATAGCAGTATTCAGGTGTTCGGCCCCGAGTCGTGGCGCCATTTCTATTACCATCCCTCGCTCAATCCCTTTGCATTGCCGCTGCATTTAGGCTTGTTTGTCACCTCTGTTTGGGCCATCATCATTGTTGCCATCGCTACGGTCGACGATGTCACCAAGCATTTGTCCTTGGGTGAGTCTATCCTGTACTTAGGCGGACTGGCTGCCATCTGTGCCGTCGATTATGTCATCTTTAGCATCACCACTTTATATTATATAGGCTATCCCTTGCTGATAGCCTATTACGTCTTTGCCATCCGTAGGCTCTCCCAGCAAGAAGGCATCTGATACAATCATCTGCTATTTAACGCTATTGAAGGGGGAACATCATACGCTATTAGGAGTAGGATGTAAAGAAAACATGCCTAAAAAAGTGCCTCTAGGTTTGCTCGAAATAGAGAAACGGGGAGGCACTTTGGAGGTGTAAATGGGTTATATTACGACTAACTATAGGTTTGAAGTAAGCAAAGCATAGGTTTAGTTACGGTAAAGTATAGGTTTGTGACGTCCAAACCCTATCTCTTTTTAGGCCAAACCCTAGGAGTTTTGCATCAAAATAGGGGCTTTCCCGGGCATTTTGAGGGACTTTTTGGTAAAGAATCACAACACAAAAACCGTAACCACCACACTGTCAATCACTTACCAAAATGGCTCAAAACTCGCGTAATTACGGCCTCGGAATGGCTTGGGCTCTAAAATGGTCTGGATTTTAAGCCTTTTGTCAGATAATTATCAAGTTGCTCATCACCATGTCGCTGACGAAGAGGCCCTTGCGGGTAAGATTCAGGTGTTGGTTGGGAGATAACTGTAGCAGTCCACCGTCGATGGCTTGTTGTGCTTCTCTGAGGCAGTAGTGGCGGTGCTTGTCGGACAGCAAAGTGAGGTCGAGCCCCTCTTTAGTACGCAGGGCAGTGGTAATGGCATCGTTATAGCGGGTGTCGTCGTCGAGCAGTTCTTGTTCGAAGCATGGCTGTTCTTTCTCTATCCCCTCCATGTACTGACGGATGTTGCTGACGTTCCAACGACGGCAACTCTTCCCGTCATACGAGTGGGCGGCGGCACCGAGGCCGATATAGGGCGTCAGGTTCCAGTAGCTGGAGTTATGGCGGGAGCGAAAGCCTGAGCGGGCGAAGTTCGATATCTCATAATGCTCGTAGCCTGCAGCCTCAAGGCGGTCGATGAGGGTGTAGTACATCTGGCGTTCCAGCTCCTCATCGGGGAGGGAATCCCTTAATGGCTGATCCTGCGCAACCTGCTGATGGAGTGGGGTGCCTTCCTCAATCATCAGACAGTAGGCCGACAAGTGTTCCACTTCGAGCGCGAGGGCATTGTCGATATCGGCTTGCCAAGCCTCGATAGTCTCGCCGGGAAAGCCATACATCAGGTCGATGCTGATATTCTGGAAACCGGCCTGACGCAATCTGCTGACAGCTTCTCTAGCCTGTTGCGCCGTATGGCGACGGTGCAGAAAGTGAAGTCGCTCATTGCAGAAGGTCTGCACGCCCATCGAGACACGGTTGACGGGAAGGGCGGTTAATGCCTCGGCAAACTCTGGGGTGACATCGTCGGGATTGCACTCGATGGTGACCTCGGCAGACTTTTCCACCTTATTATATATATATAGGGCGTCGAAGAGTTGCTGGAGTTGGGGGATGGTGAGCTGCGATGGTGTGCCTCCACCGAGGTAGATGGTGCCAACAGGTTCTCCGGCGGGGCGACAAGAGGCCTCCTGGCAAAGGGCATCGACATAGCGCTGACGGAGCTTCAGGCCCGTCGTAGAATAGAAGCCGCAATAGATGCATCGGCTTGCACAGAATGGGATATGAATATAGATTCCTGCCATAATGAATGCAAAAATACTAATTTTGTTTAATATTTGCAAGAATCTTTTGGCTATTTCTCGAAAAATGTCTACCTTAGTGCCCGCTTAATAGAAATATTCACCTAAAACCAACAATGATATGAAAGTATATCAGACAAACGAAATCAAAAACATTGCACTCATTGGCAGTGCGGGTAGCGGCAAGACTACTCTTGCCGAGTCAATGGTCTACGAAGCTGGCATCATCAAGCGCCGCGGCAGCGTAGAGAGTAAGAACACCATGAGCGACTACTTCCCTGTGGAACAGGAGTACGGCTATTCGGTGTTCTCAACTGTTTTTCATGTGGAGTGGAATAACAAGAAGCTCAACATCATCGACTGTCCGGGAAGTGACGACTTCGTAGGTGGTTCTATCACCGCTATGAACGTGACCGACCAGGCTGTAATCCTTATCAACGGCCAGTATGGTCCTGAGGTGGGTACGATGAATGCTTTCCGCAACACTGAGAAACTGAAGAAACCCGTTATCTTCCTCGTAAACCAGCTGGATCGCGACAACTGCGACTACGACCAGATTCTTGCTCAGCTGAAGGAAGTGTATGGTCCGAACTGCGTGCCCGTTCAGTATCCTATCCAGACCGGTGCTGGTTTCAACAGCGTGATCGACGTGCTGCTGATGAAGAAGTACTCTTGGAAGCCTGAGGGTGGTGCTCCCATCATCGAGGATATCCCTGCCGACCAGTTAGAGAAGGCGAAGGAGTGGAAGGCTGCTCTGGTAGAGGCTGCCGCTGCCGGCGACGATACGCTGATGGAGAAGTTCTTCGAGAGCGAGGACCTCAGCGAAGACGAGATGCGTGAGGGTATCCGCAAGGGCTTGGTGACACGTTCTATCTTCCCCGTATTCTGTGTCTGCGCTGGTCGTGACATGGGTGTACGCCGTCTGATGGAGTTCCTCGGCAACGTGGTTCCCTTCGTCAGCGAGATGCCCGTCATCAAGAATGCTGCCGGCAAGGATGTGCCTGCCGACGCTTCTGCACCTACATCTCTGTACTTCTTCAAGACGGGTGTTGAACCCCATATCGGTGAAGTATCTTATTTCAAGGTGATGAGTGGTGTCGTGAAGAGCGGCGACGATCTGACCAATGCCGATCGTGGCTCTAAGGAGCGCATCGGCACACTCTATGCTTGTGCTGGTGCTAATCGTATTCAGGTTGACGAACTGCGAGCTGGTGATATCGGCTGTACCGTGAAGCTGAAGGATGTAAAGACCGGAAACACCCTGAATGGCAAGGATATTGATAATAAGTTCGACTTCATCAAATATCCTAACTCTAAGTTCTCTCGTGCCATCAAGGCCGTCAACGAGGCTGAGACCGAGAAGATGATGGCTGCCCTGCAGAAGATGCGCCAGGAGGATCCTACTTGGGTGGTAGAGCAGTCTAAGGAGTTGCGCCAGATTATCGTTCATGGTCAGGGTGAGTTCCACCTGCGTACCTTGAAGTGGCGTATGGAGAACAACGAGAAGATCCAGATTGAGTATATCGAGCCGAAGATCCCATATCGTGAGACAATTACGAAGATGGCCCGTGCTGACTATCGTCACAAGAAGCAGTCGGGTGGTGCTGGACAGTTCGGTGAGGTACACCTGATTGTAGAGCCATATACCGATGGCATGCCCGATCCCACATCGTTCACAATCAACGGCCAGGAGTTCAAGATGAACATCAAGTCTAAGGAAGAGAAGGATCTGGAGTGGGGTGGTAAGCTCGTATTCATCAACTCTGTGGTTGGTGGTGCTATCGACCTGCGCTTTATGCCTGCTATCCTGAAGGGTATCATGGAGCGCATGGAACAGGGCCCGCTCACAGGATCTTATGCCCGTGACGTCCGCGTCATCGTCTATGATGGTAAGATGCACCCAGTTGACTCTAACGAGCTCTCGTTCATGCTCGCAGCCCGTAATGCCTTCTCGGCAGCCTTCAAGGAGGCAGGTCCAAAGGTACTTGAGCCTATCTATGATCTCGAGGTACTGGTTCCCGCTGACTATATGGGTGATGTGATGAGCGACCTCCAGGGACGTCGTGCCATCATCATGGGTATGGACTCTGAGGCTGGCTATCAGAAGCTTTCAGCCAAGATTCCTCTGAAGGAACTCTCCAGCTATTCTATCGCCTTGAGTTCTCTGACCGGTGGTCGTGCATCGTTCACAACCAGCTTCTCAAGCTACGAGCTTGTGCCGAACGATATCCAGCAGGCACTGATCAAGCAGCACGAGGAGGAGATGAAGGAAGAAGACTAAGTCGCTGGTTTATCATATTGGAAATCCCTGCCATAGGAATATGGCGGGGATTCTTTGTTTAAAATATAACAATTAGTTTTGGATGATAGTGTTAATTTTACTGAATTAGCCCGAAATAATTAACACTACAAACCGTTCTTTTTAAGAATTGACGTATCTTTGCCCTCGATATGAAGAAAAGTACGATTTGGATCATAGCTATAGTCATGGGACTCTCGTTCGTGGGGCTCCTTCTCCTCCAGATCTCTTATATTGAAGAGATGGCGAAGATGAAGAAGGAACAGTTCGACGAGTCTGTGAACCGCAGTCTCTATCAGGCATCCCGCAATCTGGAGATGAATGAGACGCTTCGTTATCTGGAAAAGGATGTAAAAGAGACTGAGCGTAAGGCCTTCAAGCAGGATTCTGTGATGGTTGATGGTCTTGATGGTACAATCAAGCACTCCCATCAGTTTGCCGTGGCTGCCGACGATGGTACGGTTTACTCCAGTTTCGAGTTGAAGACTTTTGCCATCAAACCGGCCAACGTTCCCAAGGCGATGATTCTGCGCACCGACAAGAACTCTATCTCAGAGGCCTCAAAGTCCTTGCAGGAGATTGTGCGTAACCGCTATGTCTATCAGAAAGCTCTGCTCGATGAGGTGGTCTATAACATTCTCTATACTGCGTCCGACCGTCCTCTGAAGGAGCGTATCAACTTCAAGCTTCTCGATCAGGACATTCGTGCGGAACTGATGAATAACGGTATCAACATCCCGTATCATTTCCGGGTGGAAACAGCCGACGGACGTGAGATATACCGTTGTCCGGACTATAGTGAGGAAGGTGAGGAACATACCTATAAGCAGACCCTCTTCCGCAATGACCCGTCATCGAAGATGGGTGTGGTGAAGATTCACTTCCCCGACATGAGCTCATACATCTTCTCGAGTGTGCGTTTCATGATTCCAGCCATGATCTTCACTGTGGTACTGCTCATCACCTTTATCTTCACCATCGTGGTCATCTTCCGGCAGAAGCGTTACTCTGAGATTAAAAACGACTTCATCAATAATATGACGCATGAGCTGAAGACTCCGATTTCCAGCATCTCGCTGGCGGCTCAGATGCTCAACGACGAGAGTGTCAGCAAGAGTCCTGCCATGCTCAGTCATCTTGGTGGGGTTATCAACGACGAGTCTAAACGGCTGCGTTTCCTCGTTGAGAAGGTTCTTCAGATGTCGATGTTCGATCGTAAGACAGCCTCTTTCAAGAAGAAAGAACTCGACCTTAACGAATTGCTTGAGAGCATTGCCAGCTCATTCTCTCTTCGTGTAGAGCATACCGGTGGTAAGATCTTTACCGAGATTGAGGCCGTTGATTCTGCCATCTATGTCGATGAGGTGCATTTCCAGAACGCCATCACCAATCTGATGGATAACGCTGTCAAGTATCGTAAACCAGAACAGCCGCTCGATATCTATATCCGTACATGGAACGAGAAGGACCGCCTCTGTTTCAGTATTCGTGATACGGGACTGGGCATCAAGAAAGAGAACGTCAAGAAGATCTTCGACAAATTCTACCGCGTCCATACTGGTAACGTTCATGATGTCAAGGGCTTCGGCCTTGGTCTGGCTTATGTCAAGAAGATCATTACCCTCCATGAGGGCGAAATCAAGTGCGAGAGCGAAATAGGCAAGGGTACTACCTTTACCATCTCGCTGCCCGTCCTTCAAGAAGACAATTCATAATAGTATTAACAAATAAAAAACGAAAGATTATGGAAGACAAGTTGAAAATCTTGCTTTGCGAGGACGATGAGAACCTCGGAATGTTGCTCCGTGAGTATTTGCAGGCTAAGGGCTATGTTGCTGAGCTCTGTGCTGATGGTGAGGCAGGCTTCAAGGCTTTCCTCAAGGCTAAGTTCGATATCTGTGTGCTCGACGTGATGATGCCTAAGAAAGACGGTTATACGCTGGCTCAGGAGATTCGCGCAGCTAATGCTGATGTGCCCATTATCTTCCTGACCGCCAAGACGCTGAAGGAGGATATCCTTGAGGGCTTTAAGATTGGTGCCGACGATTATATCACCAAACCCTTCTCCATGGAGGAACTTGTATTCCGTATTGAGGCCATCCTGCGCCGTACGAAGGGTAAGAAGAACAAGGAGTCTACACTCTATCACATCGGCAAGTTCACCTTCGATACCCAGAAGCAGCTGCTGATGATTGGCGACGAGCAGCGTAAGCTCACCACCAAGGAGAATGAACTGCTGGCTCTGCTCTGCTCTCATGCCAATGAGATCCTGCAGCGTGACTTCGCCCTGAAGACCATCTGGATTGACGACAACTACTTCAACGCCCGTTCGATGGATGTCTATATCACTAAGTTGCGTAAGCACCTCAAGGATGATCCGCAGATTGAAATCATCAATATTCATGGCAAGGGATACAAACTCATCACTCCCGAAGAGGAATAACCCTATTGGATTGGCGCTGGTTTTGGCCGGCGCCATCCTTTTGATGGTCAGTTATCTGGCTGGGTGGACATCCAGTAATCTGGTGTTGCTCAGCGGTTTCTTGATGATAGTTATAGGGGTAATATGGCATATCCGGCAGCAGAAAAGGCGGGAAAAGTATTAAATTCTGTTAAACAATTAAAATGTTCAATGTCCAATGTTCAATGTTCAATAGAAAATTAGTACCTTTGCACCCGCTTTAAGCACAACATTATTAATTTTTATTTATTAAGTAGTATGAATCAATACGAAACCGTTTTCATTTTAACTCCCGTTTTGTCTGATGAACAGATGAAGGAAACGGCCGCAAAATTCAAGAAGGTCCTGACCGATAAGGGTGCAGAGATCATCAGTGAAGAGGCCTGGGGATTGAAGAAGATGGCTTATGCTATTCAGAAGAAGTCTACAGGTTTCTACTGCCTGGTAGAGTTCAAGGCTGAGCCAGAAGTGATTAAGACATTGGAGACCGCCTTCCGTCGTGATGAGAAGGTTATCCGTTTCCAGACCGTTAAACTTGACAAGTATGCAGTTGAGTACGCCGAGAAGCGTCGTGCAAAGCTTGGTAAAAAAGAGGAGGCTTAAACTATGGCAGAACAGAGTGAAATCCGTTATTTGACAGCTCCTTCTATCGATACGAAGAAGAAGAAGTATTGCCGTTTCAAGAAGAGCGGTATCAAGTACATCGACTACAAAGATCCCGAGTTCCTCAAGAAGTTCCTCAATGAGCAGGGTAAGATTCTTCCCCGCCGTATCACTGGAACATCTCTGAAGTATCAGCGTCGTGTGGCTCAGGCCGTGAAGCGTGCCCGTCAGATCGCACTGCTGCCTTACGTAACCGATTTGATGAAATAATTAAAGAGGAGGACGCAAGATTATGGAAATTATACTGAAAGAAGATATTATCGGTCTGGGATTCAAGAACGATATCGTGAATGTTAAGTCTGGCTACGGCCGCAACTACCTCATTCCTCAGGGAAAGGGTGTGATTGCTTCTCCGTCGGCTAAGAAGATCCTTGCAGAGAACCTGAAACAGCAGGCTCACAAGCTGGCTGCCCAGAAGGCTGCTGCTGAGGAGAAGGCTGCCCAGCTTGCTGGTGTAGCTCTTGAGATTGCCGCTAAGGTAAGCGCTACCGGTCAGCTCTACGGTTCTGTAGGTGCCGCTCAGGTGGCTGATGAGCTCCAGAAGCTTGGTAAGGAGGTTGATCGTAAGATCATCACCATGAAGGATGCCAAGAAGATTGGTGACTATGTGGCTCTCGTACACTTCCACAAGGAGGTGACCGTTGAGATCCCCGTGAAGGTTGTTGCTGAGAATGCTGCTGAGCTGAAGGCTGCTGCTGAGGCTGAGGCTGCTATCAAGGCTGCTGCTGATGCCAAGAAGGCCGCTGCCGAGGTTGCTGAGGAAGCTGCTGAGGATGTAGAGGCTGTTGAGGAGGAGACTCCCGCAGAGGCATAACCCCAAAGATTTAAATCGAAACAATTAATAATTAATCAATGCTGTAAAGCATCATTATTTATTATGACGCAGCGTCCCGAGGGCCACAAGCCCCCGGGACAACTGTTTTTATATGGGACATACTAGTCATACCCTTCTGGGGTAGTGAACGAAAATGGACAAAAAGAAAGAGACCGTGGGACTCACGTCCTACGGTCTCTCATTTCTCTCAATTGTTCGGTGTTCTGATTACTCAGCAACAGTAGAATCAGCAGCAACTGAATCAACAGCCAGGCTGTCAACTACGCTATCAACTACCTCGGCGATAGAATCAGTGTCCTGTACAGGAGCCTGAGCCTTGTTACCACATGAAGCGAAAGAGATAGCAGCAACTGCTACGAACATAAATACTAATTTTTTCATTTTTTCTAAGCTTTTTAAATCTGTAAAACAATCATTTGTTTATTAAAACGCTGCAAAGTTAAGCATAATTTTAATATAACGTATCATTTTTTTCGATTTTTTTTTGCCTATTTTTGTAACTTTTTCGCAAAATACTGAAAATCAGCAAGATACGAAATGTTAAATTTTGGTGTTATTTTGCCACTTAACGGAAAAATGCCAAAAATTGATGAAAAGTGAGAAAAAAGCTGTACCTTTGTGCCCGTAAACAAGACACCTATTTTATATATGATAGATACATCGGCCTTTCAAGGTAAAACGGCGGCTTACTACACCCTTGGATGTAAGTTGAATTTCTCTGAGACATCGACTTTCGGGAAGATGCTTCAGGAACTGGGTGTGCGTACAGCACAAAAAGGGGAGCGGGCGGATATTTGTTTGATCAATACATGTTCGGTGACAGAGGTGGCTGACAAGAAGTGCCGTCAGCAGATTCACCGGATGGTGAGGGAGAATCCTAGTGCTTTTGTTGTGGTGACAGGCTGCTATGCGCAGTTGGAGGCCGACGAGGTGGCGAAGATTGATGGCGTGAGTCTGGTGCTGGGCTCTGACGAGAAGGCAAATCTGATCCAGTTTCTTTCAGATGCCTGGACGGGAGCCCGTGACGGCAGTGTATCTTCCAGAGAATCAGGAAGTGCATTCTTCCGGAAGAAGACAAAGGATATCAAGTCGTTTGCACCGAGTTGCTCGCGTGGCAACCGGACGCGGTATTTCCTGAAGGTGCAGGACGGTTGCGACTATTTCTGCACTTATTGCACGATTCCCTATGCCCGTGGCTTCTCGCGCAATCCAACCATCGCCTCGTTAGTAGCGCAGGCTGAGGAGGCTGTCAGTGAGGGCGGTAAGGAGATTGTGCTGACGGGTGTGAATATCGGCGATTTTGGTAAGACCACAGGCGAACACTTCATCAATCTGGTCAAGGCTTTGGATGGAGTTGAGGGTATCCGGCGTTATCGCATCAGTTCATTGGAACCCGACCTTTTGTCGGATGAACTGATATCCTATTGCGCCCAGAGTAGGGCATTCATGCCCCATTTCCATATACCATTGCAGAGCGGAAGCGATACGGTATTGAAGCTGATGCACCGTCATTATGACCGTCAGCTGTTTGCCGATAAGATCCACCGTATTAAAGAACTGATGCCCGACGCATTCATCGGGGTTGACGTGATGGTGGGTTGTCGGGGAGAGACACCGGAATGTTTTGAAGAGACGTATGAGTTTCTGAAGGCGCTCGACGTGACGCAGTTGCATGTGTTTCCTTATTCCGAGCGTCCGGGGACTTCTGCACTGAATATCCCCTATGTGGTCAGCGAGAAGGATAAGAAACTGCGTTCGAAACGGCTGCTCGATTTGTCTGATGAGAAAACCATTGCCTTCTACCAGCACCATATCGGACTGGAGGCTGAGGTACTCTTCGAGAAATCTACCCGTGGAAGGGCGATGCATGGATTTACAAGGAATTATATCCGGGTGGAGCTATCGCCGAAGGAGGCTGACCCTGCCATGGATAATCAGTTGGTAAACGTAAGACTGGGCGAACTGACTGCCGACAAACAGTCGCTGAAAGCTATATTATTATAATAAGGTACGCGCGATGGAGAAAGTAGCAATTGTTATTCTGAACTGGAATGGTCAGGCCATGCTTGAGAAGTATCTGCCTTCTGTAATGCAGTATTCGAGGGCGGAGGCGACAGTCTATGTTGCCGACAATGCTTCTACCGACCAGTCATTGGAGATGCTTAAGACGCACTTCCCCGAGGTCCGGCAGATCTGTTTGGAGAAAAACTGGGGCTTTGCCGAAGGCTATAACCAGGCCCTCCGACAGGTGGATGCAACGTATTATCTGCTGCTGAACTCCGATATTGAGGTGACTCACCACTGGCTGACGCCGATGATTGAATATCTGGACAGTCATCCCGAGGTGGCGGCATGTCAGCCGAAACTGCTCTCCATCATTGATAAGGACCGCTTTGAGTATGCCGGGGCGAGTGGGGGATACCTCGACCGGTTAGGCTATCCTTTCTGTCGGGGAAGGATCTTTGAAACGGTGGAAGCTGATAATGGACAGTATGACTATTCGACCGACATCCTTTGGGCAACTGGTGCGGCCCTGATGATTCGTTCGAAAGATTATTGGGAGGCCGGTGGGCTCGATAGCCGGTTCTTTGCCCATAATGAGGAGATCGACCTCTGCTGGCGACTCCGTATCCGTGGGCGCCGTATCGTCTGTCTGCCAGAAAGCTATGTCTATCATGTTGGTGGTGGTACGCTGCCAAAGGGCAATCCCATGAAGACTTTTTTGAACTTCCGCAACAACCTGACGATGCTTTACAAATGCCTGCCCGACGAGGAACTGAAATCCGTGATGCGTTGGCGTTGGTGGCTCGACTATTTGGCTGCCTGGGAGATGCTTTTGTTGAAACGGAATGTCGGCGATTTTAAGGCCGTGTACCGGGCCCGTAGAGCTTTTAAGCGTTGGCGAAAGGATTTTGAATCCGACCGTCGGGCCATACAAGCCAGTCGTGTGGCAAAAGAAATACCAGAGCGAAGGTCGTTCTCCTTGCTCTGGCAATACTATGTGAAAGGGCGTAAGATGTTTACGCAACTTCCTTAGTTGTCTACCTCATTCTGTTTCCACTGCTTTAGGAAATCAAACCAGGCATCGGCAGAATGATAGCCAAATGTTTCATTATCTGAGCAATAGATAACTTTGTATGACAGGTGTCTGTCGTCTGTTCCCACCACAAAGGCATAGTTGTCTTTGTTGACCGGTTCTTCACTCTTAATATATTTCTGTGGGATATAGATACCCAGACCGACGGTCTCTGGCTTGAAGTTCTCATGGTCGCTCGAAGGCCAGTCGGTGCCCCAGCAGGCACGTAACCCCTTCTTATCAGAAAATTCCACCGACTCCTTCACATTGATGATGCCTGTTGAGAAGAGATAGTCCTTCACGTCCTTGTCGAAGAACACATCTACATCTGTCGAGCGACTGCCGGCATACTGTGTGTATCGGATGGTCATCGTGATGGCAGGCTTGTCGGCATATGGTTTCCAATTCTTGTCAATCACTTCGACAATGGTACGCAGCGGACCATAGGAGATGATACGCTGTGTACGGCTGCTGACAGGATCGATCATCGTTGGTTGCTGTCCGTCCCAACCGCGGAAAGCACCTAGTCCGAAGGTGTTACCCACCCAAAGCACATCGTCGCCATAGCCCTGAGCCTTCTGCTCCTTGGAAGTATAGAACTGTGTCTCTTTCAGTTCGAGGCGCTTATGGAACTTGCCGTAAAGGTCAAGTGTCTGACGCTTGTCGAAATAGATACGGATTCCATTCAGTTCGCTCTCGAAATCCACCCCGTGGTGGTGCTGGATATTGTAGGAGTTGGCACAGTCACCACGGGCAGTGATCGACTCAATGAAGTTGTCGTGCTTGTTCTTCTCCTTCACCTTGTCATTGCGCAGGAGCATTTCGGCATAGACACGGGCTGGATATTCTATGGGAGCGTCGCAGGTGTTGAATGTAATCTTGTAGACAGCTCCTGTCTGTGCCCTCAGGTCAGCCAGGAAACAGAGCTCGTCGAATGTGCCGTCCTGATCGAGATCGTCAAGCTGACAGGGAATTTCGTTGTCCAATCCCAATGTGACCCTGGCCGAACGAATCGCTGCTCCGTCTTTCTTGAGTTTGATGACGACGGGGATGTCAGTACGGTCAACGCTCGAAGTGTTCTTGACTTCATGTGTGATTTCGGCAGTCTGTGCCGACACGGTTGTGGTGATGATGGCAGCGAATGCCATAAGTAGTGTTCTCTTTATCATGTTGGTTTGTTTTAGTGACACGCAAAAGTACTCAAAAACCTCCAAACTCAGCTTGTTTTTTACACAAATAAACAAGAATGTGCAGTTTTTTATACTATTTTTTATCTTTTTTAGGTTAAAATTTGGATTTGACAATAAAAATTAGTATATTTGCATCGTTTTTTAACATAAGTATAATATTCAGATCGGTTTCGTGCATAAGATATATTATTTCTTGATGGTTATCATGCTGGGATGCATCAGCTGTGAATGGCAGTTCATGTCGGAAAACGATGGAACAATTGCCGTTGACCGTTATGACCGTATCCAGAGCCTCTATCTCACCACGGGCGACTTCTCTGCTTTGCAGCAGATGAATACCGCCTATCCTATGCAGACCCGCACGCTGATTGAGGATGTACTGCGCATCGGTAAAGTCAATGATCAGCAGATCAACACCAAGTTCCTCCGCTTCTATCAGGATACGACACTACAGACGCTCATCGCCGAGGCTGAACAGCAATATGCGAATATGGATGACATCAATCAGGAACTGACTGATGCATTCAAATACCTGAGAGAGAATATTATCGGTCTGGAGGCACCGGAGGTCTATGCCCAAATCGGCTCCTTGGATCAGAGCGTGATAGTAGGTAACAACACCATCGGCATCTGTCTCGATAAGTATCTCGGAACCGATTATCCCCTCTACCAGAAGCCCGAATACGGCTATACCAAGCATCAGCTGTCGATGATGAACCGTCATTACATAGTGCCCGACTGTGTGGGCTTCTATTTGTTGAGCCTCTACCCGATGCCTACAGATAAGATGATGACGCAGCAGGATAGTGACATCCATATCGGTAAGATCCAGTGGGTGGTCAACAAGGCAATGGGTAAGCGTGTTTTTGAAAACAAATATATCCAGAAAGTACAGCGATATATGCTACAGAATAAGAATGTCAGCCTGGATATGCTATTGAGAAACAACAATTATATGGATTTTCAGTAATTCTCGGAAAAAATCATTATCTTTGCACCGTGAAATAATTAAAACGAAAGAAGATAATGATAAAACTACGATTACAACTCTTGACGTTTGTAGGTTTGTTCGTGCTATGCTGTTCTGTCGCATCAGCAGGGGAGATACTGACTCTGAAAGACATTACGGCTGGGAAGTTCCGTTCCAAGTCGATGACTGAAGTCAGACCGATGGCCGATGGGGAGACCTATGCCCAGATCAGTGACGATGGGAAACGCATTGTAACCTATTCTTTCCGGACAGGCCAGCAGACGGGTGTGCTCTTCGATGCAACCGCAGTCCAGGGGGCAGACATCGACATGGTTGAGGGGTATATCATGAGTCCCGATAATGGTCGGATACTGATTCAGACTGCCACGAAGACCATCTATCGCCGCTCGTTCACCGCCACCTATTATATATATAATACTCATACCAATCAATTGGAGCCACTCAGCGATGGCGGTCCGCAGCAGACACCGGTATTCTCACCCGACGCCAACCTGATTGCCTTTGTCCGTGACAACAATATATTTCTCGTTGACTTGCTCCATGACAAGGCTGAGTGTCAGGTGACGATGGATGGAAAGTTCAATGAGGTCATCAACGGCATCCCCGACTGGGTGTATGAGGAGGAGTTCTCCACCAATTCATCGATGGTCTTCTCTGCCGACTCCCGACAGATTGCCTGGATTCGTTATGATGAGAGTGCCGTCAAACAGTATTCGATGCAGCTATTCAAGGGACAGAAACCTGAGCGTAGCGAGTTTGCTGAGTACCCCGGCGACTATACTTATAAGTATCCCGTTCCGGGACAGGTGAATTCCAAGGTCAGCGTTCATAGTTATGACATCCAGTCGCATCAGACGAAGACCATCGACGTGCCGCTCGATGCCGATGGCTATATCCCCCGTATCAAGGCCACCAGCGACCCATCGAAGATAGCAGTCTTTACGATGAACCGTCATCAGGACCAGCTCCGCATCTATATGGCTAATCCGCTAACTGCTGTCTGCCAACTGGCCATCGAGGACAGGGTGGAGAAGTATATCAAGGAGGAGACACTGGAGGATGTGCAGTTGACTGATAAGCATATCTTGCTGCCCAGTGAGCGCGATGGCTATAATCATCTCTATCTCTACAACCTGAACGGACAACTGTTGCGTCAGATAGTGACCGACAAGTATGTTGTCAAGAGTGTCTATGGCTATGATGAGAAGTCTGGTGACACTTATTTCGCTGCCAATCCCAAAGGTGCCACCGACCAGCAAGTGATGGTAGCCCGTAAGAATGGAAAGACAGAGGTGCTTTCCAGGCAGGCTGGTGTGAATCATGCCATCTTTAGTAAGAATTTCAAATACTTCATCAATATCTGGAGCGACCTCGACCATCCGGCACAGTACACGCTCTGCCAGAATAACGGCAAAGTTCTTCAGACCATGATCGACAATCATGAACTGGTGGAGAAACTGTCGGCCTATGACCTTGGCAAGAAGGAATTGTTTTCTTTTACCACCTCTGAGGGTGTCTTACTTAACGGTTGGATGGTGAAGCCAGCCGATTTCGACCCCGCAAAGAAATACCCGGTGATCATGTATCAGTATGGTGGACCCGGCAATCAGCAGGTACTCAACCAGTGGGGCATCGGCATGAGCGGCAATGGTGCCATTCTCGAACAGTTCCTCTGCCAGCAGGGCTATATCTGTGTTTGTGTCGACAACCGTGGTACGGGTGGCCGTGGGGCCGAGTTTGAGAAGTGTACCTACCTGCGCTTGGGTGAACTGGAAGCCCGTGATCAGGTAGAGACAGCCCTCTGGCTAGGCAGTCAGACGTATGTCGACAAGGAGCGTATCGGTATCTGGGGCTGGTCGTATGGTGGTTGGAACACGCTGATGTCCATGTCGGAAGGGCGTCCCGTCTTCCGTGCCGGTGTGGCCATCGCACCGCCCACCTGTTGGCGCTATTACGATTCTATCTACACCGAACGGTATATGCGCACACCTCAGGAGAACCCACAGGGCTATGACGAGGTCAACCCCATAGCCCGTGCCTCGCAGCTCCATGGCGCCTTGCTGGTTTGTCATGGACTGGCCGACGACAATGTACACTACCAGAACACGGCTGAGTATGTCGAGGCTCTCGTACAGGCCGATAAGGATTTCCGTCAGCTCGTCTATACCAATCGCAATCATAGTATCTTTGGCGGCAACACCCGTAATCATCTGTTCCGCCAGGCAATTTCTCACTTTAATGCAGAACTGAAATGAATACTTTATTATCTTTGATAGTCGCTGTTTTCCTGACAGTCGAGGTAAGTAATCCAGCCAATGAGTATCGTGAGCAGGTCGTGGAAGTCCCGCTCGATACGGTGCTGGTGGCACTGGGAACGACAGCCGACAGCCTCCGCGTACTGGAGGCGGCAGGACTGGATGTCCCCTTTCAGGTGACTCACGACAGAAAACTGTTGATTGAGGCTTCCGTCAGGCGACATGGTACTGCCCGTTTCACGATAACGAAGGGCAGTCCCCGGACCTTCCCGATGGTCTGTCATGGGAAACTGCATCCGGAACGTAAGGACGACTTCGCTTGGGAGAACGACCGTGGGGCCTACCGTGTCTATGGGCCGGCATTGGAACGTACGGGTGAACGCTCTTTCGGTATTGATGTCTGGACGAAGAATACACCCGAGCTGGTGGTTGACGACCGTTTCTATATCGAGGATATTGTGATGATGCCAAAGGTCGACTCCCTGCGTAGGGTCGACCGCCACCGTGGCGACTCTCTCTATCGTATCAATTCCTATCACCATGACCATGGTCGCGGGCTTGATCCCTATAAGGTCGGGGCAACCCTGGGCTGCGGTGCACCGGCTCTGATGATTGGCGACAGCATCGTTATGCCTTATTGCTTCGCGAACTACGAGATTCTGGATGAAGGCCCGCTTCGTTTCTCTGTCCGTCTGACGCAGAGTGTCCGGACGGTCAATGGCGACAAGGTCACCGAACACCGAGTCATCACCCTCGATAAGGGGGCGAACTTCAATCAGATGACCGTCAGCTATGAGGGACTCACCAAACCGCTTGCTTTCTGTTCGGGGGTTGTCATTCAGAAAGAAGACCCCGAACCAGTGGTGCTGGCATCCAACTATGTGGCCTATACCGATCCTACGGATCAGCCGAACGTACACCATGCTCCGCTCTATGTGGCAGCACTCTTCCCCAATGGTCCCGTGGAGACAAAACGATTAGGAAATCATGCAGTGGGTGTTGTCCGGAACTATCGTGGAGCCCCCTTTACCTATTACTTTGGTTCTGCCTGGTCTAAGCATGATGTGCGGACTTCCGAGGAGTGGCTTTTAAGGATTGCCTGGTTCCTGAGGTCGGTAGAGAATCCTTTGCAGGTAACAATGAAAAAATAATTAAAATATCTGTAGAAAGATGCGAATTCTCCAAAAAGTTTGTATCTTTGCAACCGATATAAGTACTTATTAAGTAATAATGAACATGAAAACAATGAAATCTTTAAGTTTTTTCCTGATGCTTTTAGTGTTGGGAGTTGGCTTCAGCTCTTGTGGCGAAGACTACGAAAGCCGTCTGCCTGAACTGTTGATTAAGGATATGTCGTTTGAGGCAAGTACATCGTCTCAGACACAGTCACAGCAATTCCGTAATGAGGACATGTCCAACTTTAGTATTACTACGGACGCCAGTTGGTGTACGGCCAAGATTGACTATGAAACCTCTACCATCAATGTGACGGTTAACGCTCGTGGCATGTCTGAGGATACCGATGCGGATCCCTATAGCGATCGCTCTTGCGTGGTGACCATCACCGATGTGAGATCTAATAACGTACGTAGTTTCAATGTGTCGCAGAAGCAGGTTGATGAAATCAAGGTTGGTCAAAATGAGTATCAGGCGCAGCATGTAGGTGGCGAAGTTACAATTGAACTACAGAAGAATGTTGATTATACTGTAGTCATCCCAGCTGATGCAACCTGGATTACCGAGAATAAAAATGCAAAAACCAGAGGACTTGAAAAAGCATCGGTCGTTTTGACTATCGCCCCGAATAATAGTGGCTCTTATCGTAGTGCTAAGGTCGCTATTAAGAGTAACAATGATAAAATTGTTCGGGAAGTCAAGATTTCACAGTTGTTTGTCCCCAGCTATACTATTGAGACAGATAAATTTTCTATTGACGAACTGGCACAGACGATAAAAGTTAATATCACTGCCAACTTCAAGTATGAGATCTATCCTGAGGACGAATGGGTTTCCAGCGGTGGTAGGGAGACGGTCAGCGAAACCGAGTTTATCCAGAAATTCGATGTCACAGCCTTCAAGGAAAAGAAGGAAAGTCGAGAAACTACAGTTGAGTTCTATGCCAACATTAAGTTGAGAGAGGGCGTTTATGATGAAATTCGGAAAACGATAACAATCACTCAGAATCGTACCCTTTATATCCCTAAAGATTCGCTGCATCTTGCTTTGGGCGATAGCGCAGCTGTCGAGGTGACTAACACGGAAAAGCGCGACCTCGTATGGAGTACTTCTGATGAGAAGGAATTCACCGTTGATGCCAAGGGCATGGTAAAGTGTGTCGGTAATGACGGCGACGGTAAGGCCACTATCACAGTAAAGTCTAAGGACGGAAAGTATTCTGATGAGATTATCGCTGTAGCCAAGAAGCCTGTCGATCTCAATGACTATCTGAAGTGCTCTTGGGCTACCAAGACGGCTACCAAGGAAGGTGTCAGCACGGAAACGCTGAACTTCAATATTAAGAATACAAGCGATCAGTCTATTACGCTGACGAATTACAGCTTCTATAAGGATAGCCTTGATGTGTCGCCATGGGATGCCAGTGATATTTCTGAACCATTGGGTGGTAATGGCAGTAAGACCATTGACTTAGGTACTGCTCCTACTACGAACTACTACATGATTCTGAAGTACACCTATCTGAATGAGAAATATATTTTGAGATTCTCTAAGAAGGGTGACATGACCATCAAGAAGGAAGAGGCACCGAAACCTTCTGCAACCCGTAGGTCGTCCAGATCTCGTAGATAATAACAAAATAACAATAAAAATCCCCGCCGATTGGCGGGGATTTTTTATTGGATGATTTTAGTAAGCGAAGAGCGGATATTCCTTCATCTTCTCGTTCACACGCTGGCGGACGCTGGCAATCACCTCGGCGTTCTCAGGATCGTTCAGCACTTCCTCAATCCAGGCTGCAATCTGAACCATCAGGTCCTCTTTGGCACCACGGGTGGTGATGGCGGGAGTACCCAGACGGATACCAGAGGTCTGGAAAGCTGAGCGGCTGTCAAAGGGTACCATGTTCTTGTTTACTGTGATATCAGCTGCAACAAGGGCGTTCTCGGCCACCTTACCGGTCAGGTCGGGATACTTAGAACGCAGGTCTACGAGCATGGAGTGGTTGTCGGTACCACCGCTCACGATGCTGAAACCACGCTTGATCAGCTCCTCGGCCAGCACCTTGGCATTCTTCTGTACCTGCTTGGCCCACTCCTTGAACTCAGGCTGCAGAGCCTCGCCGAAAGCTACGGCCTTGGCAGCGATGACGTGCTCCAGCGGACCGCCCTGCTGTCCGGGGAAGACGGCAGAGTTCAGCAGCTGACTCATCTTCTTCACAACACCCTTCGGTGTGGTATAACCCCAAGGATTGTCGAAGTCCTTACCCATCAGGATGATACCGCCGCGCGGGCCGCGCAGGGTCTTATGGGTGGTAGAGGTTACGATGTGGGCATACTTCACGGGGTTCTCCAGCAGACCGGCAGCAATCAGACCAGCGGGGTGAGCCATGTCAATCATCAGCAGGGCACCTACCTTGTCGGCGATCTCACGCATACGCTTGTAGTCCCACTCACGGCTGTAGGCTGAGCCACCGCCGATAATCAGCTTCGGCTTGTTCTCTATGGCCAGACGCTCCATCTCATCATAGTCTACACGACCCGTCTCCTTGTTCAGGTTGTAACCTACGGGCTTGTAGAGGATACCGCTGGTGTTCACCAGTGAACCGTGAGAGAGGTGACCACCGTGATCCAGGTTCATACCCATGAAGGTGTCACCGGGCTTCAGCACTGCCAACAGCACTGCAGCATTGGCCTGTGCACCTGAGTGGGGCTGCACGTTGGCATACTCGGCACCGAAGAGCTGGCATACACGGTCGATGGCCAACTGCTCTACCTCGTCCACCACCTGGCAACCGCCATAGTAACGGTGACCAGGATAACCCTCGGCATACTTGTTGGTCAGGTAAGAGCCCATGGCCTCCATGACCTGGTCACTTACGAAGTTCTCACTCGCAATCAGCTCTATGCCTTTCATCTGGCGCTGATGCTCTTTCTCAATCAACTCAAAGATTGTGTTGTCTCTGTTCATTGTCTTTGTTTATTGGGTTTAACTTTTACCTTTTTACTTTTTTACCTTCTTACCCTTTTACTTCTCACACAGTTCCACTTTGTTGATGTCCTGCTCCTTCTCGCAGTAGTGGCATGTCAGAATGCCGTTGGCCACATGGAAGTGGGTCTTCATCGGCTCGTTGTTCGTCACGCACTTCGGATTATTGCACTTCACGATACCCTTGATCTCCTCAGGCGTTTCCACGGCCTTTTTCTCCACCACCTCATAGTCGCGGATGATGCTCAGAATGACATTGGGAGCCACCACGGAGAGACGAGAGATCTCGTTGTCGGTGAAGAATTTGTTCGATACCTTGATGATACCTTTGCTGCCCACCTTCTGTGAGGGATAGTTGAAACCGATGGTCACAGGTGTCTTCAGGTCGAAGAGTCCTAACAGACTGGCTACCTGATAGGTCTTGTTGGCAGGTATGTGGTCGATGACGGTGCCGTGCTCAATGGCGGCAACCAGGCGTTCTTTCTTATTCATTTTATAATCGTTTTGTCGTTCTTAACTTCCTCTAATGATATTCCCAATACGTCGCAGAAGATGGCCTCACGGGCGAAGAGCCCGTTGCCGGCCTGCTGGATATAGTAGGCATGCGGATTCTCGTCCACATCGTAGGCAATCTCGTTCACCCTGGGCAGCGGGTGCAGAATCTTCATGTTGGGCTTGGCACTCTTCAGCATGTCGTTGTTCAGCACATAGACATTCTTCACGCGCTCATATTCCATCAGGTCGGAGAAACGCTCCTTCTGCACACGGGTCATATAGAGGATGTCGGCATCGGCAATCACTTTCTCGTTGAAGGCCGTATGCTCCTGATACTTGATGCCGTGCTCCTTGCAGTAGATCTTATACTCGTTAGGCATGGCCAGTTCCTTCGGAGCCACAAAGTGGAATGTCGGGTTGAAGTGGCGCATGGCCATCAGCAGCGAGTGCACTGTTCTACCGTATTTCAGGTCACCCACCATATATATATTAAGGTTCTCGAGCGTACCTTGTGTTTTATAGATAGAGTAGAGGTCGAGCATACACTGCGAGGGATGCTGGTGGGCACCGTCGCCGGCATTGATAATGGGGACGGGAGCCACCTCAGAGGCATAGACGGCTGCACCCTCGATATAGTGGCGCATCACGATGACGTCGGCATAGTTCGATACCATGAGGATCGTATCCTTCAACGTCTCACCCTTCGTACCGCTGGTGATTTTCGGGTCGGCAAAACCGATTACACGGGCACCCAGCCGGTTGGCGGCGGTCTCAAAACTCAGTCGTGTACGTGTCGAAGGCTCGAAGAAAAGGGTTGCCACCACTTTTCCTTTTAATAACTCCCTGTTCGGGTGTTTCTCAAACTCCTCTGCCATCTCAATCATATAGAGAATTTTCTCCCGAGTGAGGTCGGCAATGGTTACAAAATTATGCTTTTCCATCCCTATTTTGAATTTGTTGGCACAAAATTACACATTATTTCTGATTTACGTGCGTTATTTTTGAATAATTTCGTAATTTTGCACCAAGATACTTAAAAAAGTGACGAATTTACAAATATGAGAAAGCTATTTGTCTATTTTTTGTGGACATTATTGACCATTACCGTGTTGGGATCGGCAGTTGCCTTTTATGCCATCGACGAGGGATGGATTGGCTATATGCCACCTATCGAAGACCTGCAGAACCCTATCAACCGTTATGCCACTCAGATCTATTCCGCTGACGGAAAAATACTGGGTACATGGAACTATAACCGGGAGAACCGTGTGTTGGTCGACTTCACTAAGATTGCGCCTGCCATGGTACAGGCATTGGTGGCTACCGAGGATGCCCGTTTCTATGAGCATTCTGGTATCGACTTCTATGCCCTCGGCCGTGCCATCGTCAAGCGTGGCATCCTGGGCCAGAAGAGTGCCGGTGGCGGCTCTACCATCACCCAGCAGCTCGCCAAACAGTTGTATTCCGAACATGCAAACACCACTATGGAACGTCTGCTCCAGAAACCGATAGAGTGGGTGATTGCTGTGAAGCTGGAACGCAACTATACGAAGGATGAGATTATTACCATGTACTTGAATTATTTTGACTTCCTTCATAATGCCGTAGGCATCAAGACTGCTTCGAACGTGTATTTCAGTAAGGAGCCGAAAGACCTCACAGTCACTGAGGCTGCCACGTTGGTAGGTCTCTGTAAGAACCCCTCTTACTATAATCCCGTCCGTCATCCCGATCGCAGTCGCGACCGTCGTAATGTCGTCTTGGGTCAGATGCTGAAGGGTGGTTATATCAGTCAGGAGGAGTACGACAAGTACTGTGCTGAGCCCTTGACATTGAAGTTCCATGTGGCCGATCACCGTGAAGGATTGGCTGTCTATTTCCGTGAGTTCCTTCGTCGCTACATGACGGCGAAGAAGCCCGACCGTGCCCTGTATCCTTCTTGGAATATGGTGAAGTTCTATAATGACTCAATCAATTGGGAATCAGACCCTTTGTACGGTTGGTGCAATAAAAACGTGAAGCGTAATGGCGAGAACTATAGCATCTATACCGATGGACTGAAAGTCTATACCACCATCGACTCCCGCATGCAGAAATACGCCGAGGATGCCGCCTACCAGCATGTGGTGAAGTTCCTCCAGCCGGCCTTTAATAAGGAGAACCGTAACAAGAAGAATGCACCTTATTCTAACAACCTGACCCAGGCTCAGGTGCAGCAGATCCTCAACCGCTCAGTCCGTCAGAGTGAGCGCTACAGGGTGATGCGTGAGGAGGGTATCCCTGAGGATGAAATTCAGAAGGCATTCCATACACCGACCAACATGTCCATCTTCACCTATCATGGTGAGGTGGATACAATAATGACTCCTATCGACTCGATAAAATATTACAAATCATTCCTGAGAACTGGCTTCGTCAGTGTATGTCCGCAGAATGGTCATGTCAAGGCGTATGTCGGTGGTCTCGACTATGAGCATTTCGCTTACGATATGGTGATGGATGGTCGCCGTCAGGTGGGTTCAACCATCAAACCCTATCTCTATTCCCTTGCAATGGAGAATGGCTTCTCTCCCTGTGACGAGGCTCCCAACGTGCAGGAAACCTATATTGTAGCCGGCAGACCGTGGACACCGCGTAATGGCAGTCGTGCCCGTTATGGTGAGATGGTGACGCTGAAGTGGGGACTTCAGACCTCTAACAACTGGATCTCTGCCTATCTGATGAGTAAACTTAATCCGCAGGCCTTTGTCGACCTTCTCCATGAGTATGGCATCCGCAATCCCGAGATCCATCCTTCGATGGCACTCTGTCTCGGACCTTGTGATATCAGCGTTGGCGAGATGGCCAGTGCCTACACTGCCTTTGTCAATCACGGTATCCGTGCTGCTTGTATGTTTGTTACGAAGATTGAAGACGGTGAGGGTAATGTCATTGCACAGTTCCAGCCCCGCATGAACGAGGTCATCAGTGAGGAGAGTGCCAACAAGATGATTTATATGCTGAAGAATGTGGTGGATGGTGGTACAGCCTCACGCCTGCGCTTCAAATATAATCTGAAAGGTGATATTGGTGGAAAGACGGGTACGACCAACAATAACAGTGACGCTTGGTTCGTGGGAATCACTCCAACCCTTGTTAATGCCTGTTGGGTGGGTGGCGACGACCGTGATATCCACTTCGAGTCGATGGCAATGGGTCAGGGTGCCTCTGGAGCACTCCCTATTTTCGCACTCTATATGCAGCAGGTCTATAAGGATTCGCAGCTTGGTTATAACGAGAGTGCCATCTTCGATTTGCCTGACGGTTACGACCCCTGTTCGTTCGTCGATGAGGCGGTCGGAAGCAACGAAATCGATGAAATCTTTGAATAATGTCCTTATATATATAATAAGGTATAAGGTTTAATTGTAAACAATCCCGAAAATCTTTTGGTTTTCGGGAATTTTTTCGCTTAAAAATTTGGAGGGTATTGATATTTGTTGTACCTTTGCACTCGCTTTCGCTCAAAAATCCGGCAAACGAGCACAGAGCCAAGTTTACTTGAGCTATGTCGAGTGCAGCTGATTTACGACTTGAAAAGTCAATAATCTGGGTTGAGGCAGAAAAGAAAGAGTTCTTTGAAAGATTTACATAGACAGAAGTAGTACAAGAAGCGAGTGCTCATGATGAGCACTTGGGTAGAAGAAACAAACCGTTTCAATTTCTTATCAATAGGAAAAAGAAATCTTGGATAGTCGTTCTGAGACAGAGTAAAGTCGAAAGGGATTTTTTACAAGGCTCCGAGCAGCGAGAGATAATGAAAGCCTGCTTTCATTTCCGAGTCGCGAGAGAGTCTCGTATAATTTTTCTTTCGTAGAAATAAAAATTATACAATGAAGAGTTTGATCCTGGCTCAGGATGAACGCTAGCTACAGGCTTAACACATGCAAGTCGAGGGGCAGCATGA
>NZ_FOCK01000006.1 GCF_900110085.1 Prevotella sp. ne3005
GCCTACGATAAACTGATAAAGCATAATACCCACAGCGTAGATATCTGTCGACTTATCTTGGCTGCGCACATCTCCAAGTACCAATTCTGGGGCTGCATAGGCAGCCTTCCCTACGAATTGGCCTGTACTTGTAAGCTGTTGGTCTTGTGTATTCAATGAATTAAGCTGCTTGGCTATTCCGAAGTCGATGATCTTCACCTTTTTATCATGTGTAATCATGATATTGCTCGGATCAAGATCTCTATGAATATAGCCCTTATCATGAAGCGCCATCAGACCAGACAAGATGTTCTTCACAATGAATACTGCGAAACTGAACTTGTCGTTTTGGTATTGCTGGAATAATTCCTGGGCAAATTCTATCTCGTTTCCATATTGGTCAGTTGTTTTGCCATTGAGTAGGTCGAAGAGCATGACACCTTGTAGCAACTCACTGACCACATGGTATCTTTTCGTGCCATTGCCGTCAACCATTTCAATGAACCCAAACATCTCCACAAGATTTTCATTATGGATCTGTATAGAAGCCTCACGTCTTGCACGTTCAATGGCATGCACGGAAAGATCCTCAAACAGGAACTTGATAGCAACATCCTGCCTGACCCCATTCTTTTCATTGACCATCACCCCCCGAAGCACTTGACCCATTCCCCCTTCACCAAGAGAAGGTAGCTGAGGGTTTACTTCATAGTGGATTTTTCGTTTTCTTTCTTCCTCTCCTTGGATAAAAATCAAAGACATTATTACATAAATTTAGTACCACCAGCTTTATTTGGCTAACCACCATTAAGATCAACAGTATCTGTGTCAACGTTTCTGTTATCTGAGTTGTATGGATTAAAACGTCCCAAAGAATCATTACCTCCAGGAATGTCGCTAAAGAATGCATTATCTTCCTCAATTGCCGCGAAGTCTTCTGCTACAGACAAGCCATAGTCTTCGGCATCGATTAGAACAATAAGCAACTTTTAACTCGTGCCAATGGTGAATTATTAGCTTGACTTCTACAGACAGGACAGAACCTCGCTGTTATCGTTAAATTTGTACCACAATTACTATAAAATAGCATATTATTTAGATTGTCCTTATATTAAAGTTTGCAAATATAGTAATTATTATCGATATATGCAATGTTTTATTCGTTTTTTTTATTCTGAGCCTTAAGTTTTGTTAATTCAAAATATATTTTAGATACTCATTAGGTCATATAAACTGCTAATATCGATGCAGAAACTATGAAATTGTTTACACTAATAATGTATCTGAATACTAGACACGCAAATAAATCGATTCATAAGGTACTGCCCATGTGCAAGCGTTTTGAAGATACAAATCTTTTATTAATCTTCCAAATTTTGATGAGTTTTCTTACTCCTTTAATCTTCTGGGCTGGTTTTGTCTTTCTCGAACTTGAGGTCTTTGTAGAGTTCAGGGGAGCCGTTTTGGCTTTCGGGGAGGAAGTGGAGGCGGACACCACGAATATGTTTATTGGCACGGAAATCCTTAAGATTGTCTACCTTCTCGCTCTCAATCTCGAGTTTCATCGTGCCCCAGCCTTCGAGCTTCACCTTGTCACCATTACGAAGATGACGATTAATGACTGTGGACAGACCCAGCATGATGCCATATACATCACCTGCATGACAGCCCATCTCACGTGCCACCTCTTTGGTGATCTGATCAGTGCCGTAAGTCTGATTATGAACTGCAACAGCCTTGTATTTGCCATAAGTAGGCAACTTCGGCTTAGTCTCTTTCTTGATTCTATATTTCATCTTTTCCAAATTTTTGTGCAAAGATACACAATTTTCTGGAGAATCACACTTATTTTAGATTAAACTATCTTTCGTATCATAAAAGATAGTCTTTAGGAAGGTGAAAGATAGTCTTTTGCATGACGAAAGATAGTCTTTTCAAAATAAAAAAATGAAATACTCAAAAACTAATGACATTCGACATAGTTTGATTTGTATTTGTCTGATATAGTGATGTTTACGTACTTTTTCGACATCACTCATCTGACATTTATTCGACATTCATCCGACATAATCCGACATGGATTTGACATAAAAGCGGGCTTTATGGGCTCAATACGGGCACAAAATGAGTGTTTAGATAGGCCAAAGTTGGCATATATAGGTGGATGAGTTGGAGCATACAGGGAGTAGACTGATGAATTCTCTAGAGAATTGAGAGGTTTGCTACGTACTTACTGAGTGTTTGGACGGACTAAAGTCTTCAATTCTCTAGAGAATTGAAGAGTCTACTAGGGGGATAGTACAAGAATATGGCGGGTAAAAGGGCAGTTTAGACTACTTAAAGAGGCAGTTTAGGCTACATGAAGAGGCAGAATATGACAGATGTATGTCGAATTATGTCGAATGAATGTCGAATGAATGTCGAGTGACGATGGTATAAAAGTGTTATAAACTATTAATTTACAAGTGCTTATAGACAGAACTATGTCAAATGTCGAATGGTTTTCAAATTTCTTGAGATAAATGAATAATTTCTGCGCAATTATTTGTATCTTTGCACGTCAAAATCATTATAATATGAAGATCACAATTATTAAAAACAAGAAAACCAAGGAAATCGTTACTCGTCATGAATTGGACGATGTAGCACTGTACATTCAAAAAGGCTGGCGAGAGAAGTCTGTCAGAAATCTGCGTGAGGTGTATCACCTGATGGTGAGTCAGCGACAGGACGACGGACAGATACTTACCAACTGGAAAGGCGGTATCCAACTGGAGCGCATCTGCTTTGCCCAGGACTATGACAACTACGGAGGACAGCGGCGCGTGCTGGGCTATAACGGTCTGGTGGTCATAGAAGTGAACGCCCTACCCTCTTACGAGAAGGCTGTTGAGGTGAGAGACCAGGCCAAGAAGATGCCTGAGACGCTGATGACCTTCTTGGGAGCATCGGGCAAGAGCGTGAAGATTGTCTGTAGAGGAGAGTTGTATGGCAATGCCGGACTTCCGAAAGAGGAGTCCGACATCCTGCAGTTCCACCTGAACATCTATCAGACTGCCAGACGGGCTTATCAGAACCAGTTTGGCTTCGACATCGAATATCTGAAGCCACGTCTGGACCGAACGGTCTACATGAGTGCCGACCCAGAGATGTATTACAACCCAGAGGCACGCCCGTTTTATGCCGACACTAAAGAACATGCTGAGCCTCAACCCGTTAGCATCTCGGAGAAGAGTGCCCATCTGATGCCTGGACGCACCATCAAGCGCACCTACCGCATGGAGTGGCTCTTTATCGTAGACAATGTGCTGGGCAA
Organism: Prevotella sp. ne3005; assembly: GCF_900110085.1. GTDB lineage: Bacteria > Bacteroidota > Bacteroidia > Bacteroidales > Bacteroidaceae > Prevotella. The sequence goes on from NZ_FOCK01000006.1 coordinate 3,296, forward strand.
GTATTTCGAGTTGCCCGACGAGGAGCGGTTGGAGACGCTGCTGATGCAGATAGCCTCTTTTTGCCTGAATCATGGCATTCCTCTGGCCCACGCCCAAGGCATGACGCTGGAGCATCCCGTACTGAACACCGACAAGCTGTTGGTGAAGAAGACCTTCGAGGCCGTCTATGCCGTCAGCCTGCAGGAGGACTATATGAAGAAGCACAAGATCAAGCCCCTGCAGGCCATTCCCAACGACACGCTGCAGATGATGAAGACGGAGATTTTCCTCAACGAGAATTACGAGATGCGCAAGAATCTGTTGACGGGTGTGGCTGAGTATCGTGAGAAGTACAGCGACGACCAGCGTTTCAAGCCTCTGACGGAGGAGGTGAGAAACGACATGACGATGCGGGCTACAGAACTGGGACTGAAGTCGTGGGACAGAGACGTGAACCGCTTTATCGACTCCACCCGCATAGAGCAATACGACCCTGTGAACACCTGGCTCGACCAGTTGCCACAGTGGGACGGACATGACCATATAGCCGATCTGGCAGCGAGAGTACCCACCTCTCAGCCCCATTGGGGCATGTATCTCAGAATGTGGCTTATCGGTATGGTTGGGCAATGGCGAGAGAGTGATAAGCAGCTGACTGGCAATGCGTTAACACCACTGTTGATTGGTCGGCAAGGATGCGGAAAGACGCGTTTCTGCAAGATCATCCTGCCTCCGGAACTGCGTGATTATTACAACGACAAGATCAACTTCAAGAACGAGTTCGACCTGAATATCGCCCTGACGATGTTTGCGTTGATCAATATCGACGAGTTTGATAAGACCACCTCGTCGCAGCAGATTGTGCTGAAATACCTGTTGTCGTCGAGCGATGTGAAGTTCCGTCCGCCTTATGGCAAGACCATCAAGCTGTTCCGTCGTTACACCTCGTTTATCGGCACCACCAACCAGCAGAAGCCACTGGTGGATCCTACGGGTTCACGAAGATTCGTCTGTGTGGGCATCACACCAGGCCAGAACATCGATTTCGAGGACAATCTGAACCACCGTCAGCTCTTTGCTCAGGCCATATACCTCTTTAATCAGGGGGAGCGATACTGGTTGGAGGATGAAGAGATCAGCCAACTGATTCGTGAGAACGAACCTTATCAGAAGCTGAACGATCTGGTGGAGATGATTGGTGAGACCTTCCGCAAGCCGAAGGCTGGCGAGGGAAGATGGTGGACGCTGAAGGAAATTGGCGAGCATCTGGCAAACTGCTACGCCAACTACGACGCGAAGACCACCTACATCAAACTGGGTAAAGCGCTGAGCGACCAGAGTTTCGACTTCGAGACCGACCGCAAGACATCTGGTCATATCTACAAACTGGTTGAGCGATAAAAAGAAGATTCCCACCCCGTTGAGGGTGGGAATCTTTATTCTTCAGGGATTGTACATATCTTTGCAGTAGAAGGCCATGATGTCGTCGAGCATGCGCTTGGCCTCGACAGCCGGACTGTCGGGGTCAAGCTCTATGGCCTGGATGTAGGCGTTGATGGCCTCATGCCACTGGCCTCGCTTGCGGGCCTCATTGCCCAGCTGATAATAATCCTCTGCAGACATCACTTCTTCACTCATCACTATTCACTCATCACTATTTATAGTATTCCTTCTTACCAGCGGCGAGGGTATTCTTCATCAGCGAGCAGATGGTCATGGGACCTACGCCACCAGGAACAGGTGTGATGAAGCTGCACTTGGGAGCTACCTCATCGAACTTCACATCGCCATTCAGACGGAAGCCGCTCTTACGGGTGGCATCAGGAACGCGAGTGGTACCCACATCGACAATCACAGCACCCTCCTTCACCATATCGGCAGTAACGAAGTCGGGCTGTCCGATGGCGGCGATGATGATATCCGCCTGGCGGCACTCTTCCTTGAGGGACTTTGAGCGCGAGTGGCAGACGGTGACTGTGGCATCGCCATACTGCTTCTGCATCATCAGCTGGGCCATGGGCTTGCCAACGATGTTGGAACGACCCAGGATGACACACTTCTTTCCACTGGTTTCGATATTGTAGCGCTTCAGCAACGTGATGATTCCCAGAGGGGTAGCCGAGATAAAGCAGGGCAGGCCAATGGCCATGCGACCAACGTTGATGGGATGGAATCCGTCGACATCCTTACGATAGTCGATGGCCTCGATAATCTTCTGCTCGTCAATATGCTTCGGCAGGGGGAGCTGCACGATGAAGCCGTCGACATCGCCATTACGGTTCAGATTGTCGACACAGGCCAGAAGCTCAGCCTCTGTGACATCCTCCTCAAAGCGAATGAGCGTTGACTTGAAACCACAAGCCTCGCAGGCCAGTACCTTATTTTTTACATAGGTCTCCGAGCCACCATCATGACCCACCAGAACGGCTGCCAGATGGGGCTGTTTGCCACCCTTTGCTACAATCTCTTTTACCTCCTCAGCAATCTCAGCCTTAATGGCTGCTGCTGTTGCTTTTCCGTCTATCAGTTGCATTAATCTTCAATTTTGATGTTACACATCGAGATCGCTCACGTTCGGCATAGCTCAAGCTAGCTTGGCTCTGCTCTCACTTAATCGCGATCTTCACTTTTCACATCTCCTTCATCCACTGCCACTCGTCCTTGGCCTTCTGGGGATCGATATTCATCAGGGCATCCACATCAGAAGCCTTCATGCCGATATAGACAGCTACCTCCTTCAGCGTCTCTATTTCCTTTTCAGAGACATTGGCATCCGACTTCACGATCAGGGCGAGCATCGACAGCATCTGGTAACGCAGGTCCTCGTTCAGTGAACTGGCAATCTGACTACCGCAGTCGCCAATCAACTGCAGGAAAGCCATCGGCTTGCGGGCCTCGAGCTCATCGTGCTTGGCAATCAGCTTTTTCACCACGTCCATGCCTTCCACCTGAGCCTCCTCACCAAAGGTGTCGCGCAGGAATTTTCCCAGGAAATCATATTCCTCAGGCTCCACCTTACCATCGGCGATGACGATATAGGAAGCCATCGTCAGCATAGAGAACAGGAAACTGTTACGAAGATTCTCACGTACAGGGCTGTTGACATTGAACGTCTGACGGAACTCATCCGTAATAACCACGTTCTCTGCAGAGAGCTTCACCTCCTGTTCCTGCTTCTGCTGGTCTGCCACATGCTCTGTCAATTCCTTCATCGGGCCTTCCTCGAAGAGTCCCTTCAGATTGTTGATCCATTTACCAAATGCCATAATCTTAATGTTTAGAGTTGAGTGTTTAAAGTTGACGTTTAGAATTTGGGCATGCCACCCTTCATGGCCTTCATCGCATTGGCCATCTGAGCCATCTTCGACGAGCCCATGCCAGTGATCATGCGCATCATCTTACGGGTCTGGTCGAACTGCTTCATCAGACGGTTCACATCTTCGAGTTTCGTACCAGAACCAGCGGCGATACGGCGACGACGGCTCTGATTGATGATATCAGGATTGGCACGCTCCTTAGGCGTCATCGAGTTGATGATAGCTTCGATGCCCTTGAAGGCGTTATCGTCGATGTCGAGGTCCTTGATCTGCTTGCCCACACCAGGAATCATCGCAGCCAGGTCCTTCACATTACCCATTTTCTTGATTTGCTGAATCTGACCCATGAAGTCGTCGAAGTCGAACTTGTTCTTGCGGATTTTCTTCTCCAGACGCTTGGCCTCTTCCTCATCATACTGCTGTTGGGCGCGCTCCACCAGAGAGACGATATCACCCATGCCGAGGATACGGTCGGCCATACGCTCAGGATGGAACACGTCGATGGCTTCCATCTTCTCACCAGTACCCACAAACTTGATGGGCTTGGTAACCACAGTGCGGATAGAGAGGGCAGCACCACCACGGGTATCACCATCGAGCTTGGTCAGAACGACACCATCGAAGTCGAGGCGGTCGTTGAATTCCTTGGCTGTATTCACGGCATCCTGACCAGTCATCGAGTCGACCACGAAGAGGGTCTCGTTGGGATTGATGGCATTCTTCAGGGCCTCAATCTCGTTCATCATCTCCTCATCGACAGCCAGACGACCAGCGGTATCGATAATCACCACATCATTCGCCTTGGCCTTGGCCTCCTGAATGGCGTGGTTGGCAATCTCAATGACATTCTTGTTGTCGGGCTCGGAATAGACGGGCACTCCGACACTCTCTCCCACCACATGCAACTGCTGGATGGCAGCAGGACGATAGACGTCGCAAGCCACCAAGAGGGGTTTCTTATGATGACGGGTCTTGAGCAGATTGGCGAGTTTACCACTGAAGGTGGTCTTACCAGAGCCCTGCAGACCAGACATCAGGATGATGGCTGGGGCACCAGGACGGCCCTCGACCTTCAGTTCGGCAGCCTTGCCACCCATGAGCTCAGCGAGTTCGTCGTGAACAATCTTCACCATCAACTGACTGGGCTTCACGGCTGTAAGCACATTCATACCCATGGCCTTCTGCTTCACTGTGTCTGTGAAGGTCTTGGCCACCTTATAGTTAACGTCGGCATCCAACAGGGCACGACGTACATCCTTCAGCGTTTCAGCAACATTGATTTCGGTGATCTTACCTTCACCTTTCAGTATCTTAAACGATCTTTCTAACCTATCCGATAAATTCTCAAACATAATACTTATTTATTTGGGGTGCAAAATTACAAAGAAAAAACGAGACTCACAAACTTTGAGCCTCGTTTTTTTACCTTTTACCTGCCTTCTTACCTTTTTACCCTTTTACCTTTTTACCTTTTTGAAAACTCGCAGCCACAATACTGCTGATTGTAGAAGTCAAACTCTTTCAACAGTTGGTTGCGACGTTCATAGAGACCTCCTTTGCGCCAGTTCTGAGCCCAGAAGGTGGTACCCTCGACAGTCTGTTCTGCGAGATGACCAGCATGCTCTATTTGTTCGAGGCTCTTCCAGCGACTGGAGGCGAGTGTGGTGGTAAAGTAACGCAATCCTAACTCCTTGGCCTTACGGGCAGCCACCGTCAGACGGAGCGTAAAGCATTGTTCACAGCGACGCCCCCGTTCTGGCTCCCCCTCAAGACCACACACATCCTGACGCCACTGCTCATGGTTGTAGTCGCCATCAATCCAGGAGAGTCCGAGACTCTCTGCATGGCGTTTGCTCTCATTCTTACGGATTTCGTATTCCTCGAAGGGAAAGATATTCGGATTGTAATAGAAAATAGTAGGACGAATATCATGCTGTACTAGCCACTCTACAATGGCAGAGGAGCAAGGGGCGCAACAAGCATGAAGCAACACCTTGCCTCCCAAATCCTCTGGTACTATAATCGCCGGCCTTTTCATTTTTCAATCTTCAATCTTCAATTTTCAATCTTCAATCTTCAATTTTCAATTTTCAATTATTAAAGTCCACGGGCTTTCCAGATACGGTCCTTAGCCGCATTGATCTCCTGGAACTTCTTCTCTGCAGCCTTGCGCACATCCTCACCCAGAGCTGCCACCTTGTCAGGATGATGCTCCAAGGCCAGTTTGCGATAGGCTTTCTTCACCTCGTCGTCGGTAGCATTAGGGCTGACACCCAGCACCTTATAGGCATCTTCGAGGGTGCTTCCCTCCAAGTGGAGCATCGAGTCGACCTCACTACTACGAAGACCCATCCACTGGGCACACTCCTTCAGGGCAGTAATCTCACTCTGGGGTACATTTCCATCAGCCTTCGCCACCATCACGAGGTAGTTCAGGAGCTGGAGTCGCTGCGAGTAGTCCATCTGCTGATTGATCTGACCACAGCAGTCTCGGACAGTCTGCTTAAACTGCGTCCATCCCTCACGCTTCTGTTCGTCGAAGAGTTTATTTAGTATCTCATTACCCTGATTGACAGCATTGGCACCAAAGTTCTGGCGCAACATCTGGCGCACCAGCTCCATCTCAGAGTGCATCGCCTTGCCATCGGCCTTAATGATATAAGAGGAAAGCACGAGCAACGAGAACAAGAAACTGTTGCGGTTGCCCTGCTGCTGACGCTGGCGATAGGCCTGCTGATATTGCTGACTATAGTCCTGATACGAACGCTGCTGCCAACTGCCGTCGCGCTCAGATCCTGAACCCCAAGTGCCAGAGTTACTGGGGGTGTTCACCCCATCGAGCATCGAGTCGAAGAGAGAGCCAACAAGGTAGCCTGCCAGAGCACCCAAAGGACCTCCTGCCATCCATCCGACGAAACCTCCTATCCATTTTCCTGCTGCCATCTTATCCTTTTTTACCTTTTTACCTTTAATATCGTTTCCAGAATATCTTGTTGAATGACGCCATTGGTCGCAACGACGCTGTTACCCTGGGTGAAATCATCTGAACCAGAGTAGTCAGTCACCTGTCCCCCAGCCTCCATCACCATCAGACTGCCAGCCATATAGTCCCACTGGCCGATATACTGCTCCGCATAACCATCGAGCCTGCCTGCAGCCACCTGGCAGAGAGCCATCGCTGCAGATCCGCATGCCCGGATGCTACCCACATTGCCATAAAAACGATCTATCAATCTTTTCATCACTGGCTTATAGGCATCACTGTTATAAGGGAACTGCAAACAGAGCAGCGCATCCTGAATATTCTGAGAACTGACGTGGAGCGGTTTCCCGTTGAGATAAGCGCCCCCACCCTGCCAGGCATAGAAACACTCGTCGGCACAAATCTCATAAACCACACCTATGAGGATGGTCTTACCCTGCAACAGGGCGATACTGACAGCGTATGGTGCATACTGATGGATGAAGTTGGTGGTACCATCAAGGGGATCCACCACCCAGAGCATCTGCTCTGCATCGTGACCTGCCAGGCCTTCTTCTGTGATAAAGCCAGCCTCAGGAAGAAGACCGCGTAAAGCACTGACAATCAACTGCTCAGAACCCTTATCCACATACGATACATAGTCGTGGGCATGCTTGCGCTCCACACTTTCGAGAGAGAACTTACTTCGCTCTTCCTTGATATATGCTCCAGCCCGCCGTGCAACATCGCACACGGCTAACGTCATTTCCTGCAAATTCATCTTTTCCTTATTTCTTGATGAGCGAGGCTACCCAAAGGATAGCTACAGCACCAACAATAGCCGTACCAAGCTGACCCAAGATGCCACCCCATTGGATACCCAGCTCCCCAAACAGCCAGCCACCAACAAGACCACCAAACAGGCCCAGCACCAGATTCATAATGAAGCCCATGCCACCACCTTTCATCAACTTGCCAGCACAGAAGCCAGCCAAACAGCCAATAATAATCGAACCTATAATACCCATAACAATTACATTATTAATTGATTTTTCTGCAAAAGTAAGTATTTAATTCGAAAATACAAAGAAAAGTTCCTACTTTTTGCGCTTATCGGCCAGGTACATGCCTACGAGGATGAGGATGGTGCCGATAACGAAGTAAATGGTGATCTGCTCGGAGAGGATGGCCCAAGCAAAGAGAATCGTTGTGACGGGATTGAAATAGACATAGTTGGTAGCCACAACGGCACCCAACTTCTTCAGCACCCAGTTCCACGCCACAAAACAAAGCATGGAGGCCACACAACCCAGGAATAGCAGATTCCACAGCAATGGTGGCTGATGAAGAACCACAGACAGGTTCAGGCCTGGATAAACCATGAAATAAGGTATCATGGAGAACATACCATAGAAGAACACCTTACGGGTGATGAACAACGTATCATAACGCTGGCCAGCGGGAATCATCAATAATGAATAGAAGCCCCAACAGAGTGCTGCACTAAATGCCAATGAGTCGCCTAATGGAGAGAGGTGGAGTACGAAATGACCATTCAACACCACTATCACCACACCCAATGCTGCCATCAGCGTGCCTATGCTCTGCACACGATTCAGACGTTGAGACTGATAGAATAAGGATATCAGGAAGGTGGCGACCAACGGTGACAGACTGACAATCAACGAGGTATTGGTGGTTGTGGTATAGTTCATGGCAGAGTTCTCTGTCAGGAAATAAAGTGAGCCACCAGCAACACCTAAGGCCAACATCAGCAGTTCGTCGCGCCAAGAATCAGAGAAGAGGCGGAAAGGCCTCCCCCCTGTCTTGCCGATCAGGAGCGAATAACCCAGCAAGAGGAGATAGGCGATGATGAAACGCTGTGTAAAGATCTGCCCAGGTGTCAGCCCACCAAGTAGCAGCAATTTGGTGAAGACGAATGTCGATCCCCAAATGGCTACTACCATGAAGGCTACAAGGTGATATAGAAGCCTATTGCTTGATTTCAATGTCGCGTTTGACGTTATTACGGATCTTGGTGAGGTACCCCTTCATGCCGTCGGCATCCTTGTTGTCGATAATCTCAAGGAGCTCCTTCAGTTCCGTACGGATCTGAGACACCTGATCGTGGGTGTAGGGATTGAAGAGGATTTCCTGCAACAAGTAGTCATCCTCATTGAGCACGCCCTTGGCAATACGCATGTGGCGCTTGAAGGTGGTACCAGGTGCATCCTGATGCTTCATGACAGCAGCAAACACGAAGGTAGACACAAAAGGAATACTCAGAGAGTAAGCTACCGTCTTATCGTGCTCCTCGAAGGTGTACTCATAGATGTTAAGTCCCAGTTTCTGATAGAGGTCTTTGAAGAAGATACGTCCCATGTAGTCGCCCTCGCTGATGATGATGGCATTCTCTTCAGAGAGTTGCTGCAGATTAGCGAAGGTAGGTCCAAACATCGGGTGAGTAGAGACATAGCGCATGCCAGTGGACTCATAGAAATCCTTCATATCCGTCTTCACAGAGGCGATATCGCTGATGATGCACTCCTTGGGGAGATAGGGAATCACCTCTTTGAATACAGGAATAGTATACTTCAGGGTTACCGCATTGATGAGCAGCTCTGGCTTAAATTCCTTAATCTCCTCATACGAGGTAAAACGCTGGCAGTTGTAGGTGAAGCGCATCCGTTTGGGATCACGCTCAAAGACTGCCACCTCGTGGTCAAAACTCAGCAGGTCGATGAAGAAGCTTCCCATCTTACCTGCACCTAAAACCAATATCTTCATACTCTATTTGTCATATCGAGCGTAGAGAAATCTCTTACTACTTATTTATTATTTCAATTTGCTGTCTTACTGATTCCTCATGGATATTCTCGAAGACGTGAGCGACAAACTCTGGATCCATGCCACAGAGTGCACCCTGGGCACCACGCTTGTTCAGGATTTCATTGTAACGGTTAGCCTGAAGCACGGTCATGTTGTGCTCTTTCTTATACTGACCAATCTCACGACAAACCCTCATGCGCTTGGCCAGAAGATCCATCAGCTGATTGTCGAGTTCATCGATCTGCTTACGAAGCTGGGTGATACCCTCAGTAGTGGTCTTCTCGTCACGAATCACCAAGAGAGAGAGAATGTAGTCGAGCACATCGGGCGTTACCTGCTGCTTAGCATCGCTCCAGGCCTTGTCTGGATCGCAGTGGCTCTCCACGATCAGTCCGTCGAAGCCAAGGTCCATGGCCTGCTGACAGAGTGGAGCCACCAGTTCACGACGACCTCCAATATGGGAAGGATCACTAATTAATGGCAGTTCCGGGATACGGCGACGCAGTTCGATGGGAATCTGCCACATCGGCGCATTACGGTAGATCTTCTGCTCGTAGCTGGAGAATCCACGATGGATGGCACCCAGACGCTTCACACCTGCCTGGTTCAGACGCTCCAGAGCACCAATCCAAAGTTCGATGTCTGGATTCACAGGATTCTTCACGAACACAGGCACATCAACACCCTTCAAGGCATCGGCAATAGCCTGCATGGCAAAGGGGTTGGCAGAGGTACGGGCACCAATCCAAAGGATATCGATACCATATTTCAATGCCAGCTCAACATGCTCTGGCGTAGCCACCTCGGTAGAGACGAGCATCTTCGTCTCCTTCTTCACCTGGACAAGCCAGACGAGGGCAGGTTCACCATGACCCTCGAAACCACCCGGCTTGGTACGGGGTTTCCAAACACCAGCACGGAAGTTGTGACAGCCCTTCATCGCCAGTTCGCGGGCTGTGGTCATCACTTGTTCCTCAGTCTCTGCAGAGCAAGGGCCTGCAATCACGAAGGGACGTTCGTTGTCACTCGGTAAGTTCAGTGGAGATAATTCTAGTTCCATAATTATATTGTTTTTTTGATTCTTTCTAATGCTTCCTTGATTTTCTCTTCCTTGGCACAAAGGGAGATTCGGATATAACGCTTACCATTGGAGCCGAAGATAAAGCCTGGGGTGATAAATACACGGGCTTCATGGAGCACTCGCTCCGTGAGATCCTCGACATCGGCATATTTCTCAGGGATCTTTCCCCATAGGAACATCCCCACCTGATTCTTGTCGTAAGTACATCCCAAGACATCCATAATCTTCTCGGCCCACTGACGACGACGAGCGTAGGTTTCGATATTAAACTCACGATGCCAGGCCTCGTCATTCTTATATGCCTCGGCAGCAGCCAGTTGGATACCGCGGAACGTGCCGCTCTCGATATTTGACTGCACCTTCAGAATCCAAGTTATGAACTCAGCGTTCGTAGCACAGAGACCTACACGCCAGCCAGGCATGTTATGACTCTTCGACATAGAGTTGAACTCAATGCAGCAGTCCTTGGCGCCAGGCACCTGTAGTATACTCAGATGCTCCTCGCTCAAGATAAACGAATATGGATTATCGTTCACCACTACAATGTCGTGATCCTTGGCAAACTTTACTAGTCGCTCGTAAGTGGTGCGCTGAGCCCTGCCTCCTGTCGGCATATTGGGATAGTTGGTCCACATAAGCTTAACCTTCGTAAGATCCATCTTCTCCAATTCATCAAAATCAGGCTGCCAACCATTGTCCTCACGCAGATTGTAGTTCACAATCTTGGCACCTAATATCTTTGATAAAGAGGTGTAGGTGGGATAACCAGGATTGGGTACGAGCACCTCGTCGCCTGGATTGACGAAGGCAAGCGTGACGTGGAGGATACCTTCCTTAGAACCAATCAACGGCAGGATCTCTGTCTTTGGGTCAAGGTCCACATGATACCAACGCTTGTAGAAGTCGGCCATAGCCCCACGAAGCTCTGGCGTTCCCATCGTGGGCTGATAACCATGAGCATTGGGTTGGCGGGCCACCTCACATAGTTTATTGATGGTCTGCTCAGACGGTGGCATATCTGGACTGCCAATGGCGAGACTAATAATGTCCTTACCCTCAGCATTAAGCTGAGCCACTTCCTTCAGCTTTCTGCTGAAGTAGTATTCGCTAACAAGCGATAATCTATCTGCTGGTTGTATCATATACTTTGAACTTTGAGCTTTAAACTTTAATTTTATGATTACATTAGTTCGTCTGCTTACCATCCTTGTATTCTCCCAGAATCTTCAAGTCCTTTGTCAACGGAATGATGGCATCGATCGACTGGCGATAACGAGTGAGATCGTCGTACATCACATCGACATAGAACAGATACTCCCACTCGCGTCCGATAATCGGCAACGACTGAATCTTCGTCAGATTAATCTTGTAGAACGAGAGGATTGCCAAGACGTGGGAGAGGCTACCCTCTTCATGAGGCAGCGAGAAGACGATGCTCGACTTGTTGGTCTCCGTCAGGGGACGCAGCAAATCAGCCTTATTGGGATTCGACACCACTAGGAAACGGGTGAAGTTGTGCTTATTGTCCTCAATATGGTCCTCAAGTACCTTCAGACCATAGAGTCTGGCAGCCTCAGCATGGCAGATGGCAGCCCACCCTTTCTTCTGACCCTCGGCAATCATCTTGGCAGAGCCAGCCGTATCCTCTGCCTCCACATTCTTCAACTGTGGGTGCTGAGCCAGGAACTCACGGCACTGCATCAGAGCGACGGGATGGGAATGAACCTCGGTAATGGTGTCCCAATCGTCGTCAGGCAGACAACAGATGCAATGTGAGATATGCAACTTATGCTCTCCAACGATGGTTGTACCCGAGTCGCGTAGCAGTTCATAGTTGTGCAGCAATGAACCTGCAATCGTGTTCTCGATGGCGAGCATTCCGATGGCCGTGGGGTCTTGCTTAATATTGGCAAAGACCTGTTCGAAGGTTGAACAACAAATCAACTGTATCTGTTCTCCTTCGAAATACAGGTGCGCCGCGATATCGTGGAACGACCCTATCAGTCCTTGAATGGCAATTCTCTTCATATCTCTTTTTTTACTATTTTACCTTTTTACTATTTTACCTCTAAATAAAAACTCCGCTTTCACCTTTTCGTGAAGCGGAGCCTTATTTCAATTTTCAATCTTCAATCTTCAATTTATTACTTACGACTACCCGCTTCACAATTGCTTGCAAAGTAAAAATAATAGCCGTAAAAGTATGCATTCAACTTTGACATATTCTCTAGTTTTTATTGATTTCGGATGCAAAATTATTACTTTTCCTCGAAACAAACAAATATTTTGCAAGAAATTTTGCTTTTTCGCTTACATTTTTATAAAAATAACTATCTTTGCAGACGATAACAAAGAAAAAGAATCCATTAGACTCAATAAACAACGCTTTATGAAAACAAAACACGTACAATACCAGACCCAAGGCACCTGCTCACAGCTGATAGATGTGACTGCCGACGAGAACAACATCATCCAGCAGGTATTCTTCCTCGGAGGTTGTAACGGCAACCTACAGGGTATCAGTCAGTTAGTGCGCGGACAGCATATCGATGACGTCATGAAGCGCCTTAATGGCATCCGTTGTGGTGCCAAAGGTACTTCCTGTCCCGACCAGCTCTGCCGTGCCCTCGAGCAACTCAAGAACGCCCCTATTGAAGAGAAATAAGGTAATCGAGTAACTGCTGACAGCCTTCTGACACATCACGCCATGTGGCCTCAAAGTTACCTGTATACCAGGGATCAGCCACATCGCGGGGTTCATCCGTAAAGTCCATCAGCAACCGGATCTTCATCTCAGGGTCACCCCCACAGATGCGGTTCATATTACGGAAGTTCCAAGAGTCCATGCCTATCAGCAAGTCGAAACGGTCATAGTCACGGCGCGTCATCTGGCGCGCCGTTTTGCCTTTACAACTAATACCATGTTCAGACAATTTACGTTTGGCAGGAGGATATACCTCGTTGCCAATCTCCTCCGTCGATGTTGCTGCCGACTCTATCTCAAACAGATCCTCCAAGCCTGCTTTCCTGACAATATCCTTCATCACGAACTCAGCCATCGGACTCCTGCAGATATTCCCATGGCAGACGAACAATATCTTATATACCTTATTCATTATCAGTATATTATCTATTATTATTATATATTAGTTTACATAACAGTTTACAATATTATATTATGTATTCTACATCACCATTCTTGTATTTATATCTCAATTCCCTCATTTGCATGAAGCATGAAATTTGATATGTATTCTTATCATCCTTTGTCAATGGTAGTTTCTCAAGAATAGCATTTACATCATATTCTGGATGCTTTGCTTGTATTGCCTTGACCCTAGGAAATCTAGCAATGGCTCTCTCTAAGGTTTCCTTTAACTTAGTTATCCTAGTATCTTCACTAACCATTCTATTTCTACCTTCTTTTCGTTCAAACTTAACCTTCTCCCTTAGATACATCTTTACGGTGTTTTTTGACATCTTCAAAGTCTTTGCAATAGATGAAATTGATTGGTCTGAATCCTTTATGTACTGTAGCCATACTCGATTATAAATGACCATTTTTTCATCATACCTCCTATCAATTCTATGCTCAATGATATATTTTCTAATCGTTGCTTCAGAAACGTCTTTTCCTAGTTTCTTTTTATTCAGTTCTGCGATTTGGGAAATGGTTTTTTTGGGGTCATACAGAATAGTCCATTTCCTATCTACACTATTCATTGCCCCATTTGAACCTTGCAGATTCCCATGATTCAATGCTCCCATTTCTAACAGATTCCTAAAAGGTGTGCTTCTGGGGAATCTCTTGTCTATTCCACATGGATTTGATGGGTCGCATGGCTCATCATCTAGTGCTTTAGCAACTTCATCGAAGAATACTTGCATCTTTATCATTAAGTCAATACTTGCAATTGGTGAATCATACTGTGTTTCAATGATAGCAACTGGAGTGTTCCTAGGGAATATATCCGTTTTATCTCTCCACGCTACACTCTCAAGTATAAGGTCTTTGGCAAACTGTTTTTCCCTTGGTGTAAGGAACAAAACAAAGGCGGAATCTGATAGGTGCTTAGATATAAAGATAAATCTACCATGACAAAAATTTCGGTAGTCTGCTAACTGTACGCTAGCAAAACCACCTTCTATCATCTTACACTCGAAATCTGTGGCTACTGGTTTTGACCATCCACTATATAGCACAATATAATTCTTTATTTCACTCAATTTTGGAACTGTACCTTCTACTCTTGCTTTGTAGGTAAAGCAATCATTGGGGGTAAGATTGAAATCTAACTTAGAGACTATCTCATCTTCATTTGTAAATGCCCTATAGAATAGTCCAAATTTGCACATCGTTTCAATCGTTGCTATAAATGGTTTCCCTCCCAATTCAATCCAATTATATATAAACCAATTTGTAGTAACCTTCTTTAATGTGTTGATAACGTAATTATCTGCACCGCAATCTCTAACGATGGCTGCTGTTCCTTTGGGATTAACTTCAGCGGCTCTCTTTGCTGTATATTTTTCATCCCAACCATTACCATCACCAGTGGTAATAAGAATTTTGGATGCCTTTAAAGCCTCATCAGAAATTGAAGCCATCATTAATGGTGTAATTGCCTTTGCCATTGACCTATTTGATTCATACAATAGTGCAGCATATTCTAATGCACTCGATGCACCACCAGATGAAAAACAATACAAGGGAATATTAGAGTTCTCAATTAAGAACCTACGTAATCTTTCGATATTTTGTCTTTCAGCCCATTCTAATGCTTCCCTTATCCGCAATAGGCTACTGTGAAATATACCTTGATATGCCATAAGTTTGTTAAATTACAAGCCCTATTTCTTATTCAAATTTGATTCTTCATTGCAAAGTTAATAGAAATATCAGAAACTACAAAAAAATCCATTCAAAAACATACAAAAACTAACAAAAATGTATGATTAGAGCCTCAGCAAAAAGAAAACCCCCATAAATAGAGGGTTCTTCAGTGGTTCTAATATTCAAAAATAATCAGAATTGAATATGGTTTCTTATTCAAGCGTCAACTATATCAAATATTTAGCAAAAATCTAATTGGCTCTAATTGTTGTTTTGAATAGTAACACTATATGGAGTGACTTTTGATGCTATATCAGCTTCTTGTAAAGTACGCTCCAAATTCCTATTTTCCTCATAGTGAACAATAGGACTATCAAAAATATCTTTAGGTCGCAATACTATGTTGTCAATTTCATCTCCATCTGTTTTGCATATCGAAAGTTTTATCGTAATATTTTCTGCGTCCATATCTTTTTTTAATAGGTCAATATCGCTAATCTCGTTTTCAAATTGTTGATGTACGGCTATGATAAAAGTACCTTGATTGTATGATTCTATGAAATCATCATCGACACAGATTTTTAAATTCATCGTGTTCGTATTAATTGCACAACTCTCAATCTTTGCCCAACTTTCAAAGTATATAGGACAAATATCGTTCAAGTGATTCGTAAATTCGTTAATCCGTTCAATAGGCTTTTCCTCGTTGGAAGAACTGATTAAATTACTAATGCTATAGTTAGAACGATGACATGCATTTATACCTAACCTTAGAGAAAAAGATACAAATATAATAACAGCAACTGCTCCATATTCAAGCGTTTTTTTGACTTTCTTGTTCATATTGATATTCTGTTGAATTAAAACTTATTCTCTTGGGAAATCTTTATATCCTAATTTAAAACCACCTATGTATTTTCTATCCTCAGAAAAAAACATGAATTGAAATTCTAAATTAGTTCGTCTCAGACATTCATTGACAATATCCATATGTTGTTGCCACATTCTTCTCATATTTATAATCATCCCAGATTTCACTTGTTCAGTTTCGTCTTTTGTCATCATTATATTACCATCCCATCCAGCAATTTCAGATTTATATACTACCAAATTTTCCGTTACACCTATAGCATAAAGGGTCTCTACCTCATTAATCTGTATAGGTACAGACTTTGCCATTTCTCTAGCAGAATCTAATATACCACGTTTAAATACCATTACATCTTTATATGAGTACTTGTTTTGAGCTTGAACACAAGTCACGGACAATACTACGAGTAAGAAACAAATTATTTTCTTCATAACGTAACAGGCTACACAAGTTATATTTGATTTGGCTAAAAAATAATGTTCTTCTATTACTTTATTTCACCATTTACTACCATGTCAATATACTTTTTAAAAGCTTCGAAAGGGGTTTTATCTTCATCTAAATATCTATAGACAGTACTACATTCTTTATCAATATAAAAAATGAATGTTCCTGATGAAGCCTCACCGTCTTTAGATACATAATTGTATTTATGGGTTACTAGCCATCCATAGAACTTACCATCACACTTTTTATCGAATGCTTTGATTTCTGCTTCAAGCTTATTAATTGTAGGATTTTGAGCTTCCATTTCTTTCAAATACTCATCCATTTTATATCTCTCTCTATCAATTGCATCTCTTTCTTCCTTTGAAATAGATGGTGAAGACAGATAACCATGTATAATATCACGTTTTTCATAAAAATTCTTTGATGCTTTATTGAATATTTTTCTCGCTTCTATATCCTTAATAGCGTTATCAAAAATGAGAGTATCTCCATATCTATCATTTTTCAGACTATCAATATGAATCTCAACAGATTGGTATGAATCTGGGTTGGTAAGCGATTCCTTAACTATATCTTTAATAAGAATAGCAATTTTCTCATCCTTTGATTTGCATGCAGATAAAACAAATGCACTTATGCAAAAGATAACCAGAGGTCTGAATTTGTATACTATTTTCTTCATTATTACAATAATTTGAAGTTAATAATCCTTTGCAAATATAAATGTTTTATCTTTTACTTCCAAATTTAAAATCTAAAAAAAACAAAACTCATCAAAATTTAAGATTTAGTCAAACTTGAATGAATTTATCTTCCTCAAGTATTCTTTGCATAACTCTTGCAGCAAAAGACATGACAAGAATAACCTTGAGCACTCTAACGCATTTTCCCAACTTCCACACCAAAGGGGACTTAATGCAATTGTAAAGACTTGTTTTTTTGAGATATAAATCAAATTATACTATTTTGTATTTGATGTTGTGGCGATCCGCCACAACATCTATATTAATCAATCAAAAATCTAAGAGGTCGTAAGTGTCCAAAAGCTGAGATTCAGTAATCCCCAAATAGGTGCGTGTGACCGATACGGAAGCATGATTCATCATAAGGCTCAATTTCTGTAAGGCTAGAGAGGCATCATTTCCACTCTCCTTATACACTTTCAATGCCCAACACTTTCTGAGGCTGTGAGTGCTGAAATGCTCGATTTTGAGGTTATAGTTCTTCTTAATCTCTTTCAGCAGAATGTTGATACGCTGTGTGCTATACACCATCTTCTTTCTCGACAAGAAACACTTTTCATCCTCATTGGTGATATGCAAAGCATCATAACAATCTTTGATATGCTTCTGAAATCCCTTGTTAATCTTCACTACTCGCCTTTTATTGGTTTTCTTCTCATAGATAACAAACTTATCATCGTTGAGCAACATTGACCATGTAAGGCTCAAAGTGTCTGAGATACGTAAGCCAAAAAATGCCCCACAACCTATGAGTAATGACATACGGTAATCACCATCCCTATACAACTTTCTAACTAGTGAAAGCATAGTGTCCCACTCAAGGGCATTTGATGTACGGTATTCGTGATATTCTTGCTTCATAATCCTATCTTTTTATTGGTTCAACTATGTTTTTGAATGTAATTCCAACTATCCATTTTGTAACTATCTGATTTTCAGCCTATATTCATTAATATAAAGAAATAGAATATTGCTGTTTAACTCTTTTGTCGTAATCAAACGAATCGTCCTTCTCGACATTCCAATCAATCACATCTACAAGGTTATCAAGGTACACTTCTTCAACCTTCTTCACTAGTTCCTTCTTGTTATTGAGGAAATACACATCAAAGGCATCTGTAGCAATATTGTATAATACCTTCACATAACCATTCAGCAAATAACCTTGAACATGCCACATAAGACCATCATTGAGTGCAACAAAGTTTTTGCAACCCCATGACCACATTATATTAATTCTCGACTTGAGAATCACCATTATATACTCTGCCATTTTTGTATTCATATCTCTTATCTGTTAATCGTTCTACTTATCGGTTAGAAGGGAGGGGATTTCTCCCCCTTACCCTTATTAGTTCTCAATCGTACCCACAAAATTTTGCTCCAAAAATCCTCTCCATGCCATTTTTTCCAAATCGAGGTACACAAACATACCATAGAACTTCTTAGGGATTCCAGTACCCTTCACGTTGGCTGCAACGGCTTGGGGCTGCAATGTGCCAACTGCAACACGTACAGAGCCATCCTTCTTCATATAGGCGAATCTAATGACCTCGCCACGCATCATGCGCTTCTTCATTGTCTCAAGGGCAATACCCTTACTTGTGGCTGTAAGCATATCCACGTTGTTCAAAACGATATTTTTTGCTGCGTAACGAGCAATCTCACTGGTGCTAACTGTTGCAATCTGCTTCATATCTCTATCTCCTATATTAAAATGTTAAACTTCTATTTATGCTGCCTTTGCTTCACGTTCTGCTTGGCACTTGTCGAAGAATGCTAACCACTCTCTATCTCTCTCATTCTCAACATAGACGATTTCAACTCTAGTCTTACCGTCTGAATAAGTGAGGTTTACACCACCAGTACCTTGAGCACGTCTAATCATCTTGAAGCCCTTTGCGGTTGCTCTAGCAATCAGTTCATCAGATGCTTTCTTCATTTCTGTATAAGTACCATCCATATAGTTCTTATACTGACCTTTGCCGTTGACTTTGTAGTAGATGCCCCACATATTGTTTACTTTTAACTGTTACTATTTCTTATTTCTGATGCAAAGATAATACTTTTTTCTAAACCATGCAAGGTTTTTGAATAAAAAGTTTAGTTTTTACTATAACTTTAACCTCCAGTAACAATTTTAAGCCCAAACTAAACACATATTAACAGAATTAAAGTCATAACTAAACATTTCTGCGATTATATTTGGTAGATTGTTTTTTTATTGGTAATTTTGCACCAGTTATTTCTAAACATTATTAATATGGATATAAAGGGAGTTATTAAGGCACATGGCTACACCTTGATTGATGTAGCCAATAAGATGGAGATTACCAAGGGGGGAATCAGTCAGATTGTGAATGGTTCGCCCAATGTTAAGACATTGCGCACTATTGCAGAGATAATCGGTTGTAAGGTTGGTGATTTCTTCACCGATGAAATGAGTGAGGTTGAGAATACTGCACCAGTTCTGAGGTGTCCTCACTGTGGTCAGGAGTTGAAAATCACGCTTGAGTAGATAGATTTTCTTTTTTCAGAACTTGAGAGAGAATAAACGCACCAATGCGTTTGTTTTTACCTTCAAAAACGCTTAGATTGCCTTTATATAGGTATATTAAGGCTCATTGTGGCTTTTGATAGCCCAATGCCGTGCGTGACTACATTGACGAAAAAAGGAGGCTGTAATGAGCCTCCAAATTGTTAAATATTGATAGCTGTAATTTATCAATTTATTGCAGCGTTATTTATCCCAAGGGTCTATATACTCCTTGGGGTTCTTATCTTGATTCTCCTTTACTTCATTCATTTCTCTGTGCCACTGTTCCCTATCAACTTCAAATAGAATCTTTTGAGGTGGTATATTCAATCTGTCAATGGTCTCTGGTCTCAGTGGGTAGGTATAGCCGACAACTTGATATAAATGTTTGCCATCCCTTTTGATGGGGATGGGAGGGTGTATCACTGGAATCTTGTCTAACCCTAGTTTCTTTTTTAATTCGGTTAATCCCATGAATTTGGGATTGATATTGGTTGATTCTGTTTTCTCCATATAACTTTGTCTATTTCTTCTTTTATTACCTTACTAGCCAATGCCTTTATATACTGTTCCACTGAAGGGTTGGCACTCAGAAACTCATCCATGCTGACATGATGCTGATTTCTAAGCGCATCCCTATACTGTTGGTTTCTCAAGGTTGCTGCTTGGCTCATCTTTTCTCGTGACTGTTGGCTATGGGTTCTGCCAAACATCGGATTATTAGCCCCATGCCTATCTTGTCTCTGTCTTGGTTGATTAACGTTTGTGTTATCCATAATATACTTTTGTGTTACATTATTATATTTATTTAAAAAGCATGACTTGGTATGACTTCAATTCATCCATTAGATAAATATTAGGGTACTAGAGAAAATACCAGTTGAAAAACTTGTTTTTTCGGATTTTTTTACATATCTTTGCAATATAACCTATTTTTCTTCAATAACACTTGAAAAACTAGAATCAAGGTTTATATTTTAGTCACAGAGGGGTGCGGTTCGCTACCGTTAAGCCAGTTCTTTTTGTCTGTAATCTCGATTGGTAAACCCCTTTTTCTCTTAAAAATAATGAGATTGCAGACGTATTGTTAACGAGATTACAGATATGGAAATCACAGATGATTACAAGTTTTGGGTAAGTCTATCCCATCAGAAATTTGACCATAAACCCAATAGGGAAACAGAGGTCGGAAAGCTAAGATTCAGTAGGATATACACAGATGTTAGTGGTTTCGCTGAAGCTTTGGCTAAAGGGTATTGCTATACACCTATCTTCAATAATGCCACATTTGGAATGAGAGATAAGACTGATAGGAACTTCAGTTATTCTTCCTTCGTATCGCTCGACATTGACCACACCGATGTTGATATGAATACGATGGTAGATGGACTGGAGTATAAACCTACTATCTCCTACACCTCATGCAGCAATGGTCTCGATGGGAAATATAGTTACCGCCTTATATATTGCTTCGCTAATAAAATTGAAGGTTGTAATGAGTATTATAACTATGTTAATTCCTTGTTGGAAGCAAATAAGATTTCAACTAGTGACATTGATGATAGAAGCTTCAAGGCTAGTCAGTACTATAATGGCAATGGCTGTGGCAATATCGACATCATGGTAACCAATATAATATATAATAAGCTAGATATTATAGTATATTATAAAGATTATTATAATATTAATAATATAGATAGTAATAATAATAAAAGTATCAATGTAACTAATAATACAACACCACCAACTATTATTAGTTTGAATGATACTTTTGTAAATAATAATTTCAAAGATGATTATTGGAATATGAAAATGGAAGATGTTTTGAGTAAATATATTGATGTTTTCCCAAATATTGAGCATACACCGTTACCAATCGTTGATGATGATACACCCTATATTGTATTTCCTTCAGATTACATTGAGATTAAGAGATACTGGAAGAAAAGCAATGGCAGAGCTATTAAGATTGCAGATGGCAATGGTCGTAGAAAGAAACTGTTCATCAATGGTGTCATTAGGCGAATGATTAACCCTAGTATTACCTTCGATAACCTTTTATTCAATTTGTTATACGAACTCGTTTATTATATATCAAATTTTGATGCTGAAAATGTCATTGATAAAAAGGAAATCTTCTACATAGCTAGAAACGTAATGAAGGCTGATTTAACTAGAGGTGAAGGATTAAAGGGTACTAATAGAAGATTCATGGTTAATCCTAGGTTCTGTGAGAAATACGGTCTGAATAAGAGACAAGTAAGGAATAAGGTTTGTAAGATGATTCGTAATGAAGGTGTGGGTGAGCTATACGACTGTTCAAAGACTGATAAGGAGAATCTGGAGGTTATGAAATCACATGGGCTTGAGATTTCACTAGTGACACTAAAGAGGTGGCGCAAACAGAATGGTATCACCAAATACAAGAAAAATGCGTAGAGTGCTCTCTGAGGGCTTGATATTCCTTATGGGGATAGTTATACCTTCAGACCATGAAAAACGTCTCTGTGTGACTGGAATCCACCTCAATCGAAACGTATGAAAATGGGACCGATTCTGAAAATATCTCAAAATAGGTCCCAGAATTTTTTTTAAACGCTTGGTGACTATATGGTTTTCTCAATTCACTGGTTTTCAATTGAGTGGACATAGCTTCGAATTGAAAATATCGCCATTCCAGCCCCCAAAATTTTTCTTACATGGCAGACTGTTTGTGAATATGTGACCTACCCAATTCATAGAAAAGAGACGTTAGGTTACAAGCCCCCCCCTAATCTAGTGGCTCGGATGCCTACCTTTCATTTTTCAACTTACTTAGTTCCTGTTCAATGTGTTCCTTTAACTGTCTCAATGCCTCTTTCCTTTGGTCTTTTTCTTTTGTATCTTGCTTTGGCAAAATAATTCCACTTTTGTTCTCTAAAAGTTCCCTATTCTTTTCGATATATTCGGTTCTTTCTTTTCTTCTTTGCTCTTTTCTTATTGAAGTAAATTCTTCATGTCCTGTTATAAAAGCCTTTTCATTGGCTTCAATTATCTTGTTCTTATCAAATGCCTTTAAGTACGTATCTATATCATTAGGATTACGACCCATATTTTGAGCTATCAGACCAACAGGTACATTAGAATGATAAAGATTTGATGCATAAGAATGCCGTGCCGAATAAAAGGTTATGTCATTGCTAATACCAGCTTTTTCTGCTACCCTTTTCAAATTAACATTTACTAGATATGTTGCATATTTCATCCTACCAAATTTCATATATTCATCATCATTGTCTTTATCATAGATAGGGAATACATATTCTTCCAGTTCATCATCATCCTCACAACCATTGACCCATGAACCGAATGGATTAAGAAAAGGAATTAATGATTGAGCCTCACACATGATACGAGTAGGATGGTTGGTCTTTTCTCTCTGAGTATTGATTTCATAATATTCTGTTACCTCTTTATTTGAGTTGGCATACTCAATATCGTGTTCTGCTGCATCTTCCATCCATTTCTTTTCATTCACTACTTTAACAATTTTCAAATCCTTCCTTTTCAATTTTGCCAAATCGACCAAAGCTAGACCTTGAAACATATAGGAACACAGAAATAGTGCCAATGAAAACTGTTCGGCATCAATCGGAGTTAATTTTGTAGTACCACGTGGCTTAAACCTTTGATTCCAATAATGAACCTTAGTCTTTTCTAAGTCTGGTCGTGGATTCATTCCTGTGAATCCGTATGTATTATAATAATATTGTATAAGAGAGCTGATTTCAGCAAGGCTTAGTGCCTTTTTCTTAGTTTGACAATTTAATCCAGATTTGCAATCATAATTTGTCATGGGCGATTCTTTGATGTATTCATGCTCTGCTGCATAGTTCAGCAATGCTTTAAGACAATCGAAGAATTTTCTAATAGAATTATCTTTGTATTTAGTCTTGAGATACTGCTTAAAATTATTTATCCAACCAATATTTAATTCAAATAATTCAATATCTTCATTCTCATTATAGCGTTTAATAATGTTTAGAAGTGTTCTATATCCAGTTGCAGTATTGTGCTTATGAGTGGTCTTGGAGAAATAATCAATCCTTTCTTCAAAAAGTGAAAATAACGTGTGCGTGGTGGGGGCTGCTTTTAAAACGGCTTTTATAATACTGCTGGCGGAATAGTCCTCCTTGCCTTCGACACTCAAAACATAACTATTTACTTTATCTATCTCGCTTCTGATTATTGTATTCATGTTTCGTGCCATTGGATGCCCCAATCTAACTTCTTGCTTATTCTCATTCCATAACTTTTCTGGGCACGACAAACCAAGGCTTTTGTATTTTCTTTGCCCATTATATGAAACTCTCAGCATAATGGGGTGTTCTCCATTTGCCAATGTCTTAGACAAATACAGAACAGCAGAAATAGTTGGTAGGTTTCTTTTCATATCCTTATATCAGTTTACACTACGGTTTACAAATATTTCAATAAAATCTGATTTTGGTTTACGTTTGCAAAGATACAAAAATTCCCTAACTAATTGATAGTTAGGGATATTAATTAATCTTAATTTTTTCTATTTGTTTCCATGACAGACGAACAGTATCTTATGTTTTTTCATGAACCTATATGATTGGAGAAAGGAGGCCACAGATGGTTTCCAGATACTGACGGTCTGTCTCATCGAATGTAGCAAGTTCCTTGCTGTCGATATCCAGGACAGCCCATACCTCCCCAGCTGACGACAAGACGGGCACAACAATCTCGGAACGTGAGAGGCTGCTACAGGCTATATGCCCAGGAAACAGCTCTACGTCAGGGACCACGAGCGTCTGACGCTGCTTCCACGCAGAACCACAGACACCTTTACCATAGGGGATATGCATACAAGCCACTGGTCCCTGGAAAGGACCAAGTACTAATTCCTGAACTCCAGAGTCAGCCTTTGGCATCACCCGATAGAAACCTGTCCAGAAAAAGTTCATGGTCTCATGAATGGCAGCGGCGATGTTTGCCATCACCGCTACCACATCAGTCTCTCCTTCAATCAGGCTCCGTATCTGCTCCGTAAGCAGACGGTATTTTTCTTCTTTTTCCTTCATGTTATAATCCTCTGGCTTTAAGCAGGCTGGATGCATCGGGTTGTGCCATGCCAGTGAAGTCGGTGAACATCTGCATGAGGTCACCCGTGTTACCACGACTCAGGATCTTGTCGCGCATATCCTGACCTGTAGCAGGATCAAGAGCACCACGCTTGGCAAAGACATCAGCGATATTGACAGCCAAGACCTCTGTCCAGAGGTAGCTATAGTAACCAGCAGCGTAGCCACCACCAAAAACATGGTTGAAGTAACTGGTACTGTAACGTGGAGGAATCTGCGGATTGAAGAGACCTATCTGGCGCAGAGCCTGAGTCTCGAATTCCGCAGCCTTTTCTGCCGTTGGAATATCCTTTGACGGCAACATATGCCATGCAAGGTCAAGACATGTGGCAGCAAGGTTCTCGCCCAGAGCATATGCTGTCTGGAAATTAATGCTCTTCAGCATACGTTCCTTAAGATCGGCAGGCATAGGCTCACCAGTCTCACAATGACGGGCATAGTGGTCGAAGATTTCCGGAATGGAGGCGAATGACTCATTGAACTGCGATGGCATCTCCACAAAGTCGCGAGCCACAGAGGTACCACTCAGGCGATTGTACTGACAATCGGAGAGAATACCGTGCAGGGCGTGGCCAAACTCATGGAACATCGTGGTTACCTCATCCCAAGTGAGCAGCGAAGGTTGCCCCTCAGGAGCCTTGGCGTTGTTACATACATTAAATATAATAGGTAATTGGTTCCACTGACGGCTCTGTTTGGCAAAACCGTCCATCCAGGCACCGCCTCGCTTAGTGGGACGGCGGAAATAATCACAGTAGAAGAGGGCCTTGGTCTTTCCATCCTTGTCGATAACCTCAAAAGCTTTCATGTCTGGATGGTAAAGAGGGATATCCGTACGTTCCTTGAAAGTAAGGCCATAGACACGGTTGGCAGCATAGAAGACACCATTGATCAGCACACTATCCACATTAAAATAGGGCTTTACCTCATCGTCGGAAACATTCAACAACTGTTTCTTCATCTTGGCAGAATAGTAGAAACGGTCGTAGGGCTGCAATTGGAAATCTGCACCTTCTGTCTGACGGGCGAAGTCTTCAATGGCCTTTGTCTCTGCATCAGCCTTCGGTGAATACTGACTAATCAGGTTCTTCAGGAAAGCATAGACGTTCTCAGGTGTCTTGGCCATCGTCTTCTCAAGTGAGTAAGCGGCATAGTTAGGATAGCCCATAATCTCTGCCTGCTCTGCACGCAACTTGGCGATCTCAGAAGCAATGGGGAAAGTATTCGATTGGCCCGTACCATCAGCACGATGAATGGAAGCCTCAAAGACACGCTTACGAAGATCGCGGTTATCGAGATTTGCCAGGATTGCTTGTTGGGTGGTGTTCACAATGACAATAGCATAAGGTGCCTTACCTCCCCTACTCTCTGCATCTTTCTGGCACTGCGCGATACCGGCCTCGCCAAGTCCTGCCAGATCTTCTTTCTTATCGACCCATACCACAGCATTGTTGGTAGCTTCCTGCAACTGGTCGCCCCACTGTTGCTGCAAATCAGAGATACGGAGATTGATTGCCTTCATGCGCTCCATCTTATCATCTGGCAACAGGGCTCCGTTGCGTACGAAATCCTTATAGATTTCCTCTAAGAGTTTCTGATCCTCTCCAGTCAACGTATCATGCTGTTTGTCATAAACCTGACGAATACGTTCAAAGAGCGGTTTATTAAAAGATATCTCATTCTCCAGTTCCGTCAACATCGGCTGAACCTTTTTCTCAATATCCCCTATTTCTGGGGTCTTTTCTGCCTCTGTCAGAGCAAAGAATATACGACTTACATGATCGAGCAAACGCCCACTCTCTTCATAGGCCAGAATGGTGTTCTCAAACGTAGCAGAATCCTCTGACTCCACAATCTTTTGAATATTATCACGTGTCTGCTGAATGGCTGTCTCGAAAGCCGGCAGATAGTCAGATGTCTGAATCTTACTGAAATCTGGTGCACCAAAAGCAATTGTGCTCTCCTGCAACAGAGGGTTCTCACGCTGAGCCTGCTGACAAGCACTAAACTGCATCGTCAGTGCCGATGCAACACCTATACTCATAAATATCTTCGTTATTTTCATTGTTTTCACCTTATTAATTATTGTCTTTATTCATCTGGCAAGAAGAGAGGATCCTCCGGCATTACCATAACAGGCTTAGAATCATAAGCCTTCAAGATGTTCTCGGGTACATATTTCTTATTAACCACAAGACGGAACATATACTCACGGAACCACTCAGCTGTCATAATCAGATAGCCTTTCTGACCAGAGTCTGCACCCCAGGAGTTCTCGACCTTCCACTTTACAGGTTTGCCGTCAGCATCAAGGTCAACGGCAGTAAGGGTCATGGCGTGGGTAGAACCGCTGTCGAAGGTAGAGATACGCTGGGCTTTGTCCATGCCAAAGGTTGTGCCAAAGACAGAGCCGTAGTCGAAATTGTCAAGAGAAGCATAACCACGCTTCCGATCAAGAAGCTTGCCTACATCGTAGGAGCTATACATCTTGCGACCATCTTTGAGTGACGCAATAGCAAGTTTTTCTATCTCCTCCATCGGAAGGTTCAGGTAACGCCAGTTTGTACCATCGTAGGTGTGGCGGTCGTACTCAACTTCATAGGTTTTATAATACTCTCGGCGAGGATCATTCATCACCATAATAAACGTACCATCGAGGGGAGCACCCACCACTTCCTGGTAGAAACTCAGAGGCGTATACTCCTTGGCTGCACCGAGGGTACGACCATTTTTATCCTTAAAAGCATAGGTAAACTTATCCACGGGCTTGCCAAGAGTCAGTTCAAGCATGTGATAGATCTGAGCCAACATCTTGGTCTTTTCCTTTTGAATAGCTGCCGGACTCTGCTTCTTGGCAACCATCTCACGAAGCTGGAGACCATACTCACGCAACTTAGACGAAATCAGACTACGGGCCTTTGAGGTGTTCTCACTGGTGAATGTCTCAGGCTGGACATCAGAAGGTACAAGACCATATTTGGGGGCAAGGTCGGCTACACCACAGAAAGTGCCACCATCGCCAATAGGCGACTTGAAGAAAAAGCGCACTCGCTCATCATCAATGGGCTTTTTGCCAGTATCTATCACACCCTGCAACATAAGATTTGACTTCTCTAACTGATCCCAGAAAAAGAGATATGCCTGTGAAAATTCAATAGCAACAGAGTCGGCCTTAGCCATATAATTCGAACGTAACACGTTGAAACCGCTAAACATCCAGCAACGACCCGATGACTTCTGATTAGTAATACTCTGCTTTCGGGTCTCAATACTGAAGTTTGAATCGATAGGCTTGGCAGCCACCTGATAGTTCTTGGCCAGAGCATCAATACTCATGCCGGCAATGGCATTAGCAAGTACTTTTTCCTTGGCACAGGACTGATGCGCTTTCTGGAACTCCTGAAGCATGTCAGGAGAGATACCTCCATTTTTTGTCTGTGCCTGAGCAGTCAACATGCAGGCAGCAGCCATCAGAAACGATATTGACAATCTTTTCATATACCTAATTATTTCTTGGTTTTCTTAGTTGTTACCGATTTCTTAGTAGTGGTTGTTGTCTTCTTGGTTGTCGTAACAGCCTTAGCAGTAGACTGCGGCTTATAGTATTTCAGTGCTTCAGGCAACCAACCCTGAATATTCTTAATGCGGGTGGCATCAGAAGGATGGTCGCTCAGAAATTCTGAGGTCTGATTTTTGTTTGAGGCCGCCATACGCTGCCAGAAAGAAAGTGCTGCGTTAGGATCATAGCCAGCCATCGCTGCAAAAATAAGTCCCATATGATCGGCCTCGTTTTCATGATTACGCGAATAACTTAGATTCTTGAAGTTGAAGCCCTGAGCCGCAATAGCCTGAATGATAGAGGTGGTATTGGCGCCCATGCCCAGGCCACCGAGAACGGCAGCTCCTATCTGGAGACCATACTGCTGCTTGATCTGGGTACTCATCTGCTCTGCGGAGTGACGGGCAACGGCATGAGCAATCTCATGGCCCAACACGATAGCGAGTGAAGGCTCATCCTGCGTGACAGGCAGTATACCTTCATAGACACAAATCAGTCCACCAGGCATACACCAGGCATTAACTTGGTTGTCCTGCACTAGGTTGAATGTCCACTTATAATACTGAAGATCATTCTGCAGACCTGCTGCCGTAAGGTAGCTGGTAACTGCATTGGCAAGATTCTGTCCTACCCGCTTTACCATTGCCGTATTGGCCTGATTGGTAGAGAGTTTGGCAGACTTCATGAAATCCTGATACTGTTGGGTAGAGAGGGAGAGAATGTCTCCGTCACTGACCATCAGATTCTGTTTACGTCCTGTAATGGGCACTGTGTTGGAAGTACCACAACTGACAAAAACAACAGCTACTAGAGATAAAATAAAAAGCTTAAAATTCTTCATATTGACTATATTTTTAGTTTCTGACTGCAAAGTAAGTAAAAATATTCGAGAATTGCAAATTTTAAGCATAAAAATAGAGGCATCCCTTGCGGAATGCCTCTTAAAAGACTACTAATAATTACTTTTCTTACTTGTTCAGACCACGATTCTTCATCGTAGCGTTCAGCAGGCGGAGGTAAGTACGCATCTGCTTGTCGTTAAGGACGTAGCGCATCCACTTCACATCGTTCTCGACAGCACGGTCAACGAGAGCCTTGCGATCGTTCTTGCCATACTGAGCAGCAAAAATCAGCTCAGCTGCGAAAGTGTGGTGAATGTTCTCTACGGCCTCTTTCTGGTCGTCAGCCAGCTCCAGTACATCAGAGAGCTTATTCATATTGATATTCAACTCATAAGCCTCTAAGTTGCTTACATTGGCTACGTTCTCACCTTCTGCAAATGCGGTTGTCATACTCAGCATTGCTACCATTGTCAAAATCATCTTTTTCATCTTTTTACCCTTTCTTTTTTACTCGAGCGGTGTGTTGAGCCGCCCTACCTTAATACTTAATTTTGTTATCCTTAATGTCTTTTGACGGTGCAAAGGTACGGCGTTTTTTGGTATTACGCAAACGTTTTAGTAAAATTGTGTGCGATAACAGCCCTTTTGTTGACACATATCAAAGAAATGTGGGAATAGCTCATTTTTCTTGTTTTTGAGATTATTTTGGCATATAAATCCCCATAAATTTGGTAGTTCGGACGTTTATTCGTAACTTTGCAGCCAATTATACATTATTATATATAAAGAATGGACAAAGCACAAAACAAGTTTATGTCGGTCGTATACCAATTGTATACGGTGGCCGACGGAGAGAATACATTGGAAGAACAGACGGGTAATGATCGTCCCTTTGAGTTTATCACAGGCTTCGGCGTGGCACTTGATGCTTTCGAACAGCAGGTGATGAATATGGAGAAGGGCTCATCTTTCGACTTTATCCTTCAGCCAGATCAGGCATTCGGTGCATATGACCCCGAGGGCGTTCACAAACTGCAGCGCGATGTATTTATGATTAACGGCCACTTTGACCATGAGAATATCTTCGAGGGGGCGGTCATCACGCTCATGGACAATGAGGACCACCAGTTTATGGCCAAAGTGAAAAAGATTGAGGAAGACGGTGTGACAATTGACACCAACCACCCTCTAGCTGGCAAGACCCTTAACTTCAAGGGAGAAATCAAGGAGAACCGCGATGCCACAGAAGAGGAGATACAGCACCTTATCAAGCATTTGACAGGTGGCTGCAGTGGTTGTGGGCATCATCATGGCGACGGCGAGTGTGGTGGATGTGGCGACCATCACGAGCACGGTGACGGTTGTGGCTGTGGACACTGTCATTAGGGAATTGAGAGTGAATAGTGCATTTTAAAGAGTGAGAAGTGAATACATTTGGTAACATATTCAGACTGACAACATTCGGTGAGAGCCATGGTGAAGCTATTGGCGGTGTCGTTGACGGCATGCCCGCTGGAATAGACATCGATTTAGATTTTATCCAGCAGGAATTAAATCGCCGTCGCCCAGGACAAAGCAAGATCACCACTTCCAGGCAGGAGGCGGATCAGGTAGAAATTCTCAGCGGAGTGTTTGAGGGGAAGTCAACGGGCTGTCCTATTGGCTTTCTTGTCCGAAATACCAACCACCATTCTCAGGATTATGAGAATATGCGCTGTTTGTTCCGTCCATCCCACGCCGATTATACCTATTATAATAAATATGGTATCCGAGACCATCGTGGCGGTGGACGTTCATCAGCCCGTATTACCATCAGCCGATGTGTAGGGGGAGCCTTTGCCAAACTTGTATTACGTCAGTTAGGTGTTTCTGTTCAGGCATATACCTCACAAGTTGGCTCCATTGCACTTGATCGTGATTACAGAAAATACGACTTATCCCTAACAGAAACAAATGCCGTACGCTGCCCAGATGCAGATAAGGCTCGCGAGATGAAAGCATTCATTACCCAGATGAAAGCCGAAGGCGACACCATTGGTGGCATTATTACCTGTGTAATCAAAGGCTGTCCGATAGGTATCGGAGAACCAGAATTTGGGAAATTACATGCGGCATTGGGAGCTGCCATGCTTAGTATCAATGCAGTTAAAGGTTTCGAATATGGAGAAGGTTTTGACGGTGTGACAGCCCGCGGCTCAGAGCAAAACGATGTATTCTGCTCACAAGAGGGACACATCACGACCCAAACAAATCATAGTGGAGGTATTCAAGGAGGCATCTCTAATGGTCAGGACATCTACTGCCGTATAGCTTTCAAGCCTGTAGCCACAATTCTAACAGAACAAGAGACTGTAGATATAGAAGGAAATGCCACTACTTTCAAGGCTCAAGGACGGCATGACCCATGCGTTTTGCCAAGAGCAGTTCCCATTGTCGAGTCAATGGCCTCCATGACTATTTTGGACTATATTTTGCTGAAAAAGGCCGTTATTTTATAGAAAACGCATTTTAATTGCAAAATAATGCAAAAAAAATTGGAACATTAGAAAAGTTGTTGTATATTTGCAACTGCATTCGCGGGATTTGTGAAAATCCTGAAATGCTTTAGTTAAGTCTAGTTTAGTTTTTGTGTTGGTTGGGGGCTGGCGATTGCCAGCCCCCAAATTTTGAATATAAAGTTAATAAAATAGGTGTGATCAGCTGATCACACCTATTATTTCTTCTACCGACTGACAGCCATGACCGTCTAGCCAGTCATTAATGCCATCACGCACCTTAATACTGACAGCAGGATCCAGGAAGTTGGCCGTTCCAATCTCGATGGCTGTAGCACCTGCCATGAGGAACTCTATGGCGTCCTTGGCAGAACAAATACCTCCTAGACCAATCACAGGAATCTTGACGGCCTTGGCCACCTGATAAACCATTCGTAATGCTACAGGCTTTACTGCAGGTCCGGAAAGACCGCCTGTACCTATTGACAACACTCTCTTGCGCTTTTCGATATCGATAGCCATACCCATCAAGGTGTTGATGAGCGAAACACTATCGGCCCCCTCTGCCTCAACGGAACGAGCAATCTCTGTAATATCTGTCACATTGGGAGAGAGCTTGACAATCAGCGTCTTATGATAGCGTTCACGAACGGCCTTAACCACGCTGGAGGCACCTGCACAAGTAACGCCAAAGGCCATTCCTCCATCTTTCACATTAGGACAGGAGATATTTAGTTCTATAGCTGGTATTTTATCCAAAGCGTCAATACGGGCAGCGCATTCGGCATAGTCTTCAGGAGAAGAACCGCTGACGTTGACAATCATATTCGTATCAATATCCTTAATCTGAGGATAAATATGTTCACAGAAATAGTCAACACCCTTATTTTGCAGACCGACACAGTTAAGCATTCCACTAGCAGTTTCGGCCATACGAGGATAATCATTACCCTCACGGGGCTTCAGGGTTGTACCCTTCACAATAATACCGCCAATACCGTCGAGCGGCATGAAATCAGCAAACTCAAGGCCATAGCCAAAGGTGCCAGAGGCCGTCATCACGGGATTCTTTAACGAGAGTTCACCAATCTTTACATTTAATCTTGCCATAACAATCTCTGAATATTAAACACGGGTCCGTCCTTACAAACACATAAATTGCCATCCACCGTCTTTTCCACACAACAAAGACAGGCTCCCAGGCCACAAGCCATCAAATTTTCAAGGGATACCTCACAATCAACACCATTCTGACGGGCAAAGCGGGCTACAGCTTTCATCATCGGTGTAGGACCACAGGTACTGATACGGTCGAATTGCTCCTGCTGAAGCAATGAATGATTCGTCACGAAGCCTTTCTCACCCTCACTACCATCCTCTGTTGTCACAAATACCCGTCCAAGCCTCTTAAATATATCCAGCATCAGCAGGTCTTTGGCAGAACGGGCACCAAGAAGGAAAGTAGGTTCTAAGCCTGATTCTTTCATCTTTGCTCCCATATAAAGCAGGGGAGCAACACCTACACCACCACCAACGAGCAAAATCTTCTCATTAGCTACAGCAGGAGTAAAGCCATTACCTAAAGGTAGAACACAATTGAGTGTATCGCCATCTTGGATACGAGCCAATTGACTGGTTCCCTCGCCAACCATAGCTACTAAAAGCCACAGCTCATTCTCTTTGTAATCCACCAAATTGATTGAAATCGGCCTACGAAGGAAAGTTGATGGCGATCCTTTAACCTGAACCTCCACAAATTGGCCAGGCAACATCTCCGGCAAAGGATTATCGTCAGTCAACTTGATGAGAACATAGCGTTCGTGAAGTCTCTCTACTGACTTAACTTTGAGGTCTAATATATACTTCTTCATATAAAAAAGGTACCTTTGTAACAAATGATGCTGCAAAGGTACGAAATTAACTTGATATTACCAAATGTTATTTCTTAGCAGGAACAAATGTATCCCACGTCTGATCATCGTAAAACACACGAATCTCGATAACACGACGTTGCGGTTTTTCAATAATTTTTACTTCATCTCGCACTATATCCGACCGTGTAGATTTTACACTATTGGTATTTTGCATTGGCAAAACACCATTTTGTGGGGTAGGAGATGATGACTGATCAAATTCGAAGGTGGGTGAGTTTGAAAAAAGTGATGGCGAAGACGTTGGTTCCGACTCTAAGACATCACTTTGTGAGGATACATACATATCACCAGAACCAAACATCAGCCAATCGATACTGATGTTAGGAATTTTCTTTTTTAGCGCTTCCACCACATTCAGAGTAGGGCGGGTACGACCGTTAAAGATACTACTTAAGGTTGCAGGTGCCAGTCCAATATAGTCGGCGAACTCCTGCTGAGTCATCTTCTGAGACTCCATAATTTGCCTGATTCGATCCTTCATGACTATCGCTATATGTTTAAGAGGCAATTTTGCCATTATTATTATCAGTTTACAAAGGTAAATCAATTTTTTGAAATAAACAACAATTTAAAAAAATATTTTGTTTTTTAAACTTTAAATTTATATTTTTATATTTCCAAATTCATATCTTAAGAATCTGAATATTTTGATTCGGAATTACAAATATAAATTTAGGAAGATAAATTTATACAAAGTAATCATAGAACCTAAAATGCTAATTATCTGACTATAAATAAAGTAATTAGAAGATGATTATTCTATAAATGGGATTTATACTTGTTGTTTATAACATAGAAGTATGAAATTATCAACCATTTTATAAGTATTTAAATATATACACTTGATTTACAAGCATTTATATGCAATATACACATTGTGCATATTTAGGAATATAAAAATCCAAATGACAAAAATCACATTTGCATATTTAAATTAATGATAATATATTTGTGTTTCGATACACAAATCCCCGTGATACAAATCCAAATTTACGCCATCATAATTTTACATTTACAAACATGAATACAAGAAATCAAATGTTATTGAATGTGAATACCAAAACACAGAAAGCTCAGAAAGTGAAAATACGTCATTTTTCGCAGAATCTGAACGACGGGACAGGAAGCCTGAAAAAACGCGAGTTTTGAGGGGGTATAAATCTCCTACAACCCCTGATTTTATCGGCATTTGGGCCTAAAAAAATAGCTCCTGAAAAGAGCTATTTTTAGAAATTCTAGAGTGAAAAATACCCCCAAATTAGTGCAAAATGTAAAAAATCAGTTCCTTCATTAGCTCTCCTGGAGGGGTATTAGGATTATCCAAGCCCTTACTTTTGGCATCTATTTCGCGTATCTTAGAAATAATATGCATCACTTTCATTCCAGTATAATTTCTCATGCCTATCATATAGTCCTTAGCAGCCCACGCCGATCTCAATTCCAGCCAATCAGCAACCGCTTCCTGACTCTTATTATTGGGCGCATAATAGGCAATCATCAGATTCTGGAAATAATTAAAGAGCATTGGGAGAAACAAGTAGATACTACCGACCTTCGGATTTTCGTCAAAATATTTTATTATCTGGTTTGCCTTGAATACATTTCGATTCACAATGGCATCACGAAGTTCAAAACTATTAAATTCCTTACTTACCCCAATTTGATCCTCCACTATCTGGGGGGTCACTCTCCTATCCTGCTCCGACAACGATAAAATGACTTTATCCAGTTCTCCTGTCAATCGGCTCAAGTCTGCACCGATGTTATCGGCAATCATTTGCGTTGATTTTGGATCAATACTTACTTTGCGAACCCTCAGATAGTTCTCGATGAAGGCCGGAAGGTCGCGATCACGCAGTTTTTTGCTCTCAAAAAGTACGCCTGCAGAAGAAATAGCCTTTACATATTCCTTCTTGCGACCATCAATCGTCCCATTTTTATGGCACATCACGAGAATAGTGGAGTTCATCGGAGCCTTATAATACCTCTCCAGAGCCTCAGTATTCTTAACGTTCTGTGCCTCTTTTACAATCAACACTTGAAACTCCGACATCATGGGGTAACGACGTGCTGCGTCAGCAATCTGCGAAGCTGTCACATCGGATCCAAAGAGGATTGTCTGGTTGAAATCGCGCTCTTCTGGCTGTAATACATGCTCAGCGATATAGTCGGCAATCTTATCGATATAATACGGCTCGTCCCCCATCAGATAATAGACAGGGGCATACTTCCGCGCCTCCAAATCACGCATAATACCCTCAAAACTTACATTTTTTGCTTCAGCCATGACGCTATTTCATTTTTTATTCGTACTTTTGCCTGCAAAGTTACAAAAATGTTTCAATTAAACCTACCACCATACCCCATAAAAATCACCGAAAAGGGTGATAAAAGGATGATTTTCGACTTTTTGCGTCGAAAATATGTGGCGTTGACCCCAGAAGAGTGGGTGCGCCAGCATTTCGTACACTACCTCGTTGAGCATAAAGGCTATCCCAAGGGCCTCCTTGGTAACGAGATTGAGCTGAAAGCAGGTGAGAAAAGGCTTCGTTGCGACTCTATCTTATATAATAAGTTAGCACAGCCTCAAATGATTATCGAATATAAGGCCCCCACTATACAAATTCAGCAGAAGACTTTCGACCAGATAACGGTCTACAATCTTCTGCTGAAAGTGGACTATCTGATAGTCAGTAACGGACTGCAGCATTATTGCTGCAAGATGGATTATCCCAATCAAAAATATTGTTTCCTTGAGGCAATCCCGGACTATCAAAATCTATAACATTACTCCATATCGTTGGCATCCGTCGTCTTTTTCGACGAAGCCGACTTACGGATAGCACGCTTACGGGTTTTCTTCTCCTCGCCAGTTGCCTTATCAATCTTCACACCTGCTAATTCAGGGTCAATCATAATACGGCCACAGTACTCACAGACAATAACTTTCTTGTGCATCTTGATATCGAGCTGGCGCTGGGGCGGAATCTTATTAAAGCAACCACCACAAGCATCACGCTGAACGTAGACAACGCCCAAACCATTGCGTGCATTCTTACGGATACGCTTGAAAGAAGTCAACAAACGGCTCTCGATCTTTGACTCCAAGTCCTTCACCTTCTCCTTCAGTTTTTCCTCCTCAGCACGAGTCTCCTGCATAATCTCGTCGAGCTCATTCTTCTTTACCTCCAGATCGCCCTCGCGCTCCTTGATGACCTCCTCGTTGAGAACCAGCTCATTCTGCTTCTCCTGGATACGGGTGTTGGCTTCACGGATTTTCTTGTTGCAGAGTTCAATCTCAAGTGTCTGGAACTCAATTTCCTTAGAGAGTGTGTCATACTCACGATTGTTCTTCACATCATCAAGCTGACTCTTGTAGCGGGCTACACTGGCCTCAGCATCAGCAATCTCGCCCTTCTTCTGGGAGATGGCCTTCTGGAACTCGCTGATTTCGTTCTTGATCTTCTCAATACGGGTTGTCAGACCTTCAATCTCGTCTTCCAGGTCCTGTACTTCGAGAGGCAGTTCACCTCTCAGTGCCTTTTTCTCATCGATTGCAGAGAGAGCTGACTGAAGCTGATAAAGGGTCTTCAGCTTCTCCTCTACTGACAAATCTGTAGGATCTTTCTTTGCCATAATTCAACTATGTTAGATATATAAAATTGGATTCGTACATGTCTCTGCGATGCAGGTCCTGACGCCTGGACAGTCCTTCTGGATAATCTCCTCGAAGACCTCGGCTGTATACTGTTCGCTCTGGTAATGGCCGATGACACATATCTGTATCTGCTGCTCATAGCCAAAGTACTGATGATAGTGCATCTCGCCAGTGATGAATGCATCGGCCCCAGCTTTCAGAGCCTCGTCAAGCAGGAAATCCCCTGCTCCACCACAGATGGCCACCTTTCTGATAGGACGGCGAAGCAACTCATTACACATAGCGCACTCCACACCAAAAGCCTTCTTTACCATGAGAATGAAATCGTCAGCAGCCTGAGGTTCTGCCAGTTCGCCTATAACACCACTACCAGCCTCGATACCATCGACGCTTTTGGAAGCGAAGAAGCCAACATCCTGAAGTCCCAACTTCTGGGCGATGCGGAAGTTCACCCCACCCTTGGCGTTGTCCATATTCGTGTGCATGGATATCACAGCGATATGGTTCTCGATGGCCTTCATCACAGTGCGCTGGACATCCGTCATATCGCTGATGGTTTTCAGTCCACGAAACAACAGCGGATGGTGGCTGACAACCAGGTTGCAGCCCTTCGCGATGGCCTCGTCAATGATGCGTTCGTTGACGTCCAGACACAATAATGCCCCTGAAACCTCCGTCTCTGTCAGTCCAACCTGCAAGCCAGCATTATCCCAGCTTTCCTGCAAGGGCAGAGGCGCGAAACGTTCAAGGGCGCTCAGCACTTCTTTTATTTTCACGCTGCAAAGGTACAACAAAAAGCTGAGACAAAGCTTCTGTACTACAATAAATTAAAGGTTTTTAACAGCCTTGATACCTTCTTTTTTATTATAAATGTGTACTTTTGCAATTAAAATAATCAATACATCACATAAAATGATTCATACAAACAATCATAGTCGTTTAGAAAAGCTTTTATTCTTCTTCGCATCTCCTGTACTTAATGAATTACCCATCATATTGGTCTTTTTCATTCTTATCAGGACGAGTATCTTTTCATTCTTCAGCGAGGATTTTCATTATTCTGCCGATATGATTGTTTCATATTCTGCAATATGGTGTTTCTATGCCTTCTTGATAAGTGCCTCCATTTATTATCTTGGAAAGGCAGGCTCCATACTGAAAATTGCATGGTACGTTTTTCTCTTTACTATTTATACAATTGCCAGTTTCGTTAGCATTCATTTCAACATGGACTTTAGTCCTACTCTGTTTGTATTGCTTAAAGAGACTAACAATACTGAAACAAACGAGTTTCTGAACACCTATATTTGTTCATCAAACAGTATCAGCGTATATATTAAAACCATCATCTATATTATTATCGCAGTAGCCTTAGAATATGGATACAAGAAACTTCCCCGAATAGTCATAAACACCCCCCCCAATAAGCTTTGGATTTCGTTTTTAAGCGTCTTTATATGTTTGGGGGCCTATTTTAGCGTCGGGGAGATAATTTTCCGTTTTTTCTACAATTGTAACAACAGTATAAATGAGAGCGATGCTACAGATCTGATCGAATATCCTGCCACAGACATCTATACTCGTTTTCTTTATTCATGGTATGTAACAAATGCTTCTTCTGATGTCATCCAACAAGCAATTGCCTCCACTCTTGAGATTGGTGATACAGGAACCACACTTAATGATGCAGATTCGTTAAACATAGTATTAGTCATTGGTGAATCGTATAGCAAAAAACATGCAGAGATCTATGGTTATCCATTACCCACCACACCACGCCTGATGGAATTATATAATCATGATAGTCTATTTGTATTTCATGACGTGATAACCCCATACAACTATACAAGCAAGTCGATAAAGAACATGCTTAGTTGCAACAGCATAGCAGATTCAGAGAAGTGGTATAACTTGCCATACTTCCCTACTATACTTAGGAAAGCTGGCTTTGGAGTCTTTTTCTGGGACAACCAATATGACGTGGACCAAGGAATGGTGTGGGAATATGCCCTTAACAGTTACATCCATAACGACAGCATTTCCCAAATAACATACTCCCAGAAAAATAGTGCTACTTTTGAGTATGACGGAGAGTTATTTAAGAACTTCTGTCAGACTAAACTGAATAAGAAAGCACATAATTTTTACATCTTTCACCTAATTGGCCAACATGTGGCGGCAGCAAATCGATATCCTCATTCTGAGCAATATACGCATTTTAATATCAGCCATTATGGAAACAGAAAGGAATCTTTCCTTGACAATGAGAGAAAACAAAAGATAGCCGACTACGATAACGCCACCTTATATAATGACGCTGTGATTTATGAAATCATCAAATTCTTCTCAGACAAAAACACTCTTCTCGTTTATTTGTCTGATCATGGAGAAGAAGTATATGATTATCGGGATATTATCGGACGTAACTATACTGACAATATCACATGGAACTATTTGGAGTGCCAATTTCAGATACCTTTCATCATCTGGTGCTCTAACCAATATCGACAAACATACCCAGACATGATTGACAACATAAAAGCAGCTATTAACAAG
The DNA here is from genome assembly GCF_900110085.1 of Prevotella sp. ne3005. Taxonomy (GTDB): domain Bacteria; phylum Bacteroidota; class Bacteroidia; order Bacteroidales; family Bacteroidaceae; genus Prevotella. The sequence goes on from NZ_FOCK01000006.1 coordinate 43,090, forward strand.
CCTTTTATGACGGATAACCTCTGCCAACTATTCTTCAACATAGGAGGCATCCAAACTGTCTATTATCACAAAGACCGCGACTTGCTGAGCCCACACTACGCACCGAAAGACAGGCTCATCAAAGAAACAAAAATAAACTACGAAGATTACAAGAAATAGAAACGCTTTTGTTTTACCAGTCGCTTAGGCGGGCCTCCGCCTCTACCCTCGCCTCTGTCTGGTCGTCGAGCGAGGGGAAAAAGTCGATGCCTGTAAGGCGTTCTATCTCGTCGACGGAGCGAACGGCCTCAGTCATCTTCTGCTTCACGCCCTCATTGCGATAGACGAATCCGATGGCTTTTGCCCTACCCTGACGACAAAGCACCACCTTGAAGAAGGCTTCAGGCACGCAGACCTTATTCTTTCCGATGGTCTTGGGCGAGCTGTTCTTGCTGTAAAGCGGCCCACAGACGATGTCGATGGCACCATATTTGCGCGCCCAGTCCCTGCAGAGGATCTCCAGATCGTTCCACTCGTACTTGTTCAACCCATGGTTCTGAGGGCAGATGTTGGTAAAGAGGAACGACTGGGTCATGGCCACCTTGTCCCATTTATTATCGCCAGCAGGGCACATGTGGCCTCTGTCATAGCGCGAATTATAGTAGTCCATATTCGTGGCGCGATGCCCTCTGGCGATGTCCTCATCTTCTGCGAACACCTCATTCTTACGCTGGTTCTTACCATAGGTATGCGCCTTCGTCAGATGCCACGCCACCCAGTTTGGCGTCTTTGTCTGTTCATTATACGATGTGGTATAGCCCACCCGCTGAAGAATCAGCTCAGGGCGGTCCTTCAATTTGGCTGGCAACTCATATTTCACGCTTCCCTGCCCCTGACAGGCTGTCATCGTCACCATCAGGGCCAGCATCATCATTAAGTATCTTCTCTTTTTCATAACTGTTGGCAAAGGTAATGCAAATAGTGGAGACTGCAAAATAAATTGGGATTAATTTTGTGAGCCTCCCATTAAGCTGGTTTGAAATTCCCCGACAAACCGTCTCATGAGAATCGCGTTTTAGAGCAGAAGCCGATTCGAGGCCGCAAACACGCGAGTTTTGAGCCATCTTCGTAACTAACTGAGAACATGACACTTAGATTTTTGAATAGTGTTTTGAGCTCGAAAAGATGCTTTTTTAGACAGCAAAACAACTTGTTTTGCTTCGTAAAAGACTATCTTTTGGCCCAAAAGGGATAGGGTTTAGTCGGAGTAAACCTATACTTTACCCGGAGTAAAGTCCTACTTTAGTTACGGCAAACCTCTACTTAGTCGTAATATAACTCCGAATCGGTCCAAAATCCACTCCTCGTTTCTCTAGATTGGCAAAAAAGTCAGATACTTTTTTAGGCATATATTCTTTACAAATCAAAACAGCTTACAAAGGGGTCCAGAGCCTATAAGCAAGACTGAGGAACGAAAGAATTACAGCTTTTCTCCTTTTTTTTACCGCTAATGAGTTCATAATCCAATAATTTTATGTACCTTTGCATTAAAATTGGGAAAGATCAGACAATGAAACAAACATTCATATTAGCTATTTTGGCCGTTTTGCTATTCTCTTGCCACGAAGATGAGGATTCTGCAGAGAGGGATAAAACCGACTTCCTGCAGTATGCCTTTTACGAGCAGGGCAATCCGAAAAGCAAGTCCGAAGCCTTTTTGATCCAAGATGGTACCATCCATATCATGGCAGTCCAACATTCAAATTTGACTTCACTTATCCCAGAATATACTATCAACGGCAGAGATGTATATATAGAAGACACCAAACAGCGTTCGGGCTGGAATGCGTTTGATTTTTCCGACTTCACCAATCCCATCACCTATCGCGTCGAATCTTCTCAAGGTGAAGAGAAAGACTGGAAGGTGAATGTCTACGACCTGCCCGTCATGATGATCAACACCCCAGACGGAGAACCCATCGTCGACAAAGAAGTCAGGAAAGAGGGCTGCACCGTCAAACTGGTGAACCTTGACGGAAGTATTGACGATCTAGGGACAGCAGGCATCAGAGGAAGAGGGAATACGACGTGGGTACTAGACAAGAAGCCCTATAACGTCAAGTTCGACAACAAGCATGCTATTCTGGGGATGAACGAGAGCAAGAACTGGGTTCTGCTGGCCAACTGCTACTACGACCGCACCCAGCTCCACAATGCCACAGCCTTTGAAATGGCAAGGCTGACAGACTTCCCCTGGGTGCAATCAGGAAGATTCGTCGAACTGATTCTAAATGGCACCCACCTCGGCCTATACTATCTCTGCGAGAAAATACGCGTCGAGAACGACAAGATAAACATCACAGAGATGGATCCAGAAGACCTCAGCGGTGAAGCGCTGACAGGAGGATACCTCTTAGAGAGCTATGTCGACTTAGGGGACTATTACTTTGACGGGTATCCCTTTCAAACAGACTACTTCAACCGCACAGGATACAACCTGAACTGTTGGCTGGCTTGGGAGATCAAAGACCCGGAAGGCGACTTCTCCATCCCCAAAGAACAGCTTGACTATATCAAGTCTGCCATGAACAAGATGGAATCCTTGATTTATGACGACAACAAGTTAATGACTGGAGCCTATCGCGACTATCTTGACATTGAGACGGCAATCAACTGGTATCTGGTACAAGAACTCAGCACAAATGAGGAGACTACAAGAACCAAGAATCTCTACCTATATAAAGATAGGAACGACAAATTCCGCTTAGGTCCGCCTTGGGACTTTGATGCCTGGAGCTTTGGGCAGTCAGCAATAGAATGGCATAACTGCAACAACTGGTGCCTCTATTATCGCCAATTGCTAAAAGACCCCGTCTTCGTACAACGATTAAAAGAGAAGTGGGCCATTTACAAGCCTCTCTGGGAAGAGCTGATCCCCCTGTTCATTGACACCCATATGAACATGATTCTTCGCTCTGCATTAAGAAATGAACAGATGTGGCCAGACTGGTCAGACGGGAACCTTTACCCAACCTTCTCTTACGAAGTATGCGTAGGAGAAATGAAAAAAGCTTTCTATCAGCAGCTCTATTGGCTTGACGCCCAAATAAGTGCCTACTGATTCTGGCTACATATTACTCTGACGGCCAGCGCCCAACTTGTCTGCCAGCAGGATGGTGAACCCCAGAACAAGGATGGAGGCAGAGACGCAGCCTATCGTCATGAAGAGCATCAGGACGAAGGCATTGATGGGCGTAAGACCACCAAGAAACATGCCAACGAGGAGCAAGGGCATAGACGTGAAGCCCAAAACAGAGAGATTGGAAATCGTAGGCTGGACAACAGCCAACAAAGCCCTACGCATAAAGGGCTGAAGAGCCTTCTGATGAGAGAGACCATTGCCACGCAAGAACTCATACTGCTCATGATCGGCCTTCAGGGCAGAGAGATAAGTGCTGAGTCCACGAATGAGCATCGTGACAGAATGGCCCATCAAGAGCGCCATCACTGGCACAAACCATCGGGCATCGAAAGCCCGCACAGGCAATACCAGCACCAGAAGCCACATCCCCACCAGAAATACACCCAGGAACAAGCCTACGGCAATAGCTGGCATGAGCTTACGCCCTTTAAGAGCACAGCGCTTCTGCACCAGCCACGATGAGCCTACAGCCGTTGCCACGAGCCACACCATCGACAACCAAGGGCTGTCAACCTTGAGAATCGCCCACACCAGAAGGCAGAGCACCAGCAGCTGAACCACCATACGGACAATAACCGCCACAAACTTCACGAGTTTACTGCGTTCCAACAAGTAAAGGGCCCCTGCAGGAATCAGCAACAGCAGGAGGGCGAGAAAGGTATGTAAAACGAGTCTTGTATCCATCACATTTATCTATTATCTAAACTTATCACTTGGTCTGCATAGTCTATAACCTGAGGCTTTCTGCTGGCTATCAGCACCGTCTTGCCTTGTGAAGCCTGCTGGCGAAGCAGTTCGATCATGCGCATCGTCAGCTCTGGCGTCAGATAGGCAGCAGGTTCATCGGCTATCACGATGGGCTTATCTGCAGCCTCCCTCAGTGTTTTCTCCGCCAAAAGGAAGATATCCTCAGCGTTCATGGGCTCAGGCTGCTGTTCCTCGATGGCAGAAGGCATAACGTTGTTCCATACCGCAAACTCCTCTGGCTCAGGCTCTTCAGGCTCCGGCTCGCGCAGCTGATGCGCCAGAAGACTCATCTTCTGAGGCAGATAGACCATCATCTTACGAAAGGCATGAGCAGAATAAACGGTGAGCAATTCGCCATCAACACTCACAAAGCCTTCGCTAACAGGCAGGAAGCCCATCAGCGTACGGAGCAGAACCGTCTTTCCAGAGCCCTCAGGCCCAGTGACACAGGTTAGCTGTCCGTCTCTGGCAATCAGCGAGATATTTGAGGCCAGCACCTCTTCCCCAACCTTGATTGTAGCGTCTTTAAACTCTAACATCTGAATTATTTTCGGCAAAAATACTAAAATTATATGAATTATGAATGATGTATTATGAATTATTTTGTACCTTTGCAGCAAATTTTTGATTTTGAAGACTCAGAACGATACACGAGAGTGGCGTTTACCAGCAGAATGGGAGCCTCAGTGGGGCGTGCAGCTAACCTGGCCGCACGCTAATACGGATTGGGCTCCAATGCTCGATGAGATCATTGCCACCTACCGGGAAATGGCCCGTGAGATAGAGAAGCGCGAGGAGTTGCTGGTGGTAGGAGAACCCTCCAACGACACTTGGGCTCGCGATCATGGCTTTATCACCCTTGTGGACGATCAAGGCCACGCCCGACTGCTCGACTTCTGCTTCAACGGCTGGGGCGAGAAGTTCCCTGCCGAACTCGACAACGCCATCAATCGGCGTCTCTACGATGAGGGTAAGGTAAAGGGCGAATACGTGGACTGTCTGGACTTCGTACTCGAAGGTGGTTCCATAGAGAGCGATGGCAAGGGAACGGTCTTTACCACCTCCTGCTGTCTGCTGGCGCCCCATCGCAACCAGCCCATGACGAAAGAGCAGATAGAAGAGCACTTGAAACAAGAACTCCACGCAGAGCGCATCGTCTGGATTAACCATGGTTCACTGACGGGCGACGATACCGACGGCCATATCGACACGTTGGTGCGCATCTGTCCTGACGACACCTTATTATATATGGGGTGCGACAACCCTGACGACGAGCAGTATGCAGAGCTCCATCTGATGGAAGAGGAACTGAAGACCTTCCGCACGATTGAAGGCAAGCCCTACAGGCTGTTGAAGCTTCCCATGCCAAGGCCCATCATCTTCGAGGGCGAGCGACTGCCAGCCACATATGCCAACTTCCTCGTCATCAACGGGGCCGTACTCTGCCCCACTTACGCCCAGCCAGACCTTGACGCAGAAGCCCTGCGACTTATTGGTGAGGCTTTCCCTGAAAGGGAGATTGTGGGCATCGATTGTAGAAGTATCATCAAGCAGCACGGATCGCTCCATTGCTGCACCATGCAATATCCAAGCGTATGAGAGAACTGAAGATAGGATTCCTGCAGCAGCATAATACTGCAGACACCAAAGACAACATACTGCGATTGGCAGAAGGCATCAGAGACCTGGCCAAGCGGGGTGCAGAACTCATTGTACTGCAAGAGTTACACAACTCGCTCTACTTCTGTCAGACGGAGAACGTGGACAACTTCGACCTTGCTGAGCCTATCCCTGGGCCTTCCACCAAGTTCTTTGGAGAGTTGGCCAAACAGTTTGGTGTGGTCATCGTCACCTCGCTCTTCGAGAAGCGCGCTCCAGGACTCTATCACAACACAGCTGTGGTCTTAGAGAAAGACGGCACCATCGCAGGCACCTATCGTAAGATGCATATTCCTGACGATCCTGCCTACTATGAGAAGTTCTACTTTACTCCTGGCGATCTCGGTTTCCATCCTATCCAGACATCCGTGGGTCGCTTAGGTGTCCTCGTATGCTGGGATCAGTGGTATCCTGAGGCAGCCCGTCTGATGGCTCTCCAAGGAGCAGAGATGCTCATCTATCCCACCGCCATTGGTTATGAGTCGAGCGACACACCAGAGGAGCAACAACGCCAGCGTATGGCTTGGCAAACAGTACAAAGAGGGCACGCTGTAGCCAACGGGCTCCCTGTGATCACCGTCAATCGTGTGGGGCACGAACCCGATCCTTCTGGTCAGACGAATGGCATCCAGTTCTGGGGCACCAGTTTCGTGGCTGGTCCTCAGGGCGAGATCGTCTACGAAGCCTCTACCGATGAGGAAGAGAGCATCATCGTTGAGATGGATCTCGACCACTCCGAACAGGTTCGTCGCTGGTGGCCCTTCCTTCGTGACCGTCGTATCGACGGGTATACAGATATCACAAGAAGATTCATAGACAAATAACAACCATAAGATATGTCAAACCTACTCAGATTCCAAGTTGTAGAAGAAGCCTTTAAAAAGAAGGCCATTGAAGTATCAGCACCCTCAGAGCGCCCCTCTGAATATTTTGGCAAGTATGTGTTCAATCGTCAGAAGATGTACAAATACCTGCCAGCCGATGTGTATAACAAACTCATCGACGTCATCGACAACGGTGCACGCCTTGATCGCAGCATCGCCGATGCTGTGGCCTTAGGCATGAAGCAATGGGCCTTGGAGATGGGGGCCACTCATTATACCCATTGGTTCCAGCCTTTGACAGAAGGGACAGCCGAGAAGCACGATGCCTTTGTAGAGCACGATGGTAAAGGTGGTATGGTGGAGAACTTCAGTGGCAAATTGCTTGTACAACAGGAGCCCGACGCCTCCAGCTTCCCTAATGGCGGTATTCGTAACACCTTCGAGGCCCGAGGTTACTCTGCTTGGGATCCCACATCGCCAGTGTTTATCATAGACGATACACTTTGTATCCCCACCATATTCATCTCATATACTGGTGAGGCACTTGACTACAAGGCCCCCCTACTCCGTTCACTCCACGCAGTGAGCAAGGCAGCTACCGATGTGTGCCAGTTCTTTTACAACGACGTGAAGAAGGTCCAGGTGAACCTGGGTTGGGAACAGGAATATTTCCTCGTAGACGAGGGACTCTACTCTGCCCGTCCTGACCTGGTCATGACAGGTCGTACGCTGATGGGCCACGAAAGTGCCAAGAATCAGCAGATGGACGATCACTATTTCGGAACCATCCCCGATCGTGTACAGGCCTTTATGAAAGATCTTGAGATTCAGGCTTTGGAGCTCGCTATCCCCTGTAAGACACGCCATAATGAGGTGGCCCCCAACCAGTTTGAGCTCGCCCCGATATTCGAGGAGTGCAATCTGGCAGTAGACCATAACATGCTACTCATGTCGCTCATGAAGCGTGTGGCCCGCAACCACGGATTCCGTGTGCTGCTCCACGAGAAGCCTTTCGACGGTATCAACGGAAGCGGTAAGCATAATAACTGGAGTCTTACAGCTGACAATGGCACTCTGCTCCACGCCCCTGGCAAGACACCTGAGGAGAACTTACGTTTTGTCACCTTCATCGTGGAGACGCTGATGGCCGTCTATCGCCATAATGGTCTGCTGAAGGCTTCAATCATGAGTGCCACGAATGCTCATCGTCTTGGTGGCAACGAGGCGCCTCCGGCCATCATCAGCAGTTTCCTGGGCAAGCAGCTTACAGAGTTGCTCGACCATATCGAACTCTCAGACAAGGAGGATCTCTTCAATCTGAAGGGCAAGCAGGGTATGGAGATAGATATTCCCCAAATTCCTGACCTCATCATCGACAATACCGATCGAAATCGTACGTCGCCCTTTGCCTTTACGGGTAACCGCTTCGAATTCCGTGCACCTGGCTCCTCAGCCAACTGCGCATCGGCAATGATTGCCCTTAACTCTGCTATGGCCGAAGCCCTCAATTCTTTCAGGAAGCGTGTGAATGAACGTATCAAGAAGGGTGAGAGCAAACTTTCTGCCATCGTTGACGTGCTCCGTGAAGATATCAAGACCTGTAAGCCTATCCGCTTCGACGGAAACGGATATAGCGACGAATGGGTGCGCGAAGCTGCAAAGCGTGGGCTTGATGTAGAGAAGTCATGTCCAAAGATCTTTGAACACTACCTTGACAAGTCAAGCATTCAGATGTTTGAGGCAACCAAGGTGATGAACCGCAAGGAGCTAGAAGCTCGCAATGAGGTGAAATGGGAGACTTATGTAAAGACAGTACAGATTGAGGCTCGTGTTATGGGTGATCTCTCAATGAACCACATCATCCCTGTTGCCACTCACTACCAGTCGCAACTTATCAAGAATGTTCAGGGTATGAAAGACGTATTCCCAACAGAACAAGCCAATCGTCTCTCTGCTCGTAACATGAAACTCATTCAGGAGATTGCCGAACGTACAGAACGCATTGAGCAATTGGTGGACGACCTTACTGATGCCCGTCGCGTGGCTAACCGTATCTACAACATCCACGAGCGTGCCATTACTTATCATGACACAGTCTGCCCCAAGATGGATGCCATCCGCTACGAAATCGACCATCTGGAGATGATTGTAGAAGATGGCCTTTGGTCACTCCCCAAATACCGGGAGCTTCTGTTTATCCGATAAAAGAAAAGGCCAGCCCAATCAAATTGAGCTGGCCTTTAATTTTACAAAGAACGTATTCTACTCCATTATCTCCATCAGATGACGGATGGATTGGTCGAGGTCGAAATGCGACTGTTGATATATCTTTCCACGACGTCCCATCTCAACAAGTTCCGCCTTATCCATCCGAGACATCTCCTTCAGTACTTTAGCCAATCCTTCAGCATCGGCTGCAGGTACACATTTACCACATTGAGCCTCTGTCACAATACGAGGTCCTTCTCCATTCATCATAGCCAATATCGGCTTGGAAGCAGACATATAAGCCTGCAGCTTGGCAGGAGCCGTCAGATTGAAAATACTGACATCTTTAAGAGTCATCAACATCACGTCAGCCTTCTCAAAGAATGACGGCATAGCCTCAACAGGATGACGCCCCACCCAATGAACTGTCGCCTGCAGACCATGTTTCTCACAATATTCCTCTACCCAAGGACGTTTACGACCATCACCGACAAAGACAAAATGGATATTTTTCTCTTCCTTCAACAATCTTGCTGCAGACATGATATGGTCAAAGTCCTGAGCCTCTCCCATATTTCCTGCAAACATAGCTATAAAGCCATCAGGCATTGCTGGCAACCGATATTCTCCATGGCCTTCTAATGCCTTATCTGCCCAATTGGGAAAATAAATCAGTTTATTGGCAAAGTCACCCTTTTCCATTATCGATGACTCAAAACCCTTTGAACTCATCAATATCTTATCAGAGTGACGATAAATCCAAGTTGTCATGCGACGGAAGAAGCCCAGTACCCAAGGATTATTAACCCCTCCTGCTGCTTGCAGACTTTCTGGCCACAAGTCTAGTACCCAGAAATAGAGCGGAATCTTCTGCAGCTTCTTTACAATGACAGCAGGCACTCCTATCATCACTGGGGAGGTCTCATGAATCAGAACCCTATCGAACTTCCCAAATAGCCCCAAGCGGATACTAACTAGGAGGGAAGACAAGAAATAACTGAGATAGTTGAGCAACAGACGGATAACGCCCCCCTGCCCCCTCGGAATGATAAAGGCCCTAATTACCTTAACTCCTCGAACTGTCTCCCTTCGTTTCTTGAAAAAGCCATAGCCTTCGAAGAACTTTCCTCCCGGATAGTCAGGAATAGCCGTCAATACCGTAACATCGTAGCCAAGACGGACTAGTTCGAACGCTACATCATTGCATCTGAAGGTCTCGGGATAAAAGTGATTTGTACAAATAAGAACCTTTTGCATGCTCAGACCTTTTCAAAGAATGTATCGGGATGACTGGAATCAAATATCTCATTACAGTACATCACCGTCACCAGATTCTCCGTCTCAGAGAGGTTGATGATATTATGTGTATAGCCTGGAAGCATGTGGACGGCCTCTATCTTCTCACCAGAGACTTCAAACTCCAAGATCTCATCTGAACCAACCTTACGTTCCTGAATCAAACCATGACCAGACACTACGATAAAGAACTCCCACTTGGTATTATGCCAATGCTGTCCTTTCGTAATGCCAGGCTTTGATATATTGATACTGACTTGTCCACAGTTCAATGTATGGATAAGTTCCGTAAACGAGCCACGATCGTCTGTATTCATCTTCAAGGGAAAGGAAATCTTTTCCTTGGGTAGATAACTAAGGTAAGTGGAATAGAGTTTCTTTGCAAAACTGCCATGAGGAATCTCCGGAATTACCAGCGTCTTGGGTTGATCTGCGAAAGAGTGTATCAGATCCACAATACGACCCAAGGTTACCTGGTGAGTAATCGGACAATAGCAATATCTGCCATCGCCTTTCGGAAGAACTTCAAGCCCATTGAATTCACAACGATGCTCCTTTCCTTCCAAAGCGTCGAGCATCTCCGCAACCAGATCGTCGATATATAGTAATTCCAGTTCTACGGCAGGGTCATTAACCACTATAGGCAGATCATTCGCAATATTATTGCAGAAAGTAGCAACTGCCGAGTTGTAGTTGGGGCGGCACCATTTTCCAAACAAGTTTGGAAAGCGATAGACCAAGACTTTGGCACCTGTTTTCTTTTGATAGTCAAGGAACAAATCCTCGCCAGCCTTCTTGCTACGTCCATATTCCGAGTTTCCGAATCGGCCAGACAAAGATGCCTGCTGGGAAGATGACAGCATCACAGGACAAAAGTTCTCTGAATTCTTCAAGGTATCGAGCAGCACAGAGGCAAAACCGAAGTTACCCTCCATAAACTCGCTTTGGTCCTTAGGACGGTTAACACCGGCAAGATTGAATACGAAATCTGCCTCCCGGCACCAATCGTTTAATTGCTCAGGAGAAGAATCTATGTCATACTCAAAGACCTCCTCAATCTGCAATGCAGGCCTTGTACGGTCTTTTCCATCCCGAATGTTCTTCAGTGCCTCACAAAGGTTCTTTCCAACAAACCCTTTGGCACCGGTCACCAAGATTTTCATATTAAAGAGTTCCGTTTATCCTCCAGCTCACGGCGAATATATTCCAAAGCTGCAATCTTCTCAATGGTCTCTTCGAGTGTCAGCTGTTCTGCATTTTCACTATTGAACTCTTTCATCTCAGCACGACTACTGTCACCTTCGGTGAAATACTTGTCATAGTTTAGGGTGCGATTATCAGCAGGCACACGATTGAAATTGCCCAGATCCTCAGCCTTGGCGCACTCCTCGTTAGTCAGAAGCGTCTCATACATTTTCTCACCATGGCGGATACCAATAATCTTGATGTCCTCCTTCTTACCTCCAAATAAAGCACAAACAGCTTCTGCTTGCGTCTGAATTGTACATGCCGGAGCCTTCTGGACAAGGATATCACCATTCTGGCCTTTTTCGAAAGCAAAGAGTACGAGGTCAACTGCTTCTTCCAAAGACATAATAAAACGTGTCATCCGAGGTTCTGTCACGGTAATAGGGTGTCCTTGACGAATCTGGTCAATCCACAATGGGATGACGGAACCACGAGAACACATTACATTGCCATAACGGGTACAGCATATCTTCGTCTTTCCAGAATATCTGGACTTAGCCACTGCAATCTTCTCCTCAATGGCTTTGGTAATACCCATTGCATTAATAGGATAAGCAGCCTTGTCCGTTGAGAGACATATAACTGACTCGACGCCAGCCTCAATGGCCGCAGTCAGAACATTGTCGGTACCTACCACATTGGTTTTAACAGCCTCCATCGGGAAAAATTCACACGAAGGCACTTGCTTCAAAGCTGCAGCATGGAAGATATAATTGACTCCAGGCATGGCATTCCGACACGACTGCAAATCACGCACATCACCAATGAAGAACTTCAGTTTGTGGGCCTCCTCCGGGAATCGCGCCTGATAGACATGACGCATATCATCCTGTTTCTTCTCATCACGGCTGAAGATTCGGATTTCACCGATATCCGTGGTTAAGAAGCGATTTAACACAGAGTTTCCAAAAGAACCTGTACCTCCTGTAATAAGAAGGGTTTTATCCTTATATATTGACATATTATAAAATGATTATTCTTGATAAACCATTAGACTCAAATCGTTACTCCGGGTAGCAACAGGTTGAAAATACAAAGTGTCGCCATTATTATTTCCATATGGGAATTTAAAAACACCGAACTGAAAGGTATAGAAAGGCCAGCCGTCCTTCTCTTCCCGATATATCTCTTTAAAACCTGTCTTAGGTTCTCCTATATAGAGATGGGCACAGTCATCTTTAATTCCTGAACCGCGTTTTCGAGAAAAGCAGAATTGCCAAGGGGAGAGATGACGCCCGTCGCCTTCGACCGTAGATGAAAACACATACTTATCCTTCCATCGGCAACCATAAATACAACTGCCAGCAATAGGAAACAGTTCCTCTATCGTCTGCGTCTCTGGCCTAAACAAATAAATATAATCATCGGCATAAGGGGCATCCGTCGCATAAAGCAGTCCCTCTGACACTGCATAAACGACACATGCTCGATATCGTTGGTCATTACAAGCTATCCGTTCTACGGACCTGAAATGATCTGTGACCTTCCAGATTGCCGAAGCCTCATCAAAATCACCAGTGAACACCCATAGGCATTGGCGATAAGGGTCAGGAACTATCTGATGAACATGATTTATTGTACCTTGCGAGAAGGTGTAAACCCTTTCCCATCGGTCAACACCTATACGCTGGTAGATATGAATAGGAAGTTTCTCTCTATTCAAGAAATATCCGCCATAAAAAATACCATCATCAAAACCTTCAATCCCTTGAACATGTGTAAAGAGCAGCGGACGAACGTTTTCATCACAAGGGCAACCGTCAGAAAGGTCACCCGTCTCAATATTCAGTTCATATAGTCGATGGCCTACTGAAAGCAGGATATGCTGCTCATCAATGGCAATAGCTGCACGGATTCCCAAGCGTAGCAGCCGATACAACAACCTGAAACGCCCTAATAGTCTCTCTTTTAATTCAGCGAACAGTGAGAACTGTTTCAGCAAGACTCCCTCACGAAATAAAAAGATATCACCAAACCTGTAACAAACCAGGCGACCATCAGGCATAAAGCATAAAGGTGCCATTTGTTTTCCTGCCAGTGTGATATTACTCATATTTCTTACGGTGGTTCTTATGGATAAAATAGTTAGCCGTGTAGTCGAACGCAAGCCAGATACCCAAATCAATGAGGAAGATCCAAGTGGCTCCGAGTCCCAGCTTAACCCCCACCATCGTCATTAGGACGATAACCAATGAGACCATCACAAGAACTGCCATTACCCAACGGGCGCAAAGTCCCGTACGAAGCAGTTTATGATGAATGTGGTTTTTATCTGGTAAGAACGGATTCCGATGATTCTTCATACGGGCAATAACCACCCGGACTATGTCGAACATCGGGAGGAGTACTGTTGATAGGCCGATAATAAGTATTTCCGAATGAAAAGTGACGCCAGATTCACTGGCCATATACACGAGCAGGAAACTAACCAGATAGCCCAAAGTGAGACTACCCGTGTCACCCATAAAAATCTTATGACTCTTTTGCACATTGCCAAAGACATTATATATCCAGAAAGGCACCAAGATGCCCAACATGCCAAAGGCGAAGATTAAAAAGAAATATTGGCTCATAACTGCTGCTGCTGACCCTAAGGTCATCAGGGAAATGGCACAGATACCTGCAGCCAGGCCATCGATACCATCGATGAGGTTGATGGCGTTAATAACATATACCACCACAAAGACAGTCAAGGGGATACCTACCCATGCAGAAATCTCATGTACCCAAAACAATCCAGACAAATCATGGATCCACATTCCAGACAATGGGAACAACAAAGCACAGGCAATCTGTACCATAAATTTAGCCTTGTATGTCACGCCTATCAAGTCATCAACCACACCTACCAAGAAAAGCATCATCATCCCTACAAAAAGCAGGCAGAAACGGATAATCATAATATTAAGGTAATTGGTCATATAAGGAATACCAAACATCACCCACCCGCCGATAGTCAAACAAACACAGATAAGTAGAATCGGCAAGAATGTGATACCTCCTAAGCGTGGCACAGGACGGTCATGCATCTTACGGTCGTCAGGGATATCGTATAACCTCCTGCGATGGCTTAAGATTAGTACTCTTGGAATGAATAGCCATCCCAATACCGCAGACAGCAGGAAAGGTACTGCTATCGAAAAGGTTGTAATCATTATATTATCCATTCTTGATCTTTTTCATTTTCATTATCAGACACATTCTTGTTCTTATAATAACTAATCACCACCTGAAGCACAAGCCACAAAGCGACATTACTTACTAATAGGATAGACAGGTTCCAATTCATCCATACACCCAATACATTCAGCAGGATAAAGAACGAAGTCACTGCAATAATTGTAACCAAGACTCCCACGGCCCCCATGCCACCCATCATTAAACGATGATGAATATGGTTATTATCACGAGTAAAGACACTTACATGGTTTACAATACGCATCACTGCCACACGAAGCACGTCGAACATTGGGATCAACAATGTGCCAAAGCATACCATAATAATACCATCAGGCAATGTATATCCTCCCTGGCGGCTTAATGCTATTACGACAAAACTTAGCATATAACCAATGGTAAGACCACCCGTTCCTCCCAAATAGATGTTACGCCAACCTATACGCCAGCCCATCATATTACGGAAGAAGAACGGCAAGAGCATCCCTACCATCGCTGCACAAATCATTAATAAGAATGGCTGATTAGCAATGAATGACAAAACTCCCAAAACAGAGAATGCAATCATTGCCATACCAGAAGCCAAGCCATCGACGTCATCAAGCATCGGAATCGTGTTTGCAATGAACATGACCGTCAATACAGTAAATGGCATACCCAAGAAATAGGGCAACTCATATATACCTAATAATCCATGTAGCTGATCAAGCCAAAGACCTGACAACGGAATCAATAAGGCAGCAAGGAACTCAATAATCAGTTTCCAAGATAATGACACACCTATGAGGTCATCCATCACACCTAAGAGATACATTGTTGTCAATCCTGCAATAGCGAACATATACTGCACAAAAGTGCCATCATTCTCTTCTAATAAGAGTAAATGCTTATCCTGCATCAAACAAGACACGACAGCCACACCCACACATATCACTATGATGGGGAATAGAGATACACCACCAAGACGTGGTACAGGCCGCCGTCCCTTATCTGTATGACGAGGCGGGATATTCAAGTTTTTCTTCGTACTCACCACCAAAATACGCGGAATAATATACATGGCCAAGCAGATTGATAGCAGCAATGGCACTAACGTAGAAATGTATAGCATTTACTTCTTTTTATTATCTATTCTTTAATCTATTTATAGCAACCTTCATCTTAAACCACCACTTTGAAGGACAAAAGGCAGCATGCAGGTCATATAAATGTGTATATTGTCTTAAATACAATTCCTTATGGTTCTCCAGAATCTGCAGCCTTAACTTCTGTTCGTTCTGATCAGCTTCTGTTGTTCTTGACTTAGACTGGATTCTATAATAATAGACAACCTCATCCAATTGATGAGCATTGCCCCCCTTTTCTAACAAGGAGAGCCACAGATTCCAATCTTCATATCCTTCCTTCATGTTAGGATTATACCCACCGACATTATCAAAATCCTGGCGTCGGAATACTGAGGAATTAAAGATACAATTATCCCGCAACAGTCCTTCTATTGAAAAAGGTGGCAAGATAAACGGCTCATTCTTTTCTCCAGTCAACCAGCCTTTCCCGTAAACTATCTTACAGGAAGGATCCGTCGTCAGTACATGAACCGCCTTCTCAAGATAATGACACGACACGGTATCATCGGCATCCAAGGGCAATACATACTCTCCGATGGACTCACTAATAGCATGATTCCTTGCGGCAATAACGCCTGCATTCTCTTGATAAATATATCTAATGCGGCTATCCTTCTGGCAGTATTCTTTGGCGACTTTTTCTGAATGATCTGTCGAACCATCATCAATGATGATACATTCCCAGTTCGGATATGTCTGACTGATTATACTCTCTAAGGCCTCTGGCAAATAATTGCCCTGATTAAAACAAGGCATAATCACTGACACAAGTCCCTTCTTCATTATATCATGCATTACTTAAGAAACAAATTATGTATGACACTCCATCTGAATCCCAGCTTCTGCCTCAGGGAATAAGCACTGGGGGCTGAAGTTGTGGAAGCATTGCCACCATGACGGTTATAATGTATCAATTTGGCAGGAATAAAGCAAACCGAATACTTAAATGCCGCAACGTTTCCAATCCATCCGTCGTGATCGGGAGCATCTGACGGAAACGGAATCGCTGACTCAAGTACACAACGACGGAATGCCATGCAACAACCTAAATAGCCGTTTTTAATCAGAAGATTGTAATATTTCCCTGAGCGGGTTTTATTAACAGCATAAAAAGAATCGGCAATCACACCACCTTCGGCATCTACTATTACATTATCACTAACAACACAGTCATACTGCTGGAGATATTTCATGGTAACAGCAACTTTCTCTGGCATCCATACATCGTCTTGATCTGACAGAAAGATATACTCACCTCGTGCCTCTTTCAATGCCTTCTCAAAGTTCCAGGTAGGAGAATGGCGATGGGCACCATCAACAATTCGAATCCGAGGATCATTCAAATCTCTCAGAATCGCCAGCGTATTGTCAAAGGAACCGTCATCAGCGACAACAACCTCATCCTCAACACCAATCTGACTGAGTATTGAGTTTACTTGCCGTTCTATAAAGCGTTCACCATTATATGTGGCTATACATACAGATATCATCTAAATTTCTGAATCAAATAGTTTATAAACCTCCATCTACGGGTCCGGGCTGTCAATGCCAACGTATGGCGCATGACCTCAATTGTCACCATGTTTCGGATCAGTGGATTCCGGCGTGCTACCCTCGCACCCTCGATATAAAACTTGTATCTCCTGAACAATCTGTCCAGCTGTTTCTCTTCGTTAGAGAATGACTGGCGTGCCACACTGTCTACGCGATAAAACCTATCGTCATGAACAGCCAAACGGGAGAAAAAATCAAAATCTGCAAAATCCAGACGAATCTCAGGATTATATCCTCCCGCCTTTTCAAAGGCAGCTATACGAATGCATGCCCCACTATTAACCGGCAGGTAATCATTCAAGCTATACAAGCCCTCACCCAGCAAAGCACCACGGTGTTTGTGAATTCCCCTACTGATTGGAGAGAAAGGCTGATCACCTGCATAAAGCACCTGTGGCACAAACAGTTTAATATCTGGATGAATCTCAATTGCTGTTTGTAGAACAGTCAGATAGTCTGGCTCAAACCGCGTATCTTCATCCAACAACAGAATGGCATCTACATCACCATATTGTTTCGCTATGGTCGCACCATAATTATAAGCGGCAGAAACTCCTCCATTGCTGGAATCGTGATGATAAAGAATAGTTTCTGTCTCGTAACATTGGTTCTGTGGCTCTGGTGAATTTTCGTATATGAGTATTCTCTCTCCTTGGAAATGACTCAAAAGCGTACGATAGACATTAGTCTCGTAAAAGTCAACATTGTACAGGACTACTATCGGCAAAACGTTCATCTTGTGAAAATCTATAACAGAACACCAAAGCCATAAACACAACTGTCATGCCCATTGGAGTATTAATATACGGGTTAAAGCATGACTGCAAATAAATCATCAGCGTGGCCGTCACCCAGAAATCAGCAGTTTCTTTATATTTGTTTGAGACCGTCCTTGCATAATATATGACTGCAACCATCAATGATAGCCAGAACGCAATTCCTATGATACCTTGTTTATGAAAAATATCCATATAAGAAATCTCCATATGTGTAAAACGTTCTGCTATACCATAGCCAAATCCATGACCAATAAAAAACGACCAATAAGTTATCGCATCCATAACCTGCTCAATAATCAGTACTCGTGTAATGTCAGACTCTTCACGGTTTTCCTGAAAAGACTTATCAATAGAGAACAATTCTGTTACTCCCAAGAACTCATATATACACAATAGCACAAGAGCCAATGCAATAATCTTGACTATACTTACATGTCTGGTTCTCATATAATATACAGCCAAACCAAAAACCAGCAAAAGATACAAGCCTCTAGTATATGTAAAATAAATGGCCACACTTACCAATATCAACCATATATATTGTCTTCTCCTGAAAAAGCCAACGGCAGCTATTGGCAGGAAAATAAAGCCTTTATAGAAAAAAGAGCTGCCAACTCCACGGAATAGGAAAGAGTCTGATTTTAAGGCCTGATAGGCAAAGACATAATCTATTATTCCTGTCAAATCCGTCAAGACCATATATATCAGATATAAGACAGTCATAATCTTAGCCGACAGAAGGAGTAAATTAAATGCCTTTTCTACAACTTTTTCCGATGATGAAGCATAATAATAAAACAATAGAATATAGAAATATATCAATGGTTTTATATCTTCCATAATATACTCAGGAAATGCCCCTATCGCTATTGCTATAAAATAAGAAAGTAGTAAGAGGATTGTAAATGATCCTATAAACCAAAAAATGGTCTTTGGGAAATCGTCTGTGCGCATAAAACAATACAAACTGATTGCCACTGCCACGATGAAATTAACCATACGAACCGTCAAGAAACTGGTTACATGCAGTTCTTGGCCACTTCCCATCAGAAAGAGCTCAAACATGACAAAGTAGCAAAACCACCTCATGTATTTATTGTCTGCCAAACGAGCCTCTTCCATGTATTTTACTGTAGCACCTGAAAATTATAAGAAGTGAAAAAGCAATCTCAAATAAGGGATGGCAATCATGACTGGCATTGAAAGGTGCAAATCACGCAACTGCTTACGTATATCACATCCATTTCTTAAAAGACAATATTTCCATGTACTTCCCCCTATTTGTCTCAACTCTATATAGAACTGGCGGAACATGCCAGGAGCTTCTACCTGCAATGAATACAACATGATCATTTGGAAATTCTGAATCAGATTGTAAACATCCTTATTATCTAGCAAATGATGAGTAAACGAGAATTGCCTCATTTCCTTCAAAATGATCTTGATACTTTCACAACGACGCTGATGGTTCCTATGAGCAGTAATACTTCCTTCGCGTACCTTATAAATATATGTTTCTGAACCAACGGCATACAATGACTGAGCCAGACATGCTATCTGGAAACTCCAAAGCTCATCTTCGTGAATGATACCCTCAAGAAATAGAAGATGATTGGACTTTAAAAATCCAACTCGATACAGTTTGTTCACTGAGAGCATATACCACTCACCTTTCCGATAAGAATGCAACACATCCTCACCATAGAGGGAACACCCATCCTGGAGAAGCAATGGAGGCTTTGGCATATCACTTCCTGTAATCCGGTAATCGCCAACTACTAAATCAAACGCCTTTTCTCCATTCAAAGGACAAGCAAGTCGTTCGATACAATCAGGCGTTATTTCATCATCACTGTCGAGGAAATAGACATAATCGCCTGTCACTGCCTCAATCCCGGAATTGCGTGCTGCGGAAAGGCCCCGGTTTTGTTGATGATGAACGATCTTGAAGTCAATCTTTCCATTATAATCCTTCAATTTCGCCCCTACCACCGTCATGCTATCATCCGTACCACAGTCGTCGACAAGAATACATTCCAGCTCTCCCTGCCATGTCTGATTCATTACACTCTGAATGCACTCTGCAATGTATGGAGCAACATTATATACAGGAATTACTATCGAAATCTTCAAATCTTGCATGAATCATTAAACTAGCTCATTCAACTTATAATGGCGATAGAAGAAGAACAAACTTCCAACAGCCACAAATGCCAAAACGACTTTAAGCCAAAGAGCTGTATACATAAAAGAGTTTGCCAATAATAAATCGGCAAGTATGACAATAAGAATGACCAGGGTCCAATGAAGGTTTCCTAACCACATCTTTACGTTCTTCTTATAATATCCCACGAAGAAAGGAATCAGCAACTGACTCCAATAAGAGATAATCGTAGAATAAATTGCAACCCGATAACCGAATAAAGGTATAAAGGCATAACACAATGCGAAGTTCAATATTCCAGGAACAAACACCAGCCACAGCAACTGCATGGTGTTCTTCTCAATAAAAACGGGAGCACTCATAAACACGTAGAATGAGAACACCACGTTAGCGAAACACAGCAGGCTGGCAATATCACACGACTGTGCCAAATTCTCATTACGAATCAGCAACGCATAAATCTCCGGCATCCAAACACATATCAAAAAGGTTGTTATCAGTGCCACTGCCTGGCAAAGTAAAAACAATTTCCTGTATGCTTTATAATCGCCTCCTCTATATGCCCGCTGAATCTGAGGGCCCAAGGCTGTTACCAATGCTGAAGTGATGACAACCGCATAATCGCCCATCGTACTACCATGGCTGTAAAGGCCAATTTCATCGTAAGGAACATCATACTGGCTCATCACGATACGAGCAGAGCTCGTCAACAAAACAAAACCCAGCGTATGGGGCACCAACGGCAACGCAATCCGCAGCATCTCCTTAATCCGCTTCCACTTACGGTCGAGAATCGGACGTATATCGAAATCCGACCAGACAAACTTCACGAAGACTGTGAAGATGAAGAGCGACGAAAGGGCACCCGATGCCATCAGTCCCCAATATCCCAGTCGCAGATAATAGATCATCACAAATGATAGGAGCATTCCGAGGACCGAACCGATAAGGTTTGTAAACACCAACGGTTTCGGATTCTCACGCAACGGGAACAGGTGCTGTGCCAACAGGCCGTTGGCCAACAGGAATATAGGCATGGAGCCTATCAGGCATAACAGCCATTTGCTCCAGGAGATTTCTAACGGCAGGGTATACATCAGTATCCCTATATTCACCAATCCAAACAGAAATGATGCCATAAGCATCAACATCAATACCCTACCCCACACCAGATTGTAGTGGCGAGGATATTCAAAATAACTGTTTGTCAGATGAACGTGCAGGCCAAGAGGAGCAATGGAAACAAACAAGCTTGTATATGAAGTTATGACGCCATAGATGCCGTAGTCGAATGTCGTAAGAAAAGGTGTTGTAAGCGGTAGAATGACAACACTCAGCAGCATTGTCAGTTTCGGCACTACACCATAATAGACTGTATTTGTGACTATTTTCCTGGTAGACATTCCTATTTAACTGTCAGCAACTGGTGCTCCATTAATTTGTCTTTGATCGGGATAAGTTCGTCTACTGGCGTTCCTATTATATTACTGATTTCTATCAGATCATTTCTGCCATCGGCATAGGCAATAAAATGCTGCATAGTACGGACAGAATAGTTACTTCCCTTCCTGCTGATTGTCGGATACAGACCACGCTTACCCAGCTGTGGCTCGCACCTGCATGTCATCACGTAATAGTCATTATGCTCGAGTGCATTCACCACCTTTACCATCACCTCATAGGCCCCGGCAAGCCCTTCCGGACTAATCAAGCTCATATCGTCTGCCGAAGTATGATACTCCGGATATTCCTGATACTTACTCCTACAAAAGCCACATACCGGCAAATCTATACCTGCCGATCCATACTGCCGTTCATCAGAGCCACGTTCCAAGAACGAATAACGCTTATATGCCGGATAATGGTACTTCAGCACATTCCCCAATACACGGTCAGCCAAGGTGTCTGCGTATTTTGAACAAACCATGGAATAGGTACGGTCATCACCCACACAACTAAGTACAAAAGCAGCCTTCACGTGCTGTTGCAGCGACTCCCAGTTCTGGCTTAGATAGGTGATGGAGCCTATGGTCTCTGGATTCCAAATGAAACGATAGGTATATCTACGTTTGGACAGGCCCTTCAGATATTTCACAAGTTCTGTCTGTACACAAGGTCCTGAGAGCTCATTGTTGGCCATCGACGGGTGGCAGAGGTAAGTCGAGATCAGAATCTCGTCTTGTGTTTCTCCCTGAAGAATCAGTTCTCCATACGTCAAAGAGCCGTCGCTAAGCGTACTGTCAATCAAGACTTCATATTCATCATCCGTCAGGGTTTGCTTTTGTTTCTCTGTCATACAAAATCCCCAACGCTCTTTATAGTAGGAGGTCACATAGGGAATCCATTCTGGCTGGTCGGGAATGGTATATACATGTTCCAGCAGTTCCTCACGACTGACTGTCTTATGAACGGGCACTGAATAACCTACCACGTGAAGGTTTGAATCATTGAAGTCTACGACAGTCTCCCCTGATTTCTTTCTTATCCATCCACCACGGATATTCCACTCCTTAGGGACTATCCAATCAAACACCTGCGTACCAGAAGGAACTTCATGGACAACAATCTCCGGCAATATCTCACGGATCAACTCTAACGACTTGCGGAAGCCATTACCCGTGATACTGCGACAGATAGGAAACAGCCTCTCTGCCAGATGAAACATCGTATTTCCGACGTTCTCCATATGCTTATTGATTCCGTTTCTCAACCTTCAACAATAGTTTCAGCTGGTCTTCCCTATAAAGAATCCATGCAGAATGGCAAAGGAACACAAAAAGGACAAACAACATGACGATACGTTTTCTAAATGGTCCGGCATTTCCCAGCGGTACAGTTGCATTCTCCAGTGTTGCAAATACAGGTGTCTTTTCCAGGACCTTAGCTTTGGCAGCCAAAAGCTGGGCACTAAGAGCCTGATAATTATTATAGTACAGCTGCAGCTCGTTCTCCAGTTTGGTTTGTCTCAGACGCACAGTTTCTAACGTGACATCCCTATTGGCGTCCAGGAAATCCGCATAGACTTCACTGCTCTTTTCATACTTCACTTTTGCGTCCTTATACAAAGACTCAATATAAGCCAAATCATGACGGGCCTTTTTTGTACGATACTCAGTCAGAGCCTCCTGAAGGCGCGCCCTGACAGAATCTGCGACCGTTGCCGCCACCAAAGGATCCTGATCCTCCACTTTGATGGTAAGGGCTTCTACCCTTCGACCCAAATCCCACTTAATCTTGCCGTGAATGGTCTGCACCATGGAATACTGATCGGGCGTCAAACGGAACGGATCAACCTTCCCCATCCCCTCGCGCTTCTCTTTCTTTGAATTGAAAAGACCAGTAACAGACTTTATGGCTTTACCCCACCAAGGAGATTTCTGCTCATAAGTAAGATAATCGTAGTAAGTCATCACACGATTATCACTATCCTTCTGAACTTTGATACCAAACAAGGAGGATGTGAAAGCAACAGAGTTCATAAAGTCGGGGTACATCGTCGGCACAATAGCATCACCACTCTTACTACCTCCTCCAATGCTGATACCAAAAGAGCTGGCAAGTGAGGCCAATGACCCCATCTCACTGCCTCCGGATTCTGGCACCACAGTCACCTGAGCACTATAATAGTCTGGCAGTCCCAAAGCATATAGACAAGCTAAAACAAACGCTACTGGGAGCGATTTCAGATACTCCTTCCGATGCTTCTTAAGAGCATTCCAAATCTTTTGGGAATTCGTCATCTGCTCTTGTGATTCCAAAGCATTTTTCTTCTGTTCTTCCATAAATTGGGTTGAATATAATTGTTACTACTTTTTTTCATTGTCAAGTGGCAAGAGAAAGGCAGCAGGGAGGAAAGCGATGGCTACTGCCACCACATTCTCAATTTGCACCACAACACACTTGTTCTTTTTAACACGCTTGATAGTCCCTTCAACACCTGCAAAATCGCCCTCCACGACCTTCACACGCTGACCAGGCTTACCTGCGAATTCAAGATTCTCCATGTAGAACACACGGTCGTCATACACGGAAGCCACTTTGATAAAATTCTCCATCTGCTTGTCGGGTACGGTCAGGATATCTTTACGCAAGACATTGTTGTTATCATCTAAAACGGGGAACATAATATAGCGCAGAGAACTTAACTCACGTTTGGTCATCTTCAGTTCCGTAATGCTTTTCTGGCAGGCATGTATGAAAATGAGGCTGGTAATGGCGGGCTTTAAGACCTGATGGCGGGGATGTTTGCCTTCCACAGGTACATAATGCATAGGAATGAAACTCTCCACGCCAATGGAGTCAAGGAAAGCCTTTGCCTGCAACTCACGAGAATAGGTTACTCGCATCGGATACCAATGTATTTCTTCCGTCATATTCATCTCATGCACAGATCAGTCAAAGACAAAGGAGGGGGACACCGCTCCAGTGAACGCGGCGACCAAACGATTCGTTTTCATCAAGTACAGTATCCATATAGCACTGACATTCAGCGACTTCTGAGTACCGAGCCTACCCACACTTGATCCGTTCAGGCCATCCTAATAGGATGAAGCGGGCAGAAATTCGGCGCAAAGGTACAAAGAAATATCGACAATCGTGCGAAAAAAAGCATAAAATTGCAGCAATCTTAAATTTTTATCGATTTGTTTTGAAATCTCAAAGAATAATTGTAACTTTGCCGCCGAATTAGATGATGGCATGTTACCCAAGTTGATATTGACGGATATCGATGGCGTCTGGACTGATGGTGGAATGTATTACGACCAGACTGACAACGAATGGAAGCGTTTTAACACTTCCGACAGTGCTGGCGTGCTTTTTGCCCATCGGCTGAACATTCCCGTAGGCATTATTACGGGTGAGGAGACACAAATCGTAGCCCGTAGAGCTAAGAAACTGCACATTGACTATCTCCACCAGAATGTGCGCGACAAATTGTCTGTGGCCACAAGTATCTGCGAAGAGATGGGGATCACGCTGAAAGAGGTAGCCTATATCGGCGACGACATCGGTGATATCAACCTGCTGAAAGAAGTCGGCTTTGCCGGCGTTCCTGCCAGTGCCCCAGATTATATCAGAGCCCTCGGAAAAGTTCCTCTTACAAAGAAGGGCGGTGAAGGTGTATTCCGGGAATTTGTGGAGGCAATCTTTGGCGAGGAAAAAATCAAGGAGCTTCTGGGGTTATGAAGTTAAAGAGAGCCTTACTCATTATCGTGCTTTCCACGGCCCTGACAGGTTTCCTGCCATCGGTTGCTGCCGATAAAACCATTTATGTTTTCTCCGATCTCCACGTCATGGCTCCATCGCTTTTAGATAGTCCGACTAACAAACAATGGAAAAACGACCTTGCTAAGAGTAAAATCATGTTGGACGTCAGTGTCTCCATGTTCGATTTACTTGTGGAAAAGACACTCTCAGAAAAGCCCGATCTTGTGCTGATCACCGGCGATCTGACGAAGGATGGTGAGGTTGAAAGTCACCAATGCGTAAAAGAAAGACTCGACAAGATCAAGGCAGCAGGCATAAAAGTGCTCCTCATTCCAGGCAACCACGATAGAGGTTATATGGACAACGCCTTGGTATATGCCAACGACACAAGTACCGTAGCCAAAACATTTGACAATCAAATATTCTTTGATTATTATAAGATCTATGGATTCGACGATAACTCCCAGCTCTACGACAACTCAATGAACTACGTTACGGAGCCCCTGCCCGGTCTAACGCTCATTGGCATTGATACAGGCATTTGGTGCCAGTATCGTGAAGGTGTCATCGACTGGGTCTGTCAACAAGCTTCCGAAGCCCGGAAGAAAGGCAACCAGCTATTGGTCATGCAACACCACCCTGTCATGCCGCATTACTATACACAGGATAAAATTTTTGAACTTTCTACGCCTGAGGAATATCTGGATGTCAGGGAAAGATTTGCTAATGCAGGTATCCGCGCCATACTCACAGGCCACACCCATGCTTCCGATATCTGCCGCTATACCAGCACCGAAGGCAACGACATCTTTGACATCAGCAACGGGAGCCCCATCTCCTACCCTTGCGACTTCCGCATCCTGACATTGAGTGGCAACACCCTAAAAGTCAGCACACGGGCACTCTGCGATGATATGGAACAGCAAGACAGCGACTGGGACAATGAGGCCAAATCCAGACTACTTTCTGCCGTCAAGAAATGGGCTGAGAGATGGTTGGCCACCAAAAATATTGTCAACGATTTCTTTACAACTGAACTGGCCTATTGTTTTGTGCTTCACGCTATGGGCGATGAGCCCGATAATCCCGAGTCAAGTAATGAACTGGCCTTCTTCAGAATCATCTACGATATAGGTACCAGAGAACTCGAACCCGATGCGCTTGAGATGCTGGCCTGGGTACAAGAAGTGGCCAAGAGCATGCTCGGCGATTATCAGGCACCTGACGAGCCAGATAATATTATAAAGGATCGTGAACTAACCATCGACATGAGTTTCAGCCCGTCCGTCGGCATCCATGAGGTAAAATCAGAAATGACCGATACCGATGAATGGTACACATTACAAGGTGTACGGCTGGAGGGGAAACCCTCCCACCATGGTATGTACATTCACAATGGCCGAGTGCAAAGTATCACGTCATCACAGCCATAAGAATAGTGCCTTTTGAATAGTGTTTGGCTAATCAAAATAGACAAAAACAATGTTTTTTGCAAAATTTTGAGTCAAATATTTGGTAGTTCGGAAGAAAATGCCTACCTTTGCACCCGCAAAACGAAATTGCAGCCAACATGGTGCCCGTAGTTCAGTTGGTTAGAGCGTCAGATTGTGGTTCTGAATGTCGACGGTTCGAGTCCGTCCGGGCACCCGCTAAAGCACTGATAGTCAATTGATTGCAGTGCTTTTTAATTTTCTTGACAATTGTTAAAGTTAACTTAAAATTAACTTAAATCGCTTACTTAATCACTATTTTTCTCAAAAATCGACGCAAAATCGACGCAAAATCGACGCAAAATCGACGCAAAATCGACGCAAAAATAGCAAGCAATTTTTTGTGAAAGTTAGTCCCCCAAAAACAAGTTTTCCCTATCCAAAATTAGCAAATTCTAAACAAAATGGAAGGAGATATGCTTATTTTTACGAAAATATAGATGCTTCGCAAAAAAATATGTTTTGACATTCAGATGAAATATCTGACGTTTCGTCTTTTTAAATGATCCGTTCATCACATTTTCGTGTCGTTTATCCCAGATATTTGCCATTGACTGCAGTTATGAATATTTTTGCAGCGTCAAAGTTTATAATCAAAAATATTTGAGAATATGAGAACATTAGTATTATTAGTTCTGTTTGTAGCAACACTTCCAGGTGCACTAGGGCAGACGACGATTCATACTCAATCGACGAGCAAAGAGCTTCTTCTTCAGGATTACGACTATTTCTTCAGTCAATTGGAGCAGATACATCCAGATCCCTATAGCGCTTTTGGCGGAAAGGATGAGTTTGACAAGGCAGTTAAACAGCTGAGAGATGAGCTGGCTAGCCGCGGCTCCATGACACTTAACGAGATGCAGGTGGAAGTGACCAGGCTGATATCCGCACTCCACGATGGTCATACTTATATGGAATATGACCATGCAACCAAGAAGGAAGAAGACAGATGGATACCGCTGAAACTGAAGGTGATTCCCGATGGCATCATTGTAAACGGATATGCTCCAGAACTAGAGTCGTTGAAGGGAGCAATGTTGTGTGAAGTCGAAGGTGAAGCATTAGAATTGGTGCTTAACCAGCTCGACAAGATTGTCATATCAGAGAATCGCTATGGACTGATGGGGAAAGCATGTACGCGTATTGGCAATGCTAATGTTTTGCGGCAGTTATTTCCTGCATTTGACAAGGAAAAGGTTTCGATGAAGTTCCGTATGGCCAATGGCAAGGATACGCTTGTCAGTCTGCCATTCTACCCTAATGGTCCGTTCTGGGAAAACATGATATGGACATCTACTGATGAGCGTTTCCCCCATAAGAATTTCGAATATCGCTTTGTTGATGCCAATCAGCAAACGATGGCTATTTGCATTAACTCTGTGGTAAGTGCCGACATACCAAATCTCGAGAGCTATGGCCTGAAATCGGATGTGATTGTGGCTGATGTCTTTGCCAGGATGCTGCGAGATATGAAGGCTGCCAACAGTCAGCGTCTCATCATTGACCTGCGCGGTAATAACGGTGGCTGGACGATGATCATGTATGCTGCGCTGTATGAGCTCTACGGCAAGCGTTTCATGGATACCGACTTAGGCATGCACTTTGCCACCAAAGTATCGGACGGCTGGATCAAGAAGAACAATACGTCCTTAGAACAGCTCAATCAGGATAGAGGAACATCGCTGAAGATGGGCGATTTCATTGAACAATCATCAAGCATCAGCAATTTCGACTTGTTTATGTGTGCCGACATGAGCATTATCGAAGCACAAGAAGGTGCCCCCATTTACACACCAAAAGAAATATATGTGGTTACAGACGTGCAGACTTTCAGCGCAGCTTTCCATACCGCTTACATGCTGTGGAAGATGGGAGCCAAGGTGGTAGGTGTACCTTCTGGGCAGGCGCCCAACACGTATATGGAGGTTACACGATTCAAGTTGCCAAATACCGGTCTTGAATGTTCTGTTTCCAACTCACTCCAGAGTTGTTTTCCCACGGATCATCCTATGGCAAAAACTTTCACCCCAGACATACAACTGTCGTATGATGACTATCGCCAGTCCGAGTTCAGTAAGGATGCAGAATTATTGTATATCGAAAAGCTTAAAATAGTTACAGACTGAAGTTCGAGACTGCTCGCGCTCGGGAATTTTTAAGCAAGTTCAGCTTTCTCCTCGCTGAATCGCAGCCTTGACTTGCGCCATGTTACTGCGAGAAACGGGGAGTGATTCGTGGCAGTGCTTGATGAGCAACTGGATGGAGCCGGAATGTGAGA
Source organism: Prevotella sp. ne3005 (assembly GCF_900110085.1). Classification (GTDB taxonomy): domain Bacteria; phylum Bacteroidota; class Bacteroidia; order Bacteroidales; family Bacteroidaceae; genus Prevotella. The sequence continues at coordinate 72,030 of NZ_FOCK01000006.1, forward strand.
CGATCTGCTCGACATGACCAAGGTTGACCAGGAAGGCGCGATGGCAGCGGACAATCATCGGATAGTCCTGCAACGTTTCTTCCATCTGTTTCATCGTGGCGCGAAGCATGTCAGTACGCACTTGCTCGTTGCGCAGATGACAGACCTTCATATAGTTGCCCACGGCCTCAATATATAATAGGTGAGAAATCTGGAGCGTCACCGATTCGTTGGTCGTACCAGTGAGGGTTAGCTCCTGCGGGCGTGGTTTCTCGCTCATTTCTTTCACTTCGTTCACCGCAGAAATATCCTGCTTGTGAACCTCGGAATTGACATTTGTATCAACTATTGGATTGTCCGAAGACATACTTAGCAAGGATCTCTCCTGCATCTCTTTCAACTCATCGTTCAGCAGTCTCGTTTCTTCCAGTTCCATCGCCAGATACTTGCTTCGGAACTTGAAACGCCAGTATAGTCCGATGGCGAAGGAGCAGAAGGCGATGATGATAAGGGTTTCAAGGAAATTGACAATAGAAAACTGATTACCCTCTACGCGGTCATTCAGTACGAAATGGCGGTAGAGACAGATGCTCAGAGCCACAAGCGGCGTATTGATAAGCTGAAACCAGAGATTGCGGCGGATGATGTATTCGACGCCTTTCTTGAACGACCTCGGCATCTTGACGATATACTTCAGAATGATGTCTGTCATCATGCAGATCGAGAAACCAATCACCCCCAAAGCTATCAGATGCACATAGCCCTGCCACAGCCATGTATCTAATCCGAAAGGTTTAAATACAGCCAGCGCCACCACCATAAACGTAGTGCTGATAATTCTCGTTGTTATCGTTTCTATACGTCCCTGTTTCATACAAGCAGCAAAGGTACTGAGAAACGAGCGAATAACCAAATCATTCCTCAAATTTTTGCCATTTGTCACACCATCCGTCACATTTCCGTGCTGTTTATCCCAGAAATTTGGAGGGTCAAGAAGTGCCATGTACCTTTGTAGTGCAATTTTGCAAGAACCATTTAAAAGAAATATGATTATGAAACCAAGAACAGTTATCGGCGTCCTTTTTGTTGTAGCCAGTCTGCTGAAGATCGGTACGTTGTGGGGCATACTCCATTGGAGTTGGTTTGAAACGATGTCGGAAGGCCCGTGGGTCATGTATTTCTGCATCTTCATATTATTATGCGTGGGCATACATCTGATTATCGACAGCTATCGTCAAGACCCGGACCAGTGGCTACAGCGACCGCTGCCTATCGGTGAGGACGGCAAGCGTATCCGCTGTTCGGTTCACTATGGTGGCGACGAGTACGTCTATCGCGGCGAGACCTTCCACGGTGCCCGGCTCGACGCTTTCTGCGGCGGCATCCGACTGGATCTGCGTGAGGCCGTGATTACTGAGGATGAGGAGATCGACATCCACACTTTTATTGGCGGCATCGAACTCTTCGTGCCCACGACGGTCAACGTAGAGGTAAAAAGCCAAAGCTTTATCGGTGGTGTAGGCAATCATGCCACACATACTGTTGACCCGAAGGCACCAACCCTCCACATCATCGCCAGCAATTTCCTCGGCGGCGTGGATATCAAGAATTAAGAGTTAAGTATTTAAGATGAAAAGAGTTGTTTTTTGGATGACAGCACTGGTGATTGCAATGTTTTGGGCAATGACGGTGCAAGCGCAGGAGTCGCAGGACTCTATAGAATCTGTAAACAAGTTGGTGGCGTTGCAGGAGGTCGTCATCAAAGGCGGCCTCCCCAACACCCGTCTGAAAGCAGGTGCGATGGTTACACGCATTGAAGGCACACCACTGGCTCAGTCAGGCACACTGGGCGAGATGCTCATCAAGGTGCCAGGTATGACAGGTTCCGACGAAGCACCAGAGGTGCTGGGTAAGGGTTCACCTCTTATATATATTAATGGCCGCAAGATGCGCGACGCAAGCGAACTGAAGCGTCTGCATAGTGAGGACATCCGCGACGTGGAGGTTATAAACGCCCCTGGTGCTCAGTACGATGCCCAGGTGCGGGCCGTGGTACGCATCCGTACCCGTAAGCAGCAGGGCGATGGTCTGAGCCTGAATGCGACGCTGTTTAACGAGCACGACCTGCGCTACGATTTCGATCGTCCACAAGTGAAGTTGGGTGCCAACTATCGTGCCCATGCTGTCGATATCTTTGGCTCTATCTACTATTACCATCAGGACTATCGCCAGTACAGCACCATCGAGGACATCACCAAAACGAACAAGGTATTCCGCCAGTATGGTCCTTACACGATGACGTGGAAGCACGACAACCTTACCTATACGGCAGGCGTAAACTGGCAGCTGAACGAGAATCACTCGCTTGGGGTGAGAGCCGACTTTACGCAGCAGACGAACGGCGTCAATCAGGTGATTTACGACGAAGATGTGTTTGAGAATGACGTACATATCGACCATCTCTACTCTCATCAAACCAGCAAGGAGTCGAAACCGCTGGGCTGGTTCGTAAACACATATTACAACGGCAAAGTTGGCGAATTGGGCATCGACTTCAACTTCGACTACATGACGAGCGGCACTGATACCAATCGTGAGAACGTTGAGCAAAGTCAGGTGAACGACGATTTCGTCCTCAGCAAGTCAGGCACCAATAGCCGTCTCTACGCCACTAAGCTCGTGCTGTCCTATCCTCTCTGGAAAGGCACGATTGAAGCGGGTACGGAGATGACCTTCGCCAAGCGCCACAATACCTATTGGATTGACAAGGTCACCATCGCCAACACCGATGCCGACATCAAGGAGAACAATATTGCCGCCTTTGCAGAGTATGGTTGTGACTTCGGCCAGTACGGCAACGCCAGCGTCGGTTTGCGCTATGAGCATACACTCTACGACTATGACGATACACAAAACCAGAATTTCCTGCACCGCTCGATGGACGAATGGTTCCCCACCGCTGCCTATTCCATATCCTTGGGCAAGGTGCAAGCGGCTCTGTCGTACAGCATCAAGACCGAGCGTCCCAGCTTCTTCGCCATGAACGACGCCGTGACCTACATCAGCCGTTATACCTTACAGGCTGGCAACTCGCAGCTGCTCAACGAACGTCTGCACGAGCTGACGTTGAACTTGTCCTATCGATGGCTCACTTTCACTGCCTCCTACGAGCACACCAAGAACGCCATCACCCAATGGACATACATCAGCACTACGCAGCCGGATGCTACTCTTGTCAAACACATTAACCTCGACAAACCTGTCAATACGCTCAGTGCCTATCTCGCTGTCACACCTCGTGTCGGCATCTGGTCGCTCAATGCCACGGCAGGCATTGAGAAGCAGGACCTTTACCTCGACGTCACAGGTCCAAGCGGCACCTATCGCGTCTATTGCGACAAGCCACGCTACACGCTTAACGCCTTCAACACCTTTACGCTGAATCATGGCTGGCAGTTCGATATCAATCTGATGTACCGCTCCAAAGGCTACTCCTACAATTTCTACAACGATACTTACAACCTCCGTCTTGGTCTCGTGGCACAGAAGAGTTTGCTAAAGGATCGCTCGCTCACGCTCCGCTGTGCCGTCCTCGACTGCCTACAGCGCAACCGCGTCAACGAGTCAGGAGATTTAGGCTACAACCAGTTCCGTCAGTGCAACCGCTTTTCTACACACAAACTCCTTCTCTCCATTGTCTACCGCCTCAATGCCACCCGCAGCAAATACAAAGGTACAGGCGCAGGTAAGGAGGCACAGGCCAGAATGAGTACGTAAAATTCAACGTTAATCGTGTAGTTTTCGACTGCACCATGCGTCTAAGAGTTAAAATGAACAGTTAAACTGAATAAATTGTAATTATGAGAAAATTGTTTTTCGCCGTTGCCCTCGCTCTTGTTAGCTTAGCGAGCACGGCACAGACTTCGATGAAAATCAACATGGACCCGAGTGTGAAACCTGGTGATGACTTCTGGCAGTACGCCGTTGGCGGATGGCTGAAGGCGAACCCGCTGGATGCACAGCATCCTGAGAACGGAGCGTTTACCGACCTGTATGAACTGAACAACGACCGCATCAACAAACTCATCATGGCATACGCCGAGAAAAAAGATCTGCCGCAGGGTTCAGACGGTCAGAAGATAGGTGCGCTCTATCGTCTCTACATGGACAGCGTCAGCCGCAACCGTATGGGCTACGAGCCGATTATGCCTTACCTGAAGCAGGTGCGCGAGGTGCAGACCCGCGACGAGGCGCTGCGCCTGATGTACGCCCTCGATGCCAAGGGATTTAATACTGCTCCCTTCGGCCTCAGTCTAAGCCTGAACCCCTTCAACTCATCAGAGTATCTGATGTTTGCGGGGCATGGTGGTACCTCGCTGCCCAAGGAGTACTACGACCAGCCAAACGAGCAACAGCAGGCCACCGTCAACGCCATCAAGAGCCTTAACAAGGACTATCTGAAGATGGTAGGCTACAGCGATGCTGCCGCCGAGCAGAAGATGCAGGCCGCATGGGCCGTAGAATATAGGATAGGTATGAAGACGCTCGATCAGGTGGCTCGTCGCGACCCTATTGCCACGAACCACCCGATGCCGTGGGAGCAGCTGCTCAACGACTTCAAGGGCATCGATTATGTGGCCTATCGTGATGCCTTGGGCTTGCCAAAGGACATCGACGTGGTGAACGTTGGTCAGTTCGACGCGTTGCACGAGGTAGAGAAAGTGCTTGCTGAGACGAGCGTCGAGGACTTGAAGTCATATATGGAACTGCACGTCATTAACGCCTACGCAGGTTTTCTGAGCGATGCCTTCACCGACCGTGCCTTCGAGGCCTCAAAGGTCATCAGCGGTGTGCAGGAGCAGCAGCCCCGCTGGAAGCGTGCCGTCGCTACCATCAGTGGTAATCTGGGCGAAACCATCGGCAAACTCTACGTCAAGGAATACTTCCCCGAGAGTAGCAAACAGCGTGTTTACCGTCTGGTGAAGGACTTACAGCAAGCCTTCGAGGACCGTCTGAAGGAGAACACCTGGATGAGCGACTCGACTAAAGCCAAGGCTCTGGAGAAGCTGCACGCCATGCACATCAACGTAGGCTATCCCGACAAGTGGCAGGACATGGAGAAGTTCATTGACATCCGCGAGACGGAGAACCTCGTCGAGAACTTCATCCGCATCAAGCAGGAGTCGCGTCAGGCTGGGTTGCGCAAGTACTGGCATCAGCCCGTTGACAAGACTATGATGCCCTGCTCGCCGCAGACGGTCAATGCTTTCTATCACCCGCTCTTCAACAGCATCAATTTCCCTGCTGCCATCCTACAGCCCCCGTTTTTCGACCCCGAGGCCGATTATGTATGCAACTATGGTGCTATAGGAGCTGTCATAGGCCATGAGATGACCCACGGCTTTGACGACCAGGGCTGTCAGTTCGACAAAGACGGTAATCTCGCCAATTGGTGGACGGCTGGCGATAAGGCCCGCTATGATGAGCGTACCAAGGTTATTGCCGACTGGTTCAGTGAGCAGGAAGCCGTGCCTGGTCTGAAAGTGAACGGTCAGAAAACCCTCGGCGAGAACGTCAGCGACAATGGTGGCCTGAAGATTGCCTATCGTGCCTACAAGAATCGCATGGCCTCTGAGCCTCTCGGCGATGTCGATGGCTTCACCCCTGATCAGCGTTTCTACTTGGCTTATGCCCGCGTCTGGGCTTGCAACTCAACGCCTGAGTACACCGCCATGTTGGTGAACAGCGACGTTCACTCACCAGCTCGTCTGCGTGTGATGGCAGCCCTGCCGATGATCGATACCTGGTACGAGGCTTTCGGCATCCTGCCCACCGACAAGATGTTTATCCCCAAGGAGAAGCGAGCATTAGTGTGGTAAGTGCCACCAGAGTTTCGCTCGATGACATTTGCGCTCGGCAAAACTCGAATAAATTCGGTTTTACTCTCGCTTAATCATGTCATTCGTCACAGATCTACCGTTTATCACACCATTCGTCACAAACCCCTGCATATTATCCCACTTATGCAGGGGTTTCTGCAACTATCTGTAATTTTGTAGCGTCATATACAACAAATAAGTCAAAGAATCAATTAAAATGATAAATGATATGAAAAGAGTAAGTTTAAGATTCGCAGTGCTGATGGCTGCAATGATGATGACAATGATGAGTTTCGCTAAGACACAAGACTTTGGCGGACGGGTATTGGATGAGAAGGGCGAGCCGATGCCCTATGTGAACGTGGTGCTACTGTCGCTGCCCGACTCGGCCTTTGTGCAGGGTGCGATGACTGACGAGCAAGGCATGTTCAAGATTGTGACGGATATAAAACAAGGTCTGTTCAAGGTGACCAGCGTGGGCTACCAGACCTTATATATCAATGCTGGCAACGACCTGACCATCCAGATGAAAGAGGACACCCAACTGCTAAAGGAAGTAGTGGTAAAAGGTCAGATGCCTAAGACTCATGTGAAGGGCGACGCCATGCGTACCACCGTAGCCGGAACGATACTGGAAAAGGCCGGAACCATAAGCGATGCGCTCTCGAAGATTCCTTCGCTTGAAGCAGAGCGCGACGGCGGCGTGAAGGTTCTGGGACGAGGCGATGCCGAGGTGTACATCAATGGTCGACGGGTGCAGGACATGAAGGAACTCTCGCGTCTGCGCTCCGACCAGATTCAGCACGTCGATGTGGTGCAGAACCCAGGTGCTCGCTATGCCGCCTCGGTGAAGGCCGTCGTGCGCATCACGCTGAAGAAGGCACAGGGCGAGGGCCTGAGTTTTGAGGATAACCTCGGTGGCGTTTATCAGTATGGACACACACTGACGAACAATCTGGATGTGAACTACCGAACTGGCGGTCTCGACATCACCGCTTCGCTGTGGGCTGGGCGCTACGGTCACTATAAGTCGTTGCAGGAGCATGAACTGACATATTTTGTCGGTCCAGATTACATCGAGAGCAGCAACTCGCAGGAGTCGCAGGGCATCTGGAAGGGCTGGTCGCCTCAGTTGCAGGTGAACTACATGGTGAATGAAAACCATAGTTTTGGCGCATTCTACAAATATGACCGTCATCCGAGTAGTGACTACAATGGTATGATCTTTACAGACAATTACGAGAATGGCCAGTTCACGGAACATTCAGAGAGCCGTGTCTGGCAGGACGAGACTATCAGCAAGCACATATTCAATGCCTACTATAACGGCAAGATAGGACAACTGGGTATTGACCTCAACGTGGATGGTCTCTTCGACGACACAAAGACGCCAGGCAGTACCACAGAGACTACAAAGGATGCCACAGGCGGCTCTACGGAGCGTAGCTTTGAGAGCAGCACCAACAGCGGCAACAACTTCTGGGCCACGAAACTCATCCTCTCCTATCCTATATGGAATGGAAATCTCTCTCTGGGTGGCGAATACAGCTATAACCATCGAACAGATGCCTACTCGTTTACAGCCACCGACTATGTGCCTGTGAAAACCACCGACACAGAGATCAATGAGAAATCATCGGCCGCCTTCCTGGAATATGGCCGCTCTTTTGGCAAAGTCTATGCCCAGGTGGGACTGCGCTATGAACACCTGACAAACGACTACTTCAATTTTGGTAAGAAGGAGGATGAGGTCTGCCGCGACTATGGCGACTGGTTCCCTACGGCAGTCATCTCTGCCCCTGTAGGCAATGCACAGCTCTCGCTCTCTTACCGTCGTGACATCCAGCGTCCTAACTATGCTAATCTGACCAGTTCGACGGTTTATGTCAACCGCTATACTTACCAGAGCGGCAATCCATATCTATTGCCGACTTATACCCATAGTATAGTGTTCAATGCTGCCTACAAATGGGCGAACCTGACGCTGAACTATAGCCGCGTGAAGGATGCCCTTACGATGTCGACAGAGCCTTTCCCAGGCTCAGAAGATCCCCTAGTCAGCCTTGTGCGTCCCATCAACAGCTGGGAGGATTACAACCAATTCAGCATCCAATTGTCTGCACGCCCCATCATCGGCTGCTGGCATCCGGCATGGAGCGTCATCACCCAGATACAGGACTTCAAGTCGCCCACGGCTGTCGGCTCCACCATCACGCTCAACCGCCCTTGGTTCATTATCGGCTGGCAGAATGACATCGAATTGCCTCATGGTTTCCGCCTCAATGTCTCTGCCCAGTGGTATTCTAAAGGTGACTACAACAATTTCCGCATGACCAAGACCCGTCTCTTCACCAACGTCGGGCTGCAGCGCGACTTCAACCTGAAGCGCATGGGCACGCTGACCTTCGACCTCCGTTGCAGCGATCCCTTCCATACTAACAAGACGGATGCTATCGTCTACGGCATCCGCGAGCTGACAACGCACAATCCTGCCCGTCGCACCTTCACGCTCGACCTTACCTGGAAGTTCAACGAGGCCCGCTCGAAGTATCGCGGCTCTGGTGCTGGCGCGAAGCAGAAGGCAAGAATGTAAAATAGTTCCGTTTAGATGTAATTTTTTCGCGTTTTCTGCGACTAATAGGATAAAAGGATTCAGTTAAACAATGGAGACGAAAGAATTAGAGAAAGAATTCCTGACGATGATCGAGGCGCAGAAACGTACCATCTACAAGGTGTGCTACATCTATGCCAACGACCAGGACGACCTGAACGATCTGTTTCAGGAGACGGTGCTCAACCTATGGAAGAGTTTCCCCCGCTATAGGGGAGATAGCACACTCAACACATGGGTATATCGCATCGCGATGAACACCTGCATCACGTTCCTCCGACGCTCCAATACCCGTCCGCAGACCGTCCCCATGACGGCCAATGTGGCAAGCATGGCAGCAGAAGACAACGAAACGGCAGGGCAACTCAGGGAACTCTACCGACTCATCAACCAGCTGGGGAAATTGGAACGCGCGCTGATTCTCCTCTGGCTGGAAGAAAGGAGTTATGAGGAAATCGCCGACATCCTTGGCATCACTAAGACCAACGTCGCCGTGAAACTGAATCGCACCAAAGAGAAATTAAAGAAAATGTCGAACCGTTAAATTTGAATTGTTATGGAACTTGAAGCATTGAAAGCCAGTTGGAACAAGCTCGATGAGCGTCTGGCAGCAACGGAAATAGTGAACCTTCGCGTGGTGAAGGAAGTGATTCAGCAGAAGACCAAGTCGGCCTATGAAGGTATCATTGGACAGAACATCTACAACTTCGTGGTGAATATGCTCATCATCTGCGTGGTATTCCCGTATGTCTATATGAATACGCCCATCCAGGCCACCTCATTCGCTATCGTTGAGGGTGTGATGGTAATAGGACTGATTCCTCTGGTATGGAAACTCTCTCTGCTGTCAAAATTCGATCTGGGCGGCAAGAGCAGCCGCGAGCTCAGCCGTTTAGTGCTTACTTACAAGAAGGTCTGCCATCAGGAGAAGGTCTGGATGATTGGCGCCGTATGCCTGGCGATGATAGCCTTCTATATTCTGGAACTTGGATTCAACACGGAGGCCGGCTATGAGTATAGTACAAGATTGTTGTTGCCTCTCGGACTCTCATTGCTCACCTTTGGCCTTGGCCTTGTCTTTGCGAAATGGCAACTTCGTCGCCACGCCCAGCAGTTAGGGGAGATAGAGCGCGGACTGGAGGAACTCCGAGAGTTCGAGAAATAAGGAATATCATACTTTGCTTGTATGATTGTTAATATTAAGTTAGAGTAGGAAAGCAGCACCCGTCGCGATGACGGGTGCTGCTTTATGAGCCACTCGTCACAGAATCATGCAGAATATCCCATATATTTGGTGCATTCCGCAACTATTCTTACCTTTGCAACGTCAAATAGACATAAATTTTGAGTGATATGAAAAAAGTGAGATTTTGGGCTGTATTGGCCATCGGTTTTATGAGTGTTATGAGCCTGAAGGCTCAGAGTCAGCGAATGAATGAATTCCAGAATGAGTTCAGCAGGTACCAGGCGCAATATCGCGACCTGATGTACAATGGAAAGCACAAGGAGGCGATGGCTCCGCTGGCAAGTTGCATTGCAATGCTCGACACCACCACGATTTTCAAGGTGTCGCCCATCCCCGAGGCAGCCATCATGGAGCAGAAGGGACTGCTGTACTACGACTATGCGTGCTGCTATGCACTGGTGGGGCAGAAGAAACAGGCACTCGCGGCACTGGAGCAGTCTGTTCTGCTGGGCTACAAAGATTATAATAATATGGTGAACGACAACGACCTCCGCTCGCTGCGCAAGGACAAGAAATATCTGTCGCTGCTGGCTCAGGTGAACGACCGTCAGCCCCTCAGTGTGCTGAAAAAATCGGCTCCATACGCTAAAGATGCGGCCCAGCAAGACATTCTGTTCCGTTATCAACCTAAAGAGTCGAAGAACCTACGCATGGTTCGCGACTATTTCAAGCTTGACTCCGTAGTCGGGCAGGGCGACGAACTCTCGAAGATTATCAATCTGCTGCACTTTGCCCACGACAACATCCGCCACGACGGAGGTAACCAGGCGTTTGCAGAGTTGGATGCCATCGACCTTTATAACTATTACAAGACTACCGGTAAGGGCGTGAACTGTCGCCAGCTGGCCATATCGCTCTGCGAGATGTACCTGTCGATGGGCATCCCGGCCCGCTATGTGACCTGCATGCCAGCCGATTCGCTCGACTATGAGTGCCATGTGATTAACACCGTGTGGTCGGAGCAGTTGCAGAAATGGCTTTATATCGATCCCACGATGGATGCCTGGGTGACTGACGCGAACGGCACGATGCTCAGCATCGCCGAGGTACGCGAACGACTCATCAACAACCAACCCTTGGTGCTCTGCGAGACTGCTAACTGGAATCATGAGTCGCAGCAGACAAAGGAATACTACTTGGAAACCTACATGGCAAAGAACCTCTACTACTTCGTTTGTAAGAAGCTGAACCGCTTTAATCCTGAGAGCCTCTATCGCAACAACGATCCTGCAGATGATGTCCGGCTCATACCCGTTGGCTTCGTCAACAACAACTGGAAGTGTGACACCACTACCGACCCAGAGGTGTTCTGGGCTAAACCAGAATAAATAGTTACGATGGAGACAAAAAGTGAGAGATTAAGTCTGGCTTTTAGTGAGGGCGGAGCTCAGGAGATATACCAAGAGATTAAGTCGAACGGTGATTTCCTGGGCTTTGCCCAACGCTATGCCTTCGATTCCGATTATCGCGTGGCGAGGAGTGCCTTGTGGGGACTGACCAAGGCCAAGGGCAATGAACTATCAGAATTGCAGGCGATACTCAATGAACTGATTGACCAGGCCATCCAGTCAGAGAACTCGTCGGTGAGGCGGTTAACACTGAATATCATCGAAAGGCTGAAAATGGACGAAGATGATTTGCGGACCGACTTCCTTGACTTCTGTTTCGAACACATGGTCAGCATCGAGGAGTTCTCCGGCATCCAAACACTCTGCATGAAACTTGCTTTTCATATGTGCACTTTCTATCCGGAACTGATGGACGAGTTGAAACGCACCCTTGAAGCGATGGAGATAGAGTATTACAAACCTGCCATCAAATGCCTGCGCAAAAGGATTCTCAGTGGGCGATACAAATAAAATAGATTCTTGAGTAAAAAATAGAATATGAACATTCTGATTATAAATGGTAGCCCTCGGAAGAAGGGGCTGATTTCTCAGATGCTCAGCATCATGCAGGAGGAGGCCGAAACGCAAGGCGATACGGTGGAGATGGTCTATACCAACGACTTGACCGTGAAGCCTTGCGCAGGCTGTATGGCTTGTCGTGCGAAGGAGAAATGTGTGCTGGCTGAGGATGATTCGCAGCGGGTGTTGAAGATGATGCAGCAGGCTGATGCTATCATCATGGGGGCACCCTGCTATTGGGGCAACATCCCTGGACAGATGAAGCTGATGTTCGACCGTCAGGTGTATGGCATGATGCGTGATACTAATCGTTTTCCAGAACCGCTGATGAAAGGCAAGAAGTGTATCCTTATCAGCACCTGCACCACGCCCTGGCCTTGGAACATTCTGTTCAAACAGTCGCGCGGAGCTATCCGTGCTATGCGTGAGATAGCCCGCTATGCAGGTTTCAAAATCGTGAGCACCATCGAGCGTGGCGGTACAGCCATGCATCCCGAGCTGACCGAGAAAGACAAACAAAAATGCCGTAAGGCTATCAATAAGTTGTATATAATTAAAATCAAAAATAGCAATGATTATTAGATTAGAAGATACAAAAGACTATCGTGAGGTAGAGAACCTGACGCGTGAGGCATTCTGGAACGTATATCGTCCAGGATGCACAGAGCATTACGTGCTCAATCAATATAGAACCAATCCCGACTTTATCCCAGAGTTGGATTTTGTGATGGAGGTAGATGAAAAGATCATCGGTCATGTGATGTTCTCGAAGGCTGAACTTGTGCTTGATGATGGCAGCAAAAATGATTCGTGGACATTCGGCCCCATCAGCATTCATCCCGACTACAAGCGCAAGGGCTATGGTCTGAAGTTGCTGCAATATGCCTTGGATAAGGCTCGCGACATGGGTATTGGATTTATCTGTATGGAGGGTAATATCGAGTTTTATAAGCATGCAGGCTTCGACCTTGCCAGCAAGCTGAATATTCACTATCATGCCGAGCCGAAAGATGCCGAAGTGCCTTATTTCCTGGCTCAGGAACTAATTCCTGGTTGGCTTAAGAATAATGGCATTGCCGAAGCGACCTATTGTCCCCCTAAGGGCTATTTCGTAGCTGATGAGAACCCAGAGGGTTTCGAGGCTTACGAAGCCAGTTTCTCTCAGAAGGAGAAAGCTTTTCAAGTGGGCCAGCTGCCACAGTTCTGCCAGAGTTGCGGCATGCCATTAATGCGTATCAAGGATTGCGGTACAAACGAAGACGGCAGTACCAATTTTGATTATTGCCAGTATTGCTACAAGGATGGTAAGTTTGTGCAGGAATGTACCATGGACGAAATGATAGAGCATTGCGCTCAGTTTATTGATGAGGTAAACAAGAACATGCCCAAGCCCATGACCAAAGAGGAGTATAAGCAGATGATGCAAAGTTTCTTCCCGATGCTAAAGCGATGGAGAAAATGATGGAAACGAATAGAATTATATTGCGCCCTTGGCGCGAATCGGATGCAGAGATACTGTTCAAATGGGCTTCTAATCCGGATGTGGGGCCTCGTGCAGGCTGGCCGCCACATAAGAGTGTGGAGGAAAGTCTGGAGATTATCCGCACCGTATTCAATGATGCAACCAATACTTGGGCTATTGAATTAAAGGAAACAGGTGAGGCGATTGGCGCAATGGGCTATGGGTCTTCATGTGAGTGTGACCTGCCTGCACGTGAAGGTGAACCGCTTATCGGCTATTGGGTGGCGAAACCCTATTGGAATCAAGGTATCTGTACGGAGGCGCTACAGTTGATGTTAGACCATATCCGACAAACGACGGACATCAAATCGCTAATCAGTGGTCATTTCGTTGACAACCCCGCTTCAGGCCGAGTGATGGAGAAATGTGGCTTCGTCCCTACAGGTGAAACCTGCATCGATGCGAATCAGTATCAAGGTGAGAATAGGCCAATTAGAATATTAAGATTAGAACTTAACAAATAAAGATATTATGAATCAGAAATTTTGTCAGAGTTGCGGCATGCCGCTAACCGAAGATATCCTCGGCACGAATGCCGACGGCAGTAAGAACGAAGATTACTGCATGTACTGCTACAGGGATGGAAAATTCTTGCAGGACTGCACGATGGAAGAGATGATCGAACATTGTGCCCAGTTTGTTGGTGCAGTCAACGAGGGGTTGGAGAAACCCATCACTAAAGAGGAGTACATCGGCATGATGAAAACGTATTTCCCCCAGCTGAAGCGCTGGCGCAAAACGTTGAATGTTAGTAACGATGAAGTCGTGAATGTCAACCCCGCTTTGGCAGGCGTTAAAGAACTTATTGCACAGATGGCCGACAAACTGCCCATCGCTTACATCTCGTCAGTAGACCAAGAAGGTTTTCCTTGGACCAAGGCCATGTTGAAACCACGCAAACGTGAGGGTATCAAAACCTTCTACTTTACAACCAACACATTCTCAATACGTGTGGCTCAATACAAAGCCAACCCCAAGGCCAGCATCTATTTCTGCGATGCCAAAGGTTTCAAGGGAATGATGCTGCGGGGCACGATGGAGGTACTGACGGATGCCGCCTCGAAAGAGATGATCTGGCACAAGGGCGACGAGCAGTACTATCCCGGTGGTGTAACCGACCCAAACTACTGCGTGTTGAAGTTCACCGCCACCGACGGTCGCTTCTACAGCGATTTCTATCCGCGTAGCTTCGTGATTGAATAAATAATATGAATACTAATGAAAATCAGATGCAACTCCGGGCATTTAATCCCGATGACGCAGAGACGATTCTGAGTTGGTGTAAGGATAAGCATGCCTTCCGGCTTTGGAGTGCAGACAGGTATAAAGAATTCCCTGCTCAGCCTGATGAGATGATGGAGCAGTACAAGGGAGAAAATATGTATCCGCTCACAGCGGTTGTGGAAGAGGAGATCATTGGGCATATCCTATTGAGATTTCCCTCAGAGGATAAAAGCGTTATTCGTTTTGGCTTTGTCATCGTGGACGATTCGAAACGAGGTAAAGGCTATGGCAAACAGATGTTGCAATTGGCCATTCTGAAGGCGAAACAAGATTTTGGTGCTCGGAATATTACTTTGGGGGTGTTCGACAATAATCCCTCAGCCATTCATTGCTACGAGTCGGTAGGATTCGTTGTGACTGGTACCGACACCTATGCGATAGATGGCGAAGAATGGACTGGAAAAGAAATGGAATTAGTTATATAAATCATAATATAAAGATGAAAGAAATATTGTACATACTGCTGGATAATTATGCTGAGCACGAGATTGGTTTTATGCCAGGTGCGGTGAGCACCGATGCCACAGGCTTTCGCAAGGAGCCTAAGTATATTAATAAGATGGTAGCCCCAACGATGGAGCCTGTAAAATCGATTGGTGGTATGCGAACCCTGCCCGACTATTCGTTCGAAACCATGCCTGCAGATTATGCTGCCTTGGTACTGATAGGTGGTTTCGGTTGGATGAATCCCGAAGCTGAGCGTGTACTGCCCATTGTTAAGGATGCGCTGAGCAAAGGTGTTGTTGTGGGGGCTATCTGTAATGCCGCTTCGTGGATGGCCAAGCAGGGACTGCTGAACAACATCAAACATACAGGTAATGGTATCGACCAACTGAAATTGTGGGGTGGCAACAACTATACCAACGAGGCCGGTTATGTGAACGAGCAGGCCGTAACTGATGGTCGTATCGTTACAGCCAATGGTTCGGGATATCTTGAGTTTACACGCGAGTTGC
The DNA here is from genome assembly GCF_900110085.1 of Prevotella sp. ne3005. Lineage (GTDB taxonomy): Bacteria > Bacteroidota > Bacteroidia > Bacteroidales > Bacteroidaceae > Prevotella. The sequence continues at coordinate 87,414 of NZ_FOCK01000006.1, forward strand.
TGAAACTGCTTGAGAACGATACACCTGAAATGATAAATGGCTGGTACACGTTTATGAGCGATGGACTGGTAAAATTGTACACACCATGTCCTCGATTCAAATTCAACACCATTGGCCTTTTTACCAGCAACAATAAGGCTACTGTCGATTTCTATACGAATACCTTTGGTTTTACCACTGATTGGGATGGCATTCAACCCAATGTGGAGATGATGCTGGGCGACATGCGTATCATCCTCTATCCTCGTAGCGATTTCGAACAAATGGTATCTTACAAATTTCATTATCCAATGGGGCTCAACGGCACTGTTGAATTAGCATTCGATGTTCCTTCGTATGCCGATGTTGACAAGGAATATCAGCATGCCCTCGCGAATGGTGCCGCCTCCGTTCTTCCTCCCACCACAGAGCCTTGGGGCCAGCGCACTTGCTATGTGGCCGACCCAGACGGAAATCTGATAGAGATAGGTTCGTTTACAATCGAGCAGAATAATCATTGATTAGTAGATAATGAAGTGCATTCGTCAAGACCGTGAATGGCATTTTTGAAGGAATGCTGGCACGCTAACAATCGAGAGGTACTATCCTGGCGGTGTGACTAACCCTAACTACTGCGTGTTTAAGTTCACCGCCACCGATGGCCGATTCTATAGTGATTTCATCCCTCGTTCCCGCCATCATTGCATGGTGCTACTGGCCGGGAGCTATGAGAACAATTAAACAGATTAGAGAACATATTTAAAAACGAACAAAAATAATGAAACACGAGATTATTACATTAGCCGATGTTAAGATTATCGGTATGCACAAGGAAATTGCATTCTGCAAGGGACAGGAAGAGTGTCCTAAGTTCTGGAGCGAGTATGTGGAAAGAATCGTCAAGCCAGTGTTTATGGAGCACAAAACACCAGATGCTTTTCAGCAGGCAGCCATCGACAATGGTGTCGGAGAGTTTGGGCTCTGCACCTGCGACATTCCTAACCACAACTGCATGACCTGTGCGGAGACGAATTTTGGCGCTTGCAGCAGCAAGACCTTCACCTACGTGATTGGTGGTGTTTATAAAGGTGGCTGCGTGTCTGAGGGCATGAAACTCTTCCCAATCCGTAGCGGCAAATGGCTGAAGGTTCACTTCGAGGGCGGCATGAAAGCCTTTCAGCAGCAGCTCCAGAAGTTCTACAAGGAGTGGCTGCCCCAGCACCCGGAATTCCATTGCCCCAACAATGCCATGACGATGGAATGGTACAACGGTGCCGACATCGACTCGCCCAATTACCAGTGTGGCGTGATGATGCCATTGGAATAAAATAAAGGATAAGAAAGACAATGCCAATGAAACACCTGCCGAATATCCTGTCGTCGCTCCGAATTGTCGGAACTGTTGTTCTGTTGTTAAGTGATGTGTCAAGCATTCTTTTTGGGGTGCTTTACATCGTTTGCGGCATCAGCGACATAGCCGACGGGTGGCTGGCTAGGAAACTGAAGTGCGTTACCAGGACTGGAGCATTGCTAGATAGCGTGGCAGACATCTGCTTCGTAGCATGTTGTGCCTGGAAGCTCCTGCCGATACTCGAACTGCCACAATGGCTATGGCTGTGGGCAGGAGTAATCGTCGCGATTAAAGTCGTGAATCAGCTTTCAGCACTTGTGATGTATGGGCGCTGTTGCTTCCCTCACACCCTCGCGAACAAGTGGGCGGGATTCCTGCTATTCATTACGGTACCCATGACATTGTGGTCTATCGCCCCCATCTCAATAGCTGCAATCGTAGCCACATTTGCTGCTATACATGAAGGCTGCGTTTTAGCGAGAGAAGAATCAAGTCATACTTGAATTCTGCCGAGCGTGAGCAGACTCGACCGAAGGTCATGGACATTTCATAAGGACAAGAAATAATATGAGAAAGATAGTAACTATAGTTTATGCATTGGTTGCTACATCGTGTTTGGCGCAAGAGCCAATAAGCGACAGTACCAGTTATGGTGCGTGCATCATGCAAAATGGCTCTATTGTTGGCATTAACGAGGATAAGCCTTTTGCCATGCACAGTGTGATGAAGTTCCCGCAAGCATTATGTGTTGCCGATTACCTGAATCGGAAAGGGCTGGATCTCGATGACACTATCGTTGTCGATAAGGCAGACCTGATGCAAGACACATGGTCGCCAATGCTAAAACGGTTTGAATGCAAAACGACCTTTTCGTTTGCAGAACTGCTGGAATTGTCTCTCGGACAGAGCGACAACAATGCCAGCGAACTCCTTTTCAAGCATTGCGGCAAGCCCAAAGCTGTAGAGAAGTACATGAGAAAACTTGGATTCCGCGATATTCATGTCCGTATGACAGAGGAACAGATGCATAAGCGCCCTACGAAGGCCATCGAAAACAGTTCCACCCCCGCCGAAATGGTTCGTTTGTTCGAGTGGTTTTATCATCATAAAGATGACAACCGATATCTGACATTTATCTGGAAGGCGATGGCAGACTGCTCAACAGGACTGAAACGAATCCCTGCAGCGATAACCGCAGATGCTCGTATCGTACATAAGACAGGTACGGGATTCCCATCTGCTGAAGGATTGCAAGACATGAACGATGCAGGTATCATTCTCATGCTTGATGGAAGCCACGCCATTATCGCCGTTTTCACCACGAATTCATCATCTGAGGCAGTGATAGCAAATATTACCAGACAACTGTTAGACGCCATAATAAAATAAGATGAAAAGATTGCGACTCGGAGCGGTGCTCCACTTCCTTATAGCCATTGGCCACATCGGCTGCCTGTTCGCTCTGGATGAGGCATTCGAAGCCTATGGCATCCGGGAAATCATGCATCAGATGGTATCAGGACATGTTTGGATGCTGTATGCCCTGACCATTGGTCTTGTCCTCGCTTTCTGCCTGGCAGGACTTTATGCCCTCTCTGCCACTGGTGACATCCGTCGCTTGCCCTTAACACGTATGGCAATCATCACCATTGTTGTGCTCTATAGCCTTCGTGCTCTGGCTGGAGGCATTAGCTGTATCAATGATTTCACCTGGCTACAATGTATCTCATCCCTCATTCCCGCCATTATAGCATGGTGCTACTGGCCGGGAGTAAAAGAAAGAGCAAAGATGTGTTAAATCCGTGTTAAAGTATTCATTTCTCTTGACTCGTCCCTAAGGGCATGCCTTATCTTTGCAGTCGCTTAGCAAATACATCGCGCGATTATGAATTTTAAAAAGAAATTAAAAATCGGAGAGTTCTCACAGTTGATGCAGGTAACAGTTAAAACCCTGCGTCATTATGAGCAGAAGGGACTACTTGTGCCTGACGAGGTGGACGAGTGGACGGGCTATCGCTATTACAGCATCGACCAGATGCAACGGCTGAAGACCATACGCGACCTACAACGTCTCGGTTTCTCGCTGGATGAGATTAAGGACCTGTGCGATTCATATTCTCACACTCCAACCATCCGCCAGCTTACTGAGAAGATAAAGGAAACAGAGGCTGAGCTGAAACTGCTGATCGCCCGTCGTAACCAACTGCTCGACTGGAGGAACGCTCGCAAAGAAATGAAGACAATGGAAAAGATTAGTATTCAATCTCTGCCCGAAATCATCGTGGCAAGTCATCGTGAAGTAATTCCTAACTACGCCGCTATCGGCCCTATGTGTGTCGAGAAGATTGGTCCTGAAATGCAACGTTTAGGATGCAAGTGTCCGCCACCAGGTTACTGCTTCACCATTGAGCACAACAAGGAGTACACCCCCACCAACATCGATATCGAGTATTGCGAACAGGTGGAGGAGATGGGCGAAGACAGCGCTATCATCCAGTTCAAACGTCTGCCCGCCGTGCCAAAGGCACTCTGCATGAAGCACATTGGCCCTTACGAGCGCTTCTACGAGTCGTTCACCGAAGCCTTCCGCTACATCGAGGAGCACGGTCTGAAACCCGTCGGTCAACATCGTACATGCTACATCGATGGAGCCTGGAACCAAGAAGACCCTGAGAAATGGCTGTCGGTGATTCAGATACCAATAGAGTGATAATCCGCCCTGATCGTCCCATATAGTTTGGGGCGGTCAGGACAAAATGAGTTACAGAATGAAAGAAATCACAATTAACCCTCAGCAGATTGCCGCATGTGGATTATATTGCGGAGCATGCAAAAAGTTCCTCAATGGCAAATGTCCAGGATGCAAGGAGAACGAGAAAGCATCATGGTGCAAGATTCGCAAGTGCTGTCAGGAGAAGGACTTGCATACTTGCGCCGAGTGCGACAAGGATGTGAAAGAATGTATGATTCACAACAACTTTGTCGGCAAGATCTTTGCTTTCCTGTTCAATAGCGACAGAGCCGCCTGCATCCGTTATATCCGCGAAAACGGAGAGGATGCCTTCGCGGAGAAGATGGCAAAAGATCAACAGATGACGATGAAAAGGGAATGAGGTTAGAATTAGCAACACAAAACGACTTTGATGCCATCATCGCCTTCTATGATGATGTGACGGAGCGTACGCCAGAGATGGCCACATATGCCAGATGGAGCAAAAGGAAACACCCCACGATTGAAAGCATCAAGGTCTATATCAACGAGGGTAGCATGTACATTTACCGTGAGCAAGGTGTCATCGTCGGCGCGATAGCAGTGACGATGTATCAGGGTGAGGATTATCACGCCATCGACTGGTCGCAGCAGGTGCCAGACGAAAAGGTGGCTGTGATTCATATCCTTGCCGTCAGTCCTGGCTATCAAGGCAAAGGCATCGGTTCAGAGATGATTCGCGAGGCTATCCGTATGGCAAAGAGTAAAGGCATGCAGGCCATCCGTCTCGATGCCCTTGCTTCGAACACACCCGCCCACAAACTCTACAAACGTCTCGGTTTCGAGTATCGCGGCCAGCAGCACCTCTACGCCAAAAACACTGGCTGGACAGACTTCTATTTCTTTGAACTTAAACAATGAATGATATGAAAGAAAGATTCAAATTCAACACCGTGGGGTTTTTCACCCGCGACAACAAAGCGACTGTCGATTTCTACACGAAAACCTTTGGTTTTACCACAGATTGGGATGGCATTCAGCCCAACGTGGAGATGACGCTGGGCAACATGCGCATTATCCTCTTCCCGCGTGACGCTTTCGAGCATATGGTCTCTCGGAAATTTCAATATCCCGAGGGGTTCAACGGCACGATGGAATTGGCATTCGACGTGCCCACTTTCGCTGATGTCGACAAGGAATACCAGCATGCGCTTGCGAATGGTGCCGCCTCCGTTCTTTCTCCAACCACAGAACCTTGGGGCCAGCGTACCTGCTATGTGGCCGACCCAGACGGAAATCTGATAGAGATAGGTACGTTTACGAAATAGCGAAATAGTACATATCGTAGTATGCCATTCGTCACAAAATGTTGCAATTCATCCCAGAAATGGGGTGGATTGCAACTTTTTTATTTTTTATCTGCGTCAAACTGGCAAAACATTTAAAAATTTGAAAAATGAAAAAGATCAGTTTGAAAATGGTAGCTTTGATAGCTGCAATGATGATGTGTTTATCAGCCGAGGCTAAGACCGAGGATGTTGGTGGACGAGTAATTGACGCGCAGGGTGAACCCTTGCCATTTGTGAGTGTGGCACTGCTCGCATCCGACTCTACTTATATACAAGGTGCAACGAGCGATGCGGATGGTATCTTCCAGATTATTACTACCGACGCCTGCTGCATTCTGCGATTCTCGTACATCGGATATCGCACCAAGTATGTGAACGTGAATAGTTCGGAAATAGGCACCATCCAGATGGAGGAAGACCAGGCGATGCTCAGTGAGATTGTGGTAAAGGGACAGATGCCTAAAACCAAGTTGACGGGCAACTCGATGATAACCACCATTCAGGGTACAATCTTAGGTCAATCGGGTACTGCTAAGGAAATGCTGGCCAAGGTACCAGGCATGACGCTGAAGGGCGAAGACCTGGAAGTGCTGGGTAAGGGTACACCTGTCTTTTATATCAACGGAAGAAAGATGCGAGATAAGGACGAACTGAAACGACTCCGTTCGGAGGAGATTCAGAGCGTAGAGGTGATTACCAATCCTGGTGCAGAGTACGATGCCACCATTTCGGCAGTGGTACGTATCAAGACTGTTCGTCGTGAGGGGGCTGGTTTCGGCTTCGACCTGATGGCTGCCAACAATCAGGACTTAGCATTTGGCTTCAGCGATCCCAGTAGCACGCTGAACCTGCGTTATCGCCGCAACAATCTGGACCTGTTTGGTATGGTGAACTACTGGTCGTGGGATAGTCCTAACGACCTGCATATTACGCAATCCACATTCCTCCGGGCCGATGAAGGCATCAGGAATATTCTTCAGGACAGCCACATGCGTAACGACTGGCATGGAGAGGGTCTGAACTACAACCTGGGCTTTAACTGGCAGATTAACGACAAGCACTCGCTGGGTGCCAGAGTGGAACGCCACGACCAGTTTAAAACGTATAATGACATGTGGGTGGATACTGAAAACAACCTCACTGGCCGCGACCTTTCGCATCAGGGTGGTCATACACACTACCCCTATAACTGGCAGGGCAATGCCTATTATAACGGTCAGGTGGGTAAACTGAACATCGACCTGAACGTGGATTTCCTGACGGATAAGGAGAATGACGACAACCAGATAGATGTGTATTTGCCTGAAACCCAGACCATGCAACAGAACTCGCATATATCATCGCGACTTTGGGCTACCAAACTGGTGTTGAGCTATCCTGTGTGGAAGGGACAGTTGCAGGCTGGAACGGAGATGAGTTTCGTAAAGCGACAGAGCTGTACGTCGATTACTAACTATCCTCTCCCCTCTACTGATGCGGATGTTAAGGAGAACAACGTGGCTGCTTTTGTAGCTTACAATGCCAACTTGGATAAATATGGTACCGTAAGTGCCGGACTGCGTTACGAGCATGTGGGTTTCGACTATACGGACAACCTGGATGCCGAGAACAATATGACGCGCTATCAGGATGAGTTCTTCCCCAATATCACATGGTCAAAGCAGTTTGGAGCCATCCAGACCTCGCTGAGCTACACTATGAAAACCGTGCGTCCGAAGTACAGCTCACTGAACGACCATATTTACTATCTGAACTCTTATACCCTGTCGCAGGGCGACTCGAAACTCAAGAATGCCACTATGCAGGAGGTGAGCATCAATGCCCGTTGGAAGTGGATCAACCTGTTTGCTGCCTACGAACGTCGTGATAACACTATTACACAGGTGCCAATGGCCTATAACAACGAGGGTATCATGCTGATGAAGCAGGCTAACTTGTCCGATCCCGTTCGTAATCTGGCCATCTTCCTTTCGGCCAATCCCACTTGGGGTGTATATAGCCCAAGCTGGACCATTGGCGGGCAGAAGTTTTGGAACACGATGACCTACGACGATCCTCGTAGCGCCACAGGCAAGACGGATGTGACCTTTACTAAGCCCATCTTCTTCTTCGACATCTACAACACCTTCCGCTTTAAGCACAGCTGGCAGTTGGAGGCCAATGCCAACATCCAGACAAAGGGTGATGTACTGAACTTCCGTATTCTCTCACCTTCGTATAATGTCAGTTTTGTGGTACAGAAGTGCTGGTTGAAGAATGATGCCCTGTGCCTGCGTGCCAGCATCAACGATGTGTTCCAGCGTAGCGTACAGGATATGGCTCATGATTGTGGTTTCTTCTACACTGTGCAGAAAACACGAAGCCGTAGCCACCGTCTGGACATCTCTATCCGCTACACCTTCAACGCCTCGAAGAGCAAGTACAAGGGCACTGGTGCCGGTAAAGCCGAGCAGCAGCGAATGGGTAATAATTAGCCATTCATCACATTTTTACGCCGTATATCCCAAATATTTGGTGCATTCCGCAACTTTATGTAATTTTGTAGCGTCTAACAGACATCAAATCAATCAATAATAAACAATGAAGAAAGCATTAAAAATCGCGCTGTTCAGCATTCTGGGGCTATTTGTCGTAGCTGGCGTGTTAGTTTGGATGGAGTTTGGTTCGCTGATAAAGGGAGCCATGTCGTGTGAGAAACTCGACGAAGGTATGTATTACATGGAGTACGAGGGCGACGACGGCTTTGACGAACTGATGAAACGAGGCGGCTGCGCGAATATCAACGTTCTGGCCAATTATATCACAGACTTCTTGTCAAAAGGGCATTTCAAGACTGCCGAGATTGACTGCCCGCTCATGCCAGTAGGCTGCTCTACGTTGACTGTTAGCACTCCTGATGGTGGCGTCATGATGGCCCGCAACTTCGATTTCCCTTATGGCACAGCTATGATTCTGCATACCACATCTGACGATGGCTATGAATCTATCACAACCTTCTCAACCGATTTCTTTGGCTTCGGTGAGAATTACAAGCCAGAAGGTTTCCAGAACCAATTCATGGCATTGGCAAGCTTGTTCATGGCACTGGACGGTATCAATGAGAAAGGTCTCGCTATTGCTGTGCTCGATGCTGGTGACAAGGTGGTGACCAAGCAGGATACCCCCAAGCCTGACCTTACTACCACTTCAGCCGTACAATATCTACTTAAAAATGCAGCCAATGTAAAAGAAGCACTGGAGCTGCTTCGTGGTATCGACATGAACTCTGACCCAGGTTCTGCCTATCATCTCTCAATGGCTGATGCTACGGGCAGAAGTGTGGCTGTGGAATATGTAGATAATAAAATGGTGGTAACAGACTCGCCCTTTGTGACGAACCACTATCTGTGCAAAGAAAAGTTCGAAGTGGGACTTCATGAGGGAGACCATCGTCACGAGAAACTGATGGAGCAATACCAAAAGACTGGCGGTGTGATGAATGAAGAGCAGCTGACAAAGGCTATCGCATCGGTAACACAGCTTCCAGAGAAAGGTGCCATCGTAGGTGGTACATTATGGACAATGGTGATGGATCTGAAGCATCCATCCGTCACTTATTATTCTCGTCGACATTTTGATAAACCGCTCCATTTCACACTTTCACAGACAAATTAATGAGACGACTTTTATATCTGGACAATCTGAAAGTATGCCTGACGGTGCTGGTGATATTCCACCATGCAGGTCAGGCATACGGTGATGGTGGAGCCTGGGCCTATACACCCAGTAATCCAGCTGAGGTGATGCCTTGGATATGGCATTTCTTCTCAGTAAATGCCGCCTTCTTCATGGGACTGTTCTTCCTAATCTCCGGCTATTTCATTTGGTGGCGTCATGGGTGTTGGCAGTTATCTGATCCGTTTGGTCAGTCCGCAGGATCATTGGATATGGCCCTTTGGCATCATCCCTCTGCCGATGGAACCAGCTCATTATCTGCAATACGTGATGATGTTCGTCGTCGGCATTCTGGCCAGTCGCTTTCATTGGCTTGAGAGAATTTCCAAAGCTACAGGAATTCTGTCGCTTTTGATAGGATGTTTGCTGGCATTAGGCATATATCTGCGTGATGGCGGTGAGTGGAACAACTTTGTAGCTCAGTGGTTCGGCATCTACGAGTCGTTACTCTGTGTCTTTATTTGTTTCGGATTGCTCTGGCTGTTCCGCGAGTATGGAAATTGGAACAACAAATTCTGGCAGTGGTGCGCCGCTCAGGCTTATGGAGCCTACATCTTCCATCTATTACTGATGATAGCTTTGCAGAATGCAGTTGACGGTATCTGGATGGGCGCATTCGGTAAGTTCATGTTCATCGGCATAGCCAGCACCATCGCATCCTTCGGGCTTACCTGGCTACTTCGGATGATTCCTGGTGTAAAGAAAGTACTATAAATCCATTCGTCACAAATCGATACAGAATATCCCAAATGTTTGGTTGTTTCGACAACAATTCGTAACTTTGCAGTCGAAAACAAATAATAAGATGAAGCAGGAAATTAATCCCAAGGATACGAATCGGGCCATTGCATTCGAACTGTGGATGAAATCGCCCATGCCGATGGTGACACTTACCAAGACCTTCGACGTAACGCGACTGTGTAAGGTGAGTCGTAGGCGCGGTATGAAATTCAACATGCTGCTCTGCTGGTGCATCGGCAAGGCTGCATCAAGCATAGAGGAGTTTTACATGTTGCCCCAGAACGGAAAGCTGTACAAATATGATCGTATGGCTATCAACATGATAGTGGATAATGTAAAGGGGGGACTCAGTTTCTGCGACGTTGCCGTCAGCGATGATCTGGAAGCGTTTAATGCCAATTACCTGCATCTGACAGAGACCATCTGCCAGACCTGTCAGGACATCCTTGACGATGAGGCTGTGATAGTCGGCACGTCGGCTGTGACTGGCACAGAGCTCGACAGCATCGTCAACCAGTACAGCGGCATCTACACCAATCCCTTCCTGGCATGGGGCAGATATCGCAAGCATTGGTTCAAAGTGACTTTGCCCATCTCCTTCCAGTTCCATCACGCCCAAATGGATGGCTCACACGCCGCCCGATTCCTGGAAGAACTGCAGAAAGCAATCAATTCTATAGAATAAATAAAGATGTATAAAACTAGCAATCTCCCCAACACCCGAATCGATGTGGCCGATGCCTTGCGAGGTATCGCCGTGGCTGGCATCATTCTGTATCATTCAGTAGAGCACTTCGACATCTTCACGCAAGATCCGATAGTCCATACATTGACAATCGACGAGACAGTGGCCGATGTTATGGCCTGGCTGCTCTCAGGCAAGATGTATGGCATCTTCGCCATGCTCTTCGGCTTGAGTTTTTTCATCATGAACGACAACCAGCAGCAGAAAGGCAAGAATTTCTCCTTACGCTTTGCTTGGCGCATGTGCCTGTTGTTCTGCTTTGGCGTTGTCAACGTGGCCTTCTACGATGGCGACATTCTGATGCTTTATGCGTGTTACGGTCTGCTGCTCATCCCCGTCAGCTATCTGCCGTCAAAATGGGTATGGTGCATCATCGCCTTGTTGGCCATACAGCCAGTAGAACTTTATTATCTGCTGACAGGCACCACAATCGACCACAGCACCTTGTGGGAAATGTATGGCAAGGTCATCAGTACACACGAGCATGGTACATTCTGGGAGAACACCCTCACCAACCTGCGATACGGTTTTGAGTTGAATCTGCGCTTCAATGTCTATAGCGGACGTCTGACACAGTTGCTCTGCCTCTTTATCCTAGGCATGCAGTTGGGACGGCAGAGATTATTCTACAACGAGGGCAGACATCTGAAGATATGGCACAGCATCCTCATTAGCTCGGCCATCGTAGTCCTTGCATTGAGTTTTGTGGATTTTGGCAATCTTGAATCTTGGCTTACGCCCATCTACAACTTCTTGATCCTATTGATGATTGTCTCTGCCATCGTCTCGGCTTGGTATGCTTTCGAGGGTGTTCGTCGAGTGCTGCATCATCTCTGTATCTTTGGGCGTATGAGTCTTACCAACTACCTGCTCCAATCCATCATCGGCTGCTTCATCTTCTGCGGCTATGGTCTTGCCTGTTATCGGCTTTTAGGTGTTACCTATGCCGTCATGGTTGGATGTGGAATGGTTGTTTGTCAGTATCTCTTTGCCCGTTATTGGTTTAGCAGCCATACTCGCGGACCGTTAGAGGGTCTTTGGAGAAAACTGACATGGATTGATTTTTAGTTAGATACATCATAAGGAGTAAAGCGGTATTTTACTCGGAGTAAAGTGGGAGTTTACTCGGAGTAAAGTCAGGGGCTACTCCAAGTAAAGTTCAAGAAATGATGTCAATGGTATTTCCCTGTTTGAAAATAGGGAAATACCAAATAATTATGAAAAAACTGACAAATTCTGATTTTTTTGTCTCCAAAAGTGTTCTTTTTCATTTCTTTATTGTACCTTTGCATTGTGATTCTGGAAAGAGTCGCCCGTAAAGGTGCACTTAGCTGTGCTTAATTGGGAACTGGGGTGTGAATCCCCGACTGTCCCGCAGCAGTAAACTCCATTATGGCTCCCAAGCATAAACGCCATTAAGCTTCGCTTGATAGCGTTCACGCTCGACAAAGCTCGATTACTTTCAGCTTTGTTCTCGCAAAAACACGCCATTGCCCGTTTGGGTGAGAAGGCGCTTGGGAGTGGAGGAAAGTCTGAAGACCAGCCTTTTTCGGTAACATGCCAAACGACCCTCGATGTAAGGGCGTGCGGAGAAACAAACATTTTTGTGGGATTATGAAACATGAATCAATCGTCGTCGTGTACGACAGTTGTCAGGCTATCGCTGAGGAGATAGCCGACAAGTTGGGTGCTGAAACCATCAGTGTCCAGAGTATGAATGTCAGGCAGATCGAGAACAGCCAGATGCTCCGACGTGCAATCTCAATCGCTCGACCTCTGGTTGCTCTAATACTTTAGAGAATTGGATCTGCGCCATTTCGCCTAACTTATAAAACCATTACTATTATGCAGTATATCTTTATTGTTGCCATTGAATTTGTCATTGCTTTCACAGGAGTCGCCCTACTCATCAAGTACTACAACCACAAGTGACAGAGCAGCGAGCACCGTTAAGCTTACCTAACGGCCTCCACATCATTGCATCACGCTATCCATCAGATACACGATGGCACAGCAGATAGCGGCTACGGGGAAAAGACCTAAGCGGCGCCAGGCAGCGATGATTCCTACTACGAGGGCGACGATGCCAGAGAGGGGCGAGATGGTGGTTTGTATCATACTGGGAAAGGTCATGACGGCCAGCGTTACGTAGGGCACATAATACAGGAAACTGCGCACAAAACGGTTGCTTATCTCACCTTTGATGAGCATCATGGGCACCACACGTATTAAATTGGTGGTGATGATAGCCAGCAGAATGCAGATAATGATGCTACGGTTATCCATGGGCCTCCTCCTTGGTATTAATAGGTTTCAACCAGGCTGCCACAGCCGAAATAACAATGGTGAGCACGATGGTTCTCGTACCAGCGCTCCAGCTGCTCACCACAGGTGCTACAGCACAGATGCCACTCAGCACGAAACTGGCCACTACGGCATACAGCACATGACGGTCGTTACGGGCAGGGGGCATAATAATGGCCAGAAACATGCCATAAAGGGCCACACTAAGGGCGGCAACGATGTTAGCCGGCAGCATACCGCCAGCCACAATGCCTGCTGCACAGCCCGACGCCCAGAACAATGTAGAGACAAGGGCTGCCGAATAGGTGTAAGCTGGCTTACAATAAGGTTGACGGGCGATGGAGATACCAAAAACCTCATCGGTAACGCAGCTGGCCATCAGCACTCTGTGCAACCACGACGTGCCTGGTGCAATCTTCTGCGAGAGTGCCGCACTCATCAGCATATAACGCAGGTTAACCACCAAACACATGATTACAATCTCGGCATAGGCAGCCTGGGCAGCCACCAACGTATAGACGCCATATTCGCCAGCCGAGGCACGGGTAAAGAAACTGCTTACAAAGCCCACAACAGCCGACAAGCCTGCCTGCTTGGCAATGATGCCCAGCGAGAAAGCGACGGCAAAGTAGCCCAAAGCTATGGGGATTCCGTCGCGAAAGCCTTGAAGTATTTCTCTTTGTCGCATAACAGTTTCGGCGTGCAAAAGTACACTTTTCATTCCAAACCACCAATTTTTTTCGGAATAATTGCTAACTTTGCACCCAAAAGTTTATGTAATTTATGAAAATACTTGTTATAGACGACGAACAGGATATCTGTGAGATACTGCAATACAATCTGGAGACTGAAGGATTTGAGGTCATGACGGCTAATTCGGCAGAAGAGGCGCTCCAGCTTCCTCTGCATGAGTTTTCACTGATTCTGCTGGATGTGATGATGGGCGAGATGTCGGGATTCCAGATGGCACGGCAATTGAAGGATAACCCAACGACAGCGCAGATTCCCATCATTTTCATCACAGCGCTCGATGGCGAAGACAGCCTAGTGAAGGGACTGAACATCGGAGCAGATGACTATATTGCTAAACCGCTGAGTATGAAGGAGGTGATGGCCAGAGTCAGAGCGGTACTCAGACGGGCGTCTCATACTTTGCCCAAACAAGAAGATATGCCCATTACAACTTCAGGTAACAGGATTTGCTATGAAAGCATTACGCTCGACCTAAACGCGAAGACCGTTACCCTCGATGGCGAGGAACTGATATGCACGAAACTGGAGTTTGAACTGTTGTCGTTCTTTCTCCAGCATCCCTGTAGGGTGTTTTCGCGGGAGGATCTGCTGAAGTATTGCTGGCCGCAGGATGTAGTGGTGCTCGATCGTACGGTAGACGTAAATATCACCCGACTGCGCAAGAAAATCGGTCGTTATGGCAAACAAATTAAAACACGTGTCGGATATGGCTACTACTTTGAGAAGTAAGTCCTTTCAGCGCAACCTGCTGCTTAGCATAGGTGGCGTTTTCCTGCTCTTTGCAGTTTGCTTCAGCGTGTATCAATACCAGCGCGAGAAGGAATACAAGATTGACATTCTGCACTCACGCCTTCAGATGTACAACTATGAAATGGTGCAGACGCTGGGCGAGGATAGTCTGACCAATGGCCGTCTGTTTCGCGACTATGTAGGACGGCACAGCATGGAAGGGCTTCGTGTGTCGATTATTGACAGGAATGGGCGGGTCCTTCTCGACAGTTACGATGCCAATCCCGGTTCACTGGGCAATCACCTGCAGCGAACGGAGATTCAACAGGCATTGCGTGATGGTAACGGCTACGACATCAAGCGTCTGTCACAATCCACCCACGAGACCTATTTCTATTCTGCCACTCGATTCGGCAACCTCATTGTGCGTGCTGCCGTGCCCTACTCTGCCGAGTTGACACGCTCGCTTCAGGCCGACAACACCTACATCTACTTTGCCATTGCCCTGACCCTGTTGCTGGGCATCGTGCTCTATCTGAGCACCCGTCGTATCAGCCGCCATATCGGTTATCTTCGTGAATTCGCCGTCAAGGCTGAAGAAGGCGAGGAACTAGATCACGAACTGGAGCGCCGTCTGCCCGATGACGAGCTGGGCGACATCAGTCACACCATCATCATGCTTTACTGGAAACTGCGCCATTCAGAGGAAGACAAGGTGCGCATCAAGCGCCAACTCACGCAGAATGCCGCTCACGAACTGAAGACACCTGCCGCCAGCATTCATGGTTACCTGGAGAGCATCCTCGACCATCCAGACATGCCCGAAGACAAGAAGAAACATTTTCTGGAGCGCTGCTATGCTCAGAGCGAGCGTATGAGCAAACTGCTACAAGACATGAGCGCGCTCACCAAATTGGACGAAATGGATGACAGCCACTCACGTGAAAATTACCATCAGGTAAACGTCTTGCAAATCATTCAGAGTGCCCTCGACGATACAGCCCTGCAACTCCACGACAAAGGCATCACCCCGTCGCTTCAAGTGCCCCAGCATATAGAAGTCCTCGGCGATGCAAGCCTAATCTACAGCATCTTCCGCAACCTCATCGACAACGCCATATCTTACGCGACAGGTGCCTCGCGTCTCGCCATTGTCTGCAAAGAGGCAGAATCCGAAGGCCGCCATTTCTATGAGTTCCTGGTTAGCGACAATGGCCCTGGCGTAGAACCGCAACACCTCGACCACCTCTTCGAACGTTTCTACCGCATTGACAAAGGTCGCTCGCGCAAACTCGGCGGCACAGGTCTCGGCCTTGCCATCGTGAAAAATGCAGTTGCTGCCCACGGAGGAACGGCAACTGCACAACTCACACCCGGCGGCGGGCTCACCATACGCTTTACCCTTGCGAGGTTTTAATCCTGTCCATTCCTCGGTCTGTCTTCATAGTCGTTGTTCAGACCTTTGCCTGCCTGCACCACGTTCATCACGTAGTCTGCCAGATGCTCACACTCGGAGATGAAATCGATGTAGAACACGCCGAGCTGATAGCTGTAGTGACCGGCATTCACGTCATACAGGTTCTGGTTGCGTAGCTGTTTGCGGTAGTTGTTGATTTCATGCTCGATGTTGATGGATTTCGTGATGTTAGTTCTTGGTGCTGTTAGGTCTATGCGCTTCATCATTTCTTCCAATGAGCCTTCTACGAGGCCGAGCATCGTCTGCATGTGTTGCGTCTGCTCTGGCGTAAAGGCATCCTGACAATGCATGCGGTGGCGGTTCAGCGTGCGACCGAGGTTATACACCGAGTCGCCGATGGACTCCAGTTCCGTTATCTGGCGCAACATCTTCTGAATCTGAGCCTTCGAGGCATCCGACAGGCGCCCCTCGCTCACCTTGTTCAGATAGGCGGCAATCTCCATTTCCATCGAGTCGGTGATGCTTTCGTATTTCCCGATACGTGAGAAAAGTTTGTTGAACTCCGTCTCGTCCTCCGTCTGCATCAGTTCTGGAACGAAGCCAAACATCCGTTGGCAACGCTCTGCGAAATGGTGAATCTCTTTCTGTGCCTCCATGATGCTGAGTTCTGCTGTGGAGAGCAGACCACCGCTGATGAACCGCAAACGATAATCCTCGTCCTGAGCTTTCATCGGCAGCACATGGCACACGAGCATCTCAATCTGACGGACGAAACCGATGAGCAGCAGCGTGTTGATGATATTGAAGGCGGTGTGGAAGGCCGACAGCTTGAAGAGGTCGTTGCCGCCACCCATCACATTGTCGACAAACCAGCTGACAGCATCACATGCTGGATAGAATACGATGAGGAACGCCACGACGCCAAACACATTAAAGAACATGTGGGCGAGAGCGGCACGACGCGCCTGTGTGTTGGCGGTGAGCGAGGCCATAAACGCCGTAATGGTAGTACCTATGTTCTGTCCCATGGCCAATGCTGCAGCCTGCTCGAAACCAAAGCCGGGGATGTTCATGCCGAAGAGCATCAGCGTGATAGCCATTGCGGCAGATGATGACTGTACAATCATTGTCACCAATGCACCGACCACAATAAACAGCAAGATTGTGAAGAACGAATTCTGCGGCACATGCGCCAGTATGCCCGCCACCATATCGCCAATACCCATGGCTGTAGCTACATCCTGAAGGAAGGCCAAGCCCATAAACAAGAACGAGAAGCCGAAGATGAATTCCCCAAAGCTTTTCCTGTTACCTTTTCCACTGAAAATCAGTGGCATACCGATGGCCAGCAGAGGAATAGAGAAGGCTGCAATATCCACTTTGAAACCTACAGCCGAGATAATCCACGCCGTCACCGTCGTACCGATGTTGGCACCCATGATGACACCGATACTCTGGCCAAGCGTCATCAATCCGGCATTCACAAAACTCACCACCATCACCGTCGTTGCACTCGACGACTGGATGAGTGCCGTAATCAGGACACCTGTCAGGACACCCATTATGCGGTTCTTGGTCATTGCCGCCAAAATACTACGCAGGCGATCGCCCGCAAACTTCTCAAGGCCCTCCGACATCGTCTTCATTCCGAAGAGGAACAATGCCAGCGAACCCACAAGCGAGAAAATGTTGATAATCAATTCCATTTCTTTGTCTTTTTAATGATGCGACAAAGGTAATGGTATTTTGTTACGCCTTTATTACACAGATGTTACAATGCTGTTACAACTGGCCCGTGCTATGGATTTCGACACAAGGGAAATCATAAAGTTTCATAATGTTTACCACAATTGCAGAGGAATTTGGGGGAAAATGAGTACCTTTGTCCATTATTTGAATTCCGATGTGGACTAAACCCTGGACAATGAAAGAAGGCTTTATCATTGGAGGAGGCCTTATCTTTGCAGGACTGATACTGGAACTGAGTGTCGGCCCTGTAGTGTGGGAGACCTTTGCGTGGCCTGTCAATGGAATCGTGCTAGCTGGATTCCTGGCACTGATTGCCACCGTTTTCCTCTTGCGGAAACGAGTTTATGCGTTTCGTTTCATAGGCACCTATCAGGCAGCCATTCCCACGCTGATGTATGCTGTATTACTCACGATTATTATGGGACTGACGCGACAGACGGAGAATGGCACGTGGCTGAACAACATGCTTGTTTTCTGGCCCTTTGTGCTTATCTATGTCTATATGGCGGTGATTCTCGGCGTCACTGTACTCCGACGACTAAATAACATTCCCTTTTTGCTGAATCACCTTGGTTTGTTCATCGCCATGACCACTGCCACACTAGGCAATGCCGATATGCAACGACTGAAGATGATTACAATGGTTGGCGAGCCAGAATGGCGGGCAATGGCCCAGAATGGAGCCATCCGCGAGATGCCTCTGACCATAGAACTGAAGCAGTTTATCATGGAGACCTATGATGACGGCTCACCCAAGCGGTATGCCTCAGAGATACAGATTCAGACTAAGAGTGGCAAGAAGATTGAGACCACCGTCGATGTCAACAAGCCCGTAGAGGTGGATGGATGGAAGATCTACCAATATGGCTACGACACAAAGATGGGGGCCATGAGTCAGATCTCCATACTTGAACTTGTGAGCGACCCTTGGTTGCCCCTGGTCTATACGGGCATCTACATGATGCTTGCCGGAGCTGTTTGCATGTTTTTGAAAGGGAAAAAGGTGAAAAAGTAAAAATGGAAAGATCATGAGTTGGGAAGAGTTTATATATTTTGCGATTGCCGCGATGCTACTTTGGGCTATAGGGGCCTGGGCTGCCTGGAAAGAGAAGACGGCAGTGGCCTATATGTCGACCATCGCAGGACTCGCCATATTCTTTAGCTTTATCCTGATGATGTGGATATCGTTGGAACGTCCGCCTTTGCGTACAATGGGTGAGACACGCCTCTGGTACTCGTTCTTCCTGCCGTTGGCAGGTATCACCGTCTATTCGCGTTGGAAATATAAGTGGATACTCTCGTTCTCAACGGTTCTGGCACTGGTGTTTATCTGTGTGAACCTCTTCAAGCCTGAGATTCACTCCAAGACGCTGATGCCTGCCTTGCAGAGCCCTTGGTTTGCCCCTCATGTCATCGTCTATATGTTCGCCTATGCCGTCTTAGGTGCTTCAACAGTGATGGCACTCTATCTGCTGTGCTTCAAAAAGGGAAAGGTTTCCGATGAAGAATATGAGATTACAGACAATCTGGTTTACGTGGGGTTGGCCTTCATGACCATTGGCATGCTCTTTGGCGCACTCTGGGCAAAGGAGGCATGGGGGCATTATTGGTCATGGGATCCTAAAGAGACCTGGGCTGCCATCACTTGGTTTTCCTACCTCATTTACATCCACTACCGCCAGTTGCCTCAGCAAAAGTCCCGTCTGGCCTTGGGGATGCTCATCCTATCCTTCATCCTCCTGCAGATGTGTTGGTGGGGCATCAATTACCTGCCCGCTGCCCAAGGCTCCAGCGTACATACTTATAGTACATGATAACTTAAAGAAAAGAACTAAACTGATATGCTTATGAGAAGAATGATTTTTTGCCTGATGGCAATGGTAAGTGTGCTGACTCTTTCGGCACAAAGTATTTATGATTTTAAGGTAATAAATGATGTAGACCAGGAGGTATCACTCTCTGAATACAAGGGGAAAGTACTTCTGATTGTCAATACCGCCACCCGCTGTGGATTCACCCCTCAGTACAAGGAGTTGGAGGCTTTGTATGAGAAATACCGCAGTGAGGGGTTGGAGATTCTGGACTTCCCCTGTAACCAGTTTGGTCAACAGGCTCCTGGCACTATTCAGGAGATTCACCAGTTCTGCTCAATCAACTTCGATATTCAGTTCCCACAATTCGACAAGATCGAGGTGAACGGTGCGAATGAGGCTCCCCTCTATACATGGCTGAAGGCTCAGAAAGGCTTCAGCGGTTTCGATGTCAACGACCAAAGGGGTAAGTTTATGGATGAGATGCTCCGCAAGCAGGATGCCGGTTACGACAAGAAGAGCGACATCAAGTGGAACTTCACCAAATTCCTTGTTTCCCGTGACGGACGGGTTCTGAAGCGCTACGAACCGACGGATAAAATGAGCGATATCGAGGCCGATATTTGTATGGAGGTGAATCCTGTGTTGAGCAGCATCATGGCACGCCGCTCCATCCGCAAGTACCTCGACAAACCCGTGGAGCATGAGAAGCTGGAGGTTATCGTTCGTGCCGGTATCAATGCGCCGAGTGGTGTGAATCGTCAGCCATGGATTGTCCGCGTGGTGGAAGACCAGAAACTGATTGCCGATGTAACGGAGGTTTACAAGCAGGAGAATGCCGAACAGGTGAAACGCGATAAGGGCTTCAAGAACATGTTCCGTAACGCCCCGAATATTATCTGTGTCTGCACGCCAGCCAACGGCGGTGGTGAGTTGGATGCCGGTCTGCTTGGCGAGAATATGATGCTGGCTGCGCAATCGATGGGTCTAGGCACTTGCTGCCTGGGAGGTCCCGTGCGTTTCCTGCTGTCAAATGAGAAATGCAAGTTCTTCCTTGACCGCCTTGACATTCCTGCCGATTACAAGTTGAATTACATCATCGCCATCGGTTATCCCGACGAACAGCCAGATGCCAAACCTCGTGATGCTTCTAAAGTGAAGTTTATCAAATAATGAAGGGATTATAATTCCTGACGTGTCTTTCGGTGGGGTTCTTCTAAGTCCAGAACTCTTTTTCGCCCGTATCTTCCATCGTGCCCTGACACTTCGGACAGGTTCTCATGTCCCAGATACGGATACGATCGCTACCACATTGCAGACAGAGGCGCCCCACCTCACTCCTATAAGAAGGAGCCACATCAGCAATGATACCACCCACGACGATATTCTGGATGGTCTTACAATCGGGACATGTCATAGCTGTGATCTGCTGACGGAACAAACCACGGCCCTCATAGATTTCGGCCTCGTAACCACAAGCCTTACAGCGATATTTCCGTTTCCAAGCCATATGACTTCAATCAATCAGGCTCCCGACCACAATGGTTGAGAGCCTGAATTGTATGAGGGAATAACCTAATACTTACTGAGCGGGCTGTGCAGGAGCTGCGGGAGCCTCAGCAGCGGGAGCAGCCTCTTTCTGCTGGCTGGCACCGAAACCTGGCAGGTTGTTAGGATTGGTGGCAGGAGCCTGATAGTTCTCCATCACCGAGATGTTAGTAGTGGCCTGCGGAGCCACATAAGCACAAGCAACACTGATGACTACCATGAAGGCAGCGAGAAACCAGGTAGCCTTCTCAATGAAGTCTGTGGTCTTACGCACACCACCAATCTGGTTGTAGCCTGAGAATTGAGATGCGAGACCGCCACCCTTAGATTCCTGAATGAGCACAATGCCAATCATCAGCAGTGCTGCAATTACGATAAGAATTACAAATAATGTGTACATTTTTTTAACTATATTTTTTATTATTATTTATTATCAATTTCTCTAAAAATCGTATTTGGTCTGCAAAGTAAGCATTTTTTTTCGGAAATTGCAAACTTAATCGCTGAATAATTTCAAGAGCCTTCGAATATCTGCCTTGTTTTATGTAAATTCTTGCCAAAGTCTCGGTAAAATACTCTTCTTCAGGGTCTTTTTCTACAAATTCCGCAACTTTTTCATCTTCAGGAGCCAGCAATGGACCTTCATTGAGCACAATACGACCTTTGTCACTATTTATGAATGAATCTATCAGATCCTGACCAGGCATCTGAGGTATCTCTCCGGGCATCATCTCACCCTCGGGTTCGCTCTCCATCAGATAGGCCACATAGTCTACGGCCGCATCAGCTGGTGTCGGCTTGCGTTTTTCCTTTGGTGCTTCTTCTTTAGGCATCGACTCAAGGAAGTTATCAATGAGGGAAATCGTACGTGAAGCTGATGGCTGGGCAGTGGTCTCTGCAGTCTGGCTAGCAACCGGTTTGGAAGGACGCAGACGGTAGTGGGCAGCCTCGATCATATCGAAGAGCACACGACGGTCTGTGATATAGATTGCAGCACGGCGCAGTTCCTCGTCGAAAGAGGGGTCGTGAAGCAAGAACAGGTTCTGAAGCATCAGCAGGCGAGCCGTCTGGTAGTAAGGATACAATGCCAGTATCGACCGTAACTCATAGAGCGTATCACGGTCAAGCTGCTCAGGGTGTTTGATGAGTTCTGCTATCCTTACCATTATTCATTTTTAATTATTCACTTCCTACCAGTTGGCAACCGTTGCATTGAATATCTGCTGGCAGATGTCTTCAATCATCTTCGTGACGAGTTCTTCCTGCACGGAGTTCAGCGACAGTGTGGAGTCGTAACTTTGTTGTGCCGTAAACTGCTGCTCAAAGTCTTCATTGTGGTTCACGTTATTTGTAAACCTGACGTTGACGGTGATCGACAACTCCGTCATAGCCGAATAACCCTCGGCACTGACGGCCTTGTTACGCTGTTCATAGCGCGAAATCTCACCCTCAAGTTTCAGGTCGCCGTTACGCTTCACTTGTTCAAGTTTCGTATGTGTGCTGAATTCGTCCTTCAGTCTGTTGTTGAACAATGCCTGCATCGGAGCCCATACATAGCTGGCACGGATGGGAAACTCGGCTATCTGGATGGTTTTGGTCTTCGTATAATCGATGCTGGCACCGTTGAACTTATAGCTCACGGAACAGGCTGTGATGACAGCGACAAGCATCGCCGTCAAGGCCATCTTTACATATTTATTGGTCCAATCCATACTGTTTCAGTCTTCGATAGAGTGTACGGTCACTGATGCCCAGTTCCTGTGCTGCCTTCCTGCGATTACCATGGTTACGCTCCAGGGCTTTCTCAAGCATCTGTTTGCTGATATCATTGAGATTGAGGTTCTCCGGTTCTTTCTCCGGCTCGACATACTCCTCGGCAAAGGCATCCTCAGCTACAGACTGGATGGGTGCCACAGGCTGGATAGGAGCCAACTGGTTGGATGATGGTAGCTGTACAGTATTGATGGTACGGCCATGCTGTTCCTCAATCTGTTTCTTCAGGAGTTCCATCTCACGTCGCATCTCGTTCATACTGCCATGCAACTGTCGTATCATCATATACAGCGTCTCCGTCTCCTGATCGTGTGAAGCATCATTGCGGTGGTTGATGACAGCCAACTGGGTGGTCTCCTGATCCTGAGGAATAAACTTGCTCAGTACGCTGGCTGTGATTTTCCGTTCTGGCGAGAGTATCGAGATCTGCTCGGTGATATTCTTCAACTGTCTCACATTGCCAGGCCACTTATATTTCATCAGCAGCTGGCGAGCCCCCTCGTCGAGCACGATACGGTCCATCTTATATTTCTCGGCCATCTGCATGGCAAAAAGACGGAACAGCAGGATGATATCCTCTCCACGCTCACGGAGCGGCGGCATCTGGATGGGGATGGAGTTCAGACGATAGTAGAGGTCTTCACGGAAACGGCCCTCGCTGATGGCCTTGCGGATATTCAGGTTCGTTGCAGCGACGATACGCACATCGGTCTTTCTCACTTCAGTGGCACCCACAGGGATATACTCACCCGTCTCGAGCACACGTAGCAGCCTTGCCTGCGTAGCCAAAGGCAGCTCACCCACCTCATCGAGGAACAGCGTTCCCTTATTGGCCACACCGAAGTAACCAGGTGAGTCGTTGATGGCACCCGTAAAGGAGCCCTTTACGTGGCCGAAGAGTTCTGAGTCAATGGTTCCCTCGGGGATGGAACCACAGTTAATGGCAAAGTACTTCTCTCGGCGGCGCGGAGAGTTGTCGTGAATCACGCGGGGGATAATCTCCTTACCTACACCACTCTCACCCACGATAAGCACACTGAGATCTGTCGGCGCCACCTGAAGGGCTACGTCGAGCACATGGTTCAAAGCATCGCAGTTGCCTACGATATTGTACCGTTGTTTGATGGTTTGAAGTTCTGAAGTCTTCATTGAGCTGACAAAATTACACATTATTTCTGAATTATCTGCAATTTTGGCAGATTTTTAACGCAAAATCACTTTTCTTTCTTGTCGAACTTGATCAGCAACAGTCCGATAGCCGTCCAAATAAGTTCTCTGACCCTCACTAAAAGTGCCACGAAAATACCTGCCTGGGCCGTCATACTGAGACCTTCCGTCGACATCAGGAAGCCACCCTCGCGCCCTCCTAACTGCAAGGGCATGAAGAAAAGCATATTGGCGAAAAGCGTGGTAAAGGCATAGATGAGCACACACTGTGGAATCGTCACACCGGGCATAATCACCAACAGGATGAAATAGATCTCCAGTGTGGAGAGTAGTCGGCAGGAGAGTTCCAGAAGCACGGCAGCCACAAACGTACGTGGATTCTGATTGTGGAGGGCGGCAATCTGCGCATCCACCTCAGCCAGTTTTTCCCTGTTACGCTCCACAAAGGGCTGTGCCCAGCGCTTCACCATGGGGAAATGACTCAGAATGTTCATGCCTGTCACAGCAATACCCCTGCGGTAGCCTATCTGAAAGAACCATATCACAACCAGTGCCACACATGCGATAATCGGCAATAGCACATAAGTGAGCGGTGTCATCTTCTGCGTCAGTATATACAGCGGCACCGAGAGGAGCCACAGCCAGAAATGACTGTAGATATGGGTCATCACATAAAGAATCACCGACGATGAAGCCCGCTGGGTACCGATTTTCGGTGCGAGCGACATGATACGGTAGGGCTCGCCGCCCATCAGTCCGCCAGGCGTCGCATAGTTCAGTGCAAAAGCCGAAACGGTGATCTTATAGAGCCACCAGAAACCAATCTTACATTTGCGGCAGACACCCTGTTCATTACCGATGCTGTCGATAATCAGATACCAGGAATAGGTATTAATGATATAAAGGAATCCCCAGAGTACAAGGGCATTGATAAACCAGTAGCCGGCATGTTGGACACCCGCCCAGACTTCCTTGAAGTCGAGTTGGGTCACCATGACAATCAGCACCAGCAGACCGAAGATGAAAAAACCGTTTTGGTATTTCTTCTTCATCCGCTATTCCTCTTGTGGAGTCTTGGAGTCTTTCGCCTTGGGGATGGCAAAGCGCACTTTCTCGCCGTCCTCGCGCTTCTCATGATAGAGTTTGGGCAGCGGATGTGCCAACGGCTCGTCATAGTCGATGCGATGACGATAGATGTCGACAGCGGTATAGATGGCATGGCGCAGGGAGTCCTCACTGGCAATGCCTTTTCCGGCAATGTCGAAGGCAGGCCCATGGTCGGGGGTGGTACAGATGGCCGTAATGCCGGCTTTCAGCTTCACACCGTATTCCTGTGAAAGGGTCTTGAAAGGCACAGTGCCCTGATCGTCATACATTGCCAGCACACCGTCGAAATACTCATACTGATGGTTGCCGAAGAAATCGTCGGCAGCAAAGGGACCGAAAGCCTGGATACCCTCTTTCTCCATCGCCTCGATAGCGGGACGGATCACATCCTTCTCCTCTGTCCCCTCCTGCGGATTCAGGGCCAGCACAGCCAGACGCGGATTGGAGATACGGAAGTCGCGCTTCAGACTCGTGTGAAACAGCCTTCCCTTCTCGGCAATCTTCTCCATGCTCAGGGCCTGAGCCACGTCCTTAATAGGCAGGTGGTTGGTAACCAGACCGATACGCACCCTATCGCCTAACATCACGAGTAGCGACTTATCCTCCTTGGCAGGGTTAGGATTAGGTCTCACAGGAGCCAGCACCAGCACATCGTAGAGACCTTTCTGCAGGTCTTCCTTGGCACGCTGCATGGCCTTTTTGGCAGCCTCAGCCGACTCGTCGGTAGGAACACCGAGTTCCACCTTCACCTCATCGTCGAAGGTGGCCAGCAGGTTCAGTTTTCCCTCACGGGCTTCTTCAGCCGAACCAATGATGCTGAAGGGAGTCTCCAGATTCATGGTCTTGCGATGAAAAGAAGCCACCTTGGGAGAACCATATATAATAGGTGTACACAAATCCAGCATCATGGGATCCTCGAAAGCCTTGAAAATCACCTCATATCCGATGCCGTTAGTGTCGCCGTGCGTGATAGCCACGCGAATCTTTCTATCTTCCATATATTTTTACCTTTTTTTATTCTTTTACCTTTTTACTTTTCATAGCTGTACTGAGCAGTCCGCAGGCAGCAAAGATGTCCTGTCCCCGACTGGCACGGATGGTCGTAAACACCCCATGCTTCGTCAGGTAGTCGCGCAACGACTCCATGCGTTTCTCATCTGCTCCGGGCAGATCCACATCAGGAATCTCGTGAAACCGGATCAGGTTCACCCTGCACTCCAGCCCCTCCAGCAGTCTGACAATCTCACGGGCATGGGTTGTCGAGTCGTTCAAACCTGCAAAACAGATATACTCAAACGAGCAACGGCGCTGATGGGTGAAATCATACTGCCTCAACAGCTCTACCACCTCCGTAATCGACATCTGCCTCTCTGCAGGCATCAGCTGCCTACGCTGCTCTGGCAGGGGACTGTGCATCGAGATGGCCACATGGCACTCGCTCTCATCGAGAAACCGTTTCAGCTTATTCTTCACCCCCACACTACTTACCGTGATACGCTTCGGACTCCAGGCATAGCCATAGTCGGCCGTCAGTATCTGGGTAGCACGCAATACGTTGTCGAGGTTATCCATCGGTTCCCCTTGTCCCATGAATACAATATTCGTCAGCGACTCCCTTTCAGGAAGGGCATAGACCTGATTCAGGATATCTCCCGCCGACAGGTTTCCTTCAAAGCCCTGCTTTCCCGTCTGACAGAAAAGACAGTTCATCTTACAGCCCACCTGGCAAGAGACACAGAGCGTGGCGCGGTCGCCGTCAGGGATATACACCGTTTCCACGAATTGCTGTCCGTCACCCACGGGAAAGAGATACTTCACGGTACCGTCAACGGAGCGCTGGCAGTCGATAGGTTCCCTGGCTCCCACGGTATACAGTTCGGAGAGCCGCTCGCGATTTGCCTTGGAGATATTGGTCATCTCGTCGATACCCATCACGTGCTGCTGATAAAGCCATTTCGCCAACTGCCCTGCCGTAAACTGGGGCATTCCCAGTTCCTTGACAGCAGCCTTCAGTTCGTCGAGGCTCATACCTAGCAATACCTTCTTTTCGCCGTTCATCGTCTATTTTTTGTGCAAAGGTACAAAAAAAATATTGAATTATTTGGTATTCTCGGAAAATATTACGAATTTTGCACCTTATTAATATACTTTTTATTCCATGAGAGAAAAAATTGACTGTTTTTTACCTTGCGACGACCTTGAAGCCGCCCAGAATACCGTCAGGCAACTTAGAGGAAACAAGACCATCCAACATATATTCCTGCTCGTCACCGAACTACTCTCAGCCGAAGACTCCAAACGATTCTCCGACTGTCAGCAGATACTCGTCGACAGTCTTGCCAGCAGCAATACCATCATGAGCATTGCAGAGAATGCCAATGCCGACTATGCCCTGCTGCAGACCAAACCCCGACAGTTGTTGCTCGGTGAACGCGCCCTGGAGCGCGCCCTCCGTGTGGCTTCCGATTCCGATGCTGCCATGGTCTATGCCGACCATTACGACATCACCGAAGGCCAGCGCAAGGACCATCCCGTCATCGACTATCAAATTGGTAGTGTTCGCGATGACTTCGATTTCGGATCGCTTTGGCTCATCAAGACGCCCCTGCTCCACACCTTTGCCATGCAGGCAGGTGAGACCGATTATCATCATGCGGGCCTCTATGCCCTCCGCCTCTTCCTGAGCCGCAATGGACAGATCTTCCACATCAACGAGAAGCTCTACACTGAGGAAGAGTTGGATACACGCGCCTCGGGTGTGAAGCAGTTCGACTACGTGAATCCCGCCAACCGCGAGGTACAGATAGAGATGGAACAGGCCGCCACGGCCCACCTGCAAGAGATTGGCGCCAAGATCGACCCCTCCTACTACCGTCGTCCGGACTTCAATGAGCAGGAGTTCGAATTCGAGGCCTCGGTCATCATCCCCGTCTATAATCGTGAGAAGACCATCTGCGATGCCGTCAATAGTGCCTTAGGACAGAAAGCCAGCTTCAAGTTCAATGTCATCGTGGTAGACAACCACTCCACCGACCGTACCACAGAACTGTTGCAAGGCTTCCACGATGAGCGCCTTGTCCATATCATCCCCGAGCGCACCGATCTCGGTATCGGAGGCTGCTGGAATCAGGCCATCAACGATGACCGCTGCGGACGCTTTGCCGTACAACTCGACTCCGACGACCTCTACTCCTCACCCAAGACCCTCCAGCAGGTGGTCGACGCTTTCTACAAGCAGAATGCCGCGATGGTGATTGGCTCCTACCGCATGTGCGACTTTGAGCTCAACACCCTGCCACCGGGCCTCATCGACCATCACGAGTGGACCGATGAAAACGGTCCTAACAATGCCCTCCGCATCAATGGCCTCGGCGCCCCACGTGCCTTCTTCACGCCCCTGCTAAGACAAATAGGATTCCCTAACACATCCTATGGTGAGGACTATGCGTTAGGACTCATTTTCTCACGCAACTATCGCATTGGACGTATCTTCTCCGAACTCTATCTCTGCCGCCGTTGGGGAGGCAACAGCGACGCAGCCCTGAGCATCGACAAGATCAATGCCAACAACCTCTATAAAGACCGTTTGCGCACCCTTGAGATCCTTGCCCGCCAACAGATGCTGCAGGGCAAACAGGATCTTACCAACGACTCACCCCTCCTGCGGTTCTTCAACCACCAGCTCGAGAAATGGGACGATGCCCGTCGCCGTTATCATGAGTTGCGCAGTGCCAAGACCCGTGAGCTCGTCGTGGGAGCTTCCAGCATCCAGGTGCAGTGGAATCCCGCCCGCATCGTCTCTACAGGTGCCAGCATCGACAAGAAGGCCATTGCCGAGCGCCCCTGTTTCCTCTGTGAGCAGAACCGCCCCAAGGAGCAGATCAAGAAACCCGTCGACAGTCATTACGACCTGCTCGTCAATCCCTACCCCATCCTGCCTATCCATTTCACCATTCCCAGCGTGAACCATGAGCCGCAGCTCATCCGCGAGGCTTATGGAGAGATTCACAAGCTGCTTGAGGAATATCCCGGCATGATGGTTTTCTATAACGGTCCGAAGTGTGGTGCCTCGGCTCCCGACCATGCCCATTTCCAGGCAGGCACCAGCGGCGTACTCCCCCTGCAGAAATCGTGGAAGCGCCTGAGCCACAACCTCACGCCCATCATCAGTCTCAACGACAAAGAAGATATCTCCCTCATCGAGGAATATCCCTGTACGGCCCTGCTCATCCGCAGCCGTTCACAGAATGGCGACGAGCAGCTGTTCCGCCGTCTCTATGAGGCTCTGCCCCAGCGCGAAGACGAGACCGAGCCAATGATGAACATCATCAGCTGGCGCAGCGACGAGGAGTTCTTCTCCGTTGTCTTCCCCCGTGCCAAGCATCGTCCCGACTGTTATTATGCCGAGGGCAGCTCACAGTTCATCATCTCTCCGGGAGCCCTCGATATGGCAGGCCTTATCATCACGCCCCGTCAGGAGGACTTCGAACATATCACGCCCGAGATAGCCTTAGGCATCCTTCGTGAGGTGTCGCTCACTGGCGACGACCTCCAGCAGGCCATCACCCGCCTCAAGGCCACCAGCGCCCCTTCATCCCTCGCCTCCCAACTCTCATCTCTCAACTCGAAAGAGCCCCTCGTCTCCGTAGGCATTGTCTCCGGACAGAAGATTGCCTTCTCGCTCAACAGCCCCTACATGGCCAAGGGCGAGGAGATCACAGGCGAGCAGACGGTAGAGTTCTCCGAGGGTGGCATCCTGTGGCGCGGCACGCTCTATCGTTACCTCACCTTCCGACCACAGGCCGACGATGCCTCCTTCTCACTGAAGGATGTCACCATCGGCGTGAATTTCCATTGGGAGCGTCAGGAGACCCAGACCTTTGAGGGCACTCTGCGCATCGTGGTCGAGGCCGATAAGATTGTGGCCATCAACGAGTTGCCCGTAGAGCGCTACCTCACCAGCGTCATCTCCAGTGAGATGTCGGCCACCTCTTCGCCTGAGTTCCTGAAGGCTCATGCCGTCATCTCACGTTCATGGCTCCTGGCTCAGATGGCCAAGCGCAAAAAGCATCAGGAAGGCACCGACGGTTTCTTCTCTTTCACGAGGAAGGACGATGAGCTCATCCGCTGGTACGACCGCGAAGACCATACCATCTTCGATGTCTGCGCCGACGACCACTGCCAGCGTTATCAGGGCATCACCAAGGCCACCAGTCCCCATGTCGAGGAGGCCATCAGTGAGACGCGTGGCCAGGTGCTCTTCTATGACAACGAGATTTGCGACGCCCGCTTCCACAAGTGCTGTGGTGGCGAGACCGAGGAGTTCCAGTACTGCTGGGAAGACACGCCCAAGCCCTACCTCGTCAGCATTCAGGATCCCTGGTGCAACACCTCCGACAAGCAGATTCTCTCACAGGTGCTCAACGACTTCGATCAGGAGACCCCCGACTTCTATCGCTGGACGGTGGAATACACACAGGAAGAACTCTCCGAGCTCATCAATCGTAAGCTCAATACCGACTTCGGCCTCATCACCGACCTCATCCCCTTGGAGCGAGGCAAGAGCGGCCGCATCTGGAAACTCAAGATTGTGGGTACGAAGAAGACCTTCACCATCGGCAAAGAGCTTGAGATCCGCCGTGCCCTCAGCGAGACGCATCTCCTAAGCTCGGCTTTCGATGTCGTTAAAAACAATGATGTATTTGTCTTGAATGGTAAAGGCTGGGGACATGGTGTCGGCCTGTGCCAGATTGGTGCTGCCGTCATGGGAGCCCAGGGTAAGACCTACGATGAGATCCTGCTCTTCTACTATCGCAACGCCCAAATCCATCGCCTCTACGAATAATTTTCAATATTCAATTTTCAATTTTCAATTATGAAAAAGCATTCCCCCTGGGCCTGGGTGCCCACCCTCTACTTCGCTGAAGGCGTCCCCTACGTAGCCGTCATGACCATCTCCGTCATCATCTACAAACGACTCGGACTGTCCAACACCGACATCACCCTCTACACCTCATGGCTCTACCTGCCTTGGGTCATCAAACCCCTGTGGAGCCCCTTTATCGACATGCTGCGCACCAAGCGCTGGTGGATCCTCACCATGCAGATCCTCATCGCCGCTGCCCTGGCCGGCATTGCCTTTACCATCCCCGGACCCTTCTGGCTACAGGGCTCCCTCGCTTTCTTCTGGCTGATGGCCTTTTCCAGTGCCACCCACGACATCGCTGCCGACGGTTTCTATATGCTCGGTCTCGACCAGCACCAACAAGCCTACTTCGTAGGTATCCGCTCCACATTCTACCGCATCGCCACGATCTTCTCCTCGGGATTGCTCGTAGGCCTTGCAGGTGCCCTGCAGGTGCTCACCCGCAGCATTAGTTTCTCCTGGAGCCTGGTCTTCTACCTTATCTCAGGCCTTTTCATCGCCCTGTGGCTCTACCACAGCTGGGCCTTGCCGCGCCCCGATGAAGACAATGAGCGCACGCAGAAGACTGCAGGCGACATCCTCAACGAGTTCTGGCAGACGCTCGTCACCTTCTTCAAGAAGCCTCAGGTGTGGGTAGGCATCTGCTTCATGCTCTTCTACCGTATGCCGGAAGGACTGCTTGCCAAGGTGTCGGCCCTCTTCCTCGTCGACAGTGCGAAAAACGGCGGTCTCGGCCTCTCCGATGGAGAGTTCGGTCTCGTACAAGGCACGGTAGGTGTTATCGGCCTTACCCTCGGTGGCATCCTCGGTGGCATCTGTGCCAGCCGCGATGGACTGAAACGCTGGCTGTGGCCCATGGTGATGGCCATCACCATCCCCGACCTCGTCTACGTCTATCTCTCCTACGCCCTTCCCACGAGCCTTGTCATCATCAACATCTGCATCTTCCTTGAGCAGTTCGGCTACGGCTTTGGATTCTCGGCTTATATGCTCTACCTGATCTACTACAGCCAGGGCGAGCACAAGACGGCCCACTATGCCCTCTGTACGGCCTTTATGGCCCTCTCGATGATGATCCCCGGTCTCTTTGCCGGAGCCTTGCAGGAAAGTGTCGGTTATCAGACCTTCTTCCTCATCGTTGTCGCCGCCTGCGTCATGACATACATCGTCTCGGCTCTCCTCAAAATAGATCCAGAATTTGGTAAAAAGAAAGCATAAATAAAGGCTTCCGATTGGAAGCCTTTATTTATATCCCCGCACCATCCTGGAATCCAGCATCGATGGCCTTCGACTGCAGGATGCGCGAATATGGCGGAACACTGTGTGTCAGCCAGATGTTACCGCCAATCACGGAGTCGTGGCCAATCGTGATGCGCCCTAAGATCGAGGCATTCGAGTAGACCGTCACGTGGTCCTCGATGATCGGGTGGCGCGGCACGTTCAGCATGTTACCGTTCTCATCGTATTTGAAGCTCTTGGCTCCCAGCGTCACACCCTGATACAGACTCACATGGTTGCCGATAATCGTGGTCTCACCGATCACCACGCCCGTACCGTGGTCTATCGAGAAATATTCGCCTATCTGAGCTCCCGGGTGGATATCGATACCCGTCTTTGAATGGGCCAGCTCTGTCATGATTCTGGGAATCACGGGCACCTTCAGCTCATGCAGTTTGTGAGCCATGCGGTAGTGAGTCATCGCGTTCATCACGGGGTAGCAGAATATCACCTCTCCATAGTTCGATACTGCCGGGTCGTTGTCAAACATCGCCTGGACGTCGGTATATAGCAACCGCTTGATCTCGGGCAGTGCATCGATGAACTCCAGTGCCTTCCGCTCCGCCTCACCATACACCTGGTCCTTCGTGCGCATCTTCTCACAGTCCTCACAGAACTGGAGCCCATGGGCAATCTGCTTCGTCAGCAACGTGGCCAACTCGTCCATATGTACGCCGATATAGTAGGAGCGGATAGCCTCGTCGGGCTGCCGCTTATTGAAGTAGTCGGGGAAGATGATGCTCTTCACCAGCTTCACAATCTGCTTCACCTGCTCCACCGAGGGCAGCGGAGCCACTGTGGCGGGCATCATTCCCACCTCTTGTTCTGTCTGTTTCGACAGCAGCGCCACATTCCTGCGCAGCGTGTCGTTCATCTTCGTTTTGTCCATATCGTCGGCAAAGGTAGTATAATTCGAATAAAATACCAAATTTATTGGGATATTTTTGAGATGAAGCTCGCTGACTTACGTTTGTATAAACGCTGTCTTTCTGCGATTGTCCTTTGGACGAACCGCGAAGTGAATCCAGTAGCGGCCCTGCTTGCTGCGCTCGATGAACAGCTCATCGTAATCTTGCTTCGTGCCATCAGAGATGTCCATGAGGATGTTCGCATAGCGCAGTGCCTGCTCAAAGCCCTCGCATCGGATATCCACCGCGCACCCCGTCAGATGATTGCTCGTCGGCGACCCGCCCACAGCCTTATTTACCTCCAGCGACCTATAGCCGCTCGTGATGATGATGGGATTGTCATCTCGAGCATCCCCCTCTTTGTCATCTCGACCACCCTCTTTGTCATCTCGACTAAGCGAAGCGCATGGAGAGATCTCATGAGATTCCTCGACTACGCTCGGAATGACAGGAAAAGGAGAGATCTCTCGACTCCGCTCGAGATGACTGGTAGGATACAACGTATTATAAGAATACCTTAAATCCTCCAACCAATTCTCACAGAGATTCTTCAGATTCTCTATGGCCACATGGCTGGGAATATTTCCGTCAGCCGTTTTCACACTCGTCTTCGTAACCTCCCCGAGCTGAAAGTGCTCGGAGAGGTGCATGTCTTTGTTAATACTTACTTTTTCCATTTTGTGAGTTTGTGAGTTTGTGAGTTAAATAAGCATTTGATTAAGTTTACGATACTTTCCTGTATCATCTCCCTCTTCAATCTTCTCTGCGAAATTATCTTCAATCATTCGCTTTATTTTCATGAAACAGGCCGTGCTTTCTGGTTTATAGCCAAAACACCTGATGACATCTTCTTTAGTAAACACGTCTGGCAGTCGATTAAAACCATCCACTGACTTCTGTTGATGTCGCTTGCCCGAAATCTGCACATCGTTGTTCATGTCGTCGAAGTACTTCTCGGCCAACACCCCGAAGAAATGCTGCTGCGTGGCATACTGGATGCGGGCTATCAGCTCACAGAGCTTCCAGTCGGTCTCGTCCACCTCATACTCTCCTTCCCAATACTTACCCTGCTGGTGAATGTGTTCCCAGTGGCGCATATCGATGAAGGGCGCAGCGAAGTTCAGGGCATGGTATGGCACGCGTTTCAACATCAGCTCGTTGGCCTCCGATTCATCCTCCGCACAGTCCGCCATGCGGTTCTTCGTCCACTGATAGAGCTGCTTCACGAGTGGCCACAGGGGCAACTCTCCTGCCCGGGTGTCGAGCTTAAAGGCCCACGTCTTCATGCGCTCCAGGCGCTGCCAGTCGATGGTGGTCTTCTCTTCGAAATCTATCATCTCGAAATTCGTCTTAGGCATGGGAATCACGGTGAGGCGGGTAGACAATCCTGAACCGAAATTCTTCTCATTCACCTTTTTCTTCAGCGCAATGGGCGTTCCGGTATAGATGTAATTCCACGTCACTCGGAACTCATCTACAGGCGAATCCGAATTCTGGTACATCTGTCCATCTTTTTCATTATGAAAAGCCTTCAGTTCCATAGCCTGCTTGTTGATCCATGAACCGCCACTCTGGAGTGTTATCGAATTATCGAGCTCCGTGTCGAATGTGAACATGTGGAGCTGCACCTCCTTACCATCCACAATCTCCTTGGCGTTGAGCATGTCCTCAATCATCTGGCCATTACTTGTTCTTGAAGGGTGTTCTCGGATAATCACTTGGGGCTTATCCTTACCCTCCTTGTTGGCAGCCTTCTTCTTGGTGTCCTTCTTATAGCGGTTCAGTGCAGCCTTACCGGCCTTATCCGCATCCACCACAGGCGTCATCAACACCTCGCAGATATCATCTGCCATCGACTTATTCGAGGCTGGATGACCAATGATGTAGAGCGAACAATTCAGTCTGCGCTCATTCTGCGGACGGTGGTAGAAGCGGTACCAGCAGCGTGTCATCAAGGTCATCATACACCCGCCAGCCACAAACATCGCCGCAGGATACTGGCTACGTTTCAACCCCGTACACACATCCCTCAACATGGGATAATCCTCAAACATCGCTTCAATCTCTGCGCCCCACTTTTCAAGGCTCGATGTAATGTCATGCGGCCCCAATCTCCCTGTTTCCTTGACTCCTTTTACAATCTCCTGATACGTCAATCCCGTAGCGGTTTTTACCGCCTCCAGCATGGCCTTGGATGGTAGCGTTCCCGCATACTTTTTTTCCTTCTCCTTGATGCAGCCCGCAGCTGATTCCACGGTCTGCTCCACGTTCTCATTGCGCTCTTCGATGATCTCCTGCACCCACGATTGGGCTTCGACGATTCGTTGTACTGTGGCCTTATCTCCATCGAGCATAAGCATGAGGTCTGTGGCCAGTTTAAGCGACTCTGTATGTCGGTTGGAGTCTGCCTTGCAGGGTAGCTTATCAGCATACCTAGCATCAATAATACTCTGTAAATCATAACCACGCCATCTTGTCATTCCATGCGTTTCCTCCCCCTTGTCATCTCGACCGAACGTAGTGAGTGGAGAGATCTCTCCATGCGCTTCGCTTAGTCGAGATGACTGAACATCCACCGTCCGCTCATTCCCAGCCCCTTGTTGAGCATCCTTAGAGGCCACAGCAGCAGTCTTAGCACGAACACCACCATCAGCACGATCATCAGCAGCGAATTGATGATGTAACGGCTGAGTTTTCTTCTCTCTATAAAGAGGTGTGAACCTCTTGTCAAATTCTTCATCATAATAATCAAACAGTTTTTCTTCATTAATGTACAATATATCCTCCTCCTTCGGAGCGAACGAATTTCGAGTCGCATCGATGCAGCTATCGTCAGCCTTGTACCCCAACCTACTTGCCATAATAATCTGATTATCAGCAAGGTTGCCTATATTCACATCCGCTTCTCCAACGATACGGATACCGAACGAACTGCTGGTGATATGTACCAGCACGATCTTTTTCATCAGCTCCTCGTCCTCTCTCAGCTTATACCATATCTGCATGGGATTCTCCACATGGTCAATGTCGAGCATAAAGAGTCCGTTCAAGTGACAATCCGCCAGTCGTCGATGACAGAAAGGTTTTCCCTTTCCCGTCTTCGTCGCATCAAACTCCCTGCATGAAAAGATGAAAGCGGGCAGATTCTCCTTCAACTCCTGTGCAAAGGCCAGCAGCTTATCAGCATCCGTCTTTTTGGCCCATGCCTCTTTGGCTGTTTTCTTCTTCAGATTCTGCTTCTTCAGCAGAAACTTCTGATAATCCGCATTGTCGAGCCATGTCTGGAGGGCTGCCACGCCCAGGGTCTTCGATGCCTCCACAGCTGCCAATATAGCGCGTCGTGCGTCAATCCTCCAGCCAGTACTACTCTTCCTGACCTGGGCCCAGAACTCTTCCTTTGTGCAAGGAAGAGCCTGGGAAAAGTGAGTATTCTCTTGGAATGTTATCATCGGCTACAAGCTTTGTAAGTCCGTGATGTAGAAAGCATTCTCATGACGCGTCTGATGGTTCTGGTCTTCCCATGTACGATGTTTCCAGAAACCTTTCACGATGTAGGGTTGGTTCTGAAAGAACTGCGTGTCACGATTCTTCGAGGCCAGTTCGCCCGTCATCTCACCATAGATCACGTCGCCACCACGCTTCATCACCACACCACGGCTCTTGAAGTATTCAGAGCTGCCGTCCTGCTTCTGATACTGGCGCTCAGAGTATGCGCCCACCTCAACGATTGTTACTAACTTCTCCATTTTTTTTACCTTTTTACTTATTTACCTTTAAATCATACTCTATCAAGTATTTCTTCCACTTCCATGACGTCCATCGCCTGCTTCAGGTCACGATGCATCAATACGCTAATCCATCTGCGACCCAGTTCCTTCTTCACCGAACTGAAGAACTTGATGCGTCGGGCACTCTCCTTCAGCCACCCTGTCTCCAGAGCACAGATCAGGCGGTCCTTGGGAGGCTCGTAGCCTGGTTCTCGCGACTTGCGATTATACGCGTTGAAAGTGATACACCCCGTAAAAGCATCCCGATACATCGAACCCTCTACATGTTTGCCTTCTACAAGGCGCTCCAGAATAAAATCCGGAATAAAAATATACTTCTTAATATTCATTCTTTACCTTTTTACCTTTAATTATTTCTCTGATTTTTGCCTCATCACCACATTTGGTAACAATCATTTCCATAATCTCACGAGTGCCCTTACAGTTACAGTCTACAGGCTCTTCATCCAGATAATGTACATAGATGACACCCTTCCAACTGGTCATCTCTACAGGATGATCCGTGGGGAAAAGGTTGATGATGTCATGATTCCAGGGACTGTTCTCTCTGTTGTCAAAATCCAGATGCAACTGGCAGTGATCAATTCTGAAGAGTGCATGCCTCCCATACTTTTGCAACATCTTGATGACGTTCTCTGGAGATTCCAGGGTCTCCTTGACAAACTCTGCTATCTTTTCTTTTGATAAATACTGAATCATTTTTTACCTTTTTACTTTCTTACCTCTTTACCTTTTCAATCTTTCATTCTTTCATTTTTTCTCTAGAAATCCATAATAATCTCTCCATACAGCCTCTTGTATCGCTTCTGGATAGTCTCGTTCTTCAGCATGGCGAGGGGATATCCCTTTGCCTCTGCTTCTTCGATTCGCTGGTTCTCGAGGGCTCGAATCCTTGACACATACTTCAGATAATCGTTGCTCTTCATCTGACCCCATCTGGCTCCAGATCTGTTGAGTCTGCTGTTCATTTTCCAACACTCGCAACAGTTAGTCTTGTAGACATATTTTCTGTGTTTTCTGCAAATGCGAAACCCCTCGTCAGTGACGAATCTATGCTGGCACGAAGCGCAGCACTTCTTGATGGCAATGTAATGGCAGTTCAATTCTGCATAAAATGCTTTTTTCATTTTTACCTTTTTACTTTTTAAAACTTTACCAGCTTTCAGCGGTCCGGACTTTCGCTTACTTGCTTGTTTGCGTTGGCAAAATTACAACACAAAAAAAATGACGGGGGTAAATCCCGTCATTCCGTCTTTTTTCCGTCTTTTTTCCGTCAAATCAGAGAAAAGTCCGTCATTTTTCCGTCAAATCTGCTGTTTAAGTATCTCCCAAAACGTGTCACACAAAAGACCAAAAGGATTATAATCCATCTCGTAGTATGCCTCGTCATCATCATCGTATTGCATATCACGACTGAAGTTCTTAATCACATTCTCATTGATCCAAAGTCGCGCTGGCCAGTCCTTGGGTATGGCAGATTTTGCAAAGCTGAGGAAATCGCTCTGCGAGAGGCCATTGTCCAATCGGTCTCTTACCACCAGGTAGACACCCTGCCACTGGTTCTTAAATCGGAAGAGCTTGGGATAGTTCACTCTCAGAATCATCAGACAATCCCTGAACAAAGCCACTCTGCCCTCTATACTCATAGCCCTATACTTCATTCGAGCCTGGTCTTCGAGGCTGTGGTGGGTGTTACGGTTGTTGTCACACCCCTCCTCGTCAGTCTGCTTGGGTGTAGGGATGGGCATCACGCCATACTGGGCTCTCACCTCGTTCACCTTATTGATATAATAGGTGAGCCCATACATGGTGCCATGGGCCAATAGCGAAGTCAGATAGTGCTCCGCCAAGGCATAGCTCCCAGCATTCCTTGCCATGCTGACCAACTGTTCATCACTGATTCTGACACCATCATGCCAGACGTACTCCTTTTCATTCTCATTGAATTTCTGACTCATATCCTTTTTTGCGTTACGAGTGCAGAAAGGCCTCTCTTTACTCTTAGATTATTTTTGTTTTTACAAGCATTATTTTAATGCGCTGCAAAAATACACGATGTTTTTCAAAGAAAAGACAAAAAGAAAAGGTATTATCCATAAAACCTGATAATACCTTTTCCCACCTTATAAAACCTTATAAAACCTGCAAATCTCCTATTCAGGCAGACTCTTGATCTTCTATGTATAGTATACTATTTTCAAAATCTTCATTCAGCTTCAGATACAGGAACTCGTCCTTACAACTGGTTCTTTGACTGTTGGTCCAGTCATTATACCGATTCTCTTTCAGGATCCCTTTCAGCTCAGAAAACTCCTTGATGACTGCCTTATAGGGGATATGATCAGTCATCTTGCTATCATATAGCACCCTGAAAGGCATGGACAATTCCTTTTGCGAAGTCAATCCCTTTAAGACACGGTGAAGCCAATTGACGATATGATCCCTCCTATTTATCTTAATATAGAACTTGATATTATCCGACTTCTTGCTTCCCCTAGTCTTTGCCCTCTCCTTCATCTTATGATGTTCTTCCAGCGAATCCTCAAAGCCTGCCTTTATCAGGTTGGCTCCCTTTATCTGTCGAAGTTGATAATCATACGAAAGCGTATAATCCCAACTCCACGTGATTGTTTCGTCAGGGCTTTCCCATGGCTCCAGCATCACCTCCTGACCTGATCCCTCGAGAGCCCAGTTAAAAGCTCTTGTCACCATCTCTGCCAGATAATCAGGATTTCGGACGATGGTGTCGTATCGCTCAATGACCAGATAGGGCTCCTTATACAAATAAGAATTCAGGAGAATCCTGACATAGGCAAAATGCACCCTGTCATTAAACTGGCCAATCACCAGCCTTGTGACGCCATTGGCAGGACTGTCTTTATAATGCCGGTAAAACGTCTTCTTACTTCTTGGGTGTATGAACTTGAACTCCTTCTTTTTACGAAGGTCATCATCCAGTGCCTTTACCAACACATCCCATTTGTCCGTAGGTATGGGATTACCAAAAATATCACGCTCAGTTTTAGCCAAACGGATTTTGTACAATTTCGAAGTATACGTAAATTTTTCCACTTTTTCAATTCGTTATTAAATAAAAGATTAAAGATACTTTTACCACATAAGTAGCAGACAAACAAGCGGGCAAAAGCAGAAAGATAGCAGAAGTAGAAAAATAGCAGAGGCGATCGCGTAGTAACACATCAAACCCCAACAGGCATCGGCAAACGCCCAGTGAAAAGCCGGAATAGAACCTTGCTCACGCCTCTGCCGAGGTATGAGTAGGTAGCATCGCTTTTCACTAGTGTCTAAGTTGAAATTTTGCCGATTTCGTTGGGGACTTAAAGCTCCTAGCTCTGCTATTTTCTGTGTGCAAAGATAATAAAATTATCCATGCCACCCAAATTTTCTATGTATTAATTTGCATTTTTACTTAATACTTTCTCCATAATTGGCCCAGGTTGGGTAATCATAGTCTCAATGGTCATGAGGTCGATATCAGCATCATCCCTAGATTGGCCTTCCATTTGGATAATGAAACCCATATCACATAATTGTTTGCCAACCATATTAATAAAGATGTGTTTCATCTTATCAAATACTTCCTCAGTTGAGAATTCGGACATACTGAAAATATCCAGACTGGGATCCTCGCCACTCATATCAAGATTGAAATATACCATCCCGAGTTTCTCTGGCTCGAATTTTGTGGTTGAGGGTTTTATTTCTGCTTCATTATTCACATAAAGGTATCTGAATCTAGCCTGATCATAGTCTGGCTCCTGATAATAAATGTGACACAGATGATATTTGTTCTCAGGATATGTTGGTTTCAGCCTCTTTGCTTCATCAAACTCCTTACCCTCTTTACCCTTTTGAAACTCAGTGATATCATCTATAAACAACTGAGCCAAGGCCTTCTTAGGGTCTACTTGTGGTTTGTTACTGCCACCATTACAGTTCTCAGAAAACGTCACCTTATAATGGGTAACGGTTAAAACGGAATTTTTCATTTCTCCTATTATTATTTAATTAAATTATAGTATTGCCTAATACTAGATTCTCGGCAACGAACATTTTTCAGTTTGCAAAGGTATAAAATATCTGGGAAATAACCAAAAGAATACAGCAAAAAATTTCAGTCCGATTAAAATGTGTTAAAGTTTAGCGAAATGTTTGGTAGTTTCAAAAATATATTATACCTTTGCATCGTGTTTTTCATAGTATTAGATTTAAGGTTAACAAAGGTTTGGGGACTCAGCGGAGCCCTTTTTTTATATCCACACCTTATCTATATATTATAAAAAAAATTCCCCCACCGCTTCACAGTGGTAGAGGAACCAAAACTTAAAATCAAATGATCTATTTAAAGAAGAAGGGCATAAGCCCTTTCTTCCCATAATAAATACCGGCGCATCATCACGATGGGCAACAACCATTAACCTTAACCATTAAAAAATCTATTTTAGCTTCCCTAGGAGGGGCAGACTATTTCTATTATAACTGAGATGCGCTTTTCCCAGTACGTCGATTTTCGCTTAACCGGGTGCAAAGGTAGTGCAAATCGAGCAGCCCCCCAACTAATATCGACCAAATCTTCGATTTTAAGATTCTTTAGGACAAAATTAAAGGCCAATCTGCCCTTTTGTCGCAAATCACCCACCCTGTCGCAACAAACGAACCAAGAAATCGGTTAATCCTTTGGGATTAGCCCAAAATCCCCTTACCTTTGCACCAGAAAATTTGTTCATATTGATTTTGGTTTTTAGTTATTTAGGTTAGTAATTTCTTTTTCATTGTTGATTTGTTTATTAAAACTAGAACGAGGCCTGCAGGGATGCAAGCCTCGTTCTTTATTTCTCATCTTTGGGGAACAGATCAATGACCTGTCACCGTGATTTTAGATCATGAAACAGCAGAATGAAATGAGCGCCCGCGCTCTGACAATGGAAGAGATGGAGCATGTAAATGGTGGTTTTATTGGAGGTCGTGGCAAATTCGGCCCTAAAAAAAGTAACACCCCATCACAACATAAAGACTAAATACAAAGCGTTCTGGAAAATCACTTTCCAGAACGCTTTTCTCGTCTAATACCCCATACAAGAGGTCGTTCCCATCGCTGTCAGTATCGCCGTCGAGCCTTGGGGACAGTATTTGAGTTATAGCAGCCTCATACCAAAGCACTGAAAGATATTCCAAATTATTTGGAGAATCTCATCGAGCAGGTTTTGGGAATCCGCGTAAGAGTTCGCGTATAGAACCAGCAGTATAATTTTTATATGGTGTGCCCTCCATCGGCACACCTTTATTGGTAGTCGAAGGGACAAACGCCCCCGTATGTCCGCTACGCCTGAATAAATGTAATAGGTAAATGTAAAGGTGTAAGGGCTTGTCTTTCTTCAGCCGCCATGCTTACCTTGAGGGTATGCCGAATACAAAGACGCGTACTCAAAAATAATCAGCTGCGCAGGATTTCTGCGCAGCAAGGTGCTAATTTTGCGCCATAAAACGTAATATTAGCGCAGTAAAGTTATGAAAGGTTGTCTTACTACAATTATTTTCTTGTTGAATATCGGTACATTCGGTATCGGTATTGTGGTGTTTGATGCAGCATGGGTACCAATGATCTGTGGCGAAGACACGTCAAACTATAACTTGGTGGATTTCCACTGGTATACGCTTCTCATTATGATCGTTCTTCCCATCATCTGTCTGAAACTGTTGCTGAAGGGCAGTCGTTATCTGAGTGAGTTCATCTGTAGTTTCTTTAGCAACGAGCAATGATTATTCACCTTAATTAAATATGTAGCAATATGAAACAGAAATTATTATGGCTCGCCATCGGCTTGATGATGATGGCAACGGTATCATGTGATTCAAAACAGGACATCCTCGACCAGATGGAGAAGGAAGTGGCTGCGATGCAACAAAATGTCGATACTTACACCTATGATGACTGGGAGTCTGCACATGAGCGACCCAACGACCTTCACGATGACCTGACGGATTGTGGTGACCTGACCAACGATGAGCAACAGCGACTTGACAAGATTGTTACTGATGCAGAGAAACTGCTGAGGGCTGCACAGAGCGTTCAGACGATGCGTGACCTCTGGGAGGAACTTCAGTCGATCGCTCTGACATGTACCAAAGAAGAGGCTGCCGACTTTATGTTACGCTGGATGGAAGCAAGCAAAGAGGCTGACCAATGTGAACTAAGCCCTAAACAGAAAGAAGAGATCTTGAGTCTTGTCGAAAAAATCGGCGAGTTAGGTAACGCACCTCTCCGACCTGATTTCTAATTGCCTTTTCCGTTAAAAGCGATAATAGTATAAGAAAAATTGCAGAAATCAGCCAAAAAGTTTGGTTGGTTCAAGCAGAATTGCTATATTTGCAAATAAAACGGATAGATATGCTGGTACTTCAAGACTGCATCCAGAAACTTTCCGACTTCAAAGTGGCATTTGCACAGAGGTTTGGAATCCTGAAACTTGGTATTTTTGGTTCTGTTGCCAGAAACGAGAATACCGAGAATAGCGATATTGATATAGTCGTGGAAGTGCAGAAACCATCGCTTCAACTGATGTACGAATTGAGAGAAGCCTTGAAACAACTTTTTGGTTGCGAAGTCGATCTCGTCAGATTCCGCGATTCTCTCAGACCTCTTTTTAAGTCAAACATCCAAAAAGACGTGATCTATGTCTGACAATCAACTCACCATACACGACAGACTCGAAGACATCCTGGAGTCTATTAACCTCATCCAAGAATGGAGTAAGGGACGCACCAGCGTCGATGATTTCATGAGTTCATCCACTGGTGTGATGGCTTTTAATGCGTGTGTGATGAGATTCCAGGTGATTGGCGAGCATGTAGGCAAATTGCTCAAGAACGACGCGAATCCTCTGGCAGCCTATCCCCAAATCCCTTGGCAGGCCATTTATGGACTCCGTAACATCATTTCTCACGAGTATGCTAACATCGACGAAGACATTATCGTCTCTGTGATTAATGATGATCTTATTCCCTTGAAGACCGCCATTGAGGATTTACTGAAGACGTACTAATTTTTTTTCTACTAAACGCAATATGATTAGAAATCTCTCCATATTGTTATTATCCATATTCTTTTTATCTTCTTGTAACGATAAAGATAGAGAATCTTATGATTCGATGTCTTTTCCAGAATTATTAACATCCCTTGTTATAGAGTATGTCGATTTAGAAACAATCAGCCAATCTACGAATATCAGTCCGAAAGAATTGGTTTATATGAAATATGGTATTATTGAGGAAAACGAAGATTTGACTGATTACCTTAGAGATTTGAAATATTCATATGACAAAGATAAAGAATCTGACATTGTTGATTTACTTGATGGGCATAAGTTTGAGATAAATAAACAAATCAAAGGTAAATCTTTTCCAAAAGAAAAGTATAAAGAGCAAGAATATCTTAACAATGAAAAATTCCAAGAAGAGTTACATATACTAGGGGAACGTCTTTACAATAAGAAAGTCGATAGAATATTAAATGAGCGATCGTCATTTTGGGGGAAAATAAAAACAGGATGGGGATACATGTTCAGCAGTAAAGAAACATTTGTAAAAGAATTTAAAGATGAGATCCAAGAACAATTTCTATCTGTGAATATATCTGATTATTTGCAAAAGCGAATCAATGCATACGTTAATATGCTAGTCTCTGAACATCTTTTTCTGTATGGCCACAAAGAAAATATTCCTCCAATAAAACTCATCATAGGAAATCACAATGCACGTGTTGATTTGGATGAAGAAAGTGAAGATTCTTTTTTATCCGAAACAGTTCTTGACTCAATCGACAAGGTTGACATTAATTTTATTTCTGTTATTATAGATGGAGTCATAAATACGATAATAAATAAAGTATCATCAGACGAGCCATACGAGAATACACAAGAAATCATACATGAACAAATTTATGACTTTATGAATGGTTTAGATATTTGGATTCTTACAGATCTTAACAAAATAACTCAAACATTGTAAATTA
Source organism: Prevotella sp. ne3005 (assembly GCF_900110085.1). GTDB lineage: Bacteria > Bacteroidota > Bacteroidia > Bacteroidales > Bacteroidaceae > Prevotella. The sequence continues at coordinate 132,293 of NZ_FOCK01000006.1, forward strand.
TGAGAACTAAACTAATGTTGCTAATTTTACCTTTTTTCTTAGTCGGTTGTAAAGAAGCTGCTAATAGTGGAGCAAAAAGGGTTTCAAAAGCAATAGTAAAAAATACGACAAAAGCTTCTTCCAAAAAGGGCGCAAAATTCGCTGCAAAACAAACTGCAAAACTCACTGTAAAAGATCTACCTAAAGGAAGAAAAGCCCTTGATGTGACAAGGGACAAAAATGGAAGAATTGTGCCTGTAATTAATAATCTTAATGAACACTCTATTTTATATTCCAAGGCAGTAAATGAAGCACTTCTAAAAACAAGGCGAGCTGCAATTTCTCCATACGACCAATTTCCAACAATGTCTCAATTAAAATCTTATAATCCAAAGAAACTCATTATAAAAGAAATTCCAAATGCTGATGTACTACGAAAAAATATGTTATCAGTTATGGATAGCAAATCGGTAAATATTAACAAAGGATTTGGTGGAGCTGCAGCTCATCATGTCATCGAAGGTTCTGATAAAGCTGCAATGGGCTCAAGAGTAATTTTGAATAAATTTGGAATCAATATTAATGCTCCAGAAAATGGTATTTTTCTTCCTGATGGTAAAAATAGTATTTACAAAGGAAGCCGGCACATTACAAGTCATACCGAAGCTTACTCAAAATATGTATATAGTAAAATAAAGGATTCGAAGAGTAAAGCCGATCTTATTGCCTCTTTGATGGAAATTAAACATGAATTATACACAGGCAAGTTGAATCTTCAAGGCCCAGCGCAAGTTGTTAATAAGAACATTCACTAGCGATTTCTTTATTAGTAAATAATAACATTTAGAAGATAAACTGTTAATAATAATCAAATATTTGTTTTTATACCAACTTTATTTCTTGTTATTAGTGAGCAATTATTATCTTTGTCTCAAAAAATATGATAGGAAAAATTGTTCCATATGGAAATGGCGGTATCAATAATGAAAAAAGGACCATTATTGATATATGTCTTAATCCTATACCTCAACATTTGCAAGATAAATTGGAAAGAAAAAGAATCAATAAGTTATCCAAACAATATATATTGGAAGATATATCTCATTTCTCATCTACATCTTTTCCTCAAAAAGCCATAAATGGGCACGTAGATTTTAGCATGATAGCATGGCCTGGATTTGACATAAAACTTCCTAATGTAGATTCTCTTATCTCAATAATTAGTAATAAATGGTCCGCAGTTTCATACGATAATGTCTGCGCGTGGCATATACGTCAAACAACTTATAGTATTGGTAGAAAGGCATTTGCAGAACGTTACAATATTAAGGAAACACAGGCAGGGAGTATTATTGGACTATTAGACTTAGCAATCCATGAAACTGATGATGAAAGAATAGAATTTGTACCAAATAATATCCATCGATTCAAACAACTCTATGCTCACAAGGGTTATGTCTCGAAAATGCTGAAACTCATCAACGGCAAAGAGGTCGCTGATGAGGATGATTAATTTCCTGCAACATCTTATTTGCTTAGTTGCGCGGTTTTTTCATTAGGTGCGCAGGGTTTCTGCGTATCTGAGGTCTAATTTTGCATCTGATAAGATAGAATGATTGGAATATGGATGTTAGAAAATTGGAAGAACGTATCGTTAAGCTATACGAAAAGGGAGCAAACGATGATAAGACCTCAGACGAAATAGAATCTCTGCTGATGGAGCGATGGAAGCTGATGCATCGAAGCATCGTCTGGGATGATGAATTCATTACGAAGTTGGTGGCCATGAACGAGAAGATGAAACAGGCGCTTATCGATATGCGAAATCTGACATTCGATACGTATAATCATTTGTTGGCTAATTGTCCTGACGATAAAGAGTTCGATGTGACTGGTATGCTCTTTGTCGATGATATGGAGATGGAGGGATGGGAGTGTGGTAGCCATATGAGTGACTACCTTTCTGAGATTCTTCAGACGCCTGAGTACTCTGGTCTTTATAGATACGGTGTGGCCCATGAAGTGATATTCGAATCAGCAGACAGGCCTTACGGAATAAACGAGAATAACACAGAGATGAATATGCTCTATATGGCAGAACTGCCTGAGAATTGGAATGAACATATGGATCGCGAGAAGACGGCAAATCTGAACATCATCTATGGCGTTCACAACATGATAGACCATTGCCACTGGACGCTTCAGGATCTGATCAACGTGAAGTCGTATAAGTCGAAAATCGAGGTGGAATATCGCAATAAAAGGGAGCGATGATGCGTTATAATAATGTATGAAGGATCAGTTTAAGAAATATCTTTGGATTCTCGATCTGCTGTTGAGCACGAATGGCATTACATTCAAGGAAATAGCAGAGCGATGGAAGTACTCGTCGCTGAACCATCGTAAGACCACATTGGCCAAGCGAACCTTCGATGACTATCGTCGTGCCATCGAGGAGACTTTTGATATTGACATCATCTGTGATGCGTCGCGAGGCTATCAGTACAGGATAGACAATGCCCGTAGCCTCTCGAGTGATCGTATCAAGCATTGGCTGCTTAGTTCATTTGCCGTGAACAATATCCTTCAAGGCAGTCGTCGACTCAGTGAGAGGATTATCTATGAGGATATACCTTCAGGCAACGACTATCTGTTGGAGGTTGTCAAGGCGATGCAGGAGGATAAGGTCGTCAAAGTGGAATATGACAACTTCTTCGAGAAGGGTATCAAAACGCTGCTGATTGAACCTTACTGCGTCAAAGTGTTCCGCCAGCGATGGTATCTGGTGGGTAAGGCTAAAGGCGAGAAGGCTATTTGGCGCTGGGCACTTGATAGATTCCTATCAATCGAAACGACAGATAAAAAGTTTCGCTTGCCCAAGGATTTCTCAGCAGAAATCTATTTCAAGGATGCCTTTGGCGTGATTGTCGATCCTGAGGAATGTCCTGTAGAGACCATCCGGATTAAGGTTTTCTGCGAGAATCATCGTGACGATTATCTGCGCCATCTGCCACTTCACCCATCACAGCACGAGATAGAACAGCATGAGGATTGCTGCATCTTCGAGGTGAGAGTACGTCCGTCTTATGATTTCTGTCAGGAGTTGCTCTCGTATGGCGAGGAAGTAGAGGTTTTATCGCCCCAGTATGTGCGCGATTATCTGGCTGAGAGAATCAAGAAAGCTTCCGTGAGATATTGAAGAATCAGGAAACTCTCTTCCCTGTTGGGCAAGATAAAAGCACATAAATAGCTATTTATGCAATTAGCGCCCGCAATCCCTGCGAGCGCTAACTGTTACGCTGGCTGACCATCTCCATGTAAGTGTGATGGATGAACTCCTTCTTCCTGTCATCGGGGATAAGGCAGCCTATCTTCAAAGGTACTCTTTTTGTCGAGATGACAAAGAAAAATGCTTCTTTTTGTGTGCCTTTATGAATTAGGCTAAGAACTTTTATTGTGACTAAGTTTCAAGCACAAAGTCTACTACGACATACAAACGAATAAGTTGATTCCTATAGGTTAATCCTAAAACCAAATCGGTTAATCCTATTATATATAAAGTATACTCCGCCCCAAGCCGTCTGCTCTGGCTCCGAGGCGGAGAAGTTTATAAAAATAACTTCCTGATAAGAGTCTTTTAAAAATATCACGTTTACTCGTTCTATTATTATTTATTTCAAATACTTAATTAAAGAACACACTTGAAAACTCCTACAGTTCTGTAGACTCACAACTCACAAATTCACAAATGGTTCTGAAAAAGTGATTATGGAGGGTGAGGGTGGTGGTGGAGAGAATTGGAGGTAGAGATAATTTAATCTATTTATTAAATTATATATATATTAATTATATTATAATATAATTAATATATATATAATTATTAAGAGAGAGATTGGTGAATCGAAAAAGTATTTGTGAGTTTGTGAGTTGTGAGTAGCTCTAAGGGGGGAGCGGAGTTTTAGTCGGAGTAAAGTCTCGGTTTACTCGGAGTAAAGTCCGAGTTTAGTCGGAGTAAAATAAAGGGGCGCTTTATGGGCGCCCCAGGTGGTGGTAGATAGTGTCTACCTCTGAAGGAAGAAACGTTCGTCGACGCTGCTTAGCGAAGCCTGAGAGGTCTGGATTTTCGCGTAAGAGTCTCTTGAACTTTTGCCAGGCAGAGCGAGGCAGAAGGAAGGGAAAGTAACTCTGGGCGAGCTCCATGCGACCGATGGCCGACGATTGATTTGTGTTTTGATCGTAATGATTAGAGATAAACATAATTGATAAATAGTATTGATTAAACGCACTACAAAGATACAAAATAAAGGAGCGTTTTGCAAGAAAAATGGGCATTTATCGGACGTAAGTACTCATAAGTTCACATAAGTTCACATAAGTACTCGCGTAAGGGGGTGAAATTTGGAAAAGGGTATATATTGTTGTACCTTTGTACTCGCAAACAAGAAGAGATGATCGCAGTGCGCAGGCGGGAGGCTCGGAAAGTTGCAGAGAGAGTAATTAACATTAAAACTTAAACATTCCCTGTCATGTCGAGCGTAGTCGAGACATCTCCTGAGATCTCTCCATGCGCTACGCTTAGTCGAGATGACAAGATTAATGCTTAAAGCTAAAAGATTAAAACTTAAAGATTAAAGACTATGGCAAGTGAAGTAATTGCATTTCCGGTGAATCTCCGGAAGAACAAGAATCAGTACAGCTCTTCTTACGGGAAGTATTTCCCTGAGGTAGACAGTAAGGAATCCCTGAACCTGAAGGGTTTCGCAAAACATCTCGCAGAGCACGGAAAGCTCGTGGACTATCCGATGGCAGTGCTCGTATTGCAGAACATCGTGGCGTGTCTGAAGGAGATGATAATCCAGGGTCAGCCCGTGAAGCTTGATGGCTTCGGAACGTTCGCCCCCACCATTGAGACCGCGGACCGAAAGGCCCAGGACACCGTAGAACAGTCGTTGGCGCTCGGACTCGACAACCTGATTGGAGGCGTACACCTGCGCTTTACCCCCGAGAACTCAAAGGGCGAGAAGTTGACCAGTCGTGCGCTGAAGGACGAGTGTACGTTTAAGGCCGCCTACGTGGTGGAGTCGAAGAAGAAGGTCATCGACGGCAAGGAGCGAACCTACCAGGAGAAGATTCCCATCAGCTCGTTCGCAGTCGCCACCGCATCGCCTGGAACAGGCGAGTGAGCGAGTCTGTCATCTCGACACCCTCCCCCTGTCATCTCGAGCGAAGTCGAGAGATCTCTCCATGCGCTAACGCTTAGTCGAGATGACAAAAGGGCGCTCGAGATGACACCAATGTAGAACCTAAAAGACGGAAAGGAGGAATTTATGTCAAAGAGAGAAACTCTGAAGTGGACGCTGCAGATCATAGCGTCGGTGATTTCGGCCGTACTCACGGCACTGGGTGCCACCTCGTGCATGGGGTTGTAGAGATCTCTCGACTACGCTCGAGATGACAAAGGAAGGGGTGCGCTCGGAATGACAAAGGAAGGGGTGCGCTCGAGATGACAAAGGGGAAAGGGGGCGTCTGATTAAGTTCAGGCGCCCCTTTTCTTATGGAATTTCAGCGAGCCCAATTATGGAATCAATTCAGCGAGCCCAATTTGGGAATCTCGTAGTCGATGGGCGTGCCCCAGTTGTCATCCACCGAGATGGTAAAGGACACCTTCCCTACCTTCCCGTTGAAAAGCTGCCCACGACACGTTGTGATGCAGTTCCTTCGGATGGGGATGTCGTTCACCACCGACGACGTCAGACGGTCGCTCCCGTGAAAGGCCTCTATCGTCACGTCCAGATAGTCGTTGTCCTGCCAGGGGATGGTGTATATCTCATAGGGAGAATCCGCCCTATGACGCCACGCATACTGCTCGGAGCGGACATTGCCATAACTCGTCAGCGCGTCGATCGACCCCGAGCCGCCCGTATAGTGGAACCGGATGCTGTCGGTCTTTTCCGGGATGGCATCCTCATTGACAAACCTCACCTTTGCCACCACGCGTTTCAGGTTTACAGACAGGTCTATCGGCTCCTCGCCCACCTCCAGCTTTTGGGTGAAGAAGAAGGTGTCTGTATAGCCCTTGGCATTCGTAAACGCTATCGACTCATGCTTGCTGGCCGTACGTTTGTTTACGGTGGGATTGCCATCCGAGCTATGGGCCACGATGGCCAGCTGATAGGAGCCTTCTGCCAAGTTGAAATACCCAGCGCCGAAACCAGCGTCGCCCAGCTCCTGGTTGACCTGTTCCACGCGCTCACCCTCCTCGCTGAAGACTACAAAATTGAGACGATTACACACCTGAGTCACATCCGCTCGCGTCGTGGCGGCGAACGGCGTCTGTTCGAAACTCATGACCCTCAACACCACATTGGCGTCGTCTGCGTCACCAGAGATATTCATCTTCTCACACTGAACACTTGCGGCGAGCCACATCACGCCACATAAAAGAGCTTTAAGAAAGCTTGCATTTTGATGCTTCATTAGCTTAAAATTTAACGTTAAACAAATATTTTCGCGATTTCTCTGTGCAAAATTATATTATTTTACCCACTACACCAAAGATTTTCCTATTTTTTTTGCTGATTACACTTTTTTTTTAGTATTTTTGCAAAGGATTTAAGTTCAAGAACTAAAAACTGACTAAAAATGAATAAGACCATTCTTATCACAGGAGCCACCAGTGGCATTGGAGAGGCTTGTGCCAGAAAGTTTGCCGACAATGGCGACAAACTGATTCTCACTGGCAGAAACGCAGCCAGGCTTGCATCTATCAGCGACGAGCTGAAAGCCAAAGGTACAGAGGTCATCACCCTCGAGTTTGACGTACGCAACCGCGAGCAGGCCAAGGCCAGTCTCGACAGTCTGCCCGAAGCCTGGCAGCAGATCGACGTCCTGGTCAACAATGCCGGTCTCGCCCTGGGCCTTGAAGCCGAATACGAAGGCGACCTCGACGACTGGGAGACGATGATCGACACCAACATAAAGGGTCTGCTCACAATGACGCGCCTCGTGGTGCCCGGCATGGTGAGCCGTAACAGCGGCCATATCATCAACGTCGGCTCCGTGGCTGGCGATGCGGCCTATAAGGGCGGAAATGTCTACTGCGCCACCAAGGCAGCCGTCAAGGCGCTCTCCGACGGACTGCGCATCGACGTGGCCGAGACGGCTATCCGCGTCACCAACCTCAAGCCCGGCCTTGTGGAGACCAACTTCAGCAATATCCGCTTCCACGGAGATACAGATCGTGCAGCCACCGTCTATCAGGGCATCCAGCCCCTCACGGGCGACGACATCGCCGACGTGGCCGTATACGCTGCCAATGCCCCCGCCCACGTCCAGATAGCCGAGGTGCTCATCCTCGCCACCCATCAGGCCAGCGGCAGCGTGATAGTAAGAAAATAACACAAAACAATCCTAAAACATAAAACGGTATGGCAGATAGCAGTATTTCACTAAGACTCTTTATCCCAATAGGGGATAAGGACTTAATGCCCGTAGACAAAGATGGTAATAGCATAAACTCCCTGACAATGACGAGTGGCTCCCCTGGTGAGGAGGGCTATATCAGTTGTGAGGCGACGGATGGCAAAGAGACGACTACTAAGAATTACAAGGTGAGCATCAAGGACATCGGCTTTCACAAAAAGATGTATAGCCCGAATGTCATTACCACTACGTTGCATATCACAGAGAAGACCACGCAGACGGCCAAAGAAGAGCCGCCCTCGAAGGCGGTGGTGGAAAGAGCGTTTTTGAACAAGAGAGTGGAGCTTTTTGCCAACAAGGACACTAATCTCTCGGTATGTAACGACTACTACATAGAGAGAATTGAGCCCCTCTACCTGAAGACAGAGCTCTACCTGAAGCTGACCATCTATAGCCCAGACTACCAGTTGACCATCGAAAAGGACTGCAAAGCATTTGTGGCCAAAACACTGAGTAAGATCATATCGACTCAAAAGGACAACTATGTCCTGCCATACAACAATGGGGCAAAAGTGGCCATTAATCTGGAACCTGATTCCCCAAGACTGCAACATATCGTAAAAGGCGGGAAGGAGCACATCTTCCCCTATCTGGTGCAGTATAACGAGAGCTACTACGATTTCCTGAAACGTACTACCAACCGCTGGGGCGAGTTTCTCTATTACGAGGACGGACAGTTGCAGATAGGCTACGACAGCGACGCCAAGCCGACAATAGTGGACGATTACTACAGCCGCACCTATTGCGCCATCGACGCTTCCATGACAAAATCGGATGGCAGCAAGTTTCATCCACAGGCCACTGCCGACGAGAACATGCTGAATAATCCGATGACAAAGGACAAATTTGACATAGCAAAGGGCCTTATCAACTCGCTCGGTGACGACGATCTGAACCAGAGCAAGTATATCATGAGCAAGATCAGCTCCTTCTTCGGCAACGGCAAGCCGCTGGGCACCTGGGCCATCAACACGGTGATCGACGACCTCGTGGCATGGGGCATGGCAGAAAAAAGGTCTAAGGGTAAGAACGACATGTACAATAACAAGTATTTCAAGAGCGTAGTCCCTGAAACCACTGACAAGAATAATGAAGAAAATAACGAGTCCGAAAGCAAGGACAAGAATGTAATTGATGTAGCCGAAAACCAATATAATGGCGACAAGACCAAGCTCAACCAGTTTTCCGAATTCAAACCGCTGCTCGATGCTACGGATTATGCCAACTTGCTGAAGATGGAGCTGACAGCCGGTCGCGACGCCATGGTCATCAACTTCCAGACCACCTACCCCAACCTGAAGCTGGGACAACAGATCCAGGTGGCTGGCGAAGACTATCTCGTGGTAGAGCTCAGGGGCTATCAGCCCAAAGAATTAACGACCTACTACGAGGCGACCTGCATATCGAAGGCAATGATGAGCTATACGAAAGAGGACAAGAAAAAGAATATAGAGACCATCACGTATAAAGGTTTCTTCCCACCACTGCTGGAAACGGGACATGTGAGAAAAACGGAGCTACAGCACGCTGTGGTGACAGACGCCGACGACCCGCTGCGCGCCAACCGTGTCAGAGTGAAGTTTGAGTGGCAGGGCGATGACGATGATGCTTCTCCATGGCTCGTGTTTGCCCAAAGTGCAGCCACAGACGGTGCTGGTGTACACGGCCGACACTATAGTCAAGAGAAAGTACTGGTGGACTTCATCAACGGTAACATCGAGCGTCCATACGTGATTGGAGCCGTTTACAAGAAGACGCCAACGCCACTGAGAACAGGCAGCATCACGATGATGAGTCCTGGAGGTAATGGCATGCGCGTCACCGACGGTACAGGTGCCGGCTATACGGCCTTCCTGGCCAGCATCACGCCAGGTATAAAAATGCTGCAGAGCATGTTCCCCGGCAGGGATCCCGTAGGCAATCTTTTCAATCTGAATGATGAAGAAAAGAAGGAGAGCAAGCGCTTCGAGGGTAGCACAGAGATTTGCGACTATTACGGTATCTACAGCATCAAGGGTTCTACCGACGGCCGTAACATCTCTATTAAGTCGCCCTGGGGCGATGTGAAGATCAACGCCTTTACGGGCATTTCCGTGAGTGCGCCAAACGGCGATATCAAGATTCAGGGTAAGAACGTGACCATCGAGGCCGGCAACAACCTGAAACTGATTTCAGGAACGAACATCAAGAACAAGTTCATCAGCCGCGGCAACGGCGACTGGAAGGAGGTAGGTGCATCGGTACTGGCTGATGTTTCGCTGATTGTGGGCAAAAAGATGCAAGAACTGGTTTTGAGAGTCATCGACCTGTCGCTGGTTCGAAGCATTCTCGAAGTGGGATTCAGACCGCAGGAGGGACTGCTGGAGATACAGTCGAACCGATTCCTGAAACTCGAAGCCGGCGGTGCCAAGGCTGGCTATCCACTGACATCTTATAGTAGCACCAAGAGTCTGGAGAAAGAATTTAAGGAGAAAGTGGCCGGCACATTTAAGATGAAGTCAGCTATCGTACAGATGATCCACAGTATCTCCCCCTGTGTAGACCATATGATCAAGAATTACAGGGAGCTCTATAATGTATGTCTTAAAAAGAAGCATGAATTACAGCTCGCATTGGATTATTTGAAGGATGCTTCGAACGGTAAAGATTATTACATAGGCCACAATGGAATAATACAATTATTATGGAATAAGGACACAAAGGAGATTAAGGAATCAGACTTAAAGTTCAATGAGGATAAGGTAGGTATAGCTAATGATTCTGAGATAGATCTACATTGCAAGGAAAGAGCTCGTAATAGACTTAATTTTATGCATGATCATCCATTCGGTCCCAAGAATTATGTAGCTAGTGAAGAGGAAATCAGAAATCTCGTCCTCAAGAGGCGGAAGGAGGGCAGGAAGAAAGTCGTAGAGAAGGCCAATGCCCTATTGAAGAGCATCGATGATCTGCGCCACTTGCGGTTGAAGAACTATCAGTCGTTCCAGGATATTTATTTCTTTAAAAGCTCGTTTAGCAAATTCGTGCCCAAGGACTATGTTGAATTACTTACCAAGTGCTTTGACCCAGAAAAGCTCAAGAACATCAATATCTTCAGTCCACTGTTTGATCCCGGAAATAACGATGCTGTTAAGCAACTGAATGCAAATGCCCTCAATAATTTAGTCGACAGTGAAAATAACATTCTGGCGTTTAAGCGCCAAGTGGCTTTGAATCTGTTGGAAGGATGGGGTATCAAGGCGTCCGAACCAGTAGCCGCCAATAATCAACAGGGGAACAACGCCCCTCTCCAAGCTGCACAAGGCGCTGCACAAGGCGATGCACAGCAAGGCGCTGCACAGCAAGGCGCTGCACAAGCCAATGCCCAAGCCAATGCCCAAGCCAATGCCCAAGCCAATGCCCAAGCCCCAGTTCAAGCCAATGCACCAGTCAATGGTGCTAATCCCGCAGAAAAAAAGCTATTGACGCAAGAACAACTACTTGGAGTTTATTGGACTAGACTTCTCCAAGGCTTGACGACAGATGGTAAGATCATCGAGGGAGACACTGGTTTCGTTAAGGATGTCTTATCTAGTATACCAAGAGCCATCGATTTCGACAGGCCCCGTAGGGAGTATTTCAGCTGGGGCAATGCTAAGGATGGTAAGATTCTGTTCTCTGACAAGACCACCTATCAATTAGGAGGAGAGATGAATAAAGTCGTGGAGACGAAATATTCCGGAGGCAAGTTAAAAAAAGAAGATTTCGCGGCTGAAAACATAGAACAGAAGATTAGTGATTTCATGACCCCTATACGTGATGCTCTGGCTGGTCTCGGAAATGTGGTCCAACAGGCTAACGCCGTCAATGACGAAAATCCTAACGCTAACAATGGTGCTGCTGGAGGTGCTGGAGGTAACGATGGTAATAACGATAATAATTAATAATGGTGAGGAGGAATAATTATGGCTGATTATATTTTTAGTGAATGGAAACAGACGCTGGACGAATTCCGGCAGAGTGTTCAGAAAGACTTGGAGGAGATTCACAAGCAGAAGGCTGAGGTTCAGCAGATCAAGACAGACATCTTTAATAAACTGGAAGGTGGTTGTTATTATCGTGACGATCAGCGCATCGTCATCTCCGCCCCGGAGATTATTATAGGCAATGTGGATTACAGCGGCGACCTGTTGGGCTTTAAGGGCAAGGTCGTCGTAAAAGGCAGCGAGGTGGATCTTGAAGCTGCCGGTAGTCAGGGCGCCATTATCACTCGCGCTCCCAGCATCCGACAGATAGCCGTTGATCCGGGCTGCGACGGACATGAGAATGTGGTTTGTGAGACCTCAGAGATAGTATCTCAGGCTTGCGACATCGTGCTGCAGAGCGACGATGCCACCGATGTATTCTCACAGACTCCGGCTCCAGCAGGACGTGGCGGCATCCGTATTCATGCCACCAACAGCATGCAGTTAGAGGCGGCCGTATCTGCTGAACAACGCAAAGAAGAGATAGAAGAATCAGTGAGTCTGCTGGAGAAGCAGATCGGTGACTTAGAGAAGGAGGTAGACACCCAGAAAAAGGTTGTTGACAAATTCTTTGACAACATGCAGGCACTGCTGGAGGCTAAAGACAAGATCAACGAGTCAAGTGCCTTCACAGGGCGTCTGGTTGCCGATGAACTCCTGGGTATAAACGAGGATATGGACCATCTGCTACCCGCACTCTATCAGGCCACATCGAACTTTATCCATGCCGTATCGTGCCTGGCAGAAGCCAACCGCAAGAAGGGTGCATTAGAGAAAGAGAAGGATGCCATCAAGACGGGCGACGACTTTATTAATAACACCACAGGTGCCTCGATGACGATTGCCGCAGAAAGCATCAGCCTTTCCACCACTGATGGCGACGGCAACCTGCACACCAACGAGGATGCCGGTATCAGCGTGAGAACACCGTATATGGGTGTGAGTATGTTCGACGACAAGGGAGCACTCGTGGAAGGCAGTGCCCTCAACGTCAATACGGAAAACGTTTCGTTTAGCACCATCAAACCCTCGGACGATGGCAAACAGTATCCTGCCACCGGCAGTGTTTCCTTCTTCTCGAAGGACATCTCATTAGCATCCATAGACTACGAGACCGAAGGCGACGGCAAGCCCTACACAGAGAAACAGCTGACGGCCGACGGCAAGGTGAGCATCACCGCCAAGACCGTAGAGGTATCGACAGCCGGACCTTCGAACATCAAGGTCGACGACCAGGGTAAGCTGACAGGTGGCGAATATAAGGCCGAGGGCGACGTGATCATCAAGACGAAGAACATGACCGTGGAAAGCCTCGACTACGAGGTGAAGGACGGCAAACTCGAGACCAAGGCACTGGCCAAGGACAGCAAGATTGCCGTACGCTCGGAAAAGATGGACTTCCTGGCCGCCGACACCGAAGGCAAGGCCACAGGCTCAATATCGATGAACGCCAAGGCCATCGCCGTGAAGTCGATGGATGTAGACAAGGAGAAACTCACCGACGACAAGCTGGCCGCAGGCAGTTCGATGACCCTCGTATCAGAGAAGATGTACGTGGGCGCGAAGTCGAAGGACGTGAAGAGCAAGAAACTGCAGGCTGTCAGCGAAGAGATGGGACTCTTTGCCGACAAGACCTTCGAGGCCCAACAGGGCGACGGCAAGGCAGCACTCCAGCTCGATGGCGGCAACGCCAATGTGGGTGGCAGCAAAACGGGCGTCTTCGGCGATACGACCATCAACGGCAAGACCGAGATGAAGGGCGACCTGAAGGCACCGAAGGCCGTCATCGACAATATCGAGGCCAAGTCGTCGTTCAAGTCGACGAACATCAGCGACGGCATTGCCGTTCCCGGTGCTGGCGCTGCTGGCAAGCTGAGTGCGAAACTGAAAGCCGAAGATGTGGCGTGATCATTAAAAATTAAAGATTAGAAGTTATGAAAAGAGCTATCGTTAACGCGTACACAACGTTAGAAGAGAAATATTCAGGATTTGTAAACCAGCTGAACTACCGCTTGATGAACCTGTGTATCAAGGCTGAGGAGGCATCCTTACTGCCCATCAAGGTTGATGTGGACGGTTCGTTGGCCAATCTGGAGGATGTGGCTACCCTGGCCAAGAAAAACGACTACGAGTTTATCGTTGTGCCCAACTATACCGACGACATGGACAATATAGCACAGAGTATAGCCATGATGCATCCCGAGTTTAAGCAGACCTTTGACAAATGGGAGGTGGAATCGTTTAACCAGAAACAGGAAAAGGTCATGAGAAACGTGCCCTTTATTCAGCTGACAATGCCTGAGGTGAACGACGACCGCTACGACCTTCTGAAGGAGACCACCGACCTGATCTACGATGACTGTAAGATACGTATGGAAACTGCCAAGGTCAAGGCTACTGGTGAAGTGGGAGGGGTGCTGGCCGGCATGACTGAAGACGAGACCAACGAAGTGAAGGATGCCTTTGAGCAACTCTCGGAAGACTGGGAGTCGAAACGTGAGGCCATTTACCAACAAAAGATTGAGGAAATCGACGAGGCCTACAACAAGTGGCTCGGTAAGATGGGACAGCAGGAGATTGCCCGCATGGAGCAGGAGGATGCCATGGGAACCAACACCTTGACAAGCATGCGGATGAATAATGAATAAGGAATAATCATCAACTGATACATACAATGGAATTAAGATTTACAGAACAGGCAGAAAGGCTTACCATTGCTTTCTGTGGTGACCTTGACAACGAGGCAGCACCAGAGGTGGAAAAGAAACTGACGCGCGTGTTTATGCAGGATGAGTACGATATCCTGTTGGACTGCACCGATCTGAGGTATATATCCTCAAAGGGCCTCCGATTGCTCGTAACGCTCTATAAGCACATTCGCGATACAGGGCACAAGGCTTTTATTTGTAAGATGAACAAAAATGTAAAGGAGGCTCTCGAGATTGGCGGATTCCTGAATATCTACGAAGAGATAGAATGAGAAAAAGAAAGACCACCTCGCTCTCTCAAAAACTGACTCGGCGCATCTTGATAGCCCTGGCACTGATGCTGGTGGTCATCAATGGCGGCATCTATTACATAGTAGATGCCGCCATGAGCCATTTAATCGAAAACACCTTCCGCAGTATGCTGGAGGTGGAGAGTCAGTCGCTGAGGATGCTGCTCAAAGATGTAGAGACTGTCACAGCAAACAGCATTGGAGAGGTGGAAACGAAGATAGAGGATCCAGAGGAGATTTCCGAAGCCTTGGCCAATGTATTGTCGACAAATCCGAAAATCAGGGGATTCTTTGTGGCCTTCGAGCCCGACTTCTTTCCTGACAAGGGCCGCTGGTTTGAGCCTTATGCCGTGTGGCGCAACGGAAAAATAGAGAAGATGCAGGTGGGATCGGCCCAACACGACTATCTGAAAAGCGAATGGTATCAGGAGGGTATCAAAGCCAAGACAGGCTATTGGTCGGAGCCCTATCATGACAAGGATGGCGCACAGGAGACACTATGTACCTATGTGCAGCCGTTCTTCGACAAGCAAGGTAACAGAGTGGGTGTCTTTGGTGCCGACGTGTCGCTTGAATGGCTGCACCGGAAGCTGCGTAAGATAGATCTCGAGACCAACCAGGAACTCATTGGCCTGGATTTTGAGAAGGCCACCAAAGAAGGATCCTACACCTTTGTCATCGGCCAAAAGGGAAACTATATCTCCCACCCTAACAGGAGTTTTGTCCTGAACCGGAACTTCTTCGATGACGTGAAGCAGACCAAAGACATGGAAGACGATCTGCTGATGGAGGAGATAGCAGCCAAGCAGGTAGGCTACAAAAAACTGAAGGTACGCGGCCAAGAGGCCTATGTATTCTATGCCCCAGTGAAGAAGACTGGATGGACCTTGGGCTTCGTGGTGCCAAAGACGGTGAGGAAACTGCCAGCCGTTCTGATGAGTGTGATGATACTGGTGATGATGAGTCTGGGATTGTTCTTGGTCTATCTCATCTGCCGCATTACCATCAGACAATTGAAGATAGCTGCCGCTGAGAAGATGCAGATAGAAAGTGAGCTCAACTTCGCCAACGGCATCCAGATGTCGATGTTGCCCAGCAACTTCCCTCAGCGCGACGACTTGAGCATCTATGGCAGTGTGAAACCCGCCAAAGCTGTGGGCGGTGACCTGTTCGATTTCTTTATCCGCGATGAAAAGCTCTTCTTTTGTATCGGCGATGTGGTGGGCAAAGGGGTCTCAGCCGCCATGCTGATGACGGTAACCAAAAGCCTCTTCCGCGCCTATACCACCAATGAAGACAGTCCAGAGATTATCGTCACGCACATCAACGAGACGATGAGTGAGAGCAACGATGCGCAGATGTTTGTGACCATGTTTGTGGGTGTGCTCCATCTACCGTCCGGGCGGCTGCAATACTGTTCGGCAGGTCATGAGCCACCAATACTGGTCAACAAAGACGTTTTCCCCCTACCCTATGAACCCGCCTTCCCTGTGGGGACATTCGACGATACTATCTACAAGAATAAGGAAATCTGGATCAAGCCTAACGATTTGTTGTTCCTCTTCACCGATGGTCTGAACGAAGCGGAGGACGAGTTTAAGCAGATGTTCAACAAGGAGCGCATCATCGATGTGATACATGATGCGATGGCCGAAGGCAACGTGTCGCCGGAATCATTGATACAAAGGATGACAGAGGCCGTGGAAGGCTTCGTGGGAGACGCTGTGCAGAGCGACGACCTGACGATGCTGGCCATCAAACGGCTGATGCCTGACACCATCACACTGAAAGTCTCTGAATCGGCCTATCCCAGAATGAAGGAGTATCTGCTGGCTACCACCGACAAGGCCCATTTCGACGACCATCATGCCAACAGACTACGACTGGCGGTGGAAGAGGCCGTAGGCAACATCATCGACTACAGCGGTGCTACGGAAATGACCTTGAGTGCTGACATCAGCAATGGTCTGCTGAGCATAACCATCACCGACAACGGTAAGCCATTCAACCCGCTGGCAGCACCAGAACCCGATCTGGATATGCCCGTTGAAGATAGGGAGCCCGGAGGATTGGGCATCATGTATATGCGAAAGATGAGCGATGACCTCAGCTACCAGCGTACCGACCATCAAAACATTCTCAATATCAAAATGCGAAAATAAAATGAAGAAATTAATGATTCTGTTAGCGACCGCACTTCTTTTCGGAGCCTGTGGAAGCAATGACGACAATGATGAGATTCCAAAGGAGGCAGATCGCACCGTGCTCATCTATATAGCTGCAGACAATAACCTCTCGCCGCTTGCAGACCTAGACTTAGAAGAACTGAAGGAAGGATCCAAGAAGCTCAGCAAACAGCAAAACCTTATTGTCTTTGTTGATTTGGCAAACACGACGTTATCCTATATCGCCCGCATCAAGGATGGGGTGCTGCTTGACTCCACTTCCATGACGGGAATAAACGCTGCTGATCCTGCCATACTGGAGGAGATGCTCCGCTACATACGTGAGACATATCCCGCCAAGAGTTACGGACTCGGCCTCTGGGGCCATTCTAATGGCTGGGTCATGGTCAAAGACACTGTGACCTATGCGAGATCCAGAGCCTACGGACAGGATGATGGCCAAAGCAAGAGTTACTGGATGAACATCCCATCGATGGCACGCGCCATTGCCAACGGCATGGGCAACGACAAGTTGCGCTTTATCTTTGCCGACTGTTGTAACTTCGCTTGTATTGAATCGGCCTATGAGCTGCGCAACGTGACCGACTACCTGATAGGCTCTCCTGCTGAGATTCCCGATCCTGGCGCACCCTATCAACTCATCGTACCCACCTTGTTCAATACCAGTGAAACCTTCTATGAGTCGGTTATCAATACGTATTACGATTTTTACAGCGAAGAATTCATTGCGCATCCCGGCTATTACTACAATGATACTCCTGGCGATTTAGCAGGCTATAGCGTGCCTCTTTCCGTTATCAAAAGTGCCGAACTCGACAATCTCGCCCAAGAAACAGCCCGTCTGCTCGGCACCATTTACGACAAGCTGACACCCGAAGGTTCCCTCAATAGTTCCGACGCATTGGCATATGGCTGTCAGTGGGACGTCAAGTATCACATCGACATGTTTCACCTCTTTAGCCTGAACACAGCAGAGAGCGATTTCAACAACTGGAAGTCCGCCTTTTTAAGGGCTGTGCCACACCGTCATTTTTCACAAAAATGGCTAACCATCTTTCCATGGCTGAAAAACAACATGGACAAATACAACATGAAGGAAGACGAATGCGGTATGGTCAGCATGTTTTTCCCGAACCCCATCTTCAAGTCAACGAATGGAAACTGGAATACCGAAATCCGAAGTTTCCAGTGGAACGACGTCATCCGATGGCAGGATTACGGTTGGTAGTTCCTGTTAGCACGAAACATTAACGATATAAAAATATTAACAACTTATGAGAAAACTATTCACGACATTACTGATGATACCTGCCATGGTGGCAGTAATGGCACAGACAGAAAAGACAAGAGGCTTTGACGACCTGTATTATTACATTGAAAACCTTGACGTGTTTGAATACGGACAGGAAGAATCGCGTGCCTATTACATCCCGGGACATCACGTTCTGCTCAACGGCAAGTGGAAGTTCTTTTACGGCAATACACCTCAGGAGATACCAGGCAACTTCTTCGAGGAGAAATTCCCAGATGCCAAGTGGGGCACCATCGATGTGCCTTCAAACTGGGAGATGAGGGGTTACGGCGACCCGCTGTTCCGCAACGTGTCGGCGCCATTCAAGGCCGACCCACCCAAGACACCACGCGACTACAACCCAACAGGTGCCTACCGCACCACCTTTACTATTCCCTCCGACTGGAATGGAGAGGAGATCTTTTTGCGTTTTGAGAAGGTGGCATCGGCATCGTTTCTGTGGATCAACGGTCAGGAAGTGGGCTACAACGAGGGAGCTCAGGAGCCTGCCGAGTACAATATTACAAAGTATCTGAAGAAAGGCCGTAACACGCTGGCTATGAAGGTCATCAAATACAGCGACGGCTTTTATCTCGAGGGGCAGGATTACTGGCGCCTAGCGGGCATCTTCGACGATGTTTATCTCTATGCCACGCCCAAGACCCGTCTGTTCGACTGGTATGTGACCACCGATCTGGACAAGGATTACCGAGATGCCGACCTGAACATCGAGGTAAGCGTCAGAAGCTATGACAAGCAGCCAATTACGACTCCCCTTAAGGTGCAGGCCGTGCTGACCGGTGCCAATGGAAAAGAGGTGGCACGACTGGAAAGTCAGGCGGCAACATTCGCCAACGGCAGCAGCACATTGACGCTGAACATGAGCAAGCATATCAGCAACCCCTTGAAATGGACGGCAGAGACACCGAATCTGTATAACCTCAAGATGTACCTCGTGGATGCTGCCACCGGCAAGCGGCTATCAGAAAACACGCCCGAGGATGCCCGTCAGGACGTGGGCTTCAAGGAGACTGAGATGCGCAACAACGTGTTCTATCTCAACGGTAAGCCGCTGAAGGTGAATGCCCAGTGTTCACATATGCAGGATCCCGACAACGGCCATGCCGTGAACGACGAACTGGTCAAGAAGGATATGACCATCCTGAAGCAGTTTGGCTTCAACGGTGTGCGCACCAGCCACTATCCCCCCGTACCGCGCTATCTGGAATATGCCGCCCGCTATGGACTTTACATCATCGACGAGGCAGGCGTAGAGGCGCATGCCACCGAATGGGTTTCTGGCGACAAACGATTTATACCGATGTATCGTGAACGTGTGCGCCGCATGGTGCTGCGTGACAGAAACCAGCCTGCGGTACTCTTCTGGAGCGCTGGCAACGAGAGCGGCGAGGGGCCTAACATCGGCGAGGTGATTGCCGAAGGGCGCAAATACGACCACACCCGCTGGTGGATGTACGGTGGCAATGCCTACAGTCATCCCGCAGAGGATATCATCGGTCCACGCTACCCTACTGCCCTGGCTCTTGACCTCAGGGTGGGAAAACACGGTGACGGTGACGTGCGCCCGTCGTTCATGGATGAGTATATCTCGGTGGCCGGTAACAGTGGCGGTATGTTCGACGAGATGTGGCGCGCTATTTATACGCACGAGCGCTGCATCGGCGGTGCCGTCTGGGACTTCGTGTCGCCTGGACTTACCCAGCCTGCACGTAGGCTTAAGGACAAATCAGGCCACGATGTCATGGCGCATATCATGGGCAATGCCAAATTGGTGGCCGACAGCCGTAACCGTAAAAATCATGTGATTGACCTGAGCGGCCACGATGAGTGGGTGGAGGTGTATCGAGATGACTGTCTGGAACTGACCGGCAACACCCTGAACGTCCATTTCGATGTCTATCCCCGCAAGCTCATCAGTTCCTGCGGCTCATTCGTGACCAAGGGTGAATGGCAGTTCGGCGTTCAGCAGAACGGTAAGGAGCAGCTGGTGTTCTACATCAACACCGACAAGGCACCAGCCTCAGAAGGCGAGCCCAAGGCATTCCCCTTCGGTAGAAGACCTGCGGCCACCAACCATAAGTACGAACTATCGGCACCACTGCCCGCCGACTGGGAGAACAAATGGCACCATGTGGAAGCCTGCTACGACGGTAAGAAGATGACAGTAAGCATCGACAACACAGAGGTGGCACAGATGGAGGCACAGGGCAACATCATCAACGCCCCGTTCCCTGTAAACATCGGCCGCAACGAACAGACCCATGGACAGGACACCCATGTGTATATCTGCGATGCGCTGATGGATAATGTCGTCATTGCCGACAATTCGGGCCAGTTGTTGAATCTCGACTTCGAGACAGAGCAGCAGGAGGGTACTTATTTCAGCTACGGCATCGGCGCCCGCACCTACGGTACGATATGGCCCGACAGAACCGTACAGCCGGAAATCTATCAGATGAAGAAATCGGCCCAGCCCGTATCATGCCGGTTGCTGAGTGCCGACAATGGTACGGTAGAGATCTGGAACAGGAACCATTTCCTCAATACCTCTTATTACGACATGAAATGGGAACTTTATGAGGATGGCGTCTGTCTGCAGCAGGGAACACTCAATCCTGATGTGGAGCCATTGGCCAAGAAGGTCATCACCATACCCTACAGCCGTCCCGTCCTCAACCCCGGCTGCGAATACCGACTGATGATAACCAGCGCGCTGAAGGCCGACGAGATATGGGCGCAGAAGGGTCACGTGGCTGCCTGGGACCAGTTGGAACTCCCCTGGCGACAGTTGGCCATGCCTTCTGACAAGACCGTTGGAAAGGCCGTGCTCATCCAGACCAACGACACCATTATGGTCAGCGGCGACGGATTCTCTTACTCATTCACCCCCGACGGCCAGCTATTCAGCATCAAGCAATCTGGCAAGGAACTGCTCAAGTCGCCGCTCCAGATGAACGTGTGGCGCGCTCCGCTAGCTCTCGAGCTCGACGGCTGGGACCAGTGGAACATCACCTACAACAACCGCAATCCCTGGAACGGCGGGCAGATAGCCAACGAGTTCTACAGCAACAACCTGGATGCCATCACCCGCATCCCCATCTCTTGTCAGGCCTTCGAAGCCAACGGTCAGGTGTATATCAACGTACGCTGTTTCTCACAATTCGGGGCACCCGTCAACACATCGCTCGATGCCTATATCACCGGCCTGCGCTATTCAGGCTTCTCTGAGGTCTATGAATACCGCATCAACGGCGACGGAACCATCGCACTGCATCACATCCTTGAACCCGAAGGTCCGATGCCTGCTCTCCTGCCCCGCATCGGACTGACCATGACGCTCATCGACCCATTGCAACAGGTGAAGTGGTACGGCCGTGGACCGGAGGAGAACTATCCAGACCGCAAGACCGGCTATGCCATCGGCATCTATGAGAACAGTGTGGACGATATGTTCGAACCCTACCTCATTCCACAGGACTGCGGACTGCGGTGCGACAATCGCTGGCTGAACATGAGCAACGGCAAAGGACAAGGACTGCGCTTCGCGATGGACGAGCCGTTCAACTTCAACGCCTACCACTACAGCACAGAAAACCTGACGAAGGCGGTATATACCTACCAGCTGCAAAAGCAGGACGGCATCACCCTGAACCTGGACTACAACACCACAGGTGTAGGCTGCACAGCCTGCTATGTCCTACCAGGCTATCAGGTCAAGCCCACCCGTTATGAGCGACATCTGACAATATCACTCTGCGTAAATTGAGAGGTTTATATCTTCAGCAGGAGCCTCTTCTTCAGTCTTGGGCATGTCAGAGTTCTTGTTGGACTTCCCGTCATCTGCATAGGCACGCATATTCGTCAGGATGTCGAAATTGTCATCCTTCTCGAAAAAGATGTTAGCAACTCGCCATTGGCCATCCTCCACCCGCATCAGCCAGCGCATGGGGATGCCCTCAATGGTGACGGCATCCTTCACCAGGAACCTGACCTCAGCCGTGCCATTTGGTTGCAGCTTAACCTGAATATCATTAGCACTGACAGCTCCTTCATAGCAGTCATATGTCCAAGGATCCAACGGTCCCTCCTCACCGAAATCGAAGAAGCCGCCACACTCACACTCGCGGTCGATGGCCGCCACTTCATTACGTACCCGCTGCCACTCCTTGCTGCCGAAGCGTTCGTCTAACGATGGTTTATTCTCATCATAATGCTGCCGCAACTCATTCCAGTAGGCGTAGACAGCATCCACTTGCTTCTCAACAGCCTCAACAGTGTTCAGCGTGTCAGGCACTTCATTTACTACAGTGCTATCGGCATCAGAAGCCGCACTGTTTGTCTTGTTACCACAGGATGCTATTGCCAAAAAGGCAAGCATCAGAATCATGGGAATTAACGTATAAATAATCTTCTTCATTTGGGTTTATAGTTTTATACCGCTGCAAAAATAGGAAAAATATACGAGAAATGCAAGAAGAATCGGAAATATTGCATCTTTTCTCATTTAACCGTTTACGTTTTATGCGGTTCTTTGAAGATATGGATGACGTTCCCTGCCCCATCGATGGCCTGATAGTCATTCCAGTTTCTGATACGGTTGAAAAAGCCCGGACACGAGACGAGTCATATCCGGGCAATTGAAAAGAAATTGAGAGTTAACGGATGGTGATCCACACGGCTTCACCCCTACCCTTAGCCTCAACGATCTTCTGCTTCAGCCGATGAACCCAGATGCGGCTGTCGACGACTTGGCCTACTATCAGGTTGCGACCTACGAGGATGCAACCTTCTGTGTCTTCTGACGTGTTGCCCGCATGGATGCGGATGCCCTCGAATTTTGGCACTCCGAGCAAGATGGGAAGCCACTGTTTGAACTTGGGCGAGAATGAGATCACCACTGCGTAGCGGCCTTCGGGGATGGCCGAACGGCCTTTCACCTTGTAGGCACCGTTGGCATAGTCGCGCCAAGTGGGTTCCAGTGTGTCGCAGATTTGAAGCCCCTTGGTAAGGGGCTGGCCTAAGCCAGGGTTATTCCCATCGGGTTCTTTTGCAATATACAAATGCCCTATCGTATAGGTCTTACGTTTTGCTATACGTTCTAATATCAGTTCCATAATCTTGAATGTGCTTAATGTTACAAAGTTACTTTGTTACGTTTTTTGTCCAGTGGTGGCGGTCGGTCTTGCTAATCCATCCGTCACGCATCCAACGAGAGATGATCACGCGCATGGCTGTTTCTGAGCAGTAGCCGCGCTTCAAGGCTCGGAGGTCATCGATAGTGAAGGTTGGTGCAAGCTGGTCAAACACAGAGTGATTGGCTCCATATCGCTGGCACTCTTCATGAGCATCAACATATTGATTCTGTAATGCCTCGCCGAATGCTTTTATCTGCTGAGAAAGGCAGTAATCGGCCATCATCAGTGCAAACTCCAGACAGGCCTTCGTTTCCTTATCCCTACCCGATAACAGATGGAAGATGACTCCACAACGGAAGCCGATGACAGCAGCACGCTTACGATAAGTATCCTTTACATGGTCGATGTCCTTTGCTGCCTCTATGCGTTTCTGCTCTACCCACTCTTCGATGGCTTTGCGCAAACGAGGGGTGTCAACCAAACCCGAATACGATCGCAAACGAGTGACTGCCTCTTGGATTCGAGCCTCATCTTCTGTCGAACGACGGCCAAACTTGGGCATCTTCGAGAAGCTGCTGTCTGGCATCTCAGCCACGAGAATTCGGCTAGAAAGACCGTTCTCGATATTATCCGACTTGAAGCACTTCCGCATGGCCCCGTTCGTGCCGAGCATCGTCCAGTTGTAAGCTACTTTCACCACTCCCGACTCTGCGGCATCCGAGTTGTAATCCTGACCCCATTCACCTTTGTCAAAGCTCAGGCGATAGATGTC
Organism: Prevotella sp. ne3005; assembly: GCF_900110085.1. Lineage (GTDB taxonomy): Bacteria > Bacteroidota > Bacteroidia > Bacteroidales > Bacteroidaceae > Prevotella. Next base: position 156,161 of record NZ_FOCK01000006.1, read on the forward strand.
ATATTTCGAACTCCATGAGCCGGCACCGTTCGTTTTTCGGAGCGTATCGAGTTCCTCACCAAACGAGTAGATGGTGTGCCCCTGGGCATTCTTGAAACGCTTCAAGAGGGTTGAACAACTGACCGTCACTGGCACCATTCTTATCAATACCTTCGGGTCTTCAGGAGCTTTTTCGTTGGCCTTGCGGCCTTTCTTGCGCTCCTTCCATTCCTCTTCACGTTTGCGTGCCAGGGCATCTTCCTCGTCGAACTGGCGTTTCCAGACATCAACGGCATTTTTGACAACCGACTTGTTTGAAGCCTGCTCACCTCGGATGATAGACATGAGGCCAAGGTGCTGCAAATTGCCGTCACAATACTGAATCTGCACTTGGTCGGCATAAGCCGCTGCTATCGGCAGAACCCCGCAGAGCACAGGCATGTGCATCGACACTGGCACACCTGCCAGCGATTCTTTCAAACCGATTGGCAGGGCTTTGACATTAACTTTTACGCCAGTCTCAGCAGCCACAGCCTCGGCATCCTCAATTTCATCTGAGGAAATACCCATTTCGAGCGCATTCACTATCTGGTCTATCAGTCGTGAACCCTTGGTTGGCTCTTTGCAGGCTGAATGGATAATGCTCTTCATTTCTGCTTCCGACAGTCCGAATCGAGGCATCACCTCCAGCAACCACTCCTCTGAATTATCACAGATGGCTCGAAGATTAGCAGCCAGTTGGTGCAGCCTTTTATTACGCTCGCCCTCAGCAGGTTCGCCGCCCGTCCTGCGCCAAAATTCGCTGATAAGAGAGGTATAAGCCACGCCCTTGAACTCGCCTGGGTAACGGCCTTCGGTGGCCTCAGCGACACATGTGTCGCCCTCGGGATCATAATAGCTTCCATCCTCCGTACGGCCATCAATCGAGAGTCCTCTATCTGTATAAGCCTTGCGACGCAGTGCAATCTCATCCTCCGAAAGCTGCTGATACCAACCATCGGCACGATAGATTTCAAAATCGGCTGGCGAAATATAGATGAACCTCTCAGGCGTGAAGCACGAAGTGTCACACTCCACTCCAAGCGCCTTACAATATTCACGCTGAGCCTCGGGAACCGTCATACCTATCGGCAGTCGGATATCGATGTGCAGCTTGCGACGGATGGAATAATCCTTGTGCAGCATCAGCCCCTGCCACTGGCCACCAGCCTCGATATCGAGCCGTTCAGACATCTCGTTGGCCTTCTCCACCAACTCTGGGTCATCAATATCAATGCAAGTCTGCCAAGTGAAACTCTCAGCCACGATGTGCTCACGATCACGGTAGTCATCACGGAACTGGGTATAGTGCGGACAGCGGAACGGCAACCACGACTTCAACTTCCTCTGCTCCTCATCATCGGTAGTCGAATTGATACGTTCTGCCATCTGTTTCAGCCGAGGCGACCGAGTCAGTTCGTCGTAGTCTCGGAGCGGGCATTCCTTGATGAATGCCCTTGTCTGCTCCTTGGTCTGACGTGTGTTGAGTGCTATCAATCGCTCCAAAATCATTTCCATATCGTTTCCTCCTTGCGTGTTTTAAAGTAAGACATAATCTCGTCGGCCTCCTCCTCATAGAGCGCCTTGGTCAGTGCCAGCCCATATTTCTTAGGGAACTTGAAGGTGACATAGACGTATTCCTCGTCAATACGGCGTCGACCGTTGTAAGGACGTATCTGCGGACGAGTCATCTTCACCGCTCCATGGGCTGTCTCGTAAAGAGTCTCGTGGAGTGGTCCCTTGCTGCCATCCTTGTAACGCTTCACTCTGGTGCGACCGTCGGCATCCACCTCGATGCCACCACGATAACGTACACGCTCACCGTTAGTCACCTGCTTCTCATCCTCCCACGGGCACGGCACTATCAGCATGTTGCCGTTCAACTGGAAGTTAACACTCGCGTCCATCTGGACTGCGTTGTTCAAAATCTGTTCTTGGAATCTTGTTGTGTTCATTGTTTTCTGAAACTTTAGCGAGATTCGGCAAGTGCTGAAATTGGATCCTTTTCACTCGCGAGACTTCCCGCATCCTGCTGTCGTCTCAGATTAATAATGTTTGTTAGCGGTTAAGAAATGTTACGTAGAAAGGCTGGTCCGCTACTCCTTTGCCTCCTCCTTGTTTGCGCATCCTGCACTGGTTGATCAGCGCCAACTGACGTCGGGCCATCTTGGCCATGTCTGCACAATACCTGTCTTTGTCAATCATTCTCTTATACATATCAATTGTCTTTGCTCCCGCTTCTCTAAGGATAGCCCGCTCACTTATCGGCTGCATATCTCGGAAGACGATGCAAAGGTCGGAAGATTCGGATATAGAAAAAAAGAAAGAAAGTCCGTACAACTTTCTTTCTTCTTACATTGCTGAAATTCAGCCAATTATGTCTTATGTGAATTATTTTCTTTTTTCTTCTATCAGATTATCGATGGCGGATTTCATCACTCTATCTTCCATACTCTTGCTTACAGCATCTCTGACGGAATGGTCTTTATTACCCTCTAAGGCCTCAGCCATCGCCTGATTAGTAGTCTTAGTGCCAAATACACCCTTATTCATCATCAAATGCAGGATGTGGGCTATCAGATTGCGGTTGAAGGTAGTGTTTTGTTGCTTACCTGTTTTCTTTGCTATCGCTTTGACTGCGGGCAATGCCAGAATAGCATCCCATAGTTCATCGTATGTTTTTTCTTTCCAATCGGCAGAAAGCAGACCCTTCACTCTGCCAACATATTCCTTTATGTCCGAAAAGTCCGTATCGATGGCATCAGCCTCACGTGCGTACCTACTTAATATTAACAAGGAAGCATAAACCTCATATAGTTCTTTTCGCGATACACGTTGATAGCCTAAGCCTTCAACCAACTTTTCGTGTATCTTGTAATCTCGAAGATTCAAGTGGGGCATCAACTTAAACCAACCATCCAGTTTGTTCAATTCTTCTTTTAACCCATGACCGCTATTGGCAATGTGGCATTCGAAATCAACAAAAAGGCCGTCCTCTGCCTCAGCCAATCCTTGCAGCTGCTGCAGCTGCTGCTCCATCAGCCTCAGTTTTCTGCGACAATGCCTGTCGGTCATGTCACCTTCGATTTCATGCAGTTGGTCTCTCAACGCTTCCAAATGTCGTTTTGTCTCAGGGGTTACGTCAAGCTGGCATGCAGACCTCAATATGCCCAATATTTGAGCACGCCAAACACAGTCATCATAGCAGATTGAATATGTGGCAAAGGGGAGATAATGCTCAACCATCGTTAGAAACGCCACGATGTTTTCTTCAGTTACCTTCGTCTTTATGATTCTTAGAGCAATCACCTGCAGTGCCTTTTCCTCATCAGTGAAGTCCATTCTCAACTCTTTTTCAAGCGGATTCGGAGGCAGAACACGTTCCCGCTTGATGCTTGTGGCTAATGATTCAGGAGCGTCAGGAATGGTGATAAACATGGTTATCCAACCGTCGTTGCCCGAAACCACAGCATCACACTGCCCATTCTCATCGAGCAGAGCCTTCAGTTCCAGACATCTTGAACTTTTGATATATCCGATATGCTTGGTATAGTCCAAATACACGGCGATGGCATTTTCGTCGTGAGTATTGCTAGGCTCAGCCATCAGTATCAAAGGTGTGCCAGGCTTCAATGCAGTTATAAACTCATGTGCCGCAGTCTTTGCCTCCTCTCTTGGCAGCCCGCGGCCTATCCGATGTGTTATTCCTGTTACTTCGTATTCTGTCATCTCTTTTTTGTTTAGAGTCGCAAAGGTACTAAAAATCCCGCTCAATCCTACATGAACGGGAAATAATCTGTAGTTAAAAATTCTAAAGGTAACAAGACACAAAGGGGTCAGGCACCTGTGTATCCTGTCTGTGATGTCGCAGCGGTAATAAGGAGATATCTTTGATTTCTTGGGGGCAAAGATACAAATAATTTTGAATTGTGTACCATTTTGGCCAACTATTTTTTCAAACGTCACATTGTAACTTTGTAACAATGTAACATTAAGGATTTTCAAATTGCGAATGTAGGGATATAAGAATATATAATAATTATAATTATTATATATTTATTAATTAGTGGTCTGTACATCGGCATGAGCTTAATGTTACAAAGTTACATTGTTACATTGTGACATACACACATTGTGCCCTGTACGAAAGCGGCGAAAAGTAATCTTCGAGGGCCGATATTTACGGCTTCGAGGCCTCGATATTACGGTTCGTTTCAATTCAGCGATTTTGTGCTGAAAATGATGTCAAATAGATGCCCGAAATTTGGAATCGCACGAAAAATGTTGTACCTTTGCAGAGCATTAGGGAAATGCTCTGCGAGTGTGGGCTGCGGCTCAGCATAGCTCGAGCGAGCTCGGCTCTGCGTTCGCCTTGCACCACCCTTGCAGTGTCAAAAGATCTAATGACAAAAGCGGGATTCGGCCACCCGATGTAGCTGGCCGAAATTAAGTCTAATACCTTTAGAGTCCCTTAATAAGGGACGGCTATAATGCAGGGTAAATAAAAATTTAATACTATGGCAAAGATTTTGTATGAAGTAAAACAGAACCAGAACCAGTACAATGCAGGCTACGGCCAGTGGTACGCAAAGGTGAGGGCACTGGAGACGCTGAACACCCGAAAGTTGGCCAACCACATCTCTGAGCACGGCTCAATCTACACCCCCGACGTGGTCTATGGCGTGCTTGAGAAGTTCCGCAGCTGTCTGGTGGAGATGCTCCTAGAGTCGAAGAAGGTGAAGATTGAGGGCCTCGGCACTTTCTACACCACGCTCGAGAACCAGAAGAACGGTGCCAGCAAGAAGGAGGAGTACAATCCCAACAAGCACATGAAGGCGCTGCACATCCGATTCCTGCCCGAGCAGACCACCGAGGAGAACATCTCCAGCCGTGAGTTCATCAAGAAGGCCGAGTTCATCAACGTGGACAGCCTCCTGAAGACCGAGGACGAGAATGGCAGCGGTAATTCTGACTCTGGCGACAGCCCAACCAACGAGCCTTAACCTAACGGGGCTCGCTTCGATAGCGAGGTGAGCCCCAAGTTACTAACACCTTAACACTTATAGCACCATGAAGAAAGAAACTTGGAAGACCGTCCTGCAGGTCATCGTCAGCATCCTCACGGCAGCCTTGACTGCCCTCGGCACTACCTCGTGCATGGGTCACGGCCCAATTATACTCTGACAATGATACGCACTTACTAACGAAAAGGCTGGCAGCACTCAAAGAAGTCGCTGCCAGTTTTTTTGAAGAAGATTTTCGGAAAAAATTAAGTTGAAATGAGATTTTTTTTGTATTTTTGCAGAAAGTATGCACCAAGGTCGTGCGAGGGTATGGATTTCATAAAAGAAGAGGTTATGGAACAGAAAAGAACAACACCAGAGTTTATTACATCGTTGGAGCCGAACGAGATCTTTGTTTTCGGCAGCAATTTGAGAGGTATGCACGGAGGCGGTGCTGCATATATTGCCCACCGCAAGTTCGGAGCCATCATGGGTCAGGGCGTTGGTCTGCAAGGCCAAAGCTATGCCATCCCCACAATGCAGGGCGGAGTAGAAACTATTCGTCCGTATGTGGACGAGTTTATCCAGTTCGCCAAGGAGCACCCTACCCTCACCTTCCTCGTGACTCGCATTGGCTGCGGCATAGCAGGATTTACCGATGATGAAATCTCTCCACTATTTGGAAAGGCACATGAGGTAGAAAACATTGTGTTGCCACCTAATTGGTAATTGAGATGTTAGGAGCAATAATTGGTGATATTGTAGGTAGCCGTTGGGAATTTAACTCAACCAACGACTATAACTTTGAGTGGCTGTCAGATCAAAATGGCTTTACCGATGACACTATTTGTACGGTGGCCGTAGCTGATGCTTTGCTAAATGGGCGAGATTTTGGTGAATCAATTCATGATTGGTGTAACCGCTACCCTCATCCCATGGGAGGTTATGGTGGCAGATTTGCCCAATGGGTTCGCAGTGATACCCCCCAGCCGTATAACTCATTCGGTAACGGCGCGGCAATGCGTCCCAGCCCTGTGGCATACTCGTATAAGTATATTGACGAGGTACTTGCTGCTGCTGCCGAAACAGCCAAGCCATCACATAATCATGATGAAGGCATCAAAGGTGCTCAGACAGTCGTACTTGCTATCTTCCGTGCGCTGCAATTCGGCAGTGAGGCTTCGCAACATATTAAGGAGATCCTGACAGAATGCGCAGAGTTTGCCAAGTATAACATTAATATCAAGAAGGAGAATGTCATCAACAAGTTTGATGAGACATGCCAGGGAACTGTTCCTGTGGCTCTATGGATTATAGGACAAAGCACATCGTTTGAGGATGCTGTCAGAAAAGCTGTTGCTCTTGGTGCTGATGCCGATACCTTGGGAGCCATTGTTGGAAGCATCGCTGAAGCAATTTGGGGAATACCCAGAGAAATGAAGCTGCAAGCATTGGAATATCTTCCGTCAGATATGAAGGAAGTGGTAACACGTTTTTATAGTCGTTATATCAAGGATGGACTATGGTAAGACAACATATAGTATTTCTGACAGGTGCGGGCGTTAGTGCTGAAAGCGGATTGAGTACATTCCGTGGCAAGGATGGTATGTGGACTAACGAAGAGTGGGTTCACTTGGCAAGTACGGATGCACTCTATAATGAAACGCAGAAGTGTCTCGACTTCTATAACTGGAGGCGAAAGCAACTGTCAGAAGTAGAGCCGAATGAGGCTCACAAGATGATTGCAGAATTGGAAAAAGAGCATAAAGTAACGGTCATCACGCAGAATGTGGATAATCTGCATGAACGCGCTGGCTCTACTGAGGTGATTCACCTGCATGGCGAATTGAGAATAATGACGAAGAAGGTTGGAACTAAGGTATGCCTAATACGTAAAGAAATACTAAAAATGTGATTTTTCTTTTAAGAAATAGTCGAAAAATGTGATTTATTTCTTAAATTTGCAGTCGAAAATGTGATTTTGCGATATGAAATTGCTTAAAAGAAAGATTGACAGATATCTTTTGGATTGGAAAAACAACCCAAAAAGGAAGCCGCTGATAGTGAAGGGTGCCCGACAGATTGGCAAGACGGAGAGCATCAGGGCATTCGCAAAGGCCAACTACGAGTCGGTCATCGAGATTAACTTTGTGCTACAGAAGAAATTCAGGGCTATCTTTGACGCTGGCTACGAGGTAGAGACCATCATCAAGAACATCTCGCTGATGGAGCCAACGTGGCGGTTTATCCCACAGAAGACGCTGATATTCTTCGACGAACTGCAGAAGTGTCCCGATTGCGCCACCTCGTTGAAGTCGTTCTGCCAGGACGGAAGGTACGACGTCATCTGTAGTGGCTCGCTGATGGGCATCTATTATGAGGAAATAGAAAGCAACGCTGTGGGCTTTAAGGATGACTTCGACATGTTCTCGATGGACTTCGAGGAGTTTCTTTGGGCCAAGGGCTATCAGCCAAAACAGATTGAAGATATGTACCGCCACATGGTGGAGCTGAAGCCATTTTCACAACTGGAGATGGACACCATTATGGATGTGTTCCGCGACTATATGAGCCTGGGCGGGATGCCGGAAGTGGTGAAGATGTACATCGACAACGGCCACTTCGGAGGCACCTTGGAACTGCAACGGCAACTGCTGAAGGACTACGAGGAGGACATCACGAAGTACGCCAAGCAGACGGACAAAGCAAAGCTGTTGGCCGTCTATAGCCACATCTCCACCTTCCTGGCGAAAGACAACAAGAAGTACCAGATCACGAAGATTGCCAAGGGCGCGAGGAACCGGGAATATGTGGGTGCCGTCGATTGGCTGAAGGAAGCGGGTGTCATCAATGTGTGCTACTGTCTGAACAACGTGGAGCTGCCGCTGAAGGGCAACTACATGGCCGACTACTACAAGTTGTATTATCACGACACGGGCCTGCTCATAGCATCATTAGACGAGGAGGCACAGGAAGACCTGCGTGCCAACAAGAACTTCGGTACCTACAAGGGGGCAATATACGAAAACATTGTCGGTGAGATGCTGCGCAAGTCGGGCTACGAGCAGTTGTATTTCTACAAGCGCGAGAATCCCGCACTGGAAATGGACTTTTTTGTTCGTGATGCCAATTCGTTGATACCGGTGGAGGTGAAGGCAAAGGACAACGCCACGGCCTCGCTGAACAATCTCATTAAGTGGGATTCCTATTCCGACGTGAAGTACGGCATCAAACTGGGCTACAAGAACATCGGGTGGAACGGGCAGTTTTACACTTTCCCGTATTTCCTCACCTTCCTGCTGAAGCGGTTTTTGAAAGAACGAGAGAATGGTAACGAATAAAGCAACTGTAAGGAGTTAGTAGATAAACTTGTAAAATATGGCATACACATATAAATATCCAAGACCTGCAGTTACAGCAGACTGCATCGTGATAACGAGGGAGGCAGAGCCGAAGGTGCTACTGATTCAGAGAGGGGATGAACCTTTCAAGGGCGGCTGGGCATTTCCAGGTGGTTTTATGAATATGGACGAGACTACAGAGCTGTGCGCCATTAGAGAGCTAGAGGAAGAGACAGGGCTTCGAGTATCGGATGTGCATCAGATTGGAGCATATTCCAAGGTTGATCGTGACCCAAGGGGAAGAACCATTACTGTTGCTTATCTGGCCATCATCGATGAGCCTATTGCTGTCACTGGTCAGGATGATGCCGCCAAAGCTGAATGGTGGCCACTGTCGGACTTCTTGGACAAGCCAAGCGGCATAGCCGAGCGGCCCCATCTAGCATTCGACCATTATGACATCATGCAGGATGCTATCAGGCTTTATGCTCAGGTTGTGGAAGAAAGTGAGAAAACACAGCATGACCGGTTTAAGGAGCAGAAGGAAAGAATGCATGAGCTATCCAAACAGATACGTGAGCAATGTGCCCACGTACAGGATTTGTGCAGCAATTTCACTAAGAAGCAATAAAGTCATTGGAAAAAGTGTAATATACTTCTATAGAATACCATCATAGTCTCTGATGGCTTGGCGCCATTCATCGGGAAACGGTATGGACTGCTTTTGCTTCAGGTCATACAGTACCAATATCGACAGGCATCGGCTCTTTACTTCCTGCGTGTCAATGTCAAAGATTTCCTGTTCCAGACGGAAACTCTTGTTGCCTAGGTGTACTGTACGAGTGCGAACGGCAATCCTGTCCTCACCTTTTATCTGGGCAAAAAACTCCACCTCGATTTTCACCACGAAAATAGCATACTGATTCCAGTCAAAGCCTTTACACACGGTAGAGACATAGTCAGTCTTACCAGAGTCATAGAACTGAAAATATATGGTATTGTTCACGTGTCCGAACTTGTCAACGTCGTTGAAACGTATCTGAAGCGGCACCACATTGCGAAACTCATTAATTCTTTCTTCTGTCATCATCATCCTAAATCACAATTGCTGAAATCGGCTGCAAAATTACAAAAGAAACGGCAAAACTTCTAAATTCTGCCGTTTCTTATTTTTGAAAAACGTTTTCTGTCCGCTCCTGCGGATAAACAGAAGCAGACAGAACAAGGAGGAAATCATGATTCTTCATTGAAGAACGAGCCTACAGGCATGGTGGCATCTTCGGCAACACAGCAGTTGTAACGTTCGCGGCTGCGACGTTCGCGAGCGAACATGGCCTTGGTGCCGGCTTCGTCCTGTTGGAACTCCAAGTGCTCGTCGATGGCGAAGGAATGGGCCATGGTCTCTACGTCAAGGTTGTCGGTACCGATGAGCGTGAAGGTCCAACTCTGCTTCTTCAGCTTCTCAATCATCGTGCGGATCATCTTCAGCGTCCATTCCTCGCTGCTGTTCTCCTCGCCGTCGGTAATGATGGTGACGAGTACGTGGTCGCCGTCTTCAATTTGGGCATTGGTCTTGGAAATACCCTTGCCGATGGCATCGTAAAGAGGTGTGCCGCCACCTGGGCAGTAGGCTTTCCAGTCCAAATCCTTAGTCTGTGCAGCGGGCAGGTTGTCGTAATGCCAGGTGGTGTGGCCGCTGTCGAAGGTAAGCAGGGTAACATACTGCTCCTGATCGGGGAATTTCTCCTGCATCTTGCGGACAGTCTGCAGGGTCTCGTTCATGCCTACAAAGGCTTGCTTGCGGATAACTTCCATAGAACCGCTCTCATCGACAATAATCAGGTTGTGGACTCTCTTAGTCTTAACATCATTCGTTTGCATAATCGTCACATTTTAAATGGTGAATACTTCTTTTTTGACTAGTCTTTATCTCTTTAAAGAAGAATTTGCAGAAAAATTAAGCGATGAAGCGATTTTTTTGTAATTTTGCCAAAAATTATCGAGTTATGTACTATCAGCGACTGTCAGACGAAGAGATTCTGAGCGGTTTCCGCGAGGGCGATGCCGACATTATCCGTGAGTATTTCTACGGATATTGTCAGGCTGGCTATTATATCTTTGACCAGCGTTATCAGCTGAGTGAGAAGGAGAATCTGGATTTTATGTCACTGGCTCATCAGTATGCCATATACTTGATGGAGCATGACTGGAAGCCGCTGGAGGATCACTCACCGAATGTCAGTCTGAAGACCTGGCTCATCAACGGGTTCCGATATGTGGTGCTCGACGCGCTGAAATGGTACAAGAAAGAGTATGGCAGCATCACGTTTGAGGATTATCTGCGATCGTTTGACGTGACGAGCGATTTGCGGCTGCAGTTCAATCGGATGGTGGAAGATGTCTGCGACCATGCGCCACTTGACAGACAGGAGAGACTACTTATCGACATGCTGCTGTTACGTGGCTTCAAGGGAAAAGAGATTGCAGCTCAAATGGGGATGACTCCATCGGCCATCTCGCAGAAATACAAGAAACTGAAGGAAGAAATCATCATACCATATTTCAAGAAGAATTTCGACATGGACTTGGATATGGTGGAGGTGATGGACGAGAGGGCAATTCTCAGTCGCGAGGCTATGATGGGAGAGGCTTCAATGCCAGCACCCACAATGCCAGGCTCTTTGGCAGATATGTATGCACCAAGGTCGTGCGAGGATATGGATTTCATAAAAGAAGAGGTTATGGAGAAAAGAACAACACCAGAGTTTATTACATCGTTGGAGCCGAACGAGATATTTGTGTTCGGCAGCAATCTTAAAGGTATGCACGGCGGTGGTGCGGCCTATATCGCCTACCGCAAGTTCGGAGCCATCATGGGACAGGGCGTTGGTCTGCAAGGCCAAAGCTATGCCATCCCAACCATGCAGGGCGGAGTAGAAACTATTCGTCCGTATGTGGACGAATTCATCTGGTTTGCCAAGGAGCACCCCGAACTGACCTTCCTCGTGACCCGCATCGGTTGCGGCATAGCCGGATTTACTGATGATGAAATCTCTCCGCTGTTTGAAGAGGCACACGAGGTAGAAAATATTGTGTTGCCACCTAATTGGTGATTACCATCCACGACTTGCCCTCGCTTTACAAGGAGACAAGCGAAGGTGGACTTGCCTTGGAGTATAAAGAGTAATGTAGAATGTGTATTAAGATGAGGAAACTGCATGTGGTTGGCAGGAAAGATTGAATAAGGGGAATAGTCCCTATACATTATAATTGTCTTATTGGGATATTTTCATTTCCTTGCCATCCACGAACAATCGATGGCCGTTGGTTTTAATATGTGAAGCTTCACCTTTGAATGAGGTAATATAGGTGTCGGCAGTCAGTGTCCATGTGCAGTCATCGCCCAGAATGACATTCACCTTCCCCGTTTCTGTTGATACGATTTTGCCAGCTGCGTTGGTGATGTTGCCGCAGATGCAGCCGATAAAAGTGGAACCGTCGGATAATGTCAGAGTCAACTCGGAGTCGCTGCCTACAAGGATGGTACCGTCTAACTGTTGATGGCTTGCGGTGAGGGTTGCCTTGTTGCCGGCTCCCTGCCAGCCGTCGGCACAAACTGACAACAGCACATTTGCCGCATCTTCATTCTTCAGTGTGACACCATTCAGGGTGATGATGGCATTGGTATTGGTCACATGGAACAGATGACCTTGCTTGTTTGTCAGCGAACCGCCGTTCATCGTGAAGTGGGAGTTGCCGCTGTCGGCATCGCCTGAGAACGACTGATAGATCATGATGGCATCGAGGAACTGAGCATGACCATTGCGCTGCGTGTTGCTGACGGTCATCTGGCAGTTGTTCAGTGTGATGCTGTTCTTGCCCTCGATGCAGACACCTTCTGACTTGTTAGAGGTGAGTGTGGCATCCGATACCGTCACATCGGCTGTGGAATAGATAACGGGGGAGCCAAGTCCGTTGCTGGTGTAGCTGCCGCCATCAACGGTGACTATGCCGCCACCACGATCTGTACGAATGGGAGCTGAAGACCTTCCGCTGGTACAGACTGACAGGTTCTTGGCCTTTGTCACGCCACCGCCTGTGGTCATGATGCCGCCAGAACCATCGCCAGTAGTGATAATCTCTGTATCTTCGATGATGACTGTCGTGCCATCGCCCTGAGCGCCGTTTCTGCCACCATTTCCTCCATAAGAGAAGACACCGTTTGCACCCGTGGCATTGCTGGTTATCTTGCCGCCCTTGATGGTAGTTACACTGCCACCTTTTACAAGCATGGCTGCATTCACGCCATAGAAGCTGCAATTGTCGCCACCATCGGAACTGCCTGTCTTGCTGATGGTGGGTTGAGAGAGGGCCACTGCCTCCTTGGTGGATATCAGCAGCGCATTCTCATCGGTCTTGCTGCTCTGATAAGTATGGCTGTCCTCTGTTGAGCCAGTCTTCAGCTCCGTGGCTCCTTTATAGGTGATGTTCGTATTGCGAGAGCCAGGCCCTCCAGGTCTGCCCATACCGTTAGGAGCACCTTGGTCACTCAGTAAGTCCTGCTGCCCTCCCATCAGATGCTCGGCTCCGCCGCTTGCACCAAGCAAGAATTCTCGGATCCGGCGTTGTGAAGCAAACTGGGGTTTCAATTTCAGATATCCTTCGTACTGTTCATCGGAGAGTATCTTCTTAATCTTCTCATCATATTTCGCCTGTTGCTTGTCGTAGTCGTAGCTGTTCTGCTCTTTAGGAGCACCCTGAGGCATACCACCACGCGGCCCACCTTGCATACCAACGCCATGGCCTCCCATGCCGCCTCCAGGCATGCCTCCACCGAAGCCACCTCCACGGCCACCCATACCACCAGGCATACCACCGCCTCCGCTGGGTCGGCCAGTTGGGTGATTGCCATTTTGCGGACGCTGCCCTTGCGGACGTTCCATTTGCTGTCCCTCAATCAACGTCTTGTACTTCTTGTTCAGCTTCGTCACCTTCTTCGCCTGTTTCTCGTCCAGCTGCAGTTCGCTGACCATCTTCTCCGTCATCTGTTCATACGTCATACGTTGTACTTTTGCAGGTCTGCTCATCTGGGTTGCCTGCTCATTATCCTGTGCCATTGCTCCTGCCGGAATCAGCAGGGCCAATAGCAGCAACATCTTTCTTGTCTGTTTCATCATACTTGTTTTTTTGAATTTGCGGAGCAAAGGTACGGAGATACCTTTATTCTGCCAAAACTATTCAACGAATCGGCCAATTCATAGCATAAACGCACATACACATCACTCAGGGTTCTGCCGAAAAGATTGCAAACGTTCAGTAGCTGAATCCGTGACCGTTCCACTTCAGCGTCTTCTGTGTCTTCTTGCCATCTTCATGCCACGTCGTGACGATGATGTCCTTCCCCGTACGAGGCAGGGCATAGGATTTATTGAAATATTCCACGTCGAAGCCAGGCGATTCACACCAGCTCATCTTCTTCGTGGCATTATCGTAGCGATAAAAGCTGAGAACGTCGTATTGCCCCATCATAGGTTTTCCATTCTCGAAACTCCATCTGTTACAGGCAAACAATTTGTGTTTTCCGTCGGCTTCGTTCCAGTAGCACATCTCTATCCTGCCGAGGTGTTCAATATATTTATGCTCATAGACGAGGAAGCCGTTCTTCTGGTCGATGGTAAGTGTTCTGTTTGCTTCGAGTGGCAATCCCTTGGCTTGACACTTGATGGCGTCTTGCAAGTTCTCGTACAGAGACATTCCCTCTTCATCACACTCTTCAGCCTCAGAAATGAGAGAGGTGATATAGGCCAAGGCAAAGTCTTTGATAGTAGGTTTCGCTCCCTGATAGTTTACACGGAAGCCATCTTCCTGTGCCACTATGGCCAGCGTACAACAGGCAAAAATGATTGTTAATGATAGTCTTTTCATATGATAACTTTTAATCTTCCATAGGATCGTCACCAAAGAATGCTCCTTTACGGGTCTTGATAAGTTCAAGCTTGTTGCCGTCAGTCCACTTATAGGTATCGTACGTCCTCTCGTTGGCATCGCTGCGATAGTTGGCTGTGACGGTCTGGTCTTCAGGATGGACCTCGGGGTTGAGCAGATCTTTCCACTCTTACTTGGATTATTCTCTTACCTTCCCTCCAACCTCACGGAGGAACTTTCCATCGAGGGAATAGGCCTTGTTCACCGAATAGCGGCCATCATCGTCGTAACCATAGGAAGCTGCCACGATTTCCTTCTTTTCCCAGTCAAGACTCATCACGCCCTCTGTAGAAGGCAGTTGTATAGCCGTACCTTGATAGGGATCGATGATGTAAGTCCAGATATTGCGCCCGTCGGGACAGCCTTCAACAATCACCTTGCTCACATCACCTGGGGCTATCATGGCCTTATCGGCAGCTGCGATCTGAGTAAGAGCGACACTAACACCATCGGCATCCTTGCCACTCATCTTATTCCACAGAGCTTCCGCCTTTGGATTAGTGGCGCAGACCTTGATGACCGTACCAGAACATTACAATTATTCTCCTCAGAAGCCCAAGAACTCTTTAATGCGAGGGTCACGCTCAAGATCTGCCCTGCCCACGTAGAAAGAGCCGGGGGTAGCCAGATCGAGATACTTGTCAAGAAACTCTTCCCAACTCAGCTTGAAATAGGAGGCAGGAATAAATACCGTCTTTGACCCGCCTGCCGAGCGGTTGCCAGCCGTTACATAAACCGAATAGCCGCCCTTCTCATGCTTCTGAATCTGATAGCACTCCAGAAACCAGTCGCCGCTGCATCGGTTGGAGGCTTCCACATCGATGCGTTCCTTCACGGGATTGGCTTTTTCCAGTTCCCAGTCATGGTCTTTGGTCAGCCTACGGATAAACTCTTCACAGCCCACATTGAGAATGTCTGGACTACAAAACGAGTAATACCTGACATACTGATAGTCATCCCCCACTTTCTCGATACCGTAACAGGTGTGCTCCGCTATCATGTCCCTTGTTGCCCAAGGGAAATCTGCCTTCATCTGCTCGAACGCCTTGTCGATATAGGCATTCAAATCATAGCCGTATGGAAACTTCTCGCTCATAACATTTTGGTTTATAGTTTTACACCGCTGCAAAATTAGGAAAAAATTGCAAGAAAAACAAGAAGAATTTGAAATAATGCATCTTTTTTCAATAGACAGAAGACATATCGTTCGCGATATTTTGTTAAACTCTCTTAAAGTTTCAGATAAATCGCTTGCGATACAAACTATTATCCTTACCTTTGCATCGCAAACGACAGAAATATTTAGAGTCCCTTGATAAGGGACGGCTATCGCTCGGCATCCCGCAGGGTGACGCTTGCTACCATCGGGACGCAAGAATGCAGGGATTCAATATTAATAAATATAAGTAATGTATGCAAAAGATTTATGATTTCAAGGCTTTTTCAAGCAAAGGTAAGGAGATTGATTTCTCACAGTTTCAGGGTAAGGTATTGCTGATTGTTAACACAGCCAGCAAGTGTGGATTCACCCCTCAGTTTGCAGGACTGGAGGAGCTGAACCAGAAGTATAAGGACAAGGGGCTCGTCATCATCGGCTTCCCCTGCAACCGGTACTCATCTTCCTCGCCCTTTGGTCAACAGGTGGCTGGAAGTATTGCAAGAAACTCTGTAACATCTGGAGAAAATAGTAACTTCGAATGGGTATGAAGATCAAAGAGTGGCTGCAATCCCTTTCATTCAGGACTGGTGTCATCGTCCTGATGTGCTGCATACCCTTCTATATCCTGTCCTTCGCCCAGATGCTACTGCCCATCAGTACAACAGCAAAAGGTGTGCTTTGGGCTGTGCTCTTCGGACTGGCCAAGACCTGCCAGTATGGAGGTCTGACGATCCTAGGCGTTGAAGGCTATAAACGGCTACGGAATAAATTCAGAAAGCAATAAATAAGACAGTACAATATGATTTACGGACTTACAAAAGGAACAGATTTTGAGAAATTATGCGACGGAGCCGCCAAGGCTGAAGCCGCAGGAGTGATGACGTACTATGCCCTGGCACGTATGGCAAAGGAGCAAGGCTATCCCGAAGAGGTCTCAAAGACCTTCATAGAGATGGCCAATCAGGAGGCCGTCCATGCAGGATTCTATGCTACGCTCACCGGCAAGTATAATGCCGACATCTGGCAGATTGCAGAGAACTTTGCAGCCGGAGAGGAAAAGGGAGAGGAACAGGTAAACCAGTTTGCCCAGGCATTCCGGGCTGCAGGCATGAACGAGGCTGCCGATGAGATGGAGGTCTTTGCCAAACAGGAAGGCCATCATGGTGCCACCCTGCGGGCTATGATCGAAAAATACAAGAAATAAAAGAATAAAGGTATGAAGAAATTTATGAAATCATCAGCCCTCGTGCTGACAGGCGCACTGCTCATAGCCGCCTGTGGAAACAAGGAGCAGAAGAGTGAGGCAAACGTCAACGAGAACCCCACTCAGGAGAAAATTGAGGTAAAGGCCGTTGAGGGCCGCAAGAATTTCAGCGACAAGGCCGTTATCACACCGTTGCCCGCCATCATGATCGCCACATGGGACGAAAACAAGAATCCCGACGTGATGATGGCAGCTTGGGGAGGCCAATGCGGACCCAAACACATCACCTTCGAACTCTCGAAGCACAAGACCACGGACAATATCCGCCTGAAGCAGGCTTTCACCATCAGTTTTGCCACGAAGAATGACATCGTTCAGAGCGACTACTTCGGCATCGTGTCAGGCAACGACGTGCCTGATAAGGTTGCCAAGGCTGGATTCACCATCACACCAAGTCCCAATGTCGATGCACCTATCATCAACGAGTACAAGCTGACGCTGGAGTGCAAGGTCGTGACCTTCGATGAAGACGAGAACGGTGGTGCCCGTGTCGTCGGCGAGATTGTCAACATGAGTGCTGACGAGAGCATCCTCGATGAGGAGGGTAACATTGACCTCGGCAAGCTTCAGCCCGTCATCTTCGACTCTGCCAAGAACGAATACCGCGTAGTCGGTGAGAAGGTCGGCACGGCTTGGGGTTCAGGCAAGACCATTCAGGAACGTGAAGTTAAATAATCAACAACTATGTTAGGCAACTTTTCATACTATAATCCCACCAAGCTGTATTTTGGTGATGAGTCTTTGAACTTCCTCAAGGACGAACTGAAGAACTATGGCCCCGTCGTGATGCTGAACTACGGCGGCGGAAGTGTGAAACATAACGGCATCTACGATCAGGTGGTAGCCATCCTACGCGAGGCTGGCAAGACCGTCGTTGAGAATCCTGGCGTAATGAGTAATCCCACGCTGGAGAAGCTGAACGAGGGTGTCAAGATAGCCCGTGAGAACAGCATCGACCTGATTCTGGCTCTCGGTGGCGGTAGTGTCTGCGACTATTCAAAGGCTGTGGCAGCATCCGTCTATTATGAGGGCGACTACTGGGATCAGTTCTGGCTGAAGCAGCAACAGCCCGCAGCCGATCAGTGTCTGCTGCCTGTAGCCTGCATCCTGACGATGGCAGGTACTGGCTCGGAGATGAATGCCGGCACGGTGATAACCGACGCAGAGCACACATTCAAGGTTGGCCATGTGTTCGACAACCGACTGATGCCGAAGTTCTCTATTCTGAATCCGAAGTTCACGATGACCGTGCCCGAAGATCAGATGAAGGCTGGCATCTACGACATCATGAACCATATCATGGAGCAGTATTTCAGCGACTTCGATGACAACACCAGCGACTACCTCTCAGAAGGTCTCATGCGCAGTCTGATCACCGCTTCTCGTATCGCCGTCAAGAATCCACAGGACTACGAAGCCCGCTCGAATATCATGTGGACGGCCACTTGGGCACTCAACACGCTCATCGGGCTTGGCAAGCATGAGGACTGGATGGTTCACATGATTGGCCACTCCATCGGTGCCTGGACACATGCGCCTCACGGCTTCTGTCTGGCTTCCGTCTCTATGGCCTATTATCATCGTGCCATGAAGCCCGGTCTGGCCAAGTTCGTGCGCTTTGCCAAGAACGTCTGGGATATCAAGGGCGAGGGAATGACCGACGAGCAGATAGCAGAAGCAGGACTCGAGGCTCTGAAAAACTGGATGCTGGAGATTGGTCTGCCTCTGACCATCAGCGAGCTTGGTGCCACAGAGGATATGATCCCTGGCATCACCGAGGGTACCATCTGCTATCCTGCCGGATATATGGATTTGAAGCCCGAGGATATCACGGAGATACTTCTGGCTTCGATGAAGTGAACTCAGAGCACTCCATTTTGTATAAAACAGGAGAGAGCAGCATCTTTCATAGGGTGCTGCTCCTTTGTTTTGATGATTATTTCATGCCAGATCGGCTACTGAAGTTGATACGGACACCATTGTCATCGACCATCATGTCCATGCCTCCGTTGTTGCCATTGCTGACAGTCGACTGGCGCTCACCATCCAGTATCTCGCGGCACATGTCCTTGATATCGGTAACACGCTGAAGCGTCTCCAGATTGTCACCACTGTAATGACCAGGAAAGAGGAAATGGATGTCGTTCATCTTCATATACCGCTCAATCCGCTCGGCGGTGTACATCTCGGTTGATAGGTTGATGAACACCAGCAGGTTGGTTGAGCCGAAAGCATCACCGCTAAATCCGTAATGACCGGCCTTGTCGAAGAACGTAGTGCTTCCAGCAGTATGACCAGGTGTAAAGATGACCTCTATCTCACGACCACCCAGGTCGATCACTTCCCCGTCGTTGAGATACTTGATCCGTCCCTGATAGTTGCGCATATTATTCGGAACGATAGTCATGTCACCTGCATTCAGATAAACCTCGGGGAAAGCCCCTACTCCACCCACATGGTCACCATGGGCATGGGTCAACATCATCGTGACAGGCTTGGAGGTAATCTTTGCCACGATCTTGTCCAAATCAGGTATGTATGTCCCTGCGTCAATCAGGAGTGCTCGGTCATTACCCTCAACGAGGTAGAGCGATTCATTATAAACCAGATGTCCGTTGCCTATCCATGTATGCTCGTCAATCTGGCGGAATACCACATGATCATCCTGATAAACCACTTTGCCGCGAAGGTCACGACTGTTAATCTCTGTACTCTGAGCCCCAACCGCATACGGCATCAGGCAAAATAGCATGGCTGCAATAATCATGTTAGCTTTCATGTTCATAAATGTTTATTGTTTTTAATTACTGATTGGACAATCTGTCCTTTACATACTGCACACTCACCACATACGCCTCGTCGGTGGTCAGGTGCTCGATGATCATCGGCATGCAGGGATCCTCGGCAGTGGCCAACTGGGCATAGAGATTGATATCCAGAGTACCCTCGCCACAGGCGCACTCCTGTAGTTGGAAGGTGTATTCGGGCTTCAGCAGAATGTCCTTCAGATGACAGCTCACCGATACAGCCTTGGCACCGAGGGCCAGACACTTGTAAGCATCCATGCCACTCTCGATGCCACAATCCACGAATACCGGTACACTGCTACTAACGGCTGACAGAATATCTGGCAATACCATCAGTGGTGGTACTGCATACTGAATCATACCATGCTGCTACAAAGATAGGTATAATCAGTGGATTACAATTATATTTGTAGTCAGATTTAAGTGTTTTTATAAGAAATAACCCGAAAATGAGGTACGACTTTGTGGTCAAATTTCCTAAACTATTTTAATAATTGCTGCAAAAATAGCATATTTGTGGCAAATTAAGTAACTTTGCCCTTAGTTTTAATATGTTTTGTGATATGATAGATCAGATTATCGACTTCAACAAGAGTTTTGTGGCACAGAAAGGCTACGAGAAGTATCTCACTGACAAGTACCCAGACAAGAAACTGGCAGTCCTTTCATGTATGGACACCCGACTGACCGAACTACTCCCTTCAGCCCTCGGGCTGAAGAACGGTGATGCCAAGATTATCAAGAATGCTGGAGGCTTAGTGATTTCTGCTTTCGACTCTGCCATGCGTAGCCTTATCGTAGCTATCTATGAATTAGGTGTGGAGGAAATCATGGTGGTGGCACACTCGCATTGCGGAGCCTGCCACATGAGTTACGACCATTTCCATCATGAGATGATTGCCCGTGGCGTGACGGATGAGACACTCGATACCATCCGCAAGTGTGGCATCGACCTCGACCAGTGGTTAGAGGGTTTTAGGGACACACCGACCTCTGTCCGTAAGACTGTTGAGACCATCAAGACCCATCCACTTGTTCCCAAGGACATCGTGGTTCGTGGGTTTATCATTGATTCAGAGACAGGAGCCTTAGAAGAAATCCAATGAGGAAGATAATAAACCATTGGCTCAAGTGGACTGTATTATCAGATAATCGAAGCGATGACAGCCGTCTCTCTACAGAGCATGGTCTGTCAATCTTTCTGCAAACGACGAACGAGCGAGAGCAATATGATGCTTGCATCAACATTGCCGAGCGAGGAGGAGTTCGACGTAGTCAAACAGTGCGGCACAAGATCCTGCTTGATACTGGAGCAAGCGATGTGTTTATCAGAAACGCAGAGCAGTTGAGCATAGATCTCAGCGATGTGGACTATGTCTTCATTTCTCACGGACACAGCGACCATGCGGGCGGCTTACGGTACTTCTTAGAACATAATCAGAAGGCTCAGGTTATCGTCTCGCCAGATGCCATGAGCGGAAAGTTCTTTTCTAAGCGAGGGAATCTGCATAGTATTACCACGGAATGGCCTGAGATAGACGAAGACAGACTCGTCTTGATAGACCAGACCTGCGAGATTTTGGAAGATCTTCATGCAATTGCTCATATCCCACAGATAAATCCTATGCCCAAGGGAAACAGGAATCTCTATGTTCAGGATGCTGATGGCAATTATATCCACGATGACTTCCGCCACGAACTGGCCCTATATGTTGATGGCCTGCTATTCACGGGCTGTGCTCATAGCGGACTGGAGAATATTCTGTCCGCATGCCCTTGGCCAGTTCATTCAGTTGTAGGTGGTTTCCACTTACTCGACGGACAAGAGACGGATGATGAAATAAAAGCTTTGGCTCAAAGGCTGAAAGCGAAGTATTCTGAAACACAGTTCTACACCAGCCATTGCACAGGTGACAAAGTGTTTGAGGTAATGAAAGACGTGATGGGCGAGCAATTACAGTCTTTTAGATGTGGAACTATTATAGCATAAATGGAATAGAAGGTATTTTATACAACATAAGAAAATAAGAATTATGCAACAGAAAAAGAACTTCCATCATCACTTTGCAACACCAGGATTAAACCTCTATTGGATCATCATCGCGTATATCATCGTCGGATGGTTCTACCCCGTTGTAGGACTCATGGCACTCATTTGTATGATTGGTCCCGTGATGACCAGCATCTGGAAAGGGCGCTGGTGGTGCGGACATGTATGTCCTCGCGGTAACATGTACGACCGTCTGCTGTCGAAATACTCACCCCACAAGCCAATACCGGCATTCGTTCGTACGTTCGGCTTCCGCCTGTTCATGGTGTTCTTTATCTTCAGCATGTTCGGCATCCAGCTTACATTCACCGTTCCTTGGAACGAGGGCGGATTGGCAATGTGGGGTGGTATCGGGCGTGTGTTCTGGACCATTATCGTGGTGACAACCATTGTCGGTATTACGCTCTCATTCATCTATGCGCCACGCACATGGTGCTCGTTCTGTCCGATGGGTACCATCTCCCGCTGGGTGGCTCCTAAGAAGGCACCGCTGCCCAAGGCATTTACGAACATCCACGTATCGAGTGCCTGTCAGATGAAGTGCAAGAGCTGTGCCCGCGTCTGTCCGATGCAACTCACACCCTACGACAGCCGCGGACAGGAAATAGGCTATCTCGATCCAGACTGTCTGAAATGTGGCAAGTGTACTATGGCTTGCCCTACAAAAATTATGACATTGAACCATTAAAACGATATGAATCCCGCTGCCATCCGATTTCTCAACCAACAGCTGGTTGCGCCTCAGTGTAGTGACCCTGTCGAGGTGGTCAACTACATGGGTGCTATTCAGGCACAGGAGTACCGTATGATGCGGTGGGCATCGACCCAAATTCTGCGCCAGATGACTTGCTGAAGAAACTGACACGGAACTCATACGAGATAGTAAAGGACAAATATACGAAGAAATGAACTGAAAATATATCGAAGTTGCAACTTTTCGCCACGATCTAACGTCTAATTAATAGAAACTTTTAAAAGATAACGATTATGATACTCTCAACAACCCCACAGATTGAAGGTCACACCATCCGCGAATACAAGGGTATTGTGACAGGTGAAACCATTATTGGCGCCAACATGTTCAAAGACCTCTTTGCAGGCATCCGCGACATCGTAGGCGGTCGTGCAGGCGCTTACGAGAAGGTGCTTTCCGAAGCAAAAGACACCTCCATGCAGGAGATGATACAGCGTGCTCAGGCTCTTGGAGCCAACGCCATCGTAGGCATCGACATCGACTATGAGACCGTCGGAGCCAACGGCTCAATGCTCATGGTAGCCACCAGCGGAACGGCTGTTGTCATCTAAATCATATTAATGAAGACGTTAGGAAACATCATCTGGGTCATATTCGGAGGCCTGCATATTGCCTTGGAGTATTTCATCGCAGGACTGATACTGATGATAACCATCATCGGCATCCCGTTTGGAAAGATGCACTTCCGACTGGAAAAACTGGCTCTTTCACCTTTTGGTAAGGAGGTTGTATAACCTATATGAACGATGAGAAACGACTGCAACGGCGCCGGCGGCTGATGGACAACAAAGCCTATCAGACGATGCAGGGACTATCCCGCTACATGGATCGCTACTATTTGGATGCGCTCATCGGCGTCATTCCCGGCTGGGGTGATGCCATTGCCCTAATCTGCGTCGTGCCGTTCGTCTATTTCTCATCGAGGGTTATCAAGAGCATTCCCTTGACGCTGGCTGTCATCAACAATGCCCTACGCGATATACTGCTGGGCATGATACCCTTCTTTGTCGGTGACATTATCGACATCTTCCACCGTGCAAACATCCAGAATATGCAGATGATACAGGGATTCGTTGACGGCGATGAAGCAGTTATCAGGCAAGTGAACCAACGTGCCTGGCAGTCAGTCATCGTCCTCATTATCCTACTACTGCTCATAGCAATGATGATATGGGCACTCATCAGTTTCGGCAGCTACCTATATTCATTAATAGCATCCATCTTCTGACCTGTCAATATTTAACCGAGTTAATAAACTGCGCAGCATTTATTCCCAAGGTGGGAACATTTAATTCCCAGGCTGGGAACACTTTGTTCCCAACGTGGGAATAAATGTTAACCTTATTGGAGATTATGAATCACTAACGAATAAGAGATTACCTTTCCTTTTGGTAGAGGTTTAGTAGAGGTAAGGTAGAGGTTTAGTAGACGTTAAATATTATGATTTGAAGTTGTGTCAAGAAATAAGAAAGCAGTTACCAAATTGGGTTAAAGAGAACCCGTTTTGCGTCCCCGAGAGCGTCCCAAAAACGGAAAAAACTGGGGACGCAGGGCACAAAGAAGCCGCTAACTATTTAAAAGTCAGCGGCTTACATTTTGAAAGGTGGTGGAGCTGGAGGGAGTCGAACCCTCGTCCAAACAGGGAAACCATACGCTTTCTACACGCTTATTCCAGACTTCGGTTTTCGAGCGTCAGCAAGACCTGGACCACCAACTGACACCTTAGCTCCTAAATTTTCATCCATGCATCGGAGCCTACACGGACTATTTCCGATTTAACCTGCGCCGCTGGATCTTTGGATTCGGAACAACATCCTCGGAGCGACGTCTCGTTCCATCACCTGGTGACGGAATAAAGCCAGTAATCTACTGTACTTCGATTAGGCAGCGAGAGCGTAACGTGTTTCGCCAATTAATTTTTCCCTGACTCAGATTATGGAGGGAACCAAGAAGCCTCCGCGTGCTTACGTACCATCTCAACCCGCTGTCAAATCCTGTCAACCCCAAGTCTCGAAAGTAGTAGCAAAATGACGCTCGCCTGCGTTTTTCGGGTGCAAAAGTACGAATATTTTTTGAATATGCAAGGTTTTTAATAAATATTTTGTATTTTTGCAGCCGCTTTATAATAAAAACGCGCGCGAAGCGTTATTATTGTGATTGATAATTGAAGATTGAAAATGAACTATAAACATATCGTATTGGAAGCGATGGGGGCGATGCTCTTAGCATCGTGTGCCACACCCAAGAACTATAACTATCTGCAAGACCTGCACGATGGTCAGCAGATTACCACACCCACAGATGGAACCATCCGATTGCAGACCAACGACCAGGTGACCATACTCGTCAGGAGCAAGGACCCGGAGATGGGCAACTTGTTCAACAAGGGTATCATCACCAACGTGAAGGCTGGTCTGGCCGATCAGAGTCTCTACACGATGGGGTACATCGTGGGGCCTGACGGTTGTATCGACATGCCCGCAGCTGGAAAAATCAAGGTGGCCGGGCTGACGCGCTTCGAGGCTCAGGAGGCCATCCAGAACAAGCTGAGGGGCGAATCACTGTTGAAGGATGCCAACGTGACGGTGGAGACGATGAACCTGACCTACACCGTGATGGGTGAGGTAAACAATCCCGGAAACTTCAAGATTGACAAGGACGCCATGACGCTCTTCGAGGCCCTGGGCAGAGCTGGCGACATCAACGTTTATGGTAAGCGCGACTCAGTGATCGTGATCCGTCAGAAGGGTCCTGAGAAAAAGGTCTATAGCCTCTGTATGAACTCGGGCAAGGACATCTTTGCCTCGGAGGCCTACTATATTCAGCAGAACGATGTGATCTATGTAAAGGCCAACGGCACGAGGGCACGCCAGTCGAACGTGCCTGGCAATGAAAGTCGCACGCTGTCGTTCTGGCTGTCGTTGGCATCAGTACTCACCGCCCTTGGAGTATTGATTTTTAAATAAAAGGAGACAAGATATATGATGGAAAAGAGTCTTATCAAAACCTGCATAGAGCATTGGCGCTGGTTTGTGGCATCGGTGGCCACCACACTGGTGATCGGCATCCTGTTTTTGTTGGTATATGCCCCACGCTATGAACGCACAGCCACGATTCTGATCAAGGACGAGACAGGTGGAAGCGGACTGCTCTCATCGATTGCAGCCAACATGGGCATGCTGTCCGGACTGGGCATGGGTATGCTGAACATCTCATCAAACGTGAGCAACGAAATGGAAATTATCGGCTCTCCCGCCATGGTGATGAGGGTGGTGGACAGGCTGGCACTAGATGTGAGATATGAGACGTATGACTTTCTGATGAAGCGCGAGCTTTGGGAGGAGACACTGCCTGTAAAAGCCACTTTCCCACAGCTGAATGAGAAAGACGGCGGTTATATGAAGATGGACCTCAGGAAAGACGGCACGTTTACACTGTATAAATTCCGCAAGAACAAGGATAAGCTTGACGGTGAGGTCAGCGGTAAGGTGGGTGAGGTTTGTCAGACACCACTCGGCAAAGTGTCGGTGATCAAGACCAAATACTTCGACCGTTGTTTTAATGACGCCAACGAGCAGACCATCCGCATCACCAAAGAGCGAAAATACGATCAGGTGGAGCGCTGTCAGAAACAACTGGTGATTGACCTGGCCGACGACCAGACAAGCATCATCAGCCTGACCTACGAAGACCAAAACAGCGACAGAGCCGAAGCCATCCTGAATACCCTGATTGCGGTGTATGAGGAAGAGTGGCAGAAGGACAAGGTGAGCGATGCTGCCATCTCGACGAATTTCATCAATGAGCGCATCCAGGGCATCGAACAGGAACTGAGCGGACTCGACACGAACATTGCCCAGTTCAGAGGCAAGAACTTGTTGCCCGACTACGAAGAGGCGGCAAAGATGTATATGAAGAACGTATCGCTGACCTATGAGGCACAGGTAAAGGTGAGCAACCACCTCTATATGCTCGAGCAGATGCGCGATGAGGTGAAGAAGATTGATGGCAAGAACATCGTACTGCCAGCCAACTTATTGCCCGACAACCCCAACGTGGCGCTGGAGATTTCGGAGTATAATAAATTGCAGACCAAACGCAACGCGATGGCAGAGAACAGTAACGAAGAGAACCCTCTGGTCAAAGACCTCGATGTGAGACTGAAGGGCATGCGTGAAGCCATCATCAACTCACTGGATCAGGGTGTGGCTCAGCTGAAGGCTCAGCAGAAGGGTGTGAACATCGAAGACCAGAAACTGAAGGGTGAGATTTCGATGACACCAGATAAGATCACGAAGATTCTGCCTGCCGAGCGCAAGCAGAAAATCATAGAGGCCCTCTACATCTACCTGCTGGAGAAGCGCGAGGAGAATAATATCACCCAGGTGTTCAACTCAAAGAACATCCGACTGGTATCGCCGCCACTGGGCAAGTTGAAGCCTGTATTCCCCAAGAAGGGCATCACCATTCTGCTCTCGTTGTTGTTTGGCATGATCATCCCGATGCTGGTGATCTATACCCGTCGGAACGTGAAGACCATCTTGGCTGAGGAGTAACAACAGAAGGGGCGAAGCATGGCGATTATTTTCCTATATTTCGCACTGTTCTTAGGGGTGCATCTCCTGACGAGACAATTCGTGAAGCGAGGTGCAGCCCGATTGTTTCAGCTTGTGGCATGCTTCCTGTTGCTATTCGGTTTCTTCGGCTTCAGGAACATCACCGTGCTGAACGATACGCCCCACTACTATGGTGCCTACTACCAACTGACACATCTGAAGAATTATGTGGAGTCATCAATCTTCACCTATCGCATCTTGTTGAGTTTCGAGTACGGCTATCAGGTGCTGCAGCATACACTCATCAAATACGTGTCGAAGGAGCCATTTACCATTATCATCTTCTCGTCGCTGATGATCACCTGGGGTAACGTGAAGTTCATCTCGCGCCAGACACGGCATATTGCCTTGGCCCTGCTGATGATACTGCTGTCGGGGGTGTTGTTCGATCAGTACTGCCTCATCCGTCAGTCATTTGCACTGATGTTCTTCTATGCCGCCTATCCGTATCTGAAGCAGGATCGCTGGAAGCCTTATGTGGCATTAATCATCTGTGCGGCATTCTTCCATCTATCGGCACTGGTGCTGCTCATCCTGCCTATTGTGCAGCATATCCCTATCTCGAAACGTAATGTGGCCATCGTATTAGGCATAGCCGTACTGATTTCCATTACGGTGTATGAGCTCTTCAACCTGCTGGGGCTGGGCGACACAAAGTATTTCCTGATGAACATCAAGCGAAATACGTTTCCGATTGGTGCCGTGCTCGACGGCACATTGATGCTTACCCTGCTGATGACTTGTCTGTGGCTCTACAGGAAAATGGGGATGACCAGCTATGATAAGACCACCTTCTGGATAGGTATCTGCGGCCTCTGCGTGTGTATCATCACCCCATCGTTCCTTTCATTTTTCCGACTGAACATCTTTGTATGGCCCATCATCTACATAACCTTTTTCAGGTTTGTGGATGCCGATGACCAGATGACGGACTATGGGGCGCAGAACCAATGTCAGGCACTGAGACGACAGATGATGATGATGGTAATGGGGCTGTTGGCAGTGAGAATGGCGATGATCCTGATGTTCAGAAACGAGTGGTATCATTTGGTGCCCTACTCCTTTTATGATTTCAGCGACAGGTTTCACGGGTTTAATATGTATTGGGAAAATAACGTATGAAGAAGATTGCCATCCTATATATCTGCACAGGGCGCTATGCCCAGTTCTTCAACGGCTTCTATGAGTCGGCTGAACAGTATCTGTTGCAGGGTGTGGAGAAGCACTACTTCGTGTTTACCGATCAGGAGCAGCTGACAAAGGCTGCAAACGTGGAATTGCTGATCAGACCCTGTAAGGGATTCCCTGAGGACTCGTTGTTTAGGTTCGACCGTTTCTTAGAGATCAAAGAACAGCTGAAAGACTACGACTACACCTTCTTCTTCAACGCCAATATGCGCTTTGTGGCACCGGTGGGAGAAGAGCTGTTGGAGGCGCCGCTGACGGCGGTGCTACACCCCGGCTATTACGACAAACCCGAATGGCGCTACCCCTATGAGCGCAACCAGCAGTCGAAGGCCTATATCCCTGCCCATGAGACGGACTACCATTACTATATGGGCAGTCTGAACGGCGGAAGAACGGAAGACTATCTGGCGCTGGCCGAGACTTGTAGTCAGCATATACATGAAGACTGGGAGAAAGGTATCGTAGCTTGTTACCACGACGAGTCCCACCTGAACCATTATCTGCGACAGCATCCCTGCAAGGCGTTGTCACCAGCCTATGCCTATATCGAAGGGGAGGACATGCCCTTTGAGCCGAAAATTATACTGATTGATAAGACGAAGCTCGACCCCTATTTCGACAAAGGACGCGACCACTCGTTGTGGGGACGGATGAAAAAGGGCATCGGCATCGTGGCAAGTGCCACCTTGTGGAGCATGACAGAACGTGTAGCGAAGATGGGAATACAGATACTCTGTACTTTCATCATTGCCCAGTTTGTGGCACCATCAGAGTTCGGACTGGTGAGTATGATGAGCATCTTCCTCGCTTTCTCTACCATCCTCATCGACAGCGGCTTCTCGCAAGCCCTCATCCACGAGCAGAACGTAACCCGCCAGGACGAGAGTTCCATCTTCTGGTTTAACATTGTGCTGGGACTGCTCATCTATGGCTGTTTCTGGCTGGCAGCCCCGCTGATAGCCGATTTCTATAACGAATCCCAGCTGACGGTGCTGATACGTGTGGCATTCCTTGCCCTCATCTTCCAGTCGCTCATCGTAGTCCAGCAGGGGCTGTTGTTCAAGAGTGTCAACTTCAAGGCGGTGTCTAAGATTTCATTCTGGGCAGTACTGCTCTCAGGAGTGGCTGGTATCGCCGTAAGCTACGTGAGACGTGATGTGTGGGGACTGATTGTACAGAATCTCTCATTTGCCATCCTGCAGACAATATTCTTCTGGATCTACAGCCGTTGGCGTCCAACACTGATGTTCTCTACCAAATGCGTCAGGAAATACCTGCGGTTCTCAATGAATCTATTAGGCAGCAACATGCTGGCAGCTATCACCGACAACTTGGCCAACCTCTTTGTGGGTAAGGCCTACAATGCCACCATCTTGGGACACTACACGATGGCCAACAAGATACCCTACCTCACCTCGGGCACCGTCAGCTACAGCATCAAGCGTGTAAGCTACTCCATCATGTCCACCTTCCAGAACGACAACGAGCAATTGGCCATCTACAGCCAACGGGTGGTGGGTACAGCCTTCTGGATACTGGCCCCCATCATGATACTGATGTTCGTTCTGGCTGAGCCTTTCATCGCGTGGCTCTTCCCTGAAGAGTGGGCACCCGCCGCCGTTTATCTGCGTTTCTTCTGCGTCATCGGCTTCGTTTACTGCTTCTCAGATATCAATCAAGACATTCTTTTGGTGAAAGGTCGTACGGACCTATTACTGCGCCTCGATATCATCCGGCGCACCATCCTCGTCATATTATTGGTCATCGGCGTCCAGTTCAGCATCGAGACGCTACTCTGGTTGCTCGTGGCCTACAACATACTCAACGGCTTGGCCGTAAGTTGGCTAGCAGGTCGGCTTATCGGCTGTGGTCTGGGCCGGCAACTCAGCATCGTGGCAGGAACGCCACTTTATTATCTAACTAATTTAAGAAAGATACGATGAAGATTGTAAGACTCTCCGGAGGACTGGGAAACCAGATGTTCCAGTTTGCACTCTATACTGCCCTGCGCAAGCGATTCCCAGAAGAACCGCTACGCATCGACCTGCATGGATTCAGAGGTTACAGGAAACATCGGGGGTTCGAACTGCCAAAGGTGTTCCGTGTGGGCTATGAGGCAGCAACCCTGAGCGAGGTGGCCAGCATAGCCTACCCCTACCCTAACTATCAGACGTGGCGATGGCTGAGCCGGGTGCTACCTCCGAGGAAGACCATGCTTCAGGAGAAGCCCGACTTCACGCTAGAGCCCGATGCCCTGACCCGTGAGGGTGATGTCTACTATGATGGCTATTGGCAACATGAGGAGTATTTCTGTGATATCAGAAAGGACATCCTGGCCCTCTACCGATTCCCCGACTTCGATGATGTACAAAGTCAGGAGGCAGCTCAGTTGGCCATAAATAGCAACAGCTGTGCCATCCATATCCGAAGAGGCGACTACCTCAAGGATCCCCTACGTAAGGGCACCACCACACTCGAGTATCCCCTGAAGGCCATCCGCTGGATGAAAGAGGAACGGAAGCCTGACTGCTGGTTCGTGTTCTCCGATGATATTCCCCTTACCCGCGAATGTCTGAAGGCCGTATTGCCTGAGAGTCAGACCTACTACGTGAATTGGAACCAAGGTGAGCGCAGCATCCATGACATGCACCTGATGTCGCTCTGCCAGAACCACATCATCGCCAACTCATCGTTCTCGTGGTGGGGCGCATGGCTCAGTCAGCTCAACAACAAGACAGTCGTGGCCCCTGCGGTTTGGATGAATCGCGACAACGTGTGCTCACCCGTCCCCCAGAAGTGGGTAAAAATAAAATAGAAATAAAAGACATGTTCTCTGTCCTCATAGCCGTCTATGCCAAGGAGCTGCCCCAGAACTTGCAGCAAAGCCTTGAGAGCATCTTCCGTCAGGAACTGATGCCCAATGAGGTGGTGCTCGTTGAGGACGGTCCTTTGACGGCTGCATTGGAGCAGGTAGTAACAGAAACAGCCGACAAGCATCAGGAACTACACATCGTCAGACTACCGGAGAACATAGGCTTAGGTCTGGCCTTGCAGGAAGGTCTGCAACACTGCCGATACGACATTGTAGCCAGGATGGACTCCGATGACATCGCCCATCCTCAGCGTTTCAGTAAGGAGATGGCGTGGCTGGAGGCCCATCCTGAGACAGACATTGTAGGCTCGTGGGTGGATGAGTTTTCTGGCGATCCCTCACAGGTGATCTCCACCCGAAGGCTGCCTGAGACGCATGAGGAGATTCTCAGGTTCAGCCGTTACCGCAACCCTATGAACCATCCCACGGTGATGATGCGCAAAGAGGCCGTTCTAAGGGCTGGCAACTATCAGCACTGTCCGCTCTTCGAGGACTATGACCTCTGGGTACGGATGTTGCGCCGGGGAGCGAGGTTCCATAACCTGCAGGAGTCGTTGCTCAGCTTCCGGCTGACGTCACAACTCTTCAGTCGTCGTGGTGGCAGTCACTATATCCGTCAGGAGATCAGGTTCCAGCGCCACTTGCGGGCTTTGGGTCATATCAGCTATTGGCAGATGAGCCTCAACGTTGTGTTGCGCACGCTGCTCAGGCTATTGCCAAAGGGCTGCCGGCGATATGGTTATTTATTTTTCCTCAGAAGATAATAATTCGCAGGAAACTGCGTTATATAATAAATGAAGTAGAACTAAAAGGTACTGAATGGAGCAAAACTACGCGTATATTTATGATGGTATGAACGCTTTTGAGAAGGAGGTCAAGCGATGGCTCGATTTCCTCTTGGCCACAGTGTGTCTTATCATCTTCTCCCCTCTTTTCGTAATCTGTTATTTCACCGTGAAACGCGGCAAAGACGGGCCTGTCATCTTCAAGCAGGAGCGTATCGGACGCTTCGGCCGACCGTTTTATATCTACAAGTTCCGAAGCATGACCATCGATGCAGAGGCCAACGGGCCCCAGCTGAGTAATAGTCAGAAGGGAGACAAACGGCTGACCAAAGCCGGACAGTTCCTTAGGGCACACCATCTCGATGAACTGCCCCAGCTTTGGAACATCTTCGTGGGCGACATGGCATTCATTGGGCCACGCCCTGAACGGAAGTTCTACATCGATCAGATCATGAAGCATGATCCCCGCTACACCTATCTCTACCAGATACGTCCAGGTATCACTTCCATGGCCACACTCTATAACGGCTATACCGACACGATGGACAAGATGCTGAAACGCTTGGAGATGGACCTTGACTATCTAGAGCACCGCTCATGGTGGCTCGATGCCAAGATTCTGGGTCTGACATTCCTGAAGATCGTGTTCGGCAAAAAAATTTAATATTTGCGGAACTTCAGCAGGAAACGCTCACTCTCGAGAATCATCTCACTGCTGGTCAGCTCCACAACCTTGAACTTCTCCTGTGACTGTCCTACACCATAGGGCACGAGATAGGAGATGGCATCATCAATTAGTATATCGCCCTTGTCACGATCCACCAGATAAAAATGGCTGACGCTTAGCGTACCACCCTGATGTTCAAAGTTACCGAGAATGTCCTGATGCACCTTCTTCACATCACGTAGTTCAAGCAGTTTTCCCTGAAATGCCCATGTGATACCCGAATCGCGCATGTCGACAGCACCGCATTTGGCATATTGATCCGTTTTGCTCGTCATCTGCCAAAAGCCGTCAAGATGGCCATTATCCGAACTCTCCATATCGCAGGCTGTCAGCAGCAGCCCTATACCTATTATATATATAAAGAATCGCTTCATTTGTCAATTCCTATTTTCAATCTTCAATTTTCAATCTTCAATTCTTAAATAATCCAGTTTTTATGACTGAGAGTTGAAAACCATAGTTATCGCCACGCAGTTTGCCTGCGTCCATAGCAAAAGCCCCCTTCAGGCTCCAGCTGCTAGAGAGGCCATAACCAGCCTCAGCCAACAAGCTCACACCCTCCATGGGGTTAGTGGGAAGATAGTAATACGAGCCGTAGCTCTTCTGCCAAGTGGCAAGTACTCGATAATGCAGACGGGGAAGCGGTGTGCCGCTCAGTCCCAGATGCCAGGCCACGAAGCGGTTGTGCTTCACCTCGATGGTGTTGTCTTCGTTATAAAGCGGCGAGACGTAAAGAGGATTGCCCATCACCTGTCCCCAATGCTGCCAACCGGAATAGAGGTGGTGGTTGTAGTAATTATCGCGACCGCTTATCTGCAGGCGAATGTTGTTAGTCTCGTCGTGATACACAGGGCCCGCCTGATACTTCGTGTAAAGATACTCCACCACGATATTCTCTAGCCAGGGATTATTTTTCAGTTTCAACTCGGCTCCTAACATCCAGTCCTTGAAGTCGTAACGGAACTTCTTGTCACCACTCTTATTAAAATGGAACAGCATAGAATGGTCCTCAAAGAACTGATCGGCATAGATACCAAGCTGCCAGGCTGGCTGATCGATATTCAGTCGTGCCACCCATGAGCCCAATTGATTGCCTTCGGTATTCTCGAAATCGCCGTCGGTGGCATCAGAGCCACCAGGAACAAGGGCATTGAAGAATGCCTTGGCGTTCTGACTGTTCTTATACACCTTCTCCACACCATTCTCCCAGACATGCGACTCACCACCAAACTGACTGGCCATCTCCAGACCTACCTCGAAGGTGATGTTCTTAGGGCCAATCTTCAGATAACCCGCTTTGCTGTGATAATAGGAGTTACCCGTATAACGCGACTGGGGAGCCACGAAGTCATCCTGCCAGTGGCCATCGGTCGTCCGGCCATAGGCGACATGGCCCTTCAGGGCGAGCCAGTTGTGAAGCCCGGGAATTGCCCAATAGTCAGGCAATGAGAGCCTCACCTGTGGCACAGGACGGGCATTAATGCCTAAAGTCTGGGAACCAGTACTCAACTCTTGGTTTTTCAACTCCATAGGCTGCTCCTTGGCACCTACGGTAAGTACACCCTTCAACCAACGAGCCTCCATAAAAGCCTGCTGCACGACGAAGGTTCTCGTGAAGCCTGCTGCCACAGCCACATCGACACCATAACCAATGCCCCAGCGCCGACCATCGTCAACACGTAGCTGACGTTCCACCGCTCCACGCACATAGCCATTGGCAGTCTTCAGCGAACTCAGTCCATACCTGTTGGCATTCAGCCACAAAGGTGAGTGATCCCCACCACCAGCTGTAGCCTGCACCTCTGCCCGATACTGCAGACTGTCAAAGAGCGACCGTTCCTGTCCTAAAGCAACAGTCACCCCGCTAATCCATAATAAAAGGAATAATAAATGTCTCATATTTGGTGGCAAAGGTAAGCATAATCGGGCAAAAGACAAAACAAAACACTAATAAAATACCTTTATAGGGTTTTTCCCCTCGGCGTTTAGGGGATTTCCTTTGCATTGATGCGAAAAAAATCGCAATTTTGCAGCGTGAATCAGAATTTTATATGTCTCACCTTTTAATAAGATACGATTATGAAGAAGTTGTTTTTCGCACTGACAATGATGCTGACCACCACGATGGGAGCAAGTGCCATGAGCTACGAGCAGGCCCGCAACGAGGCCCTGTTCCTCACCGACAAGATGGCTTACGAGCTGAACTTGACGGATGCACAGTATGAGGCAGCCTACGAGATCAACCTTGACTACCTGATGGGCGTGACAGGACGCAGCGACGTATTCGGCACCTATTGGGAGCGTCGTAATCTAGATCTCAGCTATATACTCTTCGACTGGCAGTGGAACGCCTTTGTGGCAGCCACCTATTTCTACCGCCCGCTTTACTGGGAGGCTGGTTACTGGCACTTCGGCATCTATCGCCGTTACCCACACCGTGACTATTTCTACTTCGGGCGTCCGCATTTCTACGCCACCTACCGCGGTGGACATGCCTGGCACACTCATGGCAGACATGGTTACTATTACGGGCATCGCGACCACTATCGTCCTAGCAACAGGGCTCACTACGGCATGCACGACCGATGGAACCGCGGAGAATTCCGCTCACCGTCGCACCATAGCTCTACTCGCATAACCGGCCGTTCTGACCATCGTCCTAACAACCGCACTGGCTTTAACAACCGTCAGATGGAGCGCCGTCATGACAGCTACCGCGACACAGAGCGCCGTTATGACAACAACCGCAGCATAGAGCGCCGTCAAGACAACAACCGCGGCATAGAGCGTCGTCCGGAGAGCCGTTCGAATAGTGGAAATTTTGGAGGATATCGCGGGAACTCTGCACCCTCACGCAGCAGCTCTACACCCTCACGCAGCATTGGAGGCTCTAACTTCGGAGGCAGCTCACACGGAACACGTTCCGGTGGCGGATTCCATGGCGGAGGATCATCCAGCATGGGAACACGCTCCGGTGGCGGTCACTCTGGCGGAAGTCACTCTGGTGGCGGTCACTCTGGCGGAAGTCACTCTGGTGGCGGTCACTCTGGCGGAAGTCACTTCGGAGGCCGCAGATAGTTGAGAGTTACAACTCAAGGATGCGCACTTCGGCATTGGTCATCCTCTGAATTTCGCTCATTGATTTACCATAATATACAGCCTGAACGGCTTTGTTGATGATGCCATGGCCTACGGCCAGCACCTTCTTTCCCGGGAATGTCTCCTTGACATAAGCGATGAATTCGCCAGCCCTGGAAAGAAGGTTTTCCAATGTTTCGATGTCATCGGGCCATACCTCACCCTTCAGTTCCGGTATATAACGTCCGGTAAAACTGCCCCAGTCGCGCTCACGCAACAGAGGCGTAGTAAGCACTTCCAACTGGTGGGGTTCGGCAATTATCTTAGCAGTATCGATGGAGCGTTTAAGGTCGCTGGCAATGATGGCATCCAACGGTTTGGAAGCCCACTCACGGCTCACTTCCTCCGCCTGACGGATACCGTTCTCGTTAAGTTCTCCCTGCGTCTGTCCCTGCATAATCTGACGGGCATTGTCCACCGTCTCTCCATGCCGCACTAAATAAAGAGTTGTCATTATCTTTTAAAATTTGCTGCAAAATTACATAAATATTTGCTGATTCCATCTATATTTTTTATATTTAACCTTCGGTTGAAGATACTCACGCTCGACAATAAAAACAAAAAAATGTTTTTTTGTTTTGTATTGTACTCACTTATTCGTATCTTTGCAGCGTAAAACTTAGAAATTGATAAATTATGAAGTTATTCCAGAGTTCGATTTTCCGCGCCATCTGTGCCATTGCCATAGGTATTTTGTTGATTAAGTATCCGGATAATACGGTAACATGGATTACGGTGGCTATCGGAATTCTGTTCCTTTTGTCGGGTTTGATTTCCCTGATTGTCTATGTGAATGCCCGTAAGCATGTGTCGGAGTATAAGATTACCGATGCCGAGGGGCGAGTGGTGGCTGGTGAGCAGCCTACCTTTCCTATCGTGGGCGTGGGCAGCCTTATCCTCGGTGCCCTGTTGGCACTGACGCCCAACGTATTTATCACGGCGCTGATGTATATCATCGGTGGCATCCTGATCTTAGGTGCCATCAATCAGTATATGAATCTGGTAAACGGGCGGAGATATGGCAAGATAGGCTTCGGCTACTGGGTGTTCCCATCGCTTATCTTGCTCACGGGCCTATATGTCATCATCAAACCGATGACACCTGTCAATGTGGCGATGCTGATCTTAGGCTGGTGCTCGCTGCTCTATGGGGTGACCGAATTGGTGAACTCCATTAAGTTCCACTCCAACAGACGTAAACTGCGTCAGGCCCAAGAAATTCCTGTAGCCGAGGAAGTTGTGGAAGAGACGATTGAAGCCGTTCCAATAGAAGAGGTGACAGAAGAGACCACCTCTACAGAAAACCTTCCGAAAGTCGAGGAATAGCAGTCTACCCCTTCATGCCCTGTTTGACTTCTTCAGAAAATCCCTGGATATAGGTTCTGAGGATGTCAATACCTCGTTTGTTTTCACGACCCCAAGGAATAATGAGGTCTGCAAATTTCTTGGTGGGTTCGATAAACTGCTCGTGCATGGGTTTCACATCGTTCTCGTAGTGATCGAGCACCATATCAACCGTACGACCACGCTCCACCACGTCACGACGAATGTTACGGATGAGTCGCACGTCACTGTCGGTATCCACAAAAATCTTCAGGTCCATCATGTCGCGCAGCTTCTTATAGTGTAGCGTCATGATGCCTTCAAGGATAATCACGGGCTTGGGCTCTACGTGAACGGTCTCAGGCAGACGGTTGGAGATGACATACGAATATGTGGGCTGTTCGATGGCTTCACCATTCTTCAACTTCTTGATCTGCTCGGTAAGCAGTTTCCAGTCAAATGCGTCAGGATGGTCGAAGTTGATCTGCTTACGCTCCTCATCAGTGAGCTCGGTCGTATCATTATAATACGAGTCGAGGGGAACAACAGCCACACAATGAGGTGGCAACGCCTTGGCAATTCGTTTGACGACGGTGGTCTTGCCAGAACCCGATCCGCCCGCGATTCCAATAATGATCATATCCTTTCTTACCTTTTTACTTTCTTACCTTTTTACTTTTTTACCTTTATCTCAAGTACACTACTGTTGGCAGGTGGTCGCTGAAGCCATTGAGCCACTGACCACCGGCCGTGGTGCGCAACGGACTACCCCAATAAGGACCAGGCCCCTGGATCATATAGTCACGGCGGAACACCTGATGCCCCGCATACTTCAATCCTTTCTCACCAAGCAAAGAGGCCGAGAGGATAATCTGGTCAAAGAGGTTCCTGGCACCTTCATACATCAGTGTACCATTACCTGTTGCCAGCTCGTTCCACCAGGGATTCCAGAGGTCGTCCTTCCCCACTTCACTCACCTCACGCTTGGCACCTAAGCAGACGGCCATCGAGGCATCTTGGGGATCGTCGTTCATGTCACCCATAATAAACAGTTTCACGGCCGGATCATCTTTCAACAGGGAGTCTTTGACAACCCGCAATTGTTGTCCGCCATCCTCACGGGCGATAGAGGGCGCCCCACGGGAGGGCAGATGGTTGACGACGATAGTCACATGCTCGTCAGCCAGCGTACCACTGACAATCAGGAAACCACGGGTAGCGCGGCCTGCGTCTTCTGGCCTTGTATATATATAAGGTACGAGTTTGACATTTCTGACACTGAAAAGTGAGGGGTTATAGAGCAGGCCGCAGTCAATGCCACGCTGATCAGGGCCCTCGATATGCACGAACTGGATGCCACGAGCCTTCAGAGGAGGCTCGTTACAGAGGTCGGTAAGACACTTCGCGTTCTCCACCTCAGCCACACCGATGGCTGCACAACCCACATCGGGCAGTTCATCGGTACCCATCTCAGAGAGCACACGCGCCAGGTTGACGAGCTTATGGGCATATTTGTCGGCAGTCCAATGGTAAGAACCCTCGGGCAGGAACTCATAGTCGTTCTTCCCCGCATCGTGACAGGTATCAAACAGGTTCTCAAGATTGTAGAAGCCTATCGCATAGGCCACCTGCTTTTTCGGTGTCTTCGCGATGGCAAAGACGGGAAGGAACAGCAGGAACAACATTCCTAATCTGATTTTACGCATAGCAGTCATATTTATGCTTGCAAAAATAGCATAAAAATCTGAGTCGACCAAGAAAAAAGCACAAAAATCGTCACTTAAAAGAAAAATAAGGGCAGAAAGTTTGCAAATTCAAAAAAAAGTTCGTACCTTTGCGCCCGCTTTATGCGCAAACAGTATTTATAACATTAATATTAAATTCAAAATGAAAAAAGGTATTCATCCAGAAAACTATCGCCCCGTCGTGTTCAAGGACATGTCCAACGGCGATATGTTCCTTACGAAGTCTACTGCAAAGACAAATGACACTGTAGAATTCGAAGGCGAAACTTACCCGGTGGTAAAAGTCGAAATCTCCAGCACCTCTCACCCGTTCTACACTGGTAAGAGCAAGCTCGTTGACACCGCAGGTCGTGTCGATAAGTTCATGAGCCGCTACGGTAAGGCTGCGAAGAAGTAAGATAAAACCGCAAAATCATAAAGGCACGTTCTTGGTAGTTGCATATGCCCGGAACGTGTCTTTTTTCGTTGAATAGTGAAAAGAAGTGAAAAGTGAATCGCGATGACTTACTTTTCACTTCTTTTTTGTATCTTTGTAGCCGAGAACTTTACTTATCTATAATTAATAGAAATGAAAACAGTTTATGACTTCACTGTCAAGGACAGAAAAGGCAAGGACGTATCCCTGAAGGAATACGCCAACGAGGTGTTGCTGATTGTCAATACAGCAACCAAGTGTGGATTCACCCCACAATACGACGAGCTGGAGAAACTCTATGAGAAGTATCACAGCCAGGGCTTCGAGATTCTCGACTTCCCCTGCAACCAGTTCGGACAGCAGGCTCCCGGCACTGACGAGAGCATCCATGAGTTCTGTAAGTTGAACTTCGGCACAGAGTTCCCCCGTTTCAAGAAGATCAAGGTAAACGGTGATGACGCCGATCCCCTCTACAAGTTCCTGCAGGAGCAGAAAGGTTTTGCTGGTTGGGATATGAGCCATAAGATTGCCCCCATCCTCGACGATATGCTCTCTAAGGCAGATCCCGACTACAAGCAGAAACCCGACATCAAGTGGAACTTCACCAAGTTCCTTATCAACAAGAAGGGTCAGGTGGTGGCCCGCTTCGAGCCTACGGAGAACATCGACAATATCGCAACACAGATTGAAGAACTTCTTTAATTGAAGATTGAGCATTGAAAATTGAAGATTTCTATCATGGAAAAAACTAAATGTTTGATTATAGGCAGCGGACCCGCAGGGTATACCGCTGCCATTTACGCTTCACGCGCCAACCTCAGTCCTATTGAGTATAGCGGCATGCAACCCGGCGGTCAGCTGACGCAGACCACGGAGGTAGAGAACTTCCCCGGTTATCCGCAGGGTGTGGACGGCAACCAGATGATGATGGACCTTTACGAACAGGCCCAGCGCTTTGGAACCGATATCCGCATGGGCACTATCGTCAAGGTAGACTTCTCAAAGGCCCCCTACGTCTGCACTGCCGACGACGGGACGGAGATTGAGGCCGACACCGTGATAATCGCCACAGGAGCCTCTGCCAAGTACCTGGGACTCGACGACGAACGCAAGTACAACGGTCAGGGTGTCTCGGCCTGTGCCACCTGCGATGGCTTCTTCTATCGTAAGAAGACGGTAGCCGTCGTAGGAGGTGGAGATACGGCCTGTGAGGATGCCCTCTATCTGAGCGGCCTCGCCAAAAAGGTGTATCTCATTGTGCGCAAGCCCTTCCTCCGTGCCTCTCAGGTGATGCAGCAGCGTGTGAAGGCCGCAGAGAACATCGAGATCCTCTTCGAGCACAACACCATCGGTCTCTATGGCGAGAATGGCGTAGAAGGCGCCCATCTGGTCAAACGTAAGGGTGAACCTGACGAGGAACTTGTGGATATCGCCATCGACGGCTTCTTCCTTGCCATTGGCCATAAGCCCAACACAGACATCTTCAAAGAGTGGCTCGATATGGATGAGGTGGGCTACCTGAAGAAAATCGACGGTACACCCAAGACCAAGATTCCCGGCGTGTTTGTGGCAGGCGACTGTGCCGACCCCGTCTATCGTCAGGCAATCTCTGCTGCAGGCTCTGGCTGTCAGGCGGCCATTGAGGCTGAAAGATATCTGCTCAATCGCTAAGGTTTTATATAAAATGAGAAAAGGCTCGTTATCACAACGAGCCTTTTCCATACTTAAAAAACTAAATTAATCAACCATAAACCTTAACCATTAAAATCTTTTTCTGGTGCAAAGATACAATAAGAATTTGGAATTGATGTTTAATCTGCGTTTTATTATGTTTAAAATGCGTGAATTAACGCATTTTCGACTAAAATTCACGCAAAATCAACATTTTTAATGCGAAAAAGGCAATTTTTTCCGAAAAAAGATGGCCATTTCACAAAAATTATCTATTTTTGCACATGAATCATCAACCGTAAAGATGGACAATAGCATACTATTTAGCCTTCTGATAGCGACCGTAGTGGTCATTTCAGTACTCGTAGGAAGACATTTGTACCTACGAAATATGCGTGTGCGACGTAGTCTGCAGATGAGTGCCATCTTCACCAACATCACCCATGAGTTGCTGACTCCCCTCACCGTGATCTCTGCCTCCGTCGACAAACTGCGCGAGGAAGAACCGGAATACGGACACGACTACGACATGATGCAACTCAACATCCAACGTATGGTACGGCTGTTGCAACAGATTCTGGAGACCAGCAAGTCGGAGGCTGGAGAACTGAAGTTGCTCGTAGCCCAGGGCGACGTTATGAAATATGTACACGAGACAGCTATCTGCATAGAGCCCCTACTCACCAGAAAACAAATGAAATTCACCGTCAGTTGTCAGCCTGAGAGTATGATGGGATGGATTGATACCGATAAACTCGACAAAATCATCTACAACCTCCTTTCGAATGCAGCCAAATACGCCAAAGAAGGTGGAGAAGTCGCCCTCAGGGCCAAGACGAATGCCACCTACGACAAAATCCTGATAGAGATTAGCGATACAGGCGAAGGCATCTCACCAGAGACGATGAAGCAGCTCTTCAAGCGTTTCCAAGACGGTAAGTATCGTCAGCACCACACTATTGGCACCGGATTGGGGTTGTCGCTCACGCGCGACCTTGTTTATTTACACCATGGTAACATCAAGTGCAAGAGCGAAGTCGGCGTCGGTACCACTTTCAGCGTTACCCTGCCCATCAACAAGGAAGCCTTTAGCCCTGATGAGATCTTCGAGCGGCCATCTACTGAGTTCACGCTCCCCAAGCACGTCATTCAGGACATCCACGCCATTACCCCCGACGTCAATGCTGAGGGAGAGTACGACCAAGTCGACGATGATAGCACCAGTAAGATACTGATTGTTGAGGACAACCTGGAGTTGCTCATGCTCATGCAGCAGCTGTTGAAGTCGTATTACCGTGTCTATATTGCCCAAAATGGCGTAGAAGCCATGAAGATTATCAAAAAGAAAGCCATCGACCTGATTATCTCTGACGTGATGATGCCCGAGATGGACGGCTACGAGCTGACGCGGACCTTAAAGGGCGACCCCAACTACGACCACCTGCCCATCATCCTGCTGACCGCCAAGACACAGGAGGAAGACGAGCAGGAAGCCCTTGAAGCCGGTGCCGACGAGTTCCTCACAAAACCCTTCCGTCTGAAGGACCTTAAATTGCGCATCGACAATATCATCGAAAACCGCAAGCGCCTGCTGGCAGAAACCATTCAGAGGTCCGACGAGGAAGGCGTTGATGCAGCCAAGAGCGCCTCACCAGAGGAGATTTTCCTCGAACGTGTGCAGGCACTTGTGATGAGCCATCTGGATGACGATTTGTACGACCGCAATCAACTTGCTGCCGACCTGGGCACCAGTGCCTCGACCCTCTACAACAAGTTACGCACCATCACTGGCATGAACGTCTCGACCTATATACGAGATGTCCGGCTGAAGGAGGCCTACAAAATGGCAGTGCAGAATCCCAAGATCCGTGTCAGCGACCTCGCCTATAGCGTTGGCTTCCACGATCCGCGCTATTTTGCCACCTGTTTCAGGAAGCAGTTTGGCATACAACCCAAGGAATTCCTTGACAGTTTGCTGTCAAAATCATAAAAATAACATCATTTTTGTGATTTTCCTAATTCTACATTCTTATTTATAAATAATAATGTGTATCTTTGCACGCGGAATTCCTAAATTCTAAACTTAATTATTATGTCTAAACAGAAAAAATTCATCCTCCAAGAGAGTGAGATTCCAACACAGTGGTACAACATTCAGGCTGACATGCCCAACAAGCCCATGCCTCCCATCCATCCTGCTACGAAGCAGCCTCTGGGAGTCGACGACCTCGCACACATCTTTCCCCGTGAGTGCTGTGTACAGGAGTTGGACACTGAGCATCGCTGGATAGACATCCCTGAGGATGTACTCGAGAAGTATAAATACTATCGTTCTACCCCATTGGTACGTGCCTATGCCCTCGAAGAGGCCTTGGGTACCCCTGCCCACATCTATTTCAAGAACGAGAGTACCAACCCGCTGGGTTCACATAAGATCAACTCTGCCCTGCCCCAGTGCTACTATGCCAAGCAGGAAGGCACCACCAACGTCACCACTGAGACGGGTGCTGGCCAGTGGGGTGCCGCTCTGAGCTATGCTGCCAAGATCTACGGCCTCGACTGTGCCGTCTATCAGGTGAAGATCACCATGCAGCAGAAGCCCTACCGTTCCAGCATCATGCGCACCTTCGGTGCCGTGGTCACAGGTTCCCCCTCGATGTCTACCCGTGCCGGTAAGGACATCCTGACCAAGGATCCTACCCACTCTGGTTCTCTGGGAACGGCCATCTCTGAGGCTGTAGAGCTCGCCACGACCACACCTAATTGTAAATATACGCTGGGCTCCGTGCTCAACCACGTAGGTCTGCACCAGACCATCATCGGTTTGGAGGCAGAGAAGCAGATGGCGATGGCAGGCGAATATCCCGACATCGTGATTGGCTGCTTCGGCGGTGGCAGTAACTTCGGTGGTATCTCGTTCCCCTTCATGCGCCACAACCTGCTTGACGGTAAGACCACAGAGTTCATCGCTGCTGAGCCCGACAGTTGTCCGAAGCTCACTCGCGGCCAATTCCGTTATGACTTCGGCGACGAGGCTGGCTACACCCCACTGCTGCCGATGTACACCCTGGGCCACAACTTCAAGCCCAGCAACATCCACGCTGGCGGTCTGCGCTACCACGGTGCTGGCATGATTATCTCCCAGCTCATCAAGGACGGTCTGATGCATGGTGTCGACATTCCACAGCTCGAGACCTTCGAGGCTGGTATGCTCTTCGCCCGCACAGAGGGTATCATCCCTGCTCCTGAGAGCACCCACGCCATTGCAGCCACCATTCGCGAGGCCAAGAAATGCAAGGAGACTGGCGAGGAGAAGGTCATACTCTTCAACCTCTCCGGTCATGGTCTGATCGACATGCCGTCATACGAGTCCTACATCAAGGGCGACCTCCAGAACTACACCGTCACCGACGAGATGATCGCCGCCAACCTCGCAGAACTCGACAAGTAAATCCTCCCTCTTTGCTGCCACTCTGCCACCAGCCGCTGTAAGCTATTGATTAATAGAAGATTGCGGGTGGTAGCAGAAGGGTGGCAGGTGGCAGCAATGACATGTTGTACCTTTGTAGGCCGAGAAACAACCATAAAATAATAGGTAAAAAATAATAATAT
Source organism: Prevotella sp. ne3005 (assembly GCF_900110085.1). Classification (GTDB taxonomy): domain Bacteria; phylum Bacteroidota; class Bacteroidia; order Bacteroidales; family Bacteroidaceae; genus Prevotella. The sequence goes on from NZ_FOCK01000006.1 coordinate 200,634, forward strand.
GAAAAAAACAACAGACATCAATTCACTCAACGACGATTTCGACTATTCTGCAGTGCCCGGCTGGTACACACTCTGCTTCAATGCAGACTGTCCGCTCCATGGGAACTGCATGAGATTCTTGGCTGGCAGTCATGCTCCAGAAACTTTGGAAACCTGTCGTTGCGTACTGCCTCACACTCAGAAGGACGGTCATTGCCGTTGGTTTGACAAGATTGAGGTGATGACCATGGCAGCTGGCTTCACCCATCTTTACGACAACGTGCTGAAGAAGGACTACACCCCAATGCGCAAAAGCCTCACTGCCTTACTGATTGGACCCAAGCAGTATTACCAGTTTAAGCGTGGAGAGCGGGGCCTCAACCCTGGACAGCAAGAGATGATCCGACGGATTGTCAGGGGTTTCGGCTACGACTGGGACGTACCTTTCGACCGTTACTATGAAGCATACTCCTTCGGCAATCCTCCCACAGACCAATAAAGGATAGTGTTTTCTATCATTTTCTTACTAAGAAAACGATATTTTCTCATTGGGAAAACTGCGCTTTCTCACTGAAAAAAGGTTGGCTTCTAATACGTATAACACTTTAAAAGACTATTCAAATGAAAATTACACTCGTACTAAGAGACAAGAAAAACGCGCTGCGACTCTCGAACAAGACTATCGAGAGTTTCATAGAGCGCATTAAGACCGATACCAAAGACGGCACGGTGGCCCGTCGGCGTAGGCAGTTCTGCATGACCGACAATCTGGAAAGCTATGACCGTCAGAATCCTTCACACCTCATTTACCCTTCGGCCGAGTATGTAAAAGACGGCAACGAAAACCTCTGCATGAAGAGCTTCAACGGTGTGGTGACTCTTACAGTAGACGGTTTGGGAAGTCCGGCAGAAACAGATGCCGTGAAGCAGGCTGCGCAGATACTGCACTATACCCTTGCCGCTTTCGTCGGACCTACTGGTAGCGAAGTCATCATCCTCGTCAGGGTAGCAGCGCCAGATAGCGAATCACTCACTGAGGAAGAGGCGGATGCATACTGTCGGGCAGGCTACCATCTGGCATCGGCCCTTTATCAGGCCATTCTGCCCAAGCCCATCACCAAGGAAACTGCTTCTGTACGCAGCTGCTTCCACATGCCCCTCGATGCTCACCCCTACTATAACGCCAAGGCCCTCGCCCTGCCTGTCAGCGAGAAGCCCCTGCCTGTCATGGAGCCTCAGCCTCAGGTGGTGATAGAAACGCCTCCCGACAACGAAGAAGCAACGGGGGCTGATATCAGCCTCGAAACCAGAAAGCTAATAGATTTCCTGAACACCCGTTACCAGTTTCGCTATAATACCACAATGGGCTACACGGAGTACAAGGACAACAGTTACAACTATATGGACTGGCAGCCCGTAGACGACCGTGTATTGAAGGGGCTGACCATGAAAGTGCGACTTGGTGGCATCGATGCCCGCGACAATGATGTGCGTCGCTATGTACATTCAGACATGATACGGCCCTACGATCCCATTGGCGACTACCTCTGGGAACAGTATGACAAGTGGGACGGCAAGGACCATATCCGTAGGCTCGCCAGGACGGTGCCTACGAAGAATCCGCATTGGGAAGACTGGTTCTACACGTGGTTTCTGGGGATGGTGCGCCAGTGGCAGGTGTCCTGTCATGCCAAGTACGGCAATCAGGCCGTGCCCCTGCTTATCTCCACACAGGGTTGGAACAAGACCACCTTCTGCGAGCAGCTGTTGCCGCCGGAACTGAGCTGGGGCTATACGGGCAACCTGCAGATGGGTGATAAGCGGCAGGTGCTACAGCAGATGGCTCAGATGCTGCTCATCAACCTCGATGAGTTCAACCAGATCCCGTCTCACACTCAGCAGGGATTTTTGAAGAACATCATCACCCTTTCGTCAGTCAAGATCAAGCGACCGTATGGGCGCCATGTGGAAGACTTTCCTCGCAGGGCCTCGTTCATCGCCACCACCAATCAGGCCGATGTATTGGCCGATCCTTCCGGCAGTCGCCGATTCCTGAGCGTGGAACTCACTGGTCCCATCGACATCAGTACACCTCCCAACTATGAGCAGCTCTATGCACAGGCCATGCAGGCCCTTCATCAGCACGATCATTACTACTTCGGCCCTGAGGAAACCCTGCAGATTATGGAGTGGAACCGAAAGTTCAGGGTGAAAAGTGCAGCCGATCATTTCTTCTTCGACTATTTCGAGCCAGCAGTCAACGAGACGGATGGTGAATGGATAAGTGCTTCAGCCATCTTCGAGTTTCTGAAGGCCAAGGTAGGCGTCAGTCTGCTGAAGCCAGTCAACGTTGCTTCTTTCGGACGCATGCTTTCCGGTATCTCCGGACTGAAAAAGCGTGAGACAAAGCATCATACAGAGTACCTTGTACGTCGTCTAAAGCTCTGATCTGCCATTTTACTGCCACCTGCCACCCTACTGCCGCCACCTACCATCACCTGTCATTCAAGAACTTACGACAAGTGGTGGCAGAGTGGCAGCAAATAACGCAAAACTCTTCTAACGGACAGAGCTGCACATGCTCAATTATCACATTTTAGATTATCATATTTATGATTATCATATTTTCGATAAAAATCTTGTAAGAAGAAAAAAATATCCTTACCTTTGCAACCGATAATGAAGAAGTATCTGAAACAGGTTTTCCGTATAATGTACCTCTCCGTCCGGTTCTTTACGGCGAAGCGGGTGATGGCAGAGGCTTCGGCGCTGACTTATTCTACGCTGTTAGCCATCGTGCCGATACTCGCCGTGGTGTTCGCCATCGCCAGAGGATTCGGATACAATAAATTCATAGAGATATGGTTCCGGGAGGCGTTGTCGTCACAGCCCCAGGCTGCTGAGGCGATCATCGGCTTCGTAAACGGCTATCTGGTACATACGAAGAGCGGCGTCTTCCTCGGCGTGGGCCTGATATTCATGCTCTACACCGTGCTGATGCTAATGAACAATGTGGAGGAGACCTTCAACCAAATCTGGCAGGTGAACAACTCGAGGCCCATATTCAGGTCGTTCACCAACTATCTGGCCATGTTCCTGCTGTTCCCTCTTCTGCTGATTGTGCTGACGGGTGTCTCCGTCTTTATGGAGACCATCGCAAATTCCATTCCCAACTTGCTGTTATTGGGGTCGGCGATGCGCATGCTGCTCGACCTGTCATCGTATATTCTGATATCCCTGATGTTCTTTGCGCTCTATGTCTATATGCCGAACACGAAGGTGCGCCCCTCATGCGCCATCATACCCAGTATCCTAGCAGGCGTTTCCATGCAACTATTGCAGTTGGTTTACATCCATTCGCAGATCTGGGTGACGGGCTATAACGCCATCTACGGTTCGTTTGCCGCCCTGCCGCTGTTCATGCTCTGGGTGCAGATATCGTGGACCATCTGTCTGTTTGGTGCCCAGCTCACCTACACGAACCAGAACCTGAACCGTTTTGGCATCAATCTCGAGCCAGAGCCTAACTGGCACCCGATGGTAGACATGACAGACGACGAGCGAGGACCTGAGGCGACGGAACTCTATTCCGACCGTCTGGACTCACTATAATATAATGTAAAACTATTCATATATGAGAAGACTATTACTTGTAACACTATTCATGGGTGTGCTCACAGCTGGAGCGCAGGGTCTTGTAACACCAATGACCAAGGCGGCCAAGCAACAGGCGGCCATCAGTGCCAAGAAAGCTGGCACGAGAGGCGATGCCGAGTATTTTGGACGTTTCTTCGTGAACTGCAAAGAGAACACGAATGCACGACAAGTGGCTGAAGAACTCAGGGCGCTCGGTGCAAAGATCAGAGGAGTCGTGGGCGACATTGTACTGATGGAGGCACCCTACTCGAAGCTCGAGGCTATGGCAGCCGTGGAGGGCGTACTGAAAATCGACCTCGGACCAAGGATCCGCAGACAGACGGACATCACCCGAAACGTGACCCAGGCCGGTGACGTGATCAACGGCACGGGTGAGAAACTGCCTCAGGCCTATACAGGCAAGGGCGTCATGGTGGGAGTCATCGATGCCGGATTCGACCTTACACACCCGATGCTGAAAGATAAGGACGGCAACCTGCGTGTAAAGGGATACTATGTAACAGGCCGGAAAAACATGGGAGATCTAGTCATCATCGGCCCAGATACGCTGGCGGGCTCGGCCTTCAACAAGGCAGAAGACATGCTCGACACGCTGAAGGTGAAGGAACTAGGCGGCTCACACGGCACCCACTGTGTCACCATCGCTGCGGGTAGCACGATGAACGACGTGAAAGGCATAGGAGAACAGCCCATCGGCGGCATGGCTCCAGAGGCCGATATCCTGATCTGTTCGCTACAGGAAGATAAGGAATTCCGGCAATACTGTAAAGACAAAAATCTGGACGGGGTTGCCATAGAGTTTTATCAGGCTTTGTACTACATGCTATATGAAGCCACCAACGCCAAGAAGCCACTTGTAGCGAGCATCAGCTATAACTCGATGGACGGCTGGCACGACGGCACCAGCAACATGGCCAGAATCTTGGAGATCTGTGCAAAAAATGCGAAAATCCCCATCATGCTCTGCGCCTCCAACTCGGGTTCAGACGACGGCACCTGCTACCTCAACATGAAGAGCCAAGCCAATGACACACTGAACGTATATGCAGGCAATGGCAATGGCGGCTATGTCTGGGGAGGCATGAAGACAACGAAGAATGTGAAGTTCGAAATCAGTATCGCCAGCGCAATAGACGGACACGTCTACTACAAAGCGCCACTCACCTACAACTCCGACCCCAAGGTAGGAACCGTCGGCCAAGGCACCTATTTCTATATTGGAGAAAATGCCGACAACAGTCATCTGAAAGGCGAGGAGCTAAAGGCAGCAAATGAGATGCTGAAATATATTGAGAAGGGCGATCAGGTGCAATTGTGGTGTTACCAGAACATAGGTTTGGACCAAGACGGCAAGCAGTACACCTATACGGAGCTCAATATGCAAATGAACGGTCTGGAATTCAAGAAAATACCTTACAACGGAGAAACTGGGAGAGGAGAAGACCAACTGGTATTTAAGGTCAGCATGATTCCTACGGAGGACATAGAGCTTCATGCGTGGGGTGACAATGGGTGCGAATATTTCCTCTATGGACAGAAGAATAGCGAGCCGTGGGTAGCTGGCAACAGTAGCCTCTCCGTGGGCGACTGGAACACCTCGGGCGAGACGGTGAGCATCGGGGCCTGGTGCGCCAACAACAAACACAAGGGCCATAGCGGCAAATACACAATAGCGGATGACGTCGTAGGCGATTATGCTTACTTCAGCAGCTATGGCACAGACCTGGCTGGCCATCAACACCCCGACGTCTGTACACCTGGCCACTACGTGGTGGCAGCCGGAAACAGCTTCGACACGACAGTGCCAGACAGGTATATAATAGAGCAGAAGGAATACAGCAACCAGTTTAAGGGACAGGATACTCCACGCAGCTATCCATATCTCTGCATGAGCGGCACCTCGATGTCTACACCCGCAGCAGCCGGCATCGTGGCTCTGTGGCTACAGGCGGCTGCCGACAAGGGCAAGACACTGAGTAACGACGACATCAAGGAGATCATCAGGAACACGAGCGACACCGACAAGTTTACCGAGGGGGCTCCCCAACGATTCGGCTCTGGTAAGATGAACGCCTATAAGGGACTGCTCTACGTGCTGGACATCAACACAAGCATCCCCACCCTCAGCAAGGAACAGCCTAAGAACGTCAGCTTCCGCGTGAATGGTGACATCGTGTATGCCGACGGAGCCGAGGACGGCATCGACGCAACGGTCTATAACCTCCAGGGGGTGGCCGTCAGACAGACAAAGGTACAGGATGGCGCCATCAATCTGGCAGGTCTCCAACAGGGTGTCTACGCCATCCAACTTGGGAAATTAGGATCAACACTCATCCGCAAATAAAAATTAAACTATAAAGACAATGAAGAAAAAACTTTTGATGGCCCTCGCCATCGTCACCATCAGTGGAATGGTAGCAGTGCCTTCAATGGCACAAGTGAAGTATGCCGTTAGCGGAACATATACAGAAGACGGCAAGAAGGTCTACCTGATAGACCAGTTGACAGAAAAAGCTATCGACAGCGTGGTTGTTGCCGACGGTAAGTTTGCTTTCACCGGCACAGCCGATAAGGATGCCCTGATGGGCGTCAAAGCAGAGCAGGCACAGTGGACGACACCATTCTTCAACGACGGCACGCCTATCATCATCAACGTCAATGACAGTACGTTGAAAGGCTCTCCGCTGAACGAGCGTCTGACAAAGCTCGACATTGAAATGGATCTGCCCCAAAAGATGCTGAGCAAGAAGACCGCCAACATGACCGAGGCAGAAATAAGGGCGCATCAGGATGAACTCATGGGTGACATGAACAAGATGATTGACAGTATGATAGCCTTTGCCAACAAGGTATTCAAGGAAGAACGTAATTCACTGATACCTGTGGCATTTTCCAGCTATTACTTCATAGACAACGGCGTAGAGGCGTACGACGAGCTGGTGAAGGAGAATGTGGTGTTTGCCAACCATCCTTTTCTGAAGAAGACCAGAGACTATGTGGAGGCTGCAACGAAGCCGAAGGATAGTCCGAAGACAGCCATCATCGGCCAGCAGTTCATCGACCTGGAGATGGCCGACCCTGACGGCAATCTGCATAAGTTGAGTGAACTCGTTGGCGAGGGCAAGTATGTGCTCGTTGATTTCTGGGCCTCATGGTGCGGTCCCTGCCGTGCAGAGATGCCGAACGTGCTGGAGGCCTACAACAAGTATCACGCCAAGGGCTTTGAGGTGATTGGCGTTTCGTTCGACCAGAAGAAGGAGGCATGGATCAAGGCCATCGGCCAGCTCAAGATGCCGTGGCTGCAGATTTCCGACCTGAAGGGCTGGAAGTGCGCCGCTGCCCCCATCTATAATATTGATGGCATCCCCGACAACATCCTCATCGATCCGAAGGGAAAGGTCATCGACCGCGCCCTTCGTGGCAAGGCGCTACACAACAAACTACAGAAGATCTTTGGAGAATAGCATCAAAAAGCCCCGCCGATTGGCGGGGCTTTAGTTTGTTATGCAATATCAATTTGGCGTGATACCTTCACCTTCTCTTCGATGACCTTCGGGAGTTCGACGGTGAGTACGCCGTGCTCAACCTTGGCAGAGATATCCTCCTTCTTCACATCGTCCGGCAGAATCAGGGTCTGCTCGAACTTTGAGTAAGAGAACTCACGACGCAGATAGCGCGTGTTCTTGTCTTCCTCCTTCTTCTCGTTCTTGCTCTCCATCTTGATGATCAGGTTGCCCTCATCGTTGATGTGAACATTGAAATCCTCCTTTTTCATGCCCGGTGCGGCCAACTCTACGGTATAGGCCTTGTCGCTTTCTTTCACATTGATAGCGGGAGCCGTGCAATTTGCCTTCGGCATAAAGTCCGTATCAAACAAATCATTGAACACACTAGGAATCCAACTGTTACTTCTCATTACTGGCATCATAATCTTTACCTCCTAATTATATTTTTAATTGTTATACATGTTAACTATTTTAGTGATTGCCTTTCGGCTTTCACACACTAACATGCAAGTTAAATGCCAGAGGATTTCCTGCTGTCAATTTGTCGCAATCTCACGACAAATTGTCAGAGCATCCTCTACGGAGGTGACTTGAGTGATGATGACGGAACGTTTGCCTTTGGCCTCGCGGAAGTTGCAACGACGGGGATGGCGCGACACGTAGTCGAGAATCCTGCCGAAAGTCTCGCCCTGATAATAGGGACTCTCGTTGTTGCTCACGAAGTAGAGGTACATATTCTGCTGCTTGAGCATGATTTTCTCGATGCCAAGTTGTTTGCCCTGTACGCGGAGAGGCACCACGCTGATCAGTTCCTCGGCCACAGGTGGAATAGCCCCAAAACGATCCTTTAGTCGTTTACGGTAGGCTTCGAGGTCTGCCTCCAGACGGCGACTGTTGGCGAGGTTGTCGAGCTCACGATAGAGCAGCATGCGTTCGGAGTCGCTGGGCACATAGAGATCAGGGAAGTACATCTCGATATCGGACTCAATGGCACAGTCGTCAACCCATTGAAGATTGAAGATTGAAGATTGAGCATTTTTAGCATCAGATTTCTCGGCCTTAATAAATTCCGGATCCTCACTCCGCAGTTCCGTCATGGCCTGGTTGAGAATCTTCTGATAGGTCTCATAGCCCAGGTCGGAGATGAAGCCACTCTGTTCTGAGCCGAGAAGGTTGCCGGCACCACGGATGTCGAGGTCCTGCATGGCGATGTTGATGCCAGAGCCGAGGTCGGAGAAGTTTTCGAGGGCTTCGAGGCGACGGCGGGCATCAGCAGGAAGGGCTGCCAAAGGCGGTGCCAGGAGATAACAGAAGGCCTTGCGATTGCCACGTCCCACACGACCACGCATCTGGTGGAGGTCGGAGAGGCCGAAGTTATGGGCGCCATTGATAATGATGGTGTTGGCATTGGGGATATCAATACCATTCTCGACGATGGTGGTAGAGAGCAACACATCGTAGTCATAGTTGGAGAAGTCGAGGATAATCTGTTCCAGTTCCTCCGGTTTCATTTGTCCATGACCAATGGCGATACGGGCATCAGGGATATACTTATGAATCATATCGGCAATCTCCTGCAACTGACTGATGCGGTTGTTGACAAAATAGACCTGTCCGTTGCGCGACATCTCGAAGTTAACGGCATCGACGATAATCTCTGAGCCGAAGGTGTGGATCTCCGTCTGGATGGGATAGCGATTCGGAGGCGGCGTCTGGATGACGCTGAGGTCACGGGCGCCCACCAATGAAAACTGCAGCGTACGGGGGATGGGCGTTGCCGACATTGTCAAGGTATCGACATTCGACTTCAGCTGGCGCAGCTTTTCCTTCGTGGACACACCAAATTTCTGTTCCTCGTCGATGATGAGCAGACCGAGATCCTTGAACTTCACCGACTTGCCAATGAGCTTATGGGTGCCGATGATGATATCAATCTTTCCGTTAGCCAGGTCCTTCAGCAGAGCAGTGGTCTGCTTCGTGGTACGGGCTCGGGTGAGATAGTCCACACGGACGGGCATCTCCTTCAGACGGGAGGAGAAGGTACGGAAGTGCTGATAGGCCAAGACCGTTGTAGGCACAAGTACCGCCACCTGTTTCCCATCAGTAGCCGCCTTGAAGGCAGCACGCACAGCCACCTCTGTCTTTCCAAAGCCCACATCACCACATACGAGACGGTCCATAGGCTTAGCTTGTTCCATATCGGCCTTCACGTCCTGCGTGGCCTTCAACTGATCTGGCGTATCCTCATAGAGGAAGCTGGCCTCAAGCTCATGCTGCAAATAGGTGTCGTGACTGAAGGCAAAGCCTTTCTCGCGTCGACGCTTGGCGTAGAGTTTGATGAGGTCGCGGGCGATGTCTTTGATATGGTTCTTAGTGCGCTCCTTGAGTCTCTCCCACTGCCCTGTGCCGAGCGTAGACAGACGAGGCGGCTCTCCCCCATCCTGCGACTTATACTTCGACACCTTATATAAAGAATGTATGGAGACGTAGATGCTGTCGCCATGCTGGTAGAGGATCTTGATCATCTCCTGATAGCCATCGCCCTGGGGCATACGAATCAGACCTCCGAACTTGCCGACACCATGGTCTACATGAACCACGAAGTCGCCAATCTCAAACTGTTGTATCTCCTTAAGCGTGAGTGCCATCTTACCACTACGGGCCTTGTCGCTCTTGAGATTGTATTTATGGAAGCGGTCGAAGATCTGGTGGTCGGTAAAAACACAGATGCGCAGTTCGTTATCAGCAAAGCCCTCATGGAGCGTTTTATCAACGCCGGTGAACGGTACCTTTGCCTTTTCGGCAAAGATATCCTCCAAACGCTGAATCTGCTTCTGACTGTCGGCGAGGATATATATCTGATACCCTTGAAGGAGATAGTCCTCAAAGGTCTGTGCCAACAGATCGAAGTTCTTATGGAAGAGGGGCTGCACGGAGATATCGAAGTGGAGTGTTGAGAATTTGGAGTTTTGAGTGGAGGGACGGTGGCCGAACTCGATACGGCGAAGTCTGTTGGCATCGGCCATAAACTGGACACCATTGATGAGTTGTGACTCACGCTGCAGCTGTTGTTCTATCTCACGCTGCTGCATCTCGGTGGCACCCTCCATCAGTTCTGTACGTGCCTGAGTAGAAAAACCTTCCTGATAGGCACGGTCGATGGCATCACGCACATAGAGATAATCCTTGGTAGCCAGAAACATCTCGTCAGGCACAAACGAGAGGAACGGTACCTTCTCATCTGTCATAGAGAGCTGGGGCACCACCTCTATCCGATCACGCTGATCCTTGGAGAGCTGATCCTCCACCTCGAAGGTGCGGATGGAATCAATCTCATCGCCAAAGAAATCGATGCGGTACGGGAACTCACAACTATAGGAATAGACGTCGAGGATGGAACCACGCAAGGCAAACTGTCCAGGTTCGTAGACATAATCCACCTCGCGGAAGCCAAACTCATGGAGCGTCTTCTCTATCTCGCCCACAGCAATGACCTGACCTTTCTCAAGCACCAACTGGCGGGCATCAAAGCTCTTCTTCGAGACCACCATCTCGGCGAGAGCCTCAGGGTAAGTCACGATATAGCCCGCTGCCCCACTCGTGAGACGGGCCAAAACCTCTGTGCGGAGAATCTCCGAAGCGGCATCACGCTGGGCATACTTGATGGCCCTGCGATAACTGGAGGGGAAGAAAAGCACATCATTATCACCCAATAACTGTGTCAGGTCGTGATAGAAATAGCCCGCTTCCTCGGCATCCTGAAGGATAAAAAGCACTTGAGGACGACATTTCTTAATGAGGCTCGCAAACAGCATCGGGGCACTGGAGCCCACCAACCCATCGAGGAAAATCATCGTAGACGAAGTTTTTCCCAGCTCTTTAGCCAGTGCCGACACCTGTGGCAACTGCGCATATAAATTCTCTAAATCCTGTATATTCATCACGCACTCGGCTTGGCCGCTTGGCTTGTCCAAGAATTTTTGTGCAAAATTACTAAAAAATATACAAATAGCGTGCATGTATCGCAATTTTTTATTAACTTTGCACCATCAAAGCGTATAGCTATGCATGAAAGTGACAGTATAGTCATCATACCAACGTATAACGAGAAGGAGAATATCGAGAAGATTATCCGTGCGATATTCGCCCTCCCTAAGTGTTTCCACATCTTAGTCATCGACGACGGTTCCCCTGACGGAACGGCGGCTATCGTGCACGGCCTAATGATGACGGAGTTCTGCGATCGGTTGTTTATTCTTGAGCGCAGTGGCAAGTTAGGTCTGGGTACCGCCTACATCGCAGGTTTCAAATGGGCCTTGGAGCGCACCTACGAGTACATCTTCGAGATGGATGCCGACTTTAGCCACGACCCCAACGACTTGCCGCGCCTCTACCACGAGTGCCACGACAATGGATATGACTTATCCATAGGCAGTCGTTACGTGAGTGGGGTTAATGTTGTCAATTGGCCCGTTGGGCGTGTACTGATGAGTTATTTCGCTTCTAAATATGTACGCTGTGTCACGGGATTCCTGGTTCACGACACCACGGCAGGGTTCGTATGCTACAAGCGTCGCGTGCTGCAGACCATCGAGCTCGACAAAATTCGTTTCAAGGGCTATGCCTTCCAGATAGAGATGAAATATACAGCCTACAAGATCGGCTTTAAGATTAAAGAGGTGAGCGTGATTTTCGTCAACCGTCGTGAAGGTACCAGTAAAATGTCGGGTGGCATCTTCGGAGAGGCGTTCTTCGGTGTGATGAAGCTCAGATGGGATGGTTGGACGAGACAATACCCGAAGATTAGTGAGAAGTGAGAATGAAAAACAAAACGAGAAACTGTGAAACTCTTAGTCAATATATTGTATAAGATTTACCAGATAATCATCGCATTTCCCGTGCTGGTGATCTGGACCATTTTTACTGCTTTGGAGGTAGGCTTAGGAACCACACTTGGCAACGGGCATTACTGGGGTTATGTACCAGGACGTTGGTGGGGAAAGGTTATCCTCAGGGCGTTTCTGATTCCCGTTACGGTGGAGGGTTGTCAGAATCTGGAGAAGAACCAGAGTTACGTGTTTGTGGCCAACCATCAGGGCATCTTCGACATTTTCCTCATCTACGGTCATCTGGGCCGCAACTTCAAGTGGATGATGAAGAAGCAGTTAGGTCATATTCCTTTCTTAGGCTATGCCTGCAAGAAGTCGCATCAGATATTCGTAGACAAGAGCGGTCCCAAGGCCGTCAAGAGGACCTACGACGCAGCCCGTGAGATCCTGCAGGAAGGCTACTCCGTGACAGTCTTCCCTGAGGGAGCCCGTTCATTTACGGGCCACATGGGCAAGTTCAGAAAGGGGGCATTCGCTCTGGCCGACGAGTTGCAGCTGCCAGTAGTACCACTGACCATCAACGGCTCGTTTGATATCCTGCCACGTACCCGAGGATTCGTAAACATCGTCAACTGGCATCCCCTCCGTCTCACTATCCACGAGCCCATCTATCCCATTGGAAAGGGACCAGAGAATGTGGATGCCACCATGCGTCAGGCCTACGACTCCGTAATGTCAGCTATGGAGCCCCAGTACCAAGGATTTGTAGAAAACCCCGACCAATGATCGCAAGAGATATCCTGTTGTTCCTGCTGCTGATCATCCTACCTTTCTTATGTATCGACCTCAGATGGTTCAAGGGAAAGAAAGCATGGTGGAAGCGGCTGTTGTGGTGGATGCCCTGCGTGGCGATGACGGCCTACTGCGGATATCTGGCCATGGAGCGCGACTTTATCCCTGGCAACGACCGGATATTTATTCTTTACGGTTTTCTTTTCCTCTTAGGACTGATCATCATCCCCATGTGGACGTTTCTCATCTGCTCTTCCCTTGGGAAAGGATGTTCCTGGATAATACGCAAATGCAAAAAATCACCCAGGCGCAAACCAAGGAACTATGGCAATCTCTTAGGCGTATTATCTGTTCCTGTCGTATGGTTTATCCTCTTCTGGGGTACGTTCGTGGGATTCAACAAGTTGGAAGTCAATCATACAGACTACATATCCAAAGACCTGCCCAAGGCATTCGACGGTTATCGCATCGTGCTCTTCTCTGATGCCCATGTAGGCAGTTACCAGAAGCATAACAGCTGGTTGTTGCAACGCGCCGTCGACAGCATCAACGCCCAGAAGCCCGATATGATCATCTTTGCCGGCGACCTGCAGAATATCCAGCCACAAGAGCTTTACCCCCATATCGACGTGTTAGGCACGTTGAAAGCAAAGGATGGCATCTATTCTGTGCTTGGTAACCACGACTATGCGGAATATATCGGTGGCGACGAGGCCATCAAGGCTGCCAACTGCAAAGAGACCGTCAGTCTGGAGCGACAGATGGGATGGAACGTGCTGCTGAATGAGCACTGTACCATCGAACGCGACAAAGACCACGTCATCCTCGCTGGCATGGAGAACGACGGCGATGGTAAGAGGTTCCCACAGAAGGGTGATATCAACAAGACTTTAGAGAATGTCGCAGAGCATGACTTTATCCTGATGTTGGAGCACGATCCTTCAGCCTGGCGGCGCAAGATTGTCAAGGACGGGCGCAGTCAACTGACACTCAGCGGGCATACCCACAAGATGCAATTCTCGCTCTTCGACTGGTGCCCGTTATCTCTGACAGGCAAGGAGTTTAATGGTTGGTATCAGGAAGGCAGCCAACAGCTCTTCGTCACAGCCGGTCTTGGTGGTCTCATCCCCTTCCGTTTCGGTGCCACGGGCGAAATCGTGGTGCTCACCCTCCGCTCTCACTAACCACTTAAAACTATAGAGATATGAGAAAAAACGTATTTACGCTTGCTGCAGTCATCGCAGCCTTGTTCATTTCATTATCCTGCTTCGCTCAGACAGGAAAGGTTAACAACTTCCGCATCAAGCGCGGTACAAACATCAGCCACTGGCTCTCACAGTCTGAGCAGCGTGGTGAGGCCCGCAGGCTTCACATCCAGGAGGACGACTTCGACCGTCTGGAGGACCTGGGCTTTGACTTCGTGCGTATCCCCATCGACGAGGTGCAGTTCTGGGACGAAAAGGGCAACAAGTTACCTGAGGCATGGGACCTGTTGAAGAACGCCCTCGACTGGAGCCGTAAGCACAACCTGCGTGCCATTGTAGACCTTCACATCATCCGTTCACACTATTTCAATGCTGTCAACGAAGCTGATCAGGCCGCTAACACCCTGTTCACCTCTGAGAAGTCTCAGGAGGATCTGCTGAACCTCTGGCGCCAGCTCTCAGCATTTCTGAAGGACCGCAGCTGCGACTGGGTGGCCTATGAGTTTATGAACGAGCCTGTGGCCCCAGAGCACGAACAGTGGAACCAGCTGGTGGCCAAGGTACACAAGGCCCTTCGCAAGTTGGAGCCTCAGCGTACACTCGTGGTTGGCTCAAACATGTGGCAGGGACACGAGACGATGAAGTATCTGAAGGTGCCCGAGGGCGACAAGAACATCGTACTCTCCTTCCACTACTACAACCCGATGATCCTCACACACTATGGTGCTTGGTGGACACCACTGGGCAAATATAAAGGTAAGGTACACTATCCTGGCGTGCTGGTGTCTAAGGAAGATTTCGATGCAGCTCCTGACGAGATCAAGGATCAGCTGAAGCCCTACACAGAACAATATTGGGACATCAACAAGATCCGTGAGCAGTTCAAGGATGCCATCGAGGCAGCGAAGAAATACGGTTTGCAGCTGTTCTGCGGCGAGTGGGGTGTCTATGAACCCGTAGACCGTGAGCTGGCCTATAACTGGACTCGTGATATGCTGACCGTCTTCGACGAGTTCAACATCGCTTGGACCACCTGGTGTTACGATGCCGACTTCGGTTTCTGGGACCAGCAGCGTCACACCTATAAGGATCGTCCGCTGGTAGAGCTCCTGATGTCAGGCAAGCCCCTGGAGAAATAATCAAAGGTATTTAGAGGTTCGAAGCGAGGAACTTACGAACCACTTCTATGGGAAGACCGCGACGGCGGGCATAGTCTCGCAGCTGGTCTTCCCCTATTTTTCCCAGATTGAAATAGCGGGCCTGAGGATGAGAGAACATCAGGCCGCTCACGCTGGCGTGGGGCTTCATCGCCCCACTCTCCGTCAAACGGATACCAATCTGTTTCATATCCAGCAAATCATCCAACACAAAGTTCAGACTGGTATCTGGCAACGAAGGATAACCAACCGCAGGACGGATGCCCTGAAATTTCTCCACCAACAACTCGGGAATCGAGAGCGCCTCATCCTTGGCATAGCCCCAATACACCTTTCTCACCTGCTCATGCATCCGCTCGGCAGCAGCCTCAGCCAGACGGTCGGCCAAGAGCTGTACCATCATCTTCTGATAAGGATCGGCATCGAAATCGGTTTCCAACCCCATGTCCACGGAGGTGGCGAAAAGCCCGATTTTGTCGCTTTCACCACGCGAAAGCGGCAAGATAAAGTCTGAAAGACATAGATATGGCGGTTTTCCTTGCTGCTGTCGCAGCAAAGGAAGTCTTTTACCGTTTAGAATGATATCATCACCATCGGCATTGGCATCGAAGAGACCAAAGAGACCATACACATGATAATGGTCATTGAGTTGCGTCAGCAAGGTCTCTGCCTCTGAACGCAGACGCACCTTCTCGGAATCCTCCTTGACCTGCCAGGCAAAGAAGAAATACACCCAGTTCACGTAAGGAACCAGTTCGGAGATTTCATAGGTTAGCTTCATCTGAATTCCACAGACTGTCCGATATAGTTGGTGTCTACTTTTCCCTGTCCATAGACTGTATGGCCGTTGCAGAGCGTCCGTTCCACACGCCAGAGGAACATATGTCCTTCCATAGGACTCCAACCACATTTGCTCAGGATTATATCCTTCGTCACCGTCCACCCTGTATTGGGTCGCACCAACACGATATCTGCCTGATAACCCTCACGCAGGAAACCACGCTGACGCACGTCAAAGAGTCGGGCTGGGTTATGACACATCAACTCTACTAGTCGCTCCAGCGAGAGCACACCCTGATCCACGAGTTCCAGCATCGTGACCAAAGAGAACTGAATCATCGGCATACCACTGGCGGCTTTGGCACAGCCACCTTCCTTCTGTGTCAGCAGGTGAGGTGCATGGTCGGTGCCTATCACAGTGATACGACCATCGTTGAGCGCCTCGCGGAGCAT
Organism: Prevotella sp. ne3005; assembly: GCF_900110085.1. Classification (GTDB taxonomy): domain Bacteria; phylum Bacteroidota; class Bacteroidia; order Bacteroidales; family Bacteroidaceae; genus Prevotella. The sequence continues at coordinate 216,992 of NZ_FOCK01000006.1, forward strand.
TTCCCGATCGCACTCTGTCTTGATGGCGGGGTTACACTTGATACGAGTGCCGAGGGCGGCATAGTCTCTGTCGCAGAAGTAAAGATGACTCACGGTGGCTTCGGCAGTGATATTTTTTTCTTTGCCCAGAAGTCCCAGTTCTTTGGCGGTGGTGAGGTGGGCAACGTGGAGACGAGCGTGATGTTTCGTTGCCAACTCCACAGCCAACTTAGTACTCTCATAACAAGCCTCCTCACTCCGGATCTCCGGATGATGGGTCACCTTCGGATCCTCACCATACTTTTCCTTGGCCTCAGCCATGTTTCTATTGATGATATCCGTATCCTCACAATGTGTCATCAGTGGCAGTGGTGAAGAAGAGAATATCTTCTCCAGTGCCTCCCGACGGTCCACAAGCATATTACCCGTACTACTCCCCATGAAGAGCTTTATACCGGGGATACGATGGACGTCGAGTTGTGGGAAAAGACCTGTGTTATCATTGGTAGCACCAAAGAAGAACGAGTAGTTCACGTGACTCTTCTTCGCTGCCAGCGCAAACTTCTCCTCCAACGCCTCGAGAGTGGTGGTCTGAGGTATGGTGTTGGGCATGTCGAAATAGGTGGTGACACCACCTGCGGCAGCTGCACGACTCTCACTATCCATATCTGCCTTCTCCGTGAGGCCTGGTTCACGGAAATGGACATGGTCGTCGATGACACCAGGTATTACAAAACATCCCGAAGCGTCTATGACTTCATCATAGGATGCTTCGGGAGTGGTATTTCGTTGTATAATCTGAGAAATCTTGCCGTCTTCAATGACGATGGAGCCCTCGAAGGTCTGACCTTCGTTAACGAGCGTTCCCGACTGAATCAGTGTTCTCATACTTCACATTATCATCTACCAGTCCATTCTGACGGGCTTGTATCTCTTGTGCCGTCTGATAGTACTGCTTCACATAAGGATCTTCCTTGAACTTCTTCGTGGCCTTACTCATGATGTCCTCAATCTGCGGGGTCAGCACAGGATACTGGTAACCACCCGTCATCATCATGAAGACACCAGGCCCCAGGATATTATCAAAGTTTTCCACGATAAAGTTCGTTACCAAAGAGTCTTCCTGTTGTGTCAGACGCGCAGCCTCAACAGAGAGTTGGCGGTTGATGGTCTCCTCGTCGATGCCTTCAAGCAGCATCTGACTCTGACGGTGACTCAACTCATTCATCTCATTACCGATCTGGTCGTGACGGTGGATGAATTCATATAACTTTTCGTTCAGGGGCGAACCACTGACAGTACGACTGGTATTGTCGATACGTATCTCTATCTCACCCTTCTCGACGACCACGGGCATCATCAAGGGCTCATCGTCCATATAGAGGTTTGCCAATTTGACGGTATCAAGGAGTCCGGCAAAGCGGAATTTGCCGTGAACCACATCACAGGAATCCATGTTTTTCAACTCCTGGTCCTTGATGGTCTTGAGGTAGAGTTTGCTTCCATCGAGCGACGATACAGACGAAGAGCCCTGAATCGAATAGGACTCAGCGCAGGATGTAAGCGTAGCAATAATTACAAATGCGTAAAGAATCTTGTTCATATATCATTCATTTCGTACGGCAAATGTACAACGATTCATCGAAGTAGAAAAAAAAATTTGCGCATTTTAAAACAATTGCGCAAACTTTTATAGTTTTTTTGCCTCTTTCTCAAGCTCATGACTGATTCTATGCATAGAATAGAGCTGTAAGATAGCTGCCACGAGCAATACAATGACCCACTTGTTGTATACATATTCTATATATATAAGGTGGTTGAGTCCAAGGAAATTGCCACCATTGGCAAACATCAAGACACCTGCCACGAGGAAGAGCACATCACTGAGGAGCATCATCCTTCGCAGACGGCGAATGGTGAAATTGTCGCCCTCATAGCGCTGCAGCATCTGCATGGAGGCAAAGCCCAGCGCTCCTACACAGTAGACATAGGGAGCACCTACCCATGCAAGCAGCGAGGTTCCGGCACCGATGGTCATACAGACTGCGCCCAGGAGATAGATGATGGTCTGCACCTTATTCAGCTGCCTCATGACTCACAATGGGTTTGGGAGCACGGTCATCATCACTGAGGATGAAAATATCCTCATTGTCGGCCTTCATGAAATAACGTTCACGGGCAATCTTCTCGATAGCTTTCGGATTTCTGTCGAGCTCCTTTATCTGAGCCTGATCACGACGAAACTCAGCATTATATCTTTCCTTCTCCGCCATCAGTTCATCAATGCGCTGGAGGTTCTTGATATGACTCCACATGCTGTTGTCATCGAGGAATCCTACGAGTAGCACACCAACAATGCTCACTACCGCATACTTGAAAATGACGGAGTGCCACACCCGAAGCACATAAGTCTTGATTGTACCTAATACTTTCATTTTTATTTAATTTGGTTGCAAAGATACAAATTTCTCTTAATTCTTCATTCTTAATTCTTCTTTTTTTTGTATCTTTGCAGAAAAATTTCAGTTTTGAGTATGGAATACATTGTTTCAGCCAGGAAATACAGGCCATTGACCTTCGACACCGTCGTGGGACAGGCTGCCCTAACCACGACGCTGAAGAATGCCGTGAAGAGCGGAAAGCTGGCACATGCCTACCTCTTCTGCGGTCCCAGAGGCGTGGGAAAGACCACTTGCGCACGCATCTTTGCCAAGGCCATCAACTGCCAGAATCCGACGGCAGATGGTGAGGCTTGCAATGCCTGTGAGAGTTGTCAGTCGTTCAACGAACAGCGTTCTCTCAACATTTTTGAGCTCGATGCCGCCTCCAACAACTCCGTGGAGCACATCAAGACGCTCATGGAGCAGACGCGCATTCCACCGCAGCTCGGACGTTATAAAGTATTTATCATCGACGAGGTGCACATGCTCTCCACCGCTGCCTTCAACGCTTTCCTCAAGACCCTTGAGGAGCCGCCCGCACACGTCATCTTCATCCTCGCCACAACGGAGAAGCACAAAATCCTGCCTACCATCCTCAGCCGTTGTCAGATTTACGACTTCGAGCGGATGACCATCCGTAATACTGTAGACCACCTGAAGCATGTGGCCGAGCAGGAGGGTATCACCTACGAGGAACAGGCACTTGCCGTGATTGCCGAGAAGGCCGACGGCGGTATGCGCGACGCACTCTCCATCTTTGACCAGGCCGCCTCGTTCTGCCAAGGTAACATCACCTATGATAAAGTCATTGAGGATCTGAACGTGCTCGACTCTGAAAACTATTTCCAGATCATCAACTTATCCAATCAGAATAAAGTGAGCGACATCATGGTGCTGCTCAACAATATCATCAACAAAGGTTTCGATGGCGGATTGCTCATCCAAGGTCTTGCCAAGCACGTACGCAACGTGCTGATGGCCAAGGATCCGCAGACGCTGCCTCTCCTTGAGGTCAGCGACCAGCAACGCCAGCGCTATGCAGAGCAGGCCAAGACCTGTGAAACCCGCTTCCTCTATCAGGCTCTACGTCTCATGAACCAGTGCGATATCAACTACCGGCAGTCGTCGAACAAGCGTCTGCTCGTGGAACTCACACTGATTGAGATTGCGCAGATTACGCAACCTGACGACGATGCCAGCGCGGGGCGCCGCCCCAAGAGATTAAAATCCCTGTTTAAGAAACTGATACGCCAGTCTCAGCCCCAGACAGCGGCCCCGCAGGTAGCCGCGGCTAAGCCTGTCGTATCCACAGCTGCCATAGTAGCTCCCGAGAAACCAGTTCCAGCCGCGATGCCTAATACAGCCACCGCCACGACACCCAAGCCAGGTGTCAAACTCGGTGGCATCGGCTTCTCCTGGAACAAGCTTCGCAATCAAGGCAAGCCCTCAAAAATCAATCTCCCAGACAGCGGTTCTGCCCTTAACAAAAAAGAGACGGAGACCGTTTTCAAGCAAGAAGACCTCGATCTCCAATGGATGTCGATGTGTAACCGCATGCCCCAAGAGTTGAGTGGCATCGCCACCCGCATGAAGAACATGAATCCCACCATCCTTGACTTCCCTCATTTGGAAGTTGTCGTCGACAATGCCCTCGTCAAGCAGGAGATGGAAGACTTCAAGGGACGTATCATCACCACCCTGAAGAATGGCCTCCACAATAATGCCATCACGCTAGATATCCGTGTAGCAGAGCAGCAGGAACGAGCAAAAGTCCTCACCCGTCGTGAGCAGTTTGAATTGATGATAAAAGAAAATCCTGCCATAGAATCTCTACGGCAGGCTTTCGATTTAGAACTGGCTTGAGGCCTTACACCCCTATCCTAACTTTCCAAAAATCTTTTCAAGGGTTGCCAGACAGACGTCACTGCTGACAGGTTTGGCAAGGAAGTCGTTGCAACCTGCTTCCATCGCTGCCTGACGGTCGCTATCGAACGCATTCGCCGTCAAAGCCACAATGGGTACTTCGGAATTAAACTCACGGATAGCCTTCGTAGCTTCCAGACCATCCATGATTGGCATCTTGATATCCATCAGAATGGCATCAAACTGGTTGGCTTTCGCCTTCTCGACCGCTTCCTGGCCATTCTTGGCACGTTCATACTCAAAATACTTCTTCAAGATGTATGACATCAGGATGTAGTTGCTGTCATTGTCTTCTGCAATCAATATTTTTTTCATAACTTACATATTTATTAGTTCTTTTTCCAAAGCTTACTCATATCCTCCAGTGTCTTACCCTTGGTCTCAGGGACAAGGCGCCAAACGAACAGGGCTGCGATCACACAGATAATACCATAAAGGCCATAAGTGAACCAGTGGCCGAAGTCATCACCCTCTGTGAGATGCATGTTGAACATAGGCACAAACGACGAACTGACGATGAAGTTCGATATCCACTGGAAGGCCACAGCGATAGCAACGGCACCGCCACGGATAGTGTTGGGGAAAATCTCGGCAATGAGCACCCAGGTGATGGGACCCCATGAGAACATAAACGAGGCCGAGTAGACGAGCAGCGAAGCAGCTGTCACCAATGCGAGACTCTCGTTACCGAAAGTCACGGCTACACCGAAGGCACCCAGTGCCATACCCAGTGAGCCACTGATGAGCAGAGGCTTACGTCCCAGTTTCTCCACTGTGAACACAGCGACGAGCGTGAACGAGATATTGATGATACCCATGAAGACTGTCAACATCATCGGATCGTCCATACCCATGTCACCGAAGATTCGCGGGGCATAATAGAGCACGGCATTGATACCCACTGCCTGCTGGAACACTGAAAGCATGATTCCCACGAAGATGCAGAGCGCACCGTAGGTCATCAGCTTCTCGGTCTTCACCACCATCGTGTCCTTGATATCCTGCAGGATCTGTGAAGCCTTCAACTGGCCGTTGATCTTGGCGAGAATACTCTCCGCTTTCTTGTCCTGTCCGATGCTCACGAGGTAACGCGGTGTCTCAGGCACGAAGCAGATGAGCAGGGCAAAGAGTCCTGCGGGCACAGCCTCACTACCAAACATATAGCGCCATCCTGTGGTCACGGTCCACTGTGCGGCGGGGTTGATGGCTGCCAAGCCCTTACCCATCTCCTCCACGAGCGGCTGGATATGGTCGCCCAGGATGAAGAAGTTCACGAAGTACACCACCAGCTGACCGAAGATAATAGCAAACTGGTTCCAGCTGACGAGCATGCCTCGGATGTTTGAGGGAGCCACCTCACCGATGTACATCGGGCAGATAGCGGAGGCAAGACCCACGCCGACACCACCTATCACACGGTAGATGTTGAACATGATCAGCAGTGAGTAGGTAGGTGTACCATACTCAAAGAACATGAACTCAGGATCCATTGAGCCGAGGGCTGAGATAAAGAACAGCAAACCGGCGATGATCAGCGACTTCTTTCGGCCCAGGTTCGTAGCCAGATAGCCTGAAAGGGCGGAGCCGATAATACAGCCGATGAGTGCCGAGGCTGATGTGAAGCCATGCCATCCGTCGGTATAGGCGAAATCCTTGGCTTCCATGAAGAATGCCTGTAATCCCTTCTCTGCGCCGGAGATGACTGCGGTATCATAACCGAACAACAAGCCGCCCAATACAGCGACCATCACGATTGAAATCAGGTAGGCTTTGCTACCCTGCTCTGTTGGTTGATTCATCTTTAAAAGTTCTGTTTTTGTTGTTATTGAATATTATTGTTTGATCATCATTTTATTATCTCATCTTTTCTCTATTGGCAGACCCAGTTCAAATGTCGTTCCCTGCGGTGAGGTATCCACAAGCCTCAGCGTTCCGCCCAATTTCTGTGTGGTCTCCCAACAGTACGCCAGACCAAGACCGAGACCTTCCTTAAACTCGTCGACCTTCACCCAACGTTGGAAGATGGTCGCGATTTTGTCGGAGGGGATGCCACAGCCCGTATCTTCTACGGTGAAGAACATCATCTTCGTGCCTTTCACCTTCTCCGTGCGTACCTTTAATATAATATGTCCCTGTTCGGTGAACTTTACCGCATTCTCCAGAATGTTACCCAACATCTGCAACAGGCTGTCGCCGTTGGTATAGAGCATGCTTTTTCCTTCCGTTTGATCAACAAACTCCACCTTGATCTTCTCATGATTCACATCCGGCATATCAGCAATGGCCCGGCGACAGATCTCTACCCCGTCGGTATTTTCCGCTTCTTCCAACAAGTCCTTCGTGCTCTCATTGGCCAGGGCCAGCATCTTATTCACCAGCGAAGTGATCTGTCGGGTGCTGTTACCAATGGTCGTAGCAATCTTCTGTTGCTCATCGGGAGTAAATGATTCCTCATCACCCGTCAACACTTGCGTAAAGCCGTTGATGATATTCAGCGGTGTACGTATCTCGTGACTCACATTTCTCATGAACTCGGTCTTCATCTCGTCGGCAGCTGCCACCTTCTTGTAAGCATTCCTCAGTTCTTCGTTTTTCAACATGAGACGCTTCGAGAACTTCCGGCGCATCCGGATGTTACGGGCCATCAGCACGATGACGAGGATGGCCAGTGCAACGCCTCCGAACAGGATATAATTCATCACGCGTCCCATCTTCTGACTTTTCCTCATCAGTTCCATCTCATGCTCCTGCTGCTGGATGTTCTCTGCTATCATCACACCAGTGATCGAGTCGCGTTTGTGCATCAGCTCGCGCTGGGTCAGGAAGGCTTTATCGTTATCGCCGATATAACGATAGATATCGCATTTCAGCAGATACTGTTCCTTCAGGTTCTGTAGCTGGTCCACGCTGGCCAGAGCCCGCTCCGTGTCGCCGTTGAGCAGCGTCTCATACACACGGGCATAAGGAACGAACATGTCGCCCGACGGCACCTGGTTCTTGCGGTCGGCCTCATCCATCTGAGCCAGATACTTGCGGAAGGCGCTGTAGTTCTTCTGCTTAAACCTAACGATGGCCTTGACGGCCAATACGTCGGCCATTACTCGATAGTAGTTACGCGAGTCTTTCTGTTGGACCAGCACTTTCTCTGCTTCGTCGAGCCAGTACAACGTACGATTCAAGTCATTATTAAGATGTACATGTGCCAGCGCAAGATAGGTGAATAGCAATCCATCCATCTCGAAACGGCCTCCCTTGACGACCTCTACTGCCTTCAGGAACTCGGCTTCGGCTCCTGCGATATTGCCACACGTATTATACACATGGCCCATCATGTTCGCTATATAATATTGTCCAGCATCCGGATCCTGGCTATTCATGATGTCTTCCTTCATCACCTGAACGATGTGGTAGGCATCGTGAATGTTCATATGCCCCAGGTTGTACATGATACCGCACACCCAAGAGTTATTAGCAGCCCTGATATCATTATCCTCACGGGCATGGTGCAGAAAAGCGACACAGGCATCGTAAACCAGTCGCGCCGAGTCCTGCCCCGTAGCCACCCACATGGCCTCCTGCAACCGCTTGTGCTCTGCCGTATCCTTGCACTTCGCCCCCTGTGCCGATATCCGCAATACCGACAAGAACGCTGCCAAGACAAACAACATTATTGCACGATGGTTGATAGCCATATATTTGGGTTCTTAGAAAATTCTTTGCAAAGATAGTGGTTTTTAACCGAATCACCAAACATTTTATCGACTATTAAGTTAATTTTGGCAAGAATATTTCTCTATATCGAAAAAAATGAGTACTTTTGTCCCGAAATCATTACTAAAACTACTAAAAAAATGAGAAAACTGATTACCCTCTCTTTGCTTAGCTTCAGCCTCATGGCGACAGCGCAGACCCACGTTCTCGACGTGAACACCAAGAAACTGGGGGCTCCCGTACAGCCTACGATGTACGGCATCTTCTTTGAAGACATCAACTACGCTGCCGACGGCGGTCTCTATGCCGAGATGGTGAAAAACCGTTCGTTCGAGTTTCCGCAGCACCTGATGGGCTGGCGAGTCTATGGCAACTTTGAGCTGCGCAACGATGGTCCCTTTGACCAGAACCCCCACTACATCCGCCTCGGCTATTCCGGTCACAGCGACAAGTATACAGGTCTTGAGAATGAAGGTTTCTTCGGCATTGCCGTCAAGGAGGGAGCAGCCTACCGCTTCTCTGTCTGGGCACGCTGTCCAGAGGGCGGATCGTCTGTTCTCGAGGTGAGCTTCGTCGATAATGACACGATGGGCGAGGATCAGCGCTTCGTTAAGACCAATATCACCGTCAGCGGCAAGGAATGGAAGAAGTACACCGCAGAGATCACCTCGCCCCGTACAGAGGCCAAGGGTGCCCTGCGTATCTTCCTGCTCTCCGACAACAAGAAGCCCATCGCCACTACCGACGTGGAGCATATCTCCCTCTTCCCGAAAGACACCTGGAAGGGTCGTGAGAATGGCATGCGCAAGGATCTGGCTCAGGCCCTCTTCGACATGCATCCCGGCGTGTTCCGCTTCCCCGGAGGCTGCATCGTCGAGGGTGTCAACCTGGAGAGCCGCTACCAGTGGAAAAACAGCGTAGGCCCCGTTGAGAACCGCAAGCTCAACGAGAACCGCTGGCACTACACCTTCCCCCACCGCTTCTATCCCGACTATTTCCAGAGCTACGGCCTCGGCTTCTTCGAGTTCTTCCAGCTTTGTGAGGACTTCGGTTCAGAGCCTCTGCCCGTCATCTCGTGCGGTCTCTCTTGCCAGTTCCAGAACCCCGATCCTACGAAGCCTGGCGTACACGCTGCACTTGATGAGCTCGAGCCCTATATCCAGGATGCCCTCGACCTCGTGGAGTTTGCCAACGGCCCCGTCGATTCCAAGTGGGGTAAGGTGCGCGCAGAGATGGGCCATCCTGAGCCCTTCAACCTGAAGTACCTCGGCGTGGGCAATGAGCAGTGGGACTATGATGAAGCCCATGGCGGCTATGGCCCCGTCTTTACCGAGCGACTTAAGAAGTTCAGCGATGCCTTGCGCAAGAAATATCCCAACCTGAAGCTCATCGGCACCACTGGTCCCAACTCCGAAGGCTGGGACTTCGACCTTTTGCAGCCCCGCATGAAGGAGCTGAAGGTCGACCTCTATGACGAGCACTACTATCGTAACGAGGAGTGGTTCCTCAGCCACGGCCTGCGCTACGACTCTTACGACCGCAAGGGCCCGAAGGTGTTTGCTGGCGAATATGCCTGCCATGGCAGCAAACAGCACAAGTGGAACCACTATTATACCTCTTTATTAGAGGCTGCCCACATGACGGGTATTGAGCGTAATGCCGACATCGTCCACATGGCCACCTACGCCCCTCTCTTCGCTCATGTCGAGGGCTGGCAGTGGCGTCCCGATGCCATCTGGTTCGACAACCTCCGCATGTTCAAGTCTGTCAGCTACTATGTCCAGCAGCTCTATGCCATGAACAAGGGCACCAATGTGCTCTCGCTCACCATGCAGGGCAAGCCCGTGGCAGGTCAGGAAGGCCAGGACGGTCTCTTCGCCTCTGCCGTATTCGACAAGCAGACTGGTGAGGTCATCATCAAGGTGGTCAACACCAGTGCCCAGCCCCAGCCCTTGAGCATCCAGCTGCAGGGCATGAAGGGTGCCCGCAGCGCCCAGATCATCACCCTCACCCACGATGGCGACGATGATGAGAACACGCTCGACAATCCCGAGAAGATCATCCCCGTTGAAGGTACCTGCCAGGTAGATGCAGGCAAGAAGAGCTCACTGCTCCTCGACGACATCCCTGCCAAGACCTTCCGCATCTACAAGGTGAAGTAACACCGATATGACCGTATGGCTTAAATATAACAAGTGGATAGCATGTCTTTGCCTCCTGGCGGCATCTGTGTCAGTTACCGCCCAGGAGAAGACTGCCGCCATCGAGCAGCTCAGAAAAGACATGTACCGCTTGTTTAACAAGCCAGATTCCTTAGATAAGTTCATGCAGGTCACCGACCAGCTGATAGAGGTATCAAAGCAAAAAAACAATGAAGAACTGCTTTATAAGGCTTGGGCAAACCAAGCCATCATGCTCTCTCAGATTGGCAAACGGCAACAGGCACTGGATATTATCAAGGTCATGTCGGATTATGCCCGTAACAACGACAGCAAATACGGCCTTTTCACATCCACACAGACCAATGCCCATATAGCGAGCGGCCTTCGGATGGAGGATCAGGCGGAGGAGCTGTACCTTCGATGCATCAATTACAAAGAGCAATACCTACCCCATCTCAACATTGCCCCCATTTACCTTGGTCTGGCAAAAATCTACTATAACAAGGGGAAAAAGGGTAAAGTTCTTGAAATGGCAGAAAAGACACTCCATGAGCCAGACCTTCTTCCAGAACATCTTGTACAGGCTTTGGGGTATAGGTGTATAGCTACCACACTTGGCCGTGATGACAAGGAAGCGTTTAACCGCTATTACGCAGAACTTGATAAGGCAAGGCAAAAGACTGGGATATCCATGAACCTAAGCAAGAGACTGGATGTCTATCATGCAGAACTAAACGGGGACTACGAGAAAATGCTGGCGTTGGCCCAGGGCTTGAAAAGCAAGATGGACCGAATGACGATGACTGCACGGGCTTACACCTTGTTAGGGCGATGGGAAGAAGCCTATCACATACAGGTAGCTTACAAGAAATATTGCGACTCCATCAATTCGGCAGAGTCAAGGAATCTTGCGCTCAGTCAGTCGCTGGCCCTCGACGCAGCACGAGCTGAGAACGAAGCCAAAGACCTGAAGCTGAAGAACCAACAGCTGGAGTTGGAACACATCACCGACGAACTGGAGCAACGACGCCTGGAGGAAAAAGCGCTGAACCTCTCTCTGGAAAACCAGAGCATAGAACTCCTGAACCGGGGGATAGAACTACAGAACATCGCCGTAAAACTGGAAAACGATAGCCTTGACCGTCATAACAAAGACCTGCAATTAAGCGAGTGGGCATCTAAGATGGAAGCCCAGAAGCAGACGGAGCACGCCCATCGCGTGTTTATCATCATGCTCACCCTTATCGCCCTCCTCGTCATTGCCTCGCTGGCCTTTATCCTGCATCGCCGCAACAAGCACTCGAAGGAAATCGAGGCAGCCTACGGCAAACTGGAGGATGCCTACAACCAGCTGGAAGCAACGACCACCGCCAAGGAGCGCATTGAAAGCGAGCTCCGCATTGCCCGCGAAATACAGATGGGCATGGTGCCGCACGTCTTCAATGCCTTCCCAGAGGAGTCGGGCATCGACCTCTATGCCTCGATGACTCCTGCCAAAGAAGTGGGCGGTGACCTCTACGACTTCTTCCTGAAAGACAAGAATCTCTACATCTGCGTGGGTGACGTCTCAGGCAAGGGCGTGCCAGCCTCGATGACGATGGCCGTTGCCGTCAATCTGTTCCGCAGCACAGCCAAGGAGGGCTTTACGCCTGCTCAGATTGCCACACACATCAACGATGCACTCTCTGCCGATAACGAGAAGTGCATCTTTGTCACCATGTTCATCGCCGAGATAGACATCGAGACAGGTCGGATGGAATTCTGTAATGCAGGGCATAACTCGCCCGTCTTCGTCAACAACCAGCTGCAGCCACAAGATCCCGATCGCGCCTACTACATCGACATGGAGCCGAATGCCCCCGTCGGACTCTGGCCAGAGCTGGAGTATGTAGGCGAGCATATCGACAACATCAAGGGCTATACGCTGGTCATCTATTCCGACGGCCTGACGGAGGCAGAAAACGAAGAACAGGAGCAGCACGGCGAGGAGCGCCTGTTGGAGTTAATGCGCAATGACAAGTTTGTCAATGCTGAATCCACCGTCAACATGATACTCGATGATGTTGCCGACCATGTGGGTAGTGCTGATCAGAGCGACGACCTGACCATCCTTTGCCTCAAGATAGGCTAATTCCTGTACATGTCACTTACATTCGCCTGCACCATAGATATAGGCAAAGGCACCGCTTTCATAGTCGAACACCTCCTCTGGACGGAAGAAACGGGCTACCTCTATGGCAGCATTTTCCACCGAATCGGAGGCATGGACAATGTTCTGCTGATTGCTCACAGAGTAGTCGCCACGAATGGTACCTGGGGCAGCCTGACGTCCGTTGGTCACACCTGCCATTGTACGGACGACCTGTACAGCCTCCACACCAGAGATAGCCATAGCCACCACTGGCGAAGCCTGCATTGAAGCACAAAGTCCAGGGAAGAAAGGCTTGTCTACGAGGTGGGCATAGTGCTCACGCAGAATCTCGTCGCTCAACTGCATCATCTTCATGCCAGAAATACGGAGTCCACGACGCTCAAAACGATTCACAATCTCACCAATCAGCTGACGCTGTACACAGCTGGGCTTCAATAATACTAATGTTGTTTCCATCTTGTTGATTGTTAAAAAGATTATTTCACCGCAAAGATACATCTTTTTCCCAAAACACCAAAGAATTCCTACACTTTTTTTTGAAAGGGCTTATTATTCTACTCTGTGTTTGCTGCCTGTTAAGGGTATGATTATGGATGTTTCTTTCGGTACTCCCAGAGCTCAACGCTGTTGACAATGTTCTGCCAAAGCACATAACAGCCTGCACCAACGGAGGCTACGGGATTAAGATAGGTGTAGGCCACCCAGATGGAGAGAGCCGTATTCTTTTGGAATGAGGCCTGACCACCATCGATCTCGTCGCCAAGATGGCGCCCGATGCTGCGCCCCACAAGGAAGAGCACGAAACAGAGGATGAGGCTGAGCACAGCAATGAGCAGCAGCGTGCGCAGAGCAGCGTCGCTGTGGACGATATTACGAACGGTGACACCCGAGGTGACGCTGAGCTGCACGGCCCAGAGATAGAACGAGAGGTCGGGGATGCCAACAATCCAGGCACAGAGACGCTTGGCATAGTGCTGAACGCCCCACCCCAACACCAACGGTAGCACAAGTACTAACGACAACTTTTGTAATATGATAAGGAACACCTGCCAGAATCCCAGGCTGGCTCCTCGCTCCAGCAGGGGAAACACAGCAGGGATCATCAATGCAGAGGCAAAGGCCGAGATGACCACATAGGCCGTCATCGTATTGATGTTGCCCCCGATCTTGGCTGTGACCACAGGGGCTGCCGTAGCGGCAGGGCCGATGATGCAGGTGAGCACACTCTCCCAAAGGAGCTTTTGCTCGGGATTGCCCTCGACACGAAAGATAATCCACACATTGAGCGCCACAAGGGCCAGCTGCGACAGCAGGATGCCGATGTGCCAGCGATGGGGGCGCATCTGATGGAAATCGATGCGGCAATAGGTGGAAAAGAGCGTAGAAAACACCATCAGGGGGAAGATGGTATCGACCACGCGACCAAGACTGTCGCCAAGGGCATCGAGCTGGGGCACGAAGTAGAACGTGAGATAGACCACCGTACCCACGGCAATGGCCACAGGCAGCGTCCAGTCTTTTAGAAATTGCTTAATACTCATAAAACGAGTGCAAAATTAATATTTTTTTGGCATGGATGGCACGGATTACAGGGATTTTTTGTAATTTTGCAGCCAAATATGCACTTATATCAATGAGCGTAACTGAATTTATTCATCAAGATAAGGCAGCAAGACGGTTCTCGTTTGAGGTACTGCCACCGCTGAAAGGCACGGGAACTGCGAAATTGTTTGCCGATATAGACAAGCTGCGGGAGTTCGATCCTGCCTACATCAATATCACCACCCACCACTCGGAGTTCGTGTATCGTGAACTTGCGAACGGCAACTTCGAGCGCCAGCGCATCCGCCGCAGGCCTGGGACGGTGGCCATCGCTGCCGCCATCCAGCAACGCTACGGCATTCCCGTTCAGCCCCATGTCATCTGCAGCGGATGTACCGTTGAGGATATCGAATACGAGTTGCTCGACCTGCAGTTTTTAGGAATCAGCGACCTCTTGCTGTTGCGTGGCGACAAGGCGAAGGAGGACAGCCGTTTTGTGCCCACACCTGGAGGCCATGCCCACACCACAGAACTGATGGCTCAGGTGAAGCGGTTCAACGAGGGGTTCTTTGCCGACGGCACCCCCATCAAGAACCCCGGGCGCGGCTTTGACTACGGTGTGGCCTGCTACCCCGAGAAGCACGAGGAAGCGCCTAATCTGGAGATGGACATGCAGTATCTGAAAGAGAAGCAGGAATTAGGAGCGCAATATGCCGTGACCCAGCTCTTCTTCGACAACGAGAAATACTTCAGCTTTGTAGAGAAGGCACGCCAGATGGGCATCACCATACCTATTATCCCAGGCATCAAGCCGATGGCAAAGCTGAGTCAGTTGACGGTGGTGCCCAAGACATTCCACTGCGATATACCCGAAGCATTAGCCAGGGAGGTCGTGAAATGCAAGACCGATGAAGACGCCAAGCAGTTAGGTATCGAGTGGACCACACAGCAATGTCAGGAGCTCTACCAGCATGGGGTACACAACATACATTTCTATACCGTCTCAGCTGTGGACAGCGTAGTAGAGGTCGCCAAGCGACTGCTTTAAGGATTAAGGGAGATGAGTTTTGACGAGGTGATAGGACAGCGAGAGGCGCAGGAGCGGCTGATACAGATGGTCAGGGAAGACCGTCTGCCACACGCCATGATGCTCTGCGGCCCGCAGGGAAGCGGGAAACTGCCTTTGGCGGTAGCATTCGCCTGTCATCTGCTGGACAACGGCACACCTTCGGCCAAAGCCATGCTGCAGAAGCTGGAGCACCCCGACCTACACTTCACCTACCCTACCATCAAACTGCCCTCCATGGGAGCTGACCATAAGCCCGTGAGCGATGACTTTGCCAAGGAGTGGCACACGCTAATTGCACAGGGACTCTACATCACTATGGACGAGTGGATGCAGGCCATGGGCGGCGAAAACCAGCAGGCCATCATCACCGCTGGTGAGAGCGACGACCTGGTCCGCAAACTGAGTCTGAAGTCGAGTCAGGGTGGTTATAAGGTAAGCGTGGTATGGCTGCCAGAGAGGATGAACATCGAATGTGCCAACAAATTGCTGAAACTCATCGAGGAACCGCCTCTGCAGACGGTGTTCATCATGGTTTGCGAAGAGCCCGACAAGCTGCTGGAAACCATCCGCAGCCGTGTGCAGCGCATCGATGTGAAACGCATCGACGAGGCAGATATCCAACAGGCACTCGTGGCGCGTAGAGGCATCGGCGAGGAAGATGCGCGACGCATCGCCCGCTTGGCCAACGGCAACTGGCTGAAGGCGATGGAGGAGTTGCAGGTGGGCTCGGAGAACGAGTTCTTCCTCGACATGTATAAGATG
This sequence comes from Prevotella sp. ne3005, assembly GCF_900110085.1. Lineage (GTDB taxonomy): Bacteria > Bacteroidota > Bacteroidia > Bacteroidales > Bacteroidaceae > Prevotella. The sequence continues at coordinate 232,733 of NZ_FOCK01000006.1, forward strand.
CTGATGCGTCTGGCCTACCAGCGTAAAATCAAGGACTTGCGCAAATGGAGTGAGCAGATGGCCGCTCTGGGGCGTGAGAAACAGAGGCGATGGCTCAGCTACTTCCTCAGGATGACGAGGGAGAACTTCATGTATAACTTCCAGAACGAAGAACTCTGCTATATGACGCAGCAGGAAGAGGACTTCGCCAAGAACTTTGCCCGTTTCGTGAACGAGGCCAACGTGGTGCCCATTAGTGAGCTGGCAAATCTCGCTACTCGAGACATCGGGCAGAATGCCAATGCAAAGATTGTATTCTTCGATTTGGCGCTGCAAATGATTGTGCTACTATTGCAAAAATAATAGATAACCATAGGTAATCATAGATAATCCTAATAAAAAGAGAATATGGAGAAAAGTAACGAACATAACATCATGGTGGGCTGCGACAGAGGCCTGTGCCACCAGGCTGTAGGCCGGCAAGACCGACAGCTGAACACCTACGACTGGCTCGCCGACGTGCCTGGCAACGTGGACACTACTGACCTCGTAGAGGTGCAGTTCAAGCATACCCGTAAAGGCTATTACCACAACGTGAACAACCTGGAACTGAACAAAGGCGATGTGGTAGCCGTGGAGGCCAGTCCAGGCCATGACATCGGTGTGGTGACACTGACAGGACGACTAGTGAAGTTGCAGCTTAAGAAGGCCAACATCAAATCACCTGATGATATCAAGCGCGTCTATCGCATTGCCCGTGAGACGGATATGCAGAAGTTCCGAGAGGCCAAAGCCAGGGAACACTCAACGATGATTGAGAGCCGTAAGATTGCCAAAGGTCTGGGGCTGCAGATGAAGATTGGCGATGTGGAATATCAGGGCGACGGCAACAAGGCCATCTTCTACTACATCGCTGACGAGCGCGTGGACTTCCGTCAGCTGATCAAGGATCTGGCAGCAGCTTTCCACGTGAGGATTGAAATGAAGCAAATCGGTGCCCGTCAGGAGGCTGGACGTATTGGCGGTACAGGTCCTTGTGGACGTGAACTCTGCTGTGCCACCTGGATGAAGAACTTCTCAAGCGTAAGCACCAATGCAGCCCGATTCCAGGATATCTCGCTGAATCCGCAGAAGCTGGCAGGCATGTGTGCCAAGCTGAAGTGCTGCTTGAACTACGAGGTGGACGACTATGTGGAAGCTGGCAAGAAACTGCCTGGAAAGGATATTATCCTACAGACACAAGATGCCGACTACCATCTGTTCAAGAGTGACATCTTAGCAGGACTCGTGACCTACTCAACTGACAAGAACATTGCTGCCAATCTGGAGACTATCAGTGCAAAAAGAGCCAAGGAGGTGATTGAATTGAACCGCCAGGGGGAGAAACCTATCTCGCTACAGGAGGGTGGTAAGAAACCCCAAGAAGAAAAGCACAGCGTTGATCTGGCAGGAGGCGACATCAACCGCTTTGACAAAGCCAAGAAAAAGAAAAAGAAGAAGCACAACAACAATCGCAACGGAGAAGGGCATGCCAACGCTAAGAATCAGCATGAAGGATAAAATATTCATACTGCTGGCAGTCCTCGCGCTGGTTGTCGCAGCATGCGACAACCAGACGGTGTATCATCATTACGAACACATAACGATGGACGGCTGGGACAAGAACGACACTCTAAAATTCTCTGTGGCCCCCATTCAAACAGCTGACAACTATTTGGAAGTGGTGGAGATACGCATTGACAACACCTTTCCTTTCATGGGGCTAACACTGAAGGTAGAGCAGACTGTATATCCCTTAGGAGTGACCCAGCGCCAAAGCATTGAGTGTAGTATGATAAACAACAATGGGCACCCCACAGGATCGGGTGTAAGCTATTACAATTACGAGTTTCCTTTAATGAATTTGGACCTGAATAAGGGAGACTCGATTCAGATTAATATCGTTCATAACATGAAACGGGAAATCATGCCCGGCATTTCAGACATCGGCATCCGTCTAACGGCGCAATAAGTTTCTACCTGCATCGATACGCAGGAAGATGAACAACAGGAACGTGAAACCCCATAATGACGATCCTCCATAGCTGAAGAACGGTAAGGGGATACCGATGACAGGTGTCAGACCTAACACCATGCCCACATTGATAAACACATGGAACAGGAAGATACTGAGCACGCTATAGCCATAGACACGTCCAAAACGACGTGGCTGGCGCTCTGAAAGATGTATCAGCCGTAAGATCAAAGCCAGAAAAAGCAGCAGCACACCCGCAGAACCCAAGAAGCCCTCTTCTTCACCAACGGTACAGAAGATGAAGTCGGTATCCTGCTCTGGTACATATTTCAGTTTAGTCTGAGTACCATTGAGGAAGCCCTTGCCTCCCAGACCACCCGAGCCAATGGCAATCTCACTCTGATGCACATTATATCCAGCACCCTTCAGGTCTTCCTCCAAACCCAACAACACATTAATACGTACACGCTGGTGAGGCTCTAGCACATGATTCAAGCCATAGTCAGCCAAATTGAAGAAGAGTATGGAGCCTAAGGTAAAGGCGGCTATCCACAGGTAGTTGTGGAAGCGCGTCATCAGGAAGCGCCACACAAGATAGAGGATGAGCAGGCCACAAATAACCATCTCTACATAGACAATGTCGAAGGGGATGACAAAGAATGAGAAAAGTAACAAGATTACCATGCTACCAAGGCTTACCATCAATAGATGGATAGCCTCGCGCTTATCACGGCAATAGACATAAATAAGTCCGATGGAAAAGAATTGGATGAGCAGTAACACCACGAGTTTTCCTACGGATGTAGGTGTATAGAACAGCATCGTATCAGCATATCGGATGCCCACCACAAAATAGATTACCATGGCCACACCCGTAAAAAGGATACTGCCAGGCATGCCCTCACGATAAAACATAAGGAAAAAAGCCAAATAGACCAGTGCAGAGCCCGTCTCTCGCTGCAAGACGATGAAGAGCATAGGCAACAATACGATGGCCAAAGAGATTGCAAAATCCTTCCACCTCGAGATACTGTAACCATAGGTATTCATAAACTTCGCCAAAGCCAGGGCTGTAGCGAATTTTGCGAACTCTGCAGGTTGTAGGCGCAACGGACCGAGAACGAGCCACGAACGCGAACCCTTGATACTATGCGGATTGAAGATGGTGCCGAAAAGTAGCAAAAGCATGAAACCGAAGATGATATAGGCAAACATGTCGAGGTAACGGTCGTCGAGCAGAAGGATGACAAAGCCCAGCATGATGGATGTGCCAATCCAAATGACCTGCATACCTGATCGCGTGTTAAGACTGAAAAGATCAGTATCACCATAGTCATAACTCGCACCGCACACACTCACCCATCCGAAGACGAGCAAGGCGATGTAAATGGCGATGGTCCACCAGTCGAGCGAGCGGATGACACCTTTGGGATTACCTGTCTGTTGTACCATAGTTGATTCTGCGTTCCTGGAACTCACGAGCCTTTGCCTCGGAAGCCTCAGAGAGTTTTCCATTGATATACTGTTCCATAATCAGGCCGCCAATGGGCACACCATAGGTGGCACCCCAGCCGCCGTTCTCCACATAGACCGCTACAGCAATCTTCGGGTGATCCATGGGTGCAAAACCCATGAAGACGGAGTGGTCGTGGCCACGGTTCTGCGCCGTACCCGTCTTACCACAAGCCATAAAATCATACTTACCCAAAGCCTTACAAGTACCTCCAAGAACAGAGGAGCGCATGCCCTGGACAATATAGTCATAAGCCTCGCGTCCGGCCTTCGTATAGTGTTTCCTTGTGAAAGTCGTATCAAGAGGTTCGCCTTGCACTTTGCGCACCACGTGGGGTACATAATAATAACCCCGATTGGCGATGGTAGCGCCGAGATTGGCAATCTGAAGAGGTGTGGCATTAACCTCGCCCTGTCCAATGGCGATAGAAATAATAGTCAGACCATTCCACGAACCTTTATACGCTTTGTCGTAAAACTGTGCATTGGGAATCAAACCGCGCTTCTCACCTGGAAGGTCGATACCAAGTCGATAACCAAAGCCCATCGACACCATATAGTCACGCCAAACATCCATGGCATTCTGCACAGTACCATATTTCGAGATGTGGGTATTAATCATGTGGTAGAGTCCCCAGCAGAAGAAACCATTGCATGAGGTACTCAGTGCAGGTACCAGCGGCAATGGGGCGGCATGGCCATGACATCCCACATGAAGGCCCTTAAAGTTAAAGCCATGGCCACATGGATACATCGTCGAGGGAGTAATGATACCTTCGGAGAGGAAGGTAAGTCCCTGAGTAGTCTTGAAGGTGGATCCCGGAGGGTACTGGCCCATGATACTACGGTTGAGCAAGGGCTTCCATACATCTTGTGAGAGTAAACGGTGGTTCTTCGAGCGCAAACGTCCCACCATCATACGGGGATCATAGGAGGGAGACGACACCATACAGAGAACCTCGCCCGTAGAGGGTTCGATGGCCACAATACTACCAATCTTTCCTTCCATCAGACGCTCGCCGAGTTTCTGGAGTTCAGCATCAATACCCAGTGTCAGGTTCTTACCAGCCTGAGCACGACGGTCGAGCTCACCATTCCTATATCGGCCCTGGATACGACCATGGGCATCGCGCAGCAGGATCTGCACACCTTTGACGCCACGTAGCTGCTTCTCGTAGTAACGTTCCACGCCTAGCTTGCCAATATAGTCGCCTGGCTGGTAGTAATCGTCTTCCTCAATATCGGCAGGCGACACCTCTGCCACATCACCCAGCACATGGGCACCCATGTCATAAGTGTACTGGCGCACGCTGCGTTTCTGGACATAGAAGCCGGGGAAACGGAACATCTTTTCCTGAAACACGCTGAAATCCTTGTCACTAAGCTGGCTCATGAATAACTGTTCTGTGAAACGGCTGTAGCCAGGATTCTTGGAGCGGTCCTGCATGGTGGCCATTCGACGGTCGAATTCTTCCCTCGTAATGCCCAATGACTGGCAGAAGTCAAGGGTATCAAGGCGACCACGGGCTTCATTCATCACCACCATGACATCATAAGAAGGCTGGTTATAAACCAACAACTTACCGTTTCTGTCTAAGATGGCACCACGAGAAGGATATTCAATCTTTTTGAGAAAAGCATTGGAGTCGGCGCTCTTCTTGTAGTCATCACTGGTAATCTGGAGCATGAACAGACGGATGATATAGATGACCACGATCAGAATAGCCACCCCTGCAATCACATATTTCCGATATTCAAGTCCGTAATCTTTCACTTCGAGCGAACACTTTCAATAGCCAAGATCAGAATCCACGTCAGCAGAGAACTGGCAATGATACGCTCCAGCCAGACTAACCACTCGAAGAAGGAGAAGGCCTCTAGCGTGAAAAACACCAAGCAATAAAGGGTTGTAATCACGCCACTGAGGAATGCAAAACCACCAAAGCCCATAGTTGCCACGGAGATTTCCATATCCTCTGCAGAGTCACGAGGCGCAGTTCTTTCCACCAAAAAGGGTTGGATAAAGCCTACCAACGTCATCGTGCCGGCTGCTAATCCGGGGGTGCTGGAAAACATGTCAACAATGAGTCCCATAAAGAAACATGAAAGCAGGATTATCCAGCGTGGAAAACCGCGACGGAAGGTGATGGCAAAATAGATATAGAGTAGCGGCATGGCCACATCCAACAAATGGACGTGGTTCAGGATGAGCACCTGAGCTGCCAACAAAATGAGGAACATCGTCACACGATGAAGTAAAACTAATGCCATCTCTGATACTACTTATTCTTTTTAATACTGATAGAGTCACGGGCGGCCTGCATCAGAGCAGCACGCTCAGCAATACTCTTATCACTAATCACCACAACGTCGCGGACACAACTGAAATCTGTGCTCAGGCGTACTTTAAGTTTGTACGACAATCCGTCGCTGGAGTTATAAGCTTGTTCTATCTGCCCAACGAGCACCCCAGAAGGGAAGATGCTGGAGAAACCACTTGTCTCCACCCACTCGCCAAGCTTGAACTTCGCATGACGAGGGACATCCTCAACATAAGCCACGGAAGCGTCACCTCCATACCAATGGAGATAACCGAAGTAGCCACGTCCACGGATGGCACAGCTGATGCGGGAAGAAGAGGCATTCAGGGCAGGGATGACAACTGCGTAATGATCGGAGACAAGATAAACCACGCCCACAATACCATTACCACAAGCGACACCCATGTCGACCTCCACCCCATCAACACGTCCTTTGTCAATGGTCATCAGATTATCTGCCTTATGCACAGTATTGTCAATCACCTTTGCAGGAATCAACTGATACTGACTAAGGAACTGCAAGCCTTTACGCTCTATTTGTGTGGTGTCCTTCGTCAGGTCACCATAGAGGCGTCGCAACTGGTCTACCTGACGTTCCAAATAGAAATTGCGAGTAGTAAGCTCCTCATTCAGGCGTCCAAAGTTGAAATAAGACAGGACGCTGCTCTCCCATTGGTAAATCTTACCCACCACCGCATTGGATGATGAGAGCCAGACACTCCCTTGATAGCTGTTGTACTGAAACAACAGAACACCACTGGCCACCTCCAACAGGATGAAGATAAACCAGTGATGATACTTTATAAGAAAGTCCAGCAGGTTACGCATCTACGGACAATTATCTCATCAAGAACGAGAAGCGGTTGACATTCTTCAGGGCAACACCAGCACCCTTGGCAACACTATGGAGGGGATCCTCTGGCACGTGGAATTCAATGTGCATCTTATCAGTAAGGCGCTTATCAAGGCCACGGAGCAGGGCACCACCACCTGTGAGGTAGATACCGTTCTGAACAATATCGGCATAAAGTTCTGGCGGCGTACTCTCAAGAGCAGAGAGAACGGCTGTCTCAATGCGGGACACGGTCTTGTCGAGACAATGTGCTATCTCCTGATAGCATACGGGGACCTCCATAGGCAGGGCTGTGATGCGGTTAGGACCATGAACCACAAAGTCCTCGGGAGCATCCTCACCCAAATCCGTGAGGGCAGAACCTACAGCAATCTTGATACGCTCAGCCATACGCTCACTGACCTTCACATTGTGCTGACGGTACATATACTCCTGAATATCAGCTGTCAGATCATCTCCAGCCGTACGGATGGAGTTGTTGGAAACGATACCACCGAGTGATATAACGGCAATCTCGGTAGAACCGCCACCGATGTCAACAATCATATTACCCTCAGGAGCCTCTACATCGATGCCAATACCAATAGCAGCGGCCATCGGCTCGAAAATCAGATATACATCGCGGCCATCAGCATGCTCCGCTGAGTCGCGTACAGCACGGAGCTCCACCTCTGTAGAACCAGAGGGGACACCAATCACCATACGGAGCGAGGGAGAAAACAGGCGGCTTCCTGTATGCACCATCTTAATCAGTCCACGCATCATCTGCTCACAAGCAGAGAAGTCGGCAATCACACCGTCGCGCAACGGACGGATGGTACGAATATTCTCATGTGTCTTCTCATACATCATCTTCGCCTCATTACCAACAGCTATCATCTTGTCGGTACGACGATCCAAGGCAACGACGGAGGGTTCATCAACCACAATCTTATCATCGCTGATGATAATAGTGTTGGCTGTGCCCAAGTCCATTGCAATCTCTTGCACAAAACTGAAAAATCCCATTCTTTTTACCTTAATAATATTATATACCTTTCAATCTTACTTACTAACAAACCATGAGTGGATGGCTGTGTCATAGTGAGAACTTACGCCAAAAGCACGGGTTGCAAACATACGACGGTCTTCAATGTCCGTCTGAGCACCCTTCTTGTTCAGGATATCCAACAGCACACCATACTCGGCCTTGCTGGGCACAATGACAACATCCTTGAAATTCTTGGCACCGGCACGGATCAGAGAGATACCACCGATATCAATCTTCTCAATGATATCAGCCTCTCCAGCACCACTGGCTACAGTCTGTTCAAAGGGGTAAAGGTCTACGATGACGAGATCAATCTCAGGAATCTCGTACTGCTTCATCTGCTCAATGTCACCCTCGTTCTCACGACGGGCCAGAATTCCTCCGAACACTTTCGGATGCAAAGTCTTCACACGACCTCCGAGAATAGAGGGATAAGTGGTGACATCCTCTACCTTCTGGCACTCATAACCCAACGACTCAATAAACTGCTGGGTACCACCAGTAGACAGGAATTTTACACCCTCCTCATTTAACTTCTTGAGCAACTCGTCGAGACCATCCTTGTGGAATACCGACACCAAGGCGGTCTTAATTTTCTTTGTTTCAGCCATTTCTAATCTTTATAACGTTATAAATTCGAATCAGGCTGCAAAGATACAAAAAGAAAACGGATTAATCTTCATTTTCGCAAAGAAAAATTTGATTAATCCGTGTTAAAGCTAAGATAGGTCAATCTACGACCATCATTTTAATCTAGGTGGAACACTTCCTGAAGTGGAATGGTGACAGGTGAATTGTCTGGATTCACCTCCATGATATCGGCCATCATATCCCACCATTTCTGAGTGATGGGATCGACATTCTCGGTATCCTGTGAGTTGCCTTCACCATCACATTCCTGATAGCCGAACAAGATGTTTGTATCCTTGTCCCAATAGATGCTATAGTTGCTCACGCCACCATCTTTAATCATCTTGACAAGTTCTGGCCAGATGGCCGCATGACGCTTCTCGTACTCTTTCTCACAACCTGGTTTCAGGTACATTTTAAATGCAAATCTCTTCATATCTTTTATACTATTAATATGTTTCAGTTCCCGTCAGGTTTAGTCACATCCTGTTTCTGAGCAGGATACCACACGAATGTATCAGGATCATCTGGTTGCTTCGGATTGAAGTCGGACCAATCTGTACGTAATCCACTGACCATTGGCAACTGCAACTGTTTCATGCCCATCACAACCATCTTTGCCACCTCATAGGCGCCATAGGGATTAAAATGCGTATTATCTGCCAACGCCTTATCTTGTCCAGGAAAGCTATTGGCTGGATAATGGACGAGTGCCCGCTTACTGCCTTCAAAACCAAGCGTTTCGAAGAAATCACGAGTCATATCGTGGAGTTCGATGACGGGCACTCCTTCACGTTGTGCCACAGCCCGCATGGCGTCGGGATAGTCGAGATGGGTCTCCTGTATCTTCGTATGAGTAGCCTCGTCGAAGAATCGGCGCTGGGTGGGGGTAATAAAGATGATATTACCGCCAGCAGCCCGCACACGGTCGATGAAAATCTTCAGATGGTAAGCGAAATGATAGTAGGCACCATCGCCAGGACGTTTCTCCTTCTGATCATTATGGCCGAACTCACAGATCACATAGTCGCCTGGCTTCAACATCGACAATATCTTCTCGAGACGGTTCCCATTGATGAAAGTACGAGCCGTAAGCCCACTCTCAGCATGATTGGAGATAGCCACACGATCGGTAAACCAACGAGGAATCATCTGCCCCCACGAAGCCCAAGGCTCCAGTTCCTGATCAACAACGGTGGAGTTGCCGCAAAGAAATACGGTAAGCGCCGTCGTATCAGGTTCGATACGGATAGTCTTCACGGCAGGACTGGCGCCATTGAACTCCAAAGTCAACAATGAGTCCCAGTTCAAGTAGTCATGCTCCCGAGGTTTCAATGACACTTTCTTTCCACCAGGAATCTCTGCTGAGCGTTTATTGACGATAAAGCTATAGGTAGAGTACTTACCTTTCTTTGTCACACAATCCTCCACCATCAGTCGTCGCGACTCAGCTCGGACCACCGTGTGAGCAGCATGTCTTTTTGCCCCTAAAGTCACCGTTACCTTATAGTTGCCGTCGGCCACGGGTACAGAGAAGTAGAAGGGCTTGTCGGAAGTGCGATTAAGCACCGTGTCAACGATTTGCGCCTGTGAATTCAGTAAGGAAAGCCCAAAGACCGCCAGCAATAAACAATTTTTTTTCATCTTAGTAGACTGTTTTTATCAAAAAGCCCTACACTCACCGCAAGAGTGCAGGGCTTCTAATCAATAAATTATGTATGAATCGCTAACTTAATAGCCAGGGTTTTGCCATGCCTTCTTTTCGTCATCGCTCAGGTTGGTTCCGTCCTCATGCTGTAGAGTATCGATGAACTTCTGAGGGATAGGACGATACATGTGGCGATCCTGCACGTTAGGAGCAGCCTCAGGATTGAAAGCCTTAGCGCGCTTTACCAGCAGACCTGTACGAGCCAGTTCATCCCAACGGTTCCACTCACCCAGCAGCTCACGGGTACGCTCATTGAAGACGAAATTCAGCATACGGTCATAGTCGCCAGAAGCACCGATAGCAGACAGGATGGCCTCATCCTCTGCGGGCAGCTGCGTGTAGCTCTTAATCTGAAGGTCAGAAGCAGCCTTGGTCTCAGCAATACCTGTAGAGAGATAATAAGTGTTCTTGTGGGTCATCGAAGCATAGTAGGCCTCTGCATTGGTAAGCCCTTTGCCGCTGAAGTCCTTATTCTTCTTTGGTGGTGTGTTGTTAGCAGTAGAGTTGTCCTTGTCGCCGCCGTCAGCCTTCAGGAAGGCCATCGAACCGTCGGTGTAGTAAGAGCGATCCTCACCATCCTTCCACTGACCGCGAGCACGGAGAGTGTTTATAGTCTTAATGGCACCGGCATAGTCACCCTGACGAACCTGACACTCTGCCTTTACAAGGTAGGTCTCACCACTACGAGCCATGATAACGTCACGGTGAGCATCACCCTTCTCACCTGTACGGCTTCCGTCAGCAGTCTTGTTGATGCCACAGAATACGTTAGAGGTGGCTGTGTTACCGCTGACACCGTAGTTATAAAGCACATACTTGCCGTTCATGAAGGTGGGGAATGCATTGGGCACCCACTTACCTGTCAGAGGATTCACAAAGCTGTGAGGCTGGCCACCACGGCCGAAGGTACCATAAGGCTCGCCATCAAAGCGATGATCGTCTTTCTTGTTAAGGATGAAGATGATACCCTCGTCACCGATACCAGGCATCTGGTCGGCTTTGATACCATTATCAGCAACCACCTTCTCTGTGGTGGCCTGAGCATGGTTCAGACCATAGACGGTCTTGAAGGTCTTCCACATACGGGCATCATTCACATTGTCGAATACCGAATAGGTGTACTCTGTAGGACGGCAGCGCTGGAAGTCCATGCCACCGATGTACTGACCACGCTGTACCCAACCACCGGAGAAGTTGGAGAACTGAGGATCGAAATAGTTATAGGTACGGTTACCGAAACGACCCTGAGTCGTATTGTCCTCATTGTGCTCGGCTGCCATCAGGATTTCAGAGAGGCCTTCGTTCTTACAGTCGACACCAGTCCACTTGGCATAAAGGTCCCAATAGTCCGGAGCCAGCGGGCAAGCTGAGATAACCTCATCGCAGAGGGAAACTGCACGGTTCAAATCGGTACTCTTGTCATACTTGCCAGCCCATGAGGCACAACGCTCTGACTGACGATACAGCAGGGCCTTAGCCAGGAAGTGGGCAGCCGTATACTTCGTCCAAGTACCATTGCCACGCCATTTGTTCGTGGGAAGCATCAGATATGCCTGTTCGAAGTCGGAAATAACCTGAGCGAGAGTCTCTTCCTCTGAGGCACGGGTGAAGTTCTTCTTCACGACACCGTTGCTGGGCTCAGTCTGGAGGACAACGCCGCCATACTGACAGAACAGACGGTAGTAGTTATAGCCGCGCAGGAAGTAGGCCTCACCGAGGGCCTTATTGCGAGATTCTTCGTTCTTAACATTAACAGCCTTGTCAATCACAAGGTTGGCCGTTGCGATACCATAGTACATCTCATCCCAAAGGGCTGACACAGCAGGACAGTTCTTGTTGGCTGCGCCAAGAGCAGGTGTACAGTCAAGGGGGTTCAGACGGTTATCGTAGGTATTCCAAGGCTCAGAAGTGAGGTCAGCACCGTTGGTGAACTCGTCACAACCATAGAGCGTGATACCGTAAGCCCACTCATAACCGAAGTGCCAGCGGATGTTTCCGTAAAGACCGGCAGCCATCTTCAGGGCACCTGTCTCGTCTTCAAGCAGCGCGTCAGTCACCTTATGGCCGGCATCCTCCTTCAGAAAGTCCTCGCCACAAGAGGTCGTACCCAGCAAAGCAAGCATCGACAGCGCACCGCAAACTAATGTTTTACTGATATATCTCATAATATATTTCTTTTTTCATTATTCATTATACACTATTCACTCTTAGAACTCTACCTGCAGACCTACTGTGAAGCCACGGTTGAAGAAGGTTGCACCAGTATCGAGGTCCATGAAGTCGATTGAAGAGTAGAGCATACCGAGGTTCTTGCCCTGGATATAGAGCTTGGCACCGTTGATACCGATTGCCTGACAAATGCTCTTATCGAAGTTATAGCCCAGAGAGAGGTTGCGGATCTTGATGAATGAGGCATCCTTGAAGCCGAGCAGACCAGCATAGGGATCGCCACCAGCCTGACTGTAGACAGGCTTCTGCCAGTCAGCGCCAGTATTGTCGGGACGCCAGTAGCTGATCTCACGCTGCTGGTACATACCAAGCTGTCCCTCACCTCCGGTGCTGATCATATACTTGAAGCGACCCTGAAGTTCAAGAGTGAGCTCAATACCCTTCCAAGAGAGGCTGTTAGTCCAGCCTGCTGTCAGACGAGGATTCTTGTTGCCAAGGATGACACGGTCATCAGCATCAATCTTATAGTCTCCGTTCTGGTCAACGGGTTTCACGCTACCAGCAGTAAACTTCTGACCATTCTCATTGAACTTAGCCATCTCTGCGGCATCGCTCTCCTGCCAGAGGCCATTGGCCTCATAGCCATAGTGGACAGCGATAGACTCACCGATGAACCATGCATTGTTGATATCATCCTCCTTACCATTGGCAAGCTCGACGATCTCGTCCTTCTGCCAAGCGAAGTTCAGGTTAGAGTTCCACATGAAGTCCTTGGTCATCACGGGAATGGCGTTGATTGTAACCTCGATACCCTTGTTCTTGGTCTGACCGATGTTGGCCATCATTGAGGGATAACCGGAGAGTGAAGGAACGCTCATTGAGAGCAGCAGATCCTTTGTCTTAGAAGTATAGACATCGATAGTACCACCGATACGGCCCTTCAGGAAGCTGAAGTCGATACCGAAGTTCCACTGCGTGGTCTTCTCCCAGCCGAGGTTTTTGTTAGGCATTGCGTTAGAACCAGATGTATAATAAGGTTCGTTGGTAACGAAGATCTCTGAGTTACCGGTGCTGAACGGCATCCAGTAAGAACTGATTACACCGAGAGTACCATAAGGAGAGACGGCAGCATTACCTGTCACACCCACACCTAAACGAAGCTTTAACTGGTCGAGCCAAGTCACATCACGTAGCCAGCTCTCCTGCTCCATACGCCAACCTAAAGCCATTGAGGGGAAGAAATCCCACTTGTTGCCCTCGGCAAGTACAGAGGCACCATCCCAACGGGCTGAGGCTGTCAACAGGTAACGGTCCTTGAAGGAGTAGTTGAGACGGACCATGTAAGAACTCAGGGCATTCTCAGAGAGACCGGTACCCATAGAAGCCTGATACTGAGAGTCAGTCACGTCTAGTGAACCCATGTTGTTCCACAGGAATGAGGGGACGGAAATCTTTTGTCCGCTCATAGAACTGCTCTCATTGTTTACTTTTGAGGCACTCTGCAACAGGGTCAGACCGAAGGTATGATCCAGAATGCTCTTGTTGTAAAGCAGCATATTGTCGAGAGTCCATGCAAAGTGGCGCTCGTCACTGCGGCTGGCACTATTGTTACCGCCTGCGCGGCTGATAGAACTGCTGTCGAGGAAGTTACCACGGCGGTAGTAACGGAAGTCAGGACCGAACTGGGTCTTCCACTGCAGGCCCTGCAGGGGCTCGAAGATCTGGCCGAAGTCGATCTGGGCATAGAAGCTACCGAGAGCGCGGAAGGTCTCGCGGTTATCAGTTGACTTGTCCCACTCATCGATAACTGAATATGTATTGGTTGTTGATCCACCAGGCTGGGTGATAATCTCACCATTCTCATCGTAAGGAAGTGTATAGCGCAGGATGTTCTTTGCAGCGCTGTAGAGCTCCCTCGCACCTGTAGATGTGCCATAAGGTACAGAGTAGCCGTACTTCTGGACGCCATAAGAAGCGTTGACAGAGCCACCGGCCTTGAACCACTTGGTACCCTTGATGTCGGCTGAGGCAGAGAGATTATAGCGCTCATAGCTCTGACCCTTCTGCGTACCTTTATTATTAAGGTAACCGAATGAGACGAAACCTGCAAGGTTCTTCGTACCACCACGAGCACTAATGGTGTGTTCCTGAGTGATACCTGTCTGAGTCACGTAGTCTGTCCAGTCGGTATCTGTCACCTTTGAGCCATCCCATGAGCCACCTGCCCAACCTTTCATCACGTTGGCAAGCGCAGTCTCATCACCTGCGAAAAAGGCCTTATCCTGCTCCTGTGTGGGCTGGTCGCCTGGGGTATATTTGTCGGGGGCTGAGTTGTAGTAAGCCCAGCGGCGCCAAGTGATATAGTCGCTGGCACTCATTGCTGGACTCTTGTCAACGATCTTCTCGAAAGTCATTGAACCGTTATAAGTGAGCTGCATCTTACCCTCTTGGCCACGCTTGGTGGTTACCAAAACGACACCATTGGCACCACGGCTACCATAAATAGCGGTAGAAGAGGCATCCTTCAGAATGTCGATTGATTCAATGTCACGAGGGTTGATGGTCTCGATACCGCCTGCCTGAAGGGGCACGCCATCTACAACATACAGAGGAGCGCTGGAAGCCGAGATAGAACGGTTACCACGGATTGTAATGCTACCTACGGTACCTGGGCGCTCACTGGTGGTCACGTCCACACCGGCGGCCTTACCCTGCAGGGCCTCGAAGGCGTTGCTCACTGGCTTGGCATTCAGTTCCTTCTCACCCACACGAGTCAGAGCACCGGTTACGTCGCTCTTGCGCTGTACACCATAACCTACAACCACCACCTCGTCGAGCAACTGCTTGTCCTCCTCGAGGGTGACACTTAGCTGGCTCTTACCGGCAATGGAAATCGTCTGGGTGCGATAGCCCACATAGCTAATCACCACGCTTCCGTTCTCAGGAACATTCTGAAGTACGAACTTACCGTCGAAATCGGTAACCGTACCTGTAGTGGTTCCCTTTACCATGACACTGGCACCGATGATTGACTCACCAGCAGCGTCAACTACAGTTCCTGACACCTGTTTCTGGGCCCATGCACCACTGGTACAAAGAGCCACCAGAGCCAAGAACATCAGTCGTCGAAGTACATTAGTACCCGACAACAACTTTTCTGTAACTTGATTTTTTCTCATACAGTTTTAACAGTTAGTGAATTTAAATTTGATTAAGTTTGTGATGCAAAGTTAGGCCTTTTTAGTGAAAGTTGTACAATAATCAAGCAGAATTTCTTAAATTTATCAAAAATCTAAGACGAATATCAAAAATTAGGGGTCGATTCGTTAAAATCGACCCCTTCTATACCCAAAAATAATGATTTAAATCAAGTTCATGCCCAATTGCTTGCAGGCTTTCCGCATTTCGTCGGGCCAGATGCTAGCCTGTATCTCACCAATATGGCCCTTATGCAACAGCACCATACAGAGACGGCTCTGCCCTATTCCACCGCCGATACTCAGCGGCAACTTGTCGTTCAACAGCTGCTGATGGAAATAGAGATGTTCGCGCTCTTCCTTACCTTCTATCTTCAGCTGGCGCAACAGACTTTCCTTGTCTACACGGATACCCATCGAAGAAAGTTCGAATGAACGGCCCAGGACAGGATACCAGATCAGGATATCACCATTGAGTCCTTTCAGACCATTCTCTGCGACTGTAGACCAGTCGTCGTAGTCCGGCGCACGACCATCGTGTTTCTCGCCATTCGACAGTTTGGCTCCTATACCTATTATAAATACAGCCCCGTAAGCCTCGCAGATGGCATCCTCACGCTCTTTCGGAGTCTTGTCAGGATACATCTTCAGCAGTTCCTCAGCATGTATAAAGTGAATCTTCTCAGGCAGGAAGGGTTTTATCTGAGGATACGTCTCGCACGTCAGATATTCCGTTCTGCGAATGGCCGCATAGATACGCTCCACAATATTCTTCAGAAATGCCAATGTGCGATCCTCACGCTTGATAACTGCCTCCCAGTCCCATTGATCCACATACAGCGAGTGGAGATTATCCAACTCCTCGTCCGCGCGTATCGCGTTCATATCTGTATAGATACCATAGCCTGGTTCGATTTTGTACTCTGCAAGCGACAGACGCTTCCACTTGGCCAGCGAGTGCACCACCTCAGCCTGCGCATCATCCAAGTCCTTGATGGGGAAACTAACAGCACGTTCCACCCCATTCAGGTCGTCGTTGATACCAAGGCCCTTCAACACGAACAGCGGAGCTGTTACACGCCTCAGGCGCAACTCCGTTGAGAGGTTCTGCTGGAAGAACTCTTTAATCAGTTTGATACCCTGTTCCGTCTGCTTCATATCAAGCAGCGGCTCATACATCACAGGTTTTATGACTTGTCCCATAATATAGTTTATGACGATTTTTGGCTGCAAAGATACACAATTATAATCAAAATGCAATCAAAAATAACAATTATTTTGCAAAATTGCAGCAAATCCTTGATATTCGCTAACATTTTGCACACGCACATATTCCTTAAAAGATTTTAATTATCGAAACTTTTCACTTTTCAATTTTCTCTTTTCACTTCTTTTTTGTACCTTTGCAAAGAATTTACGAGAACAGGTCCCGTAGCTTAGCTGAATAGAGCGTCAGATTCCGGTTCTGAAGGTCTTGGGTTTGAATCCCAACGGGATCACGAGGGATAGGCGAAGCCAATCCAGATTTGAAAAATCATTTGATTATCGAGAATCCCAGTAAACAAAGGGCTTCTCGATAATTTTCATTCAGGGGGGTATGGACTTCCTACTTTTCGGTCTGAGTCCAACTTTTAGAGTGAAAAATCGGCGCAAAATCAGCGCAAAATGCCAAAATCGGCGCAAAATCGGCGCAAATTTTTAGTTAAAATGGCAACGATTACAACTGAGTACGGAAAGCTAAGTAGCAACAAGACAAGAACCGTCTATCTGAGAATCAGAAGTGGCAAGACAGAGAAGCGTATCAACACGCAAGTCAAAGTATTGGAATCCGAGATCTCGCCTCGCACCAAAAAGATTACCTACACTCTACTGAAAGAGTTCGAGAATCATCTGTCAAAGAAGCCCAGAGCACAGTCGCTTTACTTAGGCGAACTACGTCATTTGTTCCGTGAGGCGATGCTTGAATTCAACACAGAAGAAAAGACCATTATCAAAAGTGATCCGTTCATCCGCTACAAAGTACCTAAACAAGTAATGAAGAAAGGTGTCCGTGCACTCACCTTGGAAGAGCTGATGAAAGTCTATCACTATCGAGGCAAACCAGGAAGCCGTTCCCAACTTGCGCGTGATACCTTTATACTATCGTTCTGCCTGATGGGAATGAACTCAGTAGATTTGTTCTCGGCAACGAACTACAAAAACGGCTTCATCAAGTATAACAGAACGAAGACCAAAGACCGCAGAAACGATGAAGCCTACATCGAGGTAAAAGTACACCCGTTTATCAAGCCACTTATGAAGAAATATGCGGGCGCCAAAACCGTCTTCAATTTCTGCTCACGTTACAACGACTACGAAGGCTTCAACAAGAACCTGAACATCGGTCTGAAAACTATTGGCAAAGCTGTGGGCATTAGCGACCTCGAATTTTATCAGGCGCGCCACACTTTTGCCACCCTATCCTGAAACCTGATGAAGTTCAGCAAAGGCGACGTTGATGAAGCACTCAACCACGTTGGTAGTTTTGAAGTGGCAGACATTTACATTGCGAAGGACTTTTCCATCATCAACGACAACAACTTTAAGCTCATCAAACGAGTCTTCAAAAAAGAGCTTGCTTGAGTGTATCGTTTTTCCGTTGGGGCAGCCTAATACCCCTGAAAGTAACATTTCAGGGTTGGACCGGGCTGTTAAAGAGCAAGCTCTGCCCTGTGTTTATAGGCATTTCCGCCAATCAGTCTGATGTATCATTCCTTCGAAACAAGAAAGTCGGCATTAGACAGAAAAATAATCTGAAAAGACGGCCAATATTTGCCAAATTATTAGTAACTTTGCACTAAAATATAGAGCACATGAAGTATTCAAAATTCGAAGATATTATATCACAACAACGCATGCGCAAGTACTTGTTGGCATGCAACAATGAAAGCAAAAGAGCAATGACGCTCTATCGTTACAACCTGAAATTGTCTCAGGAAATGTTTGCCCTCATCAGCTGTTTCGAGGTCACATTGCGTAATCGTATCGATAAGGAAATGAAAGCCCATTTCGGCAATGACTGGTTACGTGACTTAGTGTTGCCAGGAGGTGCTTTTTACGCAAATCCCCGTGTTGACAAGACTTACAAAATCATCAAGAAAGCATACGATGGGCTGAATGCAGCAGGTACTTATTCCCATTCAAAACTACTTTCTGAAATGGAGTTTGGGGTATGGAAATATATGTTCAACAACCTTCAATATGGTCTGTGCGGAAGACACTTACTTCACATATTTCCCAACAAGCCAACGTCAACAAGAACCAATCGCATTGATAATTCTAGAATCTTTCTGGAATTGGATTACATCAATAATATTCGGAACCGCATTGCCCATCATGAGCCAATATGCTTTGGCTATCCTATATGTATTGACACGACTTATGCTCTCAACAACTATACGAGGATGATGACTTTGTTTCAATGGATGGGTATAGATGCAAATGACTTCCTTTATGGTATAGACCATGTTGGAAGAGAATGCGGTAAGATAATGTGCATTTAGCCATAACATGACCTACAATTGACAAGAAAAGAGAAAAAATGATGCGATTTATGTAAATATATGCAGAAATATTTGGATAATTCGTAATAAATCCCTATCTTTGCATCGTTCATTCCTGGTAGTCCCTGAAGCAATTCAAACTATCAGGTGTTTTTTTGCCCATAAGCGAACCCATCACACCCACCAAATATGTAAAATCATACGGAGAATCTTCACATTCTCAGTAGAATCTTACATATTTTGCTATCAAAACTCACTCAATTCTTGGATTATTCAGAATTATTCCCTACCTTTACACCGTTGATTCCCGGCAGCCTCTGATTTATCAAGCTGTCGGGTCTGTTTTTATTGACGATAATCGTCAAATACAACAGAAAGTGGCCCCACTGCGGCCATTATTCTAGATTGTTAGTTGGCTCACATTACAATTTCTATTACAAAATTGTCGACTCACTGCGTCGACATTCTTTGGAATGACAGGTTAACACACTTAGGAAATTCAGTAACTCAATCAATGGTATTTATACTCAACACCATAGCCTTGATAGATTTCCTCTTTAAGATCTTTTATCTTTTTGTTATCAATAATCACATAAGGTGTTTCTTCCAGCAAACGAATGATACCACACAAGTTTTCATCGTTAGGTTCTTCTGAAAGATAGAGAATTTGGGCTAGATTATAGCAAGCCATTGTTTTTATCTTCAGCAACATAATCTCTGTTTCGTCAGACAGTACCTTGCCTTCCCTGAATGGCAAAGTCAGCAAACGTTGGTACATATCCTTTGCTTTCGAAATGTCAGGCTTTCTTCCGATGTAACCAAAGTGATAAGCTAGTGCATAGTTCCACATACCTGCTGCATCACCTATATCTGCCAGTTTCTTCACGTACTCCATCATGTGCTCATTGTCCTCAAGCATACCATAGTATCCCATCATATTTGTCAAGCCAGTAGCCAAACCGGCATTGGCAGCTTCCATGAAAAAGGGGACAGCTTTATCTACCTTGCCAGTCATCGTGTAAAACACACCTATATTATTATAGGCTTCGGTGACTCCCTCTTTTGCCGCCAATCTGTAGCAATCAATCACGAGATCCACTACATTCGGATATTTGTCGTAGTATTCCGATAGTGTGTAGATATTAAAATCGAGCACACACTGTCTGGCTTCCTGATAGGTAAACAGCTCGTGACTAAAGGGTGAAAGTTCTTGCCCTTGAAACAAGACATCTTCTACAGGCTTCAGATGCTCAGCAGTTAAAGGTCTCTCATACATCAGCATCTGCATTTTGTCATAAACCAGATGGCTGTAGAACTGCTCCTTATCATATATCTCTTTCATCCGCGCTAAAACTAAAAGGGCAATTCACTCCCATCATTAGTATTGAAAGGATCATCTGCGCCAGGAGTAGGTGCATCAAAAGGCAGATTGCTGAAAGGCGGATTTGGATCCGCCTGTATAGTCTGGGCCTGAACTGTTGCCTGGTTTCGAATTACATTATATGCTCTAAAATCGTTAAACCATCGCCCATTATATTCTCGTGCATCTATATCAAACTGCACAGTGAGGTCTTCACCCATTTGTATATTCAACTGTTTAATCCTATCTTCACCAAACACAGTGAATGCACAATGCCTCGGATACTGGCCTGGCACCTCAATCACATACTCCTGCATCATCCAGGGATTCCCCGTCTTCGATGATGTCCCACTCTTAGGTTCCTGTACTACAATAATCTTTCCTGTTAGTTCCATATTCCTTCTTATGATTAATCTTCTAAACAATAAAGCCCTTGGTTCTCGAGTTCTCCACCACATTCTGGGCAATTGTCTGCAGGTTTCCAGTCGTCAGTATGTCGCCCTTTGCATTTGGGGCAAGGAAGAGTACCCTCAAAAACGGTTCCTAATTCAAAGTACCGACTGAAAACGTGCTTACAATCATGGCATACGAAATATGCCACAATACTATCCATCAACATATCTGACCCTTCTGACGGGGCAGTTATTTCCCAGCCACAATTCTTACATTTGTATAATAGGTGTTCTGCCATCTGATATAAAGTTTGTTGGTGCAAAGGTACGGAAAATAAAAGAAATCACCAAGCAAAATCTATTTGCAAGGCTTGTAAATGGATAATAAAACGATTAGGCGAGATTTATGTTTCTTACTTGCAAGAAATATAAGTATTTATGCTATGTTAAACTCTCTGTGTTTACCACTGTAACTAATAATTACCTGGATACTTTGGGGGTTTAAAGGAGTTTCGATATGTAATTTCGTCCATTATATGTGGAGAATATGAACTATAATCATACTTTAAAATTGTTGGAATAATGAAGAGCAAATTATCTATAGGGTGGTATTTGTCTATGTTGAAGCCCTTAATAGATGAAGGGAGCCATATTATTCGTACACTAGTTCCTGAAAACGCATAGTCTTGAATTGAAGAGGTTCCACTTAAAACTTGATATTCAGACCCTTTTCCCACATATGCAATAAGTTCGTTATTATTGCTATATAACCCACCTTCCCCGTCAACAAAGAAATCATCTGACTGACTCTCTAATTCAATATATTTATTAGGTGATGCCATATTCATAAATGGGTTATCCTCAAAAAACTTCACAGAAGTTCCAATTATTATTTTTCTAAACCTACAAGAAAAAAAGGCATCCCTTCTAACATGTTCTACTTCATTGGGAATAATATATTCCTCTTGATTGAAATAATCAAAACACCTAATTAATTCTTTTTTATCTTTAGAAAAAAGCGTTTTATTCTCCACTTCAAAAAAAGGCGAATAACAGATGACATTGCATATTGCCAATGGCAGATCTGCATATCTAATTTCCTTTACTGATGAAGGGATAATTAATGTTTCCAACTGATAGTTTTTGTTGGGGACAGACAAAGTTTCATATAACGGATTATCATAACAAATTCTATAAATGATATTTGTTCCTTCTAATATTGAATAACTTGTTATATTCTCATCTTTAATTCCCCAGAAATCCAAAATAGAGCGAGATATTCGTTCATAAACAGCTGTTTCGTTTTCTTTTCCGTATTCTTTTTCTATCAACAGTTTCTTGTCCATATCACTAGTGTTCGGTTAATACTAATAAATACTTAAATGTATACGCTCCATGGTGAATCACCCTCAAAATCACATAAATTACGCTCATTAATAAACGAATTATATTCCCAAATTCTTTTTTCCCAGAACAACTCGCTATTGATTATCTTTTCACCCAATAGTTGTTTTAATATAGTGAAATTTATTGATGAGAAAATCTTTTTTTCTGGCGTAATGTCATCAGCTCTACGTAGTATTATTCCTTCAAGGGAATCACCTATTTCATATAATAACCTAAGATCATTAATATCATTCTTTGCTATAATGCGATATTCTTGTTCATATGACCAATCATTTGTTTTCTTAAAAAACAAATCCACTATTTCTTGTTCAGTAAATGGGACAAGTGTGCCATTCTCGTTTATAGAAAAATGAATGTCAGGAGTATATGTTTTATCATAATCAACACTTGCTGTTTGTAAAACGAAAGATGGTTTTGCCTTCAATAATTTTGCTTTATTGAAAACTAAGCAGACTCCCCTTCCTTTATCGGCATAATGTCCCCACATTGCAGGAATATCAAATCCCAACCTATCAATACTTTTATCATCCTGCGTTAAAGATAATTGTTGATATTTGCCTAATTCTTTTCTCACGTAATCAAAATCTGTTCCTTCAAGAGTCTTTGAGAAAAGAGGCCTATATAACTCATTAATGTCATTTAAGTCGCATAGTTTTCCAAGAAGTAACGTATTTGATAGCAATATTTTAATGCAACTATCAAATGAAGTATAATGATACAATTTCTCAAGTTTGTTAAATTCGTCTTTTTCCATATTCCCTATTTTAATTTCCAAATAATTCTTTTCTTATCAACAGAAACATAAAAACATTCCCCTTTCGCCCCCATAGGGATATAGGATTTCATTTCTATGTTTTCTTTGATCTTTTCAAATGCCTCACGAATACGAGAGATCTTTTCGTTAGCAGAATTATCTGTAGAGTCTACCAATTTATCAATATACTTCTCTACATCCTTGCGATTTGAGAGTTTTCGATACCACAAGAGCAATTCCTCGCGATAATCGATGAGGTGTTTAAGCGGGAAGCCCTCTGGATGATTAAGGAAAACGAAGTAGAGAGCCTTTGGCAATGCTGGCATCTTGACTTCTGCAATTGGTGTTCCGTCATCATACTTCAGGAAGATGCGATATTTTTCATCGATCTCCATCATTACCTCCCTTGACTTAATCTTTGCCAGATAGTTGTCACGTTCTTCTATGTCTTTGGGAACCATCCTACTATTATCTGGTTGCCAAGGTTGAGGTTTCTGCCCGTATGCTCCCACTGGTCTGGGCGATTCACCCTTTTGACAGAAAGAGCTGTCAAGTTCTGGGCTATGATGCTCAAATGCAATATGTTTAGGTCTAACTTCGTATGGTAATTGGAGCAGGGCCTCACATGAATCGATGTTGCTTAAAATATTGGTCATGCCTTTTCTTTTCAGAAGCTGCATCTGGCTTTCACTCCGTTTCATAGCATGCCCAAAAGTGTATAATGCCGTATGGCAGCAATTGGCATCTACAAGCATCACACCATAATTGATGAAAGCAAAGAAGTTATGAAACTCTTTGATAGCACGTCGATAGAAGTAGGCTGCTTTCTTGTAGTCTATTTCAGAAAGCGTTCCATATTGATAAGAGATTCCAGCCAGCAGCATTCCCATCTCGCATCCTTTCTCTGCACCTTTCTCTATCCATTGCCAGCCATCAGACACATGATTTTTCAAGCACATCATCTGTCCAAAGCCAACCATACACTCAGGACTGCCGCCTTCTGCACCGAGTTTATATTGGAACAGTCTTTCTTCAGCAGAGCCTACCAGTTGGGCAAGCAATGAGTGGGCGCCAATCATTCCGAAGACAGTAGATAAGAATACCAAGTCTTCTCGCAGAGTGCCCAATGCTTCTTCATTCCCTTTTTGCATAAACCATTCACTATCAAATGGGCTCAGATGCTCAATAGCACCAGGGATGTCTTCATAATACTCAAGCCCGATCTGCCCATTTGGATCAAGTATTTCTTGGTCAATGGGTGTAGTGTCCAAGGGATAGAACCAGGTAATGAAGTCTGGTCCTAAACCATAAAAGGTATATGTAACATTTTGATCGTTGGCATTCATGGATGCAAAGATAGATGTTTTTTTCGACAGAACAACCATTTTATAAAAAAAACTCCATTTGCAAGGCTTGTAAACGAACAGAAGAGTAATTTCAATATGAAATTATGTGGAATTGGGGTATTCCTATTTCATCTAACTTCTCGTTCACGTGCAGCAATAGCTAATGCCCGTTCTTCGAGAAATGCCTTGAAACTCCTAATGATAGTCTGCGTATCGAAGTAGCTATAGAAACGTTCATAGAAGCCAGCCTTGAAATTGAAGAAGAACAACATCACTTCACTGGCCTTTAGCCAGCGGTATCTGCTGAAGATTGCCATAGCTGTGAACTGAAGTTGATCCTTTGTCACATCTTCCTTTAATCCACAACCCAGACTGGCATCAGTGCTCAGATAGAGCAATGATAGGATTTTTATCCAGAAAAGTGAAGATTTTATGGAAAATTTTCCAAATTGACAGTACAATCTTCCAAATTTGTGCTCATACGAAGCACTTTCACACGAAAAAGTCCATAATTAATTTGGCTTTTTGCTCGCTTATTCGTACCTTTGCAACCGACAGGAGAGTATTAACAATGCCGAATCGGCGCAAAATCGGCGCAAATGCGTTTTTGAGGAATGCCGAAGATGCCCATAAACAAAGGGATACTCAAAGAAATTGAATGACAGATTCCGGTTCTGAAGGTCTTGGGTTTGAATCCCAACGGGATCACTTTTAAAAATCGGCTAATGATTGATTATCAACCGCTTGCCGATTTTTTGGTTTCAATCCGAAAAGGGGCTTCGCAAAGAAAAAAGAGGCAAAAAAATTGGTACGATAATAATTGATGTGAACTGAGAATGGTTACAGTCCCAAAGGGGATGGACGTGGAATTATGTTTTTGCCATACTAACAAGCCCGGCTTGCAAATTGCAGGTCGGGCTTTGATTAGTTTTTTGAACCATCTTTATCTTACGAGATCTCAATGGCCTTGGTGACTTTCTCCTTCGGCTCGGTCTTCGGCATGGTGATGGTCAGGATGCCGTCCTCAACCTTGGCAGAAATCTGGTCTTTCACCACATCGTCTGGCAGCACGTAGTTCTGCTCGTAGTTAGAGTAGCTGAACTCACGGCGCAGATAGTGACGGTGACTGTCCTCATGCTTGTGTTCCTGTTTGTTCTCAATGGCGATGGTGAGGTTGCCTTCGTCATTGATGGCTACGCGGCAATATTCTTTCTTGATGCCTGGAGCTGCAAGTTCCATTGTGTAGGCCTTCTCACTCTCCTTGACATTGACTGCGGGTGCTGTACTGTTGGCACGAGGCATAAAATCAGTGTTAAAGAAATCATCAAACATTGTTGGGAACCAACCATTGCTTTTCATTAATCCGTTCAACATAATCAATACCTCCTAATTATACTTTTAGTTTAACTTATTTGTTCTGATCGCCTCGGCTTGTTTGCTTCGGCTTTCACTAAGGACAGTGCAAGTTGCGTGCCAATAGAAAGAATCCATGCCAGAATGACAATCGCTGAAGTCAAACTGGCACGGAATTTAAACTCGCTTAAACTATGCTGACAATTTATTAAACTCGCTTAAACATTGTCATCATATTTGGATAATTGATTTCACTCACGTTTAATAACAATCAGGCTATCTGTCTTTATTCTGGCCAACAGCCAGTTATGTAGTTTCTTGATTTCTGCTTCAGAGAAAGACTTTTTCTTGTCGGATTCTATGATAGCTGCCACATATTGATGTATGCCTGTGGAATCCCTGTTCACTTCAACAACTCTTTGTAGTGCAATCTTGCTGACCTGCGGGAAGAGTGAAGCTATTTCCGGGCGGATTTCGGTTGCAAGAGCCTCGTATCGCTTATATTCATTTAGCTGCTGGTTCAGAAGGACATTCTCCGCAGAGAGCTGTAAAAGCTGTCTGTGCTCGGCTTCCTGGCTGGTGGTCAGCGAGGTTATCTGATGACTTAGTGCAAGCACGCTGTCGCTTTGCGTGCCTTGGATGATGCGAAGGGTATAGTCCCCCAGTCCGTATTCATTCATCCTGCGTTGGGCTTCGGCCTGGGTCAGATTGCTTATTTCGCGACCTACGGCAACGACACGCAACTTTAAACTGTCCTTGTCTACAACGCTCGAAATAATC
This sequence comes from Prevotella sp. ne3005, assembly GCF_900110085.1. Lineage (GTDB taxonomy): Bacteria > Bacteroidota > Bacteroidia > Bacteroidales > Bacteroidaceae > Prevotella. The sequence continues at coordinate 259,080 of NZ_FOCK01000006.1, forward strand.
TGAGTACCGCGCTGCGTCAGTTCAGTCTTGACAAATTTCCTTACATTGTTATCAAAAATGCTCTGTTGCACGATTCGGACGGTCATGTAGGTTGCCGGCAGCATGGTCAGGATGACGATAGACATCAGTATGCGACGCCCCCTGACCGCCCTTCCGTTCAACTGATATTCATGCTTCTGGAAATTCATCAGCCGTACACCGCAATAGGTGGCAAGGGCAATAAACACGGTGTTGATGAAAAACAGGTAGAATGCTCCGAGGAAATAGAGCAAATGGCCCGTTGCCAGTCCATAGCCAGCTGTACACAGTGGGGGCATCAGGGCTGTGGCTATGGCAACACCTGGGATAACGTTGCCCTTGCCTCGTGTACACAGGGCGATGATGCCCGCCGCACCGCCGCAGAAGGCTATAAGTACATCATAGAGTGTGGGCGCCGTGCGTGCCAGCAGCTCCGACCGTGCCTCGCTGAGTGGTGTCAAGAGAAAATAGACAGTGGCCGTCAGTACACTAATGAGGGTTGCTACACCGAAGTTCTTGCCTGCACGCTTCAGCAGGTCAAGATTATTGGTGCCAACAGCCAACCCCAAACCCACGATGGGTCCCATGAGTGGCGAGATAAGCATGGCACCAATGATGACAGCTGTCGAGTTGACGTTCAAGCCCAGCGAAGCAATGAAGATGGCAAAGATAAGCACCCAAAGGTTGGCTCCCCTGAAACTCACCCCTTCGGTAATCTGAGCTATAATCGCCTGTTCGTCCTCTTTGTCGGGCATCAGATTAAAGTAGTAGCCTGCATGTTCGATAAATTTGCTTATAGTCATATCATTTTATATATCACAAAACATATTAAAACTAAGGGCAAAGTTACTTAATTTGCCACAAATTTGCTAATTTTGCAGCAATTATTAAAATAGTTTAGGAAATTTGATATGGCACATAATTGCGAAAACTGCAAATTTAGGGCACACTATGACAAGAAGCCCAATTCGATGTTAGGTAAGTTCTGGCGCTGGCACATTAACTTTTGCCCAGGCTGGAAAGGTTACTTTACCTCCCAAAGCGAGGAAAAGAAAACTGAGTTGAGGGAGAAGTATAACTTCACCAAGTATTAGTCTACGGCGCATTTTGGACAGTCTGATGATTTCAGGCGTGATGAACTGATACGAATCATCGAGCATTCTGTGGAGGAGTTCTTTGCAAGCAAAGCTGCAGATAAACGTCATCTTCTACATAATCCATGATATTCTCTTTGTTTTCAAATAGTTAAACAAAATACAACCTCTACTAATGTTCTACTTTAGTTCTACAAATATTCTACTAAAGTACTACTTTTGTGCCAGTTTACTACGACCTTTCTGGCATTTCACTACGAAGTGACTGGGATTCTACCGGAATGTGACTCTTGAATTCTCTAGAGAATTCAAGAGTTTACTCCCTGCAAAGTGAAAGAAAGGTCGTCACAAACCTCTAAATTCTCTAGAGAATTCGAGAGTGAAGACGTATATCGATGATGGTTAATGGCGAATAAAAGTAGAGAGAAGTACGTCTAAACATGTAGTAAAGAGGTATAGGGCAACGCATCCATTAGTAGAAGATTGGTAGAACTAAAGTAGAACATTAGTAGATGTTTAGTAGAATTACAAATGAGATATAAACATTTGATATTCAGCAAATAATACATCTATTGATAGAACTTAAACAGAAAAACTGAAAAATGTACAGTATTTAGACTATCAATTAGAAAAAAAGCTAATAAATTTGGTATTCTGTCCACTTTATCGTATCTTTGTAGCCGCAAAATAAGAATTATGGATATTACCGAAAGATTTCTGAACTATACACAGTTTGACACACAGTCGACTGAAGACAGCGACAGTGTGCCCAGTACCCCAAAACAGCTGATATTCGCTGAATACCTGAAAAAAGAACTCGAACATGAGGGGCTCAGCAACGTGGAGATGGACGACCGTGGCTATATCTACGCCACGCTGAAGGCCAACACGAAAGGCGATATCCCTACGATTGGCTTCATCTCGCACTACGACACCAGCCCCGACTGCTCGGGAGCAGACATCAAGCCCCATATCGTGAACCACTACAACGGCTCCGACATCCTGTTGTCTGAGGGTATCGTGAGTTCGCCCAAGAAATTCCCAGAGCTGTTGCAGCATGTTGGTGAAGACCTGATTGTGACCGATGGCCACACCCTCTTAGGAGCCGACGACAAGGCGGGCATCGCAGAGATTGTGCAGGCGATGTGCTGGCTGAGAGACCATCCGGAAGTGAAGCACGGCGATATCCGCATTGCTTTCAACCCCGACGAAGAGATTGGCATGGGAGCCCATTACTTCGATGTGGAGAAGTTCGGATGCGACTGGGCTTACACGATGGACGGAGGCGACGTGGGCGAACTGGAGTTTGAGAATTTCAATGCCGCCAGTGCACGCATCAATATAAAAGGAGTGAGTGTCCACCCTGGCTATGCAAAAGGCAAAATGGTGAATGCCAACCTGCTGGCAATGGAACTAGCAGCCATGCTGCCTGAGGACGAGCGCCCCGAGACTACTGAGGCCTATCAGGGATTCTTCCACCTGCTGAATGTAAAGGGCAACGTGGAGAGTGCCACGATGTCCTATATTATCCGAGACCACGACCGCGACAGGTTTGAAGACCGCAAGCGCACCATAGAGGGCGTGGTAAAGGCATTGAACCAGAAGTATGGCGAGGGCAGCATAACGGCCGAAATCAAGGACCAGTACTATAACATGAAGGAGAAGATCGACCCGCAGATGCACGTCATCGACGTCGTGCTACATGCCATGCAGACATGCGGGGTTACTCCGAGGGTAAAGCCTATTCGTGGCGGTACCGACGGGGCCCAGCTCAGCTTCAAGGGCCTACCCTGCCCCAACATCTTTGCAGGAGGCGTAAACTTCCACGGACCTTACGAATTTGTCAGCATCCAAAGCATGGAGAAGGCCCAGCAGGTCATCATAGAGATCTGCAAACTTGTTGCGGATTTCAATAATTAGGGATTATTCAACAGAGTGTGGAGCGCGTCTAACTCACCTACCACCCAGATGATATCACCTGCCTGGAACTTACGGGTAGGTGCAAAGCGCGAGAGGCTTTCTTTTCCCTCCTCGATACCTACCACCATACAACTGTAGATATCGCGGATGCCACTCTCGATGAGCGTTTTACCCACAAACGGACTGTCTTCTCCAATAATCAGCTGACGAAGTTTCATCTCACGATTCTCCCACTCATAGTCACGACCCAGCACCTCTTTTTCCAGCGCTTGGCGGAAAGCGGTAAACTGCTGGTCACTACCAATCACCTGCAACACATCGTAAGGGAAGATCATATAGTCGCCATCGGGGATGTTGATACGCATGCCACCTCGAAGGATACTACTGACATGAACCCCGTATTTCTGTCCGAGATTCAGTTCCTTGAGCGTGGAACCCATCCACATTGAGTTGTAAGGCACCTGGAAGTCTGCAATGTGGATATCGCGGTCTAACAGCTTACCTTCATATAGCGGACGCTTCTTACCATGCACCTGGGCATCGATATCACGCGAATGCAGGTTCAGCATGAACAGGCGCTCAAGCAGGATACTACGGTGCTTGACCCAGCGCGAGAAGACAATCAGCAACACAACCACCAGGCCAATCGTGATCATAAGCGCATTGGTGAAGCGGCTGAGGTAATTGATGATGTAGAACACAAAAGATACAGCAATGATTCCACGCACAATGATGGTGAAGATCAGGGGCAGGCGGTTACGGTTGGACTCTGCCCAAAGGGCCTTGAACTCGCTGCTATGGTTTTTCTTCATGACCATGGCCCTGAGGAAGGGGGAGATGAGCACCACGGTGAGCAGGCCTGTAATAGCATTGGCATACCAATGAAGTTCCCAACCAGGCAGAAGCCTGCGGAAGAAAGGCAACACAAACGTGAACATCACAGCGATGCCGGCTGAAGTAAGAATACTATAGATCAGCGTATTGACAGCCATCTGCTTCAGGAGCTTCTTCCACAGGCTCTGTTCTTGAGTGTGGGTATTGTTCATGCTGAGATGGTTGAGCGACTTGATGATCTTATTAGGCAAGTGATGCTCCAGATGGTTATAGGCCGGCGTGGCCAGACGAATCATATACGGCGTCAGGAAGGTGGTGATGACGGATACAGCCACAACCACGGGGTAAAGGAAATCGCTAATCACGCTGAGCGAGAGGCCCAATGAGGCAATGATAAACGAGAACTCACCGATCTGTGCCATAGAAAAACCGCAACGCATGGCCGACTTGAGCGACTCACCTCCTAACATAAATGAGAACGTGCCAAGAACGCCCTGACCAATCAGAATGGTAAGCACCAGACACACGATGGGCACAGCATACTCCACCAGAATCTTTGGATCGACAAGCATACCTACTGATACAAAGAAGATAGCACCAAAAAGGTTCTTAACGGGTTCCACGAGTTTCTCAATACGCTCTGCCTCAATGGTCTCTGCCAGGATGCTACCCATGATAAAGGCACCGAAGGCTGAGGAGAATCCTACTGCCGAGGAGAACACAGCCATGGCGCAACAAAGACCCAGGGCCATGATGAGCAACACCTCGTTATTGATCAGTTTGCGCACCGACTTCAGGAACAGGGGAACAACAAATATACCCACAACAAGCCAGAGGATGAGGAAGAAACCGATCTTCATCACCGAGCCGAGCATCTGTCCGCCATCGGGATTATTTCCGCTGGCAATGGCACTCAGCATCACCATCATCACGATGGCAAGGATATCCTCCAGTATGAGCACACTCATCACCATACCAGCAAACTGCTGCTCACGAAGACCGAGGTCATCGAAAGCCTTATAGATAATGGTGGTCGACGACATGGCGAGCATACCACCCAAGAAGATACAGTCCATCTTACTCCACCCGAAGAGCTGGCCTACACACACGCCCAGCATAGCCATAAAGAAGATAATGGTACAGGTGGAAATGATGGGCGAGGCACCCATCTTGAGAATCTTCTTAAACGAGAAATCCAAGCCCAGAGAGAAGAGTAGGAACATCACACCGATATCAGCCCAGAGGTGCACGTTCTCCATATCAGCCACCGAAGCCGTATAAGGCATGTGCGGGCTCACCAGGAAACCTGCCACGATATAACCGAGTACAAGGGGTTGTTTCAGCTTCTTGAAGATGATAGTCACGATACCAGCCACCATCAGGATCAGTGCTAGGTCTTGAATCATTGTTGGAAGTTCTGCCATGTAGTAATTTAGTTTTTAGCGATTATAATGTTAATACCATTGAACAGCATTGGTGGAGCCCGATCGCTTATCGTATTTCAGCGCATCGGTGAGAGTCGCGGCATTACACCTGAACGAGAAGTTATAACTCGTATAAGGTGCCAGCACGATAGAGCACGACATATTGAAGCAATGGAGGTCGCGCGAAAGTGAGGCTGTGGTCATCGAGATTTTCTTGTACTCGAAGTCATAGCCCGAGGAGAAGTTGATGTTCCAGCCATCGCTGATGGCGAGGCTGCCGCTGACGTTCAGGCCCTGGGTTAACGAGTAGGGATAGCGCATCGTCTTATAGTTGAACTTCTCCTTATCTTTATTCTCATTTATACTGATATTATAGCCAATGCTCAGGTTCCAAGGCATCTTAAAGGCCATATAGCCGTCTTCATCAGTCTCAGCCTTTTCATTACTCTGTCGGCGACTGGCATGCTTGGCCTTTTCCATATCCTTATCGATGTTGGTCTCCATACCATCATCCCAGTCATCATCCTCACCACGCTTTTTCTTGTCGTCTTTCTTCTCTACTTTCTCACCTCTGAGGCGCTTGATGAAGTTCATGACCTTCTCATTGTTAAGGGTATAAGAAAGGTTCTGCGAGATATTTGAGAAACGGCCCAACTTACCCTGTTGCCAATAGGTGGTATGGTCGCTCTCCACGATGTTACCATTCTTGTCGACCTCATAGACATAGGAGGCAAAGGATGTTGAAAGGTTCAGCGTATAGCTCTTGGTAAGTTTCAGACGAAGGGTGGCGCTCACAGGACCCATTGGCTGACGGTCGGCAGCGAAGTTGTAGTAGGTTGAGAGTCGGAACTCATCGATGAGCGATATCTTCTTGAAACCCGTGGAGTCGTCGTCCGACTTGATTTTCATCTCAAGATTGTTGCCCAATTCGAAATTCAACGTTCCCTGTTTTCCTGATGATGGAGCAGAATAGGCTCCAACGCTATAAGGACTATAGGACACCATCGTCACATTACCTTCGGCATCGGTCTTCTGGTATTCCTTCCAATAGCCATAGCGTGACGCCCCGAAGTCAGGGGCATAACTGAAGTTTACCGAGGGGGTCAGGACGTGACGGATGGCCTGGATCTTGTCGCCAAAGATCTTACGGTTAGGAATCCAGAAGCCATAGAGCTTCGTTGTCACACCAATGCTCATGTTCCAGTTATAGACATTATAGAAACCGCTAATCGTATCGACCACCTCCCGCTGTTTCACCTGATCCCATGACTTGTTGACCTTACTGAAGAGCGTTCGGTCTGTGAAGTTAAAGCCAGGCGTCAGGGTCACATAGCCGAAGAGGTTGAAATTGGCCTTGACAGGTATCTGATGCTGCATACCGTTCTTCCAGTCCTTACTGAAACTGGAATGGAGCAGCTTGTCTTCTTTCGTGTTGATCTCATTAACGATGTTACCGGTATAGCTCATGGAGATCTTCTCATACCAGCGTTCGTCACCTGCACGCTTCTTCCGCTTGAAGGGATAAAACTGGGCAATGGAGATGGTCATTTCAGGCAGCGACATGCCAATGGTGGAGTCGCGCATGTTCTGGTTCACACGCATGCCGGCGTTAATGCTCATGCCAATACTCGAGAAATTGGTACTCCACGATACTGAAGAGGTTCGTGTCGACTGGGTCCTGGTCTGAGGATTATACATCGAGGTGAGATTGTTCTGCTCGTAACTCGAAGTAGCGAAGTTCACGCTGGCTCTCAACGACGAGAAAGGATTAGCCTTCTGGTCCTGACTATGGCTCCATTGTAACTTAAAACTGGTTTCTTTCGCATAGTCGGGTGTATTCTTCTCACCATGGACGGTATTCTGGTAGTTGAAAAAGAACTGACCGCTGTAACGATAGCGCTTTCTGTAATTCGAGGCAGCAGAGAGTCCCCACGAGCCTTTCGTGTAGATCTCACCCAGCAGTTTCAGGTCCATCTTATCGCTGATGGCGAAATAGTATCCACCGTCGCGCAAATAAAAGCCCTTTTCCATCTCGTCACCATAGGTAGGCATGATCAGACCACTGGAGTAGCTCTTCGTAAAGGGGAAGAAGCCGTATGGCACAGCCAGTGGCAGAGGCACGTCAGCCACCACGAGATAAGCAGGACCGAATACCACATCCTTACCTGGTCGCACCTTGGCACGAGAGAGAGCGAGGTAGAAGTCGGGATGGGGATCATCGCAGGTGGTATAACGGCCATGATGAAGGAACATCTCGCCATTAGCGCCTCGCTTGGAGAGTTCTGAGGTCAGGAATCCGTCATCCTGCTGGGTATAGACACCAGAAATAAGTCCTTTCTTGGATTTGAAGTTGAAGGCCATCGTATCGCTCTCATACTGGTCGCTGCCCATCTTGAAAACTGGCGTTCCCACCAACTCGTGGGTGGCAGAGTCCATTTTTCCCGTGGCATGTACGAGATTACTATCGAGGCTCATATAGATTTCCGCACTCTGCAAGTCCATATTCTGGTACTTCACGTTCGACTCTCCATAAAGATGTGCCAGCCCCGAGGCGGCATCATAGGTCAACGAGTCGTTGGCCACATATTCTACGGGCGAGTCGATACCATTCTTACGGCTGCGGTTGATGCTGTCCTTGGCCAGCGAGTCGTCCACAGCCTTATTATGCTTGTAGATGGCGAGCTCGATGGAGTCCATCGTCGTTGTGTCGCGCTTGATCTTGGCAGCGGCATCTCCCTCGACAATAGTGTCCGTAACGATGGGGACTGCAACCACGCTATCGGCCACAATACTATCATTTGCCTCCGCAGCCCGCATGGCTTCAGAGACAAACCGCATCGGTACTTCCGCCATCACAAACAGGATAACGAAGAGCATCAGGATGATGGCCGATTTTCTTTTCACGCTGCAAAAATACAACAAAATAGGGGAATTACAAAATTCCCCATTTACTTTTTTACTTTTTTACCTTTTATTATTCAAATAAGTCAACCCATTTCTGGAATCGCTTCACACCATCCCATCCGAATTTCTCCAGACTGCGCATGGCTTCCACCACCGTCCGCTCGCTGCCTGGATGGGTCTTGGAGTAGAATTTGTCGGCATAGCAGACCACCTGCTCCTCCAGTTCCACGGGCATAAAGTCCTGATGGGGCAAGGGCAGCTGCTGTTGCTCGATGTCCCACTTAGTTAGGCCCGTACCTGTATGCCTTTCACACACGCGGGCATGACGCTCCCACCCCATCTCTCGCAGAATCTGTGCCCCGATGATGCCGTGCTGGATATAGGGTGCCTCCCCGAAACACTGGATGCCTGGGGCATTACACTCGAAAATACCGATGTCATGCAGCATCGCGGCTTCCTCCAGGAACTCCGCGTCGAGCTTCAACTCCGGATGGGCCTTCGCTATCTTCAGACAACGGTCGGCCACCTGACGACTGTGCACCATGAGTATCCGTCGGAGTTCATTCTCCGACGGATAATACTTATTTATGACCGACTGATAGTCCATCATTTCGCACTTCTCTCAATCCACGCGATGGTATCACCCTGACGGATATTCTGACCAGGCTTCACGGTGATGTCCACGAGCTTGCCGCCGAGGGCTGCAGGAATCTCCACTATCTCGCCCCATTTGGTCTGGAGATAGCAGAAGATGTCGCCTTCCTTATAAGTCTGCCCGATGAATGGCTCGATGCAGGCAGCAGGTACGCCCTCGCCACCAAAGCTCCAGATGAGCTGTCCAGCCAGAGGCGACTTCACGGCATCGGCCTTCGCGTGCTTGATGGCGTCGATCTCCTCCTGAGAGATTTTCTTGCCACCGCCCAACTTGGCGTCCTTGGCCTTCTGGATGTCGGCCAAAAGGTTCTTCTTGGCCTGACCGCTCTTGAAGGGGCGATACTGCTCGGGGTGCATGGCCAGCTCGAAGAGTTCCTCGTCGTCCTGTCCATAGTCCCATCCGTTCTCGTCCATCTCCTTGCGGAATCCGTCGAGGGCATTCTCCAGGAGTGTATGGGGATCGACATCGGTAAACTCCAGGTTCTTCTTGGCAGCCAGCTCCTTCAGTTCGGGCGCAATCTCGCCAGGCACCTTGCCGCTCTTGCCGAGGATCATGCCCCAGATGGCATCGTCCATCATCACATAGCGGCCCTTGCCCTGTTCCATAGTGAGGAGGTTCATCAGGGCGATGTTCTTCGTATACTGAGAGAACGGCGTTACCAATGGGGGATAACCCACCTTCGGCCAGACGTATTCTACCTCGTTGAACAGCTTCACCAGCATGTCGTCCATCGTCAACTCAGGCTCACCCTTCTGGGCACGCAGTTTGTTGATCATGGTCTGGATGCCACCCAAGTCAGCCATCATCGAGCCCATCATACCACCAGGCAGTCCGCAACCCAAGAGGAGTGAAGACATGTGTTTGTTGGCAGGATTGATGAAGTAGCCCAGCCAGTCGTCGATGAACTCCTGAGTCAGCGTACGAGCCTGCATATAGGCATTCATATTCAGGTCGGCCACCTCGAAGCCCTCGTTCTTCAGCATCGACTGGACGGAGATGATGTCTGGATGCACCTTACCCCACGACAGTGGCTCGATGGCCGTATCGATGATGTCGGCGCCATTGTTGCAGACCTCGAGGATTGAAGCCATGGAGAGACCCGGACCGGAATGGCCGTGATACTGGATGATGATATCGGGGTACTTGGTCTTGATGGCCTTTGTCAGGGCACCCAACATGGCAGGCTGTCCGATACCGGCCATATCCTTCAAGCAGATCTCCTCTGCACCTGCAGCAATCACCTCATCGGCGATGGCAGCATAGTAGTCCACCGTGTGAACGGGCGATGTGGTGATACAGAGCGTAGCCTGAGGCGTCATGCCGCCCTCCTTGGCCCACTTGATGCTCGGGATGATGTTACGTGTATCGTTCAAACCGCAGAAGATACGGGTGATGTCGACACCCTGGGCGTGCTTTACCTTATACATCAGCGCACGCACGTCATCGGGCACGGGGTACATTCTCAGGGCATTCAGACCACGGTCGAGCATGTGGGTCTTGATGCCCACCTCGTTGAAGGGCTTGCAGAAGGCTCTCACGGCCGCATTAGGATTCTCACCTGCCATCAGGTTCACCTGCTCAAAGGCACCACCATTGGTTTCCACTCGGGCAAAACAGCCCATGTCGATGATAACGGGGGCAATGCGCTCCAACTGGTCCTTGCGGGGCTGGAACTTGCCTGAACTCTGCCACATGTCTCTGTACACGAGACTGAATTGGATTTTCTTTTTAGCCATAATATATAATAATGTGTTTCCTTACTTTTTAGTCATCAGACTTGCAAATTTAGTCATTTTTCTTGGATTTATCGCAAAAAGCCACCATTTTTTATGTTATTTTTATAAATAATTTGGAAGTCTGCAAAAAACATCGTACCTTTGCGGCCCGAAACACAGGGGTACTTGCAAGGTCCGGAAGGCCAACCCCCTTTAACAAAACAAGAAAATGGAAAATAAGAAAGAACAGAAAATCAGCGTGCTGTTCATGTTCTACAGCGTGCTGTTCTGCGTTTGTCTGATAACGGCAAACGTACTCGAGACAAAACAGATTTCGTTTGGTCCTGCCAACATGACGGCTGGCCTGATTGTGTTCCCCGTCAGCTACATCATCAACGATGTGGTGTGCGAGGTATGGGGCTATGGCCGCACCCGCCTGCTGATATGGCTAGGCTTCGCCATGAACTTCCTCTTCGTGCTCTTCGGCGCTATCGCCGACTGGATCCCTGGCGCATCCTACTGGGACGGTCAAGAGGGGTTCCATCAGATCTTCGGTCTGGCACCCCGTATTGCAGGCGCCTCGTTCCTGGCCTTCATCTGCGGATCGTTCATGAATGCCTATGTGATGAGCCGCATGAAGCTCTCGTCGGCAGGTAAGAACTTCTCCTATCGTGCCGTGCTCAGCACCGTCTTTGGAGAGCTCACCGACTCCATCATCTTCTTCCCTTTAGCCCTCGGAGGCGTGATTCCCTGGGAAGAGATGCCCTCGCTGGTGATTACGCAGGTGACGCTGAAGACCCTCTACGAAATTCTGGTACTGCCAGTAACCATCCGCGTGGTGGCATTCACCAAGAAACACGACCATGAGGACGTGTTTGATAAGGATGTGGCATATAATATTTTTAAAGTCAAGGAACTATGAACAGAGAACAAGAAGGACTGAAGAATCTCGGCAAGAAGACCGAGTATAGGATGGACTATGCGCCAGAGGTGCTGGAAACCTTCCAGAACAAGCACCCCGAGAACGACTACTGGGTACAGTTCAACTGCCCAGAGTTCACATCGCTCTGTCCTATCACAGGACAGCCCGACTTTGCGGAAATCAAGATCATGTATATCCCTGGTGAGCGCATGGTCGAGTCGAAGAGCCTGAAACTCTATCTCTTCAGCTTCCGCAACCACGGTGACTTCCACGAGGACTGTGTGAACGTGATTATGAAGGACCTGGTTCGCCTGATGGACCCCAAGTATATCGAGGTCGTCGGTCTGTTCACCCCTCGTGGTGGCATCAGCATCTATCCCTATGCCAACTACGGCCGCCCCGGCACCAAGTACGAACAACTCGCCGAGCAGCGCCTCCTGAACCACACATTCCAATAAACTGACAATTAGAAAGGGGTTTACTTAGAGCAGATACAGCAGCCAGGCCATATAGCAGGCGAAGAAGCCTATCAGCAGGAAGCCTTCGCGACGGGATACGAAATATTTCGTAAAGGCGAAGAGCCAGAGGAAACCAGCACTTACCAGCATCATCGTCAGGTCGACGATGGTAATACCCATGATACGCAAGGGATGGATGACAGAAGTCAGGCCCAGCACCAATACGATGTTCATCACATTGGAGCCGATAACGTTTCCGATGGCAATGGCAGAGCGGCCCTTATAGGCAGCTACGACACTCGTGGCCAACTCGGGCAGTGATGTACCACCAGCCACGATGGTCAGGCCGATGACACTCTGACGGACACCATAGCGATGGGCGATATAGGTGGCTGCATCGACAAAGAAATTACCACCAATGATAAGACATGCCAGACCTATGACAATGAAAGAGAGGTGCTTCCAAAGGCCAGTAAAGTCGCGTGGCTCCTTCACAGGCGTAACACCAAGCTCTTCTTCATTCTTTGGCAAAAGACCATCCCTACGCGCCATCTGGAAGGTATAGAACATGAACCCTAAAAACGCTATGAGCAGGACGATGCCATCGGAACGGCTGATCTCATTTCCCCAAAGGTGGGGCGAGTCCATATCGTCGAAACAGAGCATGAAGAGCAGCATCGAGGCTCCCACAGCGAAGGGGATATCCTTCTTGACCGTAGTGGGCTGGATGGCCATCGGTGCGATGGCAGCAGAACAGCCGACGATGAGCAACGTGTTAAAAATATTCGAACCGATAACGTTACCGACAGCCATGTCAGGAGTACCCTTAAGGGCCGACATCAGACTGACGAACAGCTCTGGGGCAGAAGTTCCAGCCGCTACGATGGTCAGACCGATGACTATTTCTGGGACACGCATACCACGAGCCAGCGAAGAGGCTCCTTCAGTAAGGCGATCGGCCCCCCACAAGACGAGGGCGATACCTACTACGATATAAACGACATTGAGCAGTAACATCATAAGCCTATATAGTTTTGTTGTTTAATCCATTTCGTTGATAAACGCATCAAGCGAACGGCGGTCTTTCTTCGTGGGACGGCCTGTACCCCTAGCACGATCCACAAAACCGCTGATACGCGTCATCTCCAAGAGTTCGTATTGCTCTGGAGCCGTCACATTCTCATAAATCTCGGGGAGGAGCTTGGCTCCCACACGCATCTCGATGGTCTTCAGGATGCGGAAAGAGTAAGTGACGGGAGGCTTGCGCACGCTGACAGTCTCGCCCACCTTCACCATACGGGAAGGCTTCACGCAGACGCCTTCAATAGTGACGCGCCCATTCTTGCAGGCATCCACAGCAATGGAACGGGTCTTGAAGATCCGGGCAGCCCACAGCCATTTATCAATCCTAGCCTCTTCCATCTACTTCTTTCCCAGTTTGTTAAATTGATTCATCGTAATATCGATGCCAGCCATGACGAACGACTTGATGATCTCGACAGCCGTATCGATGGATGGCTGGAGGGTTTTGAGTTCCTCCTCGTCGTACTTGCCCAGCACCCAGTCGACCTGCATGCCACGGGGGAATTCATTGCCGATACCCATACGTAGTCGGGCATAGTTCTGCCCTATCAACTGCTGGATATGCCCCAGGCCGTTATGACCGCCATTAGAGCCTCCCGCTTTCAGGCGGAAGGCACCTAAGGGAAGGGCCACATCGTCGCTGATGACCAGCAGACGAGACTGATCGATATTCTCCTTATTCAACCAATAGCGCACGGCATTGCCGCTGAGGTTCATGAAAGTGGAGGGTTTCAGCAGGAACACTTTACGGCCTTTCAACGATGTCTCGGCCACGAAACCATAGCGACGGTCGCTGAAAACAATATTGGATGCCTTAGCAAAAGCATCCAATACCATAAAGCCTGTGTTGTGGCGGGTCATCTCGTACTCGTCGCCGACATTTCCCAATCCAACAATCAAGAACTTATCCATGCTGTCAAGCTTTTAGCCGCAAGCCGGATTAAGCATTCTCCTCAGCTGCAGCAGCTGCAGAACGAGAAGCACGTGTAGCCTTCACAGAGCAAACTACTACCTGTGCAGGAGTAGCAATCTCAAGACCCTCGAAGTTCAGCTCAGCCACCTTGATGGCCTTACCCAGCTTCAGCTCGGTAACGTCGATATCGAGAACCTCAGGAATCTGCTTGTAAGGAGCGGTAACGTTGAGCTGACGAACAGCCTGACTCAGACGACCACCATCGCGAACACCCTGAGCGTGACCAGACAGCTTCACGGGAATACCAATGGTAATGGGCTTCGTCTCGTTAACCTCGAAGAAGTCGACATGCATCAGAGCATCCGTTGTGGGATGGAACTGAAGCTCCTTGATGACAGCCTTGTGAGCCTCACCGTCGATTGAAATGTTAACCACGTAAACATCGGGAGAATACACAACGCGACGCAGCTGGGCTGCGGGGATTGCAAACGAGAGAGCCTCGGGGAGACCCTTCTCACTCTTCTTCTCACCATACAGATTACAGGGAACGAGTCCCTCCTTACGCATCTCTTTAGATGCCTTCTTACCAGTTGTGGCACGCTTCTGGCCACTTACGCTGATTTCTTTCATAACTTGTGTTACTCTAAATTAAGTTGTTAAAAATACCTTTTGCTTAATTCGCCATCACACGAATCTCGGCCTACTTGCCGAAAAAGCGGTGCAAAGGTAGTACTTTTTTTGATTTCGTGCAAACAAAAACCCAAAAAAATGATAAAAGTCAAGTGTTATGCGAAAAAAAGATGCTTTTTCTTGCATATTCGCCAGAAAATACATACCTTTGCAGCTACAATAATATATTAATATGAACATAAACAGCATCAAGTGAGATGATTAACAGAGAAATTATTAGAATCAAGATTGTTCAGTTAACCTATGCTTACTATCAAAACGGTAACAAGAACATCGACTCGGCTGAGAAAGAGCTTTTCTTCAGCCTATCAAAAGCTTATGACCTTTATAATTATTTATTAGCTCTCATCGTGGCTATCACCAAAGAGGCAGAGCGCCGTCTGGATCTGGTTCAGACCAGAGCCAAGCGCGAGGGCATGAAGGAGCCATCGAGGAAGTTTGTCTTCAACCGCTTCGCCCTGCAGTTGAGCGAAAACAAGCAGTTGAACGAATTCCTGAGCACACAGAAACTCAGTTGGGAGGACTCAGCCACCTTCATCGGACAGTTGTTTGAGAAGATTGAGCAGAGCGAGATCTATCGGACATATATGGAGAGCGAGGAGGACAGCTACGAAGCCGACCGCGAACTCTGGCGCAAACTGTATAAGGCCTTTATCCAGGAAAACGACGAGATCGACAGCATCCTTGAGGACATGAGCCTCTACTGGAACGACGACAAGGAGGTGGTTGACACCTTTGTAGTAAAGACTATCAAGCGTTTCAACGAACAGGACGGTGCCAAGCAGGAGCTGCTGCCCGAATGGGACAGCGACGAGGAAAAGGATTTTGCCCGCAAGCTGTTCCGTGCAGCCATCCTCAATGCCGACGAGTATCAGCACTATATGAGCGAGGCTTCCCGTAACTGGGATTTCTCCCGTTTGGCCTATATGGACATCATCCTCATGCAGATTGCCATCGCAGAGATGATGACCCTGCCCAACATCCCCGTCAGCGTTACCATCAACGAGTATGTGGAGATTGCCAAGTTCTACTCCACCCACAAGAGTGGTGGCTACATCAACGGTATGTTGGATGCCATCGCACGTAACCTCGTGAAGACAGGCCGCCTGATGAAGCACATCGACCCTGCCAAGGAGAGACCCAAGGCCATAAAGGTAGAGAAGGTTGGCAAAAGACCCAGAATCAAGAAAGATTAAAAACAAAACAATAAGAAATGGAAAGTTTAGTATTAGTTGCGCAAGCAGCACAGGGAGGCGGCATGAGCATGATCATCATGATGGTGGCCATCTTCGCCATTATGTGGTTTTTCATGATTAAGCCCCAGCAGAAGAAGCAGAAAGAGATCCAGAAGTTCCAGAACGAGCTGACGGAAGGTACAGAGGTGGTTACTGGTGGAGGCATTCACGGTACGGTGAAGAGTATCGACCTGGCCAAGAACACGGTTGACGTGAAGATTGCCAAAGATGTGGTGATCACCGTTGAAAAGACTTCTGTCTTTGCTTCTGCCCAGCAGCAGGCCACAAAGTAAGTGCTATTCATGAAAAAGATGTGGGAGGTTATCAGGAATTTCTTGTTCAGTCAAACGAACAAGGAAGTCCTGATATTCGTTTTCTTTCTGATACTCGCAGGCATCTTCTGGCTGAATTTGGCCCTGAACGAGACCTATGAGAAAGAATTTTCCATCCCCGTCTCCGTAGTTGGTGCACCAAAGAATGTCGTGCTGACATCCAGTGAGGTGGATACCGTCAAGATGACCATCCGCGACAAAGGTTTCACCCTGCTGACCTATATGTATGGCGACATTCTGAAGAAAGTCAACGTCAACTTCCGTACCTACTCCAAGAACAACGGCTCTGGTTCCATCTCATCCCAAGACCTGCAGAAGATGGTCTACCAGCAGTTGGCCAGTGGTTCGAGAATCACCAGTGTCAAGCCCGAGAAGCTCGAATTCTTCTATAATTTCGGTGCCAAGAAGCTGGTGCCTGTCAGATGGAGCGGACGCGTGATTCCTGAAGAGCTATTCTTCATCTCACGTGTAGAATATTCGCCAGACAGCATCACTATCTATGCTCCGGAAGAGAAGCTCGACAGTATCAGCATGGTCTATACGGAACAGTTGAACTACGCCAACTTCCGCGATACCCTGATAGCCACCTGCGAACTCAACAAGATCAAGGGTGTGAAGATGGTGCCTGATAAGGTGAAGGTCACCTTCTTTACCGATGTGCTGACAGAGGAGAAGATTGACGGCATCCCCGTACAAGGCATCAACATGCCAGAAGGCTTAATCCTGCGCACGTTCCCTGCCAAGGTCTCCGTCAGTTTCGTGACAGGTGTGAGCACCTTCCGTCAACTGAAACGCGAGGATTTCAAGGTCATTGCCGACTATAATGAGATCAAGCGGCATCCTTCTGAGAAGTGCCACATATACCTCAAGGAAGTGCCTTCAGGCATCTCACGGACCAGGTTGGAAACAACCACTGTGGACTACCTCGTAGAGTCTGAATCAGAATGAAGATAGGGATTGCAGGAGGCATTGGCAGTGGGAAGAGCTATGTATGCCAAAGAATCAGGCAACAGGGCTTTGAAGTCTACGACTGCGATGATGCAGCCAAACGCCTCATCCGCACGTCGCTAGAAATCAGGCAACAGCTGACAGCCCTCATTGGCCCGGAAGTCTATACAGACGTCGAAGGCGAGGCTGTTCTTAACAAGGCTGTCGTGGCGAAATTCCTGCTCACCTCAGAAAGCAACGCCCAAGCCATCGACCGTATCGTCCACCCTGCCGTATTCAAGGACTTCATAGAAAGCGGACTCCAGTGGATGGAAAGCGCCCTTATGTTTGAATCAGGCATCTACAGGCTTGTCGACAAGGTGGTAGCCGTCGTGGCTCCCAAAGAGATACGCATCCGTCGTGTCATGGAGCGCGACCATATCAGTCGCGAGAAGGTACTGGAGTGGATGAATCGCCAGATGGATCAGAAAGAGATTATCCACAGGGCCGACTACGTCATCATCAACGATGGAGAAACAGATATCGATCAACAATTAGAAAATATTATAAGACAATGCAACAGATCATTTTAGCTATCGCCGGAAAGCCCGGCCTGTATAAACTCGTTTCAAGAGGTAACAACAACCTGATTGTAGAAGCTCTCGATGGTACGCACAAGCGCATGCCTGCCTTCGCTACCGAGCGCATCACCTCTCTGAACGATATTGCCATGTTCACTGAGACAGACGACGTGCCCCTGATGGACGTTCTGGAGAACCTGAAGAACCTGGAGAATGGCCAGAAGGCCAGCATCAATGAGAAAAAAGCATCAGGTGAGGAGCTCCGTGCCTATTTCACCAAGGTACTGCCCGAGTGGGATCAGGACCGTGTGCAGAACAGTCACATTAAGAAACTCATCACCTGGTACAATATCCTTGTAGAGGCCGGCATCACCGACTTCAAGGAGCCAGAGAATCCCGAGGATTCTGAGGCTTCTAAAGCTTCTGAGGAATAACCAACTGCTTAGCTCGCTCAAGGGCGGAATTGATGTGGCTGCAGATATTCTCTTCACCCAGCATGGTATCGAAGCCAGCCTTGTGAAGCACAGCCTGCACCCGCTCATTAACGCCTGAGAGCACCACCTGAATACCCTCTGCTTGTGACATCAGGCAGAGGTTTGTCAGGTTATGGATACCCGTAGAGTCCACAAATGGCACCTTACGCATTCGGATGATACGCACACGGGGCTTCTGGCGCTGATGGCGCAGGGCACCCATAATCTCCTCGAAGCGGTTACCAGCTCCAAAGAAGTACGGACCGTTGATCTCATAGACCTCCACACCCTCAGGAATGGTAAGGTGTTCAAGGTTACCCATCTGGAAATCGCTGTCTTCCTCCTCAGGGTTGATCTCCTGACTGATAACCTTGACATCAGTGGTCTCAGCCATACGACGCATGAACAGCAGACAGGCGCAGATGAGACCCACCTCGATGGCGATGGTCAGGTCGAAGATCACCGTTAGCAGGAAAGTGACCCACAGCACGATGACATCGCTCTTGGGATTCTTCAGGATACTCGTAAACGAGCGCCAGCCACTCATGTTATAGCTCACGATGACCAGCACACCAGCCAGACAAGCCATGGGGATATACTGTGCCAACGGCATGAGGAACAGGAAAATCAACAGCAATACGGCAGCATGGATGATGCCAGCCACAGGCGTACGCCCACCGTTGTTGATGTTTGTCATCGTACGGGCAATAGCGCCAGTAGCAGGGATACCACCGAAGATGGGCGAGGCCAGATTAGCCAGACCCTGGGCAATCAGCTCCGTATTCGAGCAATGACGGTCACCGATGACACCATCGGCCACAGTGGCAGAGAGCAGCGACTCGATGGCGCCAAGGATGGCGATGGTAATGGCTGGCGACACCAGGCCTTTGATCACATCCCATGTCAACTGAGGCACCTGAGCCCCTGGCAGCTGGTTGGAGATAGAGAAACGGTCGCCGATAGTCTCGATGGTGGTCACACCAGCATATTGTTTCAGCAACAAGGCCGCTATCGTCATCAGAATGATGGCAATCAGCGACCCTGGCAACTTCTTCAGCACCCCGTTGAACTTCGCAATCTTCGGCCACAGGGCAATCACAATTACAGAACCGATACCCACGCCCGCACTCCAATAGTCGATGGTGGGGAATGAGCCTATATAGGCTATCCACTTCTCAATGAAATCAGAGGGCACGGAAGCCATCGTCAGTCCGAAGAGGTCCTTGATCTGCGTGGTGAAGATGGTCAAGGCGATACCGCTCGTAAAGCCCACCACGATAGGATAAGGGATATATTTGATGATCGTTCCCAGATGAAGCACACCAAACATGATGAGGAACACGCCAGCCATCAGCGTGGCAATGGTCAGACCCTCGAAGCCATACTGCTGGATGATGCCATATATAATAATAATGAACGCGCCCGTAGGACCTCCGATCTGCACCTTGCTGCCTCCAAACAGCGAGATGATCAGTCCTGCCACGATGGCCGTGATAATACCTTTCTCTGGCGTCACACCTGACGCGATACCGAAGGCGATAGCCAACGGCAGGGCCACAATGCCCACAATAATACCAGCCAGCAGGTCAGTCGTAAACTGGCGGCGATCGTAATGTCTGAGTGTCGAAAACAGTTTCGGCTTAAATGTCAACGATGTCATCTTTTAAATCTGTTATCATGAAAACGTGCTGCAAAAATACTAAAAAAAACAAAAAAGCGCAAATGTATGCGATGACTTAATGAAAAAAGACGTAATTTTGTTGCCAAATATCAATTTTTAAAGAAAGGAAGCATTATGAAAAAGGTTTTATTCGCCATGATGGCTATGATGGTTGTGCTTTTCACAGCCTGTACTAACAAGACTCAGGCTCCTGCCGACGGACAGGCTCCCGATGTAGAAGCTGCTGTCAATGAGACAACCGCTGCCCTCTCCGAGCAAATCGAGGCTCAGGATGCCAGCAAGTTCCAGGAGATTCTGGCCACCGTCACAGAGAAGGTGAAGGAGTTCATCACCACCAACCCTGAGGCTGCCAAAGAGTATGTCACGAAGATTCAGGAGTTCCTGAAGGAGAATGCCGACAAGATCAAGGCCTTCGCAGGTGACAACGAAACTATCAACAATGCCATCAACTCGCTGACAGCCGCTCCTGCTGAGAGCATCGTCAACAGTCTGAGTTCAGCCTTCGAAGACGCCAAGGACAAGGCCAAGGAAAAAGCCGACGAGCTGAAAGACGATACCAAGAAGGCTCTGGAAGACAAGGCCAGTAAGGTTAAGGAAGGACTTGGCATTTAATGACGATGAAGAAACTATTACTCAGTATCGCCACGCTGATGGCGACACTCTCTGCCCATGCCGTCGAGGACAATGTGGTGGCCATCACCTATAATGGTAGCACAGCCACCATCGAGATAGCCAGTAATGTCGCCAGCTACGTCAACTGCACCAGTGGCACCTCGTCGCACGTCAAACTGATCCAGAGCTCCACCACCACGAAGAATCCTGGCGAGATCATCTACCAGCTGAGTGGTTCCAGCTCCGATGGCGAGTTCTACATGGAGGGCGAGTTCAAGGCCACCGTCCAGCTCAGCGGCCTCACATTGACCAATCCAGACTCCACAGCCATCAATATCAAAGACGGCAAGCGCATCAAGGTGAGCATCGCCAACGGCACGGAGAACACCATCGAGGACGGCACGGGTAATGCCGACTCAAAAGGCTGTTTTCGCTGCAAGGGCCACACCGAGTTCGTGGGCAAGGGCACGCTCAACGTGAAGAGCAACTTCAACCACGCCATCTACAGTAAGGAGTATATCGAACTGAAGAACTGCACCATCAACGTGAAAGGTGCCAAGAAGGATGCCATCCATTGCCAGCAGTACTTCCGTATGGCCAGTGGTGTGGTGAACATCAGCCAGGCCGACGACGACGGCGTCCAGGTGGAGTTGAAGGGCGAGACGCCTACAGCAGGCACTGGCGATGAAGACGAAGACACAGGCAACTTCTATATGACAGGTGGTACGCTGACTATCAATGGCGTGGCCGACAAATGCATCAAGACCGACGGCACCATCACCTATACAGGCGGCACACAGGATTTCGACACGAAGAATGTCGAGCAGAACGCCGCGTCTGGCATCGCCCCCACCCTGCTGCCCAGCGACGATGCTGAGGGAATCCTCTACGATCTGCAGGGCCGTCAGCTGCCAAAGGGTGCACAGCCCAAGGGTATCGTCATCATTAGAGAGAAAGGCGCCACCCGGAAAGTGATCCGCTGATTAGGACGGAATAGTCGTTGACTCTCAAAATCACATAAACTTATCTACATTATCAAAACAAACAAACAAAACAAACTATTATGAAAGATTTACAGATGTACATCAACGGTCAGTTCTGCAACAGCAGCAATGGCCAGTGGATCAACGTGTTAAACCCCTCTACCGAGGAAGTGATCTCCCGCCAGCCCGAAGGCACCATCGAGGACGTGAACCGTGCCCTCGATGCAGCCCGTGCAGCGCAGAAGGCCTGGGCCAAGACGCCAGCCATCGAGCGTGCAGGCTATCTGCTGAAGATAGCCGAGGGTATCAAGAAGCGCGAGAAGGAGTTCACGGAGATCATCATGCGCGAGCAGGGAAAGACCCGCAATTGGGCCTCTATCGAGGTGGGCGCTACCATTGCCTATTTCGAGTATATGGCCACCTTTGCCCGTCATATCGAGGGTGAGATCATCCCCTCCGACCGTCCCAACGAGACCATCCTGCTCACCAAGAAGCCTATTGGAGTGGTAGCAGGCATCCTGCCCTGGAACTTCCCCTTCTTCCTCATCGCCCGTAAGGCTGGTGCTGCGCTGATTGCTGGTTGTACCATCGTCATCAAGCCCTCACAGCTCACCCCCGAGAACTGTACCGAGTTTGCCAAGGTCGTGGCTGAGACAGGCCTGCCTGCAGGTGTCATCAACATCGTCACTGGTAAGGGTTCCGTCATCGGCAACGAGATGGCGGGCTCACCGAAGATTGATATCGTCAGCGTCACAGGTTCCGTAGGCGCAGGTGCCAGCATCATGGCCGCTGCCTCGAAGAACATCACGAAGGTAAGTCTCGAACTCGGTGGCAAGGCTCCTGCCATCGTCTGCAAGGATGCCGACCTCGAGCGCGCAGCCCAGTGGATTGTCGACAGCCGTATCGGCAACAATGGTCAGATCTGCAACAATGCCGAGCGTGTCTACGTCCAGAAGGAGGTCAAGGAAGCCTTCACGAAGATTCTCGTAGAGAAGATGAAGGCCGTCAAGGTGGGCGATCCCTGTGCCGATGAGAGCGTCGACATGGGTCCGCTGGTAGAAGAGCGCGCCTTGGAGAGTGTTACCGAGAAGGTGGAGCGCGCCATCAAGCAGGGTGCCAAATTGCTCTGTGGTGGTCAGCGCGTAGGCACCAAGGGTTACTTCTATGCCGCTACCGTCCTCGACAACTGCACGCAGGAGATGGACATCATCCATGAGGAGACCTTTGGTCCTGTGATTCCTCTGGTAGAGTTCGACACCATCGACCAGGTCATCGCCTGGGCTAACGACTGCGAATACGGTCTGGCTTCCAGCATCTTCACGAAGGATCTGAACATCGCCACCAAAGCCTGCCGCGAGCTGGAGTTTGGTGAGACCTACATCAACCGCGAGCACTTCGAGGCCATCCAGGGCTTCCATGCTGGTGTGAAGAAGAGTGGTATCGGCGGTGCTGATGGTAAGCATGGCGTCGAGGAATACCTCGTCACCCACGTCACCTACCTCGACACCTACGAGGATATGTAAACGAAATGCCGGCGGCTAAGCGCCGCTGGGAATGGAGATGATGAAACGGGCACCCTCGGTATAAGACGTATCGAGGGTGACGTCTCCTCCAAGGGAGTTTATCAGCCTGCGGCTAATGGGAAGCCCTAAGCCCACACCGACCTTGAAGTCGTCGCCCTTCTGGAAGACCTCGAAGATTCGCTCCTGATCTTCCTTCTTGATGCCACAGCCAGTATCGGTCACGATAAAGAGCACATGGCCGTCCTTACACTCGCAACGCAGTTCCACATAGCCCTGCTTTGTGAATTTCACGGCATTGTCGACCAGATGTTTCAAGGCGTTCTTCAGACGGTAGGAATTGGTGCGGATCTTGAAGTCGTCTGCCAGTTCCGTTTCGAAACGCAGTTCCGTATCCGTATTCTGCCTGCCCTCAACCTCTTTGACAACCGCCCTGCCAATGATGTTGACCCACACATCAGTCTTATCACATTCCTTAACGAGATACTCACTCTCTGTCTTCGACAGTTCCAGCAGGTCGTTGATGATGTTGGCAATCTGGTCCACATTGTTCGAGATACGCGCCTGCATGTCACGTTTCTCTGAGTCAGAGAGATAATAGTCTGACGAACAAATCACCTGGGCGAATCCTGCCACAGCATTCAAAGGCGTTCGGATCTCGTGACTCATGCTCTTGATGAAGACAGACTTCATGCGGTCGGACTCCTCAGCACGAGCAAGCGCTGTTTTCAGCTCCTCGTTTTGTGCCCATATCTTTTTCACCAGCCTACGACGCCCCATGACATAGACAAACAGGAAGACGACCGTCAGGCCTATCAGCCAGTTGGTCTGCTGTTTCACCTTGCTCTTGCTGGCCTTTGCCTCCTCACGCGAGCGTATCAGGCTGGTTTCTGCTGCCATCTGATTGAAATTGACATCCTGAATGGCACTATAGACAGAGTCCAATTCTATATAGCGCTTCTTCATCACCTCGAAACCACGTTCTACATTACCCTGCAAGGCATAGACACGGGCAACGGCCAGCAGGCTGTCGACAGCCAGATTGCCATCGCTGATCTTGCTGATGGCAGCATCATAGCGCTTGTCGAACGCGAGACTGGCCACCTCCAGGATATTATCATACCGATGGTTGAAATCGGCTTTCCCCATATTCCTCAGTTCCAGATAGGCCAGATAGGCCTGTGAGAACTCCTGCTGCTTGCCCATAATGAAATAGATGTATGCCTTCATGGCCAGCGACACGGAGAGATAGTCAGTATTGTCAGCCCGTTTGGAGGTCGTGATGGATTTTTCAACCCACTGGAGGGCTTTCTGCGGTTCCTTCAGACACAGCATCTCGGCCAGTCTCAGATAGACGCGCATCGTGAACTTCACATCGGCATCTCCCACCTCCTGCAGAGCCTGCATGAAGTATTTCTCGCCTCGCGTCATGTCATGGCTACTGCTGTAGATATCGCCGTAAAGTCCCGTAGCCAGATAGTAGTATTCAGTCGCCTTGTCGTTTCTTACCTCCTTGTCGAGAGCCTCAGCAAACTGGATGGCGCGAAACACCTGATTATGCCTGAGCGCAAAGAACCCCTTGTTGCTCAGAAGTTTGTAATACAGCATCATATAGCCCTTCTCTTTCAGGTCGCGGCCATATTTTTCAGTATAGTCATAGAACTCGGCAGGCGAACCCTTCATCAGGAGATAACGAAACTTGTCGTACTGTTCCATGTCCTTACCAGTCAGGTCGGCCACGGTCTTTTCAGCGTAAGCCACGAAACTTAACGCAAAAAAGGCCACGATCAACAACATTCGGAAGGGTAAGGTCAATATCTTATTCATAATTAGTGGCAAATTTATATATTAATTGGAGATTTTACAAGAAATCAGCAACAGAATTAACACTAATTATGAATAAAGGGTGCCAATCGGCACCCTTAGAACTTGAACTGATAACCTAAGCCTATCAAGTGGATATTAGGCTCGTTGTCGTCATCGTCGTTGCGCACGCTCTGATAGCGATAGAAGGCGCCAATGGCGTGCTGCTTGGAGAGTTTCCAGTCGATGCCAGCCGTATAGCGCGTCTTCTGCAGACTCCAGGCATTAAAGAACTCCACGTTGGCATAAGGTGTCACAGCCCAGCCCTTCTTGTCGAACTCCACCTGCAGTCGACTGCGGAGCACGTTCTTACCCTTGCCCGCATACGTATGTTCCTTGCCGTCGTAGGCCTGATTCAGATAACTCCAGCGCTTGTCGACGGTATACTCCGGACGGTAGGTGTACTGCCAGCGCTCACGGAGTGAGAACTTCCAGTTGCCCCACTTCTGACTCGCCGTCAGCGAGACGTTGAAACGATGGCGCGTAGCCCAGTACTGGGCGCACTTCTTGGGATCACCCACCTCTGCATCACCATCGATGACATCGTCGTCGGTAGCCTCGTAATACGAGGTCTTCTCATTGTTGTCGTAGAGCAGCGTATAGCCAGCCGAAGCCTTCAACCACTTGGCCACCTTATAGTCTACGCCGAGTCCTATGCTCCAACGGTCGTTGGTCTTGGCATTGTTACGACTACGGTATTCGCCCTCAAGACTGAGGCTCCACTCCTTCGAGAGTTTCTTCTGCGCCTCGAGCGAGAAGTCCAGACCGAAATCATCCTTTTGCGCTGCTGCTGTTAAAGGTAAAAGGGTAAAAAGGAAGAAAGGCAAAAACCTTTTCCCCATTACCATTACCTTATTCCATATATAATCCATCATCCTTTACTTTTTTACCTTTTCACCTTTTTACCTTTCATCAAAACTCTTTCAGTTGATCCTTTGAAAACTTGGGAATCTCGTCTACACTATTCGACGTTCCCTCATAGCTCACGCGCAGCATCGCCATATCGCGCAGGAAGTCGATGGAGCCAATCTCCACATTCTTCACCTTCACACCCAGACGCTTCTCGAGGTCGGCAATCAGCTCTGGCCTGCGCTCAGGGGTGATCAGCTCGATACGGTCGTACTGGATCAGTTTCGAGGGGCGCGACTTCAGATGCATCTCACAGAGCCATACGGCAATCACCATGATCACGTTCGTGAGCAGCACCTCAAACAGGGGCACATTCACGGAGACGGCATTCACCAGCGAGAGGGCGATGATCACGAAGAGATAGGTCATCTCGCGCACAGGCATCGTGTCCGTACGATAACGCATGATCGAGAAGATACCAAACAGTCCGATACCCACACCCATCGAGGTCTTACCCTTCATATCCTCGAGCACGAAGATCATGAAGAACACGATGAAGAAGATGGCCATCGCGATGAGCATGAACGTGAAGTAGAAATCACGTCGCTGACTCTTCTTGAAATACAACCTGTCGATGATGAGCCATGTGAACACAATGTTGATCAGCAGTCTGACAAACATCATCGCAAAATCATTCGATAATTCAAAAAACTCCATATTCTATTACCTTTTTACTTTTTTACCTTTTTACCTTTTTTACTTTCTCATCATTTTCTCCACACTGTGCAGCCTCGGCTTGATGCGATTGCGTCGCAGGGCCTCGTTGGTCAAAGCCGATCCTATGCAATACTTCGAAAAACCGTGAGGGAAGATCCTCAGTTCCGAGAGCATCGGCAATACGGGCGAAGGCTGCAGACCGTCGCGTTTCAGTTCTATCACCACGAGGTTGTCCATCTCTCGCGACAGCCCCGTAGCGATATTGTGGAATCGCAGGTTGGTGTCGATGGTCAGACGCTCGGTCTTGGCCTTGTTCACCAGCGTGATACGGTCGAAGCGGTTCTCCACCTGACTTACAAGCGCCTGTTGGTCGTACTTCAGATAGGTCTGCAGGAAGTCGGTGAACATGGAAGAATGAACATTGAAAATAGAAATATTCTCCGGGTTGAAGCCCTGTGCCTCGATGCGTTTCTTCTTCGTGCGCCCGTGGTTGTTCTTCGTCTTCACCTCGAGGAAATTCAGCCCAGCGTTCAGGTAAGAGCGCACCCTCACCTTCTGACGGGCCAGATGGCCTGCCTCATGGCGATTATACATCTTACAATCCTCTGTGTCGAAATAGAGCGTATAATAAGGTGAAATCCGCAGTCCGCCTTGCTCCTGCACGAAATACTGATCCTTGGCCAGACTCAGCAGCCTCCGCAGCATCGGCACCGTCGTCACAAACTTGGTGTCGATTCTGTTCATCAGTCGGATGGCTTTCATCTCATCCAGCGTAATGGGGTCAAATTGATTCAGTATATCCGTCATTGTTTTGATTTTTGCGGCAAAGGTAGTATCTTTCCTGATGGCAGCCAAATTCTTTCAGCGAACAGCCCTCTTCATTCAGTCAAACCCTTCAATCTTCAATTTTCAATCTTCAATCTTCAATAATCAGCTCCACTGGACAGTGGTCACTGCCCATGATCTCCGTATGGATCTTCGAATCCACCACGCGCTCCTGCAGTCGATTGCTCACCACGAAATAGTCGATGCGCCACCCTGCGTTCTTCTGGCGCGCCTGGAAACGGTAGCTCCACCACGAATACGTCACCTGTTCAGGATACTTCCATCGGAACGTATCCGTAAAGCCACAGGCCAGCAGGTCGCTGAACTTCTCGCGCTCCTCGTCGGTAAAGCCGGCATTCATGCGGTTGCTCTTGGGGTTCTTCAGGTCGATCTCCTCGTGGGCCACGTTCAGGTCGCCACAGAGGATCACGGGTTTCTTGGCGTCGAGGCGCTTCAGGTAACTGCGGAAGTCATCCTCCCACGACATGCGATACTCCAGGCGCTTCAGTCCGTCCTGCGAGTTAGGCGTATAACAGCAGACAAGGAAAAAATCCTCCATCTCGAGCGTCACCACGCGCCCCTCATGGTCGTGCACATCGATGCCGATGCCATACGCCACGCTCAGGGGTTGGTGCTTCGTGAAGATGGCCGTACCCGAGTAGCCTTTCTTCTCGGCATAGTTCCAGTAGCTCTGATAGCCCTCAAACTGCAGGTCAAGCTGTCCGGCCTGCATCTTCGTCTCCTGCAAGCAGAAGAAGTCGGCATCCAGTTCACGGAAGATGTCACTAAACCCCTTGCCTTCACAAGCCCTCAGGCCATTCACGTTCCAACTCACAAATTTCATACGCTTTCCTCATATTTTGGGCGCAAAGTTACGAATTTATTTTTATTTTTTGTATCTTTGCAGCAGAAATGTATCATAAACAAACAAAAACCATTATTATAATGAACAGAAGCCACTTATTATCGCTACTCCTTCTCGGCTGTTCGCTTTCAGCCTCAGCCCAGTTGTCGAAACCTCAGACCGACCTGCCCAATCCCCTGCTGATGAACGACGGCCTGACGCTGGTCTCCGACCTCAGCCAATGGACGGTGCGCCGCCAGGAGATCAGCCAGATGATCCAGCAATACGGCATAGGCCAGAAGCCCGAGGTGGCCCCCGAGGCCGTCAAAGCCCGCATGAAGGGCGACACCCTCATCGTCGACGTCACCGTCCATGGCGAGTCGCTCACCCTGAAGTCATGCCTCCACTACCCTACCGTTGGTCAGCCTCCCTATGCCCTCATGATCGGCACCAGCCGCCTCTCACTGCCCAAGGCCCTCTTCGAGAATCGCCCCATCGCCGTGATGAACTTCCACGAAGACCAGGTCAACGACTACTCTCAGTGGCGCCCTCACCACGAGCGTGGCGAGCACCCCTTCGACCGTCTTTATCCAGAGCTCAAAGCCAATGGTGCCTATAGCGAGTGGGCATGGGGCATGAGCCGCCTCATCGACGGACTGGAGCAGCTGGGCCCCGAACAGACGAAGATCGACGTCAAGCGCATCGGCGTCTCTGGCTGTTCCTATGCTGGTAAGATGGCCCTCTTCTGTGGAGCCTTCGACGAGCGCATAGCCCTCACCATCGCCCAGGAGCCGGGCGGAGGCGGTGCGGCCTCGTGGCGATACAACTGTCATGTCGACAGCGTGGAGAATCTCGACCGCACCGACTACCACTGGTTCCTCGAGTCACAGCTTGAGCAGTTTCATGGCGACAGCGTCTACCTCATGCCCTACGACCACCACGAGCTCGTCTCCATGGTCTGCCCCCGTGCCCTGCTGATGCTGGGCAACACCGACTATCGCTGGCTGGCCGACGAGGCTGCCTACGTCTCGATGAACGCAGCCCGTAAGGTATGGCAGCAGCTGGGCATCGCCGACCGCATCGGCTACTCCATCAACGGTGGCCACATGCACTGCATGCTCCCCGAGAGCCAGTATCCCGAGGTCGAGGCCTTCATCGACAAGTTCCTGCTCAACAAAAAGGATGTCGACACCAGCAACATCCTCTTTGCCCCCGAATCCTTCCAGCAGATCCCCCTCTCCGACTGGATCAAATACTGACCAGTACCCCTCCTGTCATCCCGAGTGCCCCTCTCCTGTCATCTCGACTAAGCGTTAGCGCATGGAGAGATTTCAAGAGATGTCTCGACTCCGCTCGGCATGACAGGAAAGGGAGAATTGTGTGTCTCCACGCGGTTACGCGGTTACACGGTTTCATTTTGGATTTCGTAGTTTGGCGTTTGGGTGCGAAAAGGGTCTTATAAATTTATTATATATTATAATATATAATAAATTAAATATAATATATATATATAAATAATATAGATTTTTTGAAGCTCCCCTTTCCCCTCTTCTCGGAGCTGAGTACAAGACAGAGGGGGAAATTGGAAAAAACAAAATGAAACCGCGTAACCGCGTAACCGCGTCCAGATATTGTACTTCCCTAGGTACCTTAATCCTTATCCCTGGCAGAAGTTGAATGACAGTGTGATGGTTTCCTAAGGCTCGTTCAGACGTATTGAAACACTCATTCAGACTATCTCTATACCCTATAGGGGATTATCCGAACACGAGTAAGAGACTATCCGGATAGCGCATAGAGACTATCTGAATGACCGACGGTTGACCCCACCCTTCTCCTCTACCTATAAATTTTTGATGTTTTAATGTTTCACACTTTTCTTTTTATAGACACCAAGTTCCACCTTATACATTCCGACGACATCAGCGGTCTCAATGTTTGACGGGCTAACTTCCTTCACCTTAACAGGAGCTTCAACACTCACCCATTTGAAGATGGACACAGGCTTTTTACGGTTTGACATGCCACCGTAGATCTTATCTTTGGTAAGTGGGATTCCTGCACCTTGAACATCCTTGACAAGATGGTTGTAGAACTCGTCGGCCTCTTTTTTCGTATTGAAGAAGAAGTCATACCAGGTTCTATTGTCATACCAGTCATAGAAACAAATGCCTATAGTTTTACCGCGATATGTGAAATCGAAGGATTCGCCTGCATGTAGACCTGGATACCCATTGATGGTCTCGCATGTATTAAAAGTATCCATGACTTCCTGCCTGGCTATTTCTTTGGTAGGCATGTGGGCGTTGATGCACGTAAAGGGGAAATAGAGGAGGTCTTGGATGGTACGCTCCTTTACATCGATGTGCGTAGGAGTGGCAGGCGTCTTCTGAGCCTGCGCCATTGCCAGCATGAGTGGCATAAAAAGCAACAATGAAATCAGTTTGATTGTCTTCATATCTATTGTCAGTTAGAATATTATAGGTGCAAAGATAATTAATAATATGGTTACTTCCAAATGTTTGAGGGTATTTTTTATTCCTATTTCAAGATGACAGGAGAGAGAAGGACAAAATAATAATCCCCGCTCGATTGGGCGGGGATTATTGATTGGATAATCTGTTGTTTAGAACTTAGCCATTTTGATGGCGACCACGGCGCATTCATCGCCCTTGTTGCCTAAGCGGCCTCCTGCGCGATCTTTGGCTTGTTGCAGGTCGTTGGTGGTCAGCAGACCAAATACGACGGGGATATTGCTCGTGGCGTTGAGACGGGCGATGCCTTCGGTGACTCCCTGACAGATATAGTCGAAGTGGGGCGTCTCACCACGGATGACGCTGCCCAGGATGATGATGGCATCGTAACCGTCGTTGAGGGTCATCTGACGTGCGCCGTAGATGAGTTCGAAGGAGCCTGGAACGGTCTTCACGTGGATATTCTCGGGCAGGGCTCCGTGCTTCTCGAGCGTGGAGACACAACCGTCGAGCAAGGCACCTGTGATATCAGGGTTCCACTCGGCCACCACCACACCAAACGTCATGTTCGATGCATCGGGCACCTTAGCAAGGTCGTATTCTGAGAGGTTCTTGGTGGCCATGGCTTATTTTGCTGATACGCGCTCGATGTAAGCATCGATGGTCTGATAGGCCATGGAGTTGAAGTATTTCTCCTTCACGGTCTGATAGAGCTTCAGAGCCTCGTCGTTCTTGCCCTGACTCTCGAGGATCTCACCAGCCTGGATGAGGAAGGTGGGAGAGAGCGAGTTGTTGTCGGCCTTCTCGGCAGCCTTCTTCAGGTGAGAGACGGCCTTGTCGAGCTGGTTCAGGTGAGCATAGGCGTTGCCCAGGGCACCCTCGGCTGCAGGCGAGATCATCTGATCGTCGGCAGCATCGTACTTCTCGAGGTATTTCACGGCATCCTCCCACTTGTCGAGCTTGGCATAGCAGAGACCGGCATAGAGGTTGGCCAGATTGCCTGCAGCAGTGGAGCTGTACTCATCGGCGAGCTTGGCGAAGCCCTTGAAGGAAGCACTGTCACCATTGAGAGCCTTCTCGTAGTTAGCGGCCTGGAAGAGCTGCTGACCCTTGGCGATCTCGGTGCTGGCCTTGACCTCACGGGGACCAGATACATAAGTTGTGTAAAGAACGATACCTGCGATGATGACCACGAGGGCTACCACCACAGCGATAATGGCCTTCTTGTACTTCAGGAAGAAGGCTTCACTCTGATTCAGGCTCTCCTCCATCGTGGGAGCTGCCTGCTGTTGATTCGATGTATTTGCCATTATTTTTTTGTTATTTTTATTGTTTGCGCATAAATCGGGTGCAAAGGTACAAGAAAAAAAGCGAAAAACAAAAGAAAAACAAAAAAAAACACTACCTTTGCACTATGATTCTCGAAAAGCTGTCGATCATTAACTATAAGAACATTGCAGAGGCGGAGCTGGAGCTGTCGCCAAAGATCAATTGTTTCATCGGCCAGAACGGCGTGGGGAAGACGAATGTGCTCGATGCCATCTATTATCTCTCGTTCTGTCGCTCGGCCAATAATCCCATCGATTCACAGGTGATCCGCCATGGAGAGGAGTTCTTCATGCTGGAAGGACGATACGACGACAACCTGACGGTGACGGCGGCCATGAAGCGCGGACAGAAGAAGCACTTCAAGCGCGACAAGAAAGAGTATAAGCGGCTCTCGGAGCACATCGGACTGATACCGCTCGTGGTGGTGGCACCCTCAGACACCCTGTTGATAGAGGGAGGCAGCGAGGAGCGCAGACGACTGATGGACATCGTGATAGCACAGTATGACCGCAGCTATATCGAGTCGATGAACCGCTATAACAAGGCCCTGCAACAGCGCAACGTGCTCTTGAAGCAGGAGGAGGAGCCTGATGCCGAGGTGATGGGGCTCTTCGAGGAGCAGATGGCCATGGAGGGCGAGCGTATCTACCAATGCCGCAAGGCTTTCGTGGAGGAGCTGACACCCATCTTCCAGCATATCTACGAGACGGTGTCGGAGCATCGCGAGCAGGTGACGCTGAACTATACGTCGCACTGTCAGCGAGGACCGCTGCTGGAGGTGATCCAGAGAGACAGGTTCAAGGACCGTGCCGTGGGCTACTCGCTGCATGGCATCCACCGCGACGACCTGGAGTTCTGTCTCGGAGGGCATCCGATGAAGCGCGAAGGCAGTCAGGGACAGAACAAGACGTTCGTCATTGCCCTGAAGCTGGCGCAGTTTGACTTCCTGAAACGCACCAATTCGAAGACCACGCCCCTCTTGTTGCTCGACGATATCTTCGACAAGCTCGATGCCCAGCGCGTGGAGCAGATCGTGAGGCTCGTAGCCAGCGATGAGTTCGGACAGATTTTCATTACCGACACCAACCGCGACCATCTGGACCAGATACTCAAGGCTTCATCGCACGACTATAAGATTTTCCACGTGGAGAAAGGAGAGATATATGTTTAAGAGAGACGTACAACAGATTAAGGACCTGATACTGAGGAACCTGCGGGCACAGGGGCTGGAGACGCCACTCCTGCAGAAGAGGCTTATCGACGCCTGGCCAGAGGTGGCAGGAGAGATGATTGCGGGCTATACAAGAGAGCTCAATATCCGCAATCAGACGCTGTTTGTACATCTGACAAGCCCTGCCCTGAGGGCAGACCTCTCGATGATGCGCAGCGAACTGGTGAAGAAACTGAATGCGCATGTTGGCAGTCAGGTGATTGCCGACATACGTTTCTGCTAGATCACTTCATCCACAGGAACATCGTGTTCCCCAACAGGCACCTCCCTGACTTTCTGAAAGTCGAAACAAACGCCGAGAGTTTTGCAATCTACACTTGTAAGCAGGCGGTCGTAGTAGCCTTTGCCACGACCTAAGCGACGGCCCTGGGCATCGAAGGCCATGCCAGGGATAAGGGCGACATCGATCTGCAGGAATTCGGTAAAAGGCGCTCCCACGGGTTCCATGATATGAAAAGCCCCCTCACGAAGATCCTGAGGACCCGTATAGCGGCGCAGTTCCATCCTTTCATCATCGAGCACCTTCGGCAGCAAGACCGTCTTCCCTTCAGCCACCAGATCGTCGATGAGCTGATGGGTGCAGACCTCATCGGGCAAGGAGTAATAGGCCATGACCACACGGGCATCGCGCAACCGCTCCTTGAGGCGTCTCACAATAGGAAGTGACCATTCACTGAGCTGCTGCTGAGTGAAAAGTCGCTTCGTATCTCGTATCTGCTGTCGGAGTTCAGACTTAAGCATGGGCCACCTTCTTGTCGCTGGCAGGAGCCACAGGCTTCTGAGGGAAGGCTGCATTCTCGCGGAAGAGACGGAGAGCCTCTATGATGGAGGGATCGTCCTGATTCAGATATTCCGTCCAGGCCTGCTCGCTATGGATGTTGTAGATGATTCGGCTGACGAGGAAACGCTCCAGCAGCTTATGGGATTTCTGAATCATCAGGTTACGACGCTTGAGACCATTCTTTTCTGCATAGGCAGCAAACTTGTCGACCACGTTCTGCTTCTTCAGATAGGTCTCCATCTCCTTGACAGAGGTCATGTCGGCAAGGCGCTGACGATTCTCGTCGCTGTAGCTGAAGGCATACTGGAGAATGAGTCCGCTCATCGAGGCTTCTTTATAATAGGAGGTCATGTCGAGCGTATCCTCAGGGATAAAAATGTCGGGCGTGATACCACCACCACCATAGACGACACGTCCGTTGGCCGTATGATATTCAGGACCCGTGTGCTTGATGCTGTCCTCGGAGAAGAACTCACCATGCTGATAGCGGCTCACCCAGTCGTCGTCGTAATGAGAGCCATCGGTATAGGGCTTCTGGATGCAACGGCCAGAGGGAGTGTAGTAACGCGCGATGGTGAGGCGGATCATGGAGTGGTCGCTGAACTCCATCGGCTTCTGTACCAAGCCCTTACCAAAGGAACGGCGCCCGATAATCGTACCACGGTCGTTGTCTTGGATGGCACCTGCCAGAATCTCTGAAGCAGAGGCAGAGGCCTCGTCGACGAGCACCACCAGAGGCAGGTTCTGATAAGAGCCACGGCCGTCGGCACGATAGTCCTGACGGGGGAAGGCACGTCCCTGGGTGTAGACAATCAGCTGTCCGCGCGAGAGGAACTCGTTGGCAATCTGCACGGCCGACTCAAGATAGCCGCCCGTATTGCCACGCAGGTCGATGACCAGGTTGCTGAACTGCTGCTGTGCCAGTTTGGCCAGTGCGATGAGCAGTTCGGGATAGGTGTTCTCGCCAAAGTTCTTGATGCGGATATAGCCGCTCTCATCGTCGAGCATATAGCTGGAGGTGATGCTCTTGGTGGGGATCTCGCCACGGGTGATGGTGATGTGGCGCAACTTGTTCTCACCATAGCGCAGGATGCCCAACTTCACCTTCGTATCCTTGGGACCCTTCAGGCGGTGCATGGCCTCGGCATTGGTACAGATCTTGCCTACGAAGACGGAGTCGTCGACCTCGACAATCTTATCGCCTGCCAGCACACCAGCGCGCTCTGCAGGACCATTGCCGATGACATTCTGCACACGGATGGTGTCCTGACGGATGGTGAACTCGATACCGATGCCAAAGAACGAGCCGCGCAGGTCGTCGTTAGCAATCTCTCCCTCACGAGCCGTGATGTAGACGGAATGGGGGTCGAGCTCAGCCAGAATCTGAGGCATGGCTTTCTCCACCAGGTCATTGATGTTGACCGTATCCACATACTGATCGTCAATGATGTGGAGCAGGTTGTTGAGTTTGTTACCGCTCGAATTGATGATGTTCAGTCGGTTGCCGGAAAAATGGTTGGCATAAAAGGTGCCCACAAGGATGCCGAGGACTACGCAGACGGCCATCCACAGAGGGGTAAAACGACCATATTTATTCTTCATACTTCCAAAAAGATTACTTCGATACCTGCACGTTTGAGGAGATCAATACCATCCGTCAGACGGTATTTCTCACCATAGACCACCCGCTTGATGCCTGCCTGGATGATGAGCTTGGCACACTCGATGCAGGGCGAGGCGGTGATATAGATAGTGGCACCATCGCTGTTGTTGTTGGAACGGGCCAGTTTTGTGATGGCATTAGCTTCGGCATGGAGCACATAGGGCTTCGACACGTTGTTCTCGTCCTCGCAGACATTCTCGAAGCCTGTCGGCGTGCCGTTATAGCCATCGCTGATGATCATCTTGTCCTTGACCACCAATGCCCCCACCTGACGGCGCTGGCAATAGGAGTTTTCTGCCCAAATGCGCGCCATGCGCAAATAGCGTTCATCTAGTTTTTGTTGTTTTGATTCCATTTCTCTTCAGTAATGCATCAATAGTGGGTTCGTCACCCTTGAAACGTTTGTATAATGTCATCGGATTCTCCGTGCCACCCTTCGAGAGGATGTTCTCACGGAAACTCCGTGCAGTCTTCTTGTCAAAGACACCATGCTTCTTGAACACAGCAAAGGCATCGGCATCGAGCACCTCAGCCCACTTGTAACTGTAGTAGCCTGCTGCATAGCCGCCTGCCATGATATGGGAGAACTGCACCGTCATACAGGTATCGGGCAACTGGGGCAGGATCTGAGCCTTCTCCCACGCCTTCTTCTCGAAGGGGATGATATCATCGGTAAACTCGTCCTTTTTGGTATAGTAAGCCATATCCAGCAGGCCGAAGCCCACCTGACGCATGCAGGTGTAGGCCACATTGTAATTGCGGCTCTTCACGATACGGCCGATCAGGTCGTCGGGGATTGGTTCACCTGTCTTGTAATGGAAGGCGAAGGTGCGCAAGAACTCTTTCTCGATGGCAAAGTTCTCCATAAACTGCGAAGGCAGTTCCACGAAGTCCCACCACACGCTGGTTCCACTGAGACTCTCGAAACGCGTGTTGGCAAACATACCATGGAGCGAGTGGCCGAACTCATGGAGGAAGGTCTCCACCTCGCTCAATGTCAGCAGGGCAGGCTTTTCTTCCGTGGGCTTCGTAAGGTTCATCACCACAGAGACATGGGGGCGCACGTTCTTGATGTTACCAGGACCGAAGGGTTTCTTCACGTCCTCGCACTCCATCCACTGTCCCTGATAGGAGGTCATCCAGGCCCCACCCTGCTTACCCTTGCGAGGATGGAAGTCGGCATAGAAGACTGCTAGGAAGGAGCCGTCCTCATCGAACACCTCGTAAGCCTTCACATCTGGATGGTAGACGGGGATGTCCTTGTTCTCCTTGAAGGTGATGCCATACAGGCGATTGGCCAAACCAAACACGCCATCGATCACCTTGGAGAGTTCGAAATAGGGGCGCAGCATCTCGGCATCGATATTAAACTTCTGCAGCTGGAGCTTATGGGAGTAGAAACCAAAGTCCCAAGGCTCCAGTTTGAAGTTCTTACCCTCAAGCTGGCGAGCCATCTTTTCTATGGCAGCCACTTCTTTCTGGGCTGTGGGCTTATAGGCCTTGATGAGGTCGTTGAACAGTTTATAGACATTGCGCACATTACCTGCCATGCGGTGTTTCAGCACATAGTCGGCATAGGAATTATGCCCCAGGAGCTGGGCCAGTTCACGACGCAGGTTAATGATCCGCTTGCATATCTCAAGGTTGTTCTCCGTATTATCATGGATACACTCGGTATTCTTGGCCATGTACAGCTGGCGACGAAGCTCGCGCTGGGTGCTGTAGGTCATGAAGGGCAAGTATGAGGGGAAGTCGAGGGTAAACACCCAGCCTTCCTTGCCTTGTTCCTTGGCGGCCAGGGCAGCAGCCTCACGGGCTGTCTCAGGCAGACCGTCGAGTTGGGCCTCGTCTGTGAGATGCAGGGTGAAGGCTTTGTTTTCTTTCAAGAGGTTCTGCGAGAACTGGAGTCCGAGCACGGAAATCTCTTCTGTCAGCTGACGGAGGCGCTCCTTACCAGCAGCATCGAGCAGGGCACCATTACGTACAAAACCGTCGTAGCAGTTGTCGAGCAGCATCTTCTCCTCAGGAGACAGCTTACGGTGGTGACGATGCACATATTTGATGCGCTCAAAGAGTTTCTCATTGAGACGGATATCATTGGAATGTTTCGTCAGAATCGGACTCATCTTCTGCGCCAAGGCATCCATCTCGTCGTTGGTCTCTGCAGAGAGCAGGTTGAAGAATACGGTGCTGACACGATCCAGCAGATTGTAGTAGTCTTCGCCATCCTTCCCGTCGTCGACGGAAATAATGGTATTATCAAAGGTGGGTTTGGCAGGATTGTTGACAATCTTGTCTATCTGCTCATCTTCACGACGGATGCCCTCGAGCATGGCCTCCTCGTAGTCTTCCATACGGATACGATCAAAGGGCGCCGTGTCATGGGGCGTGTTATAAGGCAGGAAAAACGGATTTGTTCTTTCTTTATTCTCGTTCATGATTAATACTAACGTTTCAGAGCGCAAAGGTAATGCAAAATTCTCATACAATCATGATTACCTGCATTAAAAAAGCTGAAAATGGGCAAGATTAGCCATTATGGCCTGACGGAGAGCAGCCGTTCCAACTGTGGAATCTCTATCCGTCCGCGATAGAGGGTCACCACCCCATCCTTCTGCATCTGGTTTAATACGCGCGATACGTTCAGACGACTGTCATTCATTTCGTCAGCCAGACGCGTCATCAGAATATTAAACTGCTTATGTCCTGCCGGATAGACGCAATGCTGGGTCAGGAAACGCTCTACCCGCTCTCTGAGCGACTGGGGCTGGTGAAGCCACGACAGACGGAGCTGCTTTTGGGTCTGGGTGGCGAAATTGTTCATCAGGTTCAGGCGGAACACGAGGAAATCCTCTGAGAGCCGCACCAGTTCCTCCTTGTCGATGGTAATAAAATTCACATCCGACGAGGCTATGAAGTCATGGGTGTAGCGCTGATGATAACCAAAGACACCTTCGACCTGGAGAATATAAGGAGCCGAGATTTGCTCCTCGACAGAATAGCCATAATCATCGGAGTAGGTGATTACCCTGACGGAGCCATTGATAAGGAAATAGAGCTGGGTGCAGGCTTCACCCGACTTTACTACAGGACGACCAGAGGCCACCTTCATAAAACCGAAACGGGTATGGCCAGCGATGATCTCCAGATCATCACGACTCATTCCCTGAAACAGTGGGAACTGCAGCAGTTTGTCGTAAATCTGCAGTGTAGCCATATCACTCGGATATTTTCTCGCGCAGGGATGGAGAATACCATACGTCCATGTCCCCTTTCTGATTACTATAGATGAAATAGGCCATCAGCTCAGGATGACGCTCCAAGACCTGACGGGCCTTGTCAAAGCCCATCACCATGAAAGAGGTGGCATAGGCGTCAGCCACAGCACAGCTCTTGGCAAGAACCGTTGCCGAGAGGATGCTATGCTGTACGGGATAGCCCGTTTTGGGGTCGACAGTGTGGGCAAACTTCTTACCACCTTTGAAATAGTAGTTACGATAGTTGCCACTGGTGGCCATCGCTTTATCCGTCACATTCAGGACCGTCTGCAATTCATGTCCTATATTCAGGGAATCGTCGGTAGGCTTTGTAACACCAATCTTCCAAGGTACACGATCAGGATTGACACCACTCGTCACCACCTCTCCACCAATCTCGACCATATAGTTCTGTATTCCACGACTTTGCAGAAGACGGGCTACACGATCCGTGCCATAGCCCTTGGCAATAGCAGAACAGTCGAGCATGATACGGGGATCCTGCTTCATCACCTTCCCATTAACC
Organism: Prevotella sp. ne3005; assembly: GCF_900110085.1. Lineage (GTDB taxonomy): Bacteria > Bacteroidota > Bacteroidia > Bacteroidales > Bacteroidaceae > Prevotella. The sequence goes on from NZ_FOCK01000006.1 coordinate 298,413, forward strand.
ATCGACACCTTTTCATAGCCTACCAACTGAAGAAGGCTGTCTACCTGATGGCTCGAAGGCTGAGAACCATTCTTGAAACCAAAGCCCCAGGCATTTACCAAAGGCGCTACAGTAATGTCGAAAGCGCCATCGGTGTCTTTTGATATGTCCATTGCCAAATTGAAGACCTCCTTGAACATATCGTCGAGCTGAACATCCTTATTCTCATTGACGGCTGTAATCACTGATTCCTTATTGAATGGCGACAACGAAGCGTCGACCTTCAGGAGTTCTGCCTTGATACTCTGTGTCAGGTCGGAATCGCACTGGTAAGTGACATGATAGGTGGTTCCAAAGATAAAGTCTGAAGTCTTGCGATAAGGCATGGAATGCTGTTGGCGGATAATCAGGATTGTACCCACCACCAACAATGTCAGGAACGGCAACTGCCAGAGTAGCTTTTTGTTTTTCATATATCGATGATGACATTAAACGTACCACCCAAGCGCGTGTCACCATAAATGCCATAGCCTGGCACGTACCAAGTATTGCCAAAGTTACCATCCTCAGAATGAGAGATACGACGCTTGTAACGTACGCTCCATCCTAAATGGAGCGGACCGAAGATCTTTGCATCCACGCCAACCACAGCCTCTATCCAGTGCTGATTGCAGGAGGCATCCTTAACACCATAGCTTGTGTTCCACAGCCAGACGGGATCAGGGAAGTCTGGACGAGAGATATTGACTTTATAAGAGGTATAGGCATAGCGCAGACCAACATAGAGACGGTTTTTGCCATGCTTATCCTTCAACATGTTCTTATCGATACCAATACGGAAATAGGGGGCCTTGGTATCATAGTGAATATGCGTCACATCGTCACTATGGTTGGCCTTGCCAAGTCCAATTTCAACGATCGGGAACCACTCGTCGTGAAGGTTGACACGCAGGGCACCCTCATATTGTCCGTTATCAGAGAACGCCATCAGGCCAGCTCCCACGAGATCGAACGAGACAGCAAAGCCACGGAACACTGGGATAGAGTCTTTCTGAAAGGCGAAAAACTTTATCTGTGCCGAAGCTGCAGTTGCAATGATCAGCAACAGCAGACTAATCGTCCCTCTTCGGATAGAAGTAAAGATGAACCGTCTCATAGTCGTAAGTTACAGATGGATTCTTAATCACAATCGAGTCAATATAGTTCTGCGTATAGCGGATACCAGTCAAAGTATGGAAGAAGATAGTATTACAGTCCACAGACTCGAAATGGGGATAATCGTCTTTCTTAATCCATACGGTATCTGTCACGTGCAGGTCTGTGTTGCTATTGTCAAAATGAAACAAGAGAATATCCTCAGGATGGGAATAGCTAATGGGGAGGTTAAATTTTGCCTTTTCCGTCAGTTTGTTCAGAACGGTATTATCTTTGCCGTTCAAGATTACAACCTCATTACCATCCTTCGTGACCGTAGTCACCGTCAGTGTATCGCTGAGCGGTAGCTCCAGCCCGTCGTCATCGTAGACCTCCCAGATTGTCTCCACAATGCTGTTCACAGGACAATCGATGCTGGAGCAGGCTGTCAGCAACATTATCAGCAATATATAGGGAAGGCGTTTCATATCACCTGTTCGATTTGATAGTCATTTCTCCCACTTGATGAACGACTGATAAGGTCACCTATGAAGCCCGTAAGGAACAACTGCGTACCTATCATCATCATGGTCAGAGCGATATAGAAGAACGGAGAGTCCGTCACCAAGCGCTGGGGGATATGATGAGCCAGACACCACAGTTTATCTGCTCCAATCCACAAGGCAGCTACAAAACCAATGAAGAACATCACCGTACCCAGGAAACCAAACACGTGCATCGGCTTCTTACCAAAAGTAGAGAGGAACCAAAGTGTCAGCAGATCAAGGTAGCCGTTGACGAAACGGTTCAATCCCATAAATTTCGATGAGCCATATTTACGGGCCTGATGCTGCACCACCTTCTCACCAATCTTGACAAAACCCGCATTCTTCGCCAGATAAGGAATATAACGGTGCATCTCACCATATACCTCGATATTCTTCACCACTGCCTTGCGATAAGCTTTCAGACCACAGTTAAAGTCATGAAGGTTCTTAATTCCGCTAATCTTACGGGCTGTGGCATTGAAAAGTTTTGTTGGAAGCGTCTTTGAGATGGGGTCATAACGCTTTTGCTTATAGCCGCTCACCAGATCGTAACCTTCTTCCTTAATCATACGGTACAACTCTGGAATCTCGTCAGGTGAGTCTTGTAAATCGGCATCCATTGTGATAACCACATCGCCCTGGGCTTGCTCAAAGCCACAATACAAGGCAGGACTCTTGCCATAGTTCCTACGGAACTTGATTCCCTTCACCACATCTGGTTGCTTCTGGTTCAGTTCGGTGATGATGTCCCAAGAACGGTCGGTAGAGCCGTCATTGATAAAAATGACTTCATAACTGAAACCATTCTTCTTCATGACCCGTTCTATCCAGGCATACAATTCAGGTATCGACTCGTCCTCATTATAAAGAGGTATTACTACTGATATATCCATGTTGTCATTTAAAGATTTGCGATATTGGATTTGGTTCGCTGCATAATCAGGCTGATGGGCACACCAAGCACGAAACCCAGGGTGATATTAATCGTCAGCATGTTCAGCGCATAGTCTATCGGACGGATATTGGCCAGCTCCTTCAGACTCTCAGTCATCATCTCTGTCATGCCATATTGCTTGAGCATCTGCTGAGCCTCTTCGGAGGTAACCATCTTTGAGAACTGACTCAGCAAATAGCCGTTGTCCATAAAGGCAAAATAAAGATACTGCGCAAGGGCAAACAAAACACCGCCATAGAAGAAAACCAAGACGGAATAGGCATAACCTCTACGGAAAGAGATGATGCCTTCACGGCCATAGTCCCGAAACTTTCTAAGACGTTCACCAACAAAAATAGGAGTATATACTACCAGCATGACTGCAGCCAGCCCAAGCAGCTGGCTTTGTACACCTATTATATATAATATAAAAGCTATCACCCACAGGAGGGCCAGAAAAGCGCCATCCTGACGGGCAAAAGCCTTAAGTTGTATATATTCTGGAGCTGTCATCATTTAACATTTTTCGTTTAGACGGTGCAAAATTACGCATTTTCTCGCATATAACGAGTGCATCGTCTCAAAAAATCGTTAAAAAGATAAACTTTTCACTTTTCACTTCTCACTTTTTCACTTTTTTGTTGTACCTTTGCACCCGCTTTCAAGCAAATTGTTCTTTTAAATATGGGCGAGTCCTGTACGGCCAGCTCCCTCGGAATCCCCCAGGGTGGGAACGCAGCAAGGGTACTTGGTTGTAGCGGCGCGATACAGTCAGCTCGCCCACCCGCCTCTTTAGCTCAGTTGGCCAGAGCACGTGATTTGTAATCTCGGGGTCGTTGGTTCGAATCCGACAAGAGGCTCTAGCATTGAAGAAGGGTTGGCAATAGCCAACCCTTCTTATTTTAACCCCTTATTTCTTCATACTCAGTTTTTATTTCGTTTTCTTATAGGTGATATTAGCATCCTTTAGCATCTTTCGATAATATGCAGACACATCCTTCCAATGGTAGAAAGGATAACAATCGGTTTCAATGGGGATCGAGGTTTCGTTCTCATTCATCAGAAATTTGACAAGAACATCGTCAGAGTCCTGTTTACGGAAGAATATCCACTGAATATTACCAGCCATCGGAATGAGTCTAAAAATGGTAAACTGTTTGTGCAAGTTCTCCATATCGTCAGTCCCATGAATCGCTTCCTTAAACCCCATAATAAAGGAGAAGGGCAAAACCACACTATCATGGCCGAAGCGGAGCCTAACACTTGGTTTCCCAGAGGCAACTGCTAAATCTGCCTCATTCAGAAAATTCATGAGCAACGGATAGATGGCGTAATAATTATGGCGAGAGCCAGGCATCAAGCCCTCCCAAAGACACCAACTGGCATTATAGGCTCGGAAGCCATCTATAAGTTCATCCTCAGTCAGCAAATCATCAAACGTCAAATTCAACTCAGGCAGACAACTCATATCGGAAGCAATATTCCACAGACCATCGGCAAAACGATAATCATCAATATATTCTGTAGCAGCCTTTGCGTCATTAAACAAAACCCCCATCAGTCTATGTCCATTTAACATCTTATGACAGAACTTATCCAATTTCTCATACAAAGGTCCATCCGTCTCTGATTCTGGAATACTGATACTGTCGTTGGGAAGTAAATAATACATATCGTGCTCACTGGCATCCATCATAATGGTCAATAAGGGATTCATTGTCTTCAACTCCAAACAAAAGTTTGCCATACTCAGCATACACCTCCTAACTGTTGAAGAATTGGCTTTGACACATATAGGCTGTTTCATCAGTGAAGGATAGTTGACACACAGCCTATGGGCAATAGCCCGATGCTGTTGGCCGCCTAACTGCGTAAGATCACCATCACGATGAAAGGCATTCTCTGCCGCCACTTTCAGTCGACACAAGATTTCTTTACCCGTTTCCGTTAACAGTCCTCTGATCTGGGCCGTGTCCATTTTCCCAATCACATATTTATAATGATCATCATCTGTCATGTAACGAGCACCATGTCTACCATAATGAGTGACGTAGAACGGCTCATAGCCTGCAGGAGGCGCAGTGATGTGTCCTGTTGGATTAGGGTAGTTGCAATAATTACCACTGGCAAGGTCCATGTGGGCCAGTAATTCTGACCTCGACGTCTGAGCAGATACAAAAATGCAGCATCCCGTCATCAGACTAATAAAAGATAGTTTAAGATTTAACATAATTGATTAATTTAGATATGATGGTGCAAAGATACGAATTAGGGGTCGAAAATCCAAATATATTTTGGTTTTTCCATATATGAGTTTCATGAAAACACAAAAACGAAGCCCCGGGTCATTTCTGACTCGGGGCTCTCTGATAAAAGTGGCGGCCTCCTACTCTCCCGCATTGCATTGCAGTACCATCGGCGCAGGCGGGCTTAACTTCTCTGTTCGGAATGGGAAGAGGTGGGACCCCGCTGCAATAGCCACCTGATATGGGGTTTGACTATTTCCACACAAGAACAGAAGCAAGGACTAAGCCTTCTAAAACTTCATTACATCTGATAATATGACTCAAGCGAAAGATTTCGGGCAATTAGTAGTGCTCGGCTTTGACGTCACCGTCTTTACACCTGCACCCTATCAACGTCGTAGTCTACGACGACCCTCTATGGAGTCCTCATCTTGCGGCTGGCTTCGCACTTAGATGCTTTCAGCGCTTATCCAATCC
>NZ_FOCK01000007.1:0-64809 GCF_900110085.1 Prevotella sp. ne3005
AAAGCGAGTGCAAAGGTACAACAAATATCAATACCCTCCAAATTTTTAAGCGAAAAAATTCCCGAAAACCAAAAGATTTTCGGGATTGTTTACAAATTCGATTCTTCCTTATTATATTATATATAAGGTACGCGAGACTACTCGCGACGTCCGAAGATCCTAAGCAGATAAATGAAGAGGTTGATGAAGTCGAGATAGAGGGTCAGAGCACCCAGCAATGCTAACTTCTGTGCACCCTCTCCTGCATCGGGGGCCATCAGCAACATATTCTTGATTTTCTGAGAATCGTAAGCCGTCAGACCAACAAAAATCAGCACACCCAGATAGCTGACAATCATCTCAAGCCCTGAGCTCTTCAAGAAGATATTGACCACGGTAGCGATGATAATACCGATCAGCGCCATAAAGAGGATCTTACCCATCGAGGTCAGGTCGGTCTTTGTCGTGTAGCCTATCAATGCCATAACAGCGAAGGTGCCTGCAGTGATAAAGAACACACTGGCGATGCTCGACATTGTATAAATTACAAATATCGAGGAAAGAACAGCGCCATTGATAACCGAATAAAGCACAAACATCAAGGTTGCCGTTGTCAGAGACAATTTATTGATGGCTGCCGTAATACCGATTACAAGTGCAAACTCAGCAATCACTAGTCCCCAGAAAAGGATCTGATTGGAGAACAGGGCAGTCATGATACCAGGGCTTGTAGCCACACCATACGCTGTCACACCAGTCAGGACCAGAGCCAGCGTCATCCACACATACACTTTCCGCATCAAAACAGGGAAAGCAGCCGACATCGAGAGTTCGCGCTCACGATTGATGGCATCGAAATTTAATTCATTATAATTCATACTCACAACTTTAATTCGTTATACAATGCTTTTTATGCAAAAATGATGCCACAAAGGTAAACAATTACTTTTAATAAAACATAAAACTGAGAAACAAAATACCTATTTATTAGTATTTTTGAATCTTTTTCACTATATTTGTGCCCAATAATAACTAAAAGATACAAACTGACAATATGAAGATCGGACTATTTATCCCCTGTTATGTCGATGTGGTCTACCCGCAAGTGGGTGTTGCCACGTACAAGCTATTAAAACATCTGGGACTGGACGTGGATTATCCGCTGAACCAGACGTGCTGCGGACAGCCGATGGCCAATGCAGGATTCGAGAAGCAGTCAATCCCCCTTGCCGAGAAATTTGAGGAGAAGTTCAAGGGTTTCGACTATGTTGTATCACCTTCCGTCAGCTGTACGGCTTTCATCAAGTTGAACTATCCTCGCCTGCTGAAAGGCAAGACTGAGTGCGAGACTGCCAAGAAGGCGATGGATGTAGTGGAGTTCCTGCATGATGTGATCAAGGTAGACCATCCGTTGGGCACCTTTCCCCATAAGGTGAGCCTACACAATTCCTGTCATGGTGTCAGAGAGTTGGGACTGAGTTCACCGAGCGAAGAGAACATTCCTAAGTTCAATAAAATCAAGGACTTGCTGAACCTAGTAGAGGGCATTCAGGTGTTGGAGCCAGAGCGCCCTGATGAGTGTTGTGGCTTCGGAGGCATGTTCTCCGTGGAAGAGACAGCCGTCAGTGAGCAGATGGGTATAGACAAGTTACAGCGTCACATGAAGACCGGTGCAAGATTTGTGACAGGTCCCGACTGTTCTTGCCTGATGCACATGGCGGGAATCGCCAAGAAGCAAGGTCTGAACGTGGAGTTCAAGCATGTCGTAGAGATTCTGGCAGCAGGACTCTGAAAGGTAAAAAGGTAAAAAAGTAAAAAAGGTAAAGTTATGAGTACAGCACATAGTATTGCAGCGAAAGAGTTCTTGAAGAACCAGACCTACTCGAAATGGCATGACGCCACTTTCTGGGCAGTGCGCACCAAACGTGACAATATGGCATACGGCCTCGAGGAGTGGGAGCAGCTGCGCGAGAAGGCTTCACAGATCAAGCGCCACACCATCACCCACCTCGACGAATATCTGGATCAGTTTGCCACCAAGGCCGAAGAGAACGGTTGTATCGTCCATTGGGCTAAAGATGCCCATGAGTTCAACGAGATCGTGTATGGCATCCTAAAGAACCATAACGTGAAGAAGCTTGTCAAGTCGAAGTCGATGCTGACAGAAGAGTGTGGCATGAACCCCTACCTCGAGCAGCATGGCATCGAAGTGGTGGAGACCGATCTTGGCGAGCGTATCATCCAGTTGAAAGGTCAGGCTCCCAGCCATATCGTGATGCCAGCCATCCACCTGAACCACGACGATGTGGGCGAGCTGTTTGAAGAGAAGCTGGGCAGTGAAAAGGGCAACCACGATCCCACCTATCTGACTTACGTGGCACGTCTGAGCCTCAGAAACGAGTTCCTGACTGCTGATGCAGGCATGACGGGTGGTAACTTCGGTATCGCTGAGACAGGCGACATCGTGGTCTGCACCAACGAGGGCAATGCCGACATGTCGACCTCTTGTCCGAAACTCCACATCGCAGCCATCGGACTCGAGAAGATTATCCCCAACTACGACTGCCTGGCCGTCTTCCAGCGCATGCTCTGCCGTGCGGGAACAGGTCAGCCTACGACCACCTTCACCTCTCATTTCCGCAAGGCCCGTCCTACTGCCCAGCCGATGCACATCGTCTTGGTAGACAATGGGCGCTCGGAGTGGATTGGCAACCCAGACCACTGGGAGGCCTTGAAGTGCATCCGTTGCGGTTCGTGCATGAACACATGCCCCGTTTATCGTCGCAGTGGCGGCTATAGCTATAGCTACTTCATCCCCGGCCCCATCGGCATCAACCTCGGCATGCTTCGCGACCCACAGAAGCACTCTGGCAATGTGAGTGCCTGCACGCTCTGCAACTCGTGTCAGACGCTGTGTCCCGCCAAGGTCAACTTGGGTGACCAGATCTATCTCTGGCGCCAGCAGCTCGATGAGTTCGGCACAGCCAATCCCCAGAAGAAGACGATGTGTAAGGGCATGAGCCTGGTCTACGGCAACGAGGGTATCTACAATCTGGGTACAGCACTAGCCCACTGGGCCAACCTCATCCCCTCGCCTCTGATGAACTGCAGTCTGAATCCCTGGGCTGAGGGCCACAAGATGATGGAGTTCCCCAAGGAGACCTTCCACTCATTATGGAAGAAAGGAAAAGTGAAGTAGATTGAAGGTCGCGATTAAGTGAGAACAGAGCTAAGCTTGCTTAAGCTATGTCGAACGTGAGCGAGCTCGATGTGAAACATCAAAATTGAAGATTATGAGCAACAAAGACGATATTCTGAAGAAATACAGGGCGAATGTCAAAGAGAAATTCGACATGCCCGACCTGAGTGACATCAAGGCCATCACCTACCCCAACCCGCTGGTACAGTTCGTCAAGATGAGCGAGATGGTGGGCGGACAAGTGATAGAGGTCGATGCTGGGCGCGACATCAACGTACTGATTCGCGAACTCTTCCCCGAAGCCAAGGAGATAGCCTCCAATCTGCCAGAGATTACCATTGCCACAAGGAATCCTGATACCGTAGGGCGTGCCCGCGACCTGAACGGCACTGACGTAGGCATCATCCGCGGACAGTTTGGAGTGGCAGAGAACGGTTGCATCTGGATTCCCCAGACCATGAAGGAGAAAGCCATCTGCTTCATCTCCGAAAACCTGATCATCCTGCTGCCTAAGTCGCAGATTGTCAACAACATGCACGAGGCCTACAAGCGCATCGAGTTCGATAAGACTTACGATGGCTATGGCACCTTCATCAGCGGCCCCTCAAAGACGGCCGATATTGCCCAGGTATTGGTGATGGGAGCTCAGGCAGCCCGCAGCGCCACGATTCTCCTGCTGCCGGAGTAATAATCTCCTCAAAAGTAAAACAACTTGTTTTACCTTGCAGGAGATAGTTCCTTTGACTGTAAAAGACTATCTGAACGGAGGTAAAACAAGTTGTTTTACTTTGTTAGAGATCATGACTACGAAAGTCGTTCTCTATGAAAACGCATTAAGCAGATTAATAATCCGGTTTACATCCTCGTCAGTCATTGCCTGGTGGCAGGGGATGGAGAGTTCGCTGGCGTGGATGCGTTCGGTTCTGGGCAGCGGACTTTGGCCGAATGAGCCTTGATAACAGCGCTGTTGGTGGGGCGGTATGGGATAGTGGATCTGCGTCTCGATGCCGTTGGCGGAGAGGAATGCCTGCAGTTCATCGCGACGCTCGCAGAAAACGGGGAAGATATGGTGTACGGAGTCGCGCGGTTCAATCGAATCCCGAGCCGTATTTTCGCTGCCGCTGAGTCGTATTTTCACGAGGTCGTTGCTTATTTCCCGCTCATAACGGGCTGCAATCTCCTTGCGGCGCAGGTTGTCGGCATCGCATAGTCGCGCTCAAACTGGCGGGTGGCCTCCCCTTTCAAATACCAGCCGCTGTCGAGCACACGGCCTACAGCCTCACGCAGCTCAGCATCGTAAAGGGCATTGATCTTGTGCAGGGGCAGATAGGCAATCATAGGTCGTACTCGTATATGTCGTAACACAATCCGCGTCCGCCAAAGCCTTCTTTCTGGAAAACCAGCTGCTCGTTGAGTCCACTACCGTCTGGATGTTCCGTAGACCGTCCGAAGTCGAAGTAAGGATAGTTCCCGAAGTCGCTGAAAATACGGTTGTAGAGCAGGTCGATGGCTCCCAGCTTCTTGCCCTCGGGCGTGGCTGAACTATACTGGGCATGGACCACCTGAGGGGTAATATACAGCACCACCCCGCCAACGACCGTTCCGTCTTTAACAGCCTGATAGAGTCGTATGTTTTCAGGGAAACGGCCATGCAGCAGCTCGATCTCCTGCAGGGTATGAACAGGCTTCACGCCATATTTCTGCTGAAGGTTCTGCGTCAGGACTTCCCAGAAAGCCGAATAGTCATCAGAGCACTCTATAGAGACGCCTGCCTTCTGGGCACGGGCAACACCACGACGGCGCACGCGCTCCCACCGCATATTGCCAGAGAGGAAGACGTTCGTAGCAAAATCCCTCGCCACGATACGGGCCCTGCACTCATGATAGAGCGCATAGAGGTCTTCCTCAGCCGAAAGGCGATGATAGATCCAGGGGATGCACTTGTAGCTGACGTGGCGGAAGCCATCGCCACGCAGACAGTCGTTCAGTTCGCGAAACAATTGGAGCGCCTGAACCACCGTCAGGCGAGGGCTCATCACCAATCCGCCATAGGTGAGGCCATTGTGCGAGCAGAGTGTATCGCCAGACTTGTGGGCTGGCAGGACAGCCATCAGACGGCCATCATCGTAGAACATAAGCGAATGATCCTCGAAGCGGTCGGCATGATAGTCCATATAGCGGCGGTCGAAGAGAAAAGTTCCATTCTTCGACGCTGCCACAAACTGATTCCACTCATCGGCCTGCTCAGGGGTGTATCGCTTTATCTCGAACATCCGATATGAAACCATTATCCAGCGTAACATGAAACGAACCGCTTAGAGCAATCACAAACTGACGCAGCCTCTTGTGCGCATGACCTCCCCTGCTCTCACCACCTGGGACATCATAAACCCAGTAGGCACGTTTGATATCGAAGGGAATCATCGTCTGCGCTTCTGCAAACGTCAGATTGCCACGCGGATCAGTAATCCTGGGCAAGTCGATGATTTTTACCTCTAAGCGGTTCATTCTATGGTAACAAAAAAACTTAGTGCTCGAACTTGGTGTAGGGATCGGTGCCGAGGACGGTCTTTGCCAGACGCTTGGCCTTATCACGCAGGGCGTTCACATCGTCACCCACCTCACCATAGCAGAGAACGACACCCATACGGCGACCCTTGTGAGCCTCGGGCTTGCCGAAGATGCGGATGCGGGTACGGTCTTCGTTGAGGGCATCCACGAAGTTGTAGTCGAGCAGCGAACGGTCTACGGGTGTGGAAGCCTCCTTTGGAGAGAGGATCACAGCCGAAGCTCCGGCATGCTCCAGATGGATGCCTGCAATGGGCAGACCCATCACTGCACGGAAATGGAGCTCGAACTCAGAGAGGTTGGTGGTGTGACCCAGCGTCACCATTCCAGTATCATGCGGACGTGGAGAGAGCTCAGAGAAAATCACCTCACCCTGCTTGGTCAGGAAGAACTCCACACCCCAGATGCCAGCACCCGTGAGCGCCTTCGTCACCTTGTCGGCCATCATCTGAGCCTGTTTCAGAGCCTCATCGCTGATCTTATAGGGCTGCCACGACTCACGATAGTCACCAGCCTTCTGCACATGTCCGATAGGCGGACAGAACAACGTGGGCCATCCATGCTGCTGGGTAACGGTGAGCAAGGTGAACTCAGAATCGAAGTCGATAAACTCCTCGATGATCACCTCCTTCACATCACCACGCGAGCCCTCCATAGCCTCACGGAAAGCCGTCTCGAGCTCACCCTCGTTGTGTACATAGCTCTGACCGTGACCAGAAGACGACATCAGGGGCTTTACCACACAGGGGAAGCCGATCTCATCGGCAGCAGCCTTGAACTCATCGAAGGTCTTGGCATAGAAATACTTGGCCGTACGCAATCCCAGCTCCTTGGCAGCGAGATCGCGAATGGCACGACGGTTCATCGTGTAGTTGACGGCACGGGCAGAGGGCACCACCTGAATACCCTGCTCCTCGAACTTGAAGAGGCGCTCTGTGCGGATGGCCTCGATCTCTGGCACGATGATGTCGGGCTTGTGCTTATTGACTACTGCCTCGAGGGCATCGCCATCGAGCATAGAAAAGACCTCGCGCTCATCAGCCACCTGCATGGCTGGCGCATTGTCATAACGATCGCAGGCAATCACATACTGACCTGCACGCATGGCGGCAATCACGAACTCCTTACCGAGTTCTCCTGAGCCTAATAACAGAATCTTCTTCATATTTTTACCTTTTACTTTTTTACCGTTTTACCTTTCTAAGGATTGTTTCAACATTTGCCACTCTGGGGTCACTGCAAGCTTGCGCACACACTGGTCTATGCGCTCCATCGCATCTTCCTGACTCAGCTTCAGCCCCTGGGCAATCTCCTGGAGCGACTTACGCTGACAGCCGAAGAGTCCGTAGTAATGGGTCACGGCCTCCTCTTCCTCTGGTGGGAGCAGATAGAGCAGATGTTCCAGATAGTGCTCCATCTGAGGCGAGATGCTGGTGGGATTCATACCGATGCGCACCAGAAAGCTGTGCAGTTCGCGTGAGAGATTATCTGTTGGCATACATATTATCGTAATACTTCTGATAGTCGCCAGAGGTCACATTGTCCAGCCACTCCTGATTATCGAGATACCAGCGGACGGTCTTTTCGATTCCCTCCTCAAACTGGAGTGAGGGCTCCCAGCCGAGTTCCTTCTGGAGTTTGGTAGAGTCGATGGCGTAGCGGAGGTCGTGGCCTGCACGGTCTGTCACGAAGGTAATGAGGTCCATATCTTCGCCTTCCTTCCTGCCCAGCAGACGATCGACGGTCTTAATCACCACCTTAATAATATCTATGTTCTTCCACTCGTTGAAACCACCGATGTTATAGGTATCGGCAATCTTACCCTCATGGAAAATCACATCGATAGCACGGGCATGATCCTCTACATACAGCCAGTCGCGCACATTCTCACCCTTACCATAGACGGGCAGTGGCTTACGATGACGGATGTTATTAATAAAAAGAGGTATCAGCTTCTCAGGGAACTGATAGGGACCATAGTTGTTCGAGCAGTTAGTTACGACTACAGGCATGCCGTAAGTGTCGTGATAAGCACGAACAAAGTGGTCTGAAGAAGCCTTGGCGGCTGAATAGGGTGAGTGAGGATTATACTTCGTGGTCTCCAAGAAGAACTTATCGCCGTAAGCCAGATGGTGCTCTGCGCTCGATGCGGTCGTGGTGAACGGAGGCTCGATACCCTCCGGGTGAGTCAGTTCCAATGCGCCATACACCTCATCGGTACTTATATGATAGAATCTGCAAGGGATTCTATCGCCCTTTCCTTCAGGGGTTTCCCCGTTTGACGGGGACACCATCACATATTTCTCAGGCAATGATTCCCAATAGAGCTTGGCAGCCTGAAGCAGGGAGAGTGTTCCCATCACGTTTGTCTTGGCGAAGGTGAAGGGATCCTTGATAGAGCGGTCTACATGCGATTCAGCAGCCAAGTGGATGATACCATCCACCTTCTTATCCTGCATCAGCTTGTAGAAAGCATCGAAGTCGCAGATATCCATCTTTACAAACTCGTAATTGGGTTTGTTCTCAATGTCCTTGAGGTTAGCCAGATTACCTGCGTAAGTCAGTTTGTCGAGGTTAATGATGTGATACTCGGGATACTTGTTCACGAACAGGCGCACCACATGGCTTCCTATAAAGCCCGCACCTCCTGTAATAACGATTGTTCTTTTCATATTCTATCCTATTGTTATAACTTCTAAATCCTTAAACTCCTTTCCATCGATGGTGAGACGAACGAGGGTTCGCTCCTTATGCCAGCCCTGCAAGCCAGCTGCTCCCGGATTGATGTGCAGCAGATTGAGGGTCTTGTCGTACTTCACCTTTAATATATGTGAGTGGCCAGCCACAAACAACTGCGGCGGATTGGCGTAAAGCGTGGAGCGCACGGAGAAATCATAGTTTCCGGGATAGCCCCCGATATGCTTGATGAGCACATCCACATCCTCCACCTTGAATCGGTTCAGCTCTCGATACATCAGTCTGAGGTCACCTCCGTCGCAATTGCCACATACTGCCCTGAAAGGTCGGAAGGCAGCCAGTTTCTCTGCCACCTCCACACTACCGATATCGCCTGCATGCCATATCTCATCACAGGGTTCGAAATAATGCAAATATTTCTCATCCCAATACGAGTGGGTGTCGCTGAGTATACCTATCTTCTTCATATCTCCCAACGCTTACGGATAAACGCAGCAATCATTTTCTCTGTCTCCGCCAAGCCCAGCACTGTAGAGTCGATACAGAGGTCATAGCTCTCGGCCGCACCCCATTTCTTACCCGTGTAGTAGTTGTAGTACTGTGCCCTACGGCCCTCCTCCTGTTCAATCATGCGACGAGCCTCTTCACGACTGACGTTCTGCCGACTCATCATCTGTTCTATACGGTACTCCAAGGGGGCTGAGATGAAGACATTCACCGCATCCCTATCATCCCTCAGGATATAGTCAGCACAACGGCCAACAAACACACATGAGCCTTGCTCGGCAGCCTTCTTGATGGCATCGCTCTGAAACTGGAACAGGCTCTCCTGCGAAAAACTCGATTTATAGACTCCGCTATTAAAGTGGGGCGTTCCCATACTGAGCAATCCCCTGAAGAAGCCCTTGCGCTCATCGTTCTGCTCAAAGATCTTCTCTGAGAAACCGCTTTCCTTGGCAGCCAGATTCAACAGCTCCCGATCGTAATAGTTGGCATTGAAATCGAATGCCAGCATGCGACCAATGACATGACCACCACTGCCAAGCTGCCTGCCTACATTAATGATTACACGGTTGTCCATCATATACTTTTAGTTTTTTCATATACCATATCAACATGGGGATCGTCATTGCAAACGATCCGAAGTCGGAGGCGGGCATCGAATACCACACACCGTCCAGATCCCATAACAAAGGGAAGACATACGCCATGGGCAACAACAGGAACAGCTGTCTCGACAGCGAAAGGAAGATGGAAACCTTCACCTTGCCGATACTCTGGAAGAAATGCGTGATCACTGCCTGCGAGCCCACCACGAAGAATACCAGCATATCCAGTTTGATGCCTCGTGCCGACAAGTCTATCAGCGTAGCATCGCTGGTGAAGATACGGGCTATCTCTCTGGGGAAGAGCATCGAGAGTGCCCAGCCCACCATGAGGATGCCCGTTGCACATCCGATGGCAATAAAGAGGCATCGGAACATACGGTCGAACTTCTCGGCTCCGTAGTTATAGCCCACAATCGGCTGCATACCCTG
This sequence comes from Prevotella sp. ne3005, assembly GCF_900110085.1. Taxonomy (GTDB): domain Bacteria; phylum Bacteroidota; class Bacteroidia; order Bacteroidales; family Bacteroidaceae; genus Prevotella. The sequence continues at coordinate 9,982 of NZ_FOCK01000007.1, forward strand.
ACAGACGCCCATCACGAACATGAAGAACATCATCACCACCGAGTTGGCTATCGAATAGGCACCCACGGCCATATCACCGCCATAACGCACAAACTGATTGTTCATGAAGATCACGATGACACAGCTGGTGGCGTTCATCAGGAACGGTGAGATGCCAATCGCGATGATATTCCTTACCAGGTTGGCCTTCAGCTTATAGATACCCTTCTTCAGATGAAGCAGTTCTTTCTTATCCGAGAAGATCCATATCTGCCAACAAAGTGCCATCGTTTGCGAGGTAACGGTTGCCAGCGCAGCCCCTCGGATGCCCCAACGGAACCACCACACGAAGGCTATCACCAGCAGGATGTTCATACCCACCGTAAACAGCGTGGCATACATGGCATGGCGCGGTTTGCCTGCAGCTCGGAGCACAGCATTCGAACCGAAGTACATGTGCGTTACCACGTTACCCAGCAGGATCACAATCATGAACTCTCGGGCATAGGGCAGTGTGGCGTCAGAAGCGCCGAAGAATCTGAGGATAGGATCGAGGAACAACAGCGAGAGCACCATAAACGAGAAGCCGATGATCAAGTTCAGCGTCACCGTATTACCCAGCAGGTTTTGGGCTACACCATAGTCTTTCTGACCCAATTTCACGCTGATGCTCGCAGAGGAACCCACACCCACAGCCGCACCGAAGGCAGCACTCAGGTTCATAAAGGGGAATGTGATGCCAAGACCAGCGATAGCTTCAGGACCCACAATCTGTCCGATCATGGCACGGTCGATGATATTATAGAGGCTCGATGCCGTCATGGCGACGATAGCGGGCAGGGCATACTGCCAAAGCAGTTGTCCTACAGGTTTCTGTCCCAATTCAAGCGCAGCCTGTTTGTTGTCTGTCATGCTTATACCTTATAAAAACGGTGCAAAGGTACGATTATTTTTCGAGAAAACGCAAATTAATTTGGATTTTTACTCGCTTATTCGTACCTTTGCAGCCGTAATGCGTCTGAGAAGTACTTTTTTACTGACAGCCTGTCTGTTTCTTGCCCTCTTATGTCATTTGACAGCAAGTGCAGGCCGAAGCCCTAAGATCAAGTATCCTGGGGGCAAATATTATATCTGGCGCTACACTCTGAAGGACAAGCAGGGCTCCCCCTACTCCATCGACCATCCCACGCGCTGGCTTACCCATAAATCCGTTGAGCGCCGTAAGCGTCAGGGACTGCCCGTCGACTCTACCGACCTGCCCGTCAGCAGCAAATACCTGAAACTCTTTGAGAAGGCCTCTGGCGAGATAGTCCGGAGTGCGAAGAAAGGCTCTGTAGAATGGAACATCATTGGCACCAGCCGTTGGAACAATACCATCCTCGTGCGCTCCAACGACACCACCCTCTTCCATCGTCTGGCGACCCTTGACTGTGTGAAGAGATCGGAGATGGTATGGACCTCACCCGACAGTATCAACCGCTTCATCAAGACCGCTGTCCACGAAGACTTCAACCCTTGGGACAGTGTGAAGTCCAGCCGTTATGGCAACGGCCTGGAACAGATAGAGATGCTCATGGGGCAACGACTGCACAACATCGACCTTCGTGGAAAGGGCATGACCATTGCCGTGCTCGACGGTGGTTTCCAGAACTGCGATGCCATCCCTGCCTTCCAGCATGCCAACATCGTGGGAGTCAAGGACTTTGTCTATCCCAACAGCCTGCATTTCTATCAGGAGACCGATCATGGCACGAAGGTGCTCTCGGCAATGGCTGCCAACGAGCCCGAGGTGCTCATCGGCACAGCCCCAGAAGCACGCTACTGGCTCTTGCGCTGTGAAGACCAGCAGACGGAACAACCCGTAGAAGAAGACTATTGGGCTATGGCAGCCGAGTTTGCGGACTCCATAGGGGCGGACATCATCAGTTCTAGCTTAGGCTATAACGACTACGACAACCACCCCAACTACTATCACCAACGCGACCTTGACGGAGAGACCGCCCTTATCTCCCACACCGCCTCGATGCTGGCGCGGAAAGGGATCATCCTCGTCAACTCTGCAGGTAATTCCGGCATGGGGCCGTGGAAGAAGATTGTCTTCCCCGCCGATGCCCAAGACATCATCACCGTAGGTGCCCTCAACATGGAAAGGAAGAATGCGCCTTTCAGTGGTGTAGGCCCCACCCAAGACGGTCGTGTGAAGCCCGATGTGATGGCCTTAGGCAGTCCTGCCTCGCTCATCTCTGGGCGCGGTTCCATCGTGAGGGATATGGGCACCTCGTTCTCTACGCCCATGGTGGCAGGACTTGTGGCTTGTCTGTGGCAGGCCTTTCCTCAGAAGACGGCCTTGGAGATCATCAGTCTGGTGCGCCAGACGAGTAGTGGTTACGAGAAACCCGACAACATCTACGGCTACGGCACACCCAACTTCTGGCGGGCATATATGATTGGGAGGATTGAGAAGTGAAAGACAAAAGACTGACATTATACGAACTCAACAGCCTCGTGAAGGAGGTGATAGAGTGTGAGATGCCCAATGAGTATTGGGTAGAAGCCGAATTGTCGGAATGCCACGAGTCGAGAGGTCACTGTTATATGGAACTTATCCAGAAAGACGAGCAGACCGCTACCCCCATCGCCAAAGCCCAAACCAGATGCTGGGCCTCGAAATGGATGATAGTACGCCCCTATTTCGAACGGACTACTGGTCAGCGGCTCCATGCTGGTATGAAAGTGCTGCTCAAGGTCAAAGCCCAATTCCATGAGGCATATGGTTTCTCGTGGATCGTGAGCGATATCGACCCCACCTACACCCTTGGCGATATGGCCCGCAAGCGTCAGGAGATTATCCGCCAACTCAAGGCCGAGGGTGTGTTTGACCTGCAGAAAGAACTCTCGCTGCCCCTGTTTTGTCAGCGTATCGCCGTCATCTCCAGTGAGACAGCTGCAGGCTATGGAGACTTCCGCAACCAACTCACCGACAATCCCTACGGCTTTAAGTTCCTGACCTGGCTCTTCCCTGCCATCATGCAGGGTGATGGTGTGGAGCAGAGTGTCATCCAAGCACTCGACCGCATCAACGATGTGATAGACGACTTCGACTGTGTTGTCATCATCCGTGGCGGTGGTGCCACCAGCGACATGAGTGGCTTCGACACCCTGGCTTTGGCTGAGAACGTAGCCAACTTCCCCCTGCCCATCATTACAGGTATCGGCCACGACCGCGATGAGAGTATCCTCGACATGGTGAGCCATACGCGAGTTAAAACGCCTACCGCAGCAGCCTCGTTGCTCGTCGACCACCTGAAACAAGTGCTCGATGCCCTCAACGATGCTCAGGACACCATCACCCTCTGCGCCCAGCAAAAACTCTCAACTCTCAACGCTCAACTCTCAGCAATCTCCGAGGCCATCCCTCGTCTCTTCTCCATCGTTAAGACGCGTCAGGAAGCGCGCCTCGACACCTATTATCAGCGCATCGCCCACCAGATGGGCCTCAAGCTCTCAACGCTCAACGCTCAACTCTCAACAATAGAGTCAAAGATTCCCATGGTTCTTGAGCGCAGGCTCACCTCCGAGCGTCATCGTCTGGAAATCCTAGAAGAGAAAGTGCATTCGCTCGACCCTGCCCTTCTGCTGAAGCGAGGCTACAGCATCACCCTCTTTCATGGCAAGGCTGTACGCGCCCCACAAGACCTGAAAGCAGGTGACGAGATAGAGACCCGACTTGAAAAGGGAACCGTTGTTTCAAAGGTTTTGAAATATTGAAAATTAAAGTATTGAAAATTGAAGTATTGAAAATTGAAATATTGAAATATGAGTAAGGAAATCAAATACGAGGCAGCATTTGCCGAACTCCAGACCATCGTCCGCAAGATGGAAAACGATGAACTCGACATCGACCAGATGTCCGACCAGTTGAAACGTGCACAGGAATTGATCAAGCTCTGCAAGGACAAACTGACCAAAACCGACGAGGAAATCAAGAAAATCCTTGCCGAAAAGTAAGTTTTCGACCAAAAATGTTGGGGATTTGACATGAATTGTGTACTTTTGCAAGCAGAATTGAAACTTTAACATTGTATCGATATGAAGAATTTAGATTGGGGTAGTCTGTCATTCGGCTACATGAAGACCGACTACAACGTGCGTTGCTACTATCGCGACGGCAAATGGGGCGAGATTGAAGTTTGCTCCGACGAGTATCTGAACCTGCACATGGCTGCTACGTGTCTGCACTACGGTCAGGAGGCTTTCGAAGGTCTGAAGGCCTACCGTTGTCCTGACGGCAAGGTGCGCATTTTCCGTGTCGATGAGAATGCCAAGCGTCTGCAGAGCACTTGCCGTGGTATCATGATGCCTGAGGTGTCTACCGAGCTCTTTACAGAGATGGTGAAGAAGGTGGTTCGCCTCAATCAGGAGTGGATTCCCACCTATGAGAGTGGTGCTACGCTCTATATCCGTCCGTTGCTCATCGGAACCAGTGCCCAGGTGGGTGTTCATCCCGCTAAGGAGTATTGCTTCCTGATCTTCGTCACCCCAGTAGGTCCTTACTTCAAGGGTGGTTTCTCCAGCAATCCTTATGTCATCGTTCGTGATTACGACCGTTCTGCTCCTCTTGGAACTGGTAAATACAAGGTGGGTGGTAACTACGCTGCCTCTCTCTTCGCCAACAACCTGGCACATGAGAAGGGTTATGCCTGTGAGTTCTACCTCGACGCCAAGGAGAAGAAATACATCGACGAGTGTGGTGCTGCCAACTTCTTCGGTATCAAGAACAACACCTACATCACTCCTGAGTCAACCTCTATCCTGCCCTCTATCACCAACAAGTCGCTGATGCAGGTGGCTGAGGATCTGGGCATGAAGGTGGAGCGCCGTCCTATCCCCGAGGAGGAACTTGAGACCTTCGAGGAGGCTGGTGCTTGCGGTACAGCAGCTGTGATTTCACCTATCTCTTATATCGACGACCTCGACACTGGCAAGCGCTATTCATTCGGCGACAAGCCCGGTCCTCAGTCCAAGAAGCTCTTCGACACCCTCCGTGGCATCCAGTATGGTGAGATCGAGGACAAGCATGGCTGGACAACGGTTGTGATTGAGTAAAGGGAAAAAGTAAAAAGGTAAAAAAGTAAAAGGGTTAAAAATTCCATTATGGGAATCAATCAAACCTATAAAGAGCGTGCCCTCGCCAGTTTGGAGGGCAAGTGGGGGTCTGCAGCTATTGCAACCCTTATCATCGCCATCATCACTGGCGGTATCAGCACCGTTATCACCCTGCCCATGGGCAGTGATACGGTTGCTGGTTTAAGCACCAATGGTATTTGGTCATTACTCTGTCTGCCACTCGAATGGGGCTTCACAGTTTACTTCCTGAACCTTATCCGTCAGGAGGACATCCGCTATGAGCGTCTCTTCGAGGGGTACAAGGATTTTATCCGCACCTTCCTGATGGAGTTCCTCTACTGCCTTGCCGTTGCCGTTGGCACCTGTCTGTTTATTGTTCCAGGTATCATTCTCGGCATCGGTTTGTGTATGGCTCCTTATATCTTGAAGGACGATCCCCAGATCAGTGCCATGGACGCTCTGATGAAGAGTTGGCAGATAACGAGGGGGCACAAGTTGAAGCTCTTCTGGCTCGGTCTCAGCTTTATCGGCTGGATCATCCTGAGCTTTTGCACCTTCGGTCTTGGTTTCTTTCTCCTGGCTCCATACATGGAGGCCACTTTTGCTCACTATTACGAGGATATAAAAACAGCGTAAATGGGAAAAGGCAAGCTGGCGAAATTCGCCGACATGGAGACCTACGAAAACGTGTTCCAGTACCCCTATTCGGTAGTGGAACACGTGCCTTTTGAGATGAAAGGCCACTGGCACGAGCAATACTTCCACAATCAGAACCCCATCGTGCTCGAACTGGGCTGTGGCAAGGGCGAATATACGGTGGAGCTAGCCAAGCTCTACCCCGACATAAACTTCATCGGTGTCGACATCAAGGGAGCCCGCATGTGGACAGGAGCCACCCAGGCCCTCAACGAAGGACTGAAGAACGTGGCGTTCCTCCGTACCAACATCGAGATCATTGAGCGTTTCTTCGCCCCCGATGAGGTACAGGAGATCTGGCTCACCTTCAGCGACCCCCAGATGAAGAACCCCCGCAAGCGCCTCACCTCTACCTGTTTCATGGAGCGCTACCGCAAATTCCTCGTCGATGGTGGCATCGTTCACCTGAAGACCGACTCCAACTTCCTCTTCACCTACACCTCTTATATGGTGGAGAAAAACGGCCTGCCCGTCATCTTCCGCACGGAAGACCTCTATCACGACGAGCGCATCGACGATGGCACCAGGAAGATTCTGTCCATCCAGACCTACTACGAGTCGATGTGGATAGCCCGTGGACTCAACATCAAGTACATGAAGTGGCAGCTGCCCCGCGAAGGTGCTCTCGAGGAACCAGAAGTCGAGATCGAGCTCGACGACTACCGTTCCTACCACCGCACCAAGCGCAGCAGCCTCGACAAAGCGAAGTAAAAGAAACAATCTAAAAGAATATCGTTATGAATAAGGATTTTATTTCTAAGGTCATGGGATTGGCAAAAGGTGTTTTACCATTTTACCTTTTTGCCTTATTGCCATTGAGCGTTTGCGCTCAGAAGAGCCTCACCGTCAAACTCGACGCTGCAGGCCAGTTAGCCACCAAGATTGCAGAAGACCAGCGTTTCCAGATTGCCGATCTCACAATCAGTGGTCCGATGGACGGTGCCGACCTCAAGCTGCTCCAGCAGATTGTCACCCGCACCAAGACCAATAAGAATAATCCCGGCGAGTGCCTCGTCACCGCCCTCGACCTCTCTGGCGCAACCATCGTCGACAGCAATGTCAAGGGCGGTCTCAAGACCCAGGCAGGAGAACTGCCCGCAGGCATATTCGCTGGTGCCAAGAGCCTCACGAAGCTGGTGCTGCCATCCTCGCTTACCGCTATCGGCAAAGAGGCCTTCCAAACCTGTGAGAGCCTTACTGCCATCACCATTCCCGCCAGCGTGAAGCAGATAGCCAACGAAGCCTTCGAAGACTGTAAGAGCATCACCGCCATGGAGCTGCCCAAAGGTATCACCGCCATTGCCCCCCAGCTCTTCAACGGCTGCAAGGCACTTAAATCGGTCACCATCCCCAATGGTGTAACCATCATCGGCGGCTCGGCCTTCAAGGGTTGTAGCAGTCTTACCAACATCACCCTACCTGCCACCGTCAACGAGATCGAGACCTCAGTGTTCTATAACTGTACAAACCTGAAGTCCATCGAGATGGCCTCCGTCAGCAAGATTGGTGCCAACGCCTTCACCGACTGCAAGAACCTTGAGCGTGTCACCCTCAACCGCATCTCCAGCCTCGGCATGATAGCCTTCAACAACTGCACCAACCTCAAGACGGTCACCATGCAGGGCACCCTCACCGACATCAACACTGCCGCCTTCCAGGGATGCAGCAGCCTGAAGAGTGTCACCATGCCGGCCACGGTGAAAACCATCAGCAGCCGTGCCTTCGAGAATTGCAAGTCGCTCACCGACATCAACTTCCCCGCATCGCTCAACAAGATCAACGACTATGCCTTCCAGGATTGTGTCAGCCTGAAGGCCATCGACCTCCCCAGTTCTCTGAAAGACCTCGAGGATCATGCCTTCGAAGGCTGCAGCAGTCTGGAGAGCGTCACCATCAACAGTGCTCTCACCGAGATTGAGACCTACGCCTTCCGCAACTGCTCTAACCTGCAGAAAGTCGTGCTCCCCAATACCGTCAAGCGCATCGGACGCAACGCCTTCTGTGGCTGCACCCTGCTCTTCGACATCAACTGGCCCAGTCAGCTGAAAACCATTGAAGACGCAGCCTTCGAGAAATGCAGTTCGCTGAAAACCATCGAGTTTGCCAACGGCCTCAAGTCCATCGGCGGCGATGCCTTCAAGGGCTGCATCCAGCTCACCAGTGTCGATCTGCCTGCCACCATCAAAGATCTTGGCGGCTCGGCCTTCCAGGAGTGCACCTCGCTGGCCACCATCACCATCAACACCGCCACGCCTCCCTCCATCAGCGGCGACACCTTTAAGAAGACACCTGCCACCATCCTTATTCCTAAGGGCAGCAAGGCTGTCTATGCAGCCGATAAGAAATGGAGCAAAGTCAGTGGCGTAAAAGAAAACAATTAAAAGAATGACCCTCTATCCCCAACTCATTATCGACGCGCTGGCCACCGTTACCTATGCCGGCACGAAGAAGAACCTCGTAGAAAGCAAGATGGTGGCCGACACCCCCGCTGTGTCAGCCCCTCAGAATCCCGGTGCCCCCTGGAAGGTCAAGGTTGTACTCGAATTCCCACGCGACACCGACCCCTTCCTCCGCTCCACGGTCAAGGCCGCCGAGGCAGCCATCAAATACCATTGTGGCCAGGATGTCGAGGTCACCATCGAGACCGAATTCAAGACCGCGCCCCGTCCTGAGGTGGGTCAGATGCTCCCTGGCGTGAAAAACATCATCGCCGTCAGCAGCGGCAAGGGTGGTGTCGGCAAATCCACCGTCTCTGCCAACCTCGCCATTGCCCTGGCACGTCTTGGCTATCGTGTGGGCCTGCTCGACACCGACATCTTCGGCCCCTCCATGCCTAAGATGTTCAACGTTGAAGATGAGCGTCCCTACGCCATCAAGAAAGATGGTCGCGACCTCATCGTGCCCGTCGAGCAATACGGTGTCAAACTGCTCTCCATCGGCTTCTTCGTCTCGCCTACCACCGCCACCCTCTGGCGTGGCGGCATGGCCACCAGTGCCCTTAAGCAGCTCATTGCCGACGCCGACTGGGGCGAGCTCGACTACTTCATCCTCGACACCCCTCCAGGCACCAGCGACATCCACCTCACGTTGTTGCAGACCCTTCCCATCACGGGAGCCGTCATCGTCTCCACTCCCCAGCAGGTAGCCCTTGCCGATGCCCGCAAAGGTATCGACATGTACCGCAACGAGAAGGTCAACGTGCCCATCCTCGGACTGATAGAAAACATGGCGTGGTTCACCCCCGCCGAACTCCCCGAGAACCGTTATTACATCTTCGGAAAAGAAGGCTGCAAACAGCTTGCCGAGGAGATGAACGTGCCCTTGCTCGCCCAGATACCGCTGGTGCAGAGCATCTGTGACAATGGCGACTCTGGCACGCCTGTTGCCCTCAACAGCGACTCCGCCACGGGCCTCGCCTTCATCAACCTCGCCCAGGCCGTCGTCACCGTCGTCAACCGCCGCAACAAGGAGCAGCCCGCCACCAAGATTGTAGGCATGAACCAATAGATACACGATGAGCAAAGAGCTTCACCATTAATCCCTGCCATGCCGGCGGGGATTTTTTTGTTAGAAATGGTTGAAGGATTCTGGGCGTTGGCTGAATGATTGCGGGGTTTGGCTGAAGGGGGCAACAGGTGGCTTAAACTTTCCAAGTCCTGAAACGTCTAAAGAGTAGTTGCAACTGAGACAAACAACAAATGTAGAACAATTAAAATATGAGAGAACAATGAAAAAAGTAATGATCACTTTGATGGCAGCCGCGCTGATGAGCACCTCGGCCATCGCACAGGAAGAGAAGCAGGGTACGCGTCCTGAGAAGAAATTTGACAAGACGGAGATGGTGAAGCATCGTACGGATGAGACGGTGAAGCGCTACAGCCTGAACGACCAACAGGCTAAGCAGTTGTTAGACTTAAACAACAAGTATGCCGACAAGATGGGACCACGTGGCGGTCGTCATCATCACCACGGCGGACCAGAGGGACGACCTGGGCGTCCTCCGAAGGATGATGCAAAAGCCAAGGGCGAGCGTCCCGAGCCTCCCAAGGACGGACAGCGTGGCGAGCGCCGTAAGCAGATGGAGGAGACCATGAAAGCCTACAATGCCGAGCTGCAGAAGATCATGACGCCCGAGCAATACAAAGCCTATCAGGCCGACAGGAAGAAGCATCACAAACATCACGACAAAGGATAAATTCACGCGGTTACGCGGGAGACGAGAAAAGGGGCAGGCGATCTGGTTCGTCTGCCTCTTTGGCTTTATTTCAATGATTTTATGCCCAGTCGTTCTCGTACTTCACGTTGGTGAACTTGATTGACCTCATCTCCTTGTTGGTCTTGGTCTCCAAGAACTTGATCTCGCCGTTCTTCGTGCCAGCAGGAAGCAGTTTGTCACTGCTCTTATCTGCAAGCTCGCTCTCTGCAGGCATAACTGTGACATCCAAGACTACAGACTCCATTTGCTTTGTCGTTTCATTCCATTTCAAAGTTTGATAGCCCTCCTCAATGGTCACGGTATATTTGGCAGTGGTGGATTCGTATTCGCCTTCGTTATCAACCACAATCTTAGCGATGATGTCGACTACGCCAAGTCGAGATATCATTCTTCTGCGGCCATGGCAGGATAGGTATCTCCGAATTGCCCGATCACATCACGTTGCAGGATCATTCTACTATGATCTTATAGGATACTGGCGGATTTTCTTCTCGTCGCCCACACAATAAAGCACACCAGCGGGGACGTAATGCTCATCGTTGATGGTACAGATGGTACATGGTACAAATGGTACATAAGGAAAATCGAAAAAGGGGGAGAAGGGGAAATTAATATATCTATATTATTTACATATTATATATATTATAATATATATAATATGTAATATATTGAGAGGCTTCGAACGAAGAAAAGTAAAATCGAAATGTACCATTTGTACCACGTACCACGTGTACCACCAAGGTGTCTTTTACTCGGAGTAAAGTGGGAGTTTACTCGGAGTAAAGTACCACTTTATGACGGGAAAACTCTGAGACCTGGATAGTAATGACGAATAGACTTTTTTAGAGTAGAGGCAGAACAAGAGTAGTCGCTGGGACAGGTACTTGGGTATGTCCCATACGCCCAGTGACTGCTTCAGATGATAGTGTCGGTCATCACGGCCGTACTCACGGCATTGGGTGCCACCTCGTGCATGGGTATGTAAAAGAAGTAAGGAGGCCACATGGCCTCCTTACCTTATTAAAAGGCTTATATAGATTGTTTGAAAAACAAGGTTCTCGTTTATGCCCAGTCGTTCTCGTACTTCACGTTGCCGAACTCGATGGCCTTACAGGTGACCTCAATCTCCTCAAAGTGACCCAGCTTGTCCTCCCACTTCTCTTCGAAGTTGACGCAGTAGCCGTTGGTGAACTTGATTGACTTCATCTCCTTGTTGGTCTTGGTCTCCAGGAACTTGATCTCGCCGTTCTTCGGGAGGCTGCGCTCTGTCATCCATGCCAGCAGGTCGGGGGTGCCGTCGTTGAGGGCCTTCACACGGATCTTGAGCCTACCGCCGCGGGGGATACCGGCCATCTGGCCTTCTACGTCTGTGGACTGGTTGAACTCGTAAGTTACCATCAATACTTCTCTCTCTTTATAACCGTCAATGGTCATTGATACTGGTGTCTTTGCCATAATTTGTTTCCTTTCTATATTTTTAAATTATTATTTCCATGGATTGTCATATCCAACGGGGCCGTTCTCAAGCTTCTGACATACGATCTCGATTTCCTCGTAGTGTTGCTCACCGTCTTCCCACTTCTCGATGTAGTTGATGCAGTAGCAGTTGGTGCCCTTCAGCTCCTTCATGGCTGCACCGTCTACGGTGTTCACGAACTTCACTGAGAAATCCTTCGGCATCGTCGGGTCGAGCATCCAGGCAATCAGCTGGTTGTTACCGTCGTTCATAGCCTTCACACGGACTGTTACCTTACCACCGCGGGGAATACCTGCGATCTGTCCTTCACGATCGGTAGCCTGATCAAACTTGTAGTCTACCATCATCACCTCACGAGGTTCGAAATCCTTAACCTCAAGAACTACTGGAGTTACATTCTCTGCCATAATTTGTTTCCTTTCTTTAATTTTTTATTGTTAAACTTATTATTTTCTGATTGAGCTTTGCTCGAAACCGCTTCCGCTCGAAATAGCTCGAATTGCATTCGGCTCTTTGCTCGCTTAATTGCGGTTTTCTAATGTCGTTCAGAACTTGTTTTGTCTGATTGACGATGCAAAGATACGATGAAAATAGGGCTCATTCCAAGTTTTTTCTTCATTTTCATCCGAGAAGCATGCGACACATGCGCCCTATTGCGACAAAGGGGGGAAAGAGCCCTAAAATCTGTCGCAAAAGAGGGGAAAAGGACAATAGTAAGCCATAAAAAAACTTAGGGAAAAGTTTGGTATTACGGAAAAAACTCCGTACCTTTGCAAAATAGTCAACGATGTGTGACAGATTTGGGGAATGCTATTAACAAATAAGACGATAAGATTATGAAGAAACCTATTCAATGGTTATTGGCCGCCATCCTTATTGGTGGCTTTACGCTGAGTTCATGTATTGACCGCTCGGACAATCCTGTAACAAACCCGCCTAAGGCACCAGCCAACACTAATGCCAATATCAAGGAGGAGTCGGCCTTTAACGACGACATAGACCTATCGACCTATGCCGGCGACGACTTCTACCAGTATGCCGTCGGATCATGGATAGCCGACAACCCCGTTCCTACGGAAGATGATGATGAAGTGATAGGAACCATGAATACTCAAGCCGAAAATGCCACTATGGAGATTTTATCGTTTGCCAAGCTCGGCACCAATCCTATTGGCATGAAGCTGATGTCGCTGTATAATCCCGATGACTACAATAGTAACCTGGAAGCACTGAAGCAACGGCTACAGCAGGTGGACGAGGTAAACAACAAAGACGATATGTTCCAGTTGATGGCCAGCCTGATGAAGATAGGCTACCCTACTCCTTTCTTCATCGCGCCTACAAACATGAACCGTAAGGTGTATCCCTCTCTGGACCCCGTAAGAACCTACGAGATAACGGGTAAAGATCTGACCAGCGTAGGCATCAGTATTGCCGACACAGCAGCGATTATGAAGACAGCGAGGGAGTGGAGGAATATGTTGATAGAATATAAGTTGCTGCAGAATAGAGAAACCTACCTCGGCCATCATAACCCCCATGCAGGCAAACGACTCTTCAATAGAAGTGGTACGCGCGCATCTGGAGCCGACTTCATCGGGATGATTGCTACAGAAACAGGCATAGACCTCACAACGATTGCCGCCGATGATAATTATACCAAGCCGCTTGCTAAGCTGACATCGTATGACCTGACAACCTTGAAGCAGCTCACGAAGTTTTTCATCGTCAACCGCGATTTCAAGTATCTGCCCGTTGCACCGAGAAAAGGCAATACCCTGGCCAATTTGAAACAATCCTACATCATAACGGCTTGCAAAGACCAGTATAGCGGTCTGAACACCAGCATGAGCCACACCTATGCAGAGAAAATCGTAAATGAGACTGCAAAAACGGCCGTAACCGCCATGTTCGAGGATATGCGCCAGACCTTCCGTGAGCGAATTGAGCGCAACAAGTGGCTGAGCGCAGCCACCAAGGCCAAAGCCCTGGAAAAGCTCAACAAGATGGTGCTCTACTGTGGAAAACCAGAGGCATGGAATACCGAATGGGAGGCAAAGGATCCCCAGAAAACGACAGCCTACGAGATGGTGTGCGACCTGTTTGCCCAAAATGTAAGCATCACACGAAGTCTGATGAATCAGACGTCGGAAACTGCGCTGTTCTACTCTGACTGGGTGTATCAGAACGCATATGAAGCCAACGCATTCTATAGTCCTGAAAACAACTCCATCATCCTGCTTGCCAGCAATCTGACAGATCCCATCTACGATAAAGATCAGGAATCATATTACAACTATGGCGTCATGGGAGCTACTACCCTCGGGCATGAGATGACCCACGGCTTCGACAATAATGGTTCAAAATACGATGCCGAAGGTAACATCAATGACTGGTGGACGCCCAACGACAAGAGCGAGTTTGAAAAGCTGCAGAATCGGATGATTCAGCATTTCAACAAGATTAAGTACGCTCCTGGCGTTTATACCAAAGGCAAACAGACGTTGGGCGAGAACATTGCCGACCTCGGTGGACTGGAGATTGCCTATGAGACCTATATGAAGACCGTCACTGCAACGGGAGCGGAGCGCGACCGTCTGGGCCGAGAGTTCTATCGCGCCTTTGCCCAGGGCTGGAAGTACAATGCCACACCTGATAAGATTTCCATATATGAGGAGGATGAACACGCCCATCCCAAGGTGCGCGTCAACGGCAACGTCAACCTGACTGACGAGTGGTACAGGCTATTCGATATCAAGAGTGGAAAGATGTACAAGGCACCCAGTGAGCGTATCACCATCTGGTAAACATAATAATCCCCCGTCAAAGCTGACGAGGGATTTTCTTTTTCTATTTAGAATCTGCGGGGGCCACCGAAGCCGCCACCACCACGGCCGCCACCGAAGCCGCCACGACCACCACGACCACCGCCGAAGCCACCGCCAGGGCCGCCAGGGCCACGACGACCACCGCCAAAGCTACTTGCGCCTCCGAAGAGGTTGAGTCGGTAGATGACGTGGAGCATGCCATAGCTGGTCACAGCATTGTACTCGGTATCGCTACGCATGGAGGCTGTGAGCTGGCTGCTGATGGTGGATTGCTGGTGAAGGATATCGTAGAGCTGGAGCGAGATGGTAAGGGGCCTGCCCTTGAGGAAGCTCTGTGAGATCTGGGCATTCCAGATGAGCTCGTTGGTGTTCATCGACTCATCGGCGTAGCCTCGACGGCTCTGCATGTTGAGGTTGGTGGTAAGCGCGGTGCCCCAAGGAGCGGTCACGCCAATCATGCCACCATAGGAGAACTGCCAGGTGTCGAGGTTGTTGTTGGTCTGGAGCTCGCTGCGGTTGTGCTGGTAGTTGAGCGAGCCGTTGAGCTCGATCTCGAGCCAGTCGTTACGGTAGCTGGCAGCGAGGCGCTCACCAACACCAAGGGATTTGGTGACTGACTTCTCTGAGTCGGACATCATATTGACACTCACGTAGCCTACGTTATGGGCGTAGCTGAGGTTGGTGAAGGTGTTGACATTGAAGTAGCCAGCAGAGTCGATGGCGGTGTTGAACATGAAGCCTACATTACCGTTCCAGTTGCCGTTGATATTCTCGGGCTGGGTGATGCGTCCGCCATTCTCCATACGAGTGGTCTTATTGCTGATGGCATTGCTCGTGGTGTTGAAGTTGATGAAGGTCATCACAGCGCGCTGGTGCTTCTGGAAGTAGTCGTTGTAGAAGAGGTTGAAGTTCTGACGGAACGAGGGCTTCAGACCCGGGTTACCTTTCTTGATGTTCAGGGGGTCGCTGTTGTCGGTGATGTCGAGCAGGTCGCTCATCTGCGGCTGCTGGGTGTTGGCGCGGTAGGTGAAGCGCAGCTGGCCCGTGGCCGACTTCTTCCAGCGGAAGTCCATGGTAGGAGCGAAGTTGGTGACGGTACGCGTGGTGTCGGAGTGGACGCCCAGATAGTCCTGGGTGAAGTGCGACTTCTGGGGTACCATCTGCACACCGATGTTGAAGGTGTAGGCGTTGCGTACGATGCGCAGCATCACCTCAGCGGTATGGATATAGTTCTTATATTCGGAGAATCGGCTCTGGTCGAGATCCTTATAGGGATCGAGGTTGGTGACACCGAAATGGCCGAGATAGCTGTCCCACGAACGGTAATCAGGATTCCAGGCATAGAGCTCGGGCAGGCTGCTGAAGTCGTAGGTGCCACGGTCGCTCTTCTGGTAACGATACTCGTACTGGTAACTGAACTGGAGGTAGGTTCGGGGGAAGATGGGCTCGCTGTAGGTGAGGCGGGCGCGGTAGTTCCAGTTCTTGGTGGGAGTGATGGAGTAGCGGTTGATGGTGTCGCCAGTGACGATGCCCGTCTGGAAGTAGTTGATGTAGCTGTCGCTGATGGAGCGGCTCTCGCCGTCGCTCCAGCCTGCATTCAACTGGACGGTGATGTTACGGCCATTATTGCTGAGACGGCGGTTGAACTGCAACATGCCGTTCAGATTCTTCGAGTCGCTATAGGAGATGCTCTGCTGTTGGCGGTTGTTCAGGACGATGCCTTGGCGGATGAGCGTGGCCATCTCGTCGAGGGGAGCCTGCACGTAGTTGTAGGGGTTCTCGCTGAAGGTGGCCTCATCGTTGGAGTTGTCGCCATCGTTGGAGTTATAGCGGAATGTGGGGCGGAAGAGGATGTTGGTCATCGAGTCGGGCTGCCACTCGAGGCGCATCTGGGCGTTCCAGTTGTTGGAGCGCGTGAAGTTGTGCGACACATTATTACTATATTGTGAGGTGGACTGACTGTAGAAGGTCTCAGAGGTGCGCTTGGAGAAGGCATCGCCATTGCTGTGGTTCCAACGTACGCTACCGTCAAGCTTGAGTTTGTCGGTATTCTCGTAGTTGAAGTTCACACCTGTCATCTTGTTGGCTGTGAGGCCCTGGCGACCTCCACCCCATCGGCCACCGCCACCGCCGCCAGGGAATCCCATGTCGTTGGTGTTGTTGGCGTTGGTCATGAGGAAAACTTTCGTGTCGTTCATCATCACACCACCGAAGATACGGCCTGCATAGCGCTTCTCAGTACCTGCGGCGAGGTCGGCATTGACCATGACACCTTTGTTCATGCCCTGCTTGATGCCGAAGTCGAGCACAGTCTCTTCCTCACCATCCTCAATGCCTGACACACGGGCAAGGTCGCTCTGCTTGTCGTAGGCCCTGATGCGGTCGATGATGTTGGTGGGCAGATTCTTCATGGCGGTCTTGGTATCGCCTGTCATGAACTCCTTACCGTCGACGAGGATCTTCTTCACCTCTTTACCGTTGATCTTGATGGTACCGTCGTCGCTGATCTCTGCACCAGGGAGTCGGCGCACGAGTTCCTCGGCCACAGACCCCTCGGGCGTACGGAAGGCGGCAGCATTATAGACGAAGGTGTCGGCCTTCAGGGTAACCTTCTGGGCACGGGCCGTCACAGTGGCACCCTTCAGCATGATGGCATCAGGCTCGAGGGAGATGGTGCCTGCGTGATAGTCCTTGCCCTCCTTGATGGTAATCTTCTTGGAGTAGGTCTTGAAGCCCACATACGTGACCTTCAAGGTGTAGCTGCCCTCTTTGGGAGCCTTGATGGAGAATGTGCCGGAGGTGCTGGTAACAGCATTGGCCACGACCTTTTCACCCGTAAGAAGGGCAGCCGTGGCCTGAATCACTGCTTCTTGTGTATCCTGTTCAACAACTTTTCCTGTAACTGTGCGCTGGGCACTGGAGGTGATAACCATCGTACAAAGGGTTATCAATAGTAACAACTTTCTCATGCTTATTTTATCAATTTTTGCCTCTTTGACGCATGAAAAGAGGAAAAGTTTAATAAGATTCTATTTTTTTTCCGAATTCTTGATACTTTTAAGAATTTTCTTTGTACCTTTGCAAACGAATTAAACGACAGGACACCTGCAACCGTTAGAATGAACCAGCAAAAGGTAATCATCTCCGAACAACTCGGACAGACTCTTGGAGAGGCCATCTCGGCATGTAACCATGACCGGCTGTTCATCCTTGCAGACGAGACAACTGAGCGATGCTGTCTGCCTGTCGTGGAAGAGCTGCCCTGTCTGAAAGGTGCCCAGACCATCGTCATCGGTGCCACAGACACCCACAAGACCCTCGAATCGGTGGTCCATGTATGGGAAGAGCTGGGCAAGGGAGGTGCCACCCGCCACACCTTATTAATAAATATAGGCGGCGGCATGGTGACCGACTTGGGAGGCTTTGCAGCCTCTACCTTCAAGCGAGGTATCAGCTATATCAACATCCCCACCACCCTACTCTCGATGGTTGATGCCAGCGTAGGCGGGAAGACGGGATTTAACTTCAGGGGACTGAAAAACGAGATCGGCGTGTTTAACAATGCGAACAGCGTGATTCTCGACACCACGTTTCTGAAGACCCTCGATGAAGAAAACATCCTTTCGGGCTATGCAGAGATGCTGAAGCACGGACTGATTGCCAACGAGCAGATGTGGGCCACACTGATGAACTTCGACGTGGAGCAGCCAGATCTCAAAGTACTGGGAAAGATGGTGGCCGAGAGCGTGGCCGTGAAGCAGCGCATCGTCACGGAGGACCCCACAGAGAAGGGCATCCGCAAGGCACTGAACCTAGGGCATACGATGGGGCACGCCTTTGAATCGCTGGCACTGCAGCGGAATCCGGTATTGCACGGCTATGCCGTGGCTTGGGGACTGATAGGCGAACTCTACCTGAGTGCCATCAAGACAGGATTCCCCTCGGATAAGATGCACCAGACGGTACGCTTTATACAAGAGCACTACGGGAAGATGGACATCACTTGTGACGACTACCCCACCCTGCTCGAACTGATGACTCACGACAAGAAGAATGTGGCTGGTGTGATCAACTTCACCCTGCTGGGAGGTATCGGAGACATCCGCATCAACCAGACAGCTACGAAAGATGAGATATACGAGGCGCTCGACTTTTATCGGGAGGGCTGACCTCGAAAAGAGTGACCAATCAACTTAGTAGACCTAATCATATTACTAACTAATCGCAGATAGGGTTGCCCGAGAGGGTAGCCCTATCTCATTTTAGCTAAGAGCGATGAGCTTTTCCGCTTGCTGACGGGCGGGCTTACCCGTTTCGGTAAGAGGAATCCGGGCTACATGAAGATAAGCCTTGGGCTGATGGTATTTGGGCAAGACGCGCTCGCAGATATGGCGGGCTTCTTCCACAGACCCTTCGGTGAGAAGCACCGCTATCTCACCGAATTTCCCGTCTTGGCGCTTACTTAACAGATAGGGGGCATGGAGGTGGGGGCGCAACTGGCGCTCTACTTCCTCGATCTGGATCTTGATGCCGCCAGAGCAGATGACATTGTCTTTGCGACCTAGAATGCGGAAGCGGGAGGAGAAGATTTCAACGATATCGTTGGTGACGAGGGGCTCGGGGCAAACCTCGGGGGCATCGATGACCAAACAGCCATCAGGGGTCTGAGAGATTGAGACAGAGGGAAAGGGCATGTACCATTCGGAGGCAGCGGGGCCATTGAGGCGGCGCAGGGCGATGTGCGAGAGGGTCTCGGTCATGCCATAAGTGCTCCAAACGGCATGGGGGAAGGTGCGGAGTTCGGCTTCCATCGCTTCGTCGATGGCACCACCACCGATAATCAGGTGGCGGACCTGCATCAGGCGCGCTCTTTCCTCAGGTACCTGCAGCGTGTTATAGACCTGCATGGGAACCATGGCTGCGAAGTCTAATGGAGATGAGGCATTGACTGTCGCCAAAGGATGGCCGGAGGGCGGGACGGATAGCAGCTTCAGATTCCGCTCGATGGAGCGCACCACCATCATCTTTCCTGCAATATAATCGAGCGACATACAGAGCAGGGCGGTATCACCTTCACGAAGTCCAAGGAAATCACAGGTAATCCTGGCGGAGTTAAGCATTCGTCGCTTTTCCACCATCATGGGTTTCGGAGCGCCCGTACTACCGCTGGTCTTCACCCTCACAAAAGGGCTGTCGTTATGCCATTCGGCTAAGAATTCCTCAAGCGTCACCTTTCACTTCTCCACAGTTTATCACCACGAATCTCGAGCGGCATAGGAATATTATCGGTAAAGAGCTGACCCGTACCGAGACCCTGAGGCATCGTGATATGATCGCCATAGACATCAGCGGCAAACTGGGCAATGGCATTCAGGCCGATGTTACTCTCAAGGGCCGAGGTAATCCAAGAGCCGATGCCCATGTCGCGAGCCGTATCGATCCACTCCCTACAGCCCTGCATGCCACCATGCAGCGAGGGTTTCAGGATGATATAGCGGGGTTTGATGATGTTGAGCATGTGGTGCTTCATCTCCAGGTCGTTGACACCGATAAGTTCTTCATCGAGGGCTATCGGCAGGGGAGACTCACGACAGAGCTCAGCCATGAGTGCCCACTGTTGGGCTTTGATGGGCTGTTCGATGCTATGGATGGCATATTGGGAGAGGAGCTCGAGCTTATAGAGGGCCTCCTCATAGGGGAAGGCACCGTTGGCATCGAGGCGCAACTCCACCTCGTGGAACGAGAAGCGGTTGCGGATACGCTTGACAAGGTCGAGTTCCTGGTCGAAGTCGATGGCTCCAATCTTGAGTTTGACACAGCGAAAGCCTTTTTCCAGTTTCTCTTCCATGCGCTGGAGCATCTCGTCGTAGTTGCCCATCCAGACGAGGCCGTTGATGGGAATGCCTACCTCACCACGACTAAAAGCGTTATCAAACATGATGTCGCCATGCTGCAGATTGAGCAGGGCGGTCTCAAGTCCAAATAGCATCGAGGGGTAATCGCGCATCGCTTCGTAGTCGATCTCACCACTCTCGCAGAGTTTTTGGCAGAAGCCTTCCAACACCTCTTCATAGTCGTTCCTTACATCACAACTGAGGTCAGGCAACGGGGCACACTCTCCCATGCCCGTCTTTTTTCCGTCAGAGAGATATACCAACCAGATCTTCCTCGTGGTATATACCCCTCGTGACGTACCTGCGGGTTGTTTGAAATGCAGTGTTCGCTCCTGGATGTTATAGGTCATGGCATTTTCGGGTATTTCTTGAAGTCGGGCTTACGCTTCTCGAGGAAAGCCTTGCCTCCCTCCTGGGCCTCATCGAGGAAATAGTAAAGCATCGTAGCATCGCCAGCAAGTTCCTGAATACCTGCCTGACCATCGAGTTCGGCATTCAACCCTGCCTTAATCATACGCAGAGCCAGGGGCGAGCGCTCCATCATCGTCTCAGCCCACTCCACGCACTCGTCTTCGAGACGCTCGATAGGCACCACCTTGTTCACCATACCCATTTGCTCGGCCTCTTTGGCACTGTACTGACGACAGAGGAACCATATCTCACGGGCTTTTTTCTGACCCACGATACGAGCCAGATAAGAGGAACCAAAGCCAGCATCAAATGAGCCCACCTTGGGACCTGTCTGTCCGAAGATGGCATTCTCGGAGGCAATGGTCAGGTCGCACACCAGATGGAGCACATGACCACCACCGATGGCATAACCATTGACCATCGCAATGACGGGCTTGGGCAGACGACGGATCTGCATCTGTACGTCAAGCACACTCAGACGGGGTACGCCTTCTTCATCGACATAACCGCCACGACCTTTTACATGCATGTCGCCACCAGAACAGAAGGCGTGTTTTACATCTGCCAGCGTCTTTCCTTCGGGCACTTCAGACATGGCACCCGTGAGCAGCACCACACTGATGTCCTGCATCTCACGGCACATGGCAAAAGCCTGCGACAATTCCCATGTGGTCTTGGGGGTGAAGGCATTGCGATACTGCGGACGATTGATTGTAATCTTGGCAATACCATTATACTCTTCGAAGAGGATTTCCTCAAACTCGCGAATCGTTTTCCAGTTTCTCATTATTTTAATGTTTGATAGTAATCTTTATACACCCGTTCGTCGTCCGCAGGATCAGTGAAGACCTCAAGCAAGACGGGGCGCGGGTTCTCATTATATAATAATAAGGTGTCGATGCCCTGTTGCATCTCCTCCATGTTTGTTGCTTTGAGATAGGTGATCTGGTTCTCCATGCAGATACCCTCGGCACTGGTGTGATGCTCGGCAGCCACGAAGCGGTCGCGTGCAGGACTCTGCTCCAACCCTGGCAGCATGTTGAAGATGCCACCCTTGCCGTTGTTGAGCAGGAGGATACGGAGATTACCCTTCAGGTTCTGGTTCCACAAGGCATTCTGGTCGTAGAAGAAACTCAGGTCGCCAATGACACAATACACCTGACTCTCTGAAACACAGGAGAAACCTGCTGCTGTGGACAGCGAGCCCTCAATGCCATTAACACCCCGATTGCACCACACCCGATGACGCGCAAAACTATTGGCCAGACGGATGGCAGTGGAGTTGGCATAGTGAAGCTCCGCCTCTCCCACACGGGCCTCGAAATACTTCACAACAGCCATCTGGGAATAGGCGGGCTCATAGGTCTCGGCATGCTGCCGCACTTTCGCAAGCAGCTGTTCCCACATCATGACAAAGGGATGGGGACGGTCTTCGAGCAGGAACCGCACATGATCGGCAATCACTTCTCCATCGCCCTGAATCACTTGCGAGAGATTCATAAAGGTGTCGTTGATCTCGCCTGTGGCATTGACGGTCCACACCTCACGGGCCTTTCTTAGAAAGCGCTTCAGACGTTTGCTGACGATGGCGCCTCCGATGCAAAGCACGAAATCGGGCACATAGCGCTCATCGTTTTCTACTAGGGCGACAGCCTCATCAAGTCCAGGGTTCATGGGCTGGCCACAAATAAGCATAGGGCGCTCGGCCATCATGAACATACGTCCGATATGGGAGAGTGTAGGCGAGGTGACATCAGCAGACACTATACTAATCTTACGCTCTACGGGCAAGGTCTTGACAGAGAAGTCGAAAAGGGGCTCAGTAATGGGCACATTGATATGGACAGGTCCACGTCCCTGATGGGTAGACGCCAAGATAGCCTCATTGACCAAACGGTTGCAATACCAGTGTTCCTCGTCGTTATGGGGTTCAGGCAGGGCGACTGCTTTCTTCACAAAACGGCCTAGGGCATCAGGTTGCGGGAGCGTCTGACCATCGAGCTGATCTATCCACTGCGGGGGGCGATCAGCAGAGACCACCACCACGGGTACATGCTGATAGAAAGCCTCGGCCACAGCAGGGGCGAGGTTGAGCAAGGCCGTACCACTGGTAACACAGACCACTACAGGTTGTCCGAGGGCCTGAGCCATACCTAAGGCATAGAAGCCCGCACTACGCTCATCGGTGACGGGATAGCAGGTGATCTTCGGATGGGCATGAAGATTATGGACGACTGCCGCATTACGGCTGCCAGGGCACACCACTGCATGGCGGATGCCATGGGCCACCAGCAGGGATGTGAGGATATTGACATTATCTTTGTTGCAATACATAGCGCATAGTTTCAAGTTTGGCCTCGGTCTCGTTCCACTCCTGTTCCTCGGTACTATCCTTCAGGAGTCCGCCCCCAGCATAGAGGTGGCAACAACCTGCCTCGATGTTCATACAGCGCAACGAGACATAGAGATGGGTCTCATAGTCAGGGTCGAGCATACCCATAAACCCGCTATAATATCGGCGTGGAGCATGTTCGTTGCGGATGATGAATTTGAAGGTCTCACGCTTGGGGAGTCCGCAGACGGCAGGCGTGGGGTGCAGGGTATAGAGCAGGTCGCCAATCCGCTGACCATCAGGCAGCGTAAACGTGAAGTCGCTACGCAGATGGACGAGGTTGGCAGCCCGCACAGTATGAGGCCCCTCCTCACGGAAGTCGGAGGTGTATTGTTCGAGGCACTCGGTGATATAGGTGGTAACGATACGCTGTTCCTGAATATTCTTAACGCTCCAGGTGGCGCTCTCGCCCTCACCCTTCAAGCCCTCACCTTCGAGGCGCATGGTACCTGCCAAGGCAATGGTACGCCACGCATTTCCATTTCCCTCCAACAGGATCTCTGGCGTGGCCATCAGCCAACAACCACTCTTGGCCGTCCACACGAGGGCAATCATCATACGGGGATAGCGCTCACAGGCCCTGAGGAAGAGTTCCTCGGGTGAGACGGGCTTTTCCTGAGGCTCGTCAGCACAACGGGCCAGCACAATCTTCTGGAAGATACCCAGGTTCAGCTGGGCATGGTAATTGGCAAAATCGATGGCATAAGTCATTCTGTTGCCACCTGCTGAGATGGGGGATGGGGAGTCTGTGAGAGAGAACGGTATCAGAGGACTGATCTCCGTCATGGAGAGCCCAACCGTCTGGACTACATCCGGATGGATGAGGAGGATAGGCTGAGAGGGGGTGATCTCGAAAGGTGCCATGACAAAGCCCTGACGGCTGTTGAGTTCCTGACACGACAACAACTCGTCGGGCTCGCCCTGTGTCTGTTGGACAAGCGTGGCATGGGTAGCATGCGGCAAGCGGTATAATGCAAAACCCGTCATCTCCTACCCTGACTGATGATATAATTCGTTACCCGCACATTCGAAATCAGTTCTCCCGATGTGTCCTTGATATCCACATTCCACACATGCAGCGTCCTCCCACTATGCAACAAGCGTGCATAGGCCGTCACCGTATCACCTTCGGCCACAGCCTTCACATGACTGCCGCTAACCTCAATGCCCACACAGGCACAATGAGGGCAGAGGGCCGACGATGCAACTCCTGCCACATTCTCAGCCAACGCCAAAGATGCTCCGCCACTCAGGAATCCGAATGGCTGACGATTACGCTCGTCGACTTTCATACGGGCCATACAAGTATCGTCCTCGGGAGTGGAGATAAACTCCATCCCGAGGGCAGTACTGAGGTTTGGCTTCGCGTTTATAATCTCGTTGATTCTTTCTACGTTCATTTCTATTTAAATAAGGAGTACTCGGGCACGCTCCATGCCAGGGCACTCGCACCTAAAACATCACGCTCTCGGTCGTCAAGCTTCGACAACAGAATCTTCACCTTGCCTTTCAAGTTGCCGAACACATGAGCCTCAAACGACTCGCTTGTGGGATCTACCAGCCACTTGCCCGCATGGGAGATACCTCCTGTCAGGATGATGGCCTCAGGATCGACCAACGAGGCATAGTTGGCCAGTGCCCGACCCAATATATAGCCAGTACGACGATACACCTCAATAGCCAGTTCATCACCTTGATTGCAGAAGCCTGTGATGATCTTGGGTGAGAGACGCTCCGCCTGACGCATCAGCGACGGTTTGTCCGACTCTTCCAACAATTCGCGAGCCGTAACTACGATGCCGTTAGCACCGACATACGATTCCACACAGCCTTCATGGCCGCAACCGCACTTACGCCCCTTTTCGATAATACATGTATGACCAAACTCACCAGCATAGCCCAGATTACCCTGATGCTCCTGTCCTGCAGAGAAGAAACAGCTACCTATACCTACGCCAAGGCTGATGACGATAAAGTTCTTCATACCATGCGCACTGCCAAAAGTGTATTCTCCCAAAGAGGAGATATGCGCATCGTTCGACAAACCTACTGCCAAGCCTATTCTGTCGCGCAGCATCGCAGACAGGGGTATTACACCCTTCCAGGGCAAGTTGGCTGCATTCTCAATACAGCCAGACACAGAACTGGCACTTGGACAACTGACACCAATAGAACGGATGGTCTCATAACCTCCATTTGCCTCCACCAGCATAACGATCTTGTCGCTCAGCACCGTCACAAAGTTATTTACGTCAGGATAATCGCTCGTTGCAAACGACTCTTCAGCAAGGATATTACCACGAATATCCACCACAGCATAAGTAGTAGTCTCGTTACTGATATCAACGCCTACAACTTTTGTCTTGATATTATACTCTTCCATTTTAGTTGTTTAAGATTGTTGTATTGGATATTAATATTCTGTTATTTAAATAATGAGTACTCTTTCACATCCCATGCCAAGGCACTGGCTCCCAGCACGTCGCGTTCACCCTCCTTCAGGATAGACACCAGGATACGGGTCTTGTTCCTGATATTATGGAACACATGCTCGTCGAACGAAATTCTCATCGGTTTTAGCAGCCATTTGCCTGCCTGCGTCATTTCACCTGTAAGGATGATGGCTTCCGGATTCAGGACAGAGGCATAGTTAGCCAATCCCATTCCCAGCATCTCTCCTGTACGACGGAACACTTCTATGGCCAATTTGTCACCCTTATAGCAGCAGTCGGTAATCGTTTGGATGGTGAGTTCCTGAAGATCGCTCAACAACGTGGGTTCCTTACTCTCGGCTATCAGTTCTTCAGCCGTCTTTATCAGACCTTTCTGACTGCAATAAGTCTCCAGACATCCCTTGTTACCACAGCCACACTCACGGCCATTGATCTCAACGCAAGTATGGCCCACCTCACCAGCAAAACCATTATAACCTAGATGGGGCTGACCATTGGAATAGAAGCAACTTCCCAGACCGCCATGGCTCATGGATACAACAACAAAGTCTTTCATGCCGTGGGCACTGCCATAGGTTTTTTCACTAAGGGCCGTGATATGGGCATCATTGGCTACGGCCACTGCCAGCCCCAATCTGTCGCGCAACATTGCCGCTAAGGGCACCACACCTTTCCAAGGCAGATTGGCAGCATTTTCAACACAACCTGTCAACGAATTGGCACTCGGCGCACTGACACCCACAGAGCGGATGCTCTCGTAGCCGCCATTCTCCTCCACCAGCATCATGACTTTCTCGCTCAACGCCGATACGAAATCATTAACATCGGGAAAATCCATCGTGTCGAATTGGTCCTGAGCCACAATATCACCCTTGATGTCAACAATGGCATAAGTGGTGCGGTCGAGACGGATGTCTATACCTACAACGCGGACTTTTATTTTATCAATAGATTCTACTCCTTCAACACTTTCCATTTCTATAAAATAATCAGATTAGTGTGGCAAATATAAACATTTTTCCCCAACCACGCAAATCTTTCCGTTATTTTTTGCAAATATTTACCCTATCCTTGCTTTTTTCGGGATATTTTCGTATCTTTGCAGCCACATTAGTAAAATATTCGAATATTTAAGATGAACATTTTAGAATTAAGCGAACAAGAAATCGGCAGGCGTCAGAGCCTGCAGGAACTGCGCGCCATGGGTATCAACCCATATCCTGCTGCCGAGTTCCCCACTAACGCATTTAGCACAGATATCAAGGAAAACTTTAAGGACGACGAGGAGCGCGAGGTAGTGATTGCCGGACGTATGATGAGTCGTCGTGTCATGGGTAAGGCATCGTTTGCCGAGCTTCAGGACTCAAAAGGCAGAATCCAGGTTTATATCACCCGCGATGACATTTGTCCGGGTGAGAATAAGGACCTATATAATAATGTATTTAAGCGTCTGCTCGATATAGGTGACTTTATCGGTGTCAAGGGTAAGGTGTTCCGTACCCAGACAGGCGAGATCTCTGTTCATGCTCAGGAGCTCACGCTGCTCTCCAAGTCATTGAAACCTCTGCCCATCGTAAAATACAAGGACGGTGTGGCTTACGATAAGTTTGACGATCCCGAGTTGCGTTATCGTCAGCGTTATGTAGACCTCGTAGTGAACGAGGGCGTAAAAGAAACTTTCCTTAAGCGTGCCACTATCATCCGTACACTGCGTAGCATTCTCGACAATGCAGGCTATACCGAGGTTGACACCCCAATCCTGCAGAACATCGCAGGTGGTGCTTCAGCCCGCCCATTCATTACCCACTTCAATGCGCTTAATCAGGACATGTATATGCGTATTGCCACCGAGCTCTATCTGAAGCGCCTCATCGTAGGTGGTTTCGAGGGCGTCTACGAGATGGGTAAGAACTTCCGCAACGAGGGTATGGACAAGACCCACAACCCAGAGTTCACCTGCATGGAGCTCTATGTCAGCTATAAGGACCTGCTTTGGGGTATGACCTTCACAGAGAATATGCTTGAGCAGATTTGTACTGCAGTGAATGGCAAGCCTGAGGTTGAGATTGATGGTAACATCATCTCGTTCCGTGCGCCATTCCGCCGTCTGCCCATCCTCGATGCCATCAAGGAGAAGACAGGTTTCGATTGCGATGGCAAGACTGAGGAGGAGATTCGTGCATTCTGCCTCTCAAAGGGCATGGATGTAGACGAGACTATGGGTAAGGGAAAACTCATCGACGAGCTCTTTGGTGAGTTCTGCGAGGGCACTTTCATCCAGCCTACATTCATCACTGACTACCCCGTTGAGATGTCACCTCTCACCAAGATGCACCGTTCTAAGCCAGGACTCACTGAGCGTTTCGAGCTGATGGTGAATGGCAAGGAGCTGGCTAATGCCTATTCAGAACTTAATGACCCCATCGATCAGGAGGAGCGTTTCATTGAGCAAATGAAACTTGCAGACAAGGGCGATGACGAGGCCATGATCATAGATCAGGACTTCCTGCGCGCTCTGCAGTATGGTATGCCTCCAACATTTGGTATCGGTATTGGTATCGACCGTCTGGTGATGCTGCTCACAGGAAAGTTCACCATTGGCGAGGTCATGCTGTTCCCACAGATGAAGCCAGAGAAGAAGATTCCTCAGTCTTCACCTGCCGAGTGGGCAGAGATTGGTGTAGCCGAGGAGTGGGTACCCGTACTCCGCAAGGCAGGGTTCAACCTGATTCAGAACATCGCTTCCGAGAAGGCTCAAGGTCTTCAGCAGAAGATTGGCGACATCGTCAAGAAATACAAGCTTGAGATGCAGAAGCCCAGCGTAGACGAGGTACAGCGTTGGATTGAAAAGGCACAGGCCTAATTGTCAATTATCAATTGTCAATCATCTACATGTTTGACTGTGGAAAGATAGCAATCATCGGTGGCGGCAGCTGGGCAACAGCCATAGCCAAGATTGTGGTGGGACATACCCATCACATCGGATGGTATATGCGCCGTGATGACCGTATCGAGGACTTTAGGCGTCTGGGACATAACCCCGCTTATCTGACGAGCGTTCATTTCAATACCGATGAGATACATTTCGACAGTGACCTGAACCGTATTGCCCAACAGTACGATACGCTGGTATTCGTTACCCCTTCGCCCTATCTCAAGAGTCACCTGAAGAAACTCAGGACGCGCATCCGCGACAAGTTCATCCTTACGGCCATCAAGGGTATTGTGCCAGATGAGAACCTTGTCTGCTCAGAGTACTTCCATCAGGTCTACGACGTGCCTTACGACAACCTTGCCTGCATCGGAGGTCCCTCCCATGCTGAGGAGGTAGCCCTGGAGCGTCTCTCCTACCTCACTGTGGGATGTGCCGACCGCGACAAGGCCCAAGCCTTCTGCGACGTACTCTCCAGCGACTTCATCAAGACGAAGACCTCTACAGACGTGGTAGGTATCGAGTACTCTTCTGTCTTAAAGAATGTCTATGCCATTGCCGCCGGTATCTGTAGCGGACTGAAATATGGCGACAACTTCCAGGCTGTGCTCATGGCCAATGCTGTGCAGGAGATGAATCGTTTCCTCACAGCCGTCTATCCTCAGGAGCGTAACATCTACGACAGCGTCTACCTGGGCGACCTGCTCGTGACGGGCTATTCCAATTTCTCGCGTAACCGCACCTTTGGCACAATGATAGGTAAGGGCTATAGCGTGAAGTCTGCACAAATTGAGATGGAGATGATTGCCGAGGGATACTTCGGTACGAAGTGTATGAAAGAAATCAATCGTCACTGCCATGTCAACATGCCTATTCTCGATGCCGTATACAATATTCTCTACGAGCGCATCGCCCCACAAATTGAAATTAAACTTCTAACGGATTCATTTAGATAAAATATAACAAACAACAATTATGAGCAACATCAAATTAGACATCACCAAAGCCGCTTGCTTCCTCGAGGCTGGCGCTGTAGAGGCTTTCGAGCCTAAGGTAAAAGAGGCTCAGAAAGCCCTTGAAGAGGGTACTTGCCCTGGTAACGATTTCCTTGGATGGCTACACCTGCCTTCCAGCATCACACCTGCCTTCCTTGACGAACTGCAGGCATGTGCCGACACACTTCGTGCTAACTGCGAGGCTGTGGTCGTGGCTGGTATCGGAGGCTCCTATCTGGGTGCCCGTGCCGTCATCGAGGCTCTGAGCAACAGCTTCTCATGGCTCGTAGGCGACAAGAAGAATCCTACCATTCTCTTTGCAGGTAACAACATTGGCGAGGACTACCTCTTCGAGCTGACCACCTATCTGAAGGACAAGAAATTTGGCGTCATCAATATCTCCAAGAGTGGTACTACCACAGAGACCGCCCTCACCTTCCGTCTGCTGAAGAAGCAGTGCGAGGCCCAGCGTGGTAAGGAAGAGGCCAAGAAGGTGATTGTAGCTATCACCGATGCCAAGAAGGGCGCTGCCCGTACCTGTGCTGACAAGGAGGGTTACAAGAGCTTCATCATCCCCGACAACGTAGGTGGCCGTTTCTCTGTGCTCACACCGGTAGGTCTGCTGCCTATCGCCTGTGCAGGCTTTGACATTAAGCAACTGGTGGGTGGTGCCCAGGATATGGAGAAGGCATGTGCACCTAATGTTCCTTTCGTCGAGAATCCCGCAGCTCAGTATGCAGCCGTTCGCAACGGTCTCTACCAGAAGGGTAAGAAGATTGAGATCATGGTGAACTATCAGCCCAAGCTCCACTTCTTCTCTGAATGGTGGAAGCAGCTCTACGGCGAGTCTGAAGGCAAGGACAATAAGGGTATCTTCCCCGCAAGCGTTGATTTCACCACCGACCTTCACTCGATGGGTCAGTGGATTCAGGAAGGCGAGCGCACAATCTTCGAGACAGTTATCTCTATCGAGGAGCCCGAGAAGAAGCTGCTCTTCCCCGAGGACGAAGAGAACCTTGATGGTCTGAACTTCCTTGCAGGAAAGCGCGTAGATGAGGTTAATAAAATGGCAGAGCTCGGTACTCGTTTGGCTCATGTGGATGGCGGTGTACCCAATATGCGCATCAGCGTCCCCAAACTCAACGAGTATTACATCGGTCAGCTCATCTACTTCTTCGAGATTGCCTGTGGTATCAGTGGCAATGTGCTGGGCGTGAATCCGTTTAACCAGCCTGGAGTTGAAGCTTACAAGAAGAATATGTTTGCCCTGCTTGACAAGCCTGGTTATGAGGCCGATTCCAAGGCTATCAAGGAGCGTCTGGCAAAAGAAGCATAATGTACGCACTCGCGATTAGAAAATACTTAGAAGAACACGGCTTTGAGACCTTATGCCCCAGAGCCGTGCTCTTTGATATGGACGGCGTGCTCTACGACTCCATGCCCAATCATGCTATAGCATGGCAGGAGTCGATGGCGCGTTTCCAAATCCACATGACAGCTGAAGATGCCTATGCCACCGAAGGTGCCCGTGGCGTAGACACCATCCGTATGATGGTGCGCATCCAACAGCAACGGGAGATTGACGAGCCTGAGGCACAGAAGATGTACGACGAGAAAAGTCGTCTCTTCCACTCCTTGCCCGAAGCCCCCATCATGCCTGGCATCCTCAACCTCATGGCCCAGATTCGCGACCTGGGTATGCAATGCGGCGTCGTCACTGGCAGTGGCCAGCGCCCGCTCATCAAACGTATCCTCAAGGATTTCGGAGCCTTTGTCGACGAGGCCCATATCACCACTGCCTACGATGTCCGTCGAGGCAAGCCTAACCCTGATCCCTACCTCGTAGGACTCGAGAAGGCTGGCGGCCTTCAACCCTGGCAGGCCGTTGTCATCGAGAATGCCCCGCTTGGTATCCGTGCAGGTGTAGCCGCCCGTATCTTCACCATTGGTGTGAATACAGGCCCCCTGCCCAATGACCAACTATTGCAGTCAGGCGCCCATCTGCTGTTTCCAAGCATGACCGACCTCAGCGATGCCTGGAAACATCTGGACTTTAATCAACTTCTGTAGATTTCCCTTGTGGCTGACTCTCCTCGTTGCCGTAAGTATCCATCTCTGTATCACGACGGATGCCTACCTCACCTTGCGAGCTCACAGTGACTACCAAAGGAATATATTCGTCAGTCTGCGGATGGCA
Organism: Prevotella sp. ne3005; assembly: GCF_900110085.1. Lineage (GTDB taxonomy): Bacteria > Bacteroidota > Bacteroidia > Bacteroidales > Bacteroidaceae > Prevotella. The sequence goes on from NZ_FOCK01000007.1 coordinate 41,579, forward strand.
TACGCTGGCAGCAAACACCATCTGCGCACCCTCCACCTTATCATACACAAAGCCCTCTAAGATGCCTGTGCGACGATAATCGTCGTCAAGGTAGTTTTCAAAGGCTGCCTTTGTGAATGAACGGTTGAAGAACGTACTGCCATCGCTACGCAGGATCCGCAGCGTGATACGATTATCCACAAACTGCTGTCCGTACTCGTCTTTCACCATACGCAGACTGTCGTCAGAGACGCGCAACACCTCCACCTGATACGGTCTGCCAAGCCAGTTGATATCCTTCGTCTGCTTATACTCCTGCATACGGATGGGTCCCTGTGGCTTAGCCACCTCTACCTTCGGCACGATGATATCCTCTGCCTGCTTCTTTTTGCCACAACCAGCCATTAGCATGGTTGCCAAGACAATGACTGTCAGTACTTGATATTTCCTCATAATTCACGTAATCTGCTGCAAAGGTACGAATTTTTTCGGGAAAGGTTTGCTTTGGATTATATTTTTTTGTACTTTTGCAGAAAAATAAGGAAGATTATCGATGAAGAAAGGAAATAAAGTCTTTGGATGGATTATCGCCCTGATAGTTGCCGGTTGTGGTCTGTGGCTCTGCAGCGATTGGCGTCTGCAGGGCGACGACGAGGCAGTACGGGAGACGGTCTATGAGGCAGTAGACTCATTGCCAATGCTCATCATGCAAGTGCAGAAATGCTCAAAGCTCTACACCGCAGAGTATAGGGTCCACAAGATTGTGACCCACGACGATGCCCTCCGCCTGAAAGGTTCGTTATTGCAACGGCAGTTTAACTTCAAGGTTCCCATGGCCGACCGTAAGATTGCTATCCCCATCGATGCAAAGCTGAAGGCATGGATTGACTTCAGCAAATTTTCCGAGGACAACGTTGAGCGCGATGGCGACAAGATAACCATCATCCTGCCTGACCCTCAGGTGACGATGACAAGTTCTAAGATCGACCAGAAGAATGTGCGCCAGTATGTGGCCCTGACACGTGCCAACTTCAGCGACGAGGAACTCTCTAACTACCAACAGCAGGGCCGCGCCGCCATCATCGAGAGCATCCCTGAGATGGGTATTCTTGAGACGGCTCAGGCCAATGCAGCCAAAGTGCTGGTACCAATGCTTGTGGAAATGGGCTACAAGGAAGAAAACATCACGATCGCCTTCCGCAAGCAGTATAGTCCCAAGGACATTCAGACCCTATTGAAAATTGAAGATTGAAGATGAAGGCTCTTACATATATTAAAATAGGTATAGGCATCGTCCTCGTTGGACTAATCATTGCCGGTATTCTGTGGCTGCGTGGTGCCACGAAAGGAGACTATATAGATTTCGGACCCAGTTCCGCCATCGACGTTACCCCCACCCAGATCCAGAGTATGAAAGCCATTGGAGAGTGGGAGTTTCTCTCCGTCAGTGCTGAAGAACTGGTGGATACCGTTCGTAAGGGATTCTTTTCCAACGACGAGCTGGTGCGTATCTACTATGGTACGCTGCGCTTAGGCGTAAACATGCATCAAGTAGAGCCGGGATGGATTACGACCAGCGGTGATTCCATCACCATGAACTTACCGAAGATTGGCCTGTTGGACAAGGATTTTATCGACGAGGCCCGCACGAAGTCGTTCTACGAGAGTGGTTCATGGAAACCTGCCGACCGCGATGCTCTCTATAAGAAAGCATATCGCCTGATGCTCTCACATGGCATGACCAAAGAAAACCTGCAGGAAGCTGAGACGAATGCCAGTCAGCAGCTAAGTCATATGATGCGTTCTATGGGTTATAAGAACGTGAAAATCACCTTCAAGAAATAACACAGTCGACAACCGTCAACACCTTTCCCTGCACTTTGAACCTCACATCAAAGTTGAGGAAGGGCATGCCGTACACACGTTCCGGATCGTCATGATAGCGTGGACGCGGATCCTGCTCCAGTGTGGCTTTCAGTGCTCCGAGATAGTCTGAAGGGATCTTCGCTGCCAGTGCCTCTGGAATCATCACCTTCAGCGGCTCCCACACTGTCTGATCCACAAAACCGCTTCTCGCCTCAGGGTGAGCATCGGCATAGGCCACATAAGGCTTCACGTCATAGATAGGTGTTCCATCCATCAGGTCGGCACCAAGCACATGGATGACGGGACCCAGGGTGGGATGCTGTTCGATATGGTCAATACGCACACAAGAGAGTCCAAGAGAATTAGGTCGGAACGGCGACCGCGTGGCGAAGACACCCATCCTCACATTCCCGCCTAAACGCGGCGGACGAACGGTTAACGACTGTGGAGAGTGGTGATTGGAGGCAGGAGTGTTTTGGGAAAACTCCCAAATGATCCAAAGATGTGAAAAATCCTCCAGTCCGCGCACGGCCTCCATCTTACGGTATTCAGGTTCAAAGACAATTCGTCCCGTCAGTCCGCTGACGAGTCCGCTCTGCCTCGGAATACCGAATTTCGACTTCAGAGGCGACTCAAAAAAAGCTATCGGATGTATCTCCATCAGCCTGCAAAATTAGCATATCTCTCATAAAACACAAAATTTTTCCAAAATTATTTGTGAAATTAAAGAATAATTCGTATTTTTGCCGACAGTATATCAACTACGCCCTATAACATGAAACGAATTATACTTCTATTATCCCTGACAATCATAACAGGCTTATGTCGCGCAGATAATCCAGAATATATGAAAAGTAAGGAATATCTGGACTTGCGCAATGCGATGAACCATGCGTTCAACGATGGCGACAGCGCCCGTTTTTTCCCAGCCATCAAGGCCCTGGAAGACTATCTCCAGTCGCAGAACGATGTGCACGGCTACTACACGCAGCGATGCAACGAGATTGTGTTCCAGCTGAATCAGCAGCGCATTTACGAGGCCTACAAACTGGCTCAGCAGCTTACCAAGGAACTGCGCGAGAACAAGATTGACAAGGAGATGTTCATGGGTGTAAACATGATGGGGCATATCAATCGCTATTGCGGCAATGATAAGGAAGCTGTAAGAAACTGGTATGAAGTGATTCGGCTCATGAAAGAAGAAGGCTACGAATCCAGCATGCCCCCCATCTATTTGAATATTGTGGGGGTGGTCATTGACAAAGATCCCCAAGAGGCAGACAGCTTGCTGACCGTTGCAAAGGAGATTGCCAAGAAATATTCTCCGGAAAGGGTTTTCGACATTGAGACGCGCCAGACAGTGAGCTACTATTCCCGAGGCGACTATGATCAATTCCTCAAAGGTTATCAGGCCTACAAAGAAGGAGAAAAGAAAGGATACACCTCTGTTCACGGCAGATCACTTGAGGTGAGATATCTGGCCTATCATGGAAAGACTGACGAGGCAGTAGAGATGGCCAAGAAGGAGTTGGGCGATGAAGGAGCCGATGAAATCCCATTAATCTACGAGAAAGCCGGTAGATGGAAGGAGGCCTATTACTCCCTGAAAGAAGCTGAGGCCAAGAGCGACTCTATCGACAATGTGGTCATTGCGAACAGCATGCAGGGTATCAGCGAGCAAATCAAGCTCTTCGAGACAGAGCGCGCTGCCTACCGCGAAAGGATGTATGCAGTGATAGCTGTCTTCCTCTTGCTTCTGTTGCTGATCGTTGCCCTCGTCTACATCGTGCATACCCGTAGGAGACACCTGATAGAGATGCAGCGTGCCTATCGTCGTGCCATGGAGTCGGAGAAGATGAAGTCTGCCTTTATCCAGAACATCAGCCACGAGATCCGCACACCACTGAACATCATCAGCGGCTTTGCACAAGTCATCGCCAACCCCGAGCTGACAGAGACGATAGAGGAGCGCCAACGTATCGCTGAGATGATGGAAAAGAACGCCCACCACGTAACAGCCCTTATCGACGAGATTATCGGTCTGTCGCTCATCGAATCGACGGAAAAGATGAGAAGAGACGACACTATGCTCATCAACAAGGCCATGCGTGAGGCTCTGAAGCGATACGAAAAAGTGGTTAATCCCGACATCAAGCTCCTATTCGAGACTACATTGCCCGATGAGTTCACCCTGAAGACCAACGCCGGCATGCTGGCTCGTATCATCAATTCCCTGTTGGAGAATGCAGCGAAATATACGAAGGAAGGTCACATCGCCCTCCGCTCAGACAGGAAAGGCGACATGCTCACCTTCACCGTCGAGGATACTGGTAGCGGTATCCCCGCTGAAGAGGCAGAGCACATCTTCGAGCGCTTTGTGAAACTTGACTCTTTCAAGGAAGGTATTGGCTTGGGGCTACCCCTGAGCCGCAAACTCGCAGAGCAGCTCGATGGCACCGTCGTGCTCGACACCAGCTACACCAACGGTGCCAGGTTCCTTGTCAAGATTCCCATCCCATCATAAAAAATAAGCCTCGCCGATTGGCGAGGCTTCATTTTCTTATCCTAAATATTTCATCAGGATGCGGGCATAGCCGCTGTCGTGCAGCTTGGCAATGCTCTTCTCTCGAATCTGGCGCACACGCTCCCGGGTCAGTCCCATCTCGGCACCAATCTCCTCCAGTCCGCGCTCCTGGCAGCCAATGCCAAAGCACTCCTTGACAATCTTCAGCTCACGGTCTTTCAACACATTGCGAAGTACATTGTCCAAATCGGAAGTCAGCGACTCATAATCCACGTGCTTGTCTGTACGTGAGTCGTCACCTGAGCTGAGCATATCGGCCATCGAGTTGTCATCGTCCTCACCAAAGGGTGCGTCGATACTCATGTGATGGCTATCAGCCTTAGCTGTCTGCTCAATCTTTGCCTCATCAATTTGAGTGAGTTCCGCCAGCTCTGTCACAGAGGGGCGGCGCTGATGAATCTGCTCGAAACGGTTGATCTCCTGATTAATCTTGCTCAGGGCTCCGCTTTGGTTCAGCGGCAGACGCACAATACGGCTCTGCTCTGCGATGGCCTGCAGGATGCTCTGGCGAATCCACCATACGGCATAGGAGATGAACTTGAATCCGCGCGTTTCGTCAAATTTCTCAGCAGCTTTTACCAATCCGATGTTACCTTCATCAATCAGGTCGGTCAGTGTCAGGCCCTGATGCTGATACTGCTTGGCCACGGAGACCACGAAACGGAGGTTGGCTGTTACCAGTCGCTCCTTAGCGCGCTCACCCTCAGGACCACCCTTACGGATAGCCTGGGCCAATTCAATTTCTTCATCAATAGTGACAAGGGGCTGACGACCAATCTCAACGAGGTACTTGTCTAGTGCTTCACTCGATCGGTTGGTAATGCTTTTTTGAATCTTTAATTGCCTCATAAAATATGTGTTACCTTGAAAAAGTGTGCAAAAGTACAAAAAAAAACGATACGTTGTCATCAGCGCATCGTCTTTTTAAAACATTTTAACTAAAATCAACGTTCTACCGTTTCTATTTGTTGGTCTCCAGGCTTAAACAGCCATCCCTTGCAAGTCTTGGCGTCAGCCTTGTAGGCCTTCCACTCTATCTGGTTCCAGTTAATCTGGTCTGTACGCTGGGCGAGGGGTACATGAGGTATCAGCGAACCATCGCGAACCAGAATGACAGCAGGAATATCCCCTGCCTCGATGGTCTGATAGCCGCCTTCGTAGATTTTACCCGTCTGGTAGTCTATCCACTTGCCCTTTGGCAGATACACATCACGGCTGTCACCACTCTCCATCAGCGGTGCTACGAGCATCTGCGAGCCAAACATATACTCATCCTCCACCAGCCAGGCACCCTTGTCCTCCGGGAACTCCACGAGCAGGGCTCTCACCATCGGCAGTCCACGCTCCGAACAGTCCTTCGCCTGGGTATACACATAAGGCATCAGCTTATACTTCATCTCGGCACATGCACGGAAGGCATCCGTAAAACTCTTGCTGATGAGCCACGGTTCCGTAGGAGGTGCTCCGTGCGCTCTCGTATGACTCGACAGGAATCCGAATGGCAGCCACCTGCGATAGATATCCTCGGGCGAGGCAGTCACAAAACCGCCCATGTCGTGGCTCCAGAATGAGAAGCCGCTCAGTCCAAAGCTCAGTCCGCCTCTGAGGTCGCCCAACAATCCTGTGTTCGTGGTGGCAGCATCACCGCCCCAGTGCAGGGCATAGCGCTGGGATCCAGCCCAAGCAGAGCGCGCCCAGATGATACCCTCGCCAGGATGGTTCTTCTCCACCACCTCCCATAGCGCCTTGTTATAGCGCAGCGGATAGAGGTTGTGCTCGTAGAGTCCGCCCTTGCCACTATGGTAGAAACCATTATAAGGTGCTGCCTCACCAAAGTCACACTTGATGGTGCTCACACCTTGCTTCATCAGTCCCTCGATCTTCTGCTGGTACCAGCTGACGGTCTCCGGGTTCGAGAAGTCCAGAATCGCATCCTCCACAGGCATACCACCCGTCGCATTGACCACGTGCAGCCCCTTCTCGATGATTTCGGGGAAGAAACGGTTCTTCGGGGTGAAGTAAGGCAACTGCCACAGACAGGTGTGGAAACCGTCTTTCGAGAGTTGTTTCAACATACCCACGGGATCCTTGAAACGATCCTTCGCAAACTGATAGTCGCACTGCCAGTCCACGCCAAACCAGCCCGTATCGAAATGGATCACGTCTGAGGGGATCCTGTTCGCCCGCAACTGCCGGGCTATCTCCAAGCCCTCCTCCTGCGAGAAATATGTGATACGGCTCATCCACGTGCCGAAGCTCCACAGGGGCAGCATCGGACTCTTACCCGTAATCTCCGTATACTCGTTCAGAATATCCTTCGGTTCTCCGAAAAACACGAAGAAGTCCATCTGCTCATCAGCCATAAACAGGCGATCTGCACCGATATAGCTGGCTCCGAAATCACACGTTACGGGTGCCGAGGTGTGCATGAAGATACCATAGCCACGATTTGAGAAGAAGAAAGGCACGGGCTTATACTGTCCGTCGGTCTCAGGACCCTGCGGATCGGTCACACTCAGGTGTACCTTCTGTCCCACTTTATTTAAAGAGGTGAACGACTCTCCACAGCCATAGATTCTTTCACCAGGAGCCAGCGCCAGCACTGGGTTGATGCTCCTGGAATTGTCGCTGCCGCGCTTGATAAACGAGAAGGGCAACAGCTTCACCTGACTCGAATCGTTATCTATCGAATGCCTCGTCTGTGTCAGTACCCTACCCTTTGCATCCTTCACCACTATCCTCCACGGATATTTCTGGATCTCGATAGTGCCGTAGTCTGTGCTATATTTAATGATATTGGCAGTCTGTGTTGTAGCAAACTTGCAACTAGCCACTCTCTGTTTGAAACCTTCACAGAACATCACGTCATCAGCATCCTTCGCCTTCGGTTCAATCGGGGAGGTCAGCATCCGGATACGTACCGTCCTCGGACTTACCCACTCTACTTTCAGCTTCAGCTCCGGATCGTTCTCATAAGCTGCATCGGGGAAATCCAGCATCTGCATCCTCACAGGCCAGTAACCGTTCAGGTTGAAAGCCTGTCTCGGACTCAGTCTGTAGCGCTTCCACTGCACCAGTCCCTCACCCTTCGCCACGTCGAAGCTCACCAGCGAATCCGCCATGAAATACGTGTTCGACAGGTCGTAGAAGTCCGTCGACATATCCTTCTGCATACACTGCAGGTACTGTATGCCTGCGTTCGTCTGTATCTGGGCCACAGCCGTTGTCAAGCTGCATAGCGCCCACCATACCAAGAAAAGTTTTTTTGTCATTCTAAAATCGTTTTGGTTTCTCCCTGCAAAGGTACTCAAATTCGCTCGAAAAACCAAATTAATTTGAATTTTTCTATTGTATGTCTTATTTTATATGTACCTTTGCAAACGAAGATAAAGAAAAAAAAACAAGATCATGGCAAAGGAACAATCGAGCATCCGCGAGCGACAGCGAATAGACTTGCGCGAACCTCGACGCTATAAGGTGACCATCTACAACGACGACTTCACCACGATGGAGTTTGTGGTGAAGATTCTCGTCGAGGTGTTTTTCAAGAGCGAGACCGAAGCCGAGACGCTGATGCTGCAGGTACACCACTCCGACAAGGCCGTGGTGGGCATCTACAGCTATGATGTGGCCACCTCGAAGGTACATAAGGCCACGAGCATGGCGCGCGATGCGGGCTATCCCCTTCGCCTGACAGTCGAACCGGAAGGCCGCGATTAAAAAATCAAAGGAAAAGATTATGGCAGAGATCAAACAGACCAAGCGTGCAGGCAAGATACTAAACGACACCATGAAGTGCTGCAGGGAATATAGACATGAGTTCGTCATGCCTGAGCACCTGTTGTTCGTCCTCATCGACGACTATAACTTCAACAAGGCCCTGGAGATATTCTATTCTCCAGAGATGCTGGCCGAACGATTGGAAGACCAGTTGGAAAACATCGAGACGGTGCCGGAAGACCGTCAGTACGAACCAGAGGCCTCCGAGCAGATGGGGCAGCTGATAGAAATCGCGTGTCAGCAGGTCTTCTGCAGCAGTGCCGAGGCGATGGATATGCCCCATCTCGTCATGGGCCTGCTCCGTCTGGAAGAGTCGTGGGCCTGTTATCTGCTCAAGGAAGCCCTTGCCAACAAGGAGGGTGAATTCATGAGCCAGCTCGTCAGCCTCTGTGAATACGACGACCATCTGGAAGAGGAGACGGGCGAAGGGAAGCCTGATGCCGCCTGGCGACGCCTCGTCACCTGCATGAACGAGCTCTACCAGAACCACAACCCGCTCATTGGCCGTGAACAGGAGTTGCATCGCACCATCCAGGTACTCTGTCGTCGCGATAAGAACAACCCCCTGCATGTGGGCGAGCCTGGTGTGGGCAAGACAGCCCTCATCTGGGGCTTGGCAAGGATGATTGAAGAGGGGCGGGTACCCGAACGGTTGAAGGGCAGCCGCATCTATCAGCTCGACATCGGCACACTCCTCGCCGGCACACAATATCGTGGCGACTTCGAACATCGCATCAAGCAGATCATGGATGGCATTCAGGAAGAGAGCGACAAGAACATCGTCTATATCGACGAGATCCACACGCTGGTGGGAGCTGGTGCTACGGGAGAGGGTTCGATGGATGCCTCCAACATGCTGAAGCCCTATCTCGAGACGGGCACCATCCGTTTTATCGGCTCCACCACTTACGAGGAATACAATCGTCACTTCTCGCGTTCGAAAGGCCTCGTGCGACGTTTCCAGCAGATCGACATCCCCGAGCCTACGCCCGAGGAGACCAAGCACATCCTCCGTCAGCTGCGCTCGCAATATGAGACCTTCCATGGTGTAACCTACGATGACGAGGCTCTCGACTTCGCCGTTGATGCCAGTTACAAGCATGTCAACGAACGGTTCTTGCCCGATAAAGCCATCGACCTCATCGACGAGGCTGGAGCTGCCGCCTCTACCGCCGGCTCAGCAACAGTGAGCAAGGCCGATATCGCCGATGTCTTGGCAAAGACCTGTAAGGTCGATGCCCTCGCCATCGACTCCGACGATGACAACAACGCCCGTCTCTCAACGCTCAACACACAACTCTCCTCTCAGATCTACGGTCAGGACGAGGCCATCCGCCAGGTGGTGGAAGCCGTTCAGATGTCGAAGGCTGGACTGCTCGACGATAACAAACCCCTCGCCTCGCTGCTCTTCGTCGGACCTACGGGCGTAGGTAAGACCGAGGTGGCACGTGTGCTGGCTAAAGAACTCGGCATCTCACTGCTGCGCTTCGACATGAGCGAATACACAGAAAAGCATACCGTTGCCAAACTCATCGGCTCGCCAGCAGGCTATGTGGGCTACGAAGACGGCGGTCTGCTCACCGATGCCATCCGCAAGAGCCCCAACAGCGTGCTCCTGCTCGACGAAATCGAAAAAGCCCATCAAGACATCTACAACATCCTGCTTCAGGTGATGGACTATGCACGCCTCACTGACAACAAAGGGCGCAAGGCCGACTTCCGCAACGTCATTCTCATCATGACCTCCAATGCCGGTGCCCAGTTTGCCGCTCAGGCCAATATCGGCTTCACAGGCAAGGTGTCGCGTGGTGAAGCCATGCTGAAACAGGTGAAAAAGACCTTCAAGCCCGAGTTCATTAACCGCCTCTCGGGCACGGTCGTCTTCAACGATATGGACGAGCACATGGCCACCCTCATCCTCCGCAAGAAACTGGGTGAGCTTCAAGACAAGCTCACCGCCAAACAAGTGTCGATGACCCTCACCGACGAGGCCTTCCAGCTCTTACTCAAAGAAGGGTTCACGCGCGAATATGGTGCCCGAGAGATGGATCGTGTCATCGCCCAGCGCCTCAAGCCCCTGCTGATGCGCGAGATCCTCTTCGGCCGTCTCAGACAGGGCGGAAACGTAGAAATAGTAGTAAGCGATGGCAGTCTATCAATTAGATAAAGACCTGTGGTTTCCCGATCCCCATCTGGGCGAGGACGACGGACTGGTGGCCGTAGGCGGTGACCTGAGTGTCGACCGTCTGTTGCTGGCCTACTCCAACGGGTTCTTCCCCTGGTTCTCTTTTAAGAATCAGCAGGAGCCCCTGTGGTTCTGTCCCTTGCAACGCTTCGTCATCTTCCCCAGCGAGATCCATGTCAGCCACTCCATGCAGCAGCTCATCAACAAGGGCCGCTACAAGCTCACGATGAACGAAGACTTCGATGGTGTAATCCGAGGCTGTGCCACAGCCCAGAACCGCCATCAGGAAGAAGGCGCATGGCTGGGGCCCGACATCATCAAGGCCTATACCGAACTCTACCGTCAGGGTTTTGCCGCCAGTTTTGAGGTGTGGGACGACGACCGTCTCGTAGGCGGTCTCTATGGCGTCAACCTCGGCAATGCTTTCTTTGGCGAGAGCATGTTCTCCCTCGTCCCCAGCGCCTCAAAACTGGCTCTCATCCACCTTGCGCGGATCATGGAACTCCTAGGCGGCCAAATTATCGACTGCCAATTGGAAACACCCCATCTCCGCTCCATGGGCGGACGTTTCATTCCCTATGAGGAATACCTCCAAATCATCAGGAAATAAAACCGCGTGCCTATCAATTCATCCGACGTTCGGCCAACTGCAGCAGTTCTTCTATTTCCGCTTTACTAAGGAATGCGTGACTAATAGCAGTGCGCACCATCAATTTGGCCTGCTCTACAGTGAGGATGCCTGCATCGTAGAGCTTCTGGAATTCATTCTCAACAGTGGTGTTCGAAACAGTCATGTTATCAGTATTGACACAAACGGGAACGCCATCATTAAGGAATGACTGAAGGGGATACTGCGACATGGTGGTAATGCCTTCCACAGCCTTGGTCTGCAGGTTGCTCGAAGGGCTGAGTGTCAGACAGACATCCTTTTGTTTCACCAAGGCTTTCATATCTTTGTCGTTCCAAGCACGGACACCATGACCTAAACGCTTTGCACCGTATTCAATGGCAAGCTTCATGCTCTCCACGCCATCAGCCTCTCCGGCATGAATGGTAAATGGCACACCCTGTTCCTTGGCATAGGCGAAGAGATTCTTATAGCTGGATGTGGGGAAAATGGCTTCTGCTCCAGCAAGGTCGGTGGCGCATACCCCCTGACCCAGATATTTCTTGGTCATACGGACCGTCTCATAGTTCAGATCATCGTTGTCAGCCCCACGCATACAACAGAGTATCAGCTGGACCTTGATGCCGTTCTTGCACGCTGCCATTCCTTCTTTCAGACCCTCGATGCTGGCAGCCACGACCTCGTCCTGTGTCATACCTTTCTGCAGATGCAGCTGAGGTGCATAGCGTATCTCAGCATAGATAAGCCCCTGATCGTAGAGGCGCTTCACCAGTGAACTGACGCTATAGGCGATGGTCTCACGGCTCTGCATGATGCTGACAGGCAGGTCGAAGCACTTCAGATAGTCGTTAAGGCTCTCACAGTCATCGGGACATACAAGAAGCTTCTTAACCTCGTTTCTGTCAGAAGGAATGCTGACGCCCTCGATGGCTGCCATGTGGATGGCGTCGTCAACAGAGAGCGATCCGTCAAGGTGGAGATGCAGATCTACAAGCGCATACTTTTTGGCATCAAACGACTCTGGCGATGGCGTATCCTTATCGTCGTTGCTACATGCGATAAACATCCATGCGCCACAGATAAGGCAACATGTGAATAAACTTTTGCCGCCGATAAGGGTGGCAGCAAATACCCTTGATAGAAAATGTTTCATATTGCTTTAGTTTATTTTGCAAAAATACGATATTTTTCCGAAAACAAAAAGAAAATCACCGAAAAATTTGTTCTATATTAATAATTCGACCTATATTTTGCAGAATGTGAGCGATATATTTGGCTGTTTCATGGAAAATGAGTATTTTTGCAGCAAATATTCAATTTTATTAATTAAATCAAATAAAAGAAGTTTTATAGAAATGAAAAAAATGATGAGCACTGCTGCCGTTATGGTAGCATTGGCAGGAACAGTGATGTTCACCTCTTGTGGAAAAAGTGATTTGTATGACGCAAATCTTGTGAATGAGAAAACCGTGAAAAGCTATGAACAGCAGTTTATAGAGGCCTTTGGCCCTGTATCAGAGAATCAGAGCTGGGACTTTACAGCCAGCGCTAAGGCTAGCACCCGTGGTGATGTGCAATCAACAGTAGTTTGGAATACAAAACAGCATGGAAACAATTTCTTCGCTTTTGTTGATGAAGATTTCGAAGGTGTAAAAGAGCAGGTGGAATCTGCTGCGGTTGTGGATTGGAAACCTTATGCATCAATGATCATCCATCCTGTTTATGCGAAAGGTACGGGTGATGATTATGCTTATCATACTGTTGGTGTGAAGTTTAATGGTCAAGATAAGTTGATTAATTATTTATTCACAGTGAATGCCAAAGATAATACATGGTATTCTGGTCTTGGAAAGGCTCCTGGCACAAATAATCTGAATTTCAATACAGGACGCGAGATTGATTCGGAGGATATGATGGGTGTTGAGGGCTTTTTCTGGTATGCTGTTGTCACACCCTCTGCAACAAATGCTTCAGGTATAGCTAGCGACGCTGAAATTTGGAACAATTTAGAGCAGCACAAATTAACTACTTGTAAAATGTTCACTGTGAATGGCCGTCAGTATGTAGCCTTCGACTGCAACGGTGATAAAGACTATTCAGACTTAATTTGTCTTCTGGAGAACTACCAAGTAAAAGAAGCTGAGATTGTCAAAACTGAAGCTAAGCGCTACATGATGGAAGACCTCGGTAGCGTGGGTGACTTTGACTTCAACGACTGCGTGGTAGACCTGACCAAGACAACCTGGAGCGACGGTAAGGTGGAGACGAAGGGTGTTGTTCGTGCCCTTGGCGGAAAGCTTGATATCGCAATCCTCATCGGTGGTAAGCAGGTATGGGCCAAGAGTGCTCAGGAAGGCCTTGACGTGAAGACGATGTATAACACCACAAATATTAATAAGAGTAATGTGTATGGAGAGTTTGATGCTTCCGACTGGCAGCCTTCAGATAATAATATCTCTTTCGCTGTGAAGGGTGAGAATGCCCAGGACATAACAACAATGATTGAGTTCCCAAAAACTGGCACCATTCCCCAGATGGTTGCTGTGAAGGCTGATCACGACTGGATGTCAGAGCGTACCCGCGTACCACGCATCAGCTGGTTTGAGTAATCTGTCTGAAGTCCATCCAACCTATACATAAAGCCGGGATACCCAAGTTAGGGTGTCCCGGCTTTATGTTCCCCTGCCTCCCAGCCCTTTACGTTATCTCAAGTCCCCTTGTCATCTCGAGCGCAGTAAAAGACAGATTTAGAGTAAAATTACAAAATTACAAATTACAAATTACAATAAGGTTTTTTGGAGTGAAAAAGACAAAAATCCTTAATATATACCTCATATTTTATAATTATATATATATAATTATAAAATATAACCTTAAAATCCATTTTTTAGCCGAAAATCGAGCTAAAAAGGTCTTAATGTAATTTGTAATTTGTAATTTGTAATTTTGTCTTTCCCTGTCGACCGGATGCGGACTGAACGAAACTCGTAAGGGGACGCAGAGTCATACCGCGGACGACGCTGTGAAACTCGGTAGAGGACGGAAGGAAACTCGGTGGCAGACTTAGCCGAGCGAGCTACATCTCAACAAAACAAAAAAACACATGTATTTATTTGGTTTTGTCTTCGATTTGCACTATCTTTGCAGGCAACAAGTAAAATATACCATTATGAAAAGAATGATTGTGGCAATGGCGGTTGTGGGAATGAGCTTAACAGCCGTTCATGCACAGATACAGCAGTCGCAACTGAAAACCGGCAGCGATGAGCAATTGTTGAGAGAATGGACTAAGGTGCTGGCATCAGATGAGTTTGGTGGACGGAAACCCATGACGACCTACGAAGACAAGACAGTGAACTACCTTGCCAGGCAATTGGAGGAAATGGGTCTGGAGCCTGCCTTTGACGGGAGTTGGTTTCAGCCGTTCAACATGATTGCAGTGACTGCCAAGCCAATGGGTAACAAGCTCTCCGTAAGGGGCCGCAAGAAGGCCGAGTTGCGCTACCCAGACGATGCTGTGGTGTGGACAGCCCGTGCTACGGAAAAGATCGACTTGAGGCAGACAGAGTACGTATTCTGCGGTTTCGGCATCCATGCTCCTGAGTATGGATGGGACGACTATGCAGGGATTGACGTGAAGGGAAAGATTGTCATCGCGATGGTAAACGACCCTGGCTATTACGACAATCAGTTGTTCAGAGGGCGAAACATGACCTATTACGGCCGATGGGTCTATAAGTTTGAGGAGGCTCGCCGACAAGGGGCTGCAGGTTGTCTGGTGCTCCACAACACCGAGGCAGCCAGCTACGGATGGCATGTCTGCGTAAATGGTCACCTGACGGATAATCTTGCCCTGTATAACCCTGACACCCGAAACGCCGATGAGTTGGCCGTCAAAGGCTGGCTGCATGAGCATGGAGCCCAAAAGCTGTTTGATGCGGCTGGGATGGACATGGGTAAGGCGATAGCCGAAGCCAAAAGACCAGGATTCAAGAGTTTCTCGCTGAACGTGAAAGGCGACGTGAGGATGAGTGCTACTTTCAATATCAGACAGACACAAAACGTAGGCGGCATCCTACGAGGGTCGCAGACTGACGGCGAGGCCGTGGTACTGAGTGCCCATTGGGACCACCTGGGTATAGGGAAGCCCGACGAGCATGGCGACACCATCTATAATGGTGCTGCCGACAATGCCTCAGGCATGGCAGGCGCACTGCTTACAGCCAAGAAGATGAAGGAGTTACCCAGAACCGGCAGGAGCCTGATCTTCCTCTTCCCTTCGTCGGAGGAGAGCGGACTATTCGGTTCGGAGTACTACTGTGCACATCCTGTCGTAGAGATGAAAAAGACGGTGGCCTGTCTGAATTTTGAGAGTATCGGTCCCGCAGAATTGACGCGCGATGTGGTGATACTGGGTGGCGGCGAAAGTCCTCTGGACAAGTATTACATTGCTGCAGCTGCAGCTCAAGGCAGGTATATCTACTTCGACGACGACAACTCCGACGGTTGGTTCTTCCGTTCAGACCATTACAACTTCGTTAAGAAGGGTGTGCCAGCCGTAGTGCTTGAGAACGGCCAGCATCCAGTGGATATGAGTAAGCCAAACAAATACCCGATGCCCGTATGGTATCACAAGCCATGCGACGAATATCGCGATGACTGGGATGTGAGCGGAACGCTGGCTAATGTCAACCTGATATTGAGTGTAGCACTATCGTTGGCTGACTGACTCGATGAAAATTCGTCTTTAAGCGTCGGCGAAGCGCTTGCCGTCGGAAAGCGTGATCTGGAGTTTGGTGTACTCGCAGTGGAAATCGTTTTGCAGGCGATCGAGATAGCGGGCACACTCCCATTTGCACATGGGGAGATCGTGGAGCAGATAGTTGCCACAGGCCTCCGGACGCGTGGCAGGGACCTCGTCCTGAGTGAGGATCCACTGGAGACACTCGATGGTGAGGCGACGCATGTCCTCGACGGTATAGCTGCCAGTCATGATGATGTACATACCTGTAAGACAGCCCATGGGTCCCACGTAGACTACATCGTCCTTAACCTCGGAATTGCGGAACCAAGTGGCCATGAGGTGTTCGATACTATGGATGGCGGCCGGTGCCACGGCGGGCTCTTTATTGGGCTCGGTGATACGCAGGTCGTAGGTGGTGAAACCCTTATCCTCGCGCGACACATAGATGCCGGGCTTGAGGTGGGTGTGATCGATGGTGAAACTCTGTATAACTTCCATTTGGGAAATTGAATATTGAATATTGAAAATTAAATATTAAAGACTTTCGATGAAGGTCTTGGTGACTTGGAAGGAGTTCTGGGCAATAGTGTTCCAGAAGTCATGGTACATAGAGGCGTCTGTATCGCGCAGGGGAATGTCGCTGATGACGCGGAATGAGATGAAGGGCACCTTATTAATATAACAAGTCTGGGCGATGGCACAGCTCTCCATGTCGACGGCCTTGGCCTCGGGGAAGTGACCAACAATCTCACGCATCTTGTCTTTAGTGTCGACAAACCAGTCGCCAGTGACGATGAGACCGGGATGGACTTTCACTCCCTTGGGCAGACTCAGGGAAAGAGCTTTTTCGAGCAGGCTGGGGTCGGCATCGAAGCGCGGGGGAAGACCCTGTACCTGACCGTAGACACTATGTCCGATAGCCTCGCCACAGTAGACGTCGTGGTAGGCGAGTTGGGTGCTGACCACGACATCCTGAACGTTGATATCATCGCCATTGCCACCTGCACAGCCTGTGGAGATGATACAGTCGGGTTGGAACTGGCGGATCATCTCTACCGTCTGGATGGCGGCGTTGACCTTACCGATACCGCTTTTCTGCAGGATTACTTGATCTTCGGGGAATAACGGACGGAGCTGCTGCAGTTCCTTGTCCATTGCAACAATAATACCTATTTTCATATTTATACCGTTTTACTTTCTTACTATCTTACTTTCTTACCTTTTTTCGCTGGCGGACGGCCTCGTACATGAGGATGGCGGCAGAGACGCTGACATTGAGGGAGTCGAGGCGACCCAGCATGGGGATGCGGATATGGGCGTCAGCCGCCTCGCGCCACTGGGAGGTGAGTCCTGTAGACTCGGTGCCCATGACGATGGCCGTGGCCTGACACATGTCGTAGTCGTAGTATTCGTAGGAGTCCTGCAACTGAGCGGTGAGGATACACACGCCATGCTCTTTGAGGAAGGCGATACACTCCTGCGAGGTACAGACGGCGGTTGGCACGCAGAAGACGCCACCGATGCTGGCCCGGATGAGGTTGGGGTTGTAAAGGTCGGTGAGCGGATCGCACACGATGACGGCATCGACCCCAGCAGCTTCGGCTGTGCGGAGGATAGCCCCGAGATTGCCAGGCTTCTCAACGCTCTCTAGGACCATGATGAGAGGGTTGATTTTATTGAAGATGGAAGATTGAAGATTGAAAATCGAGTGGTCTTTGCTGCGGGCGACGGCGATCATGCCTTCCGTGCTGCCCCGATAGGCCATCTTTTCGTAGACCAGAGGCGCCACGCGCGTGGCGGGAAGCGAGCCCGTATAGTCGAACGTATCGAGGACGAAGAGCTCGTTGATCTCATAACCGCAGGCGATGCAGTGCTCAATCTCGCGCTGGCCTTCGACCACGAAGAGACCTTCCTCACGGCGCAGCGATGACTTCTGCTGCAGGGCTACGACATGCTTGATTCGGGCGTTTTGAACGCTGGTAATACTATTTTCTTCCATAATTCGGATGCAAAGTTAGTGAAATTTTTGCAATTCGCAAAAAAATCACTAACTTTGCACGCAGAAATTAATAAACTTAGGATTCAATGATGAATATTCAATCTTCTTTCAAGAAGTGTTTGCCTGATCTGCTGGCAGTGCTGTTGTTTGCCGTATTGGCCTTTGCCTATTTCTTCCCCGCTGATATCGAGGGACGCATTTTGTATCGCCACGATGCTTCGGCAGGACGAGGCGCAGGTCAGGAGGGTATAGAGTATCTGCAGAGAACGGGTGAACGCAGCCGTTGGACGAATGCCCTCTTTGGTGGTATGCCAACCTACCAGATGTCACCCTCGTACGGTTCGACGGAGGTGTTGACAAAGGCTGTGGATGCCTATCATCTGTGGCTGCCAGAGAACGTGTGGTACGTGTTTGCTTATCTGCTAGGATTCTATATCCTATTAAGGGCCTTTGACTTCCGTCAGCATCTGGCGGCGCTGGGCAGTATACTTTGGGCGTTTTCCACCTATTTCCTGATTATCATTGCTGCTGGCCACATCTGGAAGGTCTGGGCCCTGGCCTATCTGCCGCCAATGATTGCGGGTATCGTGCTGGCTTATAAGGGCAAGTACCTGTGGGGATTGTTGCTGACAGCGGTGTTTACGGCTTTTGAGATCTACGCCAACCATGTGCAGATGACCTATTACTACCTGTTTATCATCCTCTTCATGGTGATAGCATGGCTTGTGGAGGCCATCCGCGAGAAAGAGATGATGCGCTTTGTGAAGGCCACATGCGTATGTATCCTGGGTGCGGCCATAGGTCTGTGTATCAACCTGTCGACCCTCTATCATACGTGGGAGTACAGTCAGGAGTCGATGCGCGGTAAGAGTGAGTTGGTGAAGAAGAACTCGGGCAACCAGACGAGCAGCGGTCTGGAGCGCGACTACATTACCCAGTGGAGCTATGGCATTGATGAAACCTGGACACTGCTGGTGCCGAATGCAAAGGGTGGTGCCTCAGTGCCACTGACACGTAGTGAGAAGGCGATGGAAAAGGCGGACAACAATCTTCTGCCTGTCTATCAGCAGCTGGGTCAGTATTGGGGCGACCAGCCAGGAACGAGCGGACCAGTGTATGTGGGCGCATTTGTACTGATGCTGTTTATATTGGGGCTGTTTGTGGTGAAGGGGCCGATGAAATGGGCGTTGCTGGCAGCCACCATCCTCTCGATACTGCTCTCATGGGGACGTAACTTTATGGGATTCACCGACTTCTTCCTCGACAACGTGCCGATGTATGCGAAGTTCCGTACGGTGGCCTCGATTCTCGTGATTGCAGAGTTCACCATTCCACTGTTGGCGATGATGGCCCTGCGCGAGGTATTGAAAGACGGTGTACAGCTGAAACAACTGAAGTGGCCGCTCCTGGTGAGCTTCCTGCTGACGGGCGGTATGGCACTACTGTTTACGGTGAAGCCCTCGCTGTTCTTCGACAGATTCATCTCCCATGAGGAGGTACGTGCCATCCAAAGTCTGCCTGAAGAGTATATCAAACCGCTGGTGGACAATCTGACGGAGATGCGTATGGCGGTGTTTACAGCCGACTGTATGCGCTCGTTCTATATTATCTTGATTGGTACAGGCATCCTGTTGGCAGCCATCATGGGCAAGCTGAAGAAGACGTATGCCGTAGGGATCATCCTCGTGCTCTGCCTCGTAGACTTGTGGACAGTAAACAAGCGCTATCTGAACGACGAGATGTTTGTGCCGAAGTCGGAGCGTGAGGCCCCGCAGGCAAAGTCGCAGACAGACGAGCTGATACTGAGAGACCAGACGTTGGACTACCGTGTGCTGAACCTCGCCTCGAACACGTTTAACGAGAACGAGACGAGCTACTATCATAAGAGCATTGGCGGCTATCATGCAGCAAAACTGCGCCGTTATCAGGAGATGATCGAGCAGTATATATCGCCAGAAATGCAGGGACTGTTTAAGGCCGTTTCAGAGGCTGCAGGCGATATGACTCAAGTGAAAGGGGACAGTATTTGTCCAGTTCTGAATATGCTGAATACCCGCTACTTTATCTTCCCCTTACAGGGAGGGCAGACGGTGCCCATCCAGAATCCCTATGCCTACGGCAATGCTTGGATGGTGGACCAGCTGGACTACGTGAACAATGCCAACGAGGAGATACAGCGTGTGGGTAAGCTTGACCTGCGCCATCAGGCTGTGGCCGACGCGAAATTCAAGGCACAGTTGGGTGAAGCCGTGGAACAGGATACCGCGAGCATGGTGACGATTACAAGCTACGAGCCCAACCGCCTGACCTACGATGTGAATACAGGCAAGGGCGGTGTGCTGGTGTTCTCGGAAATCTATTATCCGGGATGGACTGCCACCGTCGATGGTGAACCTGCTGAGCTGGGGCGCGTGAACTATATCCTCCGTGCCATGAACATCAAGCCTGGTAAGCATCAGGTAGAACTGGCATTCTTCCCCAAGACAGTGAAGCGCACGGAAACCATTGCCTATCTGGCCTACGGACTGTTGTTGCTCTTGGTGGTAGGAGCCATAGGCTTGGAAGTGAAGAAGAGAAAGGAAAAGAAGTGAAGAAACTACTGTCATTGCCACCGAATCTGGTGGGCGCGTTTCATGATGTCACAAGACTGAGTAGTGAAGAGTATTTCGCTACCTGCGACCCAATAGGCCATCGCCTGGGCAGCGGTGGCGGTACGAAGTGGCTGTTGCAGCAATGTTTTCAGGCTGAAGGCCAAGAATCATTTGACCAATGGCTCGCTCAGGAGAAGCGCATCCTGATTCATGCGGGCGGACAGAGCAAGCGTCTGCCCTGCTATGCCGTATCGGGGAAGGTGCTGATGCCATTGCCCGTATTCCGTTGGGAGAGAGGCCAGCGATTGTCGCAGGACCTGTTGAGAGTGCAGTTACCCCTTTACGAGAAGATGATGGCGATGGCACCTGAGACAATCCATACCATGGTGGTGAGCGGCGACGTGTTGATTCGTGCCACTCAACCCCTGCAGCCTGTGCCCGATGCGGATGTGGTGTGCTATGGTCTGTGGCTCGATGCCTCAATCGCCAAGAATCACGGTGTGTTTGTGAGCGACCGGAAGTCGCCCTCAGTATTGAAGCAGATGCTGCAAAAGCCATCGGTACAGACGTTGGGAGATCTCCAGAAGGATCACTTCTATTTGACGGATATTGGCGTGTGGATGCTCTCGGATAAAGCCGTGAAGCTGCTTGTGGAGCGAAGCGGGGAAGGAGAGTACGACCTCTATGGCGAGTTTGGCTGTGCCTTAGGTACAAATCCCACGAAGCCCGATGGGGAGATTTCGAACCTGAAGGTGGCCATCGTGCCTTTGGCAGGTGGTGAGTTCTACCACTTCGGCACGTCGAAAGAGATGATCTCCTCTACCCTACGGCTACAGAATCTGGTGATCGACCAGCGCGAGATCATGCACCTGGACCGTAAGCCCCATCCAAGTATCTTTGTGCAGAATGCCGTAACAAAGGTGAGGTTTACCGAGGAGAACAGCAATATCTGGATTGAGAACAGCTACGTGGGGCCACGCTGGAAACTGACCCACGACCATGTGATAACGGGTGTGCCAGAGAATGACTGGGAGATCAGTCTGGAGCCCGGCGAATGTATCGATGTAGTACCTGTGGGCGACCAAGACTACGAGGTGCGCCACTACAAGATTGACGAGCCGCTGAACAGTAATGAACTGGCAGAGCGGGCTAACCTGAAAAGACTGTTTGCCCAGCGTAAAGCATTCAGAAAAGAAAACTGGAGCGCATTGGCGAAGAACTGGAGCCACAGCGTGTTTTATCAGCTGGATCTGGCTGATGCAGCGACAGTGTTTGAACAAGAGCAGATACCCATGCCAGAGCCGATACCTGAGGACGCCCCGTTGATGACAAGGATTCACGACGCGATGTTCCGTGGCGACAGCGACAAGGCTTTTGCCCTGTTGCGCGAGGGGCTCTGTGAGTCTGCATCAGAGAACCAGCAACCGCCATCGCTCTGTGTGGCTGACGACCAGATCGTATGGGGCCGCTCGCCTGTGAGAATCGACATCGCAGGCGGATGGACAGACACCCCACCCTATTGTCTGATGGAAGGTGGCAGTGTGATCAATCTGGCGATTGAGTTGAATGGTCAGCCACCACTGCAGACATACGTGAAGCCCTCGAAGGAGCCGCGTATCGTGCTTCGCAGCATCGATCTCGGTGCCGTGGAAGTGGTGGAGACCAAGGAGCAGCTGACAGACTTCATGCATGTGGGCTCACCCTTCTCGATTCCCAAGGCAGCCCTCGTCTTAGCGGGCTTCGGGAAGTCGGGCACCTCGCTGTTCGAGGAGCTGCAGGCTTTCGGAAGTGGCATTGAGATCACATTGCTCTCGGCTATCCCCGCAGGTAGCGGACTAGGCACGTCGAGCATTTTAGCGTCGACCGTATTGGGTGCACTGAACGATTTCTGCGGTCTGGGCTGGGATAAGAACGAGATAGGCCGCAGGACGCTGATGCTGGAGCAGATGCTGACCACAGGAGGCGGTTGGCAGGATCAGTTTGGTGGCGTGCTTGGCGGTGTAAAACTATTGCAGACGGGCAAGGGCTTCCACCAGAGTCCGCAGGTGAGATGGTTGCCCAACGACCTATGGACGCAGCCAGAGTATAAGCCCTGTCACCTATTATATTATACGGGCATCACGCGTACGGCAAAGCGTATCCTGGCAGAGATTGTGCGAGGGATGTTCCTGAACCAGGGCGACGAACTGCGCCTGCTGCGAGAGATGAAGGAGCACACGATGGAGATGTATGAGGCCATCCAGCAGAACGACTTCCAGAGAATGGGGCTGTTGATGCGGAAAACGTGGCAGCAGAACCAGCTGTTGGATAGTGGTACGAACCCATCGGCTGTGGCTACATTGACAAGTCTGATCGACGACTTATGTCTGGGTTATAAGCTCCCAGGCGCTGGTGGCGGTGGTTATCTCTATATGATTGCCAAGGATCCTGAGGCAGCTGCACGCATCAAGCAGATCTTAGGCGATCATCAGCAGAATAAGAATGCCAGATTTGTGGAGATGACACTCTCTACAACGGGTTTGCAAATCAGCAGAAGTTGATTGAGAAGATTGAAGATTGAAAATTGAAGATTGAAGGTCGCGATTAAGTGAGAACAGAGCTAAGCTTGCTTAAGCTATGTCGAACGTGAGCGAGCTCGATGTAAAACATCAAGATTAAAATATGAAAAAGATTTGTTTTCTGATAACGGCGATGCTGCTGAGCGTCGCAACTTACGGGCAGACGGCGAAGAGCGTGCTCGACAAGGCTGCCGCTATGGTGTCGGCCAAGGAAGGCGTAAGAGCCAGTTTCAGGATGACAGGCGCACACGGCAGCACCCATGGTACCATTGCCGTGAAAGGTCGCAAGTTCTATGCTACCACACCACAAGCTACCA
>NZ_FOCK01000007.1:64819-189620 GCF_900110085.1 Prevotella sp. ne3005
GATTGAAGGTCGCGATTAAGTGAGAACAGAGCTAAGCTTGCTTAAGCTATGTCGAACGTGAGCGAGCTCGATGTGAAACATCAAAATTGAAGATTGAAGATTGGATGGAATTCAGAACCGTTGTTGATGTTGAGGACCCTGGGTTTAAGATAGGGGCTTGCGAGGAGATGCTCTTCGTAGGATCGTGCTTTGCTGACAACATTGGTTCGCGATTCAGGGAAGAAAAGTTCCGCGCCACAGTCAATCCCTTTGGCGTAATGTATAACCCTGCATCTATCCTCCATACGGTCGAGAAATTATCAAGTAGTCAATTATCAACTGTCAGAACCGCCTTTTTCACCCTTGGTACCAATCATGTTTATCGTCTAAATGAAACAGGCGAAATCGTGGATAACTGTCAGAAGCGCCCCCAATCGCTTTTCACAGAAGAAGAACTTACCGTCGACGAATGTGCTGATTACCTGCAGCGTGCCATCGACATCCTGCGCCAACATAATCCTGACGTTCACATTGTGCTCACCGTCAGCCCCATCCGCTATCGCAAATACGGCTATCACGGCTCGCAACTTTCAAAAGCGACATTGCTCTTGGCCATCGAAAAAATTATCAATCTTCAATCTTCAGTCTGTTATTTCCCCGCCTATGAGATTGTGAATGACGAGTTGCGCGACTACCGATTCTATGCCGAGGATATGTTGCACCCGTCGGAACAGGCGGTGGAATATATTTGGCAACGCCTTCAGGAGACCTACCTGAGCGACGAGGCCAAGGCGTTCCTGCAAGCTTGGGCGCCCTTGAAAGCAGCTCTGAATCATAAGCCGTTTCATCCCGATTCGGAAGAATATCGGGCGTTTATGGATAAAACTATGTTAAAAGTAGCCGAGTTACAGAAAAAATACCCTACCTTTGCAATATAAAAGTAATAAAGTAAAAGGTAAATGAAATATTCGATTGAGAAAGTAACCACACTGATTGGCGCTCGCAGGATTGGCGAGGCCGATGCCCAGATAGGATGGCTGTTGACTGATAGCCGTTCACTTTGTTTTCCTGAGGAGACTTTGTTTTTCGCCCTGCGCTCATCGCGTAACGACGGTCATCGTTATATAGACGACCTCTATCGCAGAGGTGTCAGAAACTTCGTGGTCGATGCGAAGGGAATCCTCGAGTTTCATGCCAACGGCACAGAGGGCATGAAAGACGCTAATTTCCTGGTTGTACCTTCACCACTGGCAGCCCTACAGCGACTGGCCGAACGCCATCGTGACGAGTTCAACGTGCCCATCGTGGGTATTACAGGCTCTAATGGTAAGACGATGGTAAAGGAGTGGCTCTATCAGTTGTTGTTGCCCTCACAGAAGATTGTGCGTTCACCCCGTAGTTACAACTCACAGATTGGTGTGCCCCTAAGTGTGTGGCTCTTGAACGAGCAGACAGAGGTGGGTATCTTCGAGGCAGGCATCAGTCAGCCTGGCGAGATGTTTGCCCTGAGGGATATCATCCAGCCCACCATCGGCGTGCTGACCACACTGGGGCCTGCCCATCAGGAGAATTTCCGTTCGATGGAAGAGAAGTGTATGGAGAAGCTGGAGCTGATGCACGATACCGAGGCGATGGTATATCCCTCGGACAATGATATCGTGAGCCGCTGTATCCGTAGGATGAACTATAAAGGAGAAAAAATCTCATGGTCGATGTGCGACGAGCAGGCCGCCTTCTTTGTGAAGGAGGTGAAGGGTATGCGGATCACCTATATCTGGCAAGGCGAAGAGAATTGCTATACCATCCCCTTTATCGACGAAGCATCGATAGAGAACTCCATCACCTGTGCGGCGGTGGCCTTGTATATGGGCGTGACGCCCAGTCAGCTTGCCGACCGTATGCCAAAGCTGGAGCCTGTTGCCATGCGCCTGGAGGTGAAGCCTGGACAGAGAGGGTGTGTGATCATCAATGACTCCTATAACAATGACGTAAACTCCCTCGACATCGCCCTCGACTTTATGAACCGTCGTGAAGCCACCAAGAAAACCCTTGTGCTCAGTGATATCTATCAGTCGGGTACGGCTCCCGAGGCCCTGTATACCCAGGTGAGCGAGTTGGCGGTGAAGCGCGGTATTGACAAGTTCATCGGTATTGGTCCCGAGCTCTCAGCCCAGGCCGACAAAATACAAATTGCAGATAAGGCATTCTTTGCCGACGTACCCCATTTCCTCTCCAGTGAGGCGTTCACGGGATTACGCAATGAGCTCATCCTATTGAAAGGAGCCCGCAACTTTGGCTTCGACCAGATTACGGAACTATTGGAACAGAAGGTACACGAGACCATTCTCGAGGTAAACCTCAATGCGGTGGTGGACAACCTGAACTATTTCCGTTCGTTCCTGAAGCCCGACACGAAGATGGTGTGCATGATCAAGGCCGACGCTTATGGAGCTGGTGCCATCGAAATCGCCAAGACGCTACAGGATCAGCGTGTGGACTATCTCGCTGTGGCTGTGGCCGACGAGGGTGTCACCCTGCGAAAGGCTGGTATCACGTCGAATATCATGATTATGAATCCTGAGATGACAGCCTTCAAGACGATGTTCGACTACGACCTGGAGCCTGAGGTCTACAGTTTCCGTCTGCTCGATGCGCTCATCAAGGCTGCTCGTAAGGAAGGTATCACAGGCTGGCCCGTACATATCAAATTCGATACAGGCATGCATCGTCTGGGCTTCGACCCTGTGGACGACATCTATAAGCTGGTGGACCGTCTGAAGCACCAGACAGCAATTATCCCCCGCTCGGTATTTAGCCATTTCGTGGGATCCGACAGCGATGGCTTCGACGATTTCTCTGCCCAGCAGTTTGCACTCTTCCAGGAGGGCAGTGAGAAATTGCAGGCTGCCTTCAGCCACCGCATCCTGCGCCATATGGACAACTCAGCAGGCATCGAGCACTTCCCAGAGCGCCAGATGGATATGTGTCGTCTGGGCATCGGCCTCTATGGTGTGGATCCGCGCGATAATCATATCCTGCATACAGTCTCGACGCTGAAGACCACCATCCTGCAGCTGCGCAATGTGCCCAAGGGTGAGACGGTCGGCTACAGCCGGAAAGGCAAGATTGAGCGCGATTCGGTGATTGCCGCCATCCCCATTGGCTATGCCGACGGATTGAACCGTCATCTGGGCAATAGGAACTGCTATTGTCTGGTGAAAGGCCAGAAGGCGGAGTATGTTGGTAACATCTGTATGGATGTGGCGATGATCGACGTGACGGATATTCCTTGCGTTGAAGGTGACCAGGTGGAGATCTTTGGAGAGCATCTGCCAGTGACCGTTCTCAGCGACACACTCGATACCATCCCCTATGAGATCATGACAGGGGTCTCGAATCGTGTAAAACGTGTATATTTTCAGGATTAAAATACAAAAAAAGGCATAAGATGTACTTTTTACACCTCTATATTTAGTCCACTTTTTAGTAGAGACATTATATAAGTAACGACCTATCTTTCAGGCCGTTACTTTTTTTATAATATGATATTAATCCACTTTTTGGGTTAATCGTCCAAAAATCGATTCCTATTTTATCTAATTTTGCACCAGAAAACCAAATAAAGAGGTAAATTCTAACTTATAATTAAATTTTAACAAACAAAGTATGAAAAAAAGCAGGTTTTTGACGATGTTGTTGGCACTCATGGTGTCTATGGCATCATTCGCTCAGGACTTCTCAGGAATCCTGGGTACTGTGATTGACGAGAACGGTGATCCGGTCATCGGTGCCACCGTTGTCGAGAAGGCGCAGCCTCAGAATGCGACTATCACCAACATTGATGGTCAGTTCGCTATCAAGGTTGCAGAAGGTACATCGCTGGTCATCTCATACGTTGGTTATCAGACCATAGAGGTGAAGGCAAAGAATCTGATGAGCGTTACTTTAAAAGAGGACGCGCAGGTTCTTAATGATGTAGTCGTGATTGGTTACGGTGTTCAGAAAAAGAGCGTTGTGACTGCAGCTATTTCAAAGGTAACAGGCGACGATCTGAACCTGACCCGCCCCTCACGTATTGAGGATGCCCTGAAAGGTAAGGTCAGCGGTGTTCAGATCACTCAGGCATCTGGTCAGCCGGGATCAGCCTCGAAGTTCACCATTCGTGGTAGTGGTTCTGTCAACAACTCAGACCCCCTCTACATTGTCGATGGTATGGCCGTTGAGGGTGGTATCAGCTATCTGAATCCTGTCGATATCGCTTCTGTCGAGATTCTGAAGGATGCTGCCTCTGCAGCTATCTATGGTGCCCGCGCTGCCAATGGTGTGGTACTCGTTACTACGAAGAGCGGTACTTCTGGTAAGACCACTATTAATTATGATGTCAGCTTCGGTTGGCAGAACCCCTGGAAGAAAAAGGCTGTGCTGAATGCCCAGCAGTATATGACGATTATGAACGAGGCTCAGGTAAACGACGGCAACGTGCCCCGTTACTCAGCCGACTACATCGCTGGTTTCCAGGGAAATGGAACAGACTGGCAGGACGAAGTGTTCAACTACAATGCCCCTGTGCAGCAGCATCAGGTAAGTGTCAGTGGTGGTAATGACAAGATGAACTACTTCCTTTCTCTCGGATATTTCGATCAGGAAGGTATCGTCGGTGGTGACTACGACCGTTCAAACTACAACCGTTGGAGTCTCCGCAGCAACAGCACCTACACAGTATTCGAGGCAAACAATCGCACGTTCCTTAATAAATTAAAGGTAGGTGTGAACGTAGGTTACTCTCGTGCCAAGAGTTCTGGTATCACAACCAATACAGAATACGGCTCAATTCTTGGCTCAGCCCTGACATTCTCGCCCTTGCAGCCTGTTTACCTCTCAGAAGAAGAGGGTAAGGCCCTGCTGGCCGAGCAGCCCTATGCTATTACAAAGAACGGACGCGTGTTCTCATTGCCTCCCACTGGTTTCCAGGAGCTGACGAACCCCGTAGCTACCCTGAATCAGCCTGCTCATGGTTATAACAATGAAGATAAGTTCGTTGCTTCGTTCTATGCAGAGCTCGATGTTCTCCCTGGTCTAAAGTTCAAGAGCAGCTATGGCGCTGACCTCGCTTTCTGGGGTTACGATGGCTATGGCATGCAGGATTATCGTGGCACGATGGCCCACACTGATCAGAGTTGGGTTAGCAGTTCTATGAACCGTGGCTTCCGTTGGCAGGTTGAAAACGTGCTGACCTATCAGAAGACTTTCGCAGAGAAACACAATCTGACCGTTGTCCTTGGTCAGTCTGCCAACCGTTACACCTATAGGAATCTCTCAGGTAACGACTACCAGTTGCTCGATACCGACCCTCTGAAGGCTAATATCGACTACGCTATTGCCGACCGTTCCGAGGAGCGTGTCAGTGGTGG
Organism: Prevotella sp. ne3005; assembly: GCF_900110085.1. Classification (GTDB taxonomy): domain Bacteria; phylum Bacteroidota; class Bacteroidia; order Bacteroidales; family Bacteroidaceae; genus Prevotella. The sequence continues at coordinate 70,210 of NZ_FOCK01000007.1, forward strand.
TACAGGTGGTTACGACAAGGCCTCTCTGGCCTCATATTTCGGTCGTTTGGACTATAACTTCGATGAGCGCTATATGATTCAGTTCACACTGCGTCGTGATGGTTCATCTGTATTCGGTACCAACAACAAGTGGGCTACCTTCCCTGCCGTATCTCTTGGTTGGAACGTGCTCAACGAGCCTTATCTGCAAAAAGTGAAGCCCAGCTGGTTCAATGTGATGAAGATCCGTGCCTCTTGGGGTCAGAATGGTAATGCCTCTATCGGTAACTTCCTCTATATGTCTCTGATGGACGGTGGTGAGAACTACTACTTCGGTGGTAGCTATAATCCCCAATCACAGACCAACGATGGCTCGATGGTATATGGTTCTTCTCCTGGTCGTGTGGCCAATCCTGACGTGAAGTGGGAAACCTCTGAGCAGATCGACCTCGGTGTTGACCTCCGTTTCTTCGACAGCCGCCTGAGCTTCAGCTTCGACTACTTCAAGAAAAAGACTAAGGACATGCTGGCTTATATGCCCGTTCCTACTTATATTGGCCAGAGTTCACCGATGGGTAACCTCGGTAAGATGGAGAACTGGGGTTATGAGTTTGAGTTCGGTTGGAAAGACCATGTGAAGGACTTCAGCTATTATTTCAATGGCAACATCTCTATCCTGAAGAATAAGATGGTTGACCTCGGCAACGAGTCGGGTGAGACAGATTATGAAGGTGCTGGTGCTGGTGGTGTAGGTACATATGTACATGCCAAGAATGGTGATGTATGGCCTTACTTCTACGGTCTGAAGACCAATGGCCTGTTCCAGAACTGGGACGAGGTGAATAGCTATACCAATGCTAATGGCGGACTCATCCAGCCAAATGCACATCCTGGTGATGTACGTTTCGTTGATGTAGACGGTGACGGTTCTATTGGTTCTGGTGACCGTACGAAGATTGGTAAGGGTGCTCCCGATGTAACCTTCGGTTTCACACTTGGTGCTGAGTGGAAGGGCTTCGACTTCAATGCAGCCTTCCAAGGAACCTTAGGCAACGATGTATTCGACTTCGCACAGCGTGGTGACGTTCCTGCCATGAACCGTCCGTCTTGGATTATGGATCGTTGGCATGGTGAGGGCACCAGCAATAAGATCCCCCGTATGACTTCTGCCAACCCCAACGGTAACTGGCAGTCATCTGACCTCTTCATCAAGAATGGTTCTTACATGCGCCTGAAGACCATCCAGCTGGGTTATACTCTGCCTCAGAATCTTACCCGCGTGGCTTCTATCCAGCGTCTGCGTTTCTATGTATCGGCAGAGAACCTGCTGACAATCACTGGCTACGACGGCTTCGATCCTGAACTTGGTGGTGGCGATGGTGCTTCTGCTACAGCAATGGGTGTCGATAAGGGTATCTACCCGCAGTCACGTACTATCTACGTAGGTGCTAACATTACATTCTAATCATCACATCTAAAGAAAAAAAGCATTATGAAAATATATAAAGTATTAGCAATGGCAGCCATGTTGGCATCAGGTATGACGCTGACATCTTGCGGTAACGACTTCCTGGAGTCATTGCCTACCGACCGACTGGCTGATGGTGGTACTGCCACTGAGGCATCCATCAATTCTGGTCTGGCTGCAGTTTATCAGATTCTGTTGTTCGACTCCTACGCCAACAATAACTATGAGTCCAACTGTGTAATTGCCGACGTTCAGTCCGATGACTGCTACAAGGGTGGCGGTGATGCTGGTGACCAGCTGCAGATTTACAATATGTCGCTGTTCCAGGCCGATGGTCTCCACACTCTCCCGGGTTCATGGAACATCTATACCTCAGGTTTCGCTCGTGCCAACTCGGTGATCAATGCCTGTGCAAGTATTGAGCAGCCTTCCGACCGTGTTAAGCAGTACAATGCAGAGGCACACTTCCTGCGCGCTTACTATGTATATATGCTTTGGAAGTATTTCGGAAGCATTCCTTTCTTTACAGAGCCTCTGACATCTGCCACCAATTATATGGCTCCGCAGATTACACCTGATGAGGCTTATGCACAGATCATCAGCGATGTGAATGTTGCTGCTGAGGCTGGTGTTCTGCCGATGTCTACCAACAACGATGCTTCAGAAAATGGCAAGGGCCGTGTTAGCCGTGCTGCTGCCCTGATGCTGAAGGCCCGTGTCGTGATGTATCAGAAGGATCAGTCTAAATATCAGGAGGTGGCCAACGATCTGGCAACCATCATCAACAGTGGCGAGTTTGAGCTCTATCCCGATTTCAATGCTCTCTGGGATAATGAGCGTGAATTCTGCAGTGAGTCGATCTTTGAGACCAACCAGATGGGTGAAGGTAAGACCTGGTCAAGTGGCTGGCAGGGTTATGGTACCAACCTTCCCGCTTTCATTTCTCCTAATGGTCTGAACGATCCTTCAGGTATCTATCGTGACGGTTGGGGATTCTGCCCAGTCCGCGTTTCTACCTATGAGATGTTTGCTGCTGGTGATACACGTCGTGATGGTTCTATCAACGACTGGCGTACCGTCGGTTCTTACGGTCCCCGTTTCCAGGATACAGGTCTCTTCTTCAAGAAGTATGCTGCCCGTTTCGACTATCGCAAGCCTGTAGGTGATCAGGATCTGAACTATTGTAATAACCTTCGCATCTTCCGTTATGCCGAGACACTGCTCAACTATGCCGAGCTGGTCATCATGAATGGTGTAGGCGAACAGCAGGGTGTTTCTGCCAAGGAGTGCTTCAACCAGGTTCGCCGTCGTGCATTCGGTGACAATATTCACGATATTGCCAACCCGACTGCTCAGGATATCAAAAACGAATACCACTATGAATTCGTTGGTGAGGGTCATCGCTACTACGACCTCGTTCGCTGGGGTGATGCAGCTTCCGTGCTGACTGAGAACGATGCCGAGCATATGTCAGTTCGTACTTGGGATGAGCACAACAAGTATCTGCCCATTCCTCAGTCTGAGATTGACAAGACTTCAGGTACAGAGTATGCTCTGAAGCAGAATCCTGGCTACAATTAATAGTGAGAAGTGAAACATCAAAAGTAAACAGTTATGAAAAAGATTATATATAGCACAATGATAGCTTGCCTTGCGCTTGCAGGATTCACCTCCTGCAACCCGCAGGACAACGACGACCACAGCTTAGGTGGCGTTAAGATTCCCCAGGAGGCTCTGGCGTGGAACGTCACACAGACCGACGAGGCCAAGCAGACCACCTTCACCCTTACCAACAACTCACAGCAGTTGCAGGGTGTCACCTATTATCTCTCTACCAACGGCACCAAACTGTCTGAGTTCCCCGTTGGTGCCTCTACCAGCATCACCGTCAAGTCAAACGGTACGGTAGCTGCATTCCTGTATGCTTTCTCTGGTTGTGATCAGAAGATGCTTACCTGGACGAAGGATGTCGACTGGTTTACAGCTGACGAGAACCTGCAGTGGCTCGGCTTTACTGAAGGAAACGACCTGCTTGAAGACTGGAAGCCTGAGTACAGCAGTTGGTTCTCACCTTCTGATTGGTCAGGTGGTTTGGATCCCGGTCTTGATGGTGATATCCACAGCGGTCTGAACTTTGTCATTCCTGCAAACACAGGTAGTGACCAGTGGCAGGCACAGGTACACCTCAATGGCAACGGTCCCCGTCTCAGCTCAGGCAAGACTTACGACTTCTCTATTGCTATCGAGTCATCAGCCGACTTCGCAGGTGACGGTGTAACAGTGAAGCCTCAGATGGATGGTGACGACAATACGTTCCTGTCTGCCGACCGCCATAAGGTGAAGAAGGGTCTGAATGTTATCTCACTGGCTAGCTGTGCTGGTTTCGACGGACCATTCAAACTTGCGCTCGACTTTGCAGGTGCTCCCGTTGGTACAAAGATTACTGTGAAGCGTGTGTTCCTGACTGAGCACAATGCTGCCAATGCTACTGGTGACACTTGGGCCTTCGACTATAAGAACGATGCCAATATCCTGAAGGAAGCCACCTTCAATCCTGAGTTCTGGTTCTCACCATCCGACTGGTCAGGTGGTCTGAATCCTCAGGCAGAAGGTACAGCAGAGCTCTTTGAGCTTATCGTGCCCGCAGGCATGGGTAGTGATCAGTGGCAGGGACAGATGCATCTGCGCTTCCCTGATGCAAAGGTCAGCGCAAGCAAGAAGTGGGATTTCTCTGTAGTAGTGGTTGCCGATCACGACATTCCTGGTATGACAGTAAAACCGCAGCAGAATGATAACGACGATGTATTCTTCGCTGCCGACCGTCATGACATGTTTGCAAACGTTCCCAAGTCGTTCGTATATACTGAGCAGGATGGCTTCAACTCTGGCTTCCAGCTCTGTCTCGATGTGGCAGGTGCACCTGCAGGTACGAAGATAAAGGTTTACGGCATTTATCTGGGCGAGCACAAATAAACGATGAAGAAAATATTCATCATATTTTCGCTTTGGCTCAGTTCTGCAGCCCTGATGGCATGTAGTGCGGGGGAGGATGATTCCTCTCCCACACCAATGCCTCAGCCCTCTGCAGAATCAATTTCTATTGAGAGTGACCAACTGTCAGTTGCTGCAGTCAGCGGCACCTATCAGGTGAATGTTACATGTAATGCCACTTCACTCTCTGCTATTCCAAGCTACTCTTGGGTAGAAGCTTCTGTTTCTCCAATTGTCAACTCGAAAGCCGTGTTAAGCATCAAGGTTAAGGAAAACGAAGGTAACGCTCCGCGAGTTGCCACCGTTCAGCTTTCTTCTGGTAATGCAACGGCTGTAGTCACTGTCAGTCAGGCGGCCCCATTGAAGATCGGTACGACATACTTCAGTACTTCTTCGCGCGGTGAGTCGTTTAATGTCAGTGTCTTTGGTGGTGGCCAATGGACGGCTACAGCTTCCGACAGTTGGATTCAGACAGCCAAGGATGGCGAGGGGACCCTCATTGTTACGACAGCAGTCAATGAAGAGAAACACTCACGCAATGGCAGCGTGACTGTTGATAATGGAACGCAACAGTTGACTATCAAGGTTAACCAAGAGTCTGCCGAGGTGACGGAGATTACTTCGCCCGAAGGCTATCACCTGGTATGGCACGACGAGTTCAATGAAGGCGTTGTACTTGGCAGCGACTGGACACATGAGGTGAAGCCTGCCGGATGGGTGAATCATGAGCTTCAGACTTATGTCGATGGTGAAATAGCAGGCCGTCGGGTGACAGAACTCGTCGATGGTAAGTTGCGCATCAACTGCTTCAAGCAAGGTGGTATCCCGTATTCTGGCCGTGTGTATGCTAAGGTGAACGAAGGCTGGACCTATGGGTATATAGAAGCCCGCATCCAACTGCCCGTTGGCAAGGGCACGTGGCCAGCCTTCTGGATGATGCCTGTGCACTTCCGTTCCTGGCCTGCCGATGGTGAGATAGACATTATGGAAGAGGTTGGGGCTAATGCCAACTACGTGTCTTCCAGTCTTCATGCCAATGCGCATGTACACTCCAACAATACGCAGGTGACCCATGAGATGAAGTGTGCAACAGCAGAAAGCGATTTCCATGTGTATGCCATCAAGTGGACACATGAGAATATCACGACCTATGTCGATGGAGAGGTTCAGCTTACTTATGACAACCGTGGCCTTGGCCGCGACGACTGGCCCTACGACGATCCTTTCTATGTTATCCTGAACCTCGCATGGGGTGGTGACTGGGGAGGCTATAAGGGTGTCGACGACAGTGCACTTCCTGTCACAATGAAAATTGACTATATCCGTGTATTCCAGAAATGAAGAAATCAATTATATACTTTACCATGCTCCTGTTGACTGCCTGCGCCTCGAAGGAAGTGCAGCAGTCGGCAGGATTTGTTACCATACAGGGTGCTGATCTTATTCAGCCTAATGGTGAAAAGTTGTTTATTCAGGGTACAAACCTCGGCAACTGGCTGAATCCCGAGGGCTATATGTTCGGTTTCAGCCGCACGAACTCGGCTTGGATGATCGACCTGCTCTTTAAGGAAGCAGTGGGGCCTGATGCCACGGCCGACTTCTGGCAGCAGTTCAAGGACAATTATGTAACGAAGGCCGACATCGACTTCATTGCACAGCAGGGTGCCAACACCATCCGTCTGCCCTTCAACTACAAGCTCTTTACCGATGAGGACTATATGGGGCAGACAGGCCAGAAAGACGGCTATGAGCGTATCGACAGCGTTGTCAGCTGGTGCCGTGCCAACCATCTCTATCTGATTCTCGACATGCATGATTGTCCTGGAGGTCAGACGGGCGACAACATCGACGATGGCTACGGCTATCCCTGGATCTACGAAAGCGAGCCCTCGCAGCAACTCTTCTGCAACATCTGGCGCGAGATTGCCGACCGTTACAAGAACGAGACCACCATCCTTGGCTATGAGCTGATGAACGAGCCCATCGCCCACTACTTTGAGAACAAGGACTCGCTCTACCAGATGCTGCAGCCCCTCTACAAACGCTGTGTGAAGGCCATCCGCGAGGTAGACCAGAATCACATCATCCTGTTGGGAGGTGCCCATTGGAACAGCTTCTTCTTTATGTTCGACGACTGGAAGTTCGACCAGAAGATCATGTACACCTGTCATCGTTATGGCGGCGAGGCTACGAAAGAGGCCATCAAGGACTATATCGAGTTTCGCGACAAGACACAGCTACCTATGTATATGGGCGAATTTGGCCATAACACCGACGAGTGGCAGCGCCAGATGGTGCAGGTGCTGAAGGAAGCCAACATCGGCTACACCTTCTGGCCCTACAAAAAGGTCGATGGCTCCTGCATGAACGGCATCCAGCGCCCTGAGGGATGGGACAGCATCGTCGTGAAATATTCCGAGACATCACGCAACACCTATCAGGAGTGGCGCGAGGCGCGTCCCGATCAGCCGACCTTCCGTCGACTGCTCAGCGAGTTTGCAGAGAACTGCAAGTTCCAGCATTGCAAGCCTCAGACGGACTACATCCAGACGATGGGACTCCAGAAATAATAAAGAGCGGCTCTCCGGAGCCGCTTTTTTGATGCCCAAAGTGGAAAAATGTATTTTTTACACCTCAATATACCGTCCACTTTATAATGGAAGGCAGAATCCCGTAAATGCCTGTATTCCTGAATGTTGCGTTTTTACGACCATAGGCACCAATCCACTTTCTGCTTTATATGCCCTTGTTTCGTCTTGAAAAACATTATAATTTTGCACCGTCGAAACAAGACAACAATTTAATAACAATATTCATTAATAAATTATCGAAAAATGAAAACGAACGTAAAAACAATGATGATGGTCATCGCCGCCTCTTCGATGGTGGCTTGTACCAAAAACGCCGACCTGTTTGACTCATCTGCCATCGAGCAGAATGCAAAGGCAACCTATGCAGAGAATTTCACCAAGAAGTATCCCAACGTAGATCTGAACCAGAGCTGGGACTACAGCACGAAACAGAGCGACTATCGCCTTGGTAGTGGAAATAAGGCTCGCACACGTGCAGGTGAGGGTGGTATTACTAAAGGTAGTTGGTACGAGGTAGATAATAACACGCTTTCGTGGATGCACAAGCAACTCGTGGAGGGACAGGACAATCGCAAATTGGGCAATCCTTTCTATATGACCGTTCCAGGCAACGACTTCACCATTATCCCCATTTATCAGGGTCAGGCAGGAGCCATGTGGAACCTCCACGTCGTGGTGGATGGCGTCGATTATCTGGTATGGGAGAAATCCAATAGTGAGATTCAGAAAGGTGATATCCAGATCAAGGATGGTGACAGCGACGAGTGGCATAACCTGCATGGTGGTGGCCAGAGTTGGGAAAACTGGAATAGTCTTTATAATACCGATGGCAGTGACAAGTGGCTTGCCGATGGTAGCCAGAATCTGGTGACAGCCGTGCGTTCTATCCCCTTTACTTTCCACGATTTCCGCGTGGGTGCTGAGATGTACTTTTACCTGAATGTCACGGTATCAGGTAGCGGTGTCTGGGATGATAAATATCATGAGATGAATAATGTAGGTGCCCATGAGTCTTCGCTGAAGGGTCAGATGCTCGCCCTGCAGGATGTGCCCCGTCCCGACAATATCGCTGAGGACAATGAGGTGATGATCATCGGCTGTGAGGATGCTGATCTGAAAGACTCTGACTGGGACTGCAATGACATAGTGTTCCTGGTGTATGGTAAGACTGTTCCGAAACCCATCAAGATCGAGGAGGGCAAAGAGATCGAAGAGGTGAAGACCGTACGCTATATGATTGAAGACCTTGGTGCTACCGATGACTTCGACTTCAACGATATCGTGGTCGACGTGACTGAGATCCGAACCATTAGTCCTACCTATACCAACGGTGTGGTGACTAAATGGAATGAGAAGGGTAAGCGTCAGGAGGCCGTCATCCGTCACCTTGGTGGCCGTCTACCTTTCATCCTAAAGATTGGCAATAAGGAATTTGCTGCCGGTGGTCAGGATACCTTCCAGACAAGCCCGGATTTGAAACTCGACAACGTAACGGGTTGGACAGGTCTCACAGGTGATCATAACATCAGCATTCAGGTGCAGCAGATGGACAATAATGGTGTCTACAACAATGTCAAGTTCCCCAAGGCAGGTGAGGCTCCGATGATCATCGCAGTTGATCCTTCACAGGGCTGGATGACTGAGCGCCAGAGTGTACCCGCTGACTGGTTCTACATCCCTACAGAAGAATAAAATAGTTCGTTTTTATACTTCATAATTGGTTTTATAGTAGTTAGTAGTTAATGAGTTAGTTTTTCATGAGGGGTGCCCGCGTGAGCTGACGCCCCTCCTTTTTTAAAACGAGGAAACGAGATGAAACGCAATTATAGAATCATGATAACTGTACATTTTACACCTCTATATCCCGTCCACTTTAACGGGATGGACTAAAATACGTAATATACTTATATTGAACAACTTACATCTATAGAATGTCTTGGCGCATCCACATTTTTATTTATATATACTTTAATATATGTGATAAATGTGTAACTTTGCACCATCGAAACAAAAATCGAAACTACAATGAAGAAACTGACGATTGCTCTATGGTCGCTCCTCGCAACGACCAGCCTTCAAGCACAGGAAGTGCTACCCGTCTATCTCGATGAGTCGCAGCCTCTGGAACAGCGTATTGAAGATGCGCTCTCGCGGATGACGCTCGACGAGAAGATTGCTGTCATCCACGCGCAAAGTAAATTCTCCAGTCCTGGCGTGAAGCGCTTGGGATTCCCTGATTTCTGGACAGATGATGGCCCTCATGGCGTACGTCCAGATGTGCTGTGGGACGAATGGGTTCAGGCAGGACAGTCTAATGACTCCTGTGTGGCCTTCCCTGCCCTCACCTGTCTGGCTGCCACCTGGAATCCTCAGATGGCCCGTCTCTATGGTGAAAGTCTTGGTGAAGAAGCCCTCTATCGTGGCAAGGCCATGATTCTCGGTCCTGGTGTGAACATCTACCGCACCCCGCTCGGAGGCCGCAACTTCGAGTATATGGGCGAAGACCCTTGGCTGGCCTCGCGCATGGTAGTACCTTATATTCAAGGACTCCAGTCAAAAGGAGTGTCTGCTTGTGTGAAGCACTATGCCCTGAACAACGACGAGGAGTTCCGCCATCAGGTGAACGTCGTCATCTCCGATCGTGCCCTTCACGAGATCTATCTACCCGCCTTCAAGGCCGCTGTAACCGAAGCAGGTACTTGGGGTATCATGGGCGCCTACAATCTTTATAAGAACCAACACAATTGTCACAATGATATTTTGCTGAACCAGATTCTGAAGCGCGACTGGCAATTCGATGGCGTTGTCGTCAGCGACTGGGGAGGCTGCCACAACACTGAAGAAGCCATCACCAATGGCCTCGACCTGGAGTTCGGCTCTTGGACCGATGGTCTGACGATGGGTGCCACCAATGCCTACGACAGCTATTATCTGGCGCTGCCCTATAAACGGCTGATCCAGGAAGGCAAGTTCTCCACAAAGGAACTCGATGAGAAAGTACGTCGTTTGCTGCGCCTGTTCTATCGCACCACGATGAATCGTCAGAAACCCTATGGTTTCCTCTGCTCCGAAAGTCATTACGAGGCAGCCTTGAAGATTGCCCAGGAAGGCATCGTACTACTGAAGAATGATCGCAGCCTGCTGCCTCTGCAACAGCCCAAGCGTATCCTCGTGGTTGGCGAGAATGCCATCAAGATGATGACCGTTGGCGGAGGCTCTTCCTCGCTGAAGGTGCAGAAGGAAATCCTGCCCCTCGATGGTATCCGCGATCGCTTCAAGGGGGCTGAGGTTGACTTTGCCCGTGGTTATGTGGGCGATACGGTTCAGAGCTATAATGGTGTGACGGTAGGCCGCTCGCTTTACGAGACGCGCTCTGCTGATGTTCTCATTGCCGAAGCCGTCGAGAAGGCAAAGAAGGCTGATGTCGTCATTCTCTTTGGCGGACTGAACAAGAGCAACTATCAGGACTGTGAGGGTCATGACCGTCAGCAGTACGGACTGCCTTACGCCCAGGATCGTCTCATCGAAGCTCTGGCTTCTGCAAATTCTAATTTGGTTTATGTTAATATTAGTGGTAATGGTGTCGCCATGCCTTGGCTCTCCAAAGTGCCCGCTGTCGTTCAGGGTTGGTTTGTAGGTTCCGAGGCTGGTGAGGCTATTGCCAGTGTATTGGCAGGCGATGTCAATCCCTCTGGTAAGTTGCCCTTCACCTGGTACACAGGATTGGAGCAGTGCGGTGCTCATGCACTGAACGCCTTCCCAGGTGTATGGCGCGAAGATCATCAGATCATCGACGAGGAATATAAGGAAGGCATCTACGTGGGCTACCGCTGGACAGACAAGCAGAAGCTGAAGCCGCTCTTCGCCTTTGGTCATGGTCTGAGCTATACCACCTTTAAGTTGGGCAAGCTCTCTGCCGACAAGCAGCAGATGACGGCCAACGAGAAGCTCACCTTCACCATTCCCGTCACCAACACAGGCAGCGTGGCTGGTGCTGAGACCGTCCAGCTCTACATCAGCGACAAGAAGTCGTCTGTCGATCGCCCCGTCAAGGAGCTCAAGGCCTTCCAGAAGGTCTTCCTCCAGCCTGGCGAGACCCAGCAGGTAAGTCTTACCATCGACCGTCAGGCCCTCAGCTTCTATGATGAGACGCGTGGCGAGTGGGTAGCAGAGCCAGGTGTTTTCGAGGCACTCGTTGGTACAGCCTCCGACAATCTCCCTGCCCGCTGTTCTTTCAACTTGAATAAATAATCTCTCATACTTAGGTATTAATTAGTATTAAACGGTTTATGATATAGTTAGTTAATTAGTTAGTAGTAAAAAGTAGTTTTCAAGATTAACCGAGAGGAACGAGTGCGTGATGTATTCGTTCCTTTTTTTATTTTTTTTGATAATTATTTGGTTTTATGATGATAATTGCTTACCTTTGCCGAACCAACGACTAACTTTTCATATGAAGAAGAAACTACTTTTACTATTGGCCCTGATGTTAGGGTTAACGGCAACGGCCCAGAAATATGATATTAAGTCTGTTTATCAGCAGATCGACGAGGCAATCAACCACTCGCCCGAATACGTGTCTGAATACGAAACGCAGATAGAAGAGCAGCGCCAGCAGTATGTCAAGGCAGTAACGCCAGAGGATAAATTCAAGCTGGCTTTCAGACTCTATGAGCTCTACAAGGCCTTTATGAACGACTCTGCGCTTTATTATGTCGACGAGGCCGAGCAATGGGCTGCCAAGTTGGGGGATGCCGCACAGGCAGGAAACTGCAGGGTGCTCAGGGCTTTTCAGTGCTCTACCGTAGGTTATTACAGTGAGGCGCTCCTTTTCCTGAAGACCGTAGACAAACAGAAACTGGACAGTGTGGGTCTGAAGAACTATTATACGACCCAGATGCATGTGTATGGCGAGCTGGGGTATTATTCGAAAATCCGTTCGATGCAGGACAGCTATTACGAGAAACAGCGTGTCTATCGCGACTCCCTCTTCGCGATGATCGACCATCAGCATCCTGACTATCTGATGTATCGCATCCAGGAACTGAAGAGTCGCCAGCAGTTGGAGGAAGGCCGCAGACTGAGTGATCAGTGGCTGAAGCGCACCAACCCCGAGAGTCGCGACTATGCCATTGCCTGCTACTACCGCTGGCTGGTGAGCGAGGATCAGGAAGAGATGCGCTACTGGCTTTCGCAGTCGGCCCTCAGCGATATCCGCCACGCCGTCATGGATCAGGCGTCGCTGCTGCAGTTGGCAGAGATCCTGAACGACGAGGGTGATCTGGACCGCTCGTATAAGTATATCCGTTTCACCTGGGACTGCAACAACCGTTTCAACACCCGCATGCGCTCCTGGCAGATTACGCCGATTCTCAATGTCATCGAAAACAATTATCAAAAAGCCGTATCCCGTAATACAAAGGTGCTCTGGACATCGGTGGTCGTGGTGAGCATCCTCGCCCTGTTGCTCTTGGGTGTACTCCTCTTTCTCCACCGTCGTAACAAACAGCTGGATGCCGCCCGCAATGCCTTGAAATCATCCAACGCCCAACTCTCAGCCCTCAACACCCAGCTCTCAGCCCAGAAAGACGAGCTCTCCACCCTCAATGGCCAATTATCAATGGTCAACAGCCAACTCTCAGAAACCAATCGTGTCAAGGAAGAATACATCGGACGCTTCATGAGCCTCTGCTCACAGTATATCGACAAACTCGACGACTACCGCAAGATGGTCAACAAAAAGATGAAGAACAAGGAACTCGACGAGCTCTTCCGCCTGTCGAAGTCTACGGAACTGAAAGAACACGAACTGGAAGAGCTATTGCAGAACTTCGACTCCGTGTTCCTCCACCTCTTCCCCAACTTCGTCGACGACTTCAATGCCCTACTCCAGCCCGAGATGCAGATCCACCCCAAGGAAGAGAACCGCCTGGCAACAGAAATCCGCATCTTCGCACTCATCCGTCTGGGCATCGAAGACTCGTCGAAGATTGCCGAATTCCTCCACTACAGCGTCAACACCATCTACAACTATCGTGCCCGTATCAAGAACGGAGCCCTCGACAATCGTGAGAGTTTCGAGCGCCGTGTCAAACTGCTCGGCATGCTGCAGTAAGGCGCTTACGATAACGATAACGTAAAAAAAGAAAGCGAAATGCATGGCGTTTCGCTATTTTTTTGTACCTTTGCAGCGACAAAATTCTAAAAAACTAATTAAAAAACAAATAAATGGAACAAGTATTTAGTTACATTATCAGTCTTGGTGCCTCGGTGATGATGCCGATTCTGTTTACCATTATCGGTCTCTGCATCGGTATGAAGTTCGGAAAATCACTAAAGTCAGGACTCTATGTAGGTGTAGGTTTCGTGGGCCTCGGCATCGTCACAGCCCTGCTGACCAATAACTTCGGCAGTCCACTGTCGGAAATCTCACGGCTCTACGACCTCCAGCTCGGTGTATTCGACATGGGCTGGCCCGCAGCTGCAGCTGTGGCTTACAACACTGCTGTTGGCGCACTCATCATCCCCATCTGTCTGGGCGTCAACTTCCTGCTGCTCATTACCAAATGTACCCGCACGGTCAACATCGACCTCTGGAACTACTGGCACTTCGCCTTCATTGGCGCTGTGGCATATTTCGTCATGGACCAGTCGTTGGCATGGGGCTACTTCGCCGCCATTGTCTGCTACATCATCACATTGGTGATGGCCGACCTCACAGCCGAGAAGTTCCAGGGCTACTACGACGATATGGATGGCATCTCCATCCCACAGCCTTTCTGTCAGAGTTTTACGGCCTTCGCCATCGCCATCAACTGGCTGCTCGACAAGATTCCAGGCTTCTCGAAGCTCGACATCGATGCCGAGGGACTGAAGAAGAAGTTCGGCGTACTGGGTGAGCCTATCGTGCTGGGTGTGATTGTAGGCGCCTTGATTGGTGCTGTGGCCCAGTTGGACATCAAGAAGGTGCTCTTCCTCGGTGTGACGATGGGTGCTGTGATGGAGCTCATCCCCCGTATCACCAAGCTCTTCATCGACGGTCTGAAACCTATCGCTGAGAAGACGCAGGAGGTGGTTCAGAAGAAGTGGGCTGGTAAGAAAGTCTACATCGGCATGTCGCCAGCACTAGTCATTGGTCATCCCACGACCCTCGTGGCCTCGCTGATACTGATTCCCCTGGCCCTCTTGATGGCTGTCGCCCTGCCTGGTAACGAATTCCTTCCACTGGCCTCGCTCGCAGGCATGTTCTATGTCTTCGTGATGGTACTCCCCTACACCAAGGGTAATGTGGTGAAGACGCTCATCATCGGCATCGTGGCCGTAGGCATCGGCCTGTGGTTCGTCACCGATATGGCCCCCGCCTTTACGCAGGCAGCCCAGACGGTCTATGCCCAGACGCAGGATCCTGCCGCCAAGATTCCTGAGGGATTCCAGGCTGGTGCCATCGACTTCGCGTCGAGCCTCTTCGGATGGGTCATCTATAAATGTGTCGACAGTCTGGCCTATGTAGGTGCAGGCATCCTGTCGCTCATCACCATCGCCATGGTGTTTATCAATCGTAAGCGCATCGTGGCAGACGAGAAGAAGACTGTTGAAGATTGAATATTGAATATTGAAATAAACAACAATTATGAAGAAGACAATTTTAACTATCGTTGGGGCAATGGCCCTCTCGCTTTCTGCTGCCCAGGCACAGGAAGCCGACAGGTTCGTAGGCGCACAGCATGTGAAGTTCCAGACCGCCTGCCATCCTGAAGACGTGAAACACTACGACACCCCGCTGCTCCGCGAGCGCTTTGTCATGGAAAAGGTGATGGCTCCCGACTCCATCCTCCTCACCTACTCTCATTACGACCGCTTCATCTTCGGCGGCGCCATGCCAGTAGCCAAGACCCTCAAGCTCGAGAACTTCTGGGAGCTGGGCCTCGATGTCGACAACAACATCAAGGAGAAATACTTCATGTACAATCGTGAACTCGGCGTCGTCAACTGTGGCGAGGGCGACGGTGTGGTCATCGTCGACGGTAAGGAGTATGCCCTCTCACCGAAAGAAGCCCTCTACATTGGTCGTGGCCATATCGCCAAAGACAAGGATGTCAACAAGGAAGTGCTCTTCCGCTCAAAGGATGCCAAGAAGCCTGCCAAGTTCTACCTCAACTCCGCTACGGCCCATCAGCACTATAAGACCCAGTGGATCACCCTCGACGGCCGTAAAGGTTCGCTCAAGGCTGCCGTCTGGGGACCTGTGGGAAGTCTCGAAGAGTGCAACAACCGCACCGTCTACAAGCTCATCGTCAACGATGTGCTCGAGGAAGGTCCCTGCCAGCTGCAGCTCGGTCTGACACAGCTCAACCCTGGTGCTGCCTGGAACACCATGCCGCCTCACACCCATGGTCGCCGCATCGAGGCCTACTACTACTTCAACCTGCCTCAGGAGCAGACCATCGCCCACATCATGGGCCAGCCCGAAGAGAGCCGCGTAGTATGGCTGCACAATGAGCAGGCCATCATGTCACCCGAGTGGAGCATGCACGCTGCAGCAGGCACATACTACTACACCTTCATCTGGGGTATGGCTGGTGAGAACCTCTACTATAACGACAAAGACAACATTCCCGTAATCGATATCAGATAACTATGACACCTGTACAAACTACCAAGATGTCCAACTTCCGCTGGGTCATCTGTGCGTTGCTCTTCCTGGCAACCACCGTTAACTATATGGACCGTCAGGTCTTGTCATTAACATGGAAAGACTTCATTGCCGTCGACTTCCACTGGACCGATGCCGACTATGGCAAGATCACTGGTCTCTTCTCGCTCTTCTATGCCATCGCCAACCTCTTTGCAGGTAAGTTCATCGACTGGATGGGCACCAAGAAAGGCTATCTCATTGCCATTTTCGTATGGTCTACGGGTGCTGTCATGCATGCCGGATGCGGCTGGGTGGCCATGAACATCGAGGGCTACGACTCTATCGAGGCCCTGCGCGCCGTTCAGGCAGGCAGCGATGCCGCTATAGCCATCGCCACCATCTCGGTATGGCTCTTCCTCAGCTGTCGTATGATCCTCGCCGTTGGTGAGGCAGGCAACTTCCCTGCTGCCATCAAGGCCACAGCCGAATACTTCCCCAAGAAAGACCGTGCCTTCTCCACCTCTATCTTCAATAGCGGTGCCTCTGTAGGAGCGTTGGCAGCCCCTGCCACCATTCCCCTGCTGGCTCGCGCCTGGGGCTGGGAGATGGCCTTCATCATCATCGGTGTGCTGGGATACATCTGGATGGGCCTCTGGATGTGGCTCTATGAGAAGCCCCGCAAGAACAAGCGCGTCAATCAGGCTGAGCTCAACTACATCGAACAGGATATCGACATCGCCGAAGTGCAGGATCGTGACAAGGTAAAAGAAGAAAAAGCCATCCCGTTCTTCCAGTGCTTCAGCTATCGTCAGACCTGGGCTTTCCTCGTGGGTAAGTTCATGACCGATGGCGTGTGGTGGTTCTTCCTCTTCTGGGCACCCGCCTACTTCAGCGACCAGTATGGCTACACCTCCGACTCTACGATGGGTATCATGCTCATCTTCACCCTCTACCTCATTGTGACGGTGCTCTCCATCGGTGGTGGCTATCTGCCCACCTACTTTGTCGACAAGAAAGGCATGAACCCCTATCTGGGTCGTATGCGTGCCATGCTCATCTTCGCCTGCTTCCCTGTACTGGGACTGCTGGCCCAGCCGCTTGGTGCCTATAGCGCTTGGTGGCCCGCCATCCTCATTGGTCTGCTCGGTGCAGGTCATCAGGCTTGGAGTGCCAACCTCTTCTCCACCATTGGCGACATGTTCCCCAAGAGCACCATCGGTACGATTGTGGGTCTGGGCACGATGACTGGCGGATTCGGTTCCATGGCCATCAACATGGGCTCTGGTGAATTCTTCACCTGGGCAGCCGGACAGGGCAGCGCCTTCCAGTTCTTCGGTTTCGAAGGCAAACCCGCAGCCTACATGGTAGTCTTCTGCATCTGCGCTGTGGCCTACCTCATCGGCTGGTGCATCATGAAGACGCTCGTACCGAAGTACAAGCCCATCGTCCTCGAAGACTAAACAAACTTCGAAAACAAAACAAATTCACTGAATTACATAAAGGCTCCAAGCGAGCCAACCTCATCCCCAACCGTGATGGCTGGGGATGATTGTTTTTATGTCCTTCCGACAAAATCGAAACCCCTTCCGCTCCTTTGTCGCAAATCCCCCACCCTGTCGCAACAAATGAACCAAGAAAACACCCAAATACTTGTATTCAGTCCAAAATCGCCGTATCTTTGCATCAGATTTTTGATTCATACATAAGTTAGTTCTGTTTTAAGTTAGTTGTTTTTTCATATCGAATTGTTTGTTTGTTAGAATGAGAATTGGGCCTGCAGTGATGCAAGCCCAATTCTTTTTGTTATATTGGTCTACACCTTATTATATATTATTTCATATCATCATTATTGCCCTCTCTTGGTTGTATAAAGCCTATTGGCTTTCGTTTAGGCTGTTGGCGATGCTCTGCCTGAAGTTCAGCCAATGCAGTGCTAATAGCGTCAAGTTGAAATCGTGTGCTTTCGTTAATATCATTTTGATCATGCAGGATATCTTCAATATCAAGTTTCAACTCCTCGAAATCTTTGCGTAACTGAACCACATCAGCGTTGGTATTGGGCAATGGCAGCGTTGCGGCAAGATGTCGGAAATGTACAAAAGCGCGCATTATATCTCGATTCACATTGATGGCTGTCTCAGACTTCAGTACGCTACTGAGCATAGCAACACCCAATTCTGTGAATGCATATGGCAGATACTTGATGTTACTACCACGACCTCTGTTCAAGGTCGCAATTTGCGACCTTGAACCAACTTGAGCGATTTCATCTTTTGTAAGACGAAACATGAAATCATCACCTTCAAATCGTTTTAAATTGCGTCTGACGGCTTCATTCAGACGTTTCGTTTCTACCTCATACATCTGAGCCAAGTCAAAGTCAAGCATCACTTTCTGCCCCCTGATGGTGTAGATTTTACTCTTCACCAAGGCCAGCAAATCCTCTTTTTGGATATTGTTCTCCATACTCTTAAATTTAAATGTTACACAATAATGGCGCAAAGGTAGTGGTTTCTCACGAAACTACCAAATCCTTGCACCACTTTTTAATGGAAATTGCTGCTCTTCCGACAAAAACGAAACTCTTTCCGTCCCTTTGTCGCAAATCCCCCACCCTGTCGCAACAAACAAGCCAAGAAAACACCCAAATATTTGTATTCAGTCCAAAATCCCCGTATCTTTGCATCAGATTTTTGATTCATACATAAGATAGTTTTAATAGTTAGTGATTTTCTTTTTTCCATTTTGATTAGTTTGTTAGAACAAGAGCGAGGCCTGCAGGGATGCAAGCCTCGTTCTTTATTTATTCATATGGATCTTCTCGCCGACAGCGTGGTTCACCCATGATACCAAGAAAACACAAAACGAGGTAGAGAACTAACAGATTCAGCAAAAAGCTAAGAATAATCCCAGGCCATGTAGGATTATTCTTGCCACCATCACAAATTGCAACGATGACCAGAAAGACCATCCCAGCGACGAAGATTATCAGGAACCATTCAGTTAACCCTATTCCAAACATAGTCTCATTCTATTTGTTACTAACTAACAGTTCGCAATATTCTTCGTTTACAACTCTGTCTCTATAGAGCTTCATGTCAGTGAAGTTTCTGCTGATGTTCTGAACAAGCTCAAGATAGTTGTCTTCATTCTTCTCGTTTATGTAAAAATATGGCTTTACAGATACACAGTTACGATGTTCAAACAATGTGTTGAGAAGCGTACGATCAGAATTACCACATGAATGACCCATGATGCATACCTGGAAAGGAGCAGATTCAATAAACTCCAACATCTTGCGATAGTTATTCGATTCTAAATAGCGAATCGATTTCATGTGGCGCAAACACTCATTATTATTCTTATCCTTAAGCTTTTTGAAGCCATCATCCAATTCGTCTCCATAACCAAATATTACACTATCTGGCTTATCTAGGCAACCATGAATGTTATTGATTGACACATGAGAGTGCTTTAGAGTATACAACGATGGAGTCTTTGTATAATTAAAATTGAGCAGCATCACCCTTGCAGGATTTAATTCTTCTTTTGACCGCTCAACTGCACTTAATCTATATGCGACAGCCAACTCTCTCTTTTTGATTGGACGATATATCTTTTCTTCAATATCATCAATCGCGTGTATTTCCTTTTTCTCTATTTCCTTAAGATATTGAATCAGCTTATTGCGTAAAATATTTAATTGATCGTTAATGGCTTTATAATTGGGGTATATGAATCCCTCCTTCAAATCCATCTTTTCCTGAAAAAGTAGCGAATAATATTCATTCTCAATGTCAACCCATCCCAATAATAATTGTGTCCATATACGCTGAAGTAGAGGACTATTAAAAGTAATTTTACAAAGATTTTTATCCTTGTAGGCTTCGATGAACGCATCTGAATCATTCCACGAGACAAATGGGTTCTCTCTCTTAAAATAATATCCCTGAAATACTGAAGCCCAATTAGGAGCATTTATACCATCGTTTAATCTAAAAGTACATAATCCGTCAGACTCCTCCCTTTTAATACTATTCAATAAGCGATGGCCCCACTGATTAAAATACCAACTGATGAAACTCTTATAACTAGTTTGTAGTCCATGAGCTATATCGAATCCATTGCCTATGAGTACGAGTCTGTTCATCGCTTACTTCTTTAGTTTATCGATTTCACCAAGCAGTTGCTCCAACTTCGCCACTATGCGCTTTTGTTCTGCAAGAGGTGGAAGAGGAATCCGCATAGTACGGAAATGTTTATCAGATAAATGTTTTACTGTAACGTAGGATACAGTCTTAAATATTTCTTCCAATTCGTAGGGCAAATAATAATAGAGGTATTTCTGGTTAAGAATACTTTCTTTTGCCGTAATTTTACAAACTCGTTGATTCAAATATGCATTATCAGATTTCCAGAAGCAAACATTAAAGTTTCCGTCCATACCCACAAGCATATCACCCTTTTTTATTACATATCTTTCTTCTGCTTTTTCTGTGGTATACGTTTTAGTGGATGATGGAATAATATCTCTTATACGAATAAGAGGAAAACCTAAACTGTTTTCGTTGAATGCAGTTGAGTCAAACGGATATCCATATAGGATGTCTACACAATCAAACAAATTACACCACTCCCAACTATCGGGGATTGCGAAGGGGATTTCATCTTCGGAGATTGGGGTTTCGATGAGGTCTTTCTTTTTGAGTTTGCCGGCTTTGACGAGTTGCTGCTTTTCTTCGCGAATCTTTTGCAGCAAAACGGAGGCTGGTTCGTCGTTGGGGTCTTGGGGAACTAAGCGGCCTTCGATTGCTTCTTGCAGAATGCTTTTCTTTAAGCGTTCTGGAAGTTCCTCGTTCAGCTTGTTGAGTTCGTCTTGTGTCTTGCCGTATTTCTCCACTTTTGGCAAAAGTTCTTCAATCTTCGCCACGATACGCTTTTGCTCTGCATAAGGGGGAAAAGGCACATTCAGATCTAAAACATCTTCTCTACTTATTCCTGGAATTACACCTTGCGCTTTAGAAACAATAGATTGCATATTTGCATTTACTACAATTCTAACATAATCAATTAAGACGGTTGAGGATAATGGTCTTATTATTTGAATTTGTCTTGCTATATGAATTTTCGGAATATCACATATACACATTTTACCTACACCTGAGCCCTTACATACAATTAACAAATCACCTTCTATACCTATTACAGAAGGTGTTTCTGTCCATCTGTTAATATGCAATCTTCCGTTGGATATATTACTTGCACCCGTAATATATGGAGTTCCCTTTTTTTCAGAATTATACTTTTCTGGAGGAAAATCTTGTCCTGATAAGAGCTGTATAAGATTGGACAACCTCACCCACTCCCAACTCTCGGGAATCTCAAAGGGGATTTCATCCTCGGAGATGGGTTTTACTTCGAGGTCTTTCTTTTTGAGCTTGCCCTCTTTTACCAGCCTTTCTTTCTCCTTACGGATGCGCTCCAGCAAGATGCTTGCTGGTTCGTCGTTGGGGTCTTGGGGTATCAGGCGGCCCTCAATGGCTTCTTGAAGTATAGCGTTCTTTAACTGCTGTGCGTTCATAGGTTATTTCTCGTTTTGAAGCCTAAAGAATTCTTTCTGCTGCTCAATCTCACGACGCAGTTCCTCCTTGGTAGGCATATAGGTAAGATATTTAGCAGCATAGAGCTGATCGTTTCCGTTGAGTACAGAATAGTGAGCTACATCTTCATCAGTTTCTGCACAGAGCAATATACCAATGGTGGGATTATGCCCTTCTGGCCTCATCAAGTCGTCGTACATCTTTACATACATATCCATCTGCCCAACATCCTGATATCTCAATTTTGTAGTCTTCAAATCTACAAGAACAAAGCAATGCAGAAAATAATTATAGAACACAAGATCAATATAATAATCTTCCTTCTCTGTATGTATATGTTTCTGCCTGTCAACGAAGGCAAAACCTTTGCCCATCTCCATGAGGAATGGTATCAGATGATTGATGATACTTTGTTCTAAGTCACTCTCCGTATAATCGGTATTATTCTTAAAGCCAAGAAACTCTGCGACTACTGGATTTTTCAGATACTCCAGTTTATCTTGCAATGGGGCAGTCAGTTGCTTCATCTCGCCACGAACCGCATCCTTGTTTTGCGACTGGAGTAAGCGATGATAATACTGGCTGCTGACATTCCGCTGGAGTGTGCGAGTGCTCCACATTTCGCGTGCAGCTTCCTGCTCATACCAGTCACGAGCCTCCTTGCTACTCTCCTGAAGAATGATGCGATAGTGCGTCCAGTCAAGATGAATCGATGATTTTGCACGCAGTGAGTGCAAAATGTTTTCTGATTCTCTACTCACTGAGTGGAAAATGTTATCGAATTCATTATCTGCAGATTTTCTACTCACTGCGTAGAAAATATCTGGATGGTAGTTGTAGAAAGCTACGAAGTGGTATAAATTAGCTGTTTGAAATCCTTTTCCATATCTTTCCACAAGTGATTGAGCCAGACATTTTACCACCTGCTTACCATACTCTGCACGCTTGTCTTTCAACACCTCATGCTGAATTCGCATTCCTAACAGCCAGTTACGCTTAATTAATGTTTCGTTTACTTGACGATAAGCGGTGGCCTGTGCCTGATCAATAATGGTACAAGCATCCTGTATCAAAGATTGTTGCGCAGCCTGCGCGACAATTTGGTCGTTCTTCTCTATCTCGTTCATCATCTTATTCCTTAATATATTTCTATCCCCAACATCTGCTGGATTTCGTTTAGCGTCTTGTCAATCTTGGCATCGAGGGCGGTACGCTTTTCGTGATATTGCTTCAAGAGCTCTTCGGGGCGCAGCACCTCTTCTTCCTCTTTGGGGAACTTACATTGATCGAAGTTCAGACCTAAGTCCATCAGTTCCTGGGCTGAGAAACGGCGTGATTTCTCGTCGCCTGATTCTGCATCAACCATCTCCACCCGATTCTGCCACCAGTCTTTGATGGGTTGGCAATGCGCTGCCTGCATGGGCTTTGTCTTAGAGAAGTGCTTGTAGCCCTCGGGCATATCGAGGCGATAGAACCAGGTCTCTTTCGTGCAGAAGCCCTCTGCAGCGCCCTCAGCTTTCTCATTGTTGAAAAACAGAATATTGGTGGCTATCGAGGTGTAAGGCGCAAAGATGCTGCCAGGCAGACGGATAATGGTATGCAGATTGAATTCACGCAACAGCTTTTCCTTGATAGCCAGTTTGGCGTTGTCAGTACCGAAGAGGAAGCCGTCAGGCAGAATCACTGCTGCCCTACCCTGAGCTTTTAAACGATACTGGATCACCACCATAAACAGATCGGCTGTCTCGCTGGAACTCAGATCGGCTGGGAAGTGACGCTTCACCTCGTTTTTCTCATTACCGCCATAAGGGGGATTCATCAGGATCACGTCGAACTTATCATCATCGGTATAGTTCAGCACATCTTTCGTGAGCGAGTTGCCATAGTTCACCTGAGGCGAATCGATGTCGTGCAACAGCATATTGGTGACGCAGAGCATATAGGGGAACTGCTTCTTCTCGATGCCATAGATGGAATGGGCGTAAGCCTCCCTGTCCTCAGCGGTCTTCACCTGCTTGTCGAGGGCTTTCAGCCATGAGGTGAGGAAACCACCAGTGCCACAAGCGAAGTCTGCCATCTGCTCCCCCACCTGAGGCGCAATGATCTCTGCCATGAAATCAGTCAAGGCACGAGGGGTATAGAATTCACCAGCTGTACCAGCCGACTGCATCTCCTTGAGGATGGTCTCGTAGATCTCACCAAAGGCGTGACTTTCTTCGTAGCTGCTCAGGTCGAGATCGTCGATGACATTGATCACCTGTCGGAGCAATACGCCATCTTTCATATATTGGTTGGCATTGAGGAAGGTGGCCTTTACGATGGCACTGCGCATCGGCGTGGCTGGTGTTACCTCCAGATTCTTTAAGGTGGGAAACAGGGTGTTATCTACGAAATCGAGCAGATCGCCTGCCGTCAAGGCTTCGCCGTCGCCATTGTCCTTAGCCCAGTTGCGCCAACGACAATCTTCCGGAATAAATGACTTGTAGTTATCTTCGTTAAACTCCCAATCGTTTTCTTTCTCATCATATACCTTCAGAAACAACATCCAGGCAATCTGTTCTATTCGCTGGGCATCGCCATTGATACCTGCGTCGTTGCGCATGATGTTTCTGATGTTCTTAACAAAGTTAGTGAGTGCCATGCTTATGCAATATCGTTATAAATCATAGTTTCTAATTCCTTGACAGCCGAGAAATACTGCTGGTTGCCGCCAAACAACTTGGCGATAGTGGCTGGAGAGCCCATCTGACGGAAGGGATCTAAGCTCAGCACCTTGCGGTTTTCCAACTGACTGATACCGTCGCTTGCGTACTTGTCAAGCAATGCCTCCAACACCTTCTGAGCCTCTGGACCATACTTATGAAACACGTCGCGCTTCTTCACATTCTCGGCACGCTCCTTTCGGGTGAGTGGTTTCTTGCCATAGGCGATGTGGCAGATAAAGTCGAAATCATCCACATCTGTCATTCCCTGATCTTCCTTCAAGGCCTGCAAGTCGATACCACTCTCGCGCATCAGCTCTGTGATCTCCGCCTTGCGCTCTGCCTCATTCCAATGGTTGATGAAGTCATTGAGGTTGGCGTAAGTGTCGTTGATATTCTTCTTGGTGTAATCAGTGATGCTCTCCGTGCGGAGCAGTTTTCCGTTTGAATCATACACGGATACCATCTTGTTGATGATCCTTACCTCACAGCCTTCCCTATCGACAATGGGCCTTTCTTCATGTACCTTACCTCCATCATCTGGTTTGTCCTTGGGTGGCGCATAGGGCTTTGCCCTGTCAGGCAGATAACCTTTATCCACCTCTAACGGGCCATCCCAGTCAGGATCTGCAAAGAGGCGGGTGATGTTTCGGAAGTCCATGATGGTGAAGTGGGTCTTTCCCTCTTTCTCACGAATGCGCGTGCCACGACCCACAATCTGCTTAAACTCGGTCATAGAGTTAATCCGCTGGTCGAGTGCTATCAGCTTCACCATCTTACAATCCACGCCTGTAGAAAGCAGTTTGCTGGTAGTGGCGATGACAGGCGTCTTCGACGATACAGAGATAAAGTAATCGAGCTTGGACTGGCCGTAGGCATCGCTGCCCGTAATGCGCACCACATAATCGGGATATTTCTTGCACATCTCAGCATTCTCGTTGACCAAGGCAATGCGCATACGTTCTGCATGATCCTCGTCAGCACAAAACACGATGGTCTTGGCCATACGATCAGTGGTTTTCAAGTAACTCGTTATTTCATGGGCCACCTCGCGGATTCTATCTGCTATGATGATGTTGTAATCGTAATCCTGATTATTGTAGATTCGGTCTTCTATCAGGTTCCCGTTGATATCCAACTGTCCCTTTGTGGGGCGCCATTCGTCGCCAATGTTGGTGGTGATATTTATCACCTTGAAAGGTGCCAGGAAGCCATCGTCGATACCCTCTTTCAGACTGTAGGTGTAGAGCGGTTCGCCAAAGTAGGTGATGTTCGACTGGTAGCGCGTTTCCTTGGGCGTGGCCGTCATACCAATCTGAGTGGCTCCGCTGAAATATTCCAGAATCTCTCGCCAATTGCTATCATCCTTGGCACTGCCTCGATGACACTCATCGACGATTACCAGGTCGAAGAATTCCGGCTTGAAGAGCTCTGCGTAATTCTGCTTCCCATCCTCACCTATCAATTGTTGATAGAGGGAGAAATATACCACATGGGCCGTTGATTTCGTGTTCTTATCCTGCGAGTAGTTCACCTTGTGAATCACATTGGTGAGAGGTTTGAAGTCTTGCTCAATAGACTGATCTACCAAGATATTCCTGTCAGCCAGATATAGCACTTTCTTCACCAGTCCAGCATTGATCAGACGATAGACTATCTGGAAGGCGGTATAGGTCTTGCCTGTACCTGTGGCCATCACCAGCAGCATGCGCTTCTTACCTTGCGCTATAGCGTTTACTGTACGATTAACGGCATTACGCTGGTAATAGCGAGGTGGGAAGATGTCAATTCCTGTGCAATAGGGCTGCCTGATAACCTTCAGCTCTTCGTCAGACAGTCCATTGCCATCATGGCTCTCAGCCAGATATCGGCCGTAAAGCTCTTCCTTGGTGGGGAATTCATCCATGGAGAACGAGCGTTCCTTGCCTGTCAGGAAATCATATTCTTGGAATCCAAAGCCATTAGAGCTGAAGGCGAATGGGATATCCATCATCGAGGCATATTCCTTGGCCTGCTGCATACCAAAACCAACAGAGTGGTTGGCATCCTTGGCCTCGACAATGGCGATGGGCGTAGCCCTGTTGTAGTAGAGCATATAGTCGGCATACTTCGCTTTACCACGAGCCATGAGGTTACCTCTAAGGTTTATCTTACCATCTGTAAGTTTTACCTTAGTTTCCATGGTGATATCTTCTAACGACCACGCCTTGCTCACAATGGCAGGGGTGATATAACGTAGCTTAATATCTTCTTCCGAAAGTGAATATACATCATCCATAGACGTCCTATTACCCTGCAAAGATAAGCATAATCGGGGACTTCTGCAAATTTTTAAGGGAAAAAGTCATGGTTTTGTCTTTACTCCGAGTAAAGTGGGAGTTTACTCGGAGTAAAGTACCACTTTATGACGGGTAAACTCTGAGACCTGGGAAGTCCTGACGAATATCCGTTTTGGGAGTAGAGACAAAATGAGTAAAGTTTGTTTACAAGCGTCAACAACATGTAAACATGCATGAGTAATAAGTATAAAAAAGGCTTAAGCCGTCACCTTGGCAGATAAGTCTCTGATTTATAAAGCTTTAAGTGGTGACGGCTGCCCTTTTGAGCCGTCACCCAGCCGTCACCGAAGCAGATTTTTGGTAAGAGATACGGACAGAAATGGGCTTCTATAAGTATTAAGACTTTGGTTATCAAGCAGTTCCACAACAGCAAAGACAAAGGAAACAGTTTGTTTCCATAGGGGAAACAAGTTGTTCCCAACGTGGGAACATAGGAGTTCCCATAATGGGAACAAACTATTCCCATGGTGGGAACTCATGGAAAGGACTATCTGAAGGAGGCGCGGATATGGTAATTTTATTTGAAAAACGATTTGTGGTGACGGCAGGGTGATGGCTCAAAAGCCAAGCCGTCACCACTTAACAAATTGATAGTCAGGAGGAAAGGTCGCATGGTGACGGCTTAAGCCATTTTTCAACTATTTCGTGAGTGGAGAATTTGCTTGCACATTTTCCATTGTCATCTCGACTAAGCGAAGCACATGGAGAGATCTCATGAGATCCCTCGACTACGCTCGGGATGACAGAAAGGGGGCGCTCGGGATGACAGAGTAAATAATCCCCAGCCGTTCGGCTGGGGATTATTTACTCTACCCTCGCTGGATCGCAGCCTTGACCTAGAGTCGAGCCTGCTAACGCTCGGTAGAGCTGATGCAAGCATCGCTCTACCCTCGCTGGATCGCAGCCTTTTTGCGCTGATCGTGGTCGAGGATGATTTTGCGCATACGCATGGACTTGGGAGTGACTTCGACAAGCTCATCTTGCTTGATGTATTCGAGGCACTCTTCCAACGACATGACGGTCTTGGGGATGATGCGGGCTTTCTCATCGGTACCAGAGGCACGGACATTGGTGAGCTGCTTGGCCTTGCAGACGTTGATCACGAGGTCGTTGTCGTGGACATGCTCGCCAACCACCTGTCCGGCATAGACGTCTTCACCTGGATCGATGAAGAATTTACCACGATCCTGCAGCTTGTCGATGGCATAGGCGAAGGCATTGCCCGTATCCATGGAGATCATGGAGCCGTTGACACGACGCTCTATCTCACCCTTGTAGGGCTGGTATTCCTTGAAGCGATGGGCCATGATGGCCTCACCCTGAGAGGCGGTGAGCACGTTGGTGCGCAGACCAATGATACCACGCGAGGGGATGTCGAACTCGATGTTGACACGCTCGCCCTGGTTTTCCATCGAGGTCATCTCACCTTTACGACGGGTGACCATATCAATCATCTTGGAGGCGAACTCTTCGGGCACGTTGATGGTGAGCTCTTCGATAGGCTCGCATTTCTGACCATCGACCTCTTTATAGATGACCTGAGGCTGACCTACCTGCAGCTCGTAGCCCTCGCGACGCATGGTCTCGACGAGTACGGAGAGGTGGAGCACGCCACGACCTGAGACAATCCATTTGTCGGTAGAGTCTTCGAAGGGTTCTACGCGCAGGGCGAGATTCTTCTCAAGCTCTTTTTCGAGGCGGTCGTTGATATGGCGGGAGGTGACAAATTTACCTTCCTTGCCGAAGAAGGGGGAGTCGTTGATGGTGAAGAGCATCGACATGGTAGGCTCATCGATGGCGATAGGTGTCATGGGCTCGGGGTTCTCGAGGTCGCAGATGGTGTCGCCAATCTCGAATTTCTCGAGGCCGATGACGGCGCAGATGTCGCCACAGTCGACGCTGTCAGTGCGCACGTGGCCCATGCCTTCGAAGGTATGGAGCTCTTTGATCTTGGTCTTCTCGAGTTTGCCGTCGCGGTGAGCGATGGTGACCTGCATACCGTCTTTGAGGGTACCACGATGAACGCGCCCCACAGCGATGCGACCCTGATAGCTGGAGTAGTCGAGCGAGGTGATGAGCATCTGAGGCGTGCCTTCAATCTGCTGCGGAGCGGGGATCACTTCGATGATCTTGTCGAGCAGATAGGTGATGTCGGTGGTAGGTGTCTTCCAGTCTTCGCCCATCCAGCCGTTTTTGGCGGAGCCATAGACAACGGGGAAGTCGAGCTGATCCTCAGTGGCGTTGAGGGAGAACATGAGGTCGAACACCATCTCGTAGACCTCCTCGGGGCGACAGTTGGGTTTGTCGACCTTGTTGACCACCACGATGGGCTTGAGACCTATCTGAAGGGCTTTTTGGAGTACGAAACGGGTCTGGGGCATGGGGCCCTCGAAGGCGTCGACGAGCAGCAGACAGCCGTCGGCCATGTTGAGCACGCGCTCTACCTCACCACCGAAGTCGGAGTGTCCCGGGGTATCGATGATGTTGATCTTAACGCCTTTCCAGTTGATAGACACATTTTTTGAAAGAATAGTGATGCCGCGCTCCCGTTCCAGATCATTGGCGTCGAGCACTTGATTGCTAAGGTTCTGTCCCTCACGGAAGAGATTTCCCGCAAGCATCATCTTGTCCACGAGAGTCGTTTTTCCGTGGTCTACATGTGCAATTATTGCGATATTTCTAATATCCTGCATACCTGTTTATTAAAATTCGGCTGCAAAGGTACGAATATTTTTCGAAAAAGTTTGCAGTATCGAAAAAAAGTTGTACCTTTGCACCCGCATTTCGGAAAATCCGGAGCATTTGATGACGTAACCGGCTGGTGATTAGGCCAGAAAAGCGTCTGAAAGATGTTATTGCAAACAACATTAATCACAATTTAAAAATTATGTATTTAGACAAGGCAAAGAAGGAGGAGATCTTCGGTAAGTTCGGCCAGAGCGCTACTGACACTGGTTCTGCAGAGTCTCAGATTGCTCTTTTCAGCTATCGTATCTCTCACCTCACAGAGCACCTGAAGAAGAACCGTAAGGACCACAACACAGCCCGTTCACTGACCATGCTGGTTGGTAAGCGTCGTAAGCTGCTGAAGTACCTGTACAATAACGATATCAATCGTTATCGTGCCATCATCAAGGCCCTCGGTCTTCGTAAGTAATAAATTCCCCGCTTCACCGCGGGGTTTTTATTTAGCAATAAAGAATCCCCGCCAACTCTGGCGGGGATTCTTTATTGTTGTATCTCACGAAGGGGAATCATCACGAAGTCGCGCTCATACATCAGGGGATGAGGAATCTGAAGGTCGGGCTCATCGAGGGTGATGTCATCGTAGAGCAGGATGTCGATGTCGATAGGACGATCGCGATAGGCCATGCCTTTATAACGACGGCCCAGCTCGCGTTCAATCTGTTTGGTGACCTCGAGCACCTTGCGGGGCAGAAGTTCGGTCTCGATGAAGATGGCGCAGTTGAGGAATTTGTTGCCTGAGGTGAATCCCCAGGGCTCGGTCTCGATGATGGACGACTGGCGGATCACTTTGCCAACACGCTCGCCAATGAGTTCGATGGCACGGGCAAGCTGCTTATTCCTGTCGCCCTGGTTCGAGCCCAGTCCCAGATATACCTTATGCACGAACGTGGCCATCTCTCTCTTCTTTAGTCGTCGAGCATCAGAAGGGCGTCGCCGTAGCAACCGAACTTATAGCCATTCTTGACGGCTTTCTTGTAGGCCTCGTAGACGAGGTCGTAGCCACCGAAGGAGCACTCAGACATCATCATCGTGGACTCAGGGTGGTAGAAGTTGCCGATCATGGCGTTGCACATACCGAATTCGTAGGGCGGGAAGATGAACTTGTTGGTCCATCCCTCGAACTCTTTCAGCAGGCCGTCGGTACCTACGGCAGTCTCTGTGGCACGGGCGGTGCTGACACCTACGCAGCAGACGCGATGGCCGTTGAGCTTGGTGGTGTTGACGAGGTCGCAGGCTTCCTTGCTAACGAACATCTGCTCAGATGACATCTTATGTTTGGTCAGATCCTCAACCTCGATGGCGTCGAAGTTACCAAGTCCGCAGTGGAGGGTGATATAGGCGAAGTTAATGCCTCGGATCTCCATGCGCTTCAGCAGTTCACGACTGAAGTGCAGACCTGTGGAGGGTGCTGTGACGGCACCTTCGTTCTTGGCGTAGATGGTCTGGAAGTTCTCCATATCTTCAGGAGTGGCCTCGCGCTTGTCGATGATGTATCGGGGCAGCGGGGCAGCACCCAGGGCGAAGAGTTCGCGCTTGAACTCGTCGTGGGGACAGTCGTAGAGAAAACGCAGGGTGCGACCACGGCTGGTGGTGTTGTCGATGACCTCGGCCACCATAGGTCCGTCGTCCTCGAAGAAGAGCTTGTTGCCAATACGGATCTTACGGGCGGGCTCTACAAGTACGTCCCAAAGGCGCAGGTCGGCATTCAGTTCACGCAGCAGGAACACCTCGATCTTGGCATCGGTCTTCTCTTTCGTGCCATAGAGACGGGCAGGGAACACCTGGGTGTCGTTGAAGATAAAGGTATCGTCCTCGTCGAAATAGTCGAGGATATTACGGAAGTCGAGATAGACGGGGTTACCCTCTTTGTCCAGGAGGTCTTCGCCATTCTCATCTTTCTTGGTCATCTCAATACGTCCACTCTTGCGATGAACCACCATCAGGCGGCACTCATCGCGGTGGAAAGGAGGTTCCAGTGCCACCTGCTCTTCTGGGAGCTTAAACTTAAACTGTGATAACTTCATTATATCTTAATTTTCAATCTTCAATTTTCAATCTTCAATCTTCAATCTTCAACCTTCAACATTATTCTCCAACCACTGGGGAAAGTCGTCGAACGTGAGGCAATCCTCAATACGCACATCGCCAACACGCGTGCGGCAGAGAGCCGTCAGATAGGCACCGCTGCCAAGGGCGGCACCGATGTCGCGGGCCAACGAGCGGATATAGGTGCCTTTGCCACAGGCCACACGGATAGACATCTGCATGGTCTCGGGGTTAAAGTCGGTGAGCTCGAGCTCGTCAATACGGACGGGCTTGGCTGCCAACTGCACATCCATCCCCTTGCGAGCCAGTTCATAGGCTCTGTCGCCTGCCACCATGCAGGCGGAGAAGAGGGGCGGCTGCTGCATGATGTTGCCCACAAACTGCGGCAGCGTCTGGAGGATGAGCTCCCGAGTGATATGGGCCGTGGGATAGGTCTGGTCCACAGGATGCTCCATGTCGTAGCTCGGCGTGGTGGCCCCCAACTGCAGGGTGGCGGTATATTCCTTCGACTGCAGCTGCAACTCCTCAATGCGCTTCGTGGCCTTACCCGTACAGAGTATCAGCACGCCAGTGGCCAAGGGGTCGAGGGTGCCGGCATGGCCCATCTTCACCCGTTTCACATGCAGGCGTTTGGAGACCACATAGCGGATATGGGCCAGAGCTCCGAAGCTCGACATCCGGTAGGGTTTGTTGATATAGATAAACGCGCCTTCCTGGAAATTCATCAGTCGACCATTGAGAGTGAATGACCCGTGAGCAGCAGAACGATGATGATCAGTCCCACCACGATGCGATAGATACCAAAGGCCTTAAAGCCATATCTAGTCAGGAAATTGACAAACCACTTCATCGCCAGCAGTGCCACCACGAAGGCAATGACACAACCCAGAATGAGCATCGCAATATTATGGCCAGTGGCCCAAGCCGTATCTTCTTTCATCAGATCGAGCAGGTCGAGCAGCGTGGCTCCTGCCATCGTAGGTACAGCCAGGAAGAACGAGAACTTGGCAGCACGACGGCGCGTAAGTCCCTGAGTCATACCTCCCACGATGGTGGCCATCGAGCGCGACACACCAGGAATGACGGAGATACACTGATAGAGACCAATCATGAAAGCGCGGCGCTCTGTCATCTGATTGTCCTCGCTGCCCTTATCGAACAGCTTGTCGCAGAAGAGCATGAACACACCACCAAGCACCAGCATGATGGCCACCACCTCGACACTGTCGAGAAGCCAGTCGAGCAAGCCCGACTTCTTGGCAAGCAGGCCTATCACTACTGCGGGCACGACACCCACGATGAGCAGCCAGTAGAATTTGAAATGATGCTTGAACTTCTCAAAGAGTGAGCTGCCCTTAGGAGCCGGTGTGTGGTCATAGCTGAAAAAGCGATTCCAATAGAGGCACACCACCGATAAGATGGCACCAAACTGAATGATAAAAGTGAAAGCATGTACAAAGGGATCGCCCTGAGGCACACCAAGCAGGTTCTGCGTAATGATCATATGTCCAGTAGACGATACTGGCAGAAACTCTGTTAAGCCCTCAACGATGGCGATAATAACAGTCTGTATCCAATCCATGAGTTTGATTTATGATTTACGGATTTATGATTTATTTGTCTTTCGGTTTACGGACAACGGCATAGATCATCATGACGAAGCCGGCAAGACATACCACAGGAGCCACCTTGATGCGACGCACACTGAAGATGTCGGGCTCGAAAGCCGTCTCCGATGAGTTAGGACCAACCATGAGCAGGAAGCCGATAACGACCACAACCATACTCACTGCCAACAAGATGAAATTGACTTTGTCGAATGCAAAATTTCGCTTATCCATTATCTTTTTTACCTTTTTACTTTTTTACCCTTTTACTTTTTTACCCTTTTTGCCTTTTCTAGATCTTGTACAAGTCGCCAGCGGGCATCTTGAGGTACTTGTTCACCGAGACATAAGAACTCGTGGTGGTGAAGAAAATGCCAAAGGCCACAACAGCCACAGCGGTGATGACCAGTTCCAACCAGCCAATGACGGCCTCGACGTTGGGCTCGTAATAATACAGGGCATAGACACATGCTCCCAACACCAAAAGGGCTATCAGGGCTGCAATAAGGCCTACAGTCAGGGCTCGACGCATGAACGGGCGACGGATAAAGCCCCACGAAGCACCCACAAGCTTCATCGTGCGGATGGCAAAACGACGGGAGTAGATACTGAGGCGCACCGTATTGTTGATGAGCGAGACCGAGATGCACGTGAGCAGTACTGCCAGCACAAGCAACAGCACGTTGAGCTTGGCCAGATTGCGGTTGACACTGTCCATCAGGTCTACCTGATAGGCCACATCGGTGACGCCTTCATGTTTTTTCAATTCAGCGGCAATCCATCTCAACGAGTCGCGGTTGGCATATTCGGAGTTGAGCTGGAGCTCCAGAGAGGCTGGGAACGGGTTGACACCCAAGAACTCCGAGGGGTCGGAGCCCATCGCAGCCGTCTGCTCTTCCAAGGCCTGATCTCTACTGATGTAGTCGATGTTCTTGGAATAAGGGCGGTGGTAGAGATCACGACACAACAACTTAGCGCCGTTGACACTCACGTCGTCGCTTAACATCACCGTCACCGTGAGGTTCTCTTTCACCCACTCCGACAGGTTACGGGATGTCAGCACGGACAACACGACCATGCCCAACAGCACCAGCACCATCGCCGTACTGATACATAGCGTTACCAACTGCGCACCACGACGGTTGCCAGTATTCTTCCTGCGTCTTTTCATGAATGATTCAAATACGTACGTAATTTCGAGCTGCAAAGATACAACATTTTAAAGCGATTTCCAAATATTATTGTATTTTTCTTAATTCTTCACACTAAATTCTTAACTATTTTGTACCTTTGCACCCGTTATGAGTACAATTATCTATCCATCGCCGATTTTCGGGCCTGTACACAGCCGCAGACTCGGCATTTCGCTCGGTATCAACCTGCTGCCTGCCGACGGTAAGGTTTGCAGCTTCGACTGTATCTATTGTGAGTGTGGCTTCAATGAAGACCACCGCCCTACCCTGCCCCTGCCTACACGGGAACTGGTGGCCGAGCGACTGGAGGCGAAACTGAAAGAGATGAACACTGAGGGACAGTTGCCTGATGTGCTGACGTTTGCAGGCAACGGTGAGCCCACCTGTCATCCGCACTTCGCAGAGATTATCGACGACACCATCCGACTGAGAGACCAGTATTGTCCGAAGGCAAAGGTGAGCGTACTGAGCAATTCGACGATGATCCACCGTCAGCAGGTGCACGATGCACTGATGAAGGTGGACAACAACATCCTGAAGCTTGACACCGTAGACCCTATATATATAAATAAGGTGGACCATCCGAACGGCACCTACGATGTAGCCCAGATTATTGATCGACTGAAAGCCTTTAACGGGCACGTGATTATCCAAACGATGTTTATGCGAGGCGAGGCTGCAGGAGAGTCGGTAGACAATACGGGCGAGGAATACGTAGGACCTTGGTTGGAGGCGGTTAAGGAGATTAAGCCTCAGCAGGTGATGATCTACACCATCGACCGTGAGACACCCACCATGGGTCTGCAGAAGGCCACGCACGAACAACTCGATGAGATCCGAGACAGGGTGATTGCTGCAGGCATCCCTTGTTCTGCAAGCTATTAAAAACAATAAAGCCCCGCCGATTGGCGGGGCTTTATTTGTTTACTTACACATGATACCACGTTTCGAATTCTGGAGGAAACGGACGATGTTCTGAATCTCAGGGCCATCGGGCACCTGCTCCTTGATCTGATTGACCACATCGAACACGCTCGTCTTTCCATGGAAGAGCAGACGGTAGGCATTGGCGATATGCTTCTGCACCTTCTCGTCGATATTGGCATATTTCATGACGGTGGTGTTTGGACCACCATAGACCATGGGGTTACCACCAGCAATCACGTAGGGAGGCACATCGTGAGAGAAGGCACAACCTGCCTGAATCAGCGAGAGGTCGCCAGCACGGGTGTTGGCATTCTGGATAGCACCAGATGAGAAGATGACACCATTGCCAATCTCACAGTCGCCTGCAATCTTCGTACCATAGCCAAACACGCAGTTGTTTCCAACCACCGTATCATGGCTGATATGCGTACCTTCGAGCAGGAAGTTGTGGTCACCAATCTTGGTCACGCCATCGCGCTGAGTACCGCGATTGATGACAACATTCTCACGAATCACGTTGTTATCGCCAATCTCCACATACGACTTGGCACCACGGAAGTTGAAGTCCTGAGGCAGGGCGGCAATCACACTGCCTTGGTGGATCTTGTTGCCTTTTCCGATACGTGAGCCGTCGCAGATAGAGACGAAGGGGAAGATGATACAGTTGTCACCTATCACCACATCGTCCTCGATATACACAAAGGGGAATATCTTACAGTTATCACCAATCTTCGCCTTTGGCGAAATCTCAGCTTTAGGGGATATTTCACTTGCCATAATTTTCAATCTTCAATTTTCAATTTTCAATTATTTTGCGCCTCCACCAAGGGCCTGATAGAGATTCACGACAGCCTGCATCTTGTTGAACTGATCGGTCACCTCAGAGATCTCAGCATTGAGCAGGTTGCTCTGGGCAGAGATCACCTCCAGATAAGTGGTATTGCTGGACGACTCCATCAGCTTCTGGGTATCCTCGACATTCTTGGTAAGCACCTGTACGCGCTTGCCGTCGAGTTCGGCCTTCTCAGCAGAAGAGTTATACTGTACGAGCGCATTCGACACCTCGTTACCAGCCTTGAGCACAGCGTTCTGCCAGGTGTTGTAGGCCTGCTCATACTGAGCCTTGGCCACCTTCAGGCCAGCCACAATCTGTCCGTGCTGGAAGATGGGCTGCACCAGAGAACCCACGGCTGAGAGCAGCCACTTTCCAGGGTTGACGATGACACCACCGCCGCTGTTGGTGAAGGCAGCAGTACCCGTCACCGTGATACTGGGATAGAAACGGCTGCGGGCAGTCTCTACATTGTAGAAGCACTGAGCCAGCGACATCTCGGCATAGTGGACATCAGCACGGTTGTTGAGCAACTGGATGCTGACGCCAGTGGCAATTTCCGCAGGCAGGCTCTGGTTGGCAAAGGTGCCACGCTGGATGGTCTGTCCCTGCTGACCTATCAGCAATGAGAGGGAATTCTCACACTCACGGATCTGACGGAGCATATCCACCTTCTGGGCCTGGACGCTGTAGTAGGCAGCCTCAGCACTCTGCACAGCCGTAGAGCGGTAGCCGATACGGTTCTCGTGCATGAACTGCATCTTCTCCCAGGTATCCTTGGTGAGCTGTTCCATATCAGTGATGATCTCCACCTGACGGTCGAGCATCAGCAACGTATAGTAGAGGTTGGCGATGCCGGAGATGATGTTACACTTCACCACCGTCTGATAGTCCTTCATACCGATGAGCTGCATCTGGGCACTGCGCTTCACAGAGAGCAGATTGCCGAAGAGGTCGACATTCCAACTGGCAGAGATGGGCAGCTGATAAGTCTGCGATGCCTTTGAGCCATCAAACGAGGCGATGGTTCCCTGCGGACTCAGCACGAGTGAGGGCAGGAATGCCAGACGGGCCACCATCAGCGCTGCTTCCACCTGCTTTACATTCAAGGCGGCATTCAGCAGGTCTGGGTTATTGTCGAGACCCTGCTGGATGAGCGTCTGCAACTGGGGATCGGTAAACACGCTTCGCCAAGGCATATTGCCGAACGAAGTGGTATCGGTCACAGCGAGCGTATCCGTCAGGGAATAAGGATCGCGGACCAATCCCTCGTCCTTCACCTCGGGGCGCTCGTATTTGTTATAGAGTCCGCAGCTTGACAGCAGCAAGGCTGCGGACATGAATATCATCAGTTTCTTCATATTACTTCTCCAATTCATAATCAACAGGTTTTGCATGTGCATACTGAGCCAGTTCGGCAGCCACAGAATCATTCTCCTCATCATCGAACTTCAGCGGTGAGATCTTCTCCTGGAGAGACTGGAAGATGACGAACAGCGTGGGAACGACGAAGAGCTGGAGGATGGTACCGATGAGCATACCGCCTACAGCGGCAGCACCCAGCGTCTGGTTACCGTTCTTACCTACACCAGAGGCAAACATCATAGGCAGCAGACCGATAACCATGGCCAGAGAGGTCATCAGGATAGGACGCAGACGAGCACCAGCACCCAAGACGGCTGACCAAGAGATGGCCATACCCGTCTGACGACGCTCGAGGGCGAACTGCACAATCAGGATGGCGTTCTTAGCCAACAGACCGATCAGCATGATGAGCGAGATCTGCATGTAGATATCGTTGGCATGACCAAAGATATTCGTAAACAGGAAACAGCCAGCCAGACCAAATGGAACAGAGAGTACTACTGACAGCGGCAGGATGTAAGACTCGTACTGTGCCGACAGGATCAGATAGATGAAGATGAAACACAGCAGGAAGATAATACCTGTGGTGTTAGAAGCCTTGGCCTCCTCACGGGTCAGACCCGAGAACTCGTAGGTATAACCAGCAGGCAGCGTCTGTGCGGCCAGATCGCGAATGGCCTGGATAGCCTCACCAGTAGAGTAGCCGTTAGCCACCGTACCTGTCACGTTGATAGACGTAAACAGGTTGAAACGGTTGATGTTAGACGGTCCGTAAACGCGCTTCAGGTTACAGAACTCCTTGATAGGAGACATTCCCGCAGGCGTGCGTACATATATACTATTAAGAGACTCCTCCGTCTGACGGGTCTCAGGCAGGCCTTGGATCATCACACGGTAGAGCTTACCATAGGCATTGAAGTTAGAGGCATAGAGACCACCATAGTAACCCTGCAGCGTAGAGAGTACGGTAGCAGGCGAGATGCCGCTCTGCTTACACTTGGCCACATCGACGTGAACCATGTACTGCGGATAGTTCGGGTTATAAGAGGTCTGAGCCATCTGGAACTCCGGACGCTTGTTCAGTTCGCCGATGAAGTCCTTCACGATGTTATAGAACTTCGTGAGGTCACCACCTGTACGGTCCTGCATCACCAGCGAGATACCCGAGTTGGCAGAGAAGCCAGGAATCATAGGCGGCGAGAATGCCAGAATCGAGGCATCTTTAATATGAGCCGTCTTGATGAATATCTGGGCAGTAACACCTGTTGCATCATACGGATTGAGGAAGAAACGATAGATACCGTCGCCCTGCCAGAGACCACTGATTTTCCACCAGAGTCCTTTCTGACGTTCCTCAAAGGGCTTCAGCTTAATGACAAATGTTGCCTGGTCAGAACCTGCACCAGCGATGAAGTTATATCCCTGGATCTGCTCACGGCTCTGGATAGCGGGATCGGCAGCCAGGATAGAGTCTACCTCATTGATAATCTGACGCGTGCGCGCAACAGAGGTTGCAGGCGGCATAGAAACAGTACAGAACATGGTACCCGTATCCTCATCAGGCACAAGACCGCTCTTCGTGGTGAACATGGTCACTATCAGTACAACAATACCGATGACAACGGTCAGAATGATAGCAAGCGGTTTGCGCACCAGCTTCTCAAGAAGATTCTTATACTTACCTGTCGTGGTCTCGAAAGCCACGTTAAATGACTGATGGAAACGATCCACGCGCGACAGTTTCTTCTCATGTCCCTCAGCATCGTGAGGTTTCAGGAAGACGGCACAAAGGGCTGGCGAGAGCGTCAAAGCGTTTACAGCCGAGATGATAATAGAGATAGCCATCGTCACACCGAACTCACGATAGAACGTACCACTGGTACCTCCGATGAATGACACAGGCACGAACACAGCTGCCATCACCAGCGTGATAGAGATGATAGCACCCGAGATCTCGTTCATGGCATCGATAGAGGCCGTCAGCGGCGACTTATAGCCCTGGTCCAACTTGGCATGCACGGCCTCCACCACCACGATGGCATCATCCACCACAATGGCAATAGCCAGCAGCAAGGCCGAGAGCACCAGCAGGTTGATGGAGAAGCCCATCACATTCAGGAAGAAGAACGTACCGATCAGTGATACAGGCACGGCAATCAGCGGGATGAGCGTAGAGCGCATATCCTGCAGGAAGATGTATACCACGAGGAACACCAGTGCCAGTGTCATGAAGAGCGTGAACACCACCTCCTCAATTGAGGCATAGAGGAACTCCGTCACATCGTAGTTGATCTTATAGATCATGCCCGGGGGGAAGAGCTTGGCCTGTTCCTCGAGCTCGGCCTTACACTGCTTGGCAATCTCGTTGGCGTTAGAACCAGGAATCTGCTGTACCATACCCAGTACAGAAGGCAGGTTGTTATTTCTCATCGAGACGCTGTACATCAGGCCGCCCAACTCGATCTTGGCGATATCCTTCAACTTCAGGGTAGAACCGTCGGTCTTGCTCTGAACAATGATATTACCGAACTCCTCGGCGGTCTTCAGTCGACCTGTATAACGAAGCGAATACTCATAAGCCACATCGCTCTGCTCACCGAAGGTACCAGGAGCAGCCTCGATATTCTGTTCTGCCATCAGGGCAGAGATATCGCTCGGCATCAGGCCATGCTGCTTCATCACGTCAGGCTTCAGCCAGATACGCATGGAGTAGGTCTTCATACCAGGGCTCTGCACATCACCCACACCCTGAATAC
The DNA here is from genome assembly GCF_900110085.1 of Prevotella sp. ne3005. Taxonomy (GTDB): domain Bacteria; phylum Bacteroidota; class Bacteroidia; order Bacteroidales; family Bacteroidaceae; genus Prevotella. The sequence goes on from NZ_FOCK01000007.1 coordinate 109,989, forward strand.
GCTTCAGAGCCGGAATGATATTGATGTTGGCATAGTTCGTCAGGAACTGGTCATCGTAACGACCGTCAGAGGTCAGGGTATACATAATCACCTGAGAAGACTGACGTTTCATCACCGTCACACCCACACGCGTTACCTCGGCAGGCAGCAGGGCCTGAGCCTGTGACACACGGTTCTGCACGTTCACCGCACACATATCAGCATTGATACCCTGACGGAACATGATCGTGATCTGAGCCGAACCCGACGATGCCGTAGAGGTCATATAGTCCATGCCTTCCACACCGTTGATACTCTCCTCAAGCGGCGTGATGACGGAATTCTTCACGGTCTCAGCATCGGCACCCGGATACTGGGTATGCACCACGACCGTAGGCGGCGCAATGTTGGGGTACTGCTCAATAGGCAGCGACACCAGACCGATCAATCCCAGCAGCACGATGAGGATAGAGATCACCGTCGAGAGCACTGGGCGTTTGATAAATGTTGTAAAAGTCATATTGATTTTACCTTTTTACTTTTTTACCTTCTTACTTCTTCATCGCTCCCACGATATCGCCAGCACTCATAGCCTTGTTCTGCTCCTGAATCTTCTGCTGGTAGCGCTCTGGAGTGATGGGCACAATCTCCATACCATCGTTCAGTTTGGTGATACCATTGGTCACATACTTATCGCCATTCTTCAGACCCTCAGTCACGATGTAGTTATTACCATCGTTCTTCGGATCAACCTTGATCTCAGAATACTTCACCTTGTTGTCCTTGCCAAGCAGGTAAACGAAGAGCTTATCCTGTACCTCCGACACACAACTCTGAGGAATGATGATGGCATTGTTGTTGCTGTGAGGGATGACGATGGTACCAGAACCACCACTCTTCAGCAGCTTGTCAGGATTCTGGAATACGGCAATCATCTGAACAGAGCCTGTAGTAGGATCAATCACACCGCTCATCTTGGTAACGGTTCCCTCCAGACCATAGAGTGAGCCATCGGCCAACTTCAGCTGAACAGCAGGCATATCCTTGATAGCGCCTGTCAGACCACCAGCATTCTTACCCATCTCGAGGACGTCCTTCTCAGTCATAGAGAAGTAAACCTCCATGGAACTGATGTTTGAGACAGAGGTCAGCGTATTGCCAGCACTGACGAGCGTACCTACTTTGTAAGGCAGAGAGCCAACCACACCTGCAGCGGGACTCTTCACATAGCAGAAGCTCAGCATCTCCTTGGCAGAAGCCAGAGAAGCCTGGGCCTGAGCCAGACCAGCCTTGGCCTGCTCATACTGATTGGTAGCCGACTGGAGCTCGAAATCACCAATCACACCATTCTGATGCAGTTTCTGTGAGTTCTCAAAACTAAGCTTCGCGGTATTCAAGGCAGCCTCAGCCGTGTTCACAGATGCCTGAGCCTGACGAACCTGAGCCTGATAGGTAACATTATCCAACACGAAGAGTACCTGTCCGGCACCAACGGTCTGACCTTCCTTCACATTAATCTGTGTAATGAATCCCTGTACCTTCGGATGAATCTCCACATCCTGAACACCCTTAATCGTTGCAGGATAGGTACTTTGCATCGTCGTACTGGATGTGCCGACTGTAGCAACAGGATACTCGTTGTCGCCAAAACTCGGACGACCACCGCCTCCACCGCACGAAGCCAACAGCATCGTAGCGGCAGCGAACATCAAAATCTTGTTCTTTCTCATAACTTATTGATAATTAAAAATATTGCCTAAAAAACATTGCACCTCGAAAACCACGATGGTGACGTTTAGTTTCCGGGGTGCAAAGGTACGAAAAATATATCTAAAGATATATCAGGGTCAGAGCTATTTTAACAAAGTTTATTCCATGTTATAGTTTTATATATATTTTCTTACGATAGAGCACATATCCGATGGCGAAGTTGAGCAGCACAAAGTAAACCGCATAGGTCAGCGAAGCCCACTTCAACGGAGCGATGACGGCATGGATGCCATTATAGACGATCTCAGACCAGCCGATGTTCCCCAGAAGGATTGCCAACAGCTCACTCGACACATAGAGGGCGAGGGCATTTACACCAAAGACATGGAAGAAGGTAGTCCAACCCGATTTCTTCTGAATATCAATGACATACATCAGGAAAGCCTGCAAGAGAGAAGCCAATCCGCAGGTCATCATCACGTAGCTGGGACTCCAGATGCGCTTGTTGAGTGGCAGACCATAAGAGAGCAGATAACCTCCAATAACGAGGACAGTACCCACCACAAACAAGGCAATCACCTTTTGTTCGATGGTCTCTTTCTGACGGATGAGTCTGCCACAATAGAAGCCCAGCAACACATGGGCAACGGAAGAGATAGTGCCCACCAAGCCCTCAGGATCCACAGGACTCTTGTGATAGATATGATCGTAGCCGAAGAGATTCAGATCCACCTGTGCCAGAATATTCACGCTGGCATCCTCGGCATAACCATTGCCCAAGACCAGAATGGCCGTATATATGACCAACAGGCCAATAACCACAGGAATAGTGTATTTATGGTTGCAGAACAGGGCGAAGAGTGAAACGATGCCATAGCACAAGGCGATACGCTGCATCACAGCCCAGATACGCAGATGGCCGAAACAGAGGAGATCACCCTCTATGGCATGATCAAACCAGTTGATAAACAGACCTATCACAAAGAGCAACACCGTGCGTTTGACAATGCGCCGTATCACTTTCGGAGTAGGTTTGAACTCCGACTTGACCAGCGACAAGTAGCACGAGATACCCATGATAAACAGGAAGAACGGGAACACGAGGTCGCAGGGTGTCATGCCGTTCCACTTCACGTGCTGAAGCATCTCAAACGACTCACCCCAGCCATTGTTAACGAGGATCATGCCTGCCACAGTGATACCACGCAGGATATCGAGGGAGAGAAGACGATTAGTTTTCATTGTGCATTAAGCTTTGAGTTTTGAGCATTAATCTTTGAGCTTTGAGCATTAATCTTTGAGCTTTGAGCATTGAGCATTGAGCATTAATTTCATAGCCTCTTTAGCCATATCTATAGGAGAACCTTCCGGGGCTGCGGAATAGGGATTCTGCTGGAGCGTCCAAGGCTCCTCCATGGCGTAATAATCGAGTTTCACCTCCTGAGGCAGAGCCATCTGGAAGAGTTCGGCAGCCGTCTTTGTAGCGTTAGGGCCACCACCCAGGAGTTCTGGCTGAGGACCCGTCTGGGCCTTCATCTGGGCAGCAAGGGCATCGAAGTAGGCTTTCCAACGCACATAGTAAAAGTCTTTCAACAGCCCCTGCCACTCTTTATGGGCATAATCCCGAAGTCCACCAGTATCTGCACAATAGCGATTGCCCCAAGTGGTAATCTGTACACGGGCATTCCATTCATAGAGTTTCTTCTCCTCTGGCGTTGCACCTGCGTTGATGGCATCCTGTGTCCAATGGCCTACACGGAACTCAGAACGGGTACCCAAGAGCTTATCCTGCATGAGCAGCATATCCAAGAAGCGGGCAGCATCCTCGTCAAATGCCTGACGGGCAAAGCCCTTGTAGTCAGCAATCGTCCGCTGATACTGTTGGCGAGCCTGATCAGCCAGAGCCTGACGGGTGATATCCACCAAGTCGTATTCGAAGTTATTATTACCACGATACTTCTCTGCCACGCTATTCATCAAACGGGCAGCCTCCTTGGTGTCGGCAGGATCGTAATAGTTTTTCATCTTCGACCAAGACGATGCCTGGAAGTTATTCAGCGAGGGACGGCCACAGAAGATACTCTCATGAGGACCTTGCTGGTTGTTGCCTGCAGGACAGTTATAGATGCTCTGAGCCAGTATCATCCAAGCCTTCTCGATGGTTGCATCCTCCACGCCATAACGGGCTTTGACATAGTTCTTCAGCCATGCCTCCTTGGTAAACTTCTCTGGGCGCCAAGGCAGTTCACTCATCAGCTCGAACATCACAGGATTGTTCTCCGAGCCCTCCATCGTAAAGCCGATACCCTTACAGTGGGCCTTCGATACGTAGAAGTTGTCGAGCAACTGGTCCATGCGGCCGTGGAGACCTACGTTGGCGCCAAAGTTCTCGAGCAGGCAGAAGAGCCACTGGTGTTGCTTATAGCCCTCTTCGCGCTTCCAGATGCTGGGAATGCCAAACATAGGACGGCACTCCGAGAAGAGGTCGAGCACCAGCAGATCACCCGTCTTCATACCATCCACCATCTGTGGACGGGGGTTCTCTGTCCAACCCTGAATCACCCAAACGGCCTTGGGATTGACACGTTTCATGGCCTGCATCATTGCCTCACCAGCCTTGGCATAGTCGATATTGGGGTCGTCGTTGCTCTCGTGGAAGGGGTCCATCGAGTAATAATCGGCCTTTCCAAAGAGTTTAGTCAGCTCATTATAATATAAGGTGGCGATTTCTGAGAATCGGGCATCCGTAGGCAGGAGGTTTGCCGGACGCTGGAATCCATTCCAAAGGCCGGCATCAGCCACGTTCAGTCCCAGCTTCTCCTTCGCATCGTGAGGCACCATCCCACAATAGCCTGGTAACACAGGATGCATGTCGAGTTGTTTCATACGGGCTAAGATCTGCTTCTGCAGCTTCTCCTGACGGGCATACCATGAAAGCGGCAGAGGTCCACCCCACCCTTCGAGGTTGTTCATCTCCCACCAAGCCAGGAAGGCAGGCCCTGCTATAAACTTTCCCACCTCTTCTTCCGAATAACCGAGTTTCAGCAACATGTTGCGCCAAACGCACTCTTCGCCGACAATCGCCAAAGGGAGATTCACGCCATGCAGCGCCATCCAGTCGATCTCCTTCTCCCAGCGTTCCCATCCCCAGAAGGGCATGGAGTAAGAGAAAGTGCAGTAGTTGAAGTCATAGCGCAGCCCCAGATCGGTCTCGTGGCGTTCCTTCTTCGTTACTGCTGGAAGCACGGCAGGGAGTTTGGCCTGCATCTGGTTCCAGGAGAGATGGATGCCGGCATAATACTTCAGGTACCAGTTCACACCAGAAGCGATGTTCACCCACGTGTTACCTCTCACCACGACCTTCTTGCCTTGCTGATCCAGTTCGAAGAAGTCGTTCTGGCTCTTCACCTTCTCAATCTTAAACTTCGCCGAAGCGCCTTTGTCGATACGCTCCAGGAGTTCATCCACTGGATTAGCCCATGTATTCAGGCTTATCAGAATAGCAATGACAGTTAGTAGTTTTCTCATAATCTATTGAATCAGTTTCATTTCTTTTGCCTTTGCCATGAGGAGCGCCATAAGGGGCTCGCGTTCGTTTTCCACCTTATTGTCTAATACGGCATCCTTCAGATACTGCTTCAGCACACCCACCTCTCGGGAGGGCTTCAGGTGGAACATCTCCATGATCTCGTTGCCATCGATCACAGGCTGGAGCAGACGCACATAATCCTTTTCCTTCAGGTCAGCCAACTTCTCGCGCACCATGCGGAAGTTCTCCAGGAACATTTTCTTGCGCACCTCGTTTTTCGAAGTGATATCAGCCTCGCAGAGGGTCATCAGGTCGTCGATATCCTCGCCCGCATCGTTCAGCAAACGGCGCACGGCACTGTCTGTCACGATGTCATCCGCGATGGCGATGGGACGCATATGGAGGTCGACAAGCTTCTGCACATACTTCATCTTCATATCCATAGGCAGCATGAGCCTACGGAAGATCTGAGGCACCATCTTCGCACCTATCAGATTATGGTTATGGAAAGTCCAGCCAATGGCAGGATCCCAGCGCTTTGATCTGGTCTTGCCAACGTCATGCATCAAAGCCCCCCAGCGCAACCAAAGATTATCCGACTTCCTAGCTACATTATCCAGTACCTCCAGCGTATGGTAGAAATTGTTCTTATGCGCCCTACCGTTCTTCTGCTCCACGATGTCGAGGGCAGCGAGTTCTGGCAGGATGATGCTCAGGAGTCCGCATCGCTGCAGATCGACAAAGCCTTTCGAGGGCACAGGTGAGAGGAGAATCTTGTTCAACTCGTCCTTGATGCGCTCACCACTCACGATTTTGATCCTGTCTGCCATCCGCTCCAGGGCCTCGAAAGTCTCCTCTTCTATCTGGAAGTTCAGTTGGGTGGCAAATCGGATGCAGCGCATCATTCGCAGGGGATCGTCGCTGAAGGTGATGTCTGGCTCCAACGGCGTGGCGATGATGCCATCCTCGAGGTCAGCAAGTCCATTAAAGGGATCGACGAGTTCTCCAAAACGCTCCTTATTCAGACAGATAGCCATCGCGTTGATGGTGAAGTCTCTGCGGTTCTGGTCGTCCTCAAGGGTTCCGTCTTCCACGATGGGTTTACGCGAGTCGTGGCTATAGCTCTCCTTACGGGCTCCCACGAACTCCACCTCGTACTCTATGCCTCGCTGACGGAATTTCACCTGGGCTGTACCGAAGTTCCTGAATACAGAGAGATGAGCCTTCTTGCCCACCATCCGCTTCAGCTCCTCAGCCACAGAGATACCACTCCCCACGACCACCACGTCGATGTCGTTCGAGGGTCGCTCGAGGAAGATGTCTCTGACATAGCCTCCCACAACATAGCACTCCAGACCCAAGCGGTCTGCAGCCTCACTGATTTGGTGGAAGATGTCTTGATCCAGTATCTCTGCCAGCTCTTCGTCGCTATATAGTTTCATCCTTATCCTTTACTTTGAGAGTGCAAAGTTACTAATTTTTTCTCATATTCCGCACATTCTATCCCAAATAATTTGGGATTCTCATATTTTAAGCGTAATTTTGCAGCCAAAGAAAAGAAAACAGATCATTATGGAACCTATTAACGACTTCTTCTCTCTGATGAGTTCATTCCTTTGGGGATGGCCGATGATTATCCTGCTTCTGGGTACTCATGTCTTCTTAACCTTCCGTCTGCGCATTCCTCAAAGGAAGTTGCTGACGGGCATCCGGCTATCTATTAAAAAGGACAGTCAGGCCAAGGGCGATGTCAGTCAGTTTGGTGCTTTAGCTACGGCTCTGGCAGCAACCATCGGAACGGGAAACATCGTTGGTGTGGCAACGGCTGTAGCCCTCGGAGGCCCTGGAGCCGTTCTCTGGTGCTGGCTCACAGGTATCTTTGGCATGTCCACGAAATATGCCGAGGCGTTGCTGGCAGTGAAATATCGTGTCAAGAGTAAGGACGGTTGCATGTACGGAGGGCCGATGTATGCTTTAGAGCGTGGTCTGGGCATGCGATGGCTGGGTATCCTCTTTGCCGTCTTTACGGCATTGGCTTCTTTTGGCATTGGCTGTACAGTTCAAGCCAACTCTATCGCCCTGCTGACTTATGAGACGTTTGGCATTCCCACATGGATTGTGGGCATCTTTGTCTGTGTACTGACAGCATTGGTGATTCTTGGAGGCGTCAAGGCGATAGCCAAGGTCTGCACGTTCCTCGTTCCCTTTATGGCTGTGTTTTATGTCCTGGGCTGTATTGTCATCCTCTGTATTAACAGCAGTTATGTGTGGCCAGCCGTCCAGCTGATTATCGATTCTGCCTTCAACCCCTCTGCTGCAGGCGGTGGTTTTGTGGGTGCAACGGTGATGATGGCAGCCCGCTATGGTATCGCCAGAGGTTTGTTCTCTAACGAGAGTGGTATGGGTAGTGCGCCCATCGTGGCAGCTACCGCCCAGACGCGCAACCCCGTCCGTCAGGCCTTGGTGTCGAGCACCGGAACTTTCTGGGATACGGTCATCATCTGTGCCCTTACAGGATTGGTACTCGTCAGCAGCATCCTCGCCTATCCTGACATCAGCTATGCCGATGGGGCAGCTCTGACGAAGGTGGCCTTCTCGAAGATTCCTGTTGTGGGAGCCCCGCTGCTGACCTTTGGCATCCTGACATTCGCCTTCAGCACCATCATCGGATGGAGCTATTATGGTGAGAGTGCCGTCAACTATCTGGAAGGTCGTCGTGCCAACCGTTTCTATCGTATCCTCTTCATCGTGGCCCTGTTCTTTGGCTCGATTATCAACCTTGATATCATCTGGAACATCGCCGACTGCATGAATGCCCTGATGGCTATCCCCAACCTCATCGCCCTGCTGCTGCTTTCAGGTGTCGCCGCCTCCGAAACCAAGAAATACCTCTGGAACAACCGCCTCGACGACGAGATGGAGGAGTGACAACAAAGGCGTTTTGGGACAAGATTCGTCAAGAAGTGGCAGAAAAATTTGGTTTTTCAATCAAATTACAGTAACTTTGCAGCCGATATGACCAATATGGAAAAGACAAACGCCCAGTTTGAGCAGGCCGTGGCAGAGTGCAGGGCCCTGTTCGAGAAGAAGCTTCATGACTATAAAGCCTCCTGGCGCATCCTGCGTCCGACGGCCTTGACAGACCAGCTGTTCATCAAAGCCAAGCGCATCCGTTCGCTGGAAATCAAGAAGGAGTCGAAGGTAGGTGAAGGCATCAGGCCCGAGTTCATCGCCCTGATCAACTACGGCATCGTGGGCCTCATCCAGCTCTCGAAAGGATTTGCCGACACGGTGGATATCACCAACGACGAGGCGATGAAGCTCTACGACCAGTTTGCCAAAGAGGCACTGGAGCTGATGAAACGTAAGAATCACGACTACGACGAGGCGTGGCGCTCGATGCGGGTAAGTTCATATACCGACCTGATCCTGACCAAGATTGAGCGCATTAAGGAAATCGAGGACCTTGGAGGCGAGACACTCGTCTCGGAGGGCATCGACGCCAACTATATGGACATTATCAACTACGCGGTCTTTGGAGTAATTAAACTATCGGAGTGAGAAAGATAGCCGTCAACGCCTGCCGTCTGGTGCTCGCCGTGACCCTGATACTCTCAGGATTCGTCAAGGCAGTAGACCCGCTGGGGACACAGTACAAGATACAGGACTACCTGACGGCGATGGGACTGGGAGGCTACGTGCCCGACATCGTGACGCTTTTTGCATCAGTGGCCCTCTCTACCACAGAGTTTCTCCTCGGCATCTGTCTGCTGTTCGCCATCCGCAGAAGGCTGGTTTCGAAGATCACCCTGGTGATGATGGCAGTGATGACACTGCTGACGCTCTGGCTGGCGATAGCCGACCCCATCCACGACTGTGGTTGCTTTGGCGACGCCCTGGTGCTCACCAACTGGCAGACACTGTGGAAGAATGTGGCCCTGACGGCCATGGCTGTCGTCGTGTGGCGATGGCCCTTGGTCATGCCGAGGCTTATCAGCGAGTCCAACCAGTGGATCGTCTTCAACTATTCAGGCGCATTCATCATCATGGTGGTGGCCTTGCGAAGCCTCTATACCCTGCCCCCCTTCGACTTCCGTCCCTACCATATAGGGGCAGACCTGAGAGGTGGCTGGCAGAAGATGATGGACGGTGAGGACTCCCCTTACAGCGACTTCTTCATCGAGACGACCGACGAAGGCGAGGACATCACAGAACAGGTGCTGGGCGACGAGGGCTACACCTTCTTATTAATAGCCCCCCATCTGGAACAGGCCGACGACTCGCAGCTCGACGAACTGAACCGTATCTACGACTACAGCGTGGAGCAAGGCTATCCCTTCTACTGTCTCACTGCCAGTTCGGCCAAAGCCATCACCCGCTGGCAGGACATGACGGGAGCCGAATACCCCTTCTGTCAGACGGACGACATCACGCTGAAGACCGTCATCCGCTCGAATCCGGGCCTCGTCTTGCTGAAAGACGGTAAGGTGATTCAGAAATGGAGCCACAACACTCTGCCCGACGAGACGGAACTCTCAGGAAGGCTCGAAGACACCGAGCTGGGCCAGATAGCTGCCGATAGCACAGCAATGAAGATCATCTGGCTGCTGACGTGGTTTGTATTACCCCTCGTGCTCCTCACGATAGCCGACCGCCTCTGGGCATGGAGCAAATGGGTCAGAAAGAAAAAGAACAGAATAGATAACAACCCTTTAAATAAAGAAAAAAGAATTATGAGAAAGAAAATTGTTGCAGGAAACTGGAAGATGAACATGAATCTCCAGGATGGTATCGCTCTGGCAAAGGAGCTGAATGAGACACTGAAGACCGACAAGCCCAACTGTGGTGTAGTGATCTGCACCCCGTTTATCCACCTCGCTTCTATCGCACAGTTCCTCGACCAGGACATCATCGGCCTGGGTGCTGAGAACTGCGCCGACAAGGAGAAGGGCGCTTTCACTGGTGAGGTAAGTGCCGAGATGGTGAAGAGCACTGGTGCCCAGTACGTGATTCTGGGTCACTCAGAGCGTCGTGAGTACTACAAGGAGACTCCCGAGATCCTGAAGGAGAAGGTGCTGCTCGCTCAGAAGAACGACCTGAAGGTGATCTTCTGTATTGGTGAATCACTCGAGGAGCGCGAGGCTGGCAAGCAGAACGAGGTGGTAAAGGCCGAGCTCGAGGGCAGCGTATTCAACCTCTCTGAGGAGGACTTCCGCAAGATCGTCATCGCCTACGAGCCCATCTGGGCCATCGGTACCGGCAAGACCGCTACTGCTGAGCAAGCCGAGGAGATCCACGCCTACATCCGCAGCATCATCGCAGAGAAGTATGGCCAGGCTGTAGCCGACGACACCACGATCCTCTATGGTGGTTCTTGCAAGGCTTCAAACGCTCCTGAGCTGTTTGCCAAGCCCGACATCGACGGTGGTCTGATTGGTGGCGCTTCACTGAAGTGCGCTGACTTCAAGGGTATCATCGACGCTTGGAAGAAGTAATCAAAGTGAGACGATTCGTTATCATACTGACATTGTGTGTCGGCTGCATCCTTGCAGCCGATGCACAATCTTCCTTCACACAGAGGCTCCAGAAGAGCAACAGCGGTGAGGGGAAAGTGACCGTTACGCAAGACAAGGCCATCGACGACCTTGTGAACGGCCCTGCCGAACAAAAAGCGGCTCCACAGAAACAACCGGAGAAGAAAGAAAAGCCCGTCGCTGCCACCATCCAGAAGGAGCAAGAGAAGCAATCTGATGACAAGACAGCAGAGGTAAAGACGGCCGAGCCCCAGCAACAGGTTATCGTCCCCGACACCGCCGACACCCGCAAGAAGGTGATTAAGGGCTACAAGGTGAACGGCTATCGCGTCCAGGTGTTTGCCGGAGGCAACTCCCGCAACGACCGCATCAAGGCCGAAAGGACAGGCAGCGAGATCAAGGCCCAGTTCCCTGGCGTACCTGTCTACGTGCATTTCTACACGCCGAGATGGATTTGCCGCATGGGTAACTATCGTACCTATGAGGAAGCCCACGAGGTGCTGACACGCGTCAAGAACCTCGGCTACGAATCGGCTATTATCGTCAAGGGAAAGATCACGGTATCCTACCAGCCTACCCCCGACGAAACAACCCCATAAACTACGAACTATGATTCAAGAAGAATACAGAGAAGGACTCGAGGAACTGGCCGCCCACTACAAGGACGTGCTCACCCTGCTGGGCGAAGACCCCAGTCGCGAGGGACTGGAGAAGACGCCCATGCGAGTGGCCAAGGCCATGCAGACGCTCACCAGAGGCTATCAGATGGATGCCCACAAGGTGCTCACCGATGCCCTTTTCCGTGAAGACTACTCGCAGATGGTCATCGTGAAGGATATCGACTTCTTCTCGCTCTGCGAGCACCACATGCTCCCCTTCTACGGCAAAGCACACGTAGCCTATATCCCCAACGGCTATATCACTGGTCTGTCGAAGATCGCCAGGGTGGTAGACATCTATGCCCACCGCCTGCAGGTACAGGAGCGCATGACCCAGCAGATCAAAGACTGCATCCAGGAGACCCTGAAGCCCCTTGGCGTGATGGTTGTGGTCGAAGCCAAGCACATGTGTATGCAGATGCGTGGCATCGAGAAGCAGAACAGCATCACCACCACCAGCGACTTCAGCGGCGCCTTTAACCAGGCTAAGACCCGACAGGAATTTATGAACTTAATACATAACAATCAAATCTAAAACACATAACCATGTATCAGTCAGACAGAGGAAATTACAAGACTAACGAGCCTATTGCAAAGGCTTTCATGAACAGCTGCCTCGGCAAGTTGATGATTTTTGTGGCATTCATCTTAGTGATGTTGCTTATCGCCTACCTCACCACTCCGACGGAAAAGGAGATGAAGGCCGAGATGGAGGACAACATCATGCAGTGTCTAGAGGAAAACGACAGCATCAAGGGCGATGCCATTGATGACTTCGTCCACAACATGGGCTTCATCTTCACCAATGCCGACAGCACCAACGTGGAAGAGGATGTGAGAAAAGCCTACCACATGTACAACCGTCTGGAGGTCTATCGCCACGCATTCTATGCCACAGCCTACCTCCACAACAACCTGCATCCGGGTGGTGTAAGAGTGGGTTTCGGATTCCTGGGACTGATTGTTCCGACCGTCCTCTATGAAGACATACTGCTCGATGTAGGTCCTGTCCACAAAGGCTACGAACAGAAGCTCTATCGCCAGACGATTATTCCTGACAACGACATGGGCAAGACGCCAAACATTCAGGAGTATCACTATAAGCGCAATCCTGACGATTGATGCACATTATCGTATCGCAGGAGATAGAAAGCGTATGCCCAGGCTTCGTTGGGGCCGCTGTTGAAGCACAGGTCGCCAACTCACCCTATTGTGCTGAGCTCTGGGATGAAATTCATCAGCTTGAGGAACGGTTTCGGAAGGAACTGACCACCGAGAGCTTGAAGGAGTTGCCTGGCATTGCTGCCACCCGCCGCGTCTATAAAGCCTGTGGCAAAGACCCCTCGCGCTACCGTCCTGCCAGCGAACAGCTGATACGGCGCATGCTTCAAGGCAAGGAGCTCTACCAGATAGACACGCTTGTCGACCTTGTGAACCTGGCTTCCATCGCCTATGGCTACAGTATCGGGGGCTTCGATGCCGACAAGTTTGTGGGCGACACCCTGACCTTAGGTGTTGGTAAGGAGGGTGAGCCCTACGAAGGCATTGGGCGGGGTATGCTGAACATCGCAGGACTACCCGTCTATCGGGATGCCCAAGGAGGTGTCGGCACCCCTACTAGCGACAATGAGCGCACTAAGATGACCCTGCAGACCACCCACCTCGTGGTGCTCATCAACGGTTACGACGGCAACGAACAGCGCGTAGCCGACAATGCCCGTTTCATCCAACAATTACTGAAGAAATACTGTCAGAGCGACGGCGGCACCGTCGCTCTGTACAGGTAATAGCGAAAGAAACTCTGTCGAATCTGCCACCTTTCCCATCCCTTTCTTGTCATCTCGACCGCCCTTTTGCGACAAATTCCACGCCCCTTTTCCGCCTTTGTCGCAAAAGGGCGCATGTGTCGCATGCTTCTCGGATGAAATTGAAGAAAAAACTTGGAATGAGCCCTATTTTCATCGTATCTTTGCATCGTGATTCAGAAAATAATAAGTTTAACAATAAAAAATTAAAGAAAGGAAACAAATTATGGCAGAGAATGTAACTCCAGTAGTTCTTGAGGTTAAGGATTTCGAACCTCGTGAGGTGATGATGGTAGACTACAAATTTGATCAGGCTACCGATCGTGAAGGACAGATCGCAGGTATCCCCCGCGGTGGTAAGGTAACAGTCCGTGTGAAGGCTATGAACGACGGCAACAACCAGCTGATTGCCTGGATGCTCGACCCGACAATGCCGAAGGATTTCTCAGTAAAATTCGTGAACACCGTAGACGGCGCCGCCATGAAGGAGATCAAGGGCACCAACTGCTACTGCATCAACTACGTCGAGAAGTGGGAAGACGGTGAGCAGCACTACGAGGAAGTCGAGATCGTATGTCAGAAGCTCGAAAACGGCCCCGTTGGTTATGATAATCCTTGGCGATAAGAAACGAGTAAATGAGCGCAGAGTTAAGTAAAAAATTAAATTTAAGAAAGGAAACAAATTATGGCAAAGACACCAGTATCAATGACCATTGACGGTTATAAAGAGAGAGAAGTATTGATGGTAACTTACGAGTTCAACCAGTCCACAGACGTAGAAGGCCAGATGGCCGGTATCCCCCGCGGCGGTAAGATCAGGGTTCGCGTGAAGGCCCTCAACGACGGCACCCCCGACCTGCTCGCTTGGATGACAGAGCGCAGCCTCCCGAAGAACGGTGAGATCAAGTTCCTGGAGACCAAGACCAACAAGGAGATGAAGTCAATCAAGTTCACCAACGGCTACTGCATCAACTTCGAGGAGAAGTGGGAGGACAAGCTGGGCCACTTCGAGGAGATTGAGGTCACCTGTAAGGCCATCGAGTTCGGCAACGTGAAGTACGAGAACGACTGGGCATAAAATAGAACCTTGTTTTTCAAACAATCTATATAAGCCTTTTTTGATCAGGTGAGGAGACCGCGAGGTCTCCTTACTTTCTTTTTTCCCGATTTTGTTCGACATTCGACATAAGTTGTCCGTTAACTATGTGTATATCAGTCGGTTGTGCTTTCCTGATATGGACTTCATTCGACATTTATTCGACATTCATTCGACATAGATTCGACATAAATCCGACATAAATCCGTCATATTCTGACTCTTTAAGTAGTCTAAACTCCCCTTTTACCCGTCATACTCTGATACTATCCTCCTAGCAGACTCTTCAATTCTCTAGAGAATTGGAGACTTTAGTCCGTCCAAACTCTCAGAAAGTACGTCACAAACCTTTCAATTCTCTAGAGAATTGAAAGGTCTACTCCCTGTATGCTTCAACTCATCAACCTATATATGCTCACTTTGGCCTATCTAAACACCCAATCTGCACCTATATTTGGCACAAAAAGCCCGCTTTTATGTCAGATGTATGTCGGATTATGTCGAATGAATGTCGAATAAATGTCAGATGAGCGATGTTGGAAATGTGTGTAAACATCACTATATCAGACAAATAGCAATCCAACTATGTCGAATGTCATTAGTTTTTAGGATTACCGCGTGATGACAATTTACAAAAGATAGTCTTTCATCATGCAAAAGATTATCTTTTACCTTGCAAAAGACTATCTTTCATGATGCGAAAGATAGTCTTCTAAGAACTTTTTGTATATGGTAATCCAAAATAAAGCGTTCATAACTGTGACGGTTTTCGTCACGATTTCCGTCACTCGCGCCAAAATTGATTGAAATTTGGGAAAAAGAAAAGGAGCTGAAACCCATTTGTTTTCAACTCCTTCGCTTCTGTCGGGATTACTGGACTCGAACCAGCGACCTCGCGCCCCCCAGACGTGTGCGCTACCAACTGCGCTAAATCCCGAACACTTTTGCTTGGCACCGACCTCTGTTTTGTCGAATGCGGGTGCAAAGGTACATACTTTTTCCGAATCAGCCAAATTTTCTGGCAACTTTTTGTTCTTTTTTCTAAATTTTACCCCATTAAGGCTTATGAATTCAAATAATATTCGTATCTTTGCATGCTCAACAATACGATACAACAGAAATGGAACAATATAGACTAACGGCTCCCAAGCAGCTGAACCAAACCATCTGCCTGCCTGCCTCAAAGAGTATCTCCAACCGCGCACTGATCATCTATGCCCTCAGTGGTGGCATGCACATGCCTAAGAATCTCAGCGACTGCGATGATACGGAGGTGATTATTCATGCCCTTCGCCACATGCCTAAGGAGATAAACATCAAGGCTGCAGGCACGGCCATGCGTTTTATGACAGCCTACCTCAGTGTGATGAGAGGCACCCATACCATCACCGGCACAGAGCGCATGAAACAACGGCCGATCGGTATTCTGGTGGATGCACTCAGAAGTCTCGGAGCCGACATCGATTATGTAGGAGCCGAAGGCTATCCCCCACTCCGCATTACAGGAAAGACGCTCAAGGGCGGCCTGCTGGCCATCCCAGGCAACGTGAGTTCACAGTATATCTCTGCCTTGCTGATGATAGGACCGATGCTCGAGGACGGACTGACACTCCAACTGACGGGTGACATCATCTCACGACCCTACATCGATCTGACACTGTGGACGATGGGCGAGTTTGGTGCCGATGCAGAATGGACGTCGGCAGACACCATCACCGTCAAGCACAAGCCCTATCAGGGGCGTGACTACTTTATCGAGAACGACTGGAGCGGAGCCAGCTACTGGTACGAGATGGTGGCCCTCAGCAAGAGTCGTGATGCAGAGATCAGACTGACAGGACTGATGGACGGCTCAAAACAAGGCGACTCCGTGACACGATACATCTTTAGTCTGTTAGGCGTGAAGACCACCTTCCAGACCAAGGAAGAGGGTGTTCCCCAGGCCGTCACCATCACCAAGAACGGCAGATGCGTGCCCCGTCTGGAGTACGACTTCGTAAACTCCCCCGATCTGGCACAGACCTTCGTGGTGACCTGTGCCGCAAAGGGCATCCCCTTCCACTTCAAAGGACTCTCTACCCTGAAGATCAAGGAAACCGACCGTATAGAAGCCCTGAAACGGGAGATGCGGAAGCTTGGCTTCGTATTGCACGACGTCGACGACTGCGAGCTCTTTTGGGACGGAGAGCGTTGTGAGCCCTCCATGGAAGAGGGTATCGACACCTACGACGACCATCGTATGGCATTGGCTTTTGCCCCTTATGCCCTGGTATGCGGAGGACTCAAGATCAACAATCCCCATGTGGTCACCAAATCCTATCCTCATTTCTGGGACGACCTGAAGCTAGCTGGATTTGATGTAGAAACAATCAACGAAGAATGAGTTTTGCCATTGTCTGCATAGGAATGATTGTGGTACTGGGCATCGTGGCCGCAGTAGCCAATAGGTTTGATAAGGGTGACGACACCGTCAGACAAGGGCACGACTGTTCCACCTGTACAGAGGCAGAAGAGGGCAACTGCAAGATTCATTGTCTGATAGAAGAAAAGAAAAAGAAAGAACTGAAGGTTGAAACATAGGAAGTGGTACATAGGGCTGATAGCAGCAACCATCGCCTTGGCCATGGTGAGCTGCTCGACGCAGAAGAACACGGCGCAGTCACGCTGGTGGCACTCCTTCAATGCCCGCTATAATACCTATTTCAACGGTTCACAGGCCTTTATCGAGGGAAATCTCGAGAAAGAGAAAGGCAATAAGGACAACTACACCGAACTGATTCCCCTCTATACGGTTGGCAACAAACAGAGCCGGGATATAGGTAAGGGGCAGTTCGACCGTACCATCGAGAAATGCGAGAAAGCCATCCATCAACACAGTATCAAGGCCAAGCCCGAATGGAACAGCAGCAAGCGAAAGACTGCCAAAGACCGTGAGTGGCTGGGGCGCAGGGAGTATAACCCTTTTTTATGGAAAGCCTGGCTGCTACTGGGCAAGGCGCAGTTCCAGAAGGGAGCTTTCGACGAGGCTGCAGCCACCTTCTCGTATATGAGCCGGCTCTACCATACGCAGCCATTGATGAATGGACTGGCAAGGGCCTGGCTTGCCAAATGCTATACGGAGTTGGGATGGAAATACGATGCTGAGGACGTGATCCGCAACATGAGCCGCGACTCCATGGACTTCCGGGCTGTGAAGGACTGGGACTATACCTATGCCAACTACTACATCCGACTGGGTGACTACCAGAAAGCCATCCCCTATCTGAGAAAGGTCATCAAACATGAGCGTCGCAGCATCCAGCGAGCCAGAGAGTGGTTCCTGATGGGACAGATACAGAATCTTGTCGGCAACCGTGAGGAAGCCTATCGGGCTTTCGGGAAGGTGATAGGCTGTCATCCACCCTACGAACTGGAGTTCAATGCCCGCATTGCCCAGACGGAAGTGGCTGCCAGCAGCGACAGCCGGCAGATGATCAGCAAACTCAGGCGTATGGCAGCCTCAGATAATAATGCAGAATATCTGGATCAGGTCTACTACGCCATCGGCAACATCCACATGACCCGTCGCGACACCACTGAGGCCATCAGAGCCTATGAGAAAGGCAACAGGCTCTCCACCAGAAACGGCATCGAGAAGGGTGTTCTACTGCTGACGTTAGGTAATATCTATTGGGAGAAGGAGCAGTTTGCCGATGCCCAGCGTTGTTATGGCGAAGCCATCGGCCTGCTCGACAAGGAGCGTCCCGACTACGAAGCGCTTTCCAACCGTTCCAAGATCCTCGACGAGCTGGTGCCCTACACCAACACCATCCACCTGCAAGACTCACTTCTGGCACTCGCCACGATGCCCGAGGCAGAACGTAATAAAGCCATCGACCGGGTGATTGATGCCCTGAAGAAGAAAGAGAAGGAAGAGCGCGATGCCCAGTTGGAGCAAGAGGCTGCCGCAGCTGCCAATGCCTCACAGGCAGCGAGGGCAGATAATAACAGGGCAGTGACACCCACTATGCCTTCGGCGGGCAACGGGCAATGGTATTTCTATAATCCCACAGCCGTCAGTCAGGGAAAGGCCACCTTCCAGCGCCAATGGGGCAAACGCGAGAATATCGACAACTGGCAACGTATCAACCAGACCGTTATCAGTCTGAAGGGAGACACCCCTGAAGATCAGCAAGACCAAGAGGATCCGGAGACCGCCATGGATCAGGAACGCCCCCTCTCCCCAGCGGACTCCATCGCTGCCGATCCTCATGAGCGCGACTATTATCTGGCACAGATACCCTTCACTGCAGAACAGCAGGCAGAGTGTCACACGCTCCTCCAGGAAGCCCTGTTCCGCGCAGGCATCATCCTGAAAGACAAGATGGATCATCTGAGGCTCAGTGAGCAATACCTCCGTAGGTTGACAAGCGACTATCCCGGCTATGAGCATGCCGATGAAGCCTGGTATCATCTCTATCTGCTCTATCTGCGCCAGGGGAATCATCTCCAAGCCAACAACTGTATCAGTCACCTGAAGGCAGAGCATCCCGAGAGCGAATGGACTATCCTGTTGACAGACCCCTACTATGCAGAGAATGCCAAGTTTGGCGAGCACATCGAAGACTCGCTCTATTCAGCCACTTATGAAGCCTTCAAGCAGGATCGTACAGATATGGTAAAAGCCAATGCCTCACTCTCTGCGAAGCGTTTCCCACAGGGTGCCAACCGTGCCAAGTTCCTCTTCATCGACGGCATGAGCCGACTCAACGACGGTGATGGTGACGGTTGTTTGGAACTGCTGCGGGAGGTGGTGGAGAAATATCCCGACAGCGAGGTCAGCCCGTTGGCTGGTATGATTATCAAAGGCGTTCAGGATGGCAGACGACTGCATGGCGGCAAATTTGACATCGGCGATGTATGGACCATGAGGGATATTACGCTGACACACGACTCCACCGTTGTAGACACTCTCAGCACCGAACGCAACCAGCAGTATCTCTTCCTGCTCGTCTATGAGCCCGACTCCGTCAACGAAAACCAGTTGCTCTTCGAGATGGCACGCTATAACTTCACAAACTTCCTGGTGCGTAACTTCGAAATCCAGATTGATGAAGATAATGGTCTGCACCGGATGATCATCAGCGGTTTCCTCAGTTTTGACGAGGCCATGCAATATGCGCGTCAGCTCTATGGCAACAACCAGATGAAAGAGAAGCTGGCATCCTGTCGGAGCCTCATCATCAGTGAGGCCAACCTCCAGCTCATCGGCCGACAATTCAGCTACGACGAATATCAACAGTTCTATGAACAGGAGTTTGCCCCCATGCGCATCAGCAAAGAGCAGCTATTGCTCATTCCAGAGGACATGGAACAGCCCGACATCGAAGATACACTGGAGAATCCTGCAACCCCGGAAAATCCGGAAGAGACCATTCCTCCAGCACAACAACCCCGACAGAAACAACCTGTTAAGGATTTCGACTTCGGTGATGACTTTTGGTAAAGGTAAAAAGGTAAAAAAGTAAAAAGGTAAAAATGACAAATGGATTATTATTGTGGGTAGACGATGAGATTGAGCAGCTGAAGGCACATATCCTCTTCCTCGAAAAAAAAGGCTATGAGGTGGAGACCGTCAGCAACGGCACCGACGCCATTGATCTCTGTAAGGAGCGCAACTTCGACCTTGTGCTGCTCGATGAGCACATGCCTGGACTCAGTGGACTCGAAACACTTCAGAAGCTGAAGGAAATCCAGCCTTCGTTATCTATCGTCATGGTGACCAAGAGCGAAGAGGAGAACATCATGAACCAAGCCATTGGTCAGAAGATTGCCGACTACCTGATCAAACCCGTCAACCCCAATCAGATCCTGCTCACACTAAAGAAGAATATCCACCGTCGTGCCATAGAGACCGAAGTGACGCAGAGTCAGTACCAGCAGAACTTCCAGCAGATTGCCATGCAGATTCTGGACTGCAGAACCTGGCAGGACTGGGTCGATATCTATAAGCGACTCGTTCACTGGGAACTGGAACTGAGCGCCACCGACAGCAGTATGACCGAGATGCTGCAGATGCAGAAAGAGGATGCCAACAACGGCTTTGCCAAGTTTATCCGGAAGAACTATTTGGACTGGATCTCCCCCAATGGTGAGCGGCCTATCATGTCGCCCGACATCTTCAAGACCCATGTCTTTCCACGCCTCAATGCAGGTGAGAAAGTGTTCCTCGTCCTGCTCGACAACTTCCGCTACGACCAGTGGCGCATGCTCGCCAAGGAAATCAGTGAACAGTTTGACATCGAAGAGAGCCTCTATTGCAGCATCCTGCCCACAGCCACCCAATATGCCCGCAATGCCATCTTCAGCGGACTGATGCCCAACAAGATTGCAGAGATGTTTCCCAACCTCTGGGTTGATGAGGACGAGGAAGAGGGCAAAAACCTGAATGAGGCGCCCCTCATCCAGACACAACTGGAGCGCTATCGTCGGAAGAACACCTTCTCCTATCATAAGATCAACAGTCAGGAAGAGGCCGACAAACTGCTCCAGCAACTCAACACGCTACAGAAGAACGACCTGAATGTGGTGGTGTTCAACTTCATCGACATGCTCAGTCATGCCCGCACCGAGTCGAAGATGGTGCGTGAACTCGCCAACAACGAGAGTGCCTATCGCAGCATCACCCTCTCCTGGTTCCGCCACACCGTCATCTCTGACTTCTTCAGGCAATTGGCAGAGACCGACTACAAGGTGATTGTCACCACCGACCATGGCAGTATCCGTTGTACACAACCTGTCAAGATTATTGGCGACCGCAATACAAACACCAACCTGCGTTACAAACTCGGCAAGAACCTGGGTTACGACGACAAGAACCTCTTCGTGATCAAAGAGCCTCAGAAAGCCATGCTCCCCTCACCCAACCTCTCGACGAGCTATGTCTTTGCCACAGGCGACTCGTTCTTTGCCTACCCTAACAATTACAACTATTACGTATCCTACTATCGTGACACCTTCCAGCACGGAGGCATCTCGATGGAGGAAATGATCATACCACTCATTACTTTGGAGAGTAAAAAAGTAAAAAGGTAAAAAAGTAAAAAAGATATATGGAAATCAAGATCAGCGATTTAGACCACATCCGGGAGACAGCCCGGGAGTTTATTGACAACATGGGCAACCGCAAGGTGTTTGCCTTCTATGGCAAGATGGGTGCAGGCAAGACCACCTTCATCAAAGCCGTCTGCGAAGAACTGGGTGTCGAGGATGTCATCACTTCCCCCACGTTCGCCATCATCAATGAATATAGCGGGAAAGACGACACCATCTACCATTTCGACTTCTACCGCATCAAGAAGCTGGAAGAAGTCTATGACATGGGCTACGAGGACTACTTCTATAGCGGGGCGCTCTGTTTCATCGAGTGGCCGGAGCTCATAGAAGAGGTGCTGCCCGAGGATGCCGTCAAGGTGCAGATCATAGAAAAAGAGGACGGCACGCGCGCCGTCCTCTTCTAAAGGTTCTGTTCCTGATAGTCCAAATCGGCTTGGACGATAAAGAATACGTCCTGGGGGTCGAAAGTCCCGACATTGTCCTTCTTGGCCTGCTTGCATACATAGTCGGCCACTTTCTCCATGTCGATGTCCACTTCCTCGTCATCCCCCTCGAGAATGCCACTGGAGTAATAATAGTCCACAATCGCATCCATGATATAAAGGATGTCGCTGTCGCTAAAAAACTCCTTCATGTCAGCAGGGATCTGCGAACGAATAAAAGCCAGTTCCTGCTGATTCTCCTCCTCATCCTGCCGGATCAGTTCATCAAGACTCGCCATAACTTAAATCAGGGCTTTGATTTTCTCCTCAATCTTTTCCTTTGGCTGGGCACCGATGACCTTATCGACCACCTCGCCATTCTTAAAGAACAGGATGGTAGGGATGTTACGGATACCGAATTCGCCGGTAAGATCCTCATTTTCCTCTACATCGCACTTGCCGATAACGACCTGACCTTCATACTTCTTTGCCATCTCTTCGATAATGGGAGCCACCATACGGCAGGGACCACACCATGTAGCCCAGAAATCCACTACTAAAGGCAGATTGCCAGTCTTCAAACTCGCAAAGTTCTCACTTGTGATTGTTACTTCCATTGTTTTCTCTTTTTTTATTGAAGATTGAAGAGACTTCAACCTTCGGGTTAATACTATGTCGATAATCTCACTGCAAAAGTCGTGCCAATAATCATCAATTAATCTGATAGTCGAGCATCTCATGTTGCTCAATATAGTCAATCAGCTTATGCCGCACATCCACACCTTCGCCCTTACTCCTCAGCAATACGTGGTTGTTGCCTCGTGAGTCACGCAACTGGAAGAAGAGCTTGGTCTTGCCTGGGTACTCGCTGATGATCTCACTCAGGTCGGCCACAATCTGTTCGTCCAGCATATCCGTAATCATGGAGATGGTGATGCGGTCGACAGCATTCTCCTTGACGGTCTGCATATACTCTACACTCTGCACTTTCAGTTCCTTGACGTTGCTGTTCTGGAATCGGGCACGCATCTTCGCCATCACATAAACGGCAAAGCCCTCCTGGAACATACCTCTCAAGTTGCCCCAGTCCTCACCAAACAGGGCAATCTCACCACTGCCTTCAAAATCCTCCAGGGTAACGAAACCACAGGGTTTTCCGTTCTTGGTAATCTTCTGACGCACAGCTGTCACGATACCGCCGATGATGATATCCTCACGGTCTGACAACTGCTGAACATCTGCCAATTCGGCACACCTGGTGTTGCACAGGTTGTCCAAAATCAGTTTATACTCGTCCAGCGGATGGGCTGAGAGATAGATTCCCACCAGCTCACGCTCCTTGTTCAGTCGTTCCAAATCGCTCCAGCGGGTCTCACTCTTAGGGATGGGAGGCGTCTGGACTTCCAGATCGTCGAAACCGCCGAAGAGCGAGTTCTGCGCCTGGGCCTTTTCTGCCTGATAGACCTGTCCATAGCGCACCAGCGTATCCAAGAACGGCTCTCCCTTCGAGTTCTCTGCAAAGAAATCCTCACGCCGGATGCCAAAGCTGTCAAATCCGCCACTGAGCGCCAGACTTTCAAAGGCCTTTCGGTTGACATTGGCCAGATTCACACGCTGGGCAAAGTCGAAGATATCCTTATAGGGCCCGCTCTTTTCACGTTCGGCGATGATGGCTTGTGCTGCCGATTCACCCATGCCCTTGATGGCACCTAAGCCAAAACGGATCTCGCCATGATGGTTCACACCAAACTTCTCGTACGACTCATTCACATCAGGTCCCAGCGTGGCAATGCCCATCTGCTTACACTCATCCATCAACTTCGTGATTTCCGTAATCTGGTCCCGACGGCGACTCATGATGGCCGCCATGAACTCTGCGGGATAGTTGGCCTTGAGATAGGCCGTCTGGTAGGCCACCCATGAGTAGCAGGCCGCATGCGACTTGTTGAAGGCGTAGGATGCAAACGCTTCCCAGTCGCCCCATATCTTGTCGAGAACCTTCGGATCGTGCCCGTTCTTCACACCACCCTCAATGAACTTCGGCTTCATGGCGTCAACGATATCCTTTTTCTTCTTACCCATCGCCTTACGCAAAGCGTCACTCTCACCTCGGGTAAAGTCAGCCAACAGTCGTGACAGCAACATCACCTGCTCCTGATACACCGTGATGCCATAGGTATCCTTCAGGAACTTCTCCATCACAGGAATATCATAGGTGATGGGCTCGTCACCGTGTTTACGACGGATAAACTGGGGGATATAACCCATAGGACCCGGACGGTAGAGGGCGTTCATGGCGATGAGGTCCTCGAAGACGGTGGGCTTCAGCTCGCGCAAGTATTTACGCATACCATCCGACTCAAACTGGAAGGTACCGATGGTACGCCCCTGCTGGTAGAGTTCAAAGGTCTTGGGGTCGTCGATGGGAATCGTGTCGAGATCTACATCGATACCTCGTGTACGCTTGATATTGGCACAAGCCTCCTTCAACTCTGAGAGCGTCTTCAACCCCAGGAAGTCCATCTTAATCAGGCCAGTGGATTCAATCACGTGTCCGTCATACTGCGTACAGTTGGTCTTAGTACCCTTGAAATCCGGGTCGTCAGCCGTTGACACGGGCACATGGTCAGAGATCGGGTCTCGGCAGATGATGAAACCGCAGGCATGGATACCTGTACCGCGCACCGTACCCTCCAGCATCTTCGCATACTTGATGGTGTTTGCCAAGTGTATATCCGGCGAAGCCTCCGCTTCCCGCAATTCCGGCACGGCCTTGATGGCATTGGGAAGATTCATCTTCGGTGTCTTGCCATCTACATCAGGCAGACGGTCGGGAATGGCTTTACACAAAGCGTTCGACACCGCAATGGGCACCTTCTCTACGCGCGCCACGTCCTTGATGGAGTTTTTTGTGGCCATCGTGGCATAGGTGATGATATGGGCACAGTTCTCATGACCATACTTATCCATCACCCATTTCAGCACCTTACCTCGTCCGTCATCGTCGAAGTCGGTATCGATATCAGGCAGTGAGATACGGTCTGGGTTCAGGAAACGCTCAAACAGCAAGTCGTATTTCAGAGGGTCGATCTTGGTGATTCCCAGGCAATAGGCCACCACAGAACCAGCTGCCGAACCACGACCAGGGCCCACCATCACTCCCAGCTCATCGCGTGCAGAGTTGATGAAGTCCTGCACAATCAGGAAGTAGCCAGGGAAACCCATCGTCTTCATGATATGCAACTCAAACTTCACGCGGTCGGCCACATCCTGAGGTATCGGGTCGCCATAGCGTTTCTTCGCTCCCGCATACGCCAACTCTGCCAGATAGTCAGCCTCAAACTTGATGCGGTAGATCTTATCGTAGCCACCCAGTTTCTTGATTTTCTTCTCACCATCCTCTGGCGACAACGGGTTCTCGCCGTTCTCATCAGTGGTGAACTCGTCGTAGAGCTGCTGTTCGGTGAACTTCTGGCGCCATTCCTCCTCCGTACCGAAACTCTCGGGGATGGGGAAAAACGGCATGATGGGGTCGGCATCCAGACTGTAGGTCTCCACCTTATCTAATATCTCTACGGTGTTCGCCATCGCCTCAGGCACGTCGCTGAAGATGTCGTTCATCTCCTGACGGGTCTTAAACCACTCTTGTTTCGAATAGAGCATACGCGTGGGGTCGTCAAGGTCCTTGCCTGTAGAGAGACACAGCAGATGGTCGTGTGCCTCGGCATTCTCCTTATCCACGAAGTGGGCATCGTTCGTACAGACCAGTTTGATGCCATACTCCTTTGCCAACTCTATCAGCACCTTGTTAGCCTGCTGCTGCAGGGGGAAAGTCTCACGGTTGGCACGAATCGAAGGATCGGTCACCTCGTGGCGCTGCAGCTCCAGATAGTAGTCGTCGTCCCACAGCCGTTTGTGCCACTCGATGGCCTCACGCGCCCCGGCGATGTCGCCCTTCAGGATTTTCGCAGGCACCTCACCAGCGATACAGGCCGAACAGACAATCAAGTCTTCATGATACTTCTCCAAATCTATGCGGTCTGTACGAGGACGGCTGTAGAAACCATCCACCCACGAATTGCTCACCAGCTTGATCAGGTTCTTATAGCCGTTGGCATTCTTGGCCAACACGATAAGGTGATAGCCGCCATTATCCTCTTTGGTCTCCTTCAGGCTCTTGTCGCCACGACGCGCCACATACATCTCACAGCCGAAGATGGGCTTAAAGGGTTCGAGCCCGTCTTTCTTACGCTGTTTGTTCACACCGTTGCAGATGTCGTGAAATTCCTTAATGCCGAACATATCGCCATGGTCGGTGATGGCCATACCCTTCATGCCATCACCAATGGCTTTATCCACTAACTTCTTGATACTTGATTGTCCGTCAAGGATCGAGTAGTAGGTATGTACATGTAAATGTACGAAATCTTCCATTGAATTCTGCTATTATATCCAGTTTTGAGCCTCAAAGTTACGTCAAAAAACCGAGATAACCAAAAGAAATGCGAGAAAAGTTTGTATCTTTAATGAAATTTGTGTACCTTTGCACCCAATTAAGGAACAATCGGAATATAACTAATGGGAGAAAGAATCAAGAAACTGAAGAAAATCAGGATTCACCGCGAGGGTACCCATGAGCTCACAATCAGCGCGATTGCGGTTGCAGCTATTGGTGCACTCTTGTGGTATGGACTAGATACAAAGATACCTTTTATAATCTTTGCCCTCATCTTTGGCACAGCCTGGATGATGGCGCTCAACTTCTACCGCTGTCCTATCCGCTACTTCAATGGCGACACCAACAAACTCGTCGTGGCTCCTGCCGACGGCAAGATCGTCGTGATTGAGGAAGCTGAGGAGAACGACTATTTCCACGAGAAACGACTGATGGTCTCAATCTTCATGAGTCCGCTCAACGTACACGCCAACTGGTTCCCCGTCGATGGAAAGGTGAAGTTCGTGAAGCATTTTGATGGCAACTACCATAAGGCTTGGCTTCCGAAGGCCAGCGAGGAGAACGAGCATGCCGACATCATGATCACCACCCCCGAGGGCGTTGATGTGCTGGTACGTCAGATTGCCGGAGCCATGGCCCGCCGTATCGTCACCTACGCCAAACCTGAGGAGGAGTGTTATATCGACGAACACTTAGGCTTTATCAAGCTCGGTTCGCGCGTCGACATCTTCCTGCCCCTCGATACAGAGATACGCTGTCGTATGGACCAGCCCACAACTGGCGACCAGACAGTGATTGCGAAGCTGAAGTAAAAGTAAAAAAGGTAAAAAAGTAAAAAGGTGAAGAAGCATATCCCTAATACGATAACCTGCTGCAACTTGATTTCGGGTTGCATTGCTACATATTTCGCTTTTCAGGGCGACTTCACGTTGGCTTTACTGTTCATCATCATCGGTGCCGTCTTCGATTTCTTCGATGGCATGAGCGCCCGTCTCTTAGGCGTCAGCTCGCCCATAGGCAAGGAACTCGACTCTCTGGCCGACGACATCACCTTCGGCTTTGCCCCCTCGGCCATCGTGTTCAGCTATCTCTGCACCTTCCACATCCATCTTCCGTTTGTGCCCTTCCTCGCCTTCATCATGGCTGCCTTCTCAGCCCTGAGATTGGCCAAGTTCAACCTCGATGAGCGTCAGGCCTTGGGCTTCATCGGTCTGCCTACACCTGCCAACGCCCTCTTCTGGGGTTCGCTCATCTGTGGTCTGCAAGAGCATGGGCTCGTATTCGACGGTCTGGAGTGGGTCATCCTGGTAGGAACCTTCATCAGCAGCTATCTCCTGATTGCCGAGATTCCCATGTTTGCCCTCAAGTTCAAGCACTGGGGATGGAAAGGCAATGAGATCAAATATATTTTTGTGTTATCGTGTATTCCCCTATTACTAATCCTCGGCATCAGTGGTTTTGCCGCCATCATTGCATGGTATGTAGTGCTGTCGGTTGTTGCCAATAAACGTTGCCAATAAACGTACTAACTAATAACATCTTTAACTTTATAACTATGCCTATTGTTGCTTATTTTATTTTCGGACTGATTATCATTACGATTATCGTGATGGTGGTTATCAATTTCATGTATCACAACATCAAAAAGCTGCGCGAGGCCGCTGAAGAGAGATACTATCGCAACCTGAAACGCAAGGAACAGAAAGAGAAAAACCCCTTCGGCGACGACTACTTCAAGAGCAGTAAGAAACAGCATACCAAGCATGCCCAATGGCAGTACACCAGCAAGGCAGGACAAACTCAGCAGACCTCACAGAAAGAAGACACCACCGCCCGCAAGACAACTACGAGCGATGGTGTAACCATTATCGACGATCGCAACGAAGAGAAGAAAATCTTCGACAACTCCGATGGCGAATACGTTGAGTTCGAAGAGGTCCACGATTAAGCGAGACCTATGCAAGCTTAGCTGTGTACGAGCGTACCTATCTGCTCGCCATCCATCACCTTCTTCAGATTTCCCACAATGTCCATGTTGAAAACATAGATGGGCAGATGGTTATCGTTGCACATGCAGATAGCCGTCAGGTCCATCACCTTCAAACCGCGTGCCAGCACCTCCTGATAGGTGATATCCTCAAACTTCGTGGCCGTAGGATCCTTCTCGGGGTCAGCCGTATAGACACCGTCCACACGCGTGCCCTTCAGCATCACGTCGGCCTC
Organism: Prevotella sp. ne3005; assembly: GCF_900110085.1. Classification (GTDB taxonomy): domain Bacteria; phylum Bacteroidota; class Bacteroidia; order Bacteroidales; family Bacteroidaceae; genus Prevotella. Next base: position 138,496 of record NZ_FOCK01000007.1, read on the forward strand.
GATCTCGATGCCGCGCAAGCTGGAGCCCGTATCCGTCGTGAAGTAAGGCGAGCCCGTACCAGCCGAGAAGATACACACATACCCCTGCTCCATGGCCTCGATGGCCTTCCACTTGGTATAGAACTCACCGATGGGCTCCATGCGGATGGCCGTCATCACCTTGTTCTTCACACCCACAGCTCCCAGGGCACTGCTCAGTGCCAACGAGTTGATCACCGTGGCGCACATACCCATCTGGTCGCCCTTCACACGGTCGAAGCCCTTCTGTGAACCGCTGAGTCCACGGAAGATGTTGCCACCGCCAATCACGATGCCAATCTGCACGCCCATCTCACTCACTTCCTTAATCTGCCTAGCGTAGTCGCTCAGACGCTCAGGGTCGATACCGTAGCCCTGCTTACCCATCAGACTCTCACCCGAGAGCTTCAGTAGAATTCTTTTAAATCTTGCCATATTCTTTATATTTTATGCATTTTGCTTTAAGCTTTGAGCATTAAGCTTTTAGCTTTATGATTACTTTTCAATTTTCAATTTTCAATGATAAAACTCACTTCCTTAAACGCGTAAGTGTGTTCCTTTCCCTCTTCGTCCACCAAGAGCAGCCTTCCGTCGGGCAGAACGTCCGTCAGCTTCGCCACGAAGCGACCTGTCTTGTCCTCGTAGAGACCATCTTTTCCCTTCCTATACAGCAGTTCCCTGTATTCCGAGCCATTTGTTTTGTTCTGCCACTCTTGGTCGAAGGTCTGCAAGAAGTCTGCGAGCAACGCCTCGCGATCAGTCTCCTGCCCCGTCAGCTGGTACATCGACACAGGGTTGGGCGCATCACTGAGGAACACCCGCTGGTTCACGTTTAGCCCGATGCCGATGATGCAGTCAACAATCACGTTGCCCTGCAGGCGGTTCTCAATCAGGATGCCACAGAGCTTGCGGTCTCCCACATAGATATCGTTCGGCCATTTGATCTCCACCTTATTATATATATAAGGCTGCAACGTCCTGCAGAGCGCCACCGACACCACCTCGGTGATGCGGAACTGCTCCCTGGCAGCGATCCCGTCGGGATGAATCAACATCGAGAACGTCAGGTTCTTGCCGCGCTCACTCTCCCAAGCGTTCGAGCCGCAGCCCTTCCCCGCCGTCTGGTAGTCTGTCGCCACCACCATCGTGCCTTCGCCATGATCCTTCAGCCAGCGATTTGTAGAGTCGGTCTCATCAATATGCACGATTTTCCATTTCATGTTGCAAAGATACGAAAAAAAACATTAACTTTGCAACATGATTAACAAAGAACAACAAAAAAAAGATGAGCGCTACATGCAGATGGCGCTCGACGAGGCCCAGCAAGCCTTCGAAGCCGGCGAGATTCCCATCGGTGCCGTCATCGTCTGCAAAGACCGCGTCATCTCACGTGCCCACAACCTCACAGAGACCCTCTGCGATGTGACCGCCCATGCCGAGATGCAGGCCATCACCGCTGCCGCCAACACGCTGGGCGGCAAGTATCTCACCGACTGCACCCTCTACGTCACCGTAGAGCCCTGCACCATGTGTGCCGGAGCCATCGGCTGGGCACAGATACCCCGCATCGTCTACGGAGCTCCCGACGAGAAGCGAGGCTACCACGACTTGGCGCCTCACGCCCTGCACCCCAAGGCCGTCGTCGAAAGCGGCATCCTCGAAGACGAGTGCCGTGAACTGATGCAGACCTTCTTCAAGCAGAAGCGCTAGCAAAACCTGCCGGAACACAAAAAAAAGAGCGAGGCCCCCCATTTGAAGTCTCGCTCTCTTTATAGCGTATTATCTCTGTTAAGTCATCATGAACCTATGAAAAAAGACCCGGATTTTTCAATCAGACTCTCAAAATTTACAAAACGACTCTCAGAATTTACAAAATCACTCTCAAAATTAACAAAAATGTGTCCTATCTGCAATTTCCTATTGCATCGATGGATATTTTTTCGTATATTTGCACCACAACACAGTATATCATGTTTAAATTAATCACTCGATAAATGAATTATAAGAAGATCATCATTTCCATCGCTTTGTTGCTCACCTGCGTGACACTCAGCGCCCAGCAGAAGACTCCAGATATGGAACAGCAACTTGTGCAGCGTCTTCAGGAGGCGCAGATGAGCGGCAACGACAAGGAGTTCTACAAGGCACAAGACGACTTCCTGCAGTTCCTTGAGAAGTACGACGACTGGGACAAATATTACCGCACACGCATGACCCGCATTATCTACGAGGTCAATAACAAGCGGTTTCATCGGGCTTTTTTGGAGGTGCTCCAGCTTACCGACGACATCAAGGAGCGCCATCATGAGCAGTACCTGTATGTGTCGAACATGGGATTGGGCTTCTTCTATAATGGCCGCAACCAGCACGAACTGGCCGAGAAGTTCTTCCGCCGCGCCCTCCAGGGCATCGATGCCAATAAGGATCCCATCGCCGTCTTCAACGCCTACCTCTCACTGGCTCAGTCGCTCAGCTTCAAGCATCCCGCCGAAGCGATGGCATGCCTCGACAGCCTGCCACAGCAGATGCTGCAGATACCGATGTACGAGAGTGGCGTGCTGGGCTACCGCTGCATCATCGCCAACCAGATGGGCGACCGCGAGGCCTTCAAGCGCTATTTCACGAGGTACGACAGCATCCGGCAGCATCAGCCCGACCAGTTCAATGCCACCAACCTCGAACAGGTGATGGTCAGCCAATGCCTCATCCTGAAAGACTATCAGTGCGCCCTCAGCTGGTGCGACTCCATCAATGTTCCGCTGACGGCCACAGAGCTGCGCATAAACGTCTACGAGGCGATGGGCGACTGGAAGCGCGCCTACCAGTCCTTACAACTGAAGGACAGTCTCGAACTGACCGACGAGCGCGAGGCTCTGGAGATCCACATGATGGATATGTCGCACGACATCGACCTGCTGGAGTCTGAGCAGAAGAAGGCAGAGATCCGACGCATACAGCTGATCATCGTCGGCCTGATGGCAGTATCGATCATCGCCTTGCTCATAGGCATGCTCGTCATCCGCAACAAGAAGAACCGCCGCCTGAGGGAGCAGTTCCAGCAGCTGCAGGAGGCACGACGCGATACGGAGGCCGGACAAGCCATCCGCCGCGCCTTCGTCACCACGATCTACGAGAAGCTGAAGTCACCGATCAACGTGCTGAGGGGCTATGCACGCGTCTTCAACGACCCCAATTTCCAGCTGAAGCCCGAGGAGCGCCCCAAGCGCTACAGCGACATCATCGCTGCCGCACAAAGCATCGAGTCACTCATCGACCCCATGCTCGACTCTTACGTCAGAGGCACGGCAGGCATCACCGACGAGGAGAAGCGCGTCTGCATGGATGCCCTGCGCTCGCCGCTGCTCACGCTGATCAACACCTCGGAGGTCATCATCGAAGGCCACGGGGAGATACCACGTGAGGAATATATGGAGCTGCGCGGTTGTGTATGCCGCGATGCCTACCATGTGTCCACCGCCACCCACCAGCTCATCCTCTACAGCCTCTATGGCGACAATCTGCCAATCACCAAGGTGCATACGATCAAGCTGAACGAGTTGGCACAATCCATCCTCAACAGTTATGAACTGGCACCCTCGGCCATCGACCAGAACCGCCATCTGGGCAGGCAGTTCCTGACCGACGTTCCGGACGATGTGGAGATCCATGCGAACCCCTTGCTGAAAGAGCTGCTGAACTGTCTGCTCGACAATGCCGACAAGTATGCCTCCGGCGGCACTGTGAAGATGAGCTGCCACGACTGTGGCGACGGCACCTACGCCATCGCCGTCTTCAACGAAGGTCCCGCCGTCGCTGCCGATGATGCGGAGCGTATCTTCGACCCCTTCGTACGCCTCCGCCCCGAGGAGCACAGCCTTGGCATCGGCCTGCCGCTGGCACGCCGTCTGGCCAACTCAATGGGCTACGAGGTCACCCTCGACAAGACTTACACCAAGGGTGCCCGCTTCGTAGTCTCCGGCATCTGAACCCAATAAGAGAGGGAAGAACATCAGATTCTTCCCTCTCTCTCGTATAGACTTTCCTTGAGTTCCCACCTTGGGAAGAGTTTGTTCCCAAGGTGGGAATAAACTCTTCCCAAGGTGGGAACAAACTGTATTCCTTATCTTAACTGCTAATAAAAACTCGATTTCTTCGGTGACGGCTAGGTGACGGCTCAAAAAGCAATCCGTCACCACTTAATCATCTATAAACCAATAACTTAACTGCCATGGTGACGGCTTTTGCCATTTTTAATGAAATCTCCCAGAAAGTATATTTTTGATTAACCTGAGCGCTCGAGATAAAAAAAAGATCTCTCCATGCGCTAACGCTTAGTAGAGATGACAAGAGTGGGATTGGTATTCGGTCTGAACGATTGACATAAATCAAGAGAATGGGGTAAAATCGTTAAAAAATACACCCCAAATGTGATTTTTATATAAAATTATTCGTTTTTGACGATTATATGCATTATTTTTGCAGCCTGAACATTAGCGAAAGCAGGACTTAGTCTAACGATAAGTGGGATTTATTCTACATTATTTATATATTATTAATCAAAAGAGAGAGAATTTATGGAAAAAAGACTAACGTTGTTTTTTGTCAGCCTCTTCCTGTTCGTAGGTAGTGCGCTGGCTCAGACGAAAGTTTCCGGTACTGTGCTCTCACAGGAAGACGGTCAGCCGATCATCGGTGCAGCCGTTAAGGTAGATGGAACAAGTACCGGTATGTTGACTGACGTGAATGGTCGTTTCAGCCTGACTCTTCCTGAGGGAAAGAAGACGCTGACGATCTCTTACCTGGGTTATGAGCCCAAGACCGTGACAGCCAAGAACGGTATGCGCGTCTTCTTGAAGAGCGACGCCGCTGCACTCGACGAGGTGATCGTTGTGGCTTACGGTACTCAGAAGAAGTCAGCATTCACAGGTTCTGCCGCTCAGGTAGACGCTAAGGCTATCGAGGCTCACGTTTCTTCAAACGTTGCCAACTCACTGGCCGGTGCCGCCCCTGGTGTGCAGATCATGAGCGATAGTGGTGACCCAACCAACAGCTCACCCACCATCCGCATCCGTGGTATCGGTTCTATGTCGGCTGGTAACAACCCGCTGATCGTGCTCGACGGTATGCCTTACGATGGTAGGCTGAACTCTATCAACCCGAGCGATGTTGAGTCGATGACGGTGCTGAAGGATGCTTCTGCAAGTGCCATCTACGGTGCCCGTGGTGCCAACGGTGTTGTGCTGATCACCACCAAGAAGGGCCGCAACCAGGACGCCGAGATCAAGTTCGACGCCAAGTGGGGTTCTAACAGCCGCCTGATTCCGCAGTACGACGTGATCGACAATCCCGGTCAGTACTACGAGGCTCACTTCCAGCAGCTGTACAACTCGCAGATCTACAACGGCAAGACCGCTGCCGAGGCTTATGCTTTCGCCAACAAGAATCTCTACGACCAGAACAACGGTGGTCTGGGTTACCAGATTTTCACTGTTCCCGACGGTGAGAACCTAATTGGTACCAACCTGAAGCTGAACCCCAACGCTAAGCTGGGTTACACATACAAGGATCCTAAGACCGGTGAGGAATACTACTATACACCTGACGACTGGTACGACGAGGCTTTCCACAACTCATTCCGTCAGGAGTACAACGTCAGCTTCAGCGGTGTGACCGACAAGCTGAACTACTATGCCAGCGCCGGTTACCTGAAGGACGGTGGTGTTGTTAACAACTCTGACATGCAGCGTTATACCGCCCGTCTGAACGTGGACTATCAGGTGAAGAAGTGGTTGAAGATCGGCACCAACATGAGCTACGCCCATCGCGACGCCAACCAGCCCTCTTACTCTTCTTCATGGGGTTCGTCTGGTAACATCTTCTATATCTGTAACATGATCGCTCCCATCTATCCCCTGTATGTTCGCAATGCCGACGGCAGCATCAAGACAGAGGACGGACGCACGGTCTATGACTCAAACAACACGAGCTTCAAGCGCGCTAACTTCGTTGGTAACGCTATCCGCGATAACGAGGTGAACCGCACCAAGTCATATAGTGACGACTTCAACGGCAAGTTCTCAGCTATCTTCACCCCAATCGAGGGTCTGACACTGAGTGCCAACCTCGCCGTTTCTTCACGTAACACCCGTGAGAATGACCTCTATTCTACCTTTGGTAGCGCTTCTGCACAGGACGGTATCGCCGATCTGTATCAGTATCGTTTCTTCAACGTGACTAACCAGTATCTGGCCAACTACCGTACCGACTTCGCCAACAACACCCACCATCTGGATGTGCTGGCCGGTTACGAGCAGTACAAGCTGAAGTACCAGTACATCAATGGCAGCAACGACCACCTGTTCAACCCCTACATCGGTGAGCTTGGCAACGCTGCTGGTACTGATAACAAGCAGATGAACTCATTCACTCAGGAGTATATGACCGAAGGTTTCCTGGGTCGTGTACAGTATGACTACCTCGAGAAGTACTTCGTGAGCGCTTCTTATCGTCGCGACGCTTCTAGCCGTTTCGCTCCCGGACACCGCTGGGGTAACTTCTTCAGCGTTGGTCTCGCTTGGGAAATGTCGAAGGAGAAGTTCCTGAAGGACGTGAAGTGGATCGACATGCTGAAGTTGAAGGCCAGCTATGGTGAGCAGGGTAACGACGCTATCGGTACTACTGCCGGCTCGCTGAGCTCGACTTCTACATCAGGTTGGTACACCCCGTATGCCGACCAGTATGAGGCTTCTTATGCCAACGGCTACTCACTCGTACTGAAGTATAAGGGTAACGAGGAGCTGACTTGGGAAAAGTCGAAGGCTTTCAACGTAGGTGTTGACTTCTCACTCTTCAAGGGTCGTCTGACCGGTACCATCGAGTACTTCAACCGCAAGACCTCTGATCTGCTGTACTACAAGCCCGTGCCCCTGTCAGCAGGTAACCCCACCGGTGAGTATCCTACCAACGTAGGTAAGATCACCAACAAGGGTGTTGAGTTCAACGTAGTAGGTACCATCGTGAAGACCAGCGACATCCTCTGGACTGCCAACCTGAACCTGACTCACTACAAGAACACCGTCGACGAGCTCGATGAGTCTGTTCGTGAGAATGGTATCAAATACTCTACTTCTATCATCACCGAGGGCGGCTCGCTCTACGATGCTTACATGTACAAGTTTGCCGGTGTCAACAAGGAGACTGGTGAGGCTATGTACTACTATAAGGAGAAGGATGAGAATGGCAAGGAGACTGGCCGCGACCTGACCACCAGCAACTTCTCACAGGCCGACAAGTATAACTGCGGCAGCGTGCTGCCTAAGGTTTACGGTGGTTTCGGCACCACGCTCGACATCTACGGCTTCGACCTCTCTGCACAGTTCCAGTTCCAGCTCGGCGGTAAGATCTACGACGGTTCTTATCAGGCCCTGATGCACACTCAGGCTTCTGCAGGTCAGGCTTGGCACAAGGATGCCCTGAAGGCTTGGACTCCCGAGAACCCCAACTCATGCATCCCCCGCATGGATGGCGACACACAGGTTGGACAGTCGGCTGTCGACCGTTTCCAGATCAGTTCTAACTATCTGAGTCTGAACAACCTGACGCTGGGTTACACCTTCCCCAAGAAGCTGATTGCCCCGCTGACACTCTCAAATCTGCGTATCTATGTTGCAGGCGAGAATCTGTTCGTATGGTCAAAGCGTAAGGGCCTCGATCCCCGCTACTCACTTGGTATCGGTGGTTACACCAGCGGTTCAGGTCTGAACACGAACTCTTACTCTGCTATGCGTACCATCACAGCCGGTCTGTCCGTATCGTTCTAATGGTAATAAAGTTAAAAGCTAAAAAAGTTAAGAATATGAAGTTCAATAAGATATCAATTCTCGCAGTAGCCGGTGTGCTGACACTCACCGCCTGCGACGACGTGAACAAGCAGGAGCCTGCAGGCGGCATGATCACTCAGGACCAGCTGACGGCGACCTACAGCGCCATCCCCACTCGTGTGGACGCCACCTTCGCCGGAATGTTCAACATGATGGGTGAGCCTTACGGCGTATTCGGCACAGGCCGTAGCCGTGCCGACGACTTCGGCTTCGTGATGGCAGCCCTCTCGCAGGATGCTGAGGGTGCCGACTATATCTATCCCAACAGCGGTTACAACTGGTTCTCTGTATGCGGTGAGTACACCTCGCGTACACCTAACTACGCTAACCCCTACATCCGCTACGCCATCGTCTACAATCAGATTAAGATTGCCAACGACCTGATCAGCTCGTTGGGTGCCAATGAGGACGACGCCAGTAAGAACAAGGTGGCTCAGGCCCGCGCTATCCGCGCCTTCGACTACCTGAACCTCGTGCCTTACTTCCAGTTCAACTACCAGGGCCACCAGAGCGACCCCTGCGTGCCCATCGTGACTCCTGAGACGCCCGATCCCGCCAACAACCCCCGTGCTTCGGTGCAGGAGTGCTACGACCTTATCATGGACGACCTCAACGCTGCCATCTCCGTGCTCGGCACCCAACGCGACAGCAAGGCACAGGTCGACATCAACGTGGCCTATGGTCTGCGTGCCCGCGCCAACCTCTATATGGGTAAGTGGGCCGACGCCGCCGCCGATGCTGCCAAGGCTATGGAGGGCTACACCCCCGCCACTATCGAGGAGGTTAGCACACCTACCTTCGTCGATGCCAGCGAGCATAACTGGATCTGGGGTATCATCCTGACCGACGACCAGGCTCAGGACCGCTATGCCACCAGCGCCTCTTGGCTGTCGAGCTTCTCAGCCAGCGCCTACACGGCCGGTGCTGCCTGCTACGCTATGATCAACAAGATGCTCTACGATAAGATTCCCGCCACCGACGTCCGCAAGGGCTGGTGGGTTGACGAGAACCTCCACTCACCCCTGCTCGCTACCATCACTTGGAATGGTAAGACCGGCGACGACATCGCTCCCCTCTACATCGCTGACGTGAAGGAGCCGTTCGAGCCTTACACCAACGTGAAGTTCGGTATGAAGCGCGGTATCGGTAACACCATCAACGCCAACGACTTCCCCCTGATGCGTGTCGAGGAGATGATCCTGATCCAGGCCGAGGGTCTTGCCAAGAGCGGCAACGAGGCTCAGGCCAAGCAGATTCTCGAGAACTTCGTGAAGACCTATCGTGATCCTTCTTACGACATCTCGAAGAGCGGCCGTAACCTCGCCGACGAGATCTGGTACCAGCGCCGTGTAGAGCTCTGGGGCGAAGGCTTCTTCATGGCCGACGCCAACCGTCTGCACAAGCCCGTGGTTCGCTTCAAGGACAATGCCGAGAGCACCAACGAGCCCGATGCCTTCCGCTTCAACATCGATCCCGATGATCCTTGGCTGCTCATGCGCTTCAGCGACAGCGAGACCAATGCCAATGCCGCTATTGTCAACAACGAAGGCGGCTCTCAGCCCAAGCAGGACCAGAACCCCTCACTTCGTGACGGTGTGACTGATTAAAGGTAAAACAGTAAAAAAGTAAAGAGTTATGAAGATCAATAAGATTTTTATGCTGGCCACGATGGCACTCGTAAGCATGGGCATCGCCTCTTGTAGCAGCGACGACGACTATGCTCCCGGCAAGCCCGCTGGCAGCAACGACGTATATTTCACGAATGAGGCTAGCCAGGCTATCGAGCTGACCGCCACGAGCTTCACCATCACCCTGGGCCGTGCCGATGCAGGCAGCGCCATTTCTGTGCCCCTGGTACAGCGTCAGGTAGCCTCTGTGTTCACCGTTCCCGCAACGGCTGAATTCGCAGCCGGTCAGACCGAGACCGAGGTAACCATCCAGGTCAGCAGTGAGGCAGAGCCTTTCACCGACTATCAACTTCGTCTGGCCATCCCCGAGGAGTACACCTCGCCCTACAAGGCTGGTGATCCAAAAATGGTGCCAGAGCTGAACATCTACATCCACAAGGAGGACTATAAGGACTACGCTAAGGTTCTCTACGACGACCAGTTCTGGTATGAGGAAAGCTGGGAGGATGTGCTCCAGTACTCAGCCACACTCGACCTCTACCGTATCGCTCCGTTCGCAGAGGGCTTCTGGATGTTCTACAAGATTGAGGAGGGCAAGAGCATCACCCCATGCACCAGCGAGGGTAAGGCTTACACCGGCGCCATCGCCACTGGTATCACGCACCCGAGCTACGGAGCTGTGAGCGCTACATGGGTCAAAGACGATAGCGGTTACGATGCCAACGAGAATGCCTACTATGTCAACTATGAGTGGACAGTATCCGCCGGTTCATTCGGCAAAGGCTACAACCTCATCAAGATCCTCAGCAAGTTCTAAACAAACTCTGATAAAGTTGAATCCCCTCGCGGTGGGCGAGGGGATTTCTTTTTTCTTATGGGGAGAAAGAATGAGAGAGGGGGCGAAAGAATGAAAGAGAGGGGCGAAAGCCCAGAACAAAAAAAAGAGAGACCCTGAAAGTCTCTCTTTTCCGTGATCCGTTTGGGGCTCGAACCCAAGACCCCAACATTAAAAGTGTTGTGCTCTACCGACTGAGCTAACGGATCGACCTTATTTTGCTATCTCTCGAAAGCGGGTGCAAAGGTAGGCATAATTTTTGAATCTGCCAAATTTATTCGGATGAATTTTCTTTTGGCGGCTCATTTTCGTTCTCTTTTGTCACATATCGCTGGTAGTAGGCTATCAACAGCGTGGTCAAAGGCAGGGCGATAATCAGGCCGATGAATCCCAGCAGAGCACCCCAGACGGAGAGCGAAAGCAGCAGGATGGCAGGGTTGAGTCCCATAGCCTTACCCATCACCTTCGGCGTGACCACCATATCGCAAATGAGCTGTACGATGATGAACACCAACAGGGCCATGATCAGGATAAACCAGAAGTTCTGACCCGTATCTGCCGACTTGAGCAGGGCGAGGAGCACTGTGGGGATAAGGGCAAACGTATGGAGATAGGGCACAAGGTCCATGATGCCGATCATGATGCCCAGACCGATAGCCATCGGGAAGTCGATGATGGTGAAGCCTATGCAGAATAGCACACCCATGATAAGGGCCACCAGACCCTGACCTCGGATGTAGTTGTTCAGCTCGCGCTCTACGTCGAGCATCAGCTCTGACCAGAAAGGACGCGCCTTCTTGGGGAAGATACGAATCCAATTATCGGTGAGATACTCGTAGTCGAGCAGGATGAAGAACATATATAATAAGGTGATAAACGAGGCAACGACGCTCACGACGATGCTGTAGGTATGTCCCAACACGCTGAACAGCTCGGGCATCACGGTCTTAAGACCATCTGTGAAGGTACTGCTCTGGAAGAAGTCACCTATCTCATCCTGATTATCCACCCACCACTGGGTGATGGCTCCAGGAATACTGTCGATATGGGCCTCCTTGCGGATATAGTCGCTAGCCAACTGACCCAGTTTTTCAAACTGCTCAATCATCGGGGGGATGATGAGGTAGACGATGCCACTGACAACGGCAACGACGAGGATGAGCGTCAGGATGATGCTCAGCGCACGGGGCAGGTGCATGCGGCGCTCCACGAACTTCACGATTGGATAAAGCAGGTAGGCGAAGAACCAGGCGATAACAAACGGCAGCAGCACACTACTCAGATAGTTAATCAACAGCAGGATGCCCAGAATCAGCAGGCCTGCTCCTATCCAGCGTACAAGGCGGTCAAGCGTGATGGTCTTTTCTTTCATTTTCTTCTTGTATTGCTTTTTGATAACATTCACGACACAGAGGTTCGTATTCCGTAGTCTCGCCCAGGAGCACCCGCTGCTGGGAGGCCACTTTACGATGGCTGACGTAGGCCAGATTGCCACAGCGCACACAGATGGCATGCACCTTTGTCACTTCGTCGGCAATGGCACAGAGGGCAGGCATCGGGCCAAAGGGCACACCCTTATAGTCCATATCAAGGCCTGCCACGATGACACGCACCCCACGGTTGGCCAGTTCATTGCAGACATCGACCAGACCCATATCGAAGAATTGGGCCTCGTCGATACCCACCACGTCGATATCGCTCGACAGCAGCAGAATACTGGCTGATGAATCTATAGGCGTAGAGAGGATGTGATTCTGGTCATGGCTTACCACATCCTCCTCAGAATATCGTACATCGATAGCCGGTTTATAGATCTCCACTTTCTGACGGGCGAACTGCGCACGTCTTAGTCGGCGGATCAGTTCCTCCGTCTTGCCCGAGAACATCGAGCCGCACACCACTTCTATTCTCCCAGGACGGTGAGCCTCTCCTGTTAAGTTTTCAGTCATAATCGTTGCAAAGTTACGAATAAGTTCCTAATTATATTAAAAAATAAGGATTAAAAATTAAAAATTGTGCCAAAAGTGTCATTTTTTTACTTTTCACCTTTCACTTTTCACTTCTATTTTGTAACTTTGCCCCCTGTTATGGGTATTTTGTACATTGTACCAACCCCAGTAGGCAATATGGAGGACATGACCTTTCGTGCCGTCCGTATCTTGAAAGAGGTAGACCTTGTGCTGGCAGAGGACACCCGTACTTCGGGTATCCTCCTGAAGCATTTCGACATCCGTAACCAGCTGATGTCGCATCATAAATTCAATGAACATGGTACTTCCGCAGGTATCGTCGGCCGTCTGTTGGCTGGTGAGAATGTGGCACTAATCAGTGATGCCGGCACACCTGGTATCAGCGACCCTGGTTTTTTCCTTGTCCGCGAAGCTGTCCGTGCAGGTGTCGAAGTGCAGTGCCTCCCGGGGGCCACGGCCTTTGTGCCCGCCCTGGTGTCGAGCGGTCTGCCCTGCGACCGTTTCGCCTTCGAAGGTTTCCTACCCCAGAAGAAGGGTCGCCAGACCAAGATCGAGTCGCTCAAGGACGAACCGCGTACGATGATCTTCTACGAGTCGCCCTATCGGGTGGTGAAAACCCTCCAGCAGTTTGCCGAGGCATATGGTGGCGACCGTCAGGTGAGCGTCTGCCGTGAAATCTCGAAAATCCATGAGGAGAGCGTACGCGGCACCCTCGACGAGGTGATTGCCCATTTCAAGGAGAAAGAGCCCAAGGGTGAGATTGTCATCATCCTGGAAGGAAAGAAGGAGTAAAACAGTGAAATGTATAATTATAAATAAATAAGGTATGAAAAAGCTATTTATCTTGACCGTATGTGCGATTGCACTGGGAAGTTGTAATGAAGGTGTGAAGAAAGCAGAGGAAGCTGCACAGCAGCAGCGCGACTCTTTGGAGCAGATCATCTCGCAGAAAGACAATGAGATCAACGACATGATGACCACGCTGAGTGACATCGAAGAGGGGTTCCGTGAGATTACCGAGGCCCAGAACCGCGTGACGCTCGCCAAGCAGGGCGAAGGTACCAACACCACCCAGCGCATCAAGGAGAATTTCCAGTTCATCCAGTCGGTTATGAAGCAGAACAAGGAACTGATCAACAAGCTGAAGCAGCAGGTACGCGAGAGTAGCGTGAAGGGCGGACAGCTGAAGAAGATCATCGACAACCTCACCGAGCAGATGGAGAAGAAAGACCAGCAGCTTCAGACGCTCCGCGAGGAACTCGACAAGAAAGATATCCACATCGCCGAACTCGACGAGAAAGTGGCCGACCTGAACACCAACGTCACCAATCTGACTGCCGAGAACACTGAGAAGGCCCAGACCATCTCAAATCAAGATAAGCAGCTGAACACCGCCTGGTTTGTCTTCGGCACCAGCAAAGAACTAAAGGAGCACAATGTGCTTGTCAAGGGTAAGGTGCTGCAGGGCGACTTCGACAAGAGCTACTTCACGAAGATCGACATCCGCATCGACAAGGAGATCAAACTCTACAGCAAGTCGGCTCATATCCTGACCACTCATCCTGCCAGCGCCTATACGCTGGAGCGCGATGCCAACAAGCAGTATATCCTCCGCATCACCGACCCGCAGCTCTTCTGGTCAACGAGCAAGTATCTCGTCATACAGGTGAAATAAGCTCCTGCAACATCGCCTGGAAACGTCCGGGGATGATGATGTGGTGGTTGCCGATAGGCTCTGTCAGGAAATAGGAAGTCTTTGACTTCTCGGCTAATTGAATGACCTGCTGCGTACGGCAGAGGTCTGCTTTGGCCTGATTCCTGACTAGTTCGCCCTCAGCAATGAAGCTGCGCGAGAGATCACCAGAGACTTTGAATATCGTAACAGCCCCCGGAGCCATATAGCCTCGGATACCAATACCGATACCTGACTCGAAATGGGTATCGAGTTCATAGCGTTCCACCATATTCAAGGGGATCGTACAATGAGCGAACACCATCTCTCCCGTTTCGGGATTGATGGTGGAGGGATTGGCCTGGAAGCCCGAAATGCCCGTCAGAGAACGAGCAATCATCATTGACAGCATGGCAGGGACATCACCCTCGCAACCAGCCACGAAACCCTCGGCATTTAACTTTGCCAAGGCCATGCAACCGGTATTCTTTATCTCCGTCAACAGATCGAAGCAACGCAAGGTAAAGCCCTGCAAACGATACTTCGCTATCAGTTCCTTTAAGGCCAGATATATTCTATTGGCACCAGGAAGGGCGTTTTTAATCATCTCCACATCGGAAGTTTCCTGTGCAGCCGTCTCTGGTGTAACAGCAAGGATATCCAAAAGAGCCTGCATGGGGATGTCCACTAGTTCGATGCCCAAGCGTCGTTTCGCCTCAGCATAGTCTGACTGACTGGATATCAACCAATCGGAGGGTTGTCCAATCACACCAAGCCTACACCCTTCCAGCAATCCTCTCGCCTCTCCGACCTTTGCCAAAAGCACAATGCGTTTGGCGATATAATCGGCACTGCCATGTATAATTTCACCTTTAAGGTTGTTCTGGCGAAGATAAGAGAGAATTTCCATTGAAGCTGCCAAGGAATTGCTCTTGCCAGATGTCAACAGATAGAAAGGCGCACGGCCTGACTTCTCCAACAGTTCGGGGAGCAGTTTCTTGAAGATACCCTCTGTGCCACCAGTACGGACATAAATCAGACTGAGCGAGTGGCTGCCATAGTCAACATAGTCGCTACCTTTCAGGACATAGTCGACACCAAGGCTTTCAAGAAACGTCTTAGTCACAGCACTGACGGCTTTCTCGTCGTGAAGTGCTGAGGTGAGTGTATAAATGGCTATCATATCTTTATTTCAGTTTGGGTTTCAGTTCGTCGGGGGATTCCTTCGTAAACATGCTGACCTTCGGACCGTCTTTCGTGAAAAGATTCTGAATAACTTCTGGTTTAAGCGTCAGCGAAGGGGCGAAGTCTGCACTGTCCATATAGGAAAGGATGGCTTCGCGCATCTGACGCGCCACGATACGGTGATCCAAATCAGAAGCGATATCCATCGTTGTCATCAGCAGGCTGCCGTTCAGCACCTTTGCCTCGACCAGCATCCCCAGTTTACGGGAGATATGCCATGTGTCGATGGGTTGGATGGGCGGCTGGTAGTCCTTCGGGAAGTCTTGAAGGTTCATCACCTGAGCCTTGTTCAGCAACTCCCACCAGTTCAGGTCGCCCCAGTCATCGGTGGGGAAGCCGTGTCTGAATAAGGGATGTTGTTGGTCAATATAGGCGCCTGTGGTGTGAGGCGGGCGCATCTTAAACCAAGAGGTATTCCAAAACACAGGCAGATAATGCTGTACGACATCACTGCCCAGGCGCACTTTTCCCGCAGCCGTCAGCAGCACCTTGCCGCCACGCTTCAGGGCATCCAGCACCTTTGCGTCGAGCGAGTCGGCAATCAGGATACCGTCGTGGCTCACGCTGTCGAGGGTGTCAGGATAGACCCAGAAATCCCAATGGTTCTGATACTGATTGCCGCCGACGGAAACGGTCAGCGTGTACTTCCCGGGGACCTCAATACTGTCGAGCGCCATCTTTACGGTGCCTATGGGTGTATGCTTGTCGAGCGGGATGTCGCCCCCGTAGAGCCTGCCGCCACACAGCACCTGGCCTGCATCATTATTTATATAATAGTTGACGCGCGCACTCCGGATATTACCATACATGGCGTTGTATACCTCGACAGGCACCACCAGACTGTCGGCTGTGGTGTAGACAAACTTGGGAAAACGCGCCAATGGCACGATGGGCGAGCAGAACTGTCGCCACTCACGGGCATTGGTATATCCCTTCTCACGCCAATGGACGTTGAGCGCCCCGACGAGCGCCGTACCCTGGCCACTGTAGTCGTTCAGTCCCAAAAGCTGGAAACCGGCATAGTCGCTGGTGCGCAAATTGCGCTCAATCTCATATTTATAACAGAGTGTCTGCAATTTACCGCTCGCCATCAGGAATTTCTCAGCTTGAGAAGCCATGCCGTTATCGCTGAGCAAGTCGCGGAAGATTTCAAAGTTACGAGCCTTATAGACACCAGTATATTGGGGAATCTCCCTGAAGTCGGGGAAAGCGCACCACTGCCCCTGTTCATGGGCGATGATAGGCGAGTTGTTGTCAACAGAGTCCTTATAGTTGCGCGGACGGAGTATCTGGCTGTAGTAGTCGTCATCGCTGCTGGGGGCACGACGATCCCAGTCGAGTCCACGGGCACCACCCTTGACATGATACTCGGAGCCGTCATCCCAGGCCCAACCGCCACCGACAGAAGCACCGCAGTAGATGCGGGTAGGGTCATAGCGCTTCATCTCATTGACCCACTTATTGCAATATTCCACCCAGTTGCCGGCAGGCTCATTGCCTGCTGCCATCATGATAAAGGAGGGGTGATGGCCGTAAGTGTCAACAATGCGCTTGCTCTCCTGCAGCAGATAACTGTCAATCGTCTGTCCGGCCAGCAGCTTCGCACCGTGGTTAGGCCACGACGGGCCTTCTGGCTGGAGGTAGAAGCCCACCTTATCAGCTGCAGCAAAAGCCGCATCAGGCGGACAATAGGAATGGAATCGCATATGATTAAGACCGTATTCCTTACATTTCCGGAAGATATGCAACCATGCCGCCTCATCCGTAGGAGGGTAGCCCGTCTCAGGGAAGCAACAATTCTCCACCGTGCCCCGCAGGAAGATCGGACGATGGTTCAGAACAATCTGCCTTCCATCCACCAGGACCTCACGCATGCCAAAGGTTGTTTCATAATAATCATCGCCTACGCCGATACCAATGCGATAGAGATTAGGATGGAACTCGTCCCACAAGAACGCCCCTCCCAGCAGCGTCATCTCGACATCCATCACTTTAGAATTTATGTCGAAATGAGTGACATAGAGATTGGCAGAGTCACGTCCTTCCTGCTGAATCATAACCTCCATCTCGTAGAATGAGAAGTTGGGTGACAATCCTTGAAGCTCCACCTGCAAACGGACAGAACTGGTTGAGGGCTGTGGATAGATTCTAACCTTGTCGATATGCAGGCGCTGGGGTTGGGCACGGAGTTCCATCCGCCCAACAATACCGTTCCAGTTTCCTTGAGTCTGATCTGTTACACTATGCGAGTCCTGCCCTACCCCCACGTGGTCGATGCCATTATAGACAAACACCGCGATGGTATTCCGCGCTCCCAGCTGGATATAGTCGGTCACATCGAAAAGATGCGGAGTGGAAAGCGAATTGTCGCTACCCACCTTTTGACCATTCACATAGACTGTGGTCTCAATATGCGGGCGCTCTAGGTAGAGGGTGATATGCCGTTTCTTCCACGACTCTGGCACATAGACGCTGCGCCGATACCACGCCCCACCTACATAGTGTTTCTCAGGCGTCAGGAAGAAAGGGAACTTCATGTTTCCTTCCTGACGATACTTCTCCATATAGGGATTAAAATAATAGCTGGAGTCGTAGAGCGAGCCCGTCCAGCGGGTGTCCACCGTAACAGGGAAGCCTTGGTCATTGGTCTGCATCGAACCAGGCAGCAGCACATAGTCCTGATATTTTGTTGAATCGCCAAGCGCAAACTGCCATGAGCCTGACAAACTGATCACCTCCTGAGAGGAAGCGAATAGTGCGGAGTGGATAGTGAATAGTATAAGCAGTAGTCTCTTCATTGTTATTATGCCGTTACTTCTGGATTCTCAAAACGGGAGCGATGTCGTTGCACGGCTTTGGCAGCACCACCTTCAGCCCTTCGAAGGTCTGTTGAGCCTTCAGCTTGCCATATCCCAACAGATATACGCTCGAGATGGTCTTCTTGAAATCGGGATTGCCCTTGGCGAGCGACTTGATGACGAGCGTTCCGTTCTCAGGCCAGCCCAGGGCCGTTGCATAGAGATATTTCTTTGTCTGATTAAAACGGACATCGCGGGCATCAAGTTTACTGTACATTCCTTCGTTAAAGCCTTGGGCATTGATTTTGATATCTGTCTCTGCAACTGGTCCCTCGCCGAATTTCACCCAAGGACGGGTTCCGAAGATACTCTCGCCGTTGACCGACATCCAGGCTTCGAGGTTGTCGAGCACCTTGGCCTCCTTGTCGTCGTAGGTACCATCGGCCCGCAAGGGGATGCTCAGCAGCAGATTGCCGTTCTTCGACACGATATCCACGAGCTGCTTCACCACCGTCTCGGCACTCTTGTAGCCGTCTTTCTCGTATATGCTGGTCTTATAGTGCCAGTTGCCGATGCAGTTACAGGTCTGCCAGGGGATATCAATCAACTCATTGGGCGCGCCGCGCTCTACATCCCACGTCAGAGCCTTGCGCTGGTCGTCGTTCAGGATCTTGCCGAACACCACACTTCGCGGGTTCTTATTATAAAGATGTGCGGCAATCCTCAGTCCGCAGTCGCTGATGGGATAGAAGGGCAACACGGTCACATCGAAGTAAATGAGGTCGGGATGATAGCGATTGATGGCATCGAGGGTACGGTCATAGAAGTTGGTGACAAACTCCTGCGACGGCGGGCAAGCGCCTTCGCCCCACCCCCACTGGTCGTGCACCTTTCCGTTGCTCCAAGAGTCATAACTCATCGGATGACGCTGCTGGTAGAGATTCTGCGGGTCGAGTCCTTCCCACCATTTGCCCTTTCCGTCGGCCTTCGTCAGGTTGCCATCGTAATAGACGCCAGCCTTCGGTCCCTTGATGTCATAACGCTGGGCGGGCTCATACCATGTCCACGCATGGTCGGCATGAAACGAGATACCGAACGGCAACCCAGCCTTCTTGGCCGCCTTGGCCCATCCATCGAGGATATCCTTCTTAGGACCTATCCGTTTAGAGTTCCACTCCTGGTATTTAGAGTCCCAGAGATCGAAGTTGTCGTGGTGATTGCCCAATACGAAGAAATACTTGGCGCCACAACGCTTATAGCGCTCCACAAGTGCCTCCGGATCCCATTTCTCGGCCTTGAACAAAGGCAGCACATCCTTGAAGCCAAACTCTGATGGGTGGCCATAATGCTCCACGTGCCACTTGTACTCACGACTGTCCTCCATATACATCGAACGGGCCATCCAGTCGCCTGAGCCCTCCACGCACTGGGGGCCCCAATGCGCCCAGATGCCAAACTTAGCATCACGGAACCACTCTGGCGTCTGATGCGTCTCCAGAGATTCCCAAGTAGGTTGATACCTGCCCGTCAGCATCTTCTCATGCTGCTCTGACACGGGCACCTGATAGGTCTGACCGAACACAACGGCCATACCACAACACATCGACAAGGTCATCAATAATCGTTTCATGCTGCAAAAGTACAAAATTATTCGTAAAGATAAAACATTCTTTCCATCATTTTCCATTTCTGACTGGAAGAACTTCCTTTCTCGCAGTCCTGGAACATGGCCACATAGTCTTCCCACTCTGCCTGTCGTGGTAGGGAGGCAAGTTTGGCCATCGCCGTTTTCCAGTCAAAGTCGAGCGGTGTCTCCACAATCATAAACAGGCGATTGCCGAGGATGTAGATCTCCATCTCCAGAATACCTACGGCGCGAATGCCTTCCCTGATCTCGGGCCATGCATGATAACGGTCATGGGCCTTTTTGTACTTGGCAATCAGCGCTTCGTCGTTTTTCAAATCCATCGTCTGACAATACCGTTTTACCGGCATGTTGTACATCTTACATTGGTAACCAGTTGTCTTACTTTCCATATAGTAGTCTTTTCATTGTTATTTACGGTATGCAAAGATAAGCAAACAATTCCAGAAGACAACAGATAATTGTCGACTTTGAATGGGACGAAATCGACGGAGTTAAAAAGCACTCTGATAAAGTCCTGCTTTTATAGAACAATATCGATATCAGATAGTGAGTTTTCGGGGTATCAGTAAAATAATCTCCCAAAAAGTTGCATATATGAAAAATTATTTGTTCTTTTGCGGTCAGAATCGACATCAACCGCTTATTATGAACTATCCTATCGATAAACTCCACCTGCTAACCCTCAACGTGGGACTTGCCAACCACCACGGTGACTGGAACTGGAAAAACGTGCGCAGTCCGTTTGCCCGTCTTTATTATGTCACCGAGGGAACGGCTCAGATAGAGATGCCCTCAGGCGTGTACACGCTGACTCCCCACCATCTATATTTTATCCCTGCCTACACCAAACACAGCTATATCTGCGACTCAACATTCTCGCATTACTATATCCACATCTATGAGGACCTGCAGAGTGAAATGAGTATTCTCGAACAATGGGATTATCCCATGGAGGTGAATGCATGCAATACCGACCTGGAACTCGTCAAGCGTCTTTGTTTCATCAACCCCTTCCTGAAGTTGCCCCAGTCGAACCCCGACGCATACGACAATCACCAGACTCTAGTCAGTAACCTTCAGCTGAACCAGCGCCGTCCGTTCTGCGACAAGGTGGAGTCGCGGGGCATCCTCTTCGTGCTCATGTCGCGCTTCCTAAAGTATGCCACACCTAAGGCCGAGGTCAGGGACGACCGTATCCAAGTGTCGCTGGACTATATCCGGAAAAATATCGGCTCCCGCCTCGACATCGACCTGCTGGCCGACAAAGCCTGTATGTCTAAAGACCATTATATCCGCGTCTTTAAGCGTGAGACAGGCGAGACGCCCAATGTCTACATCACCAAACGGAAGCTCGAAAAGGCAGAGCTCTCACTGGTCACGACAGCATTGCCCATCAAGAGTATCGCTGACTCACTGGGGTATGACGACTATTCCTACTTTAACCGTATCTTCAAGAAGAATGCCGGCGTCACGCCCCTGCAATACCGCGAGAGTCACTTTGAATGAATATCTAAACAACAAACAATATGCAAAAGCAACAATCATCTTTGATAACTAAGGACGGAGTGAGCTATCTATTGCCGTTCATCCTCGTCACGTTCTGCTTTGCCCTCTGGGGCTTTGCCAACGACATCACCAACCCAATGGTGAAAGCGTTCTCGAAGATTTTCCGCATGAACGTGACCGATGGCTCACTGGTCCAGGTAGCCTTCTATGGCGGCTATTTCTGCATGGCATTCCCCGCTGCCATCTTTATCCGCAAGTTTTCCTACAAGGCCGGTGTGCTCATGGGGCTCGCCCTCTATGCCGCAGGCGCCCTACTGTTCTTCCCTGCCAAGGGCATAGGCATCTATGGATGCTTCCTTGTGGCTTATTTTATCATGACTTGTGGACTGTCGTTCCTTGAGACCTCTTGTAATCCCTACATCCTGACGATGGGACCAGAAGAGACTGCCACCCGCCGCCTGAACATGGCCCAATGTTTCAACCCCTGCGGTTCGATCATCGGCATGTTTGTGGCCATGAACTTCATCCAGGCCAAGCTGAACCCCATGAGCAGCGACGAGCGCGCCCTGCTGAGCGACGCAGAGTTTGAGGTATTGAAGGACGCCGACTTGAGTGTTCTGATATCGCCCTATCTTATCATCGGACTCGTCATCGTGGCTATGTTCCTGCTGATGCGATTCACCAAGATGCCTAAGATTGGCGACGCCAACCACGACATCCATTTCCTCGTCACCATCCGCCGCATCTTTTCGCTGAAATACTACCGCGAGGGTGTCATTGCCCAGTTCTTCTACGTTGGCGCCCAAATTATGTGCTGGACCTTCATCATCCAGTACGGCACCCGGGTATTCATGGCTGAGGGAATGGATGAACAGAGTGCCGAGGTGTTGTCGCAGCAGTTCAACATCTACGCGATGATTTTCTTTATTTGTTCGCGTTTTATCGCCACCTTCATGATGAAATATGTGAAGCCCGCCATGCTACTGGCTATTTTCGGAATCCTGGCAATGGTGTTCACGGCAGGCGTCATCGGGTTCCAGAACCGCATGGGCGTCTACTGCCTCGTTTGTGTGAGTGGCTGCATGTCACTCATGTTCCCCACCATCTACGGCATAGCCCTTGACGGACTGGGTGACGATGCGAAGTTTGGCGCGGCAGGTCTGATTATGGCCATCCTCGGAGGCTCTGTATTACCTCCGCTTCAGGCTATGATCATCGACCAAGTGACGGTGTTCGGCAATTTCCCCGCCGCCAACGCATCGTTCGTACTGCCACTGATCTGCTTCATCATCGTCACGGCCTATGGTTTCAGAATCCACTACGCAAGAGAAAAGGTAAAAGTCTAAAAAAAATAATATGGTATACAACGAGATTGGAAAAACAGGCATGAAGGTGTCGAACCTCAGTTTCGGCGCCTCGTCATTAGGAGGTGTCTTCCACGGTATTCGCGAGGAAGAAGGCATCCAGGCCGTACACACGGCAGTCGACAATGGCATCAACTTCATCGACGTATCCCCTTACTATGGTCACCTAAAGGCCGAGATGGTTCTGGGGAAGGCCCTGAAGGAGATTCCTCGTGACAAATATTTCCTTTCCACCAAGGTGGGACGCTACGGCAAGGACGGCGTGAACACATGGGACTATAGTGCCCGGCGCGCCACAGAGAGCGTCTATGAGAGTATGGAGCGCCTGAATGTGGATTATATCGACCTGATCAACGTTCACGACATCGAGTTCCAGGCAGGCATGGAGGGAGGCCTGCAGAAAGTCTGCGACGAGACCCTGCCCGCCCTTGTGGAACTGAAGAAGAAAGGCATCGTGGGGCATGTGGGCATCACCGACCTGCAGCCAGAGAATCTGAAGTGGGTTATCGAGCATTGCGAAGAGGGTACGGTGGAGAGCATCCTGAACTTCTGCCACTACAGTCTGAACGACACATTGCTCGTAGACTATCTCGGCTTCTTCGAGCAGCATGGCGTAGGCGTCATCAATGCCTCACCGCTGTCGATGGGCCTGCTATCCCAGCGCGGTGCCCCCGCCTGGCATCCTGCCGGCAAGGATCTGCAGAATGCTTGTGCCCATGCCGCAGCCTATTGTCAGGAGCAGGGCTACCCCATTGAGAAGCTCGCCATCCAGTTCTCCACCAGCTATAATCCCCGCATCGCCACCACCCTCTTCAGTAGTGCCAATCCCGACAATGTGCTGAAGAACATCGGCTACGTAAACGATCCTATGGACGAGGCTTTGGTGCAGAAAGTGCAGGAGATTATCGGCGACCAGATGTTTGTAAGATGGAAGAATTCTTGAGAAAGGTAAATAAAAAGGTAAAAATGAAAGCAATTCAGATAAGTGAACCTTCTGTGATGAAGGTGATTGATATCGCCGAGCCCAAGATGGGCGACGATGAGGTTTTATTGAAAATGAAATATGTAGGATTCTGCGGCAGCGACCTCAACACCTTCCGTGGCGGCAACCCTATGGTAAAAATGCCAGTAGTACCAGGCCATGAGGTGGGTGCAGAAATTGTCAGTGTAGGCAAGAACGTGCCCGAGGGCCTGAAGCCCGGTATGACCGTCACAGTGAACCCATACACCAACTGTGGCAAGTGTGCCTCATGCCGTAATGGGCGTGTAAATGCCTGCGAGCACAATGAGACACTGGGTGTCCAGCGTTGGGGAGCCATGTGTGAGTATATCGCCCTGCCTTGGGAGAAGGTGATTCCCGCTGGTCTGCTCACCCCCCGCACTTGTGCACTTATCGAGCCGATGAGTGTTGGCTTCCATGCTGTCAGCCGAGCCCAGGTCACCGATATTGACGTGGTGCTGGTCATTGGCTGCGGTATGGTTGGCATGGGTGCTGTGGTGCGTTCTGTTCAGCGTGGTGCTACCGTCGTGGCTGCCGATATCGACGACGAGAAGTTGGCCCTTGCCAAAGAGATGGGAGCCAGTTATACCATCAACACCATGACCGAGGATGTACATGCACGGCTGCGGGAGATGACCTCCGGGTTCGGCCCTGATGTCGTCATCGAGGCAGTTGGCAGTACGCCCACCTACCAGATGGCCGTCGACGAGGTTGCCTTCACAGGCCGCGTCATCTGCATCGGTTATGCCAAAAGTGAAGTATCGTTCCAAACCAAGTACTTTGTACAAAAGGAGCTCGACATCCGAGGTTCCCGCAATGCACAGCCCTCTGACTTCCGTGCCGTCATCCACTATCTGGAACGTGGTACTTGTCCCGTCGACCGCCTGATTAGCAAAGAGGTGAAGCCTGAGGATGCCGAGACTGCCATGAACCAATGGGCAGAGAACCCTGGCAAGGTATTCCGCATCCTCGTCGATTTTCAATAAAAAACCTATAGTTATGAGAAGAATGTTCGTCGTTATAGCCTTGGCCTGCCTTACCCTGCAGGCCTCAGCACAGCAGATGATGTCGCCTAATGGCTGCATCACTGCCAATCTCAACAACGGTGGCCTTACCGTCAGTTTCAACCAGAAGCAGGTGCTCGACATCCCTGTCGTGGGTTTCGAAGGCATGACCACGCCCCAGCCATTCTGCTTCCGCCGTCACTTCAAGGAGGAATACGCCATGCTGGGCGGTAAACGGCTACAGTGCAGCAACGAGGCCAACGAATACGTCTCAGCCCTGGGTCAGGATGTCAGAATGATTGTACGCTTTTATAACGACGGCATCGCCTTCCGTTATGAATTCACCAACCTCAAGGATGCCGTACTGCCCAAAGAACTTACCACCTACCGCATTGCCGAAGGTACTAAACGTTGGATGCAGCAGTGGACAGACTCCTACGAAGGGTTCTTTCCCCTCACAACTTCTTACAAGACTCTGCCTGTGCGCAATTTCAGCGGCGTCACTAAATCTGCTGACGGATGGAACATCCGCTGGGGCTATCCCACCCTCTTGGAGCCTATCGACGGTGTGTTTACACTTATCTCCGAGGCCAATATCGAGCATGGCCAAAGTGCCTCCTGCCTCTATAACGACAAAGAACTCTTCCGAGTCACACCTGCCGAGAACCCGCTTCATTTCAGTGGTAACTGGCACACGCCTTGGCGAACCGCTATCATCGGCAACCTTGCAGACATCATAGAATCTACGCTCATCACCGATGTCTCTGAGCCCTCCCAGCTGAGCGACATCGAATGGATTCAGCCCGGCGTGGTATCATGGATCTACTGGGCTTATAATCATGGTTCCAACGACTACAACATCATCCGTCAGTATGTAGATATGGCAGTCAAACTCCATCTGCCTTATGTGCTCATCGATGCCGAGTGGGACGAAATGCTCAACGGAAAGACCATTGAGGACGCTGTTAAATATGCTGTCAACAACAAGGTCAAGCCCATCATTTGGTACAACTCATCCGTGGGTTGGATCGATGGCGCCCCCACCCCGAAGTTCCGCCTCAATAAGCCTGAGGACCGCGAGAAAGAGTTCGCTTGGTGTGAGAAAATCGGTGTGGCAGGCGTGAAGATCGACTTTTTCTCTGGCGACAGTCAGCTTAACATGGACTATTGTATCGACCTGCTTGAGAGTGCCGCACGCCATCACCTGCTGGTCAACTTCCATGGTGCCACAGTACCCCGTGGTTGGCAGCGCACGTGGCCTAATCTCGTATCAACCGAGGGTGTCTATGGTGCCGAGTGGTATAACAACGTACCCACATTCACCACACAGGCCGCCCGCCACAATGCCACCCTGCCCTTCACCCGTAACGTCATTGGTCCGATGGACTACACCCCTTGCGCCTTCAGCGATTCCCAGCATCCCCATATCACCAGCAATGCCCATGAGCTGGCGCTCACCGTACTCTACGAGAGTACCCTACAGCATCTCGCTGATAAACCTGAGAGTTATTATGCTCAGCCTCAGCAGGTACAGGATTTCTTTGGGCAGCTGCCCACCGTGTGGGACGAAACCCGTTTTGTAAGCGGTTACCCTGGTGAGAGTGTGGTGCTAGCCCGCCGTAATGGCAACACTTGGTATGTGGCAGGCATTAACGGCCGCGACGAAGCCCAGACCCTCAACCTCGATCTAAGCTTCATCCCTGGCAGCCAGGCTACTGTTTTTGCCGATGCCGCCAATAAGGCATGGGACATTCACACCGTCAAGGCCCTCCCCACCGAGATGGCCCTTCAACCCCGAGGCGGTTTTGTGCTCGTCATACCACAATCTTTTGAGTTTAATGGCAAGTATCTCTCTCAGAGCGGTGAAATACTATTCAGGTCTACGGGCGATAGCCTCTATGTTGACATTGCCCAAAGCCACCGCAATGTATCTGCCTTCAAACTTGTAAAAAATAAAGAGAGTAAGAAGTCTACGACCTATAATGCCTATGAGCGCTATATGAATAACGGTCGCGAGACTTACAGAGAAGTATTCATCAGAGTCACCAGAATCAGGAACAAGGAATATCTGCTTGAATATTTCGGCAAAGACAAAGACCGCGACTACAACTCAAACGAAAGATATACCATTAGGGCTATAGATTAAACTGCACTTTTTGCGAGAAAGACTATGTTTTTTGGCAAAAAGTATGGGAGAATCAGGAATATTTTGTAATTTTGTAGCAGATTCAACAAACTAAATAAACTACAAAACAATGAAAAAGATATTCCTGACTCTCCTCGCCCTGACGATGGCCGGCATGATGATGGCCCAGAGCGACAAGGCAAACGATGTGATGAAAACCCTGCGACTCGCCAACGACTATTTCATGGCGAAGTATGCCGACCCGACCCTACCAACGAACGTAAACCGTATTCGTCCCTCGTCGCTATGGACTAGGGCCGTATACTACGAAGGGCTGATGGCGCTCTATGAGATAGACCCTCAAGAGCGATATCTTGATTATACGGATCGCTGGGCCAACTTCCACCAATGGACACCACGCAATGGCGTGAAGACGAATGATGCTGATGACCAGTGCTGCGGACAGACCTACCTGGAACGCTACTTCCAGAGTGGCGGTGAGGAGAAGATTGCCAAAATCATTGAGAACCTTGACAACCAGATGAAAACCCCGAATAACCAGAAGCCGGAGGCTGAAGGATCACTCTATGGCTGGTGGACATGGATAGATGCCATACAAATGGCCATGCCACTTTATATGCAGGTTTATCAGGTAACAGGCGACCGCAAGTATGCCGACCACGCCATGAAGATGTATCGTTGGAGCCGTAACACGCTGGCTGGCGGACTCTTTAACGAGAAAGAGGGGCTATGGTGGCGTGACAAGGACTATGTGGCTCCCTACAAAACTCCCGACGGAAAGAACTGCTACTGGAGCCGTGGAAATGGATGGGTGTATGCCGCCTTGGTACGTTGCATGAACCTATTACAGCCTAATGACAAATACCACAAGGAGTTGAAAAAGGACTTTCTGCTGATGAGTGAGGCTCTGAAGAATTGTCAGCGCCCCGAAGACGGACTTTGGAATCCAAGTTTGGTCTCTTATGCCGACTTCGGTGGTAAGGAGATGAGTGGCACGGCACTATTTCTTTATGGTATGGCGTGGGGCATCCAAAAGGGTTATCTGAAGAGCACTGTCTACAAGCCCGTTTGCGATAAGGCATGGGAAGGTTTGGTGCACGACTGTGTACATCCCGACGGATTCCTCGGATGGGCACAGGGTACTGGCAAGGATCCTTCTGCAGGACAACCCCTCTCTTACACTAAAGTGCCCGACTTCGAAGACTATGGTACAGGCTGCTTCCTCCTCGGTGGTGTTGAATACTATAATCTCGTAAAATGAAAAGAAAGATTATTGCAATAACGGCTGTGCTGATGACGCTAAGTGCATCAGCACAGCGTCATTTTGAGTGCCTGAATGACGGATGGGAATTTAGACTCAACGATGAAGGGCCATGGAAGCAGGTGAATGTTCCACACGACTTCCAGATAGAACAACCCTGGGTGGCTCCGGCTGCCGATGAGAAGGCCGATAACACTGACGTGGCAGCCAACATCAAAAGCCGTCTATCAAGCCGTGGCTTCAAGGAGATGGGCAAAGGCTACTACCGTCTGCACTATACACCGTCAAAAGAGTTGAAAGGCCAGCGCGTCTTACTTGACTTCGAGGGTATCATGTATACCGCCGATGTCTATGTGAACATGAAGCACGTAGGTGGTACCAATTATGGTTATATTGGCTTTGAAATCGACATCACCGACGATTTAGAATACGGAAAAGACAACCTGATAGAAGTGGTGGCCGACACCCGTGAGCCAGGCAACTCCCGTTGGTATACAGGTGGCGGACTATTCCGTAACGTGAGCATCTTCAGCACTCCGAAGGATCTATACTTTGGACGTCATCCCCTCTACATCACCACACGCGATAACAAATTCGTCAGCATCAGTGCCGAGTTTACCAACCTCACGAAAGAAAAGGCAACCATCATTGCCATAGAAATACTGGCCCCCGATGGCAAATGCGTCTATAATGAGACCATTGCCCTGAAACGTCACAAGATGGCCCGCCACCAGGAGGAGCGCATCGCCACCGACGTGAAAATCACTAATCCGAAGATTTGGGATCTCGATACGCCTCATTTATATAAGGTGAAGGCCCAACTACTGCGTGAAGATGGATCGGTTGCCGACGAGGTAAGCGATGACTTCGGCATCCGCACCATAGAGTTCGGTCCTGATTTCGGATTGAAACTTAATGGCAAGAAAGTAATCCTGAAGGGCTATGCCAATCACCACACGCTGGGAGCCCTCGGTGCTGCGGCCTACCCCAAGGCTATCGAGAAGCGCCTGAAGCTGATTAAGGAGTTTGGCATGAACCATATCCGCACCTCACACAATCCCTATAGCCGCGATTTCATCCGTCTCTGCGACAAATATGGCATCCTGCTCGTCGATGAACTCTACGACAAGTGGACCCGTCAACATACGGGGGGAAAGGTACCTTTCGAACAACTCTGGCAAAATGACGTACCAGAGTGGATAAAGCGCGACCGCAACTCCCCCTCTGTCATCCTTTGGAGTCTGGGCAACGAACTGCAACAGGATCCCAATATGCCATTCAACGACTTTGGCGTAACAATGTACAAACTACAGAAAACACTCCTGCAGCGTTACGACTCCACCCGCCTAGTGACTGTAGCCATGCATCCCAGATACCGCAACTGGGAGACAGACTCCCTACCTCATGACCTCGCCATGCAGACGGATATTCAGGCCTACAACTACCGCTATATGTACTTCCCTGGCGACGGTCACCGCTTTCCATGGATGACATTCTACCAGAGTGAGGCCTCGATGGCAGCCATGGGGCCGAACTATTTTGAAATGAACCTCGACAAGGTAATCGGTCTAGCCTACTGGGGCGCCATAGACTACCTAGGCGAGAGTCAGGGATGGCCCGCCAAGGGATGGGCGCAGGGCTGTTTCGACATCTCCTTGGAGCCAAAACCCAAAGCCTATCTGATGAAATCGATCTTCAAGCCCGAGGAGCCATTAGTTCATATTGCCGTCATCGACAAAAAGGGAGATATGATGTGGAACGGCGTGCAGACGGGCAACGACGGCATGAGCGACCACTGGAACCGAATGGCTGGGCAAGAATTGAGCCTTATCACATATACGAATACCGAAGAGGTAGAGCTACTGCTCAACGGGAAGAGTCTGGGCAAAAAGCTGAATCCCAAAGACGACACAAAACAGCGCAACCAAATACGATGGAATAGCATCAAGTATGCTGACGGAAAGTTGGAAGCTATAGCCTATAACAACGGAAAGCCCATAGCACGCCACAAGATCGAAACCACCGGCAAAGCCGTTAAATTGGTGGCTACACCTGAGGATAACCAATGGAAGGCCGATGGCACCGACCTGATGCACATCCGCATTGAGGCCGTGGACAGTAAGGGCCGCCGTGTGCCGATGGCGCAAGATGAGTTGAAATTTGAGGTGGAAGGCGATGCCAAGATTGCGGCTGTAAGCAATGGCGACATCAACAGCGAAGAACTAAATGTAACTAGCCATCGCCGGCTGTGGAACGGTTCTGCTTTGGTAATCCTCCGTGCAGGTAAGACACCCTCGAAGGTTACCCTCAAGACCACAAGTGGGGCCTATAAGACCATTATCACTAAACTCACTACGCAATAATGGGTCTCCAAAAATAAAAACTCATATTTATTTGGTATTTCGCTCGAATTACATTATCTTTGCACGCAAGAAAACCCAAAAACAATGAAAAAGATTATGAATTGGGTGATCGCCGCCACCCTCATTTGCGGCGCAACAACCTTTTTGACGGGTTGCAAAGAAGCTAAGACAAATGAAAGTAGTGCCGCACAGACTGTGTCGAGTGAAGAACTAATACGAACCAGCCAGAGCTGGGACGGCGTAGAATTGCCCGACTATTTCGAGGGCCGACCAGAATTGGTGGCCGTGAAGTACGTGTTCCCGGCTGGTCAGAAGCTGGGTTGGCATCATCATCCTGTAATGAATTACGGCGTACTGGTGCAGGGCGAACTGACCATCATCGGCCAGGACGGTAAGGAGAAAGTGGTTCATGAGGGCGAGGCTGTCGTAGAGATGGTAAATACCATCCACCACGGTGAGAACCGAGGCACAAAGCCCGTCATCCTCTACATGTTCTACCTCTCGCAGGACAGCCTGCCACTAGCCGTACAGCATCCCGAGATTCCACTGGAATAATCAAGTCGCATGATGTGTAAGACACTAATCTTTACAAAGAAATGAACAAGAACGAGCAATTTGTAATCACGATTAACCGCGAGTTAGGAAGCGGCGGTCGCACTGTAGGTCGCCTGTTATCAGAGAAATTAGGAGTGCCCTTCTACGACAAGGCAGTTATCGAAGGTCTGACCCAGAAGTCCGGACTCTCACCAGAGCGCATTGAGGAAATCAAGGCACAGAAGAAATCATGGTGGAATGACATCAACACCTATTACCAGACGCTTGTCAATAGCGCCAGCATGCCCATGGAGGCGGAAGTGAAGCTCGACAATGCCTCGATGTTTGCAACCGAGCAGCGCATCCTGCAGGAACTGGCCACGCAGACATCATGCGTAGTGGCAGGCCGCACGGGCTTCATGGTGTTCCGCGAATGGCCTAATCATTTGAACATCTTTATTCAGGCCTCAATGGAACATCGCGTCCAGCGCGTCATGCGCCGCCAGAATGTCAGCGAACAAGAGGCCCGCGCCATCATTGAGAAGATGGATGCTACCCGTGAGGCATACATCAAGAAGTACGAGGACACCTCGCGCTACGACACTCGCAACTACCAGCTCGTCATCTCGATGGACGACCTGAGCGAGGCTGATGCTGCAGAGATTATCATGGACTTTATCGACCGTTCGAGCAGCAAATAGTTTACCAAATTGTTCGAATAAACAATGGCAAACAAACCATTAGACACCGAACTACTGGACCGCGCCATCGTGTTTGCCGTCCACGCCCATGCAGGAACCGAGCGCCGTGGTAAGGGGTTCCCTTATATCGTGCACCCCATGGAGGCCGTGGAGATTGTAGCCACGATGACACGCGACCAGGAGCTATTGGCCGCAGCTGTCCTTCACGATACCGTGGAGGACACCAACGTCACCATAGAGCAGATTCGCGCCGAGTTCGGTGATCGTGTGGCCTCTTTTGTTGCTGCAGAGAGCGATGAGCCCCATCAGAGTCAGGACAGCATAGAAAACTGGCGAGCCCGTAAGCAGGCCGCTATCGACCGTCTTGCCCATGCCTCCCGCGAAACCAAGATAGTAGCCTTAGGCGACAAACTATCAAACATGCGAGCCATCGCCCGCGACTATGCTGAACAGGGCGACAAGCTCTGGAACATTTTCCATGCCAAGGACCCCAAAGACCACGAGTGGCACTACCGAGGGCTGGCCGCATCGCTCCGAGAACTCCAAGACACCGTTGCCTATAAGGAGTTTGAACATCTTATCAATCAAGTGTTTCCTCCAAACCCCTTTGCCTTATGAACTACCAACTTGACCTGCACGGAGAAACGCTCATGAAACAGTATCACGAGCGGATTCCCGTCTATGAACGTCTGTCGCACCTGGCCGACGAAACACTACGCAATGTCCTCGATGCCCAACATGTGAAGGTGACAGCCATGGAGCATCGTATAAAGACCGAAGCGTCGCTTGCTGGAAAGCTAGAATTGAAGGGGGGCAAGTATAAAACGCTGGACGATGTAACCGATATCGTGGGATTACGTGTGGTAACGTTCTATAGTGCTGATGTAGACAAAGTAGCCGCCATCGTGAACGAAGCGTTCATTGTAGATAGGAGAAACTCTGTCGACAAACGCAAGCAACATCGCTTAGACAGCTTTGGCTACAATTCGCTTCACTACATCTGCCGATTGCCCAAAAATGTCGTCGACGATCCGGAAATGCCACTGCTCAACGAACTACGCTTTGAGATTCAGATGCGCACAGCTCTACAGCACGTATGGAGTACACTCGACCATGACATCGGCTACAAGGGCGACGTGAAGATTCCCCACGAGTATATTCGGCAGTTCAGCCGTATGGCCGGCATGCTTGAGTTGATGGATGAGGAATTCAGCCGACTGCGCAATGTCCTGGTTGACTATCGCCGCCAGATGCTGGCCTTGGAAGCTTCAGGACAGCTCGATGGTGTGAATCTGAACAGCGACACCTTCCGCCGCTATTTAGAGGCACGTCCCTTCGATCGTCTGAATAAGCGCATTACCGCCATCAACCAGGCCGAGCTGTTTCCTGTGCCGATGATGCCCTATCTGCGGGTACTACAAGAACTGGGCATGGAAACACTTGGCGACGTAAACCGTCTCGTCGAGGAGTACAGCGACGATGCCTACAGGCTGGCGGTATCACTGCTTGGAGCTACCGACCTCGACATCCTCTCGGAGAACATTGGCATCCAGAACCTCTGCTATGTTTATGTACTGAAACAGGGTGAGGGCCCGGCAGGCCTCTGCCGGATATTCGACTTGTTAAACGGCTACCAACCTGGTAACATGTCTATCGCCAAGAAAGTGTTCGAGCAAGCTCAGAAGTTATCATTTGAATAAAGAAAATCGCAACATAGAAATGAACAAGAACGAACAATTTGTAATTGCTATCAACCGTGAGCTAGGAAGTGGCGGTCGCACCGTTGGCCGTCTATTGGCAGAGAAATTAGGGGTTCCCTTCTACGACAAGGCTGTCATCAAGGCCTTGCAGGAGAAGTACAACCTCACGACTGCTGAGATTGAGCGGATGAAGGGCCGTAAGCACAGCTGGTGGGCCGACGTGGAACGTATCCTGAAGATAGACTCAGGCATGGGCATGAACTATTACTTACCACAAAAGAGCGATGCCCCCGACCTGCTGACCACCGATGAGATGTTCAAGACCGAAACACTGATATTGCAGGATCTCGCTGCCGAGCAGTCATGCATCGTGGCAGGTCGCAGTGGCTTCCACGTATTCCGCAATCACCCCAATCACTTAAGCATCCTCATCCAGGCATCGATGGACCACCGTGTAAAGCGCGTGGCCCGCAAGCAGAACATGTCGGAGGACGAGGCCCGCAAGACTATCGAGCATGTGGACAAGATGCGCGAGAACTACGTCAAGAAGTACACTGGCACCTCGCGCTACGACACGCGCAACTACCAGCTTGTCATCTCTGCCGACGGCAAAACAGAAGAGCAAATGGCAGACATGATCATGCAGTACATCGGATAAACATTCCGTTGTTAAAGTAAAGTGACAGCAAAAGAAAAACGAGCTACATCTCTGTAACTCGTTGACTTTTCTTTGGTAGCGGGAGCCGGGATTGAACCGGCGACCTCATGATTATGAATCATGCGCTCTAACCAGCTGAGCTATCCCGCCATCTTGCTGTTAAGCGGGTGCAAAGGTACTACTTTTTTGGGAACTAACAAAATTTTTCGATAAAAATATTTTGTATTTCGGATATTTTTCGTAATTTTGTGGCGAAGAACAGTCAATAACTAACCCCTAAAGCGTATGGGAAAGCAAAGAATAGACATTGAATATCCCCTGAACACGAAGTCGCCGAACATCGTGTGGGAACAGATCAGCAGTGCGCACGGTCTCGAGCGTTGGATTGCAGACCACGTGACGGAAGAGGATGGTGTATTCACCTTTACCTGGGGTGAGCCTTGGACGGATCAAGATGTCAGAAGGGCATCTCTCGTGGAATATGTGAAATACGACCATATCAAACTTCAGTGGGAAGAGGAGGACGATGATTCGTTCTGGGAGATGCGCATCGGGAAGAGCGACCTGACGCATCATCTGGACCTGCTGATTACCGACTTTGCGGATGATGACGATGCCGACGGGTTGAGAATCCTCTGGGAGAGTAATCTGGAAAGACTGCACAGAGCCAGCGGACTGTGAAAAAGGCGAGAAAGTAAAAAGGTAAAAAGGGAGGGAAGAGGAGGTTTTATACGCGTACATTGTTAATAATTGTAGCGCAAAGGCAACTTTTCACTTTTCACTTTTCACTTTTCACTTCTTTTTTGTACCTTTGCACGCTGATTATGTTCCGCATTAAGAAATTAGACATATTCATCACGAAGCAGTTCGGCCTGCTGTTCGTAGGAACGTTCTTCATCTGCCAGTTTGTGTTGATGATGCAGTTCCTGTGGCGCTACGTCGACGAGGTGATTGGCAAAGGTCTCTCTTTGGATATTTTAGCCCAGTTCTTCTGGTACATGGGACTGATGCTGATGCCACAGGCGTTCCCATTGGCCATCCTACTTTCTTCACTTATCACATTCGGTAATCTGGGTGAAAGCTCAGAGCTTACAGCCATCAAGGCAGCAGGCATATCACTGATCCAGGCATTCCGCTCCCTCATAATAATATCGGTACTGATGGCGGGCATATCGTTCTACTTCCAGAACATAGTGGGTCCTCGAGCCAATCAGGACTTCTACCGATTGCTTCTGGGTATGAAACAGAAAAACCCAGAAGCAGATATACCCGAAGGCATGTTCTACTCAGGCATTCCCAGCACAAACATCTATGTGCAGAAGAAGGATATGAACACAGGTATGCTCTACGGCATCATGATCTATAGGATGACGGGCAGCTACGAAGACCAGGCCATCATCCTCGCCGACTCGGGCATGATGCAGTCGACGGCAGAGAAGAAGCACCTGCTGCTGAACCTCTATGACGGTGTCTGGAATGAGAACATGCGCTCACAGGATCTGGCAGAGACAGCCAACGTGCCCTATCGTCGCGAGACATTCTCGTCGAAGCGCATCGTGCTCGATTTTGACGGAGACTTCAACCTGGCTGACGTGAACGAAATTGCAGGAGACGCCAGAGCCAAAGGGTTGGGCAAGATCCTGCATGACCTCGACTCCATCAAGGAATTCAACGACAGCGTAGGTCATGCGTTCTACAAGGAAGCCAAAAGCTACTATTTCAGATTACCGGAAATCGGCAAGCAGGACTCGCTGAAGATTATGAAGGAGGTGGCACAGGAAACCGCCAACTTCGACACGCTCTTCAACCGCCTTCCCGACACGCAACAGCAGGAGGCTATCAGGATGGCTATGAACAATGTGCAGTCAGTGGCGAGCGACCTTGAGATGAAAGCCGTCTATGCCAAAGCTCTGCACCGTCAGGAGAGAACCCATCAGATACAGGCCATCCTGAAGTTCACGCTGTCATTTACATGTATCATCTTTTTCTTTATCGGTGCCCCCTTGGGAGCCATCATCCGAAAAGGAGGTCTGGGCGTACCCGTCATCGTGTCGGTGCTCGTATTCATCATATACTACATCCTCGACAGTACCGGACAGAAGATGGCGCGCGACGACCAGTGGACGATGTGGTACGGAATGCTCATCTCCACCGTCATCCTGACGCCTATCGCAGTCTTCTTTACCTATAAGGCCAACAACGACTCGGTGGTGTTCAACATCGACATGTACAAGCATGTGCTGTTCAAGATGCTGGGACTCCGAATGAAACGTCATGTCAGCAGCAAGGAGGTAATCATTGAGGATCCGAAATATCAGGAAGACGCCGATAGCTTGTTGCATATTAATGAGGAAATCGGCCAGTATATCGCCCAGCACAAGCTGTTACACCTGCCCAATCCCATCGAAGTGTTCTTCCGTCCTGGCGACGACCAGACGATAGAGCGCATCGTGGAAGAGTTGGAGGCTGTCATCGAGGATCTGGGCAACACGAAAGACCGTCAGATCATCGCCTATCTGAACCACTACCCCATCGTGGCAACCCATGCCCACACCAGACCGTTCAGACAGAAGTGGCTCAACATCGTCACCGGACTGATACTGCCCGTAGGACTTTTCTTCTATCTGAGGATGTGCCGTTTCCGTCTCAGGCTACGGAAAGACCTGAACAAAATCACGGAGACCAACGGACTTGTTGTCAACCGCATTGCCCAGATGGTAACTCAAGAAGCAAAAGCATAACATTATATAAGGTAATACATATTTAATATATAAAAGATGGAAGAAACAAGACTCAACACCATAGAGGAAGCCATAGAGGACTTCAAAAACGGTGAGTTTGTCATCGTTGTGGATGACGAAGACCGTGAAAACGAGGGCGACCTGATTATCGCCGCCGAAAAAATCACTGCCGAGAAAGTGAACTTCATGCTGAAGAATGCCCGTGGCGTACTCTGTGCTCCCATCACCATCGAACGCTGTAAGCAACTCGACCTGCCCCATCAGGTGCAGGACAACACCTCCGTACTCGGCACCCCATTCACGGTAACCATCGACAAGCTCGAAGGCTGTACTACCGGTGTCAGTGCCCACGACCGTGCAGAGACCATCAAGGCCCTGGCTGATCCAACGGCTACCCCGCAGACCTTCGGACGTCCCGGACACGTGAACCCCCTCTATGCCCAGGACAACGGTGTGCTCCGTCGTAGTGGACATACAGAGGCGGCTATTGACCTCTGCCGTATGGCTGGACTCTATCCCGCAGGTGCGCTGATGGAGATCATGAACGAGGATGGAACGATGGCACGCCTGCCCCAGCTGATGACATTCGCAAAGGAGTGGAACCTGAAGCTCATCAGCATCAAAGACATGATTGCCTACCGTCTGAAGAAAGAGTCGCTCATTGAAGTGGGCGAAGAGGTGGACATGCCTACCGACTACGGCCATTTCCGCCTGATACCCTTCCGTCAGAAGAGCACCGGTCTGGAACACCTCGCCCTCATCAAAGGCGAGTGGAAGGAGGATGAGCCCATCCTCGTTCGCGTCCACTCTTCCTGTATGACGGGCGATATCCTTGGCAGTAAGCGTTGTGACTGTGGCGAGCAGCTACACAAGGCCATGCAGGCCATCGAGAAAGAAGGCAAGGGCGTGGTGATCTACATGCAACAGGAAGGCCGCGGTA
Source organism: Prevotella sp. ne3005 (assembly GCF_900110085.1). GTDB lineage: Bacteria > Bacteroidota > Bacteroidia > Bacteroidales > Bacteroidaceae > Prevotella. The sequence continues at coordinate 176,108 of NZ_FOCK01000007.1, forward strand.
TCGGACTGATGAATAAGATTGCCGCCTACAAACTGCAGGAAGAAGGACTCGACACGGTGGACGCCAACGTACACCTTGGCTTCAAGCCTGACGAGCGCGACTACGGCTGTGGTGCCCAGATGCTTCGCCATATCGGTGTACACAAGATGCGCCTGCTGACCAACAACCCCGTCAAGCGCGTCGGTCTGGAGGCCTACGGTCTGGAGATTATCGAGAATGTACCCATTGAGGTGACTCCCAACCCCTACAACATCCGCTATCTCGAAACGAAGAAGAACCGCATGGGACATACACTCCACTTGAAATAATGCTCAGATTGTCACTTTTTCGCCGCAAAAAGTGAAAAAGTGGCATATTCTTTGCGTATTCAAAAATAAAATGCTTACTTTTGCACAAAATTTCGTAAACATATGGCACAATTATCCAATCGTCTGCAGCGTTTAGCACCATCCGCTACGCTGGCAATGTCACAGAAAAGCTCAGAAATGAAAGCACAGGGTATCGACGTGATTAACATGAGCGTGGGAGAACCCGACTTCAACACCCCCGACCATATCAAGCAGGAGGCCAAGTTGGCTATCGACGAGAACTACTCCAAATACTCGCCTGTTCCCGGCTATCCCGATCTGAGGCAGGCCATTGCCCGTAAGTTGGAACGTGAGAACCACCTGCACTACACGCCCGCAGAGATTCTCGTGTCGAACGGTGCCAAGCAGAGTGTCTGCAACACCGTCATGGCGCTGGTGAACGATGGTGAGGAGGTGATTATCCCTGCCCCCTATTGGGTGAGCTATCCCCAGATGGTATTGTTGGCAGGAGGCAAACCTGTCATCGTGGAGGCAGGCTTCGAGCAGAATTTCAAGATGACGCCCGAACAGTTGGAGGCAGCCATCACCCCGAAGACCCGCATGCTCATCCTCTGCTCCCCCAGCAACCCAACGGGAAGCGTCTACAACAAGGAGGAGCTGAAGGCTCTGGCCGATGTGATTCTCCGCCATGAAGACCTCTTCGTACTGGCTGATGAGATTTATGAGCACATCAATTATATCGGCAAGCATGAGTCGATAGCCCAGTTCCCAGGCATGAAAGAGCGCGCCATCATTGTCAATGGCGTGTCGAAAGCCTATGCCATGACAGGCTGGCGTATCGGCTATATCGCTGCCCCGGAATGGATTGTCAAAGGTTGTAACAAATTGCAGGGCCAGTACACCAGCGGTCCATGCTCCGTCAGTCAGAAGGCGGCGGAATATGCCTACACTGCCAGCCAGGAGTGTGTGGAGACGATGCGCCAGGCTTTTGAGCGCCGTCGCGACCTCATCGTGAAGCTCGCCAAGGACATCCCCGGGTTGGAAGTCAATGTGCCCGAAGGTGCCTTCTACCTCTTCCCGAAGTGCAGTAGCTTCTATGGAAAGAGCGATGGCGAGACCACCATCAACAACTCCACCGACTTCGCGATGTACCTGCTCGAGAAGGGTCATGTCGCCACAGTCGGAGGTGATGCTTTCGGTGACCCGGAATGTTTCCGTATGAGCTACGCTACAAGTGATGAAAACATCATTGAAGCGATGAAACGCATCAAGGAAGTTGTTACAAAATTGAAATAAATCAAGAAAATCATAGTTAAAAGTTATTAATTCGTTCGTTATAATCAACGAATTTAGTATCTTTGCGAGGTGATTTTGAGAATCGCAGAGTTGTCAAACTACATAAAAAGACGTAACTCTCACTAATTCGATTATTTACAAACAATTAATTCATTTAATAACTAAAAAATTAAAATTCAAATTTATGGCAACAACAACAAAGGCTGCAGCCCCAGCTAAAAAATCGGGCTTTCAGGGTGTAAAAGCTGCATGGATTATCCTCGTTATCTGCTGCATCGCAGGTTACAGCGTTTGGTACTTCGTAATGGGTAACCCCGATAACTTCATCGGTGGCGACCGTTCTGGTCACCCCGCAAACCTGCTTGGTACAGTGTATAAGGGAGGTTTCGTTGTAGGTCTTATCCTCACCCTTCTCTTCACCGTTATCTGCCTCGGCATCGAGCGTTTCTTCGCTATCCGCACAGCTTCTGGTAAGATCAACCTGGCTAAGTTTACTGCTGATGTCAAGAACCTTATCAAGGCTCAGAAGTTCGATGAGGCAAAGGCTCTCTGCAACAAGATGCAGGGTACAGTAGGTAACGTGGTTCTCTCTACTATCAGCATGTACCAGACAGTAGAAGGCGACGACACACTGAAGAAGGCCGCTAAGATTGCCAAGATCCAGCAGGCTCACGAGGAGGCTGTTCAGCTTGAGATGCCTACCCTCCAGATGAACATGGCAATGGTTGCTACCATCGTATCTCTCGGTACTCTGACCGCTCTGTTCGGTACTGTGCTCGGTATGATCGGATCATTCCAGGCTCTGTCTGCAGGTGGTGGTGCTGACTCTATGGCTCTGTCTGCCGGTATTTCTGAGGCCCTTGTGAACACAGCATCTGGTATTTTGACCTCTTGGGTTGCTACCGTTGTTTACAACTTCTTCTCAAACAAGATTGACAAGCTGACCTACGCAATGGACGAGATTGGTTTCACAGTAGCAGCTACTTACGATTCCAACCACAACGAGGCTTAATTCTTAACCATTCACTTTTAATAAGCAATTAAAAAGCATATAGAGAATGGCTAAAATTAAGATACAGAAAAAAGACATCTGGATTGACATGACGCCTATGTCAGACGTGATGACGCTGCTTCTGTGTTTCTTCATGTTGACTTCAACATTCTTGACACCGGAACCAGTATCTGTCACCGCGCCTAACTCAGTGTCAGAGCTGAAGATTCCAGAGCAGGATGTCCTGAACATTCTGGTAACCCCAGAAGGCAAGGTGTTCTGCGGTACGGAAAACAAGAACAACATGCAGGCAATGCTGGACGCTATGACCGACAAGTTCGGTGTTCAGCTGAACCCCACACAGGTAAAGCACTTCCGTGAGGATGCTATGGTGGGTGCCGCCATGAATCAGCTCGCCACCTATCTGAGCCTTGAGCCGGAGAAAATGGGTGAGGCCATCCAGAAGCTCGGTCTTCCCCTTGACAGTATCAAGGGCGGTAAGAGCGAATTCCAGGAGTGGGTCACTGCGGCCCGCGATGTGAACCCTGACATCAAGCTCGCCATCAAGTGCGACTCCAAGACTCCCTATGCGAAGATCAAGCTGTTGATGTCAGAACTTCAGGACATGAGCGAGAACCGTTTCCAGCTCATTACGAATCTCGATGTTAAACGTTTAAACGACTAGTAGTATTATGGCAAAAAAGAATCTATCCAAGCAGAAAAAGATGGATACCCGCGTGAACTTCACGCCGATGGTAGACATGATGATGCTTCTGATCACCTTCTTCATGCTGTGTACTACACTGGCCAAGCCGCAGGCCATGCAGCTGACCATGCCGTCTAACGACGACACATCACAGTTGAACGAAGAGCAGAAGCAGGTTACAAAGGCTTCTCACACCATCACCCTTTACCTGGGTTCCAACGACAAGGTATGGTATATAGCTGGTCTGCCCAACTATGACGACCCCTCTTGTGTCAAGGAGACCACCTATGGTAAGGATGGTATTGAGAAGGTGCTCAACGAGCATACCACAGAGGAAGGTATCAACCCGATTGCCAAGATCAAGCTGGCCAAGAAGGAACTCGATGCCAAGAAGAATGAGTACAACTCGAAGATGACCGACGAGCAGTATCAGGAAGCCTTGAAAAAGCTGAGGAAGGGTGAACTCCCCGACGGCAGCAAGGTGCCCACGATGACCGTCATCATCCGCCCGTTGAACACAGCGACCTACGAGAACATGGTAGCCGCTCTTGACGAGATGCTGATTAGCAATATTGATAAGTACGTCATTGACAATGTCGACAAGATGAGCCAAGAAGACAAGGACCTCATCGCGAAGGCAGGTGTTAAATGATTAACCCCTAAAAGTAAGAAAGAACTATGGCAAAAATAGATCTTATTGACAACAGCTGGGTCGACCTCGTATTCGATGGTAAGAACCAGGCTTACGGAGCTTATCAATTGCGCAAGAACACCGGTGTTCGAAATCTGAAGGCCCTGATTACAATGTTCATTGGCTTTGCCATCATCGCAGCCATTGTCATTGCCAAGGTATCTATCGAAAACTACATTGCTTCTCAGAATGCTGCCATCGAGGCCGACGTAGAGCTGGCCAGCCTGGCAGAGAAGAAGGAGGCAAAAGTTGAGAAGAAAGACGAGCCCGAGCCCGAGAAGATTGAGATTGAGCGCGTAAAGAGCTCTGTAGCATTCACCGTTCCTGAGATTAAGAAGGATAACGAAGTGAAGGAAGAGCAGGAGATGAAGTCTCAGGAAGAGCTCCAGCAGACCAACACCGCTATCGGTGCCTTCAACGTTGAGGGTAACGACGAGACAGGTGGTGAGGTGCTCAAGGCAAAGGAAGTGATTGCCGAGCCCGAGCCCCCGAAGGTGGAGGAATCAAAGGTATTCGACGTCGTAGAGGAAATGCCCCAGTTCCCTGGCGGTCCCTCAGCCCTGTTCGAGTATCTGTCGAAGAATATCAAGTATCCGGTAGTAGCCGAGGAGAACGGTGTACAGGGTCGTGTTATCGTAACCTTCGTCGTAGAGCGTGATGGTTCTATCACCGACGTCAAGGTTGTGAAGAGCGTTGACCCCTCACTCGACAAGGAGGCACAGCGCGTGGTTAAGTCCATGCCGCACTGGATTCCTGGTAAGCAGAACGGTAGCGCAGTACGTGTGAAGTACACCGTTCCTGTAACCTTCCGTCTGCAGTAATACTATTAATCTGTAATGAACGCATTCAACAAATTCACAAAATTAGTTGGATTAACACTGATATTAGGCTTGTTCCCAGGATGTGGGAACAAGCCTAATCCTGAATTGGAGGAAGCCTATCAGAAAGCAGCCAGTTACTTCGTTGCCGACGAGAGCTTCTACCCTATCCTCGACGAGGAACTCTATTACTTCACCACACAGACCCTCGACTCCATCACTCCTGTCTACATCAATGAGCAGGATGCCGTCAAGAAAGTGATGAAGCTTGAGACCTGGCTCGCCTTTACCACCCGTGACTTCACGGAGAAGGAGCGCCAGAACCTGGTAGACCGTAAGTACCTGCCAAGAGCGATACCCATCGCGTACGACGGTCTAGCCATCATTGTCAACAATGTAAACCCCGACACGTGCATCACCATCAACGACTTTGCCCGTGTACTCCGTGGAGAGGTTGTCCAGTGGAAAGACCTCTATCCGCAATCCAAGCTTGGCGAAATCGACGTAGTCTTCGACAATCCCTTGTCGAGCACCGTCCGTTGGTGTGTAGACTCCATCCTTGGAGGCCAGCAGTTCAATGCCAAGAACATCGGCGCTGTCCAGACTAGTGCAGCAGTGATCGACTATGTCGAGAAACATGAGAATGCCCTTGGCATCATCGGCAGCAACTGGCTCAACGACAAGCGCGACACCACCAACGTCACCTTTAAGAAGAATATTACCGTGATGGGCGTCTCCAAGATGAAGACTGCTGAGAAATACAACAGTTGGAAGCCCTATCAGTTCTATCTATACAACGGGAACTATCCCTTGCGCCGCACCATCTATGCGTTGCTGAACGACCCGCGCCCCAACGGCGTAGCCACAGGTTTCACCCACTTCATCCAGCTGCCCAAGGGCCAGAAGATCATCCTGCGCTCCGGACTGCTGCCAAGATCGGCCAACATGAATGTGAGAGATGTCATCGTCAAGAAGCAATAAATTAAACCTATGGGGCTTTCAAACGTCAAACAATCGAGAGAGAAACAAATAAAATGAAGTATAACTTAAAAACAAAAGAATTATGAAAGCAATCAAATATCTAGTAATGGGTGTGTTGCTGGCAGGTTTCAGCGCCACCGCAAACGCACAGGAAGAGGAGCTCAACGCAGCTCTTCAGGGTATTAAGTCAAAGGCTCCCGACGTAGCCAAGTTAGCAAATACTGCTTACAAGAAGAACAAGAAGAACGCAGAGAATCTGATGAAGATTGCCCGCGCCTACTTCGAGCAGAAAGACACGGCAGGTGCAGCTCAGTTCGCACGCTATGCCAACGAGGCTGGTAAGCCCAAGTATCAGTATGCCCCCGCCTACCTGCTGCTCGGTGATATCGAGTCGGCCTACGGTACCGATGGTGGTAAGGCAGCAGGCTTCTACAACCAGGCCATCAACTTCGACCCGAAGAATCCTGAGGGCTACAAGAAGTGGGCTATGGTGTATCGTAAGATCAGCCCCTCTCAGGCTGCCAAGAAACTGCAGGACATGAAGGCCCAGTGCCCCAATGAGGACATCGACGCCTTCACCGCCCACATCTACATGCTGGCAGGCGATGAGAAGCAGGCCTACGAGAACTATGCCAAGGCCGACATCAACAAGCTCGACAAGAGCGGCCTCAACGAGTTCGTACGTTGCAGCTACTTCACTGGTCACTTCGAGGATGCCCTCCGTGCTGCCGAGGCTGGTATCAAGCTCGAGCCACGCAACCCGACATTCAACCGTCTGGCCATGTTCTCAAACTATGAGCTGAAGAACTACGATGCAGCCAAGGCATACATCAACAAATACTTCAACGAGACCGACAGTGCCAAGTTCTCTGAGTACGACCACTTCTATACCGCTCTGATTTATCAGGCCCTCGAGGATAAGGCAAATATGTATGCTCAGTACGACAAAGCCCTTGAGCTCGTAAACGATTCTTCTATGATCAAGCGTTGGGCTATCCTGAAGAGCGTATCCGACTCTTACCTCAAGGATCAGGAGTTTGAGAAAGCCATCAAGTACTACGAGCAGTTCATTGACAGCAAGCCCGACATGAGCTTCGACGACCACGAAGGTCTGGCAACCATCTACTCAAAGTATGGCGATGCCATTCCTGAGAAGAAGCTCGAAATGATGAACAAAGCCATCGCTTTGTATCGCACCTTGGCAGAGAAGTATCCCGTCCAGGAAGTATACGCTACCTACATGCGCGCTAGTCTGAACAACAAGCTCGACGACAACATGAAGAACTCTCTGGCTAAGCCCGACTACCTGAAGGTGATCGAGCTCCTCGGCAACAAGGCCGACCGTTCAAAGGGTGAGGATCTGATGCTGAAGACCAGCTACCACTACATGATGTTCAACTCTTACATCAACAAGAACGTGGCAGGTGCCAAGGACTATGCCGACAAGATTCTGGCCATCGACCCCGAGTACAAGCCCGCTCTCGAGATCAAGAACTTGAAGTAATCCCTATCTTACATCCATAGCAAGAGGTGCTCCCCTATGGAAGCACCTCTTCTTTTTCTAAAAACAGAAAAGATTTTATGAGTGTAGAATACATGTCTCAAGAAGGCTACGATAAACTCGTGGCAGAACTCCGTCAACTGGAGAGTGTCGAACTGCCTCAGGTGAAAGAGGCAATTGCCGAAGCCCGCGACAAAGGCGACCTTAGCGAGAACTTTGAGTATCATGCCGCCAAACGTGAACAGTCGCGCTTGCTGGGTAGGATACGTTTCAAACAAAGAGTGTTGGCCAATGCACGTGTGATAGATATGTCGAGACTTGCTACAGGCACTGTGCAATTGCTCAGTAAGGTCGAGATGACTAATTTGGCAAACAATAGTAGGATGACCTACACAATAGCCAGTCCCCACGAAGCTAATATCCGTGAAGGGAAGATATCCGTCAAATCGCCTATTGCTCAGGCCTTGCTGAACAAGGAAGTTGGTGATGTCGTGGAAGTCCGTGTGCCTGCCGGTACGATTAAGCTGCGTATCGAAAATATTCAACTTGGCTAACCTATCCCCATGGCTAAATAAATCCGACTACGCTCACGTCTGTATAAACGCCGTCTTCCGTCGGTTGTCCTTCGGCCTTACCGCGAAGTGAATCCAGTAGCGGCCTTGCTTGCTTCGCTCGATGAACAGTTCATCGTAATCCAGCTTCGTGCCGTCAGAGATGTCCATGAGGACGTTCGCATAGCGCAGTGCCTGCTCAAAGCCCTCGCATCGGATATCCACAGCGCACCCCGTCAGGTGGTTGCTCGTGGGCGACCCGCCCACAGCCTTATTCACCTCCACCGAGCGATAGCCGCTCGTAATAATGATGGGATTGTCATCTCGACTGGTAGGATACAACGTATTATAAGAATACCTTAAATCCTCCAACCAATTCTCACAGAGATTCTTCAGATTCTCAATCGCCACATGGCTGGGAATGTTTTCTCCCGCCGTTTTAACACTCGTCTTTGTAACCTCCCCGAGCGTAAAGTGCTCGGAGAGGTGCATCGTTTTATTCAATTCTGCTTTTTCCATAAAACTAATATTTTTCAAAATGAAACCGTGTAACCGCGTAACCGCGTCAGAAGATCGTGATACCGGTTTTCTTATACTTGGCTTTTAGAGTGCCGTTCTCGACAAACTCCTCCGACTTCTCTATCAGTCGGTCCTTTACCAGACGGAATATCTTGGTCTTAGCCGTTGCCTGCGACACGCCGCAGCAACGCATCACGTCCTCTGCAGTAAACTCCTCCGGCAGTCGGCTGAAGGCCTCGATGGTCTTCTGCTGATGGCGCACGTTGGTGGCTATCTCACGATTCTTGTTGTCGAAATAAGCCTCAGCCATGGCACCAAAATAGTGGCGCTGGCAGGTGTACTGCATGTTCACGATCAGCTCGGCCAGTCGCCAGTCCACCTCGTCCGTCTCAAACTCGCCCGTCCAGTAGTCGCCATCCTGCTTCAGGGCACTCCAGTGGCGCATCATGATGAAGGGCGCAGCGAAGTTCAGCCCATGATAGGCGCAGCGCTTCAGCAGCATCTCGTCGGCCTTCGAGTCGTTCTCCTGGGCATCGAGCATGCGTCGTTCCGTCCAGTCGTAGAGTTCATCCACCAGCTTCTGCACTGATAGCTCGCCCTTGGTCTTGTCGAGTTTATAAGCCCACTCCTTCAGGCGTTCGTCACTCTCGAGATCCACCACTCGCTCACGATTCAACATCTGGAAATTGGTGGCAGGCAGCGGGATGCAAGTCAGGCGGGTGGCCAGACCAGAGCCGAAGTTCTGCTCGTTCACCTTCTTCTTCAGGGCGATGGGCGTGCCCGTATAAATGAAGTTCCAGTAAACATTGAACTCTTGGAAAATCGAATCGTTGTTCGAATAGGCCACACCATCCTCCTCGTTGTGGAAAGCCTTCAGCTCCAGCGATTGCTTGTCAATCCACGAACCACCCTTCTGAACCGTCAACGTATTATCCAACTCAGTGTCGAAAGTGAACATGTGCAAGTGCATGGGCTCGCCATTCACGATCTCCACCGCATTCACCATGTCTTGGGTAAACTGGGCATTCGAAGTTCGGGCGGGGTGAACCTGAATCACCACCTTGGGCTTCTTCGGCTTCTCCTTGTTGGCGCCTTTGGTGCGCATCTCCTCACGATAGGCATTGATGGCATCCTTGCCTATCTTGTCCGACTCGAACACAGGCTGCATCAGCAGCTTATAGAGGCGAGTCGCAAAGCTCTTACCGCTGGCGGGGTCGCCAATGATCAGGACCGAGCAGTTCAGGCGTCGCAACTCCTCCGGGCGATGATAGAAGCGATACGAGCAGCGTGTCATCAGCGTCATCATCAGTCCACCGCTCACCACCAAGGCAGCGGGATACTGGTTCCGCTTCAATCCCTTGCAGATGTCCTTCAGCAACGGAAAGTGTTCCGACAGTTCTTCTATCCGCTCGCCCCAATCCCAGAGAAAACGGTCAATATCCGATTCAGTAATGTCCTGCGCCCCCTGTCTCCCTGACTCCATCACTCCATTCACTATCTCTTGATACGTCTTGCCCGTGAATTTCCGGATCGCTTCGAGCATGGCCTTGGATGGTAGCGACGAAGCATACTTCTTCTCCTTCTCCGCCACGCAGCCCGCTGCTGATTCCACCGTCTGCTCCACGTTCTCATCGCGCTCTTCGATGATCTCCTGCACCCACGGCTGGGCTTCGACGATTCGTTGTACCAGGGCCTTATCGCCGTCGAGCATAAGCATGAGGTCTGTGGCCAGTTTAAGACTCTCTGTATGTCGGTTGCTGTCTGCCTTACATGGCAGCTTATCAGCATACCGAGCATCAATAATACTCTGTAAATCATAACCACGCCACGTTAACGGTATTGTCTCATCATCCACCGTCCGCTCATGCCCAGTCCCTTGTTTAGCTGTCTTACCGGCCACAGCAACAGCCTTAGTAGCACCACTATGATTAGCCCGATACTCAGGCTCAAATTTCTCAGCAAAATCTTTGTTCTCATAAGTAAATAACTCCTTGTTAATAAATAAAATGTCCGATTCTTTACAAATAAAGCTCATGCGACTTGCATCCTTGCAACTCTCATCCACCTCCACGCCCAGCACCTCGGCCATGGCGTGCTGGTTGTCGATAAGATTGCCCTTCTTCACATCGGCCTTAAAGACAATCTTCAAGCCCTTTCCTGAAGGGGTGACATACACCAGCAGAATCTGATTTGTCATCCCAAGCGACTCCTCCTTTTTGTCATCTCGACCGAACGTAGTGAGTGGAGAGATCTCTCCATGCGCTTCGCTTAGTCGAGATGACATTGGGGCCAACCCCCAACTCTCAAAGACTTCGCGAGGATCCTCCACATGGTCTACATCCATCACCACCAGACCCGTCAATCGCGTGGAACTCTGTTTGCGCCAAGCCCCCACCTTACCTGCTTTCGATGCCGTCTCGTCGAAAGTGGCCTGGAAGATAAAGGCGGGCAGTCCGCGCTTCAGTTTCTGGTCGCCAGTCTCTCGGAACTTGTCAATCACCTCGTTCCATTTCGTCGCCCTGACGAGGGCCCAAAACTGGGCCTCGTCTACAGGCTGCGTAGGATTAAAGAAATTTTTCTGATAACTAAATCCCATTATTATTTCATTTCTTCATTCTTTCATTATTTCATTCTTACATAGCCTCGATGAGTTCCCAATCTATCAGGGCGTTCTTCGCCTCCTTCACCTCTCGTTCGAGCACGTTCATCACTCGGGGTGTGCCCAGATTCTTCGGGATGCTCTCATAGACCTTGATACGTTCTTCACTCTCCTTCACCCAGCCATGCTCCAGCATGCGGATCAGGCGATCCTTGATTCTGACTCTCGGCTTACGGTTGAATGCCCTGAAGACCAACATCGATGAACGATGGGCCTTATGCATAGATCCGTCAACATACTTACCGGCTAAGATACGGTTGTAAACTTCCTCCTCAATTTCAATGTATTTTTTCATAATTTTTTTGCCGAATTTGTGAGCTTTTGGAAAGCGATGTGTTTTTCAGTTGAGCTCAATTTCTATCCGGATACTTTCCCACTCGCTCATTCCTCCGACTCAGGTTATACTTTAATCTTTAAGCATTAAGAATTAAGCTTTATGATTACCTATTTAGCTTTAAGCATTATACTCAAATAACTCTAATAGGTAATTGTCTTTTACATCTTCTGTGAAGGCATCAAAGAGGCAGCGGTCGTACGACTCTCCATGCTGCAGCTGATACTCCCAGAAGTCTACCATGCTTCCAAGATAGTCCTTCACTTCGATGTCCAGATCCTGCATGGCCAGCTTGTAGTTGGCGATGAGTTTACTCAAGGCGTAGTTCATGGCCACCGTTCCTCTGATGGATTTGTCAGCCGAAAGCATCGCCTCTTCCATCTGGCGGTAGATTCGTTCGCCCTCCGATATGTTCCAGTCCACTCGGGCTGTTGGTTTCTTTTTCTTCATAATACCTTATTTAATTAATTGTTCGATAAAATCTTTTCCCTTCTCTGTCCAAACCAGATTGGCCTTGATTCTCAGCTGGCCGCTTTGATTGGACTTAGCTATGTAGCGGTGTCGTGCCAGGCCTCGGTGGATGTACTTTCTGGTCAGGCACCAGGTTCCTTCTCGTTTATGGATGATGCCCTGATCCTTCAGAAACGAGTTCAGGTCACTTCCACTCATGTTGTAAAGTTTAGCAATCTCTGTCGGAGTGAAGCAGAATCTGCTACCTCGGTTCTTCTCTTCCAGTTCCTCAGTGATGATCACTTCTGCTTCTCTCAAAATCTCCTCCTCAGAAATACCATAAAATAATGTTTTCATCATTCTGTTTTGTTTTACGTCGTTTCCTTATAACGACCTTTAAATTGTTTGTTTACCTTTTTTTCATTCTTTGATGTTTCACATCTTCCAGCCTTTCATTTTTTCATTCTTTGATGTTTCACATCGAGTCTGCTCACACTCGGCAATGCCAAGCAAGCTTTGCATTGCTCTCGCTTAATCGCAGACTTCATTTTTTCATTTTTTCTTCCAGCCTTCTGGAATTCTTGTTGTATCAATAAGTCAAAGATCACTGTCAGTTTGGAAGTCATTGTTTCCGTTTGACAGTGCAAAGTTAGGCACAAAAAAAAGCACAGACAAGAAACGTCTGTGCTTGCGCCATAGTTTGCGCCAAATGCGCCTTACTTTGCGCCGAATGCGCCTTTTATGCGTCTTATTCTTCTGGTATTTGTGTCATTTTCATAAGTTCAGAATCCAGCCCCTCACCCAGCAAACAGTACTGTTCGGGAACACCATTAGACCGCCATTCTGAGATTTCTTTCGAGAAATTATAAGTGTTCTTCAACTTCTCTACTGCATCGCGATTGCAAATTACGCTATCGGTAACCTCTTTCGGCCATCCCATTACATCATTAAGGAAATCCGTCACTCTTCCCTTATATCCCCAAATACAATACACCATGTATGTTACCGACCAAGAACGCTGAGACTTCCAGAGTCCATTCTGCTGGGTAATTCTGGCAGCCTTGATCATCATCTCTTCCGATGCCGTCTTACCCTCTTGAACGAGATCTGCAGATTTCTCTTCTTCTACACCATTATTATTATACACGCCCCCATTGTAGTTCACTGGGGCATTATACACATTGTAATTGTTGATGTTGCCAAAGAAATTGTTTACAGGGGCAACATGCTCTTTTCCTAAATTTTCCATTTTTACAGTTGGTTTTGATAATTATTAAAATTGTCTATATCTCCATGAAAGTTATTCTCTATCCAAACGGGTTGCAACGTACAAGCCTGATTAATCATCGGCCAGACTGATACACTCCTCATCCTAGCCTCTTCTCTCTGAGCCTTCTCCAGCTCCTCGGGTGGCAGGTTCCTGATGGCCTCGTTGATCATCGCCACCAGCTTCTCCACCTTGTAGAACTCCAACAGTTCAGCCACCTTCATCTTCGACATGTGCAGACAAACATACTTCCCATAGTCCTCTTTGTCGATGATCAGGTAAAGACCTTCCCATCGACTCATCCTCCTGAAAACGGCACAATGCACATTGAAGTCAGTCAGGAACTCATAACCAGGTGGCAATTCTCCCTTCACCCGCTCGAAATCCACCTTATTTATTTCTTTTGTTACGGAATCAAGAGCAAATCTCATCACACCCAGA
>NZ_FOCK01000005.1 GCF_900110085.1 Prevotella sp. ne3005
ACCTCTTCCCATTCCGAACAGAGAAGTTAAGCCCGCCTGCGCCGATGGTACTGCAATGCAATGCGGGAGAGTAGGAGGCCGCCACTTTTATCAGAAGCCCCGAGTCAGAAATGACCCGGGGCTTCGTCGTTTTTGTGCTTTTTTTATCAGCTTATTTGCTGGTCAGATGATACTGCGAAATACCGTTCACGGTGCGTCGTTTGAATCCGAATCGGTAGTTGCTCATCGCACGACCCAGCAGCGTGGGTGAGGTCTTCTTGTCGAAATAGCTGTACTTTTGTGAAAGTATGTCAAGTATCTCATTGGTACTCAGCCATTTCCCTTCTCCTTCCTTGGGCTTGAAGAATGTCTCACTGATCATCTCTACCAGGTCTACAGGTCTCTGATATGGGGCGTTCTCTTCTATCAGGGTGCTGATTTCCTCATTTTCCAGCCAGAAATGTTCTCCTTTATTAAATAGGTGAAGGGCCTGGGCATAGAGCTGATAATGGTTGATATTATCTTCGAAGTCGATGTTCTGGCCTTCGGGGATGCCCACACAGACGAAGCGTCGCGATCCGGTGGGGTCGACGAGTGGCTGCGGCTGGTTGGTGGTGCCGATGAACGAGGTGTAGCGACGATACTGCTTGATGGTCTTGCCATATGGTGGACGGAACTTCACATCGCTCGATGACAACAGATACTTCAGCACAATCTGCTGAGAATTGGTGGTTTTATCGAATTCGTCGATGTTGATCAGCGCAAACGAAGTGAGCGCGATGTTCAGGTCGAACTCGTTTTTGAAGTTCAGCTTATCATTGTAGTAGTCGCGCAGTTCTCGAGGCAATAGTATCTTGCAGAAGCGTGTCTTACCACACCCCTGACGACCAATCAACAGCGGCGTTAACGCATTGCCTGTCAGCTGTTTATCACTCTCGCGCCACTGGGCCACCATACCCACGAGCCAGCAGCGCAGATACTTCTCCCAGTGGGGCTGATTTGTCGGTACGCGCTTCGCCAGGTCGGCGATATAGTCGTGTCCGTCCCACTTTGGCAACTTGTTGAGCCAGGTGTTCACGGGGTCATACTGCTCGATGCGGTTGGAGTCGATGAAGCGGTTCACGTTCTGGTCCCAGCCCTTGATGCCCAGTTCGATGGCCTGCAGGGTCATGTCGTTGCGCACCTCCTCTGTCAGTGGCCTAAATGTCTGATCGTCAGCATATTTCATGCGATACTCGGCCACGCCCGTCATCAGATTTTTGCGCATGTCGAAGTTGCTGTTGAGGAATATCTCTGTGCGCATGGTCTGCAGGGTCTCCTCAGGGATGCTCTTCAACTTGTGCAGCTTGTGCTTCTTGCGATAATCCCCCTGGAGGGCCACGTCGTAGACAGTAGAAAATACGTTTTTCACCAGCTCTGGGTCTGTGTTCAGCACGGGATGCTCGAGCGTCATGCCCTGGGCGTGGGAGAGGGGGATCCCCTGGTCGAGCGACATGCTGGCGATGCGCATGAGCAGCTGCATCTGTCGGTCCTCGTCGGGCAGGTTGTAGTAGTCGCCGAGCACCTGCTTCACGATGAAGAGCCAGTTGAAGTGGTAGGTTCTGGTGATGGTGCGGCCCGGCATGAGATGGTCGCTCTCCCATGAGATGGCTACCGGTTCGGCCTCTGTCTGCGGCTTGGTATCGGCCTTGAAGGGACGGGCATCGGCGTTGAAGTAGAGTTCGGGGTCGGCACTGAGATAGACGGTACGCTCCAGTATGGGCTCCAGAAATTCGATGTCCAGTCCGAACTGGTTCTGATAGGCCCTTCGCGCCGTGAGGTAGACATTGCGGTGGAACTGCCTGATGTCCTCCTCTGTCTTTGGCAGCCGCTCGCCACTGTCGCTGAACAGCTCACCTCGGCAGACGATTTTCACGCTCATGCCCGAAGCGCCGAGAAACGTCATCAGCGTCTCGTCCATCCTAGCTGCCAGGTTGCGTACGCTGACGGCCTCTTCGTAGGACTTCAGTCCGTTCACCTCGACCACCACCAGTCCGTTATACTCGAGCAGTCGCTGTTTTCCGCCGTAGTTGTCGCAGTCTGCCGCGAAACAGATGCGGGGTAGGGCGATGGTGTGTATGCTGTCGGCCATAATCTCGCCGTTCTCCAGCCGCTTCGGCTTCATAAACTGGTAGTGCAGTCGCAGGTTGTACACGCGTTTGGCCTCCGGACTTTGGCGGATGATGTCTGCAAGCTCTTCCAGCGTGAGGCGGTTGATCACTTCTTTCTTGCGGTTTGTTTTCAATAAGGTAACTTTCATATCGACAATTTTATGATTTTTGATTAACATTTGCGTCACGATGAATTTTGACTGCAAAGATACTAAATTTTTATCAAATTTGCAAATATTTCTGCTTGAAAATTTTAAAAATCATTCTGAATCCTACTTAAACTTAATTAAACCATTGATAATAAGTTGATTACCAATTTTATCAACCCTACCTTGAATCCTACTTTAACCCTACATAAACCCTACTTGAATCCTACTAATAACCACCCTCAGATTACAAATAACCCCTACTTATTGCCGCATAAATGCCGCTTCTCTGGCAGTTATATACGTCCAAACTACCACTTACATACCGACTAACTATCAGTAAGTCGGTATGTAACTCTCCAATTCTCTAGAGAATTGAAGAGTTTACTCCCTGTAAACTGTGACTTTACCCGGAGCAAACTCTCACTTTAGCCGTTCTAAACTCACGATGAAGTGCCTTCTTTCTGTTAGAATTCATGTAGGGTTTATGTAGGGTTTAGGTAGGATTCAAGTAGGGTTTAAATAGGGTTTAATTTCTTTATAAATATTTGTTAATCAACTTAATATATTAATTTTAGTAGGGTTCGATGATTTTGTTACTTATCGATTTTTTTTTATATAATCTGATTATCTAAGGTCTTATATCTCTGGTTTTAACATTTACCGAGTTAAATGTTTTTCTAATTAAATTAGAAAACTAATTTGTCTTTTGGTCGTGTTAATGGTATTATTTTATTTAAATTCTGCTCATAAAATCCGTAACTTTGTAGCC
Source organism: Prevotella sp. ne3005 (assembly GCF_900110085.1). GTDB lineage: Bacteria > Bacteroidota > Bacteroidia > Bacteroidales > Bacteroidaceae > Prevotella. Next base: position 3,048 of record NZ_FOCK01000005.1, read on the forward strand.
TAAAAACATAGATAAATCAATGGCTAACAGAAACATTATTCTCCTACATCTATTGGAGTCAGATACATACGAGTTTTATGGCTCGCCAGCCTCTCTTTATGATAGGCATGAAGCCAAAGAACTGCTGATTGCGCAAACCAGCTTGAACAACCATTTCAGCAAGATGGCTGCACAAGGCAAGGATCTGGTGTATCGAAATGACTATTGCGAAATCCGCAAAGGTTGTATTTACGTTAAACCCACAACTAGAGGTAGGAAAAAAGAGACTATTTAATTATGACAAAAGAAATACTTAAGAAACCAATTCCAGATAAAGTTAAAACGTTAATTGACTATGCTCAGGGAGAAGGGTATTGTAATAATATCCTTCAAGGTGAAGCAACAGCAGAAGAATTATTAGCGATTCTGACACATTGTACACCATTAATGCCGCAGAAAGGTGTAGAGGAATGGCAGCGCGAGATGTTTCGCAAGGCATGCGATTACGTCTATAATGCTTATGAGAAGATAGTTCCTTTGGACTTTTCTAAAGTGAGTGGAATTGCGGCAGAGTCGCCTCTGGAGCTTGATTTGTTCAGGGATGTTCTTGATGTTCCTTTCCCTGCACCAGAACATCCAACATTTACATTCATCGATTTGTTTGCAGGAATGGGTGGGTTCCGTTTGGCAATGCAGGCTCAAGGCGGTAAGTGTGTCTTCTCATCTGAGTGGAATACATTCTCTCAAAAAACGTATTTTGCAAATTTTGGCGATATGCCATTTGGTGACATCACGAAGGAAGTTACTAAGTCGTATATCCCTGATCGCTTTGATGTTTTATGTGCAGGTTTCCCTTGCCAGCCTTTTTCTATTGCAGGTGTATCAAAAAAGAAAAGCCTTGGCAGAGAGACGGGTTTCAAAGATAAAACTCAGGGAACTCTTTTCTTTGATGTGGCTGATATTATAAGTCGGCATCGCCCCAAAGCCTTCTATCTAGAAAACGTTAAGAACTTAACTTCGCATGATAAAGGCAATACGTTCCGCGTCATAAAGGAAACATTGGAGGAATTGAACTATTCCCTTCATTATTTGGTAATGGATGGTCAGACATACGTACCACAGCATCGTGAACGCATAATGATCGTAGGTTTCGATAAGGAACGATATCATGGTGAGGAAAACTTTGAATTCCCAGAACAGCATCAGGCAACACGAAGTGTCAAGGAAATCCTTGACCCAAACATTGATCCCAAATATACGCTAAGTGATAAGTTGTGGGAATACCTTCAGAATTATGCAGAGAAACATCGGGCTAAGGGCAATGGATTTGGTTATGGTCTTGTAGATCTCAATGGCATTACGAGGACACTAAGTGCTCGCTATTATAAGGATGGTTCAGAGATATTGATTCCCCAAGAAGGAAAGAATCCTCGCCGACTTTCTCCGCGTGAGTGTGCTCGCCTTATGGGTTATCCTGATGAGTATATGATAGATAAGGTTTCTGATGTTCAGGCTTATAGACAATGTGGTAATTCAGTGATAGTACCATTGATTACGGCTGTATCAGAAAATATTATAAAATGTATGGAGGCTTAATTATGATTGAGGAAAACTTACAAGATGCGATACTGCTAGTTCATGATTCTGCGTACGCATACTGCCATTATATTACTCCCAACGATGTAGGATTAACAGGCGGGCACCAATATGGCTTCACATTTGCTAAGCCATGCTATAAGATGTTCTTCGAGGAGCCTGGTGTAAAGGGGTCTAATAAGGATGTATTTGTCGAGATTGATTGGCAGAAAGATCTGATAAAGACACAAAGTCGTGCCATTTACTATGGTGTTGGAACAAGAAATGAATATAGGCTAACAAGATTTGGAAATGGTTTCGAGTTCCTTCGAGAAGAATATATCGGAAGCCTTCAGATTATGACGAGGAACCATGAAGGCAAATATTATGCATACGTATTATCAGACCAAGATAATATCGAGAAATTCATGGATTTGTTCAGTCTGGATGTGACAAAAGGTAATCAGGTAATTGACGGATCTTCTACAATATCTCCAGATGAAAAACTTAAGAACGACTTTATATCTTTTATTGATAGTCATCTGGATTTTCCTGATACTACTGAAATGGCCGCTTTTGTTCGAGCTTGTGTAATAAAGGCAAATAATTATACTGAACGGAAAATAGCAGAAGAAGCAGATAAAATTATATTAAAGTGGACTGATGCTGAATATCAGCTGTTCCGTGGATTAGAAGAGAAAATATACAGTCCAGTTTACTCTAAGCCATTTGAAAATTGTCAGAGTCTCGTTGACTTTTCAAACTCAATTCTCAACAGAAGAAAGTCAAGAGCTGGAAAATCTTTGGAACATCATTTGGCTGAAATATTCAAAGCCTCTCATTTGAGATTTGAAGAACAGGTAGTAACGGAAAACAATAAGAAACCAGATTTCATTTTCCCTGATGGTAAAAGCTATCATAACATTCTTTTCCCAGCAGACAAGCTGACAATGCTTGGAGCTAAGACTACTTGTAAAGACAGATGGCGCCAAGTCCTTAATGAAGCGGATAAGATTCCGCATAAGCATCTGTTTACATTGCAGAGAGGTGTTAGTAGAAATCAGTTGCAAGAGATGAAAGACGAACATCTGACTCTGGTTGTTCCGAAAGACAACATCTCGCTATTTATTCCTGATTTCCATGACAATATCATGTGCCTTTCTGATTTTATAGGAATGGTTCGGGAACGTCAGAACTAGTCAATATAACTAGACACGAGAGAAAAAGATCAAGCAATCGAAAATGAAGGGAGTCGTATACAAATGCACATTCTCTGACGGGAAAGTATATATAGGCAAGTCTGTTCATGTATACCAAAGGATGAAGGAACATATAAACAAAATCAATGGTCCTTCAAATCCCGGCTTTTATGATGCTTATAAAAGACTTGGCGAACCTGAGGTTGAGATTCTGTTTGAAAAGGATTTTACGAATCTTTTAGAAAGGGAAGTGACTTTGTCTAGTATGGAAAGATACTTCATTAATATTTATGATGCAACAAACCCCGAATGTGGTTATAACAAAAGAAATACATCTCCCTTTACTCCGGGTGCTAAGAAAATAATAGACGAAAAGATAAACGAAATAACTCAGAATCTATTAGATGAGAGATTAAAGGATTATGAAGTTATCAAAGAAAAACTATTAAATAAGAAAGAACTATTGAATCCGGCAGAGCTTTTCTTCATTAAAGAAAAGTTTAGAGAAAAGAATGCATTCCAAAATGCAATTGATCATTTTGATTTCTATAATTATGAAAACAACTCGGATTATGATCTAGAATTCTTAATTGACGATGCTCTCCGTTTCATTAAACATATTATTGAAACTGATACAGAAAAGGAAGTTGAAGATTATATTAACAATAATGCTGACTTGGTTTTTGGCAATATAAATGATAATACGATCCTTAAAATCAATCAACTTGGGGAGATTGTAAAAGAGTATCAATCCTTAAACGAAGTTTGTGAAGAATTGAATATCGTCCGTCCTGATAATATCAGATATGTTTTACGCGGAAGGCAGAAAATGGCATACAATCATTATTGGATGTATAAAAAGGATTATGAGGAAAAGAAAAAGCATCTAGAGAAAGATTTATTTAATTAAGAACGAATATGAAGAAACTTTTATTACTACTTATGATTCTATTACCAACGTTGGCCAATGCACAGGTAAGCTATGGTGATACATTTTGGGGTAGTTATAACATGAAGATTAATGTTTCAACTGAAAATGATTCCATCTTCCTGAATGTAATTTATACAGATGAGAAGCGTAAACTTACTGATACCCCCAAGCTTTTACTTAGACTGATGGATGATGTTGTTATTTCGCTCGAAGGTGTTAATATGTCAAGTCAAAGCAAATCTGATGGTGGTGTGATATTGTATGGGGTTTATGTAGAATCTAATCACTTTATTAGCGAAGCGAAGTTCCCAATTGCCAAGGAGCAGATATTACTTTTAGAGAAAGGGGTTAAGAAACTAAGACTTAACACTTCCCCTAAATTCCATGATAAAGAATGGTCTCGTGACAAAATAGGAAAGAAATTATTTAATGCTTATTTGAGAAGCAGTTCTAATTCCTTTGAAGATGGATTCTAATGATGACTCTAAGAAAAATATACGTAGCAAGTAGTTGGCGCAATGAGTTTTATCCAGAGGTTGTTGCCAAGTTAATGGAAGCGGGGCATGATGTCTATGACTTTCGTAATCCGCCATCGGGGGATCCTGGGTTTAAGTGGAGCAGCGTAAGTGAGGATTATATGGAGTGGACCCCGGAACAATATCGTGAGATGCTGAAGCATCCGAAGGCAGAACGGCAATTTCATAATGACATTGAGGCGATGGATGCTTGCGATACTTGTGTTATTGTATTGCCTTGTGGCAGAAGTGCTCATACTGAGGCAGGATGGTTTGCGGGGCGTGGGAAACTCACCATTGCCTACATGCCTGAGAAGCAGGAGCCTGAACTGATGTATAAACTCTTCGATGGTGTGGCTTGTTCGATAGAAGAATTAATTGATGCTCTGAAATAAACTTTCTATGGATAAACTCTCTCCAGAACAACGGCACAAAACGATGGCTTCGATTCGTGGGAAGGATACGAAGCCAGAGATGATTGTGCGGAAAGGGCTGTGGAGTAGGGGATTCCGTTATAGGCTGAACTCGCCGAAGCTGCCTGGGCATCCGGATCTGGTATTGAGGAAGTACAGAACGTGTATCTTTGTGAATGGGTGTTTTTGGCATGGACATGATGTTGAATTGACGGAGAGATTTCTCGACTGCGCTCGAAATGACAGAGGGGGTGAAATAAAAAACTCCGAGTGTTGCAAGATTCCAAAGTCGAATCGGGAGTTTTGGGTGGCGAAGATTCGGAGGAACCAAGAGAGGGATATCGAGGAGCAGAAGCGTTTGGCAGAAATGGGATGGCATTGTATCACCATCTGGGAGTGTGAGCTGAAACCATCGAAGCGTGAGCAGACCTTAAAGTCGTTGGCCTTTACGCTGAACAAGATTTGGCTGGATGATCATTCCGTCGTTGGAAGGCCTTATCCAAAACGTGAGGAAGAGGATGGGATGCTCATGGCAGCAGATAATAGCGAACGAGAATGAAACAAATAGAAGTAGTTGCAGCCATCATACACGATGATGAAGGCCGTATCTTTGCCACTCAGCGAGGATATGGCGATATGAAGGATGGGTGGGAGTTTCCTGGTGGGAAAATGGAGCCAGGGGAATTGCCGGAGGACGCGCTTAAAAGAGAAATCCAGGAAGAACTCGAAACGTGTATTGTTGTGGAGCGGTTGGTAAAGACAGTGGAGTGGGATTATCCCCAGTTCCATTTGACGATGCACTGCTACTGGTGCCATGTGGAGAGTGGATCGCTCACGCTGAAGGAACATGAGGCCGCACGCTGGCTCAGTCATGATCAATTCGACAGCGTGGACTGGCTGCCTGCGGATAAGGTTGTAGTGGAGGAGCTAAAAAAAGAGCTCGCCGCTGCGAGCCCTCAGTCATTACTAACCTAAAACGTTACAAACTTACAAATGCAATTAACTAAAAACAAAATCGATATGAATCAAAACTGATGCAAAGATACGGTGATTCGGGGCTGTATACAATTATTTGGCTGTTTTCTTTCCTCGTTTGTTGCGACAGGCATGCTGATTTGCGACAAAAAAGGGGATTGGGCTCCTTTTTTGTCGGGAAGGGTGGCGCATGGGGAGATCTCTCGACTATGCTCGAGATGACATTCCGTCTATTTCACTTCTAGTTCGCCGGAGTAGGAGATATGGTCGCGCTGGCGGGAGGTGACGTCGATGGACGAGTTGCCATTGCTGAAAACCTTTATCAGATAGATGTAGGTGTCTTCTTCGTTGGTCACGTTGATCTCGATCTGTCGTTCTCCACTATTCTTCAGGCTCTCCCTGTAGCTGCCGATGCGCTCAGAGAAGTTCAGGCCTTTGCCACCACCATAGGGTACATTGTAGGCTCCACCGAAATAGGGCAGGTAGGAGATGAGAGAGTCGTTTCTTACTTCTACCGAATAACCGTAAGAGACGCTTCTGGAACTGCCTTTCATCGGATACATGCGGTTAACGGCAATCTTATAGTCTCTTGCCTCCAGGGCCTTGGTCACTTTGGCGGCCTGTTCTGCAGCCCTTGCTGCACGCTCTTCTGCACTTGCACATCCGCTCAGCATCGCACAAGCCGAAGAGCCTAACAGGATGGAAAACAATAGTTTCTTCATAGTGGTTACTTCTTAAGTGAGGGCAGTTTTTCCTTGATGAGTTCGCGGGCATCGTCCTCGCTGATGGTGAACACATGGTTGAATACGCCGACTGACACCATTCTGAACTCGTCTTCGTGGTTGACAACGCCGACATTATAGAAAGTGTGGTCGCGAATGATCAGACTGGAATTGAGGTAGGCGTCTACGGCCTCGATGGCAACCGCCGTTCCAATGGAAGCCAGGGCACCGTTGATTGAATTGTTGTTCATCTCTGAATTTACCACTTTTGACACAACGCCTTTAATAGCCTCGCGGTGGGCATCGCGGTCTGGGCAAGTCATCATCAGGCCGACGGCAATGGCTGCCAGAACTACAACCAAAAACAAGAATTTCTTCATTTCCTTTATTCTTTATTATATTAATGTCTGCAAAGTTACTGAAAAGATTTGGATAATCAAAATCTTTTTCATAATTTTGCAGCAGATTATAGATTTAATAAAATAGTTGTCTTATGGATTGGTTACATATTGTGGCTGTCATAGCGCTGGTGGTTATCGGCGTGGTGATTTACTTTAACAAACGTCAGGGGTAGTTATAAATAGCCGCGTCACTTGCTGCGCTTGAACTCCAGTTTCTTGGGCAGTTTCTGCCATTTCCCCTTGTTGGGTATCTTGAACGTGCTGCCATCGACATATTGGAGGATGTAGATGGAGTCGTTCTGCTGGGTGAGCGTGGCGGTAAGGTCTTCGCTGCCGAAGTCGTTGATCATGGCGAGGCTGGCGGTCTTGTCTTTGATGTCGGCAGAGGTGATGAGCCAGCAGTAGGAGTTGTTCCTCTTACCAAGGTAGCCGGGCAGTTTGCCTAGGAGTTCTTGGCCGGGTACGGTGATGCTCTCCTCGCAGAGGTCAATCCTGATAAACAGGTTGTATTCATTATTTATAAGGTACGCGCGAAAGGGGGCGCAATCGTTCTGGGCAGATGCGAGTAGCGTGAAGTGGAAAACGAAAAGTACCAATATTAACTTCTTCATATTCAATGCTTTTTCTTAATTGCTGACAAAGTTACTAATCTAAATCATTATTTTGTCTACGTTTAAAAAAATATTAGCGAAATCATGCGGGAATTTAGAAAAATTTAAGTAACTTTGCGCCCAATTATAATTAGAACATGGCAAAAAAGCAGTTAATGCCAGACTTCATCTTCGAGTCAAGTTGGGAAGTCTGCAACAAGGTAGGGGGAATCTATACAGTCCTTTCGACACGTGCCAAGACCCTACAAGAGGCACTTCAGGATAAGATTGTTTTCATCGGTCCTGATTTTTGGAAAGAACAAGAGAGTCCTTATTTCAAAGAGGACAAGACCCTTTTCGCCGATTGGCAAGAAGAGGCTAAAGAGCAGGGGCTCAAAGTGAGGGTAGGACGTTGGACGGTACCCGGAGAACCAATCGCAATCTTAGTGGACTTTAATCCGTTCTTTGAGAAGAAGAACGAGATATATGGATGGCTGTGGGAGAACTACGGCGTAGACAGTCTTCACGCTTATGGCGACTATGACGAGGCTTCGATGTTCTCGTATGCCGCTGCCCTTGTGGTAGAGAGCTACTATAACTTCTGTCTTAATAGCTCAATGAAGGTGATCTATCACGCCAACGAGTGGATGTGCGGTCTCGGTGCCTTGTATATCAACAACAAGTTGCCGGAGATCGGTACCATCTTTACAACCCATGCCACAAGCATCGGCCGAAGCATTGCCGGCAACATGAAACCGCTTTATGACTATCTCTTCGCCTATAACGGTGACCAGATGGCCGGAGAGCTGAATATGCAGTCGAAGCATTCTATTGAGAAGCAGACGGCCCATTATGTGGACTGCTTTACGACGGTGAGCGACATCACGGCGAAGGAGTGTGTGGAGCTGCTCGACAAGCCTGTCGACGTGGTGCTGCCTAACGGCTTTGACAACAGCTTCGTGCCCAGTGCCCAGAAGTTTGCCCGTAAGCGCAGCGTTGCCCGCAGAAAGATGCTGGATATTGCTAACGCTCTGCTTGGAGAAGACCTTGACGATGATACGCTACTTGTCTCGACCTCAGGTCGTTATGAGTTCAGAAATAAGGGCATCGATGTGTTTGTGGAGGCTATGAACCGTCTGCTTCGCGACCGTGACCTGAAGAAGAAGGTGGTGGCTTTCATCGAAGTGCCTGGATGGGTAGGGGAGCCCCGCAAGGACCTGCAGGAGCGCCTGAAGAGCGGTAAGAAGTTTGACACGCCACTCGACGTGCCCCAGGTGACCCATTGGCTCCACAACATGAGTCACGACAACGTGCTGGGTATGATGAAGTACTACGATATGCACAACCGTAAGGATGAGAACGTGAAGGTGATCTTCCTGCCTTGCTATCTCGACGGTAACGACGGTATCGTGAACCTGACCTACTATGATGTGGTGCTGGGTAACGACCTCTGCATCTATCCGTCGTATTATGAGCCTTGGGGCTATACCCCGCTGGAGGCTGTGGCTTTCAAGGTGCCTTGCATTACGACCGACCTGGCTGGTTTCGGCCTCTGGGCCAATACGGTGTTTGGCAAACCCGGAGATATTCAGGACGGTGTGAAGGTGATTCACCGTACAGACTACAACTACTCAGAGGTGGCCGATAATATCAAGGACACGGTGGCTTTGTTCTCAGGTATGACAAAGAAGCAGGTAGATGCCTGTCGTAAGAATGCCGATGCCCTGTCGAAGAAGGCCCTCTGGAGTGAGTTTATCAAGTATTATTATGAGGCTTATGACATTGCCCTGCGCAAAGCCGAAGCCAGAAAGAAGTGAACAGAGAACATATTATAGAATTCAAATAGACTAATTTGAGAGATTATGAAAATTAAAGCTGATTATGCAAATGCTCCGCAGTGGAAAACTCTGACCGTGAAGTCAAGTCTTCCTGAGCAATTGAAGTGTTTGGACGAGATTGCCCACAATATGTGGTGGGTATGGAACTTCGAGGCACGTGACTTGTTCCGTGACCTTGACCCTGAGATTTACCATGAAGTGAAGCATAATCCTGTGATGCTCCTGGAGCGCCTGAGCTTTGGCCGTAAGGAGGAAATCCTGAAAGACAAGTCGTTGATGAAGCGCGTGAAGGATGTTTATGCACAGTTCCGTAAGTATATGGACGTGAAGCCCGATGCATCTCGTCCGTCAGTGGCCTACTTCTGTATGGAGTATGGTATCCACTCTGCCCTGAAGATTTATTCAGGTGGTCTGGGTATGCTGGCTGGTGACTATGTGAAGGAGGCTTCTGACTCTAATGTAGACATGTGTGCCGTGGGCTTCCTCTATCGTTTCGGCTACTTCACACAGAGTCTGTCGATGGACGGACAGCAGATTGCCAACTACGAGACACAGAACTTCGGCAGCCTGCCCATCGAGCGCCAGCTTGACAAGGACGGCAACCCGCTCGTGGTGGATGTCCCCTATACCAACTATCAGGTTCATGCCTATGTATGGCGTGTCAACGTGGGTCGTGTGAAGCTCTATCTGCTCGATACCGACAATGAGATGAACTCTGACTTCGACAAGCCCATCACCCACGCCCTCTATGGTGGCGACTGGGAGAACCGTCTGAAGCAGGAGATCTTGCTCGGTATCGGTGGTATGCTGCTGCTGAAGAAGCTAGGTATCAAGAAGGATATCTACCACTGCAACGAGGGTCATGCAGCCCTCTGCAACCTGCAGCGTCTTTGCGACTATATCGAGGAGGGTATGTCGTTCAACCAGGCTATGGAGCTGGTTCGCGCCTCTTCACTCTATACCGTTCACACACCCGTACCTGCCGGTCACGACTACTTCGACGAGGGTCTGTTCGGTAAGTATATGGGTGGCTATCCCGCTAAGCTGGGTATCACTTGGGATGAGTTCATCGGCATGGGCCGTACGAACCCCGACGACCACGGAGAGAAGTTCTGTATGTCGACCTTCGCCTGCAACACCTGTCAGGAGGTAAACGGTGTGTCTAAGCTTCACGGATGGGTTTCTCAGAAGATGTTCGCTCCTATCTGGAACGGCTACTATCCTGAAGAGAACCACGTGGGCTATGTGACCAACGGTGTTCACTTCCCCACATGGGCTGCTGCTGAGTGGCGTGCCGTCTATGGCAAGTACTTCGATGAGAAGTTCATGAGCGACCAGTCGAACGAGGAGATCTGGCACGGTATCTACAACTGTCCCGATGAGGAGGTTTGGGCCACCCGTCAGGCTCTGAAGGCTAAGCTGTTCGATTATATTAAGGTACAGTTCCGTGAGACTTGGTTGAAGAACCAGGGTGATCCCTCACGTGTAGTGAAACTGCTGGAGCGTTTCAATACCAATGCCCTGGTGATCGGCTTCTGCCGCCGTTTCGCTACCTACAAGCGTGCCCACCTGCTGTTCACCGACTTGGAGCGTCTTTCAAAGATTGTCAACAACCCCGAGCGTCCCGTTATCTTCCTGTTCGCAGGTAAGGCTCACCCCGCCGATGGTGCCGGTCAGGGCCTGATTAAGAAGATCTTCGAGATTTCTCAGCAGGAGGAGTTCCAGGGCAAGATTATCTTCCTTGAGGACTATGACTTCCTGTTGGCTCGTCGCCTGGTATCTGGTGTTGATATCTGGATGAACACACCGACACGTCCGCTCGAGGCTTCCGGTACCTCTGGTGAGAAGGCCGAGATGAATGGTGTTGTCAACCTCTCCGTGAAGGACGGCTGGTGGCTGGAGGGCTATCGTGAGGGTGCCGGATGGGCGCTCACCGAGAAGCGTACCTACCAGAACCAGGGTTATCAGGATCGTCTCGATGCTGCTACCATCTACGGTCTGCTGGAGAACGAGATTATTCCTCTCTACTATGATAAGGATTATAAGGGCCTCTCTAAGGGCTGGATCAAGGTGGTGAAGAATTCTATCGCACAGATTGCTCCTCACTATACGATGAAGCGTCAGCTCGATGACTACTATGAGAAGTTCTACAACAAGGAGGCTAAGCGTTTCAAGGAGCTCTCCAAGAACGACAACCGTCTGGCTAAGGAGATTGCCCAGTGGAAAGAAGCCGTGGTGGAGCGTTGGGATGCCGTCAACGTGGTAAGCGCTGAGTGGGACTTCCCTGCTAATGGCTGCGAGGCTGGTCAGAAGTACCATATCAAGTATGTGATCAATGAGCAGGGTCTCGACGATGCCGTTGGTCTGGAGAAGGTGAATGTCTTCATCAACAAGGATGGCGAGGAGCGCGTGTACAATGTAGAGCCGCTGAAGATGACTGGTCATGAGGGCAATAATTACACCTTCGAGGCTGACTTGGCTCCCCAGCAGTTCGGTCAGTACAAGAGTGCTATCCGCATGTATCCGAAGAACAAGAACCTGCCTCACCGTCAGGACTTCTGCTACGTGAAGTGGCTGGAGCTGCCGGCATTCAACGGCTAATCGTTGGAGGCAAGTCTGTATAATAGAAGAGCCCGGGTTCTCATTGGAACTCGGGCTCTTTGTAGTTTTCAAGGATAAATCGTCCTAAAGGATTGTCGCGGTTTCGCTGGCCGGTATTGACGATGAGGTCAGACATCTCACGGTGCAGGCTGTCGACGGCCCTGAGTCTTGCCAAGTGGACTATGCTGTCGCTGTCCTGGCGCTCTATAATCCTGAAGAGTTTGTTACCCATCCGCTGGATGGCATCGTTCATCTGTTGCCACTCGTTGTTGAGATTGGTGCCGGAGATGCGCGACGGAGTAGGGGGCAGGTTCAACTCAACGGCTATCGTCCCATGGTCGGGGAAGAAGACGGCGGCGCACGCAGGCTGCCGTTTCAGGTAGACACAACAGGGGACTGTCTCGTCGGCCGGTCCCTCTAACCAGAATTTGCCGCCACTGACAGTCGTCAGGGCGAAAGGCAGTCCGGGGGTAGAGCCATGGGCCAGACAAATCGTGTCACCCTCCTTTAACTGATGGGCGAAGCCGTTGACCTGGTATGAATCGGACTGGCAGGAAACGAGCAAAAGCCCCATCGCTGCCAGTCCAAATATAGATTTGCTGTTCACTTTTAAATAATGTAGAGGTCGCTGATGCTCTGGTTGTCGATAACACGGTGGATGGCCTCTGCGAACATGTCGGCTACCGACAGCTGCTTCACCTTGGCGCAACGCTGGGTGTAGGGGATAGAGTCGGTGAACACAATCTCTTCGAGGGCAGACTCCTGTACACGGTCGCTGGCCGGACCAGACATCACACAGTGGGAGGCACAGGCACGGACGGTCTTGGCACCGTGCTCTTTCATCAGGTCGGCAGCCTTGGTGATGGTACCGGCCGTGTCGACCATATCATCGACAATCACAACATTCTTACCTTCCACTTCACCAATGATCTGCATCGTTGCAACCACATTGGCACGAGCACGGGTCTTGTTGCACAATACGAGCGGACAACCGAAGTACTTGGCATAGGTGTTGGCGCGCTTTGAACCGCCTACATCAGGTGAAGCGATCACCAGGTCGTCCAGTTTTAGCGACTCCAGATAGGGGATAATCACATTTGATGCATACAGATGGTCAACGGGTACATCAAAGAATCCCTGGATCTGGTCGGCGTGCAGGTCCATCGTGATTACACGGTTCACGCCAGCAGCACTCAACAGGTCGGCAACGAGCTTGGCACCGATGCTCACACGGGGTTTGTCCTTACGATCCTGACGGGCCCATCCGAAGTAGGGGATGACGGCGTTGATGGTGCGGGCTGAGGCACGCTTGGCAGCATCAATCATCAGCAACAGCTCCATCAGATTGTCTGAATTGGGGAAGGTGCTCTGTACGAGGAAAACGTCGCGTCCGCGGATGCTCTCCTCATAACTAACGGCAAACTCCCCGTCGGAGAATTTAGTAATCAGTAGTTGTCCTAAAGGACAGCCTAAACTTTGACAGATTCTCTCTGCCAGATATCTCGTGGCCGTACCAGAGAATACCATGTAAGAGTTTTTTTCAGGCATTGTTTATTGTATCTTTAAGTTCATGATTCTAACTTATCGTCTTGCGCAGCTTCTCGAAATGGTTCAGCAGCGCCTTGTAGTCGATCTCATTGTGGATGTTAAAGCGGTTCCACAGGTCGCCACAGATGACGATGCCTCCGAAGCCGAGGTCCTTCACTGCTTTGATGGTGTCGAGGTTCATACCGCCCAAGGCATACACCTTCTTGTCGATGAGGCCGTTCTTGGCGGCCTCCTCTAACTGTGCCATCGTGAACGACGCCTTTTCGTCGACATTCGTCTGACTGTCGAAGATGGAGTGGAGGAACACATAGTTGGCTTTCTTCTTTGCCTCCTTCAGTTCCTCAATCAGATGGCAGGTGCGCGACACGTTACCCTTGTAGCCTGACGGCGGTTCCGTGTGGGCGTCGTCGATATGGATGCCCTTTAGGCGATATTCCTCTTTCAGGTAGAAATGTCCGTGGACGGTAATCTTGCTATGACAACCTTCTCCGAGCAGTGTCAACAGCCGTTCCGAGTACATCGGAGAGGCTCCGGGTTTGTAAAGATGCAGGTTCTCCAACCCCTCCTCAAAGAGATTGGCCAGAATCTTATCTTCTTCAACGAAGAAGGTCGGTTTTGTCATTACTATGAGCTTCATTTCAGCGATAGTTCTCTTTCTAAAGTGCAAACTTACACATTTTTTTCGATATTATTCCCACTTTCGGCAAAAAAATGGCTTTTGAGGTGTATTTTTCGGAAATTTATTGTAATTTTGCAATCCGAAAGGAGACAAAATGGTATAAAAGTAAAAGGTTTATTAATAAAAAGGTAAAAAGAAAATGAAAGCATTTGTATTTCCCGGACAGGGAGCACAGTTCGTAGGTATGGGTAAGGATCTTTATGAGAACAATCCTCTTGCCAAGGAACTTTTTGAGAAAGCCAACGAGATTCTCGGTTACCGTATCACTGATATTATGTTCGACGGAACGGACGAGGAGTTGAAGCAGACCAAGGTGACACAGCCTGCCGTCTTCCTCCACAGTGTGATCTCTGCCCTTTGCATGGGTGAGGCTTTCGATCCCAAGATGACCGCTGGTCACTCTTTGGGTGAGTTCTCTGCCCTGACAGCTGCCGGTGCCCTGAGTTTCGAGGATGGCCTGAAACTGGTGTATGCCCGTGCCATGGCTATGCAGAAGGCCTGTGAGGCTCAGCCTTCTACGATGGCTGCCATTATCGCCCTGCCTGACGAGAAGGTAGAGGAGGTATGTGCCGAGGTGAGCAAGATGGGTAAGGGCGTCGTGGTTCCTGCCAACTACAACTGTCCCGGTCAGCTGGTGATTTCTGGTAATGTGGAGGCTATCGAAGAGGCTTGTGAGCAGCTGAAGGCTGCCGGTGCCAAGCGTGCTCTCGTGCTGAAGGTGGGTGGTGCTTTCCATTCTCCGCTGATGCAGCCCGCCAAGGATGAGCTGCAGGCTGCCATCGAGGCTACGGAGATCAAGACACCGAAGTGCCCCGTCTATCAGAATGTGGATGCTAAGCCCCATACTGACCCTGCTGAGATCAAGGCAAACCTCATTGCCCAGCTCACCAGCAGTGTGCGTTGGACACAGAGCGTACAAAACATGATTGCCGACGGTGCCGACGACTTCACAGAGTGCGGTCCTGGTAAGGCTCTTCAAGGAATGATCGTTAAGATTAACAAAGAGGTCTCTGCCCATGGCATCGAGTAAAATCATTATCTATCAGGTCTTTACGCGACTTTACGGCAATCGCAATACCACCCGAAAGGAGAACGGTACGATTGACGAGAATGGCTGCGGAAAGCTGAATGACTTCACGCCCACTGCCCTGAAGAAAATCAGGGAAATGGGCGTGAGCCATATTTGGTATACAGGTGTCATCCGACATGCTACCCAAACCGACTACAGCGGTTATGGGATTCCCCGACAGCATCCTGCCGTCGTGAAGGGGAAGGCCGGCTCTCCCTATGCCATCGCCGACTACTACGACATCGACCCCGATCTGGCCGTCAATGTGGAGAATCGTATGAAGGAGTTCGAGCAGCTAGTCGAGCGTACCCATAAGGCTGGCATGAAGGTCATCATCGACTTCGTGCCTAACCATGTAGCTCGTCAGTATCACTCCATCTGCAAGCCGGAGGGGGTGAAGGATTTAGGAGAGGATGATGACCCCCAGATGGGATTTGACCCCCAGAACAACTTCTATTATTGTCCTGGACAACGCTTTACACCATATCTCGACCTCTATCATGGTGAAGCAGAGCCTTATTTCGAGGAGCCTGCCAAGGCCACGGGTAATGACTGCTTTCATAATGCACCGGGCATGAACGATTGGTATGAGACCGTAAAGATCAATTATGGTCTCGACTACTATGCCGGTCGTGTGGGACATTTCAATCCTATTCCCAATACATGGAGTAAGATGACGGACATCCTTCTCTTCTGGGCCCGTAAGGGTGTTGACGGCTTCCGCTGTGACATGGCAGAGATGGTGCCCGCCGAGTTCTGGCACTGGGCTACTGATAAGCTGAAGTTCGCTTATCCCGACCTCATATTCATCGGCGAGGTCTATAACCCTGCGGAGTATCGTAACTATCTCGGTGCAGGCTTTGATTATCTCTACGACAAGGTAGGTATGTATGATACTGTGCGTGACGTCATCTGCGGACATCAGTCCACCCATGCCATCACGGGTGCTTGGCAGCAGACCGATGACATCCGCGACCACATGCTCTATTTCCTCGAGAACCACGACGAACAGCGTGTGGCCAGCAGTTTCTTTGCTGGAAATGGACGGAAGGGCGTGCCGGGACTCGTCGTCTCAGCCCTGCTTCAGCAGAATCCCTTGATGATCTATGCCGGACAGGAATATGGTGAACAGGGTATGGACAAGGAAGGCTTCAGCGGTCATGACGGTCGTACCACCATCTTTGACTACTGGAGTATCGATACTCTTGTACGGGCTGCCAAGCGCAAACTGACGAAGGAGGAGAAGGAGTTGAAGGAAGCCTATGATAAGGTGATGAATGTCGCCGTTACGGAGAAGGTTGTTGCCGAAGGCGTCTGCTTCGACCTCATGTATGTCAACGACCAGTATCAGCGCCAGTATGCCTTCCTCCGTAAGGCTGGCAGTGAGACGCTGCTTGTAGTGGCTAACTTTGACGACCTGCCCGCGACGATGGATGTCACTATTCCTGCCCATGCCTTCGACTATCTGAAATTGAAGGAACGCAAGAATGTCACCATGACAGACCTGCTCACCGGGAAGGAAATCAAACGACAGCTGCATCGCGACTGTTATGTGTCCGTCGACTTGGAACCCTTAGGTGCGGTCGTCCTGAAATTCAAATCATAAAGACTTATGGCAGACTATATCTTAAACGACCATAATAAAGAAGAGTTCCCGCCCGCACATACGGCGGAGCATTTGCTGAACCAGACGATGATACGGCTCTTCGGCTGTGAACGGTCGTATAATGCCCATATCGAACGAAAGAAGAGTAAGATGAGCTTCTATCTGGACTCTAAGCCATCGCGCCAAGAGGAGAAGGAAATCGAACGGCGGATGAACGAATTGATTGAGGCCGACCTGCCCGTTACGTTTGAGTTTGTGACACGCGACGAGCTGCCTGAGGAGGTGAGTCTCGACCGTCTGCCAGATGATGCCTCTGAGACCATCCGACTTGTGCGCATCGGCGACTACGACGTCTGTCCCTGCATTGGTAAGCATGTACGCTCTACATCACAGATTGGACGATTCGAGATGCTCGGTACCAACTGGGATGAGCATGAACGTTCGTTCAGAGTTCGTTTTAAGATAGTATAATAAACAGTATAAAAGAAAAAATCCCTCACTGCTGAGGGATTTTTTCTTTTATTTTGCCGAGGCTGGAGTTGCAATCTTCATGAATACCGGGAAGTGGTCGGAGTAGGTGAGGTCGCGACGGTAGTAGGTCACGCCTTCGAGCGACTTGTCGTGGAAGATATAGTCGATACGCACTTTCTTGTTACCGCCACGGAAGGTGTACATCCATCCGCTACCACACTCCTTGAAACCGTCGACCTTGTCGCCCAACATCGTGTTATAAACGTAAGAGTAGGGAACATCGTTGAAGTCACCGCAGACGATGATGGGCACTTCTGACTCACGCATGTCCATCGCCAGTACATTAGCTTGTCCGGCTCGTGCAATCATACCTAAGGTATAGTTGCCGTAGATGGCTCTGAAGAGAGCATTGCTCTGAACTTCC
This sequence comes from Prevotella sp. ne3005, assembly GCF_900110085.1. Taxonomy (GTDB): domain Bacteria; phylum Bacteroidota; class Bacteroidia; order Bacteroidales; family Bacteroidaceae; genus Prevotella. Next base: position 20,584 of record NZ_FOCK01000005.1, read on the forward strand.
ATACCCTGATTGATCAGCTTACCAGCCTGGTGCATAGTGCGGTTGATACCTGTCGTCTCAAGGTGGGCATTGTAGACACGGTAAGTCTCCTCACCAACCTTGATCTCAGCCCACATGGCACTGTTGTTGGTCATCTCGAAATTCAGGTTCTTAAAGTTCGTGATGGGATAGCGGCTGTAAATCACCATATCACTCTCACCCGTGGCCATATAAGGGAAATATTCCTTATAGGAATCAGAGTTCTTGCGGTTGCCGCTCTGGTCGTTGTACTCCTGGAAGCAGGCAATGTCCACCTTCTGTCTCTTCATCTCGGCGAGGATGTCCTGTGCAATGAAGCCTGAGGTCTCACGGCTGAACATGGCAACGTTGTATGTTGCAATCTTAATGCCAGACTTTGAGTTGCCCTCGTCGGTGGAGCCGAACTTATAGAGGGTTGTGCTGTAAGGGATGCAGCAGAGGATGGTAATCAGGGGAATGAGGGCCCAGTGCCAGCGGCGCATGATGCACCAATAGATGAGGAGCACGACGTTGCCGGCAATCAGCAGGGGTAGTGCATAGACAAGCATGGCACGAGCGGTGTTTCCTGCAGGATTGACGTCACCACCAAAGAGGCCGGTGATCGTGAAGACCATCAACAGAACAGTTACAATAAGGATAGTAAATGAAAAATACTTTTGTACGGCAAGTTTTCCCATAATCAGAAAAGATTTATATTTGATGGCTTAAGCGTCGAGATACCTCCTGACCATCTCTATCAGGTCTTCCACCTTGAAAGGCTTGGCCATAAACTCATCGCATCCAGCCAGTTTGGCATCACGGATATTCTCTTCGAAGGCATAAGCACTCAAAGCGACAACAGGGACATCGGACCTTACTTCCTTGATGATGCGGGTGGCATCAAGACCGTTCATCTCCGGCATACGGATATCCATGAGAATCATATCGGGCTTCTCTTCCTCGTTGAGGGTCACAGCCTCAATGCCGTTACGGGCACGAATCAGCTTGTAACGCTTGTGCAGCACAATGCGAACGAGCTCGTAGTTACTGTCTTCATCTTCTGCCACAAGGATGCTCTTCTTGTTGTTGTCATCAGGACGACCACTGACACGAATCGTGCGAACATTGGTGGTTGTGGTGGATGTCTTCTGCATACCACCGATAGACCCCTCGAATGGCAGAATGAAGCGGAAAGTTGAGCCTTCGCCGAGTGTAGACTCCACGGCAATCTTACCGCCAAGCTTCTCAATGATAATCTTACAGAGGGGCAGCCCCAGTCCGTAGCCGTTATTCGATGTTTCGGCATCACGGGAAACGTAAGTCTCGAAAATGTGGTCGAGGTCTTGAGGGGCAATACCAGTACCGGTATCTTTGACGAAGAACTCCACGTTCTGTCCGTCGTTAACAATATGGTAACCGTAAGTGATGCTTCCTTGTGACGTGTGCTTGAGTGAGTTGCTGATGAGATTGGAGAAGACCTGTGTCAGACGGTTAGCATCAGTATTCAGATGGACTGACATCGTGGGTTTGTTCCAGATCAGCTTCACTGTGTCAGGACAACGGAACTTGAAGATGTTCTTGATACTATCGCAGAGCTCGTTGAGGTCGGTCTTGGATTTCTTCATCACAATCTCACCCGACTCTACACGGGAGAGGTCAAGAATCTCGTTGACCAAGTTCATCAAACGATTGTTATTGCTTTCGATAATCTCGAAGAACTTCATGCGGTCTTCCTGAGAATCGGTTTCTGCAATAACGCGTGAGAATCCTTCAATAGCGTTGAGTGGAGTACGGATTTCATGGCTCATGTTTGCAAGGAAGAGAGACTTCATCTTACTGGCTTTTTCTGCCTTCTGAGCCTTCTCCTCGTATTCCTTGAGCTTTTTGTTTGCGATTGCCAATTGCTCCTGAGCAAGCATCAGCCTACGATTGGCATCTGCGAACTTCTGTAGCAATATCTCTTTCTCGTCCTTCTCCATTATACTATAAATACAAAGTCGCTACAAAGGTAATAAAAAAAACTGAGATAAACCAAATTTTTTAAACTTTTTTCAACTTCTTTTCGCTTTTTCCCATGCTCCGCTCTTGCCGTGAGTCCGGAGATAGGCCATTCCACGGAACACGTTGATGTTCATGAATACAAAATAATAGATGGTGTAAAGCATCTTGTTCTTGTGTCCGTATCGACTTGATAACCAACCGATTAGTGCCATGGCGTAGAAGAGAATCTGCAATATAAGGATGATGTCGTAGAACAATCCTGCACCCATGATGGAAAGCAGACCGTTTACGATCAGGAGAATGATCATGGCCACGGGGGTGACACTCCATCGTAAAACGCGGTGGCTCACGTATTGAAATGTTACCAGTGGCTGGCGCATGGGGTTGAGCATCCTGCGCAACCACCAGATACTCTGCAGACCTCCGGCAGCGATACGGCGCTTACGTTTCGACTCCTCGAAGATGTTGGCTGAGCCGTATTCCTGAGCATAGGCATCGGGGGCATAGGCAATACGCTTGCCGGCTTCCACTACGTACATCGACATCATGAAATCGTCGAGCAATGCCTCGTCGGGTACTTCCCTGACCAATGTGGGGTCGATGGCATAGAGTTCGCCTGCGGCACCCATGGTGGAGTAGAGCTCGCTGTCCCAACGCTTTAAAGTACTCTCGTATCGCCAATAGAGGCCTTCGCCTTCCGCGGCCATATCACCGTCTTTCTTAGCCATGACACGTTTTTCACCCGACACACAGCCCACGGAGGGGTCCATAAACTGACGGGCAATTTCCTTCATGGCACCGGGATTGAGCATTGTATTGGCATCGGTAAAGGCAACATAACGGGTCTTGAGTTCACGGAGTCCGTGTTTCAGGGCAGCAGACTTTCCTCTGCGTTCTGGGCTAAAGACGATGTCGACTTCCGGATAGGCCTTCAACAGTTCGTTGGTGTGGTCGTTGCTGCCATCAGTGACCCACATGATGCGGAATTTGTCTTTCGGATAGTCTATGGCCAGCGTGTTTTTCATCTTCTCTGCCACCACATCTTCCTCGTTGTAGGCGCAGATGAGCAAGGTCATGTCGGGCAGCTCCTCGTCAGGCGGCAGCACGGCCTCCCGGGGTTTCCCCCGGAAGAACCGTTTTAGCCGGATGATGATGTATAGTAGTATTCCGTAACCAATATAGGTGTAGAATACAATGAGCAGCATAGCCCAAAACAGGATTTTAAGTGTCAGCATAGTGACTTTTTCTTTTTTTCTTTAGGTGTTCACTTCGTCTCGATTTCCTCTTGCATGTCTATGAACTGTTTGTCGCTGTCATAGAACTCGTATTGGAGGAAGGCCAGTTTTTGCGAGGGAATCACATGGACGCCCAGCCCGTACTTCATCTGCCATTGGCGTTTCATACTGAAGACGCCCTTGTTGATGTAAGCAGCGACGTAAGGGTGTACGTACAGGTAAAACTTGCGTACTCCGATCTTGTTGACGAGGGTGTCAATCTTACTCTCAAGTGTATCCGTAAAGAGGATACTCGACTTGATGGTTCCTTTTCCGAAACAGGTGGGGCAGGTCTCTTCGACGTTAACGCTCATGGCGGGTCTGACACGCTGACGGGTAATCTGCATCAGTCCAAACTTGGAAAGAGGCAGGATATTGTGCTTGGCGCGGTCTTTCTGCATGTTTTTGCACATGCGCTCATAGAGCATCTGGCGGTCTTCTGGCAGTTTCATGTCGATGAAGTCAACGATGATGATGCCGCCCATGTCCCTAAGCCTCAGCTGACGTGCCAACTCGTCGGCAGCACCAAGATTGGTCTCCAGGGCATTGGTCTCCTGATTGTTCTCCTTCTTAATGCGCGTACCGCTGTTTACGTCGACCACATGCATGGCCTCAGTGTGTTCAATAATGAGGTAGGCACCGTGTTTGTAGTTGACGGTCTTGCCGAAGCCTGACTTGAGCTGCTTGGTCACATCATAGTTGTCGAAGATGGGTACCGTACCGTTGTAAAGCTTGACGATTTCCTTCTTCTCGGGTGCTATCAGCCCAAGGTAGTTCTTGATTTCTTCAAAGATCGTGCTGTCGTTGATGTGGATGCCGTCATAGGTGGGGTTGAACAGGTCACGGAGCAGGGCGACGGCGCGGCTTTCCTCCTCAAAGCACAACTGTGGGCGCTCTGTCGTCTTCTGTACTTTTGTGATGGTGTCTTCCCAGCGTTTCAGCAGGATCTTCAGTTCTGCGTCGAGTTCCGCGGCTCTTTTCCCTTCTGCCACCGTGCGCACAATGACACCAAAGTTCTTGGGCTTGATGCTCTGGATGAGCTGTTTCAGCCGGCTACGCTCCTCACTGCGTTTGATCTTGGTGGAGACGGAAACGCTGTCTTCAAAGGGTATCAGCACCAGGTAACGTCCAGCAAAGCTGAGTTCGCATGTGAGACGCGGTCCTTTCGTGTTGATAGGCTCTTTGACAATCTGTACCAGCACTTCCTGACCCACTTTCAGTGTGTTGGCAATGCTGCCGTCCTTCTTCAGAATCGGTTGCGGTGTAGCCTTCTGGATGGGGTAGAGTTTCTTGCGGTCACTGACTACCTGTTTCAGGTATTTCTCGTATGAGAGGAATTGACTCCCTAAGTCAAGGTAATGGAGAAAGGCCACGCGCTCGGCGCCGACGTCAACGAAGCAAGCGTTCAATCCAGGCATCAGCTTCTTCACTTTTGCCACATAGATGTTGCCCACCGAGAACGATGCCGTGCGCTGCTCTTGCTGGTATTCTACCAGTTGCTTGTCTTCGAGCAAGGCAATCGAGATGTCTTTCGGCTGCACATCAATGATTACTTCACTTGTCATTGTCTTTCTTGTTACTGACGGGGTTGTCGTTAAAACTCAAAAGGGTGTGATGCTATCCCGTGGGATAAGCGCTCACACTCCTTTCATTTCTTTTTCTAAGCCATAGAGGGGCAAGCTTTACTTGCTCTTATGACGATTCTTGCGCAGTCTCTTCTTACGCTTGTGAGTAGCCATCTTGTGGCCCTTCTTCTTCTTTCCGTTTGGCATAATACTAATGTTTATTTAAATGTTAATTACTTCATTTTCTCGATAAAACTCTTTGAAGGCTTGAATGCGGGAAAGTCATGAGCCTCAATAACGAGTGTGGTGTTCTTTGAGATGTTGCGGGCGGTCTTCTTCGCACGACGCTTCACATGGAAAGTGCCGAAGCCACGAAGGTAGACGTTCTCCTTGTCTTGGGAGAGCGAGGTGCGAATCACTTCCATAAATGACTCCACCGCCGTGGATACATCCTTTTTGGCAATGCCTGTCTCCTCAGCAATTTTAGTGATGATTTCTGCCTTTGTCATTTCTATGTTTCTTATATATATTAATAATGTGAAAAACCGATTATTATCGATTTCGGACTGCAAAGTTACTAATTTTCAGTCGATTACCGAAATATTTCGGGGATTTTTTTATAAAAATTGTGATTTTATTCTCACTTTGCCCCTTTTTGAGCCTCTTTGACCCTCTCAGACGGCTCTATTTGGCGTCTTGTTTACATAAAGGGCGGAGTGATGACTTATCGTTAATTATTCCTAAATGATAGGGCGTGTCGGAACAATATTCAAAGAAAACGAGTAATTTTGTAGGCTACAAAGAAGAACTATTAAGTTGTTTAACATTTAAATGTTTTATTATCAATGATTTATTCAAAAGAAGTGGAGAACATGTGTAGCGTTTGTAAAGGCGCTTACCATGGACCTGCACCTATCCCCGAGGAGGGCAAGTGGGTTGCAGTGAAAGAAATCAAGGAGATCTCTGGTTACACCCACGGTATTGGCTGGTGTGCACCTCAGCAGGGTGCCTGCAAGCTGAGCCTGAACGTGAAGGATGGCATCATCCAGGAGGCTCTGGTTGAGACCATCGGTTGTACCGGTATGACACACTCAGCTGCTATGGCTTCTGAGATCCTGCCCGGTAAGACCATTCTCGAGGCTCTGAATACCGACCTCGTATGCGATGCTATCAACACCGCCATGCGCGAACTCTTCCTGCAGATTGTTTACGGACGTACACAGAGTGCCTTCTCTGAGGGTGGTCTGGCTATCGGTGCTGGTCTTGAGGACCTGGGTAAGGGTCTCCGTTCACAGACTGGTACACTCTATGGCACCGTTGCCAAGGGTACCCGTTATCTTGAGCTGACTGAGGGTTACATCACCAAGATGTATCTCGATGCCAACAACGAGGTTTGCGGTTACGAGTATGTACATCTCGGCAAGATGATGGAGGCTATCAAGGGCGGCATGGACGCTAATGAGGCTCTGAAGAAGTTCACCGGCTCTTATGGTCGCACAAGCGAGGAGCAGGGTGCAGTTAAGGCTATTGACCCACGTAAAGAATAATAGGAGGATACGACAATGATTAGAAAAGTACAGTTTGAGAGTCAGGAGCGCCGTATCAACCAGGTTCTTGCTGCTCTGAAGGAGAATGGCATCAACTCTATCGAAGAGGCCAATGAGATTTGTGAAAAGGCAGGTATCGATCCTTATCAGATGTGTGAGGATACTCAGCTCATCTGCTTCGAGAATGCTAAGTGGGCATACGTTTGTGGTGCTGCTATCGCCATCAAGAAGGGTGTAAAGACGGCTGCCGAGGCTGCTGAGGCTATCGGTATCGGTCTGCAGAGCTTCTGTATCCCCGGATCTGTAGCTGACGATCGTAAGGTAGGTATCGGTCACGGTAACCTTGCCGCTCGTCTGCTCCGTGAGGAGACTGAGTGCTTCGCCTTCCTGGCTGGTCACGAGAGCTTCGCTGCTGCCGAGGGTGCTATCAAAATTGCTGAGATGGCCAACAAGGTTCGTCAGAAGCCGCTTCGCGTGATTCTGAACGGTCTTGGCAAGGACGCTGCTCAGATCATCAGCCGTATCAACGGTTTTACATACGTACAGACTAAGTTCGATTACTTCACTGGCGACCTGAACGTTGTTAAGGAGGTCCCTTATGGCAATAACCCCAGCCGTCTGAAGGTAAAGTGCTATGGTGCCGATGATGTTCGTGAGGGCGTAGCTATCCTGTGGAAGGAGAACGTTGATGTTTCTATCACTGGTAACTCTACCAACCCAACACGTTTCCAGCACCCAGTAGCTGGTACCTATAAGAAGGAGCGCGTGCTCGCTGGTAAGCCTTACTTCTCAGTAGCTTCTGGTGGTGGTACCGGTCGTACCCTGCACCCGGATAACATGGCTGCTGGTCCTGCTTCTTATGGTATGACTGATACGCTGGGTCGTATGCACTCAGACGCTCAGTTCGCAGGTTCTTCTTCAGTTCCTGCTCACGTAGAGATGATGGGCTTCCTCGGTATGGGTAACAACCCGATGGTAGGTGCTACTGTATCTGTAGCCGTTGCTATCGACCTCGCCCTGAACAAGAAGTAATCTTCTTGAGCTATTATTATAAAAATCCCCGCCGATTGGCGGGGATTTTTGCTTTTAGATCTCGAAATCGAGGCAGCTGCGCTGGACGGTGTAGGGGCGAACCTTTCCGTTGGCAACGGCTACATGCTCGGGATGAACGGCATAGCCCTTCAGTGCCTCTTCGCTCTCCAGTGTACTGTCGAGCATCACATCGGCATTCGATGAAGCCAAGCGGCCGTCGATATGTACTTTGACATCAATGAGTCCTGGCACTTTGCCCACAAGACCTTCAAGACCAGCCTTGATCCCTGCCTTTACCTGCTGTTTCTCTTCTTCTGAGAGTTCTGGATTCAGGGTCCAGAGAATAATGTGTTTAACCATAATTTGAATTGTTTTTGGTAATTGATGTGGTGCAAAAATAAGCATTTTATTCGGCATGACAAAAATTTTATCAGAAAAATGATGCGTAATTCGGGATTTTTATGTAAATTTGCCCCAAATAACCCAAAACCAATAAGATTATGGCAACAACACCTACTCCCCACATTGGGGCAAAGTTCGGCGAAATAGCCGAGACAGTAATTATGGCCGGCGATCCGCTGAGAGCTAAGTTTATGGCAGAGAAGTATCTGGAGAACCCTGTGGAATTCAACCACGTCAGAGGTATGTTTGGATTTACGGGAACCTATCATGGCAAACGTGTCAGTGTGATGGGCCATGGTATGGGCATGCCCTCCATCGGTATCTATACTTATGAGTTGTATAACTTCTATGGAGTGAAGACTATCATCCGTGTGGGATCGGCAGGTTCTATCAATATGGATCTGCATGTTGGCGACATCGCCATTGCTATGGGCGCCTGCACGAACTCGAATTATGTCAATCAGTATGAGTTACCTGGTACGTATGCCCCCATCGCCGATTTTACATTGGTACGTGGTGCTGCTGAGGCCTGTGAGCGCTTTGGTTATAATTATATGGTGGGCAATGTGTTGTCTTCGGACACTTTCTATTCGGATAATCCTCAGAATGACAAGTGGATGAAGATGGGTGTGCTAGCTGTCGAGATGGAGATAGCCGCCCTCTACATGAATGCTGCCCGTGCAGGCAAGCGTGCCCTTGGCATCTGCACCATCTCCGACCATATCCTCACGGGTGAGGCAACGACCGCCGAGGAGCGACAGACAACCTTTACCCACATGATGGATGTGGCATTCTCATTATTATAATAATAGGAGGAATCAATGGCTACAGTCGATGATAAGAAAGTCATCTTCTCGATGGTTGGCGTGAGCAAGACCATCCAGCAGAACCAGAAACAAGTATTAAAGAACATCTATCTGAGTTTCTTCTACGGCGCGAAGATTGGCATTATTGGATTGAACGGTGCGGGTAAGTCCACACTTATGAAGATTATTGCCGGTCTCGATGAGAAGTTCCAAGGTCAGGTAGTGTGGAGTCCTGGCTATTCGGTGGGCTATCTGCCCCAGGACCCGCCACTGAATGAAGAGAAGACGGTCAAGGAGAACGTGATGGAAGGGGTTCAGCATGTGTATGATGCGCTTGCAGAATATGATCAGATCAACGTGAAGTTCGGTCTTCCTGAGTATTATGAGGACCCAGATAAGATGGACAAGCTGATGCAGCGCCAGGCAGAGCTGCAGGATATCATCGACGCGACGGATGCCTGGAACATGGACTCGAAGCTCGACCGTGCGATGGCTGCGCTGAACTGTCCGCCAGGCGACTGGAGTGTGAAGACACTTTCTGGCGGTGAGCGCCGTCGCGTGGCCCTGTGTCGACTGCTGTTGCAGAAACCCGACGTGCTGCTGCTCGACGAGCCCACGAACCATCTGGATGCAGAAAGCATCGACTGGCTGGAGCAGCACCTGCAGCAGTATGAGGGTACGGTGATTGCTGTGACCCATGACCGATACTTCCTTGACGATGTGGCAGAGTGGATCCTTGAACTCGACCGCGGTGAGGGCATCCCTTGGAAGGGTAACTATTCATCATGGCTGGAGCAAAAGTCTCAGCGACTGGCTCAAGAAGAGAAACAAGCCTCGAAGCGCCGCAAGACTCTGGAACGTGAGCTGGAGTGGGTGAGGATGGCCCCGAAGGCGCGTCATGCCAAGGGGAAAGCCCGTCTGAACTCTTATGACAAGATGCTCAACGAGGAACAGAAACAGAAAGAGGAAAAACTGGAGATATTTATTCCCAACGGTCCGCGCCTTGGTAACAAGGTCATCGTGGCAGAACATGTGGCTAAGGCTTATCCCGAGAAGGAACTCTTTAAGGACCTGAACTTCATCCTGCCGCCAAATGGCATTGTGGGCGTGATAGGCCCTAACGGTGCCGGCAAGACCACATTGTTCCGCCTGATCATGGGTTTGGAGAAGGCTGATGCAGGTTCCTTCGACGTGGGCGAGACAGTGAAACTCTCGTACGTTGACCAGCAGCATAAGGACATCGATCCTGAGAAAACCGTTTATCAGGTGGTGAGCGGTGGTAATGAAACCATCCGCATGGGTGGGCGCGATGTGAACGTACGCGCCTATCTCTCACGGTTCAATTTCAGTGGTGCCGATCAGGAGAAGAAATGTGGCGTACTTTCGGGTGGTGAGCGTAACCGTCTGCATCTGGCCATAGCCCTGAAACAGGAAGGCAATGTTTTACTTCTCGATGAGCCGACTAACGATATAGATGTCAATACGTTACGCGCTTTGGAGGAAGGCTTGGAATCGTTCGCGGGTTGTGCCGTTATTATTAGTCACGACCGTTGGTTCCTTGATCGTATCTGTACGCATATCCTCGCCTTCGAGGGTGAGGGTAACGTCTTCTACTTCGAGGGCAACTACTCAGAGTATGAGACCAACAAGGCACAGCGCCTTGGCCTCGAAGAACCTAAGCGTGCCCGCTATCGTAAACTGATGGAGGAATAGACAGGATGAAAAAGCTGGTCGTGATGTGGATGGCTGGTCTGCTGTTGGGAGCATGCAGTGGCGGATGGCACAATCAGACCGAAGCCGACCTCTCGGCCTTCAGTACCTATGTAGACAGTCTCGACTCGGCTGTGCAGGGCAAGTGGTTCACGAGGATGGGTGTGTCGGAAGATGCTGATTCTTTGTTGTCCTATCTTCGCCGAGAAGTGCCCCGTAATGGACTTGATACAACGGCCTTCTTCGTGCCTCAGATTGCCGAGGACTTGCATATCGTCCATACACTCGCCTTTGACTCTGTGGGCCAGAGCATCAATGAGGTGCTTGTCCGACTCGACAGTAACCTCTCGAAGGCCTATATCGACTATACCACCGGGCTGCGTTATGGCTTTATGCGCCCTGACAAGGTGTTGAACAACAAGGACTATAAGGTAGGAGGTCCGGGGTATGCCCAGCTCTTCGACTATGAGATCAAAGCCCCCGACAAGGAGACGTCAGAGAAACAGTTGACGAAAGATGACAGGATGGCTTTCTTCATGGCCTCTCAGCCCTCAAACTACGTGTACCATGCTTTGCAAGAGAGATTGTTGGCCACTAATGACACCGCAGAACGACGGAAGATTGCTATCAATATGGAACGCTGCCGTTGGCAGATCAAGCATCCTGAACAACAAGAGAGACGGGTTTTGGTCAATATCCCCGCCCAACAGCTTTGGGCCGTAGGCGGCGACACGGTGCTCTATATGCGTATCTGCTGTGGTGCCTATGCCACCAAGACCCCACTGCTCTGCAGCACTATCAACTATATGCAAGTCAACCCCGAGTGGATCATTCCCTACAACATCATCAAGACTGATGTAGCTCGCCATGGGGGTGACTCCGCCTACTTTGCGCGTAACCGATATTCCATAGTAAGGAGACAAACCAACGATACACTGAGGGCCTCTGAGGTGTCGTCCGAACAGCTGATGTCCGGTAATCTCCGTGTGGTTCAGAAGGGTGGGGCAGGCAACTCGCTCGGCCGCATCGTGTTTCGTTTTCCAAACAATTTCTCCGTCTATCTGCATGACACCAACAACCGGGGCGCTTTCCAACGTGAGCGACGCACACTCTCCCATGGATGTGTACGCGTGCAGAAGCCCTTCGACTTAGCCTGTTTTCTCTTATCGGATGTCGACGACTGGACTCGCGATCAGTTACGCATCTCAATGGACATCCGTCCAGAAACCGAGCGTGGTAGAAACTACGTAAGAGATCATGCCGAGGATCCTCATCCTTTGCGTCTGATTCAGTATCGTGAGATTAATCCGAAGGTGCCCGTCTATATTGTCTACTTCACTGCTTATCCGAATCCGGCAACTGGTAAGGTGGAGTTTTGGCCCGACCGTTATGACTACGACAAGGTTATCGTGGAGAAGATTGGGGCGTATCTGCTTAAATAAAAGAAATAATAACAACTAATAATTATCAACTACCAACATGAGAAAACTGTTTATCTTTAGTATGCTGCTGACTGCTGCCACCATGATGGCACAGACAGCCAGAAATTTTACGCTGAACCTGACCGACGATGGCAAGGCGCAAATGGTGTGTTTCCTGCCTGAAAAGTGTTCAGGCAAAGCGATTGTGGGCGTTCCAGGTGGTGGTTACTCCATGTTGTCGAACACCCACGAGGGTACACTGGCGGCTGAATGGATGAATCAGCGGGGCATCGCCTATTTCGTGGTGAACTATCGTTTGCCAGCTGGTGACCGCACGAAGCCTATGGGCGACGTGATGAAAGGTATCCGCATCGTACGCGACTCAGCTCTGGTGTGGAACATCAATCCCAACGATGTGGGCATCATGGGCTTCTCGGCTGGCGGCCATCTAGCATCTGTCATCTCCACCCATGCCCCTTTCGACGCACGTCCTAATTTCTCTATACTGTTCTATCCCGTCATCTCGATGGATGAGCGTGTGTCGCACAAATGGTCGTGCCTGAACTTCTTGGGTAAGGATGGACAGCAGAACCCAGAGTTGGTGCGCGACTTCTCGACCATGAATGCCGTGCGCAGTCATCTGACACCTCCAGCCTTGATTGTCTCAGCCAATGACGACCGTCTGGTGCCCTTTGTCACCAACGGACTGGAATACTATAAGGCCATGCGCAATGCAGGTAACGACTGTTCTATGCTGGTATATCCCACTGGCGATCATGGCTTCGGCTTCGGCACCTGGTTTCCATACCATGACCAGCTGCTGACAGAGATTGGCAGCTGGCTTGATGCCCACAAGGCACCCAAGCAGGATGCCATCCGTGTGGCTTGTATCGGTAACAGTATCACCGACGGCTATGGCATCGATATGCGTACGGCCTATGGCTATCCTGCCGTGTTGCAGAAGAAGCTGGGCAATGACTACTGGGTGAAGAATTTCGGCGTGAGCTCTCGCACTATGCTCAACAAAGGCGATTTCCCCTATATGAACGAGATGGCGTGGAGAGATGCGCTCGCATTCAAGCCCGATGTGGTCATCATCAAGCTGGGCACCAACGACTCGAAGCCCGAAAATTGGCAGTATGGTGCTGAGTTCCGCCAGGACCTGGAGCAGATGATCACCACGCTGCGTCCAGACCTTGCCCAACCAGTCAAGAAAGCTAAGAAGTCCAAGAAATCCCAGGCAGTGGCTGAGGCCAAACCCCGTATCCTGCTCTGCACGCCCATCCCCGCTTTTAAGCCGACGTGGAACATCAACGACTCAGTGATTGTCAATGAGATCATTCCCATTCAGCAGGAGGTGGCCAAGAAATATGGCCTGCAGGTGGTCGACCTGCATACGCTCTATGCCAACGATGGCAATAAGATGGTGGACGATGGCATCCATCCCGATGGAAAAGGTGCCGAGCGACTGGCAACCATCATAGCAGAAGCGCTCGCCAAATAGACATTCCCCCAACACTCTCAAAGTTGCAACCATGTTTGTACCCTCGAAGGCATTCTTTCTTGTAAGTTTACTGGTCCTTGTTACCTCCTGCTCTGATGGTAACAATACCAACGAAGAGCCGATGCTGAAAGGCATCATTTCTACGTATAATGAGTACGACGGAGCCATGCTGGATTTTACGAAAGCAGACATGGAGAAGGCTGGATTTACGCCTGGTGACCTCGTCAGCATCACCCTTGACGACAAAACATTCGTCGTGCCTTATTACGACGGCTACTACACTCGTAGCGGAGAACTCCTGCTCGTGGCTTATCCCAGCTATCCCAGCATCTGTTTTACAGCTGGCAACACCGGATTGCCCCCGGAACAGAGAGGACTGGTGGGGCAAGCCGTTACCGTCAGAATGAAGGAAAAGGGTGGTTGTCTCGACGTGCAAACAGCCATGAGTATGACATATTCCAACGACCGCAATGACTATCCAGACCTCACCGATGCTGAGTTTGCTAATGCTCGCGCGGTGAAGGCTGGTAACATTGCCGGCGGTGTGTTGTACCGAAGTTCAACACCGTTCTCTGACGAAACCAACCGCGCCTACTGTGTATCGGAATATCTGGAAGGCGAAAAGGTAACGACGGTGCTTAACCTTGCCGACACAGAGGAGAAAATGCAGAGCTACGACATGCCTACCTACAGCCGTGCACTTTGGAATGCAGGCAATGTGATATTGTGCCCGTTGAAGGCTGACCCTACGGCAGATGACTATAACAAACGACTGATTGCGGCTCTCAAGGAACTGCCGTCGCGTCCGGCACCCTATGTCGTGCATTGCATTGAGGGAAAAGATCGTACCGGATATGTGTGCGCACTACTGGAGGGATTATGCGGCGCAACGTATGAGGAGATTGTAACCGACTATCTGATTACCTATGACAACTATTATGGCGTCAATCCCCAAAAAGACCATGATGTATGCAACACATTATTGTCGCTGAAACTCAACCCGTGCCTGATGTATTATGCCGGCATTAAGGATGAGGCACAACTTCCGAATGTTGACTACGCAAAAGCGTTCTCTAGCTATCTGCTCTCTCACGGCATGAGCCGCCAGCAAATTGACGCTCTGATTCTGGCTTTGACAGTTCTTTAGTTTTCTTATTTGTAAAGATAATGATAACCCAACAAAAACTATAGTTATGAGAATGATTAAATATACAATCCTCGCACTTATGCTGTTGCCGATGAACTCTCAGGCACAGCATCAGCAGTATCAGCAAGTGAACGACATCCCTTACACATCATCTGACGATGCATACGCCCAAGAGCGTTGCAAACTCGACGTTTATTACCCTACAAATCAAAAGGATGCCCCCGTTGTGGTATGGTTCCATGGTGGTGGTATTGAGGGTGGTAACAAGCACATCGACGAACAATTGAAGAACAGCGGCTTAGTGGTGGTTGCAGCCAACTACCGTCTGCTGCCAAAGGCTCATATCGACGATATCCTCGACGATGCCGCAGCTGCTGTGGCATGGACATATAAAAATATCGAGAAATATGGTGGTAGTCATCGCAAGATTTTCGTGGCAGGACATTCCGCAGGTGGCTACCTGCTCAACATGATCGGCCTAGACAAGAAATGGCTCGCCAAATATGGCGTTGATGCCGACTCATTGGCTGCCCTCGTGCCCTTCAGCGGACAGTGCATCACGCATTACAATATCCGCAAACAGCAGAACATCCCTCCCTTGCAGGCCACTATTGACCAATACGCCCCGCTCACCTACATTCGTCCAGATGCCCCACCTATCATTATTATTTCTGGTGACCGCGAACTAGAACTCTTTGGCCGCTATGAGGAGCAGGCTTACTTCTGGCGTATGTTGAAACTCGTGGGCCACAAGGATGTGACGCTCTATGAGATGCAAGGCTACGACCATGGTGCCATGCCGCAACCTGCATATTACATTCTGAAGCAGCATATCAAGCGCCTGACTGAAAACAAAGCCAACCCGAAGTAAGCTTTAATCACTTTACTCCGTGGACAAGCATCTTCAGGGTATAGACGGATTTTGATGCGGTGATAAATAAGATATCACGCTCTTTTCCGCCAAAACAAACGTTTGCAGTCCAGTCTTCAGGAATGGGAAAATGGGCAATCTTGTGGCCGTTTTTGTCGAATACGGTCACACCGTTGCCAGTAAGATATATGTTCCCTCTATCGTCTATCGTCATTCCGTCCGACCCCATGTCTGCAAAGACCTGCCGGTTTGCCAGATGGCCGTCTGGCAGAATGTCATATTTCAGGATTCTGTTTGCTTTTGCCTCCGCAACATACAGATATTTTCCGTCGGGCGTTCCCACAAGGCCATTAGGCTGGTTGAGTGTTGAGTCAAGCATGACTAGTTGCTGACCTCCCGGCGCGAGATAATACAAACCTTCTACTGGCTGTTGGCGCTCTGGGCTACGTGTCCAATAGTCTCTTTTAAAATAGGGGTCAGTAAGATAATAGCCTCCATCCTTCGAGATCCAAACGTCATTAGGCCCGTTCAGCAATTTCCCGCAATAGTCGGTTATCAGTATCTTGGAGTGTCCTTCCATATCGAAAGACCAGAGTTGGTTGTCCATATCTGCACAGGCTATCAAGTTGCCTTGTGCATCAAAGTACATACCGTTAGCTCGACCGCTCTGACCGGTGAACAATGTGATCTCTCCAGATTCGCAGTCCCAATGGTATATCTTATTGTTGGGCTGGTCTGTAAAGTACACGTCCCCCCTTACGTCTGCCGCAGGCCCTTCTGTAAAGCTATACGAATCAGAAACTCTTACAGGTTCTTCCCCTTCAGCAACTATATCATTTGACTGAGTCTGAGCACATGCAGCCATCACGCAAAGAATAGTACATGAAAGCAATAACTGTGAGTATGATAATCTTTTTTTCATTATCGAATGAACGTGTCTCAAGAAAGGTTCGACGTTTAAGCAAAGTGTGAATGTCCAAGCTGTGGATAGTCAGCCAGCCTATCGTCTGAACAGAGCAGTTGCTATTTTAGATTGGTCTTAAAAAACGCCGCCAGTTTATCCCAAGGAATCATGTTCTTGGGCTGACCTTGACCAGCCTTCTCCTCGTAGCCGCCATCATAGAGGTCACAATGTGAGGCATCGGGGATGATGAGCAGTTGCTTGTTCTCGGGGTTGGGGTTGGGCTCACCAACGAACTTGTACCCCTCGGCCTTACCATCTACCATATAGTGATAGGCAGCCTCGCCAAAGTAGCGTGAGTGGGCATCGGCACCATGCATCACGAGAACGGCAGAGCGTATTTCGTTGATGTAGTAGAGGAAACGGCTGTTGGCGTATGCCTGGGTCCCGATGACGCGCCAACCGTCGTTAGAATTGCCAGAGCGTGCATGATAGCCACGTGGGGTCTTGTAATAATCATAGTAGTCGTGCACGAAACGGGGAGCCTGTGGGGGTACAGTATCCAGCACGCCGCCAGCCATCGCATTGGGGTCGGCGAGTCGCTGCTTCGAGAGATTCTCACGGTTCTTGTGGCGAGCTTCTTCCACGTCGAAGGCATCGTTGTAGTCGTTGCCGCTGACGCGTGTCATATCATACATTGTTGAGGCTACGGTGGCTTTGATACGTGTGTCGGCAGCGGCAGCATTCAGAGCAATGCCTCCCCAACCGCAGATGCCGATGATACCAATCTTCTCGGCATCCACATTATCCTGCTTCGACAAGAAATCGACGGCAGCCATGAAGTCTTCGGTGTTGATGTCGGGCGAAGCTGTGCGACGCGGTTCACCGCTGCTCTCACCGGTATAGGAAGGGTCGAAGGCCAGTGCCACGAAACCACGTTCTGCCATCTTCATCGCATAGAGTCCGCTACACTGCTCCTTGACGGCTCCGAAAGGACCACTGACAGCGATAGCGGCCAACTTACCTTCGGCATCCTTTGGCGTATAGAGATCTGCAGCCAGTGTCAGGCCATACTGTGTTTCAAACGTCACCTTACGGTGGTTCACTTTCTCGCTCAATGGGAACACCTTGTCCCATTCCTGCGTCAATGTCAATTTCTGTTCCATATTGCTGTCTGTAGTTTGTTTGTTACTGTTTGTGCAATCTGCTAGTATTCCGCCCAGCAGCATTGCGGCTAATAATATCTGCTTCATAAAACCATTTTGAACTATGTTCGAGCTCGTTCACGTTCGAAAATGTAATCGAGCTTCCATTTTACTCACTTAATCACGACCTTGTTACCATTCTTGATATAGATACCTTTAGAGGGATTGTTTACCCTCACACCATTCAGCGAATATATATTCCCTTCGTCCTTAGAAGAAGAGTTAGGGGTAAGGCTCCTTATGGCGTTTGTGCCCGACGAAAGCGACAGCGTTACACTGATATTGCTTTCGCCTGCTTTTAGGAATGTGCGTAGCTCGCTCTCAGAGAGCCCATCTATTTTGCCTAAACGGGTGTAGCTCCAAGAGTTGCCGGCATAAAATATACAGATGTTGCTGCCGTTATAGAGCACAATATCTCCAGGCTGAGCTGTCATCTGCTCGTTTTTCGTTGTCAGCGATCTGCCCAAAGGACCCCAAATCTCGAAATTGTTGTCGTTGAGTGTGACGGTGATGGGTGCACTCTGTAGTGCAGCAACCAATTCACGCGAAGCATCATTATCCACCAGTGTTGCGCTTTGCGTTTGTCCACCGATGGTGATATACAATTTCTGTGTCATAGTTTGTGCCATCACTTCACTGTCTTTCGAGCAACCTGTTAGAAGCATTACTGCTAGAAATAATAAAATATGTTTCATATTTGTTCCTGATTTCATTTAATTCTGGCTGTTGGCCTTTATCAAGTCGCCAAGTTTCACGTTGGGGTTGCGATAGCGGGCATTGCGGTTCGGCTCTTCAGGCTCTGGAGGCGTGGGGATGATGGAAATGGCTTTCTGCGGGCAGTTATGAACGCAGGCCAGACAGTTCTCGCAATCGCCTTCAGGAACACCCTTTTCGTCGACGACCTTCCAAGAACCATGCGGACAGACGGAGGTACAGACACCGCATCCAACACATGCATCCGTCGAAAAGACAATTTTCTCGGAACGGGTGACCGTAGGTCTTTGACGATCCCTGCCAGAGTGGCGGTAATAGCCTTCGCAGATCATACGGTCCTCCTGGGTGACTGCCTGAATATAGTTCTCACGACTGTTAATGGACGCGAGGACGGCGGCAATCCGCTCTGGAACACGCTGATTCTTCGGGTCTGCCTTTTCCTTTTCTGCATCAAAATACGGTAGGTATGTATCGACCATCTGAATGGTGGAAATATTGTTCATCTGCACCCCATGCTCTTTGGCAAACTTGTCAACAAACTCAGGAAAGATGGTACTATGCGCACCATAAGTGCCGACGGTGAAGAAATAATCGGCCTTGAAAGTGGAACGGGCGATAAAGTCCTGGACGATTGCCGGCGGTATGAAGCAATAGACCGGGCAGACAAACCCGATTTCTTCCGCTTCATAGACGGGATTCTCATTGTGGATTTCCTGTGAGATACTGCGCAATTCAGCCTTGTCGCCGCCCAGTTGCCGGGCGACGTAAAGGCTGTTGCCTGTTGCCGAGAAGAAAAAGACGAGTCTCTTGATTCTTGCTGGTTTGGGAGTTACGACTTTTGCTGCAAGAGGGGTAGTTGCAATCGCTGCTCCTGCAATCAGAGTTCCCATGCGTTTCAGGGCATCTCTTCTGTTCATTTTCTTGTTGATATCCATATCCTTCATTACTTAAGCGTGTCATACATTTCATCCGCCACAGGCTCACACCACTCGTTGCTGGCACCTTCCTGGACATCCTTGTGATAGGTGAGATGCTGGAACCATGAGTCTTTTTGGGCCCCGTGCCAGTGTTTCACTTCGGCAGGGATGGCGATGACGGTGCCGGGAGTCATCTCCTGCGGCTCCTTGCCCCATTCCTGATACCAACCACGACCAGCGACGCAAATCAATACCTGTACCTGTTTGTGGTGAATGTGCCAGTTGTTACGGCAACGTGGTTCGAATGTAACGTTCATGACACCACCACCGACATCGGCCAGATAACTCTGTCCTGTGAAATACTTGCCGTAAGGATTGGGCTCGCCTTTGGGCCACTTGGTGCTCAGGGTGTAACCCTCGTTGCAGAGCCAAGCTGAGAGCTCATCGACCAGTTGCTTCGAGTTGCCCATATTCACGGCTCCTTGTTTGTGGGCGGCGAGTTGTGGAGCCACGCCTTCGAGACCACTCAGGGCTGCTACGGTAACTATCTCACGATCGGCAGCAGAGAGCTGGTCGCCAGCGAAGATGTCACCAAAGAGATGCGACTTCAGATAGTAGTCGTCCTGAGGACAGAAGGTATAGTTGAAGGGCTTCCCAGAGAGCTGAGTCTGGTTCTTGGTGCCCAGTTCGTAGGCCTTTTTGGCATCGTCCCACTCAGCAGGACGCTTCCAAGGCTTCCCTTCCTGCCAGTTAGGCTGCTTGTTTTCCAATACCTTATTCAATACTCCCAACGCATTCAGACTTCGTGGGAACCCTGTGTAGGCATAGAGTTGCGAGAACGCCTCTTTCAGTTCGTTGATAGTTACACCATTGTCCAGCGCCATACGCACGGCAGGTTCCAAACGTTCCATATCACCCTGTGCCATCAGGCAGGCACATGCAGCCAATCCCTGCTGACGCTCTGTTAGCGTCTTTGCATCTATTGTAGACATAGTCAATATTGCGATTAAAAATAAAACGATTCTTTTCATTTATCTCTTTTTTTAAATATCAGTTTCATCGTCTCTGGGTCGAGCGGCTTCATCGTGGGTAGTTTCAGGTCTTTCACCATGTGGAGCGTGCCCTGCTTGTACTTCTGGAAGTGAGGGGTCTTCAGGTGCTGTTGATAAACTTCCTCGGATGCATAGATTTCAAGGATGCGAATCTGGCATGAGTCCTCGGCACTCTGCATGGGGAACAAGCAAATTACGCCAGGCTCGCGCTCTATACTGAGGCGATCCACCTCGTTGGCGAAGGCTAAGTATTCTTCCAAATACTGTGGAAACACCTCAATCTCTGCTATGCGGACAATCATGTTTGTTGCAGTTGTCTCTGCCGATGGCTTTTCTTCCGATTGGTCAAACAACCACTTTGCATTTTTCCACAGGATCATCTCGCGGAATGGTGTGAGGTCGGGCTCTTTCGAGAGATAGTCCTTCATTCTCGTCAGACTCTGCTTGAGCACCTGTGGAGCGACGTAAGGATAGTCGGATCCGTAGAGCAGATGGTCGGGTGTTGTGATGGTGAGTAGCATGCGGATGACCTCGGGAGAGTGTGCACCAGCGAGGTCGTAGTAGAGGGCACGGAGGTTGGCCTCGTAGTCAATCTCTCCCACCATCTTGTTGGCTTGCATCACGGGCGTCAGCGACTTCATGCGAGGGATGGCCAACGGCAGATAGGCACCGCAATGGGGCACCACCACCTTGATGTTATTATAGCGAGCCAACAGGTTGCGACTGATCATGTTCGATACGGCACGGGTGGTCTCCGAGAGATATTCCTGCATGGCCAGCGGTGTCTGCTGCATCACCTGCTTATTTACCGGTTCAGGGCGATGCGGATGCAGAATCACCACAGCCTTGCGCTCGTTCAAGACCGAGAAAAGCGTGTCGAGTTCTGGTGCACCAAGATACTGTCCACCAACGTTTGTTGCCAACTTGATGCCATCGGCCTTCAGCACGTCAAGGGCATACTTCACCTCCTCAATGGCTTTCGTGACATCGGACAAAGTTGCGATTGGGCGAGCGGAGTCGGAACTCGTTTCGACTACCGAGCGTGAGTAAGCTCGACCACCGGTCAAGGGTAGGGCAGCACAGAACAGGAATCTGCCAGGATGCTCTTTCTTGATGCGAGCGGCAGTTTCGTTGGCTTGTCTTATCACCTCAGCCGATGATGGCTGTGGTGCAGCCAACGTCAATACTGATGTCTGCACACCGGCCTCGTCCATCCATTTGAGATGATTCTCCACGTCGTACTTCGGCAAGGGGAATCCCTCGTCCATCAGTCTGCCCTCATTTTCGAGTGAAGACACATACTCAGGAGTGATGATGTGCGAGTGCACATCAATCACGCCCTGAGCGAAACCGTTTGCTGCTATCATAAGACCCAGCAATAATGTTTTAGCTTTCACTTTTCAATTATTCTTAATGAGTATCCTACAGTACTTGTACTACGGTTTTGGTACCGTATGGGTGCAAAGTTACACACATTATTATATATAGGCATTACACAAATTGGCTGATTATATACCAATTTCGCAGAAAGTGCTTAAAAAACGTAAAAAACATACCATTATTAGACTATTTTGCGTATCTTTGCCATCGATATGAGGAATATTTTGAAGGTTGACACTCCCAACGACTATGCTCGTTTTGTGGATGCTCCGCTGTTGCACCCACTGGTTAGCATCATCCATTATGATGAGTTGGCACCCTTTCGTCATAGCCTGAACAACTATGGCGTGTATGGGCTGTTCATCCAACGTCAGTTTCCATTCAATCTCTCTTATGGCATGCGGAAATTACAGGTGAGCGATGGCTCCATCATAGCTGTAGAACCAGGACAGATAGGCGGATTGGAAGACAATGGCGAGCGCATCTCATT
This sequence comes from Prevotella sp. ne3005, assembly GCF_900110085.1. Taxonomy (GTDB): domain Bacteria; phylum Bacteroidota; class Bacteroidia; order Bacteroidales; family Bacteroidaceae; genus Prevotella. The sequence goes on from NZ_FOCK01000005.1 coordinate 42,520, forward strand.
GTGTGGCTGGGTGCTGTTGTGGTCGCCCGAGCTGTTGCATGGCTCCGAGCTGGAACGTCAGATAGACCGCTATCAGTTCTTCTCGTATTTCTTCGACGGTTCATTGCGTATGGAGCCCGACGAATGGCTCTGCATCACGCAACTGGTGGCTCAGATGCGACAAGAGCTGCAGACTCATGAGGATTCGCCGTCTTTAAGAAATGTGCTGCTGGCTTATCTGCGCCTGATACTGGAATACTGCAACCGTATCTACCAACGCCAGTTGTTCGAAGAGGACAGGGGAGAGGCTGACCTGCTGAAGCGTTTTCACAATCTGCTTCAAACCTATTTTCGTGAGAACCGGCAGCTGATGCAGGGTTTGCCTACCGTCGCTTGGTGTGCCTCCGAACTGGCCTATTCGCCTCGCTATTTTGGCGATATTGTCCACAAGGCAACTGGTGGCACTGCCATTGGCTACATCCACAACTACGTTATCAATCAGGCGAAAAGTCTGTTGATGCAGGGTCACAACATCAGCGAGACCTCCCGTCTGCTGGGCTTCGATTTCCCCCACCATTTCACTCGTCTCTTCAAGCGCATCACGGGGCTTACTCCCAGCGAGTTCTTAGGAAAAAATCAACCGTAGTTTTTATACTCTCCAGGTGTCATCCCCGTGAGGCGGCGGAAATACTTGGAGAAGAACGAGGGGTTGGCAAAGTGCATCTCCTCAGCTATCTGCGCCGAAGACTTGTCTGTGTGGCGCAGTTCTATTTTGATGCGGGTGATGAGGGCACGGTCTATCCAATCCTTGGCGGTGGTGCCGCTGGTTTGGCGGATGACGGTGGTCAGGTAGCGCTCAGTGAGGCACATACGCTCGGCATAGTAGCCTATCTGGTGTTGTTCGGCACAATGCTGGGTGACCAGTTGAAGGAAACGGTCGAAGATGGTCTGCTCGCGCGATTGTGAGTGAATAGCCCGGTCAGCTTGTTTGCGATAGCATCCGTCGTAATGTTGCATTAATGCTGCCACAAGTGCGCTGGCTGTGGGATGATGGTATTCGGGCTGATGCACCATCTTCCAAAGCGTTTCGATGATGTCGAGTGCCGTCTGCTGGTCGCTCTCGCTGGGGGGTATTTGGAAATCGCGCACCTGTCCGTTGAAGGCCGACGGCATCTGTCCTGGGGCAAAAGGCATAGGAAACTGGCTGAAAAGTATCACGCCACGAATTTCAAAGTTGTTCGAGAACTGATGAGGCATGATGATGGTGCCAGGCCCCAGATAGGCCAATGTACCTGCAGTGAGGTGGCGGTCTTGCAGGTTGAAGTTGATGCAGGCCTCGCCATTCAGAATAACACCCAGTCGGTGGTCGTTGATAATGAATGGTGGCTTCTGCTTCATAATGAGTTTGAACACCGTCGAATCTCCATGCACGATGCCAAGCTCATTATCAAAATACACTTGTTGGCGTATCTTCTGCAGATCAGGAGCTAATATGTGCTGCATCTGCGAACGGTCCATCAGTTGCGGTTGTTTGTTCATAAGAAGTCCTTTTTGTTTGCAAAGATACGAATAAACGAGCGAAAAAACAAATTATCGAACAAAAAGAACATCTTTCCATTCCTGCAGATAACGCCACGATGAAAAAATTATCGTACTTTTGCACTCAGAATTCAATGACAAAAGAGATATGAAGAAATTGGTTTTAGCTTTGACGATGCTGCCGATGCTGGTACATGGACAGACACTGGAAGAGTGCCAACAGGCTGCAGAGAAGAATTACCCGTTGATACAGCAGTATGGACTTATCGAAAAGACCACCCAGCTGACGGTGGCCAACATTCAGAAGGGCTGGCTGCCACAGGTGTCGGCATCAGCACAAGCCACGTATCAGAGCGATGTGACGGCGTGGCCCAGTGAGATGAAAACGATGATGAGCGGTATGGGCATCGACATGAGAGGACTGACGAAGGATCAGTACCGAGTGGGTATCGATGTGCAGCAGACTATCTACGACGGTGGTGTCATAGGCAGTCAGAAGCGTATAGCCCGTGAACAGGGCAAGGTGCAGGCGGCACAGAACGAAGTCAATATTTATAATGTTCGCAAGCGTGTGAATGAGATGTATTTCGGGCTGTTGCTGATTGACGAACAAATCAAGTTGAACACTGACCTGCAGACATTGTTGGCAGGCAACGAACGCAAACTGGAGTCGATGACCAAGCGCGGAACAGCAGCCGAAAGCGACCTGCAGAGTGTGAAGGCAGAGAGACTGAATGCGGTGCAGAAGGGCACTGAGCTGGTATCGCAGAAACAGATGCTACAACGCATGCTGAGCACTTTTTGTGGTATCGAGATCAACAACATACAGAAGCCACAAGTGAAGTCTGATGGCAGAAATCTGGCGACAGGAAACCAGAGACCAGAACTGAAGGCACTGGATGCACAGATCAGTGTGCTGAATGCTCAGGAAAAGGCACTCAACGCAGCGCTGATGCCGAAGGTGGGTTTGTTTGCGCAGGGTTACTATGGCTATCCAGGTTTGAATATGTTTGAGGACATGATGCGCCATAAATGGACCCTGAACGGCATTGTCGGTGCACGTGTTACATGGAACATCGGTGCCCTCTATACCCGCAAGAACGACAAGGCAAAACTGCAGTTGCAGCGTGATATGACGGAGAGCAGTCGGGAGGTGTTCCTCTTCAATAATAACCTGGAACAGATTCAGCAGAATGAGAACATAGAGCGCTACCAGAAGCTGATGGCCCACGACGGGGAGATTATCTCGCTGCGACAGGCTGTGAGAAAGGCGGCAGAATCGAAGCTGGCACATGGCATCATCGACGTGAACGACTTAGTGCGCGAGATTAATCAGGAGAATGCGGCTTGTGTGCAACAGTCGGTACACGAGATTGAAATGCTGAAAGAGATATACGATAACAAATACACCATTGGTGAAAAGTAAGAAAGTAAAAAATGATAAATATGGAAAAGAACGAATGTTTAAAGAATTTGGGGTCGGTGATAGGTGCTTTACCTTTTTACCTTTTCACCCTTTTACCTTTTCTTGCTGCCTGCGGAGGAAGTGAGAAAGACTACGATGCAACAGGTACGTTCGAGGCTACCGAGACGACCGTGTTTGCAGAACAGAGTGGGGCATTGCTGTCGTTCGATGTGAACGAAGGTGACATGATTGAGGCAGCTCGACAGGTGGGGCTCATTGATACCACACAGACGTGGCTGAAGATTCAGCAGATGGATGCTACGAAAGCGGTTTATCAGAGTCAGAAGCCCGATATGGAACGCCAGATAGCAGCTACGCGCCAGCAGTTGGCTAAGGCTCAGCAAGACGAGCAGCGCTACCGTGAGTTGGTGGCTGACGGGGCAGCTCCCTCGAAGATGCTCGACGATGCCACGAGTCAGGTGAAGGTGCTGCAGAAGCAACTGGATGCGCAGATATCATCGCTGAACACCAGCACGCAGGCCCTCGACAAGCAGACAGCTGCTGCTGATGTGCAGAAAGCACAGTTGCAGGATATGTTGCGCAAATGTCACATCATGACTCCCACAAAGGGTACTGTGCTTGAGAAATATGTGGAGCGTGGTGAATTTGTGAGTGTGGGTAAACCGTTGTTTAAGATAGCCGATACTGAGTCAATGCACCTGCGTGCCTACGTCACTTCTGCCCAGTTGCAGAACATCAAGATTGGTCAACAGGTAAAGGTGTTTGCCGACTACGGTGATGGTCAACGCAAAGAGTATGCAGGCACCATCAGTTGGATATCGTCTCGTTCGGAGTTTACACCCAAGACTATCCTCACTGACGATGAGCGTGCCGATCTGGTGTATGCCGTCAAGGTAGCTATCCGTAACGACGGATTCGTGAAGATTGGTATGTACGGCGAGTTGAAGCTATGAACGCAATAGAGGTAAAGAATATCAGTAAGTCGTACGGACGGGTACAGGCACTCAGCGATGTGTCGTTCTCTGTCGGCAAGGGCGAGGTCTTTGGACTGATAGGTCCTGATGGTGCCGGCAAGACATCGATGTTTCGCATCCTCTGTTCGCTGTTGCTGCCCGATGCAGGTACGGCGGCGGTAGATGGCTACGATGTGGTGAAGCAGATGCATGAGGTGCGCTCCCGAGTGGGCTATATGCCAGGCAAGTTCTCGCTCTATCAAGACCTCACTATCGAGGAAAACCTGAACTTCTTTGCCACCCTTTTCGGGACCACTGTTGATGAAGGTTACGATAGTATCAAGGCCATCTACTCGCAGATAGAGCGCTTCAAAGACCGTAAGGCAGGAGCCCTATCGGGGGGAATGAAACAGAAACTGGCGCTCTCGTGTGCATTGGTACACCAGCCGAGTGTACTCTTCCTCGACGAGCCCACCACGGGTGTCGATCCTGTGAGCCGCAAGGAGTTATGGGAGATGCTGCTCTTGTTGAAGGAACGGGGAATAACTATCTTGGCTTCAACGCCTTATCTTGATGAAGTTCGTTGCTGTGAGCGTGTCGCTTTTCTGGATCAGGGTAAGGTGCGCGGCATTGGTACTCCCAATGATATTCTCACCCAGTTTGCCAGTATCTTCAATCCGTCAGGCATTGAACACGAGAAGATTGCAGAAGTGAAAGAAGATAACGTCATCGAAGTAGAACATCTGGTTAAAGCCTTTGGCGATTTCCATGCCGTTGACGACATCTCATTCAGTGTTAAGAGGGGCGAGATATTCGGATTCCTGGGTGCCAACGGTGCAGGCAAGACGACGGCTATGCACATGCTGACAGGCCTGAACCAGCCCACCAGCGGAACGGGTAGGGTGGTAGGCTTTGACATCCGCACGGAATATGAGCAGATAAAGAAGCATATCGGTTATATGTCGCAGCGGTTCTCGCTCTACGAAGACTTGACTGTTGCCGAGAATATTCGTCTCTTTGCTGGTATCTACGGCATGAAACCCGACGAGGTGAAGCGTAAGATGGACGAGGTGCTGCGGCAGTTGAAGTTTGAAGACCATCGCGATGACTTGGTGGGTTCGTTGCCCTTAGGTTGGAAGCAGAAGCTGGCCTTCTCAGTCTCGATATTCCACGACCCAGGTGTGGTGTTCCTCGACGAACCCACGGGTGGTGTTGATCCCGCTACGCGCCGCCAGTTCTGGGAGCTCATCTACGACGCAGCCCATCGTGGCATCACGGTCTTTGTGACCACCCATTATATGGACGAGGCGGAGTATTGTGACCGCATATCAATCATGGTGGACGGCAAGATCAGTGCACTGGGTACACCAGACGAACTGAAACAACGTTTCCACCAACCCGATATGGATCACGTGTTTACCTATCTGGCCCGTCAGGCCACTCGTTCAAGCGATTAAGAGTATGAAACAGTTTATAGCTTTTGTAATCAAGGAAACCAAGCATATTCTGCGCGACAAGCGTACGATGTTGATACTCTTCGGCATGCCTGTGGTGATGATGCTGCTCTTCGGCTTTGCCATCACCACCGATGTGAAGAATGTGCGCACGGTGGTAGTCACGTCAGAGATGTCGCCCCGTACACAGCAGGCCGTAGAACGATTGGCACAATCGGAATACTTCATTATCACGCAGACGGTGAACACCCCACGGGAAGCCGAACAACTCATCCGCAGTCAGAAGGCCGATATGGCGCTGGTGTTTGTACAAAATCGTGGCATGCAGATCATGGTTGATGGTAGCGATCCTAATATGGCACAGCAATGGACTACCTATGCTCTGCAAACCATAGCGGCAGACCGCTCGGCACCTGCGACGCTTTACGCTGCGAAGAATGATTCACCTATCACTATTCACACTTCACTTCTCTACAACCCTCAGATGAAGTCGGCTTATAATTTCGTGCCTGCCATCATGGGTATGTTGTTGATGCTCATCTGTGCCATGATGACCTCGATTTCGATTGTCCGTGAGAAAGAGAAAGGTACGATGGAGGTGCTGTTGGTATCACCAGTGCGCCCCTTGATGGTGATCATCGCTAAGGCAGTGCCTTATCTGATACTGGCCTTTGGCATCCTCATCACCATCTTGTTGATGGCACGTTTCGTGTTGGGAGTACCGCTGGCTGGTTCGCTGTTCTGGATTCTGGCTGTGAGTACCCTCTATATCCTGCTGGCACTCTCGCTGGGATTACTCATCTCCAACGTAGCACAGACGCAACTCGTGGCCCTGCTGCTCTCGGCTATGGTGCTGTTGATGCCTGTGGTGATGTTGTCGGGCATGCTGTTTCCTGTAGAATCGATGCCAACGATTCTGCAATGGATATCGGCTATCGTGCCGCCTCGCTATTATATTCAGGCTATGCGCAAGCTGATGATTATGGGCGTGGGCATTGGCGAAGTGGCTCACGAGGTGGCTGTACTGGCAGTTATGACGGTGGTGCTGCTCGCCATTGCGCTGAAGAAGTTTAATGTAAGATTGGAGTAACTGATATGACACTGAAATATCTCATACAAAAGGAGTTCCTGCAGATCCGTCGTAATGCGTTTTTGCCGCGACTCATCGTAGCTTTCCCCATCGTGATCATGTGCGTGATGCCGTGGGTGATGCAGATGGAGGTGAAGAACATCGTGGTGGATGTGGTTGACATCGACCACACCGTGGAGTCTCAGCGATTGGTACAGCAGATTGCTGCCTCCAACTACTTTATCTTCGGTGGACAGAAAGCCACCTACGCTGAGGCGATAAAGGACATCGAGAAGGGTAGGGCCGACGTTATCCTCGAGATTCGTGATGGTAAGTATCTCATCGCTGCCAATGCCGTCAATGGCACCAAGGGGGCGATGGGCTCGGCCTATCTATCGCAGATAGTCCGTGCGCCAGACTCAACGTTCTCAGCTGCTTCCGTGCTTACCCTCTACAATAAGCAACAGAACTACAAACTCTTCATGATTCCTGCCCTCTTTGCCATTGTGATGATGCTGATGACGGGCTTCCTGCCCACACTTAATATCGTTGGTGAGAAGGAGGCTGGTACCATCGAGCAGATCAACGTTACACCCGTTTCCAAGTGGGCGTTCATCCTCGCCAAACTCATTCCTTACTGGCTCATCGCGCTGTTTGTCATCACCGTGTGCTTGTTGTTGGCTTGGCTCGTCTATGGCATCACGCCAGCTGGACCCGTGTGGCTCATCTACGTGCTTGCCATGCTGCTGGCGCTGTTCTTCTCGTCGTTTGGCCTCATCGTGTCCAACTATTCCGACACCATGCAGCAGGCCATGTTCGTGATGTGGTTCTTTGTGGTAAGTATTATGCTACTCTCAGGACTTTTCACCCCCACGCGCTCCATGCCCCAGTGGGCCTATCTGACCACCTACATCAACCCCATGCACTATTTCATCGATGCCATCCGCACCGTATTCATCCGTGGTGGCGGACTGCACGAAACTGCCCACCAGGTCTTAGCCCTTGCGGGCATCGGCACACTGATGGGCTGTTGGGCGGTGCAGAGCTATAAAAAGAACAGTTAATCTAAGGACGGCGCTGGCACCATGACATGTTGCCCGAGGGTGTTATTATATCAGGAAGTAACATGATTGTGCGTCAACCGATTATGTGTTATGCTTTATTGAACTTCTCTTTCCCTTGTTTGCAGCGTGGAAAACGCCAGTCATCAGGCAGGTCCTTGAAAGCCATAACGGGCAGCACCAGATTGCAGGCTACGAAGATTGCCGCCCACATGTAGGTCTTTGCCTCGTCATAATTCAAGGTGTAAAGTCTTGCACTTGTTTCCATATCGATATTTACCGGATAAAGTTCATGAATGCCGGTCTTTCGTCACGCTGGGGAGCGGGATGACCGTCGGCATGTATCTTCTGAAGCAGGAAGGCCATGTTAGTGGCTAGCGTGCGCATGGTCTGCATGCCCTCGGTGTCGAGCTTTACTTCGCCCTTGCCTGCGCCGTAAGCAATGTTCCAATATTGCGAGGTCACCACGGGCATGTTCATCATCTCGAACATCATGTTCATGGTCTGGAGCGTGGCCGTGGCACCACCGCGACGGCAGACGGCCAAGGCTGCTGCGGGCTTGTTCTGCACCAGATGGCCTGCCGAGAAGAATAGCCGCTGCATCAGCGAGAGGATGCCGCCGTTCGGCTGACCGTAATAGACGGGCGTACCGACGATGAGCGCATCTGATTCTTTCATCTTCTCAGTAATTACACTGCACATGTCATCATCGAACGCACATCCAGCCCCATTATTCTGTCGGCAACCGCCGCAGTTGATACACATACGGACAGGCTTGCGGCCAATCTGAACTATCTCCGACTCCACACCGTGCTTCTGCAGCGTCGCCTCAATCTCCTTCAAGCAGCAGAACGTGTTGCCGTCAGTTCGCGGACTGCCATTCACTAACAATACTTTGGGAGTCTTGCCAGCCTCTGTCGAATGTAGTATGGCTGACACGGGTGATACAACAGCTGCTCCAGCCGCAGTGATTGTTGCTTTCTTGATAAAATCTCTTCTGTCCATAAGCCTTGTTATTTCATATTCACAAATGACGCTCGAAGCAAGAGCAGAGTCAAGCTCGCTTGGACTATGCCTTGCAAGAAGAAATTGCAATAAAATTGAATTCTTCTTAAATCTTAGTGCAAATATACGAAAAAGTGGGAATTATTTACTATATTTGCCCCAAGTTTATGATTAATTATAAAACAGAACGACAATGAAACTGAACAATGGCTTAGAAATCCCGCAGATTGGTGTCGGCACATGGACGCTACGTGGAGAGACAGCGCGCCAGAAATAATCATTCCAGATGAACAATAAACAGACCATATTGGCGATTACAGGTTCTGACGGCACGGGCGGTTCGGGCATACAGGCAGACATCCGCTGTATCTGTGAATTGGGGGGCACGGTTACCTCAGTTGTCACATCGATAACCGTACAGAATACGCTGGGTATCCAGGAATTCTACGACCTGCCTGCTGCCATCGTCCGCAAACAGATAGAAGCCATCTTCAACGATCTGCAGCCTCAGATAGTGAAGATTGGCCTCGTCAGGCGGATTGATGTGGTAGCAACGATAGCAGAGATGATGCAGAAGTATCACCCACGGTACATTATTTATGCGCCCGTACAGACATCCACCCATGGCGACCAACTAGTGGAACCTCAGGTGTTCAGTGCCATCAAAGAGCAGATCATACCGCTGTGCACCATTGTGCTGGAGCCTTCCGACCTGCCGTCGGCCATTCGTCTGCACGGCCAAGCCAACCAGTTGTCGGCAGCACTGGCTTATTATCTCAGTTGTGGCGAAAACACCAACGAAGCCATGCTCCATGCGCGCACTTATCTGAGCCAGTTCCCAAAGGGCTATACTGAGGACAGCAGCCGCAGCGGCGAGCTCTATAATCTGTTTCTCGATGCTGTCGATCGTTTTCATCACCTTTACAGCGACGTTGCTTTCTATGCCGAGCAGTTGGGTGTCAGTGCCCGTTATCTGGGACAGGTAACGCGGCATGTCGCCAACCGTTCACCAAAGTCTATCATCGACGAACGCATCATGGAAGAGATTTCCACGATGCTCGGCACCAACAAACCGCTAAAGGAGATTGCAGGCCTGTTGGGATTCTCTTCACAGGCTCATCTCTCGCGTTATTACAAGAAGCAGACGGGCAAGGCTCCCAGTGAAGTCAGGAAGAGATAGTTTGCACAAATTGACTTTTCACTTATCAGAATGGGAACATCGTGCGGTGTTCTCGCAGAATTGCCGTTACTTTGCAGCCACATTCATCAACGCATAAACGAAAAAGAATATGGAAGCAAACTCAAGACAAGAACTTAACCGCCAGTTGGCTCAGATGCTGAAAGGCGGCGTGATTATGGACGTGACAACCCCAGAACAGGCTCGCATCGCCGAGGAAGCAGGCGCCTGTGCCGTGATGGCTTTGGAAAGGATCCCTGCCGACATTCGTGCTGCGGGTGGTGTGAGTCGCATGAGCGACCCGAAAATGATTCGTGGCATACAAGATGCCGTCACCATTCCCGTGATGGCGAAATGTCGCATCGGACACATAGCCGAGGCACAGATACTGCAGGCCATCGAGATCGACTATATCGACGAGAGCGAGGTGCTCAGTCCTGCCGACAATATCTACCACATCGACAAGACGAAATTCGACGTGCCGTTCGTTTGTGGCGCAAAGAATCTGGGTGAAGCCTTGCGCCGTATCGCCGAGGGGGCAACGATGATCCGCACCAAGGGCGAGCCTGGTACGGGCGACGTGGTGCAGGCCGTCAGCCACATGCGGCTGATGCAGAGCGAAATCCGACGACTGGTTTCTATGAGTGAAGACGAGCTCTATGAGGCTGCCAAGCAGTTGCAGGCGCCTTACGAACTGGTGCGCTTCGTGCATGACAACGGCAAGCTGCCCGTAGTGAACTTCGCCGCCGGAGGTGTGGCTACGCCAGCCGATGCCGCTCTGATGATGCAACTCGGTGCTGAGGGTGTGTTCGTGGGCAGTGGTATTTTCAAGAGCGGCAATCCCGCCAAGCGAGCCGCAGCCATCGTGCAGGCCGTCACCAATTATCAGGATGCCAAACTTCTGGCCGAACTCAGCGAAGACCTCGGCGAGGCAATGGTGGGCATCAACGAACAGGAAATCGAACTCTTAATGGCGGAGAGGGGAAAATGAGAATAGCGGTTCTTGCCCTGCAAGGGGCATTCATCGAGCATGAGCAAATGCTGCAGCGGCTTGGTGTCGAGACTTTCCAGATCCGACAGCTGAAAGACTGGCAGCAACCCAAAGACGGACTGATTCTGCCTGGTGGCGAGAGTACGGTGCAGATGCGCCTACTCTCACAACTGGGGCTGCATGATCCCATCCGTGAAGCCATCCTTGGCGGTCTGCCTGTCTTTGGAACATGCGCCGGCATGATCCTCCTTTCCAAAGGCTATCTCGGCACGATGGACATCCTTGTGCGCAGGAATGCATACGGACGGCAGTTAGGTAGTTTCCACACTGTCGGCACCGTTGAGGGCATCGGCAAAGACCTACCAATGACCTTCATACGTGCGCCCTACATCGAAACTGTGCTTTCGGATGCCTGCATTCCCATTGCCAGCATCGACGGGCATATCGTTGCCGCACGCCAAGGAAATCAACTCGCTGCCGCATTCCATCCTGAATTAGACTGCGACCCAAGAATCCACCAGTTCTTTCTTGAAAGTGCCGTTTTTTCGCTGACTTCCGTTGATAAATAATGCTTTTGTCACAATCTTTTGTTTTTTATGAATTATCATAGATTGAAATCTAAGGTTTAAAACCCGTCTGCCAGACGGCTTTGACACCTTCGCAGAAGTCGTAGAGGATATGGCGACCCTGGATGCGACGACCGGCAGGGAGGAAACCACAGACGATGCGGGTGATATGACGGCGGATGTTGAACGCCTTCGGATCATCAACCCCGATACTTTCTACACGAAGACTGAAACGTCCTATACCTGGAAGGACTACAGTCTGCCCCTCGGTAAGTCTCTGCTTCAAGATGTCCTGTAGCTCGGTTACTACACCCACAACGGCACCTTCTGAGAAGCCGCTGTTGCGACAAGCCTCAGCGGCTATCTCGTCAAGCGTTACCTCGCCCTGACTGACTGTTTTTGCAAAATATTTCCCATAAGAGCTGCTGCTCTTGATATTGTTCTTGATAAGTTTGATATGTACTGCCATTTTTGTTTTGCTATTTTTTTAATTATCTATCACTATTTGTTATAACTTGTTTGTTGTCAGTTTGTTATGTGAAGTGATAGATATTTTCTATCTATCACTACCATCACTCAAAGTAAAACAAGTTGTTTTACTTTCTAAAGTGCCATCTTTACCTATTATAAAGACTATCTGAAGCATAGTAAAACAAGTTGTTTTACTTTTGTAGATTATATCTCTTCAACTCTGAATACTGATCCTTTGTTCAACCGTTTGTGTTCATAACCCATTTTAGTCAACCTTCTTCCGAGTTCAACGTCCGTTCCTTTCGTAATAGTAAAGGTAGGGAACTGTTTCTCAAGTCGCTTCATGATGAGTTGGAGAGATACGAAGTCTGCATCTTCGGATGTCTCTTCGGGTGCCAGAAAGGTGAGGGCTATCATCTGCTCGTAGTTGTTGACCTGCTGGAACTGCTCGTTCTGCTGCATGATACGGGCGTTTTCCTCGTCTTCGAACCAGTAGCGGCGCCCCTGCTGCAGCTCGGTATAGAGCTGGGCGTAGAGCATGTCGTAATTAATCAGCCCCGAGTTGTCAATCTCATCGGCGTAGACGCAGACAAAGCGGCGTGAGCCGGTGGGGTCAACGAGAGGACGGCGGTTGTTGGTGGTGGCGATGAACGAGGCAAACCTCTGGCGCTCTTCCATCGTCTTGCCGTATGGCGGACGGAACTTCACGTCGTTCTTCGATATCAGGTACTTCAGAATGGGCTGCTGCGACTTCGACATGGCGTCGAACTCGTCGATGTTGATGAGCGCATACCCCGACATGGCGAGGAAGATGTCGTTGTCATTCTTCATCGAGATGCGGTCGTTGAAATATACCTGCAGATATTCTGGCAGCAGGCGGCGGCAGAAGGTTGACTTCCCTGACCCCTGCGGACCGATGAGCATGGGCACGATGGCATTACCATGCTGACGGTCCTTGCCGAGCCACTGGGCTGCCATCGAGAGCATCCAGGTATGGAAGTCGCTTTCCCAGTGCTTGTTGTCGGTCTTTACCCGTCGGGCCAGTTCACCTACATAGTCGTGCTTGCCGTTCCATTTAGGCAGGTGGCGCAGATAATCCTCCATCGGGTAATATTTGGGGATGAGATTCGAGTCGATATAGCGATTCAAATCCTTGTCCCACGATTCAACCCCCGCCTTCAGCGCCTTGATGGCCATGGTGTTGCGGGCAGCCTGGTCTAGCGGCTGGAACCCATATCCTACGGCGTTTATGCGATATTCGGGCGTGCCAGTCATCACGTTAAGGCGCAGGGTGTAGTGCTCCTTCATATATGCCTCAGTCTTGAAGGCGAGTAGGGCAGAAGGACGGGTATATTTCATCGGGATGGTCTTCAGGGTTTCCTTGAGGTAGGCGGTCTTGAAGGCGGACTCGATGGCATTGTTGTCAAGACTATCGGAAAACAGCGGGATGAATGAAGCGACACGTGCACACCATGCCTGAGGCAATCCTATCTGACGACAACCGTCAGCCAGCTGTTCGAGTACGGCAATGGTGTATTCCTCATCATCACTGATGTCGCGAAACTTCTCAATGGCAGTATCGAGACAATCGTGGAATCGGCGCATTCGGCTGTTGCGCAGACTTAGACCAGGTATTTCCTCAGGATAATTATAGTCGCTAATGTCCTCCTGCATAGGTCGGAATTCGGGTGTCGCTTCCGGTTCTGAAGAAACGGTTAGGGCGATAGCTGATGGATTATAGAATGGCTGCGGATCGTAGCTCGCCTTGCAACTGGTTTCGAAGGTTGGCTCGTGTTCGGCCAAAGGCGTACCCAACTGCGACGAATAGATGAAATGCAGTTTGCGGAAGGCGTTGGTAAGGCTTTGAGCATTGAGCATGAAGTTTTGAGCTTTATGATTACCTTCTGGGACGGGGGCTGCAATGGTGTACTGGCATACGATGTGGAGCGAATGACCATCGTGCCCCATAAAGCAGAGTAGGGTATAGGGCTGCTGGGTAGCCAGTCGTTTATATTCCTCAACGGTACTCAGGTCGCGCAGATTTTCCAGCGAGAGCAGTGTCAGACAGTTGTTGCTTTTTGCTTTCAACTCGCCATTCTGTTTCACCCATTCTGCCGCAAAACACACCTCCTTGTTATAGTCGCGTACATACTGCTGTCGATAGGTGCCATCCCTCAACTGCGCTACAAACTCCTCGAGTTCAACACGCGTGTACCTCTTTTCATTTCTTTCTGAGTTGATAATTGTTATTTTCATATTCTTGTTGGTTATTTTATTAACTGCAAAGATACAAAATTTTAAGGTCAAATGCAAGCTTTTTACAGAAAATCTTGCATTTGACCCCCAAATAGTGATAGATAAAAATTATCTATCACTTATGTTATGTCTCTGATTATAAGATGATTATAGCAAAAAGTGATACTTTTGCAAATTTCCTATATTTCTAAAACATTTCTTCTAATCGTTCGACTGCTAGTGTAATATCCTCTGGAAACCGTTTGTGGTCACGGAGGAAATCTGGTCTTCCGCTTTGACATCGAGCATCTGACGGGTAAAGAAGCAATAGAGTTAGTAAAACAGCAGCAGAAATTAAGTTTGTTTACCTTGTTCAGGATGTAGTCGGCATTCATTATTCAGGTTCTGCTTTATCTGATAAAGTTCATGCCTTGCCACGGTTCGCGTTCAGGGTAATCGGGATCGTCATCGGCATGAATCTTTTTCAGCAACCAAGCCATGTTGTCGGCAAGCACTCGCATGGTCTGCATTCCCTCTGTGTCCTGTATTACTTCACCGGGTGCCAAGCCGTAGGCGATGTTCCAATATTGCGAAGTAACCACAGGCATGTTCATCATCTCGAATATCATGTTCATCGTCTGGTATGCAGCCGTAGCACCACCACGGCGGCAGATGGCTACAGCAGCCGCAGGTTTGTTCTGTACGTTAGCACCTGAGAAGAAGGCACGCTGCAGGACAGCCATCACTGCACCGTTGGGCTGACCATAATAGACAGGCGAACCCACGATGAGGGCATCGGCCTCATTGAGCTTTTCAACGATACGGTTGCAGACATCATCATCAAAGACGCAATGGCCTAATTGCTTTGCCTGACACTGTCCGCAGGCAATGCACCCACGGATGGGCTTGTTGCCCAACTGCATGATTTCCGACTCTACACCATTCTTCTCCAATTGACGGGCAATCTCCGATAGTGCAGTAAAAGTGTTGCCATTCTTGTTGGCACTGCCGTTTAATAATAATACTTTCATTTCGATTCTGTTTTATGTTCTTTTGTAAACTTGTAAATTGCTAACGTAGGAAGGATAACCAATAGCAACAATGAAACTTCTACCAAAGCATACGAGCCGAAATAGTCAACCAATGTCTGGAATTTCAGGACTCCATCCACAAGGAATACCAGGAGGGCAAACCAGCAGATAAAGAAGATGGTTGCGTACTTGATTTTACGTTTCTTCAGTTTCATCATTCGATAGTTTAATACCATTTGTATCTGCGAGTCTAATGACTACTCCTTTAATTATCAATCACTTACAGATAAGCAAAACTTTAATAGGTAACGGTTTAGAAACTTCCTGTCTGCGTCGTTCTGCTTTGTTTCAATATGTCAAATATCTGATGCAAAGGTAATCATTTTCCTCGAAATCACCAAATAATTCTTCAGTATTCTAATACAATGGCAGACAGCCCCCATTGAGAGATAAAGAAATCACAAAACTGCTGTCCCACCTTAATTATATATATGGGACAGATGTTTTGACCGCTGTCAATCGTGCCAATGTTAACGTGTCGTCAGACCTAAACTCGTAAAAAAACATAATTTTAGAAGAAAAACCAAGATATTCGGCAGAAAATGAAAAATTTTCATTATCTTTGTGGCATAAAAACTTTATCGTATGGAAGATGTAAACAGAATTAAATTGGTTCTTGTGGAGAAAAAACGTACCAGCAAATGGCTGGCAGAGCAGCTCGGTGTTAACCCCTCGACTGTCAGCAAGTGGTGTACGAACTCTTCCCAACCAGACCTTGCGTGTATTTTAAAGATTGCAGATCTACTGGAAGTTGACTTAAAAGAACTCTTTGTGAGAGAGTACAAACAATATCTCCTTTCTCAGGAATCAAAATGAACAACAGTAGAACTATCGTAGCAAGGGCGTAGCGTAGGCCGAGGATAGAGGTGGCCGAGAGCAAGCCGAGACCTTTGGGAGAGGTTTGAGAGGGGGTCGAGAAGCCAAGCCGAGTCTTACGTTATGGTAAGAAGATGGTAAGAAGACCCCAAGAAGAGGATAAGAAGTAAACAAGAATATAAAAAACGAAATATAATTCTGATGGATTACGACAATGGATTTATATTGCAGAAGACGGTTGATTGGTCGTTGCTCAATGACGGGATGACCATTCCGGTGTCGGTGTGCTCGCTGTTCAGGGCGTGGGATGAATCCATCTTGACGCACGGGCAGAGCAAGGACATCAAGATTCTGATTGACGGCGAGTTCTACGATGCGAAACTGAAGAACCAGAACTTCGTGCAGAGCAACTGGGCGGGACATAAGGATGTCATTCAGATTCGCTATGGCCGCCAGTCGCCGTTGGCCGTTAAGTTGCGGGCTGTGTTCCAAAAGAGCTATGCGTACCTGTTTGCGCAGAAACAGGAACTGGGCAAGGGCAAGCGGCAGATTCCGCTGCCCGACGACCTGCAGGAGTACATCCGGCTCTACCTGACCTCGTCGCCCGACGTGCTCTGCATGGAGTGCTGCTCCAACTCCGACTATCAGCAACTGGCCCACACGCTGAGCGCCATTCCCGAGGAAGTTTACGAGCAGAGCGACGACGACCAGTTCTTCATGGCCGACAAGACGGCTTCGATTGAGGAGAAGCAGCGGTTGGTGAAGTATCGCCGTATTGACCGCAGCATTATCCTGACCCTGAAGCGGTTCTACGACTATCGCGACGAGATTAGCGGCGAGAAGATTGGCGACGCGTATGGCGACAGCGTTGTCGAGGCCCACCACATTGACTACTTCACCCGTTCGCAGAACAACGACTCCACGAACATCATTATCATCAGCCCGAACTACCATCGGATAATCCACAAGAACAATCCGAGGTTCAATCGCAGGAAGTTCCAGTTCGAGTTCGAGAATGGCGAGGTGCTGAGGCTGAAGCTGTATGAGCATTTGAAAGTGGGAGGATAAGACGATGAAGGTTTAAAATAATAATGAATAAAATATCAGAATAATATGCCTAAATTTATAAATAAGGGACAAATGAGAAGAGCGACCGACGAAGAATTAGAAAAATTCTTCTCGGAAACAACATTTGAAGGTATCTTCTCACGTGAGATTAAAAGTAAGAAAACTGATTTTTATAAGGGCAGTATTATGGATATCAAATTGGAAGGAAGAACAAGTAATCTTGCTCCGTTGTTCCTGAATGTTCCCCGTTCCAGTAATACAATACCAGAAGGACCGTGTTCTTTCAAATGTAGGCTAAATGTTGCTGCATTTAGAGAAGAACCATCAAGATATATATTGAATCTGCTTGGAAGTTCTCTGCGTTCTATAAATTCTGTATCTACGCCAAGTATTGACATTAGTTCCAAGGATACTAAAGAGCAAGAACTTTTTGACATGTGGGGAGTAGAAAGCTGTCAATGTATAGGATTCTACCACTACGATGAGGAAAATGAAGTATATATTGTAGATGATCTTAGGAAACCCAACTTCGACCACATTCCATATTATCCAGGAGATTCAGAAAAAAAAGCAATAAAAATATCATATCCTAATAGAATCCTTGGCATTAAACTTGATGATTACTATGTTTTTACATGGAAATTATCTCATAGAAATGCATTTAACCCATACGAGATAGTTCTGGATTTTGAAAAACAGCAACCAAAGCCAATTGATCCCAAATGGTTCATTGACACCCTTTTTGATGACCGTCACAATGACAAATCAAAGAATTTTGGTTCAGCAACCAATTTTCTTGATACTCTAAGCAAACAATTAAGCGCAAAGGAATCTACATTTGTATATGAACTGCTACAAAATGCTAATGATTATCCTGTAGAGGGGAAAAGTGTGGATGTAGAGTTTTATATTACGGATAATTATCTTCTTTTCCTGCACTCTGGCGAGAAGTTTAACGTCAGGAATATTTCAGGAATCTGTGGTATCAACGAAAAGGAGAAAACAGCGAATAAAAAAACAATTGGTTACAAGGGTATTGGATTTAAAACAGTTTTCCTAAACAATCACTATGTATATTTACGTACAGGAAAGTATTCATTCAGATTTGATGAAGGTGAGATGCCAGAGAAAAAAATGGGTGGTAAAATCCGTCGTTTAGGTGCACCATTCCAGATACTTCCGATTTGGACGTCCCACAATGAAGTTGCAAAAGAAGTAAATGACATCTTAGATAGTGCTGATAAAAAATTCCAGGTACAAATTGCCCTGCGACCTGATGACAACAAGTTGTTACATGTTGGAAGGAACAGTTATGAAACACTTTTCAAAGATATATTCTCTGATTCAAATATTATACTCTTCATTCCAAACATCAATTCTGTAAGGGTTTTTATTAACGGAAATGAAGAGCGTACTTGTTATAGAAATAACGATGTATGGATTGTTGGGGACTATGAAAATGAAATAGCATTTGAGGTTCAGGAACTAATTAATAAAACCGTAGACAAAGGAAATAGTCGAATACCTGAGAAATATAAGGATTTTGAGCGTACGAAGGTGTCTTTTGCCTGTAAGCATAAGGGGGCGATGATAGAACCTGTAGAAGATGCTACATTGTATTGCTATCTTCCAACACGTGCATCATGGGGATTCCCTTTCTTACTGAACACAGATATGATTCCAAAGGGAGACCGAAATGATATTGAAACAGAGGTAAAACTGCTTGATGAAGATGAGACAAACTTCAACGTATTTCTATCTTCTATAGCAGGAAACAAACTCTTCTGGTGGATAAGAGATCTTCTTACTTCAAAGAAATATCAATTAGGAACGGTTTTTTCTTTAATTCCAGATTTTAAGAAATGTAAAAGAGAACACCGTGATTACACTGAGTTTATTGGTCAGTTTGAAGATGCTTTCAACGAGTGTATAGAAACGGAGACCATTGTACCTGTCCCGCAGGGTATTAGCATGGTCAAGAATGTGATTCTAGACACAACAGATTTAAGTACATCCGGAATTATGTCGGATGAACAATTTAGAAAATTTACAGGGATGGAAGATTTTTATCTTCCTTTGCCAATGTTGCGTAAAGACAAGAACTTCCTCTCTTTTTTGAAAAGGTATGCTAAAGATGAACAAAGATTTGACGAGGATAAGCTTGTAGACCTAATCGCCAATACTGATTTCCAAGAATGGCTGAATAATCAAGATAACAATAACAAATTCATAAGCTTCCTACTTGAAAAGAATTATTTAAAGAATCTCCTAAAAGAAGAAATCTTTTTGGAGGCAGAGGGTGGCCTTTTTAGTGCTTCAGACCTGTTTTATGACATAGATAACTATTTGGAGGATCTTCATGCTTTCGAAAATCATATTTTGTATCTTTCGCCTAAAACAAGAGAATTTTTTAAAAATAGTGAAAAATGGGATGAGATAATAAATGATGCATTTGCAGAATTTGATTGTGAAGAGTTTGTAGATAATTTACTTTTATCAGAATATGAATCTGAGACAAAGGAAAAACTTAAGGACAAATCGACATCAATCCATTTCTTCAAATTCTTGGCCGAAAACGTAAAATATAATGACTCTTACAAATATCTACCGTTCATATCTGTAAATGATGAGACAATTATCGACTTTAATGATAAATTTATATTCTTAAAGTCCGCAACAGGACAATCTATATTTGAGTCAAAATGGTTATCTACTATTGAAGTGGGGTTCGTGTCCGACGAATATACTGATAAAACCAAGAAGTATTTCAAAGAGAATTTTGGCGTGGTAGATTTTTCTCATGATTATCTTATTAAAAACATAATTCTTAATGATGATTACCGTGAAAGCATATCAGAAGGAATAGATGAAGATTATGAGATAAGTAAGACCTTTGTTGACTACTGTTACAATCATAAGTCTTTGTTCGAGAGTGGCTCCTTACGCAACTATGCCCTCAGTGTATATGATGGCAATGGCGATAATTATTTCTGCTTATCCGAGGATGTAATTTATTTCTCTTCTAATGAATATGATAAATATGCTGCAAAGGAGTGGATAGATAATAGTTGGATGTACGTACTTGATGATAATTACTTTGATGGTATTGCTGATAAGAATGATTTTACAGGCTTTCTTGACAAAGCATTTTGGGTTTTAAAACTAACGGAAAAGAATTTCTACCAAAAAGTTGTCAAGCCAAATCTTCCCAAGATATTCCAACTTACAAGTGGGGATATAGATTCTGATGGGAGTAAGAATATTGACTTTGTTTCCTATCTCGATCATAATTATATATTAATATTTGAAGAAGAACATGATTCTGCATCTTACAAAAACTTTATTATCTGCTCTAATGATATTGGTGACCTCAAATTAAGCAAAAATATTTACATCTACAACAATGAACTTGCCGACTTGCTATCACAAACTTGGTTCCCTGAAGGTATTGCTTATATGTGTCATAAGGACTATGGCAGTTCTAGAGCACTTGAAGCTATTGGTTGCAAACCTTTCAAATTTGGAGAATTTTATGATGCAATTATCATACCCAAACTCGGTGCAATCAACAGGCTTGTAAAGACAAAGGAGATGAGCATAGCCTTTCATTCATATATCATCGACAGGAGTGGAATGCTTTCTTCAGACCAACTGACTAATATGCAAAAAGCCAAGGTTTACCTCTATGGCCGAACTTCTGCTTCTGCAACCTCAACTGGTCACAAAACTCTTAGTGCCAAGGCGCGTGAGCTGTTTGATCAAAAACTTGTTTCCATATCTGACCTCGACATAATTGACCCTGATTATAAGACATCAGAAAATGCAGAATATTGGGAAACACGACTTGGCAACAGTAAATTCAATGTTGCAGACTTCTTTTCGTGGCTGAAAGAAAATGTAGCCACCTTCAATAAAACTATTGGAACTTTCGAGCAAAGTAAAGTTTTCTATCGATGGCTCAAAGAAAACGCCAGTGATACACATCTTGAAAGTGTACAACAGCTATCACTTACAAAGTTTGTAATGACTTCAGATGGAAATCGAAAGAGTGACACCATATATTTTCCGAATGCATACATGCCGGATGGAGGTATAGAAGAAGTAGTAAAACTCTTCGACCCAAATGCATGGTTTATATCTCCAGACTACATAGAGGATGGAGATGATATAGAATCATGGCAAACTTTCTGGTCAAAGTTAGGCGTTAAAAGTGAGATTATTGACATACTTTATAATACGGTTATAAAAACTCTTTCTACAATCAACAATGAGAATCTTCCAAAACTGCTTGCTGACAATCGACCAGCACTAGAAGAATTGTATGATAATGACTTAGTCTCTCATCTGACGGCACTTAGAGTAAAAGGCCATGATGGAAATTTTTACACACTCGATAAGACTGTCTATATTGATTGTGATTTAGACGAGCCCTTTACATACATCGAGCTGCCCAATGTTATTGCATTTGACTCAAAGGAAGAAAAGAAACTTATAAAAGATATTATTGAAGAAGTTGATGGTATCCGAATTACCTCCTTAAGCGAATGGCAACAGAAGAAAGTTGACTACTATCTTGAATTACAAGATAATGATGTAGACAATCTGCGTAATTATCATTACCAATTTATTGAAGAATTGGCTATTATCCGTCAATTGACCAAAGACAGGCTAAAGGCTATTGAACATATAGACAAGATTCTTCTTCTTAGCAAAGACGATGAATTTGCCTTGGCTAATAATCTAACTCTCAGCTCCGTCTATCATCCTAATTTCGACTTCGAATTATGTGGGGTGCAGACATCATACGTAAGCGACACATACGATGAGGAGTGTAAGGAGAAAGTTGGTCGTTTATTCAAGGATATGGGCATACACTATGACTTTGAGGAGAAAGACATTTCTCATCTTGCGTCACGTAAATGTGCCATCTATTTTTGGACACAATATGTAGTAAAGCCCAATATATCAATTGTATATATTAAAGAAATTATAAACAAGCATCTACTAGATAACGTTGCATGTATTCCGACCAAAGATTACATGAAATGTCCTTCACAGTTATACTTTGGGAAGGAAGTCAAAAATTATGTAAAGTCAATTGAAGACTGGGAAAATAAGATTCCCCTTCAAGATATACCTGAGATTAAACTAAATGATGACACAACACTTTTTTCTTTGTTACCTTTTGGTACAAAACTGAAGTTTTCTGATGCACTCTTTGCGTTGTACAAAAAAGCAGGTCAAGAAAGTAGAACACAATTGCTACAATGGATGATAGCTGATTATGACGAAGAAGCACATTCACCTTTAATTGAGCAATATAGAGAGGATGAGGAAGCAAAATGGTATAATAATAATAATGATCTTGTTCAGATAAAAGGTCTATATGCTTTGGACAATTCTGACAAGAGTCTCAAACAATACCTTGGATCCAGTCCTAAAATCATTAACGATTATTATTTCCCTGCTGGTGATTCATTCCGTAGAGCTTGTGATATATTAGGTATCCAAACCATAAAATTTGAGGACTTAATCATTGATTTTTTTGATGATGTTGTTGTAAACACACAGCATACGGACTTCAAGTTATATGCACTTGTTATTGCAGGCATTATCGACTCCACAAAATGGAAAGAATTATACGATGCCTATTGTGAAAAGATAGATGTACTAGTTCTTCACAAATGCAGCAATATCAATATTACATGCCAACAAGATAGAGAGATTTCAAAATCATTAAAGAAGTTTTATCATAAGGATGACTCTAATGATTTCTATTATGTCGACAACGATGCAGGATGGCATGATGGACGTATTTATAAGGATTTCTATAAAGCATTTGCCGCATATATTGGTGCATTGAGTATTACCGATGACCATCTTAATGACCTTATGTATAGCCGTGAAGATGCTTTGAGTTTCATTGAAGAGAATAATGCACTCAAACTTGATAATGAATACAAAACTGAACTTGAAAAGCTCATTTCGGGAGCAACAAACAATCTGACTGGCAAAGAAGCTGTTGAGGACGAAGTAGAGGATATAAATTCCGATTATCGCCCGAAGATTAGTATTCAGCGTGAAGATAAAGCTATCAATGAAGAAGATGACGACAATGAAGAGGTAGAGGAAGTTGATGATGGGAATGTATATGATAAGCAGGAAATCGAAGAAGAAAAAATCGATGAAATAGAAGCTGAAGAGGAGCCCACTGAGGAAGAAATCCCTGAGGATGACTATAGGCTTTCAGATGAAGAAGATTATTCTCTTGAGGATGAACTTGAAGCAACCCAACAAGAAGATTATACATCTCATGGAGAATTCATGCATGCGACTATCCAACGGTATCTTGACGGTGAGCATGAAGAAGTCGTATGCGAACATTATCGTAGTGGTACATGGGTACGTGGTCATTTTCGTAATGGGGTTTGGATAAGTGGTCATTGGCGTAGTGGTTCCTATGTAAGCGAGCATAGTCGTACCGCTCCTGATTATGATCATACAAATAATTCATTATCGCAAAAGACTGCTCGACCATCGTCCTCAACTTCTTCAGAGCACAAACCTGAGCTTCAACAGGAGATACCACAGCAAACGGTATCGCCTAAGAGGACTTCTTCTAAGGAATTGCCTTCTTCTGACAAAAAAGAGCCGCAAACAATATCGGGCAATGATTTTGATTCTGACCGCGGCTCATATGTTGGCTCCGTGAATAATGATAGTGATTATCAGCCACTTGGATCTAAGCCATATCCCC
This sequence comes from Prevotella sp. ne3005, assembly GCF_900110085.1. Lineage (GTDB taxonomy): Bacteria > Bacteroidota > Bacteroidia > Bacteroidales > Bacteroidaceae > Prevotella. The sequence goes on from NZ_FOCK01000005.1 coordinate 66,178, forward strand.
CACGTCAAAGAAGGAATATAAAACCTTATACACGTGAGGAGATAGATCGTTTGCGTTCTAACCCATCACCTCTCCAATTGGAATCACTTCCTCCCACTGCTGAAGAAATAGATATATTAGCAAAGTGCGGAATTAGCGTTGAACAGATTGCAGACACCAACTATCTTGTAAATCTTCGTCTTTACCAAAATCTACAGAAGGAACAAGGAGAAGAACCCGAGGAAGGCCTCGAACAGTTTATACGCAATGCCAATGATGTCGCAACTCACAGGATGAAGAGCGGCAAGTATGTCAGAGCTTACAGCGCCGCTCGTGGTGTAATGTATGTAGGTCCTTCAGTGTGGAAAAAAATGGTTGATGATAAGTGGGCCATCTGTGTTTACCTAGATGGACGAGGCAAGAAATTTGCATATATAAACTCTGCTGAAGAATTCCTCGAACTTGTTGCTAAAGATGATGTTGTAATTAAAATAACAGGCAAAGAAAAAGTTGACGTTGTGAACAAGCTGTACAACGGCATTTTAAATGGAGTTAAGGGAAGCGCATACACCCTTATTCGTGTAGCAGCCCAAACCAATATGGACGCAGTCTTTGCACACTATATTGGCGCGATGGCAGAAAAGGAGGATGGAAATGAAGAACTTAATGAAGACGAATATGATGAATAATTCAAAAATAACAAAATATCAATCATTCTTTGCAGATCAGGTAAAGGAGGCTATTGACGAGCAGCAAAAGATAAACCGTACTCAAATGCGGAATCTATTCAAGACAGATGACCTCTCATTGGCTTACGTCGATAGAGTCGACAATGAGACAGGTATGGTTATCCTAAAATGCCCACGACGTATGGCTCCTCGTCTAAAAGTACAGCGATCGCTTGTCGTAATTAAGAAAGAGGCGAAACAGCAACTTGGAGATCATCCTACAGAATGGACATGTAAATGGGAGGACTATGCCAGAAATCCTGATTACCATTCCCCAGAGACAGATTGTACACCTATGTATTTTGTCTCAGGAAGTGATAGCGGTTATGATTACGTTGCATGCTCAGGAATCAGTTCATCACTCTACGACTTGTTCTTGAAAACAACGTCTAAGGGAAAATCTCTAAGTGTTCTAGTTTATAGTCCTTTTCCCCCTCTTGATTATTTCAAGAACATGTCTAAGTACATGGATCTTTACCCGGAAAACAAAGAACTATATATTGAACCTACTCTTAATTATGAAGATTGGAAACCTGAAGAATTGGCTTTTGACGAGTCAAATCCATCAGGAATTAGCGATACTATTCTAGGCACACTTGAAAAAGATGATGTATGCATTGTTCAAGGCCCTCCTGGAACTGGAAAAAGTTACACAATTGCTACGATTATTGCTTCCTATCTCAAACAAAACAAACAGGTTTGTGTCACCACAATGGCAAATAAGGGGCTTATTGAACTTATAAAACAGAAGCCTCTAAATGAATTTGCCAAGAAAGGTTGTATTTATAAAACAAATCTATCAGTGGATGAACGTAAGCAGACAAGTGGTATAAAAAATGCATCTACAGATTTAAAAATTGCTGATGGAGAATTGCTGTGCGCTACCAATTATCAATTGTCAAGTGTTTTTAGCGACAAAAAATCATCTCTCTATGGACTTCCATCTTACGATTTGATAGTTATTGAAGAGGCCTCACAAGCATTTTTAACGGCTATAGCCGCTTTCAAGCAGCTAGGGAACAAATGCTTAATTGTTGGTGATCCCATGCAGTTACCTCCTATTGTAAAACTTGATAATCCGTTATATAACTCCTGGAATGTGAATACTCAAGTTGAAGGTCTGAAAACTTTTGCTCTAGGTACAAATATAAAATCATATAGAATTGTCACTACATTCCGTTTAACACAACGAAGTGCAGCTCTTACCAAAGTGTTCTATGGGAATAGATTTGTGTCAGTAAAGCAAAATTATCTTGACTTCTCACTTACCAAGAGTAATTTGTTCCCAAGTGAAGGTGGCGTATTATTCTGTTGTACAGGCGATGTACGTAATGGTGCATATTCTCAGAAAGCAGATGCTATCATAAGTTCTGTTATAGAAATACTAAATCAAAGCTATCCAGAACGTTCGCTTGCAATTATCACACCTTTCCGTGACTCTGTCAAAGAACTGCAGAAAAGATTCGCTCGTCCTGATTTAAGTCTTGACATTACGATTGAAACCATTGATCGTATTCAAGGTATGACAGTTGACTATGCTATTCTTTATATTCCTGCTCGCAATGCAGCCTTTGCACTTGAAGAACGGCGTTTTAATGTCGCAACCAGCCGTTCTCTCAGCACAACACTAATTATCTCTGATCTCCCCACAAAGGATTTTCATTCAGTTCCCCCCTCAGTTATTCGTTTTATTAACGAATGTGATGACATAGACGCTACGGGCCAGGTGCATCGGAAAAGAATCCATGAAGTTCCATTAGATATCGAATCTATAAGCACTAATGCATCTACTGTTAAGCCAACAATAAGCGTAAAAGTTGTTGGAAAAATTGATTTATCCAAATTTGAATGTCCTAAGAAGGAACTTGCTGCTAATAAAAAGAATTATTATATTATTGATACAAATGTATTTGTTGATTGTCCAGATGTAATAAGTAAGGTTGATAAAAAATATCCTGTCATATTATCAGCCAAAGTTACTGATGAACTTGACAAAATGAAAATAAAACTGGATGAACAAAAGAAAAAGAATGCAGAGAAAGCTTTGTGGCAGTTGAATAATGAGAAGGCTCATGAAATAATATATGAGTTTGCTGACACATCTTTATTGCCAGAGGATTTTGACAAACGTTCTCCAGATAATATGATATTATCCGTCGCATTAAAGTATCGAGAAGACAATCCAATTATGCTTACTTCTGATAATGGCTTGCAACTAAAGTGTAAGATCTTCAACATTGCGACAGTATCGTTAAGGAACTTTCTTAAAAGATAGATTCATGTTTATGGTAGACTTTTCCTTTGGCCGTTGAGCCAAGCGCAAGGTTTACGGTTCATGATTAAGCAATAGAACAGAAATCGAAAACGTTATAAGATATATGAGACTACCAATTAACATAGAAGAATTGCTCGGTGGACGGGCTGTGGAGGGTGACCGCATAGAGTATAAGACAGGATGGAATCCGGATGCTATCTACCGTAGCGTGTGTGCTTTTGCCAACGACTTCGACGAGACGGGTGGCGGTTATATCGTTGTGGGTGTGAAGGAGGTGAACGGCCGTCCTGTTCGTCCCGTCATCGGAATCGACCCCAATCAGATTGAGCCTATCGAGAAAGACATGGTGGGATTCAACAACCTGATGCAGCCTTACTATCAGCCGCGGTTGTATATCGAGGAGGTCGACGAGAAGACGATTCTGATCATCAAGGTGTCGGCTGGTGAGCGTCGCCCTTACAAGGTGCCAGACCAAATCACCGCCAGGCAGAAGACATACAACTACTACATCCGATATAACAGTAGCAGCATTGTGCCCAAGGGTGAATATGAGCGCGAATTGATAAACCTGGCAAACCGTACGCCGTTTGACGACCGAGGGAACGACCAGATAATGCTGAAGGACATCTCGCCGCTGTTGCTACACGACTATCTGGTGAAGGTGAAAAGTAGCCTTGCTAACGAATCGTTGACGGAGAACATGGAATCGGTGTTGGAGCAGATGGAGCTGCTGGAGCCGACGCCTGAGGGATATAGCATTAAGAACGTGGCAGCTATGATGTTCGCAGAGCGTCCAGACCGTTTCTTCAAGCAGTCGCAGATAGACATTGTTGTTTTTCCCGAAGGACGAGAGAAGAATCCCAATAACCTGATTGAAGTGGAACCCATCAGGGGAAGCGTACCGACGATGATTGACAAGACGCTGAGTTATCTGCGTACTAACGTTGTGAAGAAGAAAATAGTGAAGCCCAAGGACGATGAGCATTCCGACAAATTCTACAATTACCCATATCAGGCGCTGGAAGAGGCTGTTGTGAACTCGCTGTATCATCGCGATTGGACGATTAGGGAGCCGGTGGAGATAACCATTGAACCGGACAGAATATCGATTCTGAATTTCTCTGGGCCTAACCACACCATCCCAATGGAGGCTGTGCGTGAGGGAAAGTCGTTGCGTTCACGCCGCTATCGTAACCGCAGGCTGGGTGAATTCTTGAAAGAGTTAGATCTGACGGAGGGTCGTGCAACGGGTATTCCAACCATTCAGGACGAACTGAAAGCCAATGGTTCAACCAAAGCGACTATCGAGACGGACGAGGAGAGGACGTACTTCCTGATTGATATTCCTTGCCATCCAGGATTTATGAAAGAAACGCTCTCGGTAGAACAAATTGGCGTAAAAGGTGGCGTAAAAGAACCGAATGTCACCAAAGATGTCACCAAAGATGTCACCAAAGAACTTACTGAAAGACAATCAGTTATATTAGAAATGATTACCGAAGATTCTTTTGTGACAATACCAGAAATGTCACTAAAGACTGGTGTTGCGACAAGGACTATTAAACGCGATATAGAGAACCTACAGTCAAGTGGTATCTTAACTCGTAAGGGTGGCCGCAAGGATGGTGAATGGATTGTGACGGAGTTGGGCTTGGCTATGCTTGAAGCGTTGAAGAAGTAACATCTATCACAGTATCTGTGCGTTTGCCAATGTTTCAAAAAACGAGCGCAGAACCAAACTTGTTTGAGTTATGCTGAGTCAAAGAAACATCAACGCAGTTAACGACTTTGACACCTTTGAGACTACCGAAGACCGTTTGACCTTCTTGATTCATATCCCTATTCATGCTGGATGTGGCAATAAACCCGCTACGGAGAAAACTACGGTGATTACTACGGAGAAAAGTGCCATAGGTTCGGAGAAAAATGGTTCTGGTTCGGAGAAAAGTTCGGAGAAAAGCCAAGCAATCATCTCTGCTATTAGGCTAAATCCAAAAGTTACTGCGGCTGAAATTGCCATGAAGCTTGGGGTGTCCTCGCGTGCAGTGGAAAAACGTATTAAGACTTTGCGCGAAAATGGTGTCATTCGCCGCATAGGAGGCGACAAGGGCGGCTATTGGGAAGTGATAGAGAATGGTACTGAACAATAGCAACATACCGAAAGTGGCGTAAAAGGTGGCGCAAAAGAACTGTCTGAAATTCAGGAGGTTATTGTAAAAGAAATGCTATTCGCCCCGTCTATTACGACCAGTGAAATGGCGCAAAAGACTGGCATAAAGTTCAGAACTCTCCAGCGACATATCTCTCAGCTTCAGGCAATGGGGGTTGTTGTCCGCAAAGATGGTCGAAAAGATGGTTATTGGGAGGTCGTAAAAAACAAATAGTCTTCTGACAGATGCCAGCTATTGAGCGACTTCAGTTCCATGTCCTGAACGCTCTTCGACGGGCGCATCAGGGCAGCAGCCCATATCAGTCCTGTCAGTTCATCGGTAGCATAGAGCACTTTTTCCATGAGGTGCTCTGGCCTCACATCGACGGTTATGCCATAGCCGTGGCTACAGATGGCATGGATCATTTCTTCGCCAACGCCACCTTCACGCAACAGTTCCGGGGCTTTGATACAATGCTCTTCGGGATATAGTTCAAAGTCAATGTCGTGCAGCAGTCCGACCATTCCCCAGAAGTCCACTTCACTGGCATACCCAAGTTGCTCGGCATACCAGCGCATGACACCTTCCACAGTCAGCGCATGCTGCAGGTGAAACGGGTCTTTATTATACTTTCTCAACAGCTCCCACGCTGCCTCTCTCGTGATGATACTTTCCATAATCCTCTATTCCGTTATATCTTTTTTTTTCGTATATTTCGCCTTGACTACCTTAATACTCGCGATAGTCTTCTATGTTCATTTCTGCTTAGTATTTCGATAATCGGCAATAGGGGCTATCTGTAGCGGATGACGGTCTGGAATCTCGTAAGTCAGCCCCTGCTGATGCAGCTCGTCGAGGAACGTATCAAGATATACATCGGTTGCAAAACGCTGCATGAAACTGATGCTGAAAACACCTGCGGCAGCACTTACTTCCACTACAATCATATAGGCAGAGTCGGTCTCTGTGCGCATCTCCCTGATATATTGTTCGGCAGCACCAAGACCAGCCTTCCCTACATAGCTGAACATGCATGAACCGTACTGCTGGCTCAGTTGGTTTGTTGGAGCAAAGGCCTGATAGCGGGCTTGAAGCGTGGGCAGCTGTTCCACCCTTTCCATACGGTCCTGGGTCTGCCAGAAATAGTCTTGCAGGTTGTCTGGATAAGTCTGCTCGGCTATCATCTTGCGGAAAGCTGCTATCTGAGTATCAAAGTCCGCCTGCTGCATATCTTGCCCCAGTGGCAGGAACAGTCCGCCTACTTGTGAATGGTGTGCCGCAGTGGTTCCGAGTGTCTTTCTCAAATCAACTGCTACTGTAACGGTTGGTGCCAGAGGCGCACTCTCTGGATGCAGACGGGCGATGGCTCTTGCCAGAAGCAGGGTTAGGAAAGAAGTAGGCGTGGCACCGCATGCCCGCACACGCTTCATCATCTGCTCCTCAGAGATGCGTTTCTGTACCACTTCTTTCTTATCAGCAAGGGGTACGATGGCATCGGTGGCCAGATTGATAACCTTAGGACGTTCAGGCAGCTGCTGCGGGTGGATGCTCGTTGGTCTTGGCAGTGTGGCAGGATCAGTCCATTCTGCCTCGTCGATGATGTCACCTGCCACCCAGACTCCTGCAGGGTCTAACTCACTATCGTAGCGTCGCCGGCAGTATTCATAGAGCAATGTCTTGAGGATGCGATAGGCGGCAGTCCCATCGATGAGCGCATGAAAGAAATCCAATGCCACACAATCGCCCCACCATGAAAAAGCCATCAGATGTTCGTTGGCTTCTTCACTGCACAAGCATACGGGCTGACGACAGCCCGAGACTTTCCAAGGCCGTGGATTGTCGTGATAGACATAGTGCTCGCTGCCGTCAGCATCGCGTTCGACACCAAGTTTGACACACAGGTAAGGGTATCTCGTCTGTGCTGCTGCAACTGCTTCCTCGAACAGATGCCTATCCACATCATCTTTCATCTGAAGAACGATGCGCACTGTCATAGGGTACTCGTCATCGGCCCTATTCAAGTAGAAACGCTCAATATATAATCTTTTCATCTGTCGGTTTGGATTTGTCAAAGTCTATTTGCTCTGCATGAACAGCCAGTCGCGCACAGCTGCAATCTTATAGCCGTAGTCAAAAGATGCCATGTGCTCCATACCCTTGCCTGATTCAGGGAGTACACTGCCTGCCTCCCACTTGATGAAGATGATATTGCCGCCCTTGGCTATCAGTTCCTCGGCCAATCGTTCCTGTTCTTCGCTTGGAAGCTTTGCACTCCATGATGTGGAGTCAACACGGGCATTGTTCTCCTTCAGCACCTCAGCCAGGTCTTGCATACCACCGTATGCCTTTTGGTCGCCTCCGGCCACGATGTAGAAGAAATGCTTCCGCCCGAAGTCCTTCATCTTCGTAGTGTCCCACTGGCTGCTGACGAAGAGCGAGGCGGCAAAGAGGTCGGGATGGGTGATGTTGAAGTAGAACGACATCATGCCACCCATTGACTGTCCTGTGGTGTATAGGCGGTTGGTATCTACATTGTATTCCTTGCAGACGGTCTGAAGCAGTCGGATTGTCATTTCCACCTCGTCCGTCGTACTCCAATCATCCTGCACAGCCCAGTCGGTGTATTGTGGCACCAGGACGAATGAAGGATGCTTCTGCTGGTCTCTATTTGAAGCGAACTCCAAGGCACCATACCCTTGCGTGAGCGGAGCCGTCACTTCCTTTCCTGCAGTACTGGCATCAGCCATGAAGAGCACTAAGGGGAGTTTCTGACCTGCCTCGGCACCTTCGGGAACCAGCAGATTATACTCCATCGTCTTGCCCGTCTGAGTGTCGTTGAAAGTCAGTTGCTTGAACTTTCCTAGTGTCTCTTGCTTCAATGCCGCGAAAACGCTGTCAGAATCTTTGTTAATCACCATGTGGCCACCTTGGCGAGGACCACGTTCACCGCCCTTCTTCTGGGCGCAGGCTGTCAGGCACATCACTCCTACTGCCAGCAAAAACAATACTTTCTTCATATTTTCTTGGAGTGTTTCGAGTCACAGCTCTGGTCTCTGCCAAGACCTTTTTACTTAAACAATGTTGCAAAATTAGTTATTTCTGATAAATTCTGAGGTTTTATGAGTAATTTTGTGGCAGAATTTGAGAATTATTAGGATTTGGAGATGGGTAACATCAAGATAATAAAAGGTGTATTTGACACCAAACTGGAGCTGGAACATGCGGGTATCAAGGCAGGATTCCCCAGTCCGGCTGACGATTATAGGCATGAGACGATAGACCGCATCAACCGCATGCACGGCTCAGAGACCATTGTCATTGGTGCCCAGCAATACACTCCAAAAAATGGTAAAGGCAAAGCTGAGGTGTTTGCCAATGCCATTAAGCACGATTTCAGAAGTAAGAATCCGACCACCCGTTGGAGTGACATTATAAAACTACGCTGAAAATGGAATGAATATGAAAAAGATAGCACTCATTACCATCAGCCTCCTATGTTCAATAGTAATTCTGGCACAGGGCGTTAAGGGCTTCGTCAACAAGCAACTACAGACTTATCCTCAGTTACGTTTGCTCGACCTGTATAAGTCGTGCTTTCAGGACTACATGGGGGCAGAGCATCTTGTGTCGGACAGACAAAGGGTGAAGGCTTATTTGGATGATGAGCTGAATACTACCAGCATAGATGACCTGATGCCCTGGAACTATGAGCCTTGCGGCATAGACAGCAATTATTATCGTGTCAGTATCAGAACGATCAAGGAGTCTGTTATATCAGAGGATTTGCTATTGGATGCCTTTATTCGTAGTGCAAACAGCAAGAAGCGTCCTACTGTAGATTCTTGGAGAGACCGATGGCACGTGATTATTGGCACAATTGACAAGATGCAACTTGAACTCCCTTATTATCAGCAGGACAAAGCTTTCATTGACAGCATCCTGTCTGTCGGCAGATATGCCATCAGCCACTCTCCAGAGTATCGTGAGGCATACCATCCACACTATAGGATAGTAGAACGTGGTATCTTCGAACGAGAGTTAAAACCATTGATAGAGCAAAAGTATTTACAAAACAAAAACAATGATATGGATGACAAGAAACAAATAGAACAACTTTACAAGCAGATGTACCAAGCAATGATAGCCAAGGACATTGCAACTCTCAACACGATACTTGCAGAAGGTTCGGTTCTGATTCACATGACAGGAACCAAACAACCCAAGAAACAGTATCTGCATGAGATTGAGAATGGTACGCTGAACTACTATTCCGTAGAGGATGACGAGATTAGCATCACTGTGAATGGAACGACAGCGGAAATGACAGGTCGTAGCAGGGTCAATGCTGCTGTATATGGTGGTGGTCGTCATACATGGAGGCTACAGATGAAGTCCAAACTGGCTAAGAACGATGGCCGTTGGCAGTTTGTGGAATCAAAGGCATCAACATATTAATATGGAAAGCGTTATGGAATACAAGGTTTTGAATAATGGCCTGCGGATGCCGATGGTTGGTCTGGGTGTCTATAATATCTCTGAGAGAGAAACCCAGCGAGTTGTTGAAGATGCCATATCGGTAGGCTATAGGAGCATAGATACGGCTGCTATGTACTACAACGAGAAAGGTGTGGGGGATGCAGTTCGGGCATGTGGCGTTCCTCGTGAAGAACTGTTCATCACGACAAAGATATGCGATTCCTGCTATACGAAGGAGGAAACCTTGCGTACAGTTGACCATTCCATGAAGCAGTTGGGGCTTGACTATGTGGACTTGATGCTGATTCACTGGCCTGTCGGAAATCCTACCGTCATGTGGCACACGCTCGAAGAACTCTATGAACAAGGTATGTTTAAAGCCATTGGCATATCAAACTTCTATCCAAACACCTTTCCGAAGATTGTGGATGATGCAAAGGTGATGCCTGTCGTGAACCAGTGCGAGACTCATGTGCTCTATCAGCAACGGAAGATGCTGGAATACCTGAAGCCTTACAATGTAGCTCTTGAAGCCTGGAGTCCGCTGGCAGAAGGCAGGCATGGTATCTTCAAGAATCCTGTTCTTATGAGAATCGGTGAGAAATACGGTAAGACTTCCGCTCAGGTAGCCTTGAAGTTCCTGATCCAGAATGGTATTATCATCATTCCCAAGACTACCCACAAAGAAAGAATGGTTGAGAACATTAAACTCTTTGACTTTACGCTGTCAGATGACGATCTCCGTGAAATTCGCCTGCTTGATACAGGCAGGAATGTGACGGGCTGGCCGTCGGATGCACTTAAATACAATCCTAAAAGCAAATGATGGTGATTTCTGGCATTTCTGGCATGATTTAAAAGCCCAGTTCCCTGGTAAATAGGAACTGGGCTTTAATCTAATAGTTACAGACACATTCTGAAAATCTTCTCAACATCGGCAGGAGTCAGGTCGGTGAATCCGTGTAGAATGCCTTCTGCGCCACAGGCCTTGCGTGCCATTGCCGCGAAGTTCTTGTCGTCGATGCCGAGATCGGAAAGTCGCCTCTTCAGTCCGAGCGTCTCGAAGTAGAAGGTTTCGAGGGCTTTGATGGCGGCCTTAGCCCCTTCCATTACGGGCAGCGAGCCGTCCAGTCCCATCACGTTTATGCCGAAGCGCTGGATAATGGGGGCTGTCTCCTCGTCGAGCACGTAGGTGAGCCAGCGGGGGTGGAGGATAGCTAATCCATGCCCATGAGTAATATCGTAGAATGCCGACAGCTCGTGCTCCATCGCATGGCAGACGGTGGCCTGGAAGAATCCCTCGAAGAGGAAGTTGTTCAGTGCCCACGACGATGCCCACATCAGGTTGGCGCGCGCCTCGTAGTCATCGGGCTTGGCCAATGCCACGGGGGCATATTTCACCACGGTCTTCAGCACCTCCTCCTGTATGCGATGCAGCATGTCCATCGTGGGGCGCTTGGTGAAGTAGCACACGTCGAACACATGCGCCATGATGTCCACGCTGCCGCAGGCCGTCTGGTAGGGGCTCACGGAGAAGGTGTTCGTGGGGTCGAGGAACGACACGTCGGGATAGTTGTCGGGACCGAAGTAGCCCAGCTTCTCGTTGGTCTCCATGTTGCTGATCACGCAGCCGCCGTCCATCTCAGAGCCAGTAGCCGAAAGCGTCAGCACGGTGATGATGGGCAGCGACTCGCTGACCACGGCCTTCTCTGTGATGAGGTCCCACACGTCGTCGCCCTCATATTTGGCAGCGGCAGCAATAGCCTTTGTGCAGTCGATGGTAGAACCGCCGCCAACAGCCAGCAGCACGTCGATGCCCTCCTGCTTGCAGATGGCTGCACCCTTGTTTACCGTCGTGTGACGCGGGTTAGGCTCTACGCCGGACAGTTCAAACACACTGGCTCCAGCCTTCTGGAGTTCGGCCATCACCTTATCGTACAAGCCGATTCTCTTGATGCTGCCGCCGCCATAGACCATCAGCACCCGCTTACCGAAACGTGCCACTTCCTCATGCAGGTGACACATCTGCTCCTTACCAAAATACACCTTGGTCTTGTTCTCAAATACAAAGTCTCTCATATTTCTTATCTTTATACCATTATATTCTGAATCACGGTGCAAAGGTACGACGATTTTCTGATACTTTGGTTTCACAAATTACGCCACATTTTTCACTTTTTGCAGGAAATGCGATTTTGCAGGAAATAATCAATGATTCTTGAATCTTTCGCCAACGAAACCGTTGCCGACCTCACCTGCAATGAGGTCGAAATGTTGAAATACCGGCGGTGTTGGAGACAGGTCGTAATAGTCCATCTCTGCTATTGGCAGGCAGAAGTATTCCATCTGGTCATAACTTGTATAAAGGCGGGGCAGCACGGGATTATTATCATATATCCATCGTTTCACATCGTCTTCGACATTGAAGTTCACCATGCCTGAGCATCTGACGGAAATATTATCTGCGTATGCCAGTATCTCGACATTGGGATTCTGGCGCAACTCACGATAGACTGCCTTCTGGGCAGAAGTGGCAAAGTAGAGCACATGCCCTTCCTGCTTCATAATCTGGAAGATGCGCAACTTAGGCAGATTGCCCTCGCACGTGGCAAGGGCAATCTCTTTGTGGTCTTTCAGAAACTGAATTGCTTTGTCGAACATCTCGCTTACCATTTCAGTTCTTCCTGCAGGATGACACCATCAGTCATGGGACTGTCAGCCTCGGTGAAGGCATTGGCCTTGTACTGGATGCAGAGCATCGTCAGGTTCTCGCTGCCAGTATTCTTCAGTGCACGCTTGCCATCGGGAGCGACGCGGATAATGGTGCCTTCGCTGACGGGGAAAATCTCACCGTCCACCTGATACTGGCCTTCACCCTTCAGGATAATGTAAAGTTCCTCGTGAGTCTTGTGGGTGTGCAGGAAACCACTGTCCTGACCAGGAATGAGTGTCTGGAAACTCAGTTCGCTACCAGTTGCACCTACGGCCTGACCTGCGAACACCTTACCTTGAATGGTTACGTTGGGGCCCATCGGAAGCACGTGCTCGATAATCTCACTCATCTTACCTACGCTTACTGCGCTGAAGTTCTTTCCACTCTTAATTGTCTCAATCTGTTTCATAATTCTTATTCGTTTAAAATGTTATTTGTTCGTTTTGACGCTGCAAAGGTACAGCGAAAAAATCATTCCCACAAGAAGGCACTTTTTGGTGAGATAGTTACCAAAAAGTAGGAATTGTGATGTTATCGGACTTCTGCGAAAGTGGCGTTAACTTAGATTAACCAAGTGTAATTTGGTAATTCGGTAACTATTGGTTACCTTTGCACTAAAATCATGAATTATGGCAGATATTAAAGCTGAGTATTTAGCCTGTCCTATCAGGCAAGTAGTGAGTCGCTTTGGCGACAAGTGGTCTATGCTGGTGCTTTACATGCTCCACACCAGCGAGACGGGTGTATTGCGCTTTAATGAGATCCGTCGTCTGATGACGGACTGTTCCCAGAAGATGCTCTCGCAGACGCTGAAGAATCTGGAACAGAGTCACCTCGTTCATCGTGAGGTCTATCCGGAGGTTCCTCCCCGGGTGGAGTATTCCCTGACAGAGACTGGCAAATCGCTGATGCCTGCACTCACAGCGCTGATAGTCTGGGGCAAGGAGCATTTCAATGAAGTGGTAACAGATTAGCATTGTTCCATAAGACGATTATAAGAAGTAATATATCATGAGCAAGAAGTCGATACGTTTTTTCAATGACCGCGAGGTGCGTGCGGTATGGGACGAGGAGCACAGCAAGTGGTGGTTCTCGGCTACTGATATTGTGCGGGCGATAAATGATGAAGAAGACTACGTCAAGGCGGGTGGCGGCTATACTGAACTGGTGGGTAAGGGCGAACCAAAGAATCTTATCCCCTGGGACAAGCTTGCAGACTTTTTCAACAAGAACCTGAAGTAATGCCCATTGTAGTCATGGCACACCTTCGTAAAATTTGTACCTTGACCCTGAAAGAATCCACTCTGTTCACCCACGCCCAATGTATGCGAGTACACTACGACGACGGGTGGACAGAGCAGATAGCACGTAGTCAGAACCCTTTATCCTTCAACCATTTGTCAAGCGACTGCTCTGCCTTGTCCATCTCTCTGTCGTAGATGGCTGGTCCCTGTACGACATTCGCCTTGGGGAACAACTTACGGACAGTCGGGACAGTCCTGCAGAAGCGGTTGCCGCCATGAGTGGTGAAAAGCACTATAGTCTTGCCACTGAAATCATATCCTTCGAGGAAGGAATAGATGGCCATTGGCATGTCGTACCACCACAGGGGATAGCCAACGAAGATGGCATCATAGTCGGAGAAGTTCTCCACCCTCGATTTCAGTTCTGGTTTCATGTGGCTGGTATTCTCCACTTTGGTTTCGTCAAGCAGGGCTTTGGGCTCCGTAGGATAGCTCCGCACGGTCTCTATCCTGAACAAGTCGGCATTGAGTTTCTTGCTCAGAATCTCGGCTATATACTCTGTGTTACCATAGAGCTTGCCGTCCTTCACGATATTGCTGGCTCCAGACGTTGCATCCAGATCAGGATAATCGGGACTCGGCCAAGAGAAATAAGCCACGAGGAAACAGGAATCCTTGCCGATGGCCTTGATACCTGCCGCCTGCTCTTCCTGGCTTTGTTCGTACTTGTCGAAACGGTGGCGATACATATATGTACCTGCGACTGCTATGATAATGACAGACAGCAACACACCTAATAGTATTTTCTTTTTCATATATAGTCGCCCATTACCTTTGCTGTGTGGAATTTGATAATCCTGTTCATTCGCAACAATATCCAATATGGTCTGCAAAAGTGGTGCAAACCGAATGCAATCGAACTCGCTCGGATTGCTGAGGTGCAGCCCACTTCTGCAATTCGTTGCAAAATTACAGAAAATCTTGCAGACCAAAGAAGGATTTACTTGAAAATCTTGTTTGAATTTGACAATGATATCGCAGTTGACCCAAAACACCCCTTCGGGGCAACAGCAACCAGCCCAAGGCTGTACTCTCTGTACTTATGCGGTCAATCAATGCCTGTCGTTTGGCTCTATCCCAAAGACATGTATATCCGCAAGGCCATGCAGAAGTTTATGGAACTTATATAGAGTCGGTATTTAACCTAATTCTTTCCCAAAAGGTGAAAGAGCCAGCTTTGCCAGTCGGAAGTGCATCTTTCCGAATGGGATGCCGATGATGGTGATGCAGAATATGAGGCCGTAGAAGATGTGGGTAAGCCATATCCAGATGCCGCCAACGAAGAACCACAGCACATTCATGAAGATGCTCAGACAGCCTGGTTGCGACTCCCGCCATTTCACTTTCGTACCGAACGGCCAGATGGCCAGCATACCCAGTTTCATGCTCTGCAAGCCGAAGGGGATGCCGATGATGGTTATCATCAGTATCAGTCCTGCGATGAAATACTCCAAGGCTATATGCAAGCCTCCGAATATGACCCAGATGATGTTTCCTAACGTCTTCATTGATCTGATTTAGATGACCACGGCCGTTCCGCTGGTGGCTACCATGAGCATTGAGCCATTGGCTCCGACAGTCTCATAGTCGATGTCGATGCCTACGATGGCGTTGGCTCCAAGAGCCTGAGCACGCTGCATCATCTCCTGCATGGAGGTGTCCTTGGCTTCGGAAAGCACCTTCTCGTAAGCGCCAGCACGGCCTCCTACGATGTCGCGGATGCCTGCAAAGAGGTCTTTGAACATGTTGGCACCAATAATTGTTTCACCTGTCACAATACCCTTATATTCGCGGATGGTGTGACCTTCAATCTGTGGGGTTGTTGATAGTATCATAATCGTTATCTTTTAAAAGTTTCTATCTGTTAGACGTAAGATTGTGGCGAAAAGTTGCAAGCCCTCACAAAATATATAATGCTATCGCTGCACAGGCTTCGGCATCGGCCAAAGCATGGTGATGGCTCTCGAGGTTGTAGCCACAGGCAGCAGCTACGGTGTGGAGCTGATGATTAGGCAGCGAACGGCCAAATTGCCGGCGGGATGCTATCAGAGTATCGTAAAAGCGGTAGTCTGGATAGTCCATCTGATAGACTCTGAACACAGCTTTCAGACAACTTTCGTCGAAGCGGGCATTATGAGCCACGAATGGGATAGTGGCAATTTGGTATCTTACATCATCAAGATCTTGATCTGAAAAGAATATCTCAACAATTCGTTCCTCCAACTGTTGCCATACTTTGGGAAACACTAGTGCATCCTCTGTATCACTTTCCGAGATGCCATGTACCCGCTGACACCAATAGTTATAATAGTTCGGCTCAGGCTGGATCAGACTGTAGAACGAGTCAACTATCTGCCCGTCACGCACCATGACCACTCCGACGGAGCAGACACTTGACGGCTGCTGATTGGCCGTCTCGAAGTCGATGGCAATGAAGTCCCTGAGCATCGTTCAAATCTTTTTTGTTTCACCCTCTCTGGTGATTTCCCAGAATGGAATGTTCTTTTCATCCGTAAACTCCTTCATGCGCCACGAAGATTCAAAGCCTGTAGTGAAGTGCATAGGAACGAACAGTCCGACTTTGAACCGTTCGATGAATTGTCGGGCACCAAGGGTGTAGCCGTTACCTACACGTCCATCAATGGGGAACATCACCACATCGAAACTGTCGGCAACCTTACGGATGTCTTTCAACTCGCCAAGGAATTGCTTCTCGTGTGCTATCGGATTGAACGTCTCTTCCATCTCAAAACTGTATCGCTCTTGGTCTGGATTATCGTCTGTCAGGAACTTGGCATACCAGTTGTTCAGGTCGCCCGCATGGAAGAATCGTTTGACCTTTGGTCGAGCCTGCTTACGCTCGGCAGAGTCCAAGCAAGCTTGGCTCTGCTCTCGCTTAATCGCAGCCTTGTCCTCAGTCTCAACAATCCACGACACGCCGCTGTCTGTGCTACCTAACGCCCATACGGATATGCTGTCGTTAGACCATGTGCCACCTTTGGCCAACCACACGTCAGCATCTTCTTTACTGGCTCTCCGATGCTTATAGATGTCCTTGGAGAGAATGTAGGTGATATTCGGTTTATGCTTCTTCCACTCAAAGATTTCCTTCGTAAAATGGTCTTCGTGGAAGTGACTGGAGAAAACATATAGGGGCTTCTCGCTCCGCAGCACACCATCCATTACACCACTGGGATCCATCCAGTAGTCGAATACTAGGATGGACTGCTCCGTTTCGAGCACAAAGCCACTATGGAAGATGTAGGTCAGCGTCATGTTTCCTTTGCAGGTGTGAGCACATTTTACTCTTCATTGTCTTAGCCGATGCTCTTTCCTAAATCAAAAGCCTCCTGCAGTTTCGGATTACCCTCAATCTCACGAGGGTCATTCACACCTCCGCAGAAAAGCGTTCTTGCCAGGCGACTCTTGGGATAGCAGTCTATCCAGCCCGTCAACCCCGTCTCTGCACGCTTCGGAGTCTCGGTTTCATCCTCTGCAGCCGTTGTCAACAGATAGACATCACGAAACGCATAATCCTGTTCATACATCGCATTCATGCGGTCTATGAGGGTCTTCATTTGGCCGCTCATCTCATAATAGTAGATAGGTGTTGCCCAGCAGATAACATCAGCCTTCAGCACCTTGGCCATGATGTCGTTCACATCGTCGTTGATGACACAGCGGCCAAGTTTCTGGCAACCCAGACAACCCTTGCAGAACAGAATGTTCTTGCCAACGAGAGAAATCTTCTCCACTTCGTTTCCCGCAGCCTTGGCACCTTCAACAAACTGGTCAGCGAGCATGTCGCTGTTTGAGCCCCGTCTAAGGCTCGTAGATATCACAATTACTTTTTTCATATTGTCTCTGATTCATCTAAATAATGTTATTTGTAAATTACAAATCCAGATTTACCAGCTCATACTTCTTGGAGCCAAGGCCAATCTGGGCTGCATGGTCGATAGTGTGTGTGCCATGCTGCTTGTCGATGCGCTTCAGCAAATCGGTAGGATCGTTCTTGGCCGTCACTTTCTGTTGGTTGATGATGTCGATGCAGGCCTGGTCGAGCGCTACGGGATCGGTAGAGGCGAGGATGCCATAATCCTCCAGCTTCACAGGCTCGGGATGATCCACGCAGTCGCAGTCTATGGACATGTTGTTCATGACGCTGATGTAGATGATGCCCTGCTTCTTGTTGAAGTAGTTCACTACGGCTTGGGCAGCGGCTGCCATACTTTCGAGGAATCCGTCCTGATTACCGATGAACTCTGGAGTCCACAGCTTGCCCATATCCAGTTTCTCCATCTTGCCAGCCGAGTGGATGTAAGCCTTGCCGTTCTGACTGGCACAGCCGATGGAGAGGTTCTTCAGCGCACCACCATAGCCGCCCATAGGATGCCCCTTGAAGTGGTTGAGGGCAATCATGAAGTCGTAGTTGGCCATGTGTCCGCCAACGATGTCGTACTTGATGTGCGTCTGATCCTTTACGGGGATGCGAATCTCATCGTACTCGTCCATGATATCGACAGGAAAATACTTTGTGAAGCCGTGACGCTCAATCACTTTCCAATGGTTCTCTGACGTGTTGCGCTCGTCTTTCTTGTCGGAAGGGCCGTTGCCGTATGCTGTGTTACACTCCACAATGGTGCCGTCCACCTCCCATATCAGGTTTTTCACCAGTTCAGGTTTCAGGTAGTTGGGATTGCTGCCTTCGCCTGTTGACATCTTCACTGCCACACGCCCCTTGGCTTCAACGCCAAGTGCCTTGTAGATTTTTACCAACGATTCTGGTGAAATCTCCCTTGTGAGATACACCTTTGATGCCTGCTGAGCCATCACCGCAGCTGACGCCATCAACATGGCTGCTGCCAAAATAAAGTTTGCTTTTCTCATAAATACAATTTAATATTGATGGCAAAGTTACCAATAAATGCCGAAATTTCGCTATTTTTACGGAATGATTTAACAAATGTTGACGGCCATCACGCCTGAGAGGTTGTGGGGCATGTATGGCTCTTCCAAGTAGCGGATGTCTTCTGTTGTCAGACGGACATCGAGCGACTTCACGGCTCCCTCGATGTGGTGCAGTTTTGTGGCTCCCACGATGGGCGACTCCACCTTGGTCAACAGCCAAGCCAGCGAGATCTGCGTCATCTCCACACCATAGCGGTCGGCCAGTTCTACGACACGCTCCACCACCAGATTGTCCTGCTGGATTTCTTCGTCGGTTCGCGGCAGGAACTTCGTGGCTACCACCACTTCGTCACGCTTGGCCATATCATGCAAGGCACGTCCGACGTATTGCTCTGATGTGCCCAACTGATAGGCGATGGCCGTATCCATTTCTCTCACTTAATCACGACCTTCTTGCCGTTTTTAATGTATATTCCTTTTGATGGTTCCTTAACTAACATCCGACCGCCTAAGTCATAGATACAGGTGGGTGCTGCTGTTGTGGTTTTGGTCTCGTTGATGCCGGTAACAGTATTATAATTAATGGCAGAGAGCCAGTTCTGGATCAGTGTTGCCCGGTTTGAGTGATTGGAGTGATTGATCCAGAGATTCTCGCTGAAGTATTTGCCGTCAGGTACAAGACGTTTACAGTCGTCGACCACACCACTGATGCCGCTGCTGGCACTCGATACAATCAGACCGATGTTCTTGCCAGCCAGTTGTGAACCATAGTTGAACAGGTAGGTTTGCATATTGGCTGCCATCTGGCTCCACCAGAGGGGGGTAACGATGATGATGGTTTCGTAATCGTTCAAAGATGTCGTTACGGGGTCGATGGCAGGATAGCTGCCGGCATCATTGGGGTTGGCCTTGATGGCATTGAGCAACTGAGTACCCAATGCGTAATTGTTGGCCTCGTACTTCAGTCCCTTCTCGGCTGGTTGAATCTCCAGCACGTCAGCCTGAATCTGGCTGGTCAGCGTGGTTACTATCTCACGGCAGTTACCTGTATAGCTGTAGTACACCACGAGTGTCTTCGATGATGCGCTTGTACTCAGCAATGTGAGCATCGTACAAAAGAGAAACATTATTTTCTTCATGGCAATTGTATATTTTCAATTATTCCATACTATGTTCCCAACCGCCACGTGTATCAATGCCTGTGGCATCGGCAAGTGCTTCGAGTTTAGAGATTTCCTCAGCTGTCAGTTGAATCTTGGCTGCCTCGGCAGCCTCGATGACGTGGCGCTCCTTCGTGGCTCCGATGATGGGCAGCGTACCTTTGGCGATGGCCCATGCGATACCAATCTGAGAGCATGAGACACCATACTTCTGCCCGATGGCGGTCATCTCGTTGGTCAGCGCCTCTAACTGAGGCAGCACGGGGTTGTACTTCTTACCGCGATCACTCTCTGCAGGCAGCGGGTTCTCCTTATTATACTTACCAGATAGGGCTCCCTGCTCCAGCACCATATAGGCCCAGAACTCGATGCCGTTCTCTTTGCAATAGTCCAGCACGCCGCCTTTCTCTGACGAACGGTAGAGTAGAGAAAAGTGGTTCTGTACGGCACTTACCTTGAAGCCCGCCTCGCCCAGAATCTCGTTGGCACGCTGAATCTCCTTGATGTTGTGGTTCGACACACCCACACGCTTCACCTTTCCCGACTGCAACAGGGGAATCAGTCCAGGTGTCCAGCGCTCCACGTCCATCGGGTTGTGAATCCAGTAGATGTCAATATAGTCGCAGCCCATGCGCTCGATAGAGGCATCGGCCATCTTCTCCACACTGTTGTCAAACATCTCTGCAAGTTGCGGAGTGAACTTGGTTGACACCTCCACCGTCTCACGCTTTTCGCCTGCTACGAATGTTCCGAGAATCTTCTCCGACTCACCCATGCCATAGACGGTAGCCGTGTCCCAGAGGTTCAACCCGGCTTTCATGGCTGCGTCGAACACAGGCTTCAGGTTATCTACGTCAGTCTTACTCCCAAATACGGCGTCTCCGCCGAATGCTCCTGCGCCCCAGGCCCAGGTTCCTAATGCAATCTTACTCATATCTTCTTACTGTTTTTGATTTGATGGTGCGAAGGTACGACTAATTACGCAAAAAACTCCTAACTGTTTTACTGATAAATCAACCGATTTTACGGATTTCGCTGTTTTTTCGCTTTTATGTCGGAAAAAATGTGTAATTTCGCCCCCGTTATGGAGAAGATATTAAGAGTCCATCGCGTCAACGACTATGCCCGATACATCGGAGCGCCGGAGTTGCATCCGCTCGTCTCGGTCATCCACTACGACGAGCTGGAGCATTGCCGTCACTCGCTCAACAACTACGATGTATATGGTATGTTTATCGGTGATGAGGAACTGGAAGATTTGTCTTACGGACAGCTTCAATACGTGCTGCATCGCCATGCACTGATGTGCGTAGCCCCGGGACAGATAGGTGGCAAAACTGACACAGGTGAGGAAATACATACCAAAGGCTGGGCACTGCTCTTCGACACTGAACTGCTGCGTAACACCGAACTTGGCCGTCGCATGGCTGACTATCATTTCTTCTCCTATACCACCAGCGAGGCTCTGCTTTTGACGCCAGAACAACGGCAAAGTATCGTTACTTTGCTGGACGCGATTCGTAAGGAACTGCTTGGCGATGAGGACTGCCACACCCTCCGGATCGTTACCTCGCAGATAGAACAGGTGCTGGAACTCATAGCTCGCTATTATGCGCTTCAACTCTCCACGTCGGCCACTTCAACAAACTCTGACCTGTTGCCTCGCTTTGAGCATCTGCTACGGAAATACTATGATGACGGCATGCAGCGACAAATGGGACTGCCTACCGTGAAATACTGTGCCCAGCAGCTGTTCCTGTCTCCCAACTATTTCGGTGACCTGATCCGTGAACTGACAGGCGACTCTGCTACCTCCCATATCCGCCGTTTCATCATGCAACGTGCCCAGCAGCTCCTGATGAGCGGATCTACCATCTCAGAGGCTGCAGAAAGTCTTGGATTCGACTATCCACAGCATTTCACCCGCCAGTTCAAGAAGCATTTTGGCGTTACCCCTTCCGACTTTATCAGGAAATAACATGATTGCTGTCAACCGATAATATATTAGAACAATCCCTCGTTCTCTGCGATGATAACCAGTGATGTGTCACTCGACGAGGAGATTTTCCTTAATTTTTTTAACCAGGCGCTTGCCCAACTCGTAAGCTTTTTCGAGGTCGAGAGGGAACTGTGTGTCGCGCACCTCAGCCTTGTGAGCCTCGCTGAACGTGGCAGCATCGTAGCGGTCGTAGTTGGGGAACTGATAGGTGTCGTAGGAGTATAATATCTCCGTAGGTCCGAACGCACCGAGTTGCTGGGCAGAAGTGTCCATAAGAATGTGATAGTTCATCTGGCGATACACCTCTTCGTTGGGACAGTTCATCGTATAGATGGTAGCCGAACAGATGCGCTTCAGCACGACGGGCTTGGAGTAGTCAGAATAGTTGACTGCGGGAAACTCTATTCGCTCCATAAATGCACGAAGGGCTGCTGAAGGGTAGCCGCAATAGTTGGGCGAGCCGCACACCAGCACGTCGGTCTCCACTGCCTTCTGGAGTATGGGCTGCAGGTCGTCCTTGAAAGAGCAGACTCCCTTTTTACCGCCCTTAACCTTACAGGCGAAACACGACATACAACCCTTGAAGTTCAGGCTGCGGTCATAGAGATTCACCAGTTCCACCTCGGCACCAGCCTCTCTGGCACCGTCCATGGCACGTTTCAGCAGCTGTGCCGTATTACCGTTCTTACGCGGACTTCCGTTGATGAATAATGCTTTTGTCATAACTTCTGTCTTCTTTTTATCTGAATTGAAAAATGGTTCTTAAATTGGAATTTACTTCAATAGTATGAATTCCGATTTATCTGCTTGTATTATTAAACTTTGTTGCAAAAATAGTCATTTCTTATAAAATACGGAGAATAATGCGTAACTTTGTGCCATCTTTTGAGAATAATTAGGATTTATAGATGAGTAACATCAAGATATGAAGGTATTATTGATAAACGGAAGCCCGAAAGAGCATGGGAATACTTTCCAGGCACTCAGCAAGTTGGCAAATACGCTGAACGCCGAGGGCATGCAGACGATGCGGACACTGGGGCGCAACATGGCTTGGATGATCAAGAAACTGAACGTTATCGAAGACGGACATCCTCAGAAAGAACAGCCGGTTTGGACTAATTTCATCAGATAAGAAGGAATGATAGAGATTCGAGAAGCGACCAAGAACCAGGCGGCAGAGATTGCCAGCCTGATAATGACGGCCATGACGGATGACTGTTGCCTGTATTTTTGTGGTGAAGGGGACGGGCTGGAGGACTTGGCCTCCGGCCGAGCCTGCTCACACTCGGCTGAGCAAGCGAGCTTGCGCCGCTCTCGCTTACTCGCAGCCTTCCGCAAGATGATGACAATGCTTGTTGAACGCGAGGATTCGCAATACAGTTATCGGAATACGCTGGTGGCAATGGATGCAGATAGGGTTGTCGGCATTTCCGTCAGCTATGATGGTGGGCTTCTGCATGAACTTCGGCGAGCCTTTATCGAGGCTGCCAAAGAACATATCGGCAAGGATCATACGGGTATGGACGATGAGACGCAGGCTGGCGAATTGTATCTTGATTCTTTGGCCGTGCTTCCAGAATATCGTCGTCAGGGCATTGCCCGAAAGCTGTTGTTGGCTACCAAGGAACGGGCCAATCGTCTGGGGTTGCCATGTGTCGGACTATTGGTAGATAAGGACAATCCCGTTGGCGAGGCATTATACGCATCCGTTGGCTTCCAATACGTGAATGATAACCAATGGGGTGGTCATCCCATGAAACACTTGACATTATAGACGATGGCATGATGGCGTAGGGTGAACTGAGGCGCAACCAGTTGTTGGCTGAGAAGTCGGATGGCTATCTGGCAATACCCATATTGTGAGTCAACTCCGTGAGGGAATTGCGTGAACGGGACGAAGCGATAGTGAGCGTAAAACCTTGTTCCTTCAGTGTTTTCAGGGTCTTGACAACGCCTGGGAAGGCTTCTGGCGTAATCTTCTGCAGATTCTCATTGAATATCCTGCGATATGTTTCTGCGCATCGGGGGATGAGTTCATCCTGAATATCAGGGAACAGTGTCCTGAAACACCCGGCCAACGGCAATCCTATGGTGGCTGCACACTCTGCCTCAGTGCGGCTTGGCAGTTGCAGTTCCTTGATGGTCATCTGCATGGTTGTAACGATATTCCGTCGAGTGTCGCCCAGCGTCCCGTCAAAGTCAAATATGATCAGTTTTATGCTCATGCCTCTTATTCCATTCGTCCCCATTTGAGTTCTTCTCCCTCTTTGTCATACTGCTTGCTCTGGTCGTTCATCAGTTCTTGCTTTGGCAAGCGACTTACGTCGATTACATTTTAGTCATGTGATAGCCCATTCTGTTCAACTGCATGGCGGCTCCAAACAGGTAGAGTTGATGCAGGCATGAGACATAGGCATCAAAAGCCTCCTTGGTTCCTGGCTCTATATGCTGGTGCATCAAGGCATTATAGACCCGTGAGGCACACTCGCCAGTGACTTTCTCCAGAACGGTATAGTCAACACCTTGCAGTAGAAGGACATCTTCACGGATATATTCGTCCATTGAATCGTAGCCCCTCTTGTCTCGCATGTAGGCATAGAGGTCGTGAATCTTTGAATAGATATCCCATTCCGTGTCCCACATCTTAGCAACGGCCATACCGATATACATCATCCAGCCGAGTGATGCCGACGGGAAGTCTTGAAACTCGCGGATGCCATCTGGGATATAGGCCTTGGCTATCTCTTCCCATTTATCTTCCACATCAAGACACTCCGGCAAGTGTTCATCAACCTCCTTCATTGACAGTAGGAACTGGTGCAGATCTTGGTGCAGCTTATCTTCAAATTGTTCCATTGTATCTCTTAAACTTTGTTGTAATTGAGGGCAAAGTTATTCATTTCTGCCCGATTTTCAGTACTTTTGTGCCAACAATTAGGATTGTTTATGAGATATGATAGAAATTGGACTAAAACATACGAGCGAATTGACAGTTACAGATGATGTTACTGCTATAACTATTGGCTCTGGGGATATGCCAGTTTTGGCAACTCCTATGATGATGGCCTTGATGGAGAATGCAGCCATGCTTGCCGTCAAGGATTTCCTTCCCGAAGGACTGACTACCGTTGGTGGCCACATCGAGTCATCTCATCTAAAGCCCTCAAAAACTGGTGATGTAGTTAAGGCAGTAGCCGAAGTGACTAAGGTTGACGGAAAGAAGATTGAGTTCAAAGTGGCTGCTTATTCTGGCGAAACGCTTATAGGAGAAGGTACACACCTGAGAATTATTGTAGATCGAGAGACATTCATGTCAAGACTATAGTATTATGGCATACACAGGACGTTTCGGACAGTCAGATGACTTCAGACGTGACGAGCTTTAAGGGTAATCGAGCATTCTGTTGAGAAGTTGACGTTAACAGAGTTCTTGCCTTGCAAGCGAGCAGAGCTCGAACGAGAGGCACTGTATTATGATATGACCACGAAGTCGTATATCAATGACAATTAAGTGATATGATACAGCAAATAGAGATAACCTGAAAGCAAATAATGGTGATTTCTTGCATGATTGAGAAGCCCAGTTCCCTGATATATAGGAACTGGGCTTTAATCTAATAGTTACAGACACATTCTGAAAATCTTCTCAACGTCAGCAGGGGTTAGATCGGTGAATCTGTGGAGCACACCTTCTGCACCGCAGGCCTTACGTGCCATTGCACCCACTAATACTGATACTTGTTTCATTATCCGTAATTCTTGATGAGATATTTCACAAATTGCGGGTCTCCGAAGTTGATGGTGCCCGTGTCGTGCTGGTTCATCTGAGCGATCTGTGCCATATCGTCATCACTCAGCGAGAAGTCGAAGACGTCGAAGTTTTGCTCCATGCGCTCCTTATGACTCGACTTGGGAATAGCTACGATGCCGCGCTGGGTGAGCCAGCGGAGGGCAACCTGGGCTGCACTCTTACCATACTTGGCTCCGATAGCAGTCAGCGCCTCGCTCTTCACGATGCCGTCGACGCCCTGTCCGCCAAGCGGTCCCCAGGCCATTACCTTTGTGCCAAATTCAGCATGAATCGGCTCGATGCCCGTCTGCTGGATAAGCGTGTTGCATTGCAGCTGGTTTACCATCGGCTTCAGCTCTACATAGTGGGCGAAGTCGAAGAAACGGCCAGCCTGGAAGTTGCTCACACCGATGGCACGCACCTTGCCAGCACGATAGGCTTTCTCCATCGCCCGCCAAGTACCGAACACGTCGCCGTAGGCTTGATGGATGAGCAGCAGGTCGATATACTCCGTCTGCAATTTGCGCAGACTCTCATCGATACTCTTGGCGGCCTTTTCCTCGCCGTTGTTCGAAATCCAGACCTTTGTTACAAGGAATATGTCCTCGCGCTTCAGTCCGCTCTTACGCCAGGCATTACCAACGCCTTCCTCGTTTTGATAGGCCTGTGCCGTATCAATCAGGCGATAGCCTACACTTAATGCATCACTCACGCAACGCTCACACTCTTCAGGGCTTACGAGAAACACACCGTAGCCCAATGTCGGCATCTGAACACCGTTATACAGTTTTATGTATTCCATATTATTCATTGTTAATATCCTATATCATTGAGCCACTTCTCGACCTTTTTCTTTTCCGTACGCACTTCGTGTCCGTAAATGCTGAAACCTTTCAGCACATTTGCGCCAGGGAATGCATCCTTCACATCCTCTACACAGTTGGCCAATCCTGACCCTTCGTGAGTGGTGAAAGGGATGACGGTCTTACCCTTCAGGTCGTTAGCATGCTTCTTGAAAAAGGTAAACATCACTTGCGGATAAGTGCCCCACCATACGGGACCACCAATGAATACGGTGTCGTAGCCGCTCAGATCCACGTCGCCTTCGTACTCAGGTAATTCACCCTTCTTAGTTTCTTCTTTCGCCAGATTGATGAGCGGGGTATAAGCCATACCGTCGTACTTGTGGGTGACGATTTCAAACTGCTTTGCACCCGTCAACTCAGTGATGTAGTCGGCAACAATCTTCGTGTTGCCCACCTCAATGTTTCCTACTGCGTAGTTGTCTCCAGCATGTGAGAAGAACACTACAATTGCCTTTGAATCCTTATTCATAACTTTCTCTTGTTTAGCGCCGCCGCTGCATGCTGTGGATACGAGCAGACCAATAACGGCTGTGATAATACTCTTGATATTCATAATCGTTTGTAGTTTCTAACTGGGTGCAAAGGTACAGCGTTTTTCTGATACTTTGGTTTCACAAATTGCGCCATTGTTTTCACATTTTACTGAAATCGTTCGTTTATATACAAAATAATGTGTAATTATTGCTATTATGAAGAACAGTAACTACCAGGTGGTATGCCGTATTGGGCTTTGAAACAGCGGCTGAAATAACTCGGTGAGGAGAATCCGCAAAGCGTGGATATCTCTGTGAGGTTGTAGCTGCCTTCCTTTATCATGCGGGCGGCATGCTTGAGGCGTATAGCCCGAATGAATAGGCTGGGCTTTTGACCTGTCAGTGAATGAAGCTTACGGTAGAGGGTGGAGCGACTCATACAGACATCGGCCGCCAGGGCATCGATGTCGTATTCTTCGTTGCTGAGATGACGCTCTATTGCCTCGACGGCACTACGAAGGAATTTTTGGTCGATCTCATTGAGTGCTACAGCCTCGACTTCGACATCCTCACCTTTCAGGAAATCCTGATTGCGTTGGCGGCGCAATTCCAACAGATGGCTGATGCGCAGTTGTAGCATCTCCATGTTGAACGGCTTTGATAGGTAGTCGTCGGCTCCTGCCCGGAATCCCTCTATCTTGCTTTCTTCGGCAGTGCGGGCTGTCAGCAAGATGACCATCACGTGGGATGTGTTGACGTCTTGCTTGATACGGCGGCAGAGCGTCATTCCATCCATGGCGGGCATCATCACGTCGGATACCATCAGGTCGATATCCTGCTCGGCAATTACGGTGAGCGCCTCCTCGCCATTGGCTGCCTGATGGATGTTGTATTGCTCTGCCAGTTCGCCGCACAGGAACTGACGGAACTCGTCGTTGTCGTCAACAATGAGCAGATTGGCCTTATGGGATTCGGTCTCTGATGTTTCTGCCTGCTGATGAGGCTCGGCAGGCAGGGGCTGCTCCTTCATCTTTATGTTTGTAGGCAGAAAGGCTGTGAAAGTGGTGCCCTCGCCAAGCTTGCTGTTGACGGTAATGTTTCCGCCATGAAGCTGTAGGTATTCTTTGGTTAGATGTAGCCCGATTCCAGTGCCGGTCACCGAAGGGTCTGCCGTGTTCTTGCTTTGGTAGTAACGGTCGAAGATGTGTGGAAGGTCGCGACTGGGGATGCCGCATCCGGTATCCTTTACGGTGATGCTGAGCCACTCTGTATCAGTCTTGGCTATGCTTACTGCTATCTGGCCGCCTGCAGGTGTGAACTTGAAGGCATTGCTGAGCAGATTGTATAAGATATGCTGTAATTTGCGGCTGTCGAAATTGATATAGAGCTGTTCGTTGGGAATGGCATATCCCAGGCCGATGCCTTTTTCGGTGGATATGGGACGGAATGTTTCGCAGACGGTGCGGACAAACTCGAAGATGTCGCCGTTGGTCAGTTCCAGTTTCTGTTGCCCCATCTCCAGTTTGCGGAAGTCGAGAAGGTTGTTGACAAGCGATAGCAGCCGTTGGGCATTCCGCTGGATCATCATAAGTTGATTGCTGATAAAGGTGAGGTGTGTCTCTTCCTGATCCTCTTGTTGCCAGCGGTCAATTTTCCTCACCATGCTCTCCAACGGCGTGAGTATGAGTGTGAGTGGGGTACGCAGTTCGTGGCTGATGTTCGTAAAGAAGCGCAGTTTCATCTCTGTCAGTTGCACATCCATCTGATGTTGCTGCTTTTCCTTCTGGCGTCTCAGATAGTAGCGGGTGATGCTGCCCATTAGCAGGACGGCCGTCAGCAGATAGAGTAGATAGGCCCACCACGACTCGTAC
Organism: Prevotella sp. ne3005; assembly: GCF_900110085.1. Taxonomy (GTDB): domain Bacteria; phylum Bacteroidota; class Bacteroidia; order Bacteroidales; family Bacteroidaceae; genus Prevotella. The sequence continues at coordinate 94,876 of NZ_FOCK01000005.1, forward strand.
CAGGCTGGCAGCCGGTGGAGCTGGAGGGCATGGACGCTCTGTCCCCAGCAGCCGTACTCGTCGGTAGCCATCAATTCGAGCGTGTAGTTGCCTTTGGGCAGCAGGACGAAGGTAGCCTTGTTAACGCCCTGTGGCAGATAGTGCCATTGGGTATCGATGGAGCTGAGCCGATAGGCATAGGAAACCTTGTCGGCATGCAGATAGTTGAGGGTGGAGAATTGTATTTCGATGTTGACCGCATCATGACGGATGTCGAGTTCCTTACTATTCATGCCTACGATTCGTCGGATGCCGTCGATGGTGACCGATGTGACGATGGGCGATGCTCCAGATGAGAGTTGGTCGATGTTAGCCGACGGTTGGATGTAGAGAATGCCTCCGGCACCGTCGATTGTCACATGGTCGCCTTCGGCCTTGACATGATGGAAACAGTCCATCTGGATAGCCTTGTCGGATGAACGGAAGATGCGATAGGCCCCGCTTCGGGGATTGTACTCTTTCACCATCTGGTCGGATAGCAGCCAGAGATGCCCCTTGGCATCAATAGCTATATGTTTGATATTGTCGCCGTTGGTATTGCTGCCTTTGCCGTCGATAGTGGTCTTGCCGGTTTCTGGATGATAGCATAGCAGGTCGCCATGACGGGTTGATGCCCAGATACATCCTTTGCTGTCTTCGGCCAGATCGGTAATCTCGCTTTTCACCAAAATCATCCGTTTGCCTTGTCTCGGGTTATAGCATGTCAGGTGGTTCTCGTCGGAGGCATAATATAGATTACCGTCGCGGGCTTTTAATATAGCCACGACCTGTTTGGCTGAAATAGGGAACGAACTGATCATCTTGGCCGTAGTATGGTAGATGTCAATACCTTCTTGATGGCCAATGTAAACCTCACCGTCGCCAGCATCGAGAATGCAGTTGATGTTGCCTCGTGCCTTGGTTTCTACCCGTGACTGGACTGTATGCCCGTCGTACCAGAGGTGATAGAGCAGATTCTGCTCTTTCCCCCAGATGCCCTGCTCGTCTTGACGCTTGCAGAAATCGGTCACGCTGGGGCGGGAGATGGTGCTCACATTCTTGTCGAAAGCGATGGTTCCAGCCTTTGGCAGATATAGTGCGATAGGTTCGCGATCTTGCCCCAGCCAGATGTTGTCGCCTTCTTTCACGGTGTTGCGGATGAAGGGGCGGTTGTGCAACTGCTTTCTGATAGACGAGAGGTCGGCTTTCATGATGCTCGTGTCGGGATGTGACAGGATAAACGTGTGGGGCGAGAATCCTGAAACCCAGAGGTTACCATTGTTATCGAAGGCCGTGTTGTCGATGACGCTCATGCCCTCAGGCAAGATACCGCCCAGACTTACGGGGTGCAGACTGCCGTCTATGATGTCGTAGGCGCGTAGACCATACATCGTTGACGCCCATAGCCGTGGGGAGGAGGTGTCGCCGATGAGATGGATGGTCAGCGAGGTGTTGGCATCGCCGTATGTGCAGGGGAATGGCGTCACCCGGCGATGATTGGGGTCGTAGTGCATGATACCCTTTCCCCAGGTGCCTACCCAGAAGCCGTGTCCCGTGGGGTCTTCCACAAGGTCGGCTGGGGGGATGCGTTCTTCCCAGTATTGTTCTTCAAACTGGCGGGTGGTTTGATTGTATCTCACGATGCCGCCATTCCATTGTGTCACCCATATACTGCCGTGGCTGTCCTGCATGATGCGCGACGCCCATGCATCTTGACCCTTCCATTTCGATGGGATGGTTGCCATGAGGTGCAGATGCTGGTCATAATGATAGACCTGTTTTGAAGAACAAACCCAGACGGTACTATCGGATGCCACTAATATGGGCCCTGCGGATTTGCCCGCCAGTTGCTGATCGACGACATGGATGGTGTAGTCGTTTTTGTCGAGCATATAAAGACCCTCCTTCGTGGAGAAAAGGATATGATTGTGGAAATCGCCTGCCAGACTTGTAATATCATTACTTGCACCGATCAAGTCGGGATGATTGCGGTCGGAGCGAAAGACATCAATATGATAGCCATTGTCACGGCACAAGCCTCCTCCCCGGGTTCCATACCAGATAAATCCCTCCCTGTCCTGATAGATGCAGTGGACATTGGCCACTGGCAATTGTTGCTGGGTGGGCAGTTCGGTTAATACGTATTCGTTAGCTAGCCAGCCTTTGGACGGATAGCTTAGTGATAGTGAAATGATAAGTAGAAGAATTGTCTTCAGTTGCATAGTAGAGTTCTTTTTCTGGTGCAAACTTACAAAAAAATCCTCATATACCTATATAATTATAAAAGAAAAATAGTGTGAAACCTCACTTTGCACAAATAGTGAAAGCTAATGAACGGCATAGACAAGCCTGTTTCTGGAAAACACCCTAACTTTGCAGCCGGAATCAAACTGAGAGATAACTCAATTATTAACTAAAAACATTTTTAACATGAGTAAAACAAAATTATTCTTCTTGGCTTTGTTCACCATCTGCAGTATGGTGACCATGGCACAAAACCAAAAGGCCAGTGGTGTCGTGGCCGATCGGGACGGTGTCCCCGTCATCGGAGCCACAGTAGTGGAAAAAGGGACAAAGAATGCCACGGTAACTGACCTGGAAGGGCGCTTCTCGCTTCAGGTGGGGCAGGGAACCATGATTTCTGTTTCTTACATCGGCTATAAGTCGCAGGACATTAAGCCTACGAATGCGCCTATGCACATCACGCTTGAAGAGGAGGCCAATGGGCTGGATGAAGTGGTGGTGATCGGTTATGGTACGTCGCGCAGAAAGGACATCACTGGCGCCGTGGCTTCTGTCAATGGTGATCAGCTGAATTCCGTCAGCAGTACCAGCGTGAGTCAGATGCTACAAGGTCGCGTTACGGGTATGTCGGCTACACAGAGCTCTGCTCAGCCTGGTGCGGGTATCTCTATCAATATCCGTGGGGCAGCATCGCCTCATGGTAGCAATGCCCCGCTCTATGTAATCGACGGCGTTCCTATCCAGACCAACTCGTCGGCAACGCCAGGCATCAGCACACCGGGATATGACTATATGGCTGGCGTGGATCGTGACCCGCTGAATACGATCAATCCTAATGACATTGAGAGCATTGAGGTGTTGAAGGATGCTTCGGCGGCTGCCATCTATGGTGCTTCGGCTGCTAACGGTGTCGTACTGATTACAACCAAGAACGGAAAGTCGGGCAAACCGAAGGTGGAATATCGTAGTGTTTTCACGGCTCAGCTGATGAAGAAATACCCCGAGGTGCTCAATGCCCGACAGTTCAGAGAGCAGGCCAACTTCTGGACAAAGGAGTATTACCTTTATAATAATAAGATGGGTGTGTATGGCGACAACCCCGAAGACCTCAGTGGCTATCAGCTCGTATTCGACAACGTGGATGGCTATGAGGCAGATACCAAGTGGATTGACGAGGTGTCGAGAACGGGGTATGTGATTGATCAGAACGTATCGGTCAATGGCGGTAATGACAAGACGAAGTATTTCTTCTCTTATAATTATTACGATAATCAGGGTATTTTGAAACAGTCGGGACTGAAGCGCCATAACCTGCGACTGAATCTGGATCAGGAGTTCTCGAGAATCTTCAAGGCGGGTATTAAGTTCAGCTACTCGAATGTGAATGCCAACAGCACCTCCGTAGGTACGGGCGGTAATGGCGATAACATGATCATGCGACTCATTGACTATGCGCCGGACATTGCCGTGATGGACGAGAACGGCAATTATAACAAGAGCTATAATAAACTCTACACGAACCCGGTATCTTATTGTGAGATAGAGGATAAGACCACGACGGAGCGCATATTCATCGCGCCCTCTTTCGACCTGAAGTTGATGGACGGGCTAACGCTGAGGGGCGTGGGTGGCTATGACACGCAGACATCTGTCAGAAAGTTCTTTATCCCTAAGCACGCGAATAATGTGAATGCTCAGGAGGGTATGGCCAGTCTGGGACAATCAAAGGTGGTAAATGCCAGTATTGAGTCGTATCTGAACTACGACAAGACGTTTGGCGAAGTACATCATGTGTCGGCAGTATTGGGTGCTGGTTACTATAAGACCACCAGCGAGAGCTTCGGGCTTACGGGGTCCGACTTCTTTACCGATGCCTTTGGTTACAACAATGTAGGTATAGCCAGTGATAAGGATAAAGAGGGTATCAGCTCCAACTATGCTGAGCGCACGAAACTGTCACAATTCTTCCGTGCCAACTATTCGTATAAGGATCGTTACATCGTGACCATCACTGCTCGTCGTGACGGATCGAGCTATTTCGCCGAGAACAAGAAATGGGGGTTTTTCCCTAGTGCTTCCGTGGCATGGCGACTGAGTGAAGAGTCCTTTATGCAGAACGCCAAGGCCATCAGCAATTTGAAACTCAGAGTGGGCTATGGTGCTACGGGTAATGAGAATGTGCTGGGCACCAACTCGCAGTCGCTCTACCGCTCAGTCTATAACTTCCTGATCGGCTCGACGATGCATACCGGACTGATGCTGACTCAGATAGAGAATCCGGAACTGAAATGGGAAACCGATTACACACTGAACATCGGTATCGACTATGGACTATTCAACCAGCGCATCAATGGCTCTATCGAATTCTTCCATCGTGGCGTAAAGGATCTGCTTGACTATCAGACGCTGCCCTCAAACAACGCCGTGGGGCGTGTGGCTGCCAATATCGGTGAAACCAAGAGCGAGGGCTTTGAGTTCTCCCTGAACAGCGACAATCTGAACAGCAAGACCTTTAAGTGGGAGACCACGCTAAACGTATCCTATTTCAAGGCCAGTTGGGTGGAGCGTAACCCGGAAGTGGCTCTGGCGGAGTATATCGACGAAAAGGGTGAGATTGACGCTATCTATGGGTGGCAGACTGCAGGCATTATCCGCAGTAAGAGCGATATCCCATCGTATATGCCCGATGCCAATATTGGTAATATCAAGTATGTTGACCAGAATGGTGATGGTGTACTTGATGCCAAGGATGTAGTTAAATTAGGTAACAGCACGCCACGCTGGATGATAGGCTTTGGCAATACATGGAGTTGGAAGGGCTTCGACCTGAACATATACTTCTATAGCGCTCTTGGTTTCAAGAAATATATAGGTTCCCATAACAGCGGAACAGGCAGGACCTACGGCCAGATTCCCGTAGCAGCAAACCTCGGCAACAATGGTAATGCACCTAGTAACACTTATACCAATGTCATGACAGATGTTTGGAACTGTCAGAAAGGACAAGGCTGGATGCCAGGTATTGCAACCAATCCATACGACAGCAAGAATCCATCGGGTGCCAACGATTTCTATCTACAAGATGGCAGTTACGTCAAGTTGAAGAACATCACCCTTGGCTACACGTTGCCACAAAGTGTCTTCCTGAAGAGCAACTTCATCCGTGGTGCCCGCTTCTTCGTGGATGCGCAGAATGTGGCTACCTTTACTGGATATGACGGCTTTGATCCCGAACTCTCGACGGGCAATCCCTACCCGCAGGCTTTGTCACTCTCATTCGGATTTAATCTTAACTTTTAACTCAGACAGAATATGAAAAAGATCATGATAAGCGCTATGATGTGCGCAGTAGCAATGGTGACTCTGCTCACTTCGTGTGAGGACACGCTAGAGACAAAGAACTTCACGGATATGTCGCCAAATAATTTCTTCAAGACCGAAGGCGACTTCGATGCAGCTGTAACAGGACTTTACCTGCCATTGACAACCAACTGGGGATATAGTGATGGCGGCACGGGTGGCTGGTATAACTCCCTTTTCAACGCAGATATCAATGCCTATTTTGCGGGAGGCATGGTTACGACTGATATCATGCGTCACTACTCAAGTTATGTATATGACGAATTCAACGTTGGCCCTTCTACAGGTGGTGCTATCAATACTACTTACAACGTACTGCGATTTGTTGCCCGAGCTACAGATGTAATCAATCAGATGGAGAAAAGCAGCGGTTCGACAGAGGCTGTTCGTACTCGCTATATTGCGGAGGCCAAGACTTTGCGTGCATTCTATATGTATACACTGCTTGACTTCTTTGGACCGTTGAATGTGAAATTAGATCCATCGACACTGATGGACAACACCATAGAGCCGCGACCATCAAATAATGTCTATATCGGTTACATTGAAAAGGATCTTGACGATGCCATTACCACGACTTCTTTCCCTGACAAATATAACTCTAATCCTGATGAGTGGGGACGAATGTCAAAGGCAATAGCATATGGTATCAAGCTTCGTCTTTATATGCATGAGAAAAATTGGCAGCAGGCAAAAGCTGTGGCCAAGACGTTGATGGGAATGGGCTACTCGTTACTGGCCAACTACGAGGATGTTTTCAAGTCGGCAGTTAACGATGAACTTATATGGGCCGTACCTTCAAACACAGCATCAGATAACTATTATGTGACCGAAGTGCTTCCTAATGATTTCAAGCGTGGCTATACGAGTAAAGGTACATCGTATATCCGTGGTACTGAGGATAATTATTTCTCTGGATGGAAGGTTTACTGCATGCGCTGGGAATTTTATGACACCTTTGAGGATAATGACACACGCAAACAGGTCATCCTCTGTGAATATGACAATTCAAGTAACCAACACATAACTAGAGAGTCCGGTATGGTTGGAGCCATTCCTGTCAAGTATATGGACACGCAGTTTGCCAACTGGGGAACACAGACAGCCCAGCCCGTGCTCCGCTATGCAGAAGTCCTGTTGTCGTTTGCTGAAGCCGAGAATGAACTGAACGGTCCGAGTGCCGAGGCTGTTCAGGCTCTGAAGCAGGTGACCGACCGAGCTGGTGTGGAGATTCCCGCATCGGCAACTGCCAGTAAAGAGGCATTCCGCGACTATCTGCTGCTGGAACGTGGTCATGAACTATTTGGTGAGGGCATGCGTCGTCAAGACCTGATCCGCCACGGGGTGTATATAAAACTGGCTCGTGAGCGTGGCAATAATGCTCAGGACTATCAAGTGCTGTTCCCCATTCCACAGTTTGCCATTACGGAGTCAAATGGAATCCTTGAACAGAACCCTGGATATTAATAAGAATTAGCATCATTATTCATAATAAGTTGTTATTTTTCACGTTATTAGTTTTAGTTAATGTTAATTGTTAGTGAGAAGGGGCAGGACCTTCAACCTCCTGTCCCCTTCTTTTTATAAAAAAGCGATGACGATACGATATTTGATGATGAGTATCCTGTTTCTGGCAGGCATAGGGGCAGAGGGTCAGACCATGGAGGATGCATTCAGGAATCCTCCGGCGGAGGCGAAGCCGCTTATGATATGGCAGTGGATGGATGGACTCGTCTCGAGAGAGGGAATCACGGCCGATCTGGAAGCCTACAAAGAGGCGGGTATTGGTGGTGTGCAGAACTTTCAGGTGGGTGGCCCCATGCAGGGTCTCGCTAAGGACACCACCAATGCCATCGGTTCTGAGAGATGGCAACGACTGATGCGCTTTGCCATCGACGAGTGCCGTCGGCTGGGTTTATCGTTCGGCACGCATAACTGTCCAGGATGGTCGTCAAGCGCCTATCCGGCGGTCAAACAGGAATATGCCATGCAGAAACTGGTATGGAGCACAACGGTAGCTTCTGGCAGGAGTCGCACTCGTCTCATCATGCCAGAGACAGAGCCACAGTATAGTTATTATCGGGATGTGGCAGTGATAGCTGTCCCCGATCAGGACAGCGTGCCGATGAGTTCGATCAGGAATCTGACTGGCAAGATGGACAGCAAGGGCATACTGCATTGGAAGATGCCTCAAGGACGTTGGAGGATCTATCGTTTCGGGCATACACCCAACGGGAAAACCAATGTGGCTACGTCGCCAGAGAGTGGTGTTGGATTGGAGTGTGACAAAATGAACCGTGAGGCAATCAGGCATTTCTGGGAGTCTTATCCCTCTATCTTAATAAGTCTAGCTGGCGATGAAATTGGGAAGACATTCCAACGATTGGAAATTGACAGCTATGAGGCTGGTGGTCAGGACTGGACCTCAGCGATGCCTTGGGAATTTCAGAAACGGCGTGGCTACGACATGTTGACTTGGTTGCCCGTGGCTGCGGGGATGACTATCGGTGACAAGGCGAGCAGCAAGAAGTTTCTGAATGACTGGCGTGAAACGGTTACCGACCTGTTTGCCGAGCATTATTACGGTTATATGAGCCAGTTGGCGCATGAGCACGGCCTACAGCTATTGGTACAGCCCTACGGAACGGGGGGAGGAAGTGGCCGTTTCAATCCTATCAATACCGACAAAATCTGCAGGCAGTTGGCGGCAGATGATCCCATTAGTGCCGAGTTCTGGACCAACCCCACCAACTGGGGATGGAATGACGTACCGAGGGTGGTGGATGCGACAAGACGGGCAGGACACGAAATCGTCTATGCAGAGGGATTCACCTGCTGGCCCCTATATGCGTGGAAAGATGATCCAGCACGGCTGAAAGCCATCGCCGACTCGGCTTTCTGCCGTGGCATTAACAAGCTGATGCTGCATGCTGGCGCACACAATCCTTGGGTGAATGCCAAGCCTGGCATGTCGTTCGGTATGTGGGGTACACAGTGGACGCCAGGACAGACATGGTGGAAGGATGGTGCCAAGCCTTTGTTCTCTTACTTTGCCAGATGCCAGGCATTGCTGCAGCGAGGGGTTTACGTGGATGATTTCAAGAGCAGGGATGCCTCGCTGACCACTGACGCCCACAGCATCCACTGGATACACCGGCGGGACGGTGAGACCGATATCTATTTCGTAGCCAATACCAAGGACAGTACGCTGATGCCTCATGTTACTATTACAGGTACGGGCAGACTGCCTGAGGTGTGGGATCCGGAAACAGGGAATATGTCTGAGGCAGAAATATGGAAGATGGCAGACGGCAAGACACAAGTGACGTTGAATCTGACCACACGGCGAGCCGTGTTCCTCGTCTTCAGGAATCCAACGGCTGAAACTGGTTCGGGAAAAGAGTCTTTCTCAGAAGACATCACCGACATCATACCTGTAACTAGAAAGTGGACGGTCAGGTTCGATGAGGGTAAGGTGGTGGAATGGCCATCGCTGACACTTTGGAATGAGTCGGCTGATAACGATATTAAATATTTCTCAGGGACTGCACATTATGAGCAGCGTCTGTATCTGAAAGAATTCGACCGCCACTACCGATATATCCTCGATCTGGGCGAAGTGAAGAATCTTGCAGTAGTTCGGGTGAATGGAAAGGTTTGTGGTACACTCTGGCGACCACCCTTTACCATTGACATTACAGAGTCACTACTTGGTGGTGACAATCTGCTGGAGGTTGATGTCACAAATCTGTGGGTGAATCGTATGGTGGGCGACGAACAGGAACCTGACGATGTGGAATGGTCTGAACCAGTGGCCTTCGGAGCAGCTCCCAATTCACCAACCATTGGCCGGTTTATGAAAGAAGTGCCGGAATGGCTCAGTCAGGGACAGCCACGCCCCTCCAAGCGCAAGGCTATCGTCTCGTTTAAGTTTTTTGAAAAAGACACCCCACTTCTCCGCTCAGGATTGATAGGCCCAGTGATGCTAAAGAAAACAGCAGCCCCCGCACTGCAGCCTTCCGTAGAGAAAGAACTATGGATAAAACGTGGCGAGCATCCGATCTACGGCGTGCTGAGTACGCCTGACAATGGACAAAAGAAACATCCGATCGTGATAGTGGCCCATGGCTTCAACGGAGCACATCATTTTGGACGCAGTTATTTTAAAATGCTGAATGAGATGGGGTATATGTGCTATACCTTTGATTTTCCATGTGGCGGTACTGGAAGCCGGACAGACAACAATACGGTAAACATGTCTGTGATTGACGAGCAGAAAGCATTGGAGACCGTCGTGCGATACTTTAAGTCGCGTTCAGATGTCGACAAAAAGAATATCGTACTTCTTGGTAGTAGTCAAGGCGGCCTTATAGCAGTTCTAACCGCTGCCAGCATGCAGAAAGATATCAGTAAACTGATTCTCGAGTTTCCGGCCTTGTGCATCCCCGACAATTGGAACAGTCGCTATCCACAGGTATCCGAGATTCCAGATACCACAGAAGTTTGGCGGGTACCCATCGGACGACGATTCTTTACAGAACTCCGCAATATGGATCCCTACAAGGCTGTTGAGGCATATCGCAGGCCTGTTCTTATTATTCACGGTGATGCCGACCCTGTAGTGCAAATAGATTATTCCCGTCGGGCTGTTAAACTATTCAAGGATGCCCAACTGCTTGAAATACCAAATGCTGGACATGGTTTTGGCGTAGAGGATTTTCAACGCTCTTTGGAATGTATACGACAGTTTTTGCGCCCTTTCAGCTATGTAGTCATCAATGGTGTTCCATGGTATGACCAACATGGTAACGTCGTGAATGCCCATGGGGCAGGTATAACATATGACAATGGACGCTACTGGCTGTTTGGTGAATACAAATCAGATTCAACCAATGCGTTTCCCGGTTTTTCTTGTTATTCTTCTTCCGACTTGGCTACCTGGCGTTTTGAAAGAGTGGTCTTACCTGTTCAGAAGAATGGCATCCTTGGTCCGCAACGGGTGGGTGAACGTGTGAAGGTGATGAAGTGTCCCAAGACAGGACAATATGTCATGCTGATGCATACCGATGCAATGGACTATAATGATCCGCATATCGGCATAGCCACTTCTCCAGCAATTAACGGAGAGTATCAACTGAAGGGTACGCTTCAATATAAAGGCAAACCGATAAAGCAGTGGGATATGGGCGTTTTTCAGGATGATGACGGTACTGGCTATCTTCTTATCCATCATGGACCCATCTATCGGCTGAGCAATGATTACTTGTCAGTTGATACGATGGTGGCCCGTGTGGAAGGAATGGGGGAGTCGCCTGCAATGTTCAAAAAAGACGGTATCTACTATCTGCTGACATCGAACCTGACTAGTTGGGAACGTAATGACAATTACTATTTTACGGCTCCATCTCCAGCTGGCCCTTGGACGCGTCAAGGAAACTTTTGTCCAGAAGGTTCACTGACATGGAACTCGCAGACGACCTTTGTCATGAAACTACCCGATGGAACACCGATGTATATGGGCGACCGTTGGAGCTACCCCCATCAGGCTTCTGCCGCTACATATGTCTGGTTGCCATTGCAGACCAATGGAGTTAGACTCTCTATTCCTGCCTATTGGAATGCATGGGATGTTCGGACTATAGCACCTGTTGACCCGTTAAAGGAATGTTTGAAGACACAAGTCAACTTCTCGTCGAATGACATTGGAGCAAAAACCACCATTCCCTTCAAGGGCAGAAGAATATTTGTAACAGGTGAGGCAAATGCTCACGGAGGGTATGCTAAACTGACCATCCGTAATCAAAAAGGGAAGGTGTGTGTAACAACTCTCATAGACTTCTATGCCAAAATGCCAGAACAGGGAATTCGTTATGCCAGTCCGATACTGCCAATGGATGAATATGAACTGGTGATAGAAGTGACTGGCGACAGGAGTAATTGGACTGACAAACGTCACAACCTTTATGGTACGGACGGTTGCTTTGTAAATGTTTTAGCAGTATATAATGAATAGATAATAAAGATTATTAATTATGAGAAAATGGTTAATGATATCCTGTCTTATGCCGGTGCTCGTTTTTGCACAGACAGGAAGCTTGAAAGGCAAGCAGATTGGCGTTATTGGCGATAGTTATGTCCGCAATCATGTTGGTAAGATTGAGGATACCTGGCATTATAAGTTTGCACAGAAACATCAGATGCTGTATTTTAATTATGGTCGTAATGGGAATTGTATTGCTCTCGATTTGGAACGTTGGGGACCTGGCATGTACCAGCGCTACAAAGATATGAAGGACTCTTTGGATTATATCATAGTTATTGCTGGCCACAACGATGCCGTCCGCGAACGTCTTGACTCTATTGGCATGGATACATTCCGTGAACGTCTTGGCTTACTATGCAGTGGGCTTATTGAGCGATATCCTAATGCAATGATATTCTTTTTTACACCTTGGACTTGCAAAGATTTTATAGGCAGTCCACGTCAACAGGTGGTTGATACGATACTTGAGATCTGCGGATCATACGGAATCCCTGTTTTTGATGCAGCCCGTCATAGTAATATCTTTGCAGCAAGTGAACAGTTTCGGAAGATTTATTTTCAGGGAGGAAAAGGTACTGACACAGCTCACCTAAATCCGCAAGGGCACGACCGATTCTTACCTGTGGCAGAAAAATTCATTCTTCAATACATAAATGAACAATGATGCCATCTGTTAGACGGCTTTGACGCCCTCGCGAAGTCGTAGAGGATGTGTCTATTCAACTGTTTCTGAATTCCAATGGTGTCATACCGAAATGATCTTTCACGTATTTACCAAAGAAGGAGGGATTTGGAAAAGCGAGTTTGTCGCAGATTTGCTTAATACTGAGATCTGTCTGACGCAGGTAGTAACGGATATCCTCCAGCACATGTTCTGTAATCCATTCGTTAGCGGTCTTGCCAGAATTCTTCTTGCAGACGGCCGTGAGGTATTTGGGCGAGATGCAAAGTTTGCTGGCATAAGCTTCTACCGTGTGACGTTTCACATCGTTGGAGTGTAGCAAATCAAGGAAATGCTGGAAGTGGACCTTTGACGTCATTTTCCTATTATCATGCAAAGTAGCAGAGTCTTCCAGATTGGTATCTGATGCCAGCATCTTCTCCATCCGGCCGCAGAGTCCAAGAATGGCCGAGCGTAGCAGCGACTGGATAACGTCGGTTTTTAATGGATAGTCCCCTCCTTTGGTAATGGCCAGCGTCAGCATGTCATAGAAGTGGGTGTAGAATAGCATCTCGTCTTCGTCCATGGTCACGATATGGTGGCGACGGATGTACATCATGTCGTTCCAGATGTTCATTTTCTCGCGCAGAAAACTCTGAAGGATGCGGTAGGTGAGGAACATAGCCTTCAGGTTGAAGTCAGGGCTGACCATCACGTCGGTCACCGTGACGTTCTGGGGTACGATGGCCACCTGGTTCTTGTGAAGTTCCATTTGTTTGCCATTCATCTGAGCCTGTACCTTGCCGTTGGTACAGATGACGACGGCATTCATGGCCACATGGGCTGTATTGACTTCGGTAAATTGCTGAATACTGTCAACAACCACAATATCGTTGTCGGAATAGCCAATCTGGATATCCTCATTGTTAGCTAATGTCTGAAATGTTACTTCTTCATGCTGTTTCATGTTGCAAAAGTACTTAAAATTTTCCATATTCAATGTCTTATTTGGCATCAATGTTGGTTGTTTTGACCTCATGATGTCAAATTGGTAAGATATGAAGTGAAATCGGACATTGATGATAGCCGATTTTGGATTAATTTTGCAGCTAAAACAAGTCATTTAGTTATGAAAAAGTATTTTTTGATACTGCTATCAGTCATATTACTGGGCAGTTCTTGCCAAAAGCAAGCAGCAAAATCGAGCATGAAGGCTCCGACGAGAGTGAAAACCCAGGTGGTATCACCTGGCATGATGGATAATGCCCAGACGTATGTGGGTATGGTAGAAGAACGCGAGGCTACCGCTGTCAGTTTTACGGGGATGGGTGTCGTTAAGCGTGTGCTGGTACGTGAAGGCCAGGCCGTAGGCAAAGGTCAGTTGATTGCGGAGATGGACGACACGCAGGCTCGCAACCTGCTGAGTGGTGCCGAGGCGCAGATGACACAGGCCAACGATGCGTTGGCGCGCTACAAGATGCTGCACGACAATGGCTCGCTGCCAGAGGTGCAGTGGGTGGAGGTCCAGAGTAAGGTGGCTCAGGCCAAATCGCAGTTGGAGGTAGCCAAGAAGAATCTCGCCGATTGCCGGTTGGTAGCACCTGTAAGTGGTGTCATAGGTAAGAAACTGATTGGTGCAGGCGAGACTGCCTTACCCTCACAGGCCGTTGTGAGTATTCTTGACATCTCTGCAGTAAAGGTAAAAGTAGCAGTTCCCGAAGCTGAGATTGGCGGTATCAATGCCAGTACTCCAACGAATATCCAGGTGGAAGCCATCAATGGTAGTTATCAAGGAGGCCAGATAGAGAAGGGCGTGCAGGCCGATGCCCTCACGCACACGTATGATATTAGAATAAATGTGGCAAATGGTGACCGGAAGCTACTGCCAGGGATGGTGGCCAATGTACGTTTTGTCTCTGATGGCTCGCAGGCTATTGGTAGCAAAATGGTTCCTGTAACGGCAGTACAGAGGAAGTCTGACGGCAGTCTGTTTGTCTGGACGGTTGGCAAAGACAGCACTGCTCATCGCACAACTGTTACTATTGGTCAGCCACAAGGCAATTATGTGAGTGTCATCGACGGGCTGAATATCGGTGGCCGTATTGTCACAGAGGGTTATCAGAAACTGAGTGAAGGAACCAAAGTGATATATTAGGATGAAAAATACGAATTGGCTCCGATGGCCGTTGGAGCATTACTCAATATCATTGCTCATCGTCGGCATCTTGTTTGTGATGGGTATTTACGGTATGTATATCATGCCGAAGGACGAATTTCCACATGCCACCATCCGACAAGGTGTGGTAGTGGCGGTCTATCCCGGTGCTACATCGGAAGAGGTGGAGCAGCAGGTGGCACGTCCTTTAGAGCGCTATCTTTTTACCTTTGGTGAGGTGAATCGCAAAAAGACCACCACGCAGTCGCAGAACGGCATGTGTATCGTGATGGTGAAGTTGAACGATGATGTGAACAACAAGGACGAGGTGTGGTCGAAGATTAAGCACGGGCTGAATGGTTTTAAGGCGCAGTTGCCCAGTGGGGTGCTGGCCATCGTGGTGAACGATGATTTTGGCAATACCTCGGCTCTGCTCATCGCCATTGAGAGCGACCAGCGCAGCTACCGCGAACTGAAACAATACAGTGATGATTTGAGCGACCGCCTACGTCGCATCCCGTCGGTAGCGAATGTGAAAATCTTCGGCGAGCAGAAAGAGCAGATCAGTCTTTATATAGACCGCCAGCGTCTGCAAGCCTATGGTATAGGTCAACAGATGCTCTTTTCGCGTCTGCAGGCTCAGGGCATCACCACGATGAGTGGCAGTATCAGCGATGATGACCAGCAGATACCCATCCACGTGGAGGCTCAGGAGAACAGCGAAGAGGAGATAGCCAACCAGATTATTTTCTCTGACCCTGCAACGGGTAAGGTGGTACGTGTTCGCGATGTGGCCCGTGTGGTACGCGAATATGAGCCGATGTCGAGTCGTATCGAGCAGGACGGACACCCCTGTGTGTTGCTGTCGATGGAGATGACGCCGGGTAATAACGTGGTGCAGTATGGTCAGGAGGTGGATCAGGTGCTGAAAGATTTCCGTCAGAACGAACTGCCCGAGGACGTGAATGTGACCCGCATAGCTGATAAACCCAAGGTGGTGGCAAAGAGCGTGAGCGACTTCCTGCGCGATCTGCTCATCTCGATGGCCATCATTATCCTGGTGATGATGGTGCTGTTCCCCATTCGTTCGGCCATCGTGGCGGCCATCACCATCCCGCTGAGCACCTTTGTGAGTGTGGCGGTGATGTATATGATGGGTATCGAACTGAATATCGTGACGCTGGCGGCACTGATTGTGGTGCTGGGAATGATTGTCGATAACTCGATCGTGGTCATCGATGGCTATCTGGAGTATCTTGGCAAAGGATTCAAACCCTTTGATGCCGCTATAGAGTCGGCCCGTCAGTATTTTATGCCTATGCTCTTGGCCACCATCTGCATTTGTGCCATTTTCTACCCATTCCTCATCACGATGAAGGGTATGTTCCACGACTGTCTAGTGGATTTCCCAGTCACGATTACCATCAATCTGATGGTGTCGCTGGTACTGGCGGTGACCGTGATTCCATTCCTCGAAACGCGTATCATCAAGCCTGACAAAGTGAGTACGGATGGTAATAAAATAACCAAATGGGTGCAGAATACATATAATAAGGTGTTAGACTGGACTTTTGCCAACCCGTGGCTAACCATCGGTGGTGGCATCGCCGTCATTCTGCTCTCAACACTGATAGCTCCCACGCTGAAGATACGTCTCTTCCCATATGCCGACCGCGACCAGTTTGCCGTAGAGATATTCCTGCCAGACGGTAAGGGACTTGCAGAGACGGAGCTGATAGCGGATTCTGTACAACATGTGCTTGAGAAGGATGAACGTATCACTGGCATAACAGGTTTCATCGGCTGCTCGTCGCCTCGGTTCATGGATGCATACGCCCCGCAAATGGCTGGAAATAACTATGCACAGTTTATCGTGAATACCCGGGGCGACAAAGCCACGCTTGCCCTCTTAGCCCAGTATCAGCCACAACTGAGTGAGGCATTCCCCAATGCCTATGTGAAGTTCAAGCGATTGGACTATTTGGAGGTGAGTGAGTTGGAGTACCGTTTTTATGGCGACAACCTCGACTCGCTTCATGTGGCGGCGGAACGACTGATGGAGCGGATGCGCCAGATGCCGGAACTGGAGTGGGTGCATACCGACTATCTGCAGCCTTATCCCCTCATAAACGTCGAACTCGATCCTGTAATCTCAGCTCAATTAGGCATTACGCGCACTACCGCCCAGCTGGCTCTGAGTGCCACATCAAGCGACCTACGCGTAGGACAGATTTGGGAGGATAACTACGGCCTTCCCATTGTGGTGAAGGACGATACCGATATGACCTTCTCTGATGTGGCCAATCTGGGCATCGCATCACCGATGTCGATGGTATCGGGAGGTCTGCACGGCACCAATTCTACAGTGCCTCTGCGACAGATTGCCAAAGTTGCTCCCAAGTGGAGCGAGAGCCGCATCATGCATCGTGGCGGTGAACGCTGCATCACGGTGACGGCCCAGTTTGCACAGGGTGTCTACACCGCTCCTGTAGAAAAAAAGATAGCCCGCATCATGCAGGAGGATATCCAACTGCCGCAAGGTGTGCGTACTGAGGTGGGTGGCGAGATTGAATACGGTGACGAGGCCATGCCGCAGATTATCGGCGGCATTACCATTGCGATGATCATTGTATTCTTCTTCCTATTGTTCAACTTCAGGAAGTATGGTGTGACGACCGTCTGTATGGCTGCCTTGGCACTGATGATCCCCGGGGCGCTCATTGGTCTGGGACTGATGAACCGCGCCTTAGGACTGACCTCTATTTTCGGTCTTATCACGCTGATGGGCATGATTATGCGTAACGAGATTCTCATCTTTGAGCATGCCATCGACCTGATTAAGAAACATGTGGCAGAACATGGTGACTGGAAGAAGGACAAGCAGGCCTATAACAAGGCAGTGCGTCAGGCAGCCTATGAAGCTGGCAAACGACGCATGGTGCCTATCTTCCTCACCACAGCCACTACTGCCGTTGGTGTGGTGCCGATGATCATCGCCCAGAGTTCTTTCTGGATGCCCGTTGGTGTCACCATCTTCGCAGGTGGTATCGGCTCACTCATCATGGTGGTTACCATGCTCCCCGTCATTTATTGGAAGGTTTCGACTAAGTGAGAGAAGTAAGAGCTTGCTCTCACTTCCGAACGTGAGAAAGCTCAACGAAGTTAAAGTTTCTACAAAGTAATTATGAAAAAGATATTATTAATGATAGCTTTGGGCTGTGCACTCTCTGCCTCAGCACAGACCTACACATTGGAGCAGATAAAGGATTCTGCCCTGCATAACAATATCGCTATCCGCAGTGCCAAATACAACATCGAGACTGCCCAACAGCAACGTAAGGAGGCATTTACCAAGTATTTCCCCAATGTGAGCGGTACTGGTCTCTGGTTCAATGCCAATAAAGGTATGGCACAAACTACGCTGAACCTCTCTGAGAGTATGTCGCCCGAACTGGGGATGTCTCTGGCTCAGTCGTTGCCTCCAGAGGCCTTGGCTGCCTTGGGTAACCCCATCAGTATCTCGATGATGAAAAACGGTACCATCGGCTCGCTTATGGCTGTGCAGCCTGTCTTTGCCGGTGGTCAGATCATCAACGGCAATAAACTCGCCAAGGTGGGTGAACAGGTGAGCCATCTGCAATTACAATTGTCGGAAAACGAAGTGGAGAAGACTGCCGAACAATATTTCTGGCAGTTGGCCTCAATGCAGGAGAAGATGAAGACTATCGAGGCTGTGGACACCCTATTGGCTGGTATCCACAAAGATGTAGATGTGGCTGTGCGTGCTGGTTTAGTCATGCCCAATGACCTGTTGCAGGTGCAGCTGCGCCAGAACGACATCCAAAGTCAGCGGTTGAAGTTGAATAACGGCATCTCCATTGTTCGTCTGTTGCTGTCGCAGTATTGCGGCCTGCGCGATACGTCGTTCGTCATATCCTATCAGTCTGATGTTACTTCACCACTAGTTACCAAGCAAGACCATCGTCAGGCACTATTGGGAACCGCAGAGTATCAACTGCTTGGCAAACAGGTGGAAGCCACAAGTCTCCAGAAAAAGATGGCCGTTGGCCAGAACCTGCCATCAGTTGCTGTTGGCGCGGGCTACAACTACCATAATCTGCTGGACAACAATCACTCGTTCGGGATGGTGTTTGCTACCGTCAGTGTGCCCATCTCCGACTGGTGGGGCGGTTCTCACGCTATCAAGCGCCGTAAGATAGAGCACCAGAAGGCAGTAGAACAGTTAGAGGATAATGCCCAACAGCTGCAGATCCGTATGCAAAATGCCTGGAATGGGGTGGAAGAGTCGCATCAACAGCTGGTCCTGGCTCAGCGAAGTATCGAACAGTCAGCGGAAAACCTGCGTCTTAATCGCAACTATTACAAAGCCGGTATCTCTAAGATGAGCGACTTACTCGAAGCCCAGATGCTCTATCAACAATCTCTCGACCGCCGTACAGATGCCTATGCAGATTTGCAACTACGGCTTTTAGAATACAAACAAGCGACAGGACAAGAATAAAGTATTTTGTTTTAATATTCGTAGAGTCTGATGTGCAGTAATTTCCACTCGCCGACACTGATACGTGCATGACGGCCTTGGTGGGTTTGGTCACCGTTATGACGACGGAGATACTGCATCGTGCCATCATCCGAAATGCAGACTTCATCGACGGAAAGGAGGCCGAGGCGTTTGCCGTGGAAGTGCTTGTCCGCTTTTGGGCTTGTGCTTCCGCCTGCTTCGGCAAATCCATCTTCGCCTAACTGTTTCTTTTCCTCTTGTTGTTTCTCTGTAGGTGTCTTGAAGTCGACGACCACACCGCTGCCCGCCAGCAGATAGTCATACTTTCCTAATCGGATTATCATGGCGCCGCCCTCTGGCCACGTACTGCCGTCGGTGGCGCGTGGATCCCAAGGAAGGGTGAAGTAATGACGACAGGTCATCACTACGCCTTTGTCATTAATGATGCGTTCCTTGTCTTCCTGATCGAAGAGTAATCCCCAGGTATTCAATGTCTGCTTGATATTGGATACTTGCCGCAACAGCGAATAAGCTTTTGTTACCGTTTCTGTCTCTTTAGGAGATGCCTGGTCGATGGCGAAGGGAGAGAATCCAAGTGCCTGATGCTCGCCAAAGGCATAGAGGGCACGCACACCGCTGTTCTCGCAGCAACGGCTCTCAGGGATAAAGAGGCGATTGTTTACCTTCCGACCATCTTGTGGACGTAAAGGCATCGCATACTGTGCACACCACGACTTGAAGCCTGTGTCGTAGATGTCGGGGGCGAGCAGGTCGATGCTGGGTGCACCCTCAAGCCAGAAATCGATGAGATGCGCCAACGGACCAGCTGATGGATATTCACCGGGACGGCGCCCACGACTGTTCATAGCGGCATTCACGTAGAGTGGCATGTCGTGAATCTCACGGGCTGCCTTGGCCAGATGCTCCACATAGCGGGCATAGCTCAGTGCCATAAACTTCTCATCGGCATATTCGTCCGTACCGTAACGCTCTGCCCACCGTTCTTTATTATAAGCCTTTTCTGCTAATGGAGAATGGTCGCGTGCTGACTCTAGCATACCAATCTCGTTTTCTATTTGCATCATGATGACTACCTCGCGCTGCGGGTCACGCTCTTTGATATGTCGCATCAGTGCTGAGAAAGCTTTCAGGTCGGCCTGCAGTACATTGTCGCTGAAGCACGATGCAATCTCCAGCTGCTTCCCCTCGGCAGTCATGGCCCGTGGAAACCGCTTCACATCGAGCTTGAACCATGCCGGCGCATAGCACGACATGGAGTTTTTCCAAGCTCCAAACCAGAGTGGCACAATCTTCAGCCCCTGCTGTCGTGCTACATCGATGGTGCAATCGACAAGTGTAAAGTCCATCTGTCCCTCCACGGGCTCGAGGAATTCCCAATAGACTGGCACGAGCACTGTATTCAGCCCCAAAGCCTTCATGCGTGGCAACACCTCCTCAACATCACTTACCGACGTTGCTGCTGAGTTGCTTAACTCGCCACCAAGGATGCGGAACTGCAAACTGACGTTATCAGCTTGCAATGTATTTGACATGAGCATCATGATTATGCTCAATAATGCCGATATAGATCTGCCCTTTTTCATAAAAATCTAACTATCATTGTTATTCTTTGTGACATTGCCTATTTGTCACATTTATTGGGTGGGTTAATCTTCTTGATGATTCGGGCTGGATTGCCGCCAACCACCACATTGTCAGGCACATCCTTCGTCACTATAGCGCCTGCGGCAACAACGGCATTCCTGCCAATAGTTACGCCAGGACAGATAATGGCACCGATGCAAATCCACGCGTTCTCTTTGATGGTCACCATTCCGAAATGGAAAAGGTTGTGCCTGTCATAAAGGTCATGATCGACCGTTGCAATCTTAACCTCGGGGCCAATCAGTACATTGTCTTCTATCACCACCTTCCCCGGAGAGATGATGGTCGCCCCTTTGTTGATGGTCACGTTCTTCCCGATTGTTATCCGGCATCCGCAATCACAATAGAAAGGAGACACAATGGCAACACTGTTGTCTATCTCACGTTGGAACAGCTCTTCCAGCAGACTCTTGTAATCAGGATCTGTAGGCTTCCTGGACGATATCTTCAGACATAGTTCATGACTCCGTATCATCTCAGCCTCCACATCACGCATTCGAGGGTCTCTTTTATCACCCGACCCTGTGGCATCTATGATGTCAAACATAATGTCTTTCATATCCTTCCCTTAAATGTATAACCGATACCTTCAACGGCGGCACGGATGGCCTCTTCGGTGGCGGGGCCTTTGATGGTGAGGGTGTTGGCCGAAGCACTGGCCTTGGCTTTCTCTACGCCTGGCAGTTCCTCAACGGCACGTACTACGGCTGCTTCGCAATGACTGCAATGCATATCCTCAACGCGATAAATGGTCACATCGGGGTCTAATGTTTCTTTAGAGGTGAACTTACTAAATAGTTTCATCATAAGAGCAAAAATTATTAATAGGGTTAATATTGTAGCGCAAATAAGCTTAAAGGGGTTGGGTAGGGCAGATGTGCCCATGCAACAGGCATCCTGAGCGGCAACGGTGAAGTCAATTCCAGTAGCATTGAGCAGCAGTCCGAAGAGGATGGCAAAGGCAACGATGGTCATCAGGTAGATGGACGTAAATCGACGCCCCATTGATTTGTGAACCACGAGGATGGAGGCGAGGTTAACGGCAGGGCCAGCCATCAGCATCACCAGTGCCGCTCCAGGCGAGAGTCCCTTCACCATCAGTGCTGCCGCCACAGGGATGCTACCCGTTGAGCAGATATACATCGGAATGGCGATGACAAGTAAGACCAGCATCTGGAGCAACGGCTGACTGCCAAACTGCAGGAAAAACTCGTCGGGCACAGCCACCTGAATCAATGCTGCTACGACAAGGCCGATAATCAGACGCAGACCGATGTCGCGAAGCATGTCATAATAGGCATACTTCAGAACGCGCCATGCCTTATTCCCCCGTTCCACCTGACATGAGCAGCTATCAATGTCCACGACATCATCATCACGCAGCAGACGGTTTACAAGCAATCCTCCACAAACACCCGTGATAAGTGCTGCCGTGGGACGTATGATCGCAAAACCAAGCCCCATCAGTGAGAACGTGGCCAGAATGGAGTCGATGCCCGTCTGCGGCGTGGCTATGAGAAACGAGGCGATGGCTCCTTTCGAAGCCTTCTCGTTTTTCAGGCCGATAGCTGTAGGAATGACGCCACATGAACAAAGCGGCAGGGGAATACCCAAGAGTGCTGCCCAGACAACAGACAGTTTGTTGTTACGCGACAGATACCTGGCATAAAACCGCTGTGGCACGAATACATGCAGCACCCCTGCGATGAAGAATCCCAACAACAGATAGGGAGCCATCTCGCAAACAACATTCAGCAATGATAATAAGAAATGATACATGTTACTAAGTAAACTCAATGATTGCGCTCACATCTTCGCCGATAGACAGAGAGACAATGATCACGTTGTCGAGTTTGTAGATGGTAGGTACTAGCATGTCACCCAGTTTTGCGGCCACCCGATACTCTACCCGCAAGCCACTTACAACGAAGTCATCCGGCAACAGTTCCATCGCCATGCGTACATAGTTGGCATTGTTCAGATGCTTGTTGTAATCGATGTCGGCACGCAGCACGCGGATGGGTTCAAGAATCGTTCCTTCTGTTTTAGGCAGCATGATGCGGCGGTCTTTGTAGTTCATCTCCAGCTGAGGCTCAAGATTCATGGAGGCTATGGTGGCATCATCCACACGTTTCAGCTTGCCAGCCTGCTTGTCGACGAAAGCTCCCATGCTCCACGTCTTGTAGCAGGGCCTGCCTTCAGCATCGTAGATGAACGTATTCCGGAACCCGAACATCGGCTTCATGCCATAGACGGAGGTCGTCACCGTCAGTTCCTCTTTGTATTCGGGCACACGGACAATCTCCACCTGACGTGTAGCCAAAAGTTGTGCCATATTCTGCTCCGTGAAATACTGCTTTACACCAGGTTCTGAGTCAATCCACATCTCAGAGCAGTCCTGCATCATCTGGAGAGCGGAATAGAGTTTCAGCCGCCCTTCACTGTCACAAGTACTTGTCGTTACTTTGTAATTCAAACTATACATATTTCCTTATCATGATTAAATTAATGAGCGCAAATTTTTATCAGGCACCATCACGATATTTAAAGTAGCCTTTCCGGAGCGTGAGCGGGCCTTCATATTTTCTGCTGGCTTGAGGATGGCTGATACGACAGTCGCCTGTCAGATCGCCATTCTTGTCCAGGTGAGCATCGAAGTGGAACTCATGATTAAGCTTCATGTTCTCCTCGTCGTAATCGATTTCTTCAACAGACAGGGTTGTACCGTTGAAGGAAGCGGTGGCCTTGTCAAAACCATAGAGGCGATAGATGTTACACTCGGTGACCTCCAGCCCTTTGCCGTTCATTTCCAGACGTAGCAGCAACTCAGGACCGTCATCGCCAACCCAGCCCCAATAGCCGACGAGCGACTTGGCCTTCTCACGGATTTTCAGACCCCGACGGATTGTCTCCCGCAGGTATTCCTTGTCATCATTGCCGTCTTTGGAAGGTGAGAAATCATCGATATACCAATCATCGCGCTCAAAGCGTAGGGCAATGGTGGTCTTTAGATCGCTGAAGTTATGGATGTTCAGATCCACAAGGGCCGTTGAGTCTGTGATTTCATAGACCTTTGCTACCTTGCAGCTCCAGTCTTCAGACCAATCCTGTCCACAAACCCAGTAATCGTAGTCGTACAAGATATCGCCAGTCTCGTTACATATCTCTAAAGCCTCCTCCATCAGCGCATAGTAGCGCTCAGAGCAATAGGCACTGTCGCGGTTGAAGGGATTGCGTATATAACTCACCTCTTTCCCTTCGCTGTCATAGGTCGATTTGCCAACACCTTTGTAGATGGTGTCGATGCGCTGGCGGATATAGTCTTCAGAATGTTTGTCTATTCCAGCATCAGCTATGGTGTCACTTGACAGAGAGTCTGTGTCGCTGACGGCTTTTCCTGTCTTGTTGCCGCAGTTCAGCATCAAAGCAGCGGTGAGAATAAAAAATAGAATCTTCTTCATATTTATTATTGTTATTTTTGTCGTTTGCTATGCAAAGGTAAAGATAATAGCTTATATCGCAATCGATTCATCTAACACTTTAAGAGAGTTTAACTAGATATTATCTTTGTTGCCATAGACTATTGCCACCACCTTAATGTTGCAAAGTTGCAAAGTGAAACGACTTATTGAGATAAACCGAGATTTTTTCCTCTAAAGCCTTGGAGGATTGGGATATTTATCGTATCTTTGCAGCCGTAAGACAAATAAATCGCATTATGACGGCAATTACTATCAATATTCCCAACCATGAGCTCAGCTTCTTCAAGAAGATGATGGCGAAGATGGGCTGGACGTACAGTGAGGCAGACGTTGTACGGTCGGAAGCCACGCCCAAAGAGAAAACACTCGCCAAGGTTGACCATGCTTTTGGACAATTGCGCCAAATGAAAGATGGCCAGTTAGAGGGCATCAATGCGGAGGATTTGCTAAATGAACTGTAAGATTGAAGCTACCCCAGACTTTGCTCGCGAACTCAAGCAACTTGCCAAACGCTACCCCTCGATGAAGGACGACTATCGACACTTCATCGACACGCTGCGCAATTCACCCCTCACGGGCAAGCCACTCGGTAAGCATCTGCGCAAGGTTCGCTTCCCAATTACTTCGAAGGCAAAGGGTAAGAGTGGGGGTGCAAGGGTCATTACCCATACCGTGCTTGTAGAGTCTGATGGCGCAGACATCACCCTTGTCACTATCTATGATAAGTCCGACCAAGCCAACATAACAGACAAGGAATTGAAGCAACTAATCAAAAAGAACGGACTCGAATAGTCGTGGGACAGCAATCACCATCGCCCCTGGCGCCAACGTTCCGTTTCTGTTTTGTCTTACATGAAATATCCGCAACCTCTTGGGTGGGAGATTGCGGACGTGGATAGATTAGAGGGTTCCTGCTCAGAGTATGATCGGGCCGTGGCCCATGCACGAGGTGGTTCCGAGGGCAGTCAGGGCTGCCGTGAGGATGCTGACGATGACCTGCAGGACGGTCTTCCAAGTTTCTTTCTTCATGGTGCTTTCATGGTGTTTTTAGGGTGAATAACTATGGAGGGGCCTCGCTGGGGGAAAGCCCCTCCGATTGCTTAATGGGTGCCAGAGCCGCTGCCGGAGTCTGAGCCGCTGCCGCCGTTGCCTTCAGTCTCCTCGGCCTTCAGGAGGCTGTCTACGTTGACGAACTCGGCCTTCTTGATGAACTCACGGCTGGAGATGTTCTCCTCGGTGGTCTGCTCGGGCAGGAATCGGATGTGCAGCGCCTTCATGTGCTTCGAAGGGTTGTACTCCTCCTTCTTGTCGGCACCGTTCTTCTGGTTCTCGAGCGTGGTGTAGAAGATGCCGAGGCCCTCAATCTTCACCTTCTTCGACTCTAGGAGCATCTCCACCAGACAGCTGCGGAACTTCTCAAGCACGCCATACACCACGTCGGGGGTGTAGATCGAGCCGTGCTCTGAGATGTGCTGTGCCAGCTTGCGGGTGTTCAGCGTCTCGAGTGCCTTCACCTTTGCGTACCACTGGCCGTAGCCTGCGTTGTACTGATTCTGGTTCTGTTTTACTTCATACAAAATCTTTGCCATAGTGTTTAAAAATGTGTTTTACATAGTATTAGATTCATTGCGACGATCTACATCGGCCCGCCGCTTACCGCTTTGTTTGTCCGGACACTACTGCATTTCCCTAATGCTCTGCAAAGGTACAACATTTTTCGCACACTTCCAAATTTTGACCCTCCAATTGACGCCATTTTGACGTCGAAGATGCTCAAATTCGCGTGATTTTTACGAGCCGTGAAATTTTGCTCCGCGAAATTACGTTTCGTGTTTTTCGGCCAAGCAGATGCCGATTCTTTGTAACAATGTCACTTTGTCACTTTGTAACATTATGTACTTGCAATTCCCGCCTAGAGTATATTATAAATTATTATATATTATAATATATAATAATTCTTATTATCTTCCCCTTCCACAATCGCCACCACCTTAATGTTACAATGTTACAAAGTTACAATGTTGCAAAGTGTGAAACGACTTATTGAGATTCGGGAATCAAAAGCAACCATCGAGTTTGCGCTGATGATGGCTGAGTACTGTCTGACGGAGCAGATCAAGACCTTCGGTGAAGCCCTGCAAAGTCAGTATGTCGATGCTCAGGACGAGTGCCAGCGATATGGCGCCAATCACTCTGTCTTCGACCAGCTGGCCCCCACGTTTACGATAGATGACCTTCGGGCTCTGAAGCGTGGATTCTGTTCCGATGGGGCCCTGCGCATGATTATCTCTCGCTGGATGCGCGACGGCTGGATTAGCAAGACCGACCGCCACCGCTGGAGTAAGGTGAAAATTGAAAATTGAAAATTGATCAAAGGTCGAACGGCTTTGGCTTTGTAACTTTGTAACTTTGTAACATTAAGCATTATGGAACTGATATTGGAACGTATAGCAAAACGCAAAACCTATACCATTGGGAGGCTGTATATTCAGCAACGTGTGAATGACGAGTATCTGGCAGGAACAGCCAATGATTATTTTTGCGACACGCTGGAACCCACATGGCGCAACTATGCCAACGGGGCCTATAAAATCAAGGGCAAGAGTGCCATCCCCGAAGGTCGCTACGCCGTGGTGATCTCGTGGAGTCCGAAGTTTGGGGCATGGCTGCCCATCCTGCTCGGCGTGCCGAATTTTGAAGGCATCCGCATCCATGCGGGCAACACATCGGAAGACACCCAAGGTTGCATTCTCGTGGGACTAAACAAACTTGTAGGCCAAGTCGTCGACAGCCGCATCTGGCTCCATCGCCTGAAGCAGAAGATCGTCGAGGCCAAGAGTAGGGGTGAGCCTGTGTGGATCACCATCCGTTAACTCTCAAGAACCGCATAAAACGTAAACGGTTAAATGAGAAAAGATGCAATATTTCCGATTCTTCTTGCATTTCTCGTATATTTTTCCTAAATTTGCAGCGGTATAAAACTATAAACCCAAATGAAGAAGATTTTATATACGTTAATTCCTATGATGTTGGTGGCCTGCGGAGGCGGTAAGAAGTCACCTCAGGATGGTGGCCACGGTATTGGCATCGACAGTGCTACTGTCGCTCAGATTAATGCAGGGGATGCTGACTATGTCCCCCAGCGATCCGACTACTCTTTCCGCTCGGATGTACGTACTATCACAGAAGATGGTGAAGTGCGTTGGGATTCCATCATCGTCTGTCTGACTGATGCCAAGGGGCATAGGCAGGAATTGTATAGTCAGGCACTGCCGTTAGACACCCTGAATTGGGACAAGGGCAGCATAGGGGAAATCTCGGAGGATGACTGGAACTTCGACGGCATCCCCGACCTTCAGGTGTGTACCGGACCGATGAACGGATTCGGGAACTACACCTATGATGTCTGGCTTTGGAATGACGAGGCGCATAAGTTCGAGGAACTGAAGTGCGATGGCGTGATTTACAGCCCGACTATCGACCCCGATAATAAGTGCGTCGTCAGTTTCTGGCGGCTTGATGATGATGTGGAAATCATAAAGTATAAATGGAAGGATGGTAAACTCGTTGAGTCGGAACGTGAACAAATGTCGGCCAGTGAATTGGCGGATGACTGAATAATGGTTCAGAATATGGAGAGTAATATGAAAAAGAATAATAAACTATAAGCCAAAATGTTATGAGAAAAAGTATTTTGATGATTGCCGCAGTGGTGATGCTTATGGGCTGCGGAGGCAAGAAGGCACAGACGGAAAGTGTCGATGCTGTCATTGCCGACTCGACGGTCACGGATTCAGCTGCCGTTGTAGTAGAGAAACCCTATGACTTTGAAGCCATTGCCAAAGCTATTGAAGGTTGTGAATATTTGGAGAATTTCAGTCATGGTGTGGCAAGGGTTAAGAAGGATGGTCAGAACTTTTATATTGACCTGCATGGTAACATAGTGGAGAAACCAAAGGTGGAGGAGGATCCTGACAGGCTGACCTGTGAATATGAAGATGGAAAATATGGCTATAAAGATAGCAAGGGTAATGTTGTCATTCCCTTTAAGTTCCATTTTGCCCATAATTTCAGCGATGGCATGGCCATTGTCGTGAACGAGAGTGGAGAGGTGGGGTATATCAACACCAAAGGCGAGCTGGCTATTCCTTATCAGTATGATACGATGGCCGAGAGTGACGGCAACGATTTCCACGAGGGACTTTGTGCTGTTGTCGTCGATGGTTCGCATGAGTGGGTCAGCTATGTCGACAAGACCGGCAAGCTGGCTTTTGAGGGCGTTTTCAGTTATGGTGGCGATTTCAGCGAGGGCCTGGCTGCTGTCGGGACTACAGGTGAAGGT
This sequence comes from Prevotella sp. ne3005, assembly GCF_900110085.1. GTDB lineage: Bacteria > Bacteroidota > Bacteroidia > Bacteroidales > Bacteroidaceae > Prevotella. The sequence continues at coordinate 123,368 of NZ_FOCK01000005.1, forward strand.
GCTCGAAGCGGCTATATCGACCGTTCAGGAAAGATGGTTATCGAACTGCCCGCCGGCTGGTGGGGACGCAAGTTCACGGATGGCGTGGCCCAGACTCAGAAGCGTGACTCCTGCTATATTATCGACAAGACTGGCCAGCGCCTTTTCAAGGTGAATAATGAAATCACCTACACGGGTGATGCCATCAGATACTCTGAAGGTTTGGCAATGGTCTATGGCAAAGGGAAATACGAGAAGAAGCGCGGCTTTATGGACAAGACTGGCCGCATCACCTTCTGTCAGGAATAACACTAACATTGATGAATATATGAAGAAACTGTTATTTGTGTTGATGACGTTCTGTGCCGTGATGAACGTTCAGGCGCAGACCATCCAGGTAGGCCAGAAATTCTGGGATGGCTATGAACTTTATATCGTTCAGGAGATCAGGTTAGGTACCATCGTCTATATGACCACCAAGCATGGCGCTGAACTGACCTTGGAGAAGATTGCGGGCAAGCAGGGTGAATATAAGCTCATCCCCAGCCGTCAGGCAGATGAATGCCCATTCGGCGCAGAGTACGGATGGAAGGTAAAGCATATCACGCAGGAAGGTGAGAACTTCCTTGCTATCCGTAAGCCTAATGGTGACGTGGTGTGGACGATGAAGCTGACTAAGCTCAACGAGCAGGAATGTGAGGAGATGCAGCAGATGATGGAGCAGGAGGAGCCTTGGAACGCCGTGAACAGCGTACTGCTCAACCGGGCCTACCTGCGTGGTATGGTCTCATCAAAGCAGGAACTGCGCCTGTTGCGCAATAAGATTCTGGCCTATCACGGCTACCGTTTCCAGTCGAAGGATCTGCAGGAGTATTTCGGTAAGGTAAGCTGGTACAAGCCAGGCAATGATAATAACGCCATCAAGCTGGACATCATCGAACAGACCAACATCCAGCTCATTAAGAGCGAGGAGGCAGACAGGACGGAAGAGGTTTTGGGGGATGAACCCTATTGGGAAACGGAAGAGGGTGTGGCAGAATGCATCCGTGAGTATTTTGATGCCGTCAATAAGACTTTCGCAGAAGGGTCGGGCAAGAGTCCTTTCGACTTGGACAAGAAATACTATTCTGCCTATTGGAACGAAGTATATAATAAGGTGAACGAGAAGGAAAGCAATGCCACATCGACAGAGCAGCTCTTTTTTGTGGATGACAACCACTGGACGGCAGGCCTGGAGACTCCCGTTGAAGCGAAGGACATCAAGGTGGAGTTTCTGACAGACACTAAGGTCGAAGCCACATTAACCCTCGTGGATAAAAGGCATGGCCAAAGCCTGAAAGCCATTCTCACCCTAGATTTTGAGGAGGCCATATGGCGCATCAGCAACTGGCTTGAAAAGAGTCACGATACCTCGGGAAGTATATTGGTTCGGATGGAAAAATATATAGGACGTTAGTATGAAAAAACTATCATTAGCAATCATTTTCGCCTGCTTCACGCTGGCCGTAGCTGCACAAGAAGGTTTCCGAGTAGACTACCAGGGTGCTCGCCCAACAATCAATGACTTTGTGAAGGCCTATCTCACATCTATCCTCTCCGAAGAAGTAGAGGAATGTGACATGGAGGGAATAGCCATTTACAAAAGCCTGCAACGTGCCATAACCAGTAAAGAAAAGGGACGTCCACTCGAAGAGAACGTGACACTTACAATTGACACGAAAAACGGTTTCCTGGTTTATGAGCAAAAATACGAAGATTATGTATCAAGGATAGAGATGTGCTACTGGAATGAGTCAGACGGCAAACACAAGCTCTTTGCTGATAACAGATGGAGTTTCGAGAAAGGGAAACCCATCCTCGGACAATACGACGGACTGAGTTTCTACCGCTACGACCATGCCACGAAGAAGATGAGCTGGTGTGAATCGCCTGGCTTCGACGTGGAATATTTCAATAAATCCTATGCCCTGCCTCGTACGGGGAAGGACATCATCGTCACGACGTGGCATGAAGATGGCAAGAAGACCCAGAAGACACTGAAGTGGAACGGTCACGGATTTAGCTACTGAACGCTTGCAATCTACAGCTCACCTTCGGGTGAGCTTTTTTCTTCAAATCCGAAAAACTCCTTTAATCCTTTTTTCTCCTTCAGGTCATCTATGGTAAATCCGTAATGACTGGCTGCTGCAAGGGTGATGACGCGTTCTAGAAATTCATCATAAGAAAGCCTGAACCACTCCTGCGGGATATCCACACAGATGGTTCCTCCACCATAGTGACTGCCTTCGTTCCATGCTTCGTCAAGCTCTGCTTCGTATTTGCCGTCATCCCTCTTGTTGAAGCAGTACCACGATGTCCATTCTTCCATGCCCTCTACGTAGTGGCCTTCGAAATGTGGGGCAGAGTGCGACTTCGGCGAATAGGTGGCCTCGCCCTTCTTCGCATCCCTCCGATAGATCATGAATTTTTCCTTGTGCATATCTCTCTTATTTGTTTATGAAATATATGAGGGCAATGTTGCTTCCGATATGCGCCAGCTGTCATACGTTGTTAGTCATTTACATGTTCTCGTCTGGCTGCTGGCCGTCGTGAGCCTTCCATGTGCATTCGGTAATCTTCATATCGGAGAATATGGCTGTAAAGGATGACTCTTCGGGCGAGCAGGCATAAATGCCGAAGCTGATTTCATCGGCGGCTGCAGGCATGTGGCAGACGCGCATCTGACTGAACGCCTGTCCGTCGGAAGAGCACTCGATGCAGTAGTCATCCTCGCGGCGAGAGAACCGGTACCACATGGTTTTCACGTTTGCGGGAATAGCCGTCGTGGCCCAGTCAGAGTAGCCATTGTTTGTGACTACACTGCCCAGATGCTGAAACTCCTCGTTCTCGTATTCCACCGAACCCTTCAGCCAGTTCTCGCTGCCAAGATACATCACGATACCACACTGGTCAAAACGGTGATGACTGCCTGTAAAATCGGTCTTCACCACAAAGCTGAAGAACTTCTCACGCGTCTTCATCTGGAGGACAGGGGCGTTGTCGTTCTGAAAGTGGTAGTACGTGCGCTGCCACAGGTCTGTATGCGGCGCAGTGGTAATGACGATGGTGTCGCCCTTCACTTCATATCCCTTAGGCTCCCTTGTCCATTGGAGGCTGCTAAAATCAATGTGCCCACTATCGGCAATAGCCTCTTTGACGTTGTCTACAAATTCCATCTTCGATTCTTTTTGAGTTCGGTTTCCGCAAGCTGTAAGCAAGCAGAGACTGATGATAATGAAAATACCTTTTCGCATATTTAGTCGTTCTGGTTGTCTGATAATACAGTCTATTTCATTTGTTTGTCGAGTGTTACTACGGTATAATAGGCACAGTGACCGAAATGGTCGTCTACCATGCCATCACGTGTTGGAATTGCTAATAACTTCATCATTATTTCACAAATACTATTAATTCAATGGGCAAAGGTACTCATAATTCCCCGTTTTTTTGTAAATTTGCAGCCATATTTAACAAATATATGAAATAGGAGGCTTAATTATGGCACATCTTTGCGAAAACTGCAAATTCAGGGCACACTATGACAAGAAGCCCAATTCGTTGTTAGGCAAGTTCTGGCGTTGGCACATTAACTTCTGTCCAGGCTGGAAGGGTTACTTTACTTCCCAAAGCGAGGAGAAGAAAGTTGAGTTGAGGGAAAAGTATAACTTCACCAAGTATTAGTCTATGGCACATTTCGGACAGTCTGATGATTTTAGGCGTGATGAGTTGATACGGATCATCGAGCATTCTGTTGAGAAATTGACGTTAGCGGAATTAGAGGCTCTATACTACGATATGACCACGAAGTCGTATATCAATGATAATTAAGTGGATACATAGGATATGCGACCGTTATCAACAAGAACAGCAGGCTTTACGGATTCCGTTATCCGTAGGATGACCCGGATATCAAACAAATACGGAGCCATCAATCTCTCTCAGGGATTTCCGGACTTCGACCCTCCAAAGGAGATCACAGACCGTCTGGCGGAAATTGCCCCTCGTGGTCCTCACCAGTATGCGATTACATGGGGAGCGCAGAACTTCCGTGAGGCATTGGCTAAGAAACAGAGTCACTTCACTGGTCTGGACATTGACCCTGATAAGAATATCGTGGTGACATGCGGATCGACGGAGGCTATGATGGCAGCCATGATGACGGTTGTGAATCCTGGCGACAAAGTGGCCATCTTCTCACCGTTCTATGAGAACTACACGGCAGACACCATTCTGAGCGGTGCTGAGCCGATATACATTCCACTCGTGCCGCCTACGTGGGCTTTCGATGCCAACCTGATAGAGGATGCGTTCAGGCAGGGTGCAAAAGCATTGGTACTCTGTAATCCGTCTAACCCCTGCGGTAAGGTCTTTACACGTGAGGAACTGCAGACGATAGCAGATATTGTAATAAGGTACGATGGATATGTGATTACCGATGAGGTCTATGAGCACATCGTCTATGCGCCGCACAAGCACGTCTATATCTCCACACTTCCAGGCATGTGGGAGCGCACCATCTCATGCAGCTCGCTTTCCAAGACCTACAGCATCACAGGCTGGCGGCTGGGCTATGTCATTGCCCCGGAACGCATCATCGACCGGGTGAAGAAGGTGCATGACTTCCTGACTGTCGGTGCAGCGGCTCCATTGATGGAGGCTGCCATAGTTGGCCTATGTTTCCCAGATTCCTATTACGAGGGCTTGCAGGCACATTATACTCACATGAAGCATCTGTTCTGTGACGGGCTTCGTCAGTTCGGATTGGAGTTTACTGATCCAGAAGGTGCCTATTATGTGATGCTTGATGTCTCGAAGTATGGTGTGAATGATGACCTGCATTTCTGTGAATGGCTTGCTGAGCATGTCGGGGTGGGAGCCGTTCCTGGCAGTTGTTTCTTCAAAGAGGATGTGCATCATCTTATCCGTTTCCATTTTGCCAAGCGCGACGAGACATTACAAGCTGCCCTTGACCGTCTTTCAGAACTTGATAGCAAGGCAAGAACATATCAGTGTCACCATTGGCGATGACTGTTTTGTCGGCCCCAATGTCAGCATATACACCGCCTGTCACAGTACTGATCCTATGGACCGCAACTCCCGTCAGGAATGGGCAAAACCTGTTTCTATCGTTATAAAGAATTTATGACTGACTTTGATACCATCTGGCGCACTCAGGACGAAATCAGAACAGTGGTCAATGCTGTTCTGGGTGCGCTCGGCTTTGCCGCTCTTACCGAAGGGACGCAAGAATGTATCTGGAATCTCAGCTATAATGATCGACGGATGGCCATTGAACTGGAGTTGGCCAAGTATCTGGAGGAGGAAGAAGTTAACATGCTTATCAACCAGTTCCCAGTTACGGCTGACTATGACGGTGTAGGCTCGAAAGGAACAAAGTTCGTGTTTTACGTGTAAAAAGGGAACTCCCATTCCTGAGAATTCCCCGTGTCCTTTTTGAAAGGCATATGTAGAGGCAAAACGTACTCTTTATCTGCGTCCAAAGTGACCTGCATTCTTGCGTCCCTATGGTAGCAAGCGACCGGAGGTCGAGCGGCTATGTCCATGGCGTGGTGTGTTGCTGGCCAAGGTGTGGTTTGAAATACCGTGACGCTTGTCAACTTTAACGGGAGCTTTTGGGTGATGCGGAGCTGGTGCAGGATGGCGCACAGCTGGAGCATGGTGATGCGGTGCAGGTTTGTGCATGTGAGCATAGTGTGAGCCGTGAATCCTGTTATGGCCACCCTTGTAGGTCACGAACACCGTCGGGTGTGCATTGTAGAAATGCCCTCTGTTGTAGTGAGAGTACACTGCAAATGTCCAGCTGCCAGCTTTCCATGCTACAGGACGATAGAAGTGGGAGAGAGCCACATACTTGTCGTACTGCCAGCTGTTCAGAACATAGCGAAGGTCTGCGTTACGGCGATCCCACCAGATGCCGAAGACATCACCGTTTCCGTTCAGGCTCATCAGGTAGTCGAGATTGATCTCATAGACTGACTCATACTGTGCAGCGGTGAGGTTGAGCTCGTAAGCCATCTTGTCGCTCAGGAAGAGGGCTTCGTTCTTTGCTGCATTATAGCTCATTGCTTTGGCCGAGATAGTCATGACCATCATCATTGCCAGGATCATCAGCCGATTAGTGCTCACTATCGTCTTCTTCATATCTTTATCTCCTATACTTTAAATTGTTACTATTATCCCTGGCTTACGCCAGCCCCTTATCAAGGGTCTTCAAATGTTCACGGTGCAAAGTACGGCATTTTCCTGCTGATTTGCAAAGGATAAACTCTAAAACGATAGGGGTAAAGTCCTAAAGATTCGGGGGATTTTCCCCTCTGTAGTTGTATTGAACTGGTCAAATATGCTGAAATACCAAACTCTTGCGATGTAAAATGCCTTGCGGACGGTATTTCATATCTGATAGTTTCGCAGTAACTTTGCACCCAGATACTTTTAGCCATTTTACCAATTGTGAATTTAAAGGGTAAGTCTATGGTAGTAACTAATGAGACCGAACAAGGCCGACAGTACAAGGAATATACTCGTGAGGCCACAGGCAATAAAGCCGAAAGAAGCGCTCAGCTACTCGGTGGAGAGTTCTGGTACGAATAGCGCAGTTCCACAACCCGTTTGGAAGGCAGCCTTGGTGCTGCCTTTTGTATCTATTCTTCCCAGTCTATTTCCTGGAAGCGTGAGAAGCGTTTACCGTTCCGTTCTATCTGCTCAAAGAACATCTTTTCCGGACGTACCCAGTATTTGCGGTCGCCGTAGAGAGCCTGATAGACCACCATGCGTTCCTGAGTCTCTGAGTCGAAGGCTGATGCTATCAACTTGTACTTGTTTCCCTTGAAGTGCTGGAAATATCTTACCCGGTCTTCTGCGATGGGATAGTCAAGCAGCAGCTTCTCGATGAGCGGACAGTACCATGTCTTGAACTGTTCAGCCGTTGGGGTATGTCCTCCAGGGAAGTGATGGCTGTTCATATAGTGCTTCAGGAAAAGCGGCTCGAAGTGTGCCAATGTATCTTCCTCACCGAAGAGCCCCCATACGCGATCCTTATTATATATATTACAGCAGTCGAACTGGTGTACCTCCAGTTCCTCGAACTCACTGATGAGTTGTTCGTCGATGGTGAAGTCCTGCTTGCCATCAGCCCTTGGTGACTTGTATTGATGGCTGCCGATACGTTCACGGAGGAAGTCGGACATCTTGAAGTGCGGATTGCCGAGTAGGGCAGGGATTCCTACAATCGGTGAGATCATCTGTGCATAGAACGAGCCGCAACTGTTGCCCACAAGCACGTCTGGTTTCTCCTTGTCACAGATGTCGCGGATAAGCCTGATGGCATCATGAGGGTGGAGTGGGAGGTCGGGGGTCAGCACGTGGGCTTTTCCCTCAAAAACCTCCCTCAGTGCCACAGCAGGCACACACTGGCCGCTGGCATAAAATCCGTGAAGGAACAATATCGTCTTTTCTTTCTGCATATCGGGTTGCAAAGGTAATCAAAAATTTCTTATTTACCCGAAAAAGTTTGTAAGATTGTAAAATAATGCTTATTTTTGCAGACATTTCTCTTGATAGATATGGCAATACAGGTGACATACAGGAGAACCAGGAGGCTGTCGATGCGCATTGTGAAGAACGGCGATGTTCATGTGTCGGCACCCATTGGCATGCCTAAGAAAGAAGTGGAGCGGTTCATTGAGGAACACCGCGAGTGGATAGCCGAGGCACGTAAGAAAACCTACGAGAGTCAGAAGCGCAGGGCTGACTTTTATAATCAGCTGCCGCTAAGGACGAGGGAACAGGCTGACGATGCCCTGCGACGACTGAAAGCCCTGATAGAGCCGATGGTGGAGCGTCACTCCAAGGAGATGGGCGTGAAGCCAACCATTGTCCATTACAAGGCGATGATCTCGCGTTGGGGTGTCTGCAATGTCAGGGACAAGTCCATCTGCTTCTCTGCCTATCTGTTGCTGTTGCCGGAATGGTGTGTCGAGCACGTGGTGGTTCATGAGCTGTGCCATCTGTTGGAGCCAAGCCACAATGCCCGCTTCCATGCGCTGATGGACAAGTTCTTCCCTCGTTGGAAAGAAGCGCGGAAGGCTGCGATTAAGCGAGTGAAGATTGGAGCTTGCTCCGAATCATCCGAGCGTGAGCAGGCTCGACCGAAGGTCAAAGAAACAAGGCAAATCTGCAAGATGGAGGAAGACGAAGATGAGTAGCATTGCCCTTTTCATATTTGCTTCATCATAATTACTCAAAATCTGCTTGATTCTGGGTGTAAAGTTACGAATTATTGATAATTCTTTGTTTTTTTTGCCCCCAATATTAAAAATAAATCTGAAAAACTGATGCGTTTTCAGAAAATAGTCTTACCTTTGTAGCGTGATTCTGGAAAGAGTCGCCCGTAAAGGTGCACTTAGCTGTGCTTAATTGGGAACTGGAGTGTGAATCTCCGACTGTCCCGCAGCAGTGAACTCCGTTATGGCTCCTAAGCATAAACGCCATTAAGCTTCGCTTGATAGCGTTCACGCTCGACAAAGCTTGAATGCATTCGGCTTTGTTCTCGCTAAATCACGCCATTGCCCATTTGGGTGAGAAGGCGCTTGGGAGTGGAGGAAAGTCTGAAGACCAGCCTTTTTCGGTAATATGCCAAACGGCTCTCGATGTAAGGGCGTGAGGCGAAACAAACATTTTTGTGGTTTAAATGAATCGAAAAGGACTGCCATGTAGTCTCTTTGTTGGTTCTGCGCAGTCATGTGCGCATACGTGTATTATTATATAAGTTCACGGGGTAGCCTGTCGTGAGACAACGTTTCCCCTTTTAACGAGTATTCAGAACAATAGAGATATGAAACATGAATCAATCGTCGTCGTGTACGACAGTTGTCAGGCTATTGCTGAAGAGATAGCCGACAAGTTGGGTGCTGAGACCGTCAGTGTCCAGAGTATAAACGTCAGGCAGATCGAGAACAGCCAGAGTCTCGTCCTTGCTGTCGAGTTTCTGGATGGTGGCAACCTGTCACCGCATTGGCAGTATGCCAGTCAGATGTTCCGTTGTGCCAGTCTGAGGGGCAAGAACCTCGCCGTTATGGTGGCTCTTGGCAATAGGGGCGATAACGGCATCTATGCCGATGTTTTCTGCCGTGAACTCAGGGAGAACGGGGCGCACATCGTTGGTGACTGTCTTTATGCAGATGCTCCGACCTGCAATCTCAGTCGCTCGATTTCTGGTCGCTCTAATACATTAGAGAATTGGATCTGTGCCATTTCGCCTAACTTATAAAATCATTCTCACTATGCAGTATATCTTTATCGTAGCCCTTGAATTCGTTCTGGCTTTTATAGGCGTAGCCCTGCTCATCAGGTACTATAACCACAAGTGACAGAGCAGCGAGCGCCGTTAAGCTTGCTTAAACGGCTGAGTCGCGATGGAACTCGACAAAGTCAAGGCGTAGGCTATCTTTTCCTGGCCCTGAAATAAAGCATCGCTCCCTCTACATGGAAGTCGAGGATGTCATAGTATGGCTCCAGACGTTGACGCACATCGTTTGCTGTATCGAAGGGAGGCGTGAACCAGCCCATGCGGGTCATGACAGTCTTGGCGAGCCAGTCGGCACCCCTTTGTTCACCCGCAATGTAGAAGCAGGCCAGTAGTTCTCCACCTGGCTTCAAGGTTCGCAGAATCTCAGCATATGCCTTGCCCTTGTTGGGGAACACATGGAGGCCGTTCATGCAGAGCACGATATCGAAAGTCCCTTCTTCGAAAGGCAGTGCTCCAACGTCGCCTTGCATGGTCTGTATGTTGGAGATACCTGTTCCACGGAATCTGTACTCAGCCTGCTCCAACATGTCTTGGCTATAGTCCAGGCAGGTGATGTCGGCTTGCTTCATCTTTCTGTACTTCTCCGTGGTAAATACAGCCGTACCGACAGGCACATCGAGCAACCGCCCCTTGAAGTCATCGGGAATCCAACTCAATACCCTGCGGGCAATCTCGTTGTCATCGACACCGCCCCAAAGTAGTTTGAAATACAATTTGCTCCACCATTTACCTTGTGTAATTGCATCATCGTAGAAACTCTTGCTGAACTTATACGAACTCTTAATCTTGTCTGCCATCATTCATATTCTTTTGTTTGACGGTGCAAAGCTCGTGCAAACCGAATGCAGTCAAGTTCACTTGAATTGCTGAGGTGCAGCCGAGTTTCGCAATTTTCAATTGCAAAGGTACGGCGATGTTGCCGCAATCCGGTTGCAAACTATGCCTTCACGCCGATGACAGTCGCATTCGATGGCTTCATACGGTGAATCTCGGTGTGGATGAAGCCTGCATCGTCGAGCAGAGTCTTCAGCTCCTCTGGCGAATAGGCAGTCATGCCTTCTACGACATTCGTCCACATGGAGTCGCCATCAATTACTTCAACCAGAATGGCGAATTTCCCGCCCTGCTTCAGTACACGGCGCACCTCTTGAAGACAGTCAGGCAGGTTTGGCCAGAAATACACCGTCTCTACTGCTGTCACGAGGTCGAACTTCCCATCTTCGTAAGGCAACTTTTCGGCAGAACCCTGAGTGATGAATACCCGCTTGTCGAGCACTTTGGCATTCTCCTTCTTGGCTTTCGCTACGCTTTCCTCAGAGATGTCGATGCCATAGACCGTTGACCCCTCGCTCCGCTTCAGCAGCCGTTGCAAGGTTGCACCGCCACCACAGCCGATATCGAGCATCGTCCAGCCGTCCTGAATATTGACCAGTTTCAGTCCCCAGTTCGTCAGCGGTGCATGACAGAGATTCATAAACTTCAGCATCGCGCGTCCCATCCGTCCTTGCGGACAGGCACAGTTGGTGAAAAACGTTTTTAACAGTCCCATGGCTTAATCCTTTACATATTTAATGCTATACCATGCCAGCACGAGGCCTACGATAATCATCATGGGCATGATGACGTATTGCCCAGCATTGTCGGAAGGCAGCTCCATGAACGCATGGGCGATGTTGAACAAGCCGATGAGTGCGGCCAGCACGGCATTGATGACTTTCAGAGCTTTCTCTTTCCACAGCATACAGAGCACGCCACAAGCGGGAATAAGATACGAGAGCGTCATCATGAACACTATCATGCCCTGGTCAACGTTGCCGTCGGTGTCGGCAATGGCCATATTCTTGCCCCAAAACATGGGCAGAACATCACAAATGGAGTGGCAGGCAAAGCCGCAGACGGTCAGCAGCCACAGAATCGAAATCTTAATACTTCTTGTCATAGTTGAATATTTAATAAGTTACTATTCTTTTTAAAATAATGGCTGACCATCACAGTCAGCCACCTCATTACTAAACAAATACTATTTATGCGCTCGACCTTTTGGTCGCTTTGCTCGCAAAGAATTTTATACCTGTGATTTCGGGTGCAAAGGTATGACAAATTAACAAGATGCACAATACCTAAAACGCGGTGTTTTGAGCATTGCCCACCTGTGACGGCCAGCAAAAGCAGATTAACATGAAGTAGGTATTTTGTTTTGTATAGCAATTCTTTTGTTCTTGTTTTTCTGCAAAAAACTATTTTTTATGTATTTTTTCTGTAGAAAAAGGGCTTGAAAAACTGTTCTCAAATGTACAGTCATCTGAGCCGACAGAAGAGAAAGAACAAGATCCAGTGAAAGATGATTCTGCCGCTGACGAGAATCATACAAAGAGAGGCCGCCCGGCCTTACACAATAAAGTAATCAGATTCTGCACGATGGCAGATGATGACAAGGTTACACAGATTAGGACGATAGCCGCCAGAGAGGGTATTGCAATCAAGGATTTGATGAACCTTGCCTTTGACAAAATTATCAATGAGTATGAAAGGAAATACGGGACAGTCAGGCTCCCGAAAGTCAAGAAAGGCGGCGATGTTTCCAAGGTCTTTGACCTTTCCTGATCTTCAGGGAATCTCATATGAGGTTCCCTTTTTCATATGTAGAATACGAACTTTGAGCCCTTTGAACCTTCCCCGTCATAATCGGCTGGTATCGGGAACTGACAGCAAAGGTCACTGATAGCTTCCTCTTCAAGGGAAACTGTCAGTTCAAGGACAATAGCCATGCGCCTTTCGTCATAGGCCAGATTCCATAAACATTCACCCTGAACGGCATTGACTACCGTTCTGATTTCATCCTGAGTGCGCCAAATGGAATCGAAGTCAGTCATAGTATTCTATTGGGAGTTCTTCGCTGACATTGAAATCGTCGTGGAAGCCGTCATCGTACTTATAGACGATTTGCATTCCGCGATAGGTCGAAGGTACTTTTAGCACCTCCAGCAAATGCCACTTGGGGCGGCCAAAATCGTAGGACTCTCTGTCGAGAATGATACGATTGGAAACAAAGTCGAAGTGATAATATCCTCCACCGATACACTGGTCGCCTGGCTTCAGCAAATGTTTATGCTGGTTTACCTGGCCCAAACGGAATACCCCATCTATTGTTATTATGAACTTTGGTAGTGTCATGCGATGCACAGGCTATTTATTCCTTTGTTAATTTGTATACTGCTATTGTGGGTATAATGACCAGTAGCAATAGCAAAATCTCCACTAATGCGTAGGATCCGAAATAGTCAACCAATGTCTGGAATTTCAGAATACCATCTACCAGTATGACTAAAACAGCAAACCAGCATAGACAGAATATAGCAGAATACTTGATTTTACGCTTCTTTAGTTTCATTCGTTGACGTAGTTCTTGATTGACATATTATAATACAAAGCCCAAATCCACTCATAACAATCCTGATACAATATCGCCATGACGTTTCTCGTCGTTCTTCACGCTCTCCACCTCGGGGAAGTCTGCAATTAGGTGTTCATAACCAACGGCAGCATCGTACTCTCCCTTTGCAATCATCTTATAGAGGCGCTTCTTGCCTAACAGACAGTAAAGAATAGGCATGATTCGAGCCATCGTTTTCTTGGGTTTCAAAGCCTTTTGGGTATAGGCATGGAACACGCTGGCATGACGACCTTCTTCCTTTGCCAACTGAAGGAAAGCCTCACGCTCCTTATCCGTCTTAACCACTTTAGCCAGTCTCTGGTACATCAGCACAGCGTCAAGTTCGCCCTGCTGACTACGCAATAGTTCTTCGCGATATTTGCCTCTTTGGCTTACGCCGTTTCTCCGTTCTTCGGAGACACTCAAATGTGTCATATTACTAAACTATTCTAAATTTGGGCGCAAATATACGAATAATCAAGGAATTATGAGTAACTTTGTCCTTTGATTTAATAGTATTTGTGAAATGGACTACCTTCCCAAAGACCCTGCCATTCTGGTTTCGAGCGTAAATATGCTTCTGCGTGACGAGGAGTTTGACACGCTGGAATCACTATGCTATGCCTTCAGCATAGAATCCAAGGAAATCAAGGACTATCTCATGAAGTATGGCTTCGTATGGAGTGAGCCTCAGAAACAATTCAGACCCATCGGCTACGATCAATGATCACAAAGGACAGCATAGAGACCGCCTATAGCTTTCTGCATCAGAAGCGGCGCTCGACCTCTGGTCGCTTGCTACCAACGGGACGCAAGAATGTCTATATCCATTCTTCCCTCGACTGGCAGAAGGATGATATTGAGTATGCTATTGCGTCCTATGCAGATGACATGAGTCGGGAATTATATGATGCCATCCGTGGCGGCAGGGCTGACTTCCTCCGTGACCACAAACGGTTTCCAGAGGATATTACACAAGCAGTAGAACGATTAGAAAACATGTTATAGAAGTATGAAAATGAAGAAGATAATAAACCCTTGGCGCAACCATCCTGAGTACAACTGTTTCGGCTGTTGTCCTGAGAATCCTATTGGACTTCACATGGAGTTCTATGAGGATGGTGACTATATTGTGAGCAAATGGCATCCCGAGAAAAACTATCAGGGATGGGTGAACACCATGCACGGCGGCATCCTCAGTACGTTGATCGACGAGGTTTGCGGATGGGTGGTCACCCGTAAGCTACAGACCAGCGGATATACTGTACAGCTGAATGTGAAGTTCCGTAAAGCAGTTCCTACTACAGAGCCGGAGCTGACCATACGTGCAAAAGTCACGAAGCAAGTTCGCAACTTGGTATATATCAATGCAGAGATAACAAATTCAAAGGGTGAACTCTGCAATGAGGGTGAAGTGGTCTATTTCCTGATGAATCAGGAGAAAGCCAAGGAAATGGGATTCTTACACTGTGAAGTCGAAGATGAATCGAATGAGCAGTGAGAGCCATCAAACTCATTTGAATGGCCGAGTCGCGATTGAGATGGACAAAGTCAATAGTAAGATGGATCCGATGGGAAGAGCGATTGCCGACTACCATAAGACTAAAAAGGCAAGCAAGCTCAGAGTGTTCTCTCCGATGTTTGAGGAGGACGAGATTCCCTTGACTACTCTTTTCCGCAGCTATGATTCAATGCCAAAGATAGAACGTAAAGCACTGGATTTGGCAAGATTGCTCCTGGAGGTCAAGTTCTCTGCGATTCATCGGATATCAGCTACGTTTTCGAGAATGAGGAAGGTATGATAGATATTCCAAACGAAATGGACTATTACGGTGAACATAGCTTCCAGATGCAATACAAGGACATCATCGGAGAACACTTCGACTGGCTCTATATCGATGCAGACACCCTAAAAGAGAAAGTTGGGAGATATGGATATGCAGCCGTAGAGATTATTGTTCAGACCCGATAAAATAAACGAATATGAGGAAAGCAAGCAGAGAAATGGATGCCACCTTCGCTTTTGAGGTGCTGGATAAGGCTCCGTATGTCACCGTCAGTTTTACACGACCAGATGGAAGCCCTTACGGAGTACCTTTGTCTTTGGTTCGTACTGACGATAAGACTTTCTACTTTCATTGTGCTATGGAAGGAGAAAAACTGGACTGTATAACAGCTAACCCGATTGTTGCATTGTCGGCAGTCACCAGATGCACTCCTACCGTTGGCCCAAAAGACGGAAGTTTTTCACTGCAATATAAATCAGCGATGGCAGTAGGAAAAGCAGAAATCGTATCAGATAAAGAAGAGAAGATAGAGGCTATGAGGGCAATATGTCTGCGCTTTCTCCCCAAACATATGGATGCCTTTGATGATGCAATCCAGCGTAGTTTAGAAAGAACGGCAGTAGTTAAGATAACTCTTACTGCACCTCCTACTGGTAAGCGTAAACAGTATGACAAGCAGGGTGAAGAAATGAAATGGGGACGAATGGAATGAACAAAGTACGAATCACAGCCATACGCCAGACGGTCTATCCTGACCTGATGGCGAAGTATGAGAATCCCATTGAGCATACTTGCGATGTCAGGGAGGGTCAGCAATGGATATCAGAGAATGGAGAATGTCCTGTAGGGATGTGCCCTTCTGCCTGGTCATCCATGCGGGAGTTTGTAGAGTCTTTGGCCAGAGGTGAGGGGAATTTCTACGATGGCTGGATGAAGAATCCAATGAGTGCGATGATCAGCTGCAACGACGGCTTCCGTCCGTTCAGTTTCTATATTGAGGTGATTGAGTAATGATCAATCGATCCTTATATCTCTTATAGCATCAAGTGGGACTCTCTTCCCATCTGTAAACTCGATGCACTTTTCAAGTTCATCGATGCGCTTCACATTACCGGTATAAGACTGATAGGAACCACCATCCTTATGTTCGTCTGACACGAAATACTCGATGGTTACATGTGGCTGTTCCGAAAGCTTGGATAGAAGCAATTCCATCTTACGGTTCAACTCTTCATTGCCGGATTCACTCAAACCTACCCAGTCATCTGTAAAACGGCCTGATTCTTGAATGGCAGCATCATAACCTGTCAAAGCAGCAAAGGGCGCAAACTGGGCTGCACGGTTCCACATAGACATCCTTGGATGATGCTTTGGCTCGTAGTGAGGCAGATTGATAATATCGTCGTAATTGTGATTGACTTCGTCTTCCTCTGTCACGACTCGGCCATTCAAGCGAGCTTGATGGCTCTCGCTGTTCCATCGGTTCATGCCTTGTGTCCTCCTATCTGTTCGTTACGTTCCTTGGCAGTGGCTCCCTCCTCGAAGTTCAGACCTCGGAGGATGGCATTCTTGCCGAAACGCTGTTTGATTTTCAACTGTGCCTCCTGCATTCGGCGTTCTTTATCAAGCTTGGCTTGCTCTTCCTGCCGCTGTTTCTCCAGGGCCTCGTAGTCCGTGAAGAGATCAAGCTGCTGGGGAGCATTGTCCTGTGCCGCTACCGATGCTTCCGATACCACATGGTTCGTTGTCAGGTTCAGCCTGCGAATCAATAAATCTGGATTCACATGGCGGTCAAACAGCTCTGAAACACCTTCCATGATAAGGCGCGAGGATGATGTGGGCTTCTCGAAATTGAAGGAGCCGTGAGCATGTTTGGGCACCTGTTTGCCGTAATAGTTGGCGGTTGTCTCTCCATGATACTTGGCTCGGATTTCAGGACGAGTCAGACTCTCTGCATCATAGCCAACAGTCAGTACCAGTTGGTCTGTCACCAAACGCTTCGAAACCAAGTCGAGTGCCATTCCTTCTGCCATTTCCTGTATCACCACACGGGCTTTCTTGAAAGTATAAGGCTCCTGTAGAACTTGTCCGCTGCTGAAAGAGTTGGTCTCTGGACGATATGCCTTTACAGCTTCCATCGTACATGGTTCCCAGCCCCAGGCATGGTCTATCAGCAGTTCGGCATTCACGCCAAAGAGCCGGTAAAGCAGTCCCTCGTTCTGTATGGACATCCGTGCAATCTTTCCCATTGTGTCAATACCATAGACGGCCAGTTTCTCTGCTATGCCTCTGCCTACACGCCAAAATTTGGTCAGAGGCTGGTAGTCCCACAACTCCTGACGATACGACATTTCATCCAGCTCTGCAATACGCACACCGACTTTGTCTGCGGGCATCTTCTTGGCGACTATATCCATTGCAATCTTTGCCAAGTACATGTTTGTCCCAATCCCTGCAGTTGCCGTAATGCCCGTTGTGGCCAGCACGTCGCGGATCATCTTCATGGCCAGTTCATGCGCCGACAACTTATAGGTTCTCAGATAGGCCGTCACATCCATAAATACCTCGTCGATACTATAGACATGAATATCCTCTGGAGCAATGTATTTCAGATAGGTCTCATAGACTTTGGTACTCACTTCCATGTAGTGAGCCATACGGGGTGGGGCAGCGATATAGTCGAGTTCTATGCTTGGATTGGCTTTTAGTTCCGGGTCATTGTAGGATTTGCCTGTCATCCTCCATCCGGCAGCTCTCTTGCGCTCGTTGTTCACCTCGCGCACTCTCTGAACCACCTCGAACAGTCGCGCACGTCCTCCTATGCCGTATGCTTTCAGCGACGGAGAAACAGCCAGACAGATGGTCTTCTCCGTTCGCGACACGTCAGCCACGACAAGGTTTGTGGTCAGCGGGTCAAGCCCTCTGTCCACACACTCTACTGAAGCGTAGAACGACTTCAGGTCGATGGCAATATATGTCCGCTGCTGCTCCTGCATACATCCTATCTAATGATCTTCGCTTTCTGTATATTGGTCAAATCGTTCCAGTACTCGGACTGCTCTCGGGACTTACGGATGATAATAACTCTTTTAGCGTCATATCTTATCGATGTTCTGTTTCGTGTGCAAAGGTACAAAAAAAATGGCGAAATAACGCTGACATCCCTGAAAACAGGCACTTTTTTGATAACTATTAAAGATTGGGTAGGGGAAATCCCCATGATATTTTAGGGGTTTTGACCTTGCAGAATAGGACATTTCTCTTTCAAACCTCATCAAATCACCCTATCTTTGCACCGTGAATATGAAACAAAATGTCGAACCATTTAAAGAATAGGAGACAAGATTATGAAGAAGACAATGAATAAGGTGATTGCAGCCATGATGATGGCCATCACATTTGCAATGCCGGCAATGGCAGGAAATAAGAATCACAACGGCAAGAAGGACAAGGTCGTTGCAGTGAATAATAAGAAGGTGTCGCACTTCGATAAGAAGGTGGATAAAAAGACCGCACACTTCGATGCCCACAAGCATGCTTATCGTCCAGACGTGAAGGCTTGCACCTTCAAGGTGAGCCGCCATGACTCTCATAAGAAGGTTGTAGCAAAGGCAGAGCACATGAAGGGCGTAATGAACACAAAGTGGAATCCGCGTACACGTGAGCTGACTGTCATCTACGATGCCAAAGTAACATCAGCCCGTCATATCATGCACTTCGTGGCATAACCCTATGCCATTCCATATATAATCCAAAAGGCCCCGGCTTGCAACGCAGGTCGGGGCTTTGATAAGCTGATATAGACAATATATCCATTCATAGATAGTCATGGTCTGTAGTTTTGCGCATATATGCTTTGCCCTATAGTAACTCGCCAAACATTCCTCGCTTGTAAAGTTATAGAACTCTTCACGGCGCATCTTTTCAAATTCTGTCATAACTATAAGCTAAATTGGAATTTAGTGGTCCAGCAACCTGCCGTAGTCGTTCCATTCGCCAAACATGCGTCCGGCTTTGGTCTCTGTGATAAAGTGCAACAGGGTCTGTTCATACATGCCCTTGTCTCTGGTCTTATAGAATGCCACATTGTAGGCACGAATACGTTGGTAGAGAGATGGAAAGGACTTGAATGTAGTCCATACACGAGCTGATTTCAAAGCCGTCTCAACGTCTTTGTCTATCTTGAAACTGCGTACGCCCATTGGTGGCAGTACCTTTCTCCCTGCATCGGTCATCAGCCCTAACCGTTCCAGTCTTCTCACTCGCTCCTTATTCAACTCAGTCCAGGGGCTGTTCCGTTTTCTTGGAGTAAAGCATTGCATCCTCTTGCCGTCAATCAGTTTATGCCGACTGTCAATCCATCCGAAGCATAGTGCCTCCTCCACGGCATCAAGATACCAGAAATGCTGGTCATCTACAGGTCGTCCCCGTTTTACCTCAACCCAGCACTCTCTTTCATTGGCGTGGTGGGCTTCGAACCATGCCCGAAACTCTCTTCTATTGGCTATAATGAGGATGTTATGCTCTTTCATAAATTCCGATTTATCTGTCTTTTGTCTCTATCTTTTTTATTACCTTGGCTGGAACGCCACCAACAATAGTATTCGGTTCTACATCCTTTGTCACTACTGCACCAGCAGCTACTACGGCTCCATCGCCGATGGTTACTCCAGCAAGAACGGTGGCATTGGCTCCAATCCATACGTTTTTGCCGATGTGAATTGGTGCATAGCTCATACTCTGGCGGTTGGCTGGATTTAGGTCGTGGTTGATGGTGGCCAGCACGACATTGTGACCTATGAGTGCGCCCTCGTCGATGGTGATACCACCTTGGTCTTGGAACTTACAGCCCATGTTGATGAAGACCCGTTCACCAACGATGGTGTTCTTGCCGCAATCGGTATGAAACGGCGGGAACATGCCTACTGATTTAGGCACCTCACGCCCCCACAACTGCTCCAGTAAATCGTGCAACTGCTCTGGAGTATGGTACTTTCCGTTAATCTCGGCTGTAATCTTCAGTGCCTCCTGCGACAGCTGATGAAACATCATGTGGACATCACCACCGCCAATGACGGGTTTGCCTGATGCCATGTAATCTCGAAATTCTTGTATTGTCATTGCTCTTTATTATTCTTTTGTAAATTTGTGAATCAATCACATTCAGACAAATACTTTGAGCGAATAGCCTTTGGAAGTTTCGATGCAATGAGTTGGTATGACTCTTTAATCAATCCCTTTACTATTGCTTCGTCCATTTCTTCGTAATAGACATCGCTCCAGTGCTTCTTGTTCCAATGATAAGCGGGTCTCACGGCTGAGAATTGCTCTCTGAGTTCGATATTCCTGTCTGGAGATAGTTTCAAGGCAATTCTTGAAACTCCTTCCTTCATATCATACCTGCCACCGCCTAGCCACAGGCAGACGAAAATCTTTCCCTCCAAGCGGAAGTTAAGAATATCATCACCAAACGCTTGGTCTTCGGTCACTCCTAGGAGTGACAACGTGTACTCTCTGACTTGCTCAATGTTCATAACCATTCAAAATTTACTTCTCCGGCACCAATCTCAAAGAGATGTCATGCTATTCTCTTATTTCCCCACGCAGAATCTACTTTCCGACGCAGAATGTAAAATCTGCAAATATAAGTCGTTGATAATCAGTGTATATGCCTCCAATTGCAGGGGACAGATACTATGCCGAGGGACGGAGGAGGGACGGAAAATATACAAAAATCTGCAAATGAAGCTGCCGTCAAAAATAAAATATACAAACATCTGCAAAGACGTTTTTCCAGTTCTTTGTATATTCACATTCGTTAACACGGATTCTTGCACATTTTTGTATTCGCTGAGAAGCGAGTGAAGAGCGACTTCCAATTTCTGTCCCTTTAGGTACATTTATCTTTGCAGTTCTTTGTATATATTTATAATCAGACGAAAAATGGGCGTATTTTATAACTCAAAATTGGCTTGTTAAAAAGTGTTGACACTATTTTTGTCCCTTTGTAGCATTTTACGAAATCTGTCCCTCGGGGGACACTATTGAGTAGTTATCTGTCCCTTTTTGTCCTTCGGCACTCTTCATTCTGTCAATCAGAGTCCGTTTATTATATTATTTGGCGGAAAAAAGTTTAGTTTAGGTTATGGATATATTAAATGCAAATAAACTAAACCGTGCCAAGTTCAATCCATTTTATACTTTCTCTTTTTCTTTTGGACGGCAGAAAAAACTTTCCACAATGTTGACATCGTGCGCGTATGCGCGTGAAAAGAAAAATGTATGTTTCTACTTTCTGGAGTAGATGAAATTAGGTTGCAAAGGTAACTGTTGTTCCTTCATCTACCCAATGTGATCCGTGGTATGGCTCAAATTCTCCACACTATCTGGGTTGTATTTGGAGCCATAACCTTGTGCTGATGGTCACAACACCTTGTGAAGCAACATAATTTCTAATCACTCCCGAAAGTTGAGAAATCTACAGTAAGGAAATTAAAAACATCGAGATTATGGCAAATCAAGCAACATTATCAAAAGTTTTGATAATGTTTCGAAGTTTGTCATAGAGATAATACCATGTGAATTGTAGTTGCCGTATGGCCTGAATGACCAAGGCGAGAAGGCAGTTTCACAAAACCATGACGGGCATACATCTTCACTGCATCGGCAAACTCCGGGAAAGACTCAATGTAGAGATGTGTATAGCCTGCTTTCCGTGCTTCATTGATGACCAGTGAGAAAAGTTTTGAGCCATACCCCTTCCCACGAACTTTCGGGGAAAGATAGAATTTTACCAGTTCTACATATCCTTCAGGCAAGCCTTCTGTTGGATAGAAACCACAGCCCCCCATCACCTCACTATCTTCGTTGATGACCCAATATCCGGCATTCACATCCTGCAAGGATTTCCATATATGCCATGTGCGGGAATCATCATAGACGGTGTTCACCAATGGTGCTCCATATTCCTCGAACACAGAACGTATCACACGGGCAAGCGGCTTCTGATCTTCCTGTTCTATCGGTCTGATGGTCGCTGTTTTATTCTCCAGACACAGTTCCATCAGTATATCACAACGTTCGTAGGCATTATTCTTCAGCAGTATCTCCTTGAATCCCAATTTGCGATAAAGAGCAATGGAGGCTTCCAAGCGGGTGTTGCCTTCGAGAAAGATTCGTTTTACATCATGACTGCGGGCATAGTCTAATAATGCCTCGCCCAGTTGGCGACCGATGCCTTTTCCCTGTGCATCTGGAGAGACTGCCATCTTTGCCAGCTCGTGACAGTCAGATTCAGGATGCGGTTTCAGCGCACAGCAACCCACAACCTGTCTGCTTTCGTCTATAGCCAGAAATATCTGCCCACCATGTCCGATGATGTTGTCATCGATATGTGCAAATGTGTCAAGATCAGACTGCTCCAGTCTGAACCAGGTCTCTATCCACTGCTTGTTCAGTTGGATAAAGTCCTGCTTGTATTGCGGCTCGTATGTGACAATTCGTATCATCAATTGCAAAAGTACACCTTTCTTAGCATTTGTGCAATACCATAACAATGGTATTTACTTATTCCTCCTCACCGTGGTCGGCCAACATAGACTCCAGATAAAAGGCCTTGGCTATGACAATTTCGGAGGAAGGAGACACGCTGTCGGTGAATGTGATTTGCGTGTAGCCTTGCTGGCTGAATCCCGTGACGACTTCCTGTTTCCGGAAACGGTTGGAACCAAGACTGACAAATACGAACTTGCGATTGGCACTCATCACAATGGCTTCATCGGGCACGGCATCGCAGGTCTGTTCGTCACAGTGGATGACTGCCGAAACGAACATATTGGGCAAGAGTTTTGCCCCTTCCGCGCTGTCGAGTTTGACATGAACAGAAGCCGACTTCGACTCATTGTCCAAGGCTGCGGTAACGAACGAGACAGTGCCCGTGAGGAGTGTTGAGGACTGGTCGGAGAGTTGCATGGTGACCTTCTGGCCGATGTGGATGCTGGCGATGTCGCTTTCAAAGACATGGAGGTCGGCATGGAGGGCTTTGTTGTCATAGACCTTCATCAGCACGGTCTCGCTGTCGAGATAACTTCCCATACTTACCAATATCTCGCCCACCACGCCCGAGATGGGTGAACGTACGGGAGCAGCATTCGAGAAATGCCCTTGCGCCACCTGACGACTGCTGATACCCAGTTGTTCCAACTGAAGGCGCAAGCCTTGCTCGGTGACGCTGGCCATGTCAAATTCGGCCTTGGCCTGTTGCAGGTTTTTACCCACACCAGCCCCTTGTTCATGAATATCCTGCTGACGCTGCAAGGCCTGCCGTGCCAGCGATAATTGCCGGGAAGCAACGAGATAGTCTTTCTGTAGAGCCACAATCTCGGTGTTCTCCACTAAGGCCAGCGTCTGTCCCTGCCTTACAGCCTGTCCTTCTTTCACCAGGATGCGCTTGGTGATGCCAGCAACCAAAGAGGTGACATCCGCACGGTCTTGCGGAGAAAGTCTCAAAGTTCCCGTGGCATTGATGGTGCCCGAAAGTTGGCGTTGCTCTACATGCCCGAACTTGACACCGATGGTATTCAATTGCTGTTCGGTCAATTCAACGACATTCTCTTCATGCGACTCTTTTTCTTCCTCTGCCTGCTTCACTTCGTTCTTGCAAGAAACGGTCAGCAGCGACAGGGCGATCATAGAATATATTATTATCTTCATCTTCTTAATCGTTAATAATTACTTTCCTTTGATAAAATTCAGTTTGATGATGGCTTGATTCAACGCATCGATGGCCTTGGCATTATCCATCTCAACGGCAAGTGCCGCCGACAGGTTTTGCACGTGTTCCACGTAGGTAATCTCTCCGGCTCCATATTCGATACGCGACAGGCGACGCATCTCCTTGGCGGCAGGAAAGCCATCGCTCTGATAATAGTCGTATGAGCGTCTGGCACTCTCCAAGGCATTCTTGGCAATCAGCAGTTCGGAACCGCTCTTGCGCTCTGCCTGTTCCTTTCTTGTGCGTGCGATATCCACATCCAGTTTTGCAGCAGATTTACGAGCCTTCTGGGAGCCGTAGAAAAGCGGGAAGGCCACCCCGACTTCAAAGCCCATCCAGTTACCCTTGTCGAAGCGCGACCTGTCCACGTTGTAGGGGTTGATACCTGAAATGACCAACTGATGACGGATTCCAACGTTGAATGATGGCATCATTCCCTGGCGGATGTAGTTCAGTTCACTTTCACTGCGCATCTGCTCACTCTCCAATAGTTGTCCCTGCGGGGTAGCGGCAAACGACCAGGCATCGTCCACAGGCTGCACACACAGATAACCGTCTGTGGCAACAACTGTTTCCGAGGTGTTCATCAACTGCTGCAACTGTATGGCGGCAGCCGTTTTCTCATCCTGAGCCTCACGCAGTCTGATACCATTCTCTGCCTTCATCTGCTGGGCGTTCATCAGTTCCAGGCGGTTGGTCTCACCGTTTTTATATCGGATGTCTGCCGTCCTGACAAACTCACCCAGCACGGAGTCGTTTCCGCAAAGCAGCGCTTCGACATGCTGCCAAAAGAGCAGCTGACTATAAGCCACGGAAACATCCCTCGTAAGTTCACTTTCCGTAAGTTGATGCCGGCTTTCTTCAACCAAAGTTTCGGCTTTCAGCAGTTTCCGCCGCTTGCCGTAAACGGTCGGGAAATCAATCTTCTGCGAGAGCGTCAGTGCATTGTCGGGACTGCCGCCCGATGTCGGGTCCTGCGACAGCAACAACTCCGTCCGATCCAGCTCGAAATAGGAGCCTTCCATTCGTTTTGCCCGCTGCACTTGCAGGTCGGCCACCTTCACGCCCATGTTGTTGGCACGGGCAATCTCGATGCACTTCGCCAGCGACTGTGCATCCACTGACGACAGGCAACAGATCAATATTAATAAGGTACTATATATTCTTTTCATTTTCTGTTTGATGTGAATTTGCTTCCGTTTTTTTCGTAAAAGTCTTGTAAATGGTAGGAATCACGAAGAGCGTAAGAACCGTGGCTGTGAGCAGACCGCCAATAACGACGGTGGCCAACGGACGCTGTACTTCGGCTCCATCACTGGTGGAGAGGGCCATGGGCAGGAAACCAAAAGAAGCTACCAATGCCGTTATGACAACTGGGCGCAGACGGTGTTCGCATCCTTCGAGTATGCGCTGACGGACATCTGTGACACCATGATGTTGCAAGGCATTGAACTGTCCCACGAGTACTATACCATTGAGTACGGCAACACCGAACAAGGCAATAAAGCCGATTCCTGCCGAGATACTCATTGGCATGCCGCGAAGCCACAAGGCAACGATACCGCCAATGGCTGAAAGCGGAATAGCCGATGCAACGTATAGCGTCTCACGCACACTCTTCAAAGTGGCATAAAGCAATAGCAGAATCAACACGAGAGCCACGGGAATGGCAACCATCAACCGGTCTGTGGCGCTCTGCAGATTCTCGAACTCACCCCCGAAGGCATAGTGGTATCCGGCAGGCATCTCCAGACGGTCGTCAAGAATCTGCTGGATATCCATGACCGTGGAACTGACATCCCGCCCCTTCACGTTGAATCCTACAAAGATACTGCGCTCCCCATCCTCGTGAGAGATTTGCGCCGGAGCCTCCTTATAACTGATGGTGGCCAACTGGCGCATGGGAACGGAAATGCCAGACGGTGAGGGTACGAATAGTTCCTCAAAATTGGAAAGGGCATCACGTCCGTCATTGTGGATGCGGAGCACAATGTCAAACTGACGATTCTCCTCCGTCACGCTCCCTGCTATTTTTCCTGCGAAAGCCGACTGCAGCACATCGTTGGCCTGACGGATAGAAATACCATACTTGGCCAACATCTGACGGTTGTATTCCACTTGCAGTTGCGGCAGTCCATTTACCTTTTCCACAAACAGGCTACCCACGCCTTCAACATCCTTGATAAGGCGCTCCACCCTGTCGGCCAGGTCCGCTAACACCTCCGTATCACCACCGTAGATTTTCACCGCGACATCCTGACGAATACCAGTAATCAACTCGTTATTACGCATCTGGATAGGCTGCGACATCTCCACATCAAGACCTGGAATCACACCAAGGGCTTCTTCCATTTTTTCCTGCAAATCATTTTTCGTCTCGGCAGAAGTCCACTCTGCTTTTGGTTTCAGGGCGACAAGCATGTCGGCGCGTTCCACGGGCATCGGGTCGGTGGGTATTTCTGCAGAACCGATGCGCGTCACCACCTGTTTGATTTCGGGGAACTCCTGTTTCAGAATCTGTTCCGCCTTTGTACAGGTCTCCACCATTTGGGTGAGCGACGTGCCCTGCGCCATACTCAATTCTACAGCGAAATCTCCTTCTTCGAGCGTGGGTACAAATTCAGCTCCAAGCCGACTCATCAGGAACAGCGAGGCCCCAAAGAGTGCCATCATACCGACAATGACACCCCTGCCGTGATTTATGCATTTATCCACCAGAGGCAGATACCATGATTGCAGCCGGGCCATCATACGCGCACTGAGTGACGTCGTGGCGTGCTCCAAACGCAGCATGACCTTGTTGGTGGTTTTCCGCTTCAAGAATACAGCCGACATCATCGGGACATATGTAAGCGAGAGAATAAAGGCGCCGAGGATGGCAAAGAAAATGGTCATAGCCATGGGACGGAACATCTTTCCCTCGATACCCACCAAGGTCATCATCGGCAAATAGACAATCATGATGATCATCTCTCCGAAGGCAGCCGACTTACGTATCCTACTCGACGATTCATACACCAGATTGTCGAAATTACGGATTTGTGTGTCATCCTGGGAAGCTATCCTCGCCACCACGGCTTCTACGATGATGATGGCACCGTCAACAATCATACCAAAGTCGATGGCACCAAGACTCATCAGGTTGCCGCTGACATCAAACACGCGCATCATACCGAAGGCAAACAGCATCGACAACGGGATGACCGAAGCCACAACAAGTCCGGCTCTATAGTTTCCCAAGAAAAAGATGAGAATGAAGATGACAATGAGTCCACCCTCCATCAGATTGCGTGCAATGGTGTTAGTAACACGGTCTACCAACAAGGTGCGGTCAATAAATGGCTCAATGACAACACCCTTGGGAAGACTCTTCTGAATATCGGCAATGCGTGACTTCACATTTTTGATGACTTCCTGAAAATTCTCGCCCCTCAACATCAGCGTGATACCAGCCACTACCTCGCCTTCACCATTACGGGTCACGGCACCGTAGCGTGTTGCATGTCCGAAGTGCACCTTCGCCACATCACCCACCAGAACGGGCACACCGCCCTGGGTCTTCACCACGATTTTCTCAATGTCATCCAACGTCTTCACCAATCCGAGGCCTCGAATATAATACTGATTGGAAAGACGCTCTATGTAACCGCCGCCAGTATTTTCATTGTTCTCGTTCAGGGCAGTATAGAGTTCGGCAATCGTCACGCCCATGGCATTGAGGCGCTCCAGGTTTATATCCACCTCATATTGCTTCACATAACCGCCCCAGCCACTGACCTCGGCAATACCTGGCGTACCCGACAACTGTTTTCTCACAATCCAATCTTGAATGGTACGCAGGTCGGTGAGCGAGTATTTATCCTCATACCCCTTCTCGGCACGGATGGTATAATGGTATATTTCACCCAAACCGGTAGAGATGGGTGCCAGTTCCACATCCACGTCATCAGGCAGTTTTTCCTTGACGCCCCCCAACTGCTGGTCTATCAGTTCACGCGCCCAATAGTTGTCAGTTGCGTCGTTGAAGACCATCGTGATAACCGCCATTCCGCTACGGCTGATGCTCCTCCGCTCTTTTACTTCTGGAATATTGGCTAATGCCATTTCGATAGGTGTAGTGACGTTACGCTCCATCTCCTCAGCACCAGTAGATTGAGACGTCACGATAATCTGCACCTGATTGTTGGTGATGTCGGGTGTGGCATCGAAAGGCAGATGAAGCAAGGACCATAGGCCCCACGCCACCAATGCACAGGTAAATACCCCGACCACCAATTTGTTCTCAATAGAGAACTTGATGATACGTTGAAACATAACTTATATTTAGTATCAATTCTATAAAGTAAACTATATTGACCGCAGGTCAATAATACACTAAAAGATGGAATTGATACTATTGAGGCGGTTGCCAGATAGATGCATAAACCGTATGCACATATCCATTGGAATAAGGAGTGAAGACCTTGTGGCAAGATAAGGGCTTCAAGCACATTTCCGTCACTTTTTTCGCCTTGACGACGTTTGCGCATCCGCAACAACTGGAGAAAGGCGAGCAACAGCAATGCCCTTCTGGACATGAAGTGTGATCATGATGAGAGCCGTCATTTCTATGCATCTGATGGCACTGTACTGCATCCAAATGCTCTGTCATGTCATCCCAATTACATGGTATGACAGACAGCAATAAAACAGATATGGACAACAGCAGCAATAACGGTTTCATCACATTTAATTATGATATAATATCAATTTGCGCTGCAAAGATACGACATTTCACTTGCAACTCAGTTGCAAACTTCTCATACCGTCGATTTCTTTTGAAATAATGATTCAAAAAGATTGGGTGCAACCCCTGTTCTCACAAAGAGTTGCACTCAATTTGTCCGTTTTCAGCATCTTTCGATTATTCCTCGACAGCAACCTGATGGGCAGCCTCTGCCTTACGATGATGTACGACATCTTCGATGCCCATGCCCAACGAGAATCCACAGACTCGCATACTGACCGGACAGCCTACATCGTCAAGCAGCTCATGGCACTTCTCTCCACCGGCATCAGCCGCACAGAGCGCGATGTGAGCTACTACGCAGAGCGACTAAACGTATCGCCAAAGTATCTCTCGGCCACCATCAAGCGCGTGACAGGACACAGTGTCACCTCATACATCGACCGACACACCGTACCTATATTAAAAGAATATCTGAATGATGAGCGCCTGTCCCTCACCCAGATAGCATAACTTATGAATTTCACTACTCTTTCTTACTTCAGCCGCTACTGCACAAAGCATCTTGGTCAGTCACCCAGCGAGTACCGTCAGAGTCTTCAACCAACGTTCGAGTAGTTCTTTATATATGAACTATATAATCGGCAGTAAACTAAAATTACCGCCGAATTTATATTGTTCTGAATTGTACTATTCCATTTTCACGATTGCTTCAATCATTTTCTTCGAAGTCATCTTGGCGTAGTTCTGTGTGCTTGACACCTGCCGATGCCCGAGAAGAGCAGCAATGGTGTAAATGTCAACACCTTTGTCCAACAGCTGCATGGCGAATGTGTGCCGGAAACAGTGGAAGGTGATGTGCTTGCGGATTTTTGCCTTGCTAATCCATCGATCAACATGAGTTACAAGAATGCTTTCTGTAATCATGGGGAATATCTTTCCTTCTGATTTCGATTCACCTAACACTCTGATGGCTGGAAGAGACAAGGGCAATTGAATCAAAGTGCCCGTTTTCTTGATACGGAACCTGATATACGCTTTTCTTCCACGGTCATGATGTATATTTTCCCATCTGAGAGCAAGGATGTCACTCCTTCTTAATCCAGTATAGATGGAAAACATGCCAGCCCTGTACACATCTGGATTATCAGCATATGGTGTACTTGCTAACTGCTTGATTTCCGCACTAGAAAGATATTCCTTTGGAATGTCATGGTTCCATTTTATCTTTTCTATGCATGTGGTGTAGTCTTCAGAAAGAATATTGTCCCTATAGGCAAAATGGACAATGCTAAGGAATGCATTGAAATATGCACTTGCAGAGTTCTTGGATAGCTTTTTCTTGGTGTGCTGCAGCCCCTTGGTACGAAGCAGGTAAAGACGGAACCGTTCGCATAGGCTCGCATTGATGTCCCTAAACTTGCATTGTCCCTTACAAAATCTCTCAAAATGAAGTCGGCTGCTTTGATATTTTGCACCATGACAATCACCATTCAATCTGAAATACTCTAAAAAGTCCTCGTCAAGCCTGGCCTTAGCCAAGAAACTGTAGTCGTGACGAACCAGCTGCAGATACCTTTCACATCTAATTGTTTCTGCAATCTCCTCTACGGATCTGTTGTGCTTGAACTGATAGCTATTCTCCGGATTGGTGTATATTTCCAAATTCAAGCATTCGTATCTTATGCTATTGCCCTTGATGTCATGAATAGCAGGATTAAACTCCAGGTAGATGGATTTCATTTTACCCTGTGAAATATTTCTGTACTTTAGAATCACTCGTGACATAATTTACCTCCTTTCTTCACGACGGACAGTATATCTGCCTTATTATAAACCTGGCTTTTATTCAGTCTTTTCACTCTTATCTTATGTAGGGCGGCAAGAGCAAAGATGACTTCCTCATCAATATCGAAGAGTGCGCAGGCTTCTTCAATGATAAGCCAACGCTTCAGTGCTATAGATTCACGTTTCCATGCTTCTTCACAGGCTGACTTGCAGAAACGACGATACATACCAACATAGTATGAAGGAATAGAATTACGTGTCGCAAACTTAAGTAACCAGCATCTGCTCATGCCCGTGTAGCGCATCAGCTCTTTCAAAGAGTAACTGGCATAACCGATA
Source organism: Prevotella sp. ne3005 (assembly GCF_900110085.1). Taxonomy (GTDB): domain Bacteria; phylum Bacteroidota; class Bacteroidia; order Bacteroidales; family Bacteroidaceae; genus Prevotella. The sequence goes on from NZ_FOCK01000005.1 coordinate 153,560, forward strand.
GGGGAGGTTGGTGTGGTTGGAAGAGCCGAGAACCATCTGATGATCTTTATCCATGCTATCACATAGTTCCCATCGTTGTTCTTTTTTGCATCAATGATGCCGTTTGCAATGAGTTTGTTAATGTACTGGCGACTGAATCCAGAGAGATTAGCCGCTTCTCTTACAGAAAGCATCTCATGAGAGATTCTTGCTTTCCATTCTGCGTCCAAACTATCGTATGGATCGTAGAAGTGTTTCTTGTTGTTGTATATCATATTATCAAAACCTGCTTTAGTGCAGGCATGATAATATAATGAAATCGGTGCAATGCAAACATCTACAAAAATCTGCAAATATTAGGTGACAACTACCCTCAAAATGAGTATCGGATATTTGCAGATTTTTACCCCCATTTTTCGTACTTTCTACCGCAGAATGTGATAATTTTTATTTGCAGATTTTTGCAAATAGCTGATAATTAGATAGTTATTGTATTTGTTAAAATACTCTAACAAACCGTTATAACCATCTAGTAATCAATAAGTTACAATCTATTTACCCACGCAAAAGTGGGTAAAGATATTTCCTAGGACTTCGTTGGGGGTGATTTGACCGCCGGTGATTTCGGCGAGGGTGTCTAAGGCTTGGCGGAGGTCTTCGGAAAGAAGATCTCCACTCAGTTGTATCTGCAGACCATCGATAACGCGCTGAATATGGTCGTGGGCGCGGGTAAGAGCATCGTAGTGACGAGCATTGGATACGATGATGTCGTTCTCCTGAATGGAGGGTATGTCGGCGGCTTGATAGATAGCCGATTCCAGATCACTCAGGTTTGTGCCGAACTTGGCGCTGATGGATAAGAGATGAAGGCGGAGTGTGGAGAGACGAGTGGATAGATCTTTAATGGAAATATCTGTTTGCTTGTCTATCTTATTGATAATGATAATCAATGACTTATTGCTACAACGCTCTTGCATTTCTTGAATATCTTCTGCGGTGGGATTCGTATCGATGAGCCAGAGGACGATGCGTGCTTTTTCGATGGCGGCGTAGGTACGTTCAATACCTATCTGCTCCACCTCGTCGGAGGTTTGACGGATGCCTGCCGTATCGATGAAACGGAAGGTGACGCCGTTGATGTCGATGGTGTCTTCAATGGTGTCGCGTGTGGTTCCGTGAATGTCGGAAACGATGGCGCGATCGTCTTTCAGAAGGGCATTCAATAGGGTGGATTTACCCACGTTGGTCTTGCCAACTATTGCTACAGGGATGCCTTGCTTCAATGCTTGACCTGTCTCAAAACTGCGAGCTAGTCGAGTGATATGATTGTCAATTGTTTTGGTAAGCTCCAAAAGCTCGCTACGATCTGCAAACTCGAGGTCTTCATGGTCTGAAAAGTCCAGTTCCAACTCCAGCAACGAGGTCAGTTTCAGGAGTTGTTCGCGCAACATAGCCAGCTGTGAAGAGAAATGTCCGCGCAGCTGACTCATGGCCATCTGATGGGTAGCTTTGTTGGAAGAAGCAATCAGATCGGCTACAGCTTCGGCTTGCGAGAGGTCCATCTTGCCGTTGAGGTAGGCGCGCTGGGTAAACTCCCCAGGTCCAGCCTGCCGACATCCGTTTTCAATTAGCAACGCCAGCACCTTATTCAGTATATAGCGCGAGCCGTGACAAGAAATCTCAGCGCTTTCTTCACCCGTATAAGAGTGGGGCGCGCGGAATACGCTCACCAGCACTTCGTCTACTACCACCTCACCATCTTTAATGTGGCCGTAGTGAATGGTGTAGCCATCGGCTTCCGTCAGATTCTTGGTGAAGACACGTGAAAGAATCTCAAGTGCCTGAGGACCTGAGATTCTAATAATTCCGAGTGCTCCACCTGGAGCAGTTGCTAAAGCACAGATTGTCATTTATATTCTATCAAGCACTTTCTCGATCAGTGTGTCGATGGAGTTCTTATACTCTGTGTTCATCTCGGTGGTGTAGCGGTTGGCAATCACCATACAACAGGTCATAGCGCGATGGCCTAACAGTGAGGCGAGACCAGCTACGGCCGACGACTCCATCTCGAAGTTACAGATCTTCATACCGTCGTATTCGAAAGCCTCAATCTTCTCGTTCTGCTTGGGGTCGGCGATGTCTGCACGAAGCACGCGCCCCTGAGGACCATAGAATCCGCCACACGAGATGGTGTAACCTCGCACCATATCGTCCTGAGCTATCTTGTTGATGAGCTCTTCATCTGCCAAAGCCACATAAGGTGCGCCCTTGATGGGATCCCACTGCATGTGCTCTGTAAAAGCCTTCTCCATATCGATATCGCACACCACATTACGACCAGCATAGTAGTTCAGCAGACCATCGAAGCCGATACTCTTTACGCTGGCGATGAAGCTGCCCGTCGGGGTGAAAGGCTGCAGTCCGCCACAGGTTCCGATGCGTACCATCGTCAACGTGCGATGCTCGTCTTTCTCTTCACGCGTCGTATAGTCGATGTTGGCGAGGGTGTCGAGTTCGTTCACCACGATGTCGATATTATCGCATCCGATACCATGACTCTGAACCGTGATGCGCTTGCCTTTATACATACCAGTGATGGTATGGAACTCACGACTGCTGACCTCACACTCTTTCGAGTCGAAGTGTGCGGCAACGGTGTCAACGCGGGCTGGATCACCCACCAGGATTACCTTGTCGGCCAACTGCTCTGGCTTCAGATGAAGGTGGAAACAAGAACCGTCGGCATTGATGATCAGTTCTGATGCAGGAAATGTTCTTTTGCTCATAGACTTGTTGATTTTATGGGTTTGTTTATTCTTCAATGAGTTTGTTGTCGGCCTCGAGCGCTCCCCAGATGTTATAGCGCACCTCCGGGTTCATCTGCTCCAGGGCGTCGTAGAGTTGTTTGATGTCCGTGCGATGCGAGTTGGTCTCGTAGGGACAGAGTTTCTGCTGTTTCTGATACCCTTGCATCTCGGCCCACGTCTTGATGTCGCTCTCAGGAATGAGGCAAAGCGGGCGGATGATGGTGAGCGGCATCTTGCGCATCTTCAGACGGGCGGGCATCGTGGCGAAGTGAGCCTGATAGGTGAGGTTCATCAGTGCCGTATGGATGAGGTCGTCCTGATGATGCCCGAGGGCAATCTTGTTACAGCCGAGTTCCTGTGCGAGGTTGAAGAGCTGTTTGCGCCGATTCCACGAACAGAGGAAACAGGGCTGCTTTTGTTTTCTTTTTATTGAAGATTGCTCAGCTGTACGCTCGTTGCTTTCAATTTTCAATTTTCCATTTTCAATAGTTTCAAACCTCGTCGTTCTGATGTGGAGGGGAACGCCTAGATCGTCGCAGAACTGCTGCAGATAACTGGTGTCCGTCTCGTAATGGATATTCTCCATCCGCACATGGATCGCTTCGACGCTGAATCGCGGGTGCTGGATCTTGGCGCGCTTCGCCAGCAGTTCCGTCAGCAGTAGTGAGTCCTTGCCTCCAGAGAGTCCCACGAGTATCTTGTCATCATCTTCTATCAGATGATAAGTAGCCATCGCCTTGACGAACCGCTCTTTCAAACGCTTCTCCAGGCGACGGCTCTCCATATCCGATACTGAGGAAATCATAAAGCTTAAAGCTTAATGCTCAAAGCTCAAAGCCCCCTCAGGTGCTTATCCATGTTCAATGCTGCACGACGACCATCGCCCATGGCGAGGATCACGGTAGCACCACCACGCACGATATCACCTCCGGCGAAGATCTCAGCGCGCGAAGACTGCATGTCGTCGTTGACGGCAATCGTGTTCTTGCGTCCGAGCTCGAGACCCTGAATAGACTTCGGTACGAGCGGGTTGGGAGATACACCAACGGCTACGATCACCTGATCCACATCGAGCGTCACTGTCTTACCCTCTACGGGCACAGGACTGCGACGACCTGATGCATCGGGCTCGCCCAGCTCCATCACCTGCAGCACGGCCTGCTTTACGGCACCCTGCTCGTCGGCGATATACTCGATAGGATTATGAAGCGTCAGGAAGTTGATACCCTCCTCCTTAGCGTGCTTCACCTCCTCCAGACGGGCGGGCATCTCTACCTCAGAACGACGGTAGACGAGTGTTACCTCAGCACCCAGACGCTTAGCCGTACGGCAAGAGTCCATAGCGGTGTTACCACCACCCACCACGAGCACGCTCTTGGCAGGATTCAGCGGGGTATCGGTCTTCGGGTTGGCAGCATCCATCAGGTTCACACGGGTCAGATACTCGTTACTTGACATGATGTTGATTGAGTTCTCACCGGGGATATTCATGAAGTTAGGCAGACCAGCACCCGAGCCAACGAAGATACCCTTGAAGCCCTGAGCCTCCAGCTGCTCCACGCTGATGGTCTTACCCACAATCACGTCGGTCTGGAAATGAACACCCATCTTAGCAAGATTCTCAATCTCCACATCCACGATCTTATTCGGCAGACGGAACTCGGGGATACCATACTTCAGCACACCACCGATCTCGTGCAGCGCCTCAAACACATACACATCGTAACCCTTCTTCACCATATCGCCAGCAAAGCTCAGACCAGCAGGACCAGAACCCACTACGGCGATCTTAATGCCGTTGGCTGGTGCAATCTCAGGCAGAGAGATATTGCCGCTCTCGCGCTCGAAGTCTGCTGCGAAACGCTCCAGATAACCGATGGCCACAGCGGGCTCGTTCATCTTCAGGTGGATACACTTGCTCTCGCACTGCTTCTCCTGCGGACATACACGACCGCAGACGGCGGGTAGGGCAGAGGTGTTCTTCAGCACCTTAGCCGCAGCCAGGAACTGACCGCGCTCGATATTCTTGATGAACGACGGGATATTGATGTTCACTGGACAGCCCTCTACACAGCTGGGCTTGGCGCAGTCGAGACAACGCTTGGCCTCTGTCATAGCCATCTCCTTGGTCAGACCGATATTCACCTCCTCCGTACGAGTAGTGGCACGATAGACGGGGTCGAGCTCGGGCATGATCACGCGCTCAATCTGCGTGCGCTCCTTCGGCTTCATGCTCTTTCTGAGCTCATCGCGCCAAGCAGCGTTTCTGTCCGTCAGCACCTCGATGGTATCGTTCGTAGGATCGCTGTCCATCACCACGTCAGTGGTCTTCGAACTTTCCATCTTCAATTTTCCATCTTCAATCGAATCCAGATGCTCCTCGTAGTGGGCCAGCTCCTCCTGCTCCTCGCGCTTGAAGGTTCCCATACGCTTGAACATCTCGTCCCAATCCACGAGGGCGCCGTCAAACTCAGGACCATCGATGCAGACGAACTTCGTCTTACCGCCAATCGTCAGTCGGCAGGCACCACACATACCCGTACCATCCACCATGATGGTGTTCAGGCTGACCTCGCAGGGGATGTTATGCTTCTGGGCGGTGAGGTTAGAGAACTTCATCATGATTGGAGGACCGATGGCAAACACCTTGTCGACATGCGGCTCCTGCTCAATGAACTTCTCGATACCAACGGTCACCACGCCTTTCTCGCCGTAGCTACCGTCATCGGTCATGATGATCACCTCGTCAGAACTCTCGCGCACCTTATCCTCCAGGATAATCAGATCCTTCGAACGACCAGCCATCACTGAGAGCACGCGGTTGCCGGCAGCCTTCAGAGCCTGGATAATCGGCAGCATCGGGGCTACACCGAGTCCACCACCGGCACAAACCACTGTGCCGTATTTCTCAATCTTCGTCGGATTACCCAGCGGACCAACCACGTCGGTCACATAGTCGCCTACGTTGAGGGCGCAGAGCTTCTTCGAAGAGAGTCCCACCATCTGGACCACCAGTGTGATGGTACCTTTCTCGATGTCGGCGGCGGCAATGGTCAGTGGCATGCGCTCACCTTTCTTTCCTACGCGCACAATGACGAAGTTACCGGCTTTGCGGCTCTTGGCAATCAGTGGCGCCTCAATCTCGAAAAGGAACACCTTTTCCGAGAACTGCTCTTTTCTTACGATCTTGTTCATTTTAATTATTGAATATTGAAGATTGAATATTGAAAATTAATTCAACGATTCTTTCTTCGTTTTTATTATTTTCACTAATGTAGCGACAATCCGAGTGCAATCAGCATAGATAGAATTATATTCTGTTTCACTGATAAAACCAGATTCATATAAGAGTTCAAGCCAGTACTGAGTTTCATTTGCTTCTTTAAGAGCTATACTTAGCTTGTTTATAAAGTCCATTGCGCTTTGAGCATTGATACTCTCACGTGCGTTTGCTCCGATACTTGTACCGCTTCTTAACAATTGCTTCGACATTACATACTCTTGCTTTACATCCTTCAGATATGTGTAGAGTTTGATGATACGAAGTGCAAAAGCCTTGCTGATTACTTGTATCGTATTATCTTCACGCATGAATATTCAATTTTCAATCTTCAATTTTCAATCAATCACGTCGCAGCCCATGTAGGGTACGAGGGCGGCGGGCACCTTGATGCCGTTCTCCGTCTGATTGTTCTCCAGCAACGCGGCCACGATGCGCGGCAGAGCCAGAGCCGAACCGTTCAGCGTGTGACAGAGCTCGGGCTTCTTGCTTCCCTCAGGACGGAAACGGCACTTCAGACGGTTGGCCTGATACGTGTCGAAATTCGAAACCGACGAAACCTCCAGCCAACGACCCTGTGCCTCTGAGTACACCTCGAAGTCATAGCAGATGGCAGAAGTGAAACTCTGGTCACCACCGCACAACAAGAGAATACGATACGGCAGTTCGAGCTTCTTCAACAGTCCCTCCACGTGCGCCAGCATCTCCTTATGGCTCTCCTTCGAATGCTCGGGCTTGTCGATGCGCACAATCTCAATCTTCGAGAACTCGTGCAGACGGTTCAGTCCGCGCACATCCTTACCATACGAGCCTGCCTCACGACGGAAACACTGTGTGTAAGCACAATTCTTGATGGGCAGATCCTTCTCGTCGAGGATCACGTCACGATAGATATTCGTCACAGGCACCTCGGCCGTAGGAATCAGGTAGAAATCGTCCACCTCGCAGTGGTACATCTGACCCTCCTTATCGGGCAGCTGACCCGTACCGTAACCTGAAGCCTGGTTCACCACCGTAGGCGGCATGATCTCCGTATAGCCAGCCTTGCGGGCCTCGTCGAGGAAGAAATTGATCAGCGCACGCTGCAGACGGGCACCCTTGCCGATATACACTGGGAATCCTGCACCTGTGATCTTCACGCCGAGGTCGAAGTCAATCAGGTTATACTTCTTGGCGAGCTCCCAGTGGGGCAGGGGATTGGCGATACCCAGCGAGGGGTTCACATCCCAGTTGCCTACGGTATCAGCGTCCGTACACTCCTTCAGGTTCGACTTCACCACATGGTTATCCTCAGCGGCCTTGCCCTCAGGCACCTCGTCGTAGGGGATATTAGGAATCTGACAGAGCAGGGTGGTCATCTCCTCCTGAGCCTGAGCCATCGTCTCGTCGAGCTGCTTCGACTTCTCCTTGAGTGCAGCCACCTGAGCCTTCACCTGCTCGGCCTCGTCTTTCTTGCCTTCCTTCATCAGTCGGCCAATCTGTCCCGACAACTGCTTCTGCTCGTTCAGGCTCTTGTCTAACTCCTGCTGGGCCTCACGGCGCTTCTTGTCTACTGCGAGCACACCATCGATAGCCTCCTTGGCGTTGGGGAAATGTTTCTTCTCCAGACCACGGATCACGCGCTCGGTTTCCTCATTAATAAGTTTGAGTGTTAACATGTTAAATACGTATTTATTTGTTTAATTCGCTTTCTAGCGTGCAAAGTTACGAATAAATGAGAGAAAAACCAAATGAATAAGGATTTTTTCTTTAAGATTTAAGCATTAAGCATTAAGCTTTATGATTACAATGTTTTTTTTCTTTAAGCTTTAATGCTTAAAGCTCAAAGCTTAAAGCTCAAAGCTCAAAGCTTAAAGCTCAAAGCTCAAAAAGAAATCCCGCTACTCCTTGCGGAGTGCGGGACCCTGTTGTTTGTTTGGAATAAGTTTCTTTTTAATGTTTGGTGATCATCATGCTCAAAGCTTAAAGCTCAAAGCTCAATGACCTTAGGCTTCAGCGTTGGGGATTACTGAAACGACGCTCTTATCGCGCTTGCCCTTGTGGAAGTTGACAGTACCGTCAACGAGCGCATACAGCGTGTCGTCCTTACCGATTGCTACGTTGTTGCCAGGGTTGTGCTTCGTGCCGCGCTGACGAACGATAATGTTACCAGCCACGCACTGCTGACCACCGAAGATCTTGATGCCAAGTCGCTGAGCTGCTGACTCACGGCCGTTCTTAGAACTACCTACACCTTTTTTATGTGCCATAATGTTGTTCCTCCTACGTTTTAAGCGATTACTGACTTGATTTCTACTTCAGTGAACTGCTCACGATGACCGTTACGCTTACGAGAGTCCTTGCGACGCTTCATCTTGAAGACGATGACCTTGTCACCCTTCACCAGCGGGTTCACTACTTCACACACTACCTTTGCTCCCTCTACGGTCGGAGCACCTACCTTCACTGCACCGTCAGCATCTACGAGCAGCACCTTGTCAAATTCAACAGTCTTACCAGCCTCGGCATCCTTGATGTGGTGCACGAAGAGCTTCTTGCCCTGCTCGGCCTTGAACTGCTGACCCTGAATTTCTACAATTGCGTACATTATTTATTATTGTAATTATAGGGTTTTTTCCGCGAGGCGGCATACGTTCGTACACACTTCACTCTGCCCCAACGGACTCTAACGGGGTGCAAAGGTACAACTTTTAGTTGAGCTTTAAGCATTAAGCATTAATCTTTATGATTACTTTTAGGAAAGTTTAACACTTGGGGTAAAGACAAAAAATAAAGCGATGACTTTCGCAAGCGATCGCTCCATATCTTCAATAGGTATTAGTTTTCTAAGGTAAAAAGATTGTTTTCAGGATAACGAGTGCAAAGGTAAACATTTTTTTGGAACCTAACAAACATTTTGCCCGATTTTTTTGACGAATAGCCATTGTGTTCCCACACAAGGATGAAAATTATAAAACGTTAACATAAAATTGTGCGCAATCGATTGAAATTCCCCCATTATCGAGCACATTTAACAGATCGTCTAAAAGAGAGATCATCGCCGCCTCCGCACCTTCCTCCGCCAAGTCGGCGACAAAGAGCGCGAATAACCACTTTTTTGTCCTAAAGTGAATAAAAAAGAAGATTTCCGCCAAAATCTTTGGAAGATATTAAAATAAATCGTATCTTTGCACCCAGAAAGTAAGTCGTGATAGGATGATGCATATGAGTAGTGCGAAGTCCCCGCCCGCATAGCATCACGCTTTTAGCGTAAACCTCCTTCACGCATTGAGGGGCAAAAATAAAGGCATCCATGTGGGTGCCTTTTTTATATATTCCTGAGTGACTGAGGATTGACAAAGATAAAATGAAAGGCCTCGCTAATGGATGATATTAGCGAGGTCTTTTTGTCTTATAAGGATTCGTAGTCTTTGGGCTTAGCAGCCTAGCATCGCGGCTGGGGTTATACCAAGCGTTGCGCATAGCATACGGGCGATTTTAAGCGTAGGCTCTGCACGTCCGGAGATGTAATCACTAATTCGCGACTGACTTACTCCAATCTCTTCTGCCAGTTGCTTCTGGCTCATGTTCTTTTCATCAAGCGACAATTGAATGAGTTGAGCAACAGTTGGCTTGGCGATAGGGTAGTGCTCTTTTTCATACTCTATCACCACGTCCGACATCATTGTCAGCTCGATGGCATTGCGATCGTTTGCAGGTGTGTTGTCATCTACCAATGGCAGCAGTTCTTCAATTCGTGCCAATGCAAACTCGTATTTCTCCTTTGTAATCTTACTCATAATCTTTCCTCCTTAATTTTATATTGATGCTGCATCTATCTTGTCATATTCGCTGTGGGTTCCAACAAATCGGATGAATACATGCCCAATTGTGAACTTAACCACTACTATCAAGCGATATTTATTCCCCTTGATGTTAAATACGTAATGCTGGTTGCCAACGTAGTCAGTAGCAGGGAAATCAACCTTGATATCCGACAGATTCTTCCACTCTGCCTTTTCGGCTATGTCATACCAGCGTTCGAGAGCTGCCTGAGAGTCTCCATGCCCTTCAGAGCTGTAGAACTCCACTAACCGTCTATGTGATACTATTCTCATTTCGGGGGCAAAGGTAAATAATAATTTTGAAATTCGCAAGTTTTTACGGGATTATTTTTGTTTTTCAAATAATTTATCTACCCTTGCTATCTCTTGGGAGGTTTCACACCTCCCACCGCTAAGGCATCCTTTGGTGGTGTTTTTCATAACATAACAAAAGCCCCAGGAGATTTCTCCAAGGGCTTTTTCGTCTACATTCCCATGCACGAGGTTGCTCCCAGTGCTGTGAGTACGGCCGTGATCACCGACGCTATAATCTGCAGCGTCCACTTCAGAGTTTCTCTCTTCGTCATAAAATACCTCCTTTCCGTCTTTTAGGTTCTACTTTGTTTGTCGAGCGGAGCGAGTGGGGGCTAGTGCCCCCTCACTCATTCGCCTGATCCGGACGATGCGGTGGCAACCGCAAACGAGCCGATGGGAATTTTCTCCTGATAGGTGCGCTCCTTGCCATCGATGGTCTTCTTCTTCGACTCGATCACGTAGGCGGCCTTAAAGGTACACTCGTCCTTCAGTGCGCGACTGGTGAGCTTCTCGCCCTTCGAGTTCTCGGGGGTAAAGCGCAGGTGTACACCCGCAATCAGGTTGTCTACTCCAACTGCCAGCGACTTCTCCACCGTGTCCTGCGCCTTCTTGCCGTCGCTCTCGATGCTGGGGCTGAAGGTACCGAAGCCGTCGAGCTTCACGGGCTGGCCCTGCGTCACCATCTCCTTCAGACAGCTGACGATGTTCTGCAACACGAGCACTGCCATGGGGTAGTCCACCAGCTTTCCATGCTCAGCGAGGTGACGGGCGAAGCCCTTCAGGTTCAGAGGCTCCTTGGTGTCAGCCTCGGGATAGTACTGGCCGTAACCGGCGTTGTACTGATTCTTGTTCTTCCGGAGATTCACCGGAAATGCAATTACTTCACTTGCCATTTTGTTTGTTCCTTTCTTTTTTAAGTTTGTAAATAGTTTGTTTGTTCTCTCTTGCGACCTCGGCGGTACCGTTCCTCAATCACGATACAAAATTACGAAATATTTTGCAACTTTGCAAGCAATTAGTCCTCTTGAAAATACTTATATGAACTTATATGAACTTAAATGAACTTATACCAAATATTTTGTACTTTTCTCTTGGTAATCTCACCGATTTTTAGTATCTTTGCACTCGCATACAAGATAAATCTGATAATACGATTATGAACAAACAACAACAGTCATTATGTACTAATTCTCAGCCTTCGATGGGCCGCATGGAGTTGGCGCAAGCCTATTTCCCGTCTATTCTGCCTCGTTCAGCATGGCTTAAATTCAGGTCTCTGCTTGAGGATTACCCCGAACTTTCAGGGTTTGCTCATCAGAAGCGTCGCACCTACCTACCATCAGAGGTCAACATTATTTACCAATATTTAGGGCGCCCGTAAGGGTGCCTTTTTTCCGGGTCCTGAGCCTGTAAAAAGATTACTCGGAGTAAAGTCAGAGTTTAGTCGGAGTAATCTCCTGCTTTACTTTGACTAAAATCATGCTTTACTACGCACCGCCGCGCAACAATATTTTTATTGAGGTTATTTTGTTGTATATTTTTACGTAAATTGTGTCTTTTATGTGTCATGTGTGTCATGTGTCACGAGTGTCATTAAGCTTTTCGGGGGCCGAATATGCTCATATAAATATATAAATTATAATTTATATATTTATATGATATAATATTCCCCCCTCCAATCTTAAAATCCTTAATGACCTTAATGACCAATGACCTTAATGACCACAAATCTTTCAAGAACCCCATCAATTCCTGTTGCAAATGAACTTTTTAGGCGAATAATTTGGAAGTCTAAAGGGGATTTATTATCTTTGCACCTAATTAATCAAAGCCAAGGATGGTCGCTAACAAACTATATAAATATCTTGATGCTGATGGTGGAATGAAGATGCTAAATTACAGCAATCTTCAGTTCACTAACTCTACACGTTTGAACGACCCCTTTGACTGTCATCCCAGTCTGATAGATTTTTCTCAAGTCCCCAAAGAAAGGACTAAATATTGGGATAAAGAAGATGTTATAGCCGTTGAATCAAACCATTATGAATTATTGAGAGATAAGGCATGGGTTTGTAGTCTTTCTAAATTGCACGATTCCTTGCTGATGTGGAGCTATTATGGCAACCATAAAGGTGTATGCATAGGTATCGATATGGAAAAAGCCGACCAATATCTTTCCCGTATACATTGCAATGTGTTTATCGGGGCTTTTGATATGGAAGTCCAATATAAGGACATCATCGAGAAACCTGATTATTTCCATGATGCGAAAGACTATTATCGTTATCAATTATCGACAAAAGCAAAAGTTTGGGAGCATGAGCGCGAAGTAAGATTGATATTAATTGATCCTTCTTTAGCATTTATTCCGATGTCTCTTCCGTATACCCCCCAAGAAGGCGAAATAACTGACTGGAAAGAAGTTCGTGCGTATCCTAAAATTGGAGGTGAATGTTTTGAATCGCTGTACTTGGGAATCAAAATCGACGAAGCCGATAAAGAAAAAATAATCACAATTGCCCGTAAGTGCAATCCTAACATCAAGATATATCAAATGACAATAGATCCTGATGCCTTCAGGCTGAAGGAAGAACAAATAAACTAAATATGGCAAAGAAACAGATAAAAGAAAAATCGATTGAAGAAACGCTGTGGGAATCAGCGAATAAGCTGCGAGGCTCTGTGGAGCCATCGGAGTATAAGCACGTGGTGCTGAGTCTTATCTTCCTGAAGTATGCCTACGATCGTTTTACTGAGCGTAGGAATGAACTGGTGGCTGATGGCAAGGAGCAGTTTGCTGATAATCCCGTTTTCTATAACGCTAAGAATGTATTCTATCTGGAACCTGAGAGCCGTTGGGATTTCCTGATTGAGAATGCCAAGCAGAACGATATTTCCATCAAGATAGACAAGGCATTGGCAAAGGTAGAGGATAGCAACCCATCGCTGAAGGGTGCCTTACCCAGCAACTACTATGCTGGTCTGTCGCTCGATCGTACCAAGTTAGCTGCCTTGCTCGACGAGATCAATAAGATTGATACGCTGAAAGACCCTGAGCACGATCTGATGGGGCGTGTGTATGAGTACTTCTTAGGCAAGTTTGCTATTGCAGAGGGTAAGGGTAAAGGAGAATACTATACGCCAAAGACCATTGTAAACCTGATAGCAGAGATGATTGAGCCCTATCGTGGCAAGATTTACGACCCCTGTTGTGGTTCTGGCGGTATGTTTGTGCAGAGCATGAAGTTTATCGAGGCCCATCATGGTAACAAGCGCGACATCTCAGTCTATGGTCAGGAATATACCAACACCACGTATAAGCTGGCGAAGATGAACCTGGCTATTCGTGGTATTGCCTGTAATCTGGGTGAAATGGCTGCTGACACCTTCCATAATGACCAGCATAAGGACCTGAATGCCGACTTCATCATGGCCAATCCTCCCTTCAATCAGAAGGACTGGCGAGCAGATAATGAGTTGGTGGATGATCCCCGTTGGATGGGGTATGACACACCTCCTACCAGCAATGCCAACTATGGTTGGATTCTGAACATCGTCAGCAAACTCTCTGCTAACGGTACTGCTGGCTTCTTGTTGGCCAATGGCGCATTAAGTGGCGATGGCACAGAGTTGGCTATCCGCAAGCAGCTTATTCAGAACCATATTGTAGAGGCCATTGTGATTCTTCCACACAAGATGTTCTACTCTACAGATATTAGTGTGACACTGTGGATTATGAACAATAACAAGAAAGCTCGTACTGTCGAGCAGAATGGCAAGATGGTGAAGTATCGCAATCGCGAGAACGAGGTGCTTTTCGTCGACCTGCGACTTTGGGGAGAACCTTTTGAAAAGAAGTATGTTCAATTCCCTGTAGACCAGATACAACAGGTGGCTCAAAACTTCCACAACTGGCAGAGAGATGGTTACGAAGAAAACTATCATAACGAGGCTGGTTATTGCTATTCTGCAACTACAGAAGAAATTGAAGCTAAAGGCTGGAGCCTGGTTCCGAGCAAGTACATTGAGTTCAAAGGAACTGCTGAGGAAATCGATTATGACGGAAAGATGAAGCAGATTCAGTCTGATCTTCGTGACTTGTTAGTACAGGAAGAAGAGAGTAAAAAGCAACTGAAAGAACTCTTTGCAAAGTTGGGCTATGGAATATAAGAGATTAGGAGATTATATAGAGCCTATTGACGAGCGCAATAGTAAATTGGAAATCAAATTGTCGCAAGGTATTTGCAACGAGAAATATTTCCAAGACCCTCGTCAAGTAGCGGAGAATTCTGCTGCTGACAAGATTGTGCGTCGAGGTTACTTTGCTTATAATAGAGCAACGACTCGTAATGGCGAAAAGATATCTATAGCTTATCGTGAAGGACCAGATTGTACTGTTTCTTCTGCCTATCAGGTATTTCGAATTAAAGATGAAGAGAAACTGAATCCCAAATATCTCTTGATGTGGTATAAGCGTTCTGACTTTGACCGTTATGCCAGATTCAGGTCACATGGAAGTGCTCACGAGTTCTTCGAGTATGAGGAGATGTGTGGAGTTTATCTTCCTTTACCAGATATTGATCGTCAGCGTGAAATCGTGGAGGAATACGAAACGCTATCCCGTCGCATTCGTCTGAATGAGCAGATGATTGAGAAACTCGAAGCCACAGCCCAAGCCCTCTACCGCAAAATGTTTGTTGATGGCATCGACAAAGAAAACCTGCCTGAAGGTTGGGAAATGGGAACGATTGGGGATTTGTTTGAATTACAACGTGGATTTGATTTACCAAGCCAAGAAAGGACAGAAGGTGTTTATCCCATCTATGCATCTACGGGCATTACTGAATATCATAACGCGTATAAAGTAGAACCGCCATGTGTCGTTACTGGGCGAAGTGGCACAATAGGGGAGGTCTTTTATGTAGATAAGCAATGCTGGCCCCTCAATACGACGTTGTGGGTTAAAGACTTTAAGAATACACCTCCTTTCTTTGTTTATTACAAACTGAAAGAATTGGAATTAGGTAAAACGGTATCGGGTTTTGCTGCTGTACCAACATTGAATCGAAATGATGTTCACATGATGGAATCTTTGATGCCACCAATAGGTTTATTAGCTGAATTTGAAAAGGAGATGACTGTCATACATCATCACCAATCAATAACAGAGCAAGAAAACGAGAAACTAACAGAATTACAGTCTTTGCTTTTGGCGAAGATGGGGCAATAAAAAAGAAATAATATGGTCTTAGAAACAGCAGCAATAGCAACAGCAGCCAAACCTTTAGTAGAGAAGATCGTTGTTGAATTAATTACTCCTAAGATTAAACAGTTTGTGGTGTGGTGCAAAGATGAGTATAATGAGAAAATGATTCCAACTGCGGAACATTTTCAGGAGTATTTAGAACGGACATATGAAAAGTATAGTTGTATCAATGTACTTGCTATTCCTAATTCTCAATTCCAACTTAAAGATATTTATGTCACGCAATCATTAGTAAAATATAATCGTTTTGAAAGTGAGGGTGATACTACGATAATAAATCGGTTACCAACAGAATTGATTAAGAAGTATAAGAAATTATTAATTACAGATACTGCTGGTATGGGTAAGTCAACGATTCTGAAATACATGTTCATTGATTTGATAGACAAAGGTTTAAATGAAGTTGGAATACCCATTTTTGTTGAACTGAATAGACTTAATAAAAATCGTTCTATTCTTATAGAAATTCAAGAAGAAATGGATTCGTTATCCAAAAAGTTTGATACTAATTTGCTTTTTAAACTTATCCAAACTGGTGGTTTTATTTTCTTTTTAGATGGCTACGATGAGATATCTATTGCTGATAGGAACTACGTAATTCAGGATATTCAGTCTTTTATTTCAAAAGCTGGCACAAAAAACTATTATATTTTGTCTTCCAGACCAGAAGATAGCTTGGCGAGTTTTGGAGACTTTCAGTCATTTAAAGTTCAGCCATTAGCAAAAAAAGAAGCTTTTGAATTGCTAACTAAATATGATATAAGTAATCAAAAGAAAATATCAGAAGAGTTAATAAAAGAACTTAAAACTGGAAAATATGATTCTATTGATGAATATTTGGTGAACCCTTTACTGGTTTCTTTGTTATATATTGCATTCAATTATAAGGCAGAAATTCCTCTTAAGAAGCATCAATTTTATCGACAGGTTTATGATGCATTATTTAACTCCCATAAGTTAGCGCAAGGTCAAAAGCCACACGAAAAACGTTCCGGATTGGATATAGATGATTTTAACCGAGTTTTGAGGTTTGTCGGATATGAATGTCTGATTAGTATAGGTGTTCAATTTG
This sequence comes from Prevotella sp. ne3005, assembly GCF_900110085.1. Classification (GTDB taxonomy): domain Bacteria; phylum Bacteroidota; class Bacteroidia; order Bacteroidales; family Bacteroidaceae; genus Prevotella. The sequence goes on from NZ_FOCK01000005.1 coordinate 170,082, forward strand.
GCAAGGATACAATTCTTGACTCCATTAAGAGGGCAAAGACTTTTTGTGGTAATTTGAATTTTGGCGAATCAGACTTCCTGAAAGATTTAATGACTTCAGTCCCTCTATTTTCAAAAGATGGAACTGAGTATAAATGGAGCCATAAATCATTAATGGAATATTTTGCTGCTCGATTTATTGCTGAAGATGCAAAAGAGAAACAAGATACAATATTAACAAGCATTTATAATAGCGAGGATTATTATAAATATATCAATATGTTGGATATATATTACGATATAGATTACAAGGGATTCTCAAAGAACATAACACTTCCATTATTGGAAAAATTCATAGCGTACCGCAATAAACATTATCCTAAATTGTATAATAATGTTGATAAAGAGTTGTTAGAAGCTCGTATCGCTCTCTTATTTCCCTTTTGTCTAACTGGAATTACCAATTATTCATTTTTTAAGAGAAAAGGAAGAGGTAAGCAGGAACTATCTTTTTTCTATAAAAATGTAAAAGATGATAGATGGTTTGGAACAAGTTATGGATATTATGATGATTTCGTCATATTAGGATTCCAAAAACAGGAGAATAGCAAGTATTGTTATCTGTCAAGGCTTATATTAATAAAACGTCCAGAACTATTTACCAAAAATACAAGAAAACCAGAGAAGATAGATAAAAACCTTTATAAAGAAAATATGATTTATAAAATTGATGTTTTGTCTGGAGATAATGATATTAGTCTTTTTCAATTAATAAATTCTTTACTATCAGATGGGAATCGTCAATTGTACTCATATTACTTTGATTATAATGCAGTAATATCTGAAACAGAGAAAATCAAAAAAGAAATAGAAATTAGTAAGAATCAATTAGATTTGTTACCAAAGTGAAAAAAGGGTTATGATACAACCACAATACGAGACGATGCCGGAGCACTATTTATTGTGCTTTAACGATGAGTGTAAAATAGCGGATAGCTGTCTGCATTGACTGTGTTTTTAAAGATATATATTGATAGAGTTTGGGGTTCTATTACGAAAAATTGCAAAAATAATGCAGATTTTTGGGATAAAATGATATTTAATAGAATTTTAATAGTATATTTGCGGCAGATAAGACATAGGGAATTATGATACAGGAAATTAAAATCAAGAACTTTCTTTCGTTTAAGGATGAAGTGAAGTTCAGTTTCGAGGCAAGTAATGATAAGTTTGCAGAAGACTCTCAAGTGGTGCAAATTAATGAGAACACAAGGCTGCTGCGCTTTGCTATTGTGTATGGCTATAATGCTTCTGGTAAGTCAAATCTGCTAAGCGTGTTTGATTTCTTGTATGATTTTTGGTTTTATAAACCAATAGATGTATATGAAGAAACTGGTAGTATTCCATTCAAGTTTGATAAGCAGACACAAAACGAACCTTCATCTATTGAGTTGATATTTTATGTAGATAATACCAAATATTGGTATCAGCTAGAATTAGATGAACATCTGGTTTATATGGAAAAATTGTACTATTACAAGAGTACCCAACCAACTCTATTGTTTGACAGGAAGTTAGATGGTGATCAGTCTTCTATTAGTTTTGGCTCAGCCTTGAAAGTCAGCAATATTGTAAAGGAGAGTATTATGGTTAATTGCTTAAAGAATATGTCATTTTTTGCAGCACGTAATCAGGTAAATGCAAGTATTCCTCTGATTGATGCTGCCAAGGAATGGATGAAAACTAAAATTGCACAAACAATATTCCCTCAGTTGGATTTGACAAAATATGCTCAACGTAATACTTCAGAAAATGATCAGCTGACAAAATACATACTTAATTTCCTTAAAGAAGCAGATTTCAATATATCAGACATTAAGACAGATAAGATAAGCCCAACAAAAGAGGAGTTAATGAAACAACTCCTCAAGACTGCTGCCCAGATTAAAGCAAAAGAGGAAATGAAAGCCAAAGAAGATTTAAATAACCGTTTCAGAACAAATTTTGAACATACGGTAGAAAACGAAAGAGGAATAGAGTCATATGTATTGAGTTCGGATTACGATGAAGAATCCAGAGGAACTTTACGGACTTTTGGCCTGGAAGCTGCATTATTTAATGTAATCCAAGCTAATGCGTTTCTTGCTATTGATGAGATTGAAACTTCGTTGCATCCAAAGTTGTTAGAAAAGATTTTGTTTGAGTATCTGAGGACTCAATCAAGATCACAGCTTCTTGTCACAACCCATAATGATGGTTTGTTGGATTTAGTGGACGACTTGATAAGGAAAGACTCGGTATGGTTCACTGAAAAGGACAAGGCTGGTGTGACCGATTTGTATAAGTTGACGGATTTTAGGGGGGTTAATCGTTTGTCATCTATCAGGGAGGCGTATCGCAATAAGCGTTTTGGTGCCACAATGAAATAGTTATGAAAGAAAGAGAGTTAGCCGAGGACATCAAACAGCAACAATATTTTGAAGCTGTACCTGCACCTTCGCCTGAAAAGGACGAGGGTACAAGGGAGATGGGACCGCTGTATCCGTTTCTTATCAGTGGCGGCACTAATACAGAACGCTATTATTTTACTCATATCAACGACACAACGGATTTTAAGTTCAATATAAAGCCAAAGTATTTTGCTGACGAGTCGAACTATACGGAAGCATTTCCCAAAAGGATAAGAGAAATATTGGATACAAATGTGGATGCTAAGATATTTTGTGTGTTTGATTGGGACACCATATTTGGTGATGAGGCTAAGTTGAAGAAACATGAAGATTTTGAGAAGCTGTTCAAAACGGAAATCTCAAATGGTCGTGTAGCAATATGTCCAAGTATGCCAAGCATTGAATATTGGTTTTTGTTACACTTCGAAGATTATACTGGTCTTCTAAGAAACTACCCTGCTGTATCTGGTCGGTTGGCACCATATATAAAGCCCTGTTTTCCTGACCCATCAAAAGGTCTTAAGCAGTTGTTGAAAAAAGCTAAATATCTAAAAGATTCTACTTGGGTGAAGAATCTCTGTTCGAATGGTAAACTGGATACTGCAATAAAACGGGCAGAAAATAATATCAAGACTGCGGAAGCATCTGGAGATTTGGAGAACCAATCCTACTCGTATGTATATAAGGTATTCAAATAATAAAGTATAACGCCTATGTCAAACTTCAACGAACACAGTCTGGAAATGGCCATCATGGAGCTGTTTGAGCAACAAGGCTACAGCTACGTGAATGGTGAGACAATCCATAAGGAATTGTCGGAGGTGCTGCTGCGCGATGACTTGCGGATGTATCTGATGGACAGATACAGCAAGGAAGGAATTACGCCAATGGAGGTGGAGCGCGTAATAGCCAAGTTGACGGCTGATAACGGCGCACCATTCTATGTGCAGAATGCACAGACCTACAGACTGATGACCGAGGGCTTTGCCATCAAGCGCGAAGATGCTTCGAAGCCCGATTTGTTCGTTGAGGTGATAGATTTTGAGAATGTAGATAATAATATCTACAAGGTAGTGAACCAGTTGGAGATAAAGGGCACACAAAAGCGCATCCCTGATGGTATCGTATATGTAAACGGTCTGCCAGTAGTGGTGCTGGAGTTTAAGAGTGCCGTCAAGACCGATGCTACCATCATGAATGCCTATACGCAGTTGACTGTGCGCTATCGTAGGGATATCCCCGAATTGTTCCGCTATAACGCTTTTGTTGTAATCAGCGATGGCGTAAACAATAAATATGGTGCGCTGTTTGCTGACTACGACTTCTTCTATGCCTGGCGTAAGATTGAGCGAACTGATAGGCCTGGCGATGGTATTGATACGCTGCATACGATGATGGAAGGATTGTTCCGTAAGGAACGACTGCTGAGCGTCATCAAGGATTTTGTATTCTTCCCAGATAATTCAAAGAATGAACTGAAGATAGTTTGCCGCTATCCGCAATTCTTCGCTACCCATAGGCTCTATGAGAATATCTTGGAGCACTCTCATATCAATGTGCTTGGTGATGGTAAAGGTGGAACCTATTTTGGCGCTACTGGATGTGGTAAGAGCTTAACGATGCTCTTCTTGACTCGCATGCTGATGCGTAGTCGCCATCTGGCCTCACCAACCATCGTGCTGATTACAGACCGTACCGACCTTGACGACCAACTGTCGGGCCAATTCCTGAATGCCAAGCAGTTTATTGGCGACGAGACTGTTGTCAATGTTGAGACTCGCAGAGAGCTTGGTGAACTGCTTAGAGGCAGAAGGAGCGGAGGCGTATTCCTGACTACGATACAGAAATTCTCAGAGGATACTGATTTGCTGTCAGAACGTGCCAACATTATCTGTATCTCTGATGAGGCCCATCGTTCGCAGGCCAATGTGGAACAAAATGTGAAGATTACAGATACTGGCGTAAAGCGTAGTTATGGTTTTGCTAAGTATCTGCACGACTCGCTGCCCAATGCTACATACGTGGGCTTTACAGGTACGCCTATCGATGCCACCATCGATGTGTTTGGTGATGTGGTGGATTCGTATTCGATGACAGAATCGGTGGCTGATGGTATTACACGTAGGATAGTTTACGAAGGTCGTGCTGCTAAGGTGTTTGCTGATAGTAAACAACTGCAGGAGATTGAGAACTACTACAAGAAGTGTGAAGAAGAAGGTGCCAACGAGTATCAGATAGAGGAGAGTAAAAAGGCCGTAACTCAGATGAACAGGATTCTTGGCGATCCTCAGCGACTGGCTGTGGTAGCAAAGGATTTTGTAGAGCATTACGAGAAGCGTATAGAGGAAGGTAGTACCGTTTGTGGTAAGGCAATGTTTGTTTGCTCCAGCCGTCAGATAGCATACGATCTGTATAAGCAGATAATCGCCTTGCGTCCTGAATGGGAAGAAGAGCGCATCAAGATGGTGATGACCCGATCCAAGGATGACGAGCAGAAGCTTTATGACCTCTTGGGTACTGACGAAGATAGAAAGAAACTGGATTTGAAATTTAAAGATCCAGATTCCGACTTCAAGATTGCTATCGTGGTGGATATGTGGATTACGGGTTTCGATGCACCTTGTCTCGACACCATGTATATTGATAAACCTTTGCAGAAGCACACTTTGATCCAAACTATATCGCGTGTAAATCGCGTATATGAAGGTAAGGATAAGGGCTTGGTAGTTGACTATTTAGGCATCAAGAGCAACATGAATAATGCTCTGAAACAATATGCTGGTGGTGGAGACCTGGGCGAGAATATTGAAACTATCGAAAAGTCGCTAACAATGGTCAAGGATGAGCTTGACATCTTGAAGCGTTTGTTTGCTCAGTTTGATTATTCTAAGTTTACTACTGGCACCCCATTAGAACAACTGGAGTGTTTGAAGCGTGCTGCTGAGTTTATCCAGAGTACAGAAAAGACTCAGAATCTGTTCATGGGTCATGTCAAGAAACTGAAGTCGGCTTTCAATATCTGCTCTAATCATGATGATATAACAGACGAGGATAGAGAGAATATCCATTTCTTTACAGGTGTGCGCTCCATTATCATTAAGTTGACAAAGGGTAATGCGCCTGATGTGACACAGATGAATCGCAAGGTGAGTCAGATGCTGGAAAAAGCCTTGCAGGCTGATGGGGTAGAAGAGGTGGCTCAGGTGAATGTCAATTCAAAAGACCTCGACCTGCTGAGTGAGGACTATATGACCAGACTCGAAAAGTTGGATATGCCCAACACCAAGGTTAAGTTGATGGAGAAACTGCTCCGCACAGTCATCAATGAGTTCAAGAAGGTGAATAAGATGAAGGGCGTTGACTTTACCAAGCGTTTGAACTCGCTGGTAGAGAAATATAACGATCGTAGCGATAATGCCATATTTGCCCAAGAGGTACTTGACGAGGTTGCCAAGCAGATGGCCGAACTCTTGAAGGAGGTGAACAAGGAAAAGAAATCATTCAAGGATTTAGGAATATCTTACGAGGAGAAAGCTTTCTATGATATCCTGAAGGAGATTGCCCATAAATTTGGATTCGAGTATCCTGAGGATAAACTGCTGGCACTTTCGGCCGATGTAAAGAAGATGATTGACGACAAGTCAAAATATACTGACTGGGCTAATCGTACTGACATAAAGGCTGAGCTCCAGATGGACTTGATTCTGATTCTTGCAGAACACGGCTATCCTCCTGTACCTCAGGACGATGTGTTCAAAGAGATATTTGAACAGGCAGAGAACTTCAAGAAATACGAAAAGGCTGAGAGTGAGGATAAGGGAGCTGATCTCGAGGATGTTGCTAAGCAGATAAATCTGATTGCAGCCTTTACTGCTGGTGAACCTAATATGGAATCAGAAAGGAAGGTAACCAAAAGATTTTTATCAAGATATGGTGCACAAGAGGCCAGACTTATTCCTCCTGGATCAGTGCTGGAAGATGTAGAGGACGATAATGATGTTCGCGTCTTAATACATAATATGATGGAACTTTATGACGGAACAACCATCATGAATATCGTTGTGGAATGTCAGAAAGAGTTCCAAGAAAAATATTTCAGTATGAAGGGTAATGAATGGCGCCACTTGATTCGCGACTATGTTAGAAACGTGACCCAACGACCAGATTTGCAAGATGATGAAGTTTTCAGATACTCTGTAGCTTGATACAAAACTACGCAGATACGTATTTGAAAAACCGCAAAGGTACTGCTTTTATGTGGATCCTGCAAACCGGATGTGCAAGTTTAACAATATTTGATACAGCCGAAAATTTTCTTGGGAAAAGGCTTTGTTGTATTCTGAAAAAATTATACCTTTGTGGCTCCATAAACTGAATGGACGATAAGTCCACCAATTTAATTAATTACAACAATATGAAAGAACTAAAAAATGGAGCGAACTGGCTCCAATGCATGGGAACCCTCGACGCGGATCGTGCAAGTTCCCGAGTGACCAAAAACATTTTGAGATTTACTAACAGTGCCTTACCTATGACTGAGAAGGGAGGTGAGGTATGGCTGTGATGGATGATGTTCTGCTGCTTTACGAAGCTCTTGATGCCTATAACATCGTGAAGGATTCGGGCTCGGTAGACGTTACTGTAAGAAGAGCAATGATGATTACTAAGTTGACGTACGACAACAATAAGTTGTTGAAGGCTTGTAAGGAGAGTCTTGCACAAGGCGTCATCAGCGATTCGTTCGACAGCGATTTCTGGACTCAGCACTTTGCAGTGAAATCCATTAAGGACGGTTTTCTTGAGAAGGCTCTCGAGAAGTATGGCAACGTGACGATGGAGAGTATTGACGTTACTTTTGGCGTAGGGAAGCGCGAGGTTAAGGTGGTACGGGATTTCCTTGATTTGATTGAGAGTGGTCTCGAAGAGATGAACCAACTTCTTGGGGATATCGAGGCGATGATGGGTGTGATTCCGTCGGATAAGTATGCTCAGTTTTATTTTTCGTGTAGAGACAAATTTAGTGACGGGCCTATCAGGAAGGCTTATCTGAACTGGCGGATAGAACAGCGGGAATTGTCTATCCCCATTCTGAAGGCAAGGCAGAATGAGGCTTTGTATGAGTTCCTTCTATCGAGAGTGATAAGTCACGACAAGCGGCTGAAAGTTTCGGAGAAGAGGGGCTTGGATATAGAGAGCTTTGTGGCCGATCTGCCTGTAGGTACCGAGATGACGGAAGAGCTGACCAATCTGTATGCAATGATGAACAGGTATATCACGTGGGTTGACTGCCTGATGCTAGTAGATTATGAAGGCTATGGTCGATTCGTTTGCAGCTGTTTTAATAAGTTGTCGAAGGAGGGGCTGCTGGCGCTGTTTAAGTTTGACATCACACTCAGCTTGATTCATCAGGATATGGTAAAGCTGAACCCCGAGTTGGCAAGGCATCTACCTCAATACATGCCTCTGTCTAAGGATAATCATCACTTTGCCATTGTGAAGAGTATTACGGTGAAAATGGAGCGTTTCTGGAGTGAGAAGGTGATAACCGATAGAAGATTCAAGTTAAGTTACATTGAGCAGTTGCTGAATGAACTGTTGGATTCAGAATGGGGGAAAGCTATCACTCAGGACTGGAGAATCAGGAGCAAAAGAGACAAACTGGAGTGTAAGATTATTGGTGCCATGAAGGATGCCGGGATTACGAGCGTAAGCTATAATGCTCTTGCTCCGAAAATATCTCAGATTGAAAAGATTCCGGATTCGATAGCCAATTATCTGGGGCAGGGGAAGGATGAGCCTTACTTTGACTGGATTTGTGAGTATGTAAGAGGTTAAGGATTCCTATCAAAATCCGATAATTTCATCCGATTGGGGCATTTCGGTCCAATCGGATTTTTTTTGTTTCAAAATTTCTTTCCTTTGTTTATTGGGGTTCTGAGAGATTCTGATTATCCGATAATAATCGGATGGAAATTTATTGCTCAGTCGGATAATCGGATTCTACCTTTGCAGTGTGATTCGAGAAATCACGGCGTTCCTTGAAATTCTGATACGTACAATATTAAAAATAATTATTCACATAAAGGTCGCCTGAAAGGGGGCGACGTTAAACAAACATTATTATGAAAACAACAGTTGTATCAATTGCGTCGCAGACAACTCAGAACTCTGAGTCTGCACAGCAACACATGACTTCGCTGGAGATTGCAGAACTCACAGGGAAGCAACACAAGAACCTGATGCGAGACATCAGAAACATGGAGCCTGCATGGGAAAAAGTACAAGGGCTCAAATTTGAGCTCTCGTCAAGAATCTACCAGTTGCCTAATGGTGGAACGAAAGAAGTTCCTTGTTATGTGCTCAATAAAACGGAGTGTCTCTACATCGCCACGAAGTTTAATGATGAGGCGCGCGCCAAGTTGGTGCTGAGATGGGAAGAGCTGGAGCACGAACGGATGGCCAAGATGATTTCGCATGAGATCAAGTTGATCGCTGCCAACGATGAGGAAGTGCTTAACGAGGCAGACGTGATTATTGGTGAGGAGCTCGACGACCTGAACAAGTATAGCGACAACTGCTACACTCCAACAGAGGTAGGCAAACCTTTCGGAATGGATGGACGAGATCTGAACTCGTTTCTTGCTGACAAAGGTGTCATCCGCTGGGGACACGGACAGTGGCAACTTACTCCGGACTATCTGCATCGGGGGCTTGCGGAAAACCGAAGTTTCATCTATCATGGGCGCAACGGACAGCGTAAGACGCAGTCGAGGCTCGTCTGGACGGAGAAAGGACGGGAGTTTATTAATGATTTAATTGAGCTTTAAGCTTTAAGCATTGAGCTTTAGGAAATCAAAAAGATTAAAGATAAAAGCTAAAAGATTAAAGAAAAAATGGAAGCAAAGATTTTAAGAGTGATGAAGTGCGGTGAGTGCTTCGCAGTGAAGAGTGAGAAGAGTGAGGGTGGGGTGCTGAATAAGCGCACACTGGTGTTGCAAGAGTTGGGCGGTAAGTTTGAACCGACCTACACAGTGGCAGCCTTGGGTAATTTGGCGACACTGCAGTTCAACGAGGGTGACATCGTGATAGCCACTCTCCGATTCCAGAGTCGTGAGTTTAACGGACAGTCGTTTATGGATGTTGTAGCGACGGAAATTATTAAGCATTGAAAATTGAAGATTGAAAATTGAAAATTTGAAATTGAGCTTTGAGTATTAAAGATTAAACAATCGGGCGGAGTGGTGACGTGAAGGAAGTCTACGTAGTGAAAATGGCCAAATTCTGACACAAACCCTTCACTCACAAATTCGCAAGATTATGAGAAAAATAGTTAACATTTCAGTAAAGAGAGAAGTAACGCTTGACGGCATGATGACCGTGAGCAAGTTGGAGAACGGACTCAAGACAGCAGACTTTATGTGCTGCGAGGATGTGGAGTTAAAACCGTTCTCGGGAGTATTCAAGGTGCAGGGCATGCACGACGGCAATATCTATATGACAGAGCGGCCGAAGCGCAAGCGTAATCACCCCATCTATCGAGAAGACAATGCATCGCTCTCGTTAGGAACAGACGATGTTTGGTATTTCGTGTTCAGAATGGAAAAATGTCGCGTCAACGAATTGCCAGGAGAATTGATTCGACAGGCCAGTATGATTGCACGCAAAGTAATAAAAGACTTATTTAGTTTGAATCTGGGAGATTGAAGATGAGTGTATATGTGATTGATAAAGAGGGTGGGCCGAAGATGATGCGGCCCATCCTGAATAGAGAAGAGTATTTGGCGCAGAGGGATAGTGCTGACCAGAAAACTTATTTACAGCGCATACGTGCGGGTGAGGAGGGCTTGAAGCATAAGTTGACTCAGATGGTGTATTCGTGTCTGCCCAATGAGGATGGAAGTCTGAAGGGTTCGAAACGAATGAGTAGCACCGTGGGATTGGATGTAGACCATATTCCTCATGAAGAGATGGAGGCCGTAAAGACTCGCATCTTGGCGAAGAAGGATGAGGTGGGGCTGCTGATGTTCGAAGAGAGTGCTCGTGGTGAGGGTTATCATCTGGTGTTCCGTCGCAGGCCGGAACTATCGCAAGAAGAGAACCTTGCGTGGGCTTCGGAAGTGCTTGAAATCGCTTTCGATAAAGGTGCAAAAGATATTACAAGAGTATTCTTCACAACGACTTCCGATCAGCTGATTTTTCTCGATGATGCCATCTTTGAAATTGAAGAAGTGGAAGAAGTTGTAGATGCGAAGCCCCATGTTCATACGGAAGAAAGCAATGGCCCGACTTCTACGAAGCTCTCAAAAGACTACGACGGCTTGCCGTATGCGGAGATTATCGCGAAGTGGTGGGAGATGTATAATGACGGAAGGGAGCCTGTGGAGAAAAACCGTGACTCACTGACGTATGAACTTGCCGTGAACCTGCGCCACATCTGCGGATTCAACCGCGACCTGCTGGGCGAGGTGATTCCCTGCTACGACAGATTCCCGCAGACGCAGAAGATGAAGTGTATCGATTCGGCTTTGGCTGCGAAACGTACGCAGATGCCCGAGCGGTTGAAGGACGTGCTTTTTGAAGTGAGACGCGACCGCATGAATGGTGCCAATAATCTTGACAATGACTTGAAGAGTCTCGATGATGCTGTACAGGAGGATGACTGCTTCTACTACAAGCGTCTGCCGAAGATGCCACAGGGTGTGAAAGATTCAATAGACGCTGTGGGGCCAGCACTCACCATGCCTGTGGTGATGGCCATCTGTCCGGTGATTGGCATGCTGGCTTCGGGTGTCAGACTGGAAGTTCATGGTACGAAGAGCTCGCTGAATCTTATCAGCTATATCGCTGGTGATTTTGCTAGCGGTAAGGGTTCGATAGACCCCGTGATTAATGCCTGGATAAACGAGGTGGCGTTGCAGGACCAAATTTATCAAGATCAGGAAGACGAGTGGCGGGCCAAGAAGCTGCTGGCGAAGAACCAAAAGAACCAACCCGAGCAACCGAAGTTCCCCGTGCGCTATCTGACGTTGAACAACACCGTAGCCAATCTGGCTGAGCGACTGGCCAACACAGGCGGGAAACACGCTTTCTCGTTTACGCCCGAGGCCGATACGGTGGCCCAGAAATGGAAGTCGTCTATCAACGATTTCTCGGTGATGCTACGTCAGAGTTACGACGGCACCAGGTTTGATCGCGAAGCACGCAGTGCCGAAGCGGTGAACGTACATATCAAGCAGCTGTTGTGGAACGTGGTGATGTGCGGTACACCCGATGCTCTCTACCGAGTGGTGAACAACTACACCGACGGTTTTCAGAGTCGTATCGCGCTGGCCCGTACACCCGACAACACCTACACCCCCTTAGGCGATACCCTTTACGTGCTGACCGATCGTCAGGCAGAACGTATTCATCAGGTGGCCCACCTGTTGATGACGATGCAGGGCGATGTGGTGCTGTCGAAACTCGAACAGAAGAGTCGTGAATGGGTGGAGAACGTGAGACTGGAGGCCATCAAGAGCGACGACCGAATCATGGCCCGTCAGCGTTTCAGAACCTGTGTGACGGCAGCGCGAATGACTTGCTGTCTGATGCTCTGCAGGGTGTGCGAACAGCTGATTCAGAAACACGGCTACAACGGTGCCGAGAAGGTGTTAAAAGCCCAGCCCGACTTGTGGAAGACGATGCTGCAGAAAGCACAGACACCGCAGCTGTTGGACGCCTACGATGTGATTGCCGACTATCTGATAGAGACAGCGCTCTACTTCTTCCGTGAACGTATAGAGAATGCTTTTAAGAGTCGCGACTATGCGGGCAACAACGACCGCCGCCGCATGGGCAAGAACGACTCCATCTTTGCCCGATTGGATGTGGACTTCAGTTTTGAGTGTGCTATGCAGCACAGTATCGGCGTGAAGGGAAGCGGTGTTACAGGCAACAGTGTTCGGCAGATGTTGAAGAACTGGAAGAAGCAGGGGCTGATCGTTCAGACCGAAAGGGGAAAGTATCATAAGGTTCAGGAAGTAGGTCATTAAGGTCATGTGTCATGAGTGTCATTAAGCTTTGAGCATTAAGCATTAAGCTTTAGGCATGAAGTAATCATAAAGCTTAAAGCTAAAAGAATAAAGATTAAAGAAAAATGAGTTTATCAAGAGGATTTAGGAATTGTAACCCACTGAATATCCGTAGAGGCAGGGATCAGTGGCAGGGTCAGGCCGAAAGGCAGACCGATGCTGCCTTCGTAGTGTTTAAGTCGATGGAGTGGGGCTGGAGGGCAGCCTTCAAGTTGCTCACGCGTACTTATTATCATAAGTATCGCCTCTACACCATCCGGATGATTATCCAGAAGTGGGCACCGCCGCATGAGAATAACACCGAGGCGTATAGCATGTTCGTGTCGAAGCTTGCGGGTATTCCGCCCGATGAGCCCATCGGCATCCCGATGGAGAGTCCTGCCCGTTGGATGATGGTGGCCGCTGCGATGGCCATCCAAGAGAACGGTACCAGCGACATCGACTACTTCGCCATGCTCCGCGGCTGGACCCTCAGCCGCGAAAGTATCGCGGAGAACTAAGCAAAATCCCCAGCCACTCGGCTGGGGATTTTTGTTTTAGTCCTCTTTCTTTTCAGTGGCTTCGCCGTTGGGCTGGTGGGCTTGGGGCTCACCAGCTTCAGCGGGCTCTGGGTCTTTGTGGGGGCGCTGCAGGGGATTGCCGTGTTCGTCGAGGAACATGGCATCGGGGTCGCTGACTGCAAGGGAGTCGACACCGATGGAGTCGGAGTCGGCAGGGGCCTTGAAGTAGCCGCCACAGTCGTACATCGCATTGGTGATGTCGATGTCGTGAGGAGCGGGGAATTTGGTGCGGTATTTCTTGAACTGCGGGTCGTTGAGCACCGAACCGAGGAAGTAGCCACAGATGGGCAGAGCCGTGCGGTTGCCTTGTCCGAGCATACCTGTGCGGAAGTGGATGGAACGGTATTCGCCACCTACCCATGCGCCACAGACCAGTCTGGGCGTGGTGCCGATAAACCAGGCGTCGGAGTGGTTGTTCGACGTACCCGTCTTACCACCGAAGTCGGTGTCGGCAGCCTTGTCGTAGCCCACGAATCCCATCAGTCGGGAGCTGGTGCCACTCATGCCGCCTTTCAGCAGCTGCTGTACGAGGAAGGCCGAACGGTAGGGGATGGCCTGCTTGGCTTCAGTGGGGGCTTCGTAGATCACGTTGCCGTCGCGGTCTTCAATCTTGGCCACGAGAATCGGACCTATCTGCTTGCCGTCGTTCACGGGTGTGCAGTAGGCATTGACCATCTCGAGCAGGTTGACGTCGCTGGCACCTAAGGTGAGCGAGGGCGTGGGGTCGAGTTTCGAGCGGATACCCATGTCGTGGGCGGTCTTCACGATGTTGTCGATGCCGCACTCCTGACCCAGACGCACAGCCACCGAATTGATACTCATGGCGAAGGCCTGCTTCAGTGAGATGTTGGCACCCGAGAAGTGGCCGTCGGCATTGGTGGGCGCCCAGGTGACTTCCTTGCCGTGATCCATCACTTTCATTGAGAAGTATTCGTCTTTGCGGTAGTCGCAGGGTGTGATGCCCTGATTCATGGCCTCTGTGTAGACGAAGAGCTTGAAGGTGGAACCGGGCTGGCGCATGGCTGTCACCTTGTCGTATTTCCACGAGTGGAAGTCGATGTCGCCCACCCAGGCTTTCACATGTCCCGTCTGCGGTTCCATCGCCACGAATCCGCAGTGCATGAAGCGCACCATGTAGCGGATGGAGTCCAGCGTTGAGAGTTCTTTTTCCACCTTACCATGTTCGTAGTCGAACACTTTTACAGGGTGGGGCAGGTTGAGATAGTAGTTGATGGAGTCTTCGTTGCCGTCGAATTTCTTCGAGAGGTATTTGTAGACGGGCTGTCGCTTGGCGATGTCTTCGATGAAGTTCTTGATTTCCTGATGGCGCTCGTCTTGCCAAGGGTTGGTGGAGCCCCAGTGCTGATTGAAGGTCTGCTGCACCTGTTTCATCTGCTTGACGGCTGCCTCTTCGGCATATTTCTGCATGCGCGAGTCGACGGTGGTGTAGATTTTCAGACCTTCGGTATAGAGGGCGTTGCGGTTGTCGAAGTATTCCTCGCACCAGTCTTTCAGATAGTCGGCCACAGCCTCACGGAAGTAGTTGGCATCGCCGTCGTAGGCCGATTCCACGCTGTAGTCGAGTTTGATGTCTATCAGCTTCAGCGAGTCGCATTCGGCCTGCGTGAGGTCGTTGTGCTGGCGCATCAGGTCTAATACGATGTTACGACGCTTCAGTGAGTTCTCAGGATTAATCAATGGATTATAATAGGTGGTGGCCTTGAGCATCCCCACGAGGATGGCGGCATTCTCGGCCGTCAGGTCTTGGGGCTTGCAGTTAAAGTAGGTCTTGCAGGCCGTCTTGATGCCGAAAGCGTTGGAACCGAAGTCTACGGTGTTGGCATACTGCGTCAGGATCTCGTTTTTGGTGAAGAAGAATTCGAGTTTGTAGGCCGTGATCCACTCTTTGCTTTTCAGGATGAGCATCTTCAGTCCGGGGATGTTGCCCAGCAGACCAGTGGAGTATTCGCTTCGTGTGCGGAAGAGGTTTTTGGCCAGCTGCTGCGTGATGGTGGAGGCGCCGCGTGCATCGTGATGCAGGGCATAGTCCTTGAGTGCAGCCGCAAAGGCCTGATAGTCGATGCCGTGATGATGGAAGAATCGCTCGTCCTCGGTATCGATGAGCGCACGCCAGAAAACGGGGTTCACCTCTTCGTAGGTCACGGGCGTACGGTTCTCACTGAAGAATTTGCCTATCAGCTTTCCGTCGGCACTGTAGATCATCGAGGCTTCGGCAGGGCGCTTGTTCTTGATGGTGGACATGGAGGGCGACTTTCCGAAGAGCCAGAGGAAGTTGATGTCGACGGCTCCCAGATAGAGGAAGAATGCCACGATCAGGGAGACGATGCCCACAATGGTTTTCAGGTACCAGGGACGACCCTTGTAGAGACTCTTATACCAAGGCCAGATGCCTTTGACATACTGCCACAAACGGCTTGCTATTTCGCTAATCTTCTCTTTCATAGTGGGATATGTAACTGATGATTTGTTTTGTTTCTTGTGGGTGGAACCACTTCACGCGTTCGTCTTTCTTATACCATGTAAGTTGTTTGCGGGCGTAACGGCGGGTGTTGCCCTTGATGCGCTCTACGGCCTCTTCGAGTGGCCAGCGCCCTTCGAGATAGTCGAACAGCTCTTTATAGCCTACGGTGTTCAGCGCATTCAGGTGGCGCAGCGGATAGAGGCTCTTGGCTTCTTCGAGCAGGCCGTCGGCCATCATCTGGTCTACGCGCTGGTTGATGCGATCATAGAGCTCTTCCCTGGGGCGGTTGAGTCCGATCTTGATGATCTGGAACGGACGCTGTCTTTTCTCCCGTTTACGGAACGAGGTGTAGGTCTTGCCCGTCATCGTGCAGATCTCGAGTGCATGGACCACGCGCCGGGGGTTCTGACGGTCGACGATCTCGTAGTACTCTGGGTCGAGTCGTTTCAGTTCGTCAACCAGTGCCTCAAGTCCTTCATCGGCCAGTCGCTGTTTCATCAGCGTGCGCGTCTCGTCGTCGATGGTGGGGATGTCGTCGATACCGTCGCAGACTGCATCGATATACATCATACTGCCACCTGAGAGCAGGGCGTAGTCGCTGGTCAGGAATTGCTGTTCGAGGCATTCGAGCACCTGTTGTTCAAAGAGCGATGCGCTGTAGTAGTCGTCCAAGCCCAGCGTCCCCACGAAGTAATGCTTCACTTCCTGCATCTGTTCTTTCGTTGGCTGGGCGGTGCCGATACGGAGTTCGCGGTAGATCTGGCGCGAATCGGCATTGATGATGGGGATGTCGAAGTGTTTGGCAATCTCCAGGCACAGAGCCGTCTTTCCAACCGCCGTAGGCCCTGTGATGACTATCAGCGTTTTTTCCAATCTTCTTTAGCGGATAACGCCTCGCTTGGAGTTTTCGATAAACGAGCAGATGTAATCCACCTCCTTGGAGTCGGGATATTTGGCGCGGGCTTCGGCCACACCTTCTTTCATCACGCCCTTGGAGTAGATGATACGATAGGCATCGTGGATGGCCTCGATGGTCTCGTTGGGGAATCCGCGGCGACGCAGACCCACGAGGTTCACACCGGCATAGCGGATGGGCTCCTTGCCGGCAATGACGTAGGGAGGAATATCCTGCGAGGTGCGCGAGCCACCCTGGAACATGATGTAACCTCCCACATGGAGGAACTGATGGAACAGGCAGGTGGCGCTGATGATGGCGTAGTCGTCGACGATCACCTCGCCGGCAAATTTCGTGGAGTTGCCGATGATGCAGCCGTTGCCAATCACACAGTCGTGACCCACGTGCATGTTCTCCATCAGCAGGTTGCCATTGCCGATGACGGTCTTACCCTTGGAGGCGGTACCTCGTGAGATGGTCACATTCTCGCGGATGGAGTTGTTGTCGCCAATCTCACAGGTGGTCTCCTCGCCCTGGAACTTCAGGTCCTGCGGCTTGGTGGAGATGCTGGCACCAGGGAAGATCTCGTTGCCGTTACCCAGGCGGGCGCCGAAGTGAAGGGTCACGTTGTTCAGCAGTTTGTTGTTGTCGCCTATCACCACGTTCTTGTCGATGACGCAGAACGGTCCGATGATATTGTTGTCGCCCAGTTTTGCCTCAGGGTCAACGACGGCTAAAGGATGTATCTGATTCATACTTTGAGCTTTGAACTTTGAGCTTTAAGCATTAAGCATTAAGCTTTGAGCTTTATGATTACTTGTTCTTTACGATTTGGGCAGTGAATGTGGCTTCTGCCACGATGTGGTCGCCTACGAAGATATAACCCTTCATCGAAGAGATTCCATGACGCACGGGAGCCAGCAGTTCTACCTTGAAGATGAGCGTATCGCCGGGCACCACCTTCTGACGGAACTTCACGCCATCTATCTTCATGAAGTAGGTACTCCAGCGCTCAGGCTCCTCAAGGGTGTTGAGCACGAGCAGACCACCACACTGGGCCATTGCTTCAATCTGGAGCACACCAGGCATAACGGGCTCCTGAGGGAAGTGTCCCTGGAAGAAAGGCTCGTTGGCTGTGATGTTCTTGATGCCCACGATGGTCGAAGCACCCAGTTCCACCACCTTGTCTACCAGCTGCATGGGATAGCGGTGGGGCAGGAGCTCACGGATACGGTTCACGTCCATCACCGGCTCCTCATTGGGGTCGTAGATAGGGGCCTGTATCTCGTGTTTGCGGATCTCCTTGCGCATCTGGCGGGCAAACTTGTTGTTGATGGTGTGTCCGGGACGGGTGGCTACGATACGACCCTTGATGGGTTTGCCTATCAGGGCCATATCACCAATGATGTCGAGCAGCTTGTGACGCGTACACTCGTTATCCCACTGCAGGGGCTTGTGCTGGATATATCCCAGATCGTTAGCGTCGCGATGCTCTACGTGCAGCATATCTGCCAGCATGTCGAGACGCTCCTGAGTGGTCTGACGCTCGTAGATGACGATGGCGTTGTCCAGGTCGCCGCCCTTGATGAGGTTTGCCTGCAACAGCGGCTCGATGTCACGAACGAAGACAAACGTACGGGCACTGGCAATCTCGGTGGGGTATTTCTGGGGGTCGTCGATGGTGGCAAACTGCGAGCTGATGAACTTCGACTCGAAAGAGCACATTGCCGTGATGGAGAATTCCTCATCGGGCAGGATGGTGATGCACGAACCCGTGTTCTCGTCCTTTACCTCAATCTTCTTGCGGATGATATAGTAGTCCTTGGGGGCATTCTGTTCTTCGATGCCTACCTCCTGGATCTTCTCCACATACTTGATGGCAGAGCCGTCGAGGATGGGGAACTCCGGACCGTTCACCTGAATCAGGCAGTTGTCGATACCTAAAGCGTAGAGGGCCGAGAGACCGTGCTCCACAGTTGATACTCGAACGTCGCCTCTGCCAAGCACGGTGCCGCGCTGGGTGTCGACCACGTTTTCTGCAATGGCATCAATCACAGGCTCTCCTTCCAAGTCGATACGCTGGATCTTGTAGCCTGTATTCTCTGGGGCGGGGTTGAAAGTAACGGTGAGGTTCAAACCCGTATGCAGTCCTTTTCCGAAGAGGGAAAAGCTGCCTTTAAGTGTCTTCTGCTTCATCTTGATATTCATGAATTATGAATTTATGATTTTTGATTCTTTAGCTCTTCTATTTCACGCTGTAGCTGTGCTATCTGACGATACATGTCGGGCAGTTTGGGATAGATGGCCTTGGCCTTGAAGAACATCTTGGGATCCATGGCGGGTGAACCAATCAGCGACTCACCATTGCCCTTCGTATTCTTAATCACACCACACTGGGCACCGATGAAGGTCTTATCGGCAATCTGGATGTGACCAGAGAAACCAGCCTGACCACCAACCATACACCAGGCACCGATCTTGGTGGAACCAGCCAAACCTGCCTGTGCCGACATGACGGTGTTCTCGCCAATCTCACAGTTGTGAGCCACCTGAATCAGGTTGTCCAGCTTCACACCCTTATGGATGACGGTCTGACCCATCGTAGAACGGTCTACACAAGTGTTGGCACCAATCTCCACATTGTCCTCGATCACCACGATGCCAATCTGCGGAATCTTGTCGTAACCCTCCTGATTAGGTGCAAACCCGAAGCCGTCGGCACCAATCACGCTGCCTGCATGTATTGTCACGTTATTTCCTAATTTGCATCCTTGATAGATGGCTACATGGGGAAAGATCTGACATTTCTCACCTATGGTGACACCATCGCCAATGACAGCGTGGGGATGAATCTGCGAACCTTTGCCAATCACGGCACCATCACCAATCACAGCGAAGGCTCCGATGAAGACATCCTCACCAATCGTGGCTTTCGGCGAGATGCTGGCCAAGGGGTCGATACCTTTCTTGGCGGGCTTCATCGACTCGTAGAACTGCAGGAGCTTCGCCACACATTCGTAGGCGTTCTGCACGCGTATGAGCGTAGCACTAACAGGCTTCTCCAATTCAACGCCCTCATTGATGAGCACGACACTCGACTTGGTTTCGTAAATATAGTGGGTGTATTTGGGGTTCGACAGGAAAGAAATGGCTCCTGGGACACCCTCTTCGATTTTGGCAAAAGTATTGACGGTGGCATTCTCGTCGCCCTCGACTCTGCCTTGTATCAGTTCTGCAATCTGTTTTGCTGTAAACTCCATATTTCTGAAAAGTTTCTAAATATCCGTGCAAAGGTAATGAAAATTATTCAAAACGCTGATAACACAGGTAGTATTTTCTAATTTTTTTAGAAAGTAATTGAACATTTAGCAATTCACTGGCCTCGGAAATGTCCTTGATGTCGCCATTTTTGTAAAGAATTGCGATACTATCATCATCCACATTATACATGTCTTTCTGGATGGTGTTCAGACTCATCATATACTTCCTGGCATCGGCCTCACTGATGCTCAATTTACGGGCAATCTGTGACGTGATCTCTTCCAGCTTCTCCTCTGTTGGCAACTCTTCGCTGACTTCCACCTTGAAGATCTTGCGGTCGAGCATATCTGTGGCTAAGGTGGAGAGAATTTTGTCGTCGTGATGCTTCCACGCCTTCATGGCGCTCCAGATGTCACTATCGTCGAGTTCCTCGTAGTTGGCGAGGGCTTCTGGATGGGTGGCAAACCAATTGGCATCGACATCGTTGCGGAGGAAATAGTGTAGGGCGGGGGACGCAAACACATCCTGTCCCATCCGTATCAGATCCTTCGCCCTGATGAGCACATTTACCAGCACTTTTTCGTAGGCTACGCAGGTGCGGTGAAGATAGACTTGCCAATACATTAATCGTCTGGTAGTCAGATAGTTCTCTAATGAATAGATACCTTTTTGTTCAACCACCAATGAGTCGTCGACCACATTGAGCATCTTGATGATTCGCGCCGAGCCGATATTGCCCTCGGTAACGCCTGTATAGAACGAGTCGCGACGAAGGTAGTCCAGACGGTCCATATCGAGCTGACTGGATATCAGCTGGTGAAGGAAGTTCTTGGGATAGTTGCCTTTGAAAATGCTGATGGCGAGATTGAGTTGTCCGTTGACCGAGTGGTTGATTTCCTCCATCATCATCAAGGAGATTTCCTCGTGCGAGATACCGTGAATCAACGTATTCTCCAACACATGTGAGAAAGGCCCGTGGCCGATGTCGTGCATCAGGATGGCTGCCTCTACGGCTTCGGCCTCCGATTCGAAGATGAAGATACCTTTTTGCTGAAGGTTCTGGATGGCCTCACTCATCAGGTGGAAGGCGCCAAGGGAATGCTGGAAACGCGTATGACGGGCACCGGGATAAACCACCGAAGCCAGACCCAGTTGGTTGATACGGTTCAGACGCTGGAACAGCGGATGTTCCACAATGCTGTAAAGCAGACCCCGGGGTATCCTGATAAACCCGAAGACGGGGTCGTTGATGATTTTAACGTCATTCATGGGCACAAAGGTACTACAAATCGGGCGAAATGCAAAATAAATCTCGACAAATCGAGCAAAATAACAAATTAAATTGGGATTTATCAATAATTTTCCTTACCTTTGCGCAAAAAACAAGTAAAGACTCATCAAATGAAACGTTTACAACTCTTAACACTTCTGTCGGGATTGCTCCTCTTTTTCCCTCAAACCACGATGGCCCAGAAGGGTAATCTGCAGAAGGGCGACTACGGTTATCTCTATTGTCATATGAACGATCGCGGGAGGGCTTGGACCGCCTATGCCCTCAGTCGTGATGGCTTTACTTATCACGATCTGCTGGATGGCGACTCCATCTTCAGCGATGCCCAGCATGCCCGTATCGAAGGGGCTACGCGTGATGCTTATATCTGTCGCAAGCACGATGGCAAGGGTTATCTGATGGTGTGTACGGATATGAATGTCGGGGCTCGCGATCGTCTGGGAAAGAAGGAGACGTGGGATAACTACGGCATCGACCTGCTGACGAGCGACGACCTGATTCACTGGCGTTCGGTTACTCTTGACTATCGGAAGGGTGCCAGCATCTTCTCAAATCCTGAGGCGAAGAGTGTCTATCACGACTGGTCGACCATCAACCGCGTGTGGGCACCACAAATCGTGTGGGAAGAGGATTACGTATGGCCCAATGGTAAGAAAGGCGGGTATATGGTCTATTATTCGATGTGGAACCGCAGTGAGGAGAAGTATGACCGTATGTACTATTCCTATGCTGATGAGAGTTTTACTACCCTCACACAGCCTCAGTTGCTTTTCGATTGGGGATATGCCACCATCGATGCCGATATCAACTGGGTGGAGGCCGATCAGAAGTGGCACATGATGATTAAGAAAGAAGGGGGTAAACCCGGACTTTTCACCGCTACGGCTCCTGCGCTCACAGGACCTTGGGGTGAACCAGTGGAGGATGACTATGTCAACTTCGAAGGCAATAAGAAATGTGAGGGTGTGAGTGCCTTCCAATTGGCTGGGGAGAAGACTTGGGTGATTGGTTATATCGAGTATTCTTCGAATCCGAAGAACTACCGTCTCTGCTTGGCTGACGAGAACATGCGCAATTTCCATTCTCCTCGGAATATTCAGGGTGTGGCCCGTCCGCAACACGGCTCTTTCCTACGACTCACGAAGAAGGAATACAAACGATTGGAGAAGTGGAGCAGGGCGCAGAAACATTGAAAATTGAAAATTGAAGATTGAAAAAGAAAGGTAGGCTTAGAGGCCTACCTTCTTTAATTCTACTGCCATTTCCTGTTGCAGCTCTTTGGCTTTCTGTGCCGCCACCTCGGCAAAGTCTTCACCATTCGAGGCGTAGATGATGCCGCGTGAGGAGTTCACCAACAGTCCGCAGTCCTTCGTCATACCGTATTTGCAGACTTCCTGCAACGAGCCACCCTGAGCACCAACACCTGGTACCAGCAGGAAGTGATTAGGCACAACCTTGCGGATATCCTCGAACATCTGCCCCTGAGTGGCACCTACAACATACATCATGTTTTCGTCGTTGCCCCATTCCTGACTTTTCTTCAGTACTTTTTCAAAGAGACGCTCTCCTTGAGCATCTTCTGTGAGCTGGAAATCGTGAGAACCTTTGTTCGATGTCAGCGCTAGCAGAATAACCCACTTGTCTTCATAACCAAGGAACGGGGTCACAGAGTCTTCGCCCATATAGGGAGCCACTGTGAGGGCATCGACGTCATACTGCTCAAAGAAGGTCTTGGCGTACATCTTCGACGTGTTGCCGATATCACCACGCTTCGCATCAGCGATGATGAAGTGGTTGGGGTATTCTTCCTTCAGATAGTCGATGGTAGCCTCGAATGCGAGGATGCCGTCCACACCGTAGGCCTCGTAGAAAGCGAGGTTGGGTTTATAGGCCACACAATAGGGGGCTGTGGCGTCGATGATGAGGGCATTGAACTCGCAGAGGGCGCGGAAGATATAGTCCTCGCCGTCCTTGGCCTTTGCCTCGTCGATAATGCACTGGGGAATCTTGTTGATGTCCGTATCGAGACCCACGCAGAGGAAACTCTGCTTTTCCTTAATCTGCTGTATTAATTCTTTCTTGTCCATTTCAATATCTGATTAATTAATAAGTAGGTCACTTCATAGTTCTGTTTCTTTCATGCGCTCGGCATTCTCGGCAACGGTGAGGGCATCGATCATGGGCTGAATGTCGCCTCCGAGGAAGCCCTGCAGGTCGTGAGTGGTATAGCCAATACGATGGTCTGTCACGCGTCCCTGTGGGAAGTTGTAGGTACGAATCTTCGCCGAACGGTCGCCAGTAGATACCAGACTCTTGCGGCGGCTGGCGATGTCATCCATATACTTCTGGTGCTCCTTATCATAGATAAAGGTATAGAGACGAGAGAGGGCACGCTCCTTGTTCTTCGGTTGGTCACGCGTCTCCGTACACTCGATGAGGATCTCCTCCGTCTCACCCGTATTGGGGTTCTTCCACATATAGCGCAGACGCACACCCGACTCCACCTTGTTCACGTTCTGTCCACCAGCACCAGAGCTTCGGAAAGTATCCCATTTGATCTCACCTTCGTTCACGTGTACTTCGAACTTATCAGCTTCAGGGAGTACGGCAACCGTTGCTGCAGAGGTATGCATACGTCCCTGTGTCTCTGTGGCAGGCACACGCTGTACACGATGCACGCCCGATTCGTATTTCAAGGTGCCATAGACATCAGCACCAGATACAGCGAAGTCAATCTCCTTATAACCGCCAACGGCTCCCTCGCTGACACTCGTGATGGAGAGCTGCCAACCCTTCGAGTCGCAGTAGCTCTTGTACATCTTAAAGAGGTCGCCAGCAAACAGGCAGGCTTCGTCGCCACCCGTTCCTGCACGAATCTCCATCTGCACATTCTTCGCGTCCTCAGGATCCTTCGGGATCAGGGCAATCTTGATTTCCTCTTCAAGCTTGGGCTGAAGTTCTTCGTTGGCGGCCAGTTCCTCACGGGCCATCTCCTTCATCTCGGGATCGCTCTCGTTGGCCAAGATATCCTTAGCCTCCTTGATGCCGTTCAGACAGGCGATGTAGCGTTTGCGGGCATCCATGATGTCGCCCAGATCCTTGTATTCCTTTGTCAGCTTTACGAAGCGGTTCTGATCAGCAATCACGTCGGGGTCGGTAATCAGGGTCGATACCTCCTCGAAGCGGGCTTCCAGTCCGTCAAGCTTTTGCAATATACTGTTGTTATCCACTTATTAAATTGAATATTGAATATTAATAATTGAAGGTTCCGAATTCGCTCTTGATGGTCAGACTCTTCTTGCCTTCCTCAATGTGACCCACGATCTGGGCGTCGATGTTAAACGACTTCGAGATGGCAATCACCTTTTCGGCCACCTCAGCAGGTACGTAGATCTCCATGCGGTGACCCATGTTGAACACCTGATACATCTCCTTCCAATCGGTACCTGAGCATTCGTGGATGGCACGGAAGAGTGGGGGAACGGGGAACATATTGTCCTTAATTACCTTACAATTGTCGTTCACAAAGTGGAGCACCTTCGTCTGGGCACCACCCGTACAGTGAACCATTCCGTGAATCTCTGGACGCAGTTCGTCGAGCAGCTTCTTGATCACAGGGGCATAGGTGCGGGTAGGCGAGAGCACCAACTGTCCTGCGTCTACTGGTGAGCCCTCAACGCCGTCGGTCAGCTGATACTTTCCGCTATACACCAGTTCGTTGGGCACAGCGTGGTCATAGCTCTCAGGATATTTCTCTGCGAGATACTTCGCAAACACATCGTGACGGGCAGAGGTAAGTCCGTTGCTGCCCATACCGCCATTGTAGCGTTTCTCATAAGTTGCCTGACCTGTTGACGAAAGTCCCACAATCACATCGCCCGGACAGATATTCGCATTGTCGATCACATCTGAGCGCTTCATGCGACAAGTGACTGTAGAGTCGACGATGATGGTGCGCACGAGGTCGCCCACATCGGCTGTCTCACCGCCTGTCGGCCAGATGCCGATACCCATCTCACGCAGTTCTGCCAGCAACTCGTCGGTACCGTTGATGATGGCTGAGATTACCTCACCTGGCACGAGCATCTTGTTGCGGCCGATGGTGCTCGACACAAGAATGTTGTCCACCGCACCCACACAGAGCAGGTCGTCGGTATTCATCACGATGGCGTCCTGAGCGATACCCTTCCACACGGAGAGGTCGCCGGTCTCCTTCCAGTACATATAGGCAAGGCTCGACTTTGTGCCAGCGCCGTCGGCGTGCATGATGTTACAATACTCAGGGTCGCCCCCTAAAATGTCGGGGATGATCTTGCAGAAAGCCTGCGGGAAGATACCCTTGTCGATGTTCTTAATGGCAGCGTGTACGTCTTCCTTCGCAGCAGAGACCCCACGCATCATATATCTGTTGTCCATAATCTTTTCCTTTTACCTTTTTACCCTTTTACCTTTTTACCCTTTTACCTTTCCTATTACTTCTCCTTCCCATGCCAGAACTCCCAGCTGGCGAATGCCTGAAGAAGCAGCATCTCCAGTCCGTTCTTCACCTCGGCTCCATATTCAGCACCCTTGCGCATGAAGAGCGTCTGGTCGGGATTGTATATCAGGTCGTAGAGGATAGTGTGATTATCCATCGCCTCGTAAGGCAGCTTCGGGCATACGTCCGTATTCGGATACATCCCCAGGGGTGTGCAGTTCACGATGACGTTGTACTCTTTCACCACCTCAGGTGTGACCTTTTCATATTGGATGGTATCCGGACGTTCATAACGACTCACGAAGACGGGCTCGATGCCCAGCGACTTCAGACCGTAGCAGATGGCCTTCGACGCACCGCCTGTTCCCAGTATCAGTGCCTTCTTGTGCCACTTCTTGTCAATCATCGGCTCGATGCTCTGTGTGAATCCTATCACGTCGCTGTTGAATCCCTTCAGGATGGTCTTGTTCTTCTCATGGGTCACGCGGATCACGTTCACAGCACCGATGGCTCTTGCCTCTGGCGAGATGCTGTCGAGGAAGGGAATCACTTTCTCCTTATAGGGTATCGTGACGTTCAACCCTCGCAATTCGGGTGTTGAGTCGAGAATTTCCGTCAGCTCATCGATGCTGACAATCTCGTAGTTCTCATACTTGGCATTGATGCCTTCATCAGCAAACTTCTGGTTGAAGTAGCTGATAGAGAATGAATGTCCCAAAGGGTAGCCGATCAGTCCGTACTTATCCATATTTTTTCACTTTATACTTTTCACTTCTCTGCGAAATACATCGTGCAGATGCCGAAGGTCAGTCGTTGGAACGACGCCTTGGCGAAGCCCGCCTTCTTAAGTATCTCCACCATGCGCTCTCCCTGGGGAAAGGCCTCGATGGTCTTGGTCAGATAGCCGTATGCACTGGTATCTTTCGAGATGAGCCGTCCGTAGACGGGCAGCACCGTATGCGAGTAGATGCGGAAGAGCTGTTTCATCGGGAAGCTCACGGGTGTGGTCAGTTCCACGATGCTCAGGTGGCCGCCTTTCTTCAGCACGCGCTGCATCTCTCGCAGTCCTTTGTCGAGGTCGGCGAAGTTGCGGATGCCGAAGGCGGCTGTTACCGCGTCGAAGGTGCCGTCCTCATACGAGAGGTTCAGGCAGTCTTCCTTCTCGAAGCTCACTACGCAGTCTAGTCCTTCCTGTTTCACCTTCTGTCTGCCAATCTCCATCATACCCTCGCTGATGTCGGCTCCGATGAGTCGCTCAGGCTTCAGCATTTTGGCGGCGAGGATGGCGAAGTCACCCGTTCCTGTAGCGATGTCGAGCAGGGCCTTAGGCGCAAAGGGCTCCAGCTGCCGGATGGCTTTCCGCCGCCACCCCTTGTCGATGTCCCACGACAAACGGTGGTTCAGTTTATCGTAGGTAGGCGCGATGTTGTCGAACATCTGCTCCACCTGCGAGGCCTTCTCTCCGTCGCCATAGGGCTTTATATTCTCCTGCTCGTACATGTTCTTTGAGCTTTAAGCATTAAGCATTAAGCTTTGAGCATTAAGCTTTGCTGTTATCTGCTTTTGAAGGCATTGAGCCAGCTGCTGACGTTCTTCTCGATGCGCTGGGCGATATCACCCTCGCTCATTTCGCGCTCAAAGCGCTCGCCAACGATATGCTCGTAGAGTTCGATATAGCGTTCAGAGACGCTTTCTGCATATTCGTCAGTAATCTCGGGCATCACCTGTCCAGGCTCGTTCATGAAGTTGTGCTCGATGAGCCACTGGCGTACAAACTCCTTCGAGAGCTGCTTCTGGGGCTCACCCTTGGCCAGCTTCTCCTCGTAGCCGTCGGCATAGAAATAACGGCTGCTGTCTGGGGTGTGAATCTCGTCGATGAGATACACTTTTCCGTCGCGCTTGCCAAATTCATACTTCGTGTCCACGAGGATGAGTCCGCGCTTGGCGGCAATCTCCTGTCCGCGCTGGAAGATCTTGCGGGTGTAGTCCTCCATCACGGCATAGTCCTCTGCCGACACAATACCCTGGGCGATGATCTCCTCCTTCGAGATGTTCATATCGTGCCCCTCGTCAGCCTTCGTTGTCGGAGTGATGATGGGCTCGGGGAACCGCTCGTTCTCTTTCATGCCGTCGGGCAGCTTCACGCCGCAGAGCTCACGGCATCCGTTCTTGTACTCTCTCCAGGCAGAGCCCGTCAGGATTGAGCGGATGATCATCTCTACACGGAATCCCTCGCACTTCAGACCAATGGTTACCATCGGGTCGGGGGTTGCCAGTTTCCAGTTCGGGCAGATGTCGGTCGTAGCATCGAGGAATTTGGCGGCAATCTGGTTCAGCACTTGTCCTTTGAAGGGGATTCCCTTCGGCAGCACCACGTCGAATGCCGAGATACGGTCGGTGGCTACCATCACCATCAGATCGTCGTTGATGTTGTACACATCGCGTACCTTTCCATGATACACGCTCTTCTGTCCTTCGAACTTAAAGTCCGTCTTAGTTAATGCTTTCATTTCTATATCTTTTTCTTTTTACCCTTTTACCTCTTTATCGTATTGTTCATAAGCATTGACGATGCGGGTGACGAGCTTGTGGCGCACGATGTCCGAGCGGTCGAGGTTCACCACGCCGATGCCTTCCACATTATTTAATATATGCAGCGCCTCGATGAGACCCGACTTCTGTGAGTGGGGCAGGTCTATCTGCGTCATGTCGCCTGTGATCACCATCTTTGTGTTCCATCCCATACGGGTCAGGAACATCCTGATCTGCGCGGGCGTCGTGTTCTGCGCCTCGTCAAGGATCACCACCGCATCATTCAGCGTTCGTCCACGCATGAAGGCCAGCGGTGCTATCTGGATGATATTCTTCTCCATCATATCCTGCAACTTTACCTGTGGCAGCATATCTTCGAGTGCGTCGTATAGTGGCTGCAGATAGGGGTCTATCTTATCCCTCATGTCGCCAGGCAGGAATCCCAGCTTCTCTCCGGCCTCCACAGCGGGGCGCGAGAGGATGATCTTCTTGGCCTGTTTCTCCTTCAGCGCCTTTACAGCCAGCGCGATGGAGAGGTAGGTCTTACCTGTTCCCGCAGGACCTACGGCAAACACCATATCGTTCTGCTTGTAGGCATCGATCAGCTTCTGCTGGTTGGCCGTGCGTGCCTTGATGGGGCGTCCAGACATCGAATAGACCACCACATCGTCAGGCAGTCGGTCGCTTGAACGCCTTCCCTTTACTATATCGAGAATATCCTCCTCCTTGAGCGAGTTGAACTGCATCACGTGCTGGCGCATCTTCTCCGTGCTCTCCTCGAAGGCAGCCATCTGCTCCTCGTCACCCAGCACTCTCACCACATTGTCGCGCGCCATGATGCGCAACTTGGGATACAACGAGCGAATCATCTGCAAATGCCCGTTGCCGACCCCATAGAAAATCACGGGGTCAATATCCTCTAAAACAATATGTTTCTCTATCAAATGATATAAAAATTTAATTTCGCTTGCAAAATTACAAAAAATATTCTTATCTTTGCAACGCAAAAGAGATTTTTTCGATGAAACTAACAAAAAAACGATATTTACAGGGTTTTATAGTGGTTGTTCTGCTGCTTGCAGCAGTCCGTGCGGTCTTTCCTGGTGTCGCAGCCACTCGCGCCGTCCCTGTCGAAGCGCCCGCTGAGGCAGCCACTGGTCTGTCGGCCCAGCCCTCGGCTCCGGAGACACCCAATCATCAGAAGACTCCGAATCATCTGAAGACGCCGAAGAAGTACCACCGCATCCTCTCCGTTCCCAGCTATGCTGAGGCTTTTCCCGATACCAATGCCGTTCAGTTGACGGCAGCCGAGAAGTGGGGCGTCAGTCCTGTGAAGAACCGCCGCGATGCTGAGATGCGCAAGCGTGAGCTCGTCTATGTCGATGCCTCGCCCTACTATCATGTCGACCCGCTCTATTCGAGCATCCCATATCTCGTGCCTCGTGCCTCTATTCTGTTGCAGGATATCGGACAGGCCTTCTTCGACAGCCTTTATGTCAAGGGTGTGCCCTTCCACAAATTCATTGTCACCAGCGTGCTCCGCTCTGAGGAGGATGTGGTGAAACTCCGTCGACGCAACGGCAACGCCACCGAGAAGTCGTGCCATCTCTACGGCACCACCTTCGACATCTGCTACAACCGCTACAAGACGGTCGAGGATCCCGATGGACCCGCCCGCCGTGAGGTGCGCAGCGATACGCTCAAATGGGTACTCTCCGAGGTGCTTCGTGACATGAGGGAGCAAGGTCGCTGTTACATCAAGTACGAGGTGAAGCAGGGCTGCTTCCACATGACGGTGAGGTGATAAAATGTAAAAATGTAAGAATGTAAAAATGAAATAACGAAAATAGTATAACAACTTAAAACTTAAAGCATTATGAGATTAGACGGAAGAAGAGAGAGCTCTAACGTGGAAGATCGCCGCGGAATGAGCGGAGGTGCAAAGGCCGGTATCGGCGGCATTGGTGCAATTATCGTGGCAGCCCTGTTTGCTTGGATGAGTGGCGGCGACCCGCTCTCGGCTGGACTGCAGGCTGCACAGGAGCAGATGATGCAGGGACCCACCGAGACCATCGGTGAGGAAAATTTCACAGAGGAGGAGCAGGCTCTCGCCAGCGACTGCAAGAAGATTCTCGCCTCTACGGAGGATGTTTGGGGACCTGTGTTCGAACAAATGGGTGGCACCTATACGCCTCCCACGCTCGTACTCTTCTCTAATCAGGTCAACTCTGCCTGTGGCTCCGCTACAGCAGCCGTAGGTCCCTTCTACTGCTCGGGCGACCAGAAACTCTACATCGACCTCTCGTTCTTCACCCAAATGAAGCGCCAGCTCGGCGTCGAGGGCAATACCTTCGCCTATGCCTACGTCATCGCCCACGAGATTGGCCACCATGTGGAGAACCTCACGGGAACCCTCGGAAAGGCCCATCAAGCTATGAACCAGACTGATAAGGTGAGTGCCAATCAGATCAGCGTTCGCCTCGAACTGCTGGCCGACTATTATGCTGGCGTCTGGGCACACTATGAGGACGCGATGAATCACTCTATGGAGTACGGCGACCTTGAGAAGGGCCTCGAACTGGCCAAGGCCATCGGTGACGACTGGCTGCAGAAGAAGGCGCAGGGTCGAGCCACGCCCGAGTCGTTCACCCACGGCACCAGCGACCAGCGTAAACGCTGGCTCAAGCGAGGCTTCGAGACTGGCGACATGAAGACCTCCACCTTCAGCGTTCAGAACTACAACGACCTATAAGAACTACAACTACCTATAATCAATCCCCGTCTGACATAGCGTCTGGCGGGGATTTCTATTCCGCAAAATCGCCTCTAAAACTAGCCTTGGACTTTAGTCAGAGTAAAGTCGGACTTTAGTCGGAGTAAACCCCCATTTTAGTCGGAGTAAAGTCCTGGTTTACTCGGAGGCTACTCCTTTTATTCGTGGTGATAGGGCTCGCCTTTGATAATGGTGCAGGCGCGGTAGATCTGTTCGGTGAAGACGAGGCGGATCATCTGGTGGGAGAAGGTGAGGCGGGAGAGGGAGAGCTGCTCGTTGGCGCGGGCATAGACGGCAGGGGAGAAGCCGTAGGGGCCTCCGATGATGAAGACGAGGCGGCGGGCGGTGTTGCGCTTCTGTTCGAGCCAGCGGGCCAGTTCGATGCTGCGGAATTCGTGCCCATGTTCGTCGAGCAGTACAACGGTGTCGGAGGGTTGCAGTTGCTTGAGGATGAGTTCGCCCTCGGCAGTCTTCTGCTGCTCTTCAGAGAGATTCTTGGTGTTCTTGAGCTCGGGGATGGTGACGAGTTCGAAGGGCATATAGTGGCTGATGCGCTCAACGTAGTCGTTGATGCCTGCCTGGAAGTGCTTGTCGGTGGTCTTGCCCACGAGGATGAGTAGCGTCTTCATTTCTGGATGGTTTCGTTGGCGAGGAATTCTTCGAATTGGCTCTGGTAGCCATTGAATACGTTGATGTCTACTTCGGGGTGGATGCCAGCGACACGGCCATCAGGACAAAGCTGCCAGAAGGCGAGGTGAACATCGGGCTTGTATTCGCTGTAGCGGGCTATCCACACGCGGTAGTCGCGCTTGATGTCAGGAGCCTGCGAGAGGTAGACATTGACGAAGCGCTGGTTGACATAGAGGATGGGCTTCACGCCTGTGCGCTGTTCGACGAGGCGGAGCCAGGTGCGGATGTTTCGGAACATGACTTCGACACCGCCAGCGGCCTTGATTTGGGCGTCGGTGGGTTCTACGTCGAGCACTGGGGGCAGGTCTCCTTTTTTAAATAAGGTATTGTTCAGGAAGTATTTGGCCTGATCGGCTCCGCTGGTGCGCAGACGGAAGAAGTGGTAGGCACCGATACGGATGCCGTGCTTACGGGCCTGCATGTAGTCTGAGGCGTAGTAGCGGTTGCGCACAGTGGTGCTCTCGGTGGATTTGATGAAGATGAAGGATACGGGATAGTCGGCAGTGCCCTTCACGTTTTTCTGTCCCCGATGGCCGAGGTAGGTGATGCGCATCTTGTTCCAGTCGAAGTTATAACGGCGACGGCCCTGTTCGTGCTGATAGCGGGCGATGTCGATACCGTAGATACGTTCAGAGGTGTAGGTCATGCGCTCGCCCCAAAAGCGGCCGTTCTGCCAGATGCCCACACGCAGGTGAGGTCCTCCTTCTTGCGGGGTGAGCATCTCGAGTCCAAAGCCATGACGGAGGCCTTGCTCCCAGTGGCCCTCGAAGTAGCTGCCGTCGACGCTGAGGTAGGCGCCATGACCTTCTGCCTTGAGGTTGGAGAAGTCGCCGAGGTAGGTGCCGAGAGAGTCCATGCGTATGCCCGATTCTATGGTGTCGTTCTGCCACTTGGCGAGGACGGTGTGTCCTAGGCTGTCGAGGGCGAGACCCGTTCCCTGGCGGGGATGGCTTTTCCACGTTCCGATGTCGAAAGCGGAGAGGTGGGTATCCAACTCTACCTCGAGCCGCTGGCCCTGGGCAAAGGCCGCCACCATCTCGTATCCCTCGTCCTGCACGTTGTGGCGGTCGAAGTAATAGGTGAGCTCATCCTGCACCAACAGGGGTAACAATATATAGAATAATAGCTTTTTCATTTTTTTATGGTGCAAAAATACAAATTATTTTGGAGAATTGCGTATATTTGCAGCAGAATTATTCACTAAGACACGAAAAAGATGATGAAGGACTTCAATTTCTATGCTCCGACGAGAGTGGTGTTTGGCAGGGAGGCAGAAGAAAAGCTCCCGCAGTTGATTCAGCAGTATGGCGGCGGTAAGGTGCTGGTGCACTTTGGCGGCGGCAGTGCCCGCAAGTCTGGCTTATTAGATAAGGTGGAGAAGATGCTCACCGAGGCAGGCATCAGCTTTGTAGAGTTGGGTGGGGTAGTGCCCAATCCGCTGCTCTCGAAGGTGAAGGAGGGTATAGCGCTCTGTCAGAAGGAGCAGGTGGACTTCATCCTCGCTGTGGGTGGCGGTAGCGTGATCGACTCTGCGAAGGCCATCGGCTACGGCGTGGGGTATTCTGGCGACGTGTGGGATTTCTGGGACGGGAAGGCCGTGCCACAGTCGTGCCTGCCCATCGGCGTGATGCTCACCATCCCTGCTGCAGGCTCGGAGATGTCGTCGAGCTGTGTGATCACCAACGATGAGGGAATGCTGAAGCGTGGCGTGAACAGCGACCTCTGCCGTTGTAAGTTTGCCATCATGAACCCTGAGCGCACTTATACGCTGCCGCCCTATCAGACGGCTGCTGGAGCCACCGACATCATGATGCACACGATGGAGCGCTACTTCTCGAAGTATGAGGATGCGCTGCTGACGGATGCCATTGCCGAGGCACTGTTGCGGACGGTGATGGAGGCGACGCCAGAGGTGCTGAAGAATCCTGAGGACTATCGTCACAGGGCTGCCATCATGTGGGCCAGCTCGCTGTCGCACAATGATCTGACGGAGTGCGGTACGGAGAAGGATTTCGCCTGTCACAAGCTGGAGCACGAGCTGAGCGGACTCTTTGGTGTGACGCATGGTGCAGGACTGGCTGCCATCTGGGGTTCATGGGCCCGTTATGTGATGGACAAGCACCTGAACCGATTCGCGAAGTTTGCCGTCAACGTGATGGGTGTGACCAACGACTTTACGGATGCCAAGGCGACGGCGCTGAAGGGTGTGGAGGCCATCGAGCGTTTCTTCCACGCCATCGGCATGCCCACCAGTATCCCGGAACTGATAGGTCGTCAGGCTACAGACGAGGAGATTGAGACGCTGGTGGAGAAGTGCAGCCGAGGGGGCAAGATGAACATCGGTGCGATGGAGGTGCTGACCCCGAAAGACATGACGGCTGTTTACCGTTTGGCGAATGAAAGGTAAAAGTAAAAAGGTAAAAAAGTAAAAATGTAGCTTTGTTGCGTAAAAAAGTGACAAATTATTTGTTTGTTACAAAAGAAATGCTTACTTTTGCAGCCGAAATCAATAAAATGCATACAAAATGAAGAGTCTGAATCTACTTAATGGCCTTATTATTATTCGACTGCAGGGAGCGGTCGGAAGTGACAAGGTATGTAGATAATTGAAAATTGAAGATTGAAATTGAAAATTATGATAGAGCCCTTCTCACTTCCGAGTGTGAAGGGCTTTTTCTTTGCAGGCAGAAATATAGTAAACCAAATACAAGTAACATTAGATTAATTAAAAAGATGAGTGACAGATTGTTTATTTTCGACACGACACTGAGGGACGGTGAACAGGTTCCCGGATGCCAGCTGAACACTGTAGAGAAGATTCAGGTGGCCAAGGCGCTCGAGCAGTTGGGCGTCGACGTGATCGAAGCAGGATTCCCCGTATCAAGTCCGGGTGACTTCAACAGCGTGATTGAGATCTCAAAGGCCGTCACATGGCCTGTGAT
This sequence comes from Prevotella sp. ne3005, assembly GCF_900110085.1. Classification (GTDB taxonomy): domain Bacteria; phylum Bacteroidota; class Bacteroidia; order Bacteroidales; family Bacteroidaceae; genus Prevotella. The sequence continues at coordinate 204,483 of NZ_FOCK01000005.1, forward strand.
CTGTGCACTGACGCGAGCCGTGGAGCACGACATCGACGTGGCCTTCGAGGCGCTGAAGTATGCCAAGCACAAGCGTATCCACACGGGTATCGGCACGAGCGATGAGCACATCCAGTTTAAGTTTAATTCTACGCGTGAGGAGATTCTGGAGCGTGCAGTGGCAGCCACGAAGTATGCCAAGCGCTTTGTCGACGACGTGGAGTTCTATTGCGAGGATGCAGGCCGTACGGACAATGAGTATCTGGCCCGTGTGGTGGAGGCCGTCATCAAGGCTGGCGCTACCGTAGTGAACATCCCTGATACCACGGGCTACTGCCTGCCCCAGGAGTATTTCGAGAAGATCAAGTATCTGAAGGAGCATGTAGACGGTATCGACCGCGCCATCATCTCCACCCACTGTCACAACGATCTGGGAATGGCCACTGCCAACACCTTCAATGGTGTGATGGCTGGCGCCCGTCAGGTGGAGGTGACCATCAACGGCATTGGCGAGCGCGCAGGAAACACCTCGCTCGAGGAGATAGCGATGATCCTGAAGTGCCACAAGGGGCTGGGCATCGATACCAATATCAATACCACGAAGATCTATCCCACCTCGAGGATGGTATCGAGTCTGATGAATATGCCCGTGCAGCCCAATAAGGCCATCGTGGGCCGTAATGCCTTTGCCCACTCGAGCGGCATCCATCAGGACGGTGTGCTGAAGAATGTGCATACCTATGAGATCATGGACCCGAAGGATGTGGGCATCGATGACAACTCTATCGTACTGACAGCCCGTAGTGGTCGTGCAGCCTTGAAGCATCGTCTGCATGTGAATGGTGTCGACCTCGAGGAAGAGAAGCTCGACAAGGTGTATGAGAAATTCCTCGTGCTGGCTGATCAGAAGAAGGAGGTGACGGATGCCGACGTGCTGATGCTGGCTGGTGCCGATATGGCTGATACCCACGCTGTGCGTCTCGACTTCCTGCAGGTGACTACGGGTAAGGGCGTGAAGAGTGTGGCTTCCATCGGCCTCGATATCAGCGGACAGAAGTTTGAGGCTGCCGCCAGCGGAAACGGTCCTGTGGATGCTGCCATCAAGGCGCTGAAGAAGATTATCATGAAGCAGATGACGCTGAAGGAGTTTACCATCCAGGCTATCTCGAAGGGTTCAGACGATGTGGGTAAGGTTCACATGCAGGTGGAGTACGACGGTTCGCTCTATTACGGCTTCGGGGCCAATACGGATATCGTGACCGCCTCTGTGGAAGCATATATCGATTGTATCAACAAGTTCAAAGTTGAAGATTGAAAATTCTTGGACTAGCCAAGCGGCAAAGCCGAGCGGAAAATTGAAACATCAAGATTGAAAGAATGAATACATTATTTGACAAGATATGGGATAAGCACGTGGTGCAGCAGGTGGAGGACGGACCTACCCAGTTGTATATCGACCGTCTTTATTGCCACGAGGTCACCTCGCCCCAGGCGTTCGACGGTATGCGGGCCCGTGGGCTGAAGTGCTACCGTCCGGAGAAGATTTTCTGTATGCCAGACCATAACACCCCTACGCACGATCAGGACAAGCCCATCGCCGATCCTGTGAGCAAGAAGCAGGTGGACACGCTGGCAAAGAATGCTGCAGAGTTCGGACTGACGCACTACGGTATGATGTCGAAGGACAATGGTATCATCCATGTGGTGGGGCCTGAGAAGGGCTTGAGTCTGCCAGGAATGACCATCGTCTGCGGCGACTCTCACACCTCTACCCATGGAGCGATGGGAGCCGTAGCCTTCGGTATCGGAACATCGGAGGTGGAGATGGTGATGGCCTCGCAGTGTATCCTCCAGCAGAAGCCGAAGTCGATGCGCATCAACATCAATGGACAGCTGGGTCCTTGTGTGACAGCAAAGGATGTGGCTCTCTATCTGATGGCGCAGCTGACGACCTCAGGGGCTACGGGCTACTTCGTGGAGTATGCTGGCGATGTGGTCAGGGAGATGTCGATGGAAGGTCGCCTGACGCTCTGTAACCTTTCTATAGAGATGGGAGCGCGTGGTGGCTTCATCGCTCCCGACGAGACCACCTTTGCCTATCTCAAGGGCCGCGAGTATGCCCCCAAGGGTGAAGCCTGGGACGAGGCCGTGAGTTATTGGAAGACGCTGAAGAGCGGCGACGACGCTGTGTTTGACAAGGAACTGACGTTCAACGCTGCGGATATCGAGCCTCGTATCACCTATGGAACGAATCCCGGTATGGGCATCGGTATTACGGAGACCATTCCCGCAGAGGGTGGGGTGGGCTTTGAAAAGGCACTCCAGTATATGGGTTTCAAGGCTGGTCAGAAGCTGTTGGGCACGAAGGTGGACTATGTGTTCCTGGGTGCTTGTACCAATGGTCGTATTGAAGACTTCCGCGCCTTTGCCTCTATCGTGAAAGGTCATCAGAAAGCTGCGGATGTGGTGGCTTGGCTCGTGCCTGGCTCATGGGCTGTGGATAAGCAGATACGTGAGGAAGGTCTCGACAAGATTCTCGTGGAGGCAGGCTTCGAGATTCGCCAGCCTGGATGCTCCGCCTGCTTGGCGATGAACGATGATAAGATTCCTGCAGGCAAGCTCAGCGTGAGCACGAGCAACCGTAATTTTGAAGGTCGACAGGGCCCAGGTGCAAGAACCATTCTTGCCAGCCCATTAGTGGCAGCCGCAGCAGCCATCACAGGAGTAATAACAGATCCCAGAACATTATGAAACAGAAATTCAACGTTATAACCAGTACATGTGTGCCCCTTCCATTGGAGAATGTGGACACAGACCAGATTATCCCCGCACGATTCCTGAAGGCTACCACCAGGGAGGAAAGTTTCTTTGGCGACAACCTGTTCCGCGATTGGCGCTACAAGGCCGACGGCTCGCTGAATCAGGACTTTGTGCTCAACAATCCCGCCTATGGCGGTTGTATCCTCGTGGCAGGCAAGAACTTCGGCAGTGGCAGCTCTCGCGAGCATGCTGCCTGGGCGATTGCAGGCTATGGCTTCCGGGTGGTCATCAGCTCGTTTTTCGCTGATATCCACAAAAACAACGAACTGAACAATTTCGTGTTGCCCGTGCAGGTGAGCGACGACTTCCTGGCAGAGCTCTTTGCCAGCATCCAGCATGATCCGAAGACGGAGGTGGAGGTGGATCTGCCGAATCAGACAGTCACCAACAAGTCCACAGGTCGCAGCGAGCATTTCGACATCAACGGCTATAAGAAGCACTGCCTGATGAATGGTCTCGACGACATCGACTTCCTGGTACAGAATCAAGAAAAGACAAAACAATGGGAACAGCAGAGCAAGTAGGACATTACACCCGTCTACAGCCTTTCGTCGAGATCATGGACTCGACATTGCGCGACGGAGAACAGACCAACGGCGTGAGCTTCCTGCCACACGAGAAGCTCATCATCGCCCGCATGTTGCTCCACGACCTGAACGTAGACCGCATCGAGGTGGCTTCCGCCCGGGTGTCGGAGGGTGAGAAAGAGGCAGTGAGCATGATCTGCCGCTATGCGGAGAAAATCGATAAACTCGATAATGTCGAGGTGCTTGGCTTCGTGGATGGTGGCGTGAGCGTAGACTGGATTGTCTCGTGTGGGGCAAAGGTCATCAACCTTCTGGCGAAAGGCTCACTCAGGCATTGTAGGGAACAGTTGGGCAAGTCGCCCGAGGAACATGTGGAGGACATCTGCCGCGAGGTGAAATATGCCCGTAGCAAGGGGCTGATCGTGAACCTCTACCTCGAAGACTGGTCGAATGGTATGAAGGACTCTCCGGAGTATGTCTATCAGGCGATGGATGTGCTTTGCGACATCGGCATCCGTCGTTTTATGCTGCCCGATACGCTGGGCATCATGAATCCCCTGCAGTGTATCGAGTACTTCCGCAAGATGCTCAAGCGCTATCCCGATACCCACTTCGATTTCCATGCCCACAACGACTACGACCTGGCTGTCAGCAATTCGTTGGCTGCAGCGCTCAGTGGTGCGAAAGGACTCCACGTCACCGTCAATGGTCTTGGCGAGCGTTGTGGTAATGCGCCGCTCTCGAGTGTGCAGGTGATCCTGAAGGATCAGTTCCATGCGAAGACCAATATCAACGAGAACAAGCTCAACGACATCTCCCGTCTGGTGGAGAGCTATAGTGGTATCGCCATTGCCCCCAATCAGCCCATCATCGGTGATAATGTCTTTACCCAGGTGGCTGGGGTACATGCTGATGGCGACAATAAGAACGGCCTCTATCAGAACGAGCTGATGCCAGAGCGATTCGGACGTCGCAGGGAGTATGCCCTTGGCAAAAACAGCGGTAAGGCGAACATTGCCAAGAACCTTGAGGAGTTGGGTCTGGAGCTCACGCCCGAGCAGACAAAGAAGGTGACGCAGCGTATCACAGAACTTGGCGACAAGAAAGAAATCGTGACGCAAGACGACCTGCCCTTCATCGTGAGTGACGTGCTGAAACACGATGCGCCAGAGGATAAGGTGAAGCTTGTAAGTTATGTTGTCTCAACGGCTTATGGATTGAAGCCTGGTGCAAATGTGAAGGTGGAGATTAATGGTCAGCAGTATGAAGCAGGCGCTACGGGCGATGGTCAGTATGATGCCTTCGTGAAGGCCCTGCGTTTCATCTATCGCAAGTATCTCGACCGCACGTTCCCCCTCCTGCAGAACTATGCCGTCAGCATTCCTCCTGGTGGACGTACCGATGCCCTTGTGCAGACGGTGATTACCTGGAACGACAATGGTAAGATTCTGCGCACGCGTGGTCTGGATGCCGACCAGACGGAAGCTGCCATCAAGGCTACGTTTAAGATGCTGAACATTTACGAAAACGAAAATACAAACGAATTATGAAACTGAAGATTGCGATTCTTGAGGGCGATGGTATAGGCCCGGAGATTATGAAACAAGGTGTGGCAGTGCTTGATGCTATTGCAGAGAAATGTGGCCACGAGTTTGAATACAAGGCAGCCATCTGTGGTGCCCACGCCATCCACGAGGTGGGCGATCCTTACCCAGAGGCCACCCACGAGGTGTGCATGCGTGCCGATGCTGTGCTCTTTGCAGCTGTAGGCTCACTGGAGTTTGACAATAATCCTACGGCGAAGATCCGTCCTGAGACGGGTTTGCTCGCCATGCGTAAGAAACTGGGCTTGTTTGCCAACGTGCGCCCTGTGGCCACCTTCGATTGTCTGCTGCATAAGTCTCCCCTAAAGGATGAGCTGTTGCGTGGCGCTGATTTCGTGGTCATCCGCGAATTGACGGGCGGTATGTACTTTGGTGAGAAATACCAGGACAACGACAAGGCCTACGATACCGATATCTACACCCGTCCTGAGATTGAGCGCATCCTGAAGGTGGCCTTCGAGATGGCGATGACGCGTAAGAAGCACCTCACGGTGGTGGATAAGGCCAATGTGCTGGCCTCCAGTCGTCTGTGGCGCCAGATTGCCAAGGAGATGGAGCCTCAGTATCCTGAGGTAACCACCGACTATATGTTTATCGACAATGCCTCGATGCGTGTGCTCACAGAACCCCGCTTCTTCGATGTCATCGTGACGGAGAACACCTTTGGCGATATCCTCACCGACGAGACCTCTTGCATCACAGGCTCCATGGGCCTGCAACCCTCATCGTCATTAGGAGAGCATACGCCGCTCTTCGAACCCGTTCATGGCTCATGGCCTCAGGCAGCAGGTCAGAACCTCGCCAATCCTCTGGCACAGATCCTCTCTGCAGCAATGTTGCTCGAGCACTTCGGACTGAACAAAGAGGGTGCCCTTGTGCGTGAGGCTGTCGATGCCTCGTTGGCCGCCAATGTGCGTACCCCGGAGATTCAGGTCGAGGGCGGTGCCAAATATGGTACCCGCGAAGTAGGCGAGTGGATTGTCAACTACATTAAGAATGCGTAAGTTGTTAATAATGAGCCTCATGTTGATGGCTGTCTGCGCAGGGGCGCAGACGCCACAACAGTGGCGCGACTCTGTGTCGACGCTGATGGAGCAGATTCGCCTGAATCCTGAGAACACCGGCTTGCGACTCTTGAAGGCCGAGGCGAATATCAACCTGCAGCAGTGGGAATATGCCGTTGCGGAATATGGCAATGTGCTCCGTCTCGACGAACGGAATCTTGCAGCCCTCTTCTTCCGTGCCTTCTGTCATACCCAGTTGCGCCACTACGATCTGGCGAAGGTCGACTACGAGTCGTTTATCGCCATCCAACCCCAGCATCTGGAGGCCCACCTGGGATTGGCGCATACCCTGCAGAAGTTAGGGCGCAAGGCGGATACGATGGACGAGTTGAACCGTATCGTACAACTCTTCCCCGACAGTGCTGATGCCTATGCCGCAAGGGCTGCCTACGAGACGGAACAGAAGCAATACGACGTGGCTGTCTACGACTGGGACGAGGCCATCCGTCGCCGTCCTGAAAGTCTGGCGCTGGTGGTGTCGAAGGTCGATGCCCTGCTGAAACAAGGCAAGCGTAAAGAGGCTCACGATGTGCTCGATGAGACCGTCAGGAAGGGTACGCCCAAGGGGGCGCTCCGCGAATGGTATGATCAGTGTAAATAGGGATTGTAGCGCATCTCCTCGCCAATCGTCGTCTTTGGACCATGCCCGCAGTAGACTGTTGTCTCGGCGGGCATTTTTCCTAATACGTTCCTCAGACTGTTCATCAGTTCCGTATAACTGCCGCCCTCGAAGTCAGTACGGCCCACGCTCATGCGGAACAGCGTGTCGCCAGAGAAGACCACCTTCTCCGCCTCACAGTAGAACACCACGCCGCCCTGGGTGTGACCAGGGGTCTTGAGCACCTGCAGCTCATGGTTGCCAAAGCGTATCACCTCATCGTTACCAAAGAACTTCACTTGCCCAGGGTACTCCCGCTTCAGGGGAACGCCGATCATCGACTTAAACTGTTCGGAGATATGACATACCATATCGCCGTCCTCTGGGGCAATCTCGGGTATTAGGCCATAGTTGTCATGGATGGTGTCGATACCGAAGTTATGGTCGAAATGCCCGTGGGTGCAGAGCAGGTGCATGGGCTTCAGCTCGTTGTCCTTGATATAGTTGACAACGGCATCGCGCTCCTCGTCGTAGTAGGCGCCACAATCGATGATGACACACTCTTTGGTCTCATCGCTCACCACGTAGGTGTTCTCCTGCAGGAGATTGAACATGAAAGACTTTATAGTCATTGAAAATTCTTTTAGTCGGCTGACGCCTTTGTAAAAGCGGCAAAGCCGAGCGGAAAGCTTAATGCTCAAAGCTCAAAGCTTAATGCTCAAAGCTCAAAGCTTAATGCTCAAAGCTCAAAGCTTAATGCTCAAAGCTCAAAGCTAAATGCTTAAATCGGTAAGTATATGACATGTTTTTGCTTAAACCACTCTTCCTCGAACAGGGTGCCGATATCGGTGGTCTCCACAATCTTATAGAATGGTCGCAACTCCGCCTGCAGGTCACCGCCCTTCAGGCAGATCACCCCATTGGGCAGCGCATTGTGCTGGCTCTTCGAGATGTTCTTGCGCACAATCTTCACCAAGTCGGGTAGGGGCATCACCGCACGGCTCACCACGAAGTCATACTTCCCTTTCTCCTCCTCACCGCGCAGATGGGCAGGCTCGCAGTTCTTCAGTCCGATGGCCTGTGCCACCTCCTGTGCCACCCGGATCTTCTTGCCCGTACCGTCGATGAGCTTGAAGTGGCACTCAGGGAACATGATGGCCAGGGGAATACCAGGAAAGCCGCCCCCCGTGCCAAAGTCGAGGATCTCCGTACCTGGACGGAAGTTCACCACCTTTGCGATGGCCAGCGAGTGGAGCACATGGTGCTCGTAGAGGTTGTCGATGTCTTTGCGCGAGATCACGTTGATCTTCGCATTCCAGTCACGATAGAGGGCGTCGAGGGCGTCGAATTGCCGCTGCTGCTCCTCACTCAATTGGGGGAAATATTTCTCGATGATGGTTGTTGTCATAGGATAAAACTGTGGAAAGAGTTCTTCAGTATCTTTTCCAATGCTGTGTAGGGGATAATCAGCTGTGTGGCCCCTTCCGTATAGGGGGCAATCTCCGAGGGGTTATAGATAAAGGTGATGGTCTCCTCACCGATGATGAAATTCTGTGGGGCGTAGATATTCACCGACACCAGATACCCTTTCTGCTTCAGGTCGCTGAGTGACGAGACACCCTTGCTCTCTATCAGGGCATCCAACAGAATCTTGTTCAACTCCTCCTCGCTGCCATCGATAAAGATGTCCTGCAGCGTCAGCAGCCGTCCGGTCTTGGCCTCGAAGTTCATGATTTCCTGCTGGTTGGTACCGTGGGCACCGCCCTCATAATAATCTACGGTGGCGATATAGGCCACCGTCTTCTGACTGCCTTTCTGCGCCTCTGTCGAGATGATGTAGTGGAAGTCATACCAAGAGCGCTTCGTCGTGTCGTTGCGGTCCTGATTATAGAGGGGCAACATGGTCTGCCTATAGGTCTGTGTGAAATCCTCGGCAAAGCGATCGACAGCCGACTTTACGGATACCTCCTGCATGTGGAACAAATGTTCCACCACCGTATGGTTGATCACCTCGCCCCTGCGCCCACACTCCTTGGTGGCACTCTGCAACTTCAGGCTGACCTTACACAATGGCGAGTCCTCATCTTCAGAGACGAGTGCCACCGTCTTGTCTGCCGTGAAGGTCTCAAATTCTACGGTATTCTCGTCCATCTGCTGACAGCCTGCCAGCATCAGAATCATCGTTAAAAGTATCCAATTAAGTCTGGTTGTCTTCATTCTCTCACTAATTTTTCCGCAAAAATACACAAAAAATACGAGAAACACAAATTTCTCGCAAAAAATTCTTAATTTTGCAGCCAAATTTCTTAAAGTATGCAGGAAAGACTATTCAAGGCAGCCCTTTTCGACCTCGATGGTGTGGTTTTCGACACCGAGCCCCAGTACACCGTTTTCTGGGGAATGATCTGTCGTCAGTACCATCCTGAGCACCCGGGACTGGAGCACGAGATCAAGGGTTCCACCCTCACTCAGATCTACGACCGCTGGTTCAGTGGCCCCCTGGCATCCGAGCGGGCATCCATTACGGCTCGCCTCGACGACTATGAGCAGCAGATGCATTACGACTATATCACAGGTTTCGAGGCACTCGTGGCCGATCTCCATCGTCATGGTGTGAAGACGGCTGTCGTCACCAGTTCCAACATCCCCAAGATGGAGAGTGTCTATCGCTATCAGCCCCGTTTCAAGGAGCTCTTCGATGCCATCCTCACCTCTGAGGACTTCTCCCGCAGCAAGCCCGATCCTGATTGTTATCTGAAGGCTGCTGCCCGTTTCAATGTGTCGCCCGAGGAGTGTATCGTCTTCGAGGACAGCTTCAACGGTCTGAAGTCCGGACGTGCTGCTGGCATGAGGGTAGTGGGTCTCGCCACCACCAACAGTGCCGAGGCCATCGCTCCGTATTCCGACATCCAGATCTCCGACTACAACGGCATAGACACTGCCTTCCTTCTCAATTTCCAATTCTCCATTTGAAATGAATTCCCAAAGCACGCCTGTCCATATCCGCCTCTGGCATCGCGACTTCTGGCTGATGGCCATCGCCAACTTCCTGTTGACGATGTCGGTCTATCTGCTGGTGCCCACGCTGCCCCACTGGCTCTTGATGGAACAGGAATTCTCTCCTTTAGAGACAGGCATCGCCATGGCCTCTTTCGGCTTCGGACTCTTTGCGCTGGGCATGTTTGTATCCTTTCTGGTACAGCACTACCGTCGTAATCAGGTCTGCGTGGGAGCCGTCATCGCCGTTGGCGCCCTGATAGGTCTTCTCTATTATCTTAATGGTCAGCGTTTCCAGTTCTGCGACCTGCAGATGATCATCCTCCAGCGTTTTGCCCTGGGTGCCGCCTTCGGCCTGGCTCAGATGGTGCTCACCAGCACCCTGATCATCGATACCAGCGAGTCGTTCCAACGTACGGAAGCCAACCACTCCGCAGCGTGGTTCTCGCGCTTTGCCCTCTCTTTAGGGCCTATGACGGGGTTGCTCCTTGAGCGCCTTGTCAGCTACCATGTCGTACTGCTGGCGGCCATGGGCTGTGCAGCTGTCGTTGCGGTGCTCATCCTGATGGTCCACTTCCCCTTCCGTGCTCCTGAAGACGATGTGCCAACGGTCAGCCTCGACCGTTTCTTCCTGCCTCATGGCTTCCCGCTGTTCGTCAATCTCCAGCTCATCATGCTCGCCATGGGCATCCTGTTCTCGACGATCACGTCCGAGCTCTTTTTTGCCATGATGATGGTGGGCTTCCTTGGAGCCTTGCTGGCGCAGCGCTTCGTCTTCCGCAATGCCGAGTTGAAGAGCGAGGTGGTCACAGGTCTTATCCTGATCTCCACCGCCCTGCTGATGATGCTCACGCGCACCCAGCAGATCGTCCATTTCGCCGCCCCTGCCTTTGTGGGCTTCGGCCTTGGCCTTATCGGCTCGCGGTTTCTGCTCTTCTTCATCAAACTCTCGCGCCACTGTCAGCGCGGCACGTCGCAGAGCACTTTCCTCTTAGGGTGGGAGAGTGGCATTGCCTGGGGCCTCGGCCTTGGCTACGCCCTGTTCTATGCCCAGCCACAGCAGGGGCTCATCACCGCGCTCGTGCTCACCGTCGCCTCCCTCGTCATCTACAATTTCTCTCACAACTGGTTCGCCAGTCATAAGAACAGATAACCTTTTTGTTAAAAATACCTTATCATTGCGCGGAAAGTTTGAAAAAAACTTGGAACTATCAATAATTTTCCTTATATTTGCACCATTATATATATTTGGGTAATCAACCAATACAAAAAGATTATGGTGAAAGAGAGGATTTTTACAAGCGCATCGTTGCTGTTATTGGCAACTCCCTACTGCCACGCCCGTGGATATACGTTGGATGATGCAAACCATATCATCGTGATACTGATCGTCTTCGTGTTTGCACTCATCGGGTGTGGAGCCTACAGTCTGTATTATAATAGGAAGATCAGTCAGCGAAACGAGCAACTGCGACGTATTCTGACGGCTCTCGACGAATACAGGGCTATGGTTGCCGATGATGTTTTTTCGCTGGACGATCAGGAAGCCTATTTGCAGCATCAGCTGGAGAAGCCTAAGAGTGCCAAGGTGGAGAAAAGAGATGCTAAGCAGAACTTCTTTGTGATGATGGATGCCCGTGTCACAAAAGAAAAGCCCTTCACCGATCCTGATTTCGACCACGAGGCGCTGGTGAAGTTTATGGGCGTTAGCGATGAGGCGTTCTGTCAGCTGGTGCCGCGCTATACTGACCCTGACAGAACGCTCGACTATATCAACTCCCTACGGGCGGAATATGCAGCAAAGATACTCATGGAGCACCCAGACTACATTGCTGAAGACATAGCCGTCATGTGTGGCTTCAGGAATACTGCAGCCTACATCAGTGCCTTCAAATTCGCCTTCGGCATCACGCCCACCGACTATCTGAGCTGCATGGGCCAGATGTTCAAGAAGAAAGCGAAATGATAAAATGGCATTTACAAGATTATAAAGAACGAGGCTTGCGTCCCTGCAGGCCTCGCTCTCGTTCTAACAAACAAATGAGAACAACAACAATGAAAACATTCCGACTGTGGATGGCGGCAGCCATCTTGACGATAATCAGCTCGACAGCCCTGACGTCGTGTAGTAAGGACAACCCTATAGATCCAACGCCAGAGCCGCAGCCACTCATTCTCAAAGGCGAAGCTGCCGTGGAGTGGACAAAGGATCATCTCGACTCGCTGGTGAACGTATATATGGCCACCTGCGGCAATCGGCTGGATCCTGATATGACGAGAGACCTGCTGAAGTGCATCGGCTATACACGCCTGAATGTGCTCGACTATCGGGAGGCTGGCTGGCTGATTGACGACGAGGTGTTCATCCGGCTGATGGACCGCGCCGCCAAGGCTAACAACAAGACCATCCTTTTCACGATGGGCATGTACGGATGCGGCAAGACGACGAGCATTAACAACAATCCCGAAATAAAGAAGCTGGCCGACGAGGTAGGCGTCGTCTCCGAAGGTGCCTACAACAACGTGACGTATTTCGACCAGATGGTGGCCCAAAGTGGCGAGCAGGGATTCAAACCCCACCTTCTTTATGTGTATAACGATGCCGAGACAGGCTACACCAATTGTATGGAGCGACTGATTCAGTCGAACCGTGCAGTGACCTGTGAGGCATATATCGCGGTATTCCCGCAGTTCAAGGGCAGGGTGGAGTACATCGAAGAGCATTATCCCGATATGCCATTCTACTGTCTTGACAACAGCCACAACAGCGGTGGCAAGCGCGTGACCAATGAGGAAGCAAAGTTGTGGGATTACTCGATGACGGAGGACTTGCAGCAGAAGATCTATGCCATCAAACAGTCATATATCGATTCAGGCAAGCTGACCGCCGAGCAGATTGAGGCTTTGCAGTAGTATGAAAGCTTTTTAATCACTCATAAAACACGGTTATGCTTATAAAGGAGAGTATATAACTAATGAAAATGCAGTATCAAAAACAGAAAAGAAAAACGGAAGTCAGCTGACTTCCGTTCCTTGTCTACATACCCATGCACGAGGTGGCTCCCAGTGCCGTGAGTACGGCCGTGATTACCGACGCTATGATCTGCAGCGTCCACTTCAACGTTTCCTTCTTAGTCATATATTCCTCCTTTCTGCCTTAATGTTCTACATCATTGTCATCTCGAGCGCCCTTTTGTCATCTCGACTAAGCGTTAGCGCATGGAGAGATCTCTCCACTCACTCCGTTCGGTCGAGATGACAGAGGGCCTTCGCTCATACCCCTGTGCTGGGTGTTTCCGGCTCGGCGTTCATCGCGTTGTCATGCGTCTCCTCGAAGACCACGTCCTTCAGGAGCGTGATGGAGTTCACATATTTCTGCTTCACCTTGCCGTTCTTTCTCTCCTGACCCGTTACCACGCGGGTGGTCTCGGGCTGGAACAATACACGGCGGGTGGAGATGGTGCTGGCACCACAGTCCTCGATCTTGTCGACGCCGATGCTCGAGAAACCCACCTTGAAGATACCGATGCCGTCGAGCTTGATCTTCTGGCCCATCTCGAAAAAGTGCTTCATCGCCTCGCCCAGCTCCTGGAGCACGGCCTTGATGTCACTCTTCTTCACACTGGCCTGACGCTGGATGAACTCCGCCAACTCGTCGGTTCCCACGAAATGACTGTCATACACTGCCGTGGCGAAATACTTGCCGTAGGCTGCATTGTACTGATTGTTGTTCTTTGACTTAATAAACTTCTGACTCATTTTTTTAATTGAAAATTGAAGATTCTTTTAGTCGGCTGACGCCTTTGTAAAAGCGGCAAAGCCGAGCGGATAATTGAATTTTTTGGCAGCCGAGCGCCCTTTGTCATGTCGAGCGTAGTCGAGACATCTCATGAGATCTCTCCATGCGCTTCGCTTAGTCGAGATGACATTGGGGTGGTGGTCTACTGTCGGTCATTCAGATAGTCTCTACGCGCTATCCGGATAGTCTCTTACTCGTGTTCAGATAATCCCTTATAGGGTAAAGGAATAGTCTGAATGAGTGGCTCGAAACATTTGGACGAAACTCCAGTGACTTCCCTGCTTGCTTACCGAGTACAAAGGTAGCTAAAATTCTTGATTTTCACAAGCTTTAAAACATCTTGCAAATACTTATATGAACTTATATGAACTTAAATGAACTTATACCAAATATATTGCGCTTTCCATTTGGTAATCTCACCGATTTTTTGTACCTTTGTACCATAATTAGAAAAACAAACGACAATGGAAAAGCATCAATCATCAATGGGGCGCATGGAACTCGCACAGAGTTACTTCCCCTTCATCCAGCCTCGCTCTGCCTGGCTCAAGTTCAAAACGCTGCTGCTCGAAGATCCTGACCTTTCAGGCTTCGCCAAGCAGCGTCGACGAACGCTTCTGCCGTCAGAAGTCAACATTATTTATCAACATCTCGGGCGCCCTTAAGGCGCCCTTTTTAGTACTATTATAAAAGATCGTCAACCGTCATCAGGTGGGAGAGTCAACCTAACCCGTATGGATGAGGTACACATTTCAGCGTATAATGGGACAGGGACAACGGGACAGGAAGCTTTTTTGGTTTGACTCAAAAAAGGACGAAAATACTTTTATATATTATATATATTATAATATATATAATATATAATTAATAATTTAGACTATTTTGTCCTTTTCAAAAAACGTTCCCGTCCCGTTGTCCCATTGTCCCATTGTCCCCTTGGGCAATGTGTACTTCCCTAAAAAAAGTTCTTCGCAAGCGAAGCGGCAAAGCCGAGCGGAATGGTTTTTACCTTAACCCTGCCATAGGTTGAATGCCTGTTGAGTACCTTAATCCTTATCCCTGGCAGAAGTTGAATGATTCTCTCTTAACCCTTGTTTTTGTTGAATAGGCTCCGCGGAGAGCCGTTCAATCATATTCAGGGTTTGCGGACAAGGGACAAAGGGACAAAAGTGATTTTTAAAATGAACAAAGTAAGTATTAACAAGGACATGCACCTCTCCGAGCACTTTCAGCTCGGGGAGGTTACGAAAACGAGTGTGAAAACGGCGGGAGAAAATATTCCCAGCCATGTGGCGATTGAAAATCTGAAGAATCTCTGTGAGAATTGGTTGGAGGATTTAAGGTATTCGTATAATACGTTGTATCATTCTTGTCATCTCGACCAAGCGAAGCGCGTGGAGAGATCTCTCGACTACGCTCGAGATGACAATGGGGGTGCTCGAGATGACAAAGGTGGGGGTGGTCGAGATGACAAGGGGGAGGAGCCCATCATCATCACGAGTGGGTATAGATCGCCGGAGGTGAATAAGGCGGTGGGTGGCTCGCCGACGAGTAACCACTTGACGGGGTGCGCGGTGGATATCCGATGCGTGGGCATCGAACAGGCGATTCGGTATGCGTGTATCCTACTGGATATCGCAGACGGCACGAAGCAGGATTACGATGAGCTGTTCATCGAACGCAGCAAGCAAGGCCGCTACTGGATTCACTTCGCCGTAAGGCCCAAGGATAATCGGAGAAAGACGGCGTTTATACAGACTTAGCGGCAGAGGGCGGCGAAGGGACAGGAGCGGCAACGGGAGTCGTCGTCGGTAGGCGTAAAGGCGAGGTCGGCATTGAAGACCTCGCTTATTGTTTCCTGCAGCTTCTCAATGTAGTGGCTGGCCACGCTGCGGATGTCGCGAACAGGCTCTTTGCCGAGTTTCAGGACGGGGTCGTAGTCTTCGCCTCCCGCATGCTGGATGAAGAGCAGGGCAGGAGAGACGGGCTGCGGAGATTGCTGCGCCACGATGTAGCTGTAGAGGAAGGCCTGGAGGTAGTAGTCGCTGTGCTCCTTGATGTTGGTGGGGTCGAAGATGGCGTCGACATCGGGCAACGCTTTCAGGCGGCGTGAGCCCGTCTTGTAGTCGATCACGCGGATGCGCTCTTCGCCAGTGACGGGGTCGTCAATCATGTCGAGGCGGTCGATAAGTCCGCCTATCTGCATGTCGCCCAGCATCATGCTGACAGGCATTTCGAGGCCGAGGATGGTGAAGGGCGTCAGACGACGGTCGAGTTCCAGAAGCTGACGGACGTAGTGGATGATGACCTCACGGTTGATGATATGGAGACCATCGAGCAGAGGCAGGTCGAGTTCTTCGTGGATGGCGGCATCGACAGCCCGCTCTATCTCGACACCGCTTTTCAGAAGGTCGTCGAGGGCCATGGCGGTGACGGGCGACTGTCCGAAGGGCTTGTAGAGCGTCTCACAGGCTTTGTGGAAGATGTTGCCGAAGATGCGGTTGTCGATGAGTTCTTCTTCGTTGTCGTCGGGCTCTTTGAGGTTGCTGACATATCGGTAGAAGAAGCGCAGCTGACAGCGCAGGTAGGTGCTGATGGCCGTAGGACTGATGCCGCCCCGCTCTTTGGAGAAGCGGCGCTGGAGGGTGGTCATCACGTCGGCAGTCTTGGCGATGGGCTCTGGCGTGCGGAGCTGGGGCGTCTGACCAGCACGCAGCGTGAGTTTCTGAACAGGCCGTTCGAGCATGAGCTGGAGCATGAAGCGCGACATCTCGCCTTTCTTGGCATCGACAGTGGCGTTGTTGTAGACAATGGTGACATCCTTGGCGCGCTGCAGCAGACGGTGGAAGTAGTGCTGGTAGATGGCCACCTTATGGTCGACGGTGGTGAGGCCGTAGGCTTTGCGGATGGCATAGGGGATGAACGAGGTGTCGTTGACGCCCTTGGGCATGTTGCCTTCATTGCAAGAGAGCAGCAGCACGTGGTCGAAGTCGAGGTTACGGGTTTCGAGCACGCCCATCACTTGCAGGCCTTCGGCGGGTTCTCCGTGGAAGGGGATGGTGGTCTGCTGGATGAGTTGTTGGATGAGTCGTTGCAGGGTGCTGATGTCGAGGATGAGGATGCCATTGTCGATGAGGTCGCTCACACGGTTCAGCAGGGTGTAGATACGGTAGAGGGATTCCGAATCGAGAGGAGATTTCTCGGACGGAATGACGGGAAGGGGCTGGAGATCTCTCGACTTCGCTCGAGATGACAATGGGGCGCTCGAAATGACAGAGGGGGAAGTCGAGGCGATGTGGCGGATGATGTCGAGGAGCCAGTGGAGGAGGGCGGCGTGGTCGGAGAGATGGTGGGCAGCGTAATCCTCAGGCAACAGTGGGGCATAAGGATGGCGGGCCACGATGTCGAGCCAGCGACGGCGGAAGCGCCCTATCTTCTCGGAGTAGCCATTGACCTGCAGGTTGATGAGCTGGTTGACGAGCGAGGCGACGGGGGTCTGCAAGAGGGGATAGCCTGTGGTGATGTTGACCTTGTTGACATTTTCGGGCAGACAGTGGATGACAGCCTGCAGGAGCCCTTCGTTACAGAGCACGATGGCTGTGCGACGACCAGCAGCGATGCGCTCAGCCGTGAGCCACTGGGGGATATAGCGGGCCTGGATGTTTTCCGTGGGAGCAGAGATATAGGTGACCTGCTCTGGGGCTACCTCGTCGGTATCCTGATAGAATACGGCTTTGCCCGCCTGTTCCAGACGACGGAAGAGCACCTGCTCCACCTGTTGCAGCAGGTTGAAGCCGATGAAGACATAGGCATCGTGATCGAACTGCAAGGTCTCATCGGTAGCCACCTGACGGTAGAGGGCCCCTTCGTAGCAGAGCTGTTGGGCGGCCAATTGCGCGTTGTAGGTATGATAGATGTCACCGATATGACTCCACAGGCGCAGGAACCGCTCTTTGAGTTCACTGTTGTGGTCATCGGTGAAGTTGCTGAAGAAGCGGCGTATCATCTCGCGCTGTTCGTCTGTGAGATACGACACATCGTCGAGCTCGTGGAT
Organism: Prevotella sp. ne3005; assembly: GCF_900110085.1. Taxonomy (GTDB): domain Bacteria; phylum Bacteroidota; class Bacteroidia; order Bacteroidales; family Bacteroidaceae; genus Prevotella. Next base: position 221,925 of record NZ_FOCK01000005.1, read on the forward strand.
ATCTCGGAGGTTGGCAAAGACCTTATCCGCAGGAGCCATGTTTTTATCGAGGTCGTCGAAGTCGGCCAACAGCAGTTGTCCCCAGCCGTAGAAGTGGTCGAGGGATTCGTTGATGCCCGTACACTGGATAAAGCATTTGTGGAGTTCGCAGACGAGCAGGATGGGGTCGGCGACCTTTAGCGGCGAGTGACTGCGGAAGAGGTCGCTGATGGTGATATAGGCGGGACTCCAGATGGGGTGCCCTGCCAGACGGGCGAGGTGCTCGTTGAGGAACAGCGAGGCACGTTTGTTGGGAAACACCACCGCCACGCGCGACAGGTCGGTACCGTATCTCTTGAGCAGATCTTCTGCAACAGATTCTAAAAAACTCTTCATATTCTTTGAGCTTTGAGCATTAAGCATTAAGCTTTAAGCTTTATGCTTCAATTTTCAATATTTCATTCTTATAAACGTACCAGAGGTAGCCATGGATGTTCTGATGGCCCATGGAGGCGAGGAGCTGCATGTACTCCTGCACCTGCGCTTGGTGCTCAGGTTTTGGGGTGCCGAATTTGAAGTCGACCACCACCCACTCGTGGCCATCGGTCATCACACGATCAGGGCGACGCTCCTTGACCTCACCTTCTTCGATGGAGAGAATAGTGCACTCGTTGAAGAGCGTCCAACGCGCTGAGAACCAATCGGCTACATGCTTATCTTCAAGTCGTTTGCGGATGAGCGAGCTGATGCGTTCAGGAGTGGTCTGCTCGTCGTAGAGCACACCTTCGAACTGCAGGCGTTTCAAGGCGTCGGGGATGTCGTCGACGGTACGGATCGTAGAGAAGACCTCATGGAGGATGCTGCCCGTCTGGATGTAACTGCGTCGCTGCTGCGTCTCTTCGTCGTCGCCCTCGGTGAAGGCTTTGCTTCGATTGCTCTGTTGGAAGGTGGGAGCATTATCGAAAGTCTCCACAGGAACATGAACGGCAGTGGCTTTTTGTAAGAAGGGGTTGATGTCTTCCCGAGTGCCCTCCTTGTCATCCCGATGGTCCCCCTTGTCATCCCGAGCGGAGTCGAGGGATCTCGGAGACCTCTCGATGCTGCTCGAGGTGACACTTGGAGATTTCTTGGACGAGCCAAGCGGCAAAGCCGAGCGCTCGACTCCGCTCGGGATGACAGAACCATAGGTGAAGCAGAGGGGCGCCTTGTCGTCTTCGAGGCCTGAAAGGACGGGGGACTGAGGGTCGCCAATGAGGGGAGACTGGAGTTCATCGACCACGAGGGGTAGACACTGTTCGATGAGCGCTGAGCGCGAGCCTTTGGCACCACGACGACCTATGACATAGAGTCCTTCGCAGGCTCGTGTAAAGGCCACATAGAGCAGATTGAGATTGTCGACGGTGGTCTGCAGGTGTTCCTGCAGGTAGTCGTTCTCGTAGATGGTACCCATCATATTCTTCTGACTGTAGTCCACGGGTGCGATGGGAAGGTCGTTGAAGGGTTCCTCTGAGGGGCGGCACCAGAGCACGTTGCCCGTATGTTCCAATGTCCAGTCGCAGAAGGGACAGATGACGTGGTCGAACTCCAAGCCCTTCGACTTGTGGATGGAGATCAGGCGGATGCCGTTGCTCTCGTCACTCTGGATGGTTTTGCCACAGAGGTTGTCATCCCACTCATGGAGGAATGTGTCGATGTCGCTGGTGTTCTCGCTGATGAAGTCAGTGAGCTGGTCGTAGAAGGCACAAAGATAGGCGCCCTGACCTTCAATGTCGTGTAGCTGGAAGATGGCGTAGAGCCGTTCGCAGAGTTCGTAGAGGGGCAGCGACAGCAGGGCTGGGAAGGCTTGGATATAGTCGGGGGGCAAGAGGGCATCGAGGTCGTTGTCAGCCAAGAGCAGTTCGTTGTCGGAGACTGAATGGCGGAGGATATCCTGTTGCCAGGTCTTCACGATGGCGGCCTTAGTGAGTTGGTCGTCGGGGTGGACGAGCAGACGGAGGGCGCTCACAATGAGACAGACGGCGCTGGAGGCGTCGAGGCGGAAGGCTTCGTCGGAAACGATGCTCACCTCAGGCATCTCTGCGAGGAAATGACGGGCGATGAGGGGAATAGCCGAATTGGTTCTTACCAGGATGGCGATGCTGCGCTGGCTGATACCCTGGGCCATGAGGGAGGAGACAATCTCGGTCGTTTGGTTGAGGACGGCTTCCTCGTAGTCATCGCCAGGCAGAAGTCGGATGTCGATATGGCCTGCTGCCTGCTTGGAGGCGGGAATCTGCTGCTCCACGTCGGCATAGGCGCGTTTCAGCTGTTCGGCCTCGTCGTTGCTGAGTTCTTTCTGGGCGAGGTATTCGAGTTCGGCAGCATGGCGGAAGAAGGCATTGTTGAATTCAATGACGCGTCGCTGGGAACGGTAGTTCGTACTCAGGTTGCGGGTCTCGATCTGTTGTTCGGAGAACTGGTTCTCGATGCCGTTGAGCAGTCGCCAGTCGCCAGAGCGCCAACGGTAGATGCTCTGCTTGACGTCGCCTACGATGAGATTAGAGGTATTCTCGTGGCTCATGGCCTCGGCGAGCAGTACGTGGAAGTTACGCCACTGGATGGTCGAGGTGTCCTGAAACTCGTCAATCATCACGTGCTCTATCTGGGTGCCAATCTTCTCGAAGATGAAAGGCGAATCGCTCTCACCGATGAGCGAGTGGAGCAGCTGCTGGGTGTCGCTGAGCAGGAAGCGGTTGTTGAGTTCGTTGAGCTCGTGTACCTTTTTCTCGATGCTGCTGAGCAGGCGTAGCTGGTTTAGGTGGCGCAGGGTGAGGTCGGCACTCTTGTAGAGCTTCCATTGACGTGGGCGCTCGTTGACGGCAAAGCGCAGGGTATCGTCCAACGTGGAGTCGGCGAGGCTGATGATGAAATCGCGCTGCGGATGGGTCTTGGCCACCCATTTCTCGGGGCAGCCGAGGGTCTTAGCGACTGTGGCGTTTTCAATGCTGGAATCGAAGATGCCTTTTTGCAGTTTCAGGAAGAAGCCAGCGATGCCACGGCTCTTGTTTGAGAGATCGTCGATGGAGAGCCCTTCGCCTTCGAGAATCTGGAAGAAGGATTCGCCAATCTGCTTCATACGGTCTTCAGCCATCTGACGGATTTCGCGCAGCCTCTGCGTGTAGTCCTCGAAGAAACCTGGCTCCTGCATCTTCTTTTCCAGTTCATGGCTCACGGCCTTGTAGTCGTCGCGAAAGATGTGACAGCCAAAGTTCTTGATCTGGGAGATGACGTTCCACGACTTATCGTCCTGGATGTTCTCCATGATGTATTTCAGTATCCACTGCAGCATGACGTCGGTGGTGGTGAGGTCGCTGATGAGTTGGTCGACGGCGAGTTCTTCCACCTGGTAGTCGTTGAGTCCGATACGGAGGTTGGTGGTGAGGTCGAGCTCACGCGCCATATTCCTGAGCACACTCTGGAAGAAAGTGTCGATGGTCTCCACACGGAAGTAGTTGTAGTTGTTGAGCAGGTTGTTGAGTGCCATACCCGCCCTTTCGCTGATGAATCGGGGTTCGTAGCCTGTACGCTCCTGGATGGCCTTCAGATACCCGTCGGAATCGGGCAGCTGGTGGGCGATGCCATAGAGCTGGCTGAGAATACGCATCTTCATCTCCTCGGTGGCCTTGTTGGTGAAGGTCACTGCGAGGATGGAACGATAGCTCTGCGGATTCTCCACGAGCAATCGGATATATTCTGTGGCGAGGGTGAACGTCTTGCCGCTGCCGGCACTCGCCTTATAGACTGTCAGGGGTTTTACCATCGTTTAAAAAGTTCAAAGTCTACTTGTAAGCCGCATCCGTCGAAGCGGTGGCCACGGAAGCTGGCGAAGAGTCCCAAAGAGATGTATCTGTTGGTGAAGCCGTAGCCGAATTCATAATAGGGTCGGGAGTGGGAGAGCTGTACACCACTGAGGTAGAAGCGCTCTTTCTCGATATATTTGCCCAGATAGGGTAACCAGGTGCCGAAGACCATGGGCGACTCATAGCTGATGTTACCACGGATGTAGTAGTCGGAACGGTTGTACTCGCTTCCGCTCAGCAGCTGGAAGTTTCCGCTCCAGTTGTCGTCCCAGCCCTCGGGTAGGTTCTCATCTCGGAAGTTTTCGTAGTCGAGGAAGTAGTTTTCCGTATTGGTGTATAATCCGGCTCCCGCCCTGAGGTTCAGCACGCGCAGTCCTGGAATCTTCTTCTTCCACTGGGCATCAAACTCCCAGCGCTCGTAGTCGAGGTTCGACTCCAGCACGCCCTTGATGGCTCTTTCGTAGTTGATGGCGAAGAGCGGACCCCTGTTGAGCCAGGGGAGGAACTTCAGCCCCAGCACAGGCGCGAAGCTTCGGTAGCTGGTGGGCATATTGTATTGCTGCATAGTGGCCTTGTCGAGGGCTTTGCGGTGGTGGTAGACGATACCCGTCTCGACATCAAACCAGTCGAACACCATGATGTTGTTGAATACCTGCAGGTAGGTGTCCTTGAATTTGTCGAGGTCGGTATCATCGAAGTCGATGCTGTCGGGATATTCTTCCTTGAGTGCCTCCTTCACGCTGGAGTTACTGATGGGGTTGCCATTACCCCAGACTATCTCTGCATAACCATTGCGCTTCGGGTTGTAGGTCATTCGCAGGGGGGCTGTGAAGTAGAACTGCTGCTGACGGAAGTTATAACCGAAGGTGGGGTTGAGCGTCAGATAGCGGTATTGGTTCCAGGCGTAGCGCATACGGAGTTTCATCTTGTAACGAACACCACGGCTTGCACTATAACTCAGGTAGAGGGGATTGATGATGGGCGAGAGTTCGATGGAGGCATCTTTCGACTCTGCCTCGAGGGGCTGGATGAGGTTGTCGCCAAGGGTGTCCCAGAAGATCTTCTTCGCCAAATTCTTCTTGTGGCGCGTGGTATCTGCCTGTTCTGCCTGTCGGGCCAGTTCTTCTGCATGCTGCAGACTGTCGTAGGCCTCATACACTTCTTGGTCTTTCTGCGTGAGGGGGATGGGGCGGATGATGTTCATCATCTCGCGACTCGACAACGTACCCGCACTATCAGGCAGAGAGATAGGACAATTATAGTCTGCATCGAACACCGTCGAGATGCGGTTGCCCATGAACTTGAACGTGCCAACGGTGCTGCATCGCTTGGGTATCAGCGCACGTCCACCCTCATTGTCCATCTGTACATGGGTACGGAAGGTGATCATGTCGAACTCACCATTCATCGTGGTCATGATGATGCGCCCGGTAGCCGTCTCCACGATGGCATAGCCATTGACGAGCTGCGTGTTGTAGAACCTCGGGCGGAACTCGAGCCACGTGGTAGAGTCGGAGAGTTGTTTCTCGTTGAAGCGGTAGTACCAACGGTTGTGCTTGTTGAAGGGCGAGAGCATGTGCCCGTCGTAAAGCGAGACGGCGTAGATGTGGGGCGACATGAAGTCGACGAGGGGCGTCATGGCCCGGCTGTTCTTACGGATGGTGCTGCTCACCACGCGCGTGTCGATATCGTAGTTATAGGCATCTTGTAAGAACACCTTCATATACGACTCGTGGATATACTCCGTGGGACCTTTCGAGATATAGTACATCGAGGGGATGAACTGCAGGAAAAGGTTGCGGTGCTCGACATTGAAACGAAACTTGGCATAGACGTGGTCTTCCAACGAGTCGATCATGGCGGAGGTAGACTTGCGGTAATCGTAGATGCGCTCCATGATACTCACCCCTTTCTTCATCGCAGTCTCCTCACCTGACACACTCTGGAGCATGCCAAGAAGAAATAATGGTAGGATGAATAGTTGAATGCGTCTCAATGTCTGTAAATACTAAATTCTCAACTTTTCCCTGAGGTATTTCCCTGTGAGGCTCGCCTCGCAGGAGGCTACTTCCTCGGGCGTGCCCGCTACGACGAGGGCGCCGCCTTTATCACCACCGTCAGGGCCCAGGTCTATCACGTGGTCGGCAGTTTTGATGATCTCCATGTTATGTTCAATCACGAGGATGCTGTGGCCACGCGCTATCAGGGCCTCGAAGGCCTTGAGCAAACGGCTGATGTCGTGGAAGTGCAGACCTGTGGTAGGCTCGTCGAAGATGAAGAGCGTGGGCTCCTGCTTCTCCTGTCCGATGAAATAGGCCAGTTTTACGCGCTGGTTCTCACCACCCGAGAGGGTCGAGGAGTTCTGTCCCAGTTTGATATAACCCAGTCCCACATCCTCGAGCGTCTTCAGCCGCTTCACAATGATCTCAGTCAATTGTCTTGTCTCCTTGTCTGCCTGACTTCCTGACTCCCCGAAGAAGGCTATGGCTTCAGAGATGGTCATATTCAGAACATCGTCGATGTTCTTGCCCTCATACCTCACGTCGAGGATGTCGTGCTTGAAACGATGACCATGGCAAGCCTCGCACTCCAGCACGATGTCGGCCATGAACTGCATCTCTACGGTAATCACGCCCGCACCCTTACACTCCTCACAGCGACCTCCTTCGGTGTTGAACGAGAAATACTGGGGTGAGAAGCCCATCTGCTTGGCCAGAGACTGCTCGGCAAAGAGGTCGCGAATGGCATCGTAGGCCTTCACATAGGTGGCAGGATTCGAACGAGTGCTCTTGCCAATGGGGTTCTGGTCTACGAACTCCACGTGCTTCACTGCATCCACATCGCCCTCTAAGCCCAAGAACTCTCCCGGGGCATCGAAGACATCACCCAGACGACGTTTCAGGGCAGGGTAGAGGATACCCTTGATAAGACTTGACTTCCCGGAGCCAGAGACACCTGTCACTACCGTCATCACGTTCAGAGGTATCTGCACGTCGATGCCCCTGAGGTTGTTCATACGGGCACCCTTGATGTCGATATGGCGGTTCCAGGGCCTGCGGGATGTTGGTACAGGAATCTCCTCCTCGTGTAGCAGGTACTTCACCGTATAGCTCTTCGGATATTTCTTCAGCGACGCTTTGACAATGTCCTTTGCGTCTCCGTCAAAGACAATCTCTCCTCCCAAGCGCCCTGCATCGGGTCCGATATCTATCAGGTGGTCAGCAGCACGCATGATCTCCTCGTCGTGCTCCACCACCACCACTGTATTTCCCAGCGACTGCAGTTCTTTCAGCACATGGATCAATCGGTCGGTGTCTCGTGAATGCAGACCAATCGAAGGCTCGTCGAGGATATACAGCGAACCTACGAGCGAGCTACCCAGCGAGGTACAGAGGTTGATGCGCTGGCTCTCACCACCTGAGAGCGTATTCGAAAGACGATTGAGCGTGAGATAACCCAGTCCCACATCCAAGAGGAACTGCAGGCGACTGGTGATCTCTTTCAGCAAACGCTTGCCCACCTCGGCATCGTGGGGCTCCAGCTCCAGACGGTCGAACCACTCCTTCAGTCTCACGACGGGCATCTGTACCAGGTCACTGATGCTTCTGCCTCCAATCTTCACGTAATCGGCTTCAGGCTTCAGGCGCGTACCATGACACTTCGGACATGTGGTCTTGCCCCTGTAGCGGGCCAGCATCACGCGGTATTGTATCTTGTACTGATTCTCCTTCACCATCTCGAAGAACTGGTCGATACAGGGCTTTTCCTTCTTGCCCTTATCCGAGGGCAGTCCGTGCCACAGCCAGTCCTTCTGCCTCTGCGTCAGGTTCATGTAGGGCTCGAAGATGGGGAAGTCATCGTTAGCGGCATTCCTGCAGAACCAGTTTTTCCATTCTCCCATCTTCTCTCCGTGCCAGCACACCACGCAACCGTCATAGACGCTCAGCGTCGTGTTGGGGATCACCAGCTTCTCGTCAATACCCATAATCTTTCCAAAGCCCTGACACTCAGGACAGGCTCCTGCTGGCGAGTTAAACGAGAACATCTGGTCTGAAGGTTCCTCAAAGGTCATGCCGTCGGCCTCGAACTTCATCGAGAAATCGTAGAAGATGGTAGGCGGGAACAGCAGGCGCAGCTCACCGTGCCCCTCAAAGAAGGCTGTCTCTGCAGAGTCCACCAGACGGGCAATCACATCCTTCGAATCATCCACGCTCAAGCGGTCGATAACGAGGAATATCTCCTCATGCTCGTCCACGCCTGCTGCCAGATAATCGTCGATGCGCTGGAAGTCGCCACGAACGTAGATTCTAGCATAGCCCTCCAATTGATAGGTCTTCAATTGTTGCTCCATCGTGCGCCCCTCTTGTGGATGGATGGGCGACATGACGACGAAGCGCGTACCCTTCGAGTACTCCAGCGTCTTTTGAACCACGTCCTCCGTAGAATGTTTCTTCACTTCCTCACCGCTTACGGGCGAGTATGTGCGCCCTATGCGCGCGTAAAGCAAACGGAGATACTCGTATATCTCCGTCGAGGTGCCCACCGTACTGCGTGGATTCCTCGATATCACCTTCTGTTCGATGGCGATGGCTGGCGGTATGCCTCGGATAAAGTCACACTCAGGTTTGTTCATCCTTCCAAGGAATTGTCGGGCATAGCTCGACAACGACTCTACATAACGCCGTTGGCCCTCGGCATACAAAGTGTCGAAGGCCAAAGATGATTTGCCGGAGCCACTGACTCCGGCAATCACTACGAATTGGTTTCGGGGTATCTTGATATCAACATTCTTCAGATTATTGACCCTCGCCCCCTTAATCTCTATTGCGTCGCTCAATCTTCAATTTTGATGTTTCACATCGAGTTCGCTCACGTTCGACATAGCTCAAGCAAGCTTAGCTCTGTTCTCACTTAATCGCGACCTTCAATTTTCAATTTTCAATTTTCAATCAAAGAATAGACTTTACTGCTTCCAGCATACCTACGCTCTGGATGAGGTCGAGATCCTGCTTCACCATAGCGGCCAGTCCAGGAATCTTGTTCAGGTCCTCGCCCCAGATAGCCTCGGCACCCAGCACACCTACAGTTACAATCTGAGTGTCGCCGGTAGCCCACAGCTGCTTCAGCAGATCCATGATCTTCGGATCGTCGTTGGGCACGATCTCCACGCCGTCCTCGCGCTTACCACCCTTATAATAGGTGATGATGGCAGCCAGACCGAATACCAAGCCCTTAGGCAGCTCGCCCTTGCGCTCCAGATAGGTCTTCACGCCAGGCAGGTCGCGCGCCTGGAACTTCGGGAATGAGTTGAGCATGATGCTCGTCACCTGGTGGTCTACGTATGGGTTGTCGAAGCGCTCCAGCACGTCACCTGCAAACTTCTCCAGCTCAGCCATAGGCAGGTCGAGGGTCTGCATCAGCTCGTCGAACTGTACCTTATGGATATACTCCTTGATCACTTCATGATTGCAGGCGTCGCGCACGATATTCACGCCACTCAGGAAAGCCACAGGCGAGAGTACGGTGTGCGGGCCATTCAGCAGTGTCACCTTACGCTTGTGGTAGGGCTCCTCAGAAGGCACGAACAAGACGTGCAATCCAGCCTTGTCAGCAGGGAACTCCTTAGCCACTTCCTTCGGAGCCTCAATCACCCAGAGATGGAAGGTCTCTGCCTGAACCACGAGGTTGTCGCGGTAGGAGATCTTCTCCTGAATCTCGGCAATCTCCTTGCGGGGGAAGCCCGGTACGATACGGTCTACGAGGGTAGCGTAAACGCCACAAGCCTCCTCAAACCACTTCCTGAAGTCGGCACCCAGGTTCCAGAGGTCGATATACTTATAGATGCACTCCTTCAGCACATGGCCGTTGAGGAAGATCAGCTCACAAGGGAAGATGATCAGACCCTTTGTGGGGTCGCCGTTGAATGTCTGATAACGACGATACAGCAACTGCACCAGCTTACCGGGATAGCTGCTGGCAGGGGCATCCTCGAACTTACAGTTGGGATCGAAGGCGATACCGGCCTCCGTGGTGTTGGAGATCACGAAGCGGATCTCGGGCTGGTCAGCCAGAGCCATGAAGGCGGCATTCTGAGTATAGGGGTTCAGCGCACGGCTGATCACGTCGATTCTCTCAAGTGTGTTTACAGGCTTACCGTTCTCACGACCCTGCAGGTTCACGTGGTACAGACAGTCCTGGGCGTTCAGCCAGTCAACCATACCTTTTTCAATAGGCTGCACAACGACTACCGAGCCGTTGAAGTCAGTCTTCTGGTCCATGTTCCAGATAATCCAATCTACAAATGCACGGAGGAAGTTACCTTCACCGAACTGAATCACCTTTTCAGGCATCACGCTCTTAGGAGCAAATTGTTTGTTTAGTGGTTTCATTTTTAAATATGTTTTAAATTAATCAATCTTCAATTGAGTTAAGCGACTGCAAAGATAGCAATAATTCTCGACACTTCCAAATCTTTTTCAACATATAAATGAAAAATCCACGAAAACCTTTGCGCAAGGGCTACCATATCGTCACACGGTCGGCGGGATCCAGGTAAAGCACACCGTTGGTCACATTGAACAGCTCGTACCATTCGTCCATCATGCGGAGAATGCCGTCCACACGGTTGCGGTTTGAAGAGTGAGTGTCGTTAAGCAACAAGTCCTTCAGGTCTTCCACGTTCGCATCTTCCTGCCAGACAAGGGCATAGTGAAGGAAGAATTCACGCAACTGGTAATCGATAACATCTTGCTGGTAACCTGCAGCTTCCATATTCATGCGATACAATTCGAAGGCGATTCTCACACCGCCCAGGTCGGCCATATTCTCGTCGAGTGTTTGCTCTCCATTGGCATGTACGCCATCATACTGCCACAACTCGTTGAAGCGCTCTTTCATAAGATCCTGAAGAGCCTCGAACATGGATTTGTCGTTGGGAGTCCACCAGTTATTAATCGACCCTTGATAATCGTATTGAGATCCGCTGGCATCAAATCCGTGGCTCATCTCATGACCGAAGACGGTTGCTGTAGCATAGCGCATGTACTCATCGTCAGTCGGGAACAGGGTGCTGCTGATGAAGGCAGGCAGGATAAATAGCTGATTCAGACTGGGCATATAGTAGGCATTGAAGACACCGATGGTGGAATCCAGAAGGAAGTAGTCCCAGCCGAGGGTAGTGTTTTCATTTCCTACCAGACTCTTACTTACATCCTCACGCTGCTTATACAACTGCAGCACATCCTGCATAAGCGTCGTTCCTGTAAGCGTCAACGATTCACCGGGCCTTGTGCTAGGTACGCCAATGTTAAAGATCATTCCCGCCAGTTTATTGCGAGCCGCAGTTTTTGTAGCATCGCTCATCCATTCGAGATTGGCTATGCGCATGTCCATCACCTGTCGCATCTGCTCCATCATATATGAACAGCCTTCGACGTCGCCCTTGCCTTTCAACTCATCATAATGAACGCGATTTATAATCTGAGGAGCCGCAGTCGACAGTTTCGTGTAAAGATTGTTCTTTAAGTTGAATTTCGGGTCATTAGGATTGGGTATGATGGGTTCAAGCTCCGCTATGACTTTGTAGCAAATGAAATAAGCCAGTGTCTTCGCATTCTGACTGAGAATTAGGTTGACGATTCCTACTGCTTTCGGGTCTACTGAGGCGGAAGTCACATCGAACGCAACGTAGACATCTGCTGCTGTCGGGGCATCGCTACGTGTGCGTGAGCGTAAATTGGATACCTTCAGCGGAGCTACGGGCATGGCGTGCTGCCTTTCTCGCAAGTCGCTGGAATACTGAGGGCTGTTGGCATTTTGCAATTGTATTTCAATGTTGAATATGGCATTGATGATGTCGTCACTAATAACTTCTGTTGCAGGATTGGGCTGCAACAATTGTAGAATTTCCTTAATCCAGGCTTTAGCTGACGCTTCACCGGATGTTTTGTATTTGTTCATCATATCTTTGCAGGGTTCCGCAGCAGCCAACACTTTGACGAATTTGCCTTCATTGGTACCCACGTTGCGTTTCAGCAATGGACTGAAACCTGCATTCTGAAGTTTGCCAAGAATTGTCAGAATTTGTCCTGTTGTCAGCGCGCCTAAGTCAGTGTCCTTGATTCCAGCCCCATCACTGATGCCATTATCCTTAAGGAAATTCAGCACATCGGCCAACGCCTGCGCCTCGGTATAGCTGTCGTTGACATATTGCGTGAGATGACTTACCACGCCGTCTGTACTGCTGTAGAAAGCATTGAAGAGTTCTTCATTCTGACTGTTGGCTAAGTTATCTGCCAAGCCTTCGTCATTATTATCATGGTTAGCGAGCCAGTTTCCGAGGGCAAAGTCGTAGAACGAGTCGCCAGGATTCACGGAAAAATCCATCAGCATGTAGTTCTTATAGTTGTAGAAGGGCTCGTTATTCGATACAGGAGTAGGTTTCTCCCAATGGCCGAGGATATCTTCACATGATGTTAGAAATAAACTGCTGGAAAGTAAAGCAATACTCCAGGAAATAGATTTGATTTTCATATTTGAATTAATAGCTTGTTATATTATAATCGGTGCAAATGTATACAATATTTCTCAAACAACCAAATCTTTCCTATATAAATTTTAGTAAATCATGTTTGTTTCGAAAAATCATCCCTGGATTCTCCTGATAGGTTCGCTCCTTGCCATCGGAAGTCAACATTATTTACCAACATCTGGGGCACCCGTAAAGTGCCCTGAATTCAAGCCTTTCAGCACGCTCGGACTTTACTCGGAGTAAACCTCCACTTTATGACGGGTAAACCCGGACTTTACTCGGAGTAAACCTCCACTTTATGACGGGTAAACCCGGACTTTACTCGGAGTAAAGTGTGACTTTACCCCGCACCCTAAAATATTCAAATAATCATTTATTCAATTATGACAAGAATATTTCTAACCCTCAGAATATCCTACTATTAAAATTATATATATTATAATATATATAATTTATATATACTTATTATTATTTTTTCCTCTTCTTCCTAAAAAACCTTTATGTGATAAATGAATAAATGAATAATTGAATAAACTTGTCATGGGCGGAGAAGGGGGTATAAAACAAAAAGGAGCTCCGCTGAGCTCCAAACCTTTGTTAACCTTAAATCTAATACTATGAAAAACACGATGCAAAGGTACAACATGTTTTTGAAACCACCAAATATTCCATGCGTTTCTTAACCTTTTTTAATCATCAATAAAAAAAGAACCCCAGCCATGTGACGGCTGGGGATTCTTTTTTGTTAGCGGGCCTGAACGTATTTGTGGAGCGTGGCGCGGACGGCACCAGGGGCTGCGTAGAGCTCCTTGACCATGCCCTCGATCTGCTCTCCGAGACCTGCCTCGTAGAGATCGAGGCCAAACACATCCTTGCGACTGTAGAGCTTCTTCAGACAGCTCCAGTCCTGGTCGGGCTTGCCAATCTCCAGCGGAGCGACGATGGCCTGCAACTCAGCCAGCATGGGGTCGGGCGATGGCTCGAAGGGACGGCAGTTGTCGTCGAGACCCTTCAGGTAACGGGCGTAACCTGCCAGCGTGAGGGGGATGAGGATGAGGTTCGACTTATCGAGTCCGCGGGCGATGTACTTCTTCAGTGTCTCACCGAAACGGATGGGCAGCTTCTGGCTGGTATCCATGGCGATACGCTGAGGTGCATCAGGCATGAACGGGTTGGGCAGACGGCGATTGATAACGGCGCCGATAAACTCGTAGGGGTTCAGCACGCCTGGATCAACGACTACAGGCATGGCCTCGATATAACCCAGCTTCTGAACGAACGGACGCAGGTCCTCATCGGCCATCTCGGCAGAGATGAGCGTGTAGCCCAGCATGCAGCCATAGATCGACATGGCGGTGTGGAGCGGGTTCAGACAGGTGGTAACCTTCATGGTCTCCACCTTATCCACAGTCTCGCGCGTGGTGTAGAAGGCGCCACCTAGATCGAGTGGGGGACGACCGTTGGTATAGTTGTCCTCGATGACGAGATACTGCACCTCCTCTGCATTCACGAACGGAGCGGTGAAGGTGTGCTTCTCTGTTTCGATGTAGTCGTTGTCGTCGAAGCCGTCCTTAGCGAGCATCTCCTTGACTTTCTCATGGGGACGCGGGGTGATCTTGTCAATCATCGACCAAGGGAAGGTAATCTTGGTTTCGTCCTTCAAATAGTCGAGGAAGGCAGCGGGAACGAGTCCGTCCTTCACCCAGCGCTCGGCATAGGCGAAGACACCAGCCTTGACCTTGTCGCCATTGTGGGAGCAGTTGTCCATCGACTGTACGGTGAGGGGCAGCTGGCCGGCGTTGAAACGCTCGAGCAGCAGGGCGCAGACCTTACCCATGGCGAAGACGGGTTTCAGACCACGAGCCAAATCGGCTTCGTTGTAGGTGTAGCCCTTCTCGGTGATGGTGAATGAGATCATCTGCAATGAGGGGTTCTTGAAGATTTCCACCAGACGGTTCCAGTCGGGGAACTGAGGATCGGCCTTGAGGGCCTCGGTAACGCTGGCGATGACCTTCTTCTCGATAGAACCATCAGAGCAGAGGTTCACGCAGAGCGAGAGGTTGTTGTAAGGGGCGTAGGCCTTATCGATGACCTCGAAGTCGAAGGTCTCGGCTACGATCACACCGCGATCGTACTTACCCGTGTTGAGGGCGTCGTTAAGGATGGCGGCAGGGAAGGCGCGGAAGATGTTACCACCACCGAAGTGTACCCATGTGGGCTCTTTGGCGGTCTTTTCGCGCAGGGCCTTGATGTCGAATTTGGGGAGTTGGTAGCCTTTGGCTTCCCACTCTGCGGCGTCGAAATTGCCGCTTATTATATCATTCAGTTTCATCATTTTCAAATCTTCAATTTTCAATTTTCAATTTTCAATCTTCAATTTTCAATCTTCAATTTTCAATCTTCAATTTTCAATTAATCAAAGAATCCTGGTTGTTTGTATTCTATTCCAAGTTCACGATCGACGGTGGCGAGGATGCCCTGTACCTGTCCGAGGGCGAACATTCTGCCCAGAAGGGTGTAGCCTGCATTGTGGCCGTGGCTCGACTCATCCATGATACCACCAGGCTCGTCGGTGAAGGTCATACCATGGTCTACGCGCATCGGCAGAGCGGGATTTTCCTTCTCGAAGATACGGCAGAGTTCGATGAGGTCGGCACGTCCGCCCAGATGGCTGGCCTCGGTGAAGTCGCCGTTGGGGAAGATGTGGCACGAACGCAGGTGAACGAAGTGGGTGCGAGAGGCGAATTTCTTGGCCAGATCGACCACGTTGTTGTAGGCACCAGCAGAAAGCGAGCCTGCACAGAAGGTAAGACCGTTGTGCTTGTTGGGTACAGCATCGAGGAACCACTGGATATCTTCCTCAGTACGGACGATGCGTGGCAGGCCGAGAATCTCGATAGGGGGATCGTCGGGATGGACGCACATGTTCATGCCGTACTCCTCGCAGGTGGGCATGATGGCTTCGAGGAAGTATTTCATGTTGGCACGCAACTGGGCCTTGTCGATGCCTTTATAGAGGTCGAGGAACTCACGGAACTTCTGGACGGGCGCCTCGTCGTTCTCGCTGAAGTTACCCGATACGAAGCCCTGGGTCTTGATGATGATGGTCTCAACCAACTGGTGATCCTTCTCAGGTGTCATGGTCTTGGCCAGTTCGTCGCATTCGGCAATGACACTGCGGCCCTGACCCCAACCCTCTGGGAACTGGAACTTTTCCCACTCCTCGCGAGCACCCGGGCGTTTGAGGATATAGATGTCGAAGTAAGCAAACTCGGCATAGTTGAAGTAGAGGTTGGTGGCTCCGTTGGGATTGTCGTGGAACAGGTCGGTACGGGCCCAGTCGAGCACAGGCATGAAGTTGTAGCAAATGCAGTGGATGCCCTCGGCAGAGAGGTTACGAAGCGACTCCTTATAGACCTCGATCTGATGGTCGCGATCAGGACCGCCGTATTTGATGGTTTCTACTACGGGAAGCGACTCAACGACGCTCCAGCGCATGCCGTAACTCTCGATGTACTCGCGCAGGTCGCGGATTTTCTCACGTGTCCATACCTGACCTAAGGGTACATCGTGGAGGGCTGTTACGATGCCCTCAACACCGATTTGTCTCAGTTGTGCAAGAGTAATCTTGTCTTTCTTGCCAAACCATCTCCAAGTTCTTTCCATATTACTAATTTATTGATTTGTTATAATGATGTGCAAAAGTAGTCATTTTGCTGCAAAGAAGGTTGTATTTTCCGCTCAAAAGTTTGTCTATTTGTACTTTTTTAGCGAATGACCCATGATTAGCTGACGGAAATCGATGGGTTTGGTGCGTTTGACACCCATCCCGGCACTCATGACGGGTGCGCTCTCGTTGCCATAACGATCGGTGGCGGTGACAGCATAATGGAGGCTGCGACCTTTGTTGGGGATGGTGACAGACTGCTGGCGACAACGCGCTATCACGAGGTTACGGGCATCGCTGACATCGACGGGCCACTGTTCGGAGGCATATATATTATATAATAGGTAGTCGGCTCCAGAGCGGTCGCGAGCAGTAGACCATGAGAGCTGGTCGAAGGACATGCCACGATGCACGTTAAGATTGGCTGCAGGCAAGGGCGCAGGCTTTTGGGCCCACGTCATAGGCGGAATGAGGGCGGGGTAGAGGTTAAAGTCTTGCGTGAAGGTATAGATACCTTTCGTGTTGTCTGTAAAGAACTTAGAACGGAAGAAAGTGCATCCAAGTCCGAGCTCTCGCAGGACGCTCATCTCGCGGGTGACAGTCTCCAACGGCCAGTTCTTCTCACGCGGATGAAGCATATAGATGGCGAGACCAGGAGCCACGATACGGCCATAGCTGTGCTGACGCCAGTCGACGGCGAAAGGATAAAAGTGATTGCCTTGGAAATACATCATCGGGAAAAGGGCATCCATGAGTCCGTCGCGCAACCAGCCCTGGGCATCCTGACACACGGTGGTGTAGGCATTCCAGCCGGAGCTCTTGTAGCGGGCGAGGTCGTCGAACTTGCCGATGGGCGAGCAGGAGAGCATCACCCAGGGTTTGACAGCCTTGACGGCACGGTTGATCTTACGCACGATGTCGGTGATGTTGCGGCGACCCTGATCGCGACTGATCTTCAGCTTCCACGTCTCTGGGTAGCGGATATAGTCGAGGTGGATACCATCAACATCATAGCGGCGCGTGACCTCGGCACAGAAACGGGCCAAATAATCGCCCGTCTGCGACATCTCAGGGTTCATATACCCCTCATCGCCAATCTTACGGATGAGATTGGGATACTTCTGACGGATGAGCTTACAGCCATTGGTGTTCCATTTGCCCACAGGGATGGTGACAATCCAGGCATGACACTGCATGCCACGCTTATGGCACTCGTCGATGCAGAACTGCAGGGGATCGTAACCGGGCGACTGACCAGGGTTGCCTGTAAGGCAGATATCCCACGGTTCATCGGCATAGGGGAAGACGACAGAAGCCCTGACACGGGCCTGAAACATGACAGTGTTGATATTGGCCTGACACAGTTGGTCGAGAATGGCCGTGAGCTCCTGACGCTGTTGGTAAGCAGAATGGGAGCGGGGCCAGTCGATGCCTCCGATGGTGGTGAGCCATACGGCTCTGACTTCATGTTTGGGGGTCTGTGCTGAAGCGTTCAGCGACAGCATAAATAAAAGGAAAATGCGTATAATTGTCTTCAAAATGATGGTCTTTTAGAAAATTTTGGTGCAAAGATAATAAAAAATTGGTAATTGAGAATTGAAAATGGAATTAATTATGTAATTTTGCATCAAAAATATTAAAACCTTAAAAGATGATTTCATTTCTGCTGAGTCTTGTGGCTCTTGTATTGGGTTATCTGCTTTATGGACGTTTCGTAGAGAAAGTGTTCGGCCCTGATGACCGTGTGACACCTGCAGTGGCGAAGGCCGATGGTGTCGATTTCATTGTGCTTCCCTCGTGGAAAATTTTTATGATCCAGTTCCTGAATATCGCAGGTACGGGTCCTATCTTCGGTGCCATCATGGGTGCGAAGTTCGGTCCGGTGTCTTATCTGTGGATTGTCTTCGGCTGTATCTTTGCCGGAGCCATGCACGACTATTTCTCGGGTATGCTCTCGATGCGCCATGGCGGTGCTGGATTGCCAGAGATGATAGGTCAGTATCTGGGTAAGTCGACCAAGAGTCTGATGCTGGTATTTACCGTACTGCTGCTGATTATGGTGGGTACGGTGTTTGTATATTCTCCTGCTGTAATCCTGCATGAGCTGGGCGGCGAGACGATGATGTGGGTGGCTATCATCTTCTGTTACTATATCATCGCCACGATGCTGCCTATCGACAAGATTATAGGTAAGATCTATCCGTTGTTCGCTTTCTCGCTGTTGTTTATGGCAGGTGCGCTGATGGTGTGGCTGTTCCTGCACTGGCCGACGGTGCCTGAGATATGGACGAATTTCTATAATATGGGCGCTGCTGCAGAGCCTGAGACGTGGAAGGACAATATCTTCCCGGCACTCTTTATCACGATTGCCTGTGGTGCTATCTCTGGTTTCCACGGCACACAGAGTCCACTGATGTCGCGCTGCGTGGGCAGTGAGAAGATGGGACGCCCTGTATTCTACGGAGCGATGATCACTGAGGGTGTGGTGGCCCTGATCTGGGCAACGGTAGCGGCTTGGTTCTTCTATGGTGAGCCTGCTCCTGGCTATACGCTGATAGAGAAGGCAACGGCTGGATTCCATACCTCGGCACCTGCTGTGGTGAACCTCGTATGCAACGACTGGCTGGGTGTGGCAGGAGCCATACTGGCTATGCTTGGTGTGGTGGCAGCTCCGATTACTTCGGGTGATACCGCCTTCCGCTCTGGTCGTCTGATTGTGGCCGAGTGGCTGAAACTGGACCAGCGTCCTATCCCGAAACGATTGGTGATCTGTGTGCCCATGTTTGCAGCGTCTATCGCCATGTTGGTATGGCAGATAGAGAATCCCGATGGCTTCAACACCATCTGGCAGTATTTCGGCTGGAGCAACCAGACGCTCAGCGTGTTCACGCTGTGGGCTGTGACCGTTTATCTGGTACGTCAGAAGAAGTGCTTCTGGATCTCATTGATCCCTGCGCTCTTTATGACCACCGTTTGTACCACCTACCTCTTTATATCCAAGCAGGCATTCGGCTTGCCTGCCGAGGTGGCTTATCCGATGGGCATCGCCTGTCTTGTCATCGCTTGCATTTGGTTCGCACTTTGGTACAAAAAGGAAACTTCAAATAATACAAAATAATTATGAAAAAACTGATGATGGCAGCCATCGGCCTGATGATGGCAGTAAGTGCTAACGCACAGTATCTTAACGACTCTGATACACCTTTCGAACAGGGGAAGTTCTATGTAGGAGCTTCAGCCTCGAGTGCTTCGCTTTATTATAACAAATCAACAGACTTTTCTTTTGGTGTGAATGGTAAAGTGGGTTATATGATCATCGACAACCTGATGGGACTTGGTGTACTGGAATATAGCAATATTAGTAATGGTAGCTATGTTAACACGAAGCTTGGTGCTGGTGCCCGTTGGTATTTTGATAAGATAGGTATCTATGCTGGTGCTGTGGCAAAATATTACCATGAGAAAGGCTTCGACGATTTCATGCCGGAAGTTCAAGCAGGTTATGCTTTCTTTCTGGGACGTCATGTAACCGTGGAGCCTGAGGTTTACTATGAGCACAGTTTCAAGGATTCTGATAAATCAGGTTTCGGCCTTCGTATTGGATTTGGTATCTACTTTTAAAGGTAAAAGCTTATGCTGAGTGTTGATGAACTTGTTGACAGACTGATAGATCTGTCGTTTGCCGAGGATATCGGCGATGGCGACCATACCACCTTGTGTTGTATTCCCGACGATGCGATGGGAAAGAGTCATCTGCTGATTAAAGAGGATGGCATCTTGGCAGGTGTGGAGATTGCCAAGGAGGTGTTCCGTCGTTTCGACCCCACGATGCAGGTGGAGGTGCTGATGGGCGATGGTACACGAGTGAAGAAGGGCGACATAGCCATGATCGTGACAGGAAAGGTGCGCTCACTGTTGCAGACGGAGCGTCTGATGCTGAATATCATGCAGCGCATGAGCGGCATTGCTACGATGACTGATAAGTATGTGCAGCACCTGAAGGGAACGAAGACCCGCGTGCTCGACACCCGTAAGACCACTCCTGGTATGCGTATGCTCGAGAAGCAGGCCGTGAAGATTGGCGGTGGCTGTAACCACCGTATCGGACTCTTCGATATGATTTTGTTGAAGGATAACCATGTGGACTTCGCAGGAGGTATCGTGAATGCCATAGACCGTTGTCATGCCTATTTGAAGGAGAAGGGCCTCGACCTGAAGATTGAGATTGAGGTGCGTTCGTTTGATGAGTTGCAGCAGGTGCTGGACCACGGCGGTGTAGATCGAATCATGCTCGACAACTTCTCTGTGCCCGATACGAAAAAGGCAGTGGATATCATTGCCCATCGTTACGAGACGGAATCTTCTGGCGGCATCACTTTCGATACCATCCGCGACTATGCCGAGCAGGGTGTGGATTTTGTCAGCGTAGGTGCCTTGACGCACTCTGTGAAAGGTCTGGATATGTCGTTTAAGGCATGTGAGTAAATTGATAATTGATAATTGAAAATTGAAATATTAGAAATTATGAAAAGATTGTTTTTCTTATTGGCCATTGCTCTTCAATGTTCAATATTCAATATTCAATGGAGTCTAGCATGTACTAACTTTATTGTTGGTAAGAAGGCCAGCGTAGATGGTTCGGTGTTCGTGACTTACAATGCCGACTCCTATGGTGCCTTTATGCCCCTCTACCACTATCCTGCCGCCAAGCATCAGGCTGGGGATATGCGTCAGGTGTATGAGTGGGATACGAATAAGTACTTAGGTGAGATAGCCGAGGTTCCTGAGACCTATAATGTGATTGGCAACAGTAATGAATGGCAGGTGACCATCGGCGAGACCACCTTTGGAGGTCGTGAGGAGATGGCCGATTCTACAGGTGTCATCGACTATGGTTCACTGATCTATATTGCCCTGCAGCGAAGCAAGACAGCCCGTGAGGCCCTGCAGGTCATGACCTCGTTGGTGGCAGAATATGGCTACTATTCTGAGGGCGAGACTTTCTCAGTAGCAGATAAGGACGAGGCATGGATGCTGGAGATGATGGGCTGCGGCCCTGACCGCACAAAGGAGGCAGGACGCGCCGTCTGGGTGGCTATCCGTATTCCTGACGATGCCATTGCAGCCCACGCTAATCAGAGCCGTATCACGAAGTTTCTTGATGGACGGTATGTGCAGGTGAAGATGAAGGATCTGCAGAAGAAATATCCTGTCAACGGTAAAAAGCCTGTTCCTAACCTGATGGCGTGTAGCGACAATGTGGTGAGCTATGCCCGAAATATGGGATGGTTTGAGGGCAAGGATGCCGACTTCAGCTATAATGCCGCCTATGCTGAGCCCGACTTCTCTGGACGCCGTTATTGTGAGGCCCGTGTATGGAGTTTCTTCAACCGTTTCAGCGATGATTTCTCTGAGTATGTCCCTTATGCAGCTGGTATCGAGAAGGAAGCGAAGGAGATGCCGCTCTGGATTATCCCGAATAAGAAGCTGGGACTTCAGAATCTGCGTGATGCCATGCGCGACCACTATGAGGGAACACCCTTTGCACTCGACACGAACATCGGTGGTGGTATCTATGCGATGCCTTATCGTCCGTCGCCCCTGTCGTATAAGATTGACGATGTGGAATATTTCAATGAGCGTCCAATCTCGACACAACAGACAGCCTGGAGTTTTATCTCTCAGATGCGTGCAGAACTACCTCGTGAGGTGGGTGCCTGCTTCTGGTTTGGCAATGACGATGGAAACATGGTTGCCTATACGCCGATGTATAGTTGTATGACCCGTCGTCCGAAGTGCTTTACAGAAGAGGGTGTTGACGATGTCACCTTCTCGATGGACAACGCCTTCTGGGTGTGCAACTGGGTGAGCAACATGGTCTATCCCCGTTACTCTATGATGTTCCCCACACTACAGGCTGTTCGTGACTCGCTCGATGCTTCTTACTCCAAACTACAGCCTGAGATTGAGGCCAAGGCTATGGCTCTGCCTACAGCCGAAGAGCGCATTCAATTCCTGACAAACTACAGTTGTCAGAAGGGTGACGAGATGATTGCACGTTGGAAGCAGCTGGCCTTCTTCCTCATCGTGAAATACAATGACATTGCCGTGAAGCCTACGGATGAGAATGGCACATTCGAGCGCACGAAATATGGTCATGGTGCCAAGGTGAAGCGCCCAGGATTCCCAGAGCCTTATGCCAGGGATCTGCAGAAACAGACAGGTGATAAATATAAAGTTCCCGCCAAACAATAAAGACATCAATCCCCAGCCGTTTTGACTGGGGATTGATGTTTTTTAGAAAAAAGTTTGGTGATTTCGGGATTTCTTCGTAACTTTGTCGCCAAAGAGAGTGTCAACCTAAAATAATGAAGTTAAAAATAGTCTATATTGCCCTTTTGCTGTTTGCTTTTGTCATCGGGACAAGAGCTGACAATTTAGGCTATTCGAAAGAAAATCCCCTAATCTTTGGCATTGACATTGATTACGCTCCACTGCAATATCTTGACGAAAACAGTGTGCCCAAAGGTTATGACATAGATTTTACGAAGAAGTTGATGGATCGTCTCAATATTCCGTACACCTATGCCCCCAACAGCTGGCAGGAAATTGCTGGCGATGTGCTGAAGGGAAGGGTTGACCTTGCAATGATGGTATTCTCGCCTTATCGTAAGGACTCCACAAACTATTCGCGGGCGGTGTTCAGACTGTATTACCAGTTGCTGAGTCGTCAGGGAGAGAACAATGATATGGGACTTCGTAATATCAAAGGAAAGGATATTGCCATGATGGCTTCACGACCCATCAAAGACACACTGACCAAATCGGGTGCTAATGTATTTATTGTTACCGACTTGAAGCAGGCTGTGATAGATTTGTCGAAGGGTAAGTACGACGGTGTGATCTGCTTCAGATACCAAGCACGCTATATTTTGCAGCATAACGAGATAGGAAATCTGGAAACAGAGGACCTGACGTTGATGCCTAGGGAGTATTGTTACGTGAGTCATGACACGAAACTCATCGATGCCATTAATGTCGAATTGGGAATTATGGACGACGAAGGTGTCATCGAGGATACCTATGCCTCTGTCAAGACCAACCTCGATGGTTTGAGGATTCCTACGTGGGTCTGGTTCCTGTTGTTATGTGTTATCATCGTCGTGTTATTGTTGTTCCTATTCCTCCAACGTAAGGTTCAGAGTAAGCTAAGAGCAGAGATGCTCAGGGCTCAGAAGAGTGAGGAGAACGCCAAGAAGAGCGAGGAACTGAAAACCATCTTTCTGAGTAACGTGAGTCATGCCCTGCGTACACCGCTCAATGCCATCATTGGCTTCTCCGATGTGATGTTGGATGGTGAAACTGCCATCTCCAAAGAAGAGCAGAAGCACCTGTTGAAATTGATTAATGATAACGGTTTGCAACTGCTTCACCTTATCAACGAACTGCTCTCACTGAGTGATATCGAGGGTAAGAAGATGTTATTCGATCGTCAGGTGACAGATATCGACTATGAGATGAGCCAGTATGCAGCAGAGATTCGTCCACAATTGGCCAAGGGGGTCAGTTTAGTGGTAGAGGAACCAATAGGCGGCATACGTGCCCTGTTGGATCCGAAGCTGTTGCGCATGATAACTATGCACTTCCTGGAGAATGCATTACATCATACCACAGAAGGACGGATCACACTCAGCTACTACGTGAAGGAGGGCGGCTTCTATGTGGAGGTGAAGGATACTGGTAGCGGATTGCCCGAGGATCTTAAAGAAAATATCTTCGGCCTGCTCTCGGAAAAGAATACATATCTGCAAGATGAAACACCAGGACTGGGTCTGACCATCTGCAAGGCAATTGTAGAACGTTCTGGTGGCAAAATCGGTGCAGCGGATAATAAGAAGGACGGACATGGTACCATCATTTGGTTCTGGGTGCCGGTAGAAATAATTTTGTAAAATTTGACTATGACACTGATTATCGTGATATTACTCTTGTTGGGCTATGTGGTGATTGCCACCGGCCACACGACAGGTGTGAACAAGGCTGCCATTGCCGTCTTCATCGGTACGGTGGGGTGGGTGGTCTATATCTGTTATGGCACAGATTTCGTGATGGCGCGCCATGCTGATGAGTATATGGAATATTTAGGTGGGCAGCTGCCTTCGAGTGAGGCTGTCAAATACTATATATATAATAATGTATTCTTATACTATGTAGGACGGGCAGCGAGCATCGTGATGTTCCTCCTGGCCACGATGGGTATTGTAGAGATCTTGTATAACAACGGCTGCTTCGATTTCGTGACAAGATGGATCCGTACGCGTAACTCAAAACGACTATTATGGACCATTACTCTTGCTACGTTTGTACTCTCGGCTAACCTCGATAACCTCACTACGGCCACAATGATGCTCGTGGTGATGCATAGCATCGTACAGAACCGTCGTCAGCGCATGCTCATTGGAAGTGCTATCGTGATTGCTGCCAATGTGGGAGGTTGCTTTACTGTGATTGGCGATCCCATTGGACTGATTTTGTGGGGCGATGGTGCTGTGACGGCTACGAATTTCTCATCCTATCTGGCATTGCCGGCCATTCTGGCGTGGGTGATTCCAACGATCCTCATCAATCGCGAATTGCCGGAACGTTTGGATACCCAGTGGTCGCCTATGCCATATCGCGGTGATGATACCAACCTGAATTACTGGCAGCGTTTTGTGATGTTCGTTGTGGGCATTGGCGGCCTGTGGTTCATACCTACCTTCCATACTATTACGAAGCTGTCGCCTTTTTTGGGTGCACTCTGTGTGCTGAGTGTATTGTGGGTGGTCAATGAAATCTTTAACCGTAAACTGATGTCAGCAGACCAGATGTCGGAGAGACGTTTCATACCCCGTGCCCTGCAGTATGGTTCCATCCAGCAGATTCTGTTTGTGATGGGTATCATGCTAGCGATGGGTGTTGTAACGGAGACAGGTGTATGGGGAGATGTGGCAGAGTGGTTTGATGAGAATATCCACAGCGTTTGGGTCGTAGGCATCATCTCTGGTGTGATGAGTGGACTGGTGGATACCTTTACCATAGCCATCAGTAATCTCTCGCTCTACTCCGTAGTGGATAGTGCGCCAGCAGGAGACTATGCAGCCAATTTTGTGTCGAATGGTGCCTACTGGAAAATCATCGCTTATACGACTGCGGTGGGAGGCTGTCTGTTGAGCGTGAGTTCTGTGAGCGGTCTGGCCCTGATGAAAATGGAGCATATCCGTCTGGGGTGGTATCTGAAGAACCTAACGTTGAAGGTGATGGCAGGTGGACTGGCTGGTTTGGCTGTCTTGTGGCTTGAATTAAATTACATATAATTAAAAAGGAAGTATTATGGCTAAAATCAAGACTATTGGTATTCTTACCTCAGGAGGAGATGCACCAGGAATGAATGCAGCGATCCGTGCGGTGACGCGTGCAGGTATTTACAACGGTTTTAAAATCAAGGGAATCTATCGTGGCTACGAAGGTTTGATCCACGATGAAGTGAAGGAGTTTACCACTGAAAACGTAAGTGGTATTATCACTCGCGGTGGTACTATCCTAAAGACGGCCCGCTCGAAGGACTTTATGACACCAGAGGGTATGCAGAAGGCATACGAGACTATTCAGAAAGAGGAGATCGATGCACTGATAGTCATCGGTGGTAACGGTTCGCTGACGGGTGCGTGGAAGTTTGGCGTAGAGTATGACTTCCCCGTCATCGGTCTGCCTGGTACCATTGACAACGACCTCTATGGCACCGACGCCACCATCGGCTACGACACAACGATGAACACCATCATGGAGTGTGTAGACCGTATTCGTGATACAGCGAACTCTCACGAGCGTATCTTCTTTGTCGAGGTGATGGGACGTGACGCTGGTTTTTTGGCTCAGAACTGCGCTATCGCCTGTGGGGCGGAGGCTGCCATCGTACCTGAAGAGACCACTGATGTAGACCAGTTGGCACAGTTTATGGGTCGTGGTATTCGTAAGTCGAAAAAATCATGTATCGTCATTGTGTCGGAGAGTCCGAAATGTGGTGCCCTTTATTATGCCGACCGTGTAAAGAATGAGTTCCCAGAGTTTGATGTACGTGTATCAATCTTGGGTCACCTTCAGCGAGGTGGTACACCTTCAGCTCGCGACCGTATCCTCGCCTCTACGACTGGCGTGGGTGCCATCGAGGCCATCAAGCAGGGCCAACGTAACGTGATGGTGGGTGTGCGCTTTAACGAAGTAGTATACGTTCCTTTTAGCGAGTGTATCCGTACGGACAAACGTTTCGACAAGCGACTGATTAAAGTTCTCGATGAATTGAGTATCTGATTATATGCCAGACATCAAGAAGATCGTTTTGACGGGTGGACCATGCGCTGGTAAGACAACGGCCCTTGTAAAGATTATCGAATATTTCTCAGGTATGGGGTACAAAGTATTCACTATCCCTGAGGTTCCTACCCTTTATAGTACAGGTGGCTGGAACTATCTTACTCCAAACCGACAGCTCTATTACGAAGGTGAGCGCGCAATTCTGGAGACACAGCTGGCTCTTGAAGATCAGTTCAGTCGTCTTGCAGAGGTTTGTAAGAAACCTGTTCTGATTGTCTGTGATCGTGGAGCAATGGATATCTCTGCCTATATTAGGCCAGAAGAGTGGTTGGAAATTACGCAGATGGCCGGAACAGACTCTGACAGGCTTCGTCAGCGTTATGATGCGGTGCTCCATCTGGTGAGTGCTGCCGATGGTGCAGAACAATATTACACAACGGCGACAAATGCGACCCGCTATGAGAAGGCTGACGAGGAAGGTCTCCGTCTTGCACGTGAATTGGATAAAAAGGTTATCAATGCCTGGGCCGGGCATTCACATTTGCGCGTCATTAACAATCACGACGACTTTAATGCCAAGTTAAATCGTGTAATCAAGGAAATCAGCAATGTACTTGGCTTACCACAACCACTGGAGAAGGAACGTCTTTACAAGGTGGAGGTGATAGGGGAGATTCCTGGTGCTATCGAAAGTGATATCACTCAGACTTATCTGGTGGCAGAACCCGGTTGCGAGATCCGTCTGCGACGTCGGCAATGGAGTGGAGGAAAAATTGTCAATGTACACCGTTCAAAGAAACGTATCTCAGAGACAGAGGAGTTGGAGACTGAGCGTAAGGTTGATAATAATCTTTATGAGCAGATGCTCCAACAGGCTGATCCCTATCGTGCTACTATCAAGAAGAAACGTCAGAGTTTCATCTGGAAAGGGCAGCATTTCGAGATTGATACCTTCCTTGAGCCTGTCAGTGATCTGGTGATACTGCAATCAAAGGGGGTGGCCGAACAGGAGAGTGTGAAGTTTCCACCGTTTATAAAAGTTCTGGAAGATGTCACAGGCAATAGTCGATATTATAACTATAACATCGCATTGCGAAAATAGTTAGGACAGTTTTTTGTATAAAAAATCTAAATTTGTTTTTTTCTTTGGTAAATATTGACTATCTTTGCAATCGGCTCTACTATAAAAGTTGAACTAATAACAAAACAAATAACTTAAATATTCACAGCTTATGTCACAAATTACTGGACACATTTCGCAGATCATCGGTCCTGTTATCGATGTTTATTTCGATACCGAAGGACAGGATGCTGAAAAGGTGTTACCGAAGATTTATGATGCGTTGAAGATTGACCGTGGTGACGGGCGTGACCTGATTGTCGAGGTGCAGCAGCACATCGGCGAGGATACGGTGCGTTGCGTGGCTATGGACAATACCGACGGACTGCACCGTGGACTAGAGGCAATTCCGTTGGGATCACCCATCGTGATGCCTGCCGGTGATCAGATTAAAGGTCGTATGCTGAACGTGATCGGTCAGCCTATCGATGGTATGAAACAGCTCGACATGGAAGGGGCTTATCCCATCCACCGCGACGCACCGACGTTCGAGGAACTCTCGACTAAGAAAGAGATTCTCGCTACTGGTATCAAGGTAATCGACCTGTTGGAGCCCTACATGAAGGGTGGTAAGATCGGACTCTTCGGTGGTGCCGGTGTGGGAAAGACGGTGCTCATCATGGAGCTTATCAACAACATCGCCAAGGGACACAATGGATTCTCAGTGTTCGCAGGTGTGGGAGAACGTACCCGTGAGGGTAACGACCTCATCCGTGAAATGATCGAATCAGGTGTTATCCGCTACGGCGAGAAATTCCGTGAGGCTATGGACGAGGGCAAGTGGGACCTCTCACTCGTTGATCCTGAGGAGTTGAAGAAATCACAGGCCACGCTGGTCTATGGTCAGATGAACGAACCTCCTGGTGCACGTGCTTCTGTAGCCTTGTCTGGTTTGACGGTGGCTGAAGGCTTCCGCGATGGTGGTGGTAAGGATGGTGGTGCTGCCGATATTCTGTTCTTCATCGACAACATCTTCCGTTTCACACAGGCTGGTTCTGAGGTGTCCGCCCTGTTAGGCCGTATGCCATCGGCTGTAGGTTATCAGCCTACGCTGGCCTCTGAAATGGGCGCCATGCAGGAGCGCATCACTTCTACGAAGAAGGGTTCTATCACCTCCGTACAGGCTGTCTATGTGCCTGCTGACGACTTGACCGACCCTGCACCTGCCACAACGTTTACTCACCTCGATGCAACAACGGTGCTTGATCGTAAGATTGCCGAGCTTGGTATCTATCCTGCTGTGGATCCGCTGGGTTCTACCTCTCGTATCCTCGATCCGCTGATTGTGGGTAAGGCTCACTACGACTGTGCACAGCGCGTGAAGCAGATTCTGCAGCGTTATAAGGAGTTGCAGGACATCATCGCCATTCTCGGTATGGACGAGCTCTCTGATGAGGATAAGCAGACGGTGAATCGTGCTCGTCGTGTGCAGCGCTTCCTGTCGCAACCATTCTCTGTGGCTTCTCAGTTCACAGGTCTGCCTGGTGTGATGGTACCTATCGAAGAGACGATCAAGGGCTTTAATGCCATTCTCGACGGTGAGGTGGATGATCTGCCTGAGCAGGCATTCCTCAACGTGGGTACTATCGACGACGCCAAGGAGAAGGCCAAGAAACTACTCGAAGCTGCGAAAGGATAAATCGTAAATTCTTAAAATGTAAATTACGATTATGTTGCAGTTGAGAATAGTTTCGCCTGAGAAAATAGAGTTCGACGGAGTTATCGAGAGCGTCATCGTGCCAGGCACGATGGGACAGTTCGAGATACTCAACGACCATGCGCCCATCATCTCAACCCTGCAGAAGGGAATGGTGGAATATACCACTAAAGAGGGTAAAACTTCGTTGGAGATTCAGGGCGGTTTCGTGGAAGTGCAGAAGAATGTGGTAAGTCTTTGTGTAGAAATGGCATAGGAGAGAAGATTAAAGGAGATGTTGAGATGAAACAGAACGTTGATAGGTTGAGTAAGAGCTACATGCGACAGGGATTGTATCTGACAGTCGCCCTGACGTTGCTGACCCTTCTGGTGATGCGGGTGTGGTTCCTCGATTTATTGACAGCAGCCATCGTCAGCGCGGCTTTTACGCTTGTCGTTTGCCTGACGATTGGACTTGTCTGGCGACGTGTCGCCAAGCGCTCTCCGGAGAGCCTGCCTACGTTCTTTACAGCAGTGTCGGGTTTCCGCCTGCTGTTGGCACTGGCAGTTATGTTTGTTTATTATCTGACAGACACCTCCGACTCTATGATCCGTTTCTTCCTGGTGTTCATGGCGTTCTATCTTTTCTCGCTGGTCCACCATTCCATTTTCTTCGCCAGGGTGTCGAATCGTTCCTGACGTGAATCGTATAAGTTTGCTAATAATATAGTAGATAATGAAAAAGATAAAAACGATAATTCTCCTGATGATGGCAGCGCTGCTGTTGCCCAAGGCTGCAATGGCCTCGGAGGGTGGGGAAGGCGAAGAGCTGGACATCCCAGAGATTGTCCTTGAGCACTTGGCCGACTCCTACGAGTGGCACATTGCTTCCTATCAAGGCAGTCATCTGAGCATTCCGCTGCCCATCATCGTCCGTAGTGAGAATACCGGCGAATGGCATTTCTGTACGGCTCATAGCCTGCCAGCTCCCTTCTTCTTCAGTGAGGAGCATCACGGCAAGATCTATGAGCGTATGGCTGACGGCAGTGAAGTGCGCCCCATCGATCTGAGTATCACCAAGAGTGTGCTCCAGATTTGGATTGTGGTGGTTGTGCTCATCGTCGTTTTCCTCAGTTGTGCCCGCTGGTATAAGAAGCACGACGCTATGCGCGAGGCTCCGAAAGGCTTTGTGGGAGCGATGGAGATGATTGTGATGACCATACACGACGACCTCATCAAGTCGTCTATCGGTGAGAAGCATTACCGTCCTTATGCACCTTATCTGCTGACGGTATTCTTCTTTATCCTTACGTGTAATCTCATCGGCTTGATTCCCATCTTCCCTGGCGGTGCTAACGTGACGGGCAACATTAATATCACCTTCTTCCTGGCGCTGTGTACGATGCTAGCTATCAACATCTTTGCCAACAAGGAGTATTGGAAGGAGATTTTCTGGCCGGAAGTGCCTCTGTTCCTGAAAGCCTATCCCGCCCCGATTATGCCTGTCATAGAGCTCTTCGGTGTCTTCACGAAGCCGTTCGCCCTGATGATCCGTCTCTTTGCCAACATGATGGCAGGCCATGCTGTGATCCTGTCTTTCACTTGCGTGATCTTCCTCGGTTGGTCGATGGGCGTAGGATTCGGCCTTGGACTCAACACCTTCAGCATCATCATGCTGCTCTTCATGAATGCGTTGGAGCTGTTGGTTGCTTTCGTCCAGGCTTACGTTTTCACCATGCTGAGTGCGGTCTTCATTGGGCTTGCCCATCAGGACCATCACGCAGAGTGATAATGTAACAATTTAAAAAAGTAAAAATAAGAAGTAAATTCAATTATTAATAACTTAAAAATTAAAAATTATGATTTCAGCTTTATTATTGGCCGCAGAAGGTCTGGCTCAGCTGGGCTGCGGTATCGGTGCAGGTATTGCAACAATTGGTGCAGGTTTGGGTATTGGTAAGATTGGTGGCAGCGCCATGGACGCTATTGCCCGCCAGCCAGAGGCTACTGGTAAGATCCAGACAAACATGATTCTGACCTCTGCATTCGTTGAGGGATGTGCCCTCTTCGCCATTGCAGCTTGTGCATTCCTTATCAAGTAAGAGAGAGACATTCCGTCAAGTAGTAATTAAAAGTAATTGCGAATGGATTTCAGTAAACTGCCAGCAATCCTCACCCCGGATCTGGGACTCCTGTTCTGGATGCTTCTGGCGTTTGCCGTCGTCTTCTTTGTACTGGCAAAGTACGGTTTCCCAGCTATTGTAGGCATGGTCGATGAGCGTAACAAGTTCATCGAGGACAGCCTGAAGAAGGCCCATGAGGCCTCCGAGCGACTGGAGAACATCAAACAGGAAGGCGAGGCAATCCTCCAGGAAGCTCGCGACCGTCAGGCGCAGATTCTTAAAGAAGCTGCCGAGACGCGCGACGCCATCGTTGAACAGGCACAGCAGAAGGCCCGTGAGGAGGGCGCCCGTCTCCTGGGCGACGCCAAGCTCGCCATCGAGCAGGAGAAGAGGGCAGCTATCGCCGACATCCGTCAGCAAGTCGCAACCCTCAGCGTGGAGATTGCCGAAAAAGTGCTCCGCCAGAACCTGAAGGACGACAAGTCGCAGATGGATTTGATTGAACGTATGCTGGATGAGGTTTCTACTGACAAATAAACGCGATAACGTATGGATATAGGAGTCATATCGGTAAGATACGCCCGTGCACTTCTGAAGAGTGCTACCGACGCAAGAATCGAAGATACTGTCTACACGGAGATGCAGCAGCTTGCCAAGAGCTATGCCGACGTGCAACAGTTGCGGTTTACGATAGACAATCCGATGCTCTCTAAGGACAAGAAGGAGATGCTGCTGCTCACTGCAGTCGGCAAGAATCCTTCCGACCTTACCAAGACCTTCATCCAGCTTGTGCTGAAAGAAGACCGTGAGAGTGTGATGCAGTTCATCGCCAATTCGTACGTCACGCTTTACCGCCAACAGAAGAATGTCATCCGAGGACGCCTCATCACCGCTGCAGCAGTATCTCCTGCCACCGAGCAGAAGATGCGCCAGATGGTGGAGAGTAAGACTAATGGAACAGTAGAGTTCGAGACCGAGGTCAACCCTGATATCATCGGTGGCTTTATCCTCGAATACGATACCTATCGTATGGATGCCAGTGTCAAGGCCCAGCTCAACTCTATTCTCACAGCCTTGAAAAAGTAAAAAATAAAAAGAAGAAAATGTCAGATAAGATTAAACCAAGCGAAGTATCCCAGGTCCTGCTCGACCAGCTCAAGGGTATCTCCAACGCCGAGAAATTCGACGAGGTGGGTACTGTACTGACCGTCAGCGACGGTGTGGCCCGCATCTACGGACTCCGTCATGCCGAGGCCAACGAACTGTTGGAGTTTGAGAACGGGACGATGGCTATCGTGATGAACCTTGAGGAAGACAACGTCGGTTGTGTGCTCCTCGGAGGCACGTCAGGCATCAAGGAGGGAATGGTCGTGAAGCGCACCAAGCGCATCGCCAGCATCCGTGTCAACGACAACATGCTGGGTCGCGTCATTAACCCGCTGGGACAGGCTATCGACGGTAAGGGCGATATTGATCTGAGCGATGCATTCGAAATGCCGCTCGACCGTA
This sequence comes from Prevotella sp. ne3005, assembly GCF_900110085.1. GTDB lineage: Bacteria > Bacteroidota > Bacteroidia > Bacteroidales > Bacteroidaceae > Prevotella. The sequence continues at coordinate 254,681 of NZ_FOCK01000005.1, forward strand.
AGGCCCCTGGTGTGATCTACCGTCAGCCCGTGAAGGAGCCGCTGCAGACAGGTCTGAAGGCCATCGACTCGATGATTCCCATCGGCCGCGGACAGCGTGAGCTCATCATTGGCGACCGTCAGACCGGTAAGACCGCCATTGCCGTTGATACCATCATCAACCAGAAAAGTTTCTATGAGGCAGGCAAGCCTGTCTATTGTATCTATGTAGCCATTGGCCAAAAGGCCAGTACCGTTGCCGCTCTCGTCAGCACACTGCAGGAACATGGTGCCATGCCTTACACTATTGTGGTTAGTGCCACCGCTGCTGATCCTGCAGCTATGCAATACTATGCACCGTTCGCAGGAGCTGCCATTGGTGAATACTTCCGTGACCGTGGTCTGCCCGCCCTCGTAGTCTATGACGACCTCTCCAAGCAGGCTGTTGCCTATCGTGAGGTATCGCTGATTCTGCGCCGTCCTTCCGGACGTGAGGCTTATCCCGGTGATGTGTTCTATCTCCACAGCCGTCTTCTTGAACGTGCTGCAAAGATGAACGAGCAGCAGGAAGTGGCCGAGCAGATGAACGATCTTCCGGAGTGCATGAAGGGACATGTGAAGGGTGGTGGCTCTTTGACTGCTCTGCCTATCATCGAGACACAGGCAGGTGACGTGTCGGCATACATCCCGACCAACGTTATCTCCATTACCGATGGTCAGATCTTCCTCGAGAGCGACCTCTTCAACCAAGGCTTCCGTCCTGCCATCAACGTAGGTATTTCCGTATCTCGTGTGGGTGGCTCGGCACAGATCAAGTCCATGAAGAAGGTGGCAGGTACGTTGAAGATCGACCAGGCACAGTATCGTGAGCTCGAGGCCTTCTCGAAGTTCTCCAGTGATATGGATGCTGTGACGGCGATGACACTGGATCGTGGACGTAAGAACAACCAGTTGCTGATCCAGCCTCAGTACAGCCCGATGCCTGTAGGTGAGCAGATTGCGATCCTCTATTGTGGTGTACACGGTCTGATGCGTGAGGTGCCCATCGATAAGGTACGTGAGTGTCAGGCACAGTTCCTCGATAAACTGCGCTCAGCCAATCCCGAAGTCATCGCAACGCTCGCCAGCGGTAAGATTGACGACGAGACCACTGCTAAGATCGAGGCTGTTATGGCCGACATTGCGGGAACATATAAAGCCTGATAGCCTATGCCCAGCCTGAAAGAAATTAAAGGCCGCATAGCCTCAGTCAATTCCACGCGAAAGATCACGTCGGCTATGAAGATGGTGGCCTCCAGTAAGTTGCATCACGCACAGGTAGCTATTCAGAATATGCTGCCTTATGAGACCATGCTGGAGCACATCCTCAAGTCGTTCCTTGCGGCCGAGGCCGAGGCACATACCATCTTCGACAAGGTGCGCCCTGTCCGCAGGTGTGCTCTTGTGGTCTTCACTTCCAACTCCTCGCTCTGCGGTGGCTTCAATGGCAATACCATCAAGATGATGACTCATGTCGTTGATGACTATGCCCGCGAGATTGGACGTGAGAACGTGGAGATCTATCCCATTGGCCGCAAGGTCTATGAGAAGGCGCAGAAGATGGGTCTGAACGTTCAGGGAGAGTTTTCCGCTTTGGCAGACAAACCGAACGCCCACGATTGCATCAAGATCGCCATGGAGCTGGGAAAGAAGTTTTATGATGGTGAAATCGACAAGGTAGAACTGATTTACCATCACTTTAAGAGTGCAGGATCACAGATCCTTACCCGTAAGACTTTCCTCCCCATCGATCTCGAGTCTGAGTTGAATGCTGATCATGAGCGTGATCTGACGAGCATCATTGCCACCAAGGAGTCGCAGGAGTACCTCAAGAAGCGTGGCGAGCGTCAGCAGGAGAAGGAGAAGGAAAGTGTGAAACCGCTTAACGATAACTTTCTCGTTGAGCCCGACATGGACACTGTGCTCTCACAGCTTCTTCCGAAGTACGCACACCTGTTGCTCTACACGGCTCTGCTCGACAGTAATGCCTCGGAGCACGCAGCGCGTATGGTCGCTATGCAGACGGCTACGGACAATGCAGATGAACTGTTACGTCAGCTGAATCTGCAGTACAACAAGGGACGTCAGCAGGCCATCACCAACGAGTTGCTCGACATTGTCGGAGGTTCAGTAAACAATTAAGATAGTATGAAAAGACTATTAATATTAGCTGTTGTATTGCTGGCCGCCACAGGTGCCCAGGCTCAGAGCCTTCTTGGAAATTGGTTGACGAATCTTGATGTTGAGGAAGGACAGACTGTCCAACTCTATTTCAACTTCGCCGATGCAACGTTCAATATGAAGGTCGTCACGAAAGTCGAAACCGATGAGATGGGTATGATTGTCGTTTCTGCCGATATGCCAGGTGTCTATAGCCGTGACGGTAAGACGCTCCTGATGAGCATGAACAGTGAACGTGCTGATGCCCGTATCGACAAGATGGTGTTCAAGCCAGAGTTCCAGAAGTTAATTGATGAGAATCCTGAAACAAAGAAGATGGTCACCAATACCTTTATGGATGTTGTCAAGGAGATCCGTGACGAGCTGTGTAAGGAGCTTGGCGAAGGTGTCAACTTGGAGATTGTCGAGCTTACGCGCACGAAGCTTGTCCTTCGTGAGTCGGGCGATGACCTCACCTTTACTCGTGTCAAGTAAGAGATGTTCAACCTGTTCATGGATAACAATCCGATGAGAAGGATACGTTTCTGACTATTAAGTGTGAATCCCCTGCTCGGAGCAGGGGATTCATTTTTATTTTCTAAAAAGCAGATTTTTAACCGAAATTGCATAACTCTCAGCTTTTTTATTTACCTTTGTCCCCGAAAAGAAGATAAAAAGAGATGAAAATAGGCGATAAGGTAAGATTTCTCAGTGAGGTCGGTGGTGGCCGTGTGGCCGGATTCCAAGGTAAGAATATCGTGTTCGTGGAGGATGAGGACGGTTTCCAGATGCCGATGCTGATGACGGAGGTCGTAGTCGTAGGTGAGGAAGACTACGATACGAAACATGTTGTAGAAGTGAAGGCCTCTTCTGCAAAAGACGCCTTACAGGCAGACCAAGAAGAGAAAGAAACTGAGCCAGCTGATAAACCAATAACCTTTAAGGCAAAGCCTGAAGAACGTGCAGGCGGTGACAAGCTGAGTGCCTACATGGCCTTTGTTCCAATGGACGTTAAAGAATTGACGCAGACGCGTTTCGAGTCCTATTTGGTTAACGATTCCAATTATTATCTGCGCTATGTATATATGACCGCCGAGGGCAGTGCCTGGATGGTGAGGGCCGATGGTGAGATCGAACCTAATACGAAGGAGTATATCGAGGAATTCGGCAGGGAGGACCTGAATACCCTTGAGCATTGCTGCATCCAGATAATAGCCTATAAGCGTGACAAACACTATATGCTGAAGCCGACCGTAAATGCACAGGTGAGGATCGACCCTGTGAAGTTCTATAAGTTGCACGCATTCCGTGAAAACATGTTCTTCGAGCAGCCGGCACTGATATATACGATTATCGAAAACGACGTTCAAAAAGTGAAGTTATGAAATACGGTTTTGTGAATGTGGCTGCTGCCGTTCCAGTGGTAAAGGTGGCAGACGTTGACTACAATGTTCAGCAAGTGGAAGGGCTGATTGCCCAAGCTGAAGGTCGTAAAGTGGAGGTAATTGTATTCCCGGAACTTTGTATTACGGGGTATTCCTGTCAGGACCTCTTCAAAGAACAGTTGTTGCTTGACCGTGCCGAGCAGGGTATCATGATGTTACTCGACTTTACACGTAAGCTGGATGTGATTTCCATCATCGGCGCGCCAGTGATAATCAATGGGTTACTCTATAATTGTGCAGTAGTACTTCAGGGTGGAACCATCCTTGGTATCGTGCCAAAGACTTATCTGCCGAACTATGCAGAGTTTTATGAGAAACGTTGGTTTGCCTCGGCACAGGATCTGAATCCTACGGATATCTATTTTGCTGGCAGCAGTATTCACGTGAGTGCTGAACCGCAAGTATTCGTCACCAGCGATGGTATGAAGTTCGGCGTGGAGATTTGTGAGGATGTATGGGCGCCTATTCCCCCCAGCAATAATCTTGCTGTGGCTGGTGCGGATATCATCTTTAATCTCTCGGCCAGTAATGAGTTGATTGGCAAGCACCATTATCTGAAGTCGCTGTTGGCCCAACAGAGTGCCCGTACCATGAGTGGCTATGTGTATGCTAGCAGCGGTTTTGGCGAGTCTACACAGGATGTGGTTTATGGTGGCAATGCCATGATCTTTGAGAACGGTAAGTTGCTTGTGGAGGGTAGTCGTTTCTCGTTCCAGCCCCAGATCCAAATGACACAGATTGATGTAGAAAAACTGCGTGTAGAGAGACGTCAGAACACCACGTTTATCAATGCCCAGCGTGGAGCGCAGTCGTGTGAGATACAGGCAAGGCTGATTTCTCCTCAAGACTTTGTGCTTTTGCGTGACATCGATCCCCATCCTTTCATTCCAAAGGAAGAGAACATGCAGGCTTCCTGCGAGGAGATTCTGAATATACAGGTGGCAGGACTGGCTAAGCGCCTCTATCATATCAATGGCACGAAGGCTGTGATTGGCATCAGTGGCGGACTGGATTCGACGCTGGCCTTGCTGGTGACAGTGAAAGCATTCGACAAACTCGACCTCGACCGTAAGGGTATTATCGGAATCACGATGCCTGGCTTTGGCACCACTGACCGCACGCACAACAATGCCGTGAAGCTGATGGAAACGCTGGGTGTGACCATTCGTGAGATCAATATCGCCAAAGCCGTGACCCAGCATTTTGAGGATATTGGTCAGAATCCAAACGTACACGATGTGACCTATGAGAACTCACAGGCACGTGAGCGTACTCAAATTTTGATGGATGTAGCCAATAAGGAGAATGCTATTGTGGTTGGTACCGGAGACCTGTCAGAGCTGGCGTTGGGTTGGGCGACGTATAACGGCGATCACATGTCAATGTATGGTGTGAATGCAGGTGTGCCCAAGACGCTGATCCGATACTTGGTGAGCTATGTGGCAGGTGAGATGGCGACGGACACGCTGCTTGACATTATCGACACCCCTATATCGCCGGAACTGATTCCTGCCGATGAACAAGGAAACATCAAGCAGAAGACAGAAGACCTGGTGGGTCCTTACGAACTACATGATTTCTTCATCTACTATTTCCTGCGTTATGGTTTTAGCCCGAAGAAGATTTTCTTCTTGGCCCAGCGTGCCTTCTGTACCCCTTCGCCGGCAAAGGATAAAGTAGAGTTCTACGACGAAGAGACTGTGAAAAAGTGGTTGAAGACCTTCTGTCGCCGGTTCTTCACCCAGCAGTTCAAACGCTCATGTCTGCCTGACGGTCCGAAAGTGGGTAGTGTGAGTCTGTCGCCTCGCGGCGACTGGCGCATGCCGAGTGACGCCTCGTATGCCCTCTGGATGAAGGAATGTGAAGAGCTGTAGAATTGAATAGTGAATATGAAAATGAGTTAGCTGAACGCTAACTCATTTTCTTTTAGTGTGATATGAATCGTGGCACCTGGTTCGAGGCTGCCATTGACTATCAGATCGCTGATGCCATCCTCAATATAGTTCTGGATGGCACGTTTCAACGGACGAGCACCAAACTGTACGTCGTATCCCTTTGTAGCCACAAATTCCTTAGCTTCATTGCTCAGGTCGATATGGTAGCCCACCTGTTCGATGCGATTATAGAGTGCTTTCAGCTCGATGTCTATGATACGCTTGATGGCCTCCAAATCGAGCTGGTCGAAGGTGATAATCTCGTCCAGACGGTTCAGAAACTCTGGCGAGAACTGCTTCGACAAAGCTTTCTGAACGATATCGCGGGCATACTGTTTGTCCTTCTCATTGAGTGCCAGTCCGGTGCTACCCGAGGCACTGAAGCCTACGCCTCGACCAAAGTCTTTCAACTGTCGCGTACCTGCATTCGAGGTCATGATGATTACCGTATTGCGGAAGTCTACGAATCGTCCGTTGCCGTCGGTGAGTCGTCCCTCGTCGAGCACCTGTAGCAGGAGGTTGAACACATTGCCATGAGCTTTCTCTATCTCGTCGAGCAGGACGATGGAGTAGGGATGGCGGCGCACGCGTTCGGTCAATTGTCCACCCTCTTCATAGCCCACGTAGCCCGGAGGCGCACCAATCAGGCGGGAGGTGTTGAAACTCTCGGTATATTCGCTCATGTCAATGCGGATCAGGGCATCGGCACTGCCAAACATGAATTCTGCCAGTTTCTTGGCGAGATAGGTCTTACCCACACCGGTAGGTCCCAGGAACATAAAAGTGCCAATAGGATGGTTGGGGTCTTTCAGTCCCACGCGGTTACGCTGGATAGCCTTCACCATCTTATCGATGGCTGCATCTTGGGCAATCACGGCAGCCTTCAGCTCTTGGGCCATGCCTTTCAGACGGACGCCTTCTTCTTCAGCCATGCGCTGGGCAGGCACACCTGTCATCATCGAGATGACCTCCGCTACCTGTTCCGCATCGACCACCTGACGCTCTTCACCCTCGCCCTTGCTCCAACGCTCATTGAGGACTTTCAACGTACCTTCCAACTGGGTCTGACGATCGCGATATCCGGCAGCCAGTTCAAAGTTTTGGTTCTTTACGGCCATCTGTTTCTTCTCCTTCACGTGAGCAATCTCTTTTTCGGTCTCGATAATCTCAGGTGGAATCTGAGTATTTCCAAGATGTACGCGTGAACCGGTCTCATCCAGTGCGTCGATAGCTTTGTCAGGCATGAAACGGTCTGTCACATAGCGGTCTGACAATTTGACACATGCCAGAAGTGCCTCGTCAGTATAGGTGACGTGGTGATGCTGTTCGTAGCGGTCCTTAATGTTATGGAGAATTTGCAGCGTCTCTTCATTGGTAGTGGGCTCCACCTGCACCTTCTGGAAACGGCGTTCGAGTGCTCCGTCTTTTTCGATGGAGTTACGATACTCATCGAGCGTTGTGGCTCCGATACATTGGATCGTGCCTCGGGCCAGGGCAGGCTTCATAATGTTGGCTGCATCCATGCTGCCAGGTGTAGAACCGGCTCCTATGATAGTATGTATCTCGTCGATAAAGACAATCACATCGGGGTTGGCCTCGAGTTCCTTCATCAAAGCCTTCAGGCGCTCCTCAAACTGTCCGCGATACTTTGTACCAGCCACTACACCCGTCATGTCGAGCGTATAGATACGTTTGCCAAAGAGCATAGGACTAGTGTGATGGTCAGCGATGAGTTGTGCCAGACCCTCCACGATGGCACTCTTGCCCACACCGGGCTCGCCGATCAGGATGGGGTTGTTCTTCTTTCTTCTTCCCAGAATCTCGATGATGCGCTGAATCTCCTTCTCACGTCCTACACAGGGGTCTAGCGTGCCGTCGATGGCAGCCTGCGTCAGGTCGGTGCCGAAGGTGTCGAGCACGGGTGTCTTCGAGTTCTCTTTCTTTTGGGCAGTGGTCGTGGTCGACGAGCCGGAACGGGCCGAAGCGTTTTGTTTACCAGTCTCCTCGTATTCCTCCTCGTCTTCATCGGGCAGGCCGATGCCGTTGGTTATTTCTTTATTCTTTGAGGCAAAGAGTATTGCCATCGCGTCGTCGTAATTCATGTTGTTTAATTCCAATACTTGTTTAGCACCGTTGTTCACTGCATCATGTAGGATGGCGAGCAAGAGGTGCTGTTCGTCCACTTTAGTTGTTCTCTGGATACGAGCCTCCAGTACGGCCAGTTTCAAAATGTTGCTTGCCTTCTCGTTGAGCACGAGGTCGGTGGTATGGATGGGGCTGTCGATCTCGTCTTCCCTGACACGCTGTTCCAGTTCGGTCTTCACGCTCTGCATGTTCAGGTTCATCCGATTGAACAGGTCGATGACGGGACCGTCCTTGCTGCGAAGCATACCCAACAGCAGATGCTCAGGACCTACGCTCCGGCTGGCAAGACGGGCAGCCTCCTCGCGGGAGAAAGCTAATATCTCTGATACTTTTGGCGAAAATTGACTCGTCATGTATATGTTCGTTTTACCTTATTAATACATTTTTGTGCAAAGTTACGAATAATTCTGCAAACATCGTGCCATAAAAACAGAAAACTTTCCGCTAAAATAGCTTAAAAGGTTTGGCTGGTCGCAAAAAAATAAGTACCTTTGCACGGTTAAAAACGCGTCAGCGGGCTTAAAAAGTGCCTTAAACGCGAAAATGGTCAAATTGCATATAGTCAAATAGTAAAATAAAAAGATGGATCAAACATTCGACAACGACAGAATTATTAAGATTAACATCGAGGAGGAAATGAAGTCCAGCTACATCGACTACTCCATGTCAGTCATTGTGGCACGTGCCCTTCCCGATGTTCGCGACGGCTTTAAGCCCGTCCACCGCCGTATCCTTTACGGTATGATGAACATCAACAATGTCAGCACACAACCTTATAAAAAATGTGCGCGCGTAGTAGGTGAGGTGCTTGGTAAGTACCACCCTCATGGCGACAGCTCCGTCTATGGTGCCCTCGTTCGTATGGCCCAGGATTGGAACATGCGCTACACGCTCGTAGATGGTCAGGGTAACTTCGGTTCCGTTGACGGTGACTCTCCTGCTGCCATGCGATACACTGAGTGCCGCCTCTCAAAGATGGGTGAGCACATCATGGACGACCTCGACAAAGAGACCGTTGATATGGCACCAAACTTCGACGATTCACTCGTGGAGCCCACTGTAATGCCTACCAAGATACCTAACCTGCTGGTGAATGGCGGTAACGGTATTGCCGTAGGTATGGCCACTAACATGCCGACCCACAATCTCGCTGAGGTTATTGACGGCTGCTGTGCCTATATCGACAATCCAGAAATCGATACCGACGGGCTGATGCAGTATATCCCAGGTCCCGACTTCCCCACAGGTGCTTATATCTATGGCTTGCAGGGTGTGCGTGATGCCTACGAGACTGGTCGTGGCCGTATCGTGATGCGTGCCAAGGCAGAAATCGAGAGTGGTGAGACCCACGACAAGATTGTGGTAACAGAAATCCCCTATGGTGTCAACAAGGCCGACCTCGTGGCTTATATCGCAGATCTCGCCAACCAGCATAAGATTGAAGGTGTAGCCAATGTAAACGATGAGTCTGGTCGTCAGGGTATGCGTATTGTTGTCGACGTGAAGCGTGACGCCAATGCCAACGTACTGCTGAACAAACTGTTTAAGATGACAGCCTTGCAGAGTTCGTTCTCTGTCAATAATATCGCCTTGGTGAAGGGCCGTCCCCGTCTGCTCTCTCTGAAGGAATGTGTGAAGTACTTCGTGGAGCACCGTCATGACGTGACCATCCGTCGCACCAAGTACGACCTGAAGAAAGCTCAGGAGCGTGCCCACATCCTCGAAGGATTGATCATCGCTGTGAACAATATCGACGAGGTCGTCAGGATTATCCGCAACAGTGAGACTCCTTCTGATGCCCAGCGCAACCTCGAGAAGCGCTTCGAACTCGATGAGCTTCAGTCGAAGGCTATTGTGGATATGCGTCTGTCACAGCTTACAGGCCTGCGCGTCGATCAGCTTCACCAGGAGTACGACGATCTGCAGAAACTGATTGCCGACTTACAGGAAATCCTCGACAACCCAGAGCGTTGTAAGGAAGTGATGAAGAACGACCTGCTCGAGGTGAAGGAGAAGTATGGTGACGAGCGCCGTACAGAGATTATCCCCTTCGATCATGAGTTCAATGCCGAAGACTTCTATCCCGATGATCCTGTTGTCATCACCATCTCTCACATGGGTTACATCAAGCGCACTCCGCTGAGCGACTTCCATGAGCAGGGTCGTGGTGGTATGGGCTCTAAGGCAGCCCGTCATCGCGACAACGACTTCACAGAATACATCTACCCTGCCACGATGCACAACACGCTGCTCTTCTTCACTCAGAAGGGTCGCTGCTACTGGCAGAAGTGTTACGAGATTCCTGAGGGTGACAAGAACTCGAAGGGCCGTGCCATTCAGAACATGCTCAACATTGAGCCCGACGATTCTATCAACGCCGTTCTGCGCATCAAGAACTTCAATGATGAGGAGTTCCTGAAGACCCATTACGTTGTATTCGCCACCAAGCAGGGTATCATCAAGAAGACACGCCTCGATGCCTATAAGAATGTTCGCGCTGCCGGTGTGATTGCCATCAATGTGAATGAAGGCGATGAGGTGGTTGGCGTTCGCCTTACCAACGGCCACAATGAGTTGCTGCTCGCTAACCGCAATGGTCGTGCCGTACGCTTCGATGAGAACGATGTCCGCACGATGGGCCGCGTCTCTACAGGTGTCATCGGTATGCGCCTCGACGGTGGTGACGATGAGGTGGTAGGCATGGTATGCGTCAACGATCCTAACGAGGAGACCATCATGGTGGTTTCAGAGAATGGCTACGGTAAGCGTTCTGAGGTGGAAGACTACCGCAAGACAGCCCGTGGTGCCAAGGGTGTGAAGACACTCGCCATCACTGAGAAGACAGGTCGTCTGGTAGCCATCAAGGTGGTGACGGATGAGAACGACCTTATGATCATCAACAAGAGCGGTGTGCTGATTCGTCTGAAAGTGGCCGACGTTCGTGTGATGGGTCGTGCTACCCAGGGTGTACGTCTGATCAATCTCACGAAGAAGAACGATTCCATCGCCAGTGTCTGCAAGGTGATGCACTCGCAAGCCGAGGATGATGATATCGAAACCGCACAGATTGTCGATGAGGAGTCAGCCGAGACTATCGATACCCCGACAGATAATAATCCCGAGAACAATTAAACGATTCTGACATAATTACGTCAATATAGTAAAATCAGTAATAATAACATTTTCAACCAAATTAGAAGGCTTATGAAAAAATTAATGATGATGGCAGTGATGTTCGTAGCAAGCGCTACAGCATTTGCCGGTGACAGTGACGCTTTGAAGGCTATCCTCAAGGCAAAGACCTATGCAGAGGCTGAGACCCTGCTCAACAGCAGTCTCGCTTCACTCGCTAACGATGCCGAGAAGGCTAAAGCTTACAACAAGCTTGTCGACCTCGCTTACGAGGCTTTCAACGATCAGAACGCTATCATAACCGAGAATCAGGTCAACAAGCAGATGGGTAAGGAAGAGAAGCCCGTCGACGAGAAGCTGATGGCAGAGATGGCTTACAATGCGTTGATGGCTGCACAGCAGTGTGACAACTACGACCAGAAGCCCAACGAGAAGGGAAAGGTTTCTCCGAAGTTTGACAAGAAGAACGCCCAGCGTCTTTGGACGGGTCCTCGTAATGCATTGGTAAATGCAGGTCAGGATGCCCTCACTGCTCACGATAACGCATTAGCCCGTAAGTACTGGCAGCTCTTCGCTGAGTCGGATGCATTCCCCATGTTCAAGGAGTGCGACCGTGAGGCCCAGAAGCCTTTCTTCGGACAGGTAGCCCGCTTTGCTGCTATCTTCGCTTATCAGGACAAGGATATGGATAAGGCTCTCCAGCTCGCAGACATCGCTATGAAGGATCCCGAGGAGTATGAGAATGCCCTCAACCTGAAGCTCGAGGTTCTTGGCAATGAACTCAAGAGCAAAGAGGATTCTGTGAACTACTGCGGCAAACTGAAGGAAATCTATGCTGAGCACAAGACCGACGGTGTGATGGAGAAACTCTACAACGTATTGCTCGGTCTGGGTCAGACAGCTGATGCTGATAAGATCCTGGACGATGCACTCGCTGTTAATCCTAACAACTTCGTAGCTCTTGCTGACAAGGGTCTTGCCCTGCTGCAGGCTCAGAAGGCTGCCGAGGCAGTGACCTATCTGCAGAAGGCATTCGATGTAAAGTCTGACAACGCCGTTATTGCCACTTATGCTGGTACAGCTTACAGCGTACAGGCTCAGGAGATTGAAGATCCTGCCCAGAAGAAGGCCCTCTACAAGAAGGCTATCGAATTCTTCGACAAGGCTAAGGAGCTCGATCCCGATCGTCTGCAGGCTAACTGGGGCTACAACCGCTACAACGCCTACTACAACTACTATGGCGAGGATGCTCCTGAGACCAAGCAGGCCGAGGCTGACAGCAAATAAATATTTATTATATACATCTGAGAATCCCCACATCATTTGTGGGGATTTTTTTTTGGGTGTCTATCAGCTATCAGCTATCAATTAAAAAAATGTATGGAGAGCCTATGGAGGGTAAAATGAAATAATTAATTATAATCTTCGATTTAATCTCTAAAGGTAAGCGAAAAATATTAACTGATAGATGATAGATGATAGAAAATGCCCGTGAGGTGTGGCGTAAAGTCACACTTTGCTCCGAGTAAAGTCCGGGTTTACACGTCACAAAGTGGAGGTTTACTCCGAGTAAACTCCGAGCACGCTGAAAGGCCTGAAAATGTGGCACTTTACGGGTGCCCCAGGTGTAGGTAAATTATGTTGATTTCCTACGGCAGGAACGTGCGCCTGCGGAGGCCGATGAGATGACGCGTGGCAGGATAGTCTTAACAACCATAAGACGCTAAATCTTATAATTATTAACTGACACTTCTTACACTTCTGACATATTTTATTGGATATCAAAGAATTGCGGACTTATGGAACTTACACCTAACTGACTCCAGAACTGACACCTAAACAAAGATAATAGGCTTATTCCAGAACTTCTTAAACAAAGAGCGAGGCTTGCATCCCTGCAGGCCTCGCTTTAATTCTAACAAACAAACGAATCAACAATGGAAAAAATCACTAACTTAAAACAGAACTAACTTATGTATGAATCAAAAATCTGATGCAAAGATACGGCGATTTGGGGCTGAATACAAATATATGGATGATTTCTTCTCTCGTTTGTTGCGACAGGGAGGCTGATTCGCGACAAAAGGCAGGAATGAATTTCATTATTGTCGCAAAAGACGGCAAAGGGTGTTTATACATCTTATATTAGTTAAATTCCGTCAAATAGTTTGCGGGTGCAAAGGGAAATCAGTACCTTTGCACCCGTAATTATAAATAAGGTGTAAACTGGACGATGAATTTAAGGACGATAATGACTACATGTCTCATGGTTCTGGCAGTTGCTGGATATGCCCAGCGCAGACAGATCGGTGATGCCCGTACCATTCTGCTCCGAGGAAAGGAATTCGACAAGGCCGAGAAGATGATGACCGACCTGCTCAAGGATACCACCAATCAGAATAATAAACGCATCTATGACATCTGGCTCCAGGCTGTGGAGAAGCAGTATGCACAGCTGAATGAGAAGATGTATATCAAAGAAAAGGTGGATACTGCCAAGCTGTTCACCCTGACACAACGTATATTCATGGTTGCCGAGCGACTCGACTCCATCGATATGCAGCCAGACAAGAAGGGCAAGGTGAGTCCTGAATACAGAAAGGATAACGCCAAGAGACTGTCGGGCTACAGACCGAACCTTTTCTATGGCGGGGCCTACTATGTGCGCAAGCAGAATTTCAGCAAGGCCTATGATTTCTTCGAGATGTATATCGACTGCGACCGTCAGCCACTCTTTGAGGGCTATGAATTCGAGAATACCGACAGTAGGATGGGGGAGGCAGCCTATTGGGCCACTTATTGCGGATACCGTATGGACGACCCGATGTTGTGTCTGCGCTATGCCGACTTGGCACGTCGTGATACTTCCAAGCTTGAGTACACACTCCAGTATATGACGGAATCCTGGCGTAAGCTCAGCAATGACTCACTCTATCGCCAAACGCTTTGGGAGGGATTCAGACTCAATCCTAAGTCGCCTTATTTCTTCCCGAGATTGATGGACAGCTATACGTCGAACGGAGATTTCGTGGAGGCAGACAAGGTGGTGGACGAAGCCTTGCAGACAGACTCTCTGCACGAGTTGTTTCTCTATGCCAAGTCGAACATCATGCTCAATCTGCAACGTTTTGCCGACTGTCTGAGATACAGTGAGCGACTGTTGGAGCGTAATGCCGAGCTGTCTGATGCCTATTATAACGCTGGCATCGCCTGCCTGAACATTGCCCAGCGCATCGACTCGCGAAAGTATAAGAAGCAGATCAAACGAATGTATCAGCGGGCGTTGCCTTACATGGAGGCATACCGAAGACTAGAGCCATCGCAGAAGGACAAATGGGGACCTGCGCTCTACCGTATCTATTTTAATCTGAACATGGGAAAACAGTTTGATGAGATAGACAAAATCTTAAAGAAATAAAAAAGTTTAGGCATTATATTGGTAGTTTCCAAAATAATGCCTATCTTTGTCTTTTGGAACATATTTACAATCTAAAACAAAATAAAAAAAGAAAGAATTATGGCAGATGCACAGTTAATTGCTCAGTGCGAGGCACGGGCTAAAGAATGGCTTTCTCCCGCCTTTGACGAGGAGACACGTAAGGATGTACAGGCAATGCTCGACGCCGAGGATAAGACGGCGCTGATCGATGCCTTCTATCAGAATCTGGAGTTTGGTACTGGTGGCCTGCGTGGTATCATGGGTGCTGGTACGAACCGTATGAACAAGTATATCGTGGGTATGGCCACACAGGGCTTTGCCAACTATATCCTGAAGGCTTTCCCTGGCAAGCAGTGCTCAGTGGTGGTAGGTCATGACTGCCGCAACAACGGACGTATGTTTGCTGAGACAGTTGCAGACATTTTCTCTGCTAATGGTATCAAGGTGTATCTCTTTGAGAGTCTCCGACCGACGCCAGAGATTTCGTTTGCCATCCGTCAGCTCGGCTGTCAGGCCGGTGTAAACGTGACGGCTTCGCACAACCCGAAGGAGTATAATGGCTACAAGGCTTATTGGGATGATGGTGCCCAGGTGCTGGCTCCGCATGATGTAGGTATCATCAACGAGGTGAACAAGGTGACCATCGACCAGGTGAAGTTTGAGGGCAATAAAGAACTCATCGACATTATCGGTGGTGAGATGGACTGGGACTACATCCAGGCTGTGAAGGAGGCTATGGTGGATCAGGATGTCATCCTGCGTCAGAAGGACCTGAACATCGTTTATTCTGCTATGCATGGTACTGGTCGTGTGATTATCCCGATGGCCTTGCGCTCTTGGGGATTCCAGAATATCCACGTAGTGCCCGAGCAGATGGTGATCGACGGTAACTTCCCAACGGTTGTTTCTCCAAATCCTGAGAATGCAGAGGCAATGACCTTAGGTATGAAGTTGGGCACTCGACTCAATGCAGACCTTGTGATCGCTTCGGATCCTGATGCAGACCGTTTGGCTATCGTATGTCGTAACGCCAAGGGTGAGTGGGAGATTCTGAATGGAAACCAGACCTGTATGATGTTCTGCTGGTATATCATCGCCAACAAGAAGAAGTTGGGCCAGCTAAAGGGTAACGAGTTCCTCGTGAAGACGATTGTTACTACCGAGGAGATTGCTGAGATTGCCAAGAAGAATGGCGTTGAGCTGCGCGACTGCTACACAGGCTTCAAGTGGATTGCCAACGAGATCCGCATCTCTGAAGGCAAGCAGAAGTATATCGGCGGTGGTGAGGAGAGTTTCGGATTCCTGCCATTCGATAAGGTTCGTGATAAGGACTCCCCAGCATCTATCTGTCTGATCTGTGAGATTGCAGCCTGGGCTCGTGACAATGGCATGACCCTTTACGACCTGCTCATGAACATCTATGCAGAGTATGGTTTCTCTAAGGAAGTAACCATCAACGTGGTTCGTCCTGGTAAGACAGGTGCTGACGAGATCAAGCAGATGATGACTGATTTCCGCGCTAATCCTCCGAAGGAACTTGGTGGTTCGAAAGTGGTGCTGTGGAAGGACTATAAGACACTGGAAGCCAAGAAGGCTGACGGTAGTGTTGAGAAACTGAATATGCCTGACACTTCTAACGTGCTGCAGTGGTTCTGCGAGGATGGTACTAAGGTTTCTGTACGTCCTTCAGGAACAGAGCCCAAGATTAAGTTCTATACGGAAGTGAAGAACCCAACCTTCAAGGGCGCTGCTGACTATGAGTCATGCACGAAGAAAGCAGAGGAAAAGATTGAGGCTATCAAGAAGAGCCTGAACCTCTAAATACAAAAATAATCCCTCGCTCGATGAGCGGGGGATTATTGTGTTATCCGGGTAGGGAAGTGCCTTTGCGGTAACCCATGCCTGTCACGTGACAGATGGTGCGATGCTCTTGGTTCGTCACCACTACCTCTACGGCAGGAATCTTATGATGATCGGCCACCATTGTCATCGCCCAGACGTGCACTCGACACGAACATCAGTGAGTTTGAGATGCCAAATGTCAATTGTCCCTTGCAGTTCATCAGGGCTGCGATGGCCAGATCGGCTAAAGTGAAGAGTGCGCCACCTTGACAGACGTTGCCACCGTTGAGGTGTCCTTCCGTTACCGTCATGACCGCCACAGCGTGCTGTTCGTCGACCTCTGTAATCTGACATCCTGCATTAGCTGCAAAGCGGTCTGTGCGATTCAGTAATTCCTTGATATCCATAGTTCTTGTCTTGTTATAATAAAGGAGCAACCAAATGGGTTGCTCCTTCATGATTATAGAGTTTGGAAAATATTAGTCTTCCCAGTTCTCCTGAGACTTGCGGATGTAAGTCTTGTAGCGGATCTGAGCCATCTTCTGAGCCTCGGCAAAGAGCTCCTCGGCCTCGTTGGGATAAGCCTTTTTCACTGACAGATAGCGAACCTCACCGAGCAGGAAGTCGTGGAAGTTAGCCCAGTTCGGCTCCTTAGAGTCGAGGCTGAACGGATTCTTGCCTTCCTCAGCAAGAGCGGGGTTGTAACGCCACAGGTGCCAGTAACCGCACTCAACAGCCTTCTTCTCCTCAGCCTGGCTCTTACCCATACCGCCCTTGGCCTTCAGACCGTGGTTGATACATGGAGCGTAAGCGATGATAATTGAAGGTCCGTGCCATGCCTCAGCCTCGCGGATAGCCTTGAGGGTCTGAGCGTGGTCAGCGCCCATAGCAATCTGAGCTACATATACATAACCGTAAGTGGTAGCGATCATACCCAGATCCTTCTTGCGGATGCGCTTACCCTGAGCAGCGAACTGAGCGATAGCACCGAGAGGAGTAGCCTTAGAAGCCTGACCACCAGTGTTAGAGTAAACCTCAGTATCGAGCACGAGGATGTTAACGTCCTCACCAGAAGCAATCACGTGGTCGAGACCACCGTAACCAATATCGTAAGAAGCACCGTCACCACCGATGATCCACTGGCTGCGCTTTACGAGGTAGTGATCCAGCGTCTGGAGCTCCTTGCAAACGGGACAACCCTTGGCAGCGCTCTCGGCGATGCAAGCACGAAGCTTCGGAGCAATCTCCTTAGTCTTCTCTGCGTCGTCCTTGTTCTCAATCCACTCCTTAGCAAGAGCCTTGTACTCATCGCTGGCGTTGCCGTCGATCATCTCCTGCAGCAACTTAGCTACGCGCTCCTTCATCTTCTTGTTACCCAGAGCCATACCGAGACCGAACTCGCAGAAGTCCTCGAACAGAGAGTTGTTGAATACAGGACCCTGACCCTTCTCGTTCTTAGTATAAGGAGTAGAAGGAATAGAAGCAGAATAGATTGAAGAACATCCGGTAGCGTTAGCAATCATCTGACGATCACCGAACAGCTGAGAGATGAGCTTCACGTATGGAGTCTCACCGCAACCAGAGCATGCGCCAGAGAATTCGAACAGAGGCTGAGCGAACTGAGAGTTCTTAACGTTGCTCTTGATGTCAACGAGGTGCTGCTTAGAAGGAACCTTAACCAACTTGTCCCAATCGGCAGCCATCTTCTTCATGTCTGCAGCATCGGGGTTAAACGGAACCATCGTGAGGGCCTTGCCAGTCTTCGGGTTACCCGGGCAGATGTCGGCACAGTTACCGCAACCCAGACAGTCGAGTACTGAAGGCTCGATGATGAAGTGCATGCCCTTCATAGCGGCAGGAGCCTTCATCTCGAGAGTATCGAGCTCGAAGTCCTTCAGCTCTTCGTCGGTCAGAACGAACGGACGGATAGCAGCGTGAGGACAGATGTAAGCACACTGGTTACACTGGATACAGTTGTCCTTGTTCCAAGCAGGAACGAAGGCCTCTACACCGCGCTTCTCGTAAGCGGCTGTACCAACCTGCCAAGAACCGTCGGCAGTGCCGTGCTTCACGAAGTCAGAAACCTTCAGCAGGTCACCGGCCTGAGCGTTGATAGGACGAACGAGCTCCTTAACGAATGCGGGAGCATTGTCAGCCTTAGGCTCATCATCGGGCAGGTTAGCCCACTCGGGCTTCACAGTAAACTGCTTGTACTCACCACCACGATCGATAGCGGCGTAGTTCTTATCAACCACATCCTGACCCTTAGCACCGTAAGACTTCAGGGCTGCAGCCTTCATCTTCTCAACGGCGAGCTCAACAGGAATCACCTCGGTGATGCGGAAGAATGCACTCTGCAGGATGGTGTTGGTGCGGTTGCCCAGACCAATCTCCTGTGCAATCTTGGTAGCGTTGATGGTATAAACAGTAATATTGTTCTCTGCGAAATACTTCTTTACCTTGTTAGGCATGAACTTCTCCAGCTCTGCATCGTCGAAGATGGTGTTCAGCAGGAACTGACCGTTCTTCTGCAAGCCACGGGTTACATCATACATGTGGAGGTAAGCCTGAACGTGGCAAGCCACGAAGTTAGGTGTGGTTACCAAGTATGTAGAACGGATAGGTGTATCACCGAAACGCAGGTGAGAGCAGGTGAAACCTCCAGACTTCTTAGAGTCGTAAGAGAAGTATGCCTGGCAGTACTTGTCGGTGTTGTCACCAATAATCTTAACTGAGTTCTTATTAGCACCTACGGTACCATCAGCACCCAGACCGAAGAACTTAGCCTGGAACATGCCAGCACCACCAAGTGCAATCTCGGGAACCTCGGGCAGAGAGGTGAAGGTTACATCGTCAACGATACCGATGGTGAAGTGGTTCTTGGGCTCAGGCATAGCGAGGTTGTTGAACACGCTGATAATCTGAGCGGGAGTGGTATCGTGAGAACCCAGACCGTAGCGACCGCCAACGATCAGAGGACGATCCTCTACATCGTAGTAAGCATCCTTAACGTCGAGGTACAGAGGCTCACCGTTAGCACCGGGCTCCTTTGTACGATCCAGAACGGCAATCTTCTTCACGCTCTTGGGAACGCTAGCCAGCAGATGCTTCACAGAGAACGGACGATAGAGGTGAACGCTGATCATACCAACCTTCTGGCCCTGGCCATTCAGGTAGTCGATAGCCTCGCGGGCTGCATCGGTAGCAGAACCCATCAGGATAATCATGCGGTCAGCATCCTCTGCGCCGTAGTATGAGAACAGGTGATACTCACGACCAGTGATCTTTGAGATCTCACCCAGGTACTTCTCAACTACCTCGGGAACTGAATCGTAGTAGGGGTTACAAGCCTCACGGTGTGTGAAGAAGGTCTCAGGGTTCTCGGCTGTACCACGAGTGATAGGACGCTCAGGTGACATAGCACGATCGCGGAAACGCTTGATGTACTCTTCCTTCACGAGAGGACGGATATCCTCCTGATCCATGAGCTCAATCTTGTGGTACTCGTGAGAGGTGCGGAAACCGTCGAAGAAGTTAACGAACGGTACGCAGGTCTCAAGAGTAGACAGGTGAGCAACGGCGGTCATATCCATAACCTCCTGTACAGAACCTTCGCAGAGCATAGCGAAACCAGTCTGACGGCAGGCCATCACATCCTGGTGGTCACCGAAGATACAGAGAGAGTGAGAAGCCAGCGTACGGGCTGAAACATCGAATACGCAAGGAATCAACTCACCGGCAATCTTGTACATGTTGGGGATCATCAGCAGAAGACCCTGAGAAGCTGTGAATGTAGTGGTGAGGGCACCTGCCTGCAGCGAACCATGAACGGCACCGGCAGCACCAGCCTCTGACTGCATTTCCTGAACACTGACGTTCTGGCCCCACAGGTTCTTACGACCACGGGCTGCCCATTCGTCAACATGCTCCGCCATAGGCGAAGACGGGGTGATGGGGTAGATAGCAGCTACCTCCGAGAACATATAGCTCACATGAGCTGCTGCCTCGTTACCATCACAAGTGATAAATTTCTTTTCTTTTGCCATTTTGTAAATGATAAAAATGAATTACTAACTTGTATTTGTTTAATTATAACTTAATAGACACATTTCTTTTTTAATAGAGGAAACCTAACAGCCATAGAGGAATCTGATTGGCTTTGCCGATTTCTGTGTTATATCGAGCGTAGATGACATCAGGCGAGATGCGCATCTTGCCTGGCGCCTTGGCGTCGACAATACGAAACTTGAGTTTCTCGTCAACGATGAAGTTGCAATCGCGGAGACCTGTATTAATCTTGTGGTCTTTCCACATAGAATTAACGAAGAATGTCTCCATGGCCTCTTGCTTATCTACCTGAATAGGATAGATGGCATACATGAGGTTGGAGTTGTGAAGCATGATCTTTGCCGGCTTCTTGGGGAAGTCCTGACCGATGGGATAGATGAGATTCAACAGACGGGCATCTGTGAGGTACTTGATGTAGTTCATCACGGTAGCACGACTCGTCTCTATATCTTGTGCCAGTTTACTGACGTTAGGCGTCTTGGCTGGACCTTCTTCTGCTATCTGATAGAATAGCTTCTTAATCTTAGTGAGGTATTTCAGTTCAATCTGTTTGATGAGCAGGATGTCTACCTCAGTCATCATGTTCATGGTCTTCAGCAGGTTCTCGCTATAGTTACGATGTTCCTGGAAGAAAGGATAGAAACCATGATGGATATAGTCCTGGAAAAAGCGGTTGGGTGACACCTTCGGGAGAATCTGGCGTGCAATCTGCTCATGGTGATTGATGATATCCTCGAGGGCATAGGGTTGGAAAGTGTTGCCCGTAAGCAGATTGATAAATTCGCGGAAAGAGAAGCCACGGAGGTTGTAGCTCTTCACAATACCATTAAGCTCCGGATTCTCATCCTTCAGGCGCATCACACTGCTTCCCGTAAATACAATCTTCAGGTTGGGGTAGAGGTCGTGACATTTACGGAGTTCAGAACTCCAGTCTGGCTGCTTAAATACCTGGTCGATCAGCAACACACGGCCACCATGCTTATAGAACTCATCAGCAAACTCCGCAATACCGTGACCCTGGAAATAGAAATTGTTCATGTTGATATACAGACACTGGCGGTCGTTGATATCAAACTTTTCTTTAGCGTATTGAAGGAGGAAGGTGGTCTTTCCGATGCCACGCGTGCCCTTAATGCCGATCATGCGGTCGCTCCAGTCAATCTCATCCATGAGGGTGCGGCGAACTGGTGCATTAACATGCTCCACAAGGTATCTGTGCGTCCTGAAAAAAGCTTCCATTCCTGATGATTTGTTCTATTTCCTCTAAAAAGTGGTGCAAAGATAATACTTTTCCAGCAAATTGCAAAGTCTAAATAGCAAAATCTCAAAAAAATTATGTAATTTTGCACCAAAATTGACAAAAATGGCAACATTATACATATTTAATCCAGAACATGACATCGCATTGGCCTCAAACCTGAGTAACTTCACGGCACCACATGCGGGAAGGAAGCTGAGGGCGGATCTCGGCTTTTTGCCTGCTCTTTGGGCTGGCAAAGACGATTATGTACTAGTGGAGAATGTGGAACAGGCGGTTAAGGCCTATGGTAGGTTGAGGGCGAGAACGGGGAGTGGCCCCAGGCATTTTATAGATAAGAACCAACTTGCTCATATTATTATTAATAAGGTGGAACCATGGGGATGGGATTTGGCACTTCGATCGTTCCTGCTCCGTTATGGCGTAAAGAGTGTTCCGTCGGACGAGGCAATTGCCGTCATTCGCAACTTATCTCATCGCAAGCAGGCCGTTAGTTTGTTAAGGGAACTCCAAAGACCTGGCACAACAGGCTATTCCACATGTGTTAATAGCATGGACGATGTCTGTCAAATGCTTCGTGATAATGGCCGAATAGTGGTGAAAGCGCCCTGGAGTAGCAGCGGACGAGGAGTGAGGTTTATCGACGGAGAACTGAATGACTCTCAGCAGCGATGGATTCAGAACATTATTGAAAAGCAGGGTGATGTGATATTGGAACCATATTACCACAAGGTCAGAGATTTCGGTATGGAATTCGAAAGCGATGGCAAGGGGCTTATTAAGTATCTGGGGCTTTCGCTCTTTCACACAAACAACGGTGCGTATACTGGCAATCTGATTGCATCGGAAGATGAGAAAGAGAAGGTTTTAAGTTCCTATATATCAGCAGATTTGCTTAGAACTGTTAGAGAGACTGTTTGCGATAGACTTGGCGCCATATATGCAGGCCACTATCAGGGGCCTTTCGGCATTGACATGATGGTGGTGGCTACCGATGAGAAGGAGGGTTTCTTGCTTCATCCTTGTGTGGAGATTAACCTGCGCCGAACGATGGGACATGTGGCACTGTCCATTCCGCCATTTGCTGATGGATATGCCCGTGTGATGCAGATCGTACTGACAGACAAGTATAGGATAAGGGTTCGTAAACCTTAAGATGATTCCATTGAAAGTAAAACAACTTGTTTTACTTTCAAAGAAACTATCTGAACGCATTGAAGAGATAGTCTTAACGAAGGTAAAACAAGTTGTTTTACTTTTAGAGAAGATATCATTGATAATGTAATAGACGTACCTCGGAGTTAAGACCGCTGGGAACAAGCTCCCATGAATCATAGGTGGTACGCTTATAGTTGATGTCTACCACATTGATTTCCTCCATCTTGCGCCATTTAATACCTCTGCGGTCATAGTCGGCAATGCGGTTGGCTGGGAGGTTGGTAACCTCGATACGGATCTCATTGTTGCCAGCCTTTAAGGTATTCTTGCAATCTAAGACGAAAGGAACGCTCCATGCACAACCGATAAGTTGACCGTTAATATAGACGCGTGCCGATTCTCTCACATCACCGAGGTCAATCTGCCAGCGTCCTGCAAGTTCTTTCTTCGTCAGTTTAATGTGGGTGGTGTATATGCCGGTACCCATGGTAACCTTTACACTGTCGTCGTCGAGCGTTTCCCAAGTCTGTGGACTTGAGAGATTAAACGTCTTGGAAACCTTGGGGGCTTCTTCGGTGAAAGAGAGCGTCCAAGGACCATTGAGAGGTATAGAATTGTTGGCAGTCTCTGTCGTTTGCTGACAACAAGCCTTTTCTATATGGCTTAATGGTTCGTCATACGTTTGAAGAATCATGGACTCACCGCTTCGGAGACTAATTGCAATGCTGTCGCCAGAGATACAGGCAGGAATGATCTCTCCATTTAGGGGATTAAACCATGCGGCATCTTTGAAGTCTATGGCCAGAGGAAGACGGTCGTGAACATCGTTGGGTGAGAGGTTCGCCATGAAGTAGTGATAACCTGTAGCATTCTTCCGTCGGATGGCTTTCAGTCCGCACGCAGTCTTGATGGCCTCAGGTTTGGCAGCTGCCATCAAGTCGGCTGCTCGCGTACCATATATAATATGTGCCCCTTGAGCTTTCAAGGCTTCAATGTGAACTTTGACATTCTCGGGCATATTACCACTTCCGGGAATGACGAGGCCTTTGTAGCGTGTACCTGCTGCTGTCTCCAGCATACCATCCTTATAGGTTACGTCCATAAGCAGACGCTCAGAGATATAGTCGCAATCGAAGCCTGCACGGTCGATTTCGAGGATGCTCTGAATGAATTCCGGGGCCAGCTTGCCCATGGCATGGATAGAGAACTGCATCAGCAACTTCTGTGGATTCTTCTGCCACATATCGCGGACGGGCAGATAGACGAGGAAATCGTTGTCGGGCTGTCCCATCTGCAGGAAACTCTGACAGCGCTCTACATATTGCATGAAGTAGGGGGCGTCGCGCCAAATGGAGTTGGTGGGTGACATGTCAATGCTGGCGTAGAACTTCCAGCCTGGCCACGGATCATTCTTTGGCGAGTAACAGGTGCCATGGAAGAACATGTGGTTTACGCCTGCACAGAACATGAGGTCGATGTCGGGCTTCAGTTGTGACAGAGATGTGCGGAAATGCTCCGTCAGCCATGTGAATGTCTCACTGGAGGTGTATGGCTTGCCACATATATGAGCCGCTGAAGGTGCATATTTCAGCATCGAGAAGTCGGAGTCGTTCTTGCGGGTCTTGCCTGGATCCTGACGGAGTCCTTTGATACCGAATTCCGATAGGCCAAAGCCTTCTATCTCAGGAATATCTACTGCTGCGTAGCAGTCGATGAGGTTGGCAGGAGAGCCGTGGGCCTGATTACGGGTGATGGCACCATGCTTATGGGCCCAGGCCGTCCATTGGTTTGTGAAGTTCTCCAGAAGCAGATCACCGAGTGTCTCACGATAGTCTGACAGAATCTTCGTGTCGCCATTTAGCAATTGCCGTAGATAATGCTCGAGTTTGTATCCTCTCCGTTTCTCGAACTCTTCAAAGAGTGTGGGCGTCCATGTGGCAGCTTCCACCTCGTATGAATCATTGAAGAAGGTGTGAGGGTAGGGCGTCTGGGTGCGCTCAAAGGCATCTTCAATATGCTGCAGGTAATTGCCGACGGCCTTCTTGTCGAAATGGTCGATGACAAGTCCCATGCCCCCAGGGGCTGCACGCTTTACTTTCATCACACCATATCGGCAGTATACAGCGACGATTTGCCAGTGAGCCGACTCCATCTCTTTTAACTTGAGCTTCAGCGCCTTCTTATTTGTCTTGTTGGTAGTAGCACTTATTTGTGCCTTGAGTTGTTCTGCAGGTGACCACGTCAGTTGACTGTCATGTACGTATGCCGTTATATCATAGGGCTCACCGCGCCAATACGCCATCACTTTGTTGAGCTTACAGTAGGGAGCCTCTTTCTCTGCGACCGACAAGTTAAGGTCATGTACAGCATTGCCAATGAACGTTGTGTCAACAAATACTGCCTTACAGGCACTTTCCTCCAGTGGTACCCACGGGCCGCCAAAAGGCCACCCTGTACCTGTTGCCATATCTACTTCTATACCAAATTCCTGCCCGTTCTTCTGTACTTCGCGCAACATCTCCATCCATCGGTCGGACAGATAAGGGATGTTGTTGGCATCATTACCCTGTACACCATAGATGGGGGTAATCTCCAATGCGCCGATACCATGCTTTGCATATTCTTGCATGGTCCATCTAAGGTTTTTCTTGTCGACGGCAGAACCTAACCACCACCATCGCGCACCAGCTTTTGCTTCTTGTTTGATTTCTGGCCATTGCTGGGCATTTGCTGCTAAAGAGATGCAAGCGAGTATAAGGGTTGAAAGTAGATATTTGTTCATCTGATTAGTGTTTAGTAGCTTTGTTTTTGAAAAAGAGAGAATGATACTGTGCTCATTCTCTCTTTCTTATTATTAATAAGGTGGATTACTCGATAACGACCAGTGCATCATCTTCCATCACACTCTCACCGATCTTCACACAGACGGCAGTCACCTTACCATCCTTCTCGGCTGTCAGGTTGTTGGCCATCTTCATGGCTTCAAGCACAACCACCGTATCACCGGCTTTCACCTCATCGCCTTCAGCTACCAGAATGTCAGTGATTACACCAGGCAGCGGAGCCTTAACGGCATTAGCCTTGTTAACGGCAGCCTTGTTGGCTGTAGGAGCATCGTCGCTGGCAGCAGCTGTAGCAGCCTTGATTACCGGCTTCTTCTTCTCAGGCTCAGCCTGCTTCTCCATTTCAACCGTGTACTCTTCTCCGTTGACGGTCAGCGTGGCAATGTTATCAGTGATATCGCCGACAACCACCTCATATTTGTTACCGTTGATAGTATACTTGTATTCTTTCATTACCGATAGTTTTTAGGGACGTTGTGTGAATGTCTGTGCATAGCCGTTCCACTGTGTAGGATGGGCATTTATAGTGATAATGCCCGGCTCTACATCGTGAACGTTATTGCCCAGGTGCTCATGGAGCGCCATGGCAATGGCTGCATATACTTCGTTATTCTTCATATACAAATCAATTACATAGGAATATTACCATGCTTCTTGGCGGGCAGGGCGTCACGCTTGGTGGCGAGCTGGGCCAGACCACGGCAGATGCGGAAACGAGTGTTACGAGGCTCAATCACATCATCGATGTAGCCATACTTGGCTGCCTGATAAGGATTGGCAAAGAGCTCATTGTACTCATCCTCCTTCTCAGCGATGAAGGCCTTAACATCCTCACCAGCTTCCTTCTTAGCCTTAGCCTCCTTAGCGTAAAGCACAGCAGCAGCACCAGAAGCACCCATAACGGCGATCTCGGCTGAAGGCCATGCGTAGTTCAGGTCGGTATGGAGCTGCTTAGAACCCATCACGATGTGAGAACCACCGTATGACTTACGCAAGGTAACGGTGATCTTGGGTACAGTAGCCTCGCCGTAAGCATAGAGCAGCTGGGCTCCGTGCAGGATAACGGCGTTGTACTCCTGACCAGTACCGGGCAGGAATCCAGGAACGTCAACGAGCGATACAATAGGAATATTGAAGGCGTCGCAGAAACGAACGAAGCGAGCTCCCTTACGAGAAGCGTTAACATCGAGCACACCAGCATAGCAGTTGGGCTGGTTGGCTACGATACCTACACTCTGACCATTGAAACGTGCGAAACCAACGATAATGTTCTTGGCGAACTTAGGCTGCACCTCGAAGAATTCACCATCGTCTACTACAGCACCAATCACCTTGTACATGTCGTAAGCCTCGTTGGGGTTCTCGGGGATAATCTCATTCAGGCTGTCCTCCATACGGTTGATGGGGTCGTTAGTGGGCTTGAAAGGAGCAGTCTCCATGTTGTTGGATGGGATATAGCTCAGCAGGGTCTTCAGCATCTGAATGCCTTCCTCCTCAGTAGCTGCAGTGAAGTGTGTAACACCCGACTTTGTAGCGTGAACGCTGGCACCACCCAGATGCTCCTGATCGATATCCTCACCAGTAACGGTCTTTACAACCTTCGGACCGGTCAAGAACATGTATGAGGTGTTCTCCATCATCAGGGTGAAGTCGGTGAGGGCAGGAGAGTAAACGGCACCACCTGCGCAAGGACCGAAGATACCAGAAATCTGTGGGATCACACCTGATGCGAGGATGTTACGCTCGAAGATCTCGGCATAACCTGCCAGAGCATTGATACCTTCCTGGATACGAGCACCACCTGAGTCGTTGATACCGATACAGGGCGCACCCATCTTCATGGCCATATCCATCACCTTGCAGATCTTCTGGCTCATGGTCTCTGAAAGAGAACCAGCATGAACGGTGAAGTCCTGTGCGAAGATGAATACCAGACGACCGTCGATCGTACCGCTACCGGCTACAACACCATCGCCAAGGAACTGCTTCTTCTCCATGCCGAAGTTGTGGCAGCGGTGCTCCTTGAACATGTCATACTCCTCGAACGAACCTTCGTCGAGCAGCATGTCAATGCGCTCACGAGCTGTGTATTTGCCGCGTTCGTGCTGCTTCTGAATTGCTTTCTCACCTCCACCGAGACGGGCCTGTTCACGCTTCTCGATGAGTTGCTTGATTTTTTCTAATTGCTTGCTCATTACTTTATTTAATTATCAATTGTCAATTTTCAATTATCAATTTTCAATTTACTCCGGGTGCTCGCAAAGCTCTGTCAGGATACCGCATGTTGACTTCGGATGCAGGAAGGCAATGTTCAATCCCTCAGCACCCTTACGAGGCTTCTCATCAATAAGGCGTACGCCCTTCTCTGACACCTCGGCAAGACCTTTAGCCACACCGTCTTCTACACAGAATGCCACATGGTGTACACCCTTGTTGCCCTTGTCGAGCCACTTCTGGATAGTGCTCTCAGGAGATGTCGGCTCCAACAGTTCCAACTTTACCTCACCGCAACGCAGGAAGGCGGTCTTCACCTTCTGGTCCTCTACTACCTCTGTTGCATAACACTCCAAACCCAGCACGTCAGTGAAATACGGCAGGCTTTCCTCAATGCTCTGAACAGCAATGCCCAGATGCTCAATGTGTGAAATCTTCATATTACTTATAGTTTTGAAATGAATATTTATAAAAATGTTGTGCAAAGGTACAAAAGATAAATGATATCCCCGCTTAATTTTGCTTTTTTTATATAAAAAAAGAGATTGTTGCCATATCCGACAACAATCTCTTAAATATTTAGTGTAATCTTTTATTTATGACCTTTGAAGATTTTCTTTTCTTCATAATTCTTATACCAGTCTCTGTTTTCAGTTGCATTGTTTACCCATGACTTAAAATCTGGATAAGCAGTTGTGATTCTGACCTTCTCCAATGGATAGCCAATATTCCCCGGAACGATAATTGCACATGGGCTTTCACCTTGCTCAGAGAGTTTGACTACTATTCCTGTGGTTTTATCGGAAATCCAGACATTTTTCATGAACTGCCAAATGGGCAATTCTTTATCGATTGTAAATGTTTCAGTAATAGGACTGATTAAATCACCAGATTCAGTATTGACATACATCTCTGGGGTTACCCCAAATAAACTGTGAACCTCAGCTTCTTTATTAATCTTTTGACCTTGAAGCCCTTGCAAATACAGTTCGTCATGTGCACCACACGCCAACAATGTTACCTCAACATGTGTATCATCTGTTCTCTGGAATTTTAGTACTACATCGTTAAGATCGTAATCGGCTAATGGACTATCCTCGAAGCACATCATGTAAGACATGTACTCCACTTCCACATCGTCCTCTTCTATTTTTTCGACACCGTTTTTGATCTCAATGATGATATCGCCAAAGTTAGTATCACATCCGTCCTCAAAGGTGAGATAACTCTTGTTGTTGGCTTGGCAAAGTGCAATACGTGGACTGTTCAGCTGCATAGAGTATTCAGTTACAGCTCTATTAAAGTCTCCAAACGAGTTGATTTCTTTGTTCAATTCACCATAAGAGTACAAACAACCATTCTTCGAATTGCTTATGTTATCATTGTTATTAGTCTTTCTCAGCATGATGCCAATATTGTACCCTTGGTCAAATACTTCTTTTGGATCAGGGAACGTTGTAGGCCAAATATCAAGGATCACATCCTCTACTTTGGCAATTGATTTTGTTGGAGTGTATTCGTGGAAAGTCCATCTAATGGTTGTTCGATCTTTCACATCTGTACGTTGGCCCAAATTGATTTGAGCGTTTCCATTTATACAAAATTTCTTTTTGTTGTATTCTTTGATGATATGAACATCTTCCATGCCCGTTGTAGGATTATTGTTCTTGTCGCAGAGAATAAACCAGAAATTGTCAAAATCAGTGTCGCTCCGAGTAAGAAGAGGGGCACTAGTGCTATTAGGTACGTATTTCAGGAATACCTTTGTACCAACATTATAAAACATGCATTTTCCTTCCGAGTTTTTAAACACCTGCCATAATTGGTTGGCGATATTTTCATCGTTGTCAGAATATAATTCTACCAAATTTTTGTTTGTATCAGAGGTTGGGGTCATATATAATGTTCTACCATCCTCTGCTATATAACTAATTCTATATAATTTCCCATCAGTCTCATATCCTTGCTCTTTCACTGACATGTTGTTTGGCATATAGGCAGCGGGATCACCATAAAATGGAAGCAGATAATCGTGAATTTTTAAAAAATTGGGGTCGTTTTTTGTCCGTTCTATATTAGTGTTTGCTTTAAAAGCTTCTCTCTCTGTTTTCAGATCAGCAGCCTTGAACTTTGGAAGCAACTTGATATATTCAGTCTTTGACATACCTGAAGGAATGTCTTCGTCTTTATAATAATAGTAATACAAATCACACATGTATGCTTCTGTCGATATAAGATTGACAGGTGTGATGATGATAGGACTTTTACCATCACTGATCAAATGGTTATCGAAGAACTGTACGGCTTTAGAATTATTGATATATTTCATATTGTCTTTTACCCTCGATCCATTGGCTGCGCGTTGGAGAGAGACACTGAAGATATCCTTTAGTTCTGCGACTTCTTCCGCAGTGATGGGCTCTGCAGCTTTGTAAATACCATCTGTCTTACCCCAGAGTCGCTCACTTTCCCATCCTTTGCCTTTCCATGCGGAATAATCTGTAACCCCACTATTTGCAGCTTGGGTACGGCCAGCATTATAAGAAACATATGAGTCGGCAGAAGTCAATTTTGAGATATTGGGGAAGCCATACGCACCTCTGGTCATCGCTCTAGTTGATGCTGTGGAACTCGTAAAGCTCACTTTCTGCGTTCCAATATCAAATCCCTTGATGTAATAATGACCATTAGCATCAACGCAGGCGGCTATCAATCGGGTCAAATCATAGGGAGCATCAAAAGTCAGAGTAACTTCGTCGCCATAATTAGCTTTAGTCTCATTAAGAACCATAGCATTATCATTAAAAAAGGGAGACTCTGTAAGTACCTGAATCTTAACAATATTGTCTAGAGGTGCATCTGCTAAAATAGTAATGCTACCACTACTAAACATATTCCAATCCTGATTCGGATCAATGGTACCAAAAATACTCTCATTATTCTTTCGAATCTCCTCTTTACTTGGAAGATTCGGATTAAACTCACTGAAGTCAGGCTTATTAACACATCCAATGAGGGCTAAAACAGTAATTGTTAATAGATATCTTTTCTTCATAACGGTAAAATTGACTTAAATAACTAAATTATGGGACAAAGATACGATATTTCCATATATAACGGTAATAAATGCACGACAAAACGTGTGAAATTATATATTTTTAACAGTCTGTCCTAAAAATCAGCGGTCATACTGATGTTAATTTGGCGACCAGTGAGGTAGTTGGGTACTGCCCACTGGCGGTTGGTAACATCGGTAACCCAATAATAACTGCTCACGTTTGAGATGCCGAAAAGGTTTAGGCAATCTACACCAAACCAAAGGTTTTTGAGACTTTTACCATCTTTTACAATTCGATAACTCATACCGATGTCGGCACGTTTATACGCTGGTGCACGGAAGGTCTGTTCTTCCAATCCTTGATGGGGAGCTCCAAAGGGCAGCCCATCAGCATAAGCCAACTTCAGAGTCATTTTCCAGCGCTCGGTACCTGGGAAATAATCGGTAAAATGGAAATTGACAGCCCATCTCTGATCTGTTGGTAAGGAAACCCATGTGTCGCCAAATTTCTGTCTTGTGCTCATTAGCGAGAAAGTAAGCCAAGAATCGGTGCCAGGAACGAATTCACCATAAAGTTTCAAATCAAGCCCCGTAGCATAACCACTAGTAAGATTCTCGCCAACGTAAGTAATTTTCAGGTTTTGAACATTATAGGGAATCAGATTCGAGAGTGCTTTGTAATATCCTTCGGCAGAGAATTTGAAAGGCCGGTTGAGCATTTTAAATCTGTAGTCAATGGCGCCAATGACTTGTATTGAGCGCTGACTTTTAATCTTTTCGTTCAAAAGAGCCGTTGTCAAACCATTCCGTGTGACAGTATCACGCATCTCTTTATAAAATGGTGCCTGATAGTAGATTCCCGTAGCCAGACGGAAGGTTATATCCTGATTAAAGGCAGGTACAATTGCCAATGAGGCTCTTGGCGAAACAATGGTTTCTTTATTAAATGACCAGTTGGCCAGTCTGACACCATAGTTTAAAGTATAATAAGTATCGCCCGAAGAGAAACGGTAGGTATCCTGCAGATATGCTTCAATGCGCTGACTCCTGATGTCATTTTGGGCTCTGAGCGTATAAATCATATCTAGGCGATCAGCAGAGTGGGGAATAGAATAGCCGCTGGAATCACGCATCTCATACTCACTAGATTGTTCTTTGATGTGTTCCCATTTAATAGTTACCCCTGCCTCGAAGTTGTGATGTAATGTACGATGATTACCTGTTAGCTTCAGGCTCATGACATCGGCAGTCAGATAATCACGAGCATGTTCCATATAAGTCCCCACGCCAAGATTTTCGCTAGACTGACTATCATCGAGCCAATATTGCCCCATGATGTCATAACGCTCACTCTCTCTTGTATGGAATGCTGACGTCTGCAATTTAATATTGGTCTTGTTGCCAAAGTTCCGGGTGATACCAAGTGTACCGAAAAACGTGCGGAATACATCCTTTTCATGACCATCGAAATAGACCTTAAACGATTTGGCATCGGCTAACGTACCAAAACTAGTCTCTCGGTCTTCTGGTGTAAATTCATAATGATTCTCGGAGATGCTACCAATAAAGTCGACAGTCCATCTGTTATTAGGATTATAACTTATATAAGTCTGATAATCAACAAAATTAGGCTTGTACTCTCCAGTTGTTTCTAATGATCCGAGTAAATAACGATTGGTCTTATATCTCAAACCATGTGACATAGAGAACCGACTATTTCCATAACCCAAGAATCCACTTGCCCCTAAGAGCGATGCTGTCGCTGATGCCTCGAAGCCTTTAATACGTCGGTAAGTGATATCGAGTGCCGATGACATCTTGTCGCCATATTTCGCTTCAAAACCACCGGTTGAGAATCCAACCTTCTCAACCATGTCTGGGTTGATAATAGAAAGTCCCTCCTGTTGTCCGCTGCTGATAAGTAAAGGCCGGTAGACCTCTATGTCATTAATATATACTGAATTCTCATCAAAAGATCCACCTCTGACGTTGTATTGTGAAGATAGCTCATTATGGGTTGACACACCTGACTGCTG
The DNA here is from genome assembly GCF_900110085.1 of Prevotella sp. ne3005. Lineage (GTDB taxonomy): Bacteria > Bacteroidota > Bacteroidia > Bacteroidales > Bacteroidaceae > Prevotella. The sequence goes on from NZ_FOCK01000005.1 coordinate 287,430, forward strand.
CTGAATCAACTCTTCAACAGCATTACCAGTCGTTGACGGATTTTGCCTCATGTCCTTCGTGTCAAGCTGCTCTGTCTGTGAAGTTTGTCTTCTACGCTCCGTAATAGTGATTTCTTGCAATTCTGCTGCAGGACGCATAACAATCTGTATGTTGATTTTTCCTTTCGGACGGCGAAATACACGCTTTCGGGCTCCATAACCCACCATTGTGAAACGTACTTCTACAGAATCTGCCGATTGTAAGTTGATTGAGAACTCACCTTTCAGGTTGGTCATCGTTACCTTACCTTGTGCCAAACACGACACTGTGACCAGTTCCAACGCACGTTCATCCTCATCGACGACTTTGCCTTTAAGGGTAAAACCGTCGGCCCTTGCTGTGATGCTTACTATCATGCACAGTATTATTAATGCAATTCTGCTATTCCATCTTGCCATTCTCTATAATAACGCAAAAAACAAAAAAATATTTGGATGTATCAGAGTTTTTTCGTACCTTTGGCCCCAAAAGAACAAAACCAAACGGATATGAAGAGATTATTACTAACGACATTGGTATGGGCTGTCAACGTACTGATTACGTTCGCAGTTCCTGTAAGTGAGCAAGCTGCAAAGAAAGCGGCTCAAGTTTTTTTCCACCAACAGTGGAAGGCAATGACCCGTGGAGAAGCCCAAGAGTTGACTCGTGCCGTAACAGGTGTAGCTGATGGCGAGGATGCGGGTATTTTTGTGTTTAATGCAGAAGATGGTTATGTTGTGATAAGCGCAGACGATAAGCTGCCTGCAATTTTGGCTTATGGTTATGGTTCTCCTTACGATGCACGAACGGCTCCAATTGCCATGAAGGAGATGCTGGAGGCTTATCATTATGCAGCAACAGCTACGGCGAAGACCCGTGCAACCGTTCCTACTCATGCGGATATTTCACCTCTGATTAAGACAACATGGGATCAGGAGACACCTTATAATAAATTGTGTCCGAATGGATATCCTACAGGCTGTGTGGCAACTGCAACGGCCCAGATCATGTATTATCATCAATACCCTAACACCTATGAATGGGGCAAGATGAAGACTGGATACAAGTCTTCGGATACGGGTGAAGCTGTTGATGCTGTTGCTAGGCTGATGGCGGATGTTGGAGAGAAAGTTTTTATGAGTTATGGCCAGTCAGAATCCTCCGCACGTTTTCTTGATGCCTGCGAAGCTTTGCGTTACGATTTTGGTTATTCCGAGACCACAGAGTATGTAGAGCGTAACAGCTATACTGCCCAAACGTGGGATGAATTATTGTATAATGAGCTCTCATCTAAACGTCCAGTCCTTATGGGCGCACAATCGATGTCTCCGACGGGTGAAGGAGGCCATGCGTTTATTATCGACGGTTATGAAGTGAAGGGCAGCACAGGTTATTTCCATGTAAACTGGGGGTGGAGTGGCCATAGTGATGACTATTTCCTAATCTCCGTGCTTAATCCTACATATCAGTATGCAGGTGGCCATGCAGGCTCAAGTGGTTATTCTTATGAGCAGAATGCCATTGTTGGAATCCAGCCAGCCACCACACCGATGGCAAAAACCTGTCGCTTCATTACGGATTGTTGTTATATTGATGGTGATAAAGGCACGTATACCCGAACATCCACTTCGGTAGATTTTCCCAACGTGGTCATCAATTTCTCTTTTTTTAATCTATGCTATCCTAAAGAAGCGCGTCGTTATGATGTTGCCGTTGCTCTCTATAAGGATCGTGATCTAATTAAGATCCTTGACCAGGGTTCCTTAGGAGATGCGATGGGTTTCGGATTTGGAGGAGGATTTCATAGCAATAGCGTTTCTTTCGGAAAAGACCTGTCGGATGGTACTTACCAGATACGTATACTAAGCCGTGAGACTGGTAAAACAGAGTGGGCTTGGGCAATCGAGTCTGCATGCAGATATGTTGAACTTACCATCAACGGCAATACGATGACGACCACCACCTATGGTAATCTTGAAGAATTTGATAATATTAATGACCTCACAGTCAATTCTGTCAATGTAAGCGGATCGAAGAAGGTTGGTGAGCCATTAACAATTACAATCAATGTGACAAATAATCATGTGCCGAGCAACTCCCCGTTATTCCTTTGGGGCAATGCCAGCTTGGCGGAAGGAACAGATAAATACCAGTGCTTAAGTGGCGGTGGTACAAATCTCGATCCAGGAGAGACAGGCGATCTTGTACTTGAATATACACCTCAGCGCGCTGGTACTTTTAACTTTGTCCTTAGCGCCAGTTCTAGTAATGCCAAGAACCCGCTATATTCCTTCTCTGAAGAAATAACTGGCACTTATTTGTCTTTAGAACTTGTTGTAGATGGAGCAACACCTCAGTCAGATGGAACCAACAAAGTTGATGGCAATACTTTCAAAGGGGTTGTCAAACTATCAAATCATGGCTCTGTGGCATACGATGATAATATCACTTTCAAGCTCGCAGAACTGGATAAGAGTGTTGGTAAATTCAGGTTCATTGATACTTCAAATAAGAAAGCTACTATAGGAATCGGTGAAACCAAGGAATTCTCATTTAGTTATGAGAATCTGACCAATGGTTTATACTATGCCTTGATTGTTGGCTATCAAAACGGATCGTCGACCGTTTATATGAATATGGAAGACGATCTAGTGGCATATAACCAGTTTTACCAGATGACCGAGAGTACTGGCATAGGCATGTTGAAAGCCGATGCTTCCGATGCTGATGTTTATAATATGAATGGTGTCCGATTGGGTAAAGCTGCCGACTTGAAAAACTTGCCTAAGGGCATTTATATCATTAATAAAAAGAAGGTGATAAGGTAACATTGCGAACTTTTGCGAAGTAAAAAAGCATTTGCAAACTATTGCGAATGCTTTTTTTTGGTGGAATAAAAAAAACTTCCTATCTTTGCGCTATGATTTACGAAATACTAATAGGAATTGTGCTTTATGCAGTACTCTTTGTCGTTACTGTACAAAACAGTCGCCGCAAGGTGGTTGCACTCCAGGACCGTCTTGATAAGGTACGTGCGTTGCAAGAGTTGCAACAAGCACAAAGCCTACAGAATATCGAACGTAATGAAGCTAAAATACGCGAGTTGGAGGTCCTGTTGCAGAAGTTGGGTGATGAGAATTCGTTGCTGCGCTTGGAACTTGAAGAGAAGAAAGCCACACTCGATTATAATAATAAGGTGGCGATGATTGAGAACGAGAAGCGCCGACAGGCTGAGACCGTTATCTTTTCGTCGGAGGTCTATCGACAGCTGCAGGATTGCCTGAGAGAAGGACGCAGTTTGGGCCATCAGGAATGGACGGCTTTAGGCGAGCTGGTTAATAGCATCTATACCGACTTTACCGAAAAGCTCTATAATCTCTATCGTATGTCTGATCAGGATTATCATGTCAGCTTGCTCATTAAGGTGCGCATTCAACCGAAAGATATCGCTTTGCTTACAGCTCATTCTAAGGAGAGTGTGGCCTCCACGCGAAGCAGGCTTTACTCTAAAGTATTCGGGCGCAAAGGTTCGTCGAAAGACTGGGATGACTTTATTTTATCACTTTAAAATCCAAATAACATGATGATTGATTATTTTACACAACACTTGTGGCAGATGTGGTCGGTTCTAGCCGTTGTCTGTCTGATTTTGGAGTTGATGGCAGGCGATTTCTTTATCATCTGCTTCTCTATCGGTGCAGTATTTGCAGCCCTGTCTGCTGCTCTTGGTGGCAACATCTATGTCCAGCTGATCTGTTTTGCGGTGTGCGCTCTAATCAGCTTGTTCTGGGTGCGCCCCTTTGCTAAGCGTTATTTGCGTAAGGGTGAAGATTCGCGTGTCAGCAATGCCGATGCGTTGTTAGGAAGACAGGGTAGGGTTGTAGAGACTGTCGAGGCTGATGGGTTCGGGCGTGTGCAGATTGACGGAGACATATGGAAAGCTGTTACTAACGAGAATCAGAGTATCCCTACAGGCACTAACGTATACGTGATTGGACGCGAGAGCACTATTATTACAGTAGAAACAATTCATTAATATTTTATTTTAAAACTAATTATTATGGACATTGCAACTTTCATTCTGGTAGCCATCGTGATATGCGTGGTTATCTTTGCCAAAATGGCACTCGTGATTATCCCTCAGTCAGAAACAAAGATTGTGGAGCGTCTCGGACGCTACTATGCCACACTCCAGCCTGGTATCAACATTATTATTCCTTTCATTGACCGCGCCAAGTCTATTGTTGTATTGAACCATGGAAGGTATCAATACTCCACCACTATTGACCTGCGTGAACAAGTCTACGACTTTCCTAAGCAGAATGTGATTACGAAGGATAATGTACAGACTGAGATCAATGCGTTGCTTTATTTCCAGATTGTAGATCCCTTCAAGGCCACATATGAGATTAACAACCTGCCCAATGCTATCGAGAAGCTGACGCAGACCACGTTGCGTAATATCATTGGTGAACTTGAGCTCGACGAGACACTGACTTCACGCGATACTATCAACAAGAAATTGAGTGCTGTGCTCGACGATGCAACCGATAAGTGGGGTGTGAAGGTGAATCGTGTGGAGCTACAGGACATCACGCCTCCTGACTCTGTGCTTACTGCAATGGAGAAGCAGATGCAGGCAGAACGTAACAAACGTGCCCAGATTCTTACTTCCGAGGGTCAGAAGGCTGCCGAGATTCTTGCGTCAGAAGGTGAGAAGACTGCTATCGTCAATAAGGCAGAAGCCGCAAAGCAGGAAGCTATCCTTCAGGCCGAAGGCGAGGCGCAGGCCCGCATCCGTGTGGCCGAGGCTGAGGCGAAGGCTATCGAGCTGATTACTGAGGCTGTCGGTAAATCGACCAATCCTGCCAACTATCTGCTGGCCCAGAAATATATCCAAATGATGCAAGAGTTAGCCGAAGGCGAGAAGACCAAAACCGTCTATTTGCCTTATGAGGCCACCAACCTACTTGGCTCATTAGGAGGTATCAAGGATCTATTCAAGGCAGAATAACACAAAAAATGAAAAAATCGCAGCATTTTGCTGCGATTTTCATTTTATTTGTGTACCTTTGCAGCCGAAAAGATTAGACGATATGGTACAGAATATTTTCAAGGGTTTGGGTATCGCACTCATCACCCCCTTTAAGGAAGACGGTTCGGTAGACTATGAATCGCTGATACGCCTTGTGGATTATCAGCTGAACAACGGGGCCGACTTTTTCTGTATTCTCGCTACTACAGGCGAGACACCCACACTTACCAAGGAAGAAAAGCAGAAGATTAAAGACCTCGTCGTAGACTATGTCCAGGGGCGTGTGCCCATCCTGATGGGTTGTGGTGGCAATAATACTGCTGCCATCATTGAGGAACTGAAAACCGGCGATTTTCGTGGGGTTGACGGTATACTCAGCGTATGTCCATATTATAACAAGCCTTCACAAGAAGGTCTCTACCAGCATTTTAAGGCGATTGCTGCAGCTACCACGTTGCCCGTTATATTATATAATGTGCCAGGTCGTACAGGGGTAAATATGCAGGCAGCCACAACAGTGAGATTGGCACGCGATTGCCATAACATTGTAGGTATTAAGGAAGCTAGTGGTAATTTGGAACAAGTCGACGAGATTATCAAGAACAAGCCCAATGGCTTTGACGTAATCAGTGGTGACGATTCCCTGACATTCCCTATGGTCAGTTGTGGTGCCGTTGGCGTTATCTCCGTTATTGGCAATGCCCTTCCTAAGGAGTTCTCAAGAATGATCCGTTTGCAGATGCGCGGTGAATACGATCCAGCCCGCACTATCCATCATCGCTTTACAGACTTGTTCTCGTTGCTCTTTGTCGACGGCAATCCCGCTGGTGTAAAGGCGATGCTCTCAGAGATGGGCTTTATTCAGAACGTCCTTCGCCTGCCGTTGGTGCCCATGCGTATCAACAATATGCAGCGCATGTCAGAGATACTGAAAGAGCTGAAAATTTGAAGAAAATCAGGTAAAAAGGGGCGAAAATACATTTTTCTTGAAAAAAGTCGCCAAAAGATTTGGTCAGTTCAAAAAATCTTCGTACCTTTGCACCCGCAAAAAGGAACAAGGTTCCGTAGCTCAACTGAATAGAGCATCTGACTACGGATCAGAAGGTTGTGGGTTTGAATCCCGCCGGAATCACTTGAAGAGAGAAAATCGAAAGATTTTCTCTCTTTCTTTGTATTTCCGATTATTTTTTTGTATCTTTGCCCCAAAATAAGTTTTTATGGAAGATTCAGCACTTAACAGATATTTGGATGAAATCGGAAAGGAAGCTCTGCTTTCCGACGAAGTAGAGAAACAACTCTCATCGCAAATCCTGAAAGGCGATACTAAAGCCCTCTCGAGACTTGTGGAAGCAAACCTTCGCTTTGTGGTGGCCGTAGCCCGTCAATATAAGGGTAAAGGTGTTGCGATGGAGGATCTCGTCAGTGAGGGTAATATCGGCTTAATGAAAGCCGCCTCGAAGTATGATGCCAGCAAAGGTGTCCGCTTTGTAAACTATGCCGTTGTCTATGTGCGTCAGGCTATCGAGAAGTTCATCGAGCAGCAGGCTGGTCTCTACCAGGTGCCAAAGAATGTAAAGGATGAGGTCGTTGCCCGTCAACAAAGTATGCCTCTTTCAGTAGATGCCCCCTTAGGTCATCGAACGAATATGAGTTTATTGTCTGTTTTGATTAATCAGGATGCTCCTTTGGCCGATGAGCGTGTCCATTCTGAAGCCGTTGAGGCTGCGGTGGAATATGCCTTAGGCAGTCTTGACCAGCGTGAGACAAAGGTGGTGAATGCCTTTTTCGGTATTGGCCAAGAACGGGAGACTATGGCTGAGATAGCAGAAGATATGGATGTGAAACGTGAGCGTGTGAGACAGATACGTGATAAGGCTGTGCGAAAACTCCGCAAAGCCTATAAGGCTCGCCTCCGTGAATTACGAAGATAAAATAAATGCTCCCTCGAAAATGAGGGAGCATTTATTTTATTTAATCAAATCAACTGAGCGCTTTAGGAATTTATCCAGCGCCTCGCCTTTGAGCATGCCATTCTGAAGGAGCGCCAGGTCGATAAGTTGGTGAACGATGGAATTGCCCTTTGCATAGTCGGCAATCACAGCTGTCTTCTTGTCCTTCTGCTCCTGTACGGCTTTCTCAGCCTCGGCCTTCTGGTCCTTTTCCTCCTGGGTAATCTCGTCATATTTCTTTTTATCCTGTGCGGCACGAATAGCGGCCAGACGAGCTTCTTGACCCTTTAGCTCGCTCACGATGGGCTTCAGCGCCTCGGCGGTAGCAGCCTCACTCTCCTCAAGTACTTTCTTTACCAATGGATGATCGGAATTCAGGACGATGTTGAATGAGTCGGGCATCTGTCCATAGAAGTTCATTCCTGGCTGGAAACGGCTCATCTCCTTCATACGACGCATATACTCATTTTGTGTGATAATCACAGGACGTGCCTCTTCGCCGAGGGCATCCACCTGAACCATAAACTCTGCCTTCTCAATCTTTGGCATCTGGGTGCGGAACACGGCTGACAAATTGTCACTCTCTTCCTCCGAGAGCTGCGTCTTCTTGGCGTCCTCCTTCACAATCAGACGGTCGATGATGTCGGCATCCACACGTGTGAAGTGGCTCTTCTCAAATTTCTGCTCCAATGTCTGAATAGTGGGAACATCAAGCTGACCGTCAAGTAATAGTACTGAGTAACCCTTGTCCTGAGCTGCCTTGATGTAAGAGTACTGCTCTTCCTTGTCGGTAGCGTAGAGATATACCAACTGATCGTTCTTATCCTTTTGATTGGCCTCGATGAGCTTCTTGTAATCCTCAAATGTGAAGTACTTACCATCTGTATCCTTCATCAGGGCAAAGTCCTTGGCGCGGTCGTAGAAGCCCTCCTCAGAGAGGATACCGTAGTTGATGAAGAGCTTCAGATCGTCCCACTTCTCCTCATACTGCTTGCGGTCTTCCTTGAAGATGGCATTCAAGCGGTCGGCAACTTTCTTCGTGATATAAGTAGAGATTTTCTTCACCTCACGGTCACTCTGCAGATAGCTACGAGAGACGTTCAGGGGAATATCCGGTGAGTCGATCACACCATGCAGTAACGTCAGGAATTCGGGTACGATGCCCTCTACCTGATCGGTTACAAATACCTGGTTGCAGTAGAGCTGGATTTTATTCTTCTGCAGCTCAATGTTCGACTTAATCTTCGGGAAGTAGAGGATACCCGTCAGGTTGAAGGGATAGTCCACGTTCAGGTGAATCCAGAACAGGGGCTCATCGCTCATTGGATAGAGCGTACGATAGAAACTCTTGTAGTCCTCGTCCTTCAGCGAAGAGGGCGTCTTCGTCCACAGCGGCTCCACATTATTAATAATATTGTCTTCATCAGTATCCACCTGTTTGCCGTCCTTCCATTCGGTCTTCTTACCGAAAGCAACGGGCACAGCCATGAACTTGCAATACTTCTGAAGCAAACCCTCAAGCTTGTACTTGTCAAGGAATTCCTTGCAATCGTCATCGATATAGAGGATGATGTCACTACCACGTTGTTCACGCTCGGCATCGTCAATCTCGTAGGCAGGACTGCCGTCACAACTCCACTTTACGGCCTTCGAACCCTCTTTGTACGACTTGGTGATTATTTCCACCTTCTTCGACACCATGAAACTTGAGTAGAAGCCCAGACCGAAGTGACCAATAATGTTGTTGGCGTTATCCTTATATTTCTCCAAAAAGTCGCTAACGCCAGAGAAGGCGATCTGGTTAATATACTTATCAATCTCCTCTTCGGTCATTCCGATACCATGATCGCTGATGGTGATGGTACCCTTGTCAGCATCAAAGTTGACACGTACAGTCAGGTCGCCAAGATCGTCTTTAAACTCTCCTTGTGCGGCGAGGGTCTTCATCTTTTGCGTAGCATCGACTGCGTTCGACACCATCTCGCGGAGGAAAATCTCATGATCACTGTAGAGAAACTTTTTGATAACGGGGAATATATTCTCGGTTGTAACCCCGATGTTACCTTTTTGCATGTTATTATCAATTTATAATTTCATTGTTTGAACATTATTCTGCAAATATCGTGCCAAACAAAAATCCCCCCTGGAAAAACTTCCAGAGGGGATAGGTATGTAAGAGGGTAGAGCAATTACTTCTTCTTGCTCTCACCTTCCAGCTGAGCCTTCAGCTGAGCCAGTGCGTCGATGTCACCCAGTGTTGTGCTGGCTGCAACATTCTCGATCTTCGGAGCATCGTCCTTCTTCGGAGCACGTGCCTTCTTAGCGGCAGCCTTCTTCTCCTCGCGGGCGGGATCCTCGAAGGTGCGACTGTGAGAGAGGATGATACGCTTGCTGTCCTTATTGAACTCGATCACCTTGAAGGGCAGAACCTCACCAGCCTGAGCCTGTGAACCGTCCTCCTTCACGAGGTGCTTCGGAGTAGCAAAGCCCTCAACATTCTCCTCGAGTGATACAACGGCGCCCTTCTCGAGCATCTCGCTGATCTTACCCTCGTGGATAGAACCAACGGTGTACTTCTCCTCGAATACATCCCAAGGATTCTCCTCGAGCTGCTTGTGACCGAGAGACAGACGACGGTTCTCCTTATCGATATCCAGAACGATAACGTCGATCTGAGCACCAACCTGAGTGAACTCTGAAGGATGCTTTACCTTCTTGGTCCAAGAGAGGTCGCTGATGTGAATCAGGCCGTCAACACCTTCCTCGAGCTCAACAAATACACCAAAGTTGGTGAAGTTGCGAACCTTTGCGGTATGCTTGCTGCCAAGAGGATACTTGTTCTCGATAGCCTCCCAGGGATCCTCACGAAGCTGCTTGATACCCAGGCTCATCTTACGCTCATCGCGGTCAAGGGTCAGGATGACTGCCTCAACCTCTTCGCCAACCTTCAGGAACTCCTGAGCTGAACGCAGGTGCTGGCTCCAAGACATCTCTGAAACGTGGATCAGGCCCTCAACACCAGGCTGGATCTCAACGAATGCACCGTAGTCAGCGATAACGACTACCTTACCCTTCACGTGGTCACCAACCTTGAGCTCCTGATCCAGAGCATCCCAAGGATGAGGAGTGAGCTGCTTCAGACCGAGGGCGATGCGGCGCTTCTCGTCGTCGAAGTCCAGGATAACAACGTTGATCTTCTGGTCGAGCTCCACCACCTTGTGGGGATCGTCTACGCGGCCCCAAGAAAGGTCTGTGATGTGGATGAGTCCGTCAACACCGCCGAGGTCAACGAATACACCGTAGCTGGTGATGTTCTTAACTGTACCCTCAAGGATCTGACCCTTCTCCAGACGACCAATGATCTCCTTCTTCTGGGCCTCGAGCTCCTGCTCAATAAGAGCCTTGTGAGAAACGACCACGTTGCGGAACTCCTGGTTGATCTTCACAACCTTGAACTCCATGGTCTTGCCAACGAACTGGTCGTAGTCGCGTATGGGGTGAACGTCGATCTGCGATCCGGGGAGGAAGGCCTCGATACCGAATACGTCGACAATCATACCGCCCTTTGTGCGGCACTTGATGAAGCCCTGGATGATAGCATCTGCCTCGAGAGCCTCGTTGACCTTATCCCAAGACTTGCTCAGACGGGCCTTCTTGTGAGAGAGGATCAGCTGACCCTTCTTGTCCTCAGCGCTCTCTACGTAAACCTCTACCTTATCACCGATCTTCAGGTCGGGATTGTAGCGGAACTCAGAAGCGGGGATGATGCCGTCGCTCTTGTAGCCGATGTTGACAACAACTTCCTTCTTGTCAACGCTGATCACGGTACCTTCTACTACCTGGTGGTCGGCTACCTTGTTGAGGGTTTCGTCGTACGCCTTGTCAAGCTCTTCTTTGTTGACACCAGCGGGCGTGCCATTCTCGAACTCGTCCCAATTGAAATCGTCGAGCGGCTTCACGTTCTTTGTTAAATCTGACATAATAAATTAATTCTGTTGCCCCACGTTTGTTTGTCGGGGCGGGGTCTGAACAGACGTTTACCAGACCATCTTTTAAAGGGTTAATAATTCATAGGAGCAAGCGCCTGTTCCGGCCCCTATTCCCCCTACGGGGGACAAAACGGGTGCAAAGGTAGTAAAAAGAAGTGAGAAGTGAGGGGTGAGAAGTGAAAAGTAGATATTAATTTATGAATTATTAACAAAACAAAGGCCGACCCTCGCGAGTCAGCCCCTGTTAACAATACGTTATTCTATTATAATTATACTTTCACTTGAATACTTCAAACTTCGTCCGGCTTATACAATGCCCTGAGCCATCATGGCGTTGGCCACCTTCATGAAGCCTGCTACGTTAGCACCCTTCACGTAGTTGATGTAACCATCAGCCTCGGTACCGTACTTCACGCAGTTCTCGTGAATGTCATTCATGATGCGCTTCAGATAGTCATCAACCTCCTTAGAAGTCCAGCTCAGACGCTCTGAGTTCTGTGACATCTCCAGGCCAGATACTGATACACCACCAGCGTTAGAAGCCTTACCAGGAGAGTAGAGCAATTTGGCATCCTGGAAGATCTTGATAGCATCGGGCAGGGTAGGCATGTTTGCACCCTCGGCAACGGCGATCACACCATTGTCTACGAGAGCCTGAGCCTGTTCTGCGTTGATCTCGTTCTGAGTAGCGCAAGGCAGGGCGATATCAGCCTTCTCGTGCCAGGGGCGCTCACCAGCATGATATACAGCGTTGGGATACTCCTCAACATATTCCTTAATACGTCCGCGCTCAACGTTCTTCAGCTCCTTCACATAAGCGAGCTTAGCCTCGTCGATACCATCGGGATCGAAGATGTAACCGTCTGAGTCAGAGAGTGTCAAGGGGATAGCACCGAGCTGGATACACTTCTCTGTAGCATACTGTGCCACATTACCAGAACCAGAGATCAGCACCTTCTTACCCTTCAGTTCGATACCACGGGTAGCTAGCATAGAGGTCAGGAAGTAAACACAGCCATAACCTGTAGCCTCAGGACGGATCAGTGAACCACCGAAGCTCAGACCCTTACCTGTCAGCACGCCCTGGAACTGATGAGTCAGCTTCTTGTACTGTCCGAAGAGGTAACCGACCTCACGTCCACCAACACCGATGTCACCAGCGGGAACGTCCTCATCTGGACCAATCACGCGATAGAGCTCATTCATGAATGCCTGGCAGAAGCGCATCACCTCAGCATCGCTCTTGCCACGGGGAGAGAAGTCTGAACCACCCTTTGCACCACCCATAGGCAGTGTGGTCAGAGAGTTCTTGAAGGTCTGCTCGAAAGCCAGGAACTTCAGGATACCGAGGTTTACACTCTTGTGATAACGAAGACCGCCTTTGTACGGGCCAATAGCATTGTTGTGCTGGATACGATAACCCATGTTGGTCTGAACATTTCCCTTATCATCTACCCAAGTGATACGGAACTCACAAACACGATCGGGGATGCAAAGGCGCTCGATGAGGTTGGCCTTCTCAAACTCGGGGTGCTTGTTGTACTCTTCCTCGATAGTAGGAAGTACCTGAGAAACTGCCTGGATGTACTCCGGCTCATTGGGGAATCTCTGTTTCAGATCCTCTACAACTTTTGCTGCATTCATAATCTAAAAGTTTTTTAAGTGTTATACTGATTAAAAATTACTATATTTCGCTGTTTATACTGCTTCGACAGTACATTCTGTCTTTGCTTTCTTCTTTTCGGGTGCAAAATTACATCAAAAATTCGAAATAGCAAACATTTTATCAACTTTTTCTTCAAAAACCTTTCTTTTTGTCACTTAATTGACATAAATCAAGTCAAAAGGTCATTAAATGCCTTTTGTTATGTGTTCGTCCACACCTGTTTGCAACCTGAAAGACCTTATATATAATATGTGGGATTTAGCTTGTGATTATGAAAGCAAAATAGAGGGGAATAGCGTATAGGTGGTTTGTGGGTAACAGAATGTAAAGATTCTATGCCAAAATTTAACACTTCCAGAGTGCTCCTTCTAGAGAAAATAAGAGATGATTTAGGATACGTTCGGAGTTTAATTACGGTAAACTATGGGTTTAGATAGTCTTTTAGGGGCGTTAAGATAGTCTTTACGAGTCATCGGACTATCTTCCATATAGTGAAAGATGACGTTTGAATGAGCGAAAGATAACGTTTCGACGGGTGAAAAGCCTTATTTTAACGACCCAAAGATGACCCCCTTTTTAACAATACAACATAACGTCCAATGAATCAGATATTTAGCAAAACGGCTCAAAACTCACGTATTGACGGCCTTGGAATGGTTTGGGCTCTAGAACACGATTCTCACGAACCGACTTGTTAAGTAATTTAACCAACAAGGGCTGCCTCGAAAGACAGCCCTTGTTGGTTTTTATATAGAAAATATGTGATTACTTTCCAGCGTTGTTGATGCGATCCTTGATCTTGGCCACATAGGCATCGATGGTTGCTACTGCCACGATGTTCACAATGTCGCGCACAGTGGCACCGAAGTCGATGAAGTGGATAGGCTTGTTCAGACCCATCTGGATCGGGCCGATAATCTCGGCGTCGCTACCCAGCATCTGCAGCATCTTGTAAGATGAACGGGCAGAGGTCAGGTTGGGGAACACCAGTGTGTTCACCTTCTTGCCTTTCAGTTTGGTAAACGGATACTGCTCGTCTCTCAGCTCGTTGTCAAGTGCGAAGCCCAGCTGCATCTCTCCGTCGATGGGAAGATCGGGGTAGAGCTGCTGCATCTCCTCTACGGCATATCTGACCTTCTTGGCACCATCGCTGGTGTTGCTACCGAAGTTAGAGTGGCTGACCATTGCAATAACAGGTTTTTCGTTGAAGAAGCGAACGGCGGTAGCTGCGAGCTTGGCGATATCCATCAGCGCGTCCTTATCGGGGTTCTCGTTGACGAGCGTATCGGTAACATAGTAAGTACCCTTAGGCGAGTTGATGATGTGCATGGTACCGAAATGCTTGAACTCAGGACGGATACCAATCACCTCGTTGACTACCTTGATGGTATTCGAGTACTTCGTATACAGACCAGTGATGTAGGCATCAGCCTCGCCAGTCTCCACCATCATCATACCGAAGTAGTTGCGCTCGAACATCTTGTCGTTGGCTTCCTGGAAAGTGTAGCCGTCGCGCTGGCGCTTCTCTGTGAGGATGCGGGCATAACGTTCGCGGCGCTCCTGTTCTGACGGATGGCGCAGGTTCACAATCTCAAGACCATCGAGGCTCAGGTCGAGCTTCTTGGCGAGTTTGGTGATGACTTCATCGTTACCGAGCAGAATCGGGTGACAGATACCTTCAGCGTAAGCCTGTACGGCAGCCTTCAGCATGGTGGGGTGTACGGCCTCTGCGAATACCACTCGCTGCGGATGGGCTGCTGCTGTGGCGTAGAGATTCTGGGTGAGTTTGGTCTCCTGACCAAGCAGCACAGAGAGCGAATCCTTATATTCATCCCAGTCCTCAATCTTCTTGCGAGCCACACCACTCTCGATGGCGGCTTTGGCCACAGCCGCTGACACTTCGGTAATCAGACGGGGATCAACGGGCTTCGGAATGAAGTAATCGCGACCGAAAGAGAGATTGTTGACGTGATAGACATCGTTCACCACATCAGGCACTGGCTGCTTTGCAAGATCTGCGATGGCATGAACGGCAGCCAACTTCATCTCCTCGTTGATGGCGGTGGCGTGAACGTCGAGCGCACCACGGAAGATGTAAGGGAAGCCGATAACGTTGTTGATTTGGTTAGGATAGTCGGTGCGCCCCGTAGACATAAGCACATCGGGACGGGCCTCCATGGCGTCCTCGTAAGAAATTTCGGGTACAGGGTTGGCGAGAGCGAAGATAACGGGATCCTTGGCCATCGTCTTTACCATATCCTTGGAGAGCACATTACCTTTTGAAAGACCCACAAACACGTCGGCACCGTTGACAGCCTCTGCGAGGGTATGGATATCGGTACGACTGGTGGCGAAGAATCTCTTTTGCTCGTTCAGGTCCTGACGCTCTACAGAGATCACGCCCTTGGAGTCGAGCATCACGATATTCTCCTTTTGGGCTCCGATGGCCATATAGAGCTTGGTGCAACTGATGGCAGCAGCACCTGCGCCGTTGACCACAATCTTTACCTTCTTGATATCCTTGCCAATCACCTCCATGGCATTCTTCAGACCTGCAGCAGAGATGATTGCGGTTCCGTGCTGGTCATCGTGCATTACGGGGATATCGAGTGTCTTCTTCAGACGCTCCTCAATGTAGAAGCACTCAGGAGCCTTGATATCCTCGAGGTTGATACCGCCAAAGGTAGGGGCGATGCGCTCAACAGCCTCACAGAACTTCTCGGGATCCTTCTCAGCAACCTCGATGTCGAATACGTCGATACCGCCATAGATCTTGAAGAGCAGACCCTTTCCTTCCATGACGGGCTTACCACTCATGGCACCGATATCACCCAAGCCGAGCACCGCGGTACCATTGGAGATAACAGCCACAAGGTTACCCTTATCGGTGTACTTATAGGCTGCGTCGGGGTTCTCTTGAATCTCCAGACAGGGATAGGCCACGCCAGGAGAGTAGGCGAGACTCAAGTCGGTTTGCGTACGATAAGCCTTGGTGGGCTTTACTTCAATTTTTCCAGGGCGTCCGCTCTCATGATATTCGAGGGCAGCTTCTTTCGAGATCTTAACCATAATCGTGTATTACTAATAATCTTTTTACCTATTATCAAATTTTGGTGCAAAATTACAAAAAACTATTTAAAAATATCGCCTATTTTTGTTTTTTTTGTACCTTTGCAACTGAAAATGTATGAATATGCAAGAAACCAAAGACATTTCTCCCTACAAACAGGGGCTTAGAGACAAAATCATCACATCGGCGATGATGGCTTTTGCCAAGAAGGGCATCCGTCAGGTAAAGATGGATGACGTGGCATCTGAGTTGGGTATCTCGAAGCGCACACTCTATGAGATCTTCGACAAAAAAGAGGATTTGCTCTATGAGGGTGTGAAATATTATCTCGGTGAACGGCGTTCTCAGATGCAGCAGAAGGCACAGGACTGCAACAACGTGATGGAGATTATCCTGGTGGCATACAAGCTGAAAGTGGAAGAGGTGCGTCAGACCAATCCGCTGTTCTATTCAGATCTGGTGAAGTATCCGAAGGTGGCGCGTTATTTAGGACAACAGAACCAGCAGATGCTGACAAATATGACGAAGTTTATCGAGCGTGGCATAGATGAGGGCTTTTTTCGCAAGGAGGTGAAGCCAGAACTTGTGGCACGACTATTCGATGCATTAGGAAAATATGTGATGGAGCAGCAGCTTTTCCTCAGCTATACGATAGAGGAGATATTCATGAATCTGATCTTTGTATCGCTAAGGGGTATCTGTACCAACAAAGGGGTTGAGGCAATTGACAAGTTGATATAGAAAAGAAGAAATCCCAGCCAGCTGGCTGGGATTTCTTTTGTTTACTGATGTTGTTCGCGTAGCAAGTCGTTGACGGTCTTCACTGGGTTGAAGGTGCCGAGAGGCACTTCTACGAAGACCGTACTCCAATTACTCATAGCACCATTCCATAGGCCTGGTAACTCCAAGGCCTTCAGCTCTTTACCGGCTTTCGATTTAGAAGAGATGAAACCTGTGGTCTTATCAACAAACTCAGGCAGGTTGAAGGGCTGACCCTTATAGTCCTTCACGGCGCAGACGAGGTCTACGGGGTTGAAGTGAGTACCCTGAGTGAACATCTTCATATAAGCCTCGTTGTTAGTGTCAATCTGCGAACTCTCCAGAATCTGCAGCGATACGGTTCCATCCTGATTGTAGGTCAGGAACGGTCCACCACCAGGTTCACCCACGTTCTTCACCACGCCACAGACGCGCATTGGGCGGTTCAGCTTCTCACGCAGATAGGCGGCATCGGCCTTCTTGCCCTTGGCATCGGTGCAGAGTTTCTCACTGACGAACTTGGCAATCTCCTCGAGCTGGGCATCGGTAGCACCTGCATCAAGTAGACGCAGATATTCAAAAGCCTGCTTCTGCAGCGAAACGAGCACACCAGCAATGACCTGCTTCCACTCTACGGTCTCTGGCTTCAGACGGTCGGGTACCACGTTGTCGATGTTCTTGATAAAAATCACGTCGGCGTCTATCTCATTAAGGTTCTCAATGAGGGCACCGTGACCACCGGGACGGAACAACAATGAGCCGTCATCGTTGCGGAATGGTGTGTTGTCGGGGTTGGCGGCAACGGTATCGGTAGAGGGCTTCTGCTCTGAGAAGGTAATGTCATACTTGATACCATATTTTTTAGCAAAGGAGTCAGCCTTTTCAGCCACCTTAGCCTTAAAGAGCTCCATGTGCTCATGAGAGACGGTGAAATGAACATGGGCCTCACCATTAGAGGCAGCATAGAGGGCACCTTCCACAAGGTGTTCCTCCATCGGGGTGCGCGGTCCTTCAGCATACTTGTGGAAAAGTAACAGTCCCTTAGGAAGCTGACCGTAGTTCAAGCCTTCGGCCTTCAGCATGTTGGCAGCGACTGCTTTGTAATTACCTGCAGCAATCAGTTCTTTGATTCCCTTGCCTTCGTTCTTCTGGCAAGCGGCATCAAGAGCATCATAGAAAGCGAACTTCTCTATCGAGTCGAAGTATTTCTTCTCGAAATCGGAGGTGGGTACATCATAGTCGGCATCCACAAAAGCAAACATGTTTTTGAACATACGGCTGGCGGCACCTGAGGCGGGCACAAACTTTACGATTTTGTTGCCAGCAGCCTTGTACTGGTTCCATACTTCCTCCAACTGCTTGCGCTCGTCGGCGTTGGGGGCGATAATGCCACGACCGATGCCAGCGGCTGCTTCCAGCTTCAGGAAGGGGAATCCGGTTTTAAACTCATTCAGTTGATTCTCGATCTGCTCAGCGGTGATTCCTTTCTGAGCAATTTGTTTCAGGTCTTGTTGTGATAACATAACGATTTTTGGAATTTAAATTGTTTTCTGATGCAAAAATACTAACTTTTTTGAAAAAAAACGAAGATTTTCCAAGAAATTTGTATCTTTGCAATGAAAAAAGTCAATTATGGCAGAATTATTCGCATTTACATACGAAGAAAAGAAACAGATGGCTGCTCGTACGGCTCAACTTCTGAAAGAGGAAATTGGGCTGAAGGGTGACGCAATACAGGCGGTTTATCTCATTCCCGAGATTGACGAGGGGCACATGACTATTGAGCAGGTCGAGGAGCAATACGGCCCGCAGGTGGCCCGCATCCTTCACGGTCTGAACCGCATCCAGCAGCTGTATCAGAAGAATCCCGTTATTGAAAGCGAGAACTTCCGTAACCTGCTGCTTTCATTCGCTGAAGATATGCGTGTGATTCTCATCATGATTGCTGATCGTGTGAATCTGATGCGCCAAATCCGAGATACGGAAAATATAGAGGCAAAGATGGAGGTCTCTCAGGAGGCGGCCTATCTCTATGCACCGCTTGCCCATAAGCTAGGCCTCTATAAGCTGAAGAGCGAACTGGAAGACCTCTCGCTGAAGTATCTGGAACACGATGCTTACTATATGATTCGTGAGAAACTGAATGAGACGAAAGCCTCGCGTGATGCCTATATAGAAAGGTTTATCAAACCTATTGAGGAAAAGGTGAAGGCGGCGGGTATCAACTGTCATATCAAGGGTCGTACAAAGTCGATACACTCTATCTGGGAGAAGATGAAAAAGCAGAAATGCGGCTTTGAGGGAATCTATGACCTCTTCGCCATTCGCATCATCATCGACTGTCCGGAAGATAAGGAGAAGATGCAGTGTTGGCAGGCATACTCGATTGTTACCGATATGTATCAGCCCAACCCTAAACGACTTCGTGACTGGCTATCGGTTCCTAAATCGAATGGCTACGAGTCGTTGCATATTACAGTTCTTGGCCCTGAGAAGAAATGGGTGGAGGTGCAGATCCGTACGGAACGTATGGACGATATCGCTGAGCGGGGTGTGGCTGCCCACTGGCGTTATAAGGGCGTAAAAGGTGAAACGGGGCTTGACGAGTGGCTCACGGGCATTCGTTCAATGCTGGAACATGCTGAGGGTCTGGAGGCTATGGACCAGTTTAAGATGGAGCTCTATGAGGATGAGGTCTTTGTGTTCTCGCCTCGTGGCGATCTGTATAAGTTCCCCGTGGGAGCTACTGTGCTCGACTTTGCCTATCATATCCACTCGAATTTGGGCAACCAGTGTACGGGAGGTCGCATAAACGGCAAGGTGGTGCCCATCCGCTATCAGTTGAAAAGCGGTGACCAAGTGGAGATTCTGACATCGGCCAATCAGAAACCGCGTCAGGAATGGCTTTCGATTGTGAAGTCGTCACGCGCCAAACAGAAGATTCGCCTGGCATTGAAGGAAACTCGTCAGCGCGACGGACTTTTTGCCAAGGAGATGCTTGAACGTAAATTCAAGAATCGTAAGATTGATCAGGAGGAGTCGGTGATGTTCCACGTCATCAAGAAGCTTGGCTTCAAGGAGGTGAGCGATTTTTATAAGTCGATTGCCGACGGCGTATTGGATGTGAACACCGTCATAGATAAATATATAGAGGTACGCGATGGGGAGAAAACGGTGACAGGCGACAACATCGCCCGTTCGGCATCGGAGTTTGAGCTGGAACAATCGAAATTCTCACCTGTCAATACGGGGGCCTCTGACGATACCCTCGTCATTGACCAGAATCTAAAGGGCTTGGACTACCAACTGGCACGCTGTTGTCATCCAATCTATGGTGATCCAATCTTCGGCTTTGTCACCATCAATGGCGGTATCAAGATTCACCGGCAGGATTGTCCTAACGCCCCAGAACTGCGACGCCGTTACGGCTATCGCGTGGTCAAGGCTAAGTGGAGCGGTAAAGGGGCCTCGCAATATTCCATCACACTCCGGGTTATCGGTAATGACGATATCGGTATTGTAAACAATCTCACGAGCATTATCTCCAAAGACGAGAAGCTCGTACTGCGCTCTATCAACATCGACTCGCACGATGGTCTTTTCAGTGGAAACCTTGTGGTAATGCTGGAAGATACCTCTCGTCTGGAGTCGCTGATCAAGAAGTTACGCACTGTAAAAGGCGTAAAGCAAGTGGAAAGAATATAAAAGATACCAATAACTATATGAAGAAGTTGTTTTATTTTTGTGTTGGGATGTTAGTGTTTGCGACGTATAGCTGCCGACCGAATCAGGCAGAGCTTTATCAGCGTTATTTGGAAGACGTGGCCGATACTACCTTTGAGTATGTTACACCTAAGGCAGACTCTCTTAATGCTGATGGTGAGCCTATTGTTCCTGAAGGACAGGCTGAGGGTGGCTGGGCGAATGACGACGGACTCGTAGCTGTACCTGACATTCCGAAAGAACGCCGAGTAAACAAGGGTGCCAATTCGTATGACGTTGAGAGAGCTATGTTAGGTAAAGAGTAATAATTACTCCCTGTAAAGCCAGGAGAGTAAGGAGTTAATCCAACGGATGGAGAAACGGAACCAGCGATAGGTGCTTTGTTCTTTGCCTCCAAACCGAAGAATGAACTCTCGGAAAGGATTCTTCGAGAAAGGTAAGCCTACATCCATAAAGCACATGTGGGCATAACCGTTTTCATAGGCGTGTTTCATCACATCCCATACCACTACAACATCGGGATGCAAAAAACGGTAGGTTTTGCGTCTGAAGGCCGAATACCAGAGATAGGCATCTCCCATGCTATAGACACAAGCGGAACATGCAATTACTTTACCACGATATTTGGTCACGAAGAGCCGCCCATGTTCTCCCTCCATTATTTTTCTGAAAAAGGTATCATCAGGTATATAGCGTTTCGGTTTTAATAAATTGTGTTTCCTAAGCAACTTGGAGAACGCTTTGAAGTCGTCTTCTGTTTGGACGATCTCTGTAGTAGCCCCACGTTCACGGGCAGAATTGATACGCTTCTGAAGCTTTGAAGAAATACGCTCCTCCGGGGCATGACTATGAAGCGAATTATGGACACTGGACCAGTTTACAGGGAAAAACTGCAACTGACGTAGTTGTTTGTAACCAAACATTTTCTGACTCAGGTTACTTACCTCCATATACAACGTACGTGTACTCATGCTCAACTTCAGTGCTGTCAGCATTTCACCGAAAAGTTCTTCTTTCTTGTAAGGACTGTCGTAATAGACGCCCTCACCGAGAACACGACAATGGATAATCAGAAATGGGGGAATTACCAAAGTTCGGTAACGAATAATACCCAGCATGTGGCTGACAACATGTCCTTCGGCATCAGTGGTAACCACCATAACAGGCTTCTGACGGGGGGTCTCTCTTGCGATGTCGAACAATTCACGGCTATGGAAGAAATTACTTTCATCCAAAGCCGGCAGTTGTTCGCTGCGCTTGTAGAGCGTTGTCTTCAGTCCTTTCATGCTGCAAAGATAATAAAAAAATAAGAATCGAGAAGTAAGAATTGAGAAAAATATATTATCTTTGCACCAAAATTAGATATTTAAGCATAATATGACAGAATTTAAAGATTTGGTGCAGAAGCGCCGCAGTCACAGAAAGTATACCGATGAAGAGATCGATGCCGACGACCTCAAGTTAATCATTCGTGCAGCCCTGATGTCACCTACGTCAAAAAACCAGCGCGCCTGGCAGTTTGTGGTCGTGGACGACAAGCAGGATTTGGAGAAACTCGCTGATGCGAAGAATCTTGGATCGCAGTTTCTCAAGGATGCCCCTGTAGCTATCGTTGTTTTGGGCGATCCCATGCAAAATGACTGTTGGGTTGAGGATGGTTCCATTGCCGCAGCCTCCATGCAATATCAGGCAGAGGAGCTAGGGCTTGGCTCGTGTTGGATTCAGATGCGTGGGCGTGGTCTAGACGATGGCACAACTGCTGATACTGTGATTAGAGGGGTCCTGGACATCCCCGACAATTTGAATTGTCTTTGTATCATTGCACTTGGTCATTGGACTGACGAGCGTCGTGAGCAAAGTGAGGACAAGTTAAAATGGGAGAACGTACACTTGAATAAGTTTTGATGGTTGATAGATGATTAATTACGACTTAAAAGAAATAAAGGCCATTATATTTGATATCGATGGTGTGTTGAGTTCAGAGACCATCACGCTCTCATCTGAAGGCGAACCTCTACGTACCGTGAACATCAAGGACGGTTATGCTATACAGCTGGCGATGAAACTTGGCTTGAGAATCGCGATTATGACTGGTGCTAAAGTTACCAGTATCCGTAAACGTTATGAGGGTCTTGGAGTGGAGGACATCTATATCGGCTGTTCCGTAAAGATTGAAACATACGAGACTTTCCTTCATAAATATGGTTTGACAGACAAGGAAATAATGTATATGGGCGACGATATTCCCGATCTTGAGATTATGCGTCGTGTGGGATGTCCAGTTTGTCCAAAAGATGCTTGTCCTGAGATTAAAGAGGTCAGCATTTATGTGAGTGACCGTATCGGTGGTCATGGTTGTGGACGTGATATCATAGAACAGGTGCTTCGCGCACAAGGAAAGTGGATAATGGATAAAAAGGCATTCGGATGGTGAAAAAACTTGTTTTGGCAAGTAACTCGCCACGAAGGCGCGAATTGCTTGCAGGTCTCGGAATCCCTTTTGAGGTACGAATCCTCAATGGTATTGAAGAATCTTACCCATCTTCGATGCCAGTCTCTGAAGTTGCCCTTCACATAGCAGGACTAAAGGCTGAAGCCTATCGGTCAAAAATGGCATCGGATGAAATCATTATCACTGCAGACACTGTGGTGATTGTAGATGATGAAATTCTTGGCAAACCTGTTGACAAGGCCGATGCCGACCGTATGCTGCGGCTCCTTAGCGGACGTACGCATCAGGTGATGACAGGTGTTTGCCTGGTGGCCGAAGGATGGGAAAAACGTTTCTCCGTCACCACAGATGTGACATTTAAGATACTTTCTGACGAAGAGATAAATTACTATATCACCACTTACAAACCCTTCGACAAAGCTGGTGCATATGGTATACAGGAATGGATAGGATACATAGGCGTAACCGCTTTGAAGGGCAGCTATTACAATGTGATGGGACTTCCCGTGCAGCGTATCTACGAAGCGCTGAATGCAAAGCAATAAAATGCCTTATCTGCTTATGTAAAGACCAAACAACACCAGTTTTGGTCTTCTTTTTGTTGTTGGAGGGTAAGCCCTAAAGTTTTTGCCTTCTCGATGAGCAGGGGAGCATCTTCAGTATAGAATCCGCTGAGGATAAGTATTGCTCTTTGCGCCATCTTCTTTCGGAAGAAAGACATATCTGTCAATAGAATATTACGATTGATATTCGCCATTACCACCTTAAACTCGCCATCTACCTTATTTAATATAGAAACATCACCGAGGAGGGAGGTAAAGTGATTGTCAACGTGATTTATTACCGCATTATGGCGCGCATTATCGACACTCCATTCGTCGATGTCGTAACCTATAGCCTCTTCGGCGCCGAGTTTGAGTGCGCAGATAGAGAGGATGCCAGTGCCTGTTCCGCAATCCAAAACGCGACCTCTGGGGTGGTGATCTACCAGTGTTGCGCAAATCATACGGGTGGTTTCGTGTGTTCCTGTGCCAAATGCCAGTTTGGCATCAATCTCAATATTAATAGTGTCAGCAGGCATATTGTCAGGAAGATGACGGCCATCGTGAATAGTCATTGCACCATCAGAGATGACTATTGGCTCAAAACCTTCTTGTTCCCACTGCTCATTCCAATCACGATCTTCGGTTTCGCGAATAGTGTAGGTAACGGCGGTCCCTTCGAAGGGGAAATCTTCTATAATTTCACGAAGGGCTTTCTCGTTGAATTGTGTTTGCTGCACGTAGCCCTTGAGCCCGTCTTTTGTTTCTTCAAAAGTCTCGAATCCTGCCTCTCCAGCCATTGCTGCCAATATATCGGAGGCGTCTGTAGAGTAGGGAGTAATGGTAAAAATGGCTTCGAAATATTTCATAAGGATGTTAATTTTTGAGGCAAAATTACAAAAAATAGGGAAAATCCTACCATAAGTTAGGGTTTTTCCGTACATTTGCACTAAAAATCGTTGTATTTTTGCAACGTGAAACCATATAAAGACAAAGAAAATGAAAAAACTGTTACTGATTTCCCTGCTTATCGGAGCCATGCCTTTGGGTATGATGGCTCAAGATGATGATCTCTACTTTGTGCCGAAAAAGAACAAAGCGGCTTCAAAGATTGAGGTGGTGACGGAGGATACGCAGTATGAGGGCCTGAATCGTACTGTGGATGACTACAATCGTCGTACGGCTAGTACATATGAGGTTATTGATGGTGATACAACGAAACTTGACATCATAGAATTCAGCGAGGGTAAGGGCGTATATCCTGACTCTCTGAAGGAGGACTATGAGCTGACGAAGAAGATGCAGCGTTTCGACGATTACGATATGTCAGACAATGCTGCCTTCTGGGCAGGTTATAATGCTGGTCGCTATGACTGGGGGTGGCATTCACCTTGGTACTATCGCACCTATGGATGGTACGATCCCTGGTATTACGGCTCTTGGTACAGCAGCTATTACCCCTGGTATGATACTTGGTATTATCCTTACGGCTATTATGGCTATTATGGCTGGGGTTGGCCATACCACTATGGCTACTACGGTTGGGGTTATCCCTACTATTACGGTTATCCATATTACTATGTGATTGGCGGTAGTGGCAGTGGCCACTATTATGGCCGCACAGGCAATGCAGGTACTATCGACCGCCGAGGTTCTTCTTCCTACCGCAGATACAATTCTGTGGCAGGCAATGCCAGCCGCACTTCCAGTCTGAGAGACCGTGCTGCCTCGATGGGAGGAGGCCGTGTCTACCGCAGTGGCAATTCGCAAACCTCCCGCAGTGGCAACTTCAGCGGTCGTCGTGGTAACAGTTCCACCTATAGTCCCAGCAGTTCCTCTTCGCACAGTTCATCCTCTTGGAGTGGTTCACGAAGCAGTGGAGGCGGGTTCAGTGGCGGAAGTCACTCCTCAGGCGGCTCACGCTCTTCTGGTGGCGGTGGCTCTCGTATGGGAGGACGCAGGTAATTTTACTTCTTTAAAATGTAATAATTTAATGATTAGATAATGAAAAAAGGTTTTATTTTAGCTCTGTCTCTGACAATGGTTTTGCCAGCAGTAGCACAAGATACATACGAGAGTGCCCGCCTCCTGGGCAACGACCTGAATGGTACTGCCCGTTATGTGGGCATGGGTGGTGCGATGGAAGCCCTTGGAGCAGATATCTCCACCATCAGTTCGAATCCCGCAGGCATAGGACTATTCCGTCACTCTACAGCTAGTCTCAGTTTTGGCATAGTGTCACAGCAGGATGTACAGAAGTTCGATGGCCTTAATAAGACCAATATGTCATTCGACCAAGTTGGTTTTGTCTATGCCTGTCGTACGAGTCCCACATCTTTTATCAATTTCGGGTTCAACTATCATAAGAGCCGTAACTTCGATCAGATTCTCTCAGCCGCCAACTCGCTGAGTGGTTGTTCGCAGAATGGTCTGTCGTATGACAAGTCAGCCCGCGGCCTCTATGAGCTCGACTTCAATAAAGATGGTGATATCATGGGGTGGAATGGTGACTATCGTTCGCAAATTTATTCACAGGCCGATTATATGAATACTAATGTGCTTTTGTATGATCCCAATGATGAATATTATTATTTCAACGATGCCAGCCGCTATACGTTCGATAAGGCCCATCGTGGTTGGATAGCCGACTTCGATTTCAATATCAGTGGCAACTCCAACGACCGTTTCTATTGGGGTATCACAGTCGGTGTAAAGGATGTCCGCTATAAAGGCTATTCCGAGTATGGTGAGGAGATGGTCGACTCGGAGGGCAGTTGTGGTTCTGTGGCCTATGGCGACGAGCGTAAGATCAAGGGCACCGGCTACGATATCAAGGCTGGCGTCATATTCCGTCCGGTCGAAGAGTCTCCCTTCCGCATCGGTCTCTCTGTCTCCACCCCCACCTGGTACGACCTCACCTCCAGCAATTCCAGCTATATGGTGAACAACACCCCCTATGGAGCTTGGGATAAGGGCACTAGTGGTGAGAGCTACGACTTCCATTTCTATACCCCCTGGAAGTTTGGAGCCAGCCTCGGTCATACCATTGGCACCAACGTAGCCCTCGGCCTGAGCTACGAGTACAGCGACTATGGAGCCAGCAAGAACCGCATCATCGACGGTTATGACTATTATGATAATGCCGAGAGTTCTACTGATGAATTAATGAAGCGTAATACAGAGAAGTCTCTTAAAGGTGTTCACACCCTAAAGGCAGGACTAGAATTTAAGCCAGATCCTGCACTGGCCGTTCGCTTTGGTGCCAACTATATCTCGGCTGCATATGATAAGAACGGTGTACGCGATATGACCATCGATTCCCCTGGTGTGATGTATTCTTCTACCACAGATTACACTAACTGGAAGGATACCTACCGCATTACTTGTGGCTTGGGTTATAAGTCTGGTGGTTTTAATATTGATTTGGCTTATCAGTATAGTGCTACCAATGGTGAGTTCCATCCATTCCAGCCCTATGCTGGTGGTCAGACAGGTGCTTTAGACGTAAGCCAGAAGCGTCATCAGGTACTCTTGACACTGGGTTATACTTTCTAAGTTGAAAGATTTCTGAATATAAATGCGGCTTTATGCAAATAAGGCCGCATTTATTTGTTTATTTGGCTGAAAATGCGTAACTTTGCGCACAATTTAAGAAGTAAAATTGTATAATACTCAAATAATCAAATGAAAAAGCTTTTATTGGGAGATGAGGCAATTGCTCAGGGTGCCATCGATGCAGGTCTGAGTGGTGTGTATGCCTATCCAGGAACACCTTCGACGGAGATTACTGAGTATATTCAGGATTCCCCCGTCGCGAAGGAAAGAAACATCCACCGTCGCTGGTCAACAAATGAGAAGACTGCAATGGAGGCTGCACTCGGTATGTCGTATATGGGCAAACGGGCGCTGGTGTGTATGAAACATGTTGGTCTGAACGTGTGTGCCGACCCATTTGTGAACTCTGCGATGACAGGTACAAATGGCGGACTAGTGGTTTTGGTGGCTGATGACCCCTCAATGCACTCCTCGCAGGACGAGCAGGATTCTCGCTTCTATGCGAAGTTTGCCATGATCCCTACACTGGAGCCCAGTAACCAACAGGAGGCCTACGATATGATGCAGGAGGCTTTTGACCTCTCGGAACAATTGCATCTACCCATTTTGATGCGTGTCACCACTCGTATGGCCCACAGCCGTGCTGTTGTAGAGATTAAAAACGAAGCCCGTCCACAGAACGAACTCAATTACGATGCACAGGCATCAAACTGGGTGTTGTTACCTGCTTTTGCCAAGAAGCGTAATATTGTGGTTACAGGTCAGCAGCCATTGCTAGAGCAGATGGCTGTTGACAGCAAATATAATAAGTATATTGATGCTGATAATCATAAACTTGGCATCATTGCCAGCGGTATCGCTTACAACTACCTTATGGAGTGCTATCCAAAAGGTTGTCCATTTCCAGTGCTAAAGATTTCACAGTATCCTATTCCTAAGAAATTAATTCGCCGTATGACCGACGATTGCGAGCAGGTGCTGATTGCTGAAGAAGGTCAGCCTTTTATCGAGGATCAGGTACGCGGTGTGATGCCTGGCAATGCCGTGATTAAGGGACGTCTTACGGGTGAGCTGCCTCGTACGGGTGAGCTCAATCCCGACTTCTTGAAGAAGGCACTCGGCATCGAGAGTTCTGAGAACTATGCACCTTGTGAGGATGTTACTCCACGTCCACCTGCACTTTGTCAGGGTTGTGGACATCGTGATGTCTATACAGCTCTGAACGAGGTGTTGAAGGAGTATCCCAATGCACGTGTATTTGGTGATATCGGTTGTTATACACTTGGTTTCCTGCCGCCTTATAAAGCCATCCATTCTTGTGTGGACATGGGTGCTTCGATCACGATGGCGAAGGGTGCCAGCGATGCAGGTCAGTGGCCCGCAGTTGCTATCATCGGTGACTCTACCTTTACTCATTCAGGAATGACAGGTCTGCTCGATGCCATCAATGAGAATGCGGATATTACTGTGATCATCTCCGACAACCTGACAACAGCCATGACGGGTGGTCAGGATTCTGCCGGTACAAATAAGTTTGAGGCTATCTGTAAAGGCCTTGGTCTGTCAGAGAATCACCTGAAGGTGGTGAACCCCATCCCTAAGAACATGCCTGAGATCACACAGGCCATCCGCGATGAGATCAACTATCATGGTGTGAGTGTGATTATCCCGCGTCGTGAGTGCATGCAAACTTTACAACGACATCTTAAACAAAAGAAAGCAAAATGAAAACAGATATCATTCTTTGCGGCGTAGGAGGACAAGGTATCCTCTCTATTGCCACGATCATTGGTGAGGCAGCCATGAAGGAGAACCTCTATATCAAACAGGCAGAGGTTCACGGCATGAGCCAGCGTGGTGGTGATGTGCAGTCAAACCTGCGTATCTCCAGCAATCCCATCTCCAGTGATCTGATTCCCCTAGGTGGTGCCGATGTGATTATCTCTATGGAACCGATGGAAGCCCTGCGCTATCTGCCATTCCTGGCAAAAGACGGTTGGATTATCACCTCTAGCACACCTTTCGTGAACATCCCGAACTATCCTGACATCGAGACCATTAAGGCTGATCTCCAGAAGATCAACAATGTGATCATGCTAGATATCGAGCAGGCTGCCAAGGATAATGGCGTGCCCCGTTCTGCCAACGTGATCCTGTTGGGTGCTGCCCAGAAAGCATTAGGCATCGAGTACGATAAACTTGAGGATGCCATCCGTCGTGTCTTCGGACGCAAGGGTGAAGCTATCGTCGAGGCAAACATCAAGGCTCTGGCCATCGGTAAACAAGCACAGAAGTAATGGAAACGCCAATAAAGAAAGAAATCGTTGACGGACTGGTGGCTGAGCTTGGCATCACGGATTTTGCTAAGGCAACGATCCGTGAGGTTAAACAAGTGGCAGCCAAATCCGAGAAAGCGAGTGGGGTAGAGTTCATCAAGATGGAGATGGGCATCCCTGGGTTGCCTGCGGCTCAAGCAGGTGTCGATGCACAGATCAAAGCCCTTCAGGACGGTATCGCCCATTCTTATCCCGATATTCAGGGAACGCCCGTGCTGAAAGAAGCTGCCTCTCAGTTTGTGAAAGCATTCATCGGTATCGATATCAAACCCGAGGGCTGCATCCCCGTGACAGGTTCGATGCAGGGCACCTTCGCCTCGTTCCTCACCTGTTCACAACGCGACAAGCAGAAAGATACCGTGTTATTCATCGACCCAGGATTCCCTGTTCAGAAGATGCAGCTGGAGGTGATGGGCGTGAAGTACCAGACCTTCGATGTGTATCATTTCCGTGGTGAAAAGTTAGGTCCGAAACTCGAGAGCTATCTCTCAAAGGGCAACATCTGCGCCATCGTGTATTCCAACCCCAACAATCCCTCGTGGATCTGTCTGCGTGAGGAAGAGTTGCAGGTGATTGGTGAGCTCGCTACGAAATATGATACTATCGTGATGGAAGATCTTGCTTACTTTGCGATGGACTTCCGTAAGGATCTTTCCACACCGTTTGAGCCGCCTTATCAGGCTACCGTAGCCCGTTACACGGATAACTACATGCTGCTGATCAGTGGTTCAAAAGCCTTCAGTTATGCAGGCGAGCGTATCGGTGTCACCTGTATCTCCGACGCTTTGTTCCATCGTCACTTCGATGCCTTGTCTGAGCGTTATCAGGGTTTGCCTTTCGGCCCGGTGTTCTCCACCCGTATGCTTTACGCTTTGAGTTCTGGTACAAGCCACAGTGCCCAGTATGCCTTGGCAGCCATGCTGAAAGCCGCCTACGAAGGCAAGTACGACTTCCGTAAGGAAATCAGTGTCTACGGTGAGCGTGCCAAGAAGCTGAAGGAGATTTTCTGTCGTCACAACTTCTATGTGGTGTATGACAAAGACCTTGATGAACCGATTGCTGATGGATTCTACTTCACCATCGGTTATCCTGGCATGACTTCTGGACAACTTGCTCTTGAATTGATGTATTACGGCGTGTCAGCCATCTGCCTGATTACCTGTGGTTCTGAACAGGAGGGGCTGCGTGTATGTACTTCGTTCATCGAAGACCATCAGTACGAGATCCTTGAAGAACGCATGAAAATCTTCGAAACAAACAATCCCCGATAAAGAAGAAGCCCCTGCAAGTGCAAGGGCTTCTTCTTTATTTATTTGGTGATGGAGTCTTACCATCGCGTGGTGTGCGCTGACCATCCTTTTTAGACTTCTTTTCCTTTTTGGGCTTTTCGGCTTTGATAGGTTCAGATTCCTCACTGAGATCTAAAGGTGTGAATTTGAACTCACTTTCCGGCAAATAACGTACATCGTAAGTACCTTTCTTATTATAAATGTATTGCTGTTTCATCTTGGCATACTTCTTTTCAACATCCTTGCGTTTTACAGAGCCAATGACTACGCAGGTACGATTTGGCAAGTTTCGCTCACGAGCGAAAAAGTCGCGCAGCTGATACGAGTAGTTGCTCTTACCTGCAATCATGTCCTTTTTCTTTGTCACCCACACATTATCCATCTCCTGGATATCAGTGAAGTATACGGTCGAGTCATTGAATGATGCCACAAAGCCAAACATATAAGCCTTGGGAACTTGTTTGTTTTGTGCCAATACAATCTGGCAACCTGCTATTATCAGTATTGATACTGATATGGTCTTTATCAATTTCATTATCCTAAAAATGTCTTTAAAATTTTGTTCTTACTACAACTGCGGAGCTTGCGGATGGCTTTTTCCTTGATCTGACGCACACGTTCACGGGTCAAACCGAACTTAGCACCAATTTCTTCAAGCGTCAACTCTGGACGGTTGATACCATACGAGGCCTCTATCACATTGCGTTCCCTTTCGTTGAGTATATTCAGTGCGTTCTGTATCTCTGCCCTCAATGATTCTTCGACTAGCGATGAATCTGCCATTGGTGAGTTCTCGTTCGCCATCACGTCAAGTAGACTATTGTCTTCTCCTTCGACGAAAGGGGCATCCACCGAGATATGATGTCCATTGATATTCATTGCTTCGTCAATCTTCTCTTCGGGAAGATCAATCTTCTCAGCAATCTCGTCGAGCGAGGGCTTGCGTTCAAATTCCTGCTCGAAACGGTTAATCTCGTGAGCTATCTTATTTACACTACCAACCTGATTCAGGGGAAGTCTCACAATACGACTCTGCTCGGAGATGGCTTGGAGGATACTCTGCCTAATCCACCACACGGCATATGAGATAAACTTAAAACCACGCGTCTCGTCGAAACGCTCTGCAGCCTTCAACAGCCCAAGGTTTCCTTCGTTAATGAGATCAGGTAGCGTAATGCCCTGATTCTGGTACTGCTTGGCCACACTCACTACGAATCTAAGGTTTGCCTTCGTTAACCGTTCCAACGCCTTTTGGTCGCCGTGACGGATTCGTTGTGCGAGTTCAACCTCTTCTTCCGCCGAGATCATCTCTTCCTTACCTATTTCCTGAAGGTATTTCTCCAGGGCGGCACTCTCTCGGTTTGTGATAGATTTAGTGATTTTTAGCTGTCTCATGATTGGTTATTGTTTTTAGCCGTTCTGCAAAAGTATAGCATTTTCCTGAAATGACCAAAAAAAAGCCACGAATTTTTATATTCGCGGCCTTTTTTTCATCTATTTGGCTTATTCATTGGCCAAAGGAACTGCAAAATAGCCTTTTTTACCAGTAGGATAGATGCCTTGAATATAGAGCACAGGTTCGCGACTCGTAGAGGCTTCTTTCACAACATTTTGCAAGTCATCGATGGTCTTGATTGTCTGATCGTTCACGCGCTGGATGATAAATCCCTTGGGCACGTTGGCATCCTTCAGTTTGCCACCATTAATTTTCAAAACCTCTAGACCATAGCCAATGTTTAACTGTTCCTTCTGAGCATCAGTCACAGCACGGAATGTACCACCTAGCACGTCAAGGTCGGCATTTTTCACCACCTTTGTGTTACCCTGCTCGTTTTTCAGTGTCAGGGTTACTGTGTGACTCTTCTTATCGCGCAGATAGGTGAGTGAAAGCTTATCACCAGGACGCTTCTGAGCAATAATAGCTTGTAGATCACCCATCGTCTTCACCTTCTTGCCGTCGACAGAAGTAATGACGTCGTCGCTCTTCAGATTGGCATCAGCAGCTGCGCCGTCTTCCACCACCTTGTCAATGCGTACACCTTCCATTGTACCGTAGTCTTTCACCTCCTTATCCTGATCCTTCATGATGTCAATGTAATCCTTAACACTACCGCCCTGAATGCCAATCATGGCACGCTGGTAAGAACCATACTGTTTGAAATCTTGCACGGCCTTGTTCATGATGGCCGTAGGAATGGCGAAACCATAACCGATGTTTGAACCTGTCTGGGAGTAGATCATGGCGTTGATACCAATCAACTCACCACGGGTATTTACTAGGGCACCACCAGAGTTACCCTGATTGATAGCAGCATCTGTTTGAATCATCGACGATACACCTTGTCCCATCGAACGGGCTTTGGCCGATACGATACCTGCAGTCACCGTGTTGTTCAATCCAAGAGGATTACCAACTGCGAGCACCCACTCACCAACACGTACATCATCAGAATTGGCAACCACGATAGCTGGCAGATCTTTGGCATCAATCTTAATCAATGCCAAATCCGTGGTCTTATCAGCACCAATAATACGAGCAGAATATTCCTTCGAGTTCTCATTGAGGGTTACCGTCAGCTCGTCTGCGCCATCCACCACGTGGTTGTTGGTCACGATATAACCGTCCGCAGAGATAATTACACCAGAGCCTGCTGCCGCACGCTTCGGGGTCTGTACCTGACGCTGGCGCTTCTGACCATTATTGCCCTGACCACGTCCGAAGAAACCACCGAAGGGGTCGGAGAAGAAATCCTCAAAGGGATCACTGTACTCTACGGTCTGAACCTTGGAGTTCTGAACAGACTTGATGTACACCACAGAGGGCAGAGCCTTCTCGGCAGCATAGGTAAGGTCTACAGGTTGTCCTGCGGGTGCTGATGCAACGACAGGAGCAGGTGTGGGAGCAGTAGCTGCATTGGTCTTGGTAAAGGCTGCTACTGAAAGAACCAAAGCAACGGCGCACACGGCTGGCGTTGCTACATTTACGATCTTTTTCATATTCTCAGTCATTTTTGTTATAAATTTAAAATCCTACTTATGCAACTCTTTGTGTTGCGTTGACTCACTCAGAGTTTTCGGGTGCAAAAATAAGTGCATTTTTTCAGATACTGACAAAATGTCTTGATTATTTGTCCCAATTTAACAATTCACTTCATAGCCTTAACGGGCATTTGCGTTTAACAATTAAATTCTTAAATTACTGACAAAATTAAGAATTTATACTATTTATAGTTCAAAATAAGCAATTATAAGAATATTTATGTGCGGATTCAATCGCATATTCGTAACTTTGAGACTTTATCTTGAAGATAAGCAACATCAATTTATACATCTTTCTCATGATTATGAATACAAATTTATTAGTTTTCTCTTCGCTAAATCGAAAAATTACACTACCTTTGCACCCTAGAAAGCACTGCAACGGTCTGTCGCTGGTGTCATTTTGGCACGAGAGGAAAGTCCGGGCAGCATAGGGTACCCCACTTCTGAAAGTGGAAGCTATTGGTGACAGTAGGTGTCGGTAGAAGAAAAGAACCGCCTTTCTTCGGAAGGGTAAGGGTGAGAAGGTGGTGTAAGAGACCACCAGCCAGCGGGTGATCGCTGGGCTGTGCCAACTGGGGGCTGCAAGTTCATGTAAACCGTCCCGAGAGAGGGTTACCCGCCCGAGTTGACGAAGGTCTGAGCAGCAATGCAATAGGGCTGGGACTCATGCGGCGGAGGGTAGAACGCTTGAGCCATGGGGTGACTCATGGACTAGATAAATGACAGACGCCACGCAAGTGGTACAGAACCCGGCTTACAGAGGCAATGCTTTCTTTTATACAATTATCCCCGCCAATCAGGCGGGGATAATTGTTATTTATACATCAGATAGGTCTTAAAATCGGCAAATGCCTTCGTCATGGGCACACTCTGTTTCTCGCCTTTCATAAAGGCAGCCAAGCGATCGGGAATCTCAACATCGATTCCTAGGATATCATCAACCTTTTCCTTAAACTTGGCAGGATGGGCTGTCTCACAGAACACGCCAACCTCACCTTCCTTTAGGCCGTCTTCTAATGCCTGATAGCCACAAGCACCATGAGGATCGAGTATATAACCTGTTTCCTCGTAGCATTGTTTCATTGTCTGGCGAATCTGCTCGTCGCTATAAGTAGCACCACTAATCAGCGAGGTGATACGCTCGTGGCTCTTGCCATAGAGATCGTAGATACGGGCAAAGTTAGACGGATCGCCTACGTCCATCGCATTAGCGAGTGTCTGCTTTGAGGGTTTCGGCTCATATTTGCCTGTCTGTAGGTAATTAAAGAAAATGTCATTGGCATTGTTGGCAGCAATGAATCGCTTTACAGGCAGACCCATTTCATGGCCAAATAGGGCGGCGCAGATATTACCAAAGTTCCCTGAAGGAACACACATAACCAAGTTATCAGCCTTGCCAAGCGCCTTCATTCTTGCATATGCATTGAAATAGTAGAATGCCTGTGGCAGGAAACGGGCTACGTTGATACTATTAGCTGATGTTAACTTCATGTGCTGGTTCAGCTCAATATCCATAAAGGCATTCTTTACCAATGCCTGACAGTCATCGAAAACACCATCCACCTCAATGGCTGTAATGTTCTTGCCTAGCGTCGTAAATTGACACTCCTGAATCGGACTTACCTTCCCTTTTGGATAAAGCACATACACATGGATGCCGTCGACTCCTAAGAATCCGTTGGCCACAGCCGAACCTGTATCACCAGAGGTAGCTACAAGTACGTTTACCTCTTCTTTCTGACCTTCCATGCGGATAAAATACTGGAGCAGGCGGGCCATAAAACGGGCACCTACATCCTTAAAGGCGAGAGTAGGACCATGGAATAGTTCGAGGGTATAGATGCTATCCTTTACCTGAACCACAGGACAGTCGAATTGTAGCGTATCGTAGACAATATCCTTCAGGGCATCGAGATCCACATCTTCGCCAAAGAAGGCACTAGCCACCGTATAGGCAATCTCCTGAAATGTCATCTTGTCAATTTCATCAAAGAACGCCTGGGGTAACTTCTGTATTTTCTCTGGCATATACAAGCCCTTGTCTTCAGCCAAGCCCTTTACCACTGCTTTGTGCAAATCAGCTATGGGAGCCTGATTATTCGTACTGTAGTACTTCATATTTTTGATTATTTACAATTATTCTTTTTACTCTTGTCATCTCGACTTTACTTTTGTCATCTCGAGCGTAGTCGAGAGATCTCTCCATGCGCTTTCGCTTAGTCGAGATGACATCTTTTTACTTTTTTCAGACACTCATGAGTGTCTGCATAAACTCATTGAGTTTTAGCAAACCGAATGAACCACTGACACAGCTCACCTCATCGTATTGCTGAACATCATCAGCCTTAATGCCACGATACCAGATAAGGAAAGGCACGGGCTGTCCCACATGGATACGCTGCTCCACTGGTGTGAGATGATCTGGGAGTACGGCGATGCATACAGGCTCATTCCATGATTCCACCTTATAATATATAGGGGCTATGAGACGCTGATCCAGATACTCGATGGTCTTCAGTTTCAGTTCCAAGTCTCCATCGTGGCCTGCTTCATCACTGGCTTCTACATGTACAAATACGAAATCATCGTTTTCAAGCGCCTCAATCGCTGCCTGAGCCTTGCCTTCGTAGTTGGTGTCTGCCAAACCTGTAGCACCTTCCACCTCAACAATCTTCAAGCCTGCATAGTGGCCGATGCCGCGAATCAGATCAACGGCAGAGATGACGGTTCCGGACTTGATCGCTGGATACTGCTGCTGCAGGGGTTCCATTGAAGGACGATAGCCTCCGCTCCAGGGCCAGATGCTGTTGGCTTGCCGTTCTCCACGCTTCGAACGTTCCTGATTAAAGGGGTGTTTCGCAAGGAGCTCCTGAGACTTCAGAATCATCTCGTTGATGAGGTCTGCTGTCTGCTGGGCTGAGAGTCGTCCAACTTCCACAGGTGCATTCTCCTCAGCCTTCACTAGCAACTCACGCCAAGCCTCATTGGGATGATCATGGGGTGGGGCGCAGACGATATGTTTCGAGCCACCCTTGATTACCAGCAGATGACGATATTGGATGCCAGTGATGAACTTCACCCGTTCGCAGCCCTCTCTTTCATTAATAGGCTTGGCCAGGTTCTCGTTCAGGTATTTAATCAGCACATCGGCATCGTCAGTCTCCAGATTACCGCCATTATGCGTGATGATCTTTCCGTCAGCCAGTGTGATGATATTGCAACGGATGGCAAAATCGTCGTTTGCCATCTTGTAGCCTATCGAAGCTGCCTCTAGCGGGCCACGTCCCTCATACACTTTGTTGAGATCATAACCAAGAATCGCAGTATTCGCCACCTCAGAACCTGGAGGGAAACCCTCTGGCACAGTAATGAGTCGTCCACAACGACCTTCACGGGCCAACTGGTCCATCATGGGCTTATGGGCATATTGCAATAAGGTCTTCCCACCGAGACGTTCGACGGGAAGATCTGCCATGCCATCACCAAGTATGATGATATGCTTCATAAGTTAAATGTTTGCGATAGACATGATGTTTGCGAAGACACCTGCTGCTGTGACAGCGGC
Organism: Prevotella sp. ne3005; assembly: GCF_900110085.1. GTDB lineage: Bacteria > Bacteroidota > Bacteroidia > Bacteroidales > Bacteroidaceae > Prevotella. The sequence goes on from NZ_FOCK01000005.1 coordinate 324,421, forward strand.
ACCAGCGCCGTAGCCTTGGATGAGCATGGGGTATTCCTTATAGCGCTCAGTGGTAAGCAGTACGATATTGTTAGAGCCTTCGAGTCCATAGAACGGATGTCCGTAAGGTACCTCCTTCAACGCCACGCTGGTCTTGAAGTTCGATGGGTCGTTTTCATCAGCTTCCATCGTGGCCACAAAGCGCCAACGCTTGTTCTCTGCTTCCAGCACCTTACGACGTGCCTCAAAGTCGGCATCAAGTTCTGGCAGCTTAGCCCAGAAGTCCTCGATAGAACCCTCGAAATAACTGTCGGGCACGAAGAGATGCTTCTCTACTTCGTCCTGTTCTACCTTATAGCCAGCTTCACGCGTCAGGATTACCAACTTACGGATGACGTCAGTACCACTGAGGTCGATACGTGGATCTGGCTCAGAGTAACGCTGTTCCTTAGCACGCTTCACTGTCTCTGAGAAGGGCACATCAGCAGCAATCTCGTTGAAGATAAAGTTTAGCGTACCAGAGAGGATTGCCTCAATCTTCAGAATCTTATCACCAGAGTTACACAGGTCGTTGATGGTACCGATAATTGGCAAACCAGCACCTACGTTGGTTTCATAACGGAACCACACACCACGATCGCGAGCTGTCTGCTTCAGTTTCATATAACTGTCATAATCGCTCGAAGCAGCAATCTTGTTGGCAGCTACTACTGATATATTATGCTCCAGGAATGTCTGATAGAGTGATGCAATCTGTCGGCTTGCAGTGCAGTCAACAAATACAGAGTTGAAGATATTCATCTTCACGATCTCGTCGCGCATATGCTCTGTATTGGCAGCAAACCCTGCACGCAGAATCTTCTCGTAGTTGTCGAGATCGATACCATCACGATCGAGTACGAAGTTATCCACATCGCTGATACCTACCACGTTCAGCTTCAGTCTGCGTGACTGCATCAGGAACTGCTGCTGAGTACGGATCTGCTCGAGCAGCATGCCGCCTACGGTACCGATACCACAGATGAAGATATTCAGCACCTTGTACTCCGACAGGAAGAACGAGTCGTGAAGTACGTTGAGCGACTTACGCAGGAACTTTCCATCTACCACAAATGAGATGTTCGTCTCTGAAGCACCCTGGGCACAGGCAATGACAGAGATACCAGAGCGTCCCAGTGTGCCAAACAACTTACCTGCAATACCTGGTGTCTGCTTCATGTTCTCACCCACAATGGCGATAGTGGCCAGACCACTCTCCACCTGCATGGGGAACATGGCGCCTGTCTCAATCTCCTTGGCGAATTCTGCGTTCAGCACTTCTGCTGCAGCCTCGGCATCCTCATCGCGCACACCAATAGAGGTGGAGTTCTCAGATGAAGCCTGTGATACCATGAATACGGAGATACCCTTGTTGGCCAGTGTGGTGAAGATACGGCGGTTTACACCAATCACACCCACCATCGACAAACCAGTAACGGTAATCAGAGAGGTTCCTTTGATGCTTGAGATACCCTTAATGGGTTTATTGTCATCTTCAATCTTCGACTTAATCAGTGTTCCCGGGTGTTCAGGATTGAAGGTGTTCTTTACTTTAATAGGTATATTCTTGACGCAGACGGGATAGATGGTTGGCGGATAGATGACCTTCGCACCGAAGTTACACAGTTCCATCGCCTCTACGTAAGAGAGTTCGTTAATGGTATAAGCACTCTTAATCACCTTGGGGTCAGCCGTCATGAAACCATCGACATCCGTCCAGATCTCGAGAATCTCAGCGTCGAGCGCTGCTGCGATGATGGCTGCAGTATAATCGCTGCCGCCTCGTCCCAGGTTGGTCGTCTCATGCGAATCACGGTCGCGAGCGATGAATCCAGGTACCACAGCCACTGTCTTGCTGGCATTGGTGTTGTTTGTCTTGAAGGTGGCAAACGACTCCTTCACCAGTTTCATGGTCAGCTCGGTATCCAGTACATGCTTTCCCTCCTTGTTCTCTGTGCGGATAAAGTCGCGAGAGTTCATGCGCACCCCATTCTTGATCATCGCAGCCACGATGTGCGAACTCAGTCGCTCACCATAACTGATGATGGTGTCCTGCGTCTTTTCACTCAGGTCGTGAATCAGGAACACACCGTAGTAGATGCTCCTCAACTGGTCGAAGAGCTGATCCACATTGTTAAATAAGTCAATGCGTTTTTTGTCGTCCTGAATGATGGCGTCGATCATCTGGTGGTGGCGGGTTACCATCGCTTCAAACTCCTCGCGATAGTGACAATCGCCATTCTTTGCCATTTCCGACGTGGCAATCAGCTTGTCGGTAATGCCATTCAGGGCGCTAACTACAACTACGACAGGCCCCCGTCCGGCTTCTGCCTCCACAATACTTTTCAAGCTAAGAATGCTTTTTACGGAACCTACGGACGTTCCGCCGAATTTCATTACTTTCATATTTCTATGCAATTTATCTTACCGCCGGTACCCCTACTTACAATGGGGGAATCCTCCAACGGCGGTGCAAAGGTACGATTAAGTGAGCAAAATACCAAATAAAATTGCATTTTTTTGTAATAAGACTCTTTTTTGACTGTTTCAGAGCATTCTGAGTTTACTCGGAGTAAAGTGGAGGTTTACCCGGAGTAAAGTCCACTTTTACTCGGAGTAAAGTCTGACGCCAGAAGAAGCCTTTTTGTTTTTTTTCAGGAAAGATTTGGATGCTTAGGAAAAAAACACTATCTTTGCACCAATGTAATCAAAGATATTAGCATTTTCCCGATTTGCCCATGAAAATGAATATATGGAGTCTGCTGAAGAACATTCTGCCGTTTGTATTACCTTACAAATGGCTGATTGTAGTCACACTGGTGCTGACACTCATCGGTTCACTGATGGCACAGGTCAATGCTGTGGTGCTCGATCGAGCTGTTGATGCCATCAATGCCTTGATTGGTCAGGAAGGTGGATTCCAATGGGGCGAGGCCGTCCGCATCCTTACGCTTATTACCATTATTCTATTAGGTAAGGAAGTGGTTGGAGCTATCGTCACCTTTTTCCAGCGCTACTATGGCGAGCGTATGCGCATCCTCGTTAGTCGTGACCTCTCTTTAAGGGTCGTCGAGCGGATCCTTTCGTTTCGGATGGCATTCTTCACCAACGAGGGCAACGAGACGGGCAAACTCCAGTCGCGCATCGATCGTGGCATCATGAGCCTCTCGAATACGGTCAACAATTTCTTCATCGAGATTCTGCCGCTATTCACGAGTGCCATACTTGCGCTGGCATTGATGTTTATTGCTAATGTCTACGTAGGGTTTGTGGCTCTTTGCATCGTGCCCCTCTATTTCTGGGTCACCTACATTCAGGCTGGTAAGATGAAAGGAGGGCGACGTGGTATCTTTGGAGGTCATCAGGCCGTTTCGCAGGGCATCCTTAACATTCTTGAGAGCATCACTGTCATCAAGTCGTTTAATCGTGAGCAGATAGAGGCCGATCGTCAGGCTGGCATTCAGCGCTCCATGACCGACTTGCAACTCAGTACACGTAAGAAGGCCTATCTCTTCAATGGCCTCAAGAGTTTCCTCGAGCAGATAGGTACTGTGCTCATCATTATCCTCACAGCTTATCTGGTACTTATCGATTATCCCGGCATGTCGATAGGAAAGATTATGTACCATGTGATGCTCTTTGCCAATGTCAGTGCGCCCATCCGTCAGCTGCATCGTATCTATGACGACATGAACGATGCCCTCATCTATGCCGAGGGGTTCTTTGGCATCCTCCATGCCGATGGTGAGGTGGAAGCTTCTGGCAAGCATCATCCTCAGAAGGTACAGGGCGATTTCGAACTCCAGCATGTCGACTTCACATATAGCAATGGTACGCAGGCGCTTTTCGATGTGTCTATGCGCATTCCAAGCGGAAAGATAACTGCTCTCGTGGGACTCAGTGGTGCAGGAAAGAGCACCATCGTCAATCTGCTCGATAAGTTCTACGAGCCCCAGCAAGGTAGTATCACCCTCGACGGCACAAACCTCAGCGAATGGGATACCGAGTGGTTGCGTGATAATGTGGGGCTTGTGCTTCAGAAAAACCATATCTTCGACGGAACCATCGAAGAAAACATCCGTTATGGCTGTCCACAGGCCACTCACGAAGATGTGGTTCGCGCAGCCAAACAGGCCTATATCTACGACCAGATCATGGCACTTCCTCATGGCTTCGAGACCACAGCCCTCCAACTTAGTGGTGGCCAACAGCAGCGTATTGCCATAGCCCGCATGTTCATTAAGAATCCACCTATTATATTCTTAGATGAGCCCACAGCCAGCCTCGATGCTATTGCTACCGAGCAGATCAAGGCTTCTATCGATGCCATCAAACAGGGACGAACTGTCATCATCATCTCCCACAACATAGGGCAGATTATCGATGCAGATCAAATCTACGTGCTCCAGCAGGGCAGGGTGGTTCAGCAGGGTACACCCCAAGAGGTCTATAGTCAGGGTGGTGTCTACAAAGATATCTTCGATGCCAGTGCCCGCAGTATGAACGTAGACAAGATTGCCAATACCATTAATCCGTTATCAAAATAGGCACGATGAAGTTAATATACAACAAATATTTCCCCTTTGGCAGTTTCTATGCTGCTAACATCTTCGGCCTTATCTTTTGTCGTAGCGACAAAGGGCGGTTGGATGAGGTGGAGAAAAATCATGAATATATTCACACCCTCCAGCAGCGCGAGATGCTGTTCGTGGGTTTTCTCCTCTGGTACTGCATAGAGTGGTTGTGGCGCTATGCCAAGTGCCATAACTTTATGAAAGCCTACCACGACCTCTATTTCGAGCGTGAAGCCTACCTGATGCAAGGTGACCTCGACTATCGCCATCATCGTCGTCATTACGCCTGGTGGCATTTGCGCAAGAAGAAGACATTATAATAATAATCAGAAAACAAGGCAAAAATGACGAATGAATACCAAATACGGGTCGTGCCAGAGGTGGCAGCACAAGAAGATAGGTTGAAGGCTTATCTGGCTGAGGAATATGGCTTCGACGTAAGGACAATATATGGTGTGCGCATTCTGAAACGTAGCATCGATGCCCGCCAGAGACAGATATACGTAAACCTTAAAGTAAGGACATATATCAACGAACAGCCACACGATGATGAATATCAGCGGACAGATTATCCGAATGTGGAAGGACACCCTCAGGTGATTGTGGTGGGTGCTGGTCCTGGAGGTCTGTTTGCAGCCCTCAGGTTGATAGAACTCGGACTGCGCCCCGTCGTATTGGAAAGAGGAAAGGACGTACACGAACGGAAAAAGGATCTGGCTCTGATTACCAAGACACAGAAAATAGATGCTGAAAGTAACTACTGTTTTGGAGAGGGTGGGGCTGGTGCCTATTCTGACGGCAAGCTCTACACACGAAGTAAAAAACGTGGTAATACAGACAAAATCCTCAACGTGTTTTGTCAGCATGGTGCTTCAACGGCTATCCTTGCTGATGCCCATCCTCATATTGGAACAGACAGGCTGCCGAAGGTGATAGAGGCGATGCGAAATACCATCATCAATTGTGGTGGTGAAGTGCATTTCAAGACGAAGATGACGCAGCTGATCATGCAGGGGAATACGACGGTTGGTTGTATTGCTGATAAAGAATATAGAGGACCAGTAATCCTGGCTACAGGTCACTCTGCCAGAGACGTTTACAGATATCTGGCTGAAGCAAAGGTTGAAATCGAAGCGAAGGGAATAGCTGTAGGCGTGAGACTAGAGCATCCGAGCCAATTGATAGACCAAATCCAGTATCACTCAAAGCAGGGTAGAGGCCGCTGGCTGCCTGCTGCAGAGTACGCGATGGTGACCCAGGTGCAAGGACGAGGTGTATATTCGTTCTGTATGTGTCCTGGAGGTTTCGTGATACCAGCAGCTACGGATAAGGAGCAAATCGTGGTGAATGGCATGAGCCCTGCCAATCGCGGTACAGCGTGGTCAAATTCCGGAATGGTAGTCGAGGTACGTCCTGAGGATGTAAAAGACGAAGATTCGTTGAAAGTGATGCGATTTCAGGAGGAGTTAGAACGTATGTGCTGGCAGCAGGGAAACATGAAACAGACAGCTCCTGCACAACGAATGGCAGACTTCGTAAACGGACGACTGAGCTACGACCTCCCCAAATCGTCGTATGCCCCAGGACTGATCTCCAGTCCGCTGCACTTTTGGTTGCCTAAGATGATATCTCATCGTCTGCAGGAAGGCTTTAAGATTTTCGGACGGAATGCTCATGGTTTCTTAACTAATGAGGCTGTAATGATAGCCGTTGAGACGAGAACGTCATCACCTGTACGCATTGTAAGAGATCGTGAGACACTGATGCACGTGAGAATTCAGGGACTCTTCCCTTGTGGTGAGGGTGCAGGCTATGCAGGAGGCATCGTTTCTGCAGGGGTCGATGGCGAGCGATGTGCTGAAGCTGCAGCACAATATTTGGGAAAGGTGATAACGTGAGAAAGGAAAAAGGTAAAAAAGAGTGAAAAGATTTGGAAGTTCCAAATCTTTTTTGTATCTTTGCGATGTAAAACTATAAGAGGAAAATGTTTAACTAATATACTGTACAATTATGAACAGGGAGGAACAATTCGTGATTACAATCAGCCGTCAGTTTGGAACAGGCGGTCACGAGATTGGAGCAGAGATGGCACGCCGCTTGGGCGTGAAGTTGCTCGACAAGCAGATTCTGAATGAGGTGGCCAAACGCAACCATGTAGTGGAAGAGGCGATGGAAAAGATTGAGGCAAGAAACCCGCTATGGCGTGACGACTTTACCAATTTCTACCGCAACTACATGAGCAAGGCGGAGTATGATGGACAGGAGCACGACCAGACATCGCGTGACCTCTTCAAGGCACAGTGTGATGCCATTAAGAAAATTGCCAGTGAAGAGTCGTGTGTCATTGTGGGTCGTTGTGGATTCCACATCTTTGAGAATCATCCTAATGCGCTGAAGATTTTTATTCATTCTACTGAGGATTGCCGTAAGCGCAGGATAGCCGAGAAATACGGTCTGGACCTGCGGGATGCAGCTGCGATGGTCGTGGACAACGACTATAGCCGCGAGCTCTATACTAAGACGTTTACGGGCAAGGACTGGACGGATGCGCGGAACTACGACATCTCAATTGACGTCAGGAAATTCGGCATCAATGGCGCCGTTGATTTCTTAATGAAGTGTATCGAGTAATTTTTTGGGGAAATAATTTGTATATGTACCGATTTTTTAGTACCTTTGCACGCTGAAATTTCAAAGTTAGTAATTACTAAAGAATCGGTATAATGAATATTTCCTACAAATGGTTGAAGGAATACGTGGATTTCGACCTCACGGCCCAGCAGGTATGTGATGCCCTGACGTCAACAGGTCTCGAAGTCGACGCATTGGAAGAAGTACAGAGTATCAAAGGCGGTCTGAAAGGCCTTTATGTCGGTAAGGTGCTGACGTGTGAGGCCCATCCGAACTCAGATCACCTGCATGTAACAACAGTAGACTTAGGCAAGGGCGAGCCTTCGCAGATTGTGTGTGGTGCGCCCAATGTGGCAGCTGGTCAGAAGGTGATTGTGGCCGATTTGGGCTGTGTCCTCTACGATGGTGATCAGGAGTTTGTGATTAAGAAATCAAAGCTACGTGGCGTAGAGAGCAATGGTATGATCTGTGCCGAGGACGAGATTGGCATTGGTACTGATCATGCTGGTATTATCGTTCTACCAGAAGATGCTGTAGTGGGTACGCCTGCTGCAGAGTACTATCATCTGGAGAGCGACTGGCTGATTGAGGTGGACATCACTGCCAACCGTGCCGACGGACTGAGTCACTGGGGTGTGGCACGCGACCTGTATGCCTGGCTCAAGAGCAATGGCTATGAGACTAAGATGCATCGCCCCGACTGCTCTGCGTTTACTGTAGATAATCACGATCTGCCTATCGAGGTAAAGATTGAGAATACAGAAGCTTGTAAACGATATGCTTGCGTTAGCGTAACCGACTGTGAGGTTAAGGAGAGTCCTGAGTGGCTTAAGAACAAATTGAATACTATCGGATTGCGTCCAATCAATAATATCGTCGACATCACTAACTATGTGATGATGGCATATGGTCAGCCTCTGCACACATTTGACGCTGACATGGTGAAGGGTCACAAGATTGTGGTCAAGACGATGCCTGACGGAACGCCTTTCCAGACTCTGGACGGGGAAGAGCACAAGTTGAGCGACCGCGATCTGGCAATCTGCAACGAGGAAGAGCCAATGTGTATCGCTGGTGTATTCGGCGGTAAGGGTAGTGGTACTTACGAGACAACAAAGAACGTGGTGCTGGAGAGTGCTTATTTCCACCCAACATGGATTCGTAAGAGTGCACGTCGCCATGGACTGAGCACCGATGCAAGCTTCCGCTTTGAGCGTGGAGTTGATCCTAACGGAACTATCTATGCTCTGCAGCAGGCTGCTATACTGTGTAAAGAGCTGGCTGGCGGTAAGGTAAGCATGGAGATTTGTGATGTTTATCCAGAGCCTATGAAGAATGCTGTGGTTGACCTCACATATAAATATGTACACGACTTGGTGGGTAAGGATATTCCTGTAGATAAGATTAAGAGCATCTGCGAGAGTCTGGAGATGAAGGTTCTCGAGGAGACTGCAGAGGGCTTGAAGCTGGAGATTCCTGCTTATCGTGTAGACGTGACCCGTCCTTGCGATGTGGTAGAGGATATCCTGCGTATTTATGGTTATAATAATGTGGAGATTCCTACACAGCTGAAGGGCTCGCTCGTTATCAAGGGCGATGAGGACCAGAAGCACAAGCTGGCTAATCTGGTTAGCGAGCAGCTGGTAGGCGAGGGATTCAACGAGATTCTGAACAACTCACTGACAAAGGGAGCCTACTATGAGGGGCATAACGCCTATCCTGCAGAGAATTGCGTTAAAATCATGAATCCTCTTTCTACTGATTTGAACGTGATGCGTCAGACATTATTGTATGGCGGTTTGGAGAGTATCCAGCACAACGTGAACCGAAAGCGTCAGAACCTGCGTTTCTTCGAGTTTGGTAATGTTTATACTTTCTCACCTGAGAAGAAGAATGAAGACGACCCGATGCAGGCCTACAAGGAGCAGTATCACTGTGGCTTGTGGCTTACAGGTAAGCGTGTTGAGGGCTCTTGGGCGCATGCTAACGAGGAGAGCAGTTTCTACGAGTTGAGCGCATACGTTGAGAACATTCTGCGTCGTATCGGTGTTAAACCAGGTATGATTGTTCGCAAGAAGAGCGATAGCGAAATCTTCTCAGCTGGTATCACTATCGAGAATCGTGGTGGTAAGAAGCTGATAGAGATGGGTATCATCGCAAAGAAACTTCAGAAGCAGTTCGGATTGGATGCTCCTGTATTCTATGCAGAGCTTAACTGGACCGCACTGATGAAGGTTATTAAGAAGAATGAGGTGCTCTACACTGAGGTGCCTAAGTTCCCTGCTGTTAGTCGCGACCTTGCTTTGCTGGTTGACAATAGCGTAGAGTTTGCTCAGATTGAGCAGATAGCTCGTCAGACAGAAAAGAAACTTCTGAAGAATGTGGAACTCTTTGATGTCTATGAAGGTGATAAACTGCCTGCTGGTAAGAAGTCATACGCCGTTAACTTCGTCCTTCAGGACGAGGAGAAGACCATGGGTGATAAGCAGATTGATGCCATCATGCAGAAGTTGATTACAAACCTCAAGAAACAACTCAACGCCGAACTGCGTTAAAAGATAAAAAGGTAAAAAAGTAAAATATAAAAAAGTTAATCCAATGGGAAGAGCATTTGAATATCGTAAGGCTACGAAGCTGAAGAGATGGGGCCATATGGCCAAGACATTTACAAAAATTGGTAAGCAGATTGCCATTGCCGTAAAGGCTGGCGGTCCCGAGCCGGAGAACAATCCTGCATTGCGTGCTATCATCGCCAACGCCAAGCGCGAGAATATGCCGAAGGATAACATCGAGCGTGCTATCAAGAACGCAATGGGTAAAGACCAGAGCGACTACAAAGAGGTGACTTACGAGGGATATGGACCTCACGGAATTGCTATCTTTGTGGAGACGCTGACAGACAACACCACCCGTACCGTAGGTGACGTTCGTTCAGTATTCAACAAGTTTAATGGTAACCTGGGTACACAGGGCTCTCTGAGTTTCCTGTTCGACCACAAGGCTGTTTTCACCTTCAAAAAGAAAGATGGTCTGGATATGGATGAGATGATTCTAGACCTGATTGATTTTGGTGTAGAAGATGAGTTCGACGAGGACGAGGAGGAGAACAGCATCACTATCTATGGTGATCCCTCAAGCTTCGGAGCTATCCAGAAGCATTTGGAGGAGAACGGTTTTGAAGTGACGGGCGCTGAGTTTACTCGCATCCCCAACGACTTGAAGGATGTAACACCTGAAGAGCGTGAAACTATCGATAAGATGGTGGAGAAACTGGAAGACTTCGACGATGTACAGACGGTTTACACCAACATGAAACCCGAGTAAAGATCTATAATCCCCGCCACCCCGGCGGGGATTGTTATTAATAGTCCTTGTCAGTCAAAGTCACTTCAAGTAAAACCTTTTTGGGATCTTTTTCGGAATGGTAGGTATAGGTGAAGTTATAGTGATTTTCCTTGTAGACCTTCATCGCCGTACTGTTCTTCAAATTCTCCTTCAGGATGTCCAGGCCGTTGATTTCCTCCATGACACCTTCACGATCAGCATTGCCTGTCAAAGTATAGTAATAATGTAATGTGTGGGTCTCACGCTCGAAAGTAAGACTGTCGATATTGATGTTCTTCTCGATTTTCGAGGGACAATTCTTCCTTGTGAACTCTTTAGCTTCTCTAGCGCAACGGTCTTCCAATGACTCCTGACATGCAGTCAAAAAGAGGGCAAATGAAGCTATCATGCATAATTTTTTCATAATGAATGCTATTTTTTGGGTGCAAAGATACAAAAAAAAGCAAAATTATGCGATTTCTACTCCTTTTTTTGTAACTTTGCAAATCAAAGTGAGAATAACTATACATGAATCATATAAGGAATTTCTGCATCATTGCGCATATCGATCATGGCAAGTCAACCTTGGCTGACCGTATGCTGGAGTTCACCAAGACCATTCAGGTTACGGAGGGACAGATGCTTGACGATATGGATCTGGAGCGTGAGCGCGGTATCACCATTAAGAGTCACGCCATTCAGATGGAATATATGCACCAGGGAGAGAAGTATATCCTGAACCTGATTGATACCCCAGGACATGTTGACTTCTCGTATGAGGTGTCGCGCTCAATTGCGGCCTGCGAGGGTGCCCTTTTGGTTGTTGATGCCACTCAGGGTGTTCAGGCGCAAACTATTTCGAACCTCTACATGGCCATAGATCACAACCTGGAGATTATCCCTGTGATTAACAAGATAGATATGCCCAGCGCTATGCCAGACGAGGTGGAGGACGAGATTATTGACCTGATAGGCTGTGACCGTGACGACATCATCCGTGCTTCAGGTAAGACGGGTGAAGGCGTGGAACAGATACTTGATGCCGTGGTGGAGCGTATCCCGCATCCTGTAGGTGATGAGAATGCCCCGCTGCAAGCGCTTATCTTCGACTCGGTGTTCAACTCGTTCCGTGGTATTATTGCATACTTTAAGATTACCAACGGCGTAATCAAAACGGGTGACCATGTGAAGTTCTTCAATACAGGCATGGAATATGATGCCGATGAGATCGGTGTGCTGAAGATGGACATGATTCCACGTAAGGAACTGCGCACAGGAGACGTGGGCTATATCATCAGCGGCATCAAGAACTCGAAGGAAGTGAAGGTTGGTGATACTATCACACATGTTGCGGCACCTTGCGACAAGGCCATCGAGGGTTTCCAGGAAGTAAAGCCGATGGTGTTTGCTGGTGTGTATCCCATCGATCCTACAGATTATGAGAACTTGAGGGCCTCATTGGAGAAACTCCAGTTGAACGATGCCTCACTGACATTCACACCAGAGAGTTCTGTAGCCCTGGGCTTCGGTTTCCGTTGCGGTTTCCTGGGGTTGCTCCACATGGAGATTGTGCAGGAGAGATTGGACCGTGAATTTGATATGGATGTGATTACCACCGTACCCAATGTAAGCTATATGTGCTACACCAAGCAAGGAGAGGTAAAAGAGGTTCACAACCCTTCAGGTCTTCCAGATCTCACGATGATAGAACATATTGAAGAGCCCTATATCCGCGCTTCGATTATCACGGCAGCCGACTATATCGGTCCGATTATGACGCTTTGTCTGGATAAGCGTGGTGAGTTGATAGACCAGCAGTATGTCAGCGGAAACCGTATCGAGTTACACTTCATGCTGCCACTCGGAGAGATTGTGATTGACTTCTATGATAAGCTGAAGAGCATTTCAAAAGGCTATGCCTCGTTCGATTATCATGTCGACGGCTTCCGTCCTTCTAAGCTTGCCAAGTTGGATATCCTGCTCAATGGTGAACCTGTTGATGCCCTGTCTACGCTGACGCATCAGGATAATGCCGTCACCTTCGGCCGCCGAATGTGTGAAAAGTTGAAGGAATTGATTCCTCGACAGCAGTTCGATATTGCCATCCAAGCAGCTATTGGTGCCAAGATTATTGCCAGAGAGACGGTGAAGCAGGTTCGCAAGGACGTTACTGCCAAGTGTTATGGCGGTGATGTAAGTCGTAAGCGTAAGTTGCTTGAAAAGCAGAAGCGCGGTAAGAAGCGCATGAAGCAAATTGGAAATGTCGAGGTGCCCCAGAAGGCCTTCCTAGCTGTATTGAAATTGGACTAATAACATAAAGAAATAAAACCTATGCCTAACATTAGTATTACAACAAGAGACGTAGCTCGTGAGCTTGCCCGCAGGTACAGTACAATGACCCATGAAGAGTTGGACCTGTTGGAGAGTATCCTTGTTCCTATGAAGTTCGCTAAGAATGAGATGATTCTGAAGGAGGGAGACACTTGCACCAACATCTATTGGGTGGTGAAGGGATTGGTGCGCCAGTTTTATTACAAGAATGATAAAGAGTTGACCGAATATATGGCGACGGAGAACTCGATTGTAATGTGTATCGAGAGTTTATTCCGTGAGCAGCCAACCTACTTGCAGATTAAGGCTCTGGAGCCGACCATTCTGATTGCAATACCCAAGGCCGATCTTGAGGCAGTGGCAATGAAGAGTGTGAACATCCAGATTCTGTATCGTAAGATTCTGGAGGAGTCGCTGATTCTAAGTCAGCATCATGCTGACATGCTGCGTTTTGAGAGTGCTCAGGACCGTTACCAGAAGCTGGTAAAGAACCAGCCTCAGCTGGTGCTCCGTGCGCCTTTGGTTTATATCGCCAGCTATCTGCAGATGACACCGGAAACACTGTCGCGTGTCCGCACTGCAGCATTGATGGAAGGGAAATAAGAAACACAATTAATCTCGCCTGAGGAAGGGCGGGATTAATTGTTTCTATGAAGGAAGAGTGAGTTATCGATACAATTCGGTAACTCATCTTCGTAATGGGTCACATAGATGAGCGTGCGGTCAGGATCTTCAAACATATAACGATCGACAATGGCTTTTACCAGATTGCGATTGCAAAGGTCCAATCCGTGAAGTGGCTCATCAAGGATTAGTAAATCAGGTGACTTCACGAAAGCGCGCGCCAGTAATACTAACCGCTGTTCACCACTCGACATCTCGAGGAATTTGCGATCAGCCAGATGCTTGATGCCAAAGACATTCATCCATTCAACACACAGGTCTTTCTCCTGCTGGGTAGGACGGAAGTAAAGGCCAATAGTGTCTTTCAGTCCGCTGGCCACAATCTGTATTGCCGGGATGTTCTGCTTGTAGCTTCGGTGCATCTCGGGCGAAACGTAGCCAATATGCTTTTTAATGTCCCAGATGCTCTCCCCAGAACCACGTTTATGACCAAAGAGTGAAATATCACAGGCATAACTCTGAGGATTATCAGCACAGACCAAAGAGAGAAGAGTGGATTTTCCTGAACCATTTTGGCCTGACAGCGCCCAATGCTCACCCCTGAGCACCACCCAGTTTAAATCCTTCAGGATGGTTCGCTCACCGTAGCGGATAGTGACGTGACTAAACTTAATTACGGGCTGTGGTATCGGGGGAATAGGTGATTGATGCTGCACTTGGATAGCATGCGGACAACGCTCAATCTGATAGTCTGTCTTGACTTTAATATCAGAAACAAAGCGAAGACGGTCTAATTTGATGACGCGCGTAATGAACTCAGGTACTTCGTCCATCTTTGAGAGAACAAGTATAATCTGAACACCTTGCTCCTCCGCCAGCATCTTAAGGAGTTCTTTAACCTGGTCTCTGGTTTCAGCATCGAGGCCGATAAAGGGATTCTCTATAATCAGAACTTTTGGCTTGGTAAACAGGTTTGCTGCCAATTTGTATTTACGCAATTCACCGCTCGACAAAAGAATGATATATTTATCCAGCAGATCTTCGAGATGGAACAACTGATAGATATGCTGCTGAAAAGCCCTGCGTTCGGGCGTATCTTCACCTGCCATCTGATAGGCCTCTTCCAGTTTGCTGCCAACGGTAGGCGTTTCCTCATCAATCTCCATTTGATTCCATCGCTGCTGGAGAAAATAAGTTCGGTCGTTGTCACCGCCATAGGTGTCACGAAAAGAGATATGCTTAATATTATTATAGGGTTCGGAGAAGGCATATTTGATCATTCCCGGGAAAACAGGATGACGACCAGTTATCATATCGACGAACATCGACTTTCCGGCTCCGTTACGGCCGATGATGGCAATATGTTCTCCCTCGTCGAGTGAGAAGTTCACAGGTTCGGCCAAAGCCCACTCAGGCTTTTTGGTGATGCCATTAATCATCTCTATTGTCTTCATCTTCCTTATTCTTTCTTTTTGATACTTTGTTTTGGTTCTTATTAATATAGTCTTTCCATCCACGATACTTGACATCATTTACGGGGCGTCCCATCTGCAGGTAGTGGCAATAAGCTGCGGCAAGGGCATCGGTTGCATCCATAAACTTACCCATCTCTTCATTGGGAATCTTCAGCAGACGCTGAAGCATGCCAGCCACCTGTTCCTTTGAGGCATTACCATTACCCGTGAGTGCCATCTTGATCTTCATGGGCGCATATTCATGAATAGGTACTCCATGATGGATAGCTGCAGCAATGGCTGTACCTTGGGCTCTGCCGAGTTTCAGCATCGACTGTACGTTCTTGCCAAAGAATGGGGCCTCAATAGCCATCTCGTCAGGTAGGTAACCGTCGATAATTCCCGTCACACGTTCAAAGATATGCCCTAGTTTCAGATAGGCATCTGGAAACTTGCGCAAGTCAATTACTCCCATGGTAATCATCTGCGCCTTACCGTCGACAATCTTCAGTAAGCCATAACCCATAATGTTCGTGCCGGGATCGATGCCCAATATGATTTTTTCCATATCGGGTGCAAATTTACAAAAAAAAACTGAGACTATCCGAAGATAGCCTCAGTTTTTTATACGAACAAACTTCCAATTTGGAAAACCGCCATACTGGCCAACCAAGCTACGGCAGTGGTATAGACGGCTGCAAAGACAGCCCAACGCCAGGAGCCTGTTTCATTCTTAATAGCTGCAATGGTGGCGATACAGGGGAAGTAGAGTAATATAAATATAAGGTACGCGTAGGCAGCCAATGGTGTGATACCTTCCTGAAGCATCATCTGGCGCAGACGGGTATATTTCTCGTTATCGTCACTGAACGTTTCATCATCGCCAAAGGAGTCATCGCCAGAATAGAGAACGCCGATGGTAGAAGCAACAATCTCCTTGGCACCCACACCAGCCAAAAGACTGACATCGAGTTTCCAATTGAATCCCTGAGGCATAAAAATGGGTTCGATGGTTTTGCCCATTCGTCCGATATAGCTCTGTTCCTGCTGTTGCGGCACGTCGAGCGCATCGTTGTGGGGATAGTAGCCAAGTGCCCATACAATGATGGAGGCCACGAGGATGATGCCTCCCATCTTCTTCAGGTATTCCTTTCCTTTTTCCCAGGTATGGCGCCAGATGGCCTTTGGCGTAGGCCAACGGTAGGGTGGGAGCTCCATCACAAAGGGGGTGTCTTCGCCCTTGATCACCAGCGAGGAGAATATCTTGCTGATCAAGACAGACACGGCAATACCTATTGCATAAAGCGACAGCAGTACCCACGATCGATATTGCAAGGAGAAGAAAGTGCCGGCAATCATGATGTAGATAGGCAGACGAGCCGAACAACTCATAAACGGCAGGATCATCATCGTGATTATTCGCGAACGACGGCTCTCGATGGTGCGGGTAGCCATCACGGCAGGCACGTTACAGCCAAAGCCCATGATCAGAGGGATGAACGACTTTCCATGAAGTCCCATTTTGTGCATCAGCTTATCCATGATAAAGGCGGCACGGGCCATATAACCAGAGTCCTCCATCAGGGAGATGAAGAAATAAAGGATCAGGATTTGTGGTAGGAAGACGATGACGGAGCCTACGCCGCCAATGACACCATCTACGAGCATCGCCTTCAACGGTCCATCAGCCATGGTCTCACTTATCCTATTACCCAGCCAGGCCACGGCCTCCTCTATCCAGTCCATTGGATACTGACCTAGGGAGAAAGTGGTCTCAAACATGATGTAGAGTAACAGGAAGAAGATGGGGAATCCCAGATACTTATGCGAAAGTAGCCTGTCAATGCGATGAGTAACCTTATAGGTATCCTTCTTAGTGCCAGTCTTAAACTTCGCCTCTTTTAAGGCACCATTGATGAAACCGTATTTAGCATCCATGATGGCTGTCTCGGAATCATTGCCCGTCTCTTCCTTCACTCGGGCTGATGCCTTGTCACGGGCATTCGTCAGATTATGAAAGTCATTCATACGGTTCTCGCCCGCCATGTGCTTACCCAGATAATCGAGCACCTGACTGTCGTGTTCCAGCAGTTTCAAGGAGAGGTATCGGGTAGAGTAGTGCTGGGTGATATGCTCATCGGCTTTCAGGTATTTCTGGATGCCTGCAATACCACTCTCGATCTCGTGACCATAGTTGATATGCAGGTGGCGTGAGAACTTGCTGGCACCCTCATAAACTTGGATGACGGCGCGGAAAAGTTCTTTCACACCCATACCGTTCTTGAACGATGTGGGAATCATCGGGATGCCGAAGAGATGACTCAACGTCTCGATATCAACGCTATCGCCGCGATGCTCGAATTCGTCATACATATTGAGCGCGCACACCATGCGAATATTCATATCGACGAGCTGGGTGGTGAGATAGAGATTGCGTTCGAGATTAGAGGAGTCGATGACATTGATGACCACGTCGGGCATCTTCTCCGTCAGGTGTTCGCGGACATAGAGTTCCTCTGGTGAATAGCAACTGAGGGAGTAGGTTCCGGGAAGGTCGGTAAGGTTAAACTCATAGCCGAACATCGAGGCATGGGCCTCCGTGGCATCAACCGTCACACCAGAATAATTGCCTACATGTCCATGAGCCCCGGAGGCATAGTTGAAGAGCGAGGTCTTACCACAATTGGGATTACCCACCAATGCTACATTGATCGTACGACGCTCCTTCATGGCCTCATGACGGATATAGTCATCTTCGTGACGATTGTCATCCAGGGAGAGCCTGAAGGTTGTAGCCTCCAATGGGGTGTCTGCCGAAACCACTTCAATATTGTCAGCCTCCTGATGCCGGAGTGACACCTCATAACCCATCAGTTTATATTTCACAGGATCCTGCAGGGGCGCATTCAGCAGTACCTCCACCTCTTGACCTTTGATGAATCCCATCTCGATGATACGTTTACGGAATCCGCCATGACCCTGCACCTTTACGATAATACCTTTTTCGCCAGTTTTTAATTCCGACAGTTTCATATCTTTCTGAATTTTTGTGCAAAGATACATAAAAAAACTTGCAACTCGTTTGCAATGAGTCACAAGTTTTATTAAATACCTATTAATGATGATATATTATGCTTCTGTCTCGAAGTAGTTCTCCAGTTCCGTACGGGCAGAGCCACCCTCGTTGGGCATGTCCTTGATAATCTGACCCTTCTCAAGCAATGTGATGCGGGTGGAGATATCTACCGTGTGCTGCAGGTTATGACTGGAGATGAGGATTGTGGCACCGGTCTGGTGGTTGTAATCCGTCAGTACATGCTTCAGTACATTCTGGCTTGAGGGATCCAGGAAGTTAAAGGGCTCATCGAGAATCACCAGCTTCGGACGATTGAAGAGGGCCGATATAATACCCACCTTCTGCTTGTTACCTGCCGAGAGGTTACGGATTAGTTTTTTCTGTCCAAAGATCTCACCACCGGCCAGACGCTCGAAATCCTTCAGGCGTTCGTCTACCTGGTCCTGAGTCATGTTCGTAATCTTACCGATAAAGGCAAAATACTCTTCTGGAGTCAGGAAGTCAATCAGGAACCCTTCGTCGATGTAGGCACCAGTGAAGGCTTTCCATTCCTCCGACTGAGCTGGGTTAATACCTCCGAGCGCCACTTCTCCGGCATCAGGTTTCAAGAGGTCAAGCAGCATGCGAAAGAATGTTGTCTTTCCTGCGCCGTTGTTACCTACGAGACCCAGGATATCCCCGTCGTTGATGGTTAAAGAGGGGATGTCGCTGGCCACCGTTTCACCAAACTTCTTTATCAGATTATTGACAGTAATCATCTTTCCGGCAGTTTATTTCAAACGATTCCCTTTCCGTGACAGTTCTTGAACTTCTTACCAGATCCACAGGGACAAGGATCATTACGTCCGGGCAGCTTATCTTTTATAATAGGTGTACGCGGCTGCTGGGCACGGGTATCACTCTGGGCTGCTGCAGCCTGATTAGGATCCGTCAGCTGTTCCTCGCCAATCTGCTGTTTGCTCTCGGTATACTGCTGGCGCTGAGTCCGCTGTTCAGGAGCGGCTTCCTGCACCTGCTGCTGAATCTCAGGAATCTGTCCACGCGTGAGGATGGAGCAGATACGGTTGTACATCTCGTTGATCATATCGTCCCACACCTTCGCACTTTCGAGTTTGAAGATGAGCAACGGGTCTTTCTGCTCGTAAGAGGCATTTTGTACTGAGTGCTTCAGCTCGTCGAGCTGACGCAGGTTCTCCTTCCACGAATCGTCGATGATATGGAGCAGGATTGCCTTCTCAAACTCCTTCACCACGGTCTTGCAATCACTCTCATAGGCCTCCTTGAGGTTACATGGGATGTTGTACATCTTACGTCCGTCGGTAATGGGCACCATGATGCGCTCATACATCTGTCCCTGAGTCTCATAGACATTCTTGATGACAGGCTGTGCCACCAACTGGATGCGCTCCGTCTTACGGCTGAAGTTACCGATGGCAGCCTGGAAGGCGTTCTCCGTTAATACCTCACGCTGCTGGTTGATGAACTCATCGTTCGTAAAGGGCACCTCCATAGAGAGCACATGCAGGAATTCTTCCTTACAGCCCTCATAGTCGTTGTTCTCTATGATGTTCACCACGCGGTCCCAGATGATGTTGGCGATATCCATACCGATACGCTCACCCATGAGGGCGTGACGACGCTTCTCGTAGATAACGGTACGCTGCTTGTTCATCACATCGTCGTACTCGATCAGGCGCTTACGGATACCGAAGTTGTTTTCCTCCACTTTCTTCTGGGCGCGCTCGATACTCTTCGAGATCATCGGACTCTCAATCATTTCACCGTCCTTGAAACCGAGCTTATCCATCACTGAAGCAATACGCTCTGAGGCGAAGAGTCGCATCAGCTTGTCTTCAAGCGATACATAGAAGACGGAAGAACCCGGGTCACCCTGACGACCTGCACGACCACGCAACTGACGGTCTACACGACGGCTCTCATGACGCTCCGTACCGATGATGGCCAGACCTCCTGCAGCCTTCACTTCAGGCGACAGCTTGATATCGGTACCACGACCGGCCATGTTGGTAGCAATCGTGACGGCACCCTTGCCGTTGGTGCTCTGACCTGCGAGTGCCACGATATCTGCTTCCTTCTGGTGCAGCTTGGCATTCAGCACCTGATGGGGGATGCCCTCACGCTTACCGGTCTCGGGATTCACATACATATCGAGCATGCGGCTGAGCAACTCTGAGATCTCCACCGAGGTGGTACCGATCAGCGTCGGACGGCCAGCATTACGCATCTTCACAATCTCCTCGATCACAGCACGGTATTTCTCACGGGCGGTCTTGTAGACACGGTCATCCTGGTCGTTACGGATCACAGGACGGTTCGTGGGGATCTCCACCACGTCGAGTTTGTAGATATCCCAGAACTCACCGGCCTCAGTAGAAGCCGTACCGGTCATACCTGCCAGTTTATGATACATGCGGAAGTAGTTCTGCAGGGTGATGGTGGCGAATGTCTGCGTGGCAGCCTCCACCTTCACGTGCTCCTTGGCCTCTACAGCCTGGTGCAGTCCGTCACTCCAGCGACGGCCTTCCATGATACGGCCTGTCTGCTCATCCACAATCTTCACCTCACCGTCGATCACCACATACTCGTCGTCGCGGTTGAACATACAGTAGGCTTTCAGCAACTGCTGGAGGGTATGTACACGCTCACTCTGAACGGCATAGTGGCTCAGCATCTCGTCCTTCTTGTCAAGACGCTCCTGGTCGGAGAGGCCTGTCTGAGCCTCAAGTGCAGAGAGCTCCGATGTGATATCGGGCAATACGAACAGCTCTGAGTCATTCACCTGGTTAGCCAGCCAGGCAGTACCCTTGTCGGTCAGGTCGCAGGAGTTCAGTTTCTCGTCAACCACGAAATAGAGAGGCTCTACGCACTCAGGCATTCTGCGGTTGTTGTTCTCCATATAGATGTTCTCCGTATTCTGCATACCGCTCTTGATACCTTCTTCCGAAAGGAACTTGATGAGCGGCTTGTTCTTCGGCATGGCCTTGTGCGAACGGTAGAGCGAGAGGAATCCGGCATCGAGTTTCTCCTGACCTTCCTTCTTGTTTCCGGCCTCCACCAGTTTGTTTCCTTCGCTGATCAGCGTCTTGGCATCGGCCAGATACTGGGTAGCGAGCTGGCGCTGAACGCCTACAAGCTTCTCCACCAACGGCTGATACTCCTCAAACATCTGATCGTCGCCCTTGGGCACCGGACCAGAGATAATGAGCGGCGTACGGGCATCGTCGATCAACACGGAGTCAACCTCGTCGACGATGGCATAATTATGGGATCTCTGCACGAGGTCCTGTGGCGAGATGGCCATATTGTCACGCAGATAGTCGAAACCGAACTCGTTGTTCGTACCGAAGGTGATATCAGCCTGATAAGCCTTGCGACGGGCTTCAGAGTTGGGCTGGTGCTTGTCGATACAGTCAACACTCAGACCATGGAACATATAGAGCGGTCCCATCCACTCCGAGTCACGCTTGGCCAGATAGTCGTTCACGGTTACCACGTGCACACCGTTGCCAGTCAGGGCATTCAGGAAGACGGGTAGGGTAGCCACAAGGGTCTTACCTTCACCAGTTGCCATCTCGGCAATCTTTCCCTGATGCAGAACGACACCACCAAACAACTGCACGTCGTAGTGGATCATTTCCCACTTCAGGTCGTTGCCTCCTGCCGTCCAGTGGTTGTGGTAGATGGCCTTGTCGCCATCGATGGTAATGAAGTCCTTCTTCGGATCACCGGCCAGCTCACGGTCGAAGTCGGTAGCCGTAACAACGGTCTCCTCGTTCTCTGCAAATCGGCGGGCTGTCTCCTTGACGATGGCAAACACCTCAGGCATCACCTCGTTCAGGGCTTCCTCGTAGATATCCAGCACTTCCTTCTCGATCTTGTCGATCTGTGCAAAGATGTCGGCACGCTCGTCAATAGGCGTCTCCTCGATCTTGGCCTTCAGCTCTTCGATACGGGCTTTCTGCTCCCGGGCCGAGTTCTGTACCTGTTGCTGGAGCTCTTTCGTGCGCTGACGTAATGCATCGTTATCCAGCTGTTCTATTTTGGGAGAGACGGCCTTCACCTTCTCCACTAAGGGCTGGATGAGTTTCATGTCGCGTGATGACTTATCACCAAAAAGCGACTTCAGAATCTTGTTGAAATTCATATCTAATTATTTACTTTTTTACCTTTTTACTTTTAGAAAACGGCTGCAAAGTTACAAATAAATTCTGTAACGGCCAAATTCTTAGGAGCAAAGATAGTGCCACAATCATCATTCCCTCGGCATAATGCTGGAAAATACCACCAATCAGGTAGAGAATTGTCATGATTAGCAGTACTTTTTGCCAACGCGTGACATTTTGGCGGATAACCGACGGGATGAAGAACAAGGGGAGCGGATTGAGCAACAGAATCTGTAGGTTGGTGCTGGTGGTGGGGTGCTGTGAGAACAGCATGACAAACAAGACGCAGCCTGCCAGTCCTTGAATGGTCATCAGCAACACGTCGTACCATATCTGCCGCTTTCCGGTTTTTCTTTCAATCAACATGATGATGAGGGTGAGGGCCAACAATATCAGGGCACACTCCATAGGTGTCAGTGGAAAGTCGTGCTCGATAACCTGTACGCCAGGCATCACAGGCATCCGGCGCTCTTTGACCAACGGACGATAGGCTCCAGCTGCATAAATCTGAGCATGGTCGAAGTCATACATCAGATTCTCTGGAAGGAACTCCTGCTCCCTCATGTTTGTCTTAAAATCTGACTTTATGCCAAGCAGCATATCGTTGCCGAAGGTGGCCCAACGGTGATTCCTCGTACACTGAGAGACCATCTCCCTGTATGATGGCGTATAATCCTCACGCTGAGTATATTCCAGCTTTCCGTTCAAACATTTCTCAACGATATCTCTTGGGCGTGTAGAACAGTTGTCATAGAAGTAGTTGTACCGATAGATGCGGTTCTCTGGTTTCAGGTTTTCTGCCAATGCAGCCTTCAGGCGCATCTTCTCCTCGTTAGTCAGATTCAGCACCTGTTCCGTCACGCTGCTGCCCCATTGCTGGTAATAGCTGCAGAAGGGCTGGAAAGGGATCGGCCCCAACTCATAATCCGTCAGTCCGAATACAAACCTCAGCACGAAATAGGGCTTGTTGAAATTAAAGATACCCCAGTTGAAGACGATATCACTGCCGGCATCTGGTCCGCTCTGGCGCATGTCGTGCCATCGCAGGGCCGAATGACCATAGAGGCTGTAGATCTCTTCATGCGGCGAACAGGTCAGCAGACTGACTTCAATGGAGTCAAACTGCGCAAGATGGTCATTTCCGTTATCTTCGGCCATCACCTGATTGACGGCCATAAATCCCAATATAAGGAGGAAGAATCTCCTAAAAAAGCTATTTTTTTGTTTCACGATGCAAAATTACTTTATATTTTTCAGTAAAAAGCTATTTTCTCGATTTTTTTCGATAATTTTGCACGCTGAAATGAATTTCTATAGAAATAAACGTCTAAATATGAATAAAATTCTTGCCGGCTTCGTGATGGCTGCCATGGCGACGACGGCTTTTGCTCAGAGTAACACCGACTCGCCTTATAGTCAGTACGGCCTTGGCGACCTCACTGATCAGAGCGTCGGTTTCAATAAAGGCATGAACGGCGTGGGACTTGCCATGCACAAGGGTAATGAGGTTAATCCCATGAACCCCGCTTCCTACAGTTCTGTCGATTCTTTGTCGATGATTTTCGATGCCGGACTTTCCGGACAGATTACCAATTATAAGGAGAACGGAAAGCACTTGAACGGAAAGAGTGGCGGTTTCGACTATGTAGCCGCCTTATTCAGAGTCGTCAAGCACGTCGGTGTCTCTTTCGGCGTATTGCCTTATTCCAATATTGGCTATAAGTACTCCTCAACCACGCCGCTGACAGAGCTGCAGACGACTGTCAACAGCACCTATTCCGGATCGGGCGGTCTGCACCAGTTGTATATCGGAGCCGGATGGAACATTGTGAAGCCTCTGTCCATCGGTGTCAATGTGGCCTATCTCTGGGGCGAATACAACCGTAGTATCGCCACCAGCAGCAATTCGGTCATCAACACGCTGTCCAAGCAGTATTCTGCCGATATCAGCAGCTATAAGATCGACCTGGGCATACAATTCGACCAGAAGATTGGCAAAGACGACTATCTGACCATTGGTGCCACCTGGTCGCCCGGTCACAGTCTGAAGTCTGATCCCCAATGTCTGCTTGTCAGCAAAAACGCCTCTATCAGCAAGTCGGATACAACTGTCTTTACGATCTCCGACGGTTTGAAACTGCCCGACACCTATGGCATCGGTATCGGCTACAGCCATGCCAGATCGTTCCGTGCCGGAGCCGACTTCGTCATGCAGAAGTGGGGTAGTATCGACTTCCCTCATTTCGACGGCAGTGTCTACAGGCTTTATCCCAATCTGTTAAAGGACAGCTATCGCGTGAAGGCCGGCATGGAGTGGACACCCAGAGCCATGAGCCGCAGATTATATGAGCGCGTCAGCTACCGCCTCGGTGTCGGTTACGCTACACCTTATTATTATATTAACGGTCAGGAAGGTCCAAAGGAGTTCGGAGCCAGCATCGGTTTCGGCATCCCCATCGTCAATGGCTACAACAACCGTAGTGTGCTGAATATCAGCGGCCAATGGATTTCACGCTCGGCCGACAACCTGATTAAGGAGAACACCTTCCGTATCAACATCGGTCTGACATTCAACGAGAGATGGTTCGCAAAGTGGAAGGTCGAATAATAGCCGTAGCCCTTCTGGCGACGATGCTATGGTCGTGTGAAGAGCAGAAAGAGCATATTGCTGCGCCTATCTATGAGCGCGACTCTGTGTCCGTGATGACCACCTATGGAGTCAATACGCTCATCAGCGACTCGGGTGTCATCAAATACAAGATCGTCACCGAGCGCTGGGATGTGAATACCGTCAAGAACCCCTCACGCTGGAGTTTTGAGAAAGGCGTGTTCTTCGAGCAGTTCGACGAACAGCTGCATACCGTAGCCCATATTCAGGCTGATACGGCCTGGTATTACGACCAGAAGCGGCTTTGGCATCTTCGTGGCCGTGTCTGCATCCGCAACAACGACGGTCTGCACTACGAGAGCGAGGAGCTCTTCTACGACGGTATCCGCCATGAGCTCTACTCCAATGTGTTCTCCCGTGTGACCACGCCCGAACGCACGATGGAAGGCACGTATTTCCTTAGCGACGAGAACCTGAGGCATTATACCGTCAGCAACTCCAAGGGTGCCTTTTCACGAGAAGACATGACTGGCGAGAAGACCGACGAGGAAGAGACAAAAGACCCCAAAGACACAATAAAAGTGGAGCCTTACGTACGTCCTCAGACCCAGAAACACAGGAGGATAGCCCCATGAACGGATCACAATTCTTCATCGACTGGTCGCTGATTGTCTGGCTCTTGGTCTCCATGCTCTTCTCAGCCTTCTTCTCTGGTATGGAGATCGCATTCGTGTCGAGCAACCGCCTATTGGCGGAGATGGACCGTGAGAAGAACGGTCTCTCGCAGAAGGCCATCAGCTACTTCTATCAGCATCCCAGCAATTTCGTTTCCACCATGTTGGTGGGCAACAATATCGCCCTGGTCATCTACGGCATCCTCTTTGCCCGTATCTTCGACACCACGCTCTTTGCCCCCTTGAGCGACGGCATGCGCGTCACGGCCGACACGCTGTTGTCAACATTCATCGTCCTGTTTACGGGCGAGTTCCTGCCGAAGACCATCTTCAAGAACAATCCGAACACAATGCTCACCGTCTTTGCCGTTCCGGCCTGGGTGTGCTATGTGGTGCTCTGGCCCATCTCGCGCTTTGCAACCCTGCTTTCCAGGGGACTCCTGCGACTTGTGGGCATCCGGATGAGCAAGACCGGCGAGGAGCGCGAGTTTACGAAGGTCGACCTTGACTATCTGGTGCAGACCAGCATCGACAATGCCGACAATGAAGACGAGATAGGCGAGGAGGTGAAGATCTTCCAGAACGCCCTCGACTTCTCTGAGACAAAGATCCGCGACTGCATGGTGCCCCGAACGGAGATCGATGCCGTCGAGGATACCGCCTCCATCGAGGAACTCAAGCAGGTATTCATCGAGAGCGGCCACAGCAAGATTGTGGTCTATCATGAGGATATCGACCATATCATCGGCTATATCCACTCCTCCGACATGTTCACGGCCTCCAAGACGGCCATCTGTGCCGACCTGGTGCGCGAGATCAGCTTCGTGCCCGAGACCATGCTGGCCTCTAAGCTCATGAAACAGCTCATGCAGCAGAAACGCTCGCTGGCCGTCGTCGTCGATGAGTTTGGCGGCACCAGCGGACTCGTGTCGCTGGAAGACATCATGGAGGAGATCACCGGTGAGATTGAAGATGAGCACGACAACACCAACCTCGTTGCCAAGCAGCTCTCTGATCATGAATACATCCTCTCGGCCCGTCAGGAGATTGAAAAGGTCAACGAGATGTTCGACCTCGACCTGCCCGAAAGCGATGAATATATGACTGTTGGCGGACTGATTCTGCATGAATATCAGTCGTTCCCGAAACTCAACGAGATAGTGAAGATCGGCCATTATGAATTCAAAATTGTCAAGAATACGGCCACAAAGATCGAATTGGTGCGTCTAAACGTTACGGAATAGCAATATTTTCCCATGGAAATTTTGCCAATTCAAAGAAAAGTCGTAATTTTGCACCCGTTTTATGAATAATAATTAAAAATTACAATAAAAATGGCAGCATTAGGAAAAATTCGCAAAAGAGGCGTAGCCCTCGTTTGTATTATCGGCCTCGGCCTGTTTGCCTTCATTGCTGAAGAAGCTTTCCGTTCTTGCGAAGCAACCAAGAACCAGCAGCGTCAGCAGATTGGCGAAGTGTTAGGTAACAAAATCAACGTTCAGGAATTCCAGGCTCTCGTCGATGAGTATCAGGATGTTCTGAAGATGACTCAGAACCGTGACAACTTCACGGAGGAAGAGCTCAACCAGATCAAGGATGAGGTATGGAACTCTTACATCAATGAGCAGATCATCAAGAGCGAGGCAGAGAAGCTCGGTCTGACCGTTACCGACGAAGAACTCCAGAACATGTTCAAGGAAGGCACCAACCCCATGTTGATGCAGTCTCCTTTCGTGAACCAGCAGACTGGTCGCTTCGACGTGACCATGCTCACCAAGTTCCTCGACGACTATAAGAAGGCCGCTGGCAATCCCCAGCTCGCTGAGTCATATCAGACCATCTTCAAGTACTGGCAGTTCCTCGAGAAGCAGATCCGCCAGCAGACCCTTGCCCAGAAGTATCAGGCACTGATGGCCAACTGTCTCTTCTCTAACCCCGTTTCAGCCAAGATGGCTTTCGACGGTCAGAACGAGGAGGCCGACATCCAGCTGGCTTCTATCGCTTACAACTCCATCAACGACAACGACATCAAGGTTGACGAGAAGGAGCTCAAGGCCAAGTACGACGAGGAGAAGGAGATGTTCAAGCAGGACGTTGAGACCCGCGACATCAAGTACGTCGACTTCCAGGTGGTGGCTTCAGCTGCCGACCGTGAGGCTCTGATGAAGACCATGGTCGATGCCAGCAACAAGCTGCAGAGTGGGGCAGTACCCGCCGAGGTGGTTCGCAAGGCCCAGAGCCAGTTCCCCTACACGGGCATCGCCGCTACCAAGCGTGCTTATCCCTCTGACATCGTAGCCAAGCTCGACTCCATGTCTGTAGGTCAGACCACCGCTCCCTTCGAGACCAAGAGCGACAACACCCTCAACGTGGTGAAGCTCATCTCCAAGACCCAGATGCCTGACTCTATCGAGTACCGTCAGATCCAGGTTAGTGGTGCTACCGTTGATGCAGCCCGCAAGACTGCCGACAGCATCTACAACGCTGTCAAGGCTGGTGGCGACTTCGAGGCTATCGCCCAGAAGTATGGTCAGACAGCCCAGAAGCAGTGGCTCACCTCTGCCATGTATGAGAACGCCACCACGATGGACGAGGACTCTAAGAACTACCTCAACGCCATCAACGGTCTCGGCGTCAACGAGCTCAAGAACCTCGAGTTCGCCCAGGGCAACATTATCCTTCAGGTCACTGCCCGCAAGGCTATGGTCGACAAGTACGACGTAGCTGTCATCAAGCACACCATCGACTTCTCTAAGAACACATACTCTGAGGCATACAACAAGTTCAGCCAGTATGTCAGCGAGAACAAGACCATCGAGGACCTGGAGAAGAACGCCGCTAAGTTCGGCTTCACCGTTACGCCGCGCAAGGACCTCTTCAACTCTGAGCACAATGTGGCTGGCCTGCGTGCCACCCGTGAGACCATGAAGTGGATCTTCGACGCCAAGGCCGGTGACGTGAGCCCGCTCTACGAGTGTGGTAACAACGACCACCTGCTCGTCGTAGCCCTCACGAAGATCAACCCCGTAGGCTACCGCGCTCTTGGCAGCGTTCAGGATGTGGTAAAGGCCGAGGTGATCCGCGACAAGAAGTTCGAGCAGATCAAGCAGAAGCTCGCCGGTGTTGCCGACATCGCAGCCGCTCAGGCTAAGGGTGCCAAGATCGACTCTGTCAACCAGATCACCTTCACCGCTCCCGTCTTCGTACAGTCTACCGGTGCCAGCGAGCCCGCTCTCGCAGGTGCTGTGGCAGCAGCCAAGGCTGGCGACTTCAGCAAGGCCATCGTAAAGGGTAACGGCGGTGCCTACCTCTTCAAGGTTCTCAAGAAGTCAACCCGCGAAGGTGTGAAGTTCGATGAGAAGGCTGTCGAGCAGCAGCTCCAGATGCAGGCCTCTCAGGCAGCTCGCCTGTTCATTCAGGAGCTCTACCAGAAGGCTGGCGTAGTAGACAATCGCTATCTCTTCTTCTAATATAATTATAAACAAACAAAGAGCCTCGCCACTTTATTTAGTGGCGAGGCTTTTAAATTCTTGACATGACATAATTAACGCTGCGGAATTAAGGAGAATAAAATGAAACAATTACTTAGCGAACGATTCTACACATACTGGGCTGATCCTGAGCATAGCTGGACTGTGCGTATGACCATCAAGATGCGTGACGACATCGACAGGACAATGATGTGCGAGGCCGTGGCCGCCACACAGCAACGTTACCCATACTATGGCGTGAGGCTGCGAAAAACGATCGGCGACAACGGCTTTGAGTACTATGCCTTGGAGGAGAACACGCAGCCGTGGGTAGTGATGCCTACGCAACAGCCTGCCATACTGCTCAGCCCCGAGTCGAACGACCACCTGCTGGCATTCTCCTGTTGGGAGGACAGCATAGCCCTCGATTTCTTCCATGCCTTGACCGATGGCACGGGAGCCTACAACGTGCTGCGCACGCTGATCTACGAATACTGCCGTCGCCGCTATGACAGACAGTTGAGCCGTGAGGGTATCCGTGTGGCAGGCGACGACATCAACCCTGACGAATGGCTTGACCCCGCCTCGCTGCCTCGTCCTGAGAACCTGGACGTGCTGGACGTGCCACCTATGCCAACCCCCATCAATCTCATGAAGGAGGCAGCGCTGACCGTTCAAGATGCCGTGGAGACGGTGTATGTGCAAGTGAGCGAAGAGCAGATGCTGGAGTATGTCAAGCATCGCGACACTTCGCCAGCCACGCTGATATCACTCATGCTCGATCGTGCCATAGCCCGTCTGCATCCTGATAGTGACGACGCTGTGCCTATAGTGGCACTGGCCATCAACCAGCGTCCGGCATTGGGTACACCTCTGGCCGGCGTCTCATTGGCATCGGCCCTGCGTCTGCCGCTGACGCATGAGGCGCAGCAAATGCCCGATGACCTACAGGAAACGGTGTTCAGGGGCATGGTAGTATTGCAGTCGAATGCCGACAATGTGGTTGAAAAGTTCTGGATGACGAACGACAGAATGGACCAGCTAGATCGGATTCCCACCGTAGCAGGCCGACATCAGGCCATGGCTGGGGCCTACCAGCAGGCAGCAGCTGCCGGCACCTGCGTGATGAGCTATGTGGGTAAGGCCAACTTCGGTGCTGCCGAGCGATATATCTGTGACCTGTGTACGGAAGTGTGGGCACCCTATGCCATCACCATCGAACTGAGTGCCGCTGGTGGACAGTTCTGTATCAGCTGGATGCAGCGCATCAGCAACGATGCCTACCTCAACGCGTTTATAGCCGAGCTGCACCGTCAGGGCCTGGATGCCGCCATCGCTTGGCGTCGTCCGCTAGTTATTGCCACCGTTGCCGACTACCATCAAGGCGTTCTGGATTAATCTCCAGGACGCCTTGATTGATTTCATTCTTCCTGGCTTCTAAAACAGGAAAGCATACCCAGGTGCCAGTCCCCACGACTAGAAAAAATAGGGTAAAAAACGTAGGGTGGTACATAAATCTTGCATTTTAGACGTTATTTTGGGTTAAAAATACGATAAAGTTTGCATATATGCATTATTTTTGTTATCTTTGTAGACAAGAAAAATAGATTTTG
>NZ_FOCK01000008.1 GCF_900110085.1 Prevotella sp. ne3005
GTTACAAAGAGAGAGAAGTACTGATGGTAACTTACGAGTTCAATCAGGCAACAGACGTAGAAGGACAGATGGCAGGTATCCCCCGCGGCGGTAAGATCAGGGTTCGCGTGAAGGCCCTCAACGACGGCACCCCCGACCTGCTCGCTTGGATGACAGAGCGCAGCCTCCCGAAGAACGGTGAGATCAAGTTCTTGGAGACCAAGACCAACAAGGAGATGAAGAGCATCAAGTTCACCAACGGCTACTGCATCAACTTCGAGGAGAAGTGGGAGGACAAGATGGGTCACTTCGAGGAGATCGAGATCACCTGTAAGGCCATCGAGTTCGGCAACGTGAAGTACGAGAACGATTGGGCATAACCTAAAGTAAAAGGTAAAAAAGTAAAAAAGTAAAAAGTAAGTTGAATTTTAAAAATAGAAAGGAAACATATTATGGCAGAGAATGTAACACCAGTAGTTCTTGAGGTTAAGGATTTTGAGCCTCGTGAGGTGATGATGGTAGACTACAAGTTTGATCAGGCTACCGATCGTGAAGGACAGATCGCAGGTATCCCCCGCGGTGGTAAGGTAACAATCCGTGTAAAGGCTATGAACGACGGCAACAACCAGCTGATTGCCTGGATGCTTGACCCGACAATGCCGAAGGATTTCTCAGTGAAGTTCGTGAACACCGTGGACGGCGCCGCCATGAAGGAGATCAAGGGCACCAACTGCTACTGCATCAACTACGTCGAGAAGTGGGAAGACGGTGAGCAGCACTACGAGGAAATCGAGATTGTATGTCAGAAGCTCGAGAACGGTCCTGTCGGTTACGACAATCCTTGGAAATAATAAAGAAATCCCCCTCCCAGTTGGCGAGGGGGATTTTTTTGCCATTTGTGCCCAAATGACAAACATTTTTCCCGAATTATAGTAGTTTTTCGTTTTTTTTTCTTACTTTTGCGCCCACATTAAGAACTTTTCTTAGAATAACGTATTATGGAACATCAGGTATTATTTGACATCTTCGGGTGGATTGCCAGTATTAGTCTTATCCTCGGTTATCTGCCTCAGGCCATTCAGACCATTCGTACACGCAATACCGACGGTATCTCCATGCCCGCCTTTATCATGATGGCCGTTGGCAGCTTAGCTTTCATGTGTCAGGGTTGGATGCTCGGACGCGAAGGCGTCTTCATGTTTTTTACTAACGTCATCACCTTCACCTGCAGCGTCATCATCTTCGTCATCAAGATTTTGAACGACAGAAAAAAGAAAAAGAGAGGATAGGGAAGATGAATATAGCAATTTTTGTATCAGGAAGCGGGACGAACTGCGAAAACCTGATTAAGTATTTCGCGGGTTCAGAAACAGTGAATACAGCCCTCGTAGTAAGCAACAAGGCCGATGCTTACGCATTGGTGCGTGCTGAGCGCCTAGGCGTACCGACAGCCATAACCCCCAAGGCAGACCTTCACAATCCTGACGTGATGCTGCCACTGCTTAAGAAGTATGATATCGGCTTCATCGTCCTGGCAGGATGGCTACCATTGATTCCAAATTTCCTGATTGAGGCTTATCCCCACCGCATTATCAACATCCACCCTGCCCTTCTGCCCAAATATGGCGGCAAAGGTATGTGGGGCCATCATGTGCATGAGGCAGTAAAGGCTGCCGGAGAAACGGAGACGGGTATGACTATCCACTGGGTCACTCCCGTCTGCGATGCAGGTGAGATTATTGCACAATACAAAGTGGCACTATCACCCGAGGATTCGGTAGACGATATCGCAGAAAAGGAGCACCAACTGGAAATGGAATACTTCCCCAAGGAAGTGGAAAAGATTATAAAAACGCTGTAGATTGATTTCTACAGCGTTTTTTTATGAAACAATTTATGCTCCTTATTTGCTGAGAGAGGTACAATAATCCTGATACAATTTCGTATAGGGGGATTTATCGTCTAATTGGCTTATCAGTTGCTTGGCACATTCAATAAGATCTTCACCAAATTCTTGGGTGATGGCAGGTGATTTGGTGAAGTCTCTAAATAAGCCTATAAAGATGACGTGGAACTCATCCTTGTGATAAATCTCAAGATTGAGCTGACGGAAGGTGTTGGCAAGCATTCCTGCAGCGATCTTCTTACAGAAACCACCTAAATCAGGATCAACATTAAAATGATCCAATGGAGCGCCTGATGCCCATGGGCGCATCTTGGCAAGACAATCCACCACACTGGTGATCAAGGTCTCATCTACGACATTGGCTTCCTTATATTTCCTGAAAGCCACATCATTATTGTTTCGGGCTTCCTGGGCAAGAACAGTAAGAGTGGCCAACTGCATCACAATCTGCTTATCACTGTATCTTTCGACAACATCATCTTGCAATGCTTGCCACAAATTGATGCCATCGGTTCCTTTCTCTTGTAAAGTGTCGGAAACTGCATCAAAGCCTGCATACAAGCCCTGATAGATACCATTCATCAGGATAGAACGTGACATATTGCCCGATGTCTCGGAGAAGTGGTCCATGATGTCTTTAGCAGCTGCTTTACATTTCTCAGCATTCTGCCACTCTAACGTTTTCACCGTTTCCGATAAATACTGCCTAAACTCTTGCATATTTTTCTATATTTTAGTTATTCTGCTGCTGATTTGAGGATCTCGGAGAGCGTAGGATGGATGTGCACCATATCGGCGAGTTCACTAAGCGTAGTGTGCTTACACATCAGTACGCTAACTTCCTGAATGATATCAGCACTATGAGCACCATAGGCATGACAACCTAAGATTTCGCCAACCGGGTTCACGAATAACTTCAGCATTCCTTCTGTCTCACCCATAGCAAGAGCCTTGCCGTTGGCGCGCCAGAAAGACTTACGGCACTCGTAAGCAATGCCTTGAGCCTTGAGTTGGTCTTCTGTAGGACCTACGCAAGCGGCCTCGGGAGAGGTAAAGATGGCAGCGGGCATGATGTCGAAACGGATACCATCGGTCTTACCCAAAATCTGATTGACAACATGAACAGCTTGCATCTCGGCAGCATGAGCGAGCATCTGACGGGCATTACAATCTCCAATAGCATAAACACCCTTGACATTGGTGTCAAAATGCTCGTTGACCTTGACACCCTGACGCTCATCGTAGTCGATGCCAGCCTTAGCGAAATCTGCCTGAACACGCGGTTTCCGGCCCGTGGCCATCAGAATGACATCGGCTTCAACACGCTCTGTTTGACCTTTCTTATTTTCAAAGAACACCTCACCATCAGCTATCTGCTTCACACCACATTGCATATTGAAGGAAATGCCTTCCTTCTCCATCTGCTTGCGGAGGCGTTTGGCGATGTCACTATCGAGCGCCGGCAGACACTCCTTGAGGAACTCTATCACCGTAACCGCTGAACCAAAACGGTTGAACACAGAGGCGAACTCCATACCGATAACACCTGCACCAATGATGCAGAGGCGCTTGGGCAGGGTTTCGAGATTCAGAAGGCCTGTGGAATCAACCACTTGAGGGTCGTTAGCGCCTTCAATAGGAAGCCATTTGGTTTCTGAACCTGTGGCGATGATGATGTTATCAGCGGTATGGTCATTAACCGTATGAGCATCAACGAAAGCAGCCTTCTCACGTACCAACGTGATGTTGGGATGTGAGAGAATGCCCTCAACGCCCTGACGCAACTGGGGTACTACCTGAGCCATACGCTCACGAGCCCCGGCAAAGGTTGCCGAGTGGACGTAGGTTTTGGTAGGGATGCAGCCCACATTGAGACAGGTGCCGCCCACCTCAGCGCCCTCGAAGATCGTAACCTTCAGGCCTTGTTTGGCGGCATATTCAGCGGCGCGGTAGCCACCAGGCCCCGCGCCGATGATAATTAGATCAGCTTTAGTCATTGAACATTGAAGATTGAAGATTGAACATTATGTTTCTGACATAAGTTGACGATAGGTGACCACAGGATGCTTGGCAGCAAGGACATCGTCGACACGTCCGATAGGCGTATTGTGTGGTGCAGACTTTACCAGATCAGGATCAGTCTTAGCCTCCTCAGCAATCTGGCGCATCACATTGATAAAGCCATCGAGCGTCTCCTTACTCTCATTCTCCGTAGGCTCCACCATCAGGCTCTCGTGGAACAGCAGGGGGAAGTAGATGGTGGGGGCGTGATAACCGTAATCAAGCAGACGCTTGGCCACATCCATCGTCGTAACACCCGTGGATTTATCCTTGAGGCCATCGAACACGAACTCGTGACAACAGATGGTGTCGATGGGAAGTTCGTAGACATCCTTCAACGACTCCTTGATGTAGTTGGCATTGAGTACAGCCAAGGGACCTACCTCTTTAATATGCTCACGACCCAACGAAAGGATATAAGCATAAGCACGCATCATCACAGCGTAGTTACCCTGATAAGGCGATACGCAGGGGAAGAACTCTTGCAAGCCCTCACGAACACCAACAGGGCCACTGCCAGGACCACCTCCACCATGAGGTGTAGAGAAGGTCTTGTGAAGGTTGATGTGCATCACGTCGAAGCCCATATCGCCAGGGCGACAAGCGCCTAACATGGGATTCAGGTTGGCACCATCGTAATACATCAGACCACCACAGTCGTGAATCAACTGGGCTATCTCAGGAATACGGGTCTCGAAAAGGCCCAGCGTATTGGGATTGGTCATCATCATGGCGGCAATCTCAGCACCCTGTTCAGCGACGATACGTTGCAGGTCCTCAAAATCCACCGTACCATCGGCCAGTGACTTCACTTCGATAATCTCCAAGCCACAGACAGCAGCAGAAGCAGGATTGGTGCCATGGGCTGAATCGGGCACAATCACCTTTTTACGAGCCATATCGCCACGAGAACGGTGGTAGTTGTCGATGGTCATCAGACCAGTTAGTTCACCATGGGCTCCAGCGTAAGGCTTGAAGGTGAAGTGCGCCAAGCCCGTGAGTTCACAGAGTGATTTCTCCAACAATGTCACCAAAGCCGACGCGCCCTTCACGGTGGCAGCCGGTTGTTTTGGATGTAGGTTTTGGAACTGGGGCAGAGCAGCCATCTCCTCATTGATCTTAGGATTGTACTTCATTGTACACGAGCCCAGAGGATAGAATCCTGTATCCACGCCGAAGTTATTATTAGAGAGATTGGTATAGTGGCGCACTACCGTCAACTCGTCGCACTCGGGCAATTGAGCATCTTCTGCACGTTTCATAGAAGCAGGTATCTCGTAATCTCCAAAATTGTTTTTGGGCAGACTATAACCTTTGCGGCCCTCGTGGGAGAGTTCAAATATCAATGATCCATATAACTTACTATTCATATTTTTTCTATTTTTGAGAGTTAATGTAGACCATCCGCCAACGGAAGTGCTTCGACGAAACGGTCGATTTCTTCCTTTGTACGCTTTTCTGTAACAGCAATAAGCAGACTACCATCGTTCATCTTAACACCCGGGAGAATGCCATTCATCAGATAGGACGAGAACAATTTGTCAATATCTCCATCATAGCGAACAAGGAATTCATTGAAGAATGGCTTGTCGTAAACCAAATGGAACTTTCCTGTTGCCAAGAGTTTATCACAGAGATAGTGAGCACCTGCGTAAGAAAGTTGTGCTGCTTCCTTCAGTCCTTGTTTGCCCATCAACGACATGTATATGGTCACAAAGAGAGCCATCAACGACTGGTTGGAGCAGATATTCGACGTGGCTTTCTGGCGACGGATATGCTGTTCACGAGCCTGAAGGGTTAGCACAAAGGCTCGCTGATTCCGATTATCTTTAGTCATACCCACGATACGACCAGGCATCTTACGGATGAGTTTCTCTGTGCAACACATATAGCCCACATAAGGACCGCCAAACTGCATCGGGATACCCAGACTCTGACCATCGCCCACTGCAATATCAGCGCCCCACTCTCCCGGAGTCTTCAGCACAGCAAGATCGGCTGCAACGCTATTAATAATCAAAAGAGCCTTGTTATCATGACAAGCATCAGCAAAACCAGTAAAGTCCTCAACGATACCACAGGCGTTAGGCTGTTGCACGATAACGCCAGCCACGCCTCCAGCAGCCAGTTTTGCCTTAAGATCTTCAACATCAGTTACGCCATCCTTCTCGCTTATTGTCTCCAGTTCAATACCCTGATGTAAAGCATAGGTATTGAGCACCTTCCGGGTATCACCATTCAAGGTCTCTGACACTAGCACTTTGTTAACTTTTTTACCAGCAGCCACAGCCATCATCATAGCCTCGGCAGTAGCAGTTGTACCATCGTACATGGATGCGTTGGAGACTTCCATACCTGTGAGTTCTGTCATCATGGACTGATACTCAAAGATATAGTGCAGGGTACCTTGCGAGATCTCTGCCTGATACGGAGTGTAGGAGGTCAGAAACTCGGAACGCTGCAGCAGACTGGGAATCACAGACGGTGTGTAATGATCGTATACGCCATAGCCAGCGAAACAGGTTAGTTGCTGATTCTGCGAACCCAATTTCTCAAACAGTTGGCGCACCTCCATCTCACTCATCTCCGAGGGAATCTTATAGTCTCCTCGGAAGCGGATGCTCTCAGGAATCTGGGCATAGAGGCCATCGAGGTCTTTCACCCCCGCCTTTTCCATCATCGTGCGCAGGTCGTCTTCCGTATGGGGAAAATACTTATAGTTCATTGAAGATTGAACATTGAAAATTGAACTTTATTTTTCGCAGAAAGCAGCGTAAGCCTTGGCGTCCATCAGGTTGTCGAGCTCAGACTTGTCGCTGAGTTCCACCTTGATAATCCAGTTCTCGAAAGCATCCTCATTGATCAGCTCGGGCTGATCCTCAAGGGCTTCGTTGACTTCGACAACAGTTCCACTAACAGGAGAATACAAATCGCTGGCAGCCTTGACACTCTCTACGGCGCCAAACTCCTCACCGGCTTCCACCTCATCGTCGACCTCAGGCATATCCACATACACCACGTTACCCAAAGCGTTCTGGGCATAATCTGTAATACCGATGAAACCAAAATCACCTTCTACTCTTACATATTCGTGTGACTCTGAGTAGTAGAGTCCTTCAATTACTTTTGCCATAATACTTATTATTGTTTATTTTTTACCTTTTTTTCTTTTTTACCTTTTTACTTTTTATAGCTCTTGCTATAGAATTGTTTCTTGACCACCTTTCCTGGGAAGACCTTCTTACGAATCTGGATTTGCACCTCAGTGTCAAGTTTGGCGTAGGCAGCATCCACGAGTGCCATACACACACTCTTATCAGACGACAGAGTATGATAGCCCGTGGTTACCTCACCAATGGGTTCGCCTTCCATGTTCAGCACGGTATAACCGTGACGGGGAATGGCCTTATCGAAGAGTTCGATACCCACGAGTTTCTTTGCCGGACCTTCAGCTTTCTGCTTGGCGAGAGCTTCCTTACCGATAAACTCAGGCTTGTCGAGTTTCACGAACATACCTAGACCTGCCATGATAGGGGTAATCTCCTCAGAGAGTTCATCACCATAGAGAGGCAGCCCCACCTCGAAGCGCAGTGTATCGCGGCATCCCAGTCCACAAGGCTGAACACCTGCAGCGATAAGTTTATCCCAACACTCGTTGATGAAGGCATGCGAGCCGTAGATCTCAAAGCCGTCCTCGCCAGTATAGCCCGTGCGGGATATAATCACGTCACCAATGGTCTTACAGGTGTAGAACGTCAGTTCCTTGCAAGGCAATCCCAATACCGTTTCTACATTATGCTCAGCCTCAGGGCCCTGAACGGCAATCTGACCATAGTAGTCGGAACGGTTCTGGAGGTCGATGTCAAAGCCCTCGGCTTTCTCCTGCATCCACGCCCAGTCTTTGTCGATGTTGGCTGCGTTGATAACCAGGAAGAAATCGTTCTCGCCCATCTTATATACTAAGAGGTCGTCTACTGTGCCACCATTCTCATAGCACATCATGCCATAATAGATCTTTCCTACCGGAGCCCCTGCGATATCGTTCGTAAAGATATGTTGTACATAGCGCTCGGCATCGGGGCCTTTTACGGTGACCTCACCCATGTGGGACACGTCGAAGAGACCCACATGTTCACGAACGGCGATGTGTTCAGGGGCGATGCCCGCATTCTGATACAGCAGGGGCATGTCAAAGCCACCGAACTCCACCATCATAGCACCTAACGACAGGTGCTTGTCATAGAGACAAGTACGTTTGGTTTTCTTTTCAAGTTCTTGTTTAATTGCCATAGATTATTGTATTTGTTTGATAAAGTCTTCACGCAGATATTGTTGTTCAATTTTTTCAATCTCAGCCACCTCATCAAGGGTCAGCAGCCGCTCCCCCACACAAAGCGTATCACGGATGAGAGCCTTCACCTCGTCAAGACCCAATGAGGTGTGGTCTTTTAATAATGTGATGCGCTGGCGTACACTCTGGATGCCTTTTTTCTGAAGTTTCTCCGTACTGGGGGTGATGGCATGGAGCATGTGGTCCATGTTGGTATCATAGAGCAGGGTGGAATGCACGATGCTCCGTCCCTCAAGATGATAACAGGCAGTACCGCACACCTTACGGTCGCCGATCATCACATCATTATGAGCCGTTCCCGTGGCCTCGACACCCATTTTCCGGAGTACAAGCAGCACCATATTTATGAAACGGTTGAAGGCAAAGCCTACATTCTCGCCAGAGGTGATAAACGAGAGCATGACATTGTCCATATCGGCATAGACACAACCTCCCCCACTCTTCCGACGGACCACATGGATGCCATGCTCACGACAGTAGTCGAGGTTGACCTCGTTTTCCACCACCTGATTGCGCCCGAAGATAACCGTAGGTTCCACCTGCCACATAAAGAAAGCGTCGGACTCGTCGAGACGACGGGCCACGAACTCTTCCATCGCCAGATAAAAAGAGAGGCGACGGGTGTCAGTAAACGGCAAGGTGATAAATTTCATATTTTAGGTGCAGTCTTATAAACTTTCTGCAAAAATATGAAGTTTTTATGTAACTACCAAACCTTTTAGCATTATTTATAGAAAGAAATCCAACCGTCCCATAACACCTATTTTAAGTCTTATTCAGATTTCGCTATGCAAAAATATTGATTTATTTTGTAAATTG
The DNA here is from genome assembly GCF_900110085.1 of Prevotella sp. ne3005. GTDB lineage: Bacteria > Bacteroidota > Bacteroidia > Bacteroidales > Bacteroidaceae > Prevotella. The sequence goes on from NZ_FOCK01000008.1 coordinate 9,117, forward strand.
ATAAAATTTGTATATCTTTGCAGTCGAAATAACAATTATTAGTGTGGAAAAGACTGAATTTACACTCTTAAGCAAGATCCAAACCCCTGCGGACCTGCGTAAGCTCACGGTCGACGAGTTGCCCCAGCTATGCGATGAGCTGCGTCGCGATATCGTGGAAGAGGTAGCCGTCAATCCTGGGCATTTGGCATCGAGTCTCGGCGTGGCAGACATTACCGTAGCACTACATTATGTGTATAATACACCCGAAGACCGTATTGTATGGGATGTGGGCCATCAGGCGTATGGCCACAAGATATTGACAGGACGACGCGAACAGTTCTGCACCAACCGCAAACTTGGTGGCATCAAGCCATTCCCCTCACCAGAGGAGAGCCAGTACGACACGTTTGCCTGCGGCCATGCCAGCAACTCCGTTTCTGCAGCCCTTGGCATGGCAGTGGCCGCCAAGTTGGAAGGCAAGGAAAACCGGCATGTGGTGGCTGTCATTGGTGATGGAGCCCTGAGTGGCGGCTTAGCCTTCGAAGGCTTGAATAACGTTTCGTCGAGTCCCAACGACCTACTCATCATCCTCAACGACAACAACATGTCTATCGACCGCTCGGTAGGCGGTATGAAACAATATCTGCTGAACCTGAGTACCAACGAGACCTATAATGCCCTGCGCTTCAAGGCTGCCCGTTGGATGCACAGTAAAGGCATGCTCAACGATGACCGCCGGAAGGGGATCATCCGATTGACCAATGCTGTAAAGAGTGCCATCTCCCATCAGCAGAACATCTTCGAAGGAATGAACATCCGCTACTTCGGACCCTTTGACGGGCATAACGTCAAGGAGCTGGTGCGCATCCTCCGGCAGATGAAGGACATGAAGGGACCGAAGCTGCTGCATCTGCATACGCAGAAAGGCCATGGCTATGCCCCTGCAGAAAAGGATGTGACCACCTGGCATGCTCCAGGAAAGTTTAATCCCGACACAGGTGAGCGTATTGTGGACAATGACCCCACGAAACCTCAGAAATACCAAGACGTGTTCGGCCATACCCTGTTGGAGTTGGCCAAACAGAATCCAAAGATTGTCGGTGTTACCCCCGCCATGCCCTCGGGCTGTTCGATGAACATCATGATGAAGGAGATGCCCGACAGAACCTTCGATGTAGGTATCGCTGAGGGACATGCTGTCACCTTCTCGGGTGGTATGGCCAAGGACGGGCTACTGCCTTTCTGTAATATCTACAGCGCCTTTGCCCAGCGTGCTTTCGATAATATCATCCATGATGTGGCGTTGCTGAACCTGAACGTGGTATTCTGCTTCGACCGTGCCGGACTTGTTGGAGAAGACGGTCCTACACATCATGGTGCCTTCGATCTTGCAGCCTTACGCCCGATTCCGAATCTGACCATCTCATCGCCGCTCGACGAGCATGAGCTGCGCCGACTGATGTACACAGCCCAGTTACCGAACAAGGGACCCTTTGTCATCCGTTACCCGCGTGGTGGTGGCGAACTGCAGGATTGGCGTTGTCCACTGGAGGAAGTAAAGGTGGGCACTGGCCGTAAGCTGAAAGACGGTAGTGACGTGGCTGTGCTAAGCATCGGTCCGATAGGCAACAATGTGACGAGAGCCATCCAACTATTGGAGGATGAAGGCAAGGCCATCAGTGTGGCCCATTATGATATGCGCTTCTTGAAACCCATCGACGAACAGATATTGGATGAGGTGGGAAAGAAATTCAAGAAGGTTATCACGATTGAGAACGGAACGAAGGAAGGCGGACTGGGCTCTGCCGTCCTGGAATGGATGAACGACCACGGCTACCAAGTTCGTGTCGTCCGCCTCGGATTGCCCGACAAGTTTGTAGAACACGGCAAAGTCTGTGAACTGCAGAAGATTGTCGGCATCGACGAGCAAAGTATCATCAAGGCAATCAAGGAAATATGAAAATCGTCATCGTCGGTGCAGGTGCCGTAGGAACTCATCTGTCGAAACTGCTGTCGCGCGAACATCAGGACTGTGTGCTGATTGATGCCGACGAAGAGCGCCTCAACGGCCTCGGCGAGTTTGACGTGATGACCTATTGTGCATCGCCCACCAGCATCAGGGCACTGAAGGAAGCAGACACACCGCATGCCGACCTCTTTGTGGGTGTCACCCCCGAGGAGAGTACGAACATCAATGCCTGTATTCTGGCGCATGCCTTAGGAGCCAAGAAGACTGTAGCCCGCATCGACAACTACGAATATCTCTCACCAAGTCTGCAGCCCTTTTTCAAGAACCTGGGACTTGACTCACTCATCTACCCCGAAGTACTGGCTGCCACCGACATCAACAACGGACTGAAGATGTCGTGGGTACGTCAGCGTTGGGACGTACACGACGGTGCCCTGATTTTGTTGGGCATCAAGCTACGTGAGACAGCTGAGATTCTGAACCTGCCGTTGAAAGAACTCTGCGGTCCGGACGACCCTTATCACGTTGTAGCCATCAAACGTGGCGGTGAGACAATCATCCCGAGTGGTATGGATGAGTTGCGTGTGAACGACCTGGCCTACTTCATGACCACCAAGGATTATATCCCATACATCCGCAAGATTGTAGGAAAGGAGCATTATACCGACGTGAAGAACGTGATCATTATGGGCGGTGGCAAGACAGCCGTACGAGCAGCCCTGACAGCTCCCGACTACATGAACATGAAGATCATCGAGAAGGATGTTGTCCGTTGTGAAAAACTGAATGAGTTGTTGGAAGACAATGATACGATGGTGATCCATGGCGACGGACGCGATCTGGGATTGTTGGAGGAAGAAGGTATCAAGAACACCCAGGCCTTTGTGGCACTTACAGGCAATGCCGAAACCAATATCCTGGCTTGTCTGACGGCCAAGAAGCTTGGTGTACGCAAGACCATCGCCATGGTCGAGAACCTCGACTATGTGAGCATGGCAGAGAGTCTGGATATCGGCACCATCATCAACAAGAAGACCATTGCCGCCAGCCACATCTTCCAGATGATGCTCGATGCCGATGTCGACAACCTGCGAAGTCTGATGCTCGTAGATGCCGAGGTGGCGGAGTTTACGGCTGCCGAAGGCTCCAAAGTGACGAAAAAGCCCGTCAAGGATCTCGGTATGCCGTTTGGTGTGACCATCGGCGGACTGGTTCGTAATGGTCAGGGCATGCTGGTGAATGGTAACTCGCAAATCGAGGCAGGCGACTCGGTGATGGTATTCTGCCACGAACAGAAACTGAACAACGTAGAGAAGTTCTTTAAGAAAAATACGATATGGTAAACTTCCGTATCATCAGTAAGATTATCGGCTCACTGCTATTCATTGAGGCATTGTTCATGTCGTTGTGCGCCCTGATGGCCTTTTCGTTCGGAGAAGACGACCTGATGGCCTTTCTGATATCACTACTGATCACCTTCGGAAGCGGCTTCTTCTTCCTATACCTTGGACGGAACGCAGACAACAGCCTGAGCCGTAAAGATGCATACGTAGTGGTAACGGCTGCATGGGTGGTATTCTCGTTCTTCGGGATGTTCCCATTCCTGATACATGGTAGCATCACAAATGTTACCGACGCTTTCTTTGAATCAACATCCGGTTTTACAACCACCGGAGCATCGATCATAGACGATGTGGAGGTGTTGCCACACGCCATACTCTTCTGGCGATCGCTGACCCAATGGATAGGAGGATTGGGAATCGTGTTCTTTACCATTGCCATTCTGCCATCGCTGGTGGGCGGTAGCGTCAAGGTGTTTGCCGCAGAGGCAACAGGCCCCATAAAAGCGAAAATGCACCCAAGACTCTCGACGACGGCCAAGTGGATCTGGAGCATATACTTCATACTGACAATAGCCTGCGGACTGGCATTTTGGGCTGCAGGCATGACCCTTTTTGAGGCCGTAAACTACTCCATGACCACCACAGCCACTGGCGGATTTGCCATCCACAACGAAAGCACCGAGTACTACCATTCGGCCACCATCGACTACATCTCCATCACCTTCCAATTCCTTTCTGGCATCAACTTCACCTTATTATATATAAGCATCATCAAGAGGAAAGTGAAGTCGTTGTTCACAAACTCTGAATTCAAGCTTTATGTAGGTGTATTGACAGGTGCCACGCTATGGATCATGTACTTGCTGCTGACCCGCATGGACTACGGCTTGGAGCACGCATTCAGAGCGGCACTCTTCCAGGTGGTATCATTCATGACAACCACGGGAATGTTTAATGAAGATGCAGGCACTTGGCCACACATCACATGGGTGATACTGGGAGTGGTGATGTACCTGGGAGCATGCGCAGGTAGTACCAGCGGTGGTTTCAAATGTGTGCGAGGCGTGATGCTGCTGAAGGTGATACGCAACAACTTCCGTCAGATACTTCACCCGAATGCCGTGCTGCCCGTCAAGGTCAACGGTGTAAACATACCACAATCCAAGTTGGTTGCACTATTTGCATTCTTTACGCTTACCATCCTGATGACACTGGTTACAGCCACCATCATGATTGTGGTCGGCATAGACAATACAAACGCCATCACCATAGCCTTGAGCTGCGTCAGCAACGTGGGACCGACACTGGGCACACAGATAGGTCCTGTGATGTCGTGGTCGGTATTGCCCGACGTTATCAAGTGGATTTTATGTCCGCTGATGCTCATGGGACGTCTGGAGATCATGACCGTACTGGTATTGTTTACCCGCAGCTTCTGGAAGGAGAACTGAGGAAAGAATGAAAGAATGAAAAAATGAAAGACTAGTTAACAATGTTCAAGTTTGAGCCACTACTGAAACAGACACTTTGGGGAGGAGACAAAATCATCCCTTTTAAACATCTGAATACCAAGATGGAACAAGTTGGCGAGAGCTGGGAGATATCCGGCGTCAAAGACTTTGAGACCATCGTGGCCGATGGCCCTGATAAAGGCAAGAGCCTCAACCAGCTCGTCAGCGAGATGAAAGACCAGCTCGTAGGCAAAGAGAACTACGAGCGCTTTGGCGATGAGTTTCCCTTGCTTGTCAAATTTATCGATGCCCATCAGGACCTGAGCATCCAGGTTCACCCCTCCGACGAGGTGGCCCACCGTCAAGGCAAGAGCCACGGCAAGACCGAGATGTGGTATGCCCTCCCCTCCACCCCTGGAGCGATGCTATATAATGGTCTGAAGCAGCAGATCACCCCCGAGCAATACAAACAGATGGTGGAGAACGATACCATCACCGATGCTTTGGCACGTTATGAGGTACACGAGGGCGATGTGTTCTTCATCCCCGCAGGGCGTATCCATACGATTGGGGCCGGATGTTTTGTAGCAGAGATCCAGCAGACGTCGGATGTCACCTACCGTATCTACGACTTCAAGCGTAAGGACAAGAATGGCAACTACCGTGAGCTCCACACCCAGCTGGCTGCAGAGAGTATCGACTACACCGTGCTCGACAACTACCGTACGGAATACGAGCCCTTAAAGAACGAGGGGGTGCAGGTGGCAACCTGTCCATACTTCACCACAGCCGTCTACGACCTTACCGAGCCCATGACGCTCGACTACTCCGAACTCGACTCGTTCGTGATCCTCATTGCCGTCAAGGGCGAGGGCCGTCTGATATGCAATGGCGAGGAGATGCCCTTCCAGATGGGCGACACCGTACTTCTCCCTGCCACCACCAATGAGGTCAGGGTAGAGGGCGAAGTGAAATTTCTTGAGACGTATGTCTAATCCGCATCCAGATAGTGACGGATATCATCCTGCAGACGGCGGAACTGCTCGGAGACCATATAACCCGTGTTTTTCTTAAGCATCACCTTGATGTCCTGCAGCGAATTCTCGTAGCAGGACATTTCGTTACGTTTCTGCGTCTTGTGCGCCGAGGCGTGATATATCTCGTTCTGGCGCTCCTGACGAAGCAGGTTGCACACCTTCGACAAGATGGGCGACACGACGGTATCAAAGAGATGATGCCCCTGTATATATAAATAGGTGGTCTGAGGGGTCACACCCAGTGCCTTCATGTCGTCCTTGGTAGCCAGATACTCGTCTTTCGCATCCGGGAAGAGGCGCTGCAACTCATTGATCTTCGTATGCACCTTCCGCCTCAGTTTGGCAATCGAGGGGTCTGGCATCTGCACGTTGAACCCTCCCGGGTCAGCAATACGGCAGAAATCCGTAATCGAGAACTTGGGATAGTTGCCATTACGATACACCATGACCGACCACACGAACAGCGGGAATATCGCCTCGCTGAACTGTTGGAAATACCCGCGGAAGTCGAAGATGCGGTGGTCGTTAAGCGTTACGGAGACACAGACATTGTGCAACGACGGAGCATAGCACTGGAAGTTCTCAATGGCATAGACATAAGTATGGAAGACATAGGGACTCTCCAGCACCCGCTTCGACTGGTGTGTCCGACCTTGTATCAGATAGTCATAATCGGCATCCACGCAGGCAATCATATCCTTCCCCAAGGGCTCGCCCTCCAGGAAGTTCATCAACACCGACTTCTTCCCGCGTGTCAGATTGATCTTCGAGGGCAGCATCACCTCGAAATAGCGCTTGTCGTTCTCAAACTCCGAAAGAACGGTACGCCAGAAATAAATATCATCATAGCTCTCGACATAAGCCACAATCCTATGTCGTGCCGTCTTCGATCTCAGCGCATTGGCCGCCTCGAAGTAGCTGCTATTCAGATTATCCCTGAGCCTACTAGGCATAATTTTCAATCTTCAATCTTCAATCTTCAATCTTCAATTTTCAATTATCTATCAAACCGTGATGTCACTCACTTCCGTCACCGAGTCCACCCAACCGTTCATCACCACGGCAGGCGAATGGGTAGTCAGGATAATCTGCACATTCGGATTCAACTCCAGACAGAGGTCTATCAGCCGCTTCTGCCACTCCATGTGGAGCGACACCTCCGGCTCGTCCATAAAGAGCACGTAAGGCTCATCATCCTCCACCAGCACCGTCAACAGGATAATCAGGATCTGCTTCTCACCGCTCGACAAGCGATAAGGCAACAGCACCTCACCTATCTGCGTGAACTGCAGCTCGTTGGCCGTACGGATCATCTTCTTTCCCGTATCACTGAACAGCTCGTCGACGATATCCTGGAAACGGGTCTTCTTCTGCGATATCTGCTGGGCAGCCTCAGCATCACCAGTCTGGAGCTTCTCGATGATGCGGTTGCCGATATTCACCTGATAATCCAGATACTTGCGCTGCAGCTGGAAGAGCTGCATGTCAAGCAGCGACCCTGCCCCCACTCCAGCCAAGGCCGTCATGGCCTGAGACAGGAACCCGGTATTCTCAGAAAATGTCTGCTGCAGATTGGAGTCCAGCGAACGTATCAGGTCATAGCGAATCCACTTGGCATCCTCTGGCTCCACATCCAGGCGCACCCCCTTCAGCATGTGGGAGGGGAACTCACCACCTGCTGAAAGTCCCTTCACCACTTTATTCAGAATGGTACTCTTACCCGCACCGTTGGTACCGCTCAGGATGTTGACATGGCGGTTCAACTCCCAGACGATGTGCTTCTTCCCACTCCAGAGCGAGTCGATCTCTATCCGTTTGATATAATCTGCGTACTTTGGCATAGCTTTTGGTTTTTATTCTTTGGGGACAAAGATACGAATAAGTGAGTAAAATACCAAATTTTTATTGGAGTATTTTCAATACGAACGCATCTTCAACGAAGTTAAAGATACAAAAAGATTCACGATCGCTACCAAAAAGAAAATTATTCAGAATTTGTATTTTAGCCTACATGCCTACATATTTAGCATATATCTGCCTAGATATTAAGCATTTAGTAAATTTTCAGCCTACATAAAGCCTACATAAAGCCTACATGCAGCCTACATAGTACCTACATATTTTAGGCGTTTTTGCATACACAAACTGCATGTTTAGATGCTATAAACATCCCATTTATGCCACTTAAACGCGCAGTATGCTCCTTAAAGACTTTGAAATTCTCTAGAGAATTCACGAGTTTAGTCGTCACTCTCTGGAACTTTCCCCGGACTAAAGTCCGCAATTCTCTAGAGAATTGGTGAGTCATCCGTAATATCCCTTGGCCTTTAGACTATCCTTCGCAGCACTTTAGATAGTCTTTCGAGTGACAAAAGATAGTCTTTCGTATGCCAAAAGATAGTCTTTCGTATACCAAAAGATAGGCTCTTGCATGACAGAAGACCATCTTTTGTGTTCTAAAAGAACATCTTTTGCACACAAAAAGACGCTTTTTTGTTCAGAAAACCCCGTATTTATGTAGGCTATATGTAGGCTCCATGTAGGCTGCATGTAGGCTTTATGTAGGCCGCTTTTCTACTAACGTATTGTCTTTCAGGTTGTTATAGCCTATTTATGTAGGCATGTAGGCTATTTTTGAAATTTGAAAAATTGTTGAGCCGCTTACCAAGTACTCAGATTTCGCTGCAAAGGCGGATTCAGACACCGCCCCAGAGGCAAAACAGATAACAAACAGACAGCCCCGCTGACCATTCACACTGACGGTCAGCGGGGCTGATGTTTTGTTTTCCTTGTGTTCATTTGGCAAGTCATTGATTCCTTATCCACTCTGCCATGAATTTGTCATAGACTTCATAGACCCCTTGCTGGTGAGTCAGCAATTGCTTCTCAATAAGAGCGTGTGATGATTTTTAAATGCCTTTTCGCAAAGACTTCGTATTCTGGCAGAGGAAGAATTATCCAAAAAAGATTATCCAAATCGGATAAAATTGTAATTGTACTTTTTACCCCACATTTGGATAAAAACTGGGCGGTTTTTGTCCAAATCTATACTTTTTACCCAACATTTGGACAAAAACCGCTTCACTATCCTGCCTCGGCGTGGATGCCTTCGGCCATGAGGTTACTTGAAGATCGAGCGGTACTCACCTGGATGCCACATGTCGTACATGGCGATCTCGAACACCAGGTTGGTATAACCTGGGATGGTGGTGCTGGAAGAGGCCTTATAGTCGTTCTTGCCATAACCTAACATATAAGGAATACGAACGCGCCAGCGGTCACCCACATGCATGTGCATCAGGGCAGTGGCAAAGCCATCCACCAAAGCACCTGTCTGGAACTTCGCAGTACCAGCAGTCTTCCAATTGAAGTCATCAAGATAGGTCTGGTCAAAGACAAGGCCCTCTGGATAAGACGCCGTAGGGATGTAATGACCACGATAGGCTACGCGAACGGTGTCGGTATAGAGCGGTGAGTCACCACCACTGCCCGTCTCAAGCACCTCTACATAGATATAGTCCGTATTCTTAAAGGAAGCGATAGTACTCTCATTCTTCGAGAAGGTCAGAATCTTCTTATAGCTGGGATTGGCAACCCACTGATTCAGAATTTCCTCGTTCTTCTCCTGCCACTTGTCAAACTCGTCTTCCTCCTTACTATCCCCTGAGCACGATGATACTATCCCCATAAACGGGAATAGTATCACGGCCAGGAATATGTAGCTCAGCTTTTTCATTTACTGAAGTTTCTTCAAAAGACTTGCAATGCTTACCTTATCCTCGATGATGGCGTTGAGGTCGCTGATGTTCACACGCTCCTGCTCCATCGTATCACGGAAACGGAGTGTCACCTTACCATCAGTGAGTGAGTCGTGGTCGACAGTGACGCAGTAGGGAGTACCAATGGCGTCCTGACGACGATAGCGCTTACCGATAGAGTCCTTCTCATCATACTGGCAGTTGAAGTGGAACTTCAGCTGGTCGATGATCTCACGAGCCTTCTCGGGCAGACCATCCTTCTTCACCAGCGGCATAACAGCACACTTCACAGGAGCCAGAGCTGCGGGCAACTTCAGCACCACGCGGGTCTCGCCATTCTCCAGCTTCTCCTCGTCGTAAGCATGACACATGATAGAGAGGAACATACGATCGACACCGATAGAGGTCTCGATGACATACGGAGTGTAGCTCTCATTGGTCTGAGGATCGAAGTATTTGATGCTCTTGCCAGAGTACTTCTCATGCTGAGAGAGGTCGAAGTTCGTACGAGAGTGGATACCCTCCACCTCCTTGAAGCCGAATGGCATCTTGAACTCGATATCGGTAGCAGCGTTGGCATAGTGGGCCAGCTTGTCGTGGTCGTGGAAACGGTAGTTCTCAGCACCGAAGCCCAGAGCCTGGTGCCACTTCATACGAGTTTCCTTCCACTTCGGGAACCACTCGAGCTCAGTGCCTGGCTGTACGAAGAACTGCATCTCCATCTGCTCGAACTCCCTCATACGGAAGATGAACTGACGGGCCACGATCTCGTTACGGAAAGCCTTACCAATCTGAGCGATACCGAAAGGAATCTTCATACGACCAGTCTTCTGAACGTTCAGGTAGTTCACGAAGATGCCCTGAGCCGTTTCAGGACGCAGGTAGATCTTCATCGAAGCATCGGCACTGGCACCCATCTCAGTAGAGAACATCAGGTTGAACTGACGAACATCCGTCCAGTTCTTGGTACCGCTGATGGGATCTACGATCTCCTCGTCGAGGATAATCTGCTTCAACTCATCGAGGTCAGGACCCTGCATGGCAGCCGCATAACGGGCATGCAGAGCGTCGCGCTTTTCCTTGGTCTCCTTCACACGTTCGCTGGTTTCCAAGTACTTAGCCTCATCGAAGCTGTCGCCAAAACGCTTGCGGGCCTTCTCAACCTCCTTCTGGATCTTCTCATCGTACTTGGCAATCTGATCCTCGATCAGCACGTCAGCACGATAACGCTTCTTGGAGTCACGGTTGTCGATCAGGGGATCATTGAAAGCATCCACGTGACCAGAAGCCTTCCATATGGTAGGGTGCATAAAGATGGCGCTGTCGATACCCACGATATTCTCGTGCAGCATCGTCATGGCCTTCCACCAATACTGCTTAATGTTATTCTTCAACTCCACACCGTTCTGACCATAGTCGTAAACGGCTCCTAATCCATCGTAAATCTCACTTGAGGGGAACACAAAACCATATTCCTTACAATGACTTACGATCTTCTTAAATACATCTTCTTGTGCCATAATAACGTTATTTATTTGCAAATTTGCGTGCAAAGATACAACATTTAATTAAGAATTAAGAATTAAGAATTAAGAATTAACAAAAAAACATAGAAAGATTTGGTTGTTTCAAAATTATTTGCTACTTTTGCACCCGCAAAACAGCAATTCAGGGGCATAGCCCAGTTGGTTTAGAGCGCTGCAGTCACATTGCAGAGGTCCCCGGTTCGAGCCCGGGTGTCCCTACGGAATCCCACAGTCTTACCCACTGTGGGATTTTTTATTAAAATCGCATCCCAATGTTCACCTGAGCATCAAAATCCCTGTTGTTTATCTCCGTATCGGCATTGTTCCTGTATAGATACTGGCGATAGTTAAAAAGGAAATTGAGGAGAAAGCGGTCAAAGCTATAGCTGACGGCAAAACGCCCGAAGTAGTTGAACACGAAGCGGCTCTTGCCATTATCCACCGCATCATAATAGTGCGTATCATAATTGCTCCAGCGCAAACGCTCACTGGAATCGTCATACTTGTGTACCAAATGATTAAAGATGGAAATCATAGGAATCACCGACATGTGTATACACACTTTTCCCTCATTGATAGACCAGTTGTATCCATATCCGGGGCCGAAAGAGAGCTTCCAGTTGCGGAATTCGTCACGCTCATGGTTAAAAAGGGTGTTAGCCCCGAACGTGCTCTGGTAATAGTTACCCATCACGAACAGGCTGCCCGCACTGCGTTTCTGCACCATATCCCCGTAAGCACCTGCTGCAAGACTGAACTTCTTGTGGTTAAACACATAGTATCCCTCCACATAGAAAATCTTAAGATCCATTTTGCCCGCAGGAATAGTGCTTTCCGATGTTACAGCCGGGTCGTTCGTTTGGTTATCCACGTTGCGTTTCCATTGAGACATCCCCTGGTTAAATGCGTCATCCAGAACGCCCTCCATATTCTTGAGCGACTTGTAGCGAATACGGGCGCCCCATACAGAGCCGTTCTTCGCAAGACCGAAGGACATGCTGTAGCGGTTGCGGATAGGGATAGGAAGTTCCAATGATATGCCTCGCCAGTCTATGCCCAACTCAAACTCTGTCTGGTAAGTGTGCATATCGGTCGCCATATATTTCTTCTCAGACATATTGGGCGGCATATACTGCCCATCCAGAGGTATATCCGCATTATTAACCAACACGGGGAAAGTCATGTCGTGCTGCTGGAAATAACCGTAATATCCAAGATACACCATGCGACTCAACTTTGGCTTACGGATATAATTGGTATCAACTCCTTCTTCCTGCCAACGATCAAGCATGTCATCTGCAGATTTCAGGAATTTCCCTATGCCATGATCCCAAAAAGACCTCTTCTCCTGTGCAGAAGCATACAGGAAACTTGAAAAGGCTAATATCAATACAATAGTACGGCTCCTGCTCACGTGTGAGGTTTTAATTAAAGAGATAACGGATTGTGAACATAATCTGATAAGTGGATGATGTGGTGAGCATGTCCCTATAAGTCTTCAGATGACGTTCGCCATCCACCGTATTATATACATACTTTCCTTTACTGTAGGAGAGCAGGGACGTCTCAGAAACCTGCTTGTAGAGACCCCACTTCTTGGATAAGAAATTGGGCAGGTTCAGGATGTCGACACCCAGCTGGAGAGTATGTTTGGTCTTACCTACATTGATACCCAGATCCTGCTGGAACTTGAAGTCGATCTGATAATGCCAAGGCATCTTGGCACCTCCACGCTCAGCATATTCACCCTTGCGGTTCTTCAGATAGTCATCCTGCTGGATATAAGTCCAGAAGTCATCGCGCTGCATCTCTGGCGTATACACTTTCTTGTCAGGGCCATAGGTGCTCTCTGCGAAATCCCAGCTATCAAGTTCCTGACGCGAGGCAGGCACATAGATCAGGTTGGCGGGAGCCAGAGCATCGTTGATGACATTCGCGGAGAAAGTATACGAATAACGGCTGAACGCATAGTCATTGAGATAGCCATATTGATAGCCGTCATAAATCAACGAGAAGCGTGAGGTTGCATTCTTCGACTCCTTCAGTGTGTAAGAAGCAGAGAGAAGCAGACGGTTCGGGGCCACATAGGTGGCATAGCCCGTCTCGTTATCATTGACGGCATTCACGGAGTAACGATAGTTGTTATAGGCCGAGGCCACCTGGTTACCAATACCGTCAGTATAGGTCTTTGCCTTTGACAGCGTATAGCTGGCAGAAAGGTCCAGACCGAAGGCAAATGACTTGCGCAATTGGGCACTCAACGAGTAATAGTAGGCCTTTGAGCCTGCATTCTCCAGCACATAGGCAGATGAATTGGCATCGTAGTAAGACATCTTGCGACGAACATCACCATGTCCGAGATCAACGGTAGAACTACCATCCCAGTAGAAGTCTTGGTTCGACACCACGACTGGGTTCATATCCTTATTATATATGCCCTCCAGAGTAAAGTCAATATCACCGGGGAGCTTCGCATCGAGTGCCAACGAAGCCTTCCAGGTCTTAGGCATACGCAGGTCTTCGCTCAAGATAGTAGGCGAACCTGGAATGGTGGTCTTACTGGTAGCACCAATCTGGCGCAGCATATCCTCCTGACTAGTGGTAAAGGTCGGGATAACACCCTTGGTCTGCGAAGCGATATAAGAGGTCTGACCCATACCAGAGTTACCCACTGCTGAGATCAGCCACACAAACGGCAGACGACCCACGAACAAGCCTGTACCACCACGCAGGATAAGATTGCGCTCACCAGTGATATCCCAGTTAAAACCTATACGGGGTGAGACCGATATGCTGGCGTTGGGCACATTATCGGTACGGAAGTGCTGACCACCGAAGTCGATCTTATAGTAACCCTCATTGAAGTTATCCTTCAATTCCGGATACGAGGGCAACTCAAAGCGTAAACCCAATGACATACGGAAACGGTCGGAGATACTCCAGTTATCCTGCACATAGAGCGACCACTGGTTGGTTGACATCTTGGCAACAAAGCCCGAGTGGTCTTCATTATTTCCATAGGTGATACCAAACAAACGGGTATTGGCGGGAGTAAACACCGAAGCCCAGTCGCCAGCTGCAACTTGTTCCGGGGTAGCCTGGAAGGCATAATAGCCAGCAGCAGCCTGGGCATAGCCATTGGCAGCGTAATCATGTTCAAACTGAATACCACCAAACAGATTGTGCTTGCCCAACTGGATGTTCACCTCATCGGTAATCACGGTGGTCTTCGTCTGGGCCACATTCTGATATGTAAACAGATCACCCGTCAATGCCCAAGAAGGGAACAACCCCTGTCCGTTATCCATCACGATCTCAACCACGGGAGCCGACTCACCATACTCATTACTACGGGGCTGGTCCTGGAACGAATAGGTGCCACGCAGCGTATTATGAAGTTTGCCGAACTTACTGTTCAATTCTGCAGCAAACGAAGTAAAGCGATACTCATTATAGTAACGGCTGGAAAGCGATGACATGCTGTAGTCTGTATTACTTCCGTATGAGTTCTGGTTACCACCGTATATAATCGTAGTACGATTGCTGCCAATGGAACGAGAGGCGGTGGCAGGATTAGACTCCTTACGATTTGACTTGGTAAAACGCACATTCAACTTATGGTTGTCATTGATATTCCAGTCTATTCGTGCCAGAATACGATAGGCGGGCGTTTTCAGATTATAGTCCTGCCATGGTCCTGTGGACAGACCATATTGCTTAGACATAAAGTTTGAAAGGCTCTCAAGTTCAGAGAGACGGGGTCGGCGATTCGTGGCCGAATATGGAGCGTTGCCATTACCTGCCATTACTGCAGGGCCTGTAACCACATTGTCCTCATACTCACCATTAACGAAAAAGAAGAGCTTATCCTTCAGGATGGGGCCACCAAAGGTCACGCCAAAGGTAGAGTTATGGCCATCTGCAATAGGAAGCTCAACATCGCCAACCTTACTGCCCTTCAGCGACGAACTGGTCAGATAGGTATAGGCTGAGCCCTTAAACGTGTTGGTACCGCTCTTAGTAACGGCATTCACGCCACCACCCGTAAAACCACTCTGACGCACATCGTATGGAGTGATCGACACCGTCATCTGTTCAAGCGCATCGATAGAGATAGGAGTGCCGCCACCAGGGAGGGGACTGGGCTCCATACCAAACGAGTCGTTAAACGAAGCACCGTCGATGGTGACACTCGACTGACGGTAGTTACCACCACCGATAGCCATGCCACTGGCCGAACTCGACTGAGGTGTCATCTTCATGATATCCAGCATCGTACGTCCTACGGTTGGCACCGTCGCCATCTGCTGGGCATTCAGGTTGGTAACGGCACCAGAGCGGTCGCTACGCATGGTGTTGTTGGCCTTAGCCACTACCACCACCTCCTGAATCATCTCAGAGCCCTCACTCAGCGTGGCATCGATGACCGCATTCTGACCCAGTGCCAACTGGATATCTGAAAACACGGCCGACTGGAAGCCTATGTATGAAATCTCCACATCATAAGGGCCACCGGCACGCATACCCGTAATCGTATAATGGCCATCAATATTCGTGACAGCACGATAGACAGAACCTGAAGCAACATGCTTGGCCGTTACCGTAGCACCGATAGCCTCTTCACCACCAGCCATTACAACACCGGTAATTCCAGAAGTAGTCACCTGAGCCATAGCTGCTGATACCATCAGCAGAACAACAGCCAATATGGACAATCTCTTATGCATTTCGTTAATATATTGGTAGATGAGTATTATTAGCTGCAAAGGTAGGAATTTAATTTCATTAATGCAACTTTTTCATCAATTATTTATGTAAAAAAGACTCCCAGTGCCCAAAACACCGGGAGTCATTTATAATTTAGACTGTTTATTTACTTGCTTGAGAAATATACAGCGTTTTTCACCTGGGTTGTTCCATTATAGGTAGTCTTCGGACCTATCACGGTCAATGTAGTGCCTACGGTGATACCATAGGTGGCAACAGCACCCTTACGGGCATCACCAGTTGCGCCCCATCCGGGATAGCAACCATAGATATACAAGCGGTTTGTACCATCGGTGATGTAGATGTTACCATAAGTATCGTTGGCAATCTCGTCAACAGTACCAGACACTTTGTAGTAAGCGCCAGTATCATCAGGCTCAGCGAGGAACTCTGAAATAGTCTTCTCTTGAACCTTAATATAGCTCTCTGTCTGGGCGTTAGTCATCTGGGCTGTTCCCTTATACTCGCCACGCTTACCGACGAGTGTTACCACATCGCCCTCTACAAGGCCACTGGACTTGAAGGCGCCCTTAGCACCAATGCCATAGACATAAACCTCGCCAGAGTAATCCTTGATATAGAGATTGCCATTATCTGCATTATCTATTTTAGTGATAATACCAGACAAGCGATACTGGAAATTACTTACAGGTGCAGCAAGGAAGTCGGCAATACTGCACTGTATGATAGCACCCTTCTGCTTGATTGTTGTCTGAGCAGAATATTCCTTAGAGCCATCAGTAGTCTTAAAGACCACTGTAGCCTCTCGGTCACCACCCTCGTTCTTGGCAGCACGGAAGGTAACAGTAGGATTAGCACCTACAGTAGAAGAAACCACGCCGAGCCAGCTCTTGGCATCTTCGGGTATCTCGACAGCTACGCCAGTACCTTTGCAGGTAAGGTATGCAAGGATCTCGCCGCCTTCAACAGCCAGAGGCTCAGCGGTACTCAGAGAGTCGCACTTAATCAGTGACTTGTTGATCTTCACAACAGTCACATTAACGAGCTCAACAGTTGTACCATAGGTAGTCTTGGGACCTTCGATAGTCACCTCATCACCCACTTCGAGACCCAGGCTTTCGAAATTCTTCTCGGCACCTTTCTTATCAAGTGTGCCATAGATGTATACCTCACCTGTGCCATCGTTCAAATACCAGTTACCATAAGTAGTATTGGCAATAGAGGTTACGACACCAGTTACACGATAGGTCTTGGAATCAGGGCCAGCAATCACCTCTGCACATGTAGCAGTAGATACCTGTGCAATACCCTGGATCACATTCACACGCTGACTCACGCCATCGCATGTAATCAAAAGCTCAGCCGAGCGGCCTTCTGCAGCATCAGCAGAGAAGGTGATAGAGCCGTTACCAGTACCAGAAGCAGGTGAAACGGTCAACCACTCAGGAGCACCTGTAACAGTCCAACTTCCGCTAGCTGTTACATCGATAGAAGTAGAACCACCGCTGGTATTAAGAGCCACATAAGACTGTGACACACGAATCTCACTGAGATAGGTCGGGTCGTTTTTGTCAGAGCAGCCTGTAAACATAGCAGCAACAACTGCCATGAGAGACGGAATGAAATATCTTAGTTTCATATTCTTTACCTTTTATATTATTTACCCTTTTTACTCTTAATTAAAATAGTACTTAATACCGATTGAAGCATTCCAGCACTGGCTGAGCGAGTAGTTGGGAGTCCATGTCTCTGTCTTACCACTGATAGAGCCCGGTGTAGAGAAGGTTGCATAACCCTGTGCGTCGACACCTTCATACTTCAGGATACGGGCCTCAGAACCAATCTCAGGATTCAGGAACTTGGCAACGCCCCAAGAAGAGTCGAAGAAGTTCAGGACATTCTTCATATCGAAGGTCAGCTGCAGAGTGTGCTTGGTCTTACCGATATTCAGCGTAAAGTCGTGCTTATAACCGAAGTCAACACGGTGTACCCAAGGAGAGTAAACGCTGTAAGGCTCTGCATACTCACCCTGATGCTTGCTCAGGTAGCCGTCATTATGAACATAGTCCATGAAGCGCTGCATATCATCCTGAGAAACGAAGCGGAACTCACCGGTGCCTACGCCTACCTCACCATCCTTCGGGATATAGAGGGCATCGTAGTTGTAACCGTCGCTATTGATATCATTAACCATCATATAAGAGTAGTTGTTTCCACCACGGAAAGCCTCATAGACAAGGTTGTAGTGGTTACCGCACTTATCGTGAATAGTAGCGCTGGCTACCAGACGATCAGGAGTTACATACTGAGAGTTGTGCAACTTGATATTGTTCGGACCCTCCACAGTGGGAACATATGTAAAGGCAGACTCGGCAGCAGAACCTGGCATACCGGTAATCTCCTTGCTCACAGTATGCGTATAAGCTGCCATCAGACTAATCCAGTCAGCAGGCTGGGCCTTCAACTCAACCGATGCACTCCATCCATAACCCTTGCTGGTGTTCTCAAGGACGAACGCCTTGGTGTTGGTACGGAAGCCGGCAGGATAGATAGGACGGTTGTCAGCACCGTTGAAACGGGCAAAACCACCGGGGTTGGGGATACTCCAGTCAGAGATTGACACACCATTGATGGTCTTGTTGAAGATGCCCTCAACACTCACCGTGAACGGGAAGTTCACAGGCAGCTGATAGTCTAAAGCGATTGAGCTCTTCCATACCTGAGGCATCTTAAAGTCAGGATCCACACCATTCACAGCAGAAGGAACGGTACCGTCTTTAGGAGAAACAGTCTGAGGATATCCCAGGCTCTGCAGTTTGTTCAGCATGTCGCTGACACTGGTCATCGGACCGCCTGCGAAGGTATCCATTGAAAAACCTTTCTTCTCGGCATTAGCAGCGTTGATCTGAGCCTGATACTGTACGAGACCACCATTGGTAGGCATGTTTGTGAAGAACACGAGCGGCAGACGTCCAGAGAAGAGGCCAGTACCACCACGTACCTTCAGTGACTTATCGCCAAACACGTCGTAAGTAAAGCCCAAACGCGGAGAGAAGGTAATGCTGTTCTTAGGCCACTTACCTGTATCAATTTTACGACCATTATAATCGAGATCCAGAATGGCGTTGTTTGTCATCAGGTCACTGTTGTTGAAGAACAGACCATCGACACGCAGACCATACGTAAGCTTCAGCTTGTCCGTAATGTTCCACTCATCCTGAGCATAGATACCAGGACGATTGAACTGTACGCGGGCAGCAGGCTTCGACTCACCATCGTAACCATAGGTCAGACAGAAAATCTCAGGCGTCTGGTTAAACAGTTCTTCAACACTCATGCCATCCTCCCAATTGTAACGATAGTAACCAGAGCCATTACGCATATACTGGTTGTCAGCCATCTGATGCTCAAAGGAGATGCCAGCCATGATCTTGTGGGCACCCATATAATAGGTCACATCGTCCTTAATATTCCAAATGGTGTTGTGAACGGCATTGTTCCAAGTGAACAGCTCATAACCGAGGGCAATGTAGTTATTGCCGTCTTTCGTGATATCAATGAAGGGGAACTCTGAAGAGTCTGTTCCACGTACATCGTCAAGCTTAGAGATGGTTGCCAGGAACTGGTTGGAGAGATTCTCCGTAAAACGACTGTTCAAGTCAAGCGACCAAGAATGCACGATGTTCTCCATCGAGTACATGGAGTTTGCAAAAGACATCGAATACTGAGACATACGGGCACCAGCCATACGTGTACCACCATCCATAGAAGTAGCATTAGGAGCATTCCAAACGTTGTTCTTGGTATAGTTGTAACGCAGGGCCACCTTGTGTTTGTCGTTGATGTTCCAGTCGAGACGAGCCATTAGTTTATAGTTGCTCTCATCAGCGGGGAAGCTGGTCCAACTACCAGTATTGTAACCATACTTATTCTTCACATAGTTGGAAACGGCCTCCAGATCCTTGTTCGTCGTACGTGAAATGTAATTGTCGGCATCAGCCTTACCATCATCTGAACCTCTCCAACGGTTAACGATAGAAGGAATCTTAATCATCTCACCATTAACGAAGAAGAACAACTTGTTCTTGATGATCGGACCACCAAAGGTGATACCGTAAGTAGTGGTCTGGGCCTTCTCGCGAGCACCTGCAATCTGCTGGCGGTTCACAGCGTCACCCTGCATATTCTCATTCTTGTGATAGACGTATGCACTACCCTTGAAGGTGTTCGTACCCGACTTGGTAATAGCGTTCACACCACCACCGATGAAGTTGGTCTGACGGACATCATACGGAGAAATCACCACCTGCAACTCTTCGATAGCATCGATAGAGATAGGGTTACCACCACCAGGAAGGTTAGAACTCAAACCGAAGTTGTTGTTGAAGTTTGCACCGTCGACGGTGAAGTTAGCTGTACGACCGTCGCTACCAGCAAAACTCATGCCATTACCACCATAAGGAGACAGACGGGTCACGTCCGTAATCGAACGGCTGACTGTCGGCAGATTCGTGATCTGCGAGCTATTAATGTTGGTAGAAGCACCTGTCTTCTCTGCAGCAAACTTTGAAGCCTTACCACTTACAATGACCTCTGCCAATTCGTTTGCATCCTCAGAGAGGAAAACGGTAAGGTTGTAGGTCTCACCAAGCTGAAGGGTAATACCCTTGACAGTCTTCGGCTGGAAACCAATGTAAGAAATAGTAACATCATACGGACCACCGGTACGCATACCCTGAATGGTAAAACGGCCCGTCGTGTTGGTCACAGCAGTGTAACGAGTACCAGAAGGCTCGTGTACTGCAATGATGGTAGCACCGATGACTTCCTCGCCATTAACATCGTCGAGGGTCACCTTTCCAGCCATACTTGAAGTTGTGATTTGTGCCATAGCCGTCAACGTCATCGTCAACAATACAGCAACCAGAAAGAGCAATCTTTTCTGCATAAAATAAGAACTGTTTTAATTAATTAATTAGTGGGACAAGTCCCAACAATGAAATTTCGCTGCAAAGATAAGGAAATAATTCGAATTATTGTAATAAAACGGTAACTTTTTTTAAAATTGGTAAAAAGTCTTGCTCTTAGTCATGATATCACCAAAAATGAAGAAGATGAGACTTATGCCTCACCTTCTTCTTCGTATTCAAAATCGTCGAGATCTTCTATTTCATCGTCGTCAATATATTCAATCTCATCGTCCTCGCCCTCATCTGCCAATTCCTGGGCGAAACGACTCATATCCTTATCACGATGCACAAGCGTATCCTCAGAAGTAATGACAGCTAGTTTATTACTCTCGGCATTCAGTTCGCGCCAAAGCACATCCTTCAATTCTTCAAGTCCAAAACCAGTCACGGCAGAGATAAATACGACAGGAAGATCCTTAGGCAGCGTCTCCCGCAACATCTCTATCAGCTCTTCATCGAGCAGGTCGCATTTTGTCACAGCCAAGACACGGTGCTTGTCAAGCAACTCAGGATTAAACTGTGCCAACTCGTTCAGAAGAATCTCGTACTCACGTTTGATATCATCGGTATCACCTGGCACCATAAAGAGCAGCAAGGAATTACGCTCAATATGCCGCAAGAACCTAAGACCCAGACCTTTACCTTCCGACGCCCCTTCAATGATACCTGGAATGTCGGCCATCACAAACGACTTATTATCGCGATAGCCTACAATGCCAAGGGAAGGCTCCATCGTGGTAAAAGGGTAATTGGCAATCTTCGGACGGGCATTCGAAAGCGACGACACCAACGTCGACTTACCGGCATTGGGGAAACCTACAAGACCGACGTCAGCCAACAGCTTCAGTTCAAGGATGATGGTCATCTCCTGCATCGGTTCTCCAGGCTGCGCATAGCGTGGAGCCTGATTCGTGGCCGTACGGAATTGGAAGTTACCCAGTCCGCCACGTCCACCCTTCAACAATAGTACCTCCTGACCATCATAGGTCACATCACAGACATACTTACCCGTCTCGGCATTATAGACCACTGTTCCACAGGGCACGTCGATATACACATCCTTGCCGTCAGTACCATGGCATTTGTCCTTGCCGCCATTACCACCATGCTCGGCAAAAATATGACGCTCGTACTTCAGGTGTAACAACGTCCAGTAGTTATGATTACCACGCAGAATGATACTACCTCCTTTGCCACCGTCACCACCATCGGGACCACCGTTGGGGTTATACTTCACATGGCGAAGGTGCATCGATCCCTTGCCGCCTTTTCCCGAGCGGCAATAGATCTTCACATAGTCTACGAAATTAGATTCCATCAATCACGTTACAGATATCTGCAAAGATACGGTCGAGCTCACCAGAACCATTGATATGATAGTGGATTCCTTCCTGCTTATACCACTCAATAAGAGGCTGAGTCTGAGAATGATATACTACAAGGCGCTTCTTAATCGTCTCCTCGTTGTCATCGGCACGACCACTCTGTTGTCCACGCAAAATCAGGCGCTTCATCAGTTCGTCCTCAGGCACGTCGAGCTCTATCATCGCAGCCACTTTGTCACCACGTTCTTCGAGCATCTTCTTCAGTGCCTCAGCCTGCGGGATAGTACGAGGGAAGCCATCGAAGATTACACCTTTATGTTCCTTGCCGAAAGAGTCATAGACCGATGCCAAGATGCTGACCATCAGGTCATCGGGAATCAGCTGTCCGTTATCAATAAAAGTGGCAGCCGTCTTACCTAACTCCGAACCTTTCTTAATCTCTGCACGGAGCACATCGCCCGTAGAGATATGATTCAGTCCATACTTCTCAATCATTTTGTCGCTCTGGGTGCCCTTACCTGAGCCCGGAGCTCCGAAAATTACAATATTCTTCATTATCCTGATAATTAAATTTTCATTATTATTCCTGAACAATCGTATAGATATCTTTCAAATCGCGTCCCAAACCATCATAGTCGAGGCCATAGCCCACAATGAAATCGTCTGGAATACGGAACGCCACATAATCAAGATTTATGTCTTCCTTCAGTTTATCTGGTTTGAAAAACAAAGCACAAACATGCACAGAAGCGGGATTCCTGGTACCCAGCGACTCAATCATTCGCTTCATGGTCTGACCACTCTCCACAATATCCTCCACAATAATGACTGTGCGTCCAGAAAGGTCTTCATTGATGCCCAAGACTTCATGAACCTTTCCTGTTGAGGTCGTGCCCTGATACGAGGCCAACTTTACGAAAGAAATCTCACAAGGGATTGACATCTCCCGAATCAAATCGGCTGCAAAGATAAAAGCGCCATTAAGAACACCTAAGAACAATGGAGTCTTACCCTCCATATCATGACTGATTTGTTGTGCCAGAGCCTTGACTCGATTCTTAATTTCTGACTCGGCTATCGACGTCTGAAACGTTTTGTCCTTGATTTTAACAGTACTCATACGCTGAAAGAATTGAAAATTTGTGCAAAATTACAAAAAAACTTCCAAACTTCTGCTTTTGTTAGCATATTTTTCGTATTTTTGCACCTATGAAATTATTCACGAGCGCCCAGATTCATGAACTGGACAAGTATACGATAGAGAATGAGCCCATCAAAAGCATTGATTTGATGGAGCGTGCAGCCAAAGCCATTACCCAAGCCATAACAGAAGTATGGGGGAGTCAGACGCCTGTCATCATTTTTGCCGGACCTGGCAATAATGGAGGAGACGCCCTCGCCGTTGGCAGAATGCTATGTGATAAAGGCTACGATGTATGTGCCTATCTTTTTAATGTCTCTGGAAGTCTGTCAGAAGATTGTATCATCAACCGGAAGCGACTTTTCGACAAGAAGTCGAAAGCCCTAATAGAGGTCACCCAGGAATTTGAGCCACCACAGCTAGATGCAGGAACACTGGTCGTCGACGGTCTGTTCGGTTCTGGACTCAACAAGCCGTTAGCGGGTGGATTTGCCTCACTCGTCAAGTATATCAACGCCTCACCGGCTCAGGTGGTCAGCATCGACATACCGTCGGGGCTTATGACAGAGGACAACACCTATAATGTACGCACCAATATTATTCGAGCCAATCTTACGCTGACCCTTCAGTTGCCTAAACTATCTTTCCTATTCCCAGAGAATCAGATGTATATCGGACGCCTGAAGATACTCGACATTCGACTCAGCAAGCAGGGCATCGATAAGATAGATGCCAACTACACCCTTATCGAGGAGAACGACATACGTCCCCGTCTGCTGCATCGTGATCCCTTTGCCCATAAAGGCAAGATGGGCAATGCCCTGATTATTGCAGGCAGCTACGGCATGGGGGGCGCCTCTGTGCTGGCGACGAAAGCCTGTTTGCGGGCCGGTGCCGGAAAGGTCACCACCCACACTCCCAAGCGCAACAGTATGCTCCTGCAAATCAGTGTGCCTGAAGCCATTATCCAATTCGACCGCGAAGAGACCATTTTCTCGGAGGCCGTCGATACCGAAGACTTCAATGCCGTGGGCATCGGTCCCGGTTTGGGTACCAGCGAACAGACCGCCATCGCTATCATTGCCCAACTACGCCGTACACAATGTCCGGTAGTGGCCGATGCCGACGCCATCAACGTCATCGCCAACCACCGAGCTTGGCTCCAGCAACTGCCCAAGGGTATCATCATGACGCCCCACCCCAAGGAGTTCGACCGTCTGGAGGGTCCAAGTACCGATAGTTACGAACGGCTGATGAAAGCCCGCGACTTGGCTCAGCGTCTGCATGGCTACATCCTAGTGAAAGGTCATCACACCTCGCTTTGTCTCCCCGACGGACATATCATGTTCAACTCCACCGGCAATGCAGGAATGGCCACAGCAGGTAGCGGCGACGTGCTCACCGGCATTATTACCGGATTGCTGGCACGAGGCTACAAGCATGAGGATGCCTGTGTCGTCGGCATGTATCTCCATGGTCTGGCAGGTGATATCGCCGCACGTGAACTCGGTATAGAGAGTGTCATCGCCAGCGACCTGATAAAGTACATCCCTCAAGCCTTTAAACGCATCAACGAATAAAAAAGGCGCCCGCGAGATTCATTGACCTCGCGGGCGTACCTTTTTATATTTATATTTTTAAAGGGAATCCTTACACATTCAAATCCATCACGAAACGTGCTCCTTTCGTAAACTGGGAGTCGATACTCAGGTCACCATTCATATTCTGTGCCATCTGTCTGCAGATGGGCAGACCCAAACCGTCACCTGTAGTGAGGTCCCTGATCTCAAGGAATGGTTTGAACACATCATCCTGCTTCTCCTCGGGAATACCACAGCCTGTATCCGATACCAAGAACTGGTACTTATGCGGACTACGTTTCTTGAAGTCCAGCCAGATGTTTCCACCTGCCGGTGTGTATTCTGCCGCATTACTAAGCAGATGCAACAGAATATGGGAAACGTATTCTTTATTGATACAGACGTTCATCTTGGGCACATTCACCGACAGCGTCACATCCTTCTTAATTTTGTCACGCACCTCACCCAACAAATCCTCACAGAACTGCTGAATCTGTACATCTTCCATTTCCAATTCTTTATTGGCGGAGTTTTGGAGTTCCGACAGGGTCTGGATACGGTTGGAGAAATCCAAGAGGGCCTGCACCTCCGGAATACTATCATCGAGTTTCTTCAGGGTCGGCTCCAACTGGGCAGAGATATTGCTAATGAATTTAGCCTTCAATGCATCACTTTCGTTGGCGAGTTTGATGGTCTTCTTCTGCTTTCGGGTCAGCAGGATGAAGCGCATCAGCACAACGCCACCCACTACCAGGGCAGCAGCCAACGCAGCCAGAACAATACAGAGTCCGATGATAATCACCTGACGCGTAGTCAGCGAGCTGTCCTTCTCGGAGATAGCGGCCTCATTGTCGGCAATCTGCTTCTTCAGAGCAGCAATCTCATCAGCGTGCTTCATGGCACTGGCAGAGTCTTTCCAAGCAATATAGTTACTATACGACTGTGCCACCATGTTGGCATTATTGCTCTTACGGCCATTGGCAATCAGTGTCTGATATACCTCGTCCACCTTATCATATTCCTTCTGGGCAGTAAGCTTATCGGCCATTTCCTTGAACACTGCATTACCCTGTGCATTCTGACCGAAAGTATAATAATAGATAGCCTTGGTGTAAAGCAGGTCGTTCTTTACATTCTCGTCACTGGTCTGACTAGCAAAACTTTCCAGTATCTTGAGCTGATCCTTAGCACTTTCGCCCTTGCGGAGCTTCATATACATCTGCAGACGTTCCTTCGTCACCAGATAATGCGAGGCAGCCTTCTCACTGGCCGACTGTTTACTGGAGTTGATGGCGTCATCAGCACGGTGCAACAGGTCGAAGGCTTCCTTATAGAAGTTCTCCTTATAATACAGGGCCGTTGCCTTCACGGCGCACTCTACACCCTGACGTATCTGTCCTTTATTGTAATAGTCATTGAAAGCATGGATATACAACGAGCGTGCACTGGCAATATTCTGTTTCGGGTCCACAGCCTCCGCACGCTTCTGTAAGTCACTTTTCTGCACCTCTTGAGCACTTGCGAGAGTAGCACAGAAGAGCAGACTGAAAAGAAAAAATAAAACCTTTTTGTCCATTATTTAGATTGTATTCAATTATTTATTGTGCAAAAGTAAACAATTTCCTGAACTATTCCAAATAATTCTTATTTTTTTTACATCAAAAAAGTACCGCACATAAGGAAATCCCTATGTGCGGTGCAAATTAGATTGTAAACGTCCCAATTACTGAGCCAGCTTACCATCAGAACCAAGCACATTCACAATCTTGTGGATGTACATCTTCTTCATGTTCTCACGGGCAGGCTTCAGATACTGACGAGGATCGAAGTGATCAGGATGCTCTGCCAGATACTGACGGATGGCAGCTGTCATAGCCAGACGAGAGTCTGAGTCAATGTTGATCTTGCAGACAGCACTCTTAGAAGCCTTGCGGAGCTGCTCCTCAGGAATACCTACTGCATCGGGCAGGTTACCACCGAACTTGTTGATGGTGTCAACCTCGTCCTGAGGTACAGAAGAAGAACCGTGGAGCACGATGGGGAATCCAGGAAGCTTCTGCTCAATCTCAGCCAGCACATCGAATGCCAATGGAGGAGGAACGAGCTTACCAGTCTTCGGATCGCGAGTGCACTGCTCGGGCTTAAACTTGTAAGCACCGTGAGACGTACCGATAGAGATAGCCAATGAGTCGCAACCTGTACGGGTAGCGAAATCGATTACCTCCTCAGGCTTCGTGTAGTGAGACTCCTCAGCTACCACCTCATCCTCAACACCAGCCAGTACGCCAAGCTCACACTCTACAGTCACGTCATACTTGTGAGCATATTCTACAACCTGACGAGAGATCTTGATATTCTCCTCGTAAGGCAGTGAGCTACCATCGTACATCACAGAAGAGAAGCCCATGTCGATACAGTCCTTGCAGAGTTCGAAGCTATCACCATGATCGAGGTGCAGCACAATCTCGGGATGCTCACATCCCAGTTCCTTAGCGTATGCCACAGCACCCTCAGCCATATAACGGAGGATCGTAGCATTGGCATAGTTACGAGCACCTTTGGAAACCTGCATGATTACAGGTGACTTCGTCTCAACGGCTGCCTGCACAATAGCCTGCATCTGCTCCATGGTGTTAAAGTTGAAAGCGGGGATAGCATAGCCACCAGCTACTGCTCTCTTAAACATCTCGCGGGTATTCACGAGACCCAAATCCTTGTAATTTACCATAACGTTTTAATTATAATTTTTAAAAATGAGTAATAATCAACCTAATCGCGTGCAAAGTTACAAAAATAAAGTGAAAGCGGCGCATGATGCGTCGCTTTTAACGTTTTTTACACGAGTGTATGCTCATCAAAGAATTGCTGTACATCCTCTTTGTAGTTGTCAGAGATGGGAATATAGACATCGCCAAAGACAATACGGAAACGGTCTACAAAGGGCGTCTCCGTCATGTGGACAATATACGAACGGTGGGTACGCAGGAACTCCGGTTTGGGCAAATAGTCCTCGAGTCTTCTCATCGACATCAACGACATCACCTTTTCACCATTCTTCAGGTAGAAACGCACATAGTCTTTCAGACCTTCAATATAGAGGATGTCGTCGAGGCTCACGCGCAGAAGCTTATAGTCGCTTTTGACAAGCATAAAGCGGTCGCGGCTGTACACTTCCTGCTTCAACTTAATCGAGAACCACTCCAGCGCCTTGTCAGTCGACTTCAGGAAGTCGTCGTAGGAGATAGGCTTCAACATATAGTCGAGGGCATTCACCTTATATCCCTCCACAGCATACTGCGGGAAGGCAGTAGTGAAGATGATTTTCGTATCCTTCGGTAGGATCTTGGCGAACTCAATGCCCGAGAGTTCAGGCATTTGGATGTCCAGAAACAGCAGCTGCACTGGATTCTCGCGCAAATCCTTCATGGCCTGAATAGCATTGTTGTAAGTTCCAATCAGACTCAGATATTGAGTCTTTTTAGTGTAGCTCTCCAGCAGACCTGCTGCCAAAGGCTCATCATCGATAATGGCACATTTGATCTTCATAATTTAATTTTGATGGTAGATAAATAGTTTTTCCCGTCCTCAGTAGGACCCTTAGTCCATTCATAGCGCCCAGCGTACGACAGGTCGAGCCGGCGCTGTACCTGTTGCAACCCGATACCGTGGCCACTACGGTCTTGACTGGTTTTGGGATGGTTGGAATTTTCAATCGCAAAACAGAGTTCGCGCCCCTTCTGGTTCATCTTAATATGGATGAAGCTGGGCTCCGTAGGGCTGACGCCGTGTTTGAAGGCGTTCTCTATCAGAGAGATAAAGAGCAACGGCGCCACCTTCGCATAGGGATCCTCCACATCTTTCTCAAACGTCACGTCAACATTCTGCGACAATCTGATCCTCATCAGATTCACGTAGTTGTCGAGGAACTGTATCTCATTCTGCAGCACCACCTCTGATTCTTGGTTGTCATAAAGCATGTGGCGCATCATTTTCGACAACTGTTGAATCGCATTCTGTGCCCGAGTGGTGTCAATGGCCGTCAGCGCATAGATATTGTTCAGCGTGTTCAATAAGAAGTGGGGGTTGATCTGCGAACGCAAGTTCCTCAGCTCAGCTTCCACGCGGGCATTGTCGGCTTCCAGGCGCTCCTCCTCATTACGTTGCCACTTAGTAGCAAGTACGATAGCGGTAGCCACACCTGCCGACATACCCAGACTCAGGATATCGCGGATGATATACGACACCGTATCGATGGCCGTCTCACGGAAACGAGGGGCCGTCGCCTGGAACAACTCTCGAGTAAAGAGTACCCACAGGTGGAGGAAAATGCCCAGGCCCACAACCATGATCAGGTTGAACAACAGGAAGTAACGGCGCTTGCCGACAACAAAGTTACGCGGTGTCAGCCAAAAGTAGTTCACGTAGAACACCACCATCATCAGCAGCGGCGTCATACAGTTCATCGCATACTGAAAAGCCGGCATACTATTGCCTCTCATAAAGGTGAGGGGCGAAAGAAACATGAAGGCCCAAATGCCGATGTGAAGACAAAGATATAGCGTTCTATTCATGACGGATAGCTTCTATTGGGTCCATATTGGCAGCCTTTTGGGCAGGGATATAGCCGAAGAGTACACCGATAAAAACACACACGAGAAACGACACGTAGATGCTCCATGCCGGTACGCTCGACGGCATGCCGAAAGAAGAGACAAACGCACTGACCCCTACCCCGACGAGAACGCCAATCAAGCCTCCGGTTACGGATATCAATACCGACTCGATAAGAAACTGCAGCGAAATGACAGGCCCCGTGGCGCCCACAGCCATCCTCAGACCAATTTCCTTCGTACGCTCCGTCACACTTACCAACATGATGTTCATGATACCGATACCGGCCACAAGCAGCGAGAAGGCAGCAGCCACCACGAGGATGATGGTCACCGTATCCATCGTACTCGACATCGTCTCCATCATCTCCGCCTGTGAACGGATGGTGAAGTCGTCATCGGCATCCTCTTTCAGCTTGTGGTTGTCGCGCAAGATTTGTGTCAGTTCCTCGATGGCAGCATCCGAGAGTTCCTCGGTTACGGCCGAGCAGACAATACTCGAGAAGTAGGTCTGGGCGGCAATACGCTTCATCACCGTGGTGTATGGGGCGATGATCACATTATCCTGATCCATGCCCCATGAGTTGTAACCCTTCGACTTAAGCACACCGATGATACGCATGGGGATGCTCTTAAAGCGGATGGTCTTGCCAATCGGGTCAACATTCTCGCCAAAGAGTTCCTTCACGATGGTGGTTCCCACCACGACAACCTTAGCGGCCTTCTTGATATCCTCCTCCGTGAAGCACTCACCTTCCTCTACCGGCCACTGCTTGATGTCGAGGTAATCAATCGACTCTCCATACATCGAGGCATTGGTATTATTATTACCATAGATGGCCTGTCCGCTGGCAGTAACCTCAGGTGACACCTTCGTCACAAAACGTTTCTCACGGACGATACGTTCGTAGTCGGCCATTTTCAGCGTCTGCATACTCGACGGGTCCTGACGCACACCGCCTCGCATATCGGCACCCGGCCGAATGGTCAGCAGGTTAGTACCCATCGTGGAGAGCTCGGCACGGATACTCTCCTTCGAGCCCTGTCCGATGCTCATCATGATAATCACGGCCGCCACGCCGATGATGATACCCAGCATCGAGAGGAAGGAGCGCATCTTATTGTTCGCCACTGCCTTCAAGCTCACTTTAAACAGATTCAATATATTCATTAATGTTCTATTTTCAATATTCAATACTCAATTCTCAATCATCCTGTGGTACTGGCAACTTGGCGAGAGCCTCGGCTGCTGACTTGATGTTGGTATTGATAGAATCCTCACGGATTTTACCGTCGCGCAGGTTGATGTTACGGCTGGCATACTCCGCAATCTCCGGATTATGGGTCACAAAGATGATCGTGTTTCCCTGCTTATACAACTCCTGAAACAGCACGAGCATCTCAAACGATGTATGGGTATCAAGGTTACCCGTGGCCTCATCTGCAAGCAACACGGCAGGATCATTCACCAGCGCACGGGCAATGGCCACACGCTGCATCTGGCCACCCGACATCTGGTTCGACTTATGATACATTCTATCGCCCAAGCCTACTGCCTGCAGGGCCTTGATAGCCTTCTCACGGCGCTCTGAAGCTGAGATCTCCGAGTTATACATCAGTGGCAACTCCACATTCTCCAGAGCAGTGGTCTTCGCCAGCAGGTTGTAGTTCTGGAACACAAAGCCAATCTTACGATTTCTCAGACGGGCACGTTGCGACTTCGACATCGTACGTACAGAGATGCCGTCGAGGAAGTACTCACCGCTGGTGGGAGTGTCAAGACAGCCCAGTTGGTTCAGTAACGTCGACTTTCCCGATCCCGAGGTTCCTTGGATGGTGACAAACTCCCCCTCGTAAATCTTGAACGAGACACCCCTCAGGGCCTTCACCGTCTCAGAGCCCACCTGGAAGTAACGCTTCACATTCTGCAGCTCAATGACGACTTTCCTATTGTCCTCTGCCATAGTCTTATCTTCTTTGTGGGGCACCACCACCCTGGCTGGTTTGTCCTCCTCTGTTATTATTGTTTCCTCTCGGACGCGGCATGAAGGGATTGCCACCCTGCTGGGCCTGCTCAGGCATACCGCCCGAGATATTGAAGTCGGTAAGCACCTCCGTACCGGCCTCAATACCACCTGTAATTTCCGTCATGATGCCGTTGCTGGTGCCTATCTCCACCTTGTGAGCCTTAAATACAGGACCTTCCTTCGTCCACACCTTATGGTCGCCCTCACAATCCTCGATGGTTTCACCCTTCTTCAGGAAAGCATCGTTGGGCTGGAAGCGCAGCGCCTTGGCGGGCACGGCCAGCACATTGTTCTTCTCCATCGTGTAGATGGTCACGTTAGCCGTCAGACCGGGCTTCAGCTTCAGGTCGTTGTTGGGAGCCGAGATTACCACCTCATAGGTCACCACATTACTTTCAGTGGTTGCCTGCTGGCGCACCTGTGTCACCTGTCCCTCAAAATGGTCGTCTGGGAAAGCATCCACGGTAAAACTAACGCGCTGCCCCTCCTTCACGCCACCTATGTCAGCCTCGTCGATATCAGCAATCACACGCATGTTTGTCAGGTCCTGGGCTATCACGAAAAGCTCAGGGGTGTTAAACGAGGCGGCAACCGTCTGACCCTCCTCTACAGCCTTCGAGAGAATCACACCGTCGATAGGCGACGTGATGGTGGCGTAGCCGAGGTTGGTTTGGGCCTTCTGCACACTCTCACGCGAGGTGTTCACCTGCTCCTTGGCCTTTAGGTAAGAGAGTTGGGCACTCTCAAACTCGTCGGCACTCACCAGCCCCTTGTCATACAGCGTCTTATACCTGTTGAAGTTTGACAACTCGTAGGCAGCCGAACTCTGTGCACTACTCAGGTTGGCCTTTGCTGTATTCAACTCACTGATCAGGTTCGTACGGTCGAGTTCTGCAATAACCTGTCCCTTTTTCACCACCGAGTTATAGTCTACATAGAGTTTCGAGACGATACCCGACACCTGTGTACCGACGGTCACACTCGTCACAGGCTCGATGGTACCCGTCGCCGTGATACTCGTCTGGATATTCCGGTTCTCCACCTTGGCGGTATCAAACGACACCTTTTCTTCTTTCTTTCCGCCTCTCAGCAGGAAGAATGCGATGATGAGCACGGCCACTACGCCAATGCCTATCCAACCTTTCTTTCCAATCTTCTTCATATCTTCTTTTACTTTTTTACCTTTTACTTTATCTCCCCACTTTGATAAAATTCGAGCATCTGCTGGTTATACAGTGCCAGATACTTCGACTGCAACTGGTTCTGCTGGGCCGAGAGCAAGTTATCCTTGCCCGTCATCAGCTCCACGATATTCTTCAGTCCTAGACGAAACTGTTCTGAGAGCAGGTCATAGCTCTGCTGGGCACTCTCGACGCTGCTCTTTGCAGCCTGATACTTCTGTTGGTTAGTCCAGGCATTCAGCCAGTACTGCTGGATATCAGAGTAGAGTGTCTTCTGCTGGTCCTGCAGATTAAGCTGTGCCTGCAACTGACTGATCTTCGCCTTATTCACAGCAGTCTTCGTAGACCGTCCGTCGTAGATGGGCATCGTCACGCCAACACCCAGTGATGTATTTACATTACTCTTTATCTGCGACCCCCAGTCCGTACCACTCAGCGAATTAGTCGAGGTGGTGATGCCACCCGTCAGGTTTACGCTGGGCATCCAGCCGGCCTTCGCTATCGATACGCTCACGTCGCTGCTCTTAATGGCCAACTGCAGACGTTCTATCTCCGGACGGCTCAGTAGGGCCTGCTCATACACTATCTGCATCTCTGGGATCTGTGCCAGCACCTGGTCGTCACCAATCTCAGGAATAGCGACATCAAACTGCTCATTGTCCGTAATCTCCAACAACTGTTTCAACTGCAGCTTGTAGTTCATCAACTGACTCTTAGCCTCCACGATCGAGTATTCGTCGTTGGCTCGCTGAGCCGAGAGCTGAGCCAAGTCTGCCTTCGACATCTTTCCCACGTTTACCATCTCCTGTCCGCGTTCCTCGTTCTTCAGGCTCGTTTCCAGCATCTGCTCATTCACCTTCACATTCTCTGCCAGATAGAGTATCTGGGAATATATCTGTGCGATGCGCTCTTGGATGGAGTTAGCCGTCTCCTGTGCCTGAAGCTCAGCCTGTTCCTCAGAGAACTGGTCGAGCTTCACGGTGTTGATATTACGGTTGCCGTTCCACACAGTCCACTGTCCGCTCAAAGAGTAGGAACCGTTATACGAGGTTTTGTCCACCTTCGTGTTCACCGTTCCGTTCGTTACATACGCCATCCCTGTATCCTTCCATGGCTGGTAGCCCAGACTCTGGTTGGTCGAGGCGCTCAAGGTGGGCAGCAGGGCTGCCTTCGCTCCTTTCAAATCTTCAGTGGCGCTCTCCTTCTGCAGTTTCGACTTTTGGAGGGTGATATTATTTGCCATCGCATAATCGATACAGTCTTGCAAGGTCCACTGCTTCTGTGCCATTGCCACTGACCCTGTCAACAGCATGACACTGATGAATAATAAAGCCTTTCTCATCTCATTTCAATGGTTATACATTTCATTTCGGCTACAAAGATACACACTTTATCGGTAATTACCAAACAAAATCGAAAAGAGTTTCCAGTTAGTAGACTTTTATAACCAATTCTTCGACAAAATTCTTAATTGTTAACATTTTGTTAAATAAAAAGAGAGCAGTGAGACCATTCCCACCGCTCTCTTTATATATAATAATGTGATGTCTATCCTAAAGACCTTACTTA
Source organism: Prevotella sp. ne3005 (assembly GCF_900110085.1). Taxonomy (GTDB): domain Bacteria; phylum Bacteroidota; class Bacteroidia; order Bacteroidales; family Bacteroidaceae; genus Prevotella. The sequence continues at coordinate 43,314 of NZ_FOCK01000008.1, forward strand.
CACTTAATGTCCTTAAACTGCCAACTGCTGGAGGGTTCAATCAGATCGAACTCTGTGGCATTATCAGGAAGTGGAGGGAAGATGAGCACGAAGCGTAACTTCTGGTAAGGCCAGGGGATATAGGTCCAGGCGGGAGCCAATGTAATGTTCTCAACGCCAACCAGAGTGAGTTTCCCGCCCTTGTTGCCCTTGATGTAGGTAGCCCCCTTGATACGACCGGCATCATTGGCATAAATGCCTTCCGTCTCCATTTCCAGGCGCGTCTCCTTGTCAGAACAGGCTACGCGTACTATCTTAGTACTCGTTTCTTTTTTATTCACATACACGGGGTTTTCGCGCATATAGCGATAGCCGGAATAGTCGGGCAGGATGGTCTTGGCATTGTTTAGCACGCCGGGACCGTCATCCTCACGACCAGCCTTCACATAAAGGCCATTGATCTTTCGAGTAATCTGTCGCTGGTCGGTATAGCCATACTTACAGTTCAGCTTGGCGGCCTCCTCATATTTCTCGAGAGCGTCCTCCCACTTCTCATTCTGCTCAAAGTCCTTGGCCTCGGTCATGGCGTCCTTGAAAGTCTGTTCATACTGCGCCTTCTCCTGAGCCTTAATCTCCATCGCCTTTTTGCGCTCTGCCGATTCAATACTCTCATTAAGCACGCCCAAAACACCGCTGATGGCCGTGCTAGTATGGATTCTGTCCCACTGTGCCTGTACCGGCATCACCGTCGTCAAGCCCATTATGAATAAACACAAACTCTTCTTCATCATCAAATAGTTATATTAACTCGGCAAAGATACGAATAAACAAGCAAAACACCAAATTAAATTGGTTATTTTTTGTTTATTACTAGACCTCATGTCCTAAAGGCAAAACAATCCCCCCGGAGCAGAGCTTCAGGGGATTGTTTTGGCGGTTTACTTAAATTTGAAGATATTGATGAAGCCTGTCATGGCAAAGACAGCACGTACATCGTCGTTAATACCTTTAATATAGACATCACTGCCTTTGTTCTCTGCATTCTTCAGAATGCCCAGAAAGATACGCAGGCCACCGGAGGAAATGTATTGCAGGTCGGTGCAATCGAGAATAATGTCTTTTCCCTCACAGTCTTTAAGGGGGGCCAAAGCCTGTTCTGTCTCGGGTACGGCAGCAGTGTCGAGGCTACCTGCCAGAAAGGCAACCATGTTGCCATCTTGCTCTTGAATTGTTGTCTTCATCGTCTTTTTACTAATTTATTATTATACTATATTACTTTTTCACCTTCTGATACTTCTTAATCAGCGTCAACACATTGAATTCGCCAATACGTCTGTATTGGACGTCATCCATGATTTGACGCACCAGATGGATACCAAGCCCTCCGATAGGCCGATCCTTCGCCGAGAGCGTCGTATCGATCTCCGGCGTGGTGGTGGGATCGAAGGGGATGCCAGTGTCGCGGATGATGAACTGTAACTGTTCATCATCCGCCTGAACCTCCACAGTTAACTCACCACGAGTGCCGGCAGGATAGGCATAATCCATCACGTTAACCACAGCCTCCTCGACCGCGAGCTGCACCTGTGCGGTGACATCGAGAGGGGCATCTAAAGAATTGCACATGTCGGAGACGAAGGTATTCAGCCGCGGCACCTCCTGTGTATCGTTGGGAAGTACGATACTGTTTTGCTTTTTAATGTATTGTATAGCCATCATAGTCAAATCGTCACTTTGTTCAGCACCGCCTACAAACTGACCGACAGCTTCGGTCATGAGGTCGATTAACTGATGAGGTTCTTGTTGATGTTCGGCATGGGCCTTGACAGCCACGTCGTTGACGCTCTCCATCCGGAATTGTTCTTTAGTAGCATTCATGGCCTCTGTCAATCCGTCGGTGAAGAGGAAAATGGTGGTGCCTGTAAAGATCTGGGTCTCCTGCAACGTGTATTGCCAAGAAGGATGGAATCCTACGGGGATGTTTGCGTTGCATGTCAGGAAGCCTACGCCAGCGCCTATGAGCAATGGCGCATCATGACCGGCGTTGCAGTAATACAAGTGGCCCATACGCAAATCGAGAACGCCGACGAAAAGGGTCACGAACATGTTGGTATCATTCATCTCGGCCATCGTTTTGTTGATGGTAGAGACAATGCGGTCTGGCATAGTTTCTGTGGCCGACACGGTACGGAAGATGCTACGGGTGACCGCCATGTAGAGCGAGGCAGGAACACCTTTGCCCGATACGTCACCGATGCAGAAGTAGAGTTTCTCATCGCGGAAGAAGAAGTCGAACAAGTCACCACCCACCTCCTTGGCAGGAACCAGCGAGGCATAAATCTGCACGTCGTCACGATCGGGATAGGTGGGGAAATTCGTGGGAAGCATACCCATCTGAATACCGCTCGCGATGTGGATATCGCGCTCTATAGATGCCTTCTGGGCAGTGGTATCCCTAAGTTCGCCGATGTATTTCACGAGCGACTGCTGCATATTGCCGAACGAGTTACTCAGCTGACCGATCTCATCGACACGATTGAAATTGGGCAACTCGGCATCAAACTGTCCTGAAGCTATAGTCTCAGCCTCATGGGCCAGACGCCGAAGAGGACTGAGTTCACGGGTGATAATACGGATAAAGAAGAAGAGCATCAGCAGCAGACCAACGAAGACGATGGCCATGACAGTGCGCCGCAGACGGTCGAAGCCACCGAAGATATCCGTCTCAGGACAAACGATGGCCATGCTACAGCCCGTCTGACCAAGCGGTTTGTAGAAGACGTAGCAGTTCTCGCCATTCAAGCTCATACGCTTCATACCCTGCTCGCCACGCTGCATGGCATAACCTAGGGAAGAGAGAGCCGTATCGGGTTGTTCGATGGTCTGGGTAAAGATGGTCTGACGGGTGATCTTTGCCGTATCAGGATGTACGAAATAGGTACCGCCCCGGCCAATCATGATACTGTAAGAATGGGGATAAAGCTTGACGGCCGAGATAGTCTGGGAGAGCCAGTTCAGGGAGAGGCTTGTGTTAACAACACCGATTACCTGACCATTACGGTCTTTGACAGACTGACAGTAACTGGTAACCATCTCGCTGGTATTGGTTTGCACATCATAGTCCATATAAGGTTCCGTCCAGCACGGGTGGTCAAGAAGTATAGGCATAAGATACCAGTCAGCGAAGAAATACTGGTAAGAGTCATTGCCACCCTGTATGGTACGAATAGAGTCACCATCGCACTTGGAATAGGCCGAGAAGTAACGTCCCCGGTCCTTGAAATAGTTAGGTTCAAAGGCAATGGAGCAGTTGTAGAAATCAGGGTTGTTCAGTAGGATACCACGGCTATAGACAAACATCGAGTCGGCATTCTCGGGATGACGCTTTACGAGCCACAAGGTCATCTTATTTGCCACCTCGACACGGTTCAAGATACCCTCAACACGTAGTGATGTCTTGTCCAGAATCTGCGTGGCACGATTGACGGCCTCCTGACGCACAGTCTCACGCGACTGATAGAACAGGAATCCGAGGGCTGCAATGAATACGACAGCAGCAAAAAAGACCACCCACAGACTAACCCTGACAGAGAGCTTGCGGCGGATATAGGTGATTATGTTTCTGAAACTCGTCATCATGATTCTACGGCATTAATGATTCATATGTCACCTCCTGACCAAGCATCATGTTCTTCACCATGAGACGACTGGCCAGCTTTACCATATCCGGGCGCAACCGGAACTCACGTTTCTTAGAATCGCGATCCACCTGCAAGCGGAGCACCTCCTTGAGCATCAGCCTCTGCATTACACGGTTGGTTGCGATATGTTCACGGTCAACATACTTCATCACGATGTCCAGTGTCTCCTCGGGATGCGCGGCAGCCCACTCCCACCCTTTCTTGCTGGCTCGAGCAAAGCGCTGCGCCTGTTCCTTGTGACCGTTGTAGTAGTCGCGGGTCATATAAACGCCATCTTCCTGTACGTTGTAGCCATGGTCACAGAAACGATAGACATTCTTATCGGTCATTTTGATGCCTGCCTGCACCAGTTGATAGAATTCGTTATAACTCATGGCAAGCGTCGCATCAAGGGCACCGGAAACGAACAGGTTGACATTCTGGGCAAAACGCACCCACTCGTAGTCCAGGTGGTCCATGATACTCATGCAGATGGCCAACTGGCCGAAGCCCACACTCCAGATGCCCACACGTGCCCCTTTCTGCGTCAGCGGGTCCATATCACGGTAAGAGACGATTACCATGGCATTATTCATGGATGTCTGAAGGATGTTCACCAATGGGATGCCCTCATCAACAATCTCCAAGGCCTGACAAACCTGTAGCGTGGTGGCCTGACACAAATTCTTACGCAGTCGCGTCATAGCCGGCTGTGTAGACGATGGGTGTTCGATGCGCACCTTCACACCCGCCTCACGGTAGAAACCTTTTGTCTCAGCCACATAGTAGCCCGCAAACTGTGCCTGTGCCGTCCACTGTGGCGTAAACACAATAGTATCATTTTGTGCAGCTGCCGTCTGTAACAGCAACGCCCCCAAAATTAATAGGTATAAAGCTCGTTTTATCATTTGATCTGCTTGACTGGGAAGGTGAAGTAAGTCTCAGGGAAGGGTTCATTCTCAAGAGTGAAATGCCACCACTTAGTAGCGAGGGGCTTGAAACCATGACGGAGCATGGCCTGGCGCAGGATCATACGATTATTAAACTGCTTAGCAGTGATTTTACGTCTCTTCGGTGATTTTGAGTTGTTGCCCGTATACTCGCCCGTCTCAGGATTGCCGCAAAAGTCGGGATGACTCTCAGGGCCAAACCAGTCAAAGGTACCACCCATATCCAGTTCCTTTTCAGTAGTCATATCAAAAAGGGTCAGGTCAACAGTGGAACCACGGGTGTGACTACTCTTTGACTTAATATACTCCTGATCGAAGAGCGCACTCTTGTCGAGGTCGGGATAGAAGTAGGTCTTCATCAGTGTATCAGAGATATTGGCTGCCCAACTCATGAAATGGTCAACGCCACTTTGTGGACGATAGGCATCGTAGATCTTCAACCGATAGCCCAGAGCCTTCACATCGTCACTCACAGCCCTCAGACTGTCGGCAGCCTCCCTCGTGAGCAGGGCCGTAGGCTGTTGATAACCATCAATTCGGGTGCCTACAAAGTTGTAAGTGCCATAATAACGTATCTCCAAGATGGCATCAGGCACGGCATCGGTGATGGTCACAAACTGGGCCGTCTCATCGTTTGGCTTTTCCGAGCGGCGGAACGTCATCACGCATAAGCCGCAGATGAGGAGGATGATGACGGTGAACAACCAAATCCTTATTCTTTTCATATCTATTATTTATTGTCGACGAACGCTACTTCGTACCACCTCCGAGGGCAATGTAGAGGGCGATGACAGCTTGGGCGCCTCGGTACATATTAGAAGCCTCGCCAAGCTGGGCCGTGAGCAGGCTCTCCTGAGCAGTGAGCACTTCAAGGTAACTGGCCTTGCCATTGTCCATCAACTCATGGGTGCCAGTGTAAGCTTCATGAAGCACTTCCACCTGACGATGGTAGTAGGCATGCTTCTCACGAGCGCCCACGCAATCGGCTATTGCCTCGTTCACCTCGTTACCTGCATTGATGACGGTCTGCACATATCGCTTCTGCAGGTCTTCCTCGGTGAGTTTGGAGATCTTATAGTTAGCACTGATCTTGCCTTGGGCAAAGATGGGCTGTGTGAGCGAACCGACAAGATTGAGGAATAGCTTGGCGGGATTAATCTCGACACCTGCATTATTGGTCCATCCACCAGTACCTGTGAGGTTGATGCTGGGGAAGAAAGCAGCCCTCGCAGCCTGCGTGTTGTAGAAGGCCTCTTCCATGGCGTGGTTGGCCATACGAATGTCGGGACGACACTCAAGCATCGATGCGGGCACGCCTACTTTCAGGAAATTTATATCGAACATGCGCTGGCCAGTTTCCCCCTGTGCCTCTGGATGATGGAGGTCAGCACTGCCCCAACCGGAGCGGGCAATATGCTGTGGCGTAACTGACAGCAGCTTACAGATAGCATTCTCAGTAGCACGGATGCTACGACGGGTATCAACAATCTGGGTCTTCACATTCAGATACGACGACTCCATTTGATTGACGGCTGTCGAATAAGCCTTACCATTCTCCCATAGGGCCTTCTGGGTCTCGAGTGAGGTATTCCAGAGACTATCGGTCTGGGTAAGGATTTCCAACTGACGGTCGAGCAACTGAAGCATAAAATACTGCTGGGCTGTGACAGAGACAAGGTTGGCACGCACCACTTCCTCTTGCATCTGAGCTTGTAGGAGGACGGCCTTAGCTGCCCGTTTTTTATTGGTAATAGAGCCAAACACGTCAACATCCAGCGACAACTGCAACGGTAGCGAATAGGTCTTCGAGAAGGCACTGTTGTCAAAGCTGGCCAGCGTACCCTGGGGGGCCAGATAGAGCGATGGCAGGTAGGCAAGCTTAGCAGCCGTAAGGGCTGCCTGACTCTTCTCGATGGCAATGCGTGCAGAGTTGAGGTCGGTGTTGTTGGCCAACACCTGCTCAATGAGCTGCTGCAGTTGTGGATCGGTGAAGAACTCACGCCATGACATCTGGGCCAACGACGTCTCGCCTATGACGGCTTTTACATCCTCGGACGTGCCAAAGACCTCAGCAGGCGCCTCTGTTTTTTGTTCGTACTTGTTATACAGACCACAGCCTGTGAGCATGAGACACACGGCTACGACTGTGATGATATTCTTATATGTCATAATTTCTAAACTCTTAATTCTTAACTTCTACCTCTTTCCTTCCCTGGAACCGCTCATGCAGTTTCTGGAATACGATAAAGAAGGCGGGTACGACGAAGAGCAGGGCAATGGTGCCGATGCTCATGCCGCCGATGACACCGAGGGCAAGGGCCCGGTTACCATTGGCACCGGCACCACCAGCAATCACCAGAGGTATCATACCGATAATCATTGTGGCCACCGTCATCAAGATGGGGCGCAGACGCTCCTTACAAGCCTCAAAGGCAGCATCGCGGATGCTCAAGCCCTGGGCACGGCGTTCAGTGGCAAACTCAGTAATCAGGATGGCCGTCTTAGCCAACAAGCCTATCAGCATGATGACACCCGTCTGCAGATAAATGTTGTTGTCCATGCCTGGGAAGCCTATCAGGCTGCCGAGGTAGGCAAACACAAAGGCGCCCATCAGTCCGAAAGGTACGCTGAACAGTACGGCCCACGGTGTGAACCATGAGTTGTAGAGTGAAGCCAAGATGAGGTAAATCAGGATGGCGCAGATGACATAGATGAGGGCTGTGGCATTGGAGTTGGCAGTTTCTTCCAACTCGCGAGACATACCGCTATATTCATAGGTGGCAGTATTGGGCATCTCTTCCTTGAACACCTCGGCGATAACCCTGTGGACGTCGCCCTCGGTGAAACCGCTACCGGGCGTCACATAGCAAGTGATGCTCTGGAGTAAGTTGAAGTGCTCGATGTTGGCCGGGCCGACAATCTCCTTGAGACTGACAAACTCAGAGATGGGTGCCATCTTACCGTTACCAACCTGAACGAAGATATTGTGCAACGACTGGGGGTCGAGACGGTATTCGGGCGAAGCGGCAGCCATGATGCGATAGACCTTACCAAACTGGTTGAAGTTACCGATATATGCGCCACCGCAGAAAGCACCCAACGTGTTGAGCACATCGGCAGGTGATACACCAGCACGGTCACACTGAGCGGCATCAACATTCACCTGATACTTGGGGAATCGCTCCGAATAGGTGGTCATGGCGGAAGCTACTTCTGGTCGCTCAGTAAGCTTAGATAGGAAATGCTCGGTATGCTTGGCAAATTCCGATAGGTTCCCGTCGGTGGGGTCCTCGACAATCAGGGAAATGTCGTTACTCGAACCGTAGCCGGGAATTTGAGGCATCTGGAAGGGTAATACCCTCAGATTTTTGATGTCCATACAGTCGTAGTAGAAACGGCCAATGACGAGGTCGATTAGGTGGTTCATACCTGGACGATCATCCCAGTTCTTCAGACGCACAACCATCGTGGCAAAATTGGAACCGGCACCCGACAGCATACCATAACCACAGGTGATTGAGAAGCTCTCCAACTCAGGAATCTTCTTGACTTTCTCTTCCACCTTTTTCACCATCTCACGTGTCTGCTTCAATGTGGTACCCTCCGGAGCCTGAACTTCTGCCAGGAACACGCCTTGGTCCTCCTGAGGCACAAGGCCTGAAGGCAGACTCTTCATAAAGAACACGAGCAGCACGGCGGCCAATGCCAGCAGACTCCAGGCCAGGACGGGGCGCTTGATGAACTTCTGTACACTCTTGCTATATTTATTGTAGATGGCGTTGTAACTTACCGTGTAAGCTTTCTTCGTATAATAGGTCAATCCCTTGCCTTCCGTTTTGCCTTCTGTGACACGCATCATGATGGCACAAAGGGCAGGACACAGCGTCAGGGCCGATACACACGACAAGCCAACAGACGAAGCAATCGTCACACCGAACTGGGTAAAGAATGTGCCGGAAGTACCAGGCATGAACATCACAGGCACGAACACGGCCATAAACACCAGCGTACACGAGACGACGGCTACCGATACCTCGTTCATGGCTTGGCGAGTGGCCTCGCGGGCATCGCTGATGCCACCCTCCATCTTAGCCATAACGGCCTCTACCACCACAATGGCATCGTCAACCACCGTACCAATGGCCAGCACCAGGGCGAAGAGCGTCAGGATGTTGAGCGAGAAACCTGCCAGCGAGACGACAGCGAAGGTGCCCAGTAACGATACGATAATCGAGATAGAGGGAATAATTGTAGCCTTGAGGTTCTGCAGGAAGATGAACACTACAAGCACTACGAGTATGATGGCGATAACGAGCGTCTCCACTACATTGTGGATGGCTGCGAACAGGAAGTCGTCAGAGGTCATCATGGTCACGAACTCCAGACCGGCAGGCATTGTCTTCTTCGCTTCCTCAAACATCTTGTTGATGCTGGCGTTCACCTGAGTGGCATTGGCTCCCGGCGCAGCAAACACCATAAAGAGGGCACCCGGACGGTCCTGAATGTTCGACGTGAAGTTGTAGCTCATGGCACCGATCTCCACCTCAGCCACGTCGCTCAGGTGCAGCATGCCACCTCCACTGGTGCGCAGCACGATGTCTTTGAACTCATCCTCCGTCTTCAGCGTTCCCTTATACTGCATGTTGTACTGATAGGAGTTACCCGACTGTTCGCCTAAGGAACCCACAGCGGCCACAAAGCTCTGTCCACCGATGGCAGCAAAGATGTCGTTAGGAGTAAGATCATACTGGGCCATCACATCGGGCTTCAGCCATATACGCAGGGCATAGGTATTACCCAGACTCAGCACGTTACCTACACCGGTGATACGCATCAAGCGCGGCTTGATGTTGATATCTACGTAGTTCGACACGAAGTCTTCGTCGTATTTGCCGTCAGCACTCTTCACAGCAAAAATCTGCAGGATGTTGTTCTGACGTTTCTCTACCTTTACACCAACCTTGGTGACATCGGCAGGCAACAGGGCCAGTGCCCCGCTCACGCGGTTCTGCACGTTTACCGCCGCCAAGTCGGCATCGGTACCCTGCTTGAAATATACGTTGATCTCCACATCACCGTTCGACGAGGCCTTTGAGGTAATATAGGTCATATCGGTCACACCGTTGATAGCCTCTTCAAGGGGCTGGATAACCGACTTCATCACCGTATTCTCGTCAGCACCGGAGTAGCTGGTAGAGACCGACACCGTAGGCGGTGCAATATCCGGGTATTGTTCAACTGGCAGTGTGCTCATCGAGATGTAACCCACCAGCGCAATCACAATCGAGATGGCACATGCCATCACATATTTATTAATAAATATATTATTCTTCATAATGCGGAAGCGTATTATTCACCTTTCACTTCTTCAGGAAACAGCACCTTCTGTCCCTCTGTTACATTATTGGCACCCGTGGCCACGATCTGGTCGCCCACATTCAGTCCATTGGTAATGATGAAGTCCTGACCGTTACCAGTATCTTGTATTGTCACGTCAATAGCGGTGGCAGTACTGTCAGCCTTTACCTTAAACACTTGCGACTTGTCCTGAAGGCGTACCACTGCGCTCTGAGGAATGACTATCACATCCTTCTCTGCGAAGGGCATCACTATCGTACCCTGTATGCCGGAGTACAGATGGCCGTCGGGGTTAGGGAACGACACCTTACTGGTCAACGAGCCGGTGGCAGCATTCACAACACCCGTGAGGCTGATGACGCGACCTTTATGGGGATACTCCGTACCATTCTTCATGATAAACGTTGCTGCCGGCAGACTGGCGATATACTTCTCCACATCAGTAGCCTTCATGCCTTCCTGGACCATAGCCTCAACAATAGCCTCCGTTACAGAGAACTCAGCGTACATGGTCGTGTTGCCACTCAGCATGGTCAGCTGTGTCAAAGGCGATACCTGGTCACCAGTACGCACAGGTATCTCACCGATAATACCCGACACGGAAGCCGTGATAGTGCAGAAACCAAGGTTCACCTTCGCACGGTTCACTGCAGACTGTGCCTGGGCCACAGCTGCCTGAGCCTGTTTGTACGAGTTTTCAGAGTTGTTCAACATATAGCTGCTGACGATTTTCTTATCAAACAGGTTCTTGTTCGACTCATACTCCAGCTTGGCTGAGTTCTCTTGCGCCAGAGCAGCCTGCAGGTTGGCTTTTGCAGCCTCTAGCTCCAACTGAGCATTGCGGGAGTCGATGATAAAGAGCGTCTGTCCCTTCTTCACCTGCTGACCTTCAGTCACACAAATCTTCATCAGCTGACCGCTGACCTGAGGAGTAACCGTCACATCATTCTGACCTTTCATCCTGGCACTGAACTTGTAAGGTAATTCAATGTCTGATTTCTTCACTGTCATAGTTTCAAAAGATGAATTCGTTTCCTTTGGCATGTCAAGACCACAAGAGGCCATTCCTATTGCGGCTCCCAACATCCACGTCCATTTCATTAGGTTCTTTTTCATATAAATATATATATTAGTTAATAATCTGTTATTAGTTAATAATCTGTTTCACAGCGCAAAGATACAATTAAATTTCTTATTTCAGCATAATTCTCCAATTTTTTTAGGGTATCTCGTCGAAAAAATCCCAAGAAGTCGTCGAAATCCATTTGGAGTGAGGCGATTATCGGCGTAATTTTGCAGCAGATTTCAGAATCGAACATAATAAAAACAATTAAAGATATGAAACAGTTCAAAGCATTTTTCGCAGCAGTTGTGATGATGATGACATCACAGGTAGTAATGGCCCAGACCACTGTGAAGGGCGTGTTAATGGACGAGACACTTGGCGAGGCCGAGCCTTTCGCCACCGTTCGCGTGTTCAAGGCTGGCAAGAAAGAGAAGCCCGTTGCCATGTTCCTCACCAAGGAGGACGGTCAGTTCTCACAAGAGGTGAAGGGCAAGGGTAAGTTCGACATTGTGTTCAGCAGCGTGGGTAAGGAAGACCTCCGTCAGACCGTCACCCTCGGACAGGAGAATCCGCTCGACCTGGGTACCTTATATATGAAAGAGAATGCCACGATGCTGAAGGGCGTGGAAATCGTCGCCCAGAAGCCACTGGTGAAGATGGAAGTCGACAAGATGAGCTATAACGTGGCAGAAGACGAGGACTCGAAGTCGAACACCGTACTTGACATGCTCCGCAAAGTGCCCATGGTAACGGTCGACGGACAGGACAATATCACCGTCAACGGCTCGTCGTCCTTCAAGGTGTATGTCGACGGAATGCCCAACGCCATGTTCTCTTCCAATCCCTCGATGGTATTCAAGAGTATGCCCGCCACGGCCGTAAAAAGCATTGAGGTGATGACCAATCCTGGCGCCAAGTACGATGCAGAGGGAGCAGCAGGCATTCTCAACATCATCATGAACAAGCAGAACCCCCAGGCTGCCCAGAGTCTCAATGGCTACAACGGAACGATCCGTGCTCAGGTAGGCACCAAGCAGCTGGGTGCCAGCGCCTTCCTCAACGGCCAGCAGGGCAAACTCTCCTACAGCGCCAACGTGATGACCTCCTACAACAAGCCCGGTACCACCACCACTGAGATGGAACAGCTGCAGGACAACGGTTCCTCGCAGATCCTCACCTCTGAGAACGACGTGAAGACTCCATTCACCATGGGAAGCCTCACCCTCGGCTACCAGATCGACTCTGTCAGCATGCTCAACCTCACTGCACAGGTGAACAGTATGAACATGAAGAGCAGCGGCACCTCGACCACCGCCATTGGCGGCAATGGCTATGGCACAGACTTCAGCTACGGCAGCACTACCGATATGAAGAACGCCCGCACTTCGTTCAACGGGAGCATCGACTACCAGCGTTTCTTCAACAAGGAGCACACCCAGTCGTTAGGCCTCACCTACCAGCTGAGTTACAGCCCCTCCACTTCTGAGATGACCAACAACTTCGGCACCACTTCCAACTACATCGATCTTACCGACCGCTACTCAGAGAACAAGGACAAGACCACCAGCCACATCTTCCAGCTCGACTACACCATGCCTCTCGGCACTGGTCAGAGCCTGAGCCTTGGTGCCAAGTTCCAACTCCACGATGCCACCTCCGACTCGAAGTATTATCTGAAGAACGTCTACGACCCCAGCAGCAGCTCAGAGTATGAGTATAAGAACAGCATCCTCGCAGGCTATGGCGAATATGCCGGTAACTGGAACAAGTTCGGCCTCAAGGCAGGCCTCCGCTACGAGTACACCTGGCAGGACGTGGAATACCACCTCGGCAAAGGCGACGACTTCAAGAAGCAATACGGTAGCCTCGTACCTACAGCCAGCCTGCAGTACACCCTCTCACAGGGCTCCAACCTCGGTCTGACCTACAACATGCGCATCTCGCGCCCTGGTATCTCCTACCTTAATCCCTATGTAGACAAGACCAACCCCATCGCTTTGTCCTATGGTAATCCTGAACTCGACGTCGAGAAGGCTCACAACATCTCACTCGTCTACAATATGTTCACACCGAAGCTGATGGTCAACCTCAACCTGCACCACAACTTCACCGACAACGCCATCGCCCAGTACAGCTTCTATGACGACAACAACCTGCTCAACACCACCTACGGCAACGTCGTCAAGAGCCACCAGACAGGTCTGAACGGCTACGTCAACTACCTGCTCACCAAGGACACCCGTATCTTCTTCAACGGTAGCGTGAACTACCTCGACCTGCGCAGCGACGCCCTCGACCAGAGCAACAGCGGTTGGACTGCCAGCGCCATGCTTGGCTTGCAGCAGACCCTGCCCTGGAACCTCAAGCTCAGTGCCTTCGCCATCACCTCTACCAAGAGCTACTCCCTGCAGGGATGGAACGGCGGCTTCAACCTCCTGACAGCCAGCATCTCAAAGTCGTTCTTCAATGACAAGCTCACCGTCGGTGTCTCTGGTCTGATTGGTCTCAACAAGGGCGGCAACATCAATATCGAGTCATGCAGCAATGGCAAGAACTTCACAAGCTACACCAATGTCAAGGTGCCCATCTCCAACGTGAGCCTCACCATCAGCTACACCTTCGGTAACTCAAAGAAGCCAGCCCAGCAGCACGTCAGCCGTGTACAGAACGACTTCATCGAGCAGCAGTCACAAGGTGAGATCATCAACAACGTAGGAAACGTGAATCAGTAATTAGTTAGATTATTTTTGCTCTCCTGCATTGAGATAATGCGAGAGAGATTTTGTTATTTCAGAATTATTTCCTAATTTTGCCATCGATATGAAGAAAATCGAGAAAAAAGACCTCCTGAGGCACCTGTATCGCTTTGCAGGCCTTAAGCCGCCACAGGGAAGCAACGACTCTGACATCGCCACCAGGCCAGTCATACAACTTTTGGTATGGATCCCAATCCTAGGCGCCATGCCGATAGCCACCTATCTCAGTACCCGCGATGCTGGCGCCACCAAGACTTCTTTCTTCGTGGTGTGGGATTTGCTGAAGTCGCCGCTCATCGTCTACTTCGTCAACTTCTACATCCTGCATAAGCTATTCTTCCAGCACCGCTACTGGCTCTTTGCGTTCTTCAACCTGTTGATGATCGTCGCGCTGAATTCACAATTCATCTGGATGTTCATCCATCGCCATAACATCCCCAATATGCCTGAGATGACACCCAACATGTGGATAGGCTTCTTCTCCGGCTTCCTGATGTTCCTGCTGCTCAACTGCATGGTGGCGGCCATCGCCATCGGCATCCGCCATTTCATCCGTACCCGTCAGATACGCCAGCAGCTGAAGGACGAACAGGCCAAGCACACAGAGGCAGAGCTCGCCTGGCTGAAAAATCAGATCAATCCCCATTTCCTGTTTAATACACTCAACAACATCTCCAGCCTTACGCAGATCGATGCCGATGCCGCACAGGATGCTATTGCCCAACTCTCCGACCTGCTGCGCTACGCGATGTACGAGACCAACAAGCCCCAGGTTGCCATTCAGGGCGAAGTGGAGTTCATGCGCAACTATATCTCGCTGATGGAACTGCGCTGCAACGACAAGACAGAGGTCAACGCCCAGTTCTCGATTCCCAATCCCCAACAGGAGATTGCCCCACTGATCTTCATCTCACTCATTGAGAACGCCTTCAAGCATGGCGTCAGCAGCAACCGTCACTCGAGGATAGACATCACCCTGCAACAGGAGGACGACACACTCGTGTTCACCTGCGACAACACCAACTATCCTAAGGACGATGCCGACCGCAGTGGCTCAGGCATAGGCATAGAGAACACGCGTCGACGACTCGACCTGATGTACGCCAACCGCTATACCTGGGAGCAGTCGCTCGAGAACGATATCTACCACGTTCGTGTTACATTAAAGATTAAAGGATAAAGATTAAAGAATAAAGATGAGTCTGAGTTGTATGATTGTCGACGACGAGCCCCTGGCCGTCAAGTTATTAGAGTCGTTCGTAGCCAAGACCCCCGACCTAGAGTTGCTCGGCTCATTTACCGACTCCGTCGAAGCTATCAATGCCATCAAGGAGGAGAAGCCACAACTGCTGTTCCTCGACATCCAGATGCCCGACCTCAGTGGCATGGAGCTGGCCCACATGCTGCCCGCCGGCACAAAGGTCATTTTCACCACGGCCTTCAAAGAGTACGCCTTCGAGAGCTACGAGGTGTCGGCCCTCGACTTCCTGCTGAAGCCCATCCGCTATAACAAGTTCATTGCAGCCGTCGAGAAAGCCCGCGAGTGGTATCTCACCCGTACGCCTCAGCCTGCTGCCGCCCCTGTCGCAGGAGCTGACACCCCCCAGGCATCCCCTATCCTCGCCACAC
This sequence comes from Prevotella sp. ne3005, assembly GCF_900110085.1. Taxonomy (GTDB): domain Bacteria; phylum Bacteroidota; class Bacteroidia; order Bacteroidales; family Bacteroidaceae; genus Prevotella. Next base: position 58,732 of record NZ_FOCK01000008.1, read on the forward strand.
CCACAGGAGGATCAATCTTTCTCAAGGTCGACGGCGAGTTCCGTCAGGTTGCCCTCGACAAGATTCTCTACGTCTCAGGCATGAAAGACTATGTGATGTTCTATCTCGACGGCGAGCGCAAGCCTCTCATTACCCACCTCACGATGAAGTCGGTCGAAGAGATGCTGCCCACGCAGCAGTTCATGCGTGTACATCGTTCGTATATCGTTGCCCTCGACAAGATCCGCAGCGTCGACCGCAACGACTGTATCTATATCGGCGACGAGATTATCCGCGTCACTGAGGCCTACCGTGAGACCTTCCTCAACTTCCTGGCACGACTCACCATCAGTCCGAAGCCATAAAGTCCAACGATGACGTAGCACATCAGCGGAATGATGAAGGGTACCACCATGTCGGTGGCATCGGCAATGATACCCACCAGCAGGAAGCCACAACCACCCACAGGCGTCATCATTAGTATCGACGAGGCACTCTTCGTCAGACTGCCCAGGTCTCTTACTGCCAACGAGAATATCGTCGGGAACATCACTGCCTCAAAGAGGAACACACCAATCAGGCCTATCATCGACAGACGACCAAAGTTCATCAGCACCAGCAATATGCAGGCCACACAACCACCGCCACACAGGAAGAGCATCTTCTCTGCAGGCACCTTACGCATCACCAGACTACCCCCGAAACGCCCTACCATAAAGAAGCCCAACGCAGCTGTCAGCACCATCGAGGCTGTACGGTCATCCATCCAGCCCATGCCCGTCACATAGTTGATGAAGTAGCTGTTGATTGATATCTCCGCCACTTCATAACACAACAGTGCTATGAGTCCATAGACGAAGTATTTGTGACTCCACACCTTCAGCAGTGGCTCACGCCCATAGCGGGCTTTCTCTTCCATTCCGTCATGATGCACGATCTCAGGAAGATGCACACGTGAAAAGACGGCTGCTATCACCAGCACCACCACTCCCAGTATCACGTAAGGCACAGCCACACTACCACCGTTGTCGCTGAACAGGAACTGTCCCACAGCAAAAGTAGCAAACAAACAGCCCAAGCCATTGAACGACTGCGAGAGGTTCAGTCGGCTTGAAGCCGTTTCACGCCCTCCCAACTCCGTCACGTAAGGGTTGGCAGCCGTCTCGAGGAACACCAATCCCATACTGATTATAAACAGCGCGAAGAGATACGAGCCGAAAGTGGCAGCCTCTGCACACGGTACAAACAACAACGCTCCGATGCCGAAGAGCAGCAGTCCGAGCACCACGCCGCGCCTGTAGCCCATATAGTTGATAAAGAGTCCTGCAGGAATCGCCATAAGGAAATAGCCCATATACGTGGTCACCTGGATTAGGCTCGACTGCGTGATTGAGATGTGCATCTCGTTCTGGAAATGCTTGTTCAGCACATCGAGGATGGCCCTGGCGAATCCCCAGAGGAAAAAGAGCGTGGTAATCAATATGAACGGCACCAGGTAGTTGGTGCCGTTCGCCTTAAACAGTCCGTTTTCGTGTTTCAATTTTCAATCTTCAATTTTCAATTTCCAATCTATTACTTCTCTGTGTCAATCAGCTTCCAGATACCAGCAGCACAGGCACCACCCACAAACGGACCCACGATGAAGATCCACAGGTTAGCCAGCGCCGTTCCACCCTGGAACACTGCCGGAGCAATCGAGCGGGCAGGGTTCACAGAAGTACCCGTATAACGGATACAAACCAGGTGTACCAGAATCAGAGACAGACCGATGGCCAGACCAGCGAAGTTGTTGGTAGCGCCGTTAGTCTTGGCAGTAGCACCCAGCACGACGAGCACGAACACACAGGTGAAGATTACCTCAGCCAGCAGACCGCCCAGCACGCTCACGTTCGCCTGCAGGTCGTTGGCACCCGTACCCTCAAGACCAGGCACATTCTCTGTCAGAATATAAAGAAGCAGAGAGCCGATGAAAGCACCGATCACTTGGAAGAGCATGTACATACCACAATCCTTCGCGCTCATGCGGCCACTCAGGAAGCAGCCCAACGTGATGGCGGGATTGATATGGCAGCCCGAGATGCCGCCGATTGTGTAGGCCATGGCCACCACAGCCAGTCCGAAGGCGAAGGCCGTACCCACCACAGCGGGAATATTATTTACAGGGTCACAACCCAGGCTCACGGCCACGCCGCAGCCCATCAACACGAGTACCATGGTACCCACCATCTCTGCTAAATACTTTTTCATAATCTCAATGGTTTTAATGAATTGAATAATATTTAATGTTTACGTTCTGGGGGCAAAGTTATACATTATTTCTAAAACAAACAAGAAAAAACGGTAATTTGTTTTGTATTTTGGGTGATTTGTCGTATTTTTGTGCCCTAAAAGCATATAAATATGGAACAAACCAATCCTTATATCACACAGTTTCCCGATCTTTTCAAGGGGAAAAAGATTCTATATGTTCACGGCTTTGCCTCGTCTGGACAGTCTGGCACAGTCACCCGCATCCGCACCGTCCTGCCCGAGGCAGAAGTGGTGGCTCCCGACCTGCCTTTGGAGCCTGAGGAGGCACTGGCATTACTGCGAAAGGTGTGCGAGCAGGAACAGCCCGACCTCATCATCGGCACGTCGATGGGCGGCATGTTTTCCGAGATGTTGAGGGGCTACGACCGTATCCTCGTGAACCCAGCCCTGAGGATGGGCGACACCATGAAGGATCACGGCATGATGGGTGCCCAGCATTTCCAGAATCCACGTCAGGACGGAGTGCAGGACTTCATTGTGACGAAAGCCCTCGTGAAGAGCTATAAGGAGATTACGGAACATTGTTTTGAGAGCATTACAGAAGAAGAACAACAGCGAGTATGGGGACTCTTCGGCGACGAGGACGATCTGGTGAATACCTATGGCCTTTTCCATGAGCATTATCCGCTGGCTGTGAGTTTCCACGGAGAGCACCGTATGAACGACCAGAGTTTTATGCACGCCGTCGTGCCCGTGATTCGTTGGATCGACGACCTGCAAGAGGGACGGCAACGACCTATTATATATATAGGTATAGAGACGCTCATGGATGACCATGGCAAGCCTAGGAGTTCATCGCAGAAAACCATCCGTACACTATTGGCAGACTATCAACTCTTTTTTGTACCCCCTGCCCCACCCGAGGCTGAGGCGTACAAAGAGGTCAACGACTGGCTAAGGCAGTATGTGAACGTGCCAGCCTTCAGACACACTGTGTTTACCAACCAGCGGACCCTGCTCTATGGCGACTATTTCATCGGCACCGATGACGCCTGGGACGGCATGGCCACGCAGATACGTTTCGGCAGCGACACGTTTAAGACGTGGGATGACGTGGCAGATTACTTCAACAGACTCGGCGGGCAATGAAAACAGCGATTGTCGGAGGCGGGGCGGCAGGCTTTTTCCTCGCCATCAACCTGAAGGAGATGATGCCTACGATGGAGGTAACCATCCTCGAGCGGAGCACGAAGCTGCTGGCTAAGGTCGAGGTGAGCGGCGGCGGACGTTGCAACTGCACCAACTCGTTTGCTGCCATCCGTGACCTGCAGGCCGTCTATCCCCGTGGCCACCGGCTGATGAAGCGACTGATGAAAGGTTTTTCACAGCGTGATGCCTATGACTGGTTCGAGGCCCACGGCGTGAGACTGACGACACAGGCTGACGAGTGTGTCTTCCCCCTGTCGCAGGACTCGCATACCATCATCAACTGTTTCCTGGCCTATGCCCGTCGCCTCGGCATTGAGATCCGTACTTCAGAGAAAGTGACCAACTTTGAGCAGTTAGCTGACTATGACTTCGTAGCCGTGACCTGTGGCGGTCAGCCTAAGGCAGAGGGGCTCCAGTGGCTTGCAGACCTTGGCCATGAGACAGCACAGCCCGTGCCGTCGCTCTTCACCTTCCAAATAGCCGATGAAGGATTGCGCACCCTGATGGGAACAGTAGCCGAAGAGGCCGTGGCGATGATCCCTGGCACCAAACTGAGGGCGCAAGGACCGTTGCTCATCACCCATTGGGGCATGAGCGGGCCTGCCATCCTGAAACTCTCGAGCTATGCGGCACGCCATCTGGCAGAGCGCCAATACAAAGCCCCCTTGGCCATCAACTGGCTGGGATCGAAGGATACGGAGGCCATTGCCCTACTACAGGCCACAGCCCAGCGAGCCCCACAAAAACAAATCGACACCATTGCCCCAGAGGGACTGACAATGCGTCATTGGACCTATCTTGCAGGAAAAGCCATAGGCGAAAGAGCCACAGGCCGTTGGAGCAGTCTGAATCAAAAAGAACTGAACCGCCTGGCCAACGCCCTATGCTGTGACACCTACGAAATCACAGGTCGCGCACCGTTTAAGGATGAGTTTGTCACCTGCGGAGGCATCGCCCTCGAAGCCGTCAACCCTGCCACCTTGGAGAGTCGTCATGTTCCTAGACTCTTCTTCGCTGGCGAGATCCTCGACATCGACGGCATCACAGGAGGCTTCAACTTCCAAGCCGCCTGGACCACTGCCTATACCGTGGCCAAAGCCATCGCCAACTATTAATACATCAGAACTGCCAACGGTTAGGGATCTGGCGCTCGGGCCAGAGGTGTTTGCAGTAGGTGTAGTGCAAATATTCCAGATACTTGGTAAATTCGCCCAGTCGTTGTTTGAAGTCATCGAAATTCTTACGCTCGGGCATAGTCCACTGCACCTCAGCGAGAGCCGTCATACGGGGCAGGGCCTGATACTCTACCATCGCCTCGTTGGTCATATACTCCGACCAGAGATTAGCCTGCGTGCCGAGGATATGCTGGCGGGCCTCCACGGAGAGGCTGTCTGGGGCAGGATCAAGCGAATAGACCTTTTCGATGGGGATGAATCCACCACAACGACTCGGTTCGAAAAGCACATCCTCCACTTGCTGGTAGTCGAGATAACAGTGGGTGGTAGGCGCCATGATGACATCATGCCCAGCCTCAGCAGCCTTGGCACCAGGGGCAGTACCGCGCCACGACATGATCATCGCATCCTGAGGACTGCCGTCGAGAATCTCATCCCAGCCTAAAGCACGACGACCTTTCGATGTCAGGAAGTCGAAGACACGCTTGGTGAAGTGCGCTTGCTTCTCCTTGATGCCCTGACATTTAAGACAGGCCTCCCATTTCTCCGTAGGCGTCTCGTCCCCCCCGATATGAATCACCTCCGAGGGGAAGATATCCATAATCTCCGTGAGCACATCCTCCACAAACTGATAGACCTTCGGATTGCCCACACAGAGCACATCCTTATAGACGCCCCAATAGTGTCCCACTTGATAGGGGCCACCCGTGCAGCCCAGCTCTGGATAGCTGGCGAGGGCAGCGAGCATGTGGCCTGGCATATCAATCTCAGGTACTACGGTAATATGACGTGCTGCAGCATAAGCCACAATCTCGCGGGCCTCAGCCTGCGTGTAATAGCCACCATAGGGAATCTGATCGTCAATGTCGCTGTTGGTACCGATAATGGTACCCGTGCGATGAGAGCCCACCTCCATCAGTTTCGGCCACTTCTTGATCTCGATGCGCCAACCCTGATCGTCGGTAATATGCCAATGGAAGATGTTCATGTTATGCAGGGCCAACAGGTCGATGAACTTCTTCACGAACTCCACCGAGAAAAAATGACGGGAACAGTCAAGGTGCATGCCTCGCCAAGAGAAACGTGGTGTATCGGTGATGACGGCTGCAGGCAGCTGGAACATCTGAAGCAGAGACGCGGACGAAGTGTTGGCGAATGACTTCCTAAGTGTCTGGATGCCATAGAAGACGCCAGCAGCCGAGCCTCCCTGAAGGGTAACGCCCTTGCTGCCGACAGTGAGCACATAACCTTCCTTCGATGTCACCCTAGGCGACACTGCCAGTTCGATATAACACACCTTCTTAGCGCGTTTCTGGACGACAGGGAAGTCAAGCCCCACCATATCGCGGAGGTAGAACTGCAGAAACTCAGCCTCCTGTTGCAGTGCTGACGGTGCCAGTATCTGCACGGTGGCATCAAGCGTAAAGGGTTCTCCCTTCTGCAGGGCAATGCTCTGGGGCAGGGGCACAATGTTGTAGTCGCCAGCCTGCGCTGACAAAGGTAAAAGGGCAAAAAGGTAAAAGGGTAAAAGACCTTTTACCATTCCTATTACCTTACGGATTACATTCGTTCTCATCATCTCCATTTTACTTTTTACTTCTTTACCTTTTTACCTTTTAAAAGTGGTATTCCACAAATGCTTCCATGGCCTCGTAGCAGGCGAGGCCCAGTTCGTCGTAGCGTTTGGCGGTGTCGCGGTTGCGATCCTCAGCACGCTGCCAGAAAAGGCGTTCGTCGTTGCCTAAGAACGGAGCACTCTCCATCTGACTCTGATGGCGCAGGATGGCATTACGTTTCTCGCGCAACTCCTCAGGACTCATGGGTACACACATCTCGATATCTGCCACGTCCCACTCTGCCCAGGCACCACGATACATCCACACACGGCAGTCGTCGAGCCACAGGGGCACATAAGGATCACCCTTGCTGCGAGCCTCAGTCTCAACTTTCTTCTCCTCGTCGATAGCTGCCAGCACGGCATCAGTACACTTACGGTGGGTACCATGGGGATCAGCAAGGTCGGCAGCCACATAGATCTGATGGGGTTGGATCTCGGCAAGCAGCTGGATGATGGGTTCCACATCGCGCTCACTCATGGGCAGTTTCTCAATCTTGCCACTCTCATAGAAAGGCAGGTCGAGGAAGTGGATATGCTTGCTGTCGATGCCGTTGTACTCACAGGCCAGACGAGCCTCACCACGACGGATCAGTCCCTTCAGACGCAGGATCTGCTCATTGTCGAGATCACCTTCCTTCTTATTCTTGATAAAAGCTTTCACCACCTGATAGCTGTGCTTGATCACCTCGTCGGAGCCATTGGCAAAGATGGTGTTGAAGCCATTGATGAAATGCATGAAACGACGGACCTCCTCATCGCCCACGGCAATGTCGCCAGAAGTCTCGTAGGCGATATGCACGTCGTGGCCCTGCTGCATGAGTCGACGGATGGTGCCGCCCATGGAGATGACATCGTCATCAGGATGGGGCGAGAAGACGACAACCCGTTTTGGATAGGGCGTGGCACGCTCCGGACGCGTGGAGTCGTCGACTCCAGGCTTACCTCCTGGCCAACCCGTAATGGTATGCTGCAGTTCGTTGAAGACTTCGATATTGACAAGTCCCGCCTGGCCCTTGAACTGTTCCACAAGATGGCCGAGACCATTATCCACATAATCTTTCGTGGAGAGTTTCAACAGGGGTTTCCCCACCTTGTGGCAAAGGTCAATCACTTGCCGACGCAACTCGTGGTCGGGCATCTGAATAGTTGATGTAAGATGTAAGTTCATATCATCAATGTTTTAGTTATTAGGCAATAGTACTACGCCAAGCTGCTTCTTGCCGTCCATCATGATCTTCATCGGGTTCTCGAAGCGCACATGGCGTACATAATCCGTTTCCTCAACGGCAGGCATCTGGTCAAGCACCTCTTTCTGGAAGATGCCGTCGCCTGTATAGGTATTGATGGTGAAGTAGCCAACACCAAACGAGGTGAGGTTCTGGAAGAAATGCGTACCCTGAGAGGGGTCGACATGGTAGTTCTTCAGACCCGTCTCCACGATGACACGGGCAGCAGAGATATGGGGCCACTTCACGGGGATACCCAGCCAGTAGTCGCTGGAGCCCCAGCGCCCTGGCCCCACAAGCACGTAGTTTTTGTTCTCGTCTAGGAACTTGCGGTTGATCTGTTCTATCTGGTCGGCAATCGTAGGATTATTCACGGCTGTAAAGTCGTCATCCGTCTTGACATAGACCACATCGACCACATCCTCCGAGATACCATGTCCGAGGGAGTTGGCAGATCGCAAGAGACACTGTTCGTCGGGGATGGCCTGTAAGTCTTCCTCAAGCACCTGCTTGGAATCGACAATAGGTCGGATCTGCAACAGGTAGAACTCTCCCGTGCGGTCGTCATTCAGATTGCAGGCAAACTCAATTTCCACAGGGCGCTTCATCTCGTCAGCACCATATTTCTGTGACATCTGCAAGAGCTCAGGCAATGGGAACACACCATGCTGGAGCACACCACAGAAGGAGATGACCTTGCGCCCACCCTCATAGATACCATCACGGATAATCTGATCCACAGGATCGTAGGTCGAGGCTATATAGGTGAGGGAGCCATCAGCTGCCGCCTGCTTCACTCGGAGGTTCTTGATATTGAAGCCATCGTCCACCTTGAAGTCATCGCCCACATGCGTCATGTCAAGGGCATAGAAGCGGGTCTGCGTCTCCGTCAGAGCCGTCTCCATCTCCGAGGTCTGGAGCACCTGCGTGGGATGGTAGGGCGACACACGGAGCGTCTGTCCGCCATCCACGATATACTTACCCAGTCCGAGAGCCAGTGAGGCGATACCCTCCTCGGCCTTCTCTTCTCCGATGGGATAATAGTTCAGCGAACGGAGCACACCCGAGAAATTCGGATAATAGAGGTCGCCATACTGCTTACCCACCACCTCCTGCAGGATGACAGCCATCTTCTCTTGGTCGATGACGTTCTGCGTGGCGAGCATATAAGCCTTGGAGTCCTTATAATAGACCGAGGCATAGACGCCCTTGATGGCACAGGCCATCATGCGCAGCATCTCATACTTATCGCTGAGATAAGGAATCATATAGGTGGAGTAGATACCTGCAAAGGGCTGGTAGTGACTATCCTCCAACAGCGAGCTGGAGCGCACGGCGATGGGCGACTTCACCGCATCGAAGAAGGTGAAGAAGTCGGCTATCAGCGAGTCGGGCAACTGAGCCCGCATGAAGTGGTGCAGGATCTCCTCATCGCTGGCATCTGAGAGGGCGATGGGATAGAGGTTGTTCTTCTCCATGAACTCATCGAAGAAGTCGGTACAGAGCACCACCGTTCTGGGAATCGACACCTTCGCATTCTCATACTGGTTCAACTCCGGATGGCGCTTGATGATGTTATCGAGAAACGCCAGGCCACGACCTTTGCCTCCCAACGAGCCTTCTCCGATACGGGCGAAATGGCTGTAGGCATCAAACTTCAGGCGGTCGAACACGGCCACCACACCGATGTTCTTCATCCGTCGGTACTGTACGATGGCATCGAAGATGATCTGCCGGTGGGCATCCACATCCTGAAGCTTATGCCAGGTGACATGTTTCAGGAAAGCCGATACGGGGAAGATGGCACGGGCACAGAGCCAGCGGCTCATGTGGTTACGCGACACATGGTAGAGCATCGAGTCGCGAGGAATCTTGAAGATATTATCCTGCAACTCCTTCAGCGACGACACGCGCGCCACCTCTTCCTTGGTCTTAGGATCACGGAAGATAAAATCGCCAAAACCCATGTGCTCCTCCATCAGATGGTGAAGGTCGACATTCATCTTCGTGGAGTTCTTGTCGATGAAATGGAAGCCCTCGGCCTCTGCCTTGGCACGATTGATGGTTTCCGAAGAGTCGAGGATCAGGGGCACATACTCATCACGACGGCGGATCTCGCGCAACAGCTTCAGACCTGCCTCCGGATCGCCCTCTTCCACGTGACTGAGCCGTCCCTCATGAACCTGCATCGGGAAGCGGGTATCACTGATCACACCCAACGTATTCTCGTGATACTTCTCATAGATCTGCATGGCCTCCTCGTAGGTCGTGGCGAGCACCACCTTGGGGCGTCCTCGCTTACGCTGGGCTGCAGCGTGAGGATTCAGGGCTTCAGTAGAGAAACGCTTCGACTGGGCGAGGATATAATTATAGAGGTTGGGCAGTACGCTCGAATAGAAACGGATATTATCTTCGACGAGGAGAATCATCTGCACACCAGCCTCGCGGATATCGTGCTCGATGTTCATCTTGTCCTCAATCAGCTTGATGATCGACATGATGAGGTTGGTATTACCCAACCAACAGAACACGTAATCGAACACCGACATATCCTCATCCTGGATGCGCTTGGTGATGCCATGCGAGAAGGGGGTCAGCACCACGCAAGGGATGTTGGGATGCTCGGCTTTGATCTCACGGGCCACGGTGAAGGCATCGTTGTCGGCATTACCAGGCATACAGATCACGAGGTCGATGTCGGTCGTATGGAGCACCTCGTTGGCCTCCTCCGTCGTCGACACCTGGGTGAAGGTGGGCGGATAGCGCATGCCCAACTCCATATACTCGTCGAAAATCTTCTCGTCCACGCGGCCATCGTCCTCCAGCATGAAGGCATCATAGGGGTTGGCCACGATGAGTACGTTAAAGATGCGTCGTGTCATCAGATTGACAAACGACACATCTTTCAGATAGAATTTATTCCACTCTTGTGGTATCTTGATTTCTTCTTCCATTTCAAAGTTTTAGTTTCGACTGCAAAGATAAGAAAAATATCTTAATAATTGAACAACGAATGGATATTTTTTGTATATTTGCACCATCAATTAACTAAACACCCATAGATTATGAAAGTAGGAATTCCCAAGGAGATCAAAAACAATGAGAATCGCGTAGGCATGACGCCTGCAGGAGTAGCAGAACTTACACGTCGTGGACATGAGGTGAGCGTACAGCACACTGCTGGCGAAGGCAGCGGATTTAGCGACGACGACTACATCAGGGCGGGAGCGAGGATTCTGCCTACCATCGAGGCCGTGTATCGCGAGTGCGACATGATTGTGAAAGTAAAAGAGCCCATCGAGCCCGAGTACGAGCTGGTGCGTCCAGGGCAGTTGCTCTTTACCTATTTCCATTTCGCATGCGAGAAAGAGCTGACGGATGCCATGCTGAAGAGCAAGGCCGTTTGTCTGGCTTACGAAACGGTACAGTTACCTAACGGCTCATTGCCATTGCTACAGCCCATGAGCGAGGTAGCAGGACGCATGGCGACCCTCAATGGTGCTTACTATCTGCAGAAAACGAAGGGCGGCAAGGGCAAACTCATCAGTGGAGTTCCTGGTGTATCACCCGCCAAGGTTTTGGTACTGGGTGGTGGTATCGTAGGCGAGGCTGCAGCCCTGATGGCAGCTGGCTTGGGTGCCGATGTCACCATAGCCGATATCTCCCTGCCCCGCTTGCGTCAGCTCGACATTGAGACACCCGCCAATGTCCATACACTCTTTTCCTCAGAGCACAATATCCGTAAGATGTTGCCGACAGTAGACATCGTCGTAGGTTCTGTACTCGTACCTGGAGATAAGACGCCACATCTGATTACGCGCGATATGCTAAAACTGATGGAACCAGGAACTGTTCTCGTCGATGTAGCCATCGACCAAGGCGGCTGTTTCGAGACTTCCCGTCCTACCACCCATAGCAATCCCGTTTATACAGAAGAGGGCATCGTTCACTATTGTGTAGCCAACATCCCAGGAGCCGTTCCCAATACTTCTACATTGGCTCTGACAAACGCAACCCTACGTTATGCCATTGCCCTGGCCGATAAGGGTTGGCAGAAGGCCTGCAAGGACGATCCTGCTCTGGCCAAAGGCCTGAACATCGTTGACGGCAAGGTCACCTTCAAGGCCGTCGCCGATGTCTTCGCCCTCCCCTACGAGCCGATTGCCCTGTAGTTACCACTCAGGTACATTAAGAAAAGTGTTGGCGTTCCAAAAGGGCGCCAACATTCTTTTTTCCCAAGATGTAATGCTTAGTTGTTACGGAACGTTAAATTTATCGTTTTTCGATAAGTTTTTATTGATTTTCTTTGGTTAATTCAGAAATAACAACTACTTTTGCATATCGAAAATCGATAAATAAACAAAATAAAACAATAAACAGAGTATGAAATCAACAAAAATCGATTGAATTATGAAAAAGAGACTGAACGTTTTCTGTGTACTGATGTTGTTGCTGATGGCAACAATGGTTGTGATGACCTTTGTTACTGGGGCCGATGCCTTTCAGGAAGGTTGGGAAAAGGGTAGCAATGCTGAACCCGATTACAGCTGGGCTCATCTGCTGGCGTTCATTGCTGAGATGTTCGCCATTGTAGCCGCCCTTGTGTCGTTCATCAGCTTTATCCGGTTTATCCTGAATGTGAACCGCAACAAGGTGTTTGTATGGGAGAATGTCAGCCTGCTGCGCTTGACGGCTTGCGGACTGATAATTGTTGCCTTAGTAGCTACTGGCGATGAACTTTATACGGGTTGTAGCTTTGTTGATGTCTACGAGCACTTCTTCGATGCTTTCCTCTTTGGTGTGTTTAATCTGATTATAGCCGAGGTGTTTGCCGTAGGCTTGAAGTTACAGGAAGAACAGGATTTAACTGTTTAATAGGCCTATGGGACAAATCATTGTAAACTTAGATGTAGAACTCGCCAAGCGCAAAATGTCGCTCAGCGAGTTAGCCGAGAAAGTAGGCTTGACATTAGCCAACCTCTCGATCCTGAAGACGGGCAAGGCCAAGGCCGTACGCTTCACCACCCTCGAGGCCATCTGTCGCGAGCTGGGTTGCCAGCCTGGAGACATATTGGAATATAGAGACGAATAACAACATCAAATCAAACCAAATATGAAGAAGATAAAAATATACGGATCAAAGCAGAATCCGATCATTGGCATTGTCATGTTCATCGCTTTTATGGCAGGGTGCATGTTCAGCATGTATCAATCTGGAGGCAAATCTAATAGCGGCATCATGATTCCAGCTATGATGTTTGCACTCAGTGCGGCCATCAGTATTGTTGCCTTCGCCATCAGGAAGCCCAAACTCATTATCTCAGACTACTCTGTGATGATAAACACATCTGTACCATGGGAAGTTTGTTTCGAAGAGGTAGACTCATTCTATCCAACCAGTTACAAAGGAGAAGAGATGATATGCATCCGCTACAAGAAAGATGTTGAGGCAGGCGTAACTATAGAAGAAGTGGAAGACGGAATTAGTCTGCGTAAGAAAACGCTCCTGAATCCAGGCGAGCCTTACGACATCTACGTAACAGGCCTCGCCAAGAAACCAAAAGATATTCTCAACCTGCTGAACGAACGATTAAAGGTTTGAATTATTAACAAACATAAGTTTTGGTTTCTTTAACACATAAACCTGTAATCATTTGATATTTCCCATGTCTATAAAATAAATAGTTAGAAATTGATATTGATTATGAAAAAACTATTATCCACATTCGTACTAGCCCTTGTCGCATTGACGACCTCCGCACAAGGGAATAACTACACCGTTAGTTGTGATCTCACCTCAGTCATTGAATCCATGACTAAGCAAGGTGTCCATATCGACAGTTTCTATTTAGCCGACTATGCCAGCAAAGAACCTATCACCAAGAAGACTGCCTTCCTGGAAAACAAGATCACCATCAGCGGTAAGGTTACTGCTCCCCAGGTTGCCGTCCTGCAATTGCAGATGCAGATTCCTAACGGCACTCGCACACAGAGCTTCCCCCTTCTCCTCGAAGCAGGTAATATCGTTGTTACTGTCGACGACCGTTCGTTCTCTGTAGGAGGCACGCCACAGAACGATGCACTCTTCAGCGCCATAAGCGACATTCGCAAGGCTAACCAAGAAGGCGATATGGATAAAGCCCGACAGCTCATCAAGGATTACGTCCCCCAGCACCGTCATGACCTTACTAATGTACTGATGGTAACATCGTATAACGCCATCACCTCTGATGACGCCAAGCAAGTTAAGGAACTCATCGCCCAGTGTAGTGAGGCAGTACAGCAGCATCCCGTCATCGTCAAGTATGCCGATAGAATGAACACCCTACTGAATCGTCCTAAGGAGGGCGACATGTTCAAAGACTTCGCAGTAGAGTATGACGGTAAGACCACTCGCCTCAGTGATTTTGTAGGACGTGGCAAGTACGTACTCGTTGACTTTTGGGCCTCGTGGTGCGGTCCCTGTCGTAAAGAGATTCCAAACATTATCGCCATGCACGAGAAATACAAGGATCGCAACTTCACTGCCCTTGGCGTGGCTGTAAACGACAAGCCTGAGAACACGCTGAAAGCCATTGAGAAAGATAAGATAACCTATCCGCAGATCATCAACTCGCAGAACATCGCCCCAGGTGTCTATGGTTTCAACGCCATCCCGTATATCATCCTCTTCGCTCCTGATGGCACTATCGTAGCCAGTGGCCTTCGTGGTCAGGACATCGAGAACAGACTTGCAGAAATCTTCAAGTAAGCTTTAAAAGCCGCTCTTCAGGGTTATCCATATAAATCCAAATTTATATATTATTGCTTCAAGTTCTACAAAAAACAGTACAATTTATTGATTTACAAGAAATTATATAGCAATTTAAATTCTATTAAAGTTCTATTAATCCTCTACATTAGTTCTACATTAATTCTATAAATGTACTCATTTCATTAACTTCACCATGCCACAAACAGAATGTTATAGTGTATTAAACCCGCACTTTGCTACCTGCTCTTATAGAGTCAGGCATTAGGAAACCCTTAAATTCTCTAGAGAATTTAACACTTTACTCCGACCTTTCTTATAGTTTAATTACGGCAAGCTCCTAAATTCTCTAGAGAATTTAGGAGTCACTTCCCTGTATCCTTTGACTTACCTCGTTACATAGAAGCACATTAAACGCCATCAACTACTATTCGGGTGGAACAATAGTAGAACTTTAGTAGAGGGAAAATAGAACTTTAGTAGGACTTGATATTACTGATAATTACGAGGATAACAATAGGATACGGAGATTTCAGTAGAAGTAGAAACATCCTCGCCACTGACAATGATGTCAAGTAGGCGAGGATTTGAAAAAACTCAGTATACTCATTTCACAATGATTCATTTCTTAAGCCGTTCGATACTCATTTCGAACAGATCCTGGATGAATTCATCTTCGGTTTTGGCTTTCAGTTTCTTGATTTCCTTAGCCACCATCTTTTTCTCCGCATCATCCAAAGGCTTTGCCTTCTTGCAGAGGTTGTAGATATAGGTGGCATAATAGTTGGCGGCTGCGCCATCAGGCTTCTTCAGAAACAGATTCTTGTAAGTATTAAACTCACTCAGCCACGATTCGGAACTCTTTTCGCCACCAATGAAGATAGAGTCGCCCTCAAACCCTGTCCATTTGCCAGGATTCAATTTCAGCTCTTTGCCATTGACGAAAATCTTCTTAATCTTAGGGTTCTTCTTGCGATACTCCTGGGTGGTGGCATAGGTGATGGCGAGGCGCACTTGGGTCTTCTCGCCTTTCTCCAACCACTCCATGGCGTAGGCATAGCGGTATTTCTTCTCTGGATCGTCCTTGTCGAGGAAACAGGCGTAGATATAATTGGAGCCTTTCATCTTGCCAATAGCCACAGACTGGGACCTGCCTCACCGCCCAAGACCAGTTCAAAGCCCTCCTTGAGCATTTCAAGATTCCTGTATAAACAAAGAAAAAGGTTATTTTCTCCATCCTGCGACAAGATCTAAGGGTATTCCAAAGTTCTGTCGCAGAATGGAGTGTGAGTCGCTCTTTTGCATCTACATAGGGCTCGCAGTGATGCGGGCCCCATGTGATTGTATAGAAAAATAGAAAGTTACCTACATTCCTAAACAAAGTCACGAATTTCCTTTCGATATTCCGCCAACTACATCGTCATTTTCGATGCTATGCTCTGTCTTCTTAACGCTTGACTTCAGCGAGCCGAAGCGCCAATTGACTGAAATAGTGAAACAGCGTCCTCGATTCCATGACTGCTGATAATCACGATAGTTGCCATTAACAGTTTCTGCCACAGAAGGCAAGTATTTGTCGAAGGGAGAATTGGCCCCAAGCCTTACTGTTAGACGATCGCCTTTCAAGAATGATCGTTGTAGTGAGGCATAATAGTTATACCAAGAATGCTGTATATAGTAGACGCCCGATGGACTATGTCCTATCTTACCGTTTACGCTCAGATAGAGGCGCAATTTCCAAGGCAGTTTCTGAGTGAGATGCACGTAGCCGATATCCGACCATCCATGAGTGCAATATCCCAAATTGGGATTCTCATTATGCTCATAACGGAGGTTGTTGTTGATGATGAGAGTTGTACCATCGAAAGGCTTCCATTGCACATACTGCTCAACGGAGAAACGACGATAGCGCAGGATGTTGTCGTAAGTCGTATAGCGGACATCGCCCTTAGCCGTCTGTACGGAGCTAATGCCTCCAGATGAGAAGCTATAGGCTGGAGCGAACTGGAAAGTCAGCTTGGGCAGAATATAGGAATAGATGAGACTGAGGCGCTGAGTGTGCGAACTCTCTAGATTGGGATTACCCTGCGATACAACAGTTGGGGTTATGGATGCTGCAGGGTTCAGGTAGGAGATGCCTGGGCGATTGATGCTGGTGGTATAGTTCAGTTTCAAGGATTGGGCATCCGTCAGTTGATATTTCAGTGTGGCCTGTGGTACCCAGTCGCCCAAGTGTTTATCAAACGATTCGCCTTTGCCATCAGGATAACTGCCCTGCATAAAGCTATACTCATAGCGCAATCCTGCACGAGCCGACCATTTGTTCCGCTTGTAGATATAGTCGGCATAGCCTGCCAGCACTCGGGTGGTATGCTGAAACTCATTGCTGGTCAGCATATCTGTATCATAAAAGTCTTGGGTGTTATGGCTGTTATTATTGCGATCGATATATTTGGCGCCAATCTCCAACTGGTGACCTTTGCCCAGAGGTCTGAGCCAATCGGCCTGAAACGTATGCTCTGTAAAGCGTTCGCGCTCTTTCATCATGCTGCCACTATAGGGGAAGGGTACATTCATCAACTCTGTATAGGTATTCTCCTGATCGGTATGTTGACGCGTGAGGGCGAGCATGTAAGAGAGAGTGAGCCGCTCGCCCTTCCGTTGCGTCTTATGTTCATAGTCCAATCGTCCGTTCCATGAATGGTGCTGATAGCCTGGCATCCAGTAGTGGTTGTTGTAGCTATAGATGGGCTGATCATCATGTCCAAGCCAGGTGGAGCCGTCGCCCTGCACATTAAACTTATAGAAGTAGCCACCAAACGAGGCCGAGATCAGGTTGAGCGAATCAATGTCGTAGCTGGCATTCAGGTTGGTGTAGTGGATGTCACCTGGGTTAGAACCCTCTGAATTTGAGAACATCCGATTGCCTGTATCGAGATAGGTACGATCCACTTCCGTACGATTATAGGAGTCCTTATCCGTCATTTTGCTGAAACCATAATCCACAGATAGCAGTAGCTTGCCCATCTGCCCAGTGAGCGAGGTGTAGAAATTGGGATGACTCAGAGATGTATAGCTGGCAGAGACCACGCCTGTTATGCCTTGCATCTTTGAGCCATTGACCATCACGATATTCAGGATGGCATCCACGCCTTCTGCATCCTCTCGTGCTCCTGGATCCGTAATCACTTCGATGCGTTTCACCATCGTGGCAGGCATCGCCTTTAATACTTCTTTGGCATTCTTCGTCAGACTGGGATCAAGGTGCCCGTTCTTATAGACTTTGAAACTGCTGTTGCCTTTTACGAGGATATTATCCTGTCCGTCTACTGTTACCATCGGTACCTTGCGCAGCATATCGATTACAGTCTGCGTTTTCGATTCTTCATCGCTTTGTACATCGTAAGCGATGCGATCAATCTCCTGCTTGATGAGCTGCTTTTGTGCCTTGATGACAACTCCCTCCAACTCCTTGTTCCAAGTGATGGAATCGTTGCTCACGCTGGTAGAATCCTTTTGCGTCTGGGCCATAGCTATCCCTACTCTCGCTGCCAGAAGCAGCGAGAGGAAAACAATCTTCAAATATTTCATAAGTGGGTTATTTCTTAAGCCGTTCGATGCTCATTTCGAACAGATCCTGGATGAATTCATCTTCGGTTTTAGCTTTCAGTTTCTTGATTTCCTTAGCCACCATCTTTTTCTCCGCATCATCCAAAGGCTTAGCCTTCTTGCAGAGGTTGTAGATATAGGTGGCATAATAGTTGGCGGCTGCGCCATCGGGCTTCTTCAGAAACAGATTCTTGTAAGTATTAAACTCACTCAGCCACAATTCGGAACTCTTTTCGCCACCAATGAAGATAGAGTCGCCCTCAAACCCTGTCCATTTGCCAGGATTCAATTTCAGTTCTTTGCCATTGACGAAAATCTTCTTAATCTTAGGGTTCTTCTTGCGATACTCCTGGGTGGTGGCATAGGTGATGGCAAGGCGCACTTGGGTCTTCTCGCCTTTCTCCAACCACTCCATGGCGTAGGCATAGCGGTATTTCTTCTCTGGATCGTCCTTGTCGAGGAAACAGGCGTAGATATAATTGGAGCCTTTCATCTTGCCAATAGCCACAGACTGGGACCTGCCGTCGCCAACAGCCAAAGACATGTGGTCGCTTCCAGGATGGCTGACCGTACGAAGCTGGTAGGCTGCATCCTTGTCGTTCTCGAAAGCCTTCTGGATGGCTTTGACATGGTTGAGGCCAGAGGGATTGGACACCACGAAGTCGTAGACATCCGACTGAGCCGTCTTCTTACCCGTCTCAGGGTCGCGATCCACCGAGTGTTGCGTCTTGGTTTCTATAACATTGTCGTTCAGCAGAGCATCGAATGCTTTCTGGATATTCTGCTGGGCATTTGCTGTTGTGGCCGATAGCATCAGTATCGTGGCCATCATTAAGTTTTTACTCTTCATATGCAATTAATTCATTTTGTTCGTTAATATATATTATGGTACCATCTTCTTGCATCACGGGAATGAAGCCATAGGCAGCCAATTGGGCGTCGATGACCTCCTGCCGGGCCTGTTCCAGCTCCAGTTCCACATTCCTTTTTGCCCTTTCCGCCTCAGCCGTCAGCGCATAGGCTTTGTCGTAATCGGTCATGGTGGGTGCAGGCTTCCTGAGGCTGCGCTTCTTGGTCTGAACAGGCAGCACTTGCTCTTTAGGCGATGACGCCGTATCGGGCGTTGCCTGT
The DNA here is from genome assembly GCF_900110085.1 of Prevotella sp. ne3005. GTDB lineage: Bacteria > Bacteroidota > Bacteroidia > Bacteroidales > Bacteroidaceae > Prevotella. The sequence continues at coordinate 77,680 of NZ_FOCK01000008.1, forward strand.
TGCGTGGTTGTCGAGTCTGCCTGAACCATCAGGGGCACATCGGGATTCCGATCTGTCTGGCGGGAAGGCATCGTGAGATACAACACACCTGCCACCACGGCAGCAGCAGCCACGCCCCACCCTATCCATCTTCTTCTGGGCTTGGCGGAAGACTGGGATTTCATCGCCTCGAATTCTGCGAACAACAGACGATACTCCTCCCACTCTGCAGGTATCTGACCCTGGGCAAAGTACTGGCTGAGGATGTCTTCTTCCTCCAGCGTCGATGTGCCTTCCATAAACTTGTCGAGCAATCGGCCTATATGTTCCTTTGTGTACTGTATCATCGTTGATTCCTCCTTTTGATTTCTTCTAATAATGTTCGTCGTGCCCTTGCAAGTAGTGTACTGACCGAGGTGATCTCGATACCCAGCAGTCGGGCTATCTCCTCATGGCTGCGCCGTTCCACCTGTCGCATATATAATAAGGTGCGCTGTGTGGTGGGCAGTTGTTGGAGCTTTGCTGAGAGCCATTCATCGTTTTCCTTGCTCTCCAGTTCTTCGTGCGGACTGGTGTTGAGGCTCACTACTATGGCTTCGTCGAGCGTTTCTGAGGGTTTTCGTCGCTGGTGGTTCCTGAGCTGATGTTTGGCCATCAGGGCAACGAGGGCTTCCACAGAGTCATAACGGTCCAGTTCGTCGTGCATCTGCCACAGGCGGAGCATCACATCCTGAGCGATGTCTTCTGCCTCGTCCTTGCCCGCCCCGTTGCTGATGCTCACGCTGAGCGCCTTCTTCCGCCACGAGCGGGCTTGATGTTCAAATGCTGTTCTGTCCATTCTTATGCTTGCACTACATCTACAAGACACGCCAAAACGTCAAAACCAAACAAGATTTAATGTTACTTAACTCTTTTACCGTTATTTACAATGGATAACGTATTTCTTCTATATTTGTACGATAGCCAATAACTGCGTTTCAGGGCATCCGAAAGGAAAGAACGTTCTATCAGTTCTTTTGCCAATGGGATATCTGTGGCAAATGTGTCTAGTTCTCGCTTTATCAGTCGTGGAGCCAGTCCTATACGACGGCCAAATTCCTCAAAGTCCTCCCTACTGACGGTTTTTGTATCAGACATCAGCATGCCTTCCTTGAAAAGCCCTTTGTCGAGGGCAAAGATGCGGGGCATACCCAAATGGAGGCTTGTATTGATGAGATCATAGGCAGGAGCCAGATGGTACTCGCCGTCGCCTCGGTTAATGAGCGAGAAGTTCTTGAGATGGGCATCATCATTGAGGGTGAGATAGTTGAACACCACTATGCGGAAAAATTTCAGTATCTCAACAGGAGCAGCATTTACATACTTGCGGATGATATCAGCACATTCCTCATAACTCAGGTTGCAGTATTTGTAATCACTACCTCCATTGGCGTTTGTCAGCCCCGCTATCGATGCGAAATCTTCCTGCTGGTATTTCTGCCCGTCAGGTCCGACATCAAACCTGCGGCAGAAGTATGCAGCCTCACCATCACGAAAGAAACATAGTCCATTAGCTGCTGTCTCAATATGATAGACTTGCGATGCCAACTGCATTGTCAGGTGCTCATTGGCAGGACAGTATTTACGTTCGAAAAGCGCATAGGATGAAGGAGCAGGCTTTAAGATATAGGTGCCACGTTCATCTTCTGCCGGTTTTACGAGCTGATGGCTTGAGTTGACAATCAGGCTTGCCTTTGGCTGTACACCAGAAAGTGATATACGGCCTACACTTCTCAGATAGGCTTCGCTATCAGCACTTTCATTGTTTGGACTGTTGAAATCCAGAATATGTGATACGGGCTGCCCATCGAACAATTGTTTCAAAGCCATTGGCGAATAGGTGGAATAACCTTCCTGCAGCGTAGATGGACAGACATTGAGTTCTATCATATTCATACAGGTTTTACGGTTACGGCTCCAATGGTGTCATATTGTGCAGTGGCCAGCATAATACCAAAGTCGTCTTTCTCATCAATATGCAGTAACGTCGACTGCACCTGCCTGTTAGCCCCCTCGGAAAGCATGTTGAAGAAATAAGGGAAAAGGTGGTCAGAACGATAAACCTTTTGTCTTACAGGCATTGCAAGACACACGGGATCGCCCTGATAGTCATCATGATAGGTGAATACATATTCTCTGTCGTCTGTCTCTTGCAGAAGTCCTGCTTCTGCATTGTGGACATATACCTTACATTCTCTCATACTCCAATTGCTTGATGTTGATATCTGCTTGTAATCCCAACGTATCAAGAATAGTCAGCAGCGTTGATAACTGCGGATTTCCCTCACCACGTTCGATGGCAACCAATGTATTGACTGCCACACCTGCCAAATCGGCCAGCGTCTGCTGGTTTACTCCCAACTTTTTCCGGCGCTCCTTAATGGCACTACCAATTTCTTGCTGCGTCATAATCCCAATATATTGCGATTTCGCCACAAAGATAAGAAAAAGATTCTATACTTCCAAGCAAAATCGCAATAAATTGGGAATTTCTCTTAAAACCAAACAGCGTTTAGCAAAACTTAACAAAAAAAACACTTACCACATCATCATGCGGAGGGTTTGCTCTGCTGAACGGCGCATGGATTTGATTTTGTCGTTGTATTCTTTATTCTCCGTTGCTTCAAGAAACTTGTTGAAGCACTCTTTGGCTTTATCGCGCTGTTTCAGTTGGAAGTAGCACTGCCCCATCTGATAGGTCAGTTCATTGACATCTTTCTCGTCAGCCAGTTTCATACACTCCTGCAATTCCTCTAAGCGGAAATCGTATTCACCTTTCTTCCCAAAAGCATCTGACAGTTCTTGATGCAGGCGGAAGAGCGTCCTGCGGTCTGGCATCATCCGCTCCTTGGCCATATCGAGATAACTCAGGGCTTCAGCACCAAAACCGATACGATTGCAAACGATACCAAGCGTAAAGAGACAATAGGGGTTGGCATCATTATTGATGGTGGTTGCTCGCGACAGATAATCGTAGGCAGTAGAGTTGTCACCCATACGCTGATAAGTCAGTCCAAGGGTATAGAGCGTTCCAAAGCAGGTGTCGCCCACAGCCTCCAACTGCTTGAGTGCAGGCAAAGCAAGATCATAGTTACCTATATTATAAAAGGCCTCAGCGAGTTGACGATTCACAAGAATATGGGTGGAGTCACGTTCACGATACTTCTGACAGATATCGATGACTTTCGAAGGATAACTCTTCTTGCCCACATCGCCCTGCCAACCCTTATTCAGTCGTGGTGTGAAGTCAACGATTAACGATACATCGTAAGGATCTTGTTTCAGAATCTTATCACCCCAATATGCGAGAGAATCGTATTGTCCGAGTTGGACGAAGTTATCATAGAATAGTCGCATGTCTTCAATCGTGAGACTATCTTCTGGTATCTGGCGCAGTTCGTCAAGACTCTTGTTAAAATAGCCTCTCGAGGCCCAAAGACGGGCAGAATCTCGAACCTGCCCCCACGATTCGGCTTGTACAGCCAAGACGATAAGAATAAGTAGTAGTTTCTTCATTGTTGTCTCTCCTTTTCCAATAGTTGTTGCATTTTGTCGATCAGCATCGTGGCAGAGATATTCTTGGCGATGATGCGTCCTGAGCGGTCTACGAGATAGTTGTGGGGTATGGTCTTGATACCAAGCAGACGGACCTCATCGTCCAACTTACCCTTATTGCGGTAGGCATGGATATGATGAATCTGATAGGGATGCTCGCCATCGAGATGATTAAGCAGATCATGTTCCTTCACTGCACTCCACCACTCCTTACCTGATTTATCGATAGAGACGAGATAAACCCGCAGATCGTCTGCAAACATCTGGGCTGCCTGTTTGATGTTGGGCATCTGCATCAGACAGGGCTGGCACCACGAGGCCCAGAAATCCAAATAGATATACTGGCCGCGATATTCGTTCAGACCATAGATCTTCATATAGTCGCCAATCTTCAGCGGACGGACAATGGTGTCCGTCTCACTGTCGTAGAAGCGATCGCTATAACGTTTCCAGAACAGGGTGTGAGTAGCAAAACTCTCTGCTGACATATAATTGCCAAGTGTACTGTCATTAACAAGGGCACGAATAGGCGGATAGTCAGGAAAGCGGGCTATGAGCGAGTTCATGATGGAATCGACTACCTCCTCCTTGTAAGTATGCGTGGTAGGGCTCCATTTGTAGTTGCTATAGATGCTACCGCCTGCCCCCATCGCTGCATAGGGGTACTTGGCATTCATGGCAAAGACCTCTTTGTTGTGCTCTATCTCGCGAAAGATTGCTTTTTCAATCGCCTTGAGCGAATCCACCTTAGCTTCAGGTAGTCCTACAAGCTGCGACTCTGCTCTGGCCATGCGTTCCTTCCTATCAAGACTATCCTGCATCAGATGATAGCCGACATACTCCAGCATGGCTGGCGAGCCTTCCACCTTTCTGGGATAGCGCAGGCGGAAGCCATCATCTTCATCAGCCACATGAACAGTAATACTGTCGCCATTGTTCACCACTACAGGCACCACCCCTGGTCCTCGACGGGCAAACATCAGATGGACGGCATACTCATAAGGTACAGAGCCGTGCAAGGTACCGATGCGATGTACGGAATCAATATGCAGTGAATCGTGCAGCTGCATCTGGTTCTCGATTTGTGAATACAGATACACCTTCTGCGGTTCACTGGCAATGGCAGAGTCCACCTTCAGCGTAATGGCAAACTGCTCATTCTGAGCATTGGCACTCATCAGGAACAGCAGACTACCTAAAATGGTCGATAATCGTTTCATACTGCAAAGGTATTATTATTTTTTCATTTATGTACAGTTATCCGCTTTGTTTTGATTTTATGGAGGAATTCCTCTGCCTTGCCCATCATGTCGATGAGCTGCTGCGTGGGTTTCTCCTCTTGGCGGGCAAGGTCGATGAACTGGCGATAATAGTCCTCGGCCAGTTTGTTGTCTTTCAGGATATAAGCGTAGACATTAGCTATATTAAAGTAGGTGGCGACGGATGATGGGTTGTAGTCCAAGTGGCGTTTCCAAGCCTCCACGGCCTCGGGATAGTGTTGACTAAGGTAATAGCCTTCGCCCTGCGAAAGGGTGATGGCCTTCATGGTGGTGGTATCGGGTTGCATCATCTCTGTGGCCAGCTTCAGGTAGTTAAGGCCCTCCGGATAGCGCTGGGTATCGACACACACCACCCCAAGACGATAGGCACACCCCTGATGCTGCATGCCACTGATGAGGAAGGCCAGTTGCAGATACTTATAGGCACGCTCCAGACTGTCAATGCGCGAATAGCTCATACCAGCCGAATAGAGGGTATTGAAGGCGGAATCGCCTTGTTGGAGCAAACGCTCATACATCTGCGAAGCTTTCTCGAACTGGCGATCCATAAAGTAGGCATCGGCGAGGGCACGATTCACTTCGATATTTGTCGAGTCGACGGCAAAGTACTTTTGTCCGCACTCGAGTCCGTTCTGTGGCTGCTCCAATTGAACATAGCCCAGTGTCAGGCCTGCCACGATCTCTCCATCCATAGGATAACGAGCCACCAACTGCCCTGCCCAATAAACATAGGAATCAAGATCCCCCAGCTTTTTGTAGCTCAGTGCCAACTGACGGAAGGCCTCATGAGAGAGCGAATCCTCAGGGATGGTCTTCAGCAGTTGCGCACTCTCACGATAGTTCGCCCGTTTATAATGACAGTTGGCGAGTTTCATCTGGACCATGCAGTCGACTATCGCACTCTTTTCAGTTGATTGCTTCAGATGTTCGATAATCTCATCCTGTCTCTCCTGAGGCAGTTCCTCAAGCTTGTCGAGAGGAAGATCAAGATGCTCTACTGCCTTTTGCTGACTTCTGGCTTTAGCAAGGGCGTACGCTTGCTTATAATACTTCAGCGCCTCAAAGGTGTTGAACTGTTGCATGCAGCTGTCGCCAGCCTGCAAGCAGATGGTGAGGGAGTCAGCAACGGGCTCCAACGTCTTTGACTTTTTAGCCAAAACCTCGCCCCTGGCAGGGGAAACTGCCAGCAGGGCGAGGACGAAAAAACTCAGTATAATTCTCATTTCACAATGATTCATTGTTTGGTATTCTTCTTGGTGGTGATCAGGATGACACCATCTTTGGCCTTCTCACCATACTTCTCGATGGCAGACTTGTCTTTCAACACATCCATATGGTCGATAGATTCACCTTTGATCTTTTCCAGCTCATCATAAGACACCTCTTTACCATCAACTAAAATCAGCGTCTTTGGCGTTGGGGGAAGACCATTCTTTGCTGCATAATAACCAGCGAGATAGGCTGTCGTTTTTTGGACGAGAGGGTCGTCTGCTCCTTTTATTCCGCCTTCGACTCTGAAAGTAACGGGGATTGTGTACTTAACACGGAAAGCTTCGCCATTCTGCTTGCCGGGGATCCACTTAGGCATGCTGTTGACGACACGCAAAGCCTCAGCGTCGAGCAAGGGATCGATAGGCCTCACCACCTTTGCATTGGAAACACTACCATCTTTCTCTACTACAAATGAAACAATCACCCGCCCCTGAAGATTGGCATCCTCAGCCTCCTTCGGATACTGGATATTCTTAGAGATGAACTCAAAGAGTGCAGACGGTCCGCCAGGGAACTGGGGCATCTCGTCAACGACATCATAGGCTTTATTGGAATCAGGTGTGCCTTCAGGCTCTTTCTTCCCACTACGATTTGCCTCAAAGGCGACCTTCACCACGTCACCCTTTGCAACCATATCCTTAGTAATCCTAATTCCCTTACTGTAGTTTACAACAGTAAAGGTCACCAAAGAACCAACAACAGGATTGTCTAATACAAACTTTCCGTCTTTATCAGTCTCGGCACTCTTGACAGGTTTACCAGTCTCTACCATCAGGACAGGAACGCCTGCTATTGGCGAATCTTCAGGACTAAAGACTACCTGAAAGGTGATTGGCTTATTCTTAGCTTCGTCCACTACTTCTGCAGGTTGAGGTTCTGCCTGCAGGATTTCCTCATTAACAAGTTCCTCTGCAGAGGGAGCCACAGTATTGGTATACACCACATCCTGCACTTTCTCTGCATTCACAGCGAGGGCGAGGCCAACGATGGGAACGAGGGCGAGGAGCTTCAGCAGACTGGTCTGGCTTGATTTCTTATGTAACATCATATTGATTCGGTTTTTGAGGGTACTATGGCTAATACCGTTGGCAAGGGAGTACCCGCCAATGCTAGCGGCTTTAGTGATTAACAGATATTGATATTGACGCGCGTTAATCCCTAAAGAGAGTACTTCACCGTCGGCCTCGTATTCATGGATGGCCCTGAGGTCAGAGCGCAGCATCCACATGGCAGGGTTAAACCACTGGAGGGCGGTGAGGGTGTCCACGAGGAGCAGGTCCCAGGAGTGCCTGAGGCGGATATGTCCCCGTTCATGAGCGAGAATAGCGGCATTGCGTTCTGCGTAGTCGCTTTGGTTCATGACTATATAGTGCATCCAACTGAATGGTGGCACATCGGCGTTTCCGGACACGCAGATCGTAGTACCATCAGACTGGGGATGCTTCTCGCTCCGTTTTATCAGCATGAGGATTCTGAACATTGACATCAGGGTGTGGCCTATCGTTACGACCATACCTATCATAAATAGGACAGGCAGCAGAATCTGCCACCAAGGCGTTTCTACAGCGGGCTCTGGCATGGGCGCAACATCGTCGACTGTCAGATTGTCGACAGTCATCACAGGCACCGCCTCCATCGTAACCGTCTCGTGCATGGTAATCACACACAAGGGCAACACAAACGAGGCAACAGCCGTGAGGAGCAGCACCAGGCGGTTCACCCTGTGGAAGGTCTCACGGGCCAGCATCAGGCGATAGAACATATAGAATACTGCTATCAGCACAGCCACCTTGGCATCGTATATCAGGAAGTCCATCATACTTTACGATTGTTGGTTTTCTATCTGGTTAATGAGTTCGCGCAGTTCGTCTACGCTGATCTTCTCTTCTTTGACAAACGAGGAGACGGCAGAGAGATAGGAGTCGTCGAAGTAGTTCTTGATGATACCTGCAATAGACTTGCGCCCATACTCCGCCTCAGAGATGAGGGGGTAATACTGGTAGGTATTGCCAAACTGCTTATGGTCGAGGAATCCCTCACGCTCCAGGATTCTGACGATCGTAGAGAGCGTGTTGAAGTGAGGGCGGGGCTCGGCATAGTGCTCCTGCAACTCGCGAACGAACATAGGACCATGCTTCCAATACAGATCCATGATTTCCTTTTCCTTGTTGGTCAGTTTCTTCATTGCTTTCGGGTTTTAAGTTTACCTTTTATTTGCGTCAATTATCAATATCTGAGCGCAAAGTAACTAAAACTTTTCGTTATATACAACTAAATACTTTAGTTTTTAAACTATTTTAATTAGTTTCTTTAGTTGTTAACCTTTTCCCAATGCCTTAGTTGACTGCCTTGATGGCAGCATCGAAGTCCTTGGCGCCACCTGTCTGACCAAAGAGTTTCTTCAACAAGCGTACTCTTGTATTGGTGATGGACTGGGGAGTAGAGATGGTCAGTGTGGCAATCTCCGTAGGCAGGAAGTTATGACGGATTAGCAGACAGACAGTCTGCTCTTTGGTAGTCAGTACGGATAGCAGCACCTGCAACGCTGGACTCAGGGCATAAGAGAACTGTGCCAGAGAATTGACATCCTCGTCATCAGCTACCCTACCCTTGTTGGCAGAGGCATGCAATCGGGCGATGACGGCTTTCAGCTGCTGTGAGTTTTCCTTCATCTCGCGCTCCTTCTGGTGGCGCATCTGGGTGAGTTCGCTACGCGTCATGTCATATTTCTGCTGGCTTTCCATGAACCTGACATTCAGCAGATCAATGCGCCTGCGACTATACCTTATTATAATAGTAGCACCTATGGCAATGAGAATGATGGTTGCCAGCAGGGCAATGGTGGTGCGATACTGGCGGCGCTCCTTTTGCTGTTCATCATACTGAGCCTGCATGTCGATGACACCAGCCGCATCGCTGCGTTCGTAGAGCTTTTGATAGACCTCATTAAGTCGCTGACTATATTCCAAGGCCTGGTCCTTGTCACCCTTACGGTTCAGGTATTGTATCAGTAAGCGGTAGGACTGGATGCTGACATCTGGCGAGAACGAGTTGGTGAGGCGATACCACTGTTGGGCTGCTGCCTCTGTATCGCCCTCCTTCATATAGATGTCGGCCAGGAGTTTAGAGGCTCTGTCGATGGGTGTATAGCGCATCGACTCATTCAACAACTGCTTGGCCTCCTGACGCTTGCCAAGGCTTAGCAGATAGCTGGCCTTGTTGACCAGATAAGTGGCTCGAATCTCACCATCGGTCTTGGGGGCATAAGGCTGTGCCAAGTCCGTATAGTGCTTCAGACTGTCAGGCTGGCCTAAGAGGTCGAAGGTGGTGGCAATATTATTGAGGGTTTGTACCATCCACGCCTCGTTCCTGCTCTTCCGGGCTTCAGCAAGGGCTTGTTTGTAGTAACGGAGGGTCTGGGTATAGTTGCCCACATTGTCGTTCACATCACCCAACACGGAGTAGAGATACCACTTGAAGGCTGGCAGTTCCATATCCTCAGCCAGATATTCCGCCTGTTTCATGGTGAGCACAGCCTCGTGGGTCAGCTTCTGTCTATAGAGAATGATAGCGTGATGGAGCAATGCCCTCGAGAGGTGTTCTTGATCACCTCTCTCCTTATAATACTTTCTACTGAAGATGATCAGCGAATCGGCCTCCGTATAGAGTCCGCTACGATGGAGGGCCTCCGTATAAAGCAGTCCGTAGAGAGCCAGATCAGCCTCATCCATCTTGGTGTCGTACCAGCGAGGGGCGAGCAACCGCACAACGGAGTCGGGCTTTTCAAAGACCATCGCCTCAGCCTTCGTCAGGAACTCATTGTGGGGCTGCTCAGACGAGCAGCCCACAATAAAGAGGGAAAGTATTAAAAAGGAGAGTGCTATCATTTCAGATTGAAGCTAATAGGTACTGTATATTTCACTCTTACCACTTTGCCGCTCTGCATGCCAGGCTTCCACTTAGGCATAGCAGACAAGACCCTGACGGCCTCGGCATCGAGCGAAGGGAATACGGGCCTGAAAACCTCTACATTGCTGATACTTCCATCAGTTTCAACCACGAAGTTGGCAATCACCCTTCCTTCTATCTTCTGTTTCTCGGCATCAGCAGGATACTTCACGTTCTGACAGAGATAATCAAGCAGGGCTTTTATACCACCAGGGAACTCAGGCATCTGTTCTACGACATCGAAGGCCTGCTGGTTCTTTTCGGCTACCACAGTTTTCTGTGCACTTGCTGTCGTGAGGCCAAACACAGCCATCAACGACAAGATAATCAGTTCCTTCATTTCTTCTTTTTTTTAATGATTCAACATTTGTTTGTCTGTCCGGACGTTTGCAAAGACAGTGCAAACCGAATGCAGAGAACTAGCTCTTTGCTGAGGTGCAGCCTGTCTTCGCGTTTGCAAAGGTAGACAAATTCCCTTTTCGATGCAAGAAAACCATTACATTATATTACACAACTACTCAACTTCGTAGCCTTTTACCATGATTTGTGCTTTCCCCCTCATTCTTTTTTCCCTTCCAGGGCATCCCAACGCTGCTGGTATTCCGCTTCTTGCTGGCGGACCACCTTTAAGGCCTTTTTCCTTCTAGCACGCTTCTCCAGATTCTTGCCTAAGGTGTTTTCAAAAAGCCAGGAGGCTATGGCAAGCACATTGGGTCCTGAAGGAATCTTGATTCGGGCTAATTGGGCATCGACGCTCTGGTCCATTGTGGACTTCCGCATCTCTGCCATCCGATTGTCGAACCGTCGCTCACCATAAATTACCACCTCACGCAAGGCATTCATATTGGGCATCAGCCAGATGGTGTCGCCTTTCAGCTCCGATTTGAGGATGTAGCGTTTCTCATAATTCAGATGTGAGAGGTTAATCTTACCGAATCCCTCATGGAGCGAGAATGTACCATCCCAGTTGCTCCGGGTATCCTGATTGTCGTCGGTATGAATCAGGACATCGCGAATGGGAGCTCGCGACTCCATATCTGCCACAACATACTGTTGAACTTCTGCGCTGGCAGAAGTGGCTAGTAACGACAGAATCAAGAGTTTTCTCATACATGAACGGATGATAATCGGCTGCAAAGATACAAATAAAAGTGAGACAGCCAATGTGGATTAACATTTCTGCCCTCTATTCTAACATCTTTAACCTCAAGTAAGGTAATAAAAAATTATCAAATGGTAACTCTTTTTGTCAAATGGTTGCCTATTCCAAAATAATTGTTTAAATTTGCAGCCAATTAATGACCATTCAAAATAACAGAGATGAAAACTAAGACCCTAAGCATGATTATTGCAGCAGCCTGCTGTTCGCTGATGGCTGTATCCTGTGCCCAACAGGCAGAAACAAAGAAGTCAGAGTTGACTACCGTAGGTAACCCTTACCTCCCCCTCTGGGAACATATCCCCGACGGAGAGCCTTACGTGTTTGAGGATCCTAACAATCCAGGAAAGCAACGCGTATATATATATGGTTCGCACGATAATCTGATAACAGCTTATTGCGGAAGAGACCAGGTGGTGTGGTCGGCTCCCGTTGAGGATCTGAGCCAGTGGCGCTACGATGGCATCATCCTCGTAGTAGACAAGAATGCCAAGGGCGAGCCTTTTGATTCAGCAAAAACGGCAGATGTATTGTATGCTCCCGATATCACTTTGGTAACAGACAGTACGGGTAAGAAGACCTACTATCTGTTTCCCAACGACCAGACTGGCTACCGTAATGGTCTGATTGCCAAGAGCGACAGACCTGACGGACCTTTCGAGGTATGCAACTGGAATGCGGATGACCCAACAAAGGTGGACGGCATCTATGGCTTTGACCCCGCTGTATTTGTGGATGACGACGGGCGTGTCTATGGCTATTGGGGCTTTGAGCACTCCTACGCTGCAGAGATCGATCCTGCCACTATGTGTACTGTCAAACCAGGTACGCAGATCGTGGATGGCATGGTTTCTGGCAGAAACGAACCAGGCATCTTCCATTTCTTTGAGGCCTCATCCCTCCGTAAGATCAAGGATAAGTATGTGTTTATCTATAGTCGCTTCACCGAGGATGGTGAGTTTGGATTACCCTCGTCGAACTATAACCTTGCCTATGCCTACGGCGACAGTCCATTAGGCCCTTGGACCTATGGCGGCACGATCATCGACGGACGTGGTCGTGAGACGGATGAGCAGGGCAACGTGATTGCCTCAGCTGTTCCCGACGGCAACACCCATGGTTCGATCTGCGAGATCAACGGGCAGTGGTATGTGTTCTATCATCGTCAGACAGGTACTGACGAGTATGCCCGTCAGGCCATGGTAGCCCCCATTGAGGTAAAAGTACAGGAAGGTAAAGGCGGTAAGGTGGAGATATCTGAGGGAGAATACAACTCTGAAGGCTTCGCTCTTAACGGTCTCAATCCCTTGGAGCGCCACTCGGCAGGTATTGCCTGTTGGCTGACGGGTCCGAAGCCTGCTAAGCACAACTGGCCCAACAACACCTTCTATGGTTCGTATGTAGAGTCATCCTATGGAACAGACTCTAACTTTGATGAGCCTTATGACCTGAAGAATAACACCAATCGCATCATTAACAATACTGATGGTTCGATTGTTGGGTACAAATACTTCAATTTCACAGAGGCCAATGGTAAGGACAATATTCAATTGTTACTGCGTCTGATTCCAGAGGGAATCGATGGCACCATCACCATCATGGCTGATAGACCTTGGGCATCCCAGGGAGGAAAAGTTATAGGCACTATCGAATTGAAGACCGACATGCCTCAGACTTCAACGGAACTCTCTGTGACATTGCCAGCACTAAAGGAACTCACAGGCAAGCACGCACTCTACTTCGTATTCGCTTCAGAAACGAAAGAGAAGTCGCTCTGCATACTGGAAGATTTCGTATTCAACTATTAAAAAGTAATCGGGACGCAGGGATGCGTCCCGATTACCTTACTAACCAATTAACTAACAAAACCTAATCTTATGTATGAAAAAACTAACTATTAATGTTTCACGATGCAAAGGTACGACGAAAGATTGAACGGACAAAATCCGTTCAACGAATCGACACATATATTCAGTAAACCAACCTATTTATATTTTGTTAGCAATCAGCAGTCCACTTTTGGAGTAATAATGGCTTCTTTCTGAAAAAAAGTTGTACCTTTGCAGGCAGATTATCAAAACCGACAACAACAATGGAAAAGAAACTGAAACAAGGCACGCTCTGCGTACAGGCAGGCTATAAGGCCAAGAATGGAGAACCAATAGAGTTACCCATCATCCAGTCGACAACGTTCAAGTACGACGACTCTGATGAGATGGCAAAGTTGTTTGACCTCGAAAAGGAGGGCTATTTCTATACCCGTCTTCAGAATCCCACCAACGATGCCGTGGCTGCAAAGATCGCCACCCTTGAAGGGGGTGTGGGGGCTGTGCTCACCTCTTCTGGCCAGGCAGCCAACTTCTATGCCATCTTCAACATCTGTCAGGCCGGTGACCACTTCATCACCTCGAATGAGATCTATGGTGGCACCTACAACCTCTTCGGCGTGACGCTGAAGAAACTGGGCATCGACTGCACGTTCATCTCACAGGAAGCGTCTGACGAAGAGATTCAGGCTGCTTTCCATCCTAACACTAAGGCGATGTTCGGTGAGACAATCTCCAACCCTGGTTGTGCTGTCTTCGACATTGAGCGCTTTGCTAAGATTGCCCATAAGAACGGGGTACCCCTCATTGTGGATAACACCTTTGCCACCCCCATCAACTGCCGTCCGTTTGAATGGGGCGCCGACATCGTGACCCACTCTACTACAAAGTATATGGACGGAATGGCTACGCAGGTTGGCGGCGTCGTAGTGGATAGCGGCAACTTCCCCTGGCTCGACTATGCAGACAAATTCCCTGGCCTCTGCACACCCGACGAATCGTATCATGGCCTGACTTACGTGAAGGCATTCGGTAAGATGGGCTACACCACGAAACTCGTGGCCCAGCTGATGCGTGACCTCGGAAGCATTCCTGCACCCCAGAATTCTTTCCTGCTGCACCTTGGACTGCAGACACTCCATCTGCGTATGGCACAGCACTGCAAGAACGCCCAGAAGGTGGCCGAATTCCTGCACGACAACGAGAAGGTGGCTTGGGTACACTATTGTGGACTGCCCGACGACAAGGCCTATGCTCTCGGACAGAAATATCTGCCTAACGGCAGTTGCGGTGTGATTGCCTTTGGCCTGAAGGGCGACCGCGAGACGGCTATCAAGTGGATGGACTCACTACAGATGATCAATATCGTGACCCACGTGGCCGATGCCCGTACCTGCGTGCTGCATCCTGCCTCACATACTCACCGACAGCTGAGCGACGAACAGCTTCGCGAGGCTGGTGTCGCTCCAGACCTCATCCGTCTCTCTGTCGGCATTGAGGACGTAGAGGATATCCTCGACGATATCAAACAGGCCTTGGCAAAGATTTAAAGGGGCACGATTTAACAAAATGTAACTTTATAAGAAAATTATTCGGTACTTTCCTTGGATGGTATCGAATATTTTTCTATATTTGCACCATCAAACGTAACATATTGTAAACTTAAAACAATTATTATTACTATGCAAGTAGAGAAAATCATGCAAGCTTTGGAGCAGAAGCATCCTGGCGAATTAGAGTACTTACAGGCTGTAAGGGAAGTGTTGGAGTCAATCAAGGACGTGTACAACCAGCATCCTGAGTTTGAGAAGGCAAAGATTATAGAACGCATCGTGGAGCCTGAGCGCATCACCACCTTCCGTGTGCCCTGGGTCGACGATAAGGGTGAGGTACAGGTAAACATCGGTTATCGTGTACAGTTTAATAGTGCCATTGGCCCGTATAAGGGCGGTCTGCGTTTCCACCCGTCAGTAAACCTGAGCATTCTGAAGTTCCTCGGCTTTGAACAGACCTTCAAGAACGCACTGACCACACTCCCGATGGGTGGTGGAAAGGGAGGCTCAGATTTCAGCATCCGCGGAAAGAGCGATAATGAGGTGATGAAGTTCTGTCAGGCCTTTATGTGCGAACTGTATAAGGTGATTGGTCCTGACATGGACGTTCCTGCAGGTGACATCGGCGTTGGAGCCCGTGAGATTGGCTACCTCTTTGGATACTATAAGAAGCTGACCAGTCAGTTCCACGGTGCAACCCTCACAGGTAAGGGTATGGAATGGGGCGGCAGCATCCTCCGTCCCGAGGCAACAGGCTATGGCGCCCTCTATTTCGTTCACCACATGATGGATACCCACGGACTCGACATCAAGGGTAAGACTGTGGCTCTCTCCGGCTTCGGTAATGTGGCGTGGGGTGCTGCCAAGAAGGCCACCGAACTGGGCGCCAAGGTAATCACCATCTCAGGTCCCGATGGTTATATCTATGATCCCGATGGACTTGATGCCGAGAAGATTGAATATATGCTCGAACTGCGTGCCAGTGGCAATGACGTCTGCCAGCCCTACGAGGAGGAGTTCCCAGGCTCGAAGTTCTTTGCAGGCAAAAAGCCTTGGGAGCAGAAGGCTGATATCTATCTGCCCTGCGCTACCCAGAATGAGCTCAACGGTGAGGATGCCGACAAGATCTTGGCCAACAAGCCGCTGTGCGTAGCAGAGGTGTCAAACATGGGCTGCACAGCAGAGGCAGTCAACAAGTTCATCGCTGCAGGTCAGCTGTTTGCTCCTGGTAAGGCCGTTAACGCTGGTGGCGTAGCAACATCTGGCTTGGAGATGACACAGAACTCTATGCGTATGGCATGGACTGCCGAGGAGGTAGACCAGCGTCTGCACCAGATTATGTCTGGCATCCACGAGCAGTGCGTGAAGTACGGTAAGGAACCGAATGGCTATATCAACTACGTGAAGGGCGCCAATGTCGCCGGTTTCATGAAGGTTGCCAAGGCCATGCTGGCCCAAGGTGTTGTTTAATTTTAATGTTATTTAAAAACAAGATAGTCTTAACGACACTTACATTGCTGATTTTCGGCTTTACCGCTCTGGCTCAGACTCAGAGCGGTAAGGCTTCGTTTTATCCCATCAAGTTTACTGGACGGCAGACAGCCAGCGGAGAACGACTGCATCACGACAGTCTGACCTGTGCCCACCGCACCTACCCCTTTGGCACATTGCTCAAAGTCACCAATCCAGCAAACAATAAACAGGTTATTGTGCGGGTTACCGACCGTGGTCCGTATGTCAAGGGGCGAATCATCGACTTGTCTGTCAAAGCTGCCCGTGAACTGGGAATCATTGCCCAAGGTATAGCTCCAGTGATTGTGGAGCGAATAAAGTTCATTCCCATCCCCTTCAAACCAGAAGATATTGAACTGCCAGAATTAGACATGGGCACCAACGAAGGACCTCTAGAGAAGCCCATCTGGGTCATTCTAAGAGAACAGATGAAGCAGCAACAACAGAAAGAACAAAGCAAGCGATAGATGTTTCTATCGCTTGCTTGTCATAATGCGGAATTCACGAGCCTGAGAGGCCATCTCCCTACTGCCTTGGAAGACACTAATACGGAACACCGCCTCGCCATCATGCAGTTTATTATCGGTTCTGATGACTGCCGTATAGCGGATTCCCTTACCCGGCATAATGCTTTCTACCAAGACATTCTCCGAAACACGGATATGCTTGTTACCTGTGAGTTCTCTTACCATAGGGAGCACGCGATAGACAGGCTTCGAAGAAGTATTAAAGATCTCAAAGACCATCCTTGCCTCTTCACCACGAGTCAGCACACCATCGCGGCTGGAGTCAACCAAGTGAGGATGACGGATCTCCAGGCATGATTCAGAGGCCGGTATGGGATGCTGGCTGGGTGTAGTATTGAAAGACTCATCAAAGCCATATAAACGGTCATCGCCATCATAGCGCTGCTGACGTTCCTGACGCTGCCGCTTATAATCTTCGTATCTCTGTTGCTCTGCATTATCAGCAGCCTGGCCAATAGCTGCACCAACAACGGCGCCACCAGCCATACCAACAAGTGTACCAATGTCACTACCTCTATGACCACCAGCAATACCGCCGATGGCAGAACCGATAATCGAACCGAACCAACCACCTGAAGCAGCTCCCGATGCCGTATAAGTACCACAACTGCTCATCAAAAGCAACACGCCAATCGATAATACCAATATCTTCTTCATAACCTTCGTATTTTAAAAGATTCACGCTGCAAAGATAGGGAATTCTTTGTTTCCTGCCAAAGGGAAAACCCGAAAAAAGAATAGGGGAACTCCTATTCATGGTTTGTAGTCACAAATTCACTTACCTAAGAAAAACAAGAATCCCGCATCACGGTAATGATACGGGATTCTTATATAAAGAGCGTTGTGATTACTCAGCCTTTGCCTCTTCAGCAGGAGCCTCAGCAGCAGGAGCTTCCTCAACGGGAGCCTCTGCCTTTGCCTCTTCTGCAGGAGCAGCAGCCTCAGCCTTAGGAGCTGACTTACGAGAACGGCGAG
Organism: Prevotella sp. ne3005; assembly: GCF_900110085.1. Lineage (GTDB taxonomy): Bacteria > Bacteroidota > Bacteroidia > Bacteroidales > Bacteroidaceae > Prevotella. Next base: position 95,305 of record NZ_FOCK01000008.1, read on the forward strand.
TGGACTTCTTCTTGGTATCCTTAGCCATTTCAGGATCGAAGTCAACGAGTTCGATGAAGCATACCTGAGCAGCATCACCCTGACGGGTACCGAGCTTGATGATACGGGTGTAACCACCGGGACGGTCACCTACCTTCTGAGCTACCTCTCCGAAGAGTTCCTTGATAGCTTCCTTATTCTGCAGGTAGCTGAATACTACACGGCGAGAGTTGGTGGAGTCGTCCTTTGCCTTGGTGATCAGAGGCTCCACATACTTCTTCAGGGCCTTAGCCTTTGCGACGGTCGTAGTGATTCTTTTGTGCATGATCAGCGAGATAGCCATGTTTGCGAGCATGGCGCTACGGTGAGATGCAGTACGACCGAGATGGTTGAATTTCTTACTATGTCTCATTTTTGTTTCTTTCTTTTTGTTGGGCGTTGAGTCTTATAGGCCTCACCTACAGTTACTCCTTGTCCAGTTTATACTTTGAAATATCGGTTCCAAACGACAGATTCAGACTCTCGAGCAAATCATCAAGCTCGGTGAGCGATTTCTTACCGAAGTTGCGGAACTTCAGGAGGTCAGTCTTATTGTACTGTACCAGATCGCCAAGGGTCTCTACATCAGCAGCCTTGAGGCAGTTGAGGGCACGAACAGAGAGGTTCATGTCTACGAGACGGGTCTTAAGCAACTGGCGCATGTGCAGAATTTCCTCATCAAACTCCTGATTGCTCTCAGTCTCTGAAGTCTCAAGGGTGATCTTCTCGTCAGAGAACAGCATGAAGTGGTAAATGAGAATCTTTGCAGCCTCCTTCAGGGCATCCTTCGGATGGATGGAACCGTCCGTCGTAACTTCAAGCACGAGCTTGTCATAGTCGGTCTTCTGCTCAACACGATATGGCTCAACAGCGTACTTCACGTTACGAATCGGAGTGTAAATAGAATCGATTGCTATTACATTCACGTCGGTGCAGAACTCGCGATTCTCATCTGCGGGTACATATCCGCGACCTTTATTGATTGTAAGATCAATCTGCATCGATGCCTTGGAATCTAAATGACAAATCACCAAATCGGGATTCAGCACCTCAAATCCAGTCAGATACTTGCCGATGTCTGCGGCTTTGAATTCGGTAGAATTCTCGACCGTGATACTGACTTTCTCGTTCTCGAATTCTTCTACAACTTGCTTGAACCGAACTTGCTTCAGGTTCAAGATAATGTTGGTCACGTCTTCCTTTACACCAGGTACAGAAGAGAACTCATGCTCAACACCAGCGATACGGATGGTGTTGATAGCATAGCCCTCAAGTGATGAAAGAAGAATGCGGCGCAAGGCGTTACCGATGGTCACACCGAAGCCAGGCTCCAAAGGACGAAATTCGAACTTGCCGAATCTGTCGTTAGCCTCCAACATTACGACTTTATCAGGTTTTTGAAATGCTAATATCGCCATTAATTTAAATGATTTTAGTTCTTAGAGTACAACTCAACGATTAACTGTTCCTTAATGCTCTCGGGGATGTCAGCACGCTCCGGCTTATGCAGGAACTTACCACTCTTTGAGTTCTCATCCCACTCGATCCAGGGATACTTGCTATGGTTGAAACCAGCAAGGGCAGCTTCGATAACCTCGAGAGACTTAGACTTCTCGCGGACAGCAACAACCTGACCGGGCTTCACACTATAGGAAGGAATATTAACAACCTGGCCGTCAACAGTAATGTGCTTGTGACCCACGAGCTGACGAGCAGCAGCACGGGTGGGAGCAATACCAAGACGGAACACTACATTGTCGAGTCGGCTCTCCAACAGCTGGAGCAACACCTCACCAGTGATACCCTCGGCCTTAGCTGCCTTCTCAAACAAATTACGGAACTGGCGCTCAAGTACTCCATAAGTGTACTTGGCCTTCTGCTTCTCTGCCAGCATGACCGCATACTCCGACATCTTGCGACGACGGTTATTGCCATGCTGTCCCGGGGGGAAGTTCCTACGGGACAAAACTTTGTCTGCGCCGAAGATGGGTTCACCAAAACGGCGTGCAATCTTTGATTTCGGTCCTAAATATCTTGCCATAATACTAAAAAATAATTCTGAATAATGTGATTATACGCGACGACGCTTCGGGGGACGGCAGCCGTTGTGGGGCAGCGGAGTTACATCGATAATCTCCATCACCTCGATACCTGCACCATGAATGGCACGGATAGCCGACTCACGACCATTACCGGGACCCTTCACATAAGCCTTCACCTTACGCAGGCCCAGGTCATAAGCTACCTTGGCGCAATCCTCAGCTGCCATCTGAGCAGCATACGGAGTGTTCTTCTTAGAACCACGGAAACCCATCTTACCGGCAGAAGACCAAGAGATAATCTGACCCTCGTCGTTTGCCAGAGATACAATAATATTATTGAAAGAACTGTGTACGTGGAGCTGACCAATAGCGTTCACTCTCACGTTTCTCTTCTTTGAAGTGACTGTTTTCTTTGCCATAATTCTTAAATTCTTTAAACGTTCAACTTAGAATTACTTCGTAGCCTTCTTCTTATTAGCAACAGTCTTCTTCTTTCCCTTACGGGTACGAGCATTATTCTTTGTGCTCTGACCGCGAACAGGAAGACCATTACGATGACGGACTCCACGATAGCAACCAATATCCATCAGTCGCTTGATGTTCAACTGGATCTCACTGCGGAGATCACCTTCTACCTTGAATTCAGCGCCGATGATTTCACGGATTTTGGCTGCCTGGTCGTCAGTCCACTCGTTAACCTTCAGGTCACGGCTGACACCTGCCTTGTCCAATATCTTTGCTGAACTACTTCGACCAATACCATAGATATAGGTCAATGCGATTTCGCCACGCTTATTCTGGGGCAAATCTACTCCAACAATTCTTATTGCCATTTGTTAAATAAAAATGATAAAAATAAAAACTTTAAATTTCGAAATTCTGCTAAAAAGCATGCAAAGGTACGAAGATTTTCTCAAACCTCCGCACATTTTATGCTTATTTAACATTAACCCTGACGCATTTTATACTTAGGGTTCTTCTTGTTGATAACGAACAGGCGGCCCTTGCGACGTACAATCTTGCAGTCTGGGGTACGCTTCTTCAATGATGCTCTTGTCTTCATATTTGTTCCTATTGTTTATTTGTATCTGAATACGATTCGGCCCTTTGTCAGGTCATAAGGACTCATTTCGACCTTGACCTTGTCGCCGGGAAGTATCTTGATATAGTGCATTCTCATCTTACCAGAGATATGCGCAATAATCTGGACTCCATTTTCAAGTTCTACACGGAACATCGCATTCGACAGCGACTCTACGATGGTTCCGTCCTGCTCAATAGCGGATTGCTTTGCCATACAAATCTAATATATATTTCCTTCTAATTGTTCTATCTCTTCAAAAGAAGATAAAATCTCTGCCTTGCCCTTGCGGACAACAATCGTATGCTCAAAATGAGCTGCGGGTTTGCCGTCGCGGGTGCGGATGGTCCAACGGTCCTTATCCAGCCAGATGCTTCGCTCACCCATTGTAATCATGGGTTCGATTGCGATACACATCCCTGCCTTCAACATCACACCGTTTCCCCTCCTGCCATAGTTGGGCACCTGCGGATCCTCGTGCATCTCACGACCAATACCGTGACCGGTCAACTCACGTACGATACCGTACTTCTGTGCTTCACAATGCTCCTGCACTGCACTGCTGATATCGCCAAGGTGCTTACCTGCAACAGCATTCTCGATGCCTAAGTAGAGCGACTCCTTTGTCGTCTTCAACAGTTTCTTCACTTCATCGGTGACCTCACCAACACAGAACGTATAGGCAGAGTCGCCATTGAAGCCATTCAGCAACGTACCACAATCGACGGAGATGATATCACCCTCTTTCAGAACTGTCTCTGCATTGGGCACTCCGTGTACGACTACGTCATTGACTGACGTGCAGATGCTGGCAGGAAACGGCCCTCCATATGGATTGGGAAAACCCTTGAAAGTTGGCTGAGCACCGTGATCTCTGATGAACTCATCCGCTATCTTATCCAACTGGAGGGTCGTTACTCCAGGCTTGATATGTTTTGCCAATTCGCCAAGCGTACGTCCAACAAGTTGGTTTGCCTGGCGCATCAACTCTATTTCATCCTCAGTCTTCAGATAGATCTTCATAGAAGAAGATTAATATGCAGCCATTCCGCGGCCATGGATACGGCCAGAACTGAGCAAACCATCATAATGGCGCATCAACAGGTGGCTCTCAATCTGTGCGAGCGTGTCGAGCACGACACCGACGAGAATCAGCAGTGATGTACCACCAAAGAACTGAGAGAACGCATCCTGTACATTCAGCAGCCCTGCAAGAGCCGGCATGATGGCGATGAAGGCGATGAACAGAGAACCTGGCAAAGTGATGCGTGACATCACTGTGTCGATATACTCTGCCGTCTCCTTACCAGGCTTGACACCGGGGATGAAACCGTTATTACGCTTCATATCCTCAGCCATCTGCGTCGGGTTCAGCGTGATAGCTGTGTAGAAATAGGTAAATGCGATAATCAGTATAGCGAAAATGATGTTGTAGGTCCAGCTATGATGATCGAGCATCGTACGCACGAACCAGCTTGCATTTTCAGGTGCAGAATACTGTACAATTGTCAACGGGATGAACATCAGTGCCTGAGCAAAGATGATAGGCATCACATTGGCGGCGAACAGCTTCAGAGGAATATACTGACGGGCACCACCCACCTGCTTGTTACCCACAAGACGCTTTGCATACTGTACGGGAACCTTGCGGACACCCTGTACCAGAACAATAGATGCGCAAACAACTGCATAGAGAATGATAATCTCAACGAGGAACATCACCAGTCCACCACCTGTGATGGCAGTGAAACGTGAGCTCACCTCCTGGATGAATGCCTGAGGCAAGCGGGCGATGATACCGATCATAATGATCAGTGAGATACCATTACCTATACCCTTATCCGTAATGCGCTCACCCAACCACAGAATGAACATACTTCCTGCGGAAAGGATGATGACAGCAGGAACCATAAAGACTGACCAGGAGATGCCTGTAGCCAAGGCAGCTCCAGAGGTCATCTTCAGGTTCATCAGGTAACCCGGTGCCTGGAACAGCAGGATTGCCACTGTCAGCCAACGGGTATACATACTGATTTTCTTACGGCCGCTCTCGCCCTCACGCTGCATTTTCTGCACGTAAGGAACAGCGACAGCGAGAAGCTGCATTACGATAGAAGCAGAGATGTATGGCATGATTCCAAGCGCAAAGATAGATGCGTTGGAGAATGCACCACCGGAGAACATGTCAAGCAGCGACATCAGACCGCCGGCAGTCTGCGACTGCAACTGGCTCAACATGGCAGGGTTGATACCAGGGAGTACCACAAACGAGCCAAAACGATAAATCGCTACAAACAGGAGTGTGATCAGGATGCGCTGGCGCAAATCCTCAATCTTCCAAATGTTCTTCAGTGTCTCTATTAACTTCTTCATCTTACAGTTTAGATTTTTGTTGCGTTACCACCTACTGCCTTGATAGCTTCCTCAGCAGTCTTTGAGAATGCATTGGCCTCTACGTCAACCTTTGCCTTCAGCTCACCAGTGCCAAGAACCTTGACAAGCTCCTTACCGTTGGTCAGACCAGCGGCGATAAGCTCTGCAATACCGATCTTTGTGAGGTTCTTCTCCTCAGCAAGCTTCTGAAGGGTTGAGAGGTTAACTGCAAAGTACTCCTTGTGGTTGATGTTCTTGAAACCACCCTTCGGCACACGGCGCTGGAGAGGCATCTGACCACCTTCGAAACCAATCTTTCTCTTATAACCAGAACGAGCCTTGGCACCCTTGTGACCACGAGTAGAAGTACCACCCAGACCTGAACCAGGTCCGCGACCGATACGACGACGTGAATGAGTAGAACCCTCAGCCGGCTTTAAATTATTCAGTTTCATAATCGAATCTACTTTTTAAATGTTAATTACTCAACGACGGTCACCAGATGGTGTACCTTGCGAATCATACCACGGATTGAAGGAGTATCCTCTACCTCAACAACCTGGGAGATTTTACGCAAGCCAAGAGCCTGGAGCGTACGCTTCTGGTCTACCGGATAACCGATCTTACTCTTAATCTGTTTTACCTTAATTGTTGCCATAGTCTTGTTCTCCTTTATCCTCTAAATACTTTCTCCATACTGATTCCACGAGTACCAGCCACAGTATAGGCGTCGCGCATCTGACTCAGGGCGGTAATAGTTGCCTTTACCAAGTTGTGAGGGTTAGATGAACCCTTAGACTTGGCGAGCACATCCTTTACACCTACGCTCTCCAGTACAGCACGCATAGCACCACCGGCCACCAGACCAGTACCGGCTGCTGCCGGCTTCAGGAATACCTGTGCACCACCGAAGTGTGCCTCCATCTCGTGAGGGATAGTACCCTTGAGTACAGGAACCTTCACCAGGTTCTTCTTGGCAGCCTCAACACCCTTGGCGATAGCGGCGGTAACTTCACCAGCCTTACCAAGACCCCAGCCGATGATGCCGTTGCCGTCACCGACAACAACAATGGCTGCGAATGTAAAGGTGCGACCACCCTTGGTTACCTTCGTTACACGGTTGATGGCAACCAGTCTGTCTTTCAACTCTACGTCACTATTTACTTTAACATTTTTCATTGCCATAATCGTTTAGAAATTAAGTCCACCTTTACGAGCTGCGTCTGCGAGAGACTTCACGCGGCCGTGATAAAGATAACCGTTACGGTCGAAGACTACAGCGGTAACGCCAGCCTCCTGAGCCTTCTTGGCCACCAGTTCACCAACCTTCTCAGCCTGCTGGATCTTAGGCATAGCCTCGAGACCCAGTGAGGATGCAGATGCAAGTGTTTTACCTTCCAAATCATTAATCACCTGAGCATAGATCTGCTTGTTGCTGCGGAAGACGCTCAGACGAGGACGCTCGGCTGTGCCGAACACGTTCTTACGAATTCTATATTTGATCTTAATTCGTCTTTCTACTTTCTTCGTTGTCATAATCTTCAATCAATTAAAGTTACTTAGCTGATGCTGATTTACCCGACTTACGACGGATAACCTCACCCTTGAACAAGATACCCTTTCCTTTATAAGGCTCAGGCATACGGAAAGAACGAATTTTAGCACAAATCAGACCGAGCAGTGCCTTGTCGCATGACTCGAGGATAATCTGGGGATTCTGGTTACGCTCCATCTTGGTCTCAACCTTCACCTCCTTAGGAAGCTGGATGAAAATGGGGTGCGTATAACCCAGAGCGAACTCGATGATGTTACCCTGGTTGGACACACGGTAGCCAACGCCTACGAGCTCCATCTCCTTCTTGTAACCTTCGCTCACACCTACAACCATATTATTGACAAGCGCACGATAGAGACCATGGAAAGCCTGCTTCTGCTTAACGTTAACAGGGCTGTTCTCATCAATCTCGAATGTCACGTGGCCATCCTCAATCTTCACTTTGATAGAAGCATCCACCTTCTGTGAAAGCTCTCCCTTCGGACCCTTAACGGTCACGATGCCGTCCTTATCCTGTACTACTGTAACGCCTGCAGGGATACTAATTGGTAATTTTCCTATTCTTGACATAATCTATCCTCCAATTAATATACATAACAAAGCACCTCACCACCAATCTTCAGGTCGGCAGCCTCTTTGTCTGTCATTACACCCTTGGACGTGGAAAGGATTGCGATTCCAAGTCCGTTAATTACTCTCGGCATCTCTTTGTAGCCAGTGTACTTGCGGAGACCCGGAGTGGATACTCTCTTCAGGCACTTGATGGCATTTTCACGAGTTGCAGGGTCATACTTCAGAGCTACCTTGATAGTACCCTGAGGACCATCCTCAATGAACTTGTAGTTCAGGATGTAACCCTTCTCGAAGAGGATCTTTGTGATTTCCTTCTTCAAGTTTGACGCAGGAACCTCAACGACACGATGGTGTGCCATGATGGCGTTTCTGAGTCTTGTCAGATAATCTGCTATTGGATCTGTCATAAAATTGAGTTTTTAATTAATCGGGACTGCCCCGACAATATTAAATAAATAAAATGTCTCTTCTCTGGATTACCAGCTAGCCTTCTTCACACCGGGAATCAGACCACTTGATGCCATCTCGCGGAACTGGATACGAGAGAGGCCGAACTGGCGCATGTATCCTTTGGGACGGCCCGTAATCTTACAACGGTTGTGCAGACGGATGGGATTGGCGTTGCGGGGAATGCTCTGCAGCTTGCGGGCAGCCTCGTAGGCAGCCATAGCGCCCTCCTCCGTATTCACGTCAGCAGTAGCGATGATTTTCTTCAGGGCCGCACGCTTCTCTGCGTAGCGGGCAACGAGCTTGGCGCGCTTCACTTCGCGAGCCTTCATTGATTCTTTTGCCATATCTCTTAGTCGTTTTTAGCGTTCTTGAATGGAAGACCGAAAGCCTTGAGCAGTGCATAACCCTCCTCGTCAGTCTGTGCAGACGTTACGAAGGTGATGTTCATACCCTGGATGCGATCTACTGAATCGATATTGATCTCCGGGAAGATAATCTGCTCCTGGATACCCAGTGTGTAGTTACCACGGCCGTCGAACTTGCTCTCGATACCCTTGAAGTCGCGGATACGAGGAAGAGCGATGCGAACAAGCTTCTCGAGGAACTCGTACATACGCTCACGACGCAGAGTTACCATCACGCCGATAGGCATCTTTTTACGAAGCTTGAAGTTTGCAATATCCTTCTTAGAATAGGTTGCAACAGCCTTCTGACCGCAAATAGCGGTAATCTCGTTGATAGCTACATCGATGATTTTCTTATCCTGTGTAGCATCACCCAGACCCTGGTTGACAACAATCTTCTTCAGGACAGGAATCTGCATCGTTGAAGTGTAATTGAACTGCTTTTTCAGAGCCGGAGCAATCTTCTCCTTGTACTCTGACTTTAACTGTGCTGTATTTGCCATTACTTAATCTCCTCCCCTGACTTTTTAGCGATACGAACGACCTTCTTGCCCTCGCGCTTGATGGCGACACGGGTAGCCTTGCCACTCTTCGGATCAATCAAACTAATATTTGAGATGTGAATAGGAGCCTCCATCTTCACAAAGCCTCCCTGAGGATTCTTGGCACTTGGCTTGGCGCTCTTGTTGACCATGTTCACACCCTCTACGAGAGCACGCTCCTTGTCGGCCATCACCTTCAGCACCTTACCAGTCTTGCCCTTGTCCTCACCGGCCAGAACGATGACTGTATCGTTTTTCTTAATATTGAACTTTGCCATTTCTCTTAATCATTTAAATATTAAAGTACCTCAGGTGCCAAAGAAACGACCTTCATGTTCACGGCACGGAGCTCACGGGCAACGGGGCCGAAGATACGGCTGCCGCGAAGCTCGCCGGCATTGTTCAGCAGCACACAGGCATTGTCGTCGAAGCGGATGTAAGAGCCATCAGCACGGCGGATCTCCTTCTTTGTGCGAACAACCAAAGCCTTTGATACTGCACCCTTCTTCACGTCACTTGTAGGGATCGCGTTCTTGATAGAGACGACGATGATATCACCTACGCTGGCATAACGGCGCTTGGTGCCGCCCAGTACACGGATGCAGAGAGCCTCGCGTGCACCACTGTTGTCAGCTACTGTAAGTCTTGATTCTGTCTGTATCATAATTACTTAGCTTTTTCTACGATTTGAACTAATCTCCATCTCTTTGTCTTTGACAGAGGACGGGTTTCCATAATGAGCACGGTATCACCTACATTGCACTCGTTATTCTCATCGTGTGCGTGATACTTCTTTGTCTTCTGGACAAACTTACCATACATCGGGTGCTTCTCCTTGAACTTGGCTGCAATAACAATGGTTTTATCCATTTTGTTGCTGATAACGACACCCTGTCTTGTCTTTCTTAAATTTCTTGTTTCCATCTGGACCATTGTTATTTGTTAAGTTCTCTCTGATGAAGTTCTGATTTCATACGTGCGATATCACGACGAGCAGCCTTAATCTGAGATGGATTCTCAAGCGGGGTGATTGCATGGTTCAACTTCATCTGGTTGTACTTTGCAACCTCGGCCTCAATGCGCTCTGCCAAGTCCTTGGTCTCGAGCTCTCTTACTTCTTTGATCTTCATACTCTAATTAAGCGTTTTTATCGTAATCACGTCTTACTACAAACTTTGTCTTCACAGGCAGCTTCTGGGCTCCGAGGCGGAGAGCCTCTTTAGCCACGTCGAAAGGAACGCCTTCTACTTCAAAGAGGATACGGCCCGGTGTAACGGGAGCTACCCATCCTGCGGGATCACCCTTACCTTTACCCATTCGGACGTCAGCAGGCTTGCGAGTGATGGGTTTGTCGGGGAAGATGCGGATCCACACCTGACCTTCACGGTTCATGTAACGGTTGATGGCAACACGGGCTGCCTCAATCTGACGGCTGTCAATCCACTTGGCATCCATAGTCTTGATGCCGAATGAGCCGAAAGCCAGCGTTGTACCTCTGTGGGCGTTGCCTTTGTTGCCGCGTCCGTCCTGAGGTCTTCTATATCTTACTCTTTTTGGCTGTAACATAATAAGCTTCTACTTTAAAACGATTATTACTTCTTCTTGTTACGGAACTTCCTGTCACCGCCACGGCCACCGCCCTGGGGACGGCCACTGTTCTTCTCCTGAGTGAAGTTCGGAGCCAGATCCACGTTTCCGTAAATCTCACCACGGCAAATCCAAACCTTGATACCCAAGATACCGACCTTGGTCAGAGCCTCTGCATGGCAGTAGTCGATGTCTGCACGGAAAGTGTGCAGCGGCGTACGGCCTTCCTTCAGCATCTCACTACGGGCGATTTCAGCTCCGTTCAGACGACCTGAGATGAGAACTTTGATACCCTCGGCACCGGCGCGCATCGTGTTCTGAATAGCCATCTTGATAGCACGGCGGTAAGCAATCTTACCCTCTATCTGGCGAGCGATGTTATTAGCCACGATGGTAGCGTCGAGCTCAGGACGCTTCACCTCAAAGATATTAATCTGAATCTCCTTGTCGTAGAGCTTCTTCAGCTCTTCCTTCAGCTTGTCGACATCCTGACCACCTTTACCGATGACGATACCCGGACGGGCAGTGCAGATAGTAATGGTAACCAGCTTCAGGGTGCGCTCGATGACAATCTTCGAAACGCTCGCCTTAGCCAGACGCTCGTTCAGGTACTTGCGGATCTTCTGATCCTCTACCAGGTTGTCGCCGAAGCTCTTGCCTCCGAACCAATTTGAATCCCAACCTCTAACGATTCCAAGACGGTTGCTTATTGGATTAACTTTCTGTCCCATACTTATTCTTTTACGTCATTAGTTTTAGCGTCAACGAACAGAGTCACGTGATTGCTGCGCTTGCGGATGCGATAGCCACGACCCTGCGGTGCCGGTCTCATTCTCTTCATTGTAACACCCTCGTCAACGAATACGCGGGTCACGTAAAGCTCACCGTCCTCAGCCTTCCGGTCATTCTTGGCTTCCCAGTTGGCAATGGCCGAACGGAGGAGTTTCTCTACATCAGCTGCTGCTGCCTTCTTCGAGAAACGAAGCACACCCAGTGCGCGATTCACCTCCATGCCGCGGATCATGTCCACAACATAGCGCATCTTGCGGGGTGAAGAGGGGCAGCCTTTCAGCTTGGCAAAATACTGTGTCTTAAGTGCTGCTTTTCTTTCCTCAGCCTTAATATGTTTTCTTGCTCCCATTGTTAATTTTCAATTTTCAATTTTTAATTTTCAATTTTCCCTGGGATTACTTCTTGTTACCGGCATGACCACCGAAGCGACGGGTGGGTGCGAACTCACCGAGCTTGTGACCAACCATATTCTCAGTAACGTAGACAGGGATAAATTTGTTACCGTTATGAACTGCAACAGTGTGTCCCACGAAGTCCGGGGAAATCATTGATGCTCTGGCCCATGTCTTGACGACATTCTTCTTACCGCTCTCATTCATGGCGAGAATCTTCTTCTCAAGCGATACGTTGATGTACGGACCTTTCTTTAATGAACGACTCATAATTTATACTCTTATTAACTTCGTGATTACTTCTTGTTAGCTCTTTCGATAATGTACTTGTTCGAAAGCTTCTTCGGTGCACGAGTCTTAAGACCCTTAGCGTACAGACCCTTACGTGAACGTGGGTGACCTCCAGACTGACGTCCTTCACCACCACCCATCGGGTGATCATGCGGGTTCATCACAACACCACGGTTGTGGGGGCGCTGACCCAACCAGCGAGAGCGACCAGCCTTACCTGATGCCTCGAGAGCGTGGTCTGAATTGCCTACACTACCTACAGTAGCCTTACAAGCTGAGAGAATCTGACGAGTCTCGCCTGAAGGGAGCTTAATCACACAATAGCTACCCTCACGAGAAGTCAACTGAGCGAAATTACCAGCCGAACGAACGAGCTTGGCACCCTGACCGGGACGCATCTCGATGTTGTGGATCACTGTACCAACGGGAATGTTAGCCAGCGGCAGAGCATTACCCACCTCGGGCACTGCGTCTGCACCAGACATCAGCGTTGCACCAACCTGCAGTCCATTAGGAGCAATGATATAACGTTTTTCACCATCAGCGTAGAAAAGAAGTGCAATACGAGCTGAACGGTTAGGATCATACTCGATTGTCTTTACTACAGCTGGAACACCATCCTTCTCTCGCTTGAAGTCGATCAGACGATACTTCTTCTTGTGACCACCGCCCATGTAGCGGACAGTCATCTTACCGGTGTTGTTTCGACCACCGGTAGAACGCTTACCGTAAACGAGAGACTTCTCTGGCACGGATGCAGTAATATCCTCGAACGTGCCAATAATCTTGTGTCTTTGACCCGGAGTAACGGGCTTTAATTTACGTACTGCCATTTCTTATTGAATATTGCTATAAAAATCAATTACGTCGCCCTCCTTCAGAGTAACGATTGCCTTCTTGAACGCGTTCTTCTGACCCTTGATCAGACCTGCCTTGGTGTAGCGCGAGCTGCGCTTGCCGGCATAACGACACGTGTTCACATCGATCACTGTCACATTGTACAGGCTCTCGACTTCCTTCTTAATCTCAAGCTTATTAGCCTCGGGACGAACGATGAAACCATACTTGGCCTCAGCCTTCTTGGTGCGCTCCTCGCCCTTCACCTTATAAGTTTTCTCTACAGAAGACTTGTCTGTAATCTTGGTCATCTTCTCAGTGACCAGGGGTTTTATGATAAATGCCATAACTCTTGTCTCCTTTACTTGTTTAAGATACCGTCGATAACCTCCAGAGACTTCTCAGAGATAACCAGCACATCGGCATTCATCACCTTATAGGTGTTCATGGTCGATGCCTCCATCACCTCTGCACCCTGCAGATTGCGAGCCGACAAATATACGTTATTATTGGTTCCGGTCAATACGAAGAGGCTCTTCTTGCCATCTACCTTCAGGTTCTTGGCAATGTTCACGAACTCCTTGGTCTTCGGGGCCTCCATAGAGAAGTCCTCTACAACCACGATTGCGTTCTCCTGAGCCTTGTATGACAGGGCTGACTTACGGGCCAGAGCCTTCACCTTCTTGTTCAGCTTGAAGCTGTAGTCACGCGGTGTGGGACCAAACACACGGGCACCACCACGCAGCAGCGGAGAGTTGATATCACCATGACGGGCACCACCGCCACCCTTCTGACGGCCGAGCTTGCGGGTAGAACCGGAAATCTCACTTCTCTCCTTAGACTTTGCAGTACCCTGACGCTGGTTAGCCAAATACTGCTTTACATCCAGGTAAACCACATGGTCATTAGGTTCAACGCCGAAGATAGCCTCGTTCAGAGTTACCTTGCGTCCGGTCTCCTGACCTTTGATATTCAATACGCTAACTTCCATCTTACTTGTTGATTATTACTGTTGAACCATTATAACCAGCGCAACTACCCTTCACGAGGATCAGGTTGTGCTCCGGTATTACCTTTAACACTTTGAGGTTCTGCGTGGTAACACGCTCGCCTCCCATCTGGCCGCCCATACGCATGCCCTTGAAGACCTTTGCGGGATAAGAACAGGCACCGATAGAACCCGGCTTACGCAGACGGTCGTCCTGACCGTGAGTAGCCTGACCTACACCACCGAAACCATGACGCTTCACAACGCCCTGGAATCCCTTACCCTTTGACGTACCGACAACGTCAACGAACTCGACACCATCAAAGATGTCAACCGTTACGGTGTCGCCGAGATTCATCTCTGCGTCAAACTTGAACTCGGCCAAGTGGGCCTTGGGTGTGGTGTTTGCCTTCTTGAAGATACCCATCATTGCTTTGGTGGTGTTCTTCTCCTTCTTCTCACCGAAGGCGAGCTGAACAGCCTTGTAGCCATCCTTCTCGACAGACTTCACCTGAGTCACAACACAAGGACCAGCTTCGATAACAGTGCACGGTACATTCTTACCGTCGGCACTGAAAACGGATGTCATTCCGATTTTTCTTCCAATTAATCCTGGCATTTCAGTTTAATAATTAATAATGTTATATAAAAAAATTTGTTCCTTCTTAAGTGGTTTTCGCATTTCCAATCGCACACATACCCACTTAAAAAGGAACCTCAACCGCTTCATTTTTGAAGGCTAAGTTGCTCTTTGTCAGGGTATTGATAGCTCTCGGGCCAGCGCAATACGCACTTTTGCGGGTGCAAAGGTACTAATAATATGTGGAACACACAACATTTTTCACCCGCCCTACCCTAACTTTTAAGTTTTTTTATGATTTTAATTCTCCTTTCAGGCACAATCTTTCAAAAAGTTCCCATGCTGGGAACAAAATGTTCCCACGGTGGGAACTGTTTATTCCCAGCGTGGGAACTCTTAGTCATCAACGGGCAACGATCACAGTTGGCGTATCGTGATAGCGCCCCACAACCGAGAGAACCTTCTGGGTCTTATAACGATAGAGACCAGAGAGCGTAGAGATGATAAGTTCATAGCTACGGCCTATCTCCAGCTGGTCGAGCGTGAGCAGCTGGTCATAGTCCTTGGCATCCTTGGGTTTGAACTCATAAAAGACGCTGTCGGGAATCAAGACGCCTTGCGGATCATCGAGGTTGATTGCAGTCGTAAAGGTCCCCTCTGGCGAGCTGATACCTGTAAACACAAAGTGGACATTCGTGCCGCAATAGGTGCGCAACAGTTCGAAGCTGGTGCTCAGGTGATCAACATCGTATACCATGATACAATGAAGTCCAGGCCACAGCTGCGCCACCATCTGCGAGCCTATATGATGGGGCTCCATGATTTCCCTGATGGCGTTGGCGCGTTCTGGATCGGACTGGACGTAGGAATTGCCTCGCTCTATGTCGTCAGCCAGCCTGGGCCAGTGTTTCTCAATATAGCGCAACAGCTCGAGCATCTCTTCATAATGCTCACAGATGGCTATGGATATGTATTTCTGCTTCAGGGCATAGAGCGCCTGAAGGTAGCGGAAATTGGTTTCAAGGGAGTGTCTAGGGATCTCGACGGGTATGACATAGAGCTGATTGTGATCGAACTCACGTCTAATAAGCAGTCGTCCAAGCAGGTTCCCTTTGCACACGCCCGAGGGAAGCTGTTCGAGGTGGTTGTCAACCAGATTGAGCACCATGCCGTCGGTAAGCAACCCATGATTGCCTGCGATATAGAACATGGCGCAGAAGTTGTAGTCGTTATACAATTGCACGCCCCATCTCGACTGGGGAAGAACCTTATAGCCGTGGTGCAGTGAGAGATGCTCTGTCTGATAGGCAGTCAGGACGTTACGTTCGCCATTGACGATACGCTCGATATATTGGATATAGTCTTCATAGGTTGTCACATGTATGCGTTGCCTGTATTCTTCCATGCTGCGAATGAATTCAAAGCCATGATTGCGTCCGAATGCCGTCTTGGCATTCTCGCGAATGAGCCTCATGACGAATTCTTCCTGGCTCTGCATAGGATTAAAGGTGATGTCCTCCAGCCTGTTCCATACCGTCTGTCCATCTGCCCACCTTGCCTCGTTAATAGATTTTATGACCTTCTCGTCCATGTATGTGTTATAGTTCTTTTTCCTTTATCAGTTTTGGGTTTGCGATATCCACATTATAGGGTTGTACGGAGCCTTTGATATTGAAACCCAGCATGGCGTTTTCGGTTGTCACATCCAGCGAGCAGGGGGCGCCCTCAATCAGCGGGATGCAACTATTGCTACCAACGGGGAAGCCACAACATACGGGAATCTCATATTGATGCAGGTGTGCTATCAGCATTTGCTCGACACTGCCATACTGAAGATCGTACCTGATGGAGCTGAACGTGCCCAGGATGATGCCTCTCACTCTCTCAAAGTCGTGTTGCAGGGTCAGCATATAGAACAATCGGTCTATGTTGTGCAGCGATTCTTCCACCTCTTCTATAAATAGAATAATGTCTTGCTTAGGTGGGAGTTGGAATCTGGTTCCTGCCACAACGGCGTAGCTGGAGAGATTACCCCCTATAAGGATGCCCTCTGCATGTCCGCAACGGTTATAGGGATTGCCGGGAACAATGAATTGGGGCAGGTTGCCAAACAGGATGTTACGGGTGAGACTGCTTGCCGGCTCCTGACAGCTTGCTATCTGGAAGGCCATGGGGCCGTGGATACTCATCAGGCCTGCACCTGTCGCTGCATAAAGCAGCATGGCGATGTCACCATGACCAATCAGCCATTTCGGATGCTGAAGAAAGGTCTCTTGTGGGATACGGCCCAACAGGTGAATGGAACCATAGCCGCCACGCGAACATATAACAGCTTTGATCGAATCGTCTTCGAGCGCCCAAAGCAAATCGGCGGCACGCTCGTCGGCCGTTCCTGCATAGGCATTGACATTAAGATTATTGGTGTTGGGTCCTATCACGGGTTGTAAGCCCCAACTCTTTATGACTTCAGCAGCCATCTGCAAGGCTTCTTGCGGCACCCAATAGGCAGGGGATACAAGGGCTACCTTGTCCCCCGCCTTTAAGTAGGGTGGCTGAATCATCTTTTTTCCTTGGTACATATTTTAATTGTTATCTGTCTTGCTGATTGCGCTTTCTCGCCCTGCAAAAGTAGCATTTTTCTATGGATTTAGCAAGGGTTAATGCCTTGCAACGGTACTTTTTGTAAATTCTGAGACTACTTTTGTAAATTCTGAGACTACTTTTGTAAATTCTGAGAGTCGGATGCCGTCTGAAGCCTCATCCAGGTAGCAACAGTCTGCCCTTTGAACTGCTTAAAGGCTGTAGAAAAAGTGCTGTAACTGCGGAATCCGCACTGCTGAGCAAGCTGCACGGCTGTCATGGTTTGTGCCGAGTTCATTTTCTCATGATAGAGGCGGATAAAGTGTTCAATGCGCAAACGGTTAATATAGGTATTGTAAGTAAAGCCCTGTTGGACAAAATAGCCACCCAGATAGGTCCGATTAGTACCAATAACTGTAGCAAGTTGCTGTAGGGTGAGGTCATGCTGCAGATAAAGCTGTTTGTCCTCGCAGCATGTTTTCAGCATTTGCTGGATGTTGACGGTTGTGGGCAGGCTCATAGATGGCTCATCAGCTTGACTGACATCTGACAACTTATCGTCAAGTTCCTGCAGTGTCTCGACGCGCCAGAGGAGGAAGGCGATGATGGCGAGCGTTTCCAGCTGTGCCAGATACTCTCTTGCCATCTCTCCCGGGTTCGTGAAATAGACCTCATAGACCACAAAAAGAGCGGCCACGAAAAGCAGACTCTGCCACACCTCCTTGTGTTCAAGGTCGGCGTAGTTCTCATGTAGCCAACGGCCGTACCGTATTAGTGCATGTATGTAATAGATGACAAAGACGATCATGACAGCTATCTGCCAGTAAGTCGTCACCTCAAAGCCATAGAACTCGTCGTGCCTGATAACACCCACGGCAGCAGCAACGACGATTGGCAATTGAGCCAAGCCCCACGGCCAGAGAGGGCGCTTACGATCCTGCAACATATGCAGCAGAAGGGCCATCACAAGTGGCACAAGGGTGACATGGTCGAGCGTAACTGCCACGATATTGCGCACCAAACGGTCGTCTGCCAGCCAATAGACGCCAAGCACATACCACCATACGTGGCTCAGTGCTGCCGTGATGAAGAAGGCAGCTGTCCATAGACGCAGCGCCATCGGGGGAGTAACATCTGGCGCAATGGCGTTGCTACGTCTTAGCCACAGATAGAGACCTATTGCCAAGGCCAATATGGCAACGCCGCCGTAGAGCATGAGAAAGAGGGTATCTTGAAGACTCTGTTGCGCGTACATTTATATTAATAGATTATTATTCTTCGTCGGTGGCAGCAAGCCCGGAGCGGTATTCTGCTGGCGTGATGCCATAGCAACGCTTGAACTGCTCACGAAAGTTGGGAGCAGTAAGCCCCACCTCACGGGCTATCTCGGTAATACTCTTCTCCGGATGTTTGGTAAGCAGGTCGTAAGCGACCTCCATGCGGATGGAGTTAATGTATTGTGGAAAAGACATTCCATCGGCAAAGGTATTGAGCTGATCATTCAGATGATGACGCCCAATATTAAAGCGCTGCATAATATCCTCACGCATTAGGTTGACTTGTGCGTAAAGACGTTCCTTGCGGATAACCGAATCGATGGTTTTAAATAGATCTTTATCCATTTGGTTGATATTTCATCTGCAAAGATACTCATAATTTATGGGATTTTGATGAAAATATATGCACGCATTTGGTACGTGTCCCAAATGCGTGCATCGGAAACGGGATAAACACCTCTTATCTTATAGATTCTGACGGTATTCAACAGGAGTCATACCATATTTACGTTTGAATTGTTCACGGAGGTTGGCAGGTGTGAAACCTACTTCGGTGGCGATGGCCGAGATAGTCTTAGCAGGTTCGTCGCGAAGCAGATATAGCGCCTTTTCCAGCCTGATTGTATTGACATACTGCGGGAAGGACTGGCCGTCAGCGTGCTCCGCCAGCAAGTCGTTCAATGTATGTCGACTGATGTTGAAACGATCGCAGATATCCTGGCGCTGCAGGCCGACATTGGCATAGAGGTGTTCATTACGGATAGCCGTGTCGATATGCTCAAAAAGCTCCGAATCGGCATCATTGACAGCACTCGAGTCGATGGGCTTTGGCTGCATGGCGTTAATCATGCGCACCAAGGCATGGTTCTTTTCACTGACAATACGCTTCTGACGGAAGAAGTAGATGGCAAAGGCGATAGCCAACAGAGCAACAAGAGCCACAGCGAGGCTAACGATGTGCGAACGCTCAGCCTCGGCTTCCTTCTCCCGAATCTCAAGTTGCTGTTCCTGGGCATGGTAGCGAGCGGCGTAATCGTGTGCCTCACTTCGGTGCAGGCTATCACTGACCATCTTGGAGAGAGCAGCATAGCGCGTTTGGTAATCGTAGGCCTCCGCGATACGACCTTGGGCACGGGCAGCGATGGCACGTGAGCGGAGGATGACAGTATAGTTATTGTTGAATGTGTCAGCACCCAAGCGATGCTCTATCTCATTGTAGGTACTCAAAGCCTCATCGTACATACCAAGTGCCATCTGCGTAGAAGTAATAAAGCGACGCGCTGCGAATGTCTGGCCGTAGCCGCTATGGTCGAAAAGCGACAGATACTCGCGGGCTTTCTCCCTTTCATTCATCAAGGCATACGCATGGGCCATGAATCCCCATGCCTGGGCACGGCTGAAGTCCAGATAACGATCGCGGTCACTAGGGCTATCGCTCCACGAAAGGCGATAGCTGTCCTCAGCATAGTCCTTGGCATGATGCTCATAGTGGTCGAGACGGTCGAGGATACGCTGCGCTAACGGGATAATTTCGTCGTAGCGCTCCAAGTCGTTGAGAGCATTAATCTTTCGTTTTACAGCAACGATGAACGCATCCATACGGTCAATACTGCCCGCGGCATCAAGATGACCTATGGCCTCGTCGAGTTTCGCGATTCCTTCATCCACTTGTCCCAGATAGGTCATGACGAGTCCAATATCGGCCTCCGTGCGCCATTGCTCAGTCTCTTCTCCCTGTTTTTGGCAAAGTTCGGCCTTCTTCGTAGCCCAGCGCAGATACTGCTCGTCATCGTGCTTGGCACGACTAGCAGCGATGAGCATATCGAGAACCCCCTCTTGCTCACTAGGCTCATTACGCACGGAGTCGTGGAGAAGCAATGCCTTGCAGATGATGATGGCCGAGTCTTGGCGTTGCTCCATGAGTGACTTACTATATATCTTGGCGCGGATGAACTGACCACGGTAGTCGCTGATGTTTCCAAGGAGCAACGCCGAATCGAGCAGAGCGAGTGCCCGTTCAGGCTGGGTGGCATAAGTCACTAACACCGAATCAGCCTGGTAAGGCGTATCATCCAAGTGCGGCAAATGTCTCACAGACTTATCATCTCCACAACCCATGAAGGTCAGGAGTGCGCCACACGTGATAAGAAAAAGTACAATCTGTCGCATAACGTATTTATCGAATAAAGCGACGCATCGGGGATACGTCGCTTCATTATTGTCATCTGAGATATTACTATACCTTGATCTCTACCTCAACACCGCTGGGGAGCTCGAGCTTCATCAGGGCGTCAACAGTCTTAGCCGTTGAACTGTAGATGTCAATCAGACGCTTGTAGTCTGACAGCTGGAACTGCTCACGAGCCTTCTTGTTAACGAAGGTAGAACGGTTCACGGTGTAGATACGCTTGTGTGTGGGAAGGGGGATAGGACCGCTGATGATAGCACCTGTGGCCTTAACAGCCTTCACAATCTTCTCTGCTGACTTGTCAACCAATTTATGGTCGTAGCTCTTCAGCTTAATACGAATTTTCTGACTCATGTCTTTAATTTTAAATATTTAATTTTAATATAAGGAGGCCGCTAAAGAGTCATTTGCTCAGCGGCACTCCGGATTTGCTTGTTTATACCAGGTCGGCGCGGCCCTTAACCTCCTCGAGCACAGCCTTAGCCAAAGCGCTGGAGAGCGGTGCGTGGTGATCGTACTCCATAGAGCTGGTGGCACGACCAGAGGTAATGGTACGCAGGGCAGTTACATAACCGAACATCTCTGACAGAGGAACCTGAGCCTTAACAACACGGGCACCACTACGAGCCTCTTCCATGCCTTCCACCTGGCCACGACGCTTGTTCAGGTCGCCAATCACATCACCCATGTTCTCCTCAGGTGTTACCACCTCAAGCTTCATGATGGGCTCCATGAGTACTGGCTTAGCCTGAGCGCAGACTGCCTTGTATGCCATCTGGGCAGCAATCTCGAATGAGAGCTGGTCAGAGTCAACGGGGTGGAACGAACCATCAACCACAGTCACCTTCAGTGAATCCATAGGATAGCCACCGAGGATACCGTTCTTGAGCGATGCCTCGAAGCCCTTCTGGATAGCGGGGATGAACTCCTTGGGGATGTTACCGCCCTTAACCTCATTGATGAACTGCAGAGGTCCATTCTCCTTGATGTCGTAATCCTCATCAACAGGACCAACGTTCACAATGATATCGGCAAACTTACCGCGACCACCTGACTGCTTCTTGTAAACCTCGCGGTAACCCATAACAGTCTTGGTAATGGCCTCCTTGTAGTTAACCTGGGGCTTACCCTGATTACACTCAACCTTGAACTCACGCTTCAGACGGTCGATGATGATATCGAGGTGAAGCTCACCCATACCAGAGATAATGGTCTGACCACTCTGCTCATCGGTACGAACAGTGAACGTCGGGTCTTCCTCAGCCAGTTTGGCGAGACCGTTATCAAGCTTGGCAACATCAGCCTGAGACTTCGGCTCGACAGCGATAGAGATTACCGTGTCGGGGAAGGTCATTGACTCCAGTACGATGGGTGCATTCTCATCACAGAGGGTATCACCAGTACGGATATCCTTGAAACCTACACCTGCACCAATGTCACCAGCGTCAATCGACTCCATAGGAATCTCCTTGTTTGAGTTCATCTGGAACAGACGGCTGATACGCTCCTTCTTACCTGAACGGGGGTTGAAGACGTAGCTTCCGGCAGTGATCTTACCAGAATAGACACGGAAGAACACCAGACGGCCCATGTACGGATCAGTTGCGATCTTGAAGGCGAGTGCTGATGTGGGAGCAGCCTCTGAAGGCTCACGGTCTTCCTCTTCCTCAGTGTTGGGGTTGGTACCCTTGATCACCTCCACGTCAACAGGAGCGGGCAGGAAGGCACATACGTAGTCGAGCAGAGGCTGTACGCCCTTGTTCTTATAGGAAGAACCAAGCAGCATAGGTGTGCACTGCATAGAGATAGTACCCTTGCGGATAGCAGCGATGATCTCATCTTCTGTGATAGAATCAGGATCGTCGAAATATTTCTCCATCAGAGCCTCGTCATACTCTGCAGCGGCCTCAAGCAGCTTGTTACGCCACTCGTCGCACTCTGCTGCCAGATCAGCGGGGATTTCCTCAACGTCATACTCAGCACCCATGGTCTCATCATGCCACAGGATGGCCTTCATCTTGATCAGGTCAACAAGACCCTTGAAGTTCTCCTCAGCACCGATGGGCACCTGAATCACAACAGGATTTGCACCCAGGATGTCCTTCATCTGCTGAACAGTCTCAAAGAAGTCAGCACCAGAACGGTCCATCTTGTTTACATAACCGATACGGGGCACATTGTACTTGTCGGCCTGACGCCATACAGTCTCAGACTGAGGCTGCACACCATCGGCTGCAGAGTAAGTAGCCACAGCACCGTCAAGTACACGCAGTGAACGCTCCACCTCAGCGGTGAAGTCCACGTGTCCCGGAGTATCAATGAGGTTAATCTTGAATGTCTTATTGTTCCATGTCCAGTTACAAGTGGTGGCAGCAGATGTAATAGTGATACCACGCTCCTGCTCCTGGGCCATCCAGTCCATCGTAGCGGCACCATCATGCACCTCACCAATCTTATGAGTCTTACCTGTATAGAACAGGATACGCTCAGAAGTGGTGGTCTTACCTGCATCGATGTGGGCCATAATACCGATGTTACGAGTCAAATGTAAATCGCGATTTGCCATTGTCTTGTTTATCCTTTAACTTCTTTACCTTATTATAATACCTATCTTAGAAACGGAAGTGGGCAAATGCGCGGTTAGCCTCAGCCATACGGTGCATATCCTCCTTACGCTTGAAGGCACCACCCTGGTTATTGAAGGCATCCATAATCTCAGCAGCCAGCTTGTCGGCCATGGACTTACCACTGCGCTTGCGGGCAAAAGCGATCATATTCTTCATAGACACACTCTCCTTACGATCGGGACGAATCTCGGTCGGTACCTGGAAGGTTGCACCACCAATACGGCGGCTCTTCACCTCCACCTGAGGAGTGATGTTGTCGAGGGCCTGCTTCCAGATCTCCAGGGCAGACTTCTCCTCGTTCTGCATCTTTGCCTTCACTGTCTCCAGTGCATTGTAGAAAATCTCATACGACTTAGTCTTCTTACCATCGTACATCAAGTGATTCACGAACTTTGAGACCTTCTGGTCGTTGAACACGGGATCCGGCAGGATCACACGCTTCTTTGGTTTTGCTTTTCTCATTGTTTGTTTTGAATGATTAAATTCTGCTTGGGGGCTGTTCTTACTTGTTCTTCAACGCTCTCACATGAGCATTTACTCAACCTTATAACATTTCTCCAGCAAAACGGATTAAATTTGATTTCTTTTGGCTCGACTGACCTTCTCCGGCCACTTCTTACTTCTTAGCCTTAGGACGCTTAGCACCATACTTTGAACGGCGCTGTGTGCGGTTTGCTACACCGGCAGTATCAAGAGTACCGCGAACGATGTGATAACGTACACCTGGCAGGTCCTTTACACGACCACCGCGAACGAGCACGATGGAGTGCTCCTGCAGGTTGTGTCCCTCGCCGGGGATGTAAGAGTTAACTTCCTTCTGATTTGTCAGACGAACACGGGCTACCTTACGCATAGCCGAATTAGGCTTCTTCGGGGTTGTTGTGTAGACACGTACACAGACACCGCGACGCTGAGGACAATTGTCCAGCGCGGGTGACTTTGACTTGTCAACAATCACCTTTCTGCCCTTTCTTACCAATTGTGAAATTGTAGGCATAATACTTTAATTTTTTAATTTATTATATATATATTGTTTATATTCAGCACTTTACAACGCCTATCCTCGCTCAGAAGGGCGTTTCGGGCTGCAAAGGTACAACTATTTTCCGATTCCACCTAATATATAATAAAGAAAAAGTGTCATACCTTGTTTGATTTAACAAGATATAACACTTTTTACTTTAATTAATAGCTAATTGCTATCTGATTACTTCTCATCGAGGACGGTTTCCTCAGCGAAATCGAGTACATTCTTGCGATTTGCCTGGATGCGCTCATACTCTTCTTTGGAACCGACGATAATCTTTTCAAACTCACGCAGGCCAGTACCGGCAGGAATCAGGTGACCGCAGATCACGTTCTCCTTCATACCCTCCAGATGGTCGACCTTTCCGCGGATGGCAGCTTCGTTGAGCACCTTCGTGGTCTCCTGGAACGATGCGGCTGACATGAACGACTTGGTCTGCAATGCGGCACGGGTGATACCCTGGAGAATCTGTGTAGACGTTGCGGGAACAGCATCACGCACCTGAACAAGTCTCAGGTCACGGCGCTTCAGCATAGAGTTCTCGTCACGCAGACGGCGGGCCGTCACAATCTGACCCTTCTGCAGGTTCTCGGAGTCACCGGCGTCGGTCACCACCTTCTTACCCCAGATACGGTCATTCTCCTCGGCGAAGTCGAGCTTGTCGACGATTTCCTGCTCGAGGAACGAAGTGTCGCCCGGCTCATTGATCTGTACTTTACGCATCATCTGACGAACGATAATCTCAAAGTGCTTATCGTTGATCTTCACACCCTGCAGACGATACACATCCTGTACCTCATTCACGATATACTCCTGAACGGCGGTGGGACCCTTAATAGCCAGAATGTCGGCAGGCGTAATCACACCGTCAGAAAGCGGTGTACCGGCACGTACGGCATCGTGCTCCTGTACCAGAATCTGTTTGGAGAGTGATACGAGGTAACGGCGCTGCTCACCAGTCTTTGAGGTAACAATGATTTCGCGATTACCACGCTTTACCTTACCCATGGTAACCTCACCATCGATTTCGCTGACAACAGCGGGGTTCGATGGGTTACGAGCTTCAAAGAGCTCAGTGACACGAGGCAGACCACCAGTGATATCACCACCCTTGGCAGCAGCACGAGGAATCTTCACGAGAGTCTCACCAGTCTTGACGGTCTGGCCATCCTCAGCAACCACGTGACCACCCACCGGGAAGTTATAAGTACCAATGATCTCGCCATCAGCACCAATCACGTCACAGGTAGGCACCTTCGAACGGTCTTTAGATTCTGTAACGATTTTCTCTGTCAGACCTGTGGTTTCATCAGTCTCAGCACGGAAGGTGACACCTTCGATGACATCGTTGAACTTAAGACGACCGGCATACTCGGTCACGATAACGGCATTGAACGGATCCCACTGGGCAATCTTATCGCCCTTCTTCACCTCGTCACCTCCATGGAAGTAGAGTGAAGAACCATAAGGCACATTCACGGTAGAGAGGATAATCTTGGTATTCGGATCGACGAAACGGAGTTCACCCAAACGGCTAACAACCATCTCACACTCATGACCGTCCTCATCAAACGGAACCGTGCGGACTTCCTCCAGCTCAATCATTGCGTGTTCATATTTACATACGATGCTGGCATTAGCAGCAGCGTTGGCAGCCACACCACCGGCGTGGAACGTACGCAGTGTCAACTGAGTACCCGGCTCACCAATAGCCTGGGCAGCAATCACACCAACAGCCTCACCCTTCTGTACCATGCGGCGTGTAGCAAGGTTACGACCGTAACATTTCATGCAAACACCCTTCTTCGACTCACAGGTGAGCACGGAACGGATCTCGACGCTCTCAATCTCAGCCTTCTCAATAGCCTCTGCGATGGGCTCGGTAATTTCCTCACCAGCCTCAACGATGACCTCACCGGTCTTAGGATTGATGACATCATGGACCGACACACGGCCAAGGATACGCTCCGACAGACTGGAGATAATCTCATCACCACTCTTCAAGGCTGAACACTGCAGACCACGCAGGGTGCCACAGTCTTCCTCAGTGATGATCACGTCGTGAGACACGTCTACCAGACGACGGGTCAGGTAACCGGCGTCGGCCGTCTTCATGGCGGTATCGGCAAGACCCTTACGGGCACCGTGGGTAGAGATGAAGTACTCCAACACCGACATACCCTCCTTGAAGTTCGACAGAATTGGGTTCTCAATAATCTGATGTCCTTCGGCACCTGCCTTCTGAGGCTTAGCCATCAGACCACGGATACCAGAAAGTTGTTTGATCTGGTCCTTACTACCACGGGCACCAGAGTCCAGCATCATGAATACGGCGTTGAAGCCCTGGTCGGCCTCAGTCATCTGCTTCAGCAGGATGTTACCGATATCATTGTTGACGTGCGTCCAGGTATCGATGACCTGATTATAACGCTCATTGTCGGTAATGAATCCCATGTTATAGTTGTCGGTAATCTGACGTACCTCCTCATTACCTTTCTTGATCAGGTCAGCCTTCTCCTTCGGGATGATAATGTCATCGAGGTTGAACGACAGACCTGCCAGATATGCCATACGATAACCAAGGTTCTTGATACCATCGAGGAACTCGCAAGCCTCAGCAAAGCCAACGTTCTTGATCACATTGGCGATAATGTCGCGCAGGCTCTTCTTGGAGATGACGGTATTCACGAAACCAACCTCCTTCGGAACGATGCCGTTGACGATGACACGACCTACGGATGTCTCGATCATGTGGCGCTCGGGGTTGCCGTCAACGATATCGTCGACAACCACCTTCACCAGTGCATGAAGATCACATTTGCCCTCATTATGGGCGATGATAGCCTCTTCGGGACCATAGAAGGTCAGGCCTTCACCCTTGGCACCCGGACGAATCTTGGTGATATAATAGAGACCAAGCACCATATCCTGTGAAGGCACCGTAATAGGAGCACCGTTGGCAGGATTCAGGATGTTATGGCTCTGGAGCATCAGAAGCTGAGCCTCAAGGATAGCCTCATTAGAGAGCGGGAGGTGTACAGCCATCTGGTCACCGTCGAAGTCAGCGTTGAACGCCGTACATGCCAGCGGGTGAAGCTGGATTGCCTTACCCTCGATGAGCTTCGGCTGGAAAGCCTGAATACCGAGACGGTGCAGTGTCGGTGCACGGTTCAGCAGAACGGGGTGACCCTTCATCACGTTCTCAAGGATATCCCAGATGACCGGCTCACGACGGTCCACAATCTTCTTGGCGCTCTTCACTGTCTTCACGATACCGCGCTCGATGAGCTTACGGATGATGAACGGCTTGTAGAGCTCGGCTGCCATCAGCTTTGGCAGACCGCATTCACCCATCTTCAACTCAGGACCTACGACGATAACCGAACGAGCAGAGTAGTCAACACGCTTACCGAGCAAGTTCTGACGGAAGCGGCCCTGCTTACCCTTCAGAGAGTCAGACAATGACTTCAGAGGACGGTTAGAGTCACTCTTCACGGCCGAAGACTTACGGCTGTTATCGAAGAGAGAATCGACAGCTTCCTGAAGCATACGTTTCTCATTACGGAGAATCACCTCAGGGGCCTTGATCTCCATCAGTCTCTTCAGACGGTTATTACGAATGATAACACGACGATAGAGGTCGTTCAGGTCGGATGTAGCGAAACGACCACCATCCAGTGGAACGAGCGGACGGAGCTCCGGCGGTGTCACAGGGATAATCTTCATGATCATCCACTCAGGACGGTTGATACCCTTCTCTACACTCTGACGGAAAGCCTCTACCACCTGCAGACGCTTCAGAGCCTCATTCTTACGCTGTACGGAAGAGTCACTGTTGGCACGGTCGCGCAGTTCATATGACAATGAGTCAAGGTCAAGGCGGATGAGCAGGTCATAGATGGCCTCTGCACCCATCTTGGCGATGAACTTATTGGGATCGCTGTCGTCCAGATAGTCATTATCAGCCGAGATCTGGTTGTCAACGATATCATTATACTCCTCCTCAGACAGCAGGTCAAAGACATTGGAACCGATGGCATCGTTACCCTCAGCATCCTTCTTGCCTGCCATGGCACCTGGCTGAATCACCACGTAACGCTCATAATAGATAACTGCATCGAGTTTCTTAGTAGGCAGACCGAGCAGATAGCCAATCTTATTGGGAAGGCTACGGAAATACCAGATATGCGCTACGGGCACAACAAGTTCGATGTGACCGGCACGCTCACGACGCACCTTCTTCTCTGTCACCTCTACACCGCAACGGTCGCAGACGATGCCCTTATAGCGGATGCGCTTGTACTTGCCACAGGCGCACTCATAGTCCTTTGTAGGACCGAAGATGCGCTCACAGAACAGACCGTCACGCTCCGGCTTGTAGGTACGGTAGTTGATGGTCTCGGGTTTGGTAACCTCTCCGAAGCTGCTCTCGAGGATTTCTTCGGGTGAAGCAAGTCCGATGGTAATTTTCGTGAAATTACTCTTTACTTTTGAATCTTTCTTGAAAGCCATATTTCAATTTTACCTTTTTTCTTGTTTACCTTATATTATTAATCAAGCGTGATGCTCAGGCCGAGACCGCGCAACTCGTGCAGCAGCACATTGAGTGACTCGGGAATACCCGGCGTAGGCATGGGCTCACCCTTGACAATGGCCTCGTAAGCCTTCGAACGGCCTACGGTATCATCAGACTTGATGGTCAGAATCTCCTGAAGCACATGGCTTGCACCGAATGCCTCCAGAGCCCAGACCTCCATCTCACCAAAACGCTGGCCACCAAACTGTGCCTTACCACCGAGCGGCTGCTGGGTAATAAGACTGTACGGACCAATCGAACGGGCGTGCATCTTATCCTCAACCATGTGACCGAGCTTCAGGAAGTAGGTGATACCTACCGTTGCCGGCTGGTCGAACATCTCACCCGTCTCACCGTCATAGAGGTGAGTAGAGCAGAGACGAGGCAGGCCTGCCTTGTCGGTCCACTCTGCCAGGTCGTCCAGCTTGGCACCATCGAAGATCGGGGTAGCGAACTTCACACCGAGACGCTTACCGGCAGCACCGAGGATAGCCTCGAAGATCTGACCGAGGTTCATACGTGAAGGCACACCCAGCGGGTTCAGCACGAGGTCAACAGGACGACCATCCTCAAGGAACGGCATATCCTCCTGACGCACCACCTTCGACACGATACCCTTGTTACCGTGACGACCGGCGAGTTTGTCACCCACACCAATCTTACGTTTCTTGGCCACATAGACCTTTGCCATCTGCAGAATACCGTTGGGCAGCTCGTCACCAATGGTGATGGCAAACTTACGGCGCTTCAGCTCTGCATCCAGCAACTTGTATTTCTTCATAAAGTTGATAATCAGCTTGGCTATCAACTCATTCTTATGCTCATCATTTGTCCAGTTGCTGATCTGAACGTCACCATACTCGAGGTTACGCAGGGCGGTAGCAGTGAACTTACTGCCCTTGGTGATAATCTCAGCACCAGTATAATCCTTCACACCCTGAGAGGTCTTACCCTTCGTCAACTCCAGGAGCTTGTCAATCAGGATATCCTTCAGGTCGCCAACCTTAGCATCATACTCCTCGTCAATCTTAGCCAACGTGATCTTATCCTGCTGCTTCGACTTACGATCCTTGATGGCACGGGCAAACAGTTTCTTATCAATGATAACACCCGACAGTGAAGGATTGGCCTTCAGTGAAGAATCCTTTACGTCACCGGCCTTGTCACCGAAGATGGCACGGAGCAACTTCTCCTCAGGTGAAGGATCGCTCTCACCCTTCGGCGAGATCTTACCAATCAGGATATCACCAGGCTCCACACGAGCACCGACACGGATGATACCATTCTCGTCGAGGTCCTTGGTAGCCTCCTCAGAGACATTGGGGATATCAGCCGTGAACTCCTCAACACCACGCTTGGTCTCACGAACATCCAGCGTATACTCATCCACATGTACAGAGGTGAGCACATCCTCGCGAACGATACGCTCGTTAAGCACAATGGCATCCTCATAGTTGTAACCCTTCCAAGGCATGTAAGCCACGAGCAGGTTACGACCCAGAGCCAACTCACCATTCTCCGTAGCATAACCCTCAGTCAGGATGTCACCCTTCTTCACACGCTGGCCCTTCTCACAGATAGGACGCAGGTCGATGGTCATGTTCTGGTTCGTACGGCGGAACTTAGCGATACGATACTCCTTCAGAGCGGGCTCGAAGCTGACGAACTCTTCGTCCTCGGTACGGTCGTAAAGGATACGGATCGTAGTGGCATCCACGTACTCAACCACACCCTCACCCTCTGCAGTCACCATCGTACGAGAGTCTTCACAAACCTGCTTCTCGATACCGGTACCTACGATAGGAGCCTCATTGTGAAGCAGAGGCACAGCCTGACGCATCATGTTCGATCCCATCAGTGCACGGTGGGCATCATCGTGCTCCAAGAACGGAATCAACGAGGCTGCAATAGAAGCGATCTGCTGCGGAGAGACATCCATCAAGTCCACATCTGTGGGAGGTACCACGGGGAAGTCAGCGTCCTGACGACACTTCACAACCTCACGGATGAACGTTCCGTCATCATTCAGCGGAGCATTACCCTGACCGATGATGTGCTCAGACTCTTCCTCTGCGGTGAGGTAGACAATCTCATTGTTATCGAGGTTGGCAACACCATTCTCCACCTTACGGTAAGGAGTCTGGATGAAGCCGAGTTCATTAATCTTTGCATAGACACACAGTGACGAGATCAGACCGATGTTCGGACCCTCAGGGCTCTCAATCGGGCAGAGACGACCATAGTGTGTGTAGTGTACGTCACGTACCTCAAAGCCTGCACGCTCACGTGACAGACCGCCAGGGCCCAGGGCGGAGAGACGGCGCTTGTGGGTCACCTCAGCCAGCGGGTTCGTCTGGTCCATGAACTGTGACAGCGGGTTGGTACCGAAGAACGAGTTGATCACGCTGGAGATAGTCTTCGCGTTGATCAGGTCTGTCGGCTGGAACACCTCATTATCACGTACGTTCATACGCTCACGGATGGTACGGCTCATACGGGCCAGACCGATGGAGAACTGATTAGACAGCTGTTCACCAACGGTACGTACACGACGGTTTGACAGGTGGTCGATATCATCGACGGCTGCCTTGGAGTTGACGAGCTGGATCAGGTACTTGATAATCTCAATGATATCCTCCTTGGTCAGCACGCGCACATCCATATCGGTGTCGAGACCAAGCTTCTTATTAATACGGTAGCGACCCACATCACCCAGGTCATAGCGCTTGTCAGAGAAGAAGAGGTTCTGGATCACCTCACGGGCGCTGGCATCATCTGCAGGGTCGGCATTGCGCAACTGACGATAGATGTAGAGCACGGCCTCCTTCTCAGAGTTCGATGTATCCTTGGCCAGGGTGTTGAAGATAATAGAGTAATCCTGGGCCATCGACTCGTCCTTATGTACGAGGATGGTCTGGGCACCACTCTCCAGAATCTGCATCATGTTGTCCTCGGTAATCTCGGTCTCACGCTCCATGAGCACCTCATTACGCTCGATGGAAACAACCTCGCCAGTATCCTCATCCACGAAATCCTCGTTCCAGCTCTTCAGCACACGGGCAGCAAGCTTACATCCCTGCACCTTCTTCAGGGCAGTCTTGTTCACCTTCACCTCCTCAGCGAGGTCGAAGATCTGCAGGATGTCCTTATCAGTCTCATAACCGATGGCACGCAACAAGGTGGTAACGGGCAATTTCTTCTTACGGTCGATATACGCATACATCACATTATTGATGTCGGTAGCGAACTCGATCCATGATCCCTTGAACGGGATGATACGTGCAGAGTAAAGCAGCGTACCGTTGGCATGTACACTCTGTCCGAAGAACACGCCGGGAGAACGGTGCAACTGAGATACAACAACACGCTCGGCTCCATTGATAACGAACGTACCATTGGCGGTCATATAGGGAATCGGTCCCAGGAACACATCCTGGACAACCGTATCAAAATCCTCATGATCCGGGTCAGTACAATACAGTTTCAGCTTAGCCTTCAAAGGCACACTATAGGTCAGGCCACGCTCCAGACACTCGTCGATGGAGTAGCGGGGCGGGTCAATATAGTAATCCAGGAACTCAAGAACGAAGTTATTACGCGTGTCGGTGATAGGGAAGTTCTCTGCGAACACCTTATACAAACCGTCATTCTTGCGTTCCTCAGGCGGAGTGTCCAACTGCAGGAAGTCTTTGAATGACTTTAATTGCACATCAAGGAAATCCGGAAACGGCATGGGATTCTTGACGCTGCCAAAGTTTACTCTGTTATCAATGATTTTTGAAGCCATATTTTATTTCTTCTTGTTGATTCTTACAACCGGTTTATCCGGAACAATCCGGATTATCCGGATCAAGAGACAAAAAATGGTCGGGAACTCTCTACTGGAGAGCCCCCAACCACATAGGTATTGTTGTGCGAATTACTTCAGCTCAACCTCAGCACCAGCAGCCTCGATGGTCTTCTTCAGATTCTCAGCCTCGTCCTTAGACAGACCCTCCTTAATGGTAGCGGGGGCACCGTCAACCAGATCCTTAGCTTCCTTCAGACCAAGACCACAAGCCTCCTTAACGGCCTTTACAACCTGGAGCTTAGCAGCACCTGCAGACTTCAGAACAACGTCGAAAGAAGTCTTCTCCTCAGCAGCAGCGGCCTCGCCACCAGCTGCAGGACCGGCTGCAACAGCAACAGCTGCAGCTGCGGGCTCAATTCCATACTCGTCCTTCAGGACTGTTGCCAACTCGTTTACTTCCTTAACAGTCAGATTTACCAACTGCTCAGCAATAGCTTTAATATCTGCCATTTTATTTAAAATTTTAATTGTTTTTAATGTTAATGTTACTTGTTCGCTTATTTGTTACGCTCAGCGATAGCGTCAAGCAGACCGTGGATCTTACCACCAGCATTCAAGCCAGATACGACATTCTTGATCGGCGACTGCAGCAGAGCCACAACATCGGCGATAAGTTCGTTCTTGCTCTTGATAGCTACCAGCTCATCAAGTTTGTCAGCACCTACGAAGAAGCTCTCCTCAGCATATGCACCCTTCAGGGCGGGGATACCTTCCTTCTTGTACTCCTTAATCAACTTGGCAGGCTCGTTAGCTGTCTGGGTGAACATGATAGCAGTGTTACCCTTCAGGCAGTCATACAACGGTGAGTAATCTATCTCAGAGGCCTCAAATGCCTTGTGCAGAAGCTTGTTCTTCACAACCAGCAGTTTGATTTCGCTCTTGAAGCACTTGCGACGGAGGTCAGAGGTCTTAGCAGCATTCAGTCCGGTAAGGTCTACCAGATAGAAATGAGGATAAGCCTTTAACTGCTCTCCGAGTTCTACGATGATAGTATCTTTTACTTCCTTTTTCATTTCAATCTTTCAATTTTCAATTATCAATTTTACTCAACTGATTTAGGATCTACCTTGATACCCATACTCATAGTGCTCGAGAGGAAAATACTCTTGATGTATGTACCCTTGGCGGCAGCAGGCTTCAGCTTGATAATGGTAGAGATGAACTCCTTCGCATTCTCAAAGATCTGATCTGCAGTGAAGGTCACTTTACCGATTGACGTGTGGACGATACCAGCCTTGTCAACCTTAAAGTCAATCTTACCCTGCTTTACTTCCTTTACAGCCTTAGCAACATCCATAGTAACAGTACCGCTCTTGGGGTTTGGCATCAGGCCACGAGGACCGAGCACACGGCCGAGAGGACCTAACTTACCCATGCAAGAGGGCATCGTGATGATAACATCAACATCTGTCCAACCGCCCTTGATCTTTTCGATATATTCGTCAAGACCAACATAGTCGGCACCTGCTTCCTTAGCAGCAGCTTCCTGATCAGGGGTACAGAGAGCGAGCACGCGAGTGACCTTACCAGTACCGTTCGGCAGCGATACCACGCCACGAACCATCTGGTTAGCCTTACGCGGGTCAACGCCCAAGCGTACATCGATATCTACTGAAGCCTCAAACTTGGTGGTGGTAATCTCCTTCACCAGTGCAGCGGCTTCTTTCAAAGAGTATGCTTTCCCTGCTTCAACCTTATCAGCTACCAACTTTTGATTTTTTGTCAGTTTACTCATTGTTCTAATTGAAGTTATTAATTATTTACCAGGGAAGTCCCCTTTTACAGTGATACCCATACTACGGGCTGTACCTGCAATCAGCTTCATAGCTGACTCAACGGTAAAGCAGTTCAAGTCCTTCATCTTGTCCTCTGCAATAGCTTTCACCTGATCCCAGGTCACGGATGCAACCTTCTTACGGTTGGGCTCTGCAGAACCGCTCTTAACCTTGGCAGCCTCCTTCAGCTGTACAGCTGCGGGAGGAGTCTTCAGCTCGAACGTGAATGACTTGTCAGTGTAGTAAGTGATAACGACAGGGATAATCTTACCTGCCTTATCCTGGGTTCTGGCGTTGAACTCTTTGCAGAATCCCATAATGTTGATACCCTTAGAACCCAGAGCAGGTCCTACTGGGGGCGAGGGATTTGCAGCGCCACCTTTAATCTGTAATTTGATTAATCCAGCAACTTCTTTAGCCATTTCTGTTAATAATTTATTGAATTGTTATATAAGCCTTGGGAGTGGAAGCCTCCCGCAACCATATATAGAATCGGCATACCGTAACAATTATGCCCTATTCTTTCTCTACTTGATTATAATTAAGTTCCAGAGGTGTCTTACGACCGAAGATCTTAACCATGACCTTCAACTTATGCTTCTCCGCATTCACCTCCTCAATGATTCCGCTAAATCCACTGAAAGGACCATCGGTCACCTTGACAGCTTCATCTACCATATAAGGTACGCTGATCTCCTCACTCTTGATCTCCGTCTCCTCGGCAACACCCAGGATACGGTTGATGTCAGACTGCTTGACAGGCGTGGGGTTATCCATACCGCCAAGGAAGCCCAGCACATTGGGGATGAAGCGCAAAGTGGAAGCCATCTCACCAACGAGATTAGCCTCTACGAGCACATAACCCGGAAGGAACAGCTTCTCCTTAACAACACGCTTGCCATTGCGGAGCTGCGCATACTTCTCTGTCGGCAGTAAAATCTGACTGACATTAGAAGCAAGAAAAGCATCCTTCTTCATCAGAGCCTCTAAATACTCCTTGACCTTGCCTTCCTTACCACTTACAGCGCGAAGCACATACCATTTCATTCCTGACTGAGCCATCTCTCTACAAATGTATTAGCCCGGATAAACCAGACTCATAAACGACTTGAATACAAAATCCATTGCCCACACCACCAAAGCGATAATCAGCGAAGCGGAAAGTACTACCACTGCGCTGTGCGTCAACTCCTTACGGGTCGGCCAAGTTGTCTTATGCGCAAGCTCGTCATAACAAGCCTTGCAATAATTAATGATCTTCTTAAACATATCCTGTTATATTTGCACGGGAAGGAGGACTCGAACCCACGACCCTCGGTTTTGGAGACCGATGCTCTACCAACTGAGCTATTCCCGTAAATTAAGCCCTCGCTGCTTGCGAGGGCTTAAGACTTATATTAGTCCTCGAACACCTCTGTGATCTGACCAGAACCAACCGTACGACCACCCTCGCGGATAGCGAAGCGCAGACCCTGGTTCAGGGCAACGGCGTAGATCAGCTCAACGGTGATCTCTACGTTATCACCAGGCATTACCATCTCAACACCAGCGGGGAGAGTGATCTCACCTGTGCAGTCCATGGTGCGGAGGTAGAACTGGGGACGATACTTGTTTCCGAACGGAGTGTGACGACCACCCTCTTCCTTCTTCAGGACATAGATAGAAGCCTTGAACTTCTTGAAGGGCTTGATCTGACCCGGATGGCAGAGCACCATACCACGCTTGATCTCGTTCTTGTCGATACCGCGGAGCAGCAGACCTACGTTATCACCAGCCTGACCCTCGTCAAGGATCTTACGGAACATCTCAACGCCAGTAACAACTGACTTCTTGTCCTCACCGAGACCGAGCAGCTCAACCTCATCACCTACGTGGATCACACCAGTCTCGATACGACCAGTAGCAACAGTACCACGACCTGTGATTGAGAATACGTCCTCAACAGGCATCAGGAAGGGCTTGTCGGTAGCACGAGGAGGCTCCTGGATCCAAGTGTCGCAGGTATCCATCAGCTCCATCACCTTCTGCTCCCACTTCTCAACACCGTTCAGGGCACCGAGGGCAGAACCACGGATGATAGGAGTATCATCTTCGAACTCGTACTGAGCGAGAATCTCCTGAACCTCCATCTCAACGAGCTCCAGCATCTCCTCATCCTCAACCATATCGCACTTGTTCAGGAACACAACCAGACGGGGAACGTTTACCTGACGAGCGAGCAGAACGTGCTCACGGGTCTGAGGCATAGGACCGTCAGTTGCAGCAACAACGAGGATAGCACCATCCATCTGAGCAGCACCAGTTACCATGTTCTTCACATAGTCAGCGTGGCCCGGGCAGTCAACGTGAGCGTAGTGACGCTTTGCAGTCTCATACTCAACGTGAGCGGTGTTAATAGTGATACCGCGCTCCTTCTCCTCAGGAGCGTTGTCAATCTGGTCGAATGACTTAACCTCAGAGAGACCCTGCTTAGCCAGAACGGTGGTGATAGCAGCAGTCAGAGTTGTCTTACCGTGGTCAACGTGACCGATAGTACCGATGTTTACGTGCGGTTTGGTGCGCACAAAATTCTCTTTTGCCATTTTGTTTGTTTATTAAATGTTTATATATTACGAATTTTCAGTCTCCTCCTAACAAATCAAGAGAGCTGTAACTGAGAGTTGAACTCAGGACCTCTTCCTTACCAAGGAAGTGCTCTACCACTGAGCTATTACAGCGAGTTTAGAGCGGAAAACGGGGCTCAAACCCGCGACCCCCAGCTTGGAAGGCTAGTGCTCTATCGACTGAGCTATTTCCGCAAAACATCTCTTGGAGTGGGTGCTGATGGATTCGAACCACCGAAGTCGAAAGACAGCAGATTTACAGTCTGCCCCATTTGGCCACTCTGGAAAACACCCAAATCGTTCCCGATCCTTTTCTTGAGTCTGAGGACAATTGGCTTGCGCCTATCCTCCGATTCTCTTCGAGCCTCTTGTCGGATTCGAACCAACGACCCCGAGATTACAAATCACGTGCTCTGGCCAACTGAGCTAAAGAGGCTTTTCTAAGCAGCCGCTCTCTGTTTCAGATTTACGACCTGTCGGAAAACGGCTGCAAAGTTACTACTTATTTTTGAATTACCAAAACTTTTCCAAGTTTTTTTTATCTATTCCTTAATTTTTCCTTGAATTTCTGCAGTTGAGCCCGCATAGAATCGACACAAAGGTCCACTCCTTCCTCAAATGAGTCACTTGTCTTCTCTACGAACAATGTGCTTCCGGGCACTGCCACAGACAGGCTTGTCTCCTTATTCTGAGCAGTTGCAGGCTTCACTACTTTTAGCTGCACCTCGACTTTCTGTATATCCTCAAAAGATTTTTCCAACTTGGCGACCTTCTTTTCGATGAACGCCTCTAACTTCTCGGTAGCGTCGAAATGAATCGACTGAATCTTAATCTCCATAATTACCTCCTATTTTTAAATAGTTATTAATAAGGGTTCAGGCTCTAGGGTGAGCCTCTTTATACACTCGCTTGAGTTGCTCGAACGTGGTGTGGGTGTAGATCTCGGTCGTACTGACGCTCTCATGACCCAACAGACTCTTGATGGACTCAAGTCCGGCACCGTTGTTCAGCATCGCCGTGGCGAAGGAGTGGCGGAGCACGTGGGGCGAGCGCTTCTTGATCGAAGTCACCAGCGTGAGGTTCTTATGAACGATGTCATACACCTGACCGCCAGTCATCCGCTTTCCCTTGTCGCTGAGGAACAGGGCACCGTCGCTATGCTCAAACTGTCCGTCGCGCACTGCCATGTAGTGGTGCAGCGTCTCGGCCAATTCCTCCCCAAAGGGAATGATGCGCTGTTTATTCCTCTTTCCCGTCACCTTCAGCTGTCCTGCCGTGAAATCGATGTCGCTGTCATTCAGCCCGGTCAACTCCGACCGTCTCAGACCCGCCTCATAGAATAATAATAAAATGGTACGCGCACGTACATCTTTATAAGTATTACCCCACTCGAGCTGATCCAGCAGCTTATCCATCTCTCCTTCGCGCAGGAACTGCGGCAGTGGTTTTGATTTCTTCGGCCCCGTCACGAGATGTGCAGGATCCTTCTCAACCAGTCCTCGCTTGAGGGAAAAGCGATAAAAGGAACGCAGAGCGCTCAACTTTTTGTTAATTGTTGAGGCAGTGTTTCCTTTATCCATCAGGCTCTCCATCCAGTCACGGATCAGGTCGGCATCCACCGCCTGCAGGGAAAGCCCGTTATCCCTTAAGCTGATATACGAATCAAACTCCCGAAGGGCTTCTTCGTATGTCTGCACTGTCTGCGGAGAAGCACTCCGCTCATAGCGCAGGTAGTTCAAAAACTGGTCAATCATCATAAAATCGCCACCAATGCTATTTCGGCTACGAATTTACGGAAAATTCTTGAAACTACCAAATTTTTTAGGAATATTTTTTATTCCTCGTTCGTGCGAAGCTGCTGTACGTAAACGGCGTGCTCCATCTTCAGGCGCTTCAGAACAGAGGGTTTGTCAAACTGCTGACGACGACGCAGCTCCTTAACAACACCTGTCTTCTCGAACTTTCTCTTGAACTTCTTGAGGGCCTTCTCGATGTTCTCGCCTTCTTTTACTGGTACAATAATCATTTGTCTTTGCTTTTATAATTTTATGTTAAACTTACTGCCTCGGGCACAGGTGCCACGAAAAGCGGGTGCAAAGTTACAACAATTTCACGAATCTACCAAGTATTTATCCTTTTTTTATTAAAAATATGCTGAAAATTCCCATTTCAGATGGCCGCACAGGCCTCACGGAGCCATTCTGCCTCATCTTCAGACAGATATGGCGAGAGAGTCTCTGCCACATGACGATGGTAATCATTGAGCCAGTCCACCTCCTCCTGCAGGAGCATCTCCTTGATAATGGGCGACTTATCAATCGGACAGAGGGTAAGCGACTCGAACTGCAGGAAGTTGCCGAATTCTGTCTCCTTATAGGGTACGATCAGCAGAGTGTTCTCTGTGCGGGCGCCACAACGGTCAGGAAGGTAGATGCCTGGTTCATCGGTAATGGTCATGCCTGCCACTAGCGGGGCCGGTTTCCACTCCATACGGAACTGGTGGGGGCCCTCGTGAACATTCAGATAGGTGCCTACACCATGCCCGGTGCCATGCAGGTAGTTCAGACCTTCGCGCCACATATCCTTTCGAGCCAGGATATCAATCTGGGTACCGCTGGAACCACTTGGGAACTTACAGAGTTCTATCTGGATATGCCCCTTGAGCACAAGGGTGTAGATATGCTTCTCCAGATCGGTAAGCGGTCCAAGGGCGATGGTACGGGTAATATCTGTCGTGCCATCAAGATACTGGGCACCACTGTCGAGCAACAGCATACCCTTAGGTTGCAAGGGGATATCTGTCTCTGGAGTGGCTTCGTAGTGAACGATGGCGGCATGGCTACCGTAGCCGGCGATGGTATCGAAGGAGATATCGCGGTAGAGAGGCTGTTCGGCTCGCAACGAGGTCAGTTTCTCATCAATCGCGATTTCCGTCAGTTCTGATATCTCTGGTTTCCCGATATAGCTGGAGAGCCAGTAGAGGAATTTCACCATAGCGATGCCGTCTTTCAGCATCGCCGACCTAAAACCCGCTATCTCTGTCGCGTTCTTGACGGTCTTCATCCGCTTCACAGGCGACTCTGCCTCCACAATCTCCGTCTTCGCGCTGCCATTCTGCTGGCCTTTGCTCCTCACCACCTCATAAAGCCGGTAGTTCACCTCATCAGGGTCGAGCAGGATATTATACTCGAAATAGGCCTTCAGACCGTTCTCCACCTGATCATAGTCCTCCACCTTTACCCCCTCAGCCTTCAGATAAGCGAGCACATCGGCAGGGAGTTTCACCTTATTAATATATAGAGTAACCGTTTGCGACGAAATCAGCAGATAACTCACGAACACAGGATTGCAATGCACATCCGTTCCACGCAGGTTCAGTGTCCAGGCGATGTCATCGAGTGCAGCCATCAGCATCCCGTCGGCATGCCGTTCACGCAAGGCCCGACGAATACGGCCAATCTTGTCATGGGTAGCCTCACCTGCATATTCCAGCGGATAGATCTCCACGGGATTCTCTGGAATCGCAGGTCGGTCTTTCCATATCAGCTTCAGCGGGTCGAAGTTCGTGCGAAGGGTTATCCCACCCTGTTTCCGCAAGTCGCTGATGAGGTCTCTGACGGCATTCGTGGCGTTCACCATTCCGTCGACGGCCACTTCTGCTCCAGTGCCACACTCCCTACCAATCCACTCAGCGACGGTGGGCGTACCCTCGATCTTCAGTTTCATCAGTTGGTATTCCGTACCCTTCAACTGTTCCTCTGCCGCCAGGAAATAGCGCGAGTCCGTCCACAGTGCAGCAGCGGTCAGCGTCACCACTGCCGTACCCGCCGAGCCGTTAAAACCGCTGATCCACTCACGGCCTTTCCAATGGTCGGCCACATATTCACTCTGATGCGGGTCTGTACTGGGGAAGATGCAGGCCGCCAGATGCTCGCGCCGCATCACCTCACGGAGGTCTTCAAGTCGCTGATT
Organism: Prevotella sp. ne3005; assembly: GCF_900110085.1. Classification (GTDB taxonomy): domain Bacteria; phylum Bacteroidota; class Bacteroidia; order Bacteroidales; family Bacteroidaceae; genus Prevotella. The sequence continues at coordinate 136,285 of NZ_FOCK01000008.1, forward strand.
AATATCCATTTTCTCTTTGTTTTGCAATTTCGACTTTACAAAGGTACGAAGATTTGGTCAGAGTTTCAACGGATTAACTAAGATTAATATTCCAAATGGTGGAAATATGCGGCTTTTTTTGTAACTTTGCAGCACTTTTTGATTATTCTTTAAAATTATAATTATACAATTATGGCATTAACAAACGAGAAGTTGACCATCGTCGGCGCTGCCGGAATGATTGGTTCTAACATGGCTCAGACCGCTCTGATGATGGGTCTGACAACAGAGATTTGTCTTTACGATGTGTTCTCACCCGAGGGTGTAGCCGAGGAAATGCGCCAGAGCGGCTTCGACGATGTGAACATCGTTGCTACCACCGACGCCGAGGAGGCTTTCAAGAACGCTAAGTACATCATCTCTTCAGGTGGTGCTCCCCGTAAGGCCGGTATGACCCGTGAGGATCTGCTCGCTGGCAACTGTAAGATTGCTGAGGAGCTCGGTCAGAACATCAAGAAGTTCTGCCCCGACGTGAAGCACGTGGTAATCATCTTCAACCCCGCCGACCTCACTGGTCTGGTAACGCTGCTTTACTCTGGTTTGAAGCCTGGTCAGGTAACTACCCTCGCAGGTCTCGACACCACCCGTCTGCAGAGCGCCCTCGCCAAGAAGTTCGGTGTGATGCAGAATCAGATCACTGGTTGCGCTACCTATGGTGGCCACGGTGAGCAGATGGCCGTATTCGGCAGCCACGTGGAGATTGCAGGCCGCAAGCTGACCGACATCATCGGCACCGCCGAGTTCCCCGCAGAGGAGTGGGAGCAGATGAAGGTCGACGTTACCAAGGGTGGCGCCAAGATCATCGAGCTCCGTGGACGCAGCTCATTCCAGAGCCCCGCTTATCTCTCTGTTGAGATGATCCGTGCCGCTATGGGTGGCGAGCCCTTCCGCTTCCCCGTTGGAACCTATGTGAAGACCGACAAGTACGACCACATCATGATGGCTATGAAGACCACCATGACTGCCGATGGTGCTAAGTTCGAGGTTCCCCAGGGTACTCCCGACGAGAACGCCAAGCTGGATCAGAGCTACGAGCACCTCTGCAAGATGCGCGACGAGCTGGTTACACTGAACATCGTTCCTCCTGTATCTGAGTGGAGCAAGATCAATCCCAACCTCTAATCTCCGAGGCATGGCTCTGATTAAATCTTATCGCGGTCTCGCTCCCAAATGGGGGCGAGATTGCTATTTTAGCGAGAACGCCACGATTGTAGGCGACGTCACGATGGGCGACGAGTGCTCCGTATGGTTCAACGCCGTCGTGCGTGGCGACGTGGCTCCCATCACCATCGGCAACTGCACCAACATCCAAGATGGCAGTTGCGTGCATGTCACCCATGAGACTGGCCCTACCCATATCGGCAACTACGTGACGATTGGCCACAATGTCACCGTGCATGCCTGCACCATCCACGACAATGCCCTCATCGGCATGGGCTCCACCCTACTCGACGGCTGCGAGATTGGTGAAGGCTCCATCGTAGCCGCTGGTGCCCTTGTGCTTCAGAATACCAAGATTCCTGCTGGTGAGATCTGGGGTGGCGTACCTGCCAAATACCTCAAACCGGTCCGCCCGGGCCAAACCGACAACGCCAAACACTACGTTGCCTACTCTAAATTCTACCTTGAAGATCAGGAGTAACCGCCTTACCTCCAAGGATAATAAGCAAGTCCTATCGTCAGAGCGCGGTTCTTATACGACTGCATCAAAGCGAGGGTACTAGTAGTCTCAGGCTGTCCTGCTATGTCGTGGAAATCCGCAAACACATTGCAGCGCTTTCCCAAGTCCTTGTTCACCTTTACTGAAGCGTAAAGATGGGCACGTTGCTCAAGGAGATCCTTCTTACTGTTGAAGAGTAAGACGGACGACAGTCTGAAGCCATTACCCAACAACAGGGTTGGGGCGAACTTCAGGGTGAAGAAAGTGTCATCATTGGTAAGTTCCTCGATTTCGAGATGCTGGTGGTACACGTTGGCACCACCTGTAAGTCTGAGAGGCCCTTTATTCCAGGTGACAGACGCCCCCAGGCCTGTGAGTGACTGATTGGGTGTGGGCAGGTCTGTCAACAGCGTGTGCGTCGCACTGCCAGTTACCACCAACCGCTCCGTCTGATAGGTATAACGCAACTCTGACCGCCAGGCATACTGCGTCTTGTAGTCGGAATTATATTGGGAGGAGCTCTCTGCCAGATAGTCTATAAAGTTGCTGACGACTGGGTTGAAAAACGAGCGGTTGAAGACGCCTTGTACGGAATGACGCCCTTTATGATACCCTACGCTGGCAATCAGGGCATGGTCGTTGCGGTTGTGCGACCACAGGCCCTCGTCGCTCTTGTCGTATTGCCTATTCCAGAAGGTATTGTGCCTGAAGCGGTCGCCCAGGTTGATGGTCCACGGTCCCTTCTTATAGTCTAACAATACGTACAGGTCATTATAGAGGTATTGTTCGCGGTTTATGTCCTGATACCAGTCGTTTACATAGCCGCCCTCATAGCCTATGGTCACCGTGAGTGCCTGTTTCATGAGTGGGAAGCTGGCTTCCGCTATCCACCAAGGCGAGGCTGTACGATTCTTAATTATCTCTAGGTCATCGCTCGTATAGTTCATGCCCGCCTCGAAATAGAGGCCAGCCCCTTGTTCGTTGAGGTTGCGCTCATAGGTGGCCACCAGCTCGCCCCACCGTTGCCTGGAAAGCATACTCTCATCCTCTATATTCTGCATACGGTCCTTCTGTTCGCCATAGCCTTGTGAGAGCTTAAACTTCAGCAGATCGTCGTCAGTAATCTGCCAGTCCACGAGAAGCATCGCATTCTCCACCCCGTTGCGGGAAGTGACGGTAGTACCAGCCAATGACTCAGCCTTACCATACTGCAGATTAGTCTGCGCCAAGGCACGAACGGTGACGTTGTCGCCTCTATTGGCAACATTCGCATACAACTGACCGTTGCCATAGGTACTGCCATTAATTCCGAGTTTACCTGTCAGTCCCTTACCCTCCTTGAACTGTAGGTCAATGTATCCTGTGACACCATCCATCGCGTTGTTTACGTTGCCATAAACAAACACGGTGACAGCACTGAGATCACAGGCATTGATTTGGTTGAGCAGAGGCTCATAGTCGATGTTCAGTGTGATTTCATCGACACACAGCAGATAGTCTGCCGTAAGAGTCTTACCGTCAGTCGACATCAGTTCCGGACAGATATGCAATACATCCAGCAGCGTCATCTCCGGGTCGGGATTCAGCCGATCCACATGGATGATATACTTGTTGCCATCGTGCTCAATAATCTGTTCTGCCTCCTGTGCCCCCATTGAAAGGGAGTAACAGACCAGGAGCGCAACTGTCAGTAACCTTCTAAAATATGTAGTCTTAATCATAGGGAAAAAAATGCGATGGGTACCCTCCTCGCAATTTGGCTGCAAAGGTAGAAAAACTTATTGAAACAGCCAAATATTATCTCAAAAAGTTTTCCACACAAGCCTCATCCCATATTATTCCAAGCTTGGGAACAAAAAGCAAAAAGTATCACTTTTCGTTATAACCGTCTGGTTTTTAATAGCTTACTACAGGTGATAGATTCGTAAAAAGTATCACTATCCATCACTTGTAATGAAATGTTTTAACATATCTTTTCAGATGGATACCCCCTTCTTGCATCCATAGTCATGGCTATAACAACAAAGATTGCAGACTCCGGATTGACGGGATAATGACCAATAAAGTAAAACAACTTGTTTTACTTTATCAGAAAAAGGAGTGATACTTTTAAAAAACCATCACTGCATCTAATGCACATATTTACAATCGATTACAGCAAAAAGTGACACTTTCCTCAAAAATAGGAATATTCTTATGGAGAAATTATTAGCATATATTTGCAGTCTAACATGCAAAAGAAAAGTTTTACATGATTTGTCCTTTCAATTGAGCAGCCCTTCGGGGAGGCTGTTTTAGGAATTCTTAACCAGCCATAAGGCGAAGAACAGATCGTAAACCTTGTAGGTTCCCTTATCCTGAGTGAGCAGCCCTTTGTCTATCAATGCGGGAATGGCGGATTTCACTGAATTGGGTGACACAAGGCCATGCCGTTTGACGAACTTCCCACTGGTCACATTCTCTGCACATCCATCCTTTGCCACTGCAACCAACACGCGACTCTGTTTCTCTGGCAGCTGATACATCAGGTCCTCGTAGATGGGAGATGACACAGCTATAATCTCATCCACGGCCTTACTTACATCGTCTTCTACACATGTGGCATCGGCAGCTGTCCTGCTGAACAATTCGTTCATGACTCTCTGCATGTAATAGGTGACTCCGTCGAACTGGCTGTAAAGACGACTCACGACGGCATCATCAAGTCTTTTACCTTTCTTCTTGAAGTGAGAAACGCAGAACGCCGTATACCTGTCCAATGGCAGACGGCCAAGATGGTAAAGGGTGACACTCTGGTAGAATGGTCGTGCAGGAGAGGTGAAAATAGCTCCCATCAACTGTCTTCTGGAACCAGAAAACACGAAGTGGGCATTATTGCAGTATTGAACACGGGTTCGAATCTCAGCTTCAATATTCGGGTCACCGTATTTAGTTATCTGCTGGAACTCGTCAATGACAACCAAGCAGGGACGGTCTGCATTTTGCAGATAGGTGAAAATCTCGTCGAGCGTGGCTGTCGGTGATTGAATGTCGCCAACAGTCATAGTCCATGACGGTTGGCCGTTTATATCAAAAGATATACCTGAGCGTACTGATGCAAGAATAGCGAGAAACTTCTCCCATGCCTTCTTTCCTTTCGGCTTCAAGGTCTCCAAGATAGCGCTACCCAGTTTGGCAACCATCTCCGCAACAGTCTTGGTGGAATAGATATCCACAATAAAGGTATAATAATGGTCTGAGATTACCTTCTGAGCGAAGCAATGACGCAACAAGTCACTCTTTCCATATCTGCGCGGTGAGATCAACGCTACATTATTGCCGTTAGTCAGATAGCGTATAATGTCTGCTGTTTCTTTTTCCCTATCGCAGAAATATTCAGCACCTGCATAACCTGTTGTCACGAACGGGTTGTCAATCTTTACTATCTCCTTTGCCATGTTCCTTTTTGCTGGCAAAGATAGCAATTTTTCCATAAAATGGAAATCATAAAATGGAAAAACACGTCGATGTTAGCATTTTTTAGCTTAAGGAATCTAAATTCCCCACCAGACGGCATAGGATTCAAGGATTTGGGCACTACAGAATGATGTTTCTCTTGCCTGTTTCAAGGATTAATGAATCTTTTCTAATCCACAGGGCGGGTTGCAAGTTTCTTGCCAGTCTTATCCCAGGTATGAATTCAACTGCCTGAGCGGCTGGTTTATTCCAATATCACATAGAAGCGATGCAGACGTCATAGGTGTGAATTTCTGACCAGTTTTAGCGAAATAAACGCATTTTTACGAGGTCAGTCTGAAAGGGATTTGTCTGAGGTGAGGGTTGCGACGACGTATTCGCTCTGGGTACCGATACGGAACTTACCGCCCCAGATACCCAGACCAGAGGATATATAGAACTGGGTGTTGCCACGCTGATGGCTGCCCCACGAACATTCATAGATATGATCGGTGATCCAGGAGATGGGCCAAACTTGTCCACGATGGGTGTGACCACTAAGTTGGAAGTCGATGCCAGCAGTCTCAGCACGATCGAGGTTGTAGGGCTGATGGTCGAGGACTATTGAATATTGAATATTGAATATTGAAGATTGAAGATTCTTGGACGAGCCAAGCGGCAAAGCCGAGCGGAAGATTGAAGATTGAAGGGAGTCGACTAATTCCTTGACGGGTTTACGGCGCATGTTTGTGCGGTCGTCACGGCCAATGATGACAATGGCGCTATCCACGACGACAGCCTCATCGATGAGCAAATGGATGCCAGCATCCTTATAGAACTGCTTGGCTTCAGGATGACCTGCATAAAACTCATGATTGCCCAGACAGGCATAGACAGGTGCCTGAAGTCGATGGAACTCCTCAGCCATGCGCTCTTCCAAGAGCGGACGCATGCTGCCATCGATGATGTCGCCAGCAATCAGGATGAAGTCGGGCTTCTCGGCATTAAACATATCCACCCAACGGGCCAGTTCCTTACGGGGATTATGATAGCCCAGATGGAGGTCGGAGGCCATCACCACCTTATACGTCTTGGGCAACGGCTTCGAGGTCTTCAATTCCAGGGGTACGCGTACCTTATTATAATAGTGGAGGTTGCCATAGAGGAAGAGCCCGAAGATAAAGATGAAGACGGCCAGCGCAGCATAGCCGTTATGAAAGAGGAATGCCTTTGGCACCAGATGGACAAGACGCCCGAGATCGAGCACCAGGAAGAGCATGACGAGATAGAGCAGCACAATGAGGGAGGAGGTGCCTATCTCATAGGCAGCCTGGGCCACAGGCAGAGGGTAGCTATCAAACTTACGGGCGAAATTCATGAACAGCATACCTACACAGAGGATGCCAGCAAGGATGATGAGCAATTTCCAGATGGCCGAGAAGGGCAACATCACCCATACGTGCCAGGCGATGTAGATAATTGCCACCAGCGGCAGGAGCGTAAACATCATCATCCACATAGGCTTCATAAGATACTAAAGCGAAACGGCAGACAGCACTTTCTGGGTGGCTCCTGCCTGACCTTTGACAAACTGACCTGCCTGACGGCCCTGTTCTTTAAGATATTGGGCATCAGCAGAGAAACGATCCATGAACTGGGCAAAGTCGTCGTAGCCATGAATCTCGAGACCACCACTCTTTTTCAGCCCCTGAGCCTCCTGGAATTTCTGGTTGTTGGGGCCGAAGAATACAGGCACATCCCAGACGGCAGCCTCCAAGAGGTTGTGGATACCCACACCAAAGCCTCCACCCACATAGGCCACCTGACCATAGTGGTAGATGCTGGAGAGCAGTCCGAAGCAGTTGATAATCAGCACCTCGGCATCAGCCAGATCAGTCTGATTCTTATTCTTTTCTGCCTCAGTATAGCGGAGGACTTTGCGGCCTGTCAGGAGCTTTTCAATCTGCGCGAGATGGTCCTCGCCAATGACGTGAGGAGCAATGATCAGCTTCCAACCTTTGTGTTCATTAAAGTACTTGATGAAGATCTCCTCATCAGGAGGCCAAGATGAGCCAGCCACAAACACCTGAGGAGCATCCTTCACAAAGGCCTCAACGATGGGGAGCTGCTTGGCAGCTTCCTTGATCTGGAGCACGCGGTCGAAACGGGTGTCACCCACCACCGTTGCCTCCTTGATTCCTATCTTAGCCAGCAGTTCTTTGCTCACCTCATTCTGTACAAAGAAATGGGTAAAGCAGTTGAGCACACGGCCATACTGACGACCATACCACTTGAAGAACACCTGATCGGGACGGAAGATGCTGGAAACACTATAGACGGGCACACCTCTGTGTTTCAGGATGTGCAGATAGTTGTACCAGAACTCATACTTGATGAAGAATGCCATCACAGGGCGGATGGTCCGCAGGAAACGACGGGCATTGGTAATCGTGTCGAGTGGCAGATAGGTGATGATATCCGCACCTTCATAGTTTTTGCGTACCTCATAGCCTGAAGGCGAGAAGAACGTGAGCAGGATCTTATACTCCGGATGGTCGCGACGCAACTGTTCCATCAGCGGGCGACCCTGTTCGAACTCTCCCAGCGAGGCAGCATGGAACCACACATACTTCGCATTGGGATCGACTTTCTCTCTCAGGATGCGGAAAGCCTCGCGCTCACCACGCCACATCTTTCGCACCTTATCATTGAAGCGGCTGTAGACAGCCACTCCCAAAAGATAGAGGTATATAATCAGGTTGTATAACATCAGCCAAGTACTTCTATTGCGCGTTTCATTCTTGCAATCGTCTCCTCCTTACCGAGGAAAGCAGAAATGTCGAACATGCCAGGCCCTTTGCCTTCACCAACGAGCGTGAGACGCCAGGCGTTCATCACATTACCAAGCTTATACTCCTTCTGCTCCACCCAGGCATGAACTATCCGCTCCTGATTCTCAAGCGAGAAGTCATCGATGCCTTCGAGTACTGCGATGAGTTCATTCATCACAACAGCAGAGTCTTCCTTCCAGCGTTTCTTGGCCGTCTTCTCGTCGTACTCGGTGGGAGCCTCGAAGAAGAAGGAGCAGAGGGGCCACAACTCGTGGACAAACGACACACGGTCTTTCATCATCTCTGTCACCTTGAGGATGCGCTCTGAAGTCTCGTTAGGACAATGCGCCTTGACGATGGGCTCGAAAAGGGCGGCAATCTCCTCGTTGGACTTCTTCAGGATATACTCGTGGTTGAACCAGATGGCCTTCTCAAAGGCAAACTTGGCGCCAGCCTTCGAGCATTTGCTGATGTCGAAGAGGGGCACGAGCTCATCGAGAGAGAAGATTTCCTGTTCGGTGCCAGGATTCCAGCCCAACAGGGCGAGGAAGTTGATGACGGCCTCGGGGAAGTAGCCATCCTCGCGATAACCGCGAGAGGTCTCGCCACTCTTGGGATCTTTCCACAACAAGGGGAATACAGGGAAGCCCAGACGGTCGCCATCGCGCTTGGAGAGTTTTCCTTTGCCATCGGGCTTCAGCAACAGGGGCAGATGGGCAAACTGAGGCATCGTGTCCTCCCAGCCAAAGGCCTGATAGAGCAACACATGCAAGGGAGCAGAAGGCAACCATTCCTCACCACGGATAACGTGGGAGATCTCCATCAGATGGTCGTCGACGATATTGGCCAGATGATACGTAGGCAACTGGTCGGCACTCTTATAGAGCACCTTATCGTCGAGGATGTCGCTCTTCACCCGTACCTCACCACGGATGAGATCGTTGACAAGCACCTCCTGTCCTGCCTCGATCTTGAAACGGACCACATACTGCTTTCCATCGGCAATCAGCTGATCGACCTCTTCTTTCGAGAGGGTCAGCGAGTTGCGCATCTGACTGCGGGTGTGGCAGTCGTACTGGAAGTTCTGAATCTCAGCACGCTTGGCCTCCAGTTCCTCTGGGGTGTCGAAGGCGATATAGGCCTTACCGGCATCGAGGAGCTGCTGCACATATTTCTTATAGATGTCGCGACGCTCACTCTGACGGTAGGGGCCTTTGTCACCACCAAAGCTCACACCCTCGTCGAACTTAATGCCCAACCACTTGAACGACTCGATGATATACTCCTCGGCACCAGGCACGAAACGGTTGCTATCAGTGTCCTCAATACGGAACACCAAGTCGCCACCATGCTGCTTGGCAAAGAGGTAATTATACAAAGCGGTACGAACACCACCAATATGCAAAGCGCCCGTTGGACTGGGTGCAAAACGAACTCTAACTCTTCTTTCTGACATACTTTTTCTTATTTTTGCCTGCAAAGTTACGAAATTTAATTTTATTTTTGTATTTTTGCAACCATAAAAGCATAATATTGTTTAGAAATGAGCAGTTTTAACGTAAAAAACGATATCACATGGCGTGATTTTCTGATTCGGACAGGACTGATTGTCGCAACGGTGGCCATCATCGTATGGCTGATGCCGCGCAGCACTCACAATACTTATAAGATAGAAAAAGGTAAGCCATGGAGCTATGCCGACCTAAAAGCGCCTTTCGATTTTCCCATCTATAAGAGTGACGAGGCGGTGAAGGCTGAACGCGACAGTCTGATGAAGGAATATGAGCCTTATTACCTGTATGACAACGACATCGTAGTCAAGCAGCTGCGCCAATTCGCCAAGGACTATAGCGACGGCATACCCGGGCTGTCCAACGACTATATCAGTATCATTGCCAACCGACTGCGCGCTCTCTATACGCAGGGCATCATGAACAGCTCGGAATATGCTAAGCTGAGCAAGGACACTTCGCAGGTAATCCGCATCGTCGATGGCAAGAATGCCGTCAACATGCAGATTACAAAAGTCAACTCGGTCATCTCGGCCTATGAGCAGATCTTCCTTGACAAGTCGCTGGCTGCCCACCGTGAGATTCTCATGAAATGCAGTCTGAACGACTATATCACCCCTAACCTTATTTATGATAAGGAGCGCAGCGAGGCCAGCCTGAATGATCTGCACAACAGTATCGCTTTAGCAAGTGGACTGGTACAGCGAGGTCAGAAGATTGTCGACAGAGGCGATATTGTCGACACAAAGACCTATAACATCCTGCTTTCGTTTGAGAAAGAAATGCAACGTCGCGCGGAAGGCAATGACAAGATCAGTCTGACCATCATGGGACAGATCCTACTGGTGTTTATCATCATTACCTGCTTCACCGTCTATCTGACACTATTCCGTAAAGATTATTTCGACAAGATGCGCTCCACGGCCATGCTCTATGCCCTGATCATCATATTCGTGGTCATGGCCTCTGTGATGGTCAAGCACAATATCATGCATGTCTATATCCTGCCATTCGCCATGGTGCCCATCTTCATCCGCGTGTTCATGGACTCTCGTACAGCCTTTATGACCCACGCCATGTTGGTGCTCATCTGTGCCAGCTTCCTGCAGTATCCGCTGGAGTTTATTGCCGTAGAACTGGTGGCCGGACTGGTGGCCATCTTCTCCCTGAGAGAATTGTCGAGTCGTTCACAGTTGTTCTGGACAGCCGTCTTCGTGACCATCGCTGCCACCCTTACCAATCTGTCACTGGACTGGATACGTAACAATGACCTCACCAAGATCAGTTATAGTGAGTACAACTACATTGCCATCAACGGTATGCTGCTGTTCTGCTCCTATCCCCTACTCTATCTGATTGAGAAGGCCTTCGGCTTCACATCGAACATCACGCTGATTGAGCTGTCGGATATGAACAAGGAGTTACTTCGTAAGATGAGTGAGGTAGCCCCAGGCACGTTCCAGCATTCTATCCAGGTAGGAAACCTGGCAGCAGAGATTGCCAACAAGATTGGTGGAAAGAGCCAGTTGGTAAGGACGGGTGCGCTCTATCATGACATCGGCAAGATTGCCAATTCCATCTATTTCACGGAGAATCAGTCAGGCGTGAACCCCCATGAGAAGATGAGGTCTATTGACAGTGCCCAGATGATTATCAGTCACGTGACGGAAGGTGTCAAACTGGCCGAGAAATACAATCTGCCCGACGTGATTAAAGAGTTCATTACCACCCATCACGGACAGGGCAAGACCAAGTACTTCTACATACAGTACAAGAACAATCATCCCAACGAGGAGATCGACGACCTGCTTTTCACTTATCCTGGACCGAATCCCTTTACGAAGGAGCAGGCTATCCTGATGATGGCAGACACCGTAGAGGCAGCCTCCCGTTCGTTACCCGATTATACGGAGAAGACGATCAGAGAACTTGTCAACAAGCTCATTGACACTCAGGTTGCAGAGGGCTATTTCAAGGAGTGTCCCATCACCTTCCGAGACATTGCCTATGCCAAGACTGTGCTTATCGAGAAGCTGAAAACCATCTATCACACCCGTATCAGCTATCCCGACCTGAAAAAGTAATCCCTCAGATTGCACAAAAGTACCACTTTGTGTGCATAAACCTGCACAAAATTGCACATTTGTGCAGGTTTATGTGCAATTTCCGTTAATATACGTTAACTATGTGTACGCAAACGGAATATTTCCGAACAATATATTTACCTTTGCAGCCGATTTTAGTAAAAAGATGTTTAAGGATATGAAAAAAATCAATTTCGTGCTGCTCGGCGTGATGCTGACAGCAGCAACAAAAGCCACCGCAGGCGGTATCTTAACCAACACAAATCAGAGTATCGACTTTCTCCGTAACCCGGCTCGTGACGCTGCCATCGGTCTCGATGGTGTCTATAGCAACCCTGCAGGTGTGGCTTTCCTCCCCGAAGGATTCTATCTCGGCCTCAACTGGCAGTATGCCCACCAGACGCGTACTATCGAATCGACAAATCCCGTCTTTGCCCTGGGCAAGAAGAACAATGGCGCAACCACCAAAGTATTCGAGGGTGTGGCCGATGCGCCATGTATCCCATCCGTCCAGGCTGCCTATAATAAAGGTAACTGGAGTGTTCAGTTCAACTTCTCCGTCCCTGGCGGCGGTGGTGCCTGTGAGTTTAGCGACGGCCTCGGCTCTTTTGAGAGCGTGGTTGGCAACATCGCTCACCAACTGCAGCCACTCGGCGCTACCGGCTACGATATGGATGGTTATATGCAGGGCCGCCAATACTATTTCGGTTTTCAGTTGGGTGCCGCCTATAAGATCACCCAGGATCTGTCGGTCTATGGAGGTCTGCGACTGCTCTACGGTAATGCGACCTATAAGGCTAAGATCAGCAACATCATGGTAAACACCGAGGGCGGCTATTTGGACTTCAGCAGTTTTCTGCAGGGTGCAGAGACCACTGTCGATGGCGGCCTCAGCAAGGTAAATGCCGGTATTGCCCAGTATGAGGCAGCTGGGGTTCCCGTACCTGATGCACTCATTCAGCAGAAGGCCCAGTTGGAAGGTACAAAGCAGAGCCTGAATGCCCTGCAGAAATACTCACAGGGCGTGAACCTGCTCTGTAATCAGTCATCGGTGGGCATCGCCCCCGTCATTGGTGTCGACTATCGTATCGGCAAATTCAACTTCGCTGCAAAATACGAGTTCAAGACACAGATTCACATGAAGAACGAGTCGACCGTCAACGAGGCCAGTGAGATTCCTGCCGTCAACAAGTTCCGCGACGGTGAGAAGATTGACGAGGACTCTCCTGCACAGCTAGCCGTCGGCGCTATGTGGAACATCACCGATGACGTCCGTCTGAACCTGGGCTACCACCACTTCTTTGACACAAATGTCAACTGGTACAATAACACCCAGGATATGCTTGACGGTGGTACCAACGAATACCTGGGAGGCGCAGAGTGGGATGTTACCGACAAGCTGACCATCAGTGCCGGTGGGCAGTTAACCCGCTATCAGCTGACTGACAAGTACATGAACGACATGTCGTTTGTGGTCAACTCCTATAGTTTCGGCTTTGGATTCAACTACAAGGTTGCCAACAACGTCACCTTGAAGGCTGCCTACTTCCAGACGAACTATGACCACTATAAGCGCAATGATTATCCGCAGGCAGGTGTCAGTGACGACTTCACCCGTACCAACCGCGTCCTCGGTATTGGCTGCGACCTGAATTTCTAAGGATTTACAACGGATCTACATCACAGTAGATCTGCAAAGAACTATAGCGCTTGTCCTGAAGCATCTGCTGCTGGGCAAGCGCTAAATATTGGCGGACCTCCGACATCTTCAGTCCCATCTCCAGTTTCAATATGAGTTTGCGGATGGCCAATGACTTGACCTTGGCCACGGCAGGTTTGTCGGGACCAAGAACCCTGGCACCGAACCACTGGCGCAAACGGCTGGCCATCTCGATGCCCGCTGTCTCGACAAGGCTGTCGGAACGATGTTTCAGATAGACATAGACGAGTCGGTAATAAGGCGGATAGTGGAACTGCTGACGCTCGGCAATCAGAGAACGATAGAAGCCCATATAGTCATTCTGTACAACCTGTCGTATCAGTGGCAAATCAGGACTCTTTGTCTGCAGAATTACCAAACCGCGCTTACCCTTACGACCTGCCCTGCCACTGACCTGCGACATCATGGTAAAGGCATGCTCATAGGCCCTAAAATCAGGATAGTTCAACATGGTGTCGGCATTAAGGATACCTACTACTGAGACCTTGTCGAAGTCGAGTCCCTTACTAATCATCTGGGTGCCGATGAGCAGGTTGGTACGTCCTGCAGCAAAATCACTGATGATACGCTCATAGGCCTGGCGGCTGCGGGTAGTGTCAAGATCCATGCGGGCAATACGCGCCTCCGGGAAGATCTCGCGCACCTCCGCCTCAATCTTCTCCGTACCATAGCCACGCGTCTGCAGTTGGGTACAACCACAGTTAGGACATTCCGTCGGTACCTGATAGGTGTAGCCACAATAATGGCAGGTCAGCTGATTCAGATGACGATGGAGAGTGAGTGACACATCGCAATGCTGACAATGGGGTACCCATCCACACTGCTTGCACTCAATGACAGGAGCATAGCCTCGACGGTTCTGGAACAGGATGGCCTGCTCGCCACGTTCCAACGCTTCGCGTACCTTATTTAATAATATGGGAGAGAAGGGGCCACTCATCATCTTCCGATGCTGCAGGTCCTTGATGTCGACAACCTGAACCTCAGGCAATTCGATTCCCTGATAACGCTGGAAGAGTTCCACAAGAGCATATTTGCCAGTCCGAGCATTATGATAGGTCTCGAGTGAGGGTGTCGCCGTACCAAGTAGTGTCTTGGCACCAAACATCTGTGCCAGCATGATGGCTGCCGAACGGGCATGATAACGCGGGGCAGGATCTTGCTGTTTATAACTGGTCTCATGTTCCTCGTCGACAATGACAAGTCCAAGATGCTGGAAAGGCAACAAGACTGCACTTCGCGCCCCAAGGATGACCTCGTAAGGATTCTGCGAAAGCTGTTTCTGCCAGATTTCCACACGTTCGGCATCGGAGTATTTCGAGTGATAGATGCCTAGGCGATTGCCGAACACACGACGGAGGCGGTCCATCATCTGTACTGTCAGGGCAATCTCTGGTAGGAGATAGAGCACCTGTTTCTTCTGTTCCAGCGCCTGCTGAATAAGATGAATATAAATCTCTGTCTTGCCACTTGAAGTGACACCATGCAACAACGTCACGTTCTTTTTCAGGAAAGAGAACTGGATCTGATTGAAGGCATCCTGCTGGACAGGACTGAGCGGTTTAATGTGCTCCGGATGAGGTTCACCACCATGATTCAAGCGTCCTATTTCTTTCTCATAAGTCTCAAGCAATCCTCGTTTCACAAGGGCGTTGACTGTAGGCAGGGAATGACCTTGATTCAGCAGCTCGTCGCGAGTCAGTTCACTGGGAGATCCCTGGTCCCAGCCGGAGATAGACAGGTAATCGACAAAAGCCTTCAGTTGTTTGTCGGCCCGCTGCAACATATTCAAGGCAACATGAAGAGCCTGTTCGTTTTGGAAGGATGCAGCCAGCCTGATACACAGTTCCGTCTTGGGCTTATATCCGTCTTCAGCCTTCAGTCCTGAGGGCAGCGCGGCCTTATACACCTCTCCAAGGGGCGACATGTAATAGTCGGCAATCCACTGCCACAGTTTCAATTGCGTATCCAGAAGGATCGGGCTAAAATCAACCACCTGAAGGATATCTTTCGTCTGATATCCCTCAGGTGGCTGATGGTGTATGTTTGAGATGATGCCTATGTAGGTCTTGCTTCTGCCGAAAGGGACAACGACACGTGCTCCCACCTTTACTCTGCCTTCCTCAGAGGTCGGGACAGAATAGGTGAAGACACCGTCGAGCGGCAAAGGGAGGATGACATCAACAAACAAGACTTAGAAGAAATAAGCAACTGACAGCTGCCAAGCGTTCATCTTTCCATCATATTTGCCATTAAAGACGTCCTTAATGTCTTCGGCAGTGGAATGAACATCGAACTCACCTGTCTTACCCAGGGCTATATTATAATTTAGCGTTGCCTGGAAATGCTTGAGGAACATGGCGCCTGCTCCGATGTTGAAACTCAGGTTGGAAGAATTGAATTTCCAATCGGCAATCTGGCCGATAGACTTCTTTCCGCTCAGGTTAAACCCGAACTGAGGACCCGCAAACACAAGGATACTGGCAACATCACCTACTCCGAAGGCAAAACGGGCATTGACAGGAATCTGAATGCTCTGCTGCTTGATACTCTCGCTAGCAACTGTGGCATGACCCTCCCTGCTTTCAAACTCAACATTGAAAGAACGCTGGTCAAAAAGAAGCGAGGCGTCGATACCCAAGCCGACGACGGGTAACGTGAACTTTGCGGTAGGACCAATAAAGAAACCCATCTTATTCGAGGAATCAAACACGTCCTTACTAAAGCTCATACTCGTCAGATTAAGACCGCCTTTCACACCATAGTCAATCTGTGCCTTTGCTGACATGGTTATCGCAGCCAGAAACATTACTAAGGAAATAATCTTTTTCATAATTACATCTGTTTTAATTACATCTGGGCTGCAAAGATACGAATAAGAATGATAAAAACCAAATAAAATCAGATTTTAACATATTAATGACGCTGACGGCGCACTGTGACGCGGGCAGAACTGCCACCGCTGCTCTTTGAAGAAGACGACTTGGCTTTGGGGGCTTTGGAAGAACGCGAAGAGGATGATTTGGTCTTCGCAGACTTTGCAGACTTAGCGTTCACTGCCATCACATTATCTATGGAATCACGCTTGGCAGGGTCGCCGAAGATGGTCTTATGGAAGGCTGCCAACTCAGCCTCGATACGTTTCTGCTCGGCACTAAGTTTGTCGGCATCGCCATTGCAGAGTTGCAAGAGCGTCTTTCCCTGGGCATTATTCGTCTTATAGATCTTACCCTTATAGCTGTTCAGCGTGAAATAATCCGCCATCGACATGGTTGCTGCATTGTTTAGACTACTGGCCATCACCGTCTGGCGGTTGAGGAAGGGCTCCAGGTCGCCATATTTTACCCAGAAAAGCGGATATTGGGTGGACTCACCATCAAAGTCATCCTCACGCAACATCACCGGACAAAGGGCAAGCACCTTGATATGGAAAGAGGAATTTGCCTGGTCGTAGTAGGCACTCTCCTTCAGATAATATTTCTTCACCTCGGCAGAAGGGATATCGCTATTATCAACCTTTAGCTTACCATTTTGTTCCTCATAGAAGATATGATAATTGTCGAGGATGGTCTTCATCTCCACTTTTGCTTCGTCGGAGAAGTTATCACTACCATCCGTCGGATACTCATAGACAGGAACATAGCCGTTTTGTGCGAGTTTGAAGATATAGGTAAACAGGTTGAGCTGCCTACCCTGAGGCTCTACCGGAAAGTAAAGACCGGCATTGGCATCCTCTGTGAGGTCGAGTTCGCGATAGATATCACGACGCCACACCACCTCCTCTGGCATCTCCACTGCTGTCGGGAACGTCAGCTGGGCACGCATAGACATGGCCGAGGAAGGATTCTGCTTCTGCTTTTGCTCGGCAGGTTGAACGCGACTTCTTTGTGGCTGGCCTAAGGCAGAGCCTGCCATCATCATTATCATAGTCAACAACAATAACTTCTTCATATCTTCATCATTTTACGATTACTTCCATTGGATTAGTGAGTGTTCGGGTCAAGCCATCGGGGCCAACAACTGTCACACGGGAGATATAGAACCGACGGTTGCGGGCCAGTCTGCGGAACGTCTCCTTTTGACGACCAGAGAACGAGGCACCCTCAGAGGCCATCGGAACAGCATTACCCATATTATCGAAGAACACAGTTTCAAAACTCTGCACCCGGAAGGCGATGTCGAGGATGCCATCGTCGATAGCTGCTCCGATATTATCGGCGGCCACCAACTGACCTTTCGACAGACCACCACCCTTATAACGGGTGGGGTTGCCATGCTCATCCTTCATAGATATATAAGGTGTAGGATCAGGCAGTTTACGGACACGGAAGGTGTACTGTCCCATCTGTTGTGGACGCCCCGTATTGGTTGAGGTGACGGTTATCGTAGCATCCTGTCCAATCTTTGAAGGGCGGGCAATATATTTCCCGGGCCCCACAGCCCGCAACGTTCCATTGGTCATCGAGGCATGTACCTTGTTGAGGGGCACGCCCGGCACACTGACACTGATGGGGTTGTTGTAGCCGGCATAAAGCATATTCATCAGGTCGGCAGAGACGGTGGCACTAGGATCTACGACAGTATAGTCCTGGGAGAACTCACGACGGATTCGGTCGCCATTGCCATTGACGGTTTCCATGTAGCCTTTCAGTGTGAAGTCGCCCGTCCGTCCACACACAGTCTCATAGAGGCCGTCGGCCAGATTCACCTTTTGTCCTCCTATATAGATATCAGGTACCTGCGTGGTATCTACAGCAGCCATCACAATACGGGCAGAGAAGCGGTCGCCCCTGACAATGGTCTTGGAACTGGGTATCACGAAAGCGTCAAGCATATTGACACGGATATCCTTCACATCGATGTTGGAAACGAGGGTGTGCAACACTTCCCCTTCGGCATAACGTACATCACTCTGCAGTTTGGACAGCAGTGTCACGGCTGCTGCTGCTGGCATGGATTCAAACATATACTCCTGCCAGTTCTTACCCAGCGTCCGGACCTTCTTTGGGACTTCCGTCGTCAGGTTACTGGCTATAATCTGCTTTTGCTTCTCATCAGTCACCATCGTCAGCATCCGTTCACGGAAAGCATTGATAGCATCATAGAGTTTCTGCCCCTGTCCACTGGTCGGCGACAGCATCACATGGTTGGCTGGCTCCTGATCTTCCTTGTTACGGAGGTTGTTGATATCTCCATCCTCTCCATCTGCCTCCTTGACAATAGCCAGTTTCAGGTTGGCGGCAAAGTTAAAGAGCGAGTCGCTCATCTGCTTCACCTGTTGAGCCTTGTCAAACCACGCTTTTGTCTTCTGCGGGTTGGCTTTCATCTGTGTATCGAAAGCTTCGTAGATGGCATTGTTTTCTTTTGACGAGTTATTCGTGGTGCGGTTGAGGCTCTCCTCGACAATCGAGAAACCGTTGAGCACCTCATTAGAGACGTTCAGCGCCAACATAGCCATCAAGACGACATACATCAGATTGATCATCTTCTGGCGAGGGGATATCGGACGTTTCTTTATTGCCATGTGACTATACGTTCATCTTTTGCGTCATTGCCTCGATCATACGAGCATAGATCTTATTGAGCTCAGCAATTTGTGAAGCCATCTTACGGGTCTGCTCATTGATTTCATCGATGGTACCTATCTGTGAACTGGCACTCTTCAACTGCATCTCATAGACCTTGCAGATGCCTGTCAGCGTACGATTCAGATTCTCCATCTCCTCGGAATCAGTTGTCAGCTTCTGGCTCTGGGCAGAAACCTTCGATAGTGTTTCTGTCAGGCGTTTCAACTCGTCGACATAGCCGTTTGTCACAGCTTCAAGTTCAGAATTTGCAGGGGAATTTGCAGGGGGAACTGAGACTTTTGGAGTCGTCAATACATTCTGGGCTGATGAGGGTGGGGTTACTTCTACCTTCTCTCCGGGATGAATATCCAATTCCATCCCGTCGGTTGTCTTGTCGAACGGACGGTCGAAAGCGGAAAGGAAGAATACGATGACCTCTGTTCCCATTCCCAGGAATAGAAAAAAGTCTGCGCCATCCAAATGGGTCAACTTAAATAGCGTACCCAAAATAACGATGGAGGCACCCCAACTATAAGCATAGTTCAGGAACGTCTGTCCCGGCACGCTGTCCATCCACTTCTGTAAGCGGTAGATGAGATTATATTTGCTATATCTTGTCATTATTTCTTCCCTTTCTTTACTTTGGTTTTCTCACTGGTACTGTTGGCCAGGCTACGTACACAACGGAAGCCGATATAACTTCGAGGCTGATTCTGGTATTCAGACGTACGCCAGGCAGAGCGTATATAGGACTCAGGGTCTTTCCAAGAGCCACCACGCACACTCTTTTTCTTCAGACGATAGGGATCCTCAGGAGCCGCATTGTATTTTAACTGCGGGTTAATGTCGTTCATGGCCTCCACGCCTGCTTCAGTATAAATGGTAGAGGTCCATTCTGCCACATTACCAGCCATATCGTAAAGGCCGTTTGTATTGGCGGCATAGATGCCCACCCGACTGGTAATCAGATTACCGTCTTTGGTGTAATTACCATCGTCGGGCTTGAAGTTAGCATAAAAGCAACCTTTTCCACTGGCCACATCTTCATTGTCCCACGGGAACTCATTCTGATCCTTACCACGGGCTGCGAACTCCCATTCCGCTTCTGTTGGCAGACGATAGCGTTGCACATAACGGGCTGCAGGACCTAACCCTTTCAACAAATACTCCGTACGCCAGGCACAGAAGGCATTGGCCTGCTCCCAGGTAACACCCACAACGGGGTAGTCATTATAGGCAGGATTCGAGAAATAGTAGCGGAGATACATCTCATTGTCGGCATTGGGGAAATCATTTACCCAACAGGTGGTGTCGGGGAACACGTTGACGATATAGGTGTTCAGGAAATCCCAAGGGCCTGTCAGTTGACGGTTAATCGTCTCACGCACAATCCTGCCTTCATCATCGACATAGGCGGTATCCTTCGAAATCCACACCTGTTCATTGGGATCAACCGTCACATCCGTGTTCAGGTTTCGTTCCTGGGGATTCAGACGGTTGCGGCGCAGGGCTGCCGAGGCATAGTCATAAATCTCATAACGATAGTTCAGCTGACGATAATCCAACATCTTGTCACCAGTAACGGGATTAGTAACATACATACCGTCGATAATCTCCTGTTCGTCTTCGTTCGGACGGCGGGGCAAGGGCTTCTTCCAGTTGAGTACCATACCTATCTCCTCACCATCTTTATCCGTCTTAACCGTCTTATAGGTCTCGTCAAATTCTGAAAGACGCTCCCGGAGAATAGAGTCACGGACATAATTCACAAACTGACGGTACTTGGAGTTTGTGACCTCCGTCTCGTCCATCCAGAAACCATCAACGGAGATATCCCTGAGAGGTGTCTTCTTTCCCCACAGAGAGTCCTGTTTCTCCACGCCCATTTTCAAATGCCCCCGTTTCACGAGAACCATTCCATAGGGCGTGGGCTCGGTAAATGCCCGACCACCTGTGCCAGTCACCTCACCACCACTGGCAGACATCATCTTACTGCCAAAACAGCTGGTCATAAAAAGTAAAAAGGTTAAAAGGTAAAAAGGTAAAAGCCTTTTTGCCCATCTCTTTTTACTCATCCGAACTATTCTTTGTTCCATGTCTTATCTTTTTTACTATCTTACCTTCCTTACAGTATTCTCACGCTCTTATGCAGATTCTTACCCTTTTTATACAGGTTCAGTTCCGTCTGATAGCCCACGAACAGTTCATGGCTTCCATTGCCGAGGCTGACGGCAGAGGTGTATATCTCATAACTGTAGCCAATATGCACGCCAAAGAAACGACCACCTAACATCACCGTCACCGAGTTTGTCGGACTATAGGTCAAGCCAGCATACATCACCTTCTTCTCATGTTCATATTTCAGGCGCCCTGTCAGGTCGGCCCGCCACGCACTACCGTCAGTACGTCCAAGAGCAGAGGTTTGTATAGTTAAAAACGGATGACTAAGCCGAATATTGTATCCACCCGTTAAATAATATGTAGCAGAGATGTCCAGTTCGTTGGTTTCCCCTAATTCCACCTTAGGTGAATTCAGATGCAGTACAGAGAAACCAGCATACCAATCACGGGCCAGATAGTATAGCCCAGCTGAGAGGTCCAGCCCCGTACCATTTTCCGAGGATGAGGAAAAAGCCGGATCATCAGGATCCACCACGTCAACCTTACTACCATCGAAATTCTCACTTACCATTCCCGCCTGGATACCCGCACTGATCTTTCCACCCAAGAGGCGATGCTGATAGGCATATTGCAGACTTAGCCGTTTATGAGTAAACAAGCCTATCGCATCATTGAGGAACTGTAAACCCACGCCATGATAGGCACCCAACGCATAGAATGGCATATCGGCAGCGGCATACATTGTATTGGGGTTATGTTCAAAGCCTGCCATCTGAATGGCATAAGCCGCCGCCACATTCAACTTGGCCTCTTTGCCTACTGACGCAGGATTGAATGACGGTTCCATCGCCCAATAATGGCTAAAGGAAACATCATACTGCGCCCATCCCTTGATAGAAGAAAACAGCAACAAACATATTATAGCACAACCTCTATACACGTTATAATAACGAAACAACCTCCAGAATATTGCATCTGAAGGTTGTTTCGTCATCGTCTATAATTGAATATTTTCGATACGCAACTTTATCGTACCGGCAGGCACCCGGACTTCCACGACATCACCAACTTTCTTGTTCAGCAAGGCCTGAGCAATAGGCGATTTGATGGAAATCTTCCCTTCACGGATATTTGCCTCGTGGGGACTGGCTATCGTGTAGGTCATCCTGCTATTGTTTGCCATATTAGTCATCTCAACCTTACTGAGCAATTGCACAGTGCCTGTAGCAAGTCTCGACATATCTATCACACGTGCATTGGCCAACACTCTTTGTTTGAAACGTATCCTACCCAACAAACGCGACTGTTCACGCTTGGCAGCATGATACTCAAAGTTCTCGCTAAGGTCGCCTTTGTCGCGGGCTTCGGCAATAGCCTCTTTCACTTGAGGCAGTTCTACACTCTCCAGTTGACGGAGTTCAGCCACGAGTTTATCGTAGCCTTCTTGAGACATATATTCTACACTCATATAATCTGTTCTGTTTTTATTGTTTAATCATTTTCCATCTGAACGACTCACACTTCTATAAAGTTTTAGTTTTATTTAGCGATTAAACTATTAATGTGGCTACGCGTACCTTTTAAATACAAAATCATAGAAATCCTCGATGGGGTTGATGTTCTCATTATACACCTTTTTCAGGCCATTTTGAGCGTCCATCGTCAACGCAAAGCAGAGACTTAATAATGACAGGATTAATTTGTCATACGCCTGCTACTACTTCAATTTCAACTAATGCTCCTTTAGGTAAAGTTTTTACAGCAACAGCAGACCTTGCAGGGTATGGCTCTGCGAAAAACTCTGCATAAACAGCGTTCATATCCGCAAAGTCGTTCATATCGGCCATGAATATTGTAGTTTTCACTACATTGCCCATTGTCAAACCTGCCTCTTCTAGAATAGCCTTCACGTTGAGCAAAGACTGACGAGTTTGTTCCTTGATACCTCCCTCAACAAAACTTCCAGTAGCAGGGTCGATGGGAATCTGTCCAGAGGCATAAATGATATTTCCCACTTGTATTGCCTGACTATAAGGACCTATTGCCGAAGGTGCCTTTGTTGTCCTGATTACTTTTTTCATCTTCTTATGGTGTTTTGTTCACTTGCATATTTCTTCTATGGCCTTACGCTTCTTTTCCTTCGAATCATCGGCAGGATAGCCGATTGGAATCAGGACGGCAGCCTCTTCATTCTCTCCCAAGCCAAAGGACTTCTTACACAGTTCGGCATCAAAGTTACATACCCAACATGTACCAAGTCCCAGTTCTGTAGCAGCCAGACAAAAATGCTCAACTGCAATAGCAATGTCAATATCGCCGTGGTGTTTGCCATCGGATCTAACCCATTCTTCATCATGCAAGATAGAGGCAATGACAACAATAGGAGCCGTAGCGAACCATTCGCGATTATAGCACTGGCAGATTATCTTCCTATCTTCCTCGCTACTGACGAAGCGAAACTTCCAAGGCTGCTTGTTCACAGCAGATGGGGCCAACCGGACACACTCCATGATATAGTCCAGCTTATCCTGTTCAACACTCGTAGGCTGATAGCTCCTACAACTATATCTATTCTTTATAAGTTCTAGCAAATCCATATTATCTAAGTTTTGAGATGAATTTTTCTTTGTCAACAATGAATCTTAGATGTGTAGCTAGCGAGCACAGCTCGAGCGCTCCATCAAAGCCATCATAGCTGGGGTAGCAAGTACAGGCATATTTCCAGCCCCATCTGAAGAGCGGTCAAGCCTTCGTTTACAGTCAGTTCGCTTGTATATTCCAGTCCAAGTTCCAACATATTATTCAATAACTATCATTCTCATTTCTATGTCATCAACAGGTCTGTCAGCACGTCCAGTAGCAGTGCCTTGTATCATTTCAACCACATCAAGACCTTCCTCGACCTCTCCGAATATAGTATATTGGCCGTCAAGATGGGGAGTACCACCAATAGTAGAGTATATCTTCAACTGGTCATCGGTCAAGCCAGTTTTTCCTACCTTACTCTCAGCTTCCGCAGCCAGTTTGTCTTGCAATTCCTGTAGCCCTGCACGATTCCTGTCACGGCGCATCTGCATGATTTCAGCACGATGTTCTGCTGCAAGTTCATTGAATACAGCCTGAACCTTCTGCATCCTCAACTGCTTGGAAAACTGGCGAAGCTGTCCCTCATTATACACCTGGCCCCAGACAATATAAAATTGAGAGCCACTACTGCGACGATCTGGATTAACTTCGTCACCCTGTCTCGCAGCAGCCAAGGCACCACGTTTATGAAACAGTCCGTCCTTAATCTCGGCTTCAAGTGTATAACCAGGATCCCCCACACCAAGTATTTTTCCAGCAGGTGCGCCCTTTGAATCAGGATCGCCGCCCTGAATCATAAAATCCTTAATGACACGATGAAACAGTGTACCATCGTAATATCCTTCTTTCGCCAATTTCAGGAAATTGGCACGATGGATGGGAGTCTCATCATATAGGCGAACAACAATGTCGCCAAGCATTGTTTGAATCTTTACTTTACACTTCGTGCGAGAATTCTCACGCTCGGCAGAGTTCAAACTCATTTGGCTCTGCTCTCTCTTAATCGAATCTTTCATACTTTTTCTCTCAATTTGGCGACAAAATTACACAAAAATAGGGAAAAACACTCAATTCTGTAGTGAAGATGTGTTATTTTGGCAATTTTCAACTGAAAATTGAGTAATTTTGTAGCCGATTATAAATACAGTACAGAAACAATGATAAGATTGGAAAGATTAAGGACCTGGTTTCTGATAGCAGTTCTGATCATTTGCGGCGCTCGAACTTTTTCGTTTTGTTCGCAAAGAACCTATACAGATAATCCCACCAAGGGCAAAGTAGCAGAAATTCTGGATCGAGGCACAATCCTCTTTGGTACTACCGGTGACTACAGACCGTTATCATTCTGTGAACCCGATGGAACATATTGGGGCTTTGGTATTGATGTCGCCAACGAAATAGCAAGAAGGTTAGGAGTAGATATAGAATTCAAAAAGACCTCATGGCCTTCATTGACAGCCGACGTACTAACAGAACCTCAAATATTCGACCTTGCCATTGGTGGGATTACCATAACAGATACCAGACGGGAAACGATGCTCATGAGCGACGGCTATCTAGCTAACGGCAAGACCATCCTTTGCAGGGCTTCGGAGGCAAACCGCTACAAGTCATTGGCTGACATAGACAAACCCGAAGTGACCGTAATGGTGAATCCAGGTGGACTGAATGAAAAGTTTGCCAACGAGAACCTGACTCACGCTAAGATAGTGGTTCACCAAAAGAACGAGGAAATACCGACACTTGTAGCCGAAGGTGCAGCCGACGTGATGATAACGGAAATTACAGAGGCTCCTTATTATGTGCAGACTGACACCCGACTGGCAGCTCCACTATTGAACGCTCCATTTACTCATGGTGAAATTGGTGTCCTCATGCAGAAGGGGCAGGAGGATCTCCTGCAGATAGTGAATAATGTCATCCGTCAGATGAAGTCCGACGGCTCTCTTCGGAAACTGCATGAAAAGTACGGGCTATTATATGCCTACGAATAAAAAGAGATAATTATCGATGGACTACCTGCCTAAAGACCCTGCAATACTGGTTTCAAGCGTCAACATG
Organism: Prevotella sp. ne3005; assembly: GCF_900110085.1. GTDB lineage: Bacteria > Bacteroidota > Bacteroidia > Bacteroidales > Bacteroidaceae > Prevotella. Next base: position 161,900 of record NZ_FOCK01000008.1, read on the forward strand.
CTTCTGAGGGATGAAGAGTTTGACACGTTGGAATCCCTGTGCTACAACTTTGGGACAGAGCCGAAAGATTTAAAGACCTACCTATACGGACATGGATTCGTTTACAGCGACGAGCAAAAGCAGTTCCGTCCGATAGGCTATGACAAAAACAGATGATAACGAAAGACAGTATAGAGACAGCCTACAGTTTCTTGCATCAGAAGCAGAGGATCTATGTTCATTCGACACTTGACTGGCAGAAAGACGACATTGAGATTGCTATTGCCTCGTATGCAGATGAAATGAGCCAGGAACTACTTGATGATATTTCTAGTGGCAGAGCTGACTTTCTGAGAGACCACAAACGGTTTCAAGAGGACATAACCGAGGCTGTTGAGATACTGGAAAATATGCTATAACAATGACCCTACAAGAAGCAATAGAAGCCCGCCATAGTGTAAGGGCATACAAGGAACTGCCATTGGCAGAAGATGCTCCATCATCGGATACACTCAGATGGACTTGGGCATAGCCAAGTATCACTTTGAGATTGGAGCCGGAAAAGATAACTTTGAGTGGGTATGAACAAGCCTATATTGCACAAGAAAACGTTTCAAGAACTAACTACGGACGAGCTATACGAACTGCTGAGAGTGCGTAGCGAAGTGTTCGTGGTTGAGCAGAATTGCGTCTATCAAGATATGGACGGAGATGATCAGAAATCTATTCATCTATGGTTGACTTTGGGAAACAGAATTGTAGCACTGGCCCGTGTATGTCCTGCCGGTACTCATATGAAGGAAATCTCGATTGGCAGAGTTATAACGATAGAACGAGGCAAAGGGTATGGTAAGCAGATTATGATTCACTCAATTGAGACAGCAGTCAAACATTTCGGTGCGACACACATAGACATTGAAGCTCAGGAGTATGCCAAGGAATTCTACGAAAGAGTCGGATTCAAACAGTCATCAGATAGTTTTATGCTTGATGGCATTCCTCACATAAAAATGACTTGGACAAGAAAAAGATAACAATCACATTACCTGGATTTCGTACTAATAATCTTCCCATCTTTTGACCAAGTATATATTCAGGATTCTTTACGACTAGTGAAAGTGCCACCACTAACAGTTAGTATATTGTCGTTATTGTCTTGCCATATTCAAATAATTATTCGCACAAAAAAACGAGGTGTGCAAAAAAAATACACACCTCGTTAATCTTCAATTACTTACAGCAGAATACTGCTTAGTATTCATCCTCGTTGAAAAGGAAGTCCTCTTTCGTTGGGTAATCGGGCCAGATGTCTTCGATGCTCTCATAAACATCACCCTCATCCTCTATCTCCTGCAAATTCTCAAGTACCTCCAAAGGAGCACCTGAACGAATTGCGTAATCAATCAATTCATCCTTGGTTGCGGGCCAAGGCGCATCTTCCAATTTGGAAGCCAATTCCAGTGTCCAATACATATTCTTAGTCTTTGGTTTTTTACTATGTTTTTAATTCGGGCGCAAAAGTAATCATTTTATTCCTATTTGCAAACATTTTGCCATATAATTTCACTTACGCCTGCGTTAAAATTTATTATTTTGGCTAAAACGAACAGATAATCACTTAATCTGTTCACATATTGTAAAGTCTCAGGACTTATTTGGGCAACTACTGACAATGCTACAATTCGACGTTCTGCACGGCGACAGACAGTACGACACACATGAGCTTGAGCAGCAACCTGCGTACCTCCTGGAAGGATAAACCCCTGGCGTTCCGGCAACAGTTTCATCATTCGGTCTACTTCTGACTCTAATAACTCAATCTCTCCATCAGCGAGTTTTGCAGAGTCGTATAGCGGTGTCTGGCTCTGATCTGTAGCAAGATTTGTGCAGACATTAAACAGATTATTTTGGATCCGAATAATCATATCATGATATTCACCCTCTGACAGCATCGCAGCCAAGAGTCCCAAATGGGAACTCAATTCATCCACTGTACCATAAGCCTCTAAACGTTCACTAGCCTTACTGACTCTAAAACCACCTACGATACTTGTCTGCCCTTGATCGCCTGTACGAGTATATACCTTAGTAATCTTCATAGATTTGTTGATTTTATTAGAAATTTATAATATAATTCATTTTATGCCTTTTTTTGTCAAACAGCACTATTCCACAATAATAGAGATCGAATGTCACCTTTGTCCGTTCATCGGCAACAATTTCATTCCAGAGAGCACGGTTCTGCCCGATCGCTTCAACAATAAGAACTGTATTATCAACCACCTTATTATAAATAGAAGCCAGACGACTACGGCAATCGCCTACGAGGCACAGTCTTATTAGTTCCACAGAATCACCGAACTTAGCATCACGACATCCTGCCTGCAGATATTGCTCAAAGCTGTCGCTCTCAATAACATGAGGCTGCCGCCAATTGGCGATACGGAAATAAAGAAGGCCCAACTTCCTTGTAAGCCAGTCATCCTCTTCGCCCAACAGTTCATACTGATAATATGGCCAATGCTCATTGAAGACATAACGCACCAGCCAATAGTCAGCAGGCGATTGGATGCCAAAACCTCGACAATGTCCAATACGGTTCAGCCAGACAAAGACATGTCGAACGCGCTGTATCACTGTAGCGATTTTAATCATGTGGCAAATTTACACACTTTTTCTGAGACTGAGTCATAATTATTGTTAAAGTTTAGGCAGATTCCATTGCCAGACGAAGAATTGTTCATATCTTTGCGATATCATTTTGATATCAATTTCAATCAACTTATTAATACTTATCATTATGGAAAATAAGGAATATACATTCAAAGGGACGGTGATGAACGGTTTTCTGATGCTGTTTATCAACATTGCAGTTCTGGTTCTCTCAATTGTAGGTATCGTGTATAGCATTATCCTATTAGACGAAAGCAATGGTGATTGCGGAGGTTGGTTATTGGGCTGCAGCCTCCTGTTGCTCATCGTAAATATCATCATGTGGTTCGGGCTAATGATGTTGGAGCCCAACGAAGCTAAGGTAACCACTTGGTTCGGAAAATACAGCGGAACCTTTGCACAGACAGGTTTTTATTGGATTAACCCCTTCTATGGTACGAAAAAGGTATCGCTTCGTGCGCGTAACCTCGATGCGGAGCCTATCAAGGTTAATGACAAGACAGGCAATCCTGTGATGATAGGCTTGGTATTGGTATGGAAGCTAAAGGACACTTACAAAGCACTCTTCGAAGTAGACTCCCAGACTATGGCAGCCAATCCCAACACAGTCGGATCTGACACAAAGGGACTGATGAATGCCTTGGAGAACTTTGTCCGTGTACAGAGTGATGCAGCTCTGCGACAGGTAGCAGGCCAGTATGCCTACGACGATGAAGACAGCAAAAATAATGAGCCAACCCTGCGTTCAAGTGCAGACGAAATCAACGAACAACTGGAGCAGAAACTCGACGAACGTCTGGCTTTGGCAGGCATCGAAGTAGTCGAGGCACGTATTAATTATCTGGCATACGCTCCTGAGATAGCTGCTGTTATGCTCCGTCGCCAGCAGGCTTCAGCTATCATTACTGCTCGTGAAAAGATTGTGGAAGGTGCTGTTTCGATGGTGAAGATGGCTCTTGACAAGCTTTCCAATGAGAATATCGTAGATCTTGATGACGATAAAAAGGCTGCGATGGTTAGCAACCTGCTTGTAGTACTCTGTGGCGATGAATCTGCTCAGCCGGTAGTGAACACAGGAACACTTAATCATTAATCAATGGCAGAAAAGAACACCAAAAGTTTTATTCTTCGCGTAGATACCGAAACAATGAACGCGATAGAGGCCTGGGCTGCAGATGAATTCCGCAGCACCAATGGTCAACTGCAGTGGATCATCACAGAGGCGCTACGCAAAGCCAAGCGGCTGCCCAAGAAAAAGAACCAAACACAAAATAAAGAAGATAATAAATAGTTAATTATATGAGTGATATTAAACTTAACATCGTGCGTACGGCAAAAGATAAGATCTTCGATATCGTCTTCCTTGTACTGACACTGACAATATGGGGAATCATCATCTGGCTCATCAGTCGCGCACCAGATATTGTGCCAACCCATTTCGGGCCTTCAGGAAAGCCAGATCACTATGGATCGCCCACCTTCATCATCATACCAAGTGTGATATTGACTATTGTAGCATTTATCTGCGCCTTTAGCATCTACTTCCCCGGTGGTAGCGTTAATCTGCCTTTCCACAATGGACCTGGCAACGCACGTCAGAAAAGATTAGGCGTTCTATTGTGCAGGATTATTGCAATCATGATGCTTGGAATCATGCTATTCATCGCCGTCTACACATTGGCCATGAAAGATCACGAAAGCATCCTACCATTTATAATCATTGTAGGTTCGATGATAGGTGTGTCGCTCGTATTCACGATTATGATGTATAGAGCGAAATAACAATGCCAACTTTGTCAAAACGAAGAAGCCCCGGGTCATTTCTGACTCGGGGCTCTCTGATAAAAGTGGCGGCCTCCTACTCTCCCGCATTGCATTGCAGTACCATCGGCGCAGGCGGGCTTAACTTCTCTGTTCGGAATGGGAAGAGGTGGGACCCCGCTGCAATAGCCACCTGATATGGGGTTTGACTATTTCCACACAAGAACAGAAGCAAGGACTAAGCCTTCTAAAACTTCATTACATCTGATAATATGACTCAAGCGAAAGATTTCGGGCAATTAGTAGTGCTCGGCTTTGACGTCACCGTCTTTACACCTGCACCCTATCAACGTCGTAGTCTACGACGACCCTCAATGGAGTCCTCATCTTGCGGCTGGCTTCGCACTTAGATGCTTTCAGCGCTTATCCAATCCAGACGCGGATACCCGGCGGTGCACCTGGCGGTACAACCGGTAAACCGGAGGTCTGTCCAACACGGTCCTCTCGTACTAGTGTCAGCACCACGCAAGACTCCTGCGCCCACGATAGATAGAGACCGAACTGTCTCACGACGTTCTGAACCCAGCTCGCGTGCCACTT